>NZ_CP172917.1:2857500-2906720 GCF_050537975.1 Enterococcus sp. DIV1090 | reverse complement strand
ACAGTGACCTCCTATATGTTTAAATTTTGGTTATCTAAAAAATGTGGATAACTTAAAAGAATGAGCATAGTCGATTTTAGCATTTTTTTAAAACTTTTTCCACAAGCAATTGTTCAATGTGGAAAAAAAGTACACAAGGGTGAAAAAAGTTTTCCACAGGGTGTCGGTACTTGCGGAAGAAAGTGGTTGTTGAATGAGTTATCCACAAAAAGTTGAGAATAATTAAGCTTGACACAATCATGTTTCAAGAACTTATCAACAGCTAAAAAAACACCTGTGCAAAACTTTTTAACAGGCTGTTTTTTTGTGTAAAACTAGTGGAAAAATGGCTGTGAACAGAAAAAAATGTGGAAAACTATCCACAAGCTACTCACAGGAAAATTTAATTTGTGGATAATTGAAACGAATCTTTCTCAGGAAATATTTCTTAAATTTTATTGACAAAAGACCCTATTACTCGTTATACTATCAAAGTATGTCTATATATTGATGGATAGTTACAATTTCAGGAGGTGTAATTGCATGAAAAGAACGTATCAACCAAACAAACGTAAACGCCAAAAAGTTCACGGATTCCGTAAACGTATGAGCACTAAAAATGGCCGTCGCGTATTAGCAAGCCGTCGTCGTAAAGGTAGAAAAGTTATTTCTGCTTAATGATGGTCTGGTCTTTTAAACAGTCAATTTCTAAGAACCCTTAGTTATCTCCATAATTTTTTGGAAGATGTGAAGATAACTAAGGGTTCTTTTTCTGTTTTCAATAAAAGAAAGCAGGATTCTATAGAAAAGGCTACTAAAAAAGAGCGGAAATATGCTATTATTATTAAGAAGTAAAAAAATATAGAAACAAAGGGATGCCGATGAAAAAGTCCTACCGTGTCAAGAAAGAAAAAGAATTTCAACAGGTGTTTAATAAAAAACAATCTTGTGCAAATCGTCGTTTCGTGGTGTACGTTTTAGAGAAACCACAACAAGCCCATTTTCGAGTGGGGATTTCTGTTGGGAAGAAAATTGGAAACGCGGTCACAAGAAATGCTGTGAAGCGGAAAATCCGCGCGAGTTTATTTCAATTAAAAGACCGTATCTCTCCAGAAATTGATTTTATCGTGATTGCACGTCCAGGATTGGAAAAGTTATCGTCTGAAGAAGTGAAAGCTAATTTAACACATGTGTTAAATTTAGCTAAAATATTAAATGTAAGAGAGGGAATTGAGTAGTGAAGAAGTATAAGCGCTTATTATTAATGGCTGGGTTAGTGACCTTAGTCTTTGTTTTATCCGCCTGCGGAACCGCGCCCGTAAGTGAAAGTAGTACAGGAATTTGGGATCGATACATTGTTTATTATTTTGCCCAAGCGATTAAGTTCCTATCATTAGGCGGCAGTGTCGGAATTGGGATTATCCTATTTACGTTAGTCATCCGGATTATTTTATTGCCGTTGATGCATTTCCAAACGAAGAGTATGCGTAAAACACAAGAGTTGCAACCGCAATTAAAGGACTTGCAACAAAAATATTCTTCAAAAGATCCTGAAACACAACGCTTATTCCGAGAAGAACAGCAACGTTTGTATGCAGAGAATAATGTGAATCCTTACATTGGCTGTTTACCACTGTTGGTTCAACTACCAATCATGATGGCTTTGTATCAAGCCATTTCACGCGTGCCTGAGTTAAAAGAAGGAACGTTCTTGTGGTTAAGCCTCGATAAGCCGGATCCGTATTTAATTTTACCGATTTTAGCGGCTGTCTTTACGTTTGCTAGTACGTATCTTTCAAGTATGAGCCAACTAGAAACAAATGCCTCACTGAAAATTATGAATTACGTTATGCCAGCGATGATCTTCTTTATGGGGATTTCATTAGCCAGCAGTTTATCTCTTTACTGGGTGGTCTCAAATGCCTTCCAAACAGGGCAAACATTGTTATTAAACAATCCATTCAAAATCCGTAAAGAGCGGGAGGAAGCAGCACGTCAAGCCAAAGCACGGGAGCGAGCGCTTGAACGAGCAAAAAGTCCTAAGAAAAAAGGAAAGAAAAAATAAAGGAGGTCGTTCAGATGCCGATTTATGAAGGAAATACAATCGAAGAAGCAACGCAGAAAGGCTTACAAGCACTTGGTTTAACCAAAGAGGATGTTACAATTGATGTGTTAGACGAAGGAAAAAAAGGATTTTTAGGTCTAGGAAAAAAACTTGCCCAAATTTCAATGGAACCAACAATTAGTGAGCAAGTCACAGAAGCGGTCGAAGAAACAGTGGAAGATATTGTTGTTGCCGATGAAGCAACAGCAGTGGAAGAAGCAGTTGAGGAATTAACCGAAGCAATTCCTAGTCTCTCAGAGGAATCAACACATTCTTTAGAAAATCTGGAAGACGAAGCTGCTATTACTGAATTAGCGATGTATTTAACGAATATTTCAAATGAACTGAACGCCCCTGCCATGGTTCGCATAGCGCGCGAGAATGGCAATATTATCTTCCATTTAGAAACAGAAAAACAAGGTATCTTAATTGGAAAACACGGAAAAGTGTTAAATGCGTTACAGTATTTAGCGCAAGTCTTTATTCACCGCATTGCAAGCAATAAGCTATCGATTGTTGTGAATGTCGGAAATTATCGTGAAAAACGTCATGAAATTTTGGAACGTTTAGCGAAACGCACCGCGGAAAAAGCCAAACGCACTGGGCGGCCAGTCTTCTTGGAACCAATGCCGGCTTTTGAAAGAAAACAAATTCATCACACGCTAAGTAAAGATGAGCAAATCAAAACCCATTCTGAAGGGGATGAACCTTATCGGTATTTAGTGGTTGAACCAGTTAAGAAGTATTTTTAAACAGAGGTCGGGACGGAACCGTTTAGCTCCGAGAAATAAGAAGGAATTTCCGAAAATTGCTTTTTAATTTTTGGAGAATTTCGGCTTATTTCCGAAGGAGTTGGTTCTGTTCCCGCCGTTTATCAGGTTTTGAGCCTGGAACAAAAATCCAAAGTGATTTTTGTTCCAGGCTCTTTCCCAGTTAAATGATTTTTTAGCCGTCTCCGTTTCTTTTTTTATGTTATGATAATCAGTAATTACTCCAGTAGTAAATTCAAATGAAAAAGTTTTGTAAAGAGACGTAGGGGGAGCAACAGGTATGCGTACGGAGAAAATACTGGTTGTAGATGATGATGCAGCAGTTCGTCGCTTGATTTGGAAAGCATTACAATCAACAGGTATTCTTATTTACCAAAGTGAATCAATTGAAAAAACAAAAGATATTGTGTCCAGAGTTACCTTTGATTTGTTCATTTTAGATGATAACTTGGAACATGACAGCGATGGTTACTACTTAGTCCAAATGATTAGAGAGAAATATCCACTAGTGCCAATTATCTTTTTTAGTAGCAAAAAAGAAGAAGAGGATATCATTGCAGCCTTGGAAATGGGCGTGGATAGTTATATAACGAAACCTTTTTCCTTGAATGTTTTTAAGGCTCAGGTGATTGCTTCGTTGAATCGAGCTCGAATGATTCGAAAACAATTGAATGTTTATAAAAAAGAAGAGCTACAGGTAGGCGATTTCCGTTTTGATTATGGTCGTTATCAACTATTTAAAAAGGATTTACCTATTTCATTGTCTTCGAAAGAAGTTCAATTAATTCAATTTTTTCTGGAGAATCCCGAGCAAGTATTCTCTAAAGAACAAATTTACAGCAGTGTTTGGGGTACTGGGGATGTCGATGCGAATACGATTATGGTTTTTATTAATCGTTTACGAAGTAAATTAGAAGAAAACCCGAAAGAACCTTGTTACCTTCGGACCGTTTGGGGCATTGGTTATACCTTTACGCCAGATGGTTGCGTACAAAAAAAATGAAAAAAGGCCCGCAGTTGCACGAGCGACTGCGGGCCTTTTTTGATTATTCAATTTGTCGACGTTCCATTTCTTTCAAAATAAATTGAAGCGAACGATTTAGATGTTCATGGGTTAAAAGTGTGATCTGGTCAATATTCTTTGTTTTCATTCCGCGGAAAATTAACCAATGTTCTTCTAGGGCAATACTACGACGTTCTGAGGCACGAATTGCAATATCTCTGAAATAGATTAAGTAAGCATGGAGATCAGTCACAATTTTTTTTAAACGTAGCATCTGACTCTTAGTATAAATAAAGGAATTAAAATCTGAAAAGTTCTGTAGTAAGTCATCTACTTGGTTATTTTTATTGTATTGTTCTCCTTCGAGAAGTAAGGCTTCCAATTCATCAAAATCTTCTGGTGTCATGAGTTCCATGGCTTTAATGGTTGCTAAAGTGTCCAAAGATTTACGAATATCATAAATTTCATAAGCATCTTTCATACTAATCCCTTTAACCACGATACCCACCATAGGTATATGTTCCACCAATTGTTCTTTGACCAATTCTTGTAAAGCAAAGCGAATGGGCGTCCGACTAATGTTTAATTGCTCGGAAAATTCTTTTTCGTTAATCCGTTCACCTGCAGGAATATCCCCTAAAATAATGGTTTTTTTAAAGGCTTCATAGGTACAAATTTTTAGAGGTTTACTGCTGGTTAAATCTAAGTTCCGTTTTACTGCTTCAACCGTTGGATTCATATGAGGCACCTCCCTATAGGTTATTTTTATAGATAATAAATATAATATTAAAAATGAAAATATAACGCAAGAAAAGACAAAATGAAAAGAAAACCGAGGAGAAAAGGCACTCCTACGGTTTCAGCGACGACGTTTAATTTTGTGGAATAAATAAAGGCATGTGACCTAAAGCAACAATTGTAACAACGAAAATAACGAAAATTCCTAAGGCATATTTTGCTGATTCTTTTTGCCATTGGCCCATATCTAAACCAGTTAAACGTAATAGCAAGTAAATAAATGCCACTAATGGACTTAATAAGTGGAACGCTTGCCCCATTAAGGAAGCTAAAGCCATAGACATATTGTCAAATCCATAAGAACGTCCAGCTTCTGCTAGGACTGGTAAGACACCGAAATAGAAACCATCGTTTGAAATAAAGAATGTTCCTGGTGCTGAAATGAACGCAATCACTAAGCCCCAAGCGCCGGCTAATTGTTTTGGAATAATATTAACAAAGCTATTTGCTAAGGCATTGGCCATACCAGAACCTTGGAATAAGCCCATGAAGACGCCAGCAGCAAAAACTAAGATAACTACTTGCACAGCGTCACCAGCATTTGCACTGATGCGGCTGCTTTGATCTTTTAATTTTGGATAGTTGATCATTAAAGCGATACAAGTACCAACTAGGAATAATAATAACGGTGGCATTTCAATCCACGAAGGCAAACCTAATTGACCAACGAATGAACTTAGGACTAACCAACCGATTAAGACAATCGTTAAAATACCATTGAATGCAAAATTCTTTGGACGACGAATTTCTAATAACTCAGGATCGTTAACAATAGTCATTTCTTCCAATTCTTTATCAGTAAGAGTTGTCACGCCTAAGCGAGCACGTTCTTTTTTCCCCATGCGATAAGCAACAAAGAAGATAACATACAATACAGATAAAATCATACCAGGTGCTAAATAAGAAAGAATGTCGGCATCAACTTCTAGTACAGCCATGGCACGAGCTGTTGGACCGCCCCAAGGTAATAAGTTCATAATGGTGTTTTGTAAGATAACAAGCACACCTAAATTCATCAATTTCATATTAAGTTTTTTGTAGATGGGAATAAACGCAGAACAGCAAATCAAGGTCGTAGTTGTTCCATCTCCGTTTAAGGAAACAGCAGCAGCAACTACCGCAGTAGCCATCAAGACTTTCATTGGATCGCCTTTAGCAAAGTAAATCATTTTTTTAGTGATTGGGTCAAACAAACCAGCATCCAACATAATAGAGAAGTAAAGAATGGCAAATAATAACATAATACCAGTTTTTGAAGTAGTTGAAATCCCATCTAAGACGAAATTCCCAATGTTGACTTCAGGGACAACACCGTCAGCACCAGGTGGCGGACTCGCTACTCCAGTTGCAATTGCAATCAAAGTAAAAATAAGAGGAATAATTACTAAAGATGTAAACGGTGACAATTTCTTTTTCATGATTACATACATAAAGATGATAATCATACCATAAGCTAAAATAGTGAGTAACATGTTTTTCTTCCTTTCTTTTTTTAGAACTTTTTTGTAAGCGTTAACAACCGGTGTTAATAAAAAAGAATAGCCATGAGAAATGTTTCACAGTATTCTGGTTTACAACAAAAAATATTTTTTGTGTTTGTCTATAGTGTGAGAATATACAAACTTTCGCAGAGAATAAATAGCCTAAAACAAAAAGAACATCAAAAAAACAATTCAACAATCAAATTCTTATTAATAACTTAATATAATATTAATAAAATCTTAACGGCTGATAAATGCTTATATACCAATGTTTACAGAGTTTTTTTCACAAAATAAACAATAAAAGAACAATCTGAGCTAGTGTTTTCACTAGGTTTTTTAACGGTTTTTTCTATAATGAACGTATACCAAGAATTAGTGAAAGGAGAGACAATATGGGCCTATTTAAGTCCTTATTCAAGAAAGAGCAACACACGCAGGATACCGAGATTAATGAAAGCGTTATCCAACGTGAAGCGGATAACTTGGAAAAGCGATGGATAGATATACCAGCATATATTCCTGCTGAGCCAAAAGAATATCAATTGGTAAGTATTGTGGCCACTGCCATCGCAGCAGGAGAGTTTCCAGAAAGTCGTTTTGTTATCAAAAAAATCGCAAAACGAAATCCAGAAGCAAAAGAAGTTGCCATTATTGCAGCCAGTATAGCTGCAGAGCTTTCAGAAGAGTCTCAGCTAGTTGTCAAAAGAATTTCAAAACAAAACCTTGAGGAGGATCATTATGTTACGCAAATTTAAAATTTCAATTGATGGGAAAGAATATTTAGTCGAGATGGAAGAAATCGGTGGCGTCCCACAACCAGCACCTGTTGCGCCACAACCAACAGCGCCAGTTGCTACGACAGAAACACCAGCCCCTGCTGTTGAAGAAGCCCCAGCGCCAGCAGCACAGCCAGCAGCCCCAGCAGGAGCAGATGCAATGCCTGCGCCAATGCCAGGAACTGTGTTAAAAGTATTAGTCAATGTTGGTGATACGGTGTCTGAGAACCAACCATTGTTAATTTTAGAAGCAATGAAGATGGAAAATGAAATCGTTGCAGGAAAAGCAGGTACGGTAACAGGAATTCATGTTACCCAAGGCCAAATTGTGAACCCAGGGGAACCATTAATAACAATTAACTAGAATTAATTTAAGAAGAGGAAGTGATTTGTGTGGAGACACTGATTCAAGGTGTTATAGGAATGGGCCAAGAACCAGGACGCATTGTGATGATGCTGATTGGTGGACTATTAATGTATTTAGGAATAAAAAAAGAGTATGAACCAACACTTTTAGTGCCGATGGGTTTAGGAACGATTTTAGTGAACTTTCCTAATTCCGGCGTATTGAGCGCTGGCGGCGAGCCAGGTCCGTTTAATGTTCTTTTTGATTTTGGAATAAAAACAGAGTTATTCCCGTTATTATTATTTATTGGGATTGGGGCAATGATTGATTTCGGTCCATTGTTACAAAATCCGTTTATGTTGATGTTTGGTGCCGCTGCACAGTTTGGAATTTTCTTTACAGTTATTATGGCTGTTTTATTAGGTTTTGATTTAAACGATGCTGCTTCGATCGGGATTATTGGTGCCGCTGATGGCCCAACGTCTATTTTCGTAGCAAATACCTTACATTCAAAATACATGGGGGCCATAATGGTTGCCGCTTACTCCTACATGGCGTTAGTTCCGATTATTCAACCAGTAGCGATTAAAGCAGTGACGACGAAAGCCGAACGTCGTATCCGTATGACTTATCGGGCCGGTGAAGTTTCTCAAACAGCGAAAATTCTTTTCCCGGTTGTTATTACGATTGTCGCAGGGTTAATTGCGCCGGTGTCATTACCATTAGTTGGTTTCTTAATGTTTGGGAACTTATTAAGAGAATGTGGCGTTTTGGATCGTTTATCCATTACAGCTCAAAATGAATTGGTAAATATTATTAGTATCTTGCTAGGACTATCTATTTCCGTTAGCATGAACTATGCAGAGTTCTTAAAAGTCGATACATTGATGGTTATTGGCTTAGGGTTAGTCGCCTTTATTATGGACTCAGTCGGCGGCGTGCTTTTTGCTAAATTCTTGAATTTATTTAGAAAAGAAAAAATCAATCCAATGATTGGTGCTGCGGGTATTTCCGCTTTCCCAATGTCTAGTCGGGTCATTCAAAAAATGGCTACAGATGAAGACCCACAAAACTTTATTTTAATGCATGCTGCTGGTGCCAACGTTTCAGGACAAATCGCTTCTGTAATTGCTGGTGGCTTACTATTAGCCTTTTTAACATAGGACGGAAAGGAGAACGAATACATGTCTGTTAACATGGAAGATTTAAAAATTGCTTTTGAACTGTTAGGTTTTGGTTGGGGCGGCGTTTTCGTTGTTTTATTTATCATTTATCTAGCGTCTAAATTACTAACAAAATTATTTCCAATTAAAAAATAAAGGAGGTTATTGCTGTGAGCAGCGTATATACAATGAAAAGAATCTGGTTGCAAAAAGATAAAAAAGCTTATCAAGCTTGGCGCGAATTAATGGAAAAAGCCGCATTGCAAACGACAGAAGCACTTGATTACACCGTTGGCATATATGATGACACAGCATTAATCGCCTCTGGCTCGCTTTCAGGCAAAACGATTAAGTGCGTGGCCGTTTGTAAAAAATATCAATCTGAAAATTTGTTAACCCAATTGGTGGTTCATCTACTTGAAAAACTGAGAGAAGAAAACCAATTACACAGTTTTTTGTATACAAAACCAAAAAATGAACAAATTTTTCAGTCGCTAGGCTTCCAAAAAGTGGTTGCGAATCAAGAGGTGCTATTTATGGAGCAAGGCAAACCAGATTTTGCCGATTATCTTGGTTACCTGACACAGCATAAAAAAGCAGGGCCAGCCAGTAGCATTGTCATGAATGCAAATCCTTTTACGAAAGGCCATCAGTACTTAGTCGAAAAAGCAGCCAAAGAAAGTTCACACGTTTATGTGTTTGTTTTATCTGAAGATAAATCGCTGTTTTCAAAAGAAGCACGTTTCGCAATGGTGCAAAAAGGGGTCGCCCATTTACCCAATGTGACAGTCCTATCTACAGAAGATTACTTAGTTTCGTCTGCGACTTTTCCTACCTATTTTTTGAAAGAAAAAGCGCCATTAGAGGTAGCTGCAATTCAAGCAACGCTTGATGCAACGTTATTTAAAGAAAGAATTGCGCCAATACTTGAAATTCAGCAACGTTATGTGGGAGAAGAGCCTTATTCAGAAGTGACCGCTGTCTACAATCAAGCAATGCAACAAGTTTTCGGACAAACGATAACGCTAACCATTGTCCCGCGATTAGCGAGTGATGGAGAGCTGATTAGTGCGACGAAAGTTCGCAAAGCGATGGCTGAAGGCGACAAAGAGACACTCAAGAAGTTTTTACCAGCAACAAGTTATCAATACTTAGTAGAACACAAGAAACTAATGAGGTGAAGAAAGTGAAGATTATCAAAAATGCTACTGCAGGGACAGTAGAATCAAGTGATATTATGATTACCGTCCAACCCATTGAATCAACAGAAAATACCATTGAATTAGAAAGTAGTGTCGAAAAACAATTTGGCAATCAAATTCGTCAGGTGATTACGACAACTTTGGAACATTTAGATGTCCAAGGCGTTGCGGTCAAGGCGATTGATAAAGGGGCATTAGATTGTACAATCAAAGCTCGGATGATTACAGTTTTACATCGAGGCGCTGAAAAAGAAACGTATGATTGGAAGGAGTTGGACTCATGGAACGTTTAAGAAGAACAATGATGTTTGTCCCTGGAGCGAACGCAGCAATGCTAAGAGATGCACCTTTGTATGGGGCAGATTCAATCATGTTTGATTTAGAAGATGCAGTTTCATTAAAAGAAAAAGACTCTGCCCGTGTTTTAGTCCATTCTGCTTTGAAAACTTTCGATTATGGCAATATTGAAATTGTTGTTCGGATCAATGCTTTAGATGCCGGTGGTGCAGAAGATATTGAAGCAATGGTCTTAGCTGGTGTCGATGTGATTCGTTTACCAAAAACAGAAACAGCCCAAGATATCATTGATGTCGAGGCAGTCATTACAGAAGTAGAACAGCAAAATGACATTCCCGTAGGAACAACGAAAATGATGGCTGCTATCGAATCGGCTGAAGGTGTTCTAAATGCGCCCGCGATTGCCAAAAGTTCAACTCGCTTGATTGGCATCGCGTTAGGCGCCGAAGACTATGTTACCAATATGAAAACACGCCGCCATCCAGATGGCCAAGAACTATTCTTTGCTCGTAGCATGATTTTACATGCCGCTCGAGCAGCTGGGATTGCAGCTATTGATACGGTCTATTCAGATGTAGACAATACGGAAGGCTTTGAAGCCGAAGTTCGTTTGATTAAACAGCTAGGTTTCGATGGGAAATCGGTGATTAACCCTCGTCAAATCCCATTAGTTAATACTATTTATGCGCCAACAGAAAAAGAAATCCAGAATGCTAAGGAAGTAATCTGGGGCATTCGGGAAGCCGAAGCTAAAGGTTCCGGTGTTATCTCCGTAAATGGAAAAATGGTTGATAAACCAATTGTTGAACGAGCTGAACGGGTCATTGCGTTAGCATTGGCGGCTAAATTAATTACCGAGGAGGAAATATAGACATGGTAGTAAATAAAGTAGGCAAAGACATTCCTCAATCTTATGCAGAGCAATACGGCATTTATGAAGGAGAATTAGCACACATTGGTGCTTATCAAGAAGCGAGCCGAGCAATTAAACCAGTGAAACCTCGGGAGACAAAACTTTTAGGAAGTATTCGTGAAGCAATTGAAAAAACAGGTTTAAAAGATGGCATGACCATCTCTTTCCATCACCATTTCCGTGAAGGAGACTATGTGATGAATTTAGTTTTAGCCGAGATTGCCGCCATGGGGCTGAAAAACATTTCGATTGCACCTAGTTCAATTGCAAATGTTCATGAACCTTTGATCGAACACATTAAAAATGGAGTAGTCACCAACATTACTTCTTCAGGTTTGAGAGATAAAGTAGGAGCCGCTATTTCAGCAGGTATCATGGAAAATCCTGTGGTGATTCGTTCACATGGTGGCCGGGCACGGGCAGTAGCAGCAGGCGATATCCATATTGATGTAGCTTTCTTAGGTGCACCAAGTTCAGATGCTTATGGAAATGCGAATGGAACCAAAGGAAAAGCCACCTGTGGTTCTCTTGGATATGCGATGGTCGATGCAAAATATGCGGATCAAGTGGTCATCATTACTGACACATTAGTGCCATATCCTAATACCCCTATTAGTATTCCACAAACAGATGTTGATTATGTGGTAGAAATTGATGCAATTGGTGATCCAGATGGAATTGCCAAAGGCGCGACACGTTTTACAAAGAATCCTAAAGAATTATTGATTGCTGAATATGCCGCAAAAATAATTACACATTCTCCTTACTACAAAGAAGGCTTCTCATTCCAAACAGGAACAGGTGGCTCTTCACTAGCAGTTACGCGGTTCATGAGAGAACAAATGCTTAAAGATGGCATTAAAGCAAGTTTCGCTTTAGGCGGAATTACGAATGCAATGGTGGAACTTTTGGAAGAAGGTTTAGTAGAAAAAATTATTGACGTCCAAGACTTTGATCATCCATCAGCTATTTCTTTAGGAGAAAATGCCAATCATTATGAAATTGATGCCAATATGTATGCTTCACCGCTTAGCAAAGGGGCGGTTATTAATCAATTAGATACAGCTATTTTATCTGCTTTAGAAGTGGACACAGATTTTAATGTAAATGTCATTACTGGTTCAGATGGTGTCATCCGTGGTGCTTCTGGCGGACATTCCGATACAAGTATGGCTTGTAAAATGAGTCTAGTGATTGCACCACTTGTTCGTGGACGGATTCCAACAATCGTTGAGCAAGTAAATACAGTCGTTACACCAGGTACGAGTGTCGATGTCGTAGTAACAGAAGTCGGCATTGCAATCAATCCAAAAAGAACAGACTTAATTGATTGTTTTAAAACCTTAGATGTTCCTCAGTTTACGTTAGAAGAGTTGAAAGACAAAGCCTACAACATTGTTGGCACCCCGGAACCAATTAAATATGGAGACAAAGTTGTTGCGTTAATTGAATACCGAGATGGTAGTCTAATTGATGTGGTACGCAATGTTTAATGGGGAAAAAGTAACACTTTTAGAGATGTTGGATGCTCGCGAACAAAGAGCTGCCACACAGAAGGAGTTGTTAGAAACAGCACCAGAAGCTAGTCTCTTATCTGCCACAATGAATATTCCTGGAGAAGTAAAAAATTCGCCCACTTTAACGGCTGTTTTTTTAGAAGTAATTGACGAAGTCGAGCAACAATTGCTGGATCAAGTACCGATTGTTAATTTTTACCGGAATGAAAAAACAGGGCCTGAATATTATTTGGCGGTTTCGTTAGCCCCGCAAGAGTTAAAACAAAGAATGGTCAAAATTGAAGAAACACATCCTTATGGTCGTTTAGTGGACCTAGATGTTTTATGGGGAAATGAGGAACTAAAAAGCCTTCATCGAGGAGATTTAGGCTTGCCACCACGGAGCTGTTTTATTTGCCAAGAAGAGGCGAAAGTCTGTGGACGAAATCGACGTCACAGTCTTGAAGCAATGCAAGAAAAAATAACAGAAATAATTTTGACACGAAAGGAGCAGCCAAGTGAGTAAAAAAATTCGTTTTACAGAAACGGTGCTACGGGATGGACAACAAAGTTTAATTGCAACACGGATGCCAACCTCAGATATGCTGCCGATTATTAAAACAATGGACGAGGCAGGATTTCATGCATTAGAAATGTGGGGCGGGGCAACGTTTGATTCCTGTGTCCGCTATTTAAACGAGGATCCTTGGGAACGTCTTCGCCAAATTCGCAAAGAAGTTAAAAATACCAAACTTCAAATGTTATTACGAGGACAAAATTTACTAGGATATCGTCATTACGCTGATGATGTGGTGCGGGCCTTTGTCGAAAAATCAGTTGAAAATGGGATTGATATTATTCGTATTTTCGATGCCTTGAATGATGTCCGTAATTTACAAACAGCAATTCAAACAACAAAAGAAGCTGGCGGACACTGTCAAGCAGCGATCTCTTATACCACGAGTGAAATTCATACCATCGATTACTTTGTAAAATTAGCCAAAGAATTAAGTCAAACAGGAGCGGATTCCATTTGTATTAAGGACATGGCAGGCGTTTTGACGCCACAAACGGGTTTTGAATTAGTGAGCAAAATGAAAGATGCCATTGATTTACCTTTAGAGGTGCATACGCATGCGACTAGTGGTATTTCTGAGATGACCTATTTAAAAGTTGCTGAAGCAGGTGCGGATATTATCGATACAGCTATCTCTTCTTTCGCTGGTGGTACGAGTCAACCAGCCACAGAATCTGTAGCCATTGCGTTAGAAGATTTAGGCTTTGAAACAGGTTTAAATATGGAAAAAGTAACAGAGATTGCTGACTATTTCAATCCGATTCGTGATCGTTTTAGAAGTGAAGGCATTTTAAACCCTAAAGTTAAAGATACGGAACCGAAAACCTTGATTTATCAAGTGCCTGGTGGTATGTTATCAAACTTATTAAGTCAATTAACGGAGCAAGGTTTGCAAGACAAATATGAAGAAGTTTTAGCTGAAGTACCTAAAGTAAGAGCGGATTTAGGGTATCCACCACTAGTTACGCCGCTTTCACAAATGGTCGGAACACAAGCCTTAATGAATGTGATTTCTGGGGAAAGATATTCCTTAATACCGAATGAAATCAAAGATTATGTGCGCGGAGAATATGGCAAATCACCAGCACCTATCGCAGAAGAGATTAAGCAAAAAATCATTGGGGATGAAGAGGTAATCACTTGTCGACCAGCGGATTTATTGAAACCAGAGTTGCATAGTTTAGAAAATGAAATCCAACAATATGCAAAATCTGAAGAGGATGTCCTATTATATGCGATGTTCCCACAACAAGGAAAAGACTTTTTAGGACGTCGTGAAGATCCTTTTTACGATGTACCGTTACAGAAAGTGACAGTCAAACTTGACTTGCCAGAATAGAACGGGCAAGTGCTCCGCAAATGTATAAAGAAGCAAGGGTTTGAGCGACGATAACGGTTGTTCAAACCCTTGCTTCATCAAATAGAAAAAAGGCAGCCCGTGAAAGGAAGTGACAATGTGTTAGAAGAAGTTCTAGCAATTCATCAAAAAAATATTGGTGTACTAAGTCTTGAAGCAACAGAAGCGGTGTTAAACCATCATGATTTAGCCAAAATGTATACACCTGGTGTCGCAGAATTGAGTTTAATGATTGCCCAAAATCATGAATTAGCGCGCGAGTGGACCATTAGTGGTAAGTTAATTGCGGTTATTACAGATGGATCAGCTGTTCTGGGTCTCGGCAATATGGGCACGCAAGCGGGCTTGCCAATTGTTGAAGGCAAAGCTTTACTTTATAAAAATTTGGCGGGGGTCGATGCTATTCCCTTAGCACTGGAACAAAAATCAGTGGACGAGATGGTTCAAACAATTGAAAATTTACAAAATAGTTTTGCAGGAATCCATTTAGAAGATATTTCTGCACCAAAATGTTTTGAAATTGAAGAAAAACTTCAACAACGTTTGAACATTCCTGTGTATCATGATGACCAAGAAGGCACTGCCATTGTCGTTTTAGCTGGGCTAATTAACGCAGCTAAAATTAAAGGAAAACCTTTAAATGAATTACGTGTGGTGATTAACGGAGTTGGAGCTTCTGGTGTAGCGACCGCTAAGTTATGTATTCAAGCGGGGATTACGCATCTCACCTTAGTAGATCGCCAAGGTGTTTTAAGAGAAGAAGACCCGACATTGAATCCTTACCAACGTGCTTTGCTTCGACAGGTAATAAAACCATCAGTAGAAAACAAAGATTTAGCCACCGCTGTCGTCAATCAGGATGTTTTTTTAGGCTTATCAGAAGCGGATGTGCTAACGCCAGCCCTGATTAAATCAATGAACCAAGACCCAATTATCTTTGCTTTAGCAAATCCTAAACCAGAAATTGAACCAGCCCTCGCCCAAGCCAATGGCGTCCGTTTATTAGCAACTGGTTCTTCCAAATATCCGAATCAAGTGAACAACATTTTAGCTTTTCCAGGTCTTTTTAAAGGGTTATTGGCAGCGAAAGGCAGAAAAGTCGATGTCGGTTTGCAAATGACAGTAGCACGAAGCTTGGCCGCTATGATTTCAGAACCCACAGCAGAAAAATTTATACCTAATGTATTTGATGGCGGCGTAGTTGACACGGTTTTTAATGCTGTACTAGACTATATAAAACAAGAAAAGACCACGGCAGAAGAAGGGACGTAAAAGGCAATGACAAAGCAAGCAAGGAGTAAATTAGCGCAGCAAGCACAATTGGCACTACTCTATGAAGTGACCTGTTTAAATAAACCAGGCTTGGTGGATCCAGTCGATGCAGGCGCCCATCAAGATATGGATGTTTTCACTTTTTTAGAAAGTAGTGTGGTTTTGACTCCTTATTTTGAAACCTTCGTTCAAGCTGGGACAGAGCTACGTCATTTGCCGATTGAGGCAACATTTCGCGCAATTCGACAAGTTGGTTTAGAAGCAGAACGAGCGATGTTTGAGGCAACAGAAGGTATCAATACACATAAAGGAGCGATTTTTTCTCTAGGTATTTTTTTAGCTATCTGTGGTCGTTTAATGATTTGGGAGACCCCTTGCACCTTACAATTGTTTCAACAAACGCTTCAAACAATGACGCAAGACTTATTGGCTGACTTTGAAAACCTCGCTACGAATGAGCTAGAAAAACTAACTTGGGGTGAACGACTATTTGTTCAGCATGGCTTGACTGGAATCCGTGGTGAGGCGCAACAAGGTTATCCCGCTGTCTTTGAACAGGGAGTGCCTTATTATCAAAAACATCAAGGCACACAACAACAAAAACTCATTGATACGCTCCTTTATTTATCGCTCTATGTTGAGGATACGAATTTGATTAAACGAAGTCAAAATGTCCAAATTTTTGAAATATATCAACCGTTAATCCAGGAATATTTTGCTTTAGGGGGGACACAAACGTTACGGGGAACCCTTTGTTTAGAAAGATTGAATCACTTATTCAAAGAAAAAAATTGGAGTATTGGTGGCAGTGCAGATGCTTTAATTTTGGTGGTGTTTTTAGATAAACTAATGAAATTAAATTGGCTGACCCCTTAATTAAAAAGATAGTTACAACGCTGATTTGGTCAGTTATTTTGACCTTATATGCTTATGGAAAGGTCTCAAGAGAATTCAAGAAAGCGATTGACAAATACCACGAAACACAGTATATTTTATTACGAAATCATTCTTATCAGAGTATACAAATACGATGATAAACAGTTGAAGCGAATCTTGATTTGCTTTTCCTAAACCTGATTCTTTTAGAATCAGGTTTTTGTTTATCTAAAAGGCGGCATTCGTTCAAAAACGGCTGTCGCCTTTTTTTATGAAATTTTTTTAATATAAAAAATTTCATAAAAAAATCTTAAAAACAGAAAAAATTGTTATAGATTAGAGTCATTTTTTTGATGTAAAGTTTTTATGACTTACAGCCATAAAATTGATAAAAACAGTCAAAGAAGCAGAAAAAATAATAGTGGAATTTCTCAAAAAAATAAAAAAATTTTCCGTTATTTAATTATCGATTTATCAAACGATAAGTTATAATAAAATAATTTATTTATCTTTAATGATTGAGGAGAAATGTATAAACTTCCTCATTTTCCTCTCATTGTATAATAACTCACTAATGAATTAGTGAGTTTTTTAACATATCCAGGATGTTTGTTATCAAATGAATTTTTATATAAAAATTCACAGCATTATATTTTGAAAAGCTGAGGAAATGTACTAAACTGCAGGTGTTAAATCCATTTAAATCGCTAAAGGGGGAGATGAACAACTAGGGGAAGCTAATGATCTTGGTATTTATCGTTTATTTTAAAGAAAAGAGGGACGATCAGATGAAAAAGAAAATTGTTGAGGATTTTAATCGGAAAAGTCAGCATAAAAAATGGACAAAACGCAAGATGCTTAATTTAGCAATATCAAGTGGTTTATTATTTACGTCATTAGCAATCCCTGTAAGTATAGCTGTTACCTCTGGCACAATCAGTGCATCAGCAGCGGTCTTGGATATCGAACTATTATCAAATGTTACGTCAAATAATGACAGTGGCACTTCAACGAGTAATCGTTGGACAGCCGCAAACCAAAATCAACCAGTTAATTTCACGGTTTCTGGTGGCGCTTTAGCAGATGCTTCCGCTGTGTTTAGTGGACAAAAACAAGCGGTGTTAGTGGTTCCTCCTGAGTTAAGAGGAAATGTAGCTGCAGCAGGCAGCGCAGCAATCAATACCAATGTCACGATTGATCTTTCAAAAGTTACTTTTTTGACCGCCGTTTTGAATGCAGCCAATGATTTAACCAATGTCATTACTCAAATTACCAGTGGAGCGTTAGGGAATTTAACTGGTGTTGATATTGATCTGACGGAAGTGAATCGTCAGTTGGAATTAGTGAATAACATTGAAAACTTAGGTGCTGCTTCATTTACAGCTCCGGAAACGTTAGCAGCTGACGGCTCATACATTAGCGCACCAATTAGTGATGGTTTAGGGTTAGTTTTAGCCCAAAATGTTTCAAACATCTTACAAGATTTGAATGCGGCAGTTCAAGCTTTGGAGGCAAAAGGAACCAGTATCCCAAGTAATCTTGTCGCCACAGCCATAAATGCAGCCTTGCTTCCTGTCAAAGGCACGGTAAACGTGGCTGTTTCAGGTGCTTTGCCTTTATTAGCGGTTGGTGGTTCAGGTGTGAATGAGTTAGTGGATGCTTCTTTACTAGGCGCAACTACGGTTACTTTACCAACTACCGTTTCAACACCTCAAAATTTATCCAATAATTTAGATGCTCGTTTTGTAGGAACAGTCGTTCAAACAGATCTTTTAGACGTTAATTTATTAGCAACAGCAGACGGTGTATCCAACATTTATTTTGCTGCAGGTACTACTAGTGAAGTAACCGCACCTACCGTAACAGGAGTAACAGGCAATTCAACGGCAGGTTACGAAGTTAAAGGAACTGCCGATGCCAATGCCACGGTTGAAATCCGAAATGCAGGAGGTGCCGTGATAGGTACAGGTACTGCTGATGGGACAGGGGCATTTACAGTTACCATTCCCGCAGGTGAAGCAGGTGCGAATGAAACGTTAACCGCCGTAGCGAAAAACGCCAGCGGCACAGAAAGTACGCCAACAACGTTCCAAACACCAGCGGATGAAGCAACCGTAACCGCACCAACAATCACAGGAGTGACAGGTAATTCAACGGCAGGTTACGAAGTTAAAGGAACTGCCGACGCCAATGCCACGGTTGAAATCCGAAATGCAGGAGGCACCGTAATAGGTACAGGTACCGCCGATGGGACAGGGGCATTTACAGTTACCATTCCCGCAGGTGAAGCAGGTGCTAATGAAACGTTAACCGCCGTAGCGAAAAACGCCAGCGGCACAGAAAGCACGCCAACAACGTTCCAAACACCAGCGGATGAAGCAACCGTAACCGCACCAACAATCACAGGAGTAACAGGCAATTCAACAGCAGGTTACGAGATCAAAGGCACCGCCGACGCCAATGCCACGGTTGAGATCCGAAATGCAGGAGGCACCGTAATAGGTACAGGTACCGCTGATGGGACAGGAGCGTTTACAGTTACCATTCCCGCAGGTGAAGCAGGTGCCAATGAAACGTTAACCGCCGTAGCGAAAAACGCCAGCGGCACAGAAAGTACGCCAACAACGTTCCAAACACCAGCGGATCCTAATACACCCGTAGCGACGCCAATTGTTGAGACTGTAACAGGTAGTACAACAAAAGGCTATGAGGTCAAAGGGACTGCTGAAGTTGGCACCACCATTGAGGTTCGCGATGCAGCTGGCACGGTCCTTGGTACTGCAACAACTGGAACTGACGGAAAATATACAGTGACTTTAGATCCAGGAAAAGCAACAGCAAATCAAACGCTGAGCGTTGTAGCGAAAAACGCTAGTGGCACGGAAAGTCAACCAGCAACGGCGACAACACCAGCTGATGTCACTGCACCAACAGTTGATAACATCACAGGCAACTCTGGTTCGGGTTATGAAATTACAGGAACAGCAGACCCTAACACAACAATCGAAGTTCGTGATCCAGCTGGGGCAGTCATTGGTACAGGTACCTCTGATGCGAATGGTGATTTTACTGTAACGCTACCAACGGGAACGACAAATCCTGGAGATACGTTAACAGTGATTGGAAAGGATAACGCAGGAAATGAAAGTCAACCGACTGAAGTCCTTGTTCCTGCTGATGCCACGGTTACAGCACCAACTGTAACAGGAGTAACAGGTAATTCAGTTGCTGGTTATCAGGTGACAGGCACCGCTGATCCGAATGCTACCATTGAAATTCGTGATGCAGATGGGAACGTGATTGTAACAGGGACTGCCGATGGGACTGGTTCCTTTGCTGTGAACCTTCCAGCTGGGACGGCAAATGCGAATGAAACATTGACAGCGTTAGCCAAAGATCCTGATGGCAATACAAGTACACCGACAACCTTCCAAACACCAGCAGATGAAGTAGTGGCACCGCCAAGTGTCGACAAAGTTACTGGGAATACAACACAAGGATATCAAGTGACAGGTACCGCTGAACTTGGCACCACCATTGAAGTTCGTGCAACAGACGGAACAGTTTTAGGCACCGCAACAACTGGACCGACTGGCCAATATACTGTGACGTTAGCTTCAGGAAAAGCAACAGCTAAACAAACAGTGAATGTAGTTGCTAAAAATGATACTGGACTTGAGAGTCAACCAACTACAGCTATGACACCCGCTGATGTTACCACACCAACAATTGGTGACATTACTGGAGATTCAACAACTGGTTATGAAATCACTGGGACGGCGGACCCTAATACCACCATTGAAGTACGGAACCCAGATGGAACAATTATTGGTACAACGACAACGGATGATCAAGGAAACTTTACTGTGGACCTTCCAGCGGGAGCCGCTAATCCTGGTGATACATTAACAGTTGTTGGAAAAGACGGTGACGGCAATGAAAGTCAACCAACGGAAGTGACGGTCCCTGAAGATGCAACCGTAGCAGCACCAACTGTGACGACTGTTACAGGAACAACTGCCACTGGGTATCAAGTAACCGGCACGGCAGAGCCAAATGTCACCATTGAGATTCACAATGAAGCAGGTTTAGTTATTGCTACGGGAACGACTGATGGTGCTGGCGCCTTTACAATCACTCTTCCGACGGGCACAGCAACAGCTAACGAAGCCTTAACTGCCATTGCGAAAGATGCTGCTGGGAAAGAAAGTAATCCGACTGCTTTCAAAACACCTGCTGATCCAGATGCACCAGTCGCGACACCTACTGTTGACAAAATCACTGGTAGCACGACAAAAGGCTATCAAGTAGTAGGAACAGCAGAAGTTGGTACAACAGTTGAGGTGCGTGACACCGATGGCACAGTCCTTGGCATGGCAACTACTGGAACTGATGGCAAATACACAGTGACTTTAGAGCCAGGGAAGGCCTCAGCTAACGAAACAATAACTGTCGTAGCGAAAAATGCAACAGGGAAAGAAAGTCAGCCGGCTACAGCAACTACACCAGCCGACTTAGCCACACCAACCATTGATTCTATTACCGGAAATTCTAGTAAAGGTTACGAAATCACTGGAACGGCGGAGCCAAAAACCACTATTGATGTCCGTGACGCAGACGGAACCATCATTGCTGCTACAACTGCTAACGAAACCGGCCAATATACGGTGACTCTACCAGCTGGCGTAGTGACACCAGGAGAAACGATTACGATTATTAGCAAAGATGGCGCTGGCAATGAAAGTCAACCAGCTACAGCCGTTATTCCAGCGGATGTTGTTTTAGCGGCGCCAACTATTACGAAGGTTGAAGGAAACAAAGCCAATGGCTATACAGTCACTGGAACTGCTGATCCAAATGTCACGGTTCAATTTTACAATAGCAGTGAAAAATTATTGGCAAGTGGCAATACAACTACTGGAGGCACCTTCTCCGTTCATATTGCAGCAGGGTTAGCAACAGAAAAAGAAACGTTAACCGCACTAACCACAGATACACAAGGAAATGTGAGTCCTAAAACCACATTTATGACGCCAGCCGATATTACGGGAGAACCAGAAATTAAAATTGCGGCGCCAACTGTTTCTTCAGTTTTAGGAACGTCTAAAGCCGGCTACCTCATCAAAGGAACAGCTGAACCAAACCGAATCATTCAAATTAGTAACCGACTATTAAGAAGTGTGATTGCTGTAGGTGCCACCGATGCTGAAGGCAACTTCGCTATCCAATTAACAGCGGGACAAGCGACTGCTCAACAAAGTTTACTTGCGACAGCTACAGATGGCGCAGGACATTACAGTACGGCTACAACCTTCATGACACCAGCCGACCCAACGAATCTTGGAGGAGGCAATGGTAACACTGGCGGAAATAACGGCAATACAGGCGGCAACACAGGAAACAATGGCGCAACTGGTGGGAATAATGGGAATGGTTCAAATACAGGTTCAAATCCAAATGGAGGTTCTGGTTTAGGCACAACAGGTTCTGGCTTAGGTTCACTAGGCAATGGCCTCGGTACAAATGGTAGTGGCTACAATCCGAAACTAAGTACCATCAGTTATGGCACTGGAAATCACGGGAAAACAGGCTACTTACCTAGCACAGGTGAAAAAGAGTCTTCAGCCGTGACAACAAGTTTGTTTGGCGCCTTTGTCGCACTCCTTGCGAGCATGGGAATCATCAAACGCAAACGTAAAAACTAGCTCTCTCCTTTAATTCCTATAGATGAGAAAACGTATTGTTGAGAATTCCCCACTCAATGATACGTTTTTTCGTTCCATTTAATGAAGAAAAATTGCCAAATAGAATAAAATGTGCTATTCTATTTTCAGAAAATCGAAGGAACAAGCAGTGAAAGTGCTAAATCCAACCTGAATTTTTTAATGCAGGAGGAGTGGGCGCTTTTTTTGTTGTTATGAAGAAAGGAAGCTAATTATGCAATCAGCTACAATGGAATTTGATACAATTGCGGCGATTTCTACGCCGCCAGGTGAAGGTGCGATTAGTATTGTTCGTTTAAGTGGCGAGCAAGCAGTTGCTATTGCAAACAAAGTTTATCGGTCAGGCACTAAAGATTTAGCTAAAGTCCCCACGCACACGATTCATTATGGTCATATTGTTGATCCGCAAAACGATCAATTGATTGATGAAGTCATGCTTTCTGTGATGCGGGCACCGAAAACATTTACACGAGAAGACGTGGTAGAAATTAACTGTCATGGCGGCATTGTCGTGGTGAACCAATTACTGCAATTACTGTTACGTGAAGGCGCACGAATGGCCGAACCTGGGGAATTTACAAAACGTGCTTTTCTAAATGGCCGAATGGATCTTTCACAAGCAGAAGCAGTGATGGACTTAATCCGTGCTAAAACGGATAAAGCGATGAATGTTGCATTGAACCAATTGGATGGTAACTTGTCGGCGTTAATTCGTTCATTAAGACAAGAAATTTTAAATACTTTAGCGCAAGTAGAAGTTAATATTGATTATCCAGAGTATGATGATGTCGAAGAATTAACCACGAAATTACTTTTAGAAAAAGCCGAATTTGTGAAAGCGCAGATTCAACAATTATTAACGACCGCTAAACAAGGAAAAATTTTGCGAGAAGGTCTAAGTACAGCAATTATTGGCCGACCAAATGTCGGGAAATCCAGTTTGTTAAACCATCTGTTACGAGAAGAAAAAGCTATCGTTACAGATATTGCTGGAACGACACGTGATGTCATTGAAGAATACGTTAACGTTCGCGGTGTTCCTTTAAAATTAATTGATACAGCGGGGATTCGCGAAACAGAAGACATTGTGGAACGAATTGGTGTCGAACGCAGCCGCAAAGCGTTAGCAGATTCGGATTTAATTTTGTTAGTCTTAAATCAAAGCGAAGAATTGACAGAGGAAGATCGTCAACTGTTGGAAGCAACGAAAGGCTTAAAACGCGTTATTCTTTTAAATAAAATGGACTTACCGACAAAACTAGATCCTAACGAATTACAAGAATTAGTCCCTGCAGAAGAAATTTTATCCGTTTCGGTGTTGTCAAACACAGGCTTAGACCAGTTAGAAGCGAAAATTGCTGATCTTTTCTTTGGCGGCCAAACAGGCGAAAAAGATGCTACCTATATTTCTAATACACGTCATATTGCTTTGCTGGATCAAGCAGCGCTTTCGTTACAAGAAGTGATTAACGGCATCGAAGCAGGTATGCCAGTCGATTTAGTTCAAATTGATATGACCCGTTGTTGGGATTATTTAGGGGAAATCGTCGGCGATAGTGTCCAAGATGAATTAATTACACAGTTATTTAGTCAATTTTGTTTAGGAAAATAAGACAAGAGAGGAATTTTTTATGAATCAATATCAAGCAGAATCATATGATGTTATTGTCGTCGGTGCTGGACATGCTGGCTCTGAAGCAGCCTTAGCAGCCGCACGAATGGGCGTTAAAACGTTACTTTTAACGATTAATTTAGATATGGTTGCTTTTATGCCATGTAACCCTTCTGTTGGTGGACCTGCCAAAGGAGTCGTTGTCCGAGAAATCGATGCATTAGGCGGCGAAATGGGTAAAAACATTGATAAAACCTACATCCAAATGCGGATGCTAAATACTGGTAAAGGTCCAGCAGTGCGTGCGTTGCGCGCGCAAGCTGACAAACATGCCTATGCGACAGAAATGAAACATACCATTGAAAAAGAAGAAAATTTAACCCTTCGTCAAGGGATTGTTGAAGAATTAATCGTGGAAGATGGCGTTTGTCGTGGTGTTGTAACTTCAACAGGTGCCGCATACCGTAGTCAAGCAGTGGTGATTACTGCCGGTACTGCCTTGCGTGGCGAAATTATTATTGGTGAATTAAAATATTCATCAGGACCAAACAATTCGCAACCTTCCGTTGGTTTAGCCAATCATTTAAAAGAATTAGGTTTAGAAATCGATCGCTTTAAAACAGGAACGCCGCCGCGAGTAAAATCAAGTACGATTGATTATTCTGTGACAGAGGAACAACCAGGCGATAAAGAACCCAACCACTTTAGTTACAGCACGCCAGATAGTGCCTACAATCAAAACCAAGAACCTTGTTGGTTAACTTATACGAATGAAACAACGCATGAAATTATTCAAAAAAATCTACACCGTGCCCCAATGTTTACTGGGATTGTTGAAGGTGTGGGCGCTCGGTATTGCCCATCCATCGAGGACAAAATTGTTCGTTTTGCAGACAAACCAAGACACCAATTGTTCTTGGAACCAGAAGGGTTGAATACCGAAGAAGTTTACGTCCAAGGCTTATCTACTTCTTTACCAGAAGATGTCCAAACAGAAATGCTTCATTCTATTGAAGGATTAGAAAAAGTAGAAATGATGCGTACAGGTTACGCCATTGAATACGATGTGGTAGTCCCTCACCAATTACGCCCAACATTAGAAACAAAGGTCATTGAAAATCTTTATACAGCAGGTCAAACGAACGGAACTAGTGGCTACGAAGAAGCTGCTGGTCAAGGCTTGATGGCAGGAATTAATGCTGCATTGAAAATTCAAGGCAAAGAGCCTCTTGTTTTAAAACGTAGTGATGGCTATATTGGCGTCATGATTGACGATTTAGTTACAAAAGGCACTAACGAACCTTATCGCTTATTAACGTCACGTGCGGAGTATCGTTTGATTTTACGACATGACAATGCGGACTTACGTTTAACAGAAATGGGTCATGAAATTGGCTTAGTCAAAGAAGAACAATATGCCGCCTATCTAGTCAAAAAAGCGGCTGTTGAAGCGGAAATTGCCCGCTTAGGCAAACATCGGATTAAACCAACCAAAGAAGTGCAAGCATTTTTGGAAACAAAAGGCGCTGCTGGCTTAAAAGACGGTATTTTAGCTAGAGATTTTCTGAAACGCCCAGAAATCAGTTATCAAGAAGTCGCTCAATTTATTCCCGCACCTGAAGAGGCGCTCGATCCAAAAGTGATTGAACAAGTAGAAATTCAAATCAAGTACGAAGGCTACATTAAAAAAGCCATGGAAAAAGTTGAGAAACTAAAACGCATGGAAGCAAAACGCATTCCAGAAAACATCGATTACCAAGCGATTAACGGCTTGGCGACAGAAGCAAAACAAAAACTACAAAAAATCCAACCAGAAACGATTGCCCAAGCAAGCCGTATCAGCGGTGTGAACCCCGCTGACATTAGCATTTTGATGGTCTACATCGAACAAGGAAAAATCGCGAAAGTGCAAGGATAATAAAAATTTGAAGCAGTTGCTTCTTCACGGATGATTGATTGTGAAGAAGCAACTGCTTTTTTGTTTTGAATTAGTCTACTTTTTTTTCTAAACTGCAAAAAAAGACTGTCTTAAATAATTTCACAAACTGACCTATACTGAAAGCGCAAACAAATGATAGGAGTGGAACAAATGACAGATTGGTTAGGAATTAAAGGAAAAGTAGTGATTGTTACAGGAGGCTCATCTGGTATTGGTCGCAGCATTGTTGAAAGCTTGTTAGCACAAGAGGTCTATGTCGCTAATTTTGATATTTCAGCATCAGAAACGCAACATGAGCATTTACTCTTTGTGAAAGTCGATGTAACTTCTCGAGCAGAAGTAGAAGCGGGTGTCGCTCAAGTGGTGGAAAAATTTGGAACCGTAGATGGCCTAGTAAACAATGCCGGCATCAATATTCCACGTCTATTGGTGGATAAAAATCATCCTCATGGGCCTTATGAATTATCGGATGAGGTATTCGACAAAATTGTAGCCATCAATCAAAAAGGGCTCTACCTAATGAGCCAAGCAGTGGGCCGGATTCTTGTACAAAAACAAGCAGGTGTCATTATTAATATGTCTTCAGAAGCTGGATTAGAAGGCTCCGAAGGGCAAAGTGCTTACGCTGCAACGAAAGCAGCGGTCAGCAGTTATACACGTTCATGGGCTAAAGAGTTAGGAAAATCAAACGTCCGTGTCGTGGGGATTGCGCCAGGCATTATGGAAGAAACGGGCTTGCGCACTTTAGCATACGAAGAAGCATTGGCTTATACACGAAACATTTCTGTGGAGCAATTGCGAGCAGGTTATTCAAAAACAAGTACGATTCCATTAGGTCGTAGCGGAAAACTCCATGAAGTCGCTGACTTAGTATGCTATTATTTATCAGACCGTTCAAGCTATATTACAGGCATCACCACAAACGTAGCTGGAGGTAAAACAAGAGGATAGAGGTGGGAAAACTAAATGACGCTAGTAAATAGATGGTACCAAGTAATAAAATTACTAGTTGATCACAAAGGAATGAGCTTACAGGAATTGCAAGAAAAATTAGCCGCAAGTCCTCAAACAGTTCGTAAAAACATTGATACATTGAATGATGAATTAATCGGTATCGCCCAAATTATTCAGAAGGAAAATCTCTTTCAGTTAGAAATCAATAACTTTGAAGGTTTTGAAGAGGTTTTGTCTGGACGGCTAAAAAGGGAATCTGATTTTAATTCTTCAAGCAAGCGTGTTTCCTACATTATCAAACGATTAATAGAAGAAGATCAATTTATTTCAACTTATGATTTATCCGAAGAACTCGCCGTTAGTCGCGGCACAGTTAATAAAGACATTAAGCGCATGAAAGAGCTGATTGCTCCTTGGCAGGTTGCGGTTGTAGGTACGCCAAACCGTGGTATTCATTTAGAAGGAAAAGAGTTTGATTTACGCTTACTTCATGTGAATTACGTCCAAGAATATTTTGAAGAACAGTTTCTTCATGAAACTACCAAACAAATGATACAAAAAATAATCAAAGAAACAAGACTAGCGAAACAAGATAGTTTTCTTTTACGAAGAGTGGTTTCAATTGTTTTGCAGCGTGTTTTAGCTGGAAAACTCATTACGGAACTACCACCAGAATATGTTGATTATGTTCGTCATAACGAGCAGATTGAAGAACTGATGTATCACTTGGAAATAACCTATAATGTAACGTTAAGCCAATGGGAACGTTCCTTTATCAGCTTTCCTTTTAACATCAACACAAACCATATTCGTAATTCTTTATTGGCTGATGAAGGACTCTTAGCTGACTATTTTCAAAAAATGATGAAAAAAATTCATCATTCAGTTGTTGTTGAATTTGATGAGGACTTCTTGTTTTCAGAAATGAAAGATCATTTAAGAAACGTGATGAATCGACTCGTTTTTCATGTGGAGTGTCACGATTTATTTTATGGAGAAATTGAACGACAATATCCTCTGGCCTATGAATTAGCCAAGATTGGCTTGCAAGAATTGGGCCGTTTGTTAAATCGTTGTGTGCCGACGGTTGAATTTGGGTATCTCGCTTTGTATTTTGAACTAGCATTGAGAGGGAACTATGAAGCGGGAGCCAAAAAAGAAATCGCCGTAATCTGCAGTACAGGTCATGGAACGGCCTTGATCATTCAGCGGCAATTGGAAAAAGTTTTGGGTCCAGACGTCCAGATTGCCCATTTTTCTGAAGAAGAGGCAGAGAGAAGAGAATTGAATCAATATTTTGCTATTTTTACAACCATTCCCTTAAAAAATATTCGACCACAAACACCGATGATCCATTTAACTAATTTATTTAACGATACTTGGCTCAGAAATGAGTGGCAGAGAGCAAAAGAAATTCGTTCCGTGGAATCTCAAAATATTCATATGACCTATCAATTATTAGAGAATACTCAAGGTTACCGAGCGAATATCCAAAAAATGATTGCTGATTTAGAAGCAGAAAAATTAGTAGATCCCCAATTTATCGAACGAATTTTTACTAGAGAAGATCAACAAACAACTATTTTTGAATCGGGGATTGCCTTTCCCCATACAATTAATCAAGCCTTACCAACGATTATTTTATCGATTGGGGTTTTTGAAGAATCACTGGTTACACCAGAAGGTAAAGTTGATGTTATTTTGCTGTTGGGTATTCCAGAAGAGCTGACGGCCACTGTTGAAGCAGAGTTACTACAACTATATGACCGCTTGTTTACAATCGCAGGAGACGAACGTTTACGTAATGAATTACGGAAGCAACGAGATGTTTTAGCGGTTAAAGAGTGGATGCAAAGGAAGGGGATTATCATATGAGTTTTATCTACGTATTCGGGGCGCTTTTTTTAACAGCTTACTTCGTTCAGATAGCTATGGGAATGAAACAGATTAAACACTTTAATCAAAACTACCAAGAATTGCGACAATTAGGGAAAGTCGCGATTGGTCGACGTGCAGGGAAGTTAAAAGCAGGCACGATTATCTTGTTTGCTGTGGATTCACAAGGGAAAATCTTAGCCGCTAGAAAGATGCAAGGTGTCACCGTTCTAGCTAAATTTCATCCCTTACCTCAGTACGTGAACGAGGATATTCATTATATGGATCATTACCATCCACTCGTACAAAAGGAAAATAAATTAACCCAACAAGCGATGGAAAATGCACGAGAAATTTACTTACGTGTTGAGCTTGGCAATTATCAAGAAACACAACCATTAACGCCGCTTAATGGAGCCAAAATTCAATGGCAATTATGGAAAAATAAAGTACAAACAAAATTGAAAGGAAGTGTCGAGTAATGTCTTATATTACAAAATTTGCGGAAGGATTTATGCACCTTTTCCAAACAGGAGCAGAAACATTTATTTCTTGGATGACAGGCATCGTACCTGTTGTTTTGATGTTAATGGTAGCTATGAATACTTTAATTGCTTTTCTAGGAGAAGAAAGAGTAACCAAAGTAGCCAAACTTTCTGCCAAAAATCCTGTTACGCGATATTTAGTGCTGCCTTTTTTATCCGCTTTTATGTTAGGCAATCCAATGTCCTTTACGATGGCACGATTTTTACCAGAATACTATAAACCTAGCTATTATGCTGCACAAGCGCAATTTTGTCATACCAGTAATGGAGTTTTCCCTCATATTAATCCTGGTGAATTGTTCGTTTGGTTAGGGATTGCGCAAGGGATTGATACGTTAGGACTAAATTCGATGGACCTAGCGATTCGCTATATGTTTGTAGGGATATTAATGAATTTTATTGGCGGTTGGGTTACCGATTTCACTACCGCCTATGTTTGCAAACAACAAGGAATTACCCTTAGTAAAACAGTAGAGATTGCTGTGGATTAGAAAGGAGCAAGGTGAGATGACGTACAATAGTATTAAGGTAGTTAAAGGAAATGGCGGTTATGGTGGGCCCTTAGTGATTACACCGACAGAAGAAAAACATAAATTTATTTACATTACAGGTGGCGGCGAGAAACCCGCAATCGTTGATAAAATCGTAGAATTGACAGGAATGGAAGCGGTCAATGGTTTTAAGACATCGATTCCAGATGATGAAATCGCATTAGCCATTATTGATTGTGGAGGCACTCTTCGTTGCGGGATTTATCCTAAAAAAGGAATTCCTACTATTAACGTTGTTCCAACTGGCAAAAGTGGTCCCTTAGCACAATACATTAATGAGACAATTTATGTTTCCGCTGTAGGCCCGAAACAGATTACATTGACATCAGAAGAAGCTGCTGCTGATACAGAAAAGCTCACCTCGAAAAAAACAGAATTTAAATATGATACAAGTAAAAAAATTACTGAACAAAAAGCGGAACAACAAAGTTTTGTTGCGAAAATTGGTATGGGTGCAGGAAAAGTTGTAGCGACATTCAACCAATCAGCCCGTGAAGGCGTACAAACGATGATCAACACAGTGATTCCGTTTATGGCATTTGTTTCTTTATTAATTGGTGTGATTCAAGGTTCAGGAATTGGTGAATTTTTTGCCAATATCATGGCGCCATTGGCAGGAAATATTGTGGGGTTAACAATTATTGGTTTTATTTGTTCTCTGCCGTTTCTTTCTCCTTTATTAGGTCCTGGAGCAGTAATCAGTCAAGTAATTGGTACGTTAATTGGTGTGGAAATTGGGAAAGGCAACATTCCGCCACAACTAGCTCTACCAGCATTGTTTGCTATTAATACACAAAACGCGTGCGACTTTATTCCCGTGGGTTTAGGCTTGGAAGAAGCTGAAGCTGAAACCGTTGAAGTCGGGGTCCCTTCTGTTTTATATTCTCGTTTCTTAAATGGTGCCCCTCGAGTACTAGTTGCTTGGTTAGCAAGTTTTGGATTGTATAGTTAAAAAATTTTTTTGGAGGATGGGAAATGTCAGTATTTACAACAAAGGTTCAGTCTATTGGACCAGAAGCCGAATTATTTAAAGAAGAAAAAATGGTCATCTTATTTGGAAAAGATGCACCAGATGCTTTAGCAGATTATTGTTATAACATTGAGGTTCAGCCAGTCACAGAAGCGATTACGGACAAGCAAACGTTAGTGATTGATGAACAAACTTACCAGATTACCGCTGTAGGCGAGGTAGTATTAACTAATTTAGACACATTGGGTCACATTACTATTAAATTTGATGGCGCAACAACACCTGAATTACCAGGTACATTATATGTTGAAGAAAAAGCTATTCCTGAAATAACTGTTGGTACAACAATCACTATTCTATAATTATCGTTTAAGGGAGGAACGTAAAAGATGGAATTTATGCTAGATACAATTAATCTTGAGGCTATTCGAAAGTATCAGAAAATTTTACCACTGGCAGGCGTAACGTCTAATCCCAGTATTGTTAAACAAGCAGGAAAAATTGACTTCTTTGCGCAGATGAAAGAAATCAAAAAAACGATTGGACAAGCGAGTTTGCACGTCCAAGTGGTCGGTCAAACGACAGAAGAGATGCTAGAAGATGCCCAAACCATTGTACAACAATTAGGCCAAGAAACATTCATTAAAATCCCAGTCAATGAAGCAGGCTTGGCAGCCATCAAACAACTAAAGCAGGCAAATTATCGGATAACAGCAACCGCTATTTATACAGAATTTCAAGGTTATCTAGCGATTGCGGCAGGTGCAGATTATTTAGCGCCTTATTATAATAGGATGGAGAATTTAACAATTGATTCTCAAAAGGTTATTGAGCATTTAGCTGCAGAAATTAAACGGACGAACGCAAAGAGTAAGATCTTAGCTGCTAGTTTTAAAAACGTGGCACAAATTAACCAAGCCTGTCAAATGGGGGCGCAAGCGGTCACTATCGCACCAGAACTCGTGACACAAGGCTTGGCAATGCCCGCCATTCAAAAAGCAGTAACTGATTTTCAGGAAGATTGGGTTGCTGTTTTTGGAGTAGAAACGGTAAACGAATTAGCATAAAAAGAACGAGAAGAAAAAGCGGCCATTTTTCTTCTCGTTCTTTTTTTGTTTCACATGAAACATCTACGATTATTCACTTGCTCAAAAATTAGACAATTTCCTTTATTTGTCAAAGAATTTCTTAAAAAAAAGGGTTATCTTTTGGGTATTTTTTTTGGTAGCAGTATGATGAGGGTATCAAATGATAGGAGGAAACGAGAATGAGATACACAAATGGAAATTATGAAGCATTTGCTCGACCAAGAAAACCAAAAGGTGTAGATGACAAGAGTGCCTACATCGTTGGTGGTGGCCTAGCAGGTTTAGCAACGGCTGTTTTCTTAATTCGTGACGGTCAAATGAAGGGCGAAAATATTCACATTTTTGAAGAGCTCACGTTGTCTGGCGGTTCTTTAGATGGTAAATTTATTCCCCATGATGGCTTTGTCACTCGCGGCGGACGCGAAATGGAAAACCATTTCGAGTGTTTGTGGGATCTATTTCGTTCGGTACCATCATTAGAAGTAGAAGATGCCTCTGTCCTAGATGAGTTTTACCGTTTAGATTTAGATGATCCGAATTCTTCAAATTGCCGCATTATTCATAACCGTGGCGAACGTGTCCCGGATGATGGACAATTTACTTTATCCAAAAAAGCACAAAAAGAAATCGTTGATTTATTTATGACTTCTGAAGATCAATTAATTGGCAAAAAAATTGAAGATGTTTTCGGCGAAGAATTTTTTGAATCCAACTTTTGGATCTATTGGTGTTCAATGTTTGCTTTTGAAAAATGGCACTCTGCCATTGAAATGCGCCGTTACATCATGCGCTTTATCCACCACATCAAAGGTTTGCCTGACTTTACAGCCTTGAAGTTTACCAAATACAATCAATACGAATCGTTAGTGAAACCATTACTAAGCTTTTTAACCAATCAAGGGGTAGACTTTCAATATGAAACAACGATCAATGATATCCAAGTCGACATCAAAGGAGCTACTAAAGTTGCTCGGCGATTATTGTTGACACAAGCGGGCAAAACCAAAGAAATTCCTTTAACTGAAAATGATTTAGTCTTCGTAACGAATGGCTCAATTACTGAAAGTTCGACGCAAGGAGATCATCATACACCAGCACCAATTACTCATGAACTAGGGGGAAGTTGGAATCTCTGGAAAAACTTAGCAAAACAATCCCCAGAATTTGGACACCCAGAAGTTTTCTGTGAAAATTTACCAGATGAAAGTTGGTTTGTCTCAGCAACGATTACGTGGGAAAATTTCGATATTGAACCGTATCTTTCTCGGTTAACACATCGTAAATTACGCACAGGAAAAATTGTCACAGGTGGTATTATTACTATCAAAGACTCTAATTGGATGATGAGTTTCGCTATGCATAGACAACCACATTTTAAAGAACAAAATGATCAACAATCTATAACTTGGGTATATGGATTGCTTTCTAATAAACCAGGAAATTATATCAAAAAACCAATCGAACAATGTACAGGCCAAGAAATTACGCAAGAGTTACTTTATCATTTAGGGGTCCCAGAAGGGGAAATTGAACGTATTTCAGAAGAATCGGCTACCACTATTCCGGTTTATATGCCGTTTATCACTTCTTACTTTATGTTAAGAGAACCAGGCGATCGACCATTAGTTGTACCAAACGGCTCTAAAAATCTTGCTTTCATTGGGAACTTCGCAGATACTGAACGAGATACGGTGTTTACAACAGAGTATTCTGTACGGACAGCGATGGAAGCTGTTTATCAATTGCTAGAGGTTGAACGCGGAGTACCAGAAGTGTTTGCTTCTGCATACGACTTGCGCGTCTTAGCAAACTCTGTTTATTATTTATCTGACAAGAAAAAATTAACAGAAATGGATATGCCGTTCGTGGAACGCAAAATGGTTGAACACTTTGTGAAGAAATTTGAGGATACGTATATTGGTGATATTTTAAGAGAAAATCATTTAATTTAGTTGAAAGAGGTCGGGATAGAAGTGTTTAACTCCGAGAAATAAGAAGGAATTTCCGAAAATTGTTCTATAATTTTTGGAGAATTTCGGCTTATTTCCGAAGGAGTTGCTTCTGTTCCCGCCGTTTATCAGTTTTTGAGCGTGGAGCAAAAATCCAAAGTGATTTTTGTCCCATGCTCTTTTTTGTTGGATTATTAACCGTTGAATAAGTATTCATTATTATGTATATTTCTTTTGTGATTTTATGGATATTAAATATATAATATATTGAATGGGGGTAGCAAGTAAACAACTTCGCAAAAAAATCTTAATTTCTGAAGAGACTTTTTCAAAATTTTGTTGAAAAGAAGGCGCATTTTTACCATAGTTTCTTCACATTTAACGGCTATTATTTAAACATACCCGATAAACAAAACCCTAACAAAACACTTTTTCATTTTTTAACTCCTCCGCCCGCCCTTCCCCAAAGGGCGGGTTGTTTTTTTGCGTTAAGCAGTTGGCATTTTGTGGGGAAAGGATTATCATTATAGAAGAAGTATATAGAAAAAGGCGGCGAGAAGATGGGACGTTGGCAAAAATTACAACAAGCAATGAGTGCTGGTGTAGAGGCGGCGATTGACGCTGGCTGGGACCGCCAAGCTGTTTATGGATTAGTGGAAAGCGCCATAAAAGACACGCGTTTCCTGCCACTTGAGCAAGCGAAAACAGCAGTCACAGAACTGTTTTCTGAAGTGGAAGAAGTGGGCTCTTCAGCGTATGAGCGATTATTTCGCTTTTCGGCTTATCGTCCGCAAGAAAAGCTCACGTTACTGTTATGGCAATTAGGTGCAGTGTTGGATCAGCATGGCATGTTGCAATTAGTAGGACCTCATCGTTTCTCGAAGACGATTGCACCGCATGCGACGTTTTGGCATTTGTTGGCAAAAACAGTTCAAAAAGCCTATCCGTTAGGTCTTCTTGGGAGCTTTAATCAAGAGAAAGCGAAAAAGATACATCAATTAAGAATGTATATTGATCGTCAAAATATCACGTATATCCGCGATTTTTTTAAACAAGAAGGGGACACCGATGAACAGGCATTAAAACGTTATGTTTTTGCGGCCAAGCCGCAAGGGATGGGCGGGCGGAAGCTGAAAAAAAGCTCTGCTCGTTTGCACAACAAATACCCTGAGGGGGCATCTTATTCTTTGATTAATAAGAAACGATTGACGCCTAATTTTCACAGTGAGTTTATTTTGAATGAAGAAGGGACCTTTGTAACCCAGTGGGATGTGTTAGTTGAGGACTGGCGAGGCAGATTAATTAGTAATCCAGCCTATTATCAAGCGGCCAAAAACAGTGAATACCAGGAAAAAGTCTTGAATGGTGAATCGTTTAATTATGCAAATCGGAATAATCGTACCCATGAATTACTAGATAGTTCACCACCAGGGAGATTTGATCATCAATTACGAAAAACAGCCAAAAAAGGTTGGTTAAGTCCCCGTATCCAAGAATACGACTACCGCAGAGAACGACAAATAAAGTGCGATGATTATAGTAAGTAAAACAAGCCAATGTTTCACATGAAACATTGGCTTGTTTTACTCTTAGAGAAAGGCGGTTTTCGTTGCCGCCAATTGAACATTTTGGCCCGTGGCTAGAGACTTTTTACCACATAAAAAGGCGGATTTTTCTTTTATCATTCAGGCAAAAATCTTCCGAAAAGCATTGCAAGAAATTGCTATTTGCGTTAAAGTAGGAAAAGATGATTGTGAAACATTTTTCTGTTTCACAAAAAAGGAAGGAGTCTTTATGCTACCCGAAGAATTTAGACAACTATTAGCCGCAAAAGGCATTGAATTGACAGACCAACAGATGACACAATTTGACCAATATTTCCATTTACTAGTAGAATGGAATGAAAAAATGAATTTAACAGCCATTACAGAAGAAAAAGAAGTTTATTTGAAACATTTCTATGATTCTGTTTCGTTGGCATTCTTTGAAGACTTTGCTAGCGATAAAGCCATTTGTGATGTTGGCGCAGGCGCAGGATTTCCAAGTATTCCTTTGAAAATTGTTTTTCCTTCATTAAATGTCACAATTGTTGACTCTTTAAATAAACGAATTACTTTCCTAACAGAGTTGGTGAATCAACTAGGTTTGGCTAATGTTTCTTTGTATCATGATCGTGCAGAAACATTTGGTCAAAAAGCAGAATTTCGTGGCGCGTTTGATTACGTTACAGCGCGAGCAGTTGCACGATTAAATGTTTTAAGTGAACTGTGTTTACCCTTAGTTAAAAAAGAAGGCTATTTTTTAGCCTTAAAAGCATCGAAAAGTGAAGAAGAAATTAATGAAGCAAAACCTGCAATCGCTACATTAGGCGGTCAATTTCAAAAAGAAGTTGATTTTACTTTGCCGATTACGGCAGACGAACGCCACATTGTCGTGATTCAAAAGAAAAAAGAAACCCCTAAAAAATATCCCAGAAAACCTGGATTACCAAATAAACAACCGATTAAATAAGATGGAGGCACACACATGACACGAATTATTTCTGTAGCGAACCAAAAAGGCGGCGTTGGTAAAACAACGACCACTGTAAATTTAGGCGCATGTTTAGCAAACTTAGGCAAAAAAGTCTTACTGATCGACATTGATGCACAAGGAAATGCTACCAGTGGCATGGGTGTCCCTAAACCAGATGTCGCACACGATGTGTATGATGTCCTTGTAAATGAAGAACCAATCACTAGCGTGGTTCAACATACCAGCCGTGAAAATTTAGATATTGTCCCTGCAACTATTCAATTAGCAGGCGCCGAAATTGAATTAACTTCAATGATGGCTCGAGAATCGCGCTTGAAATTAGCAATTGATGAAGTAAGAGACATGTATGATTTCGTTTTAATTGATTGCCCGCCTTCTCTAGGGCATTTAACAATCAATGCTTTTACAGCAAGTGATTCGATTCTAATTCCTGTTCAATGTGAATATTACGCATTAGAAGGCTTGAGTCAATTGCTAAATACGATTCGCTTGGTTCAAAAACATTTTAACCCTGAATTGAAAATTGAAGGGGTCTTGTTAACCATGTACGATGCTCGGACCAATTTAGGTGCCGAAGTCGTTGAAGAAGTCCGTAAATATTTCCGTGAAAAAGTCTATGACACGATTATTCCAAGAAATGTCCGTTTATCCGAAGCACCAAGTCATGGTTTACCAATCATTGACTATGATATTCGCTCAAAAGGTGCCGAAGTGTATCAAGCACTAGCAAAGGAAGTGTTGGAGAATGAATAAAGGCAAAGGTTTAGGCAGAGGCATCGATGCCTTGTTTCAAGATATCGCAAAGCTAGAAGATGTCGACGTTAAGAACGAACAAGTGACAGAAATTCTATTAAACGAACTTCGTCCCAATCCTTACCAACCGCGGAAAACATTTGATGAAACCTCTTTACAAGAACTTGCAAACTCGATTCTACATTCCGGTGTGTTTCAACCAATTATTGTCCGTAAATCGGCAGTTAAAGGCTATGAAATTATTGCAGGTGAGCGTCGGTTCCGGGCTTCTAAATTAGCCGGCAAAGAAAAAATTCCCGCAATTATTCGCGAATTTGATGAAGAATCCATGATGCAAGTTGCTGTTTTGGAAAACTTACAAAGGGAAGATTTAAATCCGCTAGAAGAAGCAGAAGCCTATGAAATGTTAATGAAAAATTTGAAATTAACACAAGCGGAAGTCGCAGAACGTTTGGGCAAAAGTCGCCCGTATATTGCCAATTATTTACGGTTGCTAACCTTACCAGATGCGGTCAAAGCAATGGTTCAAAAACAAAGCATGTCAATGGGTCAAGCACGGACGTTATTAGGCTTGAAGAACAAAGAACAGCTATTGCCATTAGCTAATCGTTGTATTAAAGACAATTTAACGGTTCGACAATTAGAACAACTTGTCGCTGAATTAAACGAAACACAAGGCAAAAAGGGCAAAAAAGCGAAAAAAGCCATCAAAGAAAAACCCATTTATATTCGAGAAAGTGAAGACCGCTTAATGGATAAATTTGGGACAACCGTAGCGATTCAAGAAAAAGAAGGCAAAGGAAAAATTGAAATTGAGTACTTGTCCTCTTCGGATTTGGCTAGAATTTTAGATATTTTAGATATTCATTTTGACGAGGAATAAAAAGCAAAGTGAGAAAGTAAGACAGAAAGTCACAAATCCTTTTGCTAGTTTCGTTAAAAAATGGTATTGTAATCATGGTATTTTTATATAAGTAAGAGAAGAAAGAAGGCTTGGAACATGTATGATTTAGGCGATATTGTCGAAATGAAAAAGGCGCATGCTTGCCAAGCAAATCGTTGGCAAATCATTCGCATGGGCGCTGATATCAAAATCAAGTGCACGAATTGCGGGCATATTGTCATGATGCCGCGTCGTGATTTTACTAAAAAATTAAAAAAAGTAATCGAGAAAAAAGCAGACTAATGCTTTGATGCCTCTAATAGAAAAGAGAATAGACTGAGAGAAAGAGTGGAAAACAAATGGCACTAACAGCTGGAATTGTCGGCTTACCAAACGTTGGTAAATCGACCCTATTTAACGCAATTACAAAAGCAGGAGCAGAAGCTGCAAATTATCCCTTTGCAACGATTGATCCGAACGTCGGCATGGTTGAAGTACCAGATGCCCGTTTACAACGCTTGACAGAACTAGTAAAACCGAAAAAAACAGTTCCCACAACGTTTGAATTTACAGACATCGCCGGAATTGTTAAAGGTGCCAGCAAAGGAGAAGGGCTGGGAAATCAGTTTTTAAGTCACATTCGTCAAGTAGATGCAATCTGTCACGTGGTTCGTTGTTTTGATGACGAAAATATCATGCGTGAACAAAATCGGGATGCGGATTTCGTTGATCCTTTAGCAGACATTGATACAATTAATTTAGAGCTAATTTTAGCAGATTTAGATTCAATCAATAAACGCTATACTCGCGTGGCAAAAATGGCGAAAGCAAAAGATAAAGAAGCGGTGGAAGAATTAGCTGTTTTAGACAAAATTAAACCAGTTTTAGAAGAAGGTTTATCTGCTCGTACGATTGAATTTACGCCAGAAGAAGAGAAAATTGTTAAATCTCTTTTCTTATTAACCACAAAGCCGGTCCTTTATGTAGCAAATGTTTCAGAAGATGAAGTGGCGGATCCAGACAACAACGAGTATGTACAACAAGTTCGTAATTTTGCAACCAGTGAAAATGCGGAAGTAATCGTAGTTAGTGCGCGAGCAGAAGAAGAAATTGCTGAATTGGATTCTGAAGAAGACAAGGCTGAATTTTTAGAAGCAATGGGCATTGAACAATCTGGCTTAGATCAATTGATTCGTGCGGCGTACGATTTGTTAGGCTTAGCTACCTACTTTACAGCTGGTGAACAAGAAGTTCGTGCATGGACGTTCCGTAAGGGAATCAAGGCACCTCAAGCAGCTGGGATTATCCACAGTGACTTTGAACGAGGCTTCATTCGTGCGGAAACAGTTTCTTATGAAGACCTAGATAAATATGGCAATATGCAAGCTGCCAAAGAAGCGGGCCGTGTTCGTTTAGAAGGAAAAGACTACGTCGTTCAAGATGGCGATGTTATGTTGTTCCGTTTTAACGTTTAAAAAAATGTGCCCAACAAGCAATTTGTTTTGGGATAAGCCCACATATTTAAGGCCATTCAGCCGTTTAGAAAGAGGTTCCCTCTACATGAGGGTGAGGAGGATACAACTATGGAAGCAGAAGCATTACGAGCAATCGTGGCTGAGAATCGTCAATTAGAACAGAATTTGACTAAAAGAAATGAACAATACATTTTTGACTTAAAAAAATCATTAAAAGCGGCTAATTTATCTGAAGAAGAGCTAGCATTGGCTCTACACGGTATTTTACCAGAATTAGTAGCCGGTCAAAAAACAGGCAAAACAGCCCGTCAGTTATTTGGCACTGTTTCAGAACGGACGGAAGCAATTTTAAATAAACCAGCAGAAGTCAAAGAACCAGCGGGCTGGATGATTTGGCTCGACAATACCTTACTATTACTTGGTTTATTAACAATCATGTTAGCGGCGATGTCTCTATTTTCAAAAGGAACCGCACAACCTCTCGGATTAACCACATATATCTTAGGTGCGATGGCTGGGGGTTATGTTTTCTATCTAATGCACAAATATGTTTACCGTTTTGATCGTCAAGGTGGCGACAAAAGCAAACGTCCTGGTTGGTTAAAAACGACTGCCATTCTATTTGGTGGGATGTTCTTATGGATTGCAGTTTTCGCTGGTTCAGCGATGCTGCCACCAGTGATCAATCCCATTTTAGATCCGATGATTGCTTTAGTAATCGGTGCGTTAGCCTTTGTAGCACGCTATTTCTTCAAGAAAAAATACAATATTCAAGGTAGTTTCATGACACGTCAATAAACGGCGCGCGCTCAATTGTGAATGCGCTCGGCTGACGCAGAAACTGCAACAAGCAAAGTCGCTCTCTCAATAGAGCGTTTTAACAGTTAAAGCCTGGGGGATTAGTCGAAAAAACTAGTGTCCCAGGCTTCTGTTTTCAGAAGTTTGCTAAAGAAAGGAGCCTCTTATGGGACAACAAGTGAAGTCTTGGTGCCGTCAACACGAGCGGCTACTCATTTTTATTAGTTTTCTCTTATTAAGTGGACTTTCTCTCTATTTTGTCTATTTTCAAGAGAATTTTTTACGAGCAAGTGATTTCCGCTTTCATCAAAATCGGGTGGAAGGCCTCGCATTAGCAATTAAAAACAACGACTGGTTTCCTAAAATCAATTATTTTTTCTTGGGAGGCTATGGCTATGCCTCTAGTTTGTTTTATCCAGATGCGTATCTTTATTTACCTGCGCTTTTGCGTGTTCTGGGGCTTTCCTTTGTCGCTAGTATGGCGATTTTTGTGTTTGCAGTAAACTTGGCAACATTTAGCCTTACTTATTATGCAGGCCGATTAATGGCGCTCTCTAAAAAAAGAAGCTATCTCTTTGCCATTTTGTATGGCTTATCTATTTATCGCATGCAAGACTTGTTTAATCGCCAAGCGTTAGGAGAATTTTTGGCGCTAAGTTTTTTTCCGTTGGTCTTAGCGAGCCTGTTTTTATTACGAAAGGGAGCCACGAAATATTGGCCGTTGTTAACGCTGGCGATGACTGGGATTGGGTTGGCTCACTTTATTTCTATTGAAATGGTTTCTATTTGGATTGGGTTATACATTCTGTTTTATTGGCAGCAGTTTTTTAAAAAGGAGGTCCTGTGGGCATTAGCGAAGGCTGCAGGTCTGACGCTGCTTTGGCTGGCCTTTTATCTTTTACCAGTTGCTGAACAAATGAAAAATCAAGTGTTTAAAGTTACATCCAATCCACTCACTTATATTTCCGAAAGAAGTTATCCTATTGTTTCTCTTTTCATTAATAGTTTAAAGAGCAGTGTTTTTCACGCGAAAACAGCGAATCTAGGAACCCTTTTGTTTGTGGGACTTGTTGTAGCAGTGGTTTCGCTTGCCAGCAAAAAAATTCAGGACAAACGGTTTATTGGTTTGACGCTGGTACTCTTATTGATGGTTACCACGCTTTTTCCTTGGCACTGGCTGAACCACACGCCTTTAAATACGATTCAGTTTCCTTGGCGGTTTTTAGGGATTCTTTCCGTAATGCTCGCTTTTTTCATTGCACAAGACGAATGGGGCGTTTTCCGTAAATCTTGGACCGTGGCTTTGTTGGTTTTCCTTGCCGTCAGCAATTTGGGCATTTATCAATATCAAAGTATTCAGTCACAACAAGGCCGCCTGTTAACAAAAGCTGAGTATGAGCAGCCAGCGCCTTTTTATATCGGTGCGGGCCATGAATATTTGCCAGATGAAATCAATTATCAGGAATTATTGAAACAGAAAAAACGACAACTTGATTATTCGGCAGAACAAGTAACCATTACAAACGTTAGAATGCCTTATGGGAAAATTTCATTTGACTACCAAGTGGTGAATCAATCAGCGAAGGTGACCGTTCCTTTTATTTATTACTTAGGCTATCAAGCCACGATTCAAATGAAAAACCAAACGGGCGCTAAAAAAATGAGCCTAACTAATCAAGGAGGCTTAGCCGCTCTTTCTTTATCTGGTACAGGACATGTCGACATCCGTTATCAAAGAACAAAAGTGCAAAAAATAGGGACAATAATTACCTTGCTTTCTGTCGGCGGTTTTGGATTTAGCCGATTTTTACAACAAAAAAAGAAACACAAGATAAAAGAACAACGATGAAAGTAGGACCTTAATTAGGAAGAGTTGAATAAAGGACAAACCGATTTCGGCGTTTTGTCCTTTATTCCTCATTGATTATTTAAACAAATCTAGTTGACTTCCTTAGTATTATCTGTTATTTTCATATATAAAATTAAGTCGAGGAGTGGACAAAAAAATGTCAAATTGGGAAACAAAATTTGCGAAAAAAGGTCTTACATTTGATGATGTGCTATTAATCCCTGCAGAAAGCCATGTCTTACCAAATGATGTAGACATGAGTGTACAATTAGCTAAAAATATCAAGTTAAATATTCCATTGATGAGTGCCAGTATGGATACTGTTACAGATAGTAATATGGCAATTGCGATGGCTCGTCAAGGTGGACTAGGTGTCGTACATAAAAATATGACTGTCGCCCAACAAGCAGACGAAGTACGTAAAGTCAAACGTTCTGAAAGCGGCGTTATCATTGATCCATTCTTTCTAACACCAACAAACTTAGTAGCGGATGCAGAAGAATTAATGAGTCGTTACCGTATTAGCGGTGTGCCGATTGTAGAAACAATGGAAAACCGTAAATTAGTCGGAATTATTACAAACCGTGATATGCGTTTTGTAACCGACTACCAAATCAAAATTGAAGAAGTCATGACAAAAGATCATTTAGTCACTGCGCCAGTTGGCACATCTTTAAAAGATGCAGAAAAAATCTTACAGAAACATAAAATCGAAAAATTACCAATCGTTGATGAAGCAGGTCGCTTAAGTGGCTTAATTACAATTAAAGACATTGAAAAAGTGATTGAATTCCCAAATGCTGCCAAAGACGAACACGGTCGTTTACTTGTGGCGGCAGCAGTCGGTGTCACTAGTGATACGTTCGAACGTGCGGAAGCATTATTAGAAGCAGGTGCCGATGCGATTGTTATCGATACTGCACATGGCCATAGTGCCGGCGTTATTCGCAAAATTAAAGAAATTCGTGAAACGTTCCCTGAAGCAACATTAATTGCTGGTAATGTTGCCACTGCTGAAGCAACCAAAGCATTGTATGATGTCGGCGTTGACGTTGTTAAAGTTGGTATTGGACCTGGTTCAATTTGTACAACACGTGTCGTTGCTGGTGTTGGTGTTCCTCAATTAACAGCGATTTATGATGCTGCTTCTGTAGCTAGAGAATATGGTAAAGCAATTATCGCTGATGGCGGTATTAAATATTCTGGTGATATCGTGAAAGCCTTAGCTGCTGGTGGACATGCTGTAATGCTAGGAAGTATGTTAGCAGGTACAGATGAATCTCCAGGCGAATTTGAAATTTATCAAGGCCGTCGTTTCAAAACTTACCGTGGCATGGGCTCATTGGGCGCAATGGAAAAAGGATCAAGTGATCGTTACTTCCAAGGAAGTGTCAATGAAGCAAACAAATTAGTGCCAGAAGGAATTGAAGGACGTGTTGCTTACAAAGGAAGCGTTTCTGATATTGTCTTCCAATTAATCGGTGGCTTGAAATCTGGGATGGGTTACGTCGGTGCAGCGGACCTGAAAGCGTTGCGTGAAGAAGCACAATTTGTTCAAATGAGTGGTAACGGATTGAAAGAATCACATCCACATGACGTTCAAATCACAAAAGAAGCACCAAACTATTCTGTTCAATAAAATAAAAGCTGATTTTTTTTAAATTTAAAGAGGCAGACGTCATTTCGACGTCTGCCTCTTTTTCTTTAGAATAAAGGAGGTGCTTCTGTTTCCACTGTTTATCAATTTTTAAGCCTGTAACAAAAATCCAAAGTGATTTTTGTTACAGGCTCCTTTTCCTATAGAATAAAAGCCGTTATCTGATATCAGACAACGACTTTTATTCTCCCTTTATTTAATAACTGTTAGGTTACCCATGTAAGGAACTAGGACTTCTGGTACAGTTACAGAGCCATCTTCGTTTTGGTAGTTTTCTAAAATAGCAGCGACTGTCCGTCCCACGGCTAAACCAGAACCATTGAGTGTATGCGCATATTGGACTTTATCGTTTTCATCACGGTAACGAATCATCGCACGGCGCGCTTGGAAATCTTCACAGTTTGAGCATGAACTGATTTCACGGTACGTCTCTTGAGCAGGAATCCAAACTTCCAAGTCATAAGTTTTCGCAGCTGAGAAGCCCATGTCACCTGTTGAAAGAGCCATGACACGGTAAGGTAATCCCAGTTTTTGCAGAATTTCTTCGGCATTATTCGTCATTTTTTCTAATTCCTCATAAGAATGCTCTGCATCACTAAATTTAACCATTTCGACTTTATTAAATTGGTGTAAACGAATTAACCCACGTGTGTCACGACCAGCGCTACCAGCTTCAGAACGGAAAGAAGGGCTCAAGGCCGTAAAGTAAATCGGTAAATCCTTGCCATCTAAAATTTCATTGTTGTAGTAATTAGTTAACGGGACTTCTGCCGTTGGGATTAACGTTAAATCCGTATCTTGTAATTGGAAGACATCTTCTTTAAATTTAGGAAATTGGCCAGTTCCGAACATGGCGGTGTCATTAACGATATAAGGCGTAATCATTTCTGTATAGCCATGTTCATAAACATGTAAATCTAACATGAAGTTGTATAACGCACGTTCTAAGCGAGCACCTAAGCCTTTGTAATAAACAAAACGGCTACCAGCTACTTTGGCACCACGTTCAAAATCTAGAATGCCTAAGTTTTCAGCGACTTCCCAGTGTGGTTTTGGTTCAAAAGCAAAAGTTCTTGGTTCACTCCAACGACGTACTTCTACATTTTCTTCTTCACCAGCACCAACAGGCACAGAATCATCTGGCAAGTTCGGTAAAGTAGTTGTGATCCCACGTAGCTCTTCGTCAATAGCATTAATTTCTGCATCTAACGCTTTAATATTACCGCCGACTTCTTTCATTTCCGCGATTTTGGCCGTTGCATCTTCTTTGTTTCGTTTTAATTGAGCAATTTCAGCAGACACATCATTCCGGTATTTTTTCATTTCTTCGACTTTGACTAATAAATCACGGCGACTTTCATCTAAACGCAGAAATTCCACTAAGATTTCTTCTTTCACGCCACGGGTTTGTAGCTTTGCTTTTACTTCGTCAAAATTTTGACGCATCATTTTTACATCTAACATATTTTTTCCTCCTTAAAATTAGTACATAATCAATAATAACTGTTGTAGAAAACAACAAAAAAGCCATCTCACCCCAAAAATAAATATTCTTGGGACGAAATGACTGGAAATCTCGCGGTACCACCCAAGTTCAGTAATGTTACTGCCCTTGATTTGCAGATAACGGCTGCAGACCGTTCCAACTTATTTCGCTGGACACCTGGAAGAGACGGACTTCTTTATGGATGAATGTTTGCTCGCACCCCCGCAAACTCTCTGGAATTCAGTGCCATAAATACTTTTTCTCTTAGTTTTCTCTTTTCTATAGAATACCGAAAAAGTTCAGGGATGTCAATTAACTCTCTGATTTCTTGTTGGTACGCTGTAAGGGTAGATGAATAATAAAGGAAGTCCACTTTTGATCAGACTTCGCATAAATATATCCACCATGTAAAGCAACAATACTTTGTGCAATAGCCAGACCTAAACCAGTACCACCCGTTTCTTGTGATCGGGATTCTTCGACACGATAGAAGCGGTCAAATAACTGATCTAAAGAATGTTTAGGGATAGCTGGTCCATCATTGCGAACAGCGATAATTGCTTCGGTGCCGACTTTGTCTACTTCCATTACAATATGATGGCCGCCTTTGCCATATTTCAAAGCGTTTGAAAGAAGGTTGTTAAAGACTCGGACTAGTTTTTCCGTATCGCCTTCCATCATTAAAGAAGCTGGATTGGCTTTTACTTGGATTTGCATATTAATCTTTTTCGCTTCCAATTCAAAATCGGCAGCAAGCTGTTCAATTAATTGTGCCATATCAAAAGTCGTCGTATGAATCGGTACACTTGGTTGACGGACTTTTGTATATTCAAAAAGATCATCAACTAATAATTTCATTTGTTTCGCTTTGACGTAAGCGGTATGCGTATATTTCAGTAAATCTTCTTGGCTATGAAATTGACGATCTTCAATCAATCCCAGATAACCAATAATAGAAGTTAACGGTGTCCGAATATCATGACTGACATTCGTAATTAATTCATCTTTTGATTTTTCAATTCGCCGTTCATCTTCAATGGCTGCGACAGTACTATCCACTAGACCGTTAATACTCGTCACGACTTTTGCTAAATCACCACTTAATTCAAACGGAATGCGGTGATTGTAATTACCATCAGCGATGTAATGTAACTCACTGATAATATGACGCAATTGCATTTGGTGGTAGCGACGAATTAAGCGCCAATAGAGAACAGCTGCATCTACTAAAAAGAAAATGGGTAAGACAAATTTATTCCAGCTCCAAAACAAATCAGTATTTAATTCTTTAGCGACCGCATCCTTAGTGGCCCAGATGACACCAGCTAAGGGCGAGTTTTCACTAAGTAGTTGTCCTAAAAGGAACATAATTGAGACATTTAATAGTAGTAATAAAACAATTGTCACAATTGCTTCTGCTAATAACTCGCTGATTTCTTTAGAAGTTAAGGTAATTCGTTTTTGTTTTTCAATCTTTTTAGGTTTAACGAGCATCGATCTTATATCCAACTCCCCACACTGTTTGAATGACTTTTTCTCCACCAGTTGCTTCTTCAATCTTATCTCTTAAATGACTGACGTGAACCATCACGGTTTTAGCAGAAACAATACTTTCTTGTTGCCACACACGCTCAAAAATTTCATCCGCACTAAACACACGATTTGGATGACTAGCTAATAGATAGAGGATACCAAACTCAAGAGCGGTTAATTGAATTTCTTTTCCTTCTATTGTTTTGACTTCGTGAGAGTCCTTATTAATCATTAATGGGCCGACTTCTAATTCATCGGGTTCTTCTTTGGTTAATTGCATTTGGCTTCTACGTAAAATAGACTTCACCCGAGCCATTACTTCTAAAGGATTAAAAGGCTTGGTGACATAATCGTCTGCACCAGCAACTAAGCCTTTGATTTTATCCATATCGGTTGTTTTTGCTGTTAACATAATAATTGGAATTTGCGATTCTTTTCGAAGTTCTTTCACTACTTCCATTCCATCCATGATTGGCATCATAATGTCCAAGATTAATAAATCGATATCTGGTGTTGTGTGCAATTTGGATAATGCTTCTTTTCCATCATAAGCTTTCACGACTTCGTATCCTTCATTATGAATATAAATACTCAATAGTTCTACAATTTCTTTATCATCATCTGCAACTAAAATTTTCATAAGCGTTCATTTCCTCCATATATAAAAAATCTCTTTTCCATATTTTAACAAATAATTGCTAAAAAGGACAAAATCCTTGATATATTACGATAAATTTAGAAGATTTTGCTAAAAGTTAATAAACTATAGCCAAAAAATGATGAAAGGGGGTAAAAAGCGAACGAAAATACCTATACCAATCATAATAATCGGTATTGAAAAAAAGTTTAAAAAAAGTGAAAATAATGATTGACCAATGCTTGAAATCTTGGTATATTATTACATGTCGCAAGGCGAGTCACACAGCTGAGCGATTCAGAAATCAATAATTAAATAACAATTCTTGATTTCAAATCTCTCGAAAAAAGTTTGAAAAAACAACAAAAAAGTTGTTGACAAATAACAAACGAGATGATAAGATATAGAAGTTGTCACAACAGACAACAACAACCAAGCAAAACAACTTAAAAAAACTTTTTTAAAAAAGTTCTTGACATTCAAACGAAAGTTTGTTATGATATAAAAGTTGCTGCGAGGTAACGTAGACCTTTGAAAACTGAACAAAGAATAGACGAACCAAATGTGTAGGGCGTCTTGATTCAATTCAAGACAACAAACATTTTTAACAAGCAAGCAATATGCTAGCAAACAAATTGAGCTTAACAATCGCAAGATTGTTCTAACTTTTATTATGAGAGTTTGATCCTGGCTCAGGACGAACGCTGGCGGCGTGCCTAATACATGCAAGTCGAACGCTTCTTTCCTCCCGAGTGCTTGCACTCAACTGGAAAGAGGAGTGGCGGACGGGTGAGTAACACGTGGGTAACCTACCCATCAGAGGGGGATAACACTTGGAAACAGGTGCTAATACCGCATAACAGTTTATGCCGCATGGCATAAGAGTGAAAGGCGCTTTCGGGTGTCGCTGATGGATGGACCCGCGGTGCATTAGCTAGTTGGTGAGGTAACGGCTCACCAAGGCCACGATGCATAGCCGACCTGAGAGGGTGATCGGCCACACTGGGACTGAGACACGGCCCAGACTCCTACGGGAGGCAGCAGTAGGGAATCTTCGGCAATGGACGAAAGTCTGACCGAGCAACGCCGCGTGAGTGAAGAAGGTTTTCGGATCGTAAAACTCTGTTGTTAGAGAAGAACAAGGACGTTAGTAACTGAACGTCCCCTGACGGTATCTAACCAGAAAGCCACGGCTAACTACGTGCCAGCAGCCGCGGTAATACGTAGGTGGCAAGCGTTGTCCGGATTTATTGGGCGTAAAGCGAGCGCAGGCGGTTTCTTAAGTCTGATGTGAAAGCCCCCGGCTCAACCGGGGAGGGTCATTGGAAACTGGGAGACTTGAGTACAGAAGAGGAGAGTGGAATTCCATGTGTAGCGGTGAAATGCGTAGATATATGGAGGAACACCAGTGGCGAAGGCGGCTCTCTGGTCTGTAACTGACGCTGAGGCTCGAAAGCGTGGGGAGCAAACAGGATTAGATACCCTGGTAGTCCACGCCGTAAACGATGAGTGCTAAGTGTTGGAGGGTTTCCGCCCTTCAGTGCTGCAGCAAACGCATTAAGCACTCCGCCTGGGGAGTACGACCGCAAGGTTGAAACTCAAAGGAATTGACGGGGGCCCGCACAAGCGGTGGAGCATGTGGTTTAATTCGAAGCAACGCGAAGAACCTTACCAGGTCTTGACATCCTTTGACCACTCTAGAGATAGAGCTTTCCCTTCGGGGACAAAGTGACAGGTGGTGCATGGTTGTCGTCAGCTCGTGTCGTGAGATGTTGGGTTAAGTCCCGCAACGAGCGCAACCCTTATTGTTAGTTGCCATCATTTAGTTGGGCACTCTAGCGAGACTGCCGGTGACAAACCGGAGGAAGGTGGGGATGACGTCAAATCATCATGCCCCTTATGACCTGGGCTACACACGTGCTACAATGGGAAGTACAACGAGTCGCTAGACCGCGAGGTCATGCAAATCTCTTAAAGCTTCTCTCAGTTCGGATT
>NZ_CP172917.1:2452500-2852500 GCF_050537975.1 Enterococcus sp. DIV1090 | reverse complement strand
GCATCAACATTCCGGATTGCTTGGTAGTGAATTTCTAAGTCGCGGGACAAGCGGATTTTAAATTCTTTGAAACCGCTAGTTTCTGTTTTTTTACACAAACGAACAATCGTGGAAGTTGAAGAGTTGGTGGCTTCTGCTAGTTCATAAATCGACATATGCAGGACTCGTTCAGTATGAGATAAAATAAAATCAATAATTAGCCCTTCGTTATATGTATAGCGTTCTTTTTGTTCTAAACATTCGATTAGATTCAATGGGTTCACCTCTCTGTGGTACTTTGTTTCGCTTTCAGTATACCTTAAGCGTATGAATTATGAAACATAGTTACAGAATCAGTTAGTTGTATTTACATCAGAAAGCGGTTTCTTTATGATGAGGATATCACAAAGGATTAAGGAGAGAAGTGAAATGGATAAGTTAACAAACTGGGTGGAGCAAGCCGTAGTGCCTAAAGTTTCAAGGATTACAAGTTTACGTTATTTTCAAGCCTTAAGAAATGGTTTTTTTGCAATTATGCCGTTAACAATTATTGGATCGATTTTTATGTTGATTACAGATTTTCCAGTAGCAGGGTATGGCGATTTTATGGCTGGAATTTTCGGTGCAGGTTGGGCGGATATGATTTCACCAGCTTATCGAGCAACTTTCAACATGATGGGAATTATTTTTGCTGGGACGATGTCCTATAAATTGGCGGAAAGTTACGAAATGGATCGTTTAACTTCATTAATTTTAGGAATTGTTGCTTACGTAGTCGTTTTACCGAAAACGGTGACTACTGAATCAGGCGAAGTTGTGACGAAAGTTTTATCGTTTGATTGGTTAGGAACGCAAGGGGTGATTACGGCCATTATTATGTCAATTCTTTCGGTTGAGTTGACTCGTTTCTGTATTAAGAAAAAATTAGTCATCAAAATGCCTGAAAGCGTGCCTTCTATGGTGAGCCAAGCTTTTAGTGCATTGATTCCTGGGATTTTTGTGGTAGCGGTGGCTTTATTGATTAATGGGATTGGGCTTTCGTTTGCGGATTCCTTCCCGCAATTAATTTATGCGGTGATTCAAGCGCCACTGCAAGGTTTAATCGGAACCCCTTTTGCAATTATTATTGTGGCTGGCTTAAATGGACTGTTCTGGTGGTTCGGGATTCATCCAACTGTCATCAATTCCATGCTATATCCTATTTTATATGCGAATGCAGACAAAAACCAAAGCTTAGCGGAATTAGGACAATTAACTGCTCAAAGTGGCAACTTTGGCACGGTCCAAATGCTCGATCAATTTGCTACAATTGGAGGCGCTGGTTGCACGATTGGCTTGGCTATTGCAATGGCCATCGTCGGACATTCATCTAGAATGAAAGCCATGTCGAAAATTTCGTTTGTTCCAGCATTTTTCAACATTAATGAACCCTTGATTTTTGGACTCCCAGTTATTTTTAACCCTTTATTATTGATTCCGATTGCGGTCGCGCCGATTGTATCGGTCTTGATTGCCTTTCTGTCAATGAAAATTGGGTTCATGCCAATGTTTACAAACATTCAAGCACCATGGGCTACGCCCTTTCTGTTTTCGGGCTTTTTAGTGGGAAAATGGCAAGGTGCAGTGACGCAAGTTTTAGCTGTTGCGGCTAGTGTCGTTATTTATTATCCATTTGTAAAAGCCTTAGATCGACAATATCAAAAAGAAGAAGCCCATGAAGTACCAGAAACATTGTAGAGAAAGAGGAGTGAAGGAAATGCATGTTGAGAATCATGAAAATATTTGCTGTGAAGTGGAAAAAGGAATGGAAAAAATGTATCATCCGATGGTGCCCGAGTTGGTTCAAACCTCTTCCTTTTGTTTTCCAACTTACGAAGAATTTATGGCAGCGAGTATAGATGAAAAAAATAATTATGTTTACACACGTGGCACCAACCCCACAACAGAAATTTTAGAGAAAAAAATTGCTCGTTTGGAACGTGGAGAAAAATGTAAAGTTTTTGCCTCAGGAATGGGCGCTATTTCGGCAACGCTGTTTACGTTGCTCCAACAAGGTGATCATGTTTTAATGGTCAATACAATTTATGGAGAATCTGTTTCGTTTGTGCAATATTTAGAGAAATTTGGCGTATCCTTGACCAAAGTAGACGTTGCAGAAACAGAAGAACTTTTTCAATTTGTTCAGGAAAACACCAAAGTCATTTACTTTGAAAGTCCGTCCTCACAAAAGTTTGAACTGCTAGATTTAGAAAAAATAACTGCGTTAGCACAAAAAATTGGCGCATACACTGTCATTGATAACACGTGGGCGTCACCGTTATTTCAGCATCCTTTATGCCATAATGTGGACCTGGTGATTCATTCTTGTTCCAAATATATTGGTGGTCATTCGGATATTGTAGCAGGGGCTGTCATTGGCAAAGCAGCGCTTGTAGATCAAATTTTTGAACATGGTCATCAAGCATTAGGCGCAGTCAATAGTCCCTTCAATTCTTGGTTAGCGTTACGAGGTATTCGTACCATGCCTGTTCGGTTGGCGCATCAGTCTCAAGCCATCCAAACGGTGCTGTCGGCTTTGCAAAAGGATCCGCGAATCAGTCGATTATATCATCCTTTTGTAGGAAATCAACAACAACAAGCGTTAGCAGAAAAATATTTAACAGGTTATGGCTCATTATTTGCGATTGATTTAAAAGATACCGATTTTGAACGTTTGAAAACATTTGTGAACGCATTGACGCTGGTCACAATTGGGGTCAGTTGGGGTGGCTTTGAAAGTTTGGCCTTGCCTGTATTCAAAGGCAATAACTTGGCGGCTGTTCAGAAAAGAGGCTTGTCGCCAGCACACATTCGCATGTACGTTGGTTTGGAAGAGCCAACATCTATTATCGAAGATATTCAACAAGCCTTGGATCAAGCCTACGGCGAAGAAACGCTTTTGTGAGACATTAAGATAATCAGCTGAACAAAAGCAACTCCTTCGGAAATAAGCCGAAATTCTCCAAAAATTAAAGAACAATTTTCGGAAATTTCTTCTTATTTCTTGGAGCTAAACACTTTTGTCTCAGCCTCTGTAATTCAATAACATATTTTCAATTTTAGGAGGGGAACTTAAGTCAGTTTGACTGAGGTTGCTCCTCCTGTTTTGCATTTTTTTATTAAAGTCAAAGCGTTCCTCTTTATTTAATAGGCAAAGTTCGATATAATAATGGTCAATATTAGTCAAGAGAGAAGAAGGATGGAAGACTATGAGTAATCAAAATACGTCAGATTTAATCGAGGCTTATTTAAAAAAGATTTTAGAAGAAAGTAATAAAATTGAAATCCGTCGGGCGGAAATGGCTAATTTATTTAATTGCGTTCCTTCACAAATTAACTATGTAATTAATACACGTTTTACCATCCAACGAGGCTACGCAGTTGAAAGTAAACGTGGTGGAGGCGGCTATATTCGCATTGTCAAAGTACAAATTTCAGATAACGATCAATTACTAAAACAAATGGATCAATTGATTGGCGCAACCTTAACAGAAAAAGATGCGCTAACATTTATTCAAACATTGTATGAAGAAGAAGTGATTACGAAAAAGGAAGGCAATTTAATGCTAGCTGCTTTAAGTAAAAGCACATTGAATGGCCTGGGGAATCACGAAGATTTTCTAAGAGCTCAAATAATGCGTTCATTTTTAGAGCGCTTGAGCTATGAGGAGGAATAACTATGGATGAACTATTTACAGAAAGTGCGAAAGCCGTACTGGCGATTGCCCAAGAAGAAGCGAAGTATTTTCGTCATCAATCCGTCGGTTCTGAGCATTTATTATTAGCACTCGTTTTAGAACCGAATGGGATTGCCGGAAAAACATTACGACAATTGAATACTGACACAGAAGACATCCGTGAAGAAATTGAGCATTTAAGTGGCTATGGCACCATGCAAAGTCCAATGGGGAATAACAACTTATACTTACCTTATTCACCAAGAGCCAAACAAATCTTTGCCTATGCTGGAGATGAAGCGAAGCGCTTAGGGGCTCAAAAGATTGGTACCGAGCATTTATTATTAGGCTTGTTAAGAGACGAAGAAATTTTAGCGTCTAGAATTTTAGTGAATTTAGGATTAAGTCTATCCAAAATGCGTCAATTATTATTGAAAAAAATGGGCGTTTCCGAACCCAATGGCGCACAACGTCGTCGGAATGGTCAAAATAAAAATGCGCCACAAGGGACGCCAACATTGGATTCTTTAGCAAGAGATTTAACCAAGTTAGCACGAGAACAAAGCTTGGATCCAGTAGTTGGTCGCGGTACCGAAGTCCGTCGTTTGATTCAAATTTTGAGTCGTCGTACCAAAAACAATCCTGTCCTAGTCGGTGAACCGGGTGTTGGGAAAACAGCGATAGCAGAAGGCTTAGCCCAGAAAATTGTCAACCGGGAAGTCCCTGAAGATATGCAAGGCAAACGTTTAATGATGCTAGACATGGGTGCCTTGGTTGCTGGAACCAAATATCGAGGTGAGTTCGAAGATCGCTTGAAAAAAGTTGTCGATGAAATTTATCAAGATGGACAAGTCATTTTATTTATTGACGAATTGCATACCTTGATCGGTGCTGGCGGTGCAGAAGGGGCGATCGATGCTTCAAATATTTTAAAACCTGCTTTAGCACGTGGTGAGTTGCAAACAATTGGTGCGACAACTCTGGATGAATACCAAAAATATATTGAAAAAGATGCCGCTTTGGAACGTCGTTTTGCCCGTATTCAAGTAGCAGAACCAACGCCAGAAGAAGCAGAAGAAATTCTAAAAGGCTTGCGTTCACGCTATGAAAAACATCATGGCGTAGAAATTACAGATGAAGCTCTACATGCAGCGGTTCAATTATCGATTCGCTATTTAAATGACCGCCAATTACCAGATAAAGCAATTGATTTAATGGACGAATCTGCAGCAAAAGTTCGTTTAGATAAGGCAGATCAACCTTCAGAAATTAATGAATTGCGTACCGAAATTTCTCAATTAATTACGGAAAAAGAAGAGGCCATTCAAAATCAATCATTTGAAAGCGCCGCTCGGATTCGTCAAAAAGAAAAACAAGTGATGGAAAAACTAGAAGAATTGATTGCAGTGAAAGAAAAAAGTCTGTCTGGTTACAGTACGCAAGTAACAGAAGAAGACGTGGCTGGAGTCGTTTCACAATGGACAGGCGTTCCTTTGCAGCAGCTAGAGAAGAAAGAAAGCGAACGATTGATGGAATTAGAAACCATTTTACATCAACGGGTCGTTGGCCAAAATGAAGCAGTTGAAGCTGTTTCACGCGCTATCCGTCGTGCGCGTAGTGGCTTGAAAGACCCAGCAAGACCGATTGGTTCCTTCATGTTCTTAGGACCAACAGGGGTTGGGAAAACAGAACTTGCCAAAGCCTTAGCCGAAGCGATGTTTGGCAGCGAAGAAGCGTTGATTCGCGTGGACATGTCTGAGTTTATGGAAAAATACAGCACTAGCCGTTTAATCGGTTCTCCTCCAGGTTATGTCGGCTACGAAGAAGGCGGCCAACTAACTGAAAAAATTCGTCAACGTCCTTATTCCGTTATTTTGCTAGATGAAGTAGAAAAAGCCCATCCAGATGTCTTTAATATTTTATTACAAGTCTTAGATGATGGCCATTTAACGGATGCCAAAGGACGAAAAGTCGATTTCCGTAACACGATTTTAATCATGACCTCCAACTTAGGAGCAACAGCGATTCGTGAAGAAAAACATGTCGGCTTCAATGTGAAAGACATTTCTAAAAATCATGAATTAATGCAAAAACGAATCATGGAAGAATTGAAAAAAGCCTTCCGTCCAGAATTCTTAAACCGAATTGATGAAACGGTTGTCTTCCATTCCTTGAAACAAGAGGAAATTCATGAAATCGTAAAAATTATGAGTCAATCTGTCGTAAAACGGATGGCCGAACAAGAGGTTAAAGTGAAAATCACACCAGCTGCAATTGAAGTTATTGGTAAAGTCGGGTTTGATCCAGAATATGGCGCACGTCCAATTCGTCGGGCCTTGCAAAAAGAAGTGGAAGATCGTTTAAGTGAAGCCCTTCTTTCCGGTCAAATTCAGTTAGGGGATAAAGTAACCTTAGGTGCTAGCAAAGGCAAAATTACGTTAAATGTGCGGGCACCAAAAGCACCAAAGACAGAAGCGAAAGAATTACAAACTGTATAGATGAGATGCAAAGGAGGTCGGGACAGAAGTGTTTAACTCCGAGAAATAAGCCGAAGGGGTTGCTTCTGTTCTCGCCGTGTATCAGTTTTTGAGCGTGGAGCAAAAATCCAAAGTGATTTTTGTCCCACGCTCCTTTTTCTATTTTCCAGTGGCGATTTCTTTTTGAGAATTGCCAGATTGATTTTTCTGTGCTACGTTAATAAGGAGGGGTGATGGAATGGAACAATCTTTTTTTCGAGAATTACTACATTATCAACGTCCAAAGGATAATCCTTTTCGACTAGTGTTTGCTGGCTTGGTTATGTTCAGCATTCTTTTTTTGGGCTATATCAATCATCAATTATTGATTTCAAGCTTTGGCTCGTTAGGTATTTTTACTTTTTTATATTATCAGCCGCTACCATTAAAACAGTTAATGACTCGTTTATCTGTGGTCGGCAGTTACCTTTTTTTAGGAAATTTGTTAGGCATGTTATCGACCCATATTGCATGGCTCATTCCCATTGTTGTTGCACTGGTCGGTTTTGGTGGCCGCTTTTTCTTTGAAGTCTACGATATTTCAAAACCAGGGGCCTTCTTTGGTGTGATGGTGACAGCGATGGGTGCCAGTACGAGCATTCCGTTAGCAAAAATTCCGTTCATGAGTGGCTGTATGTTATTAGGCATTGGCTTTTCCATTTTGTTTGCACTAGTGTTGCATTTTACAGAGAAGGAAATCAGTGCCCCGCTAGCTAAGCGATCATTACGGGAACGAATTTATCGGCATCCAGAAGCGCCATTAGATAGCATATATTATAGCTTTGTCTTATTTTTTGCTGTATATATCAGCGAAAGTTTACATTTACAGAATCCGTATTGGTTAGTCGTTTCCTGTGCATCCATTTTACAAGGAGACAATTTACGTGCGATTAAGCAGCGAAATATTCAGCGAATTTTTGGCACAACGATTGGTTTGGTTATTTCCGCTTTTCTGCTTAATTTAGCTTTGACAACTTTTGAATCGATTGTCGTGATTACAATCTTATTTGTGACCGTTGAGTATTTTATTCGTCGTAATTATGGATTGGCGCAATTTTTCACAACGCCTATGGCTCTGATGCTTTCATTGCTCGTTCGTCAGCAGTACGTGATAACGTTGATTCAATTCCGCTTTTTAGGGATTGTTTTAGGCAGCTTGTTAGGCTTAGCGGCAGCGTGGTTATTCACCGTTGTAGTAACGTTTTATGAACGAAAATACCACTTGAACGAGTGACCAAAGAACAGATGACCAGTAATTAAAAAAAAGAGCATTTGGTAGGTAAGCGGATGGCGCTTCTCTACCAAAATTTTTTCCGGAAACATTGTGAAAAATGTACGTTTAATACAGATAGGCTCTTTTAAAGTTTGTGAACGTATGATACTATTAAACGGTCATAAAGAAGGAGGCTATATTTATGATTGAACTGATTGCAACTGCAGAATCTGTTGAGCAGGCTGTAGAATTACTCGCAACAGGTGTGGATACATTATATATTGGAGAAGAAACATTCGGGTTGCGTTTGCCCGTATCTTTTACACGAGATGAACAACGCGAGATTGTGAAACGTGCACATGAAATGGGCAAACAAGTGCTAGTTGCAGTAAATGGCATTATGCACCCTGAAAAAATGAAATTAGTCCCAGAGTATCTGACATTTTTAAAAGAAATCAACGTCGATAAAATTACTTTGGGTGATCCAGGTATTGTGTTTATTATGCAACGAGATGGATTAGAAATTCCTTACGTTTATGATGGCGAAACCTTGGTAACGAGCTCACGTCAAATCAATTTTTGGAGTAAACGAGGAGCCATCGGAGCTGTCCTAGCTCGGGAAGTACCTTTTGAAGAAATGGTCGCAATGGAAGAAAACTTAGCAGTTCCAGCTGAAATTCTTGTCTATGGGGCGACGTGTATTCATCAATCGAAACGCCCATTAATTCAAAATTACTACAATTACACAAAGAACGACAAAGGGGTTACAAAAGACGAAGGGCTGTTTATTTCTGAACCCAAAAAACCAGAAACCCACTATTCCATTTATGAAGATAGTCATGGTACGCATATTTTTGCCAATAACGATGTGAACTTGATGAATGAGTTAACAAACTTGTATGACCATCACTATTGTACATGGAAGCTCGATGGCCTTTACACGCCAGGTGAAAATTTTGTCGCGATTGCTCGCTTATTTGCTGAAGCGAAAGCAGCACTTGAAGCGGGAACTTGGTCAGAAGATCAAGCAGCTCATGCAACAGCTGAAATTGAAAAATTACATCCAACAGGTCGTGGCTTAGACAATGGTTTCTTTGATTTAAGTGCCGATGCAATAAAATAAATTGATTCATTTAAGGGGAAGAAGAACATGAAAGTAATGACAGAACGAACATTGAAGCGTCCCGAGGTGTTGGCTCCAGCCGGGACGCTAGAAAAACTAAAAGTCGCAATTCGTTACGGTGCCGATGCCGTTTATATCGGAGGGAATGCCTACGGTCTGCGTAGCCGCGCAGGAAATTTCACGCCAGAAGAAATGGCGGAAGGCGTAGCCTTTGCCCGCGAACATAATGCGAAAGTTTATGTCGCTGCCAATATGGTCACTCATGAAGGAAACCAGGAAGGGGCAGGAGCGTTTTTCAGAGAATTGCGAGACATCGGAATTTCAGCTGTGATTGTTTCCGATCCAGCTTTAATCGAAATTTGTGCGACAGAAGCACCAGGTTTACCCATCCATTTATCGACACAAGCTTCAGCAACCAACTATGAAACATTAGAATTTTGGAAAAATGAAGGCTTAGAACGTGTGGTTTTAGCGCGCGAAGTTTCAATGGAGGAAGTTGCAACTATTCGTGAAAATACGGACATTGAAATTGAAGCCTTTATTCATGGAGCAATGTGTATTTCATATTCAGGTCGTTGTACTTTATCCAATCATATGTCGATGCGGGATGCCAATCGTGGCGGTTGCTCTCAATCTTGTCGTTGGAAATATGAGTTATTTGATATGCCTTTTGGGACAGAACGTCGGAGCAAAACCAGCGAAGGGGAAGTCGAAGAAGAGTTTTCAATGAGCGCCGTAGATATGTCTATGATTGAACATATTCCAGAATTAATTGAAAATGGTGTCGATAGTTTTAAAATTGAAGGCCGCATGAAATCCATTCACTATGTTTCAACAGTCGCTAATGTGTATAAAAAAGCCGTCGATTCTTACATGGAAGACCCTGAAAACTATGTCTGCCAACAAGAGTGGATTGATGAATTATGGAAAGTAGCACAACGTGAATTAGCAACTGGTTTTTATTACAATACACCAAGTGAAAATGAACAATTATTCGGCGAACGTCGTAAAATTCCACAATATAAATTTGTTGGTGAAGTGATTGCGTACAACGAAAAGACGCAAGTCGCAACGATTCGTCAACGGAACCTTTTCAGTGTCGGCGATGAAATTGAATTTTATGGTCCCGGGTTTACCCATTTCCACCAAACCGTCAAAGAGATGTATAATGAAGACGGTGAAGCGATCGATCGGGCACCTAATCCCATGATGTTATTAACAATGGAAGTGACGCAACCTGTTGCAGTCGGCGATATGATTCGTAAGAAAAAATAAACCAGCCAAAAGGAGGAGTAAATATGAGTGTCCGTGTGAATGATTTATTAAAATTACCGTCTTTGCGAGAAGCAACGGTACTTTCTGGTAAAAACCAATTGGACACATCTGTTGCTTCTCTTTCTTTTTTAGAAGTCTCTGATATGTCTTTGTTTTCGGAAAAACTTCACAAAACAAATGAATACCATGCTGGCGAAATTTTGATTGGTTCATTTTGTGCCATTCGTCATGATGTGGTGAAGCAATGCGAAACGATTCGGCATCTCCATGAATTAGGCGAAGTAGGCCTAATCTTGTACTACGTTGGGATTATCGTACCGAAAGTTGCAGAGGAAGTGATTCAATTATCGGATTCTTTAGGTTTCATTTTAATCCAAATGCCTAAAAATGATCCCACATTACGCTACAACGAAGTCATTTATGAAGTCATGAAATTGTTAGTCAATAAAAATAAAATGGCTTCTTTTGCAACGGACCTCTTGGAAAAAGTTTCCCTTTTGCCTGAACAAAACCGCAGTGTGGAAATGACCTTGAAAATCCTATCCGATTTTTTAAAAGTCAATATAGCGTTAACCACCTATACCAATGAAATCATCAGCACCATCAATTGGCCGCGAAGCACGAAATTGCCCTTAACCAAGTTACTTTATCAATCACAAGAGAAAGTAGCGCTGGGAGAAACGACCTACTTCATTACCTCGCAAAAACTTCCTCAGAAAGATGGACAAACATTGAAGCTTTACTTCATTCGAGAAGAAGAGCAGTTAACCTCTTTTGAGATGAATCAAGCGGTGGAAGTCGTTCAGATGGCTCTGAATTTATGGGGGAAAAACTATGACGAAGTCAGTGAGTATGCCTTAGTCCAAGCAATCATTAACGATGAAAGTGATAAGATGTACCAATTAGCCAAAAAATTAATGATTGATATTTCTTCTGTCGAAACGATGTGGCTTTTGCCTATTTGGCAACAAGGACAAGAAATCCACGCTATTCAGCAAGATTTGAAAGATTTCCTACGTTACTATTACCAAACAACGATTGTCCAGCAAACAGAAAATTACCTGATTGTTCTCTTAGGTAATTATTTACACAAGCAGCCTGAAGCCACGATTAGTAAAGAATACTTGCAAGCCACAGACTATCAGGACTATTTAGGTGAAATCATCCTTTGTCCGAAAGTTCGTAACACGACTGAAGTGCGTGTCAGCTACCAAACCGCTAATCAAGTCGCGCCGTTTTTAAAGCGCGTCTATCCACAAAGAAAAGTGTTATCAATCGCGGAAATTCGTACAGTTCAACAAATGATGACGTGTCTCCAAGCAGGAGAAGAAGCAATCCAACAACGCTTAGCAGTTATCCAACCTCTCTTAAAAGAATCAGAGCAGTTAATGACATTAGGAACGTTTTTACTAGATGCAAGTAGTGATTTTAAAGAATGCGGCGAACGCCTATTTGTTCATAAAAATACGGTCAAATATCGTATCAGTAAAATTAATGAAGCGCTCGGCTATGATATGACCAACGCCGCCGAAGCCTATGAAGTCTATTTGGCGATGATCTTATATCGCTTGGTCACGAATGAATGAAAAAAGCAGACAATCGGCAGTAGCCGATTTGTCTGCTTTTTTATTTTAAGCCAAAACTTCCTCGATATTTTTTTTAATTTGAAAAAGACCTATGACTGATTTTTCGTTATAATTGAAAAAATAATTAAGGAGGAATGAGAATGAAATTAAAAAACGAGCAACAACAATCGTGGCTTAGCTTAGCATTTGTTTGGGCGGGCGCAATGATTAGCGTGCCAGGATTAATTATTGGAGGAACGTTAGTTGCAGGTATGCCTTTATGGGAAGCTTTGTTAACAGGATTTATTGGTTACGGTATTATTGTTATTTTAATGATTTTACAAGGAATTCAAAGTTCCGACTTACAAGAACCTTCTGTCAAAGTCGCTTCTCAAGTGTTTGGCATTCAAGGTTCGCAAAAGATTATTTCCATTATTCTAGCGATTGCTTGCTTAGGTTGGTTTGGTTTGCAAGCCAATGTCAGCGGTGGCGCCTTCACAAACTTTTTAAAAATTTACGGCATTGATTTACCTGTGTCGCTTTCTTCCTTAATCTGGGGAGTTATCATGCTTATTTCGGCTCTTTATGGCATAAAAATATTGAAAATTCTGAATTATTTTGCGGTTCCTGTGTTAGTTCTGGTTTGTCTTTATGGCTTGGTGGCTTCGTTAAGAAACAACGGTTGGGAAGCTGTTAGTCAATATACACCTCAAACAGCAGGAAGCTTTATGTCAGGTCTTTCAATGACTATCGGTTCTTTTGCATTAGGCGCAGTAATTGCTGGAGATTACTCTCAATATGTTTCTTCTCGTAAAGATGTGGTTAAAGCGGCCACCTTAGGGATTTTACCGACAGGCTTGTTGATGATTGGCGTTGGTGCGGTCTTGACCATTGCTTCGAACACCGCAGATATCACGGAAGTTTTTATGAATCTCGGTTTTCCAGTTTTAGGAATTATTGCGCTAATTTTAGCAACTTGGACCACGAATGCCGTGAATGCTTTTTCTGGCGGACTGGCCTTGATTAATGTCTTTGATATTCCAAAAGAAAAAGAAAAAGTCGCTGTCGGTGCGGCCGGCGCCATTGGAACCTTATTAGCAGTTGTGGGGATCTTAAATTACTTTACGCCGATTATGTCTGTCCTTTCTGCGATGGTGCCACCAGTGGCTGGTGTAATGATTGCTGCCTATTGGTTGATTAACAAAGGCGATCGAACCAAATGGCAGCCAACGCCTGGCGTGAATAAATTAGGTGTTTTTTCATGGCTAATTGGTGCTGCAGTGGGGGGCATTCCAGTGATTATGAGTTTCTTTCCCAATGCCCCTCAATTGCCTAACCAACCGCTAATTGGCATTGTTTTATCGTTTGTTATTTATTATTTCGGTGCAAAACGTCAACAGATGAACACCGAATCATTAGAAATGGAATGAAGAAGAGGAGTGTCGGAGAATGCGTTATTTAGATGCAGAAGCAATTGAGAATATAGCCACAGGAGCAGCGTTTTTAGGGACAGGAGGTGGCGGTGATCCCTACATTGGTAAAATGATGGCTTTGTCCGCCATCGAAGAAAACGGACCTGTCAAACTGGTTTCTCCAGAAGAAATTGCCGCGGAGGATTTTTTCCTACCCGCCGCAATGATGGGTGCCCCATCTGTCGCAATTGAAAAATTTCCCAAAGGCGACGAATTCGTCCGTGTCTTTGAGAAGTTAGGAAAATATTTAGACCAAGAAACGATTGCGGGAACCTTTCCAATGGAAGCTGGGGGCGTCAATTCAATGATTCCAATTGTTGTTGCAGCGAAGCTAGGCATTCCCTTGGTGGATTGTGATGGTATGGGGCGGGCCTTTCCAGAATTGCCTATGGTAACGTTCCATTTGAATGGGATGTCAGCGACCCCTATGGCAATTACCGATGAAAAAGGAAATATTGGCATTATGGAAACGATTGATAATACTTGGACAGAACGTCTTGCTCGTGTTCAAACGGTTGAAATGGGCGCTAGTGCTTTAGTGAGCATTTATCCCGCGACAGGCAAACAATTACAAGACTATGGTATTCATAACATCGTGACATTATCAGAAGAAATTGGCAAAGTGATTCGAGGTACCTATGCAGATGAACAAGAAAAACGCCAAGCATTAGTAGAAGTTACGGATGGCTTTGAATTGTTCCAAGGAAAAATTCTAGATGTAGAACGAGAAGTAAAAGGTGGCTTCAATTTGGGACGTGTCAAATTGAGTGGCTTAAACAGTGACGCTGGTTCAGAAGCAGTCGTCCATTTTCAAAATGAAAATTTAATTGCCGAGAAAGATGGTCAGGTGATTGCGATGACGCCTGATTTGATTTGTATGGTAGATTTAGAAACTTTAACGCCTGTGACAACAGAAAGCTTGAAATACGGCAAACGTGTCCAAGTAATGGGCTTGAAAGCGAATGCCGCTTGGCGAACGAAAAAAGGTATCGAAACAGTGGGTCCTCGGTATTTCGGCTACGAAATGGATTATCAACCACTAGAAAACTTAGTAGCGAAGGAGGACAAATAAATGTATAAAATTGGTATCGATGTCGGTGGCACAAATACAGATGCTGTTATTTTAGATCATCAATTAAACTTGATTCATTCAGTGAAAGTTCCAACAACCGATGATATTCAAACAGGGATTGCCGGTGCCTTAAATAAAGTCTTGGCAGAATCAGCAGTGGACCCAACCAAAGTCACACATGCAATGTTGGGCACGACCCAATGTACGAATGCCATTGTTGAGCGAAAAAAATTAGCAAAAGTTGGGGTCCTTCGTTTGGGCTATCCAGCAACCGCTTCGGTCTTGCCTTACACAGCTTGGCCCAAGGATTTAGTGGCCACTCTTTCAGAAACGTATGCTTTAGCACATGGCGGCTACGAATATGATGGACAACCATTGACTGCACTGGACGAAGAAGAATTACGTGGGATTTTGGCCTCTTGGCGAGGAGAAGTAGAGGCAATCGCAGTAATTGGCGTTTTTTCTTCTTTAAAAAATGACCAAGAATTGTTTGTTCAAGCACTTGCGAAGGAAGTGTTAGGCGCAGATGTTCCTGTATCTTGCTCCTCAATGATTGGGTCTGTCGGTTTAATTGAACGGGAAAATGCGACAATTTTGAATGCTGCGTTGCACAAAGTAATTAAAGTGACCAGCGAAGGCTTTGAACAAGCCTTAGAACAAGAAAAAATTCATCACGCCCAAGTGTACTTATGTCAAAATGATGGTACGTTAATGTCGTTAACGTATGCCAAACAGTTTCCTATTTTAACCATTGCTTGTGGACCAACCAATAGTATTCGTGGCGCTTCATACTTAGCTGGCTTGAAAGATGCGGTTGTTTTAGATGTTGGTGGCACAACGTCCGACATTGGCGTGTTAGTGGATGGCTTTCCAAGAGAATCTTCACTGGCCGTTGATGTTGGCGGGGTACGGACCAATTTTAGAATGCCAGATATCGTGTCAATCGGTGTCGGCGGCGGCAGTCTAGTGCGTGAACAACCAGATGGTTCTGTGACAGTTGGCCCCGATAGTGTCGGCTACCGTATTACACAAGAGGCCCTTGTTTTTGGCGGCACACAATTAACGACCACTGATATCGCGGTTCGCTTAGGCCATGCCCAAGTCGGTGATCCTAGCAAAGTGGCTCATTTAGACCAAGCGTTTGCGGAAAAAGTGTACCAAAAAATTGGCGAATTGGTCAGTGAAGCGATTGATCGCATGAAGACCAGTTCCGCAGACGTGACGGTCGTTTTAGTTGGTGGTGGGAGTATTATCATCCCCGAAGAATTGACAGGTGTTAAAGCGCTAATTCGCAACGAAAACGGGGCAGTGGCGAATGCCATCGGTGCCTCTATCGCTCAGATTAGCGGACAATACGAACAAATTTATGTCTATTCAAAAATCCAACGAGACGCGGCGTTGACTGATGCCCAAGAAAAAGCCGTCCAACAAGCTGAACTTGCGGGTGCAGTCCCTGGCACAATCGAGTTAGTCGAGGTGGAAGAAACACCACTCGCCTATCATCCAGAAAATGCAACCCGCTTACGAGTAAAAGTGGTTGGGAATATGTATTAAAAGAAAGGAAATCCTCTGGCATATGAGGGTTTCCTTTTTGTGCTATAGTAAAAGGAAAAGAAGGAGGAATAACTATGGCCAAATTATTCGCCTACCAAATTGGTCAAAACCCTCGTATTCAAACGGACCTTTTGGTAGATCCTCAGCTGTTTGAAGATGAGCATGGCTGTGTGGGTGCAGCGGGCTTCGGGTTAGCAGATTGTGTTCAAACCGGAATGTTTACAGATATTGAAGTGATAAAACGGTATCTTCACGAAGCAACCTACGTTTTTATTAATGGTGACTTTGACCGACTAAGTTATTTAGAAATTGGGATTGCACTTTCCTTAGGCAAAACACTTTATGTCATTACAATGAATCCAAATGTAACGAAAGAAGATTTAGGAATTCCCTTCGACAATGCTACGATTGAATTCCTTTCCCCCAGTGCTTTTACGGAACGAATCCATGAAACAGAAGCGGCAGAAAACTAAACAAAAGTAAGTAATACGACTGTCTTTTTTTGCTATTTTTTGCGATAATAAGGGAGAAAGTTCAAATTGAAAGGGAGCCAGAATAAATGAAAACCTATGATTATATTGTTATTGGTGGCGGTAGTGGCGGGATTGCTTCTGCTAACCGCGCAGGAATGCACGGAGCTAACGTCCTTTTAATTGAGGGCAACGAAATTGGTGGGACCTGTGTCAACGTTGGTTGTGTGCCTAAAAAAGTCATGTGGCAAGCCAGCAGCATGATGGAAATGATGGAAAGAGACACAGCAGGCTATGGGTTTGATGTTGAAATCAAAAATTTTAGCTTTAAACAATTAGTTGAAAATCGTGAAAAATATATCGACTTCTTACATGGTGCGTATAATCGTGGTTTAGACAGTAACAACATTGAACGTATCCATGGTTACGCTACGTTTACTGGGGAGCAAACAATTGAAGTCAATGGAACAGAATATACGGCGCCGCACATTTTAATCGCGACAGGTGGTCGTCCGAAAAAACTGGGTATTCCAGGAGAAGAATATGCCTTAGATTCAAACGGCTTCTTTGCGTTAGAAGAAATGCCAAAACGTGTGGTCTTTGTCGGTGCGGGTTACATCGCAGCCGAATTAGCAGGAACCTTACATGGCTTAGGCGCAGAAACACATTGGGCCTTCCGTCATGAACGACCATTACGAAGCTTTGATGACATGCTTTCTGAAAAAGTCGTAGAACGCTATCAAGAAATGGGCATGCAAATTCATCCGAATGCAACACCAGCTAAAATTGAAAAAACGGCGCAGAATGAGTACGTTATTACATTTGAAAATGGTGAATCAATCACGACAGATGCCGTGATTTTCGGGACAGGCCGTCAGCCGAACACGGATCAATTAGGCTTAGAAAATACGAAAGTAGCCCTTGATGAAAAAGGCTACGTCAAAGTAGATAAATTCCAAAATACCACGCAAAATGGCATCTACGCAGTTGGCGATGTCATTGGGAAAATCGACTTAACGCCAGTCGCGATTGCCGCTGGTCGGCGCCTGTCTGAACGCTTATTTAACGGACAAACCGATTTATATTTGGATTATAACTTGGTACCAACGGTGGTCTTTACCCATCCACCAGTTGCGACAATTGGCTTGACGGAAAAAGCAGCGCTTGAAGAATATGGTGAAGACCAAGTGAAAATCTATCGCTCTAGCTTTACGCCAATGTACTTCGCTTTAGGAGAATACCGTCAAAAATGCGACATGAAATTAATCTGTGTCGGCAAAGAAGAAAAAATTGTCGGTTTGCATGGCATCGGCATCGGTGTTGACGAAATGCTACAAGGCTTTGCAGTCGCTATTAAAATGGGCGCGACCAAAGCTGATTTTGATAATACTGTTGCGATTCATCCAACAGGCTCAGAAGAATTTGTAACAATGCGATAAAAGGCGAATAAACCCCAAAAAAGAGCGTTGCATCAGCACGCTCTTTTTTGAATACACGAGTTATACTATTTGATTCGTAAAAAGTAATTTTTTATATCATACCAATAACCACTTTTCCATCTTTTAACTACTGACTTTTCCAAGAAATATGCTATGATTAAAAAAATCAGCAAAACAGAGGGTAGGGAGTTAGAGGATGGATAAAATTAGAATCAACAACTTGAAATTTTTCACAAAAAATGGTGTTTTGGCAGAAGAAAAACGTCTAGGACAGCAAGTAGAAATCGACCTTGAAATGCAGTTGTCGTTAGCTGAGGCAGGGCGAACAGATGATGTCACTCAAACTGTCAATTATGCCGAAGTGAATGAATTGATTGCCCAACGAGTAAAAAATCACTCGTACGATTTAATCGAAGGTTTAGCGAGTGCTATTTTAGATGATATTTCCGCAGATTATCAAGAACAATTGAACAAAATTATCATTAAAATTAGAAAATATAGTGTGCCGATGCCCGGCCTTTTTGACAATATTGAAATTGAAATGGAGCGAGAAGTATAGATGATTGGCTATGTAGCATTAGGTAGTAACGTCGGCGATCCATACGCAAATTTAGTGAAAGCCCGCAATTATTTAAACGAAGACCCGCAGATTCAGGTCGTGGCTTCTTCAAAACTTTATGAAACGGATCCTTACGGCTATACAGACCAAGATGATTTTTTGAACGCCGTATTGAAAATTGATACTAGCTATACCGCTGAAGAGTTATTGGCTGTTACCCAAGGGATTGAGCAAGCAATGAAACGTAAAAAATTAATTCACTGGGGTCCGCGGATTATTGATATTGATATTTTATTATTAGGGGAACAGTCAGTCGCGTTGCCCCACTTACAAGTTCCTCATCAAGAATTAACAAAACGGTCATTTGTTTTGATTCCCTTAAGTGATGTTTACGCAGAGGAACAACTATTGGGCGCGCCAATAGCTACGTGGATTCAGCGCAGTGGCAATCAAGAAGAAGTGCGAGTAAGCGAAAAGGAATGGTAGAGATGGAGCAGGAAAAACAAGCGCAAATTGAGCAGGCAGTTACCACAATCTTAGAAGCAGTGGGGGAAGATACTCAACGGGCAGGACTCATTGATACACCCAAACGCGTAGCTAAAATGTATGCAGAAGTTTTTAGTGGATTAACCGAACCTGAATTTGATGATTATAAATTATTTGATAGCTTAAATGAAGGCGAAATGGTTTTAGTAAAAGATATTGCCTTTTATTCAATGTGTGAACATCATTTATTGCCATTTTATGGAAAAGTACATGTCGCTTATCTGCCAGAAGGTGGCAAAGTATTGGGACTAAGCAAGTTACCAAGATTAGTAGAACATTGTGCCAAACGTCCCACAGTTCAAGAAGATTTAACAGTGACAATTGCCCGCAAACTTCAAGAAAATATTCCCGTTAAAGGCATTGCAGTAGCCATTGAAGCGGAACATATGTGTATGACGATGCGCGGCGTGAAAACACCACAAAGTAGCACCAAAACATTTCAATTTACCGGATTATTTAAAGAACAAGAGTGGAAAAATCAATTTTTAATGGAGATACGTTAGAAAATGGAAATCATTGTTGGCACGAATAACCAAGGTAAGTTAAAAGAAATGCAATCAGGACTTAAGGACCCCGCTATTCAACTTGTCTCTTATCGAAAGTATACAACCAGTCAAGAACAACCGGCAGAAACTGGCACTACGTATGCTGAAAATGCTTATCTAAAAGCACGCTTTTTCCAACAATTAATTGGACGCCCAGTGTTAGGTGATGATGGCGGCTTAACGTTAACTGCTTTTCCTGATTTACTAGGTATTTATACAAGCCGCTTTTTCCATTCAGCCAATCCGGAAGAACAGAACCGCGAACTGTTGGACTTATTTGAAGGGCAACAGTCGACCCGAGAGTTAACCTTATCAGCCACGTTGGTCTATGTACTCGATGACGACAAACTGTTGCAAACGGAAGCCGCTTTGACTGGTGAATTAGTTGAACCGCGCGGTACAGGTGGTTATGGTTTTGACCCGATTATTTATTTACCAGACCGAGGCAAAACCTTAGCGGAGTTGTCCACGAGTGAACGAATGAAGATAAGTCCTAGAATGCGGGCTTTACGAAAGATGATTCAGCAGATAAAGGAGCAATGTGATAATGATTGATTTAAAAAAGAATTACCAAATTATGGGGATTGTCAACACGACCCCCGACTCTTTTTCTGATGGCGGTAGCTACACAACGGTTGACGTGGCCTATCAACATGCGCTTCATCTACTAGAAGCGGGGGCCGACATTTTAGACATTGGCGGCCAATCCACACGTCCTGGCTACGAAGAAGTTTCTCCACAAGTTGAGGCAGAACGAGTATTACCGTTAATTAAAAAAATACGTGAGACTTCTCTAGCGCCGATTTCTGTGGACACCTACTATCCCGAAGTAGCGGAAGCCGCGATCCAAGCTGGCGCCACAATGATTAATGACATCAAAGGATTAGACACTCCGGGGATGGCAGAAGTCCTCGCACAATATCCTGAAATCCAAGTTGTGATTATGCATTCTAGAAAACGCCAACCTCTTTCTTTAAAAGAAGAGTTGCACCAATTTTATACAGAAAAAATTGAACAATGCCAAAAATACGGCCTTTCCTTAGAAAAAATTTGTTTCGATCCAGGGATCGGCTTTCATAAAACTGTCGCAGAAAACCTTCAACTGTTAAAAGATCCTAACGCCTTTCGCTACCAAGATTATCCGTTACTGTACGGCGTTTCTCGCAAACGAACTATTGGCGCTTTAACGAACGAACCAGAACCAACCAACCGTGATTTTGGTTCAGCCGCTGCTTCCTTGTATGCGGCGCAACAAGGCGTAGAAATTTTACGTGTTCATAATGTCCAAGGCTTAAAACAAACATTTGATGTCTGGCGAGCATTGTCGGAGAAGGAGTAAAGGTAGACCAATAGACTAAACAGACCGACCATTAAAAAAGATGGTCGGTTTGTTTAGTCTATTGCTAAAATCAGTAATAAAAAATAAACTCGTCATAACTTTTACCGAAGGTTGACTATAATTAAAGGTGACGTCATAAACGTTCGCAACCTAATAAACGGCAGGAACAGAACTAACGCCTTCGGAACTAATCGGTTCTGTCCTGACCTCTTCATGTTTATCGTGTTTATTATGCTAAGTTGAAACGGGAAAGTCGATTGTTAAATAAGCTTTCGTTTTTTAGGTATTTTTAAGAAATATTTTAGAGTAGATACAGCATAGAAATTCTATTACAATTGTCTTTGGATCTTCAAATAATATCAATTGTTATTTAATATTTATTTTATTTTTTACAAGTAAAAGTAAGGAGGTTGTAATCTCAATTGAAAAAACATAACTATTTATTGATTTTATTGTGGATAGTTGGAGGGATCTTTTTAGGAGTTGAAAAAGTAGAGGCTGCTCCTAGACCATTAACAGAACTGGGCTATTTCCATTGGGCAAATCAATCGATTACACCAGCGGCAAACACATTTATTATGCATTACGGCGAAAATACATCCGTCGAACCAATTGAAGGCGAAGTGTATTCAAACTACATGGCAGTTAGTCGAACGACAAATAAAAGTAAAGCAATAGTAAAAAATGTGGGGTTCTATGAAGGAAAAGCAGTTAATTTATTAGTTACATTACAACGGAATAAAAGTAATTTGGATGGAGGATCAATTAGTTTTACTGAAAGCTATTTTTTAGGAATTACGATTAAAGGCGAAATGCTGGTTACCTATGATTTTGTTGATAATTATGGTCAGCCCTTAACGATAAAAACAGCGTTTAATTACTATGGGTTAAATTCAAACAAATATGTTGGCTATAAAAACCCTGGAACGATAATTGATGCCTTATATGCGGAAAATCCTACACATATTCTTTACGATACGTGGGATGGCGGAGACGATGATTATTGGTTATATCTAAAAAACGTTACTGCAGGGGTACCTTGGCGGGACCCTCGCCAGCGTTTTGAAATGACGACCAAAAGTATTTCTACTGTTACGTTTGTAGTCCACAACAATGACACAACGCCGTCATCCATTGTTTACTTTACGGATTTTTTGGCAAAACCAGAATTTCCACCAGCCTACGCAATGGATACTTATTTTGAAAATGCAGAGACGGCTGTTTGTTTAAATGTGCAACAGACCATTCCCAATATTGATCAGTGGACAAAACCTAGTCAAATGGTTGTAAACGTTAACCTGAACCAAGTAAATCAAACAAAGCAATATCAATTTGACAAAGTCTTAGTTACAGACTTTAAAGGAGAAGATTTAACGGATTTATTTACTAGCCAAACAGATGGTGAAAATGTCCAAATTATGACAAAAAATCTGTCAGATAGTCGTCTCTACGATACCGTATTACAATATAAAGTTTACTTGAAATGGCAAGGGACTCAAAATCCAGTCGATACGGCGCTCATTTCAAATGGAAAATTAGACTTGCCGTTTAGTGCAAGAACTCTTTTAGATGGAGAAAATTTAGAGGAAACGACTGCTACATCCAGTGTGAATTATGTGGGGAAAGCAACGGCTGTGTTTTTAAATGAACAAGATAATGCTATTCATGAACCAGTCACAAAAGAAGGGATTTTAACCACGCCTTTTGACTTGTCTAATCAGTATCCCAAAATAGCTGGCTATGAACCAATTAAGACCCAACAAGATCAAGGAATGTTTCTTCCAGAGGAGCAAACAATTATTCATCGTTATCGTGAAAAGAAGTTATTACAATTCAAATTGATGGATGAAGAAAATCCGCTATTGGTCTCACGTTTTACAAATCAGCGAGAAGTTACTTTTTCATTTTCTCATGATCCATCAACCAATATAACTTTAATAGCGAAGTGTGGCACGGAAGAAAAAGAATTAAAAAAATATGTAGATGCGCCAGAATCGGTTGTTGATAAAGTTACGTATACTTTTCCTGAACATTGGTTGAATCGAGAGGTTTTCTTTTATATAAAAGATGAGAACAATCAAGAGTCAGAAAAAGACAGTCGGACTCTTCAAAAAGAAGCTGGGCCCAAGCTCATTTTACCTGATACAATCAATTTTGGTGTGAATGAAATTCCCGCAACAGAGACAATGATTTCTTCTATTACAAATAAAGAAATCCGCATTGAAGATACAAGCAAACTTGATAAAAGTCGGTGGACAATTAAAGTAAAAGAAGAACAACCGTTAAAGAACGAAAGCGGTGAGTTACTCGACAAAAGAATAAGTTATGGTGAGAAGAATCAGCGTGTTCTAATTAATGCAGATAGCCAACCTATTTTGCAAGGAAGCGGCAACGCTACCGCTAATTTGACCAAACAACTTCAGTTGACGATTTTTCCTTCTGATCCAGTCGGAAGGTATAGTGGAGTATTGCGATGGTCTCTGGAAGATGCGCCAGAATAACCCCTTTGTTTAATAAGAAAAAAGTGTCCAAAGATCTATCAATAGATAATTGGACACTTTTTTATAGATCTCTCTGGGGCTCCTACTTTTTTAAAGAGAGCGCCTTCTAACAAAGTGCAAATGTGTTATACTACACAAGTAGGAAGTTTATGACGGTGGCAATTTCTCAAAAAAAGGGGGACTGCCAATGTTTTTGCTTGTTTGCTCTTTCCCTAGAAAGGAATAGCAGTGACTGTCTTTGAAGCATTGATGCTTGCGATTGCTTTCGCAACATTAATTGTCAAAATCAGTAATAAAAACGACAAAAAATAAACCCGTCATAACTTTTAGCGAAGATTGACGGGTTTATTTATCCACAATTAAAGCTACCGTCTTAAACGGTCTACCCGAGAGCGTATGTCTAGTACGCTCTCTTCGTGTTTATTATAGCAAGTTGAAACGGAAAAGTCGAATAGTAAATAAAAAAGAAAGCGTATTCTAGGAAGGTATAAATGTGTTATACTACACAAGTAGGAAGTTTATGACGGTGGCAATTTCTCAAAAAAGGGGGACTGCCAATGTTTTTGCTTGTTTGCTCTTTCCCTAGAAAGGAATAGTAGTGACTGTCTTTGAAGCATTGATGCTTGCGATTGCTTTCGCAACGTTAATTGTCAAAATCAGTAATAAAAACGACAAAAAATAAACCCGTCATAACCTTTAGCGAAGATTGACGGGTTTATTTCCGTATTAAAATCAAGCTACCGTCTTAAACGGTCTACCCGAGAGCGTATGTCTAGTACGCTCTCTTCGTGTTTATTATACCAAGGTATCACCTAAAAAGCTAGCCGCTAAATCTTTCAATAGGATTAGAGCTTTTTTATTAATTTTGAGAAAATGACCAATCTCGAATTAAATTACGCCAATTGGAACGTTCATCCATAGAATATTGATCTAATTCAGAAGTGGCTTCCCGATTATAAAGCATAACTTTTCCTAGACCTGCTTTTCGATGCAGAAAGATTTCGCAGTAAAAACCTAGATATTGACCGCCATGGTAAAACCAATCTCCTAACTTCATCCAACCACAATTATATTCTTTTAAATAGAGATTGAAAACTTGATCCCAACTTTCGGGCGACAAAATTTCACCTTTGAGAACTGCTTGTAGCCATTTCGATAAGTCGTTAATAGTCGAGACCATACAGCCATCTGCAGATAGTAATTGATAAGTATTTGGAAATTCATGTAGTTCATTATCAATGTTACGATAGCTCCTTGCTATGCTATTTTGTGTGGCAAAGGAAGTTTTTACCATCGATAAAGGAGACAAGATTTTTTGTGTTACAAATTTCTCAAATGAGAGTCCAGATACTTTTTCAATAATCAAACCTAATAAATAATAATTAGTATTACTATAAGAAACTCGGGTTCCAACCTGAAAATCCATCGGTTTAGTAGCAATTATCGTTTTCAATTTATTGAAAGAAATTTGTTCTGCGGTAGCAAATTCAGCATAAAATTCCTGAAGTTTTTCGTTTAGCTCTGGACTCTGTTCTTTAATTTTTTTCAAACTATTTAAGAATAGCTCCGTTGGATAATCAGGTAGACCACTACTCATTGTCAATAAATGTTTAACTGTGATTGCTTTTGGGATTAGCAAATCTGGAAAAAAGGCTACTACTGGCATTTCCAAGTTTAACTTACCTTGTTCATGAAGGATCATGCAGGCGGTACCAGTGAATTGCTTCGTTACAGAGCCAATACAACTTTGAGTTGCTTCTGTGAATAACTGTTTTTCCTTAAATTTTGCAAACCCATAATTTTTCTTAGCTAAAATTTTATCAGCGGTTACAAGTGCATAACTACCATTGTAATCGGTCTGTTGATAGATAGTTTCTAATCTATGGATTATTTCTTGTAAATTCATTTTTTCTCTCTTTTCGCTTTAGTCTCCAAGGCTGATATTACTTGTCTTGGGAAAAATGTTAAATTAAGCGAACATAGTTGGTACATCTTTACGCAAAAAATCACGTCCTTTCAATTATTAGTATACGCTTTCAATACATAAAAACGGCAAAAAGGATTTAGAAGAAACAAGCTTACATCAAATGTCTTCTATGAAGTGGTCAGGATAAGTATCCCAATATTTTTTATAGACACGGTCTGCGTGATTATCTAAATTTAACTGGTACATTCAGAAATGAGCACATTTTTGGGTTGCCATTGTTCTCTGTATTAGTAACAGTACGTCATACCGATTTATTTCATCACATTTCCACTGCGATAATTTTCTACATCATGTGTGGCTGTAATATAGGGGATACTCTCTTTTTTTCAGTAATGAAACCAATGATTTACTGGCGTCTGTCACAATCCCTTTATACCGAAGAAACTCCTTTCGAAGTGCCAAAGTCGTGACTATCGTTCATTTCCGCTTTTACGTAGCCAATTGGACAACTATTTTCTTTATCTTTAAGACAGATGGCAAGGTAATAGGGATGATGCGTGATTGTTTTTTCATAAAACGCCCACATTTCGCTGAGCGTGGTATGAGAATACCACTGGAGAAAAGTCATAGTAGCACCTCTTTCTACTAATGAATCAAGTATATTTTTAAATTCTATCATAAAATATATGTTTGGTATCACCTAAAAAGCTAGCCGCTAAATCCTCAATAGGATTTAGCGGCTTTTTTAATTTTCTCTTGTCAAAATCGTTTGTGTAATTTCATACAATTGTTCTTTCGCTTGGCCCTTTGTTTCAGGAAGTTTGCTGATTTCTTTCAGCGCTTTTTCCGTGTAATGAGTGGCTAATTGTTGGGCCTTTTCTACGCCACCTAGTTCATGGACAAGATGATAAATTTCCTGTGTTTCTTCATCGGTCAAGGTTTCTTTTTTCATTAAAAGTGGCAACAAGACTTCACGATTGGCTTCAAGTGCATAAATCAAGGGCAAAGAATACACGCCTTGACGTACGTCTTCTAAGACGGGTTTGCCGATAGCGTCAGCAGTTTGTGTATAGTCCAAAATATCATCAATAATTTGAAAAGCCAGTCCGATATTTTCGCCGATTTCACCACAACGTTTGGCAAAACGTTGGGAGGTGCCACTTTCATAGGCACCGACAAAACAACTTAGCGCAAACAGTTCCGCAGTTTTCCCGGAAATATTTTTTAAATATTGGTCAATCGTTACCTCGAAATTATAGCGATTGTCCATTTGACCAAGCTCACCAGTCAGGACTTTTTCCATACTGCGCGAATTTAATTGAATGCTTTTTAATGAAGAAGAATAATCAGATAAGAGCTTGAAACAGCAAACAAAAAGATAATCGCCTGTATACACGGCTGTGCTATTCCCAAAGCGCGAACGCAATGTTGGCAAGCCACGACGCGTATCGGCTTCATCGACAATATCGTCGTGAACTAACGTGGCGGTATGCAGTAATTCAATGGAAGCCGCTAACGCTGTCGCCTTTTTAGGGTCCCGCTGCTCACCAAAATAAGAGAACAACAGTTGGTAGGCTGGACGTAGCAATTTGCCGCCAGAATGAATCATGTCATGGACAGCAGCTTGAATCTCTTGATTATCGATTTGAACCGCTTGTTCCATCAAGCGAAGAGTAGTTGTTAATTCTTTTGATAACGTAGGATAGGTATTCCACATAGGATGTATATTCATAAGATGACTCCTTTAATTGTGGCGGACAGGTTTTCAATTAGAAAAATTGACTCCACTTATGTTTCGTTGTTTGTTCATAATTCAGTTGGAATTTTCGTAACGTCTGGACATGTTGTAGTAAATAGTTAGCGGCAATCCCAATGGCAATCCCTGAGAGTAACCCAAACAGAGATAGAAATGGTAAGTACAGCATCGGCGCCCACGAATGAGCAAAGAAAGAGGTCGTTAGCAACTGACCAACGTTGTGTAAGAAACCACCAACGGCACTAATCCCAATAATGCTGACCCGTTTTGGCCCCAGCTGCTTGACAAGCAACATGCCGAAATAACTTAATAAGGCACCACTGGCACTATAGAAAAAGGTCGAAAGTGTACCGCCCAGTAATGTCGTTAAAATCAAACGTAAACAGACCAGGAAAAAACTATCACGCTTACGCATGGTGAAAATCGCAATAATGGTAATTAAATTTGCTAGACCGAGCTTTGCCCCAGGAGCAAATGCGAAAGGGTAAGGAATCATATTTTCGATTAAGCCAATAATGACCCCTTGGGCAACGAGCATAGCAATATAAATATTCTTGTGTAATTTGCTCATAGTTGTCGTGCTTAATAAATTAAGCTACCGTCTTCACTCCCATCAGAAGCTTCCACGGTGATAAACAAATTGTGGGGTAGACAGGCAATCGGGGTTTCACCAGGTTTGGAAATCCAGCCTCGTCGAACATCCACTAAGTCAGCACAGTTGGCTTCCTTCACGCGGATACGATCACCATCTACTTCAATCAGGTTGTAATCACCGTCTTTTGCTTCGTATTTATATGTATAATGCGGGCCGTCCTTTTTTAAGTCAAAGACTTTGATTACTTTGTTGTCTACTTTCAAGACTGCTTGATACGTAGCCGCTTCTTGACCACGGTTTTGCATGGCAAAAACAACAAGGGGCAGAAAAGAACCAAGAACTAAAACAGCAATAATAATAACGTCCCATGTTTTCAAGCGACTCTTCTTAATGAATTCTTTGATCGTCATTTTCTTCTCTCTCCTTTGGTGTTTTTTTCTTGTCTATCATAACACAGTGAACGAGCTTGGAACAAAAATTATTTTGAATTTTTGTTCCAAGCTCAAAAACTGATAAACGGCGGGAACAGAACCAACACTACGCGTTGCTCCGATCTCAACAACTTCTAAGAGCTAAAGCTCTAAGAGTTGAAGGTCCTTCGGAAATAAGCCGAAATTGTTGAGAATCACGAAGAACGTAGTGATTCGATGATGAACAATACCTACTTGGTCTCCAAAAATTAAAGAACACCGGGTAGGTATCATGCAACATCAACTCGTTCCTCGTTGTGTTTTATGACAATTTTCGGAAATTTCTTCTTATTGCTGAGAAACACTATTTGCAAAGCAAATAGATGTTGAACAGTACCTACTTGGTTCTCGGAGCTAAACGATTCTGTCCCGACCTCAGTTGAGCCACCATATTATATAAAAGAAAATATGTGGGACAAAAGTCATGCTTGACTGCTGTCCCACATACTAAATCCTATGATAGTCAGCTGGAGACATGTGTCTCAGCTTTTGCTCGTAGTTGTCAATCGATGATCGATTGCTTACTTACCGCCGTATCTAGCTTTCGGGGTACCATACCACGCTTTACCAAGTTTGCGTTGAATCCATGGAATTACCCAGCGGTCTAAACCGACAGCACGGCCTGAACCGTTCATCAAAGCAAAAGCGACAAAGATAAACCAGATATTTACCCAATAGAACATGCCAGATAAACAGAAGGCAATTGTTAAACCAATTGTAGCAGCACTTGATAACCAAGTGAATAAACCAGCAATCAATGCTAAAGCAATACATACTTCAACGATTGTCATGAATTTTTGCATGAACAAAGCAACTTCTTGGTTTGGCATCATAAATTTCATTACGCTTTCGAACCATTTAGGCATGTGATCAAACACTTGCATTGGTGTTTCGCCGTAAGCGTAGCTTAAACCAAAGTGCGCTGCTTGTGTTGCCGCATCGGCACCACCGCTTGCCGCCGCATCCGCCGCACCACTTGCAGCAGTTGTTGCTGTTTCAGTTGCTTGAGAAGCACCTGTTGTTACTTGTTCTTGTAACCAAGGGAATGGGAAAACGACTTTATCTGTGAACCAAGAACCGTCACCAAACCAAGTGCTTGGTTTCAAGTAATCGCCGTTGCCGACAATTTTCTTCATTGATTCGACTAACCAAACCATACCATAGAAGACACGTAGCGGAACACTCCACAAGACATTGCCGTAACGAGACGTATGTCCGCGAGCAACAGAACGATCATCTTTAATATGGAAGATTTCGTGCATAATGTATTGGAACATGTAGTAACCAGAACGAATATCAAAGAAGTATTTCAAGTTAACGATATGTTTCATAATGATGGCTAAGAAACCACTCAAATGAATTTTATCGAATAAGTTGGCAACGCCCCATTTCGCGCCGATGGAAACCATGAATCCTTGGTAGTTTCCTTTAAAGGCGTGTTTTTCGCCGCCTTTAATATCTGCAACGATGTTGGCAGCTGCAGTATGACCTGTTTGTTCAGCTGCTTGAACGATTTGAGGAGTTGGTGTATTTGGTGTTTCTTCGTAATAAACCAAGTCACCAATGATATAAATGTTTTTGTCTTCGTAACCTTTTGCTTGCATGTATTCATTCGCAACTAAACGACTACCACGTGCTGCTTCTAAACCAAAGTCAGCGGCATCAGAAGTTGCTTTCACACCAGCTGTCCAGATTAATGTATGCGTTGGTACTTCAGAACCATCTTTTAATTTAATGTGATCTGCTGCAACTTCAACGATTGGTGAGTTCAATAATAATTGAACATTTTTCTTTTCTAGATAACGTTCTGCTTTGGCAGCATCGTTACGAGATAACATGTTTAAGATGGTTGGCATTGCTTCAACAACCATTAATGTAATTTCGTCTGAATCAATTTTGGCATCTTTCGCTAAACGATCTTTCCAATCGATTAATTCGCCGACCATTTCGATCCCAGTAAAACCAGAACCACAGACAACGAATGTTAACATTGCTTTGCGTACTTCAGCATCTGGTTCGATGGCTGCTTTAGCAACGGTTGCTTCAATGTGATGACGAATTTTCACTGCATCATCAAATGACCATAAGGTGAAACCATTTTCTTTCACGCCTGGTGTTCCAAAGTCGTTTGGTTCGCCACCCATACCCAGAATTAACTGGTCAAATGGATAAGAACCTGCTAAAGTTTTCACAACTTTGTTTTCTTTGTCGATCCCAGTAACAGTATCTGTTACCAATTTTACGTTTTTCTTGCGTGAGAACAAACGTTGTAAGTCGTATTGAATTGCTTCTGGTTCAACACGTCCGCCTGCTACTTCATGCAATTCGGTCATCATAGTGTGGTAAGAATGGCGATCAATCAATGTGATTGTTACGTCCGTATCTTTTTTAAATTTCTTTGCTAGAAATTTAGTAGCTGAAACGCCAGCATACCCAGCACCTACAACGACAATATTTTGCTTTGTCATTGACAATCCGCTCCTTAATATTGTAAGTAGTAAAATAGTGATAATGATTAATAAGTACACAATCGACTAACATTATATAAGTATTTCACGAATTTGTCTAATATAAATTTTAATTGTCAACAAATTTACTCCAACGATGAGTTTTTGATGAAAAAAAGACCGAAATGTAAATATTTTTAGGGGATGGTCTTGACAACGTTTTTAAAACCATTATAATGTGTAATGTATCACAAACTTTTGATGTTTGTGAAAATCATGAAAGAAAAGGTGACTATCAATGAAAGTGAATAAATTTGTTAAAGGTTTTGCGGCAATTGCATTATTTAGTTTAGTATTAGCAGGCTGTGGCGCAGACAAGAAAGACAACACAACGAACTCTTCTAGCGCAGCATCTTCAGAAACGAAAAAATCAACGGAATCATCAGCACCAGCGAAAAAAGTTGCCGGTGGCGATTTAAAAGATGGTACGTATAAATTAGAAGAAAAAAATGAAAAAAATGGTTACCGTGCAGTCTTTGAAATGACTGTAAAAGACGGCAAAATCACTGAATCTAAATATGACAACATCAATGCTGACGGCAAATCTAAAACAGAAGACACTAAGTATGAAGAAAGCATGAAAGCAAAATCTGGTGTTGGACCAAAAGAATACATCAAACAATTAAACGATTCTTTTGTTAAAGCACAAAGCGCAAGCGGTGTGGAAGTAGTAACTGGTGCGACTCATTCATCTGAATCATTCCAAAACTACGCACAACAATTAATCCAAGCAGCACAAGCTGGTAACACAGACACAATCGAAATCGACAATGGCGCAACATTGAAAGATGGTACGTACTCATTGAAAGAAAAAAATGACTCAAACGGCTACCACACAACATTCTCAATGACTGTGAAAGATGGTAAAGTGACTGAATCTAACTACGATAACGTGAACGCTGACGGCAAATCTAAAAAAGATGACACTGAATACGAAAGCAAAATGAAAGACGTTGCTGGCGTTGGACCAAAAGAATATATCGAAACATTAAACAAAGAATTTGTTAAAGCAATGGGCGAAGAAGACGGCTCACCTGCAGGTGTTGAAGTGGTAACTGGTGCAACACACAGCACACATTCATTCATCAACTACGCACAACAATTAGTGAACGCTGCTGAAAAAGGCGATACAACTGAAATCGTTGTTGACAACATCGTAACAAAATAAGTAATAATAAATGAATCGTGAAGTAGTTCCTGAAATGCTTTTCAGCAAGTACTTGACACCATTGAGGGGTTGGGAAAAAGTCGGTTGGCTGACTTTCCCGCCCCTTTTTCTTCGCTAGTTCTGTCCATCATTTCACAAATTTTTTCACAGAAATTTGTGAATTTCCAAGAGAAAGACTTTTCATTTTTTCCAAAAAAGGCTACTATGCAAGAGAACTTATTTTTTAATTAAAGAAGGAAAGAAGAGGGAATCCTATGAAAAAGAAACTTCTGCTCATGGTGAGTGTTCTAGCAGTGCTATTTGTGGCAGCTGCTTGTTCCTCAAAACCAGAAGCGAAAATTAATACAGAACCATACTCTGACCGTCAAACAATGCTTGGTACCTACGTTCAAATTCGCATCTACGATGATGGCAAAGAAGACGTCTTACCGAAAGCCTTTGCCCGCGTCAAAGAACTAGGCGATAAAATCACGGTCAACCAACCAGGTTCAGAAATTGATGAAATCAACCAAGAAGCAGGCGTAAAACCGGTCAAAGTCTCAGATGACCTGTATCCTTTGTTGAAAAAAGCCTATGAATACAGCAAAGACTCCCGCGGCGGCTTCGACATGGCGATTGGCCCAATCACCTCTATGTGGCACATTGGCTTCGATGATGCCCGCAAACCAAGCCAAGCCGAAATTGATCAAGCTTTGAAACTCGTTGATTACACGAAAGTCAAATTCAACGACAAAGAGCAAACCGTTTACCTTGAAGAAAAAGGCATGCAATTGGATTTAGGCGCAATTGCCAAGGGCTTCATCACCGACGAAGTCGTGAAAGTCCTCAAAGACAACGGTGTCACCACCGCTATCGTCGATTTAGGCGGAAATGTTTACGTCTTAGGACACAGCCCACGTGGCAAAGACATGGACTGGACAGTTGGGATTCAAGATCCGAATAAAGCCCGCAACACTGTTTTAGGTCAAGTCAAAGAAAGCAACAAAACCTTAGTCACATCAGGAATTTATGAACGCTACTTAAAAGTCGATGGCAAAACCTACCACCATCTCTTCGATCGTGAAACTGGCTATCCGTTTGATAACGACATCGCGGGTGTCACCATTATCACCGACAAATCCATCGATGGTGATGGTCTCTCAACAGCCGTCTTCTCAATGGGCGTCAAAAAAGGACTAGAATATGTCGAAAGTCTGAAAGGAACCGATGCCATTTTCGTCACAAAAGACGACAAAGTCTACATCAGCAAAGATATCGAAGGCAACTTTGAAATCGGCAAAGACTCTGGCTATACGATGGGGAATCGGGCCGATTTGAAATAAGGAGCGACTAAAAATGTCTTTAAATGTGTTTTTAAAAGTAGTGGAAATTCAGACGAAGCTTGCCAGTCTCTTTCCCTTCATTATCGGGGTCTTGTTTTCAATGACCTATTTCGGGGAAGTTCAGTGGGGCAACACGCTGGTTTTCTTCATTGGCATGGTGGTCTTTGATATGGCCACCACCGCCATTAATAATTACATGGACTTCAAAAAAGCCAAATCGGACGTCTACAAATATGAAGAAAATATTATCGGACAATCAGGCGTTTCACCACAACTAGTTCGCAACATGATTTTCGCCATGATTGCCTTCACTGCCGTTGTGGGTGCGTACTTGACGGTTCAAACCGGTTGGCTCTTCCTTGTGTTAGGAGGAATTTGCTGCTTCATCGGTATTTTCTACACGTATGGACCGATTCCGTTATCCCGCATGCCCTTGGGGGAAATTTTCAGTGGCTTCACGATGGGCTTAGGCATCTTCGTCTTAACCGTTTACTTGAACGTCGTCACCAATCCGCCTTTTTACTTAACGGTCGATTTTGCTAGCGGCGCCTTTCGCTTAGACGGCAATCTCTGGGCGGTGCTTGCGATTGTCGTGGCGTCCTTGCCCTTGGTCTGTTCGATTGCTAACATCATGCTCGCCAACAATTTACGGGACTTAGACACGGATATTGAGAACCACCGTTATACATTAGTCTATTATATCGGGCGCCCAGCAGGGATTGTGCTGTTTCAAGTGTTAGCGCTAGCTGGTTATCTGGTGATTTTATTCGGCTTCATTAGTGGTATTTATCAATGGCCTGTGTTAATTACGTTTGCCACTTTGCCTGTCATTTGGAAAAATATTCAAACGTTTAAACAAGAATTGCCGCAGCCGAAAAGTTTCCGCCATTCCATTAAAAACTTACTGGTTTTCAATGGGTCCTATGCCTTAGGGCTATTCATTAGCGCCTTACTTGGTTAGTCTTGCGGAAAAATAGCGGGCTGAGCGAAAAAAATACTGTTTTTTTTCAGAGGCCTGCGTCAAAACAATCAAACAAAGCTCAAAATGTTAGTATTCGTTGCTAACATTTTGAGCTTTTCTTGTTAAAAAGAGCAGAATCTTAAAATTTTGTCAGGGGATTTTGGTAAAAAATTGCCGAAATCGCCCTTTTTTTGAGCCGATTATTAAATAACAGCTGTTGTAACCCTTGTCAGAATAGGAATCTTCAAAATTTTCGCATGGGGTGCGAAAAAATCGTCAATTTCTGCTGGGGGTTTCTTTGTTATTATAGAGGAGTAACAAAAGGTTGTTTTGTCTTTCTTGTATAAAAGGGCAAGAAAGGCTAGCGAGTTAAAAGGAGGTTTTTCAATGAAAAAAAAGCGTTATTTAATGATTGTGTGTCTACTATCTTCTCCTAGTTTTTTTATAAATGTTGAAGCGTCTGATGGTGGTTCTAGTTCGGTGGGGATTGAATTTTACCAAAATCCGAGAACACCCGCTCCTAAAGATCCCCCACCGAAAACAGATGCGCCAGCTGCTGATCCCAAGGAACCAGCTGGTCCTCCGCAAGGAGATCAACGAAGTGGTGGTTCGACACAGACCACCACAACTGGCTCAACGCTCCCTCGTACAGGGAGCAAGAGTCAGGCAAATTTGAGCATTCTCGGCTTCGCCTTAATTGGCTTGGCGGGAATCGTACATAGAAAGAAGGGACGACATGAAGCAAACTAAGTGGCAACGATTAGCAACCATTGGCTTGTGTAGTTCTTTAGTGATTAACGCCTTTTCTGGTGTGACGGCAGTTGCGGAAACCGTGACGATTGAAAGTAGTCCGACCGCCGAAAGTAGTGCCAAGGAAGAGACGCCAGCCAGTAGCGTGAAGGAAGAAACAACGAAAGCCAGTACGGAAAATAGTCAAGTAACAGCTGACACGAGTCAGGAAGAAGCAACGAAAGACGCAGAGAAACAAGCAGAAACAGAAGTAAAAGAAGCGCAGAAAGAAGAACCGCAAGCAGAAGTGGAACAAGCAGAAACAGCAACTTCGGAAGTGGTTCAGCCGAATCCGTTATTGGCGCCTACGCCAGTGAGTGGGCTTGGAGAGAAATCTCTTCCGTTGGCAGAATTATTACCTCAGTTACTAACTTTAACGTACAATAAAAGTTATCCTTTGGGAACTAGTATCACCTTTCCAAGTGGCTTAATTGAGATTATGATCAATTCAAGTGGTAAAGAACCACTTAATATAAATGATTTTAATTTATCGGCTAAACTAGCGTTAAGGGAGCAAGATTACAACAATCCCGTTACTGAACAAAATGTTGACAAACAACCATTAGTATCGAAGCATACTAATGGATTTAACATTGATATTCCAGGAGTAACCATTACTCCAGAAAAATCTACGACGGCGGGGCGAGTGCGAACGAAATCTTATTATTTGAAAGATAGTATTCTTGAAGTTCCTCGGTATGTTAACAATGTAGACTTTTCTACAAGTCAGATGAGAATGTTATGGAATGTAGCTCCAATAGTATTAAATGCTACACAATATAAAGCAGAAGCGCAGAGACTAGATGCTACACATTATCAGTTGAATGCAAAGAATCCAACGATAACTGTTGGTGAAAACCAGTTATATTATTTTCTAACGGTTACGGGAGGAGCAACCCCATCTACTAATGTTGCAACATATACTCCTCATACAACTGGCTTACCTACTGTAACAGTAGACTTTAGAAAAGTCACCGAAAACTTCGTAGACACAAACGGTGCTAAAATTACACCACCAACAGGTTTCACGCAAGGCAAACAGACGGCGATTACCAGCGACCCATACATTTTCAAACAAGCAGGCACCTTACCTGACACCTACACAACAGGTGGTAAGACCTACAAGTTCAAAGGCTGGTACAAAGGTAAAACTAAAACCGAGCCTTTGAAAACGACGAAAGCGCCAAGTTATGGGGTAACCTATGATGACAATGATGATTTGAATGTGGTGTATGAGGAAATAAACTTTCCAGAAGTCACGTATCAATTTGGTTTTGTGAACGAAGCAGGCCAATTAGTGAACCCTGCTGATATTAAGATTACGTATGATTATAAGAGCCAATCTTTTAGGGGATCGGGCGGATTACCGACCGATACAATTTCTGAAGATACAATTGTAACCAATCAAAGTGCCACAACGGTAGGCAACTTAAAAAATGTGACACTTCCTGCCGCGTATATACCTCGTCCTACTGAAACAGGATGGAATGGGAATGGTTATGCTAATTTTTCAATTAAACTACCAAGATATTATCAATCGTTAAATCTCTACGATAAGACAGGGAAAATCAATCCAAATTATCCATTGCCAGTGATAACTGAGGTTATGCCTATTGGAAATGTAGACAGGTCTGAAAAAGCAGTAATCAGTGATTTAACATTAACACAGAGAGCAGATAAAAGCTTTACGCTAACAGAATCAGTCAATAGCCAGAGTAATGGTAAAGTTACAAGAGTTAGGGTGCTATCAAGAGAAATTAACAGTTCTAATATATTGTCTGGAGTTACACACTATTACACTTTTGGAAGCCCAGCATACTATCACTTAACCAACCGCCGTGTCACCGAAAACTTCGTAGACACAAGCGGTGCCAAAATCACACCGCCAACAGGTTTCACCCAAGGCAAACAAACGGCAATTACCAGTGACCCATACACCTTCAAACAAGCAGGTACCTTACCAGACACCTACACAACAGGCGGTAAGACCTACAAGTTCAAAGGTTGGTACAAAGGGAAAACCAAAACTGAGCCCTTGAAAACGACGAAAGCGCCAAGTTATGGGGTAACCTATGATGATAATGACGATTTGAATGTGGTGTATGAAGAAACAAAAGAAAAGACTACCACGATTCCAGCCGTTACGTATAAATTTGGTTTTGTCGATGAAAAAGGTGCCTTAGTCGCACCAACGAATTTTAACATGACAACCAATTTAACAACTGTCATGAATGGCACGCCGAAACAAGTCGGCACAGCTAGCGGCGTGAACAATGGTAACTTGAAACAGTTAACGATTCCGAGCCAACAACTAACATATACACCAACGGTTAATCCTGCTTTCTCAGGAGCAACGAATTTCCGCTTAACGGTTCCGAAACAATATAAGTTACCAACAGTGACACCAGGGACATACTATACAGGCTCTAGTACTGCTTACCCAGTGGCAACGAGAAGAATGCGTTATGTAGACAGTACGTTAGCTGACACACGAATAGAAAAAGATGGAAAATATTACAGTTTATATGCCACCACAAAAGCTAACGAGTATCAACTGTATTATACGAACTGGTTCGAGGATAAGACAGCAACACGATTTGCTTCGATTTTAACTAGTGCAAATACGGAAGTAAACGTACCAAATTACTACACCACAAATGATACTATGTACTACTTCTTAGAAAATCGCCGTGTCACCGAAAACTTCGTAGACACAAGCGGTGCCAAAATCACACCGCCAACAGGTTTCACCCAAGGCAAACAAACGGCAATTACCAGTGACCCATACACCTTCAAACAAGCAGGTACCTTACCAGACACCTACACAACAGGCGGTAAGACCTACAAGTTCAAAGGCTGGTACAAAGGCAAGTCCACACTCAACACATTGACAACTACCAAAGCGCCAAGTTATCAAGTGACCTACGATGACAATGATGATTTGAATGTGGTGTATGAAGAAGAAACAGTTACAACAGTGTATCCATCAATTAATATGGACTTTGTGAATGAAAAAGGCGGTGCTTTCACACCGGCGTTAACTTTTAGTGGTAAGTATTATGTACAAAGTACGAGTGACAATGTAATTAATAATTTATATGACGTGACCTCAAAAAATAATGGCAATGGGCAATATACACTAAGTGTTAACAACGGTAGTATCCCATTATCCCAAGAGTTATTGAAAAAGTATAATAATGGCAATCCAATTAGTGTCACCAATAGGTTACAGTTTAATGTTGATAAATTAACTATCAACCAACAATTAAAATATGTTGATAGCATTCAATTAGACACAGCACAAAGTAGTAACTTGAAATCTTCCAGATATACGTACACGAGAGATAGTTCGCTAATCTTCGACCCAAATGTAGCACCACTAAGGGTTGACCTTAGCAAAGAATCTCTTAATTTGCTTAATTTTAAGTCAGATGGCACCTATTTTTCTAATGCAAATGATAGACTTTTTCTCATGCACTTAGGATATAGTGGTGCAGCGGACGGTAGCGATCTTTTAATAATGTTACTTTTTAACGCCAATCCTGCGGATAAGTCAAAACTTGTCTACAAAGTCACACGGAAACAAGTTACCGAAAACTTCGTGGATGCCAATGGTGCCAAAATCACTGCACCAACAGGTTTCACCCAAGGCAACCAAGTACCAATGAACAGTAACACCTTCAAGTACACAGCGGCAAAAGCTTTACCAGCGACGTATACTACAGGTGGCAAAGTCTATACTTTCCAAGGGTGGTACAAAGGGAAAACCAAGCCAAGTACGTTGAACAAAATCACAACACCAACGTTCAATGCGACCTTTGATGGCAATGACGATATGACCGCCATGTATAAGGAAGAAATACCAACGGCTAGTGTCACATTAACTCGACCAAAAGAAGTGATCGATTCGAATACCAATGTAATCTGGACAACAACAATCACGAATACTAGCAAAGCACCCTTACAGAATCTTACCTTGAAAAAAGGGCCCAATTGGTCAGCTGGTCTGACGATCCCAACCTTCATGGAAGTGACACCAGAAGGAGAAACAACAAAATCAATCCCAGTAAATAGTACACTTTGGACAGAGGGGGTTTCTTTACCAAATGCCGTTCCTATCGGCAAAAAAGTTTCAATTGCTTTCACAACTCGCGCAACAGGGAAACCAAACACTGTTTTGAAAGCAGAAGTTGTAGTATTTGGTGGTATTAAAGATAGTACAGTGGATAACTTCGTGAGAATTCGTCCAAATGATCAAGAAGTAGTCACACCAACGACCGAAGGCTTCATCAGTGTACCAACCTTTGATTTCGGTCAAGTGGGCGTTGCAGGAAGTAAGCAACAACACAGCTTGAAACAAGCCGCGGATTACTACGGTAACGGTACCCGCAATCCGTATCTGCGGATTAAGAAAACGCAACCCAATTGGAGCTTAACGGCGCAACTGTCGCAACCGAAATCAGCGACAGACAGCTTGCCTACAGCGACCCGCTTATTATTAGGGGCGGCACCTGTCTCTAGCTTCACCAATTACAATCAACCAACCGAGTTGAAAAATACGGTCGGTACCACGAGTGCCATTAGCTTAACAGCCAACAACACGGCGACGAGTATTATTGCCAACAAGCAATTCACAGGTAGTAATGTTTATCAGTTGGACTTCACCTTCAATAATGTCAAACTTGAAGTGCCAGCCAATCAAGGTGTTAAAGGGCAACAATACAAGGCCGCAGTTACATGGAACCTAGTTACAGGTCCTTAAAATAGTTAAGTTATCATGAGAAAAGCTCAAAATGTTAGTGGTTATTACTAACATTTTGAGCTTTTTTGCTTAAATATTAAGGAAAAATCAGTTGGAGTTCATCAAAAGAGCGTTTAAATCCTTGATTTTCGCTAAAATAACACTTGTTTTCAAAGGGAACAGAGGCGTTCAGCCTTGAAAGGATAGGAATCACTAAAAAACGGCACTCAATATGTCAAAATTTGAAATTTCAAGCGGTGTGTTCTTTGGTAAAATAAATAAAAAAATGCTAGTTATCAGTATCGATAATAACAGGATACTGATTAAGAAAGGACTTTATAGAGACTATAGATTGAATTTTTACATAGAAAGAAGGAGCAAGATGAAGCGAGTAAATTGGAAAAGATGGCTAGTTGTTGGGTTAAGTTGTTCTTTGTTCATGGATTCAGTGGTTGGTGTGACTGTGTTAGCGGAAACGATTACTGAGGCGACGGAGCAAGGAGTAGCAACATCTCAGTCTAGTGACGAAGCGAGCCAGACGACACAAACAACCGAAGAGTCACAGGCAACGGTCGCTAGTGAAGCGAAAACAGTGCCGCCGCAGGAAACGGCAAGAATTGCTTCTCGAGCGATTGGTTATTCTTCTGTGGAAGGGCGCGAGATTCCCTTTTTCTTTGTGGAGGAAGACGGGACGTTGTTTGATCCCGACCGAATTACGATGGCGGTCAATCTTTCTTCGTTTTCGTTTTATGAAGAGAAATTACAACGAACCCCCCTTGAGCCTACCACTGTGAATGGCGGAAAGTTACTGTCTATTCCAACGTCACCAGCTTTTAAATATGATACAAATAACCAGAATCCAAGTAATATTTATGGCGTTTCTGAAGTGTCGTTTACTATTCCTAAGGAGTATCAAAGCCTGGACATTCGACCAAGTACGTTTTATACAGGAGACATTACGCAATATCCAGTGCCAACGGTTTTTGCGAACGTTGGGGGCAAAGTGACGAACTATGTGGGCGCCAATGCGGAGACGGAATTAGAGTTAACCAATGAAAAAATGCCCAATAAGCTGACGTTTGGTCCTAAAAAGACGTTTAAATATACGGTAGCTACGGCACCAGGAGGCGTTACGTATGCACTGACCTATTTTTATGGAGATGTCGGCGGTCCAACTAGTTCGCACCAAAGACGAGGAACAGCGGGTCCTGTGTATTATTATTTAACCAAGCGGCGTGTCACGGAAAAATTTGAGAATCCCGCAGGCGGGGCGATTCCTGCGCCAGAAGGTTTTACGCAGGATAAGAAAACCATTGTGACGGGGGAGGATTTTACTTTTACCCAAGAAGGCACCTTGCCTGAGCGTTACACAGGCAGTGATGGGAAGACGTATTTATTTAAAGGTTGGTACAAAGGGAATGCGAAACCTAGCACGTTGGAAACCACCAAAACGCCTAGTTATGCGGTGACCTATGATGACAATGACGATTTGCATGTGGTCTATGAAGAAGCAGTGATGAAAACCTATACGTTGCCAGCGAGAGAAGCTTTGTTCGGCTATGTTGATGAGCAAGGAAACTTGATTAATCCCGCCAAGTTTAAGCTAAGTGCGACCATGGGTGAAAGTGACGGAGCCACAGGGGAAATGACGACTTTTCCCACAATTGATGGAATCGATATGCCAGCAAGTCAATTAAAGAAATTAGCCATCCCGCAAAAAGTCTACACACGCCCAGACGATGGGACAATCGTAACTTATGGCCCGCAAGAAGTGAGTGTTGAAATTCCTAAGTATTACCAGACGATTTCGATTAAACCAACTACTACGTATACCGGGGATAAAACCAAGTATCCAGTGCCAAATGAAGTGCGCCGTGGCATCGAAAACCCCGACAATATTGTTAGTAGTTTAGTGGGAACCACTGCGTATAACTTGACCCAAAAAAGTGCTACGCGCTATACTGCCCGCCGTTCTTACTGGACGTGGGACCCCACGAAGACACTTTACTCAATGAGTATCTATTCAGGAACTGCTGGGGGCAACTATAATTTATCGACCCCCGATGGCACCATTTATTATTACTTAGAAAATCGGCGGGTCACTGAACATTTTGTAGATGATGGTGGTGCAAAAATCACGCCACCAACTGGCTTTACACAAGGAAACCAGCTGGTGATGGACAGTGAAAACTATGTCTACACCGCCACAAAAGCTTTGCCGAAGATCTACCAAGCTGGTGAAAAAACCTATATCTTCCAAGGGTGGTTTAAAGGCAAAAGCAAGCCAGCAACATTAAAGACGACAACGACCCCAAGTTTTACACCAACTTTTAATGATGAGGACGACATGACTGCTGTGTACCAAGAAGCGATTCCCACCGCGGAACTAACGTTAACAGGCGCTGTTGACATAATCGAAAATGGCGCCACAATGGATTACTGGGAGGCGCTACTGAAGAACACAGGCGAAGCGCCGTTAACCACCATTAAAATCAAGCCAACGGCAACTTGGGCGGCTGGCATCGGCGCGCCCAACACGATATTTGTACAAGGAACGGGTCAAAACACCAAAGCTTTTCCTGTCACCAAAGAACAATGGACGACCGGTGCAGGAGTGTCCATCACGTTGGATCAGCCTTTACCAGCTGGCGGTCAATTAAAAATGAACATATTAGGAACCACCGTGACCGGTCAACCTGGTCAAGTTTTAACCGCTGATGTTGAAGTAACGGGCAACTTTGGCAGCTTAACTGCCAAAGATACGGTCCGTATTAAAGACTTAGACCAAGAAATTACGAGCCCTGACGGCGACGGCTTTATTAGTACGCCAACATTTGATTTTGGTAAACTAGCAATTTCAGGAAGTAAGCAACAATATGGTTTGAAGAAGGCCGCCGATTACTACGGCAATGGCACTCGCAACCCTTATTTACGCCTGAATACTAGCCAAGCCAATTGGAGTTTAACGGCCCAGCTATCGCAACCAAAATCAGCCACAGACAGCTTGCCAACAACGACCCGCTTGTTGCTAGGAACGGCCGCTGCTGCCAGCTTTACCGATTACAACCAACCAACAGAAACCAGGACACCACTTGGCAAGACCAGCACCGTGACTTTAACCGCCGACAATACCGCAACAGCGGTGGTCGCAAACCAACAGTTCACAGGCAGTGACGTCTACCAACTGGACTTCACGTTTGCTAACATCAAACTAGAAGTGCCAGCCAACCAAGGCATGGCAGGCCAACAATACCAAGCCGCCGTCACGTGGAATTTAGTGACTGGCCCCTAAAATAAAAATGCCCGAGCCTCTTATTTTTCTAAGGCTCGGGCATTTTTATTGATGGTCTTTTGATGGTCGTTGTGCTATAATAGCATTGAAAAGAGAGATATGCTGTAACATACCTCTCTAGTGTAGAGCCGTTTAAGACGGTAGCGATTTTTAGTGATTTATAAAAAATAACCGTGCTCGCTAAAGTTGACGGTTATTTTTTATTGTCTTCTTTAACAGCCTCTAGGATTCCGAAGATTAACGTTGCGATAAAAGAACCGAAACTAATCATCAGAGCTAAAGCTTCTGCGATAGACAAAAGGCCTCTCCTTTCATAGATTTTAGTACTTACATTCATAAGCACCACCACCTTTCAGATTGGATAGCCGCCGCCATAACTTCTCTACAATTTTATTATACCATGTAGGGCTAAAAAATAATTAGTTTCCAATATGTTTTTTTAGGTAATTGTGCTATAATAGCAATGAAAAGAGAGATATGCTGTAACATACCTCTCTAGTGTAGAGCCGTTTAAGACGGTGACCCGTTATTATTTAAAAATAACCGTACTTGGTCAAAGTAGACGGTTATTTTTTCTTGTCATTTTTCAGCTTTAAAAGATTTTCCTGTTCCCTAATTGTTAAGAATAGAGAAGAAAAGCTCAAAATGTTAGTTCTGATTACTAACATTTTGAGTTTTTTTCAATAAATATCAAGAAAAATCAGCGGAAATTAGAGAGAAAATGGTGAATTCCACTGATTTCCAGGCTGTTTTTTACCAAAAAACAGTGGCTCCTCCTTGGTATAAAAGGAATCATTGGAAATATCAAGTTGTCGTATCAAAATTTAAAATTTCAGTGGGGCCTTTTTTTGATAAAATGAAAATCATACAAAAAATCATACATAGGACAATAAAAATAACAATAAAAAGTTACATAAAAAAGGAGAATGGCATGAATCAAAAAAGAAACCGTTTATTTGCAATCGCTTTGTGTGGTTCTTTACTAATCAGTTCATTAAATGGCATCCCAGCAATTGCTGAAACCATGGCGGCCCCAGATGTTCAAGGGGAGGACCGCCAAACAGTAGTCCCGTCAGAGGGGGTTCAAGGACGGGCGCCCGTTTCTTTTCCAGAGGCAGATACGGAAGTAGGCGTACCGCCAGCTGATGAAGAGCTACCAGAACAGACTGAACAAGTAGTCGGGCAAGTTGAAGCGTCAGTGACGAGTCCAATAATAGTTAATACACCAGAATCACTGCGTGCGCAGCGAGCAGTGCAGACATTCGATATTCCAGAGAAGACGTACAAAATGTCGTTTTTAGATGAAAGTGGTCGTTTTATTGATCCAGCGAAAGTTTCGATTACTGGGGATATTATGAAGTTTACTATGCAAGGCGCTTTGACGAAAGTCGGGGCCGTGGCCACTAATAATGTGGGAACCACGAAGCAATTGACGGTGCCGAAAGTAGCTTTGTCTGGGGATACAGCCATAAAGAGTTATGATTTTTCCGGCATCCAAAATGAAAAGATTACTTTGCCGCGGTTCTATAATGTTCCGAAAATCACGCCCAGTGCGAATTACACTGGACAAATCTATCCAATGGCAGTGACGAAACAGGTGAATGTTACAGGAGAAGTATCGAATGAGGAAACCACAGGCGCGAGGCTGAATATGTTTGTATCAGGTATCCCTAACCAGTTTGTCTTTTCTCGTGCTAGTTGGGACAATGATCCAGCGGGAAATATGTTTGCGCGTGGCTTTAACATGGCTACTGCAGGCGGCACACCAGCTTATCTGACTACGGATGATCACATTTACTATTATGTGCCTAACAAACGGGTTAACATTTATTATAATGACATGACCCCGAATGGCTTACCAGCGTATCCTCCAGGGTATAATGCCAGTCTTTCAAAAACAGTAGTTGATTCAGAAAATTTTCACTATAAAGCGCCAAAAGCTTTTCCAGAATTCTTTAGTTCTGGGAATCGTCATTTCCAGTTTAAAGGCTGGTATAAAGGGCCTGCAAGACCAGCGGATCCGAAAGCCGTTAAGTTAGAAACCTCATTGACGCCAGAGTTTGATGTCACTTACGATGGTGCCGACAATTTATATGTTTTTTATGATGAAGTGAAAGAAATGACCACTACTATTCCAGAAGTTACCTATAAGTTTGGCTTTGTTGATGAAAAAGGGGCGCTTGTTGCGCCAACGAATGTAGACATTCAGGCGAACTTAACAACTGTCGAGGATAAGGTGGTCCAGAAGGTGGGGGCTATTACAGGCGCTAATGTAGGCAATTTAAAACAGTTAACCGTTCCTAGCCAAACACTAACCTATGTACCTAAAATTAAAGTTGCTTCTTCTGGGGTAACCGATTTTCGGTTGACTATTCCCAAGCGCTATAAAATTCCAACAGTCACACCTGGTTCATTCTACACTGGCTCAACGACCGCCTATCCTTTGGCGACAACGCTGTTAAGGCATATTAGTGGTCAGGCAGATGAACGGATAACAACGGATGGCACTCGCTATAGTTTATATAATTTACCGACGCCTCATAGCTATCGTATGTACAGAAGTAGTTGGCAACCTGACGTTACCAACACGGGATTTAGTGCAACTTTAAACATGGCGACGACCGAGATTTATCCAGCTTATTTCACGACCGATAACACGATGTACTATTTCTTAGAAAACCGCCGCGTCACTGAACACTATGTTAATGAAGCAGGTGCTGAGGTACCGATGCCTACAGGCTTCACGCAAGGGAATCAAACGGTGATTGACAGTGATACTTATCATTTTAAATTGGCAAAGGAATTGCCGTTTAGTTATTTTTTAAACAATAAAGCATACCGATTTAAAGGCTGGTATAAAGGCAAAACCAAACCTAAGGTATTGGAAACGAGTCGAACGCCTGAGTATGATACAACTTTCGATGATAACGATGATTTAACCGTTGTTTACGAAGAAATTAAATACGGCGGAAATGCGGTGACATTTGGTTTTGTTGGGGAAGATGGGCAATTGCTTCAGCCGACAGGGTTTCAGGTGACTACGGATATTGTTGAAACAATCGATGGGCTGAGTACGGTTTTAAGTAATGTTTCAGCTGTCGACAGTACAGGCAACGTTAAAACTTTGACGATCCCGCAAAAGGAATATGTATTGACTCCCCAGATGAATTTCTATGGAACAAAAAATTCATTGATTACGATTCCAAGACAATACCAAGAAATTTCTTTTACCAAACCTGCCAACTACCAAGGACTAGATTATCCAGTTGCAGGGCGTGTTGAGAATATGTTTAGTGGTAATCTGTATGTTGAGGGGGCACAACCACCTTACTTTTCTGCTTCGAAAGTCAAAGCCAATCAATACAAAATAATTGAGTTTCATTGGAAAGAAGAGCCTACACAAAGTTTCTCTAGTTTGTACAAAGCTACGTTAATTCGAAGTAGCGTGGCACCAACAGGCGTAGAAATGTATCCTAATAAGCCAATCTATTACTATGCGACCAATCGCCGAGTGACTGAAAACTTTGTAGATAAATCTGGCGCAAAAATCACGCCACCTCAAGGATTTACGCAAGGGAATCAAGTCACAGTCACCAGTGATCCTTTTACTTATACTGCTTCAAAAGCTTTACCAAGCGTTTATGCGGCTGGGGCAAAAACCTATAAGTTTGTTGGTTGGTATAAAGGAACCACCAAGCCAACGACCTTAAAAACAACGGCTACTCCTAATTATTTGGTGGATTTTGATGATAATGACGATATGACGGCGGTCTATGAAGAAGAAACGCCGACTGCTGCTTTAACTTTGACCAGCACCAACCGTGTCGTGAATAATGACGATAGTGTAGATTGGGTGGCAACACTGAAAAATACTAGCCTGGCACCACTTAAAACGCTGACAGTGAAATCAGCGACTACTTGGCCTGCAGGAATTGGTACGCCGACGTCACTTTCTGTCCAATTGGACGGACAAGCACCGAAAATTTATCCAGTAACGGCGACTACTTGGTCTGAAGGAATCAGCTTAACAGGTCTTGAAATACCGGCAGGTCAAACAGCCAACGTGACGCTTGTTGGCACCAAAATTTCAGGAACATCAGACCAACGCTTGACGGCAACCCTTGATGTTACAGGAAATTTTGCGACAGTGAGCGCCGCGGATGCGGTACGTCTGACAGATACAACCCAAGGAACAATTACACCAACAGAAGGCTTTATCAGCGTGCCAACCTTTGATTTTGGAAAAATGAATATTGCTAGTAAAACGCAACAATCAGGCTTGAAAAAAGCGGCCGATTACTACGAAAATGGTACACGCAATCCTTACTTGCGAATTAAGAAAAATCAACCGAATTGGCAGATGACAGCGCAACTATCTCAACCGAAAGCAACCACAGATAGTCTGCCAACAGCGACTCGTTTATTGTTAGGTCCAGCGAATGTTTCAAGTTTTACAAATTATAACGAAGCAACCGAACAAATCAAAGCAGTTGGTAAGACTAGTTCTTTGAGCTTAACGGCGAATAATGTGGCAACCAGTGTTGTCGCAAACCAACAGTTCACAGGTAGTGACGTCTACCAACTGGATTTTACGTTTGAGAACATTAAATTAGAAGTACCAGCCAACCAAGGAACCAAAGGACAACAGTACAATGCTGCGGTCACTTGGAATTTGGTGACTGGTCCCTAAAATAAAAATGCCCGAGCCTTGAAATAGGAGGCTCAGGCATTTTTTATTGATGGTCTTTTTAGGGTTGTTGTGCTATAATGATAAAGAAAAGAGAGATATGCTTCCAACATATCTCTCTGATGTAGAGCCGTTTAAGACGGTGACCAATTTTATTATTTAAAAATAACCGTGCTTGGTCAAAGTAGACGGTTATTTTTTCTTGTCATTTTTAAGCAATTTCACAATCAGCGCAATCAAAGCAATGGTAAACATACCAAACCCAAGAATTGTCTGAATTGTTTCATATGCTGACAAAAGGCCTCTCCTTTCTGTGAATTTCGGAAATACGTGCATACGCATCACCTCTCTTTCAGATTGGATAGCCACCGCCATAACTTCTCTACACATACATTATGTGGGGCTAAAAAATAATTAGTTTACAATATATTTTTTTAGGAAAGTGTGCTATAATAATAATGAAAAGAGAGGTATGCGCCAACATACCTCTCTAGTGTAGAGCGGTTTAAGACGGTGACCTTTTGGATTATTTAAAAATAACCGTACTTGGTCAAAGTAGACGGTTATTTTTTCTTGTCTTCTTTAACAGCTTTTAGGATTCCGAAGATTAACGTTGCGATTCTTGTTGCAAAGCGCATGTTCCTGTGCGCTTGCCGCCGCCATAACTTCTCTACGCTTAGAGTATACTATGTAAAACAAAAAATAATTAGTTTCCAATATATTTTTTAGGTAATTGTGCTATAATAGCAATGAAAAGAGAGATATGCTGTAACATACCTCTCTGATGTAGAGCCGTTACTAACGGTGACAAAATTTTTACATTTTGAAATGACCGTCTAACTAGCCAAAGTTAAGCAGCGCCCCTTTCATTAAGGGGCGCTGTTTTTTAGTCGTTATTGTGATTGTTCAGTGTCTTTCGTAGAGAGGTTCATTTGTTCTTTGATGGCATTTTCGACACGTTGACGTTCACTCTCTTCCACAAGTTGATAAGAAATACCTTCAATACCTGTCACGCCATCGCCAGTGTAATCGTAGCCTTTTAATTGATCGGTTTCAATCGTTTTTAGTGCGGGGGTGTATTTTTTTAGCATTGCCATCATTTGGTCAAAGGACAAGTCGGTTTCACCATGTTCGCCGATTACGTCCAGAATTTCTTGATATTTTAGCAAGCTGTTAAAAGAAAGTAGCTTGTTGGTTAATTCGATTAAAACTTCTCGTTGGCGGCGTTGACGACCATAGTCGCCTTCGGGGTCTTCGTAACGCATGCGCGCGTATTGTAAAGCTTCCCAGCCACCTAAATGCTGTTTGCCTTTCGGATAATGAATCCCTTCAGCGTCAAAAGCAAAGGCATTGTCAACAGTGACGCCGCCCACCGCATCGCCAAGGTCCTTCATAGCATCCATATCAATTGAAAAGTAATGATTGATTGGGATGTGCAAGACATTTTCAACCGTTTTAATTTGCATATCGGCACCACCGAAAACGTGGGCCGCATTGATTTTATTGTATTCGCCATTGGTGCCAGCCATTTCCACATAGTAGTCACGTGGGATGCTAGTGATGGTAGTTTTTTGTAATTGATTATTCACTGTGACCACCATTAGGGCGTTGGAGCGGTAATCGGTTTTGCGTTTTGAGTCATTCGCAATTCCCATAATTAAGAAACTAACCGGTTCCCCTTTGGCTAAATCGGGACTCTTCGTGGAAGATTTTCTTGGTTTATACATGGTATTCGCCGTTTTTTGCAAATTGCGATACATGCTGACGCCGTAAGCCGAAACAGAAAGTGTGCCTAAAAATAAAAGGGTTAAACTGAAGACCACGAATAAACTTTTTCTTTTACGAGAATGGCGGCGCCGGCGTTGTGTCGGTACTTCTGCTTCCTCTGGTTCAGGTGTCGGCAAATAACGTTGAACAATTTGAAATGAAAAGTTGATCCAGCTATAACTTAGGAGCATCCCAGCGATGACATCACTAGGATAATGAACGCGTAAGATTAAGCGACCTAACACAATCAAAACTAAATAAGTGAGTAAGAAAATTTTGATGCCTTTGGTTTTTTCGACATGAAGATAGGCCAAAATGATCAAAATCGTACAGACCAGCGCCATTGCTAACAATGAATGTCCGCTGGGAAAGCTAGCAGAGCTTCGATCAGCTAAAGCGCCTAGGTTTGGTCGAGCCCGACCCACCACATGTTTAAAAACGCTCCCTAAAAAGCCGACAGCTAATAGGTTACTGACAGCCCAAAAGGCTAGGATTTTTTCTTTTTTGCGTAAAAGGTATACCATCAATAATAAGAAGAATAGCAGCATTGGTCCAATCGTGGCTGTTTTTGCTAACAGATTGACCGCTGTTAAAAGTGGGGCATTTAATTGCCATTTGATGTGATAGATAGCTTCGTCCATTTGTTGAAACCAATTTGGACTAGCCGCCACTAACAAAGTGAGGAAAGTAAAACCAAGCGTTGTTAGGGCATAAAGTGGAAATTTTTTATTCGATGTTTGCATGAGAATCCCTTTCTTTTTCCCTTGAAAGAGTAGACTAAGCCAGCATCGATTGTAAATAAGCGCTTGCGACTAAACAGGACACAGCAAGCCAATCGGTTCTCATCGTCTGAGCTTTAGCACTATCCAACGTAAAGATTTCTCTTAGCTATTTTTAGAAGAGCCTTAATTCGACCATTCCTGTTTTACACATTGGTGTCTTTCGACATTTCTGCGCAATAGCCTATGTTTGGATAGGAGCCTCACCTAACAAGGTTATTTTATCTAACGCTAGAAGTATAGAATTTATGCAGCGGTTCTCACAATGAAGTTTAAGAAAATTTATTGTTTTTTAAATAAATTTAAAGGTGTGGGGAAGTGAAGCAGTTAAAAAAACAGTACTTGAGCATTCTTAAAAAAGTGTACAAGGCTGTTCTCGGTTAACCGCTATAAATAGTTGGTGTTCAATAATGATAAATTAAAAAACAAACATTTTTTATAAGAGTGCTATAAGTTTTTTTCAGTAAAAAAGGCGGACAGTTGCTATTGAATTGCTAGTTCATTTAAAATAAATATGTCGACAATAATTGTGCACAAAGTTGATGGTCGCTATCGAAAAAGTAAAAATGATGTTGTGGAGATTTTATGTTTCAGTTGATTAAGATTACATGTTTTTTGAAGGGTTTTGCTTATAAGGGAGCGATATACATGAAAAAAATGATGTTATTTATAATTGCAGTAGGCGCAACGATGATCAGTGTTTTTGCTTTAGGAGATGCACAGCAGAGTTATGCACACGGCTATGTTGATAGCCCAGTCAGTCGAGTCAAAAATGCGGAAGCAAACGGATTTGGATGGGGACCTGGTCAAGACAGCTCACAGCCAGAAATTATCACGACACCCCAAGGAATTGAAGCGCCAACTAAATTATTAGACACGGGTCAATTAAATGGAAGGTTGCCTTCAGCTGGCTTAGCAAGCTATTCCAAACTAGATGAACAAACAGCCACTCGTTGGGTAAAAAGTAATATAACAACAGGAGAGAATAATTTTAAATGGGTGATGACGGCAAAACATAAGACCAATCGTTTTAGATACTATATGACGAAACCTGGATGGAATCCTAATGCACCATTAACGATGGACGAAATGGAACTGATTGGCATAGTAGGGCAACCAATCGGTCAAGATTTACCTCCTGGTCAAGGATTTATGGTCAATGATACAGAAACACACAGAATAAATATTCCCGCTGATAGGAAAGGATACCATGTTATTTATGCCGTTTGGGATATCAATGACACGATTAATTCATTTTATCAAGCGATAGATGTTAATGTTCAATAATCAGGTATCAAGATAATGTGGCTGAGACAAAAGTGCTTAGCGCCAAGAACCAAGTAGGTTCTGTTCATCATCGAATCACTACGTTCTTCGTGATTCTCAACACTTGGAAGGATTAAGATATGCCGAACACTTGTGTGAGAAAGTCAATTTCGGCTTATTTCCGAAGGGGCTGCTTTTGTTCAGCTGATTATCTTCAGAAGAAGCAAGTGGGACATCAGTCAAAACGACTGATGTCCCACTTGCTTTTTTCTAAATTTCCCCACTTAACCTCGACGCCATTCACCAATCTGGTCCAAACTAATTTCCCCAGAAGACAACGTTTTGGCCGTGCCATCAGGCAACTGGACAATCAATTCGCCATTTCCATTAATGGTTGTCGCAACGCCGCGGAAGTCTTGCCCGTTTTGGGTAAAAGCGACGTCTTTGCCAATCACAAAGGAGCGTTGACGGTATTCTTCTAAAAAGTCTTTCGTTGAACGTTCGTCTAAAATCTGGTAAAAATGATTCCAAATGTTGGCGACTAATTCATTTCGCGTCGCCGTCGGTTCACCATCTGGAAAAAGGGAAGTCACTTTCTGCCGAATGTCCTCAGGAAATTCGGTTTCTGTAATTGAAAAATTAATCCCCATGCCGATGATAACATTAGAAATCTGCCCTGTTTCCACATTGCTCATGGCTTCCGACAAAATCCCGCAAACTTTTTTGCCGTTTAAATAAAGATCGTTGACCCATTTAATTTCTGTTTGAACGCCTGCCAGAGCATCCATTGCTCGAGCGACCGCTACGGCCATAATCACAGTATATTGGGCGATTTCTTCAAAATTTTGGTTCGGTTGAAGCACCATGCTCATGTAAATCCCTTTACTTGGCGTAGCGAAAAATGGTCGGCCGAACCTGCCCCGCGGCATTTCTTGCATGTCAGCAACAATCAAAGTATTGTCGGGCGTCTGGTCTAAAATCGCCCGCTTAGCATCGGTCATGGTAGATTCAGATGTTTCTAGGACGGTAATTGTTAAAGGCGGTGTTTGTGGCCATAATGCCAACTGAATGCCTTCTGCAGAAAGGACATCTGATTTTTCAAGGCGATACCCCTTATTTTGCACGCTAGTAATTTGATAGCCATCTTTTTTCAATTCATTAATCGCTTTCCAAATAGCTGTGCGAGATAAGGACAGACGTTGTGCCATCTCTTCGCCGGAAAGGAATGCGGGCGTTTGTTTCATCAATAAAGTTAGGACTTGGCTTTTTGTCGACATATTTTTTCCTCCGATTCGTTATGCTTATTGTAGCGGAAAGGAAAAGGCTTGGTCAACTAGTGAAAAAATCCATCTTAGGATGGAGGAAAATGAAGCAGGCGTTTGCTATACTTGTTTTATTGAGAAGGAGTGAGGGGAATGGAAAAGCAACAATATGTTTGTGAGAAATGTGGCAACATGCACTATGTGTCGGACCAATTTCAAGCAACAGGTGGGAACTTTGCGAAAATTTTTGATGTTCAAAATAAAAAATTTATTACAATTAGCTGTACCCAATGCGGCTACACCGAACTTTACCGCAGTCAAACAAGCGGCGGCATGAATGTCCTAGACTTTTTATTAGGTGGCGGTTAGTCAAAAACGAATGCATCTTTGCATTCGTTTTTTTGTGTGAAGAGGAAGATAGGGGAAAATGCGTAATTATTTATTACGCATTTTTTCATTAAAACCCTTTATAAAAAAACTCCTTTTTATGAAAAAGAAAACCTTAAAGAAACCCTTGACTTTTCTAGACAAAGGTAGTAGAATCTATAGAGCAAAAACTATCTGAAAGTGACGAAGCAGGAGCGAAATATTGTCCGTTCCGGTTTTTTATAGGAAAACAAAAGTAGAAACGCCAGAAAATTTTTCGGAAGCATGTTCTATTTTTGGTTTTTTTTTGCTTAAAAACTGCAAAAAATGCTTTTTGTTACATATATTTAATATATGTAACGTAAATGTAATTTTTCGGATCGGTGTTTTGATAGACTTATAACTAGAGGGGTGAAGAGCTTGGCTGGACACGTAGTAAAATACGGAAAGCATCGCGAACGTAGAAGTTTCGCACGTATCAGTGAAGTATTGGAATTACCAAATTTAATTGAAATCCAAACAGACTCTTATCAATGGTTTTTAGATGAGGGACTTCGTGAAATGTTTGAAGACATTTTACCAATTGATGATTTCCAAGGAAACTTATCCTTAGAATTTGTTGACTATGAATTAAAAGAACCAAAGTACACAGTAGAAGAAGCCCGCGCACATGATGCCAACTATTCTGCGCCATTACATGTAACATTACGTTTAACCAACCGTGAAACAGGTGAAATTAAATCCCAAGAAGTATTCTTCGGCGATTTCCCATTAATGACAGAAATGGGTACCTTCATCATCAACGGGGCAGAACGTGTTATCGTTTCCCAATTAGTTCGTTCTCCAGGTGTTTATTTCCATGGAAAAGTGGACAAAAACGGCAAAGAAGGTTTTGGCTCAACAGTCATTCCTAACCGTGGTGCATGGTTAGAAATGGAAACAGATGCGAAAGACATTTCTTATGTTCGGATTGACCGCACACGTAAAATTCCTTTAACTGTGTTAGTTCGTGCTTTAGGTTTCGGTTCAGATGATACCATCTTCGAAATTTTCGGCGACAGCGAAAGCTTACGCAACACAATTGAAAAAGATTTACACAAAAATGCAAGTGATTCTCGTACAGAAGAAGGCTTGAAAGACATTTATGAACGTCTTCGCCCAGGCGAACCAAAAACAGCAGATAGCTCACGTAGCTTGTTAACTGCACGTTTCTTTGATCCAAAACGTTATGATTTGGCAAACGTTGGTCGCTACAAAGTTAACAAAAAATTAGACTTAAAAACACGTCTCTTAAACTTAACCTTAGCTGAAACGCTAGTTGATCCAGAAACTGGTGAAATCATTGTCGAAAAAGGCACGGTTTTAACACACCAAATCATGGAAACATTAGGCGAATACATTGACAACGGCTTAAACAGCGTAACTTACTATCCAAGTGAAGATGCGGTAGTAACTGAACCAATGACAATCCAAGTGATTCAAGTTCTTTCACCAAAAGATCCTGAACGTATCGTAAATGTGATTGGTAACGGCTATCCAGACGACAGCGTAAAAACAGTTCGTCCAGCAGATATCGTTGCTTCAATGAGCTACTTCTTCAACTTAATGGAAGATATCGGTAATGTCGATGACATCGACCACTTAGGTAATCGTCGTATTCGTTCAGTAGGCGAATTATTACAAAACCAATTCCGTATTGGTTTAGCCCGTATGGAACGTGTGGTTCGTGAAAGAATGTCTATTCAAGACACAGAAACATTGACACCACAACAATTAATTAACATCCGTCCAGTGGTAGCAAGTATCAAAGAATTCTTTGGTTCTTCACAGTTATCACAGTTCATGGACCAAACAAACCCATTAGGTGAGTTAACCCATAAACGTCGTCTATCAGCCTTAGGGCCTGGTGGTTTGACTCGTGACCGTGCCGGTTATGAAGTTCGTGACGTTCACTACTCTCACTATGGTCGTATGTGTCCAATTGAAACGCCTGAGGGACCAAATATCGGGTTGATCAATAGCTTATCTAGTTATGCGAAAGTGAATAAATTTGGTTTCATCGAAACGCCTTATCGCCGTGTTGATCGTGCGACAGGCCGTGTTACTGATCAAGTAGATTACTTAACAGCAGACATCGAAGACCATTATATCGTAGCGCAAGCGAACTCAGTTTTAAATGAAGATGGCACATTTGCCAATGATGTTGTTATGGCGCGTCTACAAAGTGAAAACTTAGAAGTTGCCGTAGACAAAGTTGACTACATGGACGTTTCACCAAAACAAGTAGTCGCAGTCGCAACAGCATGTATTCCTTTCTTAGAAAACGATGACTCCAACCGTGCCTTGATGGGTGCCAACATGCAGCGTCAAGCGGTGCCGTTAATTCAACCACGCTCTCCGTGGGTAGGTACAGGGATGGAATATAAATCAGCCCATGACTCAGGTGCTGCTTTACTATGTAAACATGACGGTGTCGTAGAATTCGTCGATGCAAAAGAAATTCGCGTTCGCCGCGACAATGGCGCATTAGACAAATATATGGTTACAAAATTCCGTCGTTCTAACTCAGGAACAAGCTACAACCAACGCCCAATTGTTCACTTAGGTGAAAAAGTTGAAAAAGGCGATACTTTAGCGGATGGACCTTCTATGGAAGAAGGCGAAATGGCTTTAGGGCAAAACGTCTTAGTTGCCTTCATGACATGGGAAGGTTACAACTACGAGGATGCCATTATCATGAGCCGTCGTTTAGTTAAAGACGATGTTTACACTTCTGTGCATATTGAAGAATATGAATCAGAAGCACGTGATACAAAATTAGGACCTGAAGAAATTACCCGTGAAATTCCAAACGTTGGGGAAGACGCATTGAAAGACTTAGACGAAATGGGGATTATCCGCATTGGTGCTGAAGTTCAAGATGGCGACTTACTAGTTGGTAAAGTCACACCTAAAGGGGTCACAGAATTATCTGCAGAAGAACGTTTATTACACGCAATCTTCGGGGAAAAAGCCCGCGAAGTTCGTGACACGTCTCTCCGTGTACCTCACGGTGGCGGCGGTATCGTTCATGATGTGAAAATCTTTACTCGTGAAGCTGGCGATGAATTATCACCAGGTGTCAACATGTTAGTTCGTGTCTATATCGTTCAAAAACGTAAAATTCACGAAGGAGATAAAATGGCGGGACGTCACGGAAATAAAGGGGTTGTTTCCCGTATTATGCCGGAAGAAGATATGCCATTCTTACCTGACGGAACACCTGTTGATATCATGTTGAACCCATTAGGGGTACCTTCTCGTATGAATATCGGACAAGTACTTGAATTACACTTAGGTATGGCTGCTCGCCAATTAGGTATTCACGTCGCAACACCTGTTTTCGATGGGGCAACCGATGAAGACGTTTGGGAAACTGTTCGTGAAGCTGGTATGGCTAGCGATGCTAAAACAGTTCTTTACGATGGACGTACAGGTGAACCATTTGATAACCGTATTTCCGTTGGTGTCATGTATATGATTAAATTAGCCCACATGGTTGATGACAAATTGCATGCTCGTTCAATCGGACCTTACTCTCTTGTTACGCAACAACCGTTGGGTGGTAAAGCTCAATTCGGTGGACAACGTTTCGGGGAAATGGAAGTTTGGGCACTGGAAGCTTACGGTGCTGCTTACACATTACAAGAAATCTTAACTTACAAATCTGATGACGTTGTCGGACGTGTGAAAACATACGAAGCCATCGTTAAAGGTGAACCAATTCCAAAACCAGGTGTGCCTGAATCATTCCGAGTATTAGTGAAAGAATTACAATCACTTGGTTTAGACATGCGTGTCTTGGACATTGAGGAAGCTGAGATTGAGTTACGCGATATGGACGATGACGATGATGATTTAATCACCGTTGACGCACTAACCAAATTTGCGGAACAACAATCAGCGAAACAGCTGGAAAAAGAAGCAGAATCAGTCGTGAAAGAAGAAGCACAAGACGTTGTTCAAGAAATTGAAACAGCCGAAGACAGAGACTAATTTGTCGCTACCACTCTGATGAGTTGATTCAACTGCGACTTTGTTGCAACTGCGCAAGCCATTACTTGTTCCAAGTGTCGTCAGACCTTCTTTCAAGTGATGCTTGCCATTTGCTAACAAGTTGCTGACTCAGCTTCTCTAAATAAGGAAATGGAGGGAATTCCTTTTGATCGATGTAAATAAATTCGAAAGTATGCAAATAGGGCTTGCTTCACCAGAAAAGATCAGAAGTTGGTCTTATGGGGAAGTTAAAAAACCCGAAACAATTAACTACCGTACATTAAAACCCGAACGTGAAGGGTTATTCTGTGAACGCATTTTTGGTCCAACCAAAGACTGGGAATGTGCTTGTGGTAAATATAAACGTATCCGTTATAAAGGTATTGTCTGTGACCGTTGTGGCGTTGAAGTCACTCGTTCAAAAGTACGTCGTGAACGTATGGGACATATTGAATTAGCCGCACCAGTTTCACATATCTGGTACTTTAAAGGAATTCCATCTCGGATGGGTCTTGTTTTAGACATGAGCCCTCGTGCATTGGAAGAAGTCATTTATTTTGCTTCATACGTTGTCATCGAACCAGGTGACACAACATTAGAGAAAAAACAATTGTTAACGGAACGCGAATATCGTGAAAAACGTGAACAATATGGCCAAGCCTTCAAAGCTGCTATGGGTGCCGAAGCCGTGAAACAATTATTAGATAACGTCGATTTAGATGGCGAAGTTGCGCAATTAAAAGAAGAATTGAAAACAGCTTCTGGTCAAAAACGGACACGTGCCATCCGTCGTTTAGACATCTTAGAAGCCTTCCGTGCCTCTGGTAACCAACCAAGCTGGATGGTAATGGATGTTATCCCAGTTATTCCACCAGATTTACGTCCGATGGTTCAATTGGAAGGTGGTCGTTTTGCAACAAGTGACTTAAACGACTTATACCGCCGTGTTATCAACCGTAACAACCGTCTAAAACGTTTATTAGACTTAAATGCGCCAAGCATCATCGTTCAAAACGAAAAACGGATGTTACAAGAAGCGGTCGATGCTTTAATCGATAATGGTCGTCGTGGCCGTCCAGTTACTGGACCAGGTAACCGTCCATTGAAATCTCTTTCTCACATGTTGAAAGGGAAACAAGGTCGTTTCCGTCAAAACTTACTAGGTAAACGTGTTGACTATTCTGGTCGTTCCGTAATCGTCGTTGGTCCGTTCTTAAAAATGTACCAATGTGGTTTACCAAAAGAAATGGCGATTGAATTATTCAAACCATTTGTAATGCGTGAATTAGTACAACGTGAAATTGCGACAAACATTAAAAATGCGAAACGTAAAATCGAACGTGGCGAAGATGAAGTTTGGGATATCTTAGAAGAAGTTATCCAAGAACACCCAGTTTTACTTAACCGGGCACCTACGTTGCATAGATTAGGGATCCAAGCTTTCGAACCTGTTCTTGTTGAAGGTCGTGCGATTCGTCTTCACCCATTAGTGTGTGAAGCCTACAATGCCGATTTCGATGGAGACCAAATGGCGGTTCACGTGCCTCTAAATGAAGAAGCACAAGCAGAAGCTCGTATGTTAATGCTTGCTGCCCAAAATATCTTGAACCCGAAAGATGGTAAGCCAGTTGTTACACCATCTCAAGATATGGTCTTAGGTAACTACTACCTAACAATGGAAGAAGAAGGCCGTGAAGGGGAAGGCATGATCTTCCGCGACATGAACGAAGCTGTTTTAGCATGGCAAAATGGCTACGTGCATTTACACTCACGTATTGGGGTTCAAACAACACTTTTAGGTGACAAACCATTTACTGATTGGCAAAAAGAACGAATCTTAATCACCACAGTTGGTAAGATCATCTTTAACGAAATCATGCCTGTTGAGTTCCCTTACTTGAACGAACCAACAGACTATAACTTAACTGTTCAAACACCAGATAAATACTTCGTAGAAGCTGGTACAGACATTCCTGCACACATTAAAGAGCAAGAATTAGTTTTACCATTCAAGAAGAAAAATCTTGGAAATATCATTGCTGAAGTCTTCAAGAGATTCCACATTACGGAAACCTCTAAAATGCTTGACCGCATGAAAGACTTAGGTTACAAACACTCAACTTATGCTGGGATGACGGTAGGGATTGCCGATATCATGGTTCTTCATGAAAAACAAGCAATCATTGATGCTGCCCACAAACAAGTTGAAACAATTACTAAACAATTCCGTCGTGGTTTAATTACTGATGACGAACGTTATGAACGTGTAATCGGCGTTTGGAACGGTGCCAAAGATGAAATCCAACAAAAACTGATCGAAAGTATGGAAGCTCGTAACCCAATCTTCATGATGTCTGACTCTGGAGCCCGTGGTAACATCTCCAACTTTACACAGTTAGCTGGTATGCGTGGTTTGATGGCCGCTCCGAATGGACGAATCATGGAATTACCAATCATCTCAAACTTCCGTGAAGGACTTTCTGTCTTAGAAATGTTTATTTCAACTCACGGAGCTCGTAAAGGGATGACCGATACGGCCTTGAAGACAGCCGATTCAGGTTACTTAACACGTCGTTTAGTTGACGTTGCCCAAGACGTAATCATTCGTGAAGACGACTGTGGCACTGACCGTGGTCTTGAAATCGAAGCCATTCGTGAAGGTAACGAAATTATCGAACCATTAGACGAACGTCTATTAGGTCGTTATACACGTAAATCAGTTGTTCATCCAGAAACTGGTGCAATCATCATTGGTGCGGATCAATTAATCACTGAAGATCTTGCAAGAGAAATCGTGGACGCTGGTATTGAAAAAGTAACCATCCGTTCTGTCTTTACATGTAACACAAAACATGGTGTATGTAAGCACTGTTACGGACGTAACTTGGCAACTGGTTCTGACGTTGAAGTCGGAGAAGCAGTTGGTACAATCGCCGCTCAATCAATCGGGGAACCTGGTACACAGTTAACCATGCGTACGTTCCATACCGGTGGGGTTGCCGGTGACGATATCACTCAAGGTTTACCTCGTATCCAAGAAATCTTTGAAGCACGTAATCCGAAAGGGCAAGCAGTGATTACAGAAGTAACCGGTGAAGTTATCGATATTTCTGAAGATCCTGCCACACGTCAAAAAGAAGTAACCATCAAAGGAAAAACAGATACACGTACCTATACTGTCCCTTACACTGCACGTATGAAAGTTGCTGAAGGCGACATCATCCACCGTGGTGCACCGTTGACAGAAGGTTCAATTGATCCAAAACAATTATTACAAGTTCGTGATGTTTTATCTGTTGAAAACTACCTATTACGTGAAGTACAACGTGTTTACCGTATGCAAGGGGTAGAAATCGGCGACAAACATATCGAAGTAATGGTTCGTCAAATGTTACGTAAAATCCGCGTAATGGATCCAGGTGACACTGAAATCCTTCCAGGAACATTAATGGACATCGCAGAATTTAAAGACCGTAACTACGACACATTAGTTGCTGGTGGCGTCCCTGCTACTAGTCGTCCAGTCTTACTTGGTATTACCAAAGCGTCATTGGAAACAAACAGCTTCTTATCTGCTGCATCCTTCCAAGAAACAACACGCGTGTTAACAGATGCTGCTATCCGTGGCAAAAAAGATCCATTACTTGGATTGAAAGAAAATGTTATCATTGGTAAAATCATCCCAGCTGGTACTGGTATGGCTCGTTACCGTAACATGGAACCAAAAGAAGTTGGCGTAGCTAGCGAAAACGTTTATAGTATTTCAGACATTGAAGCACAAATGGCTGCTGAAGATGCGATGAAAAACATCAATAAATAAACCCTAAAAAGCCGTAAGGAGCATGCTCCTTACGGCTTTTTTTATTTGCTATAACCAACTGATTGTGAGTAAGCCTAAACTTAAAAAGGGGACAAAGGGAAGTGTCTGTTCAACTGGATACCCCAAAAATTTACAGCTGTAGCCATAGATTAGGCCATAACTACTGGCAAAAAATAGTAGCATCAGCAACTGAGGTACCTGTAAAAAACAGCCCCACAAACCCAGTAACAAAAGATCCCCCCGCCCCATGGCTTCCGGAAAATAATATAAGACGGCTCGGAAAAAACAAAAACAAAAAAGACCAGTCAGTAAGTAAAACGAATGCTGACCCGCCATTTTCAGCAAGCAAAGCACAAAAAAACTCGGATAAAGAATCTTCGGTTCAACCACTAAATACCAGTAATCAATCAAGGATAATGTGAAAGCACTCGTCAGCCACCACCAGAGAATCAAAGCATCAATCGTCAGGCCAGCTGAAAAACAGCTTGCGGTTAACCCGCCCATGACAAGTTCTGCTAAAAGATAACTCTTAGCCACTGGCTGTTGACACTTTCGACAACGAAAGCGCTGCAGCAAAATCGAAACAACTGGAATTAATTCATAGAGTTGTAGAGGCTGGTGGCAACCTTGACAGTGGGAAGGGGGCCACCACAGAGAACGCCCTACTGGTAAGCGCTCCGCCACTAAGCATAAAAAAGAACCGAAACAGGCACCAATCAAAAAGAGACTCAAGAAAAACATAGGTTACCTCCTTAAAAATAAACTACGCTTTTTTTAAACTTTTTCGTTTGACTAGACAAATCTTTTTTTGTTAGGAATAATAAAAGAAACAAGAAATGAGGGAATCAAATGGAAAAATTAGCGATTGGTGTCGACGTTGGCACTACGCAAGCCAAAGCAGTGGCTTTTCAAGCAAATGGCACAGTTGTAGCTTCTAGCTATGTGCGTTATCCATTAATTCAAGAGACTGAAGGAATGGCGGAGCAAGACCCAGAGACGCTGTTCCAAGCTGTGGTGAACTGTATTCGAACCGTCACACAACAAGTGAAGAATCAACCAATTGGGCTCATTTCTTTTGCTTCAGCGATGCATGGCTTAATTGCCATGGATGCGCAAGGATGCCCATTGACCCAAGTGATTACTTGGGCTGACACACGAGCATCTGATTATGCGGAAGCGTTAAAAGAAACGCCAGCGGCCCAATTGTTTTATCAATTGACAGGCATGCCAGTTCATCCAATGGCGCCTTTGTACAAGATTCGCTGGCTGCAGGAAAATCAGCCAGCCGTTGCGCAGAGCGCGGCCAAGTTTATTGGGATTAAGGACTACATTTTTTACCGTTTCTTTGGCGAATACTGGACAGATTATAGTAGTGCTTCAGGGATGGGTTTATTTAATATTCACACGCGGCAATGGGAATCGTCGATTTTAGCGTATTTATCTATTGAGGAGGAACAGTTGCCAAAAGTTGCCCCGTCAACGTTCATTTTTCCAGCATTAGCGCCTTCTTGGCAAGAGATGCTTGGTGTTGAGGAGGAAACGGTTTTAGTTCTTGGTGGCGCGGATGGTCCATTGTCTAATTTAGGTTTGGGAGCGCTAGGAATGGGTGTAGCGACTTTGACCGTTGGTACGAGCGGCGCACTTCGGTATATTGTCGAGGAACCTTTTTTGCATCCGCAAGGTGAAACGTTTTGTTTTGCTCTAGATGAACAGCACTGGGTGATTGGTGGCGCAAGTAGTAATGGTGCAGTTGCGTTAGATTGGGCGAGCCAAACGATTTTTGCAGAAGAACGTCAGCAAGGTATCCAAAACGGGACCAATCTCTATGACCCAATTATGGCCAAAATTGCAACCGTGCCAGCTGGGGCAAATGGCTTACTGTTTCATCCTTATTTGCTTGGTGAACGAGCACCGCTGTGGAATGCAGAGGCGAGCGCAAGTTTTATTGGCTTGCGCAAAAATCACCATGCCGGACATTTAGCTCGAGCGGTGGTGGAAGGCATCTGTTTCAATTTAAAAACTATTTTAGAGGATTTGAAACAACTCGGTGGACCCGTTCAGGAGATTCGGGCGACAGGCGGCTTTGCTGATTCCCCTGTGTTCCGTCAAATCATGGCTGATGTGCTGGGAGAAACGTTATCGTTCACTGATAGCACCGAAGCTTCGGCATTAGGCGCTGTTTTGCTAGGCTGGCAAGGCTTAGGGCAGTTACCAAATTTACAAGCAGCGGCGCAACAGGTGCTGATTCATGAAGCGGTCACGCCACGAGCGGATCAATTGCTAGTTTATCAAGAACTGTATCCTGTTTTTCAAGAAACCCAACAAGTTTTAGCACAAAGTTATCAAAAATTAGCAGAATTCCGCAAATAATTGATAGTAAATAGCTTTGACAAATGGCTGAGAAGTTGCTTAACTAGAAGAGAGACGAAGACTTGAGGAAATGAGGATGAGGAATGAAGAAGCAGCTACTACCACTATTTCTGTTATTCATTGGGGCGTTAGCAAGCTGCAGTGCACCGTCTCGTTCCGGCGAAAAAGCAGCGCAACAGTTGGTAGATTACTTTATTTATCAAGAAAAGCCAGAGACATTCTCTCAAACTTTTCGTGAACCGAAAGTCTTAGCGGAGCATTTGCAGACGAGCCGTCAACAGTTCCAGAAGCAGTTTTTCAATAGCTTAAAAGAAATGAACGCTGAAGTCACCGAGACTGAAGCCCAGAAGCTTAGCGCAGAATTACTGGCTCAAGTGAAGAAAAAAGCGTCATATCAACTAGTAGCCACGAAAGAATTGAATAGGCAAGCGACAATCACTTTTCAGATTAAGGGCTTAGATTTTGTGACGGCGATTGAAGATACAACCACTGCTCTTCTTCAGCAAACGCAACAGGCAACACAAGCGCTAGACATGCAGCACACGTTAGCCGTTTTAAAAAAAGAAATCCAACAAATCAATGTCAGCCATGAGCCAGTTGAACTGCCATTAACAGTTAAGCAAGTAGAAGGACAATGGTACTTGCCAGCAGCGGAGCAACTGAGACTGAATCAGTTTTTTTTAGCTTTCGTCACAGGAAAAGAAGATACTGACGAGTTGACAGAGGCACTCGACACGATCCTCACTCAAGCGGAACAAAAAGTCGTCACTGCGGATGAAAAAACAGCGATTTCAGGAAATTAATTAGATTCTTAATTGTAATTATTATAATTTGATAATAATTTTAAAAAAGAAAGGTTTTCAGTGTACTTTTTTCACAATTCATATTACACTAAGAGTGTAGAAATAATATTTAGGAGGATGACAAAGAATGAAATTTGAAAAAACAAAAGAAATTTTGAACCAACTCGTTGCAGATTTAAGCCAATTTTCCGTGGTAATTCATCAAACACATTGGTATATGCGTGGACCTGAATTTTTAACACTTCACCCACAAATGGATGAATACATGGATCAAATCAATGAGCAATTAGATGTTGTTTCAGAACGTTTAATCACATTGGACGGCTCTCCATTCTCAACATTGCGTGAATTCGCAGAAAATACAAAAATTGAAGATGAAATTGGTAACTGGGACCGCACCATTCCAGAACGTATGGAAAAATTAGTAGCAGGCTACCGTTATTTAGCAGACCTTTACGCAAAAGGAATCGAAGTTTCTGGTGAAGAAGGCGACGACTGCACACAAGACATTTTCATCGCAAACAAAACAGACATCGAAAAAAATATTTGGATGTTACAAGCCAAACTTGGCAAAGCGCCTGGTATTGACGCATAATTTAAAACAACTCCCAAAGCCGCTGACGTTGACGTTGGCGGTTTTTTTCTGTTTAAAAGGCACAAAAAAATAAGTGAAAATCTATTTTCTGAAAGCGCAGAAAAACATTGACTTTATCAGTGATTGAAGGTAAAATATTAAATGGTATTGTTTGCCCCACAATGAGCCCCGGAAACTCAAGTGTATGTCAAACATCGAAAACAAAATTGGAGGAAAGAAACGTGCGTACAACATATATGGCCAAAGCTGGCGAAGTAGAACGTAAATGGTACGTAGTAGATGCAACAGATGTTCCTTTAGGACGTCTATCAGCAGTTGTTGCTTCTGTACTACGTGGTAAAAATAAACCAACATTCACACCACATGTGGATACTGGAGATTTCGTAATCGTAATTAACGCTGATAAAGTAAAATTAACAGGTAAAAAAGCTACAGACAAAATTTACTACCGTCACTCAATGTATCCTGGAGGATTAAAATCAGTGACAGCTGGTGAATTACGCGACAAAAACTCTCGCCGTCTTATCGAAACTTCTGTAAAAGGTATGCTACCTAAAAACACTTTAGGACGTAAACAATTTACTAAATTGAACGTATACGGTGGAGCTGAGCATCCACATGCTGCACAACAACCAGAAGTATTAGATATCACGAACTTAATTTAAGGAGGGAAATTCATTGGCACAAGTACAATATAGCGGCACAGGCCGTCGTAAAAATGCAGTTGCCCGCGTACGCTTAGTACCAGGTACTGGTAAAATTACTGTAAACAAAAAAGACGTAGAAGAATATATTCCACATGCTGACTTGCGTGAAGTTATCAACCAACCATTTGGCGTAACTGAAACAAAAGGCGCTTACGATGTAATCGTAAACGTAAACGGTGGTGGCTATGCTGGACAATCAGGAGCTATCCGTCACGGAATCGCTCGTGCATTGTTACAAGTAGATCCTGACTTCCGTTCTGCTTTAAAACGCGCTGGGTTACTTACTCGTGACGCACGTATGGTTGAACGTAAAAAACCAGGTCTTAAAAAAGCCCGTAAAGCTTCACAGTTCTCAAAACGTTAATCGTTGTTATATCAACGATTTCAAGCACTTTCCAAGTTTTTGGAAGGTGCTTTTTTTCGTTGTGGTAATGAAAAAGGTAATGACAATATTATAAACCAGTGTAAGCAATGAATTTTTCTAACGCATTTCGTTGAGCTTTTTCAGTAACATGAGAATAAGTGTTAAGGGTAGTTTCAGCATTTTTATGACCCAATCGATCTTGTGTTTCTTTGATACTTGCTCCACCTTCTAGTAGAAGAGTAGCGTGAGTGTGCCGTAATCCATGAATAGTAACGTGCTTAAATTTATACTTCTTCTCTAAACGTTTCAATATATTATTTGAATAGTCCGCATGCAAAGGTTGATTAATGTCACCGTCTGCATTTACATAGGTAAAGATAAGTTGATTTTTTGTATTTGTATTTATGCCAAACCGCAGAAGCTCTCGAGCTTGTTCTTTTTTCCAGAGTTTTAACATTTCAATAGTTTGTGCATCAATTGGTAATATTCGTTCGGAAGACATATTTTTTGTATTTTTTTGAATCCTGACAGTTTTTCTTCTTGCATTCTTCTCTTCATTTCGAATAGTTGCATAGCTCTTTCTAACATGCATTAGCTGTTCTTCAAAATTAATGTCAGACCAATGAAGAGCAGCTAGCTCTCCTTTACGTATACCAGTAGTGATCAAAAGTTGGAAGATTAAAATATGTTTTAAAGGCTCTTCTTTATTGAGAATATCCCAAAAAGCTTTTAGTTCTTCTAATGAAAAGTAATTTTCATTTTCTTCCTTTTCCCGCTTTGGTAGATTTGTATTTGCCATAGGATTTCGATGTAATAGCTCTGCAAAAATGGCATACTCAAATATTTGAGAGCTGTAGGACTTAAGCTGTTTGATATTCGTGAATTTTACAGCCCAATCATTGACTGCATTCTGACAGTGAACAGGAGTAATCTTAGAAATGGACCTATCCCCGAATTTTGGTAGTATATGCAAGCGAAAAAGGTCTTTTGTACGTTGATATGTCGTTTCTTGTACACGATTCCTATAAGAAGGCAACCATTCTTCATAAACTGTTCTAAACAAGTCATTAGAAGGTTTATGATAGCCGCCGGTATCTTCAATCTCGACCTTTTTCCTTGCTTCGTGTAACTTGGCTTCTTTTTCAGTTTTAAACCCTTTTTTTACATAGTATTCTTGCTTTCCATTTTCATCTTTGCGAACATACAAGCGGACACTATATCGTGCACCGCTTTTTGTTGTGTACTTTTGTATTGACATAACTAATCTCTCCAATCTGATAACTTGGCGAGTTGGCTGATTGAATAATTAGTTTTATTGAAGTTTTGATATTAATCGAGCTGTTATCTCTCTTTTTAGATTGTTAACCTGTACTTGGGTTAAGTTGCCAAATAACTCAGATTCTAACTCTTTTCTTTCATCGATATTTAAGTTTAAAGCTTTATCAATAAACTTCTTTTGTTTGGCAAATAGAATCGTGTATTCAAAGGAGTCCTCTAGAATACTTTTTAAAAAAAGAAAGTCAGAGTCATCTTCTTGAAGTTTGACTTCAAGTAAAGAAGTCATGGAAAAGTATAGATTAGATAATTCAGTAAAATAATCTGAGTCAAGATTGGCAATATTCTTGACTATTTTGTCCTTTTTTTCTAAACGATCAGTTTTTATTCTATCAAGATTAGGTTGCTCTACGGAATTTGTTTCGTCTAATCCCATCAAATAACTTACAGGAACATGGAAATAATCAGCAAGGATATTCCATGTTTCAGTATTTCTAGGGTTTCGCTCACCACGGTAATAGTTCGTAAGAGTTGTATAGTTAATACCAGTTTCTGTACTAATTTGTTTAATGGTCTTTTTACTGGAATCAATATAAAATTTTATTCTATTCAAAGTAACGCCTCCTATATTAAATTCCAAATTATTATAGCATAAAAACCACAAATTGAGTAATTTTTTTATTGACATTACTCGTTTCGTGGTTTAATATGTGCTTTTTAAGATAAAAACCACAAAGTGAATAATTTGAAAGGAGGAGCTGAATGATAACTCTTAATGATCAATTCATTAGAAGCTTAAGAAGACATAGAGCCGATCTTATACTTAATAAAAACGATGCAGCAAAATTGATAGGTATAAATCGGAAAACATATGTCAAAATCGAAAATGGGAGCAAAGAAAGTATTAGAGCATCTACTTATCAAAAGTTGGTAAATTGGTTACTTGATGATTTGAAAATCTAAATAAATACAACTTGGCTGATTGAAGAAATAGAAATTGAGAGGAGAAAAATAATGGATGCAGGAATTACAGTAATGTTAGATAAACAACAAACGAATCAATTGAAAAATTATGTTTTTGAAATGACAAAAGAAGCTATTGATCAAGCAAGAATTGATACTGGATTAGAAAGACCATTTTTAAAAGGAAAAGAGATGGCTAAATATTTGAATGTATCATATACAACTTTTTTGAAATTTAAAAGAATGGGATTGCCAGTCATTTTACTAGAAAAAATGGAGTTGTTTTCAAAAGAAGAATGCAAAAAATGGATATTGAGTCATCAAATTTAAAAAACGAGGTGATTTTTTGAATAATAATGAAGTAGACAAAATTAAAAAGAGTATTCCCGTCAGTTTGTAGATCGGGGGAACACTCAATAATAAAGTTCTGAGAAAACTTTATTTGACTACATTTTAACATTTATTAGAAAGAAGAGGAATAGGAATAAATGGAAGAAATAGATAAGTTAATTGCTCAGTATGCATACTCAAAAGATGACGTATATGCTGAAAAATACTTGAAGTATCCGATTTTTTTAGATAAACATAAAAAATATAAGAAGATGAAACAAAGTACAAAAAAAGTTTATATGTATTTGAAAAAGCAAAATGAATATTCTCTAGAGAATTCAAAAGTTGACAGCAAAGGAAGAATTTTTTTGATTTTTGCTATAGAAAAAATAGCTGAAAAATCTTGTTTAACAAAGAAAACGGTAATAAGTGCATTGAGAGAGCTAGAGGAATATAAATTAATTACGATAAAAAAAAATGGATTTAACAAAAAAACTGGGAAGAATAATCCAAATTTTTATTATTTATTGAAACCCGAATTCAGCGAAGGAGATTTCTACAAAAAAAAGTGCATGGAAGAAAATTTACACTTACCGACAAATCAACATTGCAGCCCAGGTGGAAAAAATACACTTACCGGCAAATCAACATTCTTTGCTGATAAGTCATTCCCGCTTCCAGGTGAAATTTTTTTACAAGAACTTAATCATTCTTCTAAAGATTTTAAAGATTTTAAAGAATCACATAATGATGATCTTCTTGAATCACTTTCAACTAAAAATAATAAATTAGATGAAGAATTGATTGAAACATTTATTGAAGAAAATCTTCTTAAAAAAATATGGGGAGAAAGTATTGTGAATTGCTTAAAACTGGCTAGCAATAGTGATTATCGTCAATTCGCCAACTGGTACAAAAAATTCAATTATGCAATTAAATCTGCTGAAAAAGAACAAAAAGTTCAACTGAAAATTATCTATGAAATTTGTGATAACAAGTATTTTGTAGATCATGTTAGAGAACAGCTAGCAATGACTTTACGTGACTTGATACGAAGAGCAAAAACAGATCATCGTATCAAACAAAAAAATAATTATATCTTTACTTCTCTAAAAAATAAAGCGTTAGAACTAATCAAGCTACAAAAAAAAGAGGGAATTTAAAATGATTGAAAATCATCTAGTAGATAAGATTCACTGTCTTGATCAAAACACAGATACTCTTGAGTTAATCGAGAGTATCTGCTCAAATACTATTGTTCTCGATTTAAGGGCTGTTAATGATGATTACATAACTCACATCATCCTTAATAAAAAAATGGCTCAGAAGCTTTCTGAGAGCCTAAAAAAATGGGCTGAGGGAGGTAACAATGAAAATAATTAAAAAAAAGATTGCTGGTAGGAAAATAAACTGGTTAGCTCTGAGCTTACTTGCTTTAATGTTTATCGTTATTTTCATCGGTAATGTTGCTCATGCAAGCATTTTTAATTGGTTCGATGATACGGAAAGTCAAACTGAATTTTTGAATAATCCTATTTATCAACCGTATTTAAAAAAATATAACGGAAATTTTTACAGTCAGTTTGGATTTTGGATAGGGTGGTCTGTTATAAAATTGATGTTTGCAATTGTAGATGGCATTCAAAATATGATTCCTGGGGTTTTAGATTTGTTTAGCTTTGTAGAAAGTACCGGATTGAATAAAGTTTATCAGTCAGTATTAAATACTGTTGTTATTGGCTTGATGGTACTTTCGCTAATAATCATTGGATATAAAATGGTGACTGGTAAAGGAACGGTTGATCTAAAATCAGTTGGAATGAATGTTGTAATGTCGATTGCATTGATTCTTTTAATGCCAACCTTAATTCATAGCGGAATAGAGTTTTCTAAAACTTTTTATAATGATACGACTACGATTACAAATTCTGATGAGGGAGTACCGTGGTCGCTGATTGAACAAGGGGTTACTGATTTAGCTTATATCAATAAGACAGATCAATATTCAAGAATTGATAAAACAAATGATCGGAATAATTTAACAAAGAAAAATTTCTGGAAAACGGATCTTACACAAGTATTGACAGATAATGTACTTAAAAAAATGGAAAAAGAAAACGCAACTGCTGATAATTTGCGCTATGAATTAGTTGAAAATTCCGATAATGGATTTGTTGCAACGAAATTTGATGATAACTTCTTATCTACATTTTCAGACGGGTTAAAGTCGGGATATTATCGCTATCAAGCGAATTTGTGGGGGATTTCAATCGGACTTATTGCTTTAGCAATAGCCTATATTTTTAGCGCTTTTGTGATTATTACCGCAATTTTGGAATTGGCATTTAAACGTGTGCTTGGGATTTTAGTATTTGCTACAGACTTAGAAACGGGTCAGCGCTCAAAACTCGTGCTGTCGGATATTTTCCAGTGCTATTTAACAGTCGGTTTTCAAGGGTTTGGGTTATCAATGTTCGCTATGTTCATTAATTTTCTAAATGCTGGCGAAGGAATATCAACAAATATTTTTATAAAAACAATTGCTTATATTTGTGCCGTTATTGTGCTGATAAAGGGTAGTGGAACAGTCATGAGATACTTTGGTGTTGATATTGGACTAAAAGAAGGCTACGGACAACTTGCTTCAGCGTTTGGCATGGGTGCTATGCTCTTCCGAAAAGGAGCAGGAGGTATGAATCGTGCTAAAGGCGGAAAAAATAATGGTGGAAGTGATCAAGGTGAAGGAGAAGGTAGAAAGCTTGAACGAAACTTTGGTCAGTCGCTTTCACAACAGGCAAGTAAAACAGGTAAAGCGCTTGGATATGCTCGTGAGAGAGGATTATCAGGTCTTGCTTCTGACGGAGTGTCTAAAGCTACTGACACGGCAACGAAGCCACTCAAAGGTGTTCGTGGTGTAGCTGAAGGTATCGGTAAAGGATTTAAAGAAGGGTTAGATGATGGTACGGTATCAGCAATCAAGAAAAATAGTAAGCCTATATCAGCTTCAGATAATGAAAATGACAAAGGTCGATATGATACTTCTGTTCCAACGAGACTATCACAACGTAAAGACGGTGCAAAAACGCCTGATACAGATAGAGTCATTTCAAGTTCAGAACGCATGAAACAAAATGCTTCAAACATGCAATCTCAAATGCAACAAGATTTGAAACAACGAATTATTAAAGCAAGCGAAGGTGACACAAACAAAGCACGAGAAGAATTTATTCAGCAGAAGCGTCAGAAAGCCAAATATACTCCTGAATCACTTAGCCGTGAGGAAATGATTAAGCAACGAACAGAAGGGCGTAGAAACGATAATACAGGCCTTAAAGATATGCAAGTTCGTGAGAATCTTTCAAATAGCGGTTTGAACAGTACGAAGTCAGTAGATGTTTGGGAAAACTTACAGAATACTACAAGTAGTCAAGGTGGAAACAAGACAATTGATGTGCGAGAAAACGTACAAAGTAGTGGAGTAAGTCAGCCGAGAACAGTAGATGTTCGGGAAAACTTACAGAATACTACAAGTAGTCAAGGTGGAAACAAGACAATAGATGTACGAGAAAACGTACAAAGTAGTGGAGTAAGTCAGCCGAGAACAGTAGATGTTCGGGAAAACTTACAGAATACTACAAGTAGTCAAGGTGGGAATAAGACAATTGATGTGCGAGAAAACGTACAAAGTAGTGGAGTAAGTCAGCCGAGAACAGTAGATGTTCGGGAAAACTTACAGAATACTACAAGTAGTCAAGGTGGGAATAAGACAATTGATGTGCGAGAAAACGTACAAAGTAGTGGAGTAAGTCAGTCGAGAACAGTAGATGTTCGGGAAAACTTACAGAATACTACAAGTAGTCAAGGTAGAAATAAGACAATAGATGTACGAGAAAACGTACAAAGTAGTGGAGTAAGTCAACCGAGAACAGTAGATGTATACGAAACAAGAACAGAAGCTAAACAGAGTGATAAAACACAAAAAATAAATATTATCGAAGAGCGAAAAGAAAGACCTAATGAAAAAGTGATTATTGAACAAGAAGTGAAAGAGAAAAAACGGCCACGATTTACCTATGAAAATAATCCATTGTTTCAGGATATTTCAGATAAACCGAACCCACTTTTCGATAGTCTTTTCAAAAAATAAAGAGGTGAGTGCATTGCAATTAATCCTACAGCTAAGTACAAATGATTTTTCAATGCTTGACGAGTTGTGTGAGACAATCAGCAACACAATAAATGAAAAAATCACTGTCGCAAATTATATTGAATTGATGATTCAAGAAGAATTAAAGCTGAAAAGTGCAATAGAGAGCAGTCTAAAAAACTGCTCTCTATCAAAAAAGGAGTTGTAAACAGTGAATGAAAAGCAAAAGGTATATGAAAAAAATCGCAAACATAGTGAAGCTTTGAATTTTCGAGTTGATAAGAAGACTTATCTTGAATTGACATTGATTGCTAAACAAAGAGGAATTTCTAGATCCGATGTTTGTCGTGAACGACTAAAAGGACTCAAATATGAGCCACCGCTATTTGCTGAAGATGATAGAGTAGCTTTAAACAAACAGTTAAATCAAGTTGGCAACAATTTGAATCAAGCTGTTAAGGCATTAAATATTATTGCGAAATATTTTAAAGAACAATCTGAAAACAAAAAAGAAAAGAGTGTAAGTTTTAGTTTTGACAGCACTCGTTATGACATTTTTAAAGATGAAATTGCAAATAGCATAGCAAAAAAAATTGCAAATACTAATCCGAATAACATTTTTTTAGAGTCGAATCGCAATGCTATTTCTTACATGAAACTATCAGAAGCAGAAAAAGAATATTTTGAATACTGGGTAGGGAAACAAACTAGGCCTGATACTAAAGAAGAGTATTTTCAAAAAGTTGACCGGAATTTAATTCAATCGATTCAAATTATTGCAGGCTTAAAAGGTGAGGTGAAACAAATTTGGGAGCTACTATAACATCGAAAGGTCGCAAAAAAAATCTAGCTTCGTTGTTGCAGTATGCAGCAAATCCTTCAAAAAAGGAAAAATGCGTTGCAGTATCAGGAATAAATTGTAGTGATGACAGTGAGGAAGCACTAGAAGAAATGAATTTAGTACGAACTAAGATGAATAAATCAAAAGATATAGCGCAGGCCTGGCATGTCATTCACTCGTTTGATAAGAGCATTTCTAAAGAATTAAGTATTGAAAAAATGCACGAAATATCTATTGAGTTTGCAGAAAAAGCTTTTCCAAATTCGCAAATCATTGTTGCAAGTCACAATGATAAAGATCATTTTCACAGCCATCTTGTCATAAATAATTTTGATATGGATACAAATAAAAGATTGCGTATTGACCCTAAAGATTTAGAACGATTGCGAAAAATTAACGATGAGGTACTCATTAAAAATGGGCTCGAACCTGTGGACAATGAGTACTATGAGAATTTAGAAAAGAGAACGAATCTCTATTCAAATGATCCAAGTAAGTTGAAAAGTGGAAAAATTAATTATCAAGAATTTGTGCAAAATGCAATTGAAGCCACGTTGAAAAATCGAGAAGTCAATTCTTTTGAACATTTTTCGGATCACTTGGCAAAGGAATACAATATTGAAGTTTATCAATTTTCAAAAACAAATAACAAGCTTGGATATGTTCTTTACAAAGATGATGTAAATTTCTATGAGCGTAGAGATGAGCTCATAAGTTTGGGTAGAGATAAACAATCTCGAAAAGAAAAAAGTCAGTATGTTGAACGTACTTTTAGTGCGAGAAAATTAGGAAAAAGATATTCATTTGAATCTGTTTATGAACGACTTGAGAATAATTTAGAAGAAACACATCAGAATAATTTTGTTGAACTAGACACAGAACAGATAATGGCTTTAGCTAGTGGCGTTGATTATAAAACTGGGGAATTAAATGTACCGTTTGTTGAATTGGATCACATTGCACAAAAGCAATTTAGCAATCGTGATGGTGATAAACAATTCATTAAATATGATGAATTCTTACGGGAAGTAGATAAGCATTATGCTAGCACAATAAGCTTGGAAGATGATCAAGAATATACGATTAAACTTCATATTGATGTGAATCCTCGAAGTTTACGTAGTACTAAAAATAAAAAAATAGCTATTAAAAAGACAGATCAAAAAGAATTACTTCTACCGGCAGAGGGGTTTAAAAATTGTTCTCATACACCTTCTGCTAAACAGATTCACTATCAAATTAGTCGCATAATAAATGACGATGTGAAAATGTATCGTGCAAAAAAAGATTATGAATTTACGCAACAAATGATTGAAAATCAGCAAAAAAGACAACGAGATTTTGAGATGGGTTTCTAAAGGAATTCGTCAGTAGACTTTCCAGTTTCCCATCGATACGTAGGGAGTTGGAAAGAGGCGGTTTTGAGGGCATACGCCAGCTACCCATCTACTTGCCAGTCAATCCGCCCTTGCTTACGCAGGGCTACTTTCTGGCAAGTTAGATGGGGAAAACCTCTGAGGGAGCAAGCTCCCTACAGACTCCCTAAATAAAAAAGAAAAGGAGTAAAAACACATGTCTGATCCATATATTAAAGTGTATTGTTCAAAGGAAACTAAAACAATTTTTGACAGTTTTTACGAACAGAACAAAGGAATTTTCGGAACAAAAGCCAATATGTTTCGTGTGATGGTATCAAATTTACCAGTGCTAGCTAACCATTCAAATGTAAAATTAAGTAATCCTGAAAGCAAAGGAATTGAACAAAAAATTTCAGAAATAGAATCAATTGTGGTGGGAAAGTTGGATGAAATTGATCAAAAGTTATCGTATTCCCTAAAAAAACAAATGTAAAACGGAGGAGAAAAAAGATGCTTAAAGTGTACTTCCCGTTGCAGTGGCTCGTTAAAGGAATTCTTTTATTGCTACTAGGGTTGATTCTTTTTGGAAGCTATCTAACAATTAAAGACAGATATTTTCCAGAAGAAAAACCAATAAAAATTGTAACAAAAGATTTAAAATTAGGTGAAACTTATCAGGCGGATGGGGTTGAACTAACATTTAAAAATATTGAATTGACTGAAAAAAGAAATGAATTTGCGCAACATGATCGTGTATTACAAGTGACCTATACACTTAAAAATGATACAGAAAATCCGATACGTCCACAACAATGGTCGATTGAAAATAAAAATGGTGAAGAGCTTTATGAGTATGCTATGATATTGAATAATCCAGAATATATTGAAAGTGGTAAAGCAGAAACTGTTAATTATTATTATGAACTTCCGAGCGAAATCCAGAATTATCAAATCGTAATACGTGAAGCAGATGGTTATTTTGTTGGCTTGCCATTTACTTTGTAATCTTTTATTTGAAAGTAGCTTTATACTTTAATCGAATTAGATGTAGGACTGTCAAGATAATATCACGAGTGATTAGAGACAAAGAATCTATATCAATTTTACGATTTTTTGAAAATGAAAGTGAGTGAATTTGAAGAATGATTGATGAAAATAAATTGGTTCCGATTGAAACAATCGTGATTAAGAAAGAGATATTCGAGCAACTGTTTCATGATTTTTTTGTTCAATATGATACGATTTATGATTTTAGTTCGTCACTAGATTTATTTGAATTAGAAGCAGGAATAAAAGAAAACAGCCAAGAGAAAGCTGGTAACATTATCATTCCAGTGGAAAAATTCAATGATTTGTTCTCAGAAATATTTGGAATAGATACAGACTATTATCAACCACAAGAGGTTTTTCAATCCTTTAGAAATCAGATTATTCGTTCAAGTAATATTGCAAATTGAATTAAAAAAGAAGCGTTGAAGGAAAATTTATCCTTTCAGCGCTTCTTTTTTAGAATGTTTTAATGACCAAATCAGCTTCATTTTCAGGTTTGGGTAATTCCTGAAAGCTTGTATTTATCGTGCTCAATTGATCAACTAACCATGTTTGACTTTTTGAATCGTAGACGAATCTAAAATTAATATCGTTATTATCGTGTTGAAGGGGCGTCTCCAAATAATCTGCTGTATATTCATAGTCAACGTAACCTGCTAATACAAAAGAGAGTATCCCTTTATTTAATGTTAGATTTAATGGATGATCATACGACTTTATTTTTTTCAACTTCATATTGTACATATCTTCAGCCATAAAAGTTGAGTTCGTGATTTCATCTTGGGTCTCATTAAAAAAGCTATCCGAATAATCGCTTATTTTTGAAAAGTCTTTATTGGCACCAGCCTCAAAAAATTGTTCAACTTTTTCAGTATAAAGTTGTGCTAACGCTCCTTTTTCAATATTAACTTTAATATTTTCATGTCTATCAATTTGTGTGCTGTTCAGTAAGGGAAGATCAGCTTTTAGTTTTATATCGTCTTGATTTCTTTCAATTTCAATTGGCAAAATCTTTTCAGTAGATTCAGTTTCTGATAAAGGAACATCTAGTTTTTTATCATGATAATAAGCTTCAAATCCATCTGGAACCGGAAAAAAATGTATTGGGTAATTCTTTTCTGAGGTTGTTGTACTAGTTTCCGTACTTGTAGAACTTGTGTCAGAAGTGGTACACCCGCTTATAGTTCCGATGAGTAAAGCGCAAGTTAGAATGATTGCAAATTTCTTCAAAAAAATTCCTCCTTAAAATTGAATATGGACTAATACTAGTCCCATTGTAGCATACCGAATCTTTAAGATTAATAAGAAAAAGGACTAATTTTAGTCCAAAAGGTGTGCTATTCTTGAAAGAGGAAAAAATTATTGATAAAGAAAATGTAATCGGTAGCAATATTAGACGAGTCCGATTAGAAAAAGGAATTGGTCAAACCGAGCTGATTAGAGACCTACAGCTTCGTAAAATTGCTATAACTAGGGAAACGTTGGTTAAGATTGAAGGTGGCCGCCAACACATTAAGTTGGATCAATTGAAAGCCATCAAAGATATTCTACAGGTGTCTTATGAAGATTTGCTTCAATGACTACTTGTAGTCATTTCGTTTGAAATTATTATGGTACACCCTTATGTGTCACGAAGAAATACTGGTATAATAATGAATGGGATATGTAACGATAGGGTATACTCTTGTGTGACCTTTGAAAGGAAATAATATAAATGTTTGATACTAAAATTTATAATTGTATATATAATCAAAATTTAATAGGAAAAAAATCATCAGTACATTATGATAGTTCATTTAGATTAGACAGAGCTAGAGAACAGGTAGAAATGTATTCTAGTAGTTATCTAGGGTTATCAGGCAAACAAAAATGTCTAAATTTGATTATCGAGTATACAAATAGCTTTTTAAAGGAGATTGGGATTAGCCCAATTGAAAACCCTATGAGATATCTTGAAGAAGGAGATCTTGATAATGTCCTTTTTTATCGAGACATAAAAAAAGAAGCAAAATTAAAGTCTGTTAGTGATATAGTATGGATGAAGTTTACAAAAGAAGGACTATTAGGTGTTGTTGCAGTAAGTAACGATATTAATTTTGAAATTCCCAATAGCACTGACTATGATGCTGTAACGGATAAAAATCATTGGCAGCATAACACTTCAGGTATCTTAGCTCACAAATTGGGGCTGGAATGGGATGAAAGTTTCGTACTAATATTTCCTCTGAAAAATATTCCATCAAAATTATCAAGAAGTGATATTGAGTGCGGCATAGGAAACTACCTGATTGAAAAAGAAATTCCTATTATGGATTATTATTCACATAGATTTTAGTTTATTTTAAATGTAATGCTTATTGGAGTTTTCCAATAAGCATTTTTTGTAATATGTTAATATTTCCGTTGACAAGCTGTTGTACAGGGGTTATTATAAAAAACGTAGAAACCGCAAGGAAATATAAAGTTATTTCGAAAAATAATGAAAGAGTGTCTGAATTATCTTGTAGGAGGAAGTATATATGGAAATAAGAAAGCTTTCTGAGTTTGTAACCTTTGTTCAAGGAATTAATCAATCAAGAGCTGAAAAACAGTTTGGCAATCAAGAAATTGATTATTACGATCAAGCTTCATTTGAAGAAGATCATAAGTATTATAATGAAGCGACTCAAGAGGAAAGAGTAAACTATTTATTTGATCAAGAAGTATCTTTAGATAAATGCGATGTTGTTATTAGTAACTCACTTCAACGGGCAACAATGGTAAGTGGACAGAATGTTGGTAAAGTTCTGTCTCTAAATTTTACAAAAGTAGAGTTTAAAAGCGATTTGCTAGACAAGCGCTATTTTCTTTACTTATTTAACAATCATAAAGATATTCAACGTCAAAAAGATCGAGGTCTTCAAGGAACAGGTCCAGTTTTAAGGTTAACAAAACAGTCTCTGGAACAACTTGTTATTCCGCTACCTCTGATAGAAGAACAAAGAAAAATAGGGGGAATTTACACTGAATCATTGAAATTACAAAGTAAGTTAAGTATATATACTCGCTTGTTAGAGCAATTTACAAATTCTATGTTAGAAAAAAGTTTGGAGGAATAGATTATGAAAAAGCAATTCGGCATAAAAAGTCAATCTGAATTAAGGTTCGAGCAAGAAGTTGTGGATTATCTAACAAGAATCGGTGGCGTAAAACAATGGGAATATAAAGCTGAAATTAAAACAACAGAACAATTATGGAATAACTTCAAAAAAATTCTAGAACAAAATAATCAAGCTCGGCTAGATGAACCGTTATCTGCAACAGAGTTCAATCAAGTGAAAAAAATTATTACCAATATTAATACGCCTTATCAAGCTGGACAATTTTTATATGGTGTAAATGGTGTATCAGAAATTGAAGTTGATCTTGATAACGGAAAGCATGTTTTTTTGACCGTTTTTGATCAAGCCCAAGTTGGCGGCGGAAATACAGTCTATCAAGTCGTTAATCAAATTCAACGTCCAAAAGTTGTTGATGGTAAGCCCAATCGTCGGTTTGATATTACGCTTTTGATTAATGGGTTACCGATTATTCAAATTGAGTTGAAAAAGGCGCTACATAATGCGACAGAAGCTTTAAATCAAATGGAACAATATATTGCTGAGAAACAATTTAGTGGGATTTTTTCTACCTTACAGATACTCATTGCGATGACCCCGTTTGATATTCGTTACATGGCAAATACTACATTACAAAATTTCAATCGTGCATTTGCTTTCAATTGGCAAGATGAAGAAACAGCTCATCCAGTACGTTCATGGAAACTGTTTGCAGATAAAGTATTGTCTATTCCCATGGCCCATGATTTATCTACTCGATATATGGTGTTGGATGGTACAAAGAACAAAGAAAGTATCAAAGTCATGCGTCCGTATCAAGTCTATGCAACAAAACGGGTCCTTGATAAAGTTAGGAAATTTGATTTTAAGCATGACGAGGGCAAGCTAGGCTATATTTGGCATACGACAGGTTCAGGAAAAACGATTACAAGTTTTAAAACGGCATGGTTAGCGAGTCGCTTATCAAATGTAGACAAGGTTATTTTCTTGGTAGACCGAATTGCATTGACAAACCAGACAGCAGATGCCTATAGAGCATATGATCCAATCGCTGGATTTGAAGGGAAAACTGGTGTTGTAAGTGATACTGCCAATATTTCTGACTTGCACCGTAAACTTACCAAAAAAAGTGATAAAAACATCATAGTAACAAGTATTCAAAAAATGTCTCGATATGTAACAAGAGACAGCTTTCAACCATTAACTGAGAATGTATTATTTATTGTTGATGAAGCACATCGTTCAACAGGTGATGGGACTAAAAATGAAGGGATGCTAGAATCTATTCGAAAAGCCTTGCCTAACTCTGCTTGGGTTGGTTATACAGGTACACCTAAGTTTCCAGAAACGCGAGAAATTTTTGGTGACTTATTACATGCTTATACGATTAAAGAAGCTATCGCTGATAAAAACGTTTTGGGATTCAAAGTGGAGTTTAAGGAGACGATTGAAGCACCAGCAGATCCTACAGAAGAAGATATTGACGACAATCTTCGTGGCAGTGTGTATGATCATAGTCCCGAGCATGTAGAACTCGTTGTTGAAGATATTTTTGATAACTGGAAAGAACGCTCTAATAATCGGAAATACAATGCGTTATTTACAGTACATGTAGGGGGAAATCGTGCTAGTACTCCTCGAGCAATGGAATATTTTGATAAATTTATGGAAGAAAATAATAAACGGTCAATTGAGGATCAGATAAAAGTTGCCATTAGTTTTTCGATGGATACATCAAATAGTAGTCATCAGCTAAAAACAAATGAAAATCTTCACCGAGCAATTCAATCTTATAATAGATTGTTTGGTACTGCTTTTGATATGACGACAGTTAAATCATATACAGAAGATTTAGCTAGACGTTTGAACAAAACAGCTGACGATGGAAATTATTTGGATCTAGTCATTGTCGTGGATCAACTATTAACAGGTTTTGATGCACCGGAGCTTAATACATTGTACATTGATCGTACGTTAAAAGGTGGCAATCTAATTCAAGCATATTCACGTACGAATAGAATCCATGATAGGGATGCAAAGCCACAAGGAAATATTGTTAATTATCGTTGGCCCATCCAAAATGAATACGAAATGAATAAGTCTTTTGCTATTTATTCAAATCGAGATTCAGCAGCAGAGCAACTATCGCTAGATGAATTAAAAAAAGACAATGAAGAGTCGGGGATTTTATCGAAATCATTTAGTAAAATCGAATCAGAAACCAAAGAAGTGATTCAGAAATTAGCTGAACTAACAGATAATTTTATTCAATTACCTCCAAGTGAAAAAGCGCAAGAGGAAGTATTTGAAGGATTACAGGAGTACAATCGATTACTAAATCAACTGAAGCAATTCACGGAGGACGATGAAAAAAATCCTGTTTCTGTTTATGATGAACCGGAACTGTTCTATGACCGCTTAGGAATTACAGAGGATCAAGAGGTCATGCTGACAACGGTACTTGCTAACGAGTTGCGTGAACGCCGAGCCCAAATCGAAAATATCGATATATCGCAAGTCAATTTAGAGATGACGCATATTCACGATGTGACGATCAATTATGATTATCTGATTGAATTGATCGCACGAATGGCAGATGAGGTTCATGAAGATAAAATGGATCAAGCTGAGCTGACAAAAAATGAGATCGATGTTGAAATTGCAAAATCGGATAGCGATAAGGAGATTACGAAAGTTCGTAATTTTGTTTCCAAGATCTTTACGAAGGAATTCATCTTTGATAAGTATCCGGCTCCTAGAGATGTTGAAGAAATGAATCAAGCGATGGAACAATCTCAAAAAGATAGCAATATCAAACTATATACAGAATTTGTTCGCACATGGGGATTGGATAATAGTGTGAAGCCAAAAGATTTAGCCAAATTAATTTCACGGCATCGAGTTGGTCAAGAAGATATGGACAAACAAGGTGAACTAACAGCAATGATGAACGATGCACGAACAGATTATAAAGAAATCGCAGCAGCGGAAGTGGCGAATCTTTCATGGGTTAAGTATCGAATTGAATTTCGGAAAGCTTTCTATCAGATGGCGGACGAGACTAAGAAAGGGGAGTAAGTTCTATTGAATGAAATTCAGTTTTTAATTTATGAAGATAGTGATAAAGTCGAAGTGCTTATTCGAGAAGAGACAATTTGGGCGACGCAAAAGACGATTTCACAACTTTTTGATGTTGGGGTACCAGCAATTAGCAAGCATTTAAAAAATATATTTGAGTCTGGTGAATTAGATGAAGAAGTGGTTGTTTCCATTTTGGAAAATACCACTCAACATGGCGCAATAGATGGAAAAACACAAACAAATAAGGTCAAATATTATAATCTCGATGCGATTATTTCTATTGGTTACCGAGTTAATTCTCAAAAAGCAACAAAATTTCGAATCTGGGCAACAGATATTCTGAAAGACTATATTCAAAAGGGCTTCAAAATTGACGTAGAGCGAATGAAACAAGGTGAGAATGCTTTTGGAAAGGATTACTTCCGAGAGTTATTAGAAACGGTTCGCTCAATTCGTGCCAGTGAACGAAGAATTTGGCAACAAATTACTGATGTATTTGCAGAAATCTCTTATGATTATGACAAAAACTCTGAAATTACGAAGCAGTTTTATGCCACTGTACAAAATAAATTTCACTATGCTATTACTGGAAAAACAGCTGCGGAGATTGTTTTTAATGGTGCAGATAAAACAAAAGAGAACATGGGACTGACGACTTGGAAAAACTCTCCAGATGGAAGAATCCTACAGTCAGATGTATCAGTTGCTAAAAATTATTTATCAGAAAAACAAATTCGCAGTCTTGAACGGAACGTATCTTCTTATTTTGATTATGTTGAGCGATTATTGGAAGATGAAACACTTTTAGGTATGGAAGATTTTGCCAAAAGCATAGATGAATTTCTAACATTTAATCGCTATCAAATTCTTGATGGAAACGGAAAAATTAGCAGTAAAGCAGCTAAGAGAAAAGCGGTTGATGAGTACAAGGAGTTCAATAAACATCAGCATATCGTTTCTGATTTTGATAAGGAGATAACGAAGATCGAAGGAGAGTTAAAATGAGCAATGAAATAACAAAAGAACCTGAAATTCGATTTGACGGATACGAGGGAGATTGGGAAGAGCGTAAGGTTGGGGAGGTGTTCTCTGAACGGTCAGAACGTAGTGGCGAAGGAGAGCTTATCTCGGTCACTATTAATTCAGGAGTTGTAAAGGCAAGCGAACTTGATAGAAAAGATAATTCCAGTGATGACAAGTCAAATTACAAGAAAGTTGAAGTTGGTGATATTGCATACAACTCAATGAGAATGTGGCAAGGTGCAAGCGGATATTCCCCTTATAATGGCATTCTAAGCCCTGCATACACAGTTATCATTCCAAAAAAAGATATTGACTCGAAGTTCTTTGCGTATGATTTCAAGCGATATGACATGATTCAAACGTTCAAGAGAAACTCACAAGGCTTAACATCTGATACATGGAATTTGAAATTTCCAACGCTAAAATCAGTTAAAGTAATGGTTCCTAGTATTGAAGAACAAAAGCAAATTTCTACCTTTTTTGAGAGCCTTGACACGACCATCACCCTTCATCAGCGTGAGCTTGATCTGTTAGAGCAAACAAAACAAACTTATTTAAAAAAAATGTTTCCTAAAACAGGTGAAGATAAACCAGAAATTCGTTTTGCTGGATTTACTGACGCTTGGGAACAGCGTAAGTTGGGTGATTATGTAATAGATTACGTTGAAAAAACTACTGTACAAAATCAATTTCCCGTACTAACTTCCTCACAACAAAGAGGTATAGTTTTTCAGGAAGACTATTTTGCAAATCGACAGGTAACTACAGATAACAATGTTGGATATTTTGTGTTACCTAGAGGTTATTTTACCTATCGTAGTCGAAGCGATAACAATATTTTTGTATTTAATCGAAACGATATTGTTGATAAGGGGATTATTAGCTATTTTTACCCTGTTTTTACTTTGAAATCTGCTAACCCCGATTTTTTCTTGAAACGAATTAATAATGGAATTCAACGTCAGTTATCTATTCAAGCAGAAGGAACTGGGCAACACGTTCTATCACTAAAAAAGTTTAAAAATATCATAGCAAAATTTCCTAATGAAAAAGAGCAAGCTCAAATAGGGAACTTCTTCAAACACCTCGACAACGCTATCGCTCTTCATCAGCGTGAGTTGGATTCACTAAAAGAAATGAAAAAAACATTGCTACAAAAAATGTTTGTCTAAAAGGAGAGAAAATTAATGAGTAATGCAAGTGAGATTACAGCAAAATTATGGGCAATGGCCAATAAATTACGTGGAACAATGGATGCAAGTGAGTATAAAAATTATATTTTACCATTTATGTTCTACCGCTACTTATCAGAAAATCAAGACGAGTATTTAGAAAAAAATGGGTTAGACGAGTACTACGAAGTCACTGACTCTGAAGAAAAAGAAGATTACTTGGAAGAAATCAGTCGAGGAATCGGTTATGCGATTGCTCCGGAATATACTTGGGAACAGTTAGTATCAAAGATTGAAAACCACCAAATCAAAGCGAGTGACTTTCAGGATATGCTTGATTCGTTCAATTTGAATGCGAAACGGAATCCAGTTGCCGAAGATGATTTTGCCAATGTTTTTTCGGACATTAATCTTGGAGATACTCGGTTAGGATCAAATACGAATGAACGAGCAAAAGCCTTGAATGATGTTGTTTTGATGGTGAACGATTTTACCTTTAAAGATGATTCTGGTCACGATATCCTGGGTGATGTGTATGAATACTTAATTGGTCAATTTGCTGCCAATGCAGGGAAAAAAGGTGGAGAATTTTATACCCCACATGAAGTAAGCCAAGTACTAGCAAAGATTGTAACCAAAGATGCGAAAGCGGATGATACTCAATTTCGAGTTTATGATCCAGCAATGGGATCAGGCTCGTTGCTGCTGACAGTGAAAAATGAACTACCCGATGGCAATAAGCAAGGCAGTGTTGATTTCTATGGGCAAGAGTTGAATACGACAACCTATAACTTAGCTCGTATGAATCTGATGATGCATGGTATTAATTATCGAAATATGAATTTGAAACGTGGTGATACCCTTGATGCAGACTGGCCATTCGCAGAAAAAGATGGTATGCAAATTCCATTAAAATTTGATGCTGTAGTGGCTAATCCGCCATATTCTGCTAAGTGGGATATAAAGAATGTGGATCGAGAAAAAGACACACGGTTTAAAGGTTATGGCGTAGCACCCGCTTCTAAAGCAGACTATGCGTTTGTGCTACATGGCCTGTATCACTTAGATAAAACTGGAACGATGGCGATTGTATTGCCTCATGGTGTACTATTCCGAGGAGCTTCTGAAGGGAGAATCCGGAAAAATATCATTGATAATAACTTGTTAGACACTGTTATCGGATTGCCGGCAAATCTATTTTATGGGACAAGTATTCCAACTGCTGTGTTGGTATTCAAAGGAAGAGAATCTAGGAGAACAAAAGATATTCTATTTATTGATGCTTCTAGTGAATTTGTCAAAGGGAAAAATCAGAATAAATTATCACCAGAAAACATTGACAAAATTATTGAAACCTATGAAAAACGTGAAGATGTTGAAAAATATGCACATGTAGCAACTTTAGACGAAATTAAAGAGAATGATTATAACCTAAACATTCCAAGATATGTAGACACGTTTGAGGAAGAAGAAGTGACTCCATTACCACACCTTGCACAAGAATTAGCAGATGTGAAGCAAGAGATAGAAAAATCGACAGATAAATTATTTGAAATGCTAGGTGAATTGCACGGGACAACAGATGAAGCGCAAGAAGAATTGCGGAAGTTTATGGAGATGTTGGGAAGATAGTATAAAAATAAAGAGATAAAGGAGGTGTGTTTTTATTAAAAGCGACAAATTGGCTAAATTAAAGTTGCAGTTAGAAGAAGAAGAGAGAGTTAATCAAGTCTCTGAAGAATTATCAGAAGAAATTAAAGATCTTTGTAAAAAAGCTAAAAACAAGGAAATTTTTTCAATTACGGATCAAATTAAATATGCTAGATTTAAAGGAATAGAAATTTCTGAATCGGATGAAAGTATTGTTCAGGATATTTTATTAAATCGAACGTATTATTTTAAGGTAACCGCATACCGTAAGAATTTTGAAAAAGATATAAATGGAAAGTATATAGATTTATCATTTGTAAAATTAGCTGATTTAGCAAAGATTGATATGTATTTAAGAATGATTTTGAGTAGAATGATTTTTGAACTTGAACATTCTTTGAAAACTTTGATAATAAGTTCAATCACTAATTCATTAACCGAAGATGGATATAAAATTGTTGAAGATTACGATATGTATATGCAAAATAAATTTATTGATAGTCAAAGAAAAAAAGGTAATACTAAAACAAACGAAGAAATCTTGTCTGAATATACACAAGCTTCTGAAAAGATTCTAGATAAAGTGAAAGGGAAGTTCGGATATGATTTTGATTTTTATAATCATCATCATGATAAGATTTCAATTTGGGCTTTATTAGAAGTTATGACCCTAGGAAATTTAGAGAGATTTATCACCTTCTATTTTGAAGAAGAACATTTTGGATATCTAGGATTAAAAACAGCTCAAAAATTATTAAAATATGTTACGAATGTCAGAAATGCCTCTGCACATAGTAGACCTCTTATTTATAATATTGTTGAACCTTATCAATTTGGTAGAGCTGACAGCAACTTGAAGAAAAGAAGGCCTGTTATTCAATTAACACAGTTTGCAACCAATGCGGGTCTTGATTCTGAACTAATCGCCAGAGCACTCACCAATATGAAAATGAATGATATTGTGGCTACTATATATCTTCACGAAAAATATGTTCAAACACAAAAGTTGAAAACAACAAACTTTGAGGCTCTATCTGATTTACTTGATCGCATAAAAGTTAATGGTAAAATGTACGAAAAGAATCATGAACTTGTAGAAGTTTTCCACTTTTTTGAAAAAATTGTAATGGAGTATGGTAAATTAATTACTTGACTATTGGTATCTTGGATGCTATTCTTTAGTCAGATGAAATACCCCTTCCGAAAGGGTAGATAGTAACGGGTAAAAGCGAAGCTATTTTAGGATTAATGATGTTGAAAATAAGTATTGAGTAGTGTACTTATTTTTGGCATCATTTTTTTTATTTGGCACAGAATATTCTTCAATCAGCCAACTCGCCAAGTTGTGGTAATGATTTGAGGTAATGACAGGATATAACTTTATTTAACTAAGTAGAATTATATGAATCATTAAATGCTGATTTTACACGATTTCTTTCTCTGTAAAACATTATAAAACAAAAGTTTGTTTAACCAGGTCTTAAGAAAGCCCGTAAAGCTTCACAGTTCTCAAAACGTTAATTATTTGGAGTCGTTGCGAACGTGTTCGCTTACGAAAAAAATCTGGGACGAAGATTTCCTTGGAAATCGAGTGCCACTCAATTATCATTTTGAAAGACACTTTCTCGTTGCGAGAAAGTGTCTTTTTTTGTTGTAGTAATTACAGTGTTATTTCTGCTATAGACCAGTATACAAGTCTTATAGACTGATTACACACTTATCCTTATTACCAATAAAATGACTGATCCTGATTTCAAAATTATACGCCTCCTAAAAATACACTTATGCAGAGGATAAATTTCTTTTTAGTTAATTTTCTAATTTTGTTCACTTATATATTTTTCTATTTAACTTTCATTAACAACGAATATATCCTCAATCCTCACATGGAAAAATTTAGCAATCCTAAAAGCTAATAATAAAGAAGGATTATAGCGATTTTTTTCTAATTGAAGAATGGTTTGTCTCGAAACACCGACCTTTTCTGCAAGTTCTTGTTGAGTCATACGATGAATTGCTCTGTATACATGGATAGAACTGACGAAATTTTCTTTTTCTACTTTACTCATAAATACACTCCTTTTTTATAAAGTGCATGTCTATACGAACAACGCTATAAAAATAGTTTACTATACGATGTTTATATAGACAACAGTTAGAAAGGAGAAAATGACTATGAGTCAAGAAAAAACATCGGTTAAAGTAGAAGTATTGATCAATGACTTACTAGCTGAAAGAAATATGTCTCTGAGAGAACTAGCGAGATTATCAGGTATTGAACCATCTAATCTCAGTAATCTTGCGAATGGCAAGCGAAAAAGAATCTATTTGGAACACATTGAACGTATTGCAGATGCTTTGGAGATTGATGATATATCCAAGGTTATAAAATTACGAAGACTTGACTAAAAAATATAGATTATATTAATATATTTACTTATAGCTTTGTATTAAATGAGAAGAGTAGCAAGCTGTTTTTCTTACCTCCAAGGTATATTAAAGAATATGGTAAAATATTATTGAAACGTTTAATGAAATAGGCTTGTTGCTTTTTCACTCTATTTTTGGTACTATGATGGTGCGAAACGATAGTCGCTTTATCAATATTACACAAAAACCACTCTACGGCGAATAGAGTGGTTTTTCTTTACATTCGTTGCGACGACGAATGTGTGAGTTAGAAGGCAACCTGCTTTTAGTCATTGTCGTTCTCATCTAACCAGTGAGAAAAAAGTTTAATAACAATACCTACAAATATAGGCGCAATGACTAACGATAGAAGCTCATCCAATATTACACACCCCCCTTGGGGGCAAGTTGCCGAGATTAGTATAGCATAGAGAAAGATGAAAGAAAATGAGAACATCACCACCCCCATCGTCTTTTGACATCCTTTTCGAGCTTTTCTTTGGGGATAATTTCTGTATTTAGTTGTTTGATAAATTTTTTTGTATCGTGGTTGGAATATATATTTCCTTCTGAAAACATAGAAATACGTTTTTGTTCTTTTTCAAAAAATGTCAACTGGTTTAGGCAGTCTACATAATTGTTTATTCTCTCTTTTTCAGATTTTATTTTTTGATAGGAATTATTGCTGCTATGTTCTATGTAACCTCGATTCTTAATGATTGATGTTTTAATTAATTCATTTTCTCTATTAGAATATTTGTAATTATTTACTAAAAACTGTAAATCTTTTAAATTTACTGCTCTAGGCTCTAAGTATGTTTGTAAATCTTTGTCCGTATAAGAGTTGATATTTATAACTATTTGAGTAAATCCTAATATTAAAGCATAGTTCTCTAGTTGAATAATGAATTTTTTATAGAAATTATAGAAATCATCAAAGTGAAAATTTTCACTTTTTTTATATAAATCAAAATCTGTTATCTCAAATGTTAATCCATATAAAGTAGTATTGATTCGCATATTTCCTGAAAAAGAAAACTTTTTGAAATATCCTTTGGAATAAATATTCAAGCATTGTTTTGACGAATAAGGATGATACTTGCATGAAATATGAAGGTTTTTAGAAAGTAAAGATTCTAATAGATCCAAATTTTCATGATTAAAACCTTTATTAGGTAGGAATGCTTGTAAGCACTCTTCACGGGTATATATTGTTCCAAATTCATCAAAAGATACGTCAAAATATTCTAACAACTCAGTTAATACATTAACGGAAATATCATGAAATTCATTGTTTTTAATCTTACTAATAGCTTGCCGAGATATTGCAGTTTCTTTTGCTAGTTTGTGGTTACTAATATTTCTTTCTAGCATTAAATCTTTCAGTCTATTTTTATACATATTCATCACCTCAAAATGAGTTTAGCAAAAGAAGAAAAAAATTAAAACTGTAACTTAAGTAGGCAAACTGTAAAATGAATCAAATTTTTAGTTGATGTTATAAGGTTTCTGTTCAATGAAAATATGATAAACTATATTTTATAGGGAAAGTACACAATAAAATATATAATGGTATAGAAAGTTGTTACAAACGAAGTACTATGAGCTATTCCAGTAGCAGTTTTGATGTGGATAGATTAGGAGGGGGAAAATGTCAAGGTTGAATAGAATTCAAAATGAAATCAAACAACTAGAGGGAGGGAAATTTCAAAAATTATGTGATAGTTATCTTTATCGTAAAAGAAGTTGGGGAAATATCGTATCTCTAGGTTCTATGGAGGGGACTGATAAGACTACAAAAGGAATACCTGATACATACTTCTTTGATAATCAAATTAATAGATACGTTTTAGTTATGTATGGTACGAGAGCAGACTCTACAGCTAAGTTAGAGATAGATATTAAAGAAGCAATTGAAAAAACAAAAATTAGCAAAAAAGATATTCAAGAAATAATTTGTTGTCACACCTCTTCTAATTTAACTGTAGCAAAAGATAAAGAGCTCAGAGAGTTGGCTGGTTCAATAGAGCTAACTCTCATTGGTATAGACACATTATCCCACGACCTTCTTCAGTTTAAATATCAAGATATTACAAAGGAATTTCTTGGAATAATAGAATCAACGGAGCAAGTTTGGAATATAGAACAATTTATTTCCGTTCATGATAAAAGTAAAACTAATGCTCCTCTAAATACCTCTTATATTGATGAAACACAAACAATTGAAGAATTGGTAGAAGGCCTAAATGATTATCAGATTCTTTTACTATCCGGAGTATCTGGAACGGGAAAAACGAAGCTAGCTATTGAGATATGCAAAAGATTGCCTTTAAATAGTAATGTGATTTGTGTTAAAAGCAATAGTATGCCTGTTTATCAAGATGTTAAGGATGCATTAGATAGCAATAAAGTAAATTACTTATTTTTAGATGATGCCAATACGATCACTAATTTCGATGCAATTGTTAATTTGTTGAGATTAGAAGAGTATGAACAGAAGTTGAAAATTATTATTACTGTAAGAGACTATGCACTTTCAGGAATTATTAATCAGTTAAAGTCTTTTAAAACAAAAATACAAAAAGTGACTTTAATGAGTGATAAACAGATTGAGTTACTAATCAACAGTATAAATAAAGTTTCTACTAGTAACTTGAGAAAAATAATGAAATTATCTCATAATAATCCTAGAATAGCAGTAATTGCAGCTATTATGACGAAAGAAAAAAAGTATGAATTTATTGATAATGAAAAAGAGGTATTAGGTAGTTATTATAATCAAATTATCAAAGAAAATTCTCTTTCTCCAAATGAGAAAATCAGTTTGTTTATTTTGAGTTTTAAACATAAGTTGAATTTGACTGATAAAGAATCTTTGGGAGAATTGCTGAAATTTTTTAAAATAGATTTTGATAGCTTTTTACTTGCAATAAGGCAATTACACGATAAAGAGTTATGTGACATATTTCAAGATAAAGCGGCTAAGATCAGTGACCAAAGTTTGTCTGATTTTGTGATAATAGATTTTATTGCAGATAACAAAGTTTTTAAAGTAAGAGACTTTTTCATCAGTTTGTTCCCTGAAAATGCAAAAGAGATTGTTGAGATGCTTGTACTTGTTAATAATTTTAAATCCTCAAATGACTGGATAGATTACTTAACAGCTGAGATAAAGTATGTCTATAATGAAGGTATTATAGATGTGGATAAAGAACGTTTTCTAACACAATACGGGGTATTAATACCTATTGAAGCACTTGCCTACGTTAACGAGAAGATACAATCTGCTAACCCTAGTGAGTATCAAATATCTCAAAAAGAATTTGAAGAGAAAAAAAGAAATAATCGAGTCGATGATCCGATTATTGAGATTCTTTGTTCATTGTCAAGCGGTGAAAGATTTAATGATGCTGGTATACTTCTTATGGAATACTTAAAAAGGAGACAGGATAAAGTTTATGAAGTTTTTTCAGCGATCAAATCGAATTTTGATATTGAAGAGGATCGGAATTCTTATCTAGAAAAAAGATTTTGTATTTTTGAAATTTTCTCAAAACAAGAAACTATTAATGAGTTGACAGCATTGCTAATTGTTAATATTGCTGAAAAATTTTTAGAGTTTTCTGGGGAAAAGTTAATTTCTTATGGTCAAGCAGGGGGCTTTAGGCACTACAGATTAGTTGATGGAGATTACCTAATTGAACTTCATACAAAAATATTTTATATGCTCTTTGAAATTTTTAATTTGGAATATGTAGAAGTTAATAACCATATAGATAAACTATTATTTAATTATCCAGTCTATGAAGTGGAGAACTGTTTTTTAGAAACAGTTAGTTCGGATTTAAAATGTATAGAAAATCTTTTTTTTAAAGATTTGAGTAAGCCAGGTGTTAGACAAGAAGCGATAGTATTCAAATTGAATTCAGAAGCAAAGAAGCTAAAACTGAAATCTCAGCCATTCTTTGAATATGAACCATCAATTAGGCAAAAAATTTATGAGATATTTTCATCTAATGGGCTAGATTATATGGCAGAGGAATTTGACTATGAAAAGATTCAAAAATTAAGAATAAAAAATCTTAGTGAAGTTTTTGGCGAACATTCTAATGACTGGTTATGGTTGTTTAATGTACTTGCGGAATACCAGTCAGATGAATTACTAAATAAATATGAGTTGGAAGAATCACTACTTTTATTGTACTTAAAATTGAACGTAGAAGATAAAGTGAAAATGTTAACAGTTCTATTGAATAGTGATTTCGTTCTCTCGTATTACAACTTTAACTTTTACATGGAAAAGTTATCATTTGAAGAAGGTAAAAATATTTTAAGTAGCATTGAAAAAGAACTTGATGAAAGATGGTATCTTTCCAATCTGTTAACATGTAAAAGTATTAATAAAGATAGGATACAAGAGCTTATCTTATTTTTAAAGGAACTTAAAAATTATGAGAAAATAAATACTTTTAATATTTTATCTTTTGAAAATTATATTGAAAAAGATAGAGCTATTTTAGATGTTTTAAGGAATAAGCTTGGAGAAGGAAAAATATTGGGACGATTTTTCATACCTGATTATGTTTTTGAAGATATTGCAAAAAGAATTATAAATATAGTGGGCTACAAAGATTTAAAAGAAATATATTTAGATATTTTAGGTAGTGAAGAAGTTGATAAATCAGGAGAAATTTTCAAGAGTTTATTAGAAGAGCAAGATATTAATTTTATTTATTTATTTCTTGTGAAACTAAATGCTTTAAGAGGAAGTTTAAGTTTTGCCAAATATGATGCTCAATTAGAGCGCATATGGACATCCGAAGTTGCAGAGGATGGGATTAGAAAGTATTTAGACTTTTTAATCCGAGAAAATCGTGTGATTTATGTTGGAGTAGACCCATATTTGGAAGGAATATTCAAAGCAAATACTGAACGTGCTTTAGAGTTTGTAAAAGCAGAAGTGCTTGATACTGAGGATGAGAATAGATTGGTTAATTTGTACAATCTGTCTCTTGAAATATTTGATGATGAGGTATTACTACAGTTATTCGAATTGCTCAAAGATAAAGATATTGACGCTCCTTTTTTTGAAAAATTATATTTAACCATGCGTACACATAGTTGGACAGGTAGTTTAGTTCCTTTATTGGATAAAGAAATTAATTTCTTGAATAGCTTGCTTGATATTTTTGAAGGTATAAAATATATTTCACATGCTTTAGTTATTACAACAAGGATAGATTCACTTAGAAAACAAAAAGAAAAAGAACTTCTGTCGGACTATTTGAGATAAATATATAGATATGATACTCTTTAAATCTCTGTTTTAGTTACTAAAAATGAACGATAAAAACGTGAAATATATCTTCTGATTTTTATTTTATTATTGTTCTGATTCACGCATATTTTTGGGTTCGTCTTGAGGTATGATGGTCTTAAAATGTGCTGAAATTCATTTTGAAAAATTGTTTAATCTATTGCTGTTAAAGGATTCTTCAACTATTTCAAAATCTCTGTCACAAAATCAGATCTTAAAAAAGCCCGTAAAGCTTCACAGTTCTCAAAACGTTAATTATTTGGAGTCGTTGCGAACATGTTCGCTTACCAAGAGAATAATTGATTCCGATTTCAGCAAGTATCCTCATTCCGAATAACGCACTTACGCAAATGATACATTTCTTTTTAGTTGATTTCCTCATTTTGATCGCCGCTATTTCTTTTTTCTTTGAATTCATCATACGTTTTTGGGAGATATTTCTTTATTAACTTTTTCTCTCTTGCGTTTTGGAGAGAGTAAGTTGCGGTTTTTGGAGAGATTAGTATGTTTAAACTGAAGAGTTATTAAGTAATTAAAGTATAGTAAATCAAAAAAAACAAATATAATAAATGAAATTTACGCCACTAATATTGCAACCCTAGCTTATTTATGCGATCCTAAATATAATAAAACTAACAAAATCAATTAGATTAGAGGGTTAAAATATATGAAAAAAGAAATTCGCGTAGTAGGAGCAATCATAGTGGAGAACGGGAAAGTTTTGTGTTGTCAAAGAGGACCTGAACGTGCATTAGCAAATCTTTGGGAATTTCCTGGTGGAAAAATCGAGAATGGTGAGACGGAAGTTCAAGCGCTTGAACGTGAATTGCAAGAAGAATTAAAAATAGAAGTAACGATCGTCAAGGAAGAGTATGCTTTTTGTCGATATGAGTATGATTTTGGTTTCGTTAATTTAACTACATTTATCTGTTATTTAGAATCAGGTGAACCTCAGTTGACAGAACATCTACAAATTAAATGGCTAACGCCAAATGAATTAAACCAACTTGAGTGGGCGCCTGCTGATATTCCTACTGTGGAAAAATTAGTAGAAAAAGGTGTGGGAACTGAACAAAATGGATAATTTAGAATTGGCGTTACAAAAGGCATTTATTAATAAGGAAGCTCTAGGTGACGAACTTACACCTAAATTTATTGTTAACAATCCCAAAAAACATGATTATTTATTGAATACATTGAGTAAAGATTTGAAAAGCTGTAAGACTTTTTTTATAGCCGTTGCATTTATAACACCTAGTGGCTTAAATGCAATAAAAACACAACTGGCTGATCTGGCTTTGCGTGGAATCTCTGGAAAAATTTTAACATCAACATACTTAAATTTTAATGATCCACACGTATTTCGAGCATTGTTGAATATTCCAAATGTAGAAGTACGAGTTTCTAAAAAAGAAGGTTTTCATTCAAAAGGATATTTATTTGAGATGGAGGATTATCAAAGCTTCGTTATTGGTAGTTCAAACCTAACAATGTCTGCTTTGAAACTTAACTATGAGTGGAATGTTAGATTAACTTCAAGAGAGAATGGCGAGATGGTTTCTTCTATTCAAAAGCATCTCATTCAAGAATGGCATGAGGCACAGTCGTTAACCCTAGAATGGGTCGAAGCATTTGAAAAAAATTATCATCCTATTGTTAATAGAAAGATGTTAGTACAAGATGTTTCTGAAAACGAGTGTTTAGATACGCAATATATTTTGCCGAACTCTATGCAGAAAGAAGCGCTTAGAAGTTTAAAATCGCTTAGAGAAACGGGCGCAACTAAGGGAATGATTGTTTCTGCGACTGGTACAGGGAAAACGTATTTAGCAGCATTTGATGTGCAGCAATTCAATCCTAAACGTGTATTATTTATTGTTCATAGTGAGCTAATTTTAATGAAAGCATTAGAATCATTCAAATTGATTTTAGGTGGAAAAGATGATGATTATGGTGTTTTATCAGGGAATTCTAAGAATTTTGATGCAAAATATCTATTTGGAACAATTCAAACAGTATCTAAAAGTGAATATCAAGAGCGTTTAGGAAAAGAAGCGTTTGACTATATTTTGATTGATGAAGTCCATAAAGCTGGAGCGAAATCTTATATTAAAGCCATTGAATTTTTCAATCCCAAGTTTTTATTGGGGATGACGGCTACACCTGAAAGAACAGATAATTTTAATATCTTTGAGCTATTTGATTATAATGTAGCGTATGAAATACGTTTGCAAGCCGCTTTAGAAGCAGAACTGCTTTGTCCATTTTATTATTTTGGCGTAACTGATTATGAAAAAGATGGTGAAATCATTGATGAAACAACCGATTTAAAACGTTTGCTACAGGAAGAACGAGTTGATTTTTTAATAAAAAAAATTAACTATTATGGTTATTCGGGAGATAGTCCTCGAGGCTTGGTGTTTTGTAGTCGTAAAGACGAAGCAAGGCAGTTAGCAGAGATGTTTAACGATCGTGGAATTCCGAGTGCTTATTTATCTGGTGACCATAATTTTGATAAAAGAGAAAAGGAAATTAAGCGTTTAGATACGGGAGAGATTCATTATATATTCACGGTTGATATTTTTAATGAAGGTATTGATATCCCTAAAGTAAATCAAGTAATTATGCTGCGAAATACGCAATCTAGTATTATTTTTATTCAGCAATTAGGTCGGGGGCTAAGAAAAGACCCATCAAAAGAATTTGTTACGGTAATTGATTTTATTGGTAATTATAAAAATAACTATATGATTCCTATGGCTTTATCTGGAGATAGTTCTCAAACTAAGAATAGTTTACGTCGCGATACAATTGATGTGACGTATATCAGTGGTTTATCTTCAATTAATTTTGAAAAAGTTGCTCGTGAACGTATCTTTAAATCAATTGATCAAGCTAAATTAGATGCGATGTCAGAACTAAAAGCTAGTTATTTTAAGTTGAAAAATCGGTTGAATAGGGTTCCTTACCTGAATGATTTTCAAGTGTTAGATGGCGTGGATCCATTGTTGATTATAGGTAAAGAAAAAACATACTATAATTTCTTGGAGAGGATTGGGGAAGCAGAAGCTAAATTAAGTGAAGAAGAAAACAGTGCACTAAAATTTGTTTCTGTAGAATTGCTATCAGGAATTCGCCCGCATGAACTTTATGTTATTGAAGAATTTTTAATGACAGATAAAGAACAGTTATCTTTAGAGGAAATCACAGCGCTGTTTGATACGTTTAACCTGACGTATACGACAGATACTCTAGCATCTGTTGTTAAAGTCTTAGATTTATCTTTTTACGAATCAACAATTAGAAAACGTTATTTGTTATCACAAATGTTTAAGATGAAAGAAAATTGTTTACAAATAACAGAAAAATTCAGAGAGTTTAAAAAGAATTCTTATTTCATCAATTTGATGTTAGATGTAATCCATACAGGGATTAACAAATCTATGGAGTATGATTTATCCCAACCGTTAAATTTATACAAAAAATATCGTCGTAAAGATGTTTTACGATTATTAAATATGAACTTTAATCAAAATGAACAAAGTATTGGTGGCTATACAAACAGTAATAATCATTTTGCTATTTTTGTAACTTTGGATAAAGGCAAAGATTTTAAAGCTGCACGTATTGCTTATGAGGATGAATTTATTGATGAACGAACATTCCATTGGTATACAAAAGCGCCTAGAAATCTACGCTCGCCAGAAGTTCAACTTTTGCGGAATCCTGGGGAATATAAATTTCATTTATTTGTGAAACGGAAATATAATCAAAAAGAGAACGAAACAGATTTCTATTATCTAGGCGAAGTAGCCCCTCTTCAAGAAACTATCCAACAAGTCGAAAAACAAGACAAAGAGGGTAAGAAAAAAAGCGTCGTTAAACTAGACTTTACCTTAGAAACACCTGTAGAACCTAATATGTATGAATTTTTAACGCAGAACACAAACTAAAAAAAGCCACTTTCCAGAGGAAAGTGGCTTTTCCCATCCCTTCTCACCGAGAAGACAAAATTTCATAAATCACATAGAGTTCCCAGTTGGAAATTTCTATTCGATAAAACTGTTCTAGAGTATAGAAAATGTTTTTAGCATTTTGGAAAAATGGTTTTTGGTTAATGGTTAGTTCCTCGAGGTTAGCAGGGATTTCATAGTCTTCAACGCCGAGCATTGTCCGCTCTACCATGAGCGCGTTGTGCATCATTAAGTTAAATTTCATTTTGCCGCTGAGTGTGAGGTCGAAGCGTTTTTCAATGTTTTTTGTAACGTTTTCGACTTGTTTAATAATGACGTCAGGATTTAGAAATTCTAGTTTTTCTGACAAGCCTTCTTTCGAGAAGAAGTGAACAAATTCGTTAATCATGCTATCAATGTTATTGGGATGCATCAAGTTTTGGAAAGGTTCCATCAACTGTGTTCCTGCATCTTCGTCTAACATGTCTAAGAGATTCACGCTAGCAACATTCGTATGGTTGTCTAAGTAAGACGTCGTCAAAATGAGCGAGGTTTCTTTTAAATAATTTTCTTCGGCGTTGGCAATGTCTAACGTGTTTACCAAATCTTTGTATTTTAGAGTAATGACTTTAATATCAGTATACAGGTATTTTTGACAGATTTGTTTGATTTGCTTGGCAATATCCAGACCTGAAATACTAGAGACAATGATATTTTTTTCCACTGAAAAGCCTTCAAAGTACTGTACATCGGTTTTAAATTTTTTTTCAGCGGTTTTAGCAATACCATAGAAAAGTTGTTCGTTCATTAATTGATGACCAATTTCCAACGCATAGGCAGTGGTCAGGTTATTGATCACCAAAAGTTCTCCAAGAATTTGCGGTTTCAAACTTTTATAAAGTTGTGTCAGGGAACCCATATCGACGAGCATAATGACGCCTTGTGATGTGTCCCGCTGAGAAAGCCAGTCTTTAACTTCGGCGACGATATCTCGGACGGAAGAGGTTAAGGGCATGTTAATCGCATCGAAAATATAGGTACCACATAATTTGTTGGCAACGGCTTGAATACTTGTGGCAGTCGATTCACCATGCGCCACGAGGAGCGCTTGGTAAGGAATCGTTTCAGAAATTTCTCCGCTAAGTAATACAGATAAGAGTACCTCTGTCAAGAAACGGTATTCTTCTGGCAGCGGACTGACTAAGTTTTTCACGAGGGAAACCGTTCGCGGATAGTGTTCTTTTAACTGTGTTTGGACTGGAAGGAGCACTGTTTCGTTAAATGTTGGCGGTAAAATTTTCAGCAATTTGGCAACATCTTTCATCGGTTTTTCAGTTTGTTCAGGTTGGTTAATAATTAGTTTGTTTTTGGTTTGGACTTCCGTGACTAGGTTTTGTAAAAAGTAATCATTTTCCAAGGTTATTTCATCGTCTAAACAATATTTAATGAATTGTGTCAGTTCAGTTTTTAAGTGGGCCAGTGTTTTTTCTTTTGTAAATAAGGCTTCAAATGTTGCGAAAATATCGGAAGAAAGTGTGTCTTCTTCCAACACTTCTTTGTCTAAAGGAATCGCAATCATTGGTTGAGTCGCATCGCCAATGACGACAGGTTGATTGGGCAAAGTTTTTCGTAATTGCGACGCGCAAAGGAGCTGCACTTTGTTGGATAAACTTCCCACGTTACCAGGTTCGTCATTTTCTAATAATGCCGTAAAGATTTCTTCGTCCACGTTGATGTCTTTGGTCATTCGTTTCGCTTCTCGGTGGAATAAGTTTTTTAAAATCGCAATCCGTTCTCGAATGGGGCGCTCTTTGAAGTTCGGAAGTGAGACGATTACGGAAATTCGGCGATAAAAGGTTGGTAATAAGACTTTTTTCGGGTTTTCGGTGGTCGCAAATAGTAGCCGGACCTTGGAGTGGACCATTTTTCCTTCTTCACCAATGGGGCGGAAGGTCCCTGTATCCATAAACTGAAAGAGTTTTTCTTGGTTTTCATTGGATAATCGATGTACTTCATCTAAAAAGAGTACAGAATTATTGGCTTGGGCCAAGAGTCCTTGCTTTTCTGATTCAGCTCCAGTAAATGCGCCTTTGGTATGGCCGAAGAGAATGGATGATAGCAATTCGGGATTGTTGGCATAATCGGCACAGTTAAAGGTATAGAATTTTTCCAGGCCAATGATTTGTTCATTTTTCAGATACTCATAAATCAGTTTTGCCAAAAAGCTTTTGCCGACGCCACTGGCTCCATGGATTAATAAAGGCATACCCAATGGGGGATACAACATAGCGGCTTTGCATTGTTCAATGGCTTTTTTGGCGCTGCCTTGGCTACCGATGTATTGTCGAAACACATCGGTCGTGGGGGTTGTTGCACGGGTTAATTGCCAATAAACGGGTTTTTTTCCCGTTTGTTGGACTTCACCTTTTTCCAATAATTTATTTAAGTATAAGCTGGTTACCGAGCGGCTTAATTGAATTTTTGTGGCAATTTCTTGTGTGCTCATCGGGGTGTTGCTGGTTTCTAAAATATCAACTAAGTGTTGGTAGGTCTCCAAGCGCATGATTCATCGTCCTTCCAAAAGAGAGGTCGGGACAGGGGTTGCTTCTGTTCCCGCCGTTTATCAGCTTTTAAGCCTGAGATAAAAATCACTTTGGATTTTTGTCTCAGGCTCTAAGTGTTTAATAATTAAATGTTTATTGTTTCAATTTTAACAGATGCCTAGTAATCCTAGCAAGATGCCTAAGAACATGATACCAAACATCACCACGTTAACATTGACTTTTTTGCGTAATAGCCAGAAAGCAAGTAACGTCACGGCTAATGGTACGATACCGACGAATAGTTGATCCAAATAGTCTTGGATTTTAACTACGTCTTCGCTTCCTTTAACGGAAACTTCAAGAATCGTTTTGAATTTTACATTTGAAGCAGTCATACTGCCCATCATCATTAAGCCTAGCATACTTGATACTTTTGTGAGTATCTTCATTCCGCCTGATTCGTACATTTTTTGGATAAAACTTTCACCGATTGAGTAGCCGCTATACAACGCATAATAGTGAATTAAGAACGCAGGGACGTTGTATAAAAGTAAGAAGACAATCGCCCCTAATGGCGAACCGGTGCTGGCTAATGAAATCCCAATCCCAGCAGCAATGACACGCAAGATGCCCCAGAAGAAGGAATCACCGATGCCTGAAAGTGGCCCCATTAGTGAGGCTTTAACTGCTGTAATAGAGCTAGCATCAAAATTTTCGTCTTCACTGTTTTGTTTTTCCATCGAAGCGACGAGCCCCATGATGAAGTTATTGATATGCATGGTTGCATTGAACCAAGTGGTGTGACGCACCAATGCCTCGGCCCGTTCTTCCTTGGTTTTATAAAAACGATTGATAACTGGGAGTAAAGTGTACATGACACCCACTGCGTGGTATTGTGTAGCTCCTGTCCGGCTAGCGTTCATCGTCCAAGAACGCCAGAAAACAGAGCGCATCATTTTTTTCTCTTCTTTAGATAAATTCTCTTTTAACTTCATGCGAAAAAGTCCTCCTCTTCGATTTCTTTCGCGCTGCCTTCAACCGCAGAAGACGCCGCAGGTTTTCTTTTTAGAATGTCGCGGAATTCTACATCCCGTTGGGCACTCACGACACAAATTACTGTCCCGATGACCGCCACCGCAACGGCTGGTAATTGTAGGTACGCGGTTAAAACAAAGCCTAAAATGTAAAAGACGGCTAATTTATTATCCCATAATAGTTTCATTAACATAGCAAACCCAACGGCAGGTAAAAGTCCGCCAGCTGCGCTTAAGCCGTTCATCAAATTTTGTGGAATGCTTTCAACAAACAGATTTACTGGCCCGCTTCCTGCTAAAATTCCGATAAATGAAATCGAAGCGATGATTAAATAATAAATAATCCACGTTCCGTAATGCAGTGTCACAACCATTTTTTGGTTGCCTTCACGTGCTGCTTTGTCAAGAGAAGGAGCAAAGATATTCATAAAGACATTTTTTAAAAACATCACCACGAAAGCGGCTAACATCCCAATTGGTACGGCTAACGTCATGGCGGCTTTTTGTTCGACATTTGAAATAATTGCAAACGTTGTGGCTAAAGTAGTCGCAGTTACAGGTTCCGCGGCGATAACACCACCGATATTAACATTTCCTAAGAAAATTGCTTCTAAAGAGGCCCCCATTAGAACCCCTGTTTTCATGTCGCCCATTAAAATTCCTGTGACTAATCCAACGACTAAGGGACGTTCCATCATACTTTGACCAGTTAAATAATTCCCAGCAAAACAGATAAATACAGCTAAGGCTGCCATTGTTGCATGCATAAGCATTGTTCATTTCCTCCTTTTAATTGACGGCTTGTTTTAAACTTAATTTTGAGTTGGTTGGCAGGACTTGGTTATAGCTTTCCACGTGAGTCAAACTGGCTAATTCTTTGGCAGCTTCTAACTCTTCAGGGTTTAATTGGACACTTGGGAAAACCATTGTTTTGGTGGCTGGATCTGATTTATCAAAGCGGCCAGCGTTGGCAACATTCACACTTTCAATATCTGTCACGTTTTTCGCAATTTTAGTAGCATCCGCTACACTGTTCACAATTACAAAAATTCGTTTGTCTTTGCCACGAGGATCATTGAAGACATCAATCGCATCATCAACTGAGCGAATTAATAGTTTCATGCCATTAGGGACCGCCATTTTTAACGTCATTTGCATTACTTCGTTTTTGGCTGCTTCATCATTCGCTACAACTAATAAGGGGGCATTCAATTCTTTGGTCCAAACTACGGCTACTTGGCCGTGAATTAATCTGTCGTCTACTCGTACTTGTGTAATCATTTTAATTTCCTCCTAAAAAAAATTCTCTTCTTCATTTGATGGGTTTAATTCAACGAATTGAATTTGTGCTTCAGCAATTGCTGCTTGAATATCTTCTTTGGTTAGCTTTTCGCCTTCTTTTAAGAAAATCAGCGACAAGGCAATGGCTAAGTTGGCATTGGAAATGATAAAAACATTGTCTGGTTTTGTCGTCATGACTTCTTGAACAATTTTTTGATTGACACTACCACCATATAAATCTGTTAAAATAATAGCTTGTTCTTCTGCGCCTAGGGACTGAAGAAACGTTTGAATAATTGGCGTGTAGTCCTCAGGAGTCACATAGGCATTGATGACCGCCAGCTCTTTTCCTTTGTCTGCGAGAATATCCAAGGAACTTTGGAAGCCTTTCGCTAAGTTTCCGTGACTAGCAATTAAAAATTTTCTTTTCATTCTTTTCACCTCACTTTTATATAAAGCAAGTTCTATGCCAAAAAAAGAGAACTCTAAATCCTTTATTTGAAAGGGTTTTAACGCTCTCGAAACTGTTTAAACAGTTTCGAGTCAAAATAAACACGTTAATCGTTGGCTAGTTTGTTGTTGAAAAATAGCTAAGCAAAACTGTGAAATTTAATCAAAATAACCCCCGTTTTTATCGAGAAGTGTTACAATAATACTCATGAATATTTATACATTAAGGAGAGTTACGAATGACTGATGCTCTTGTGATACAAGATTTACGCAAAGTGTACGCTTCAGGTGTTGAAGCGTTGCGGGGGATTGATTTAACAGTCGAAGAAGGCGATTTTTATGCTCTTTTGGGACCGAATGGCGCAGGAAAATCAACGACGATTGGGATTGTGACCTCGTTAGTTAATAAGACTTCGGGGAAAGTCAAAATTTTTGGGTATGATTTAGATACGGAAATGGTGCGGGCGAAGCAACAGATTGGGTTAGTGCCGCAGGAGTTTAACTTCAATCCGTTTGAAACGGTCCAACAGATTGTGGTCAATCAAGCGGGCTATTATGGGGTGTCTCGTAAAGAAGCCATGAAACGGAGTGAAAAATATTTAAAACAATCCAACTTATGGGAAAAACGGAACGAGCGGGCTCGGATGCTTTCTGGCGGAATGAAACGTCGGTTAATGATTGCTCGCGCGCTGATGCATGAGCCGAAGTTATTGATTTTAGATGAACCGACTGCAGGTGTCGATATTGAATTGCGTCGTGAAATGTGGGCCTTTTTACAAGAGTTAAATGCGCAGGGAACCACGATTATTTTGACGACCCATTACTTAGAAGAAGCTGAGATGTTGTGTCGCAACATTGGGATTATTCAGTCTGGTGAATTGATTGAAAACACCAGCATGAAGCACTTGTTAGCAAAATTACAATTTGAAACGTTTATTTTTGATTTAGCACCTTATACGCAGGCGCCAGTTATTGAAGGCTATCAAAGCGTATTTGAGGACGAGTTAACGTTAGCGGTGGAAGTGGAACGAAACCAAGGAGTCAATCACTTGTTTGAACAGCTAAGTCAACAAGGAATCAAAGTATTGTCAATGCGGAATAAGTCCAACCGTTTGGAAGAGCTCTTCTTGAAGATTACCGAGGATACGTACCAAAGGGAGGATCAACATGTTTAGTCTGTATTTTACTGCTTTAAAAAGTTTAGCTGTAAAGGAAACCAACCGTTATTTACGGATTTGGGTCCAAACACTGGTACCGCCAGTGATTACGACGTCCTTGTATTTTGTGATTTTTGGGAAAATGATTGGCGGGCGAATTGGCGACATGGGCGGTTTTTCTTATATGGAATTTATCGTGCCAGGTTTAATTATGATGTCAGCCATTACAAGCTCGTACGCCAATGTTTCATCTTCCTTTTTCTCACAAAAATTCCAGAAAAATATCGAAGAAATTCTCGTGGCGCCAGTTCCCACTCATGTGATTATTTGGGGATTTGTGATTGGTGGCGTTGGTCGTAGTATTTTGGTCGGTGCGTTAGTCACCATCATTTCTCTATTTTTTGTGCCATTGCACGTTGTTTCTTGGCTGATGGTCATCATGACTTTATTGATGACAGCGATTCTTTTTTCTTTAGCTGGTTTGTTAAATGGTATTTTTGCGCAATCCTATGATGATGTATCGATTGTGCCGACCTTTGTGTTACAGCCTTTAACCTATTTGGGTGGGGTTTTCTATGCCATTTCCATGTTGCCGCCATTTTGGCAAGCTGTCTCAAAAGTTAATCCGATTGTTTACATGATTTCTGGGTTCCGCTACGGTTTCCTAGGGGTTCAAGATGTGCCAATTGGTATTTCTATGACCATTTTAATCTTATTTATTGTCGTTTTATATGGCATTTGTTGGTACCTTGTAGAAACAGGGCGTGGCTTACGTAGTTAAGCCGTAAAAAGATTAAACTGTCTGAATCACTCATTCTAGCGAGCAGATTCAGACAGTTTTCTTGTTTCTAAGTATGCTTTTTTGATTCTTCGTGTATTTCCCTGTATAATAGCAATGTTTCGCACCAGAATATGTCGACAAGTTGTCGTTGAAAATAAAGAAAAAATCAGAAACGGAGTATATGAAGATGAGCAAGAATTTTTGGGCAACATTGCCAAAGCCCTTTTTTGTTTTAGCACCAATGGAAGACGTCACTGATGTGGTCTTTCGTCATGTCGTGAAAGAAGCTGGGGCACCAGATGTGTTTTTTACAGAGTTTACTAATTCAGATAGTTATTGTCATCCTGAAGGAAAAGACAGTGTGCGCGGGCGCCTCGTTTTTACAGAAGATGAACAGCCAATGGTGGCACATATTTGGGGGGATAAACCGGAATTTTTCCGTGAAATGAGTATCGGTGTAGCGGAGATGGGCTTTCAAGGATTAGACATAAATATGGGCTGTCCTGTGCCCAACGTGGCTGAGCGTGGAAAAGGCAGCGGATTAATTTTGCGCCCAGAAGTCGCGGCTGAATTGATTGACGCCGCCAAAGCAGGTGGCTTACCTGTTAGTGTCAAAACACGCATTGGGTTTACTGAAATGGCGGAAATGGAGGCGTGGATCACGCATTTATTAGAGCAAGACATTGCGAATCTATCCATTCATTTGCGAACACGAAAAGAGATGAGTAAAGTGGATGCCCATTGGGAGGTCATTCCGCAAATTATGGCTATTCGGGACCGTGTCGCACCGCAAACGACAATTACGATTAATGGGGATATTCCCGATCGTCAAAAGGGCCTAGAATTAGCAGAACAATATGGTGTAGATGGCATCATGATTGGTCGGGGGATTTTTAAAAATCCTTATGCCTTTGAAAAAGAACCCAAAACACATACGCCACAAGAATTACTGGGCTTGTTACGTTTACAATTGGATTTGCAAGACAAGTATGCAGAATTGGTGCCTCGCTCCATCGTTGGGCTGCATCGCTTCTTCAAAATTTATGTCAAAGGCTTTCCAGGTGCCAGTGATTTAAGAGCACAATTAATGAATACAAAATCAACGGATGAAGTGCGCCAGTTGTTAGCGACGTTTGAAGCAGAACATGGTGTGCTTGACTAAATAAAAAAAGAGAGGAGGTAGCATTTTAGCTAATGCTATCTCCTCTCTTTTGAATGCTTAATGCGCAATCATTTCTTGGGCAATTTCTTGTTTGCTTAAGTCGCTTGGATAATACGTTGGCCAGTTGTCCATTTCATTGAACAGACTTTCTTGGCTATCGCCGCCGAAGAAGATGTGGAAATGAGCGGCTTTCGTTGGTGCGATGTTGTGGTCGCTAAATTGGACGTATTTAAACCGCCCAGCATTGGCATCGTCTGTTTCAAAAAGGAAACGGACGCCACGGTTGCCTTTTGCATAGTTTAAAATTTTATAACCGGCTGCTTTATAGGTGAATTTTTGTGGTTTGCCATCGACCAGAAACTCGATGGTGGAATCAGTGATGTTGATGTGGTCGACATCGGTTTGATAGCCGGCATCATAGTAGGTTTTGTATTCGGCTGGTGTTTTATCTTTTTTCAGTTTCGCTTTGTAATCGAAGACTTGGTCTAATGTGCCATCTTTTAATAAAGGATAGACGGATTGCCAATTTCCAGCGTAATCTGCCAGTGTTCTCTCAGCCACCTCACTGTCTTTGAAATAGCCGTTAGCCACGGTTTTTTCTGTTTTTTCAGAGGTTTCTGGCTGAACCTCTTTCCCAGCTGTATCTGTTGTTTTTTTCAAAGCAGTTAAGTTTTCTTTCATTACAGAAAGATAATCTTCGCCATTGTCCATTTGTTTTTGTGTCAAACTTTCTAGCGGGTTTAGGACTTCCAATTGAACATTTGCTTCGTCAGCTAACGTTTTAGCAATTTTATCGTTGGCATTTTTTTCAAAATAAATATAGCGAATTTGATTGTCTGTGACATATTTTTTCAACTCTGCCAAACGCCCTGCAGTTGGCTCTTGTTCAGGTGTTAAACCAGCTATTGGCACTTGTTTTAAGCCGTAATCTAAGGCAAGATAACCAAATGCAGCATGTTGGGTAACAAAACTTTTTTGCTTAGCGTCTTTCAAAGCTGTTTGGAACTCTTTGTCTAAGGCTGTTAATTTTGTTAAGTATTTTTCTGCGTTTGTTTCAAATGTTTTGGCTTTTTTAGGGTAAAGTTTGACTAATTGTTCTTTGATGTTTGTGACTTCTTGGATGGCACGATGGGGCGAAACCCAAGTATGCGGATCTAATTCATGGTGGTGCCCTTCTTCGCCATGTTCGTGGTCATGGTCGTGTCCGTCTTCGTCACTGCCAGGAAGTAAGACCATGTTTTCGGTACCTTTAATGACGTTCGGGGCTCCTTTTTTCCAGCCTTTAGCAGCTTTGGGTACCCAAGATTCCATATTTTCATTGTGGTAAACGAAAACATCCGCATCATGGATGGTAGCCATATCTTTGGCGGATGGTTCATAATCGTGAGGTTCAGAACCAGCAGGGATTAACAATTTGACGTCTCCTTCATCGCCTACAATATTTTTAGTGAAATCGTACATAGGATAAAAAGTCGTGACAATGGATAGTTTTTCTTTGCCGTCAGCGGTTTTATCAGAGGTGTTTGTTTTGCCGCAAGCGCCGAAAAGGATTAGCGATAAGGCGGCTAACAGGGGAAGAGTAAATTTTTTCATAGGTGTGCTCCTTTAGTGAATTACGCAATTTTCTTTTGTTTATTGCGCTTATGTTCTTTAATGATTTTAAGTGCGCGTTTTCGTGTTTTGATGTTGGGACTTTTCAGTCGACGATAAGCGCTAGATAAGTCAGTTTTTTCCATTATATATAGGACCTCCATTTCGTAAAAAAATAATTTACGGAGTAGCTATTTTGTTGAGGGTTTGAAAGGTTTCTTGAATTTTTTTTGTCTCTAATTCTTTGCCAATCAGAACAATTGTCGTTTCTTGAGGGGGTTGATTCGTCATTTGAAAGGCCACTTGCTGGTTGACGCCTTGCATGGCAATGGCCAAGTCATGCTCCTGTAAGGCGAGAATCCCTTTGAAACGGTATAACTTTTCCTGATGCGTATACATTAACCAATCAAGCCAACGAGTGAAAAGAGGTTCGTTGAGGGCTGAGGACGCCGTTAGCGTGAGGGAGTGAAAGGTATGGTGATGATGCTCGTGGGCGTGCTCATGCGGGGAATGAGTCATTTCGTGTTCTGTAAGTGTTGCTGTAAACTTATTTAATTGAAAAAAGTCACTAGCCAAAAGAGGCTCGTTGGCTTGAAAGGATAAAATATCAGCAAAAGGATTAATGGTACGAAGGGTTTCTTGGAACGTTGGTAGCTGAGTGCTGTCTGCTGGTTCCTTGACAGAAAAAAAGAGGCGATCTGCTAAGGCCAGTTGTTTGATGGCTTCGGCTTCTTGAAGTTGCTGTTGCCAATGATGCCCATCAACGACCGTTAAGAGACTGTCTATATAGAAATGATTTTTGATGTGCGGGGTCGTTAAAATTGTTTGAATGATTGGTTGCGGATCAGCAATGCCCGTTGTTTCTAAAATGACTTGGGCAACGGTTTGTTGTTCTTCTTTGTACACTTCTAAGATTGCTGATAAAGAGGCAAGAAGATCTCCTCGTAAGCTGCAACACATGCAACCGTTATTTAATTGAATAATTCGTTCCGTGGTTTGTAAAAGTAATGCGTGGTCAACGCCTGTTTGACCAAATTCATTTTCAATAATAATAATTTCTTCTTTAGGAAACGGTGACTGCGCAAGCGCATGGTTAATTAAGGTTGTTTTTCCTGCGCCTAAAAAGCCAGAAACAATGGTGATTGGAATGCCCATCAAGTTTTCCTCCTGTTATTTGACTTCAGTGAAAAGTGCGCGGCGCCGTAGTTTTGGTGAATATTTTTTCAGCTGTAATTTTTCTGGTGTATTTCGTTTGTTTTTACTTGTTAAGTAAAGGCGCTCGCCAGTTTCAGCGCAAGCTAACGTAATGGTTTGGCGCATAGTGCCGTCCTCCAATTTGATTTTTTTAATTGCGTATAAAAGATAAAGGGGGCTGCGAGGTCAGCCCAAATGCGACTGTCCTCGCTAGTTGTCTTTATCGAAATAATGAGTTACCAGCTTGCTTTTTTGACGCCAGGAATCAAGCCTTGGTGAGCCAATTCACGGAAACGAATCCGCGACATGCCAAATTTACGCATGTAGCCACGTGGGCGCCCATCTGTTTGATCACGGAGTTTTAAGCGACTTGGATGAGCATCTTTTGGCAATTTGCTAAGACCTTCATAATCGCCAGCTTCTTTTAAGGCTTGGCGAATAGGCGCATATTTTGCAATCATTGCTTGTTGTTTTTTTGCTTTAGTAATTTTTGATTTTTTAGCCATAAGGCACTTCCTTTCTTTTTGGATTTATAAAATCTAAATCGTAATGGTTACGATTTGAACGGAAGTATATTATCAGGTGTTGCGTTGTTTGTCAAGTGAGAATTTCGTTTTTTTTAGGACTTGCTAAGTTGAGAAGTTAGAAATGTTTGTTTTAGCGCTGTTTTGTAGTATCTTTTAAGAAAGAGTAAAAAGGAGTGAAGATGGCAATGGTAGAACGTTTGACGATTATTCGTGGTGTGGAAAAATTTGAATTACAAACGAAAACAGCGCGCTGGGTGTTAGCAAAAGAAGAGGGATATTCGCCAGTTCAAATGCTCGTTTCGGCAATTGGCGCTTGTGGGGGATACGTGTATCAATCCGTTTTGGAAAATTCGCACATTCCCTTTGAGTTTGAAAAAATAGAAGTCACGTATTCAAGAGAAGTAGAGAGACGCGCACAACCATTAAAACAGGTGACGATTCTCTTTTATGTGACTGTTCCAGAAGCCTTTCAAGAACGGGCGACACGGTGTTTGAAGCTTGTCTCCCCAAACTGTCCAGTGATTCAATCATTGGCTGAAAGAATTACTGTCGAAGAAACAGTTGTCTTTCAAAAGTAAACTATTAGAGACATTATCGTTACGAGCGCTTTTCCTTTTTTGGATGCCTCGTTTCTGAGAATGTCTTTTTTTAGAGGAGCGTGGGGAAATAGCTGTAGAAACAGGAAATTTTTAATTCATTTGTACAAAATAATACAGACAAAAAACAGATAGTGTTTTTTTCACAAATAAAAAGGTTGCTTTTTTTTCTGTTTTAGTAGATGATGTAAGTAGTTACATCTCTGATATAACGCTGTTTTTCGAAACGTGTGTTATTTTTTAATTCGTAATAGTTTTTTTAAATCGTTTCACAGAATTACTTTAATTGTTATACAGTTTTTTTAGTTGTTATAGTTTGTTTGTCGGCCTTTAGGAGGTAATCATGATTGAGTTAGTGAATGTGTCGAAAGTCTATCAAGAGACACACGCGTTAAAAAATATTCACTTTTCTGTCCAACCAGGAGAAATCGTTGGGATTGTTGGGAAAAGTGGCTCTGGCAAGTCCACGTTGTTACGTTTGTTGAATTTAATGGAACAACCGAGTGAAGGGGAGATTCGTATTGATGGTAGAAATGTTCAAACCTTCTCTAAAAAAGAAGTTCGCCAGCAGCAACAACAAATGGGGATGGTGTTTCAGCATTACAATTTGTTAGAAAATTTGAAAATTTATGATAATGTTGCGTTGCCTTTGAAACTTTTAAAAGAGAAACAGCCTGAAAAAATTGAGCGTTTATTAACGTTTGTTGATATGGCCCATAAGGCAGAAGCGTATCCTGCTCAGCTTTCTGGTGGGGAAAAACAGCGTGTCTCTATTGCTCGAGCGTTGAGCCGTAATCCAAAATGGTTATTATGTGACGAGGCAACGAGTTCATTAGATGAAGAAAATACAGAAAGTGTCGTTCGACTATTACATAAGACGCATCAGGAATTCCGACCGACTATTTTCTTTGTCAGTCACGAATTAGAAACCGTGAAGCGCTTATGTAATCGTATCTTAGTGATGGAAAAAGGTCAGTTAATTGGCGAATTTCTGAATAATCCTCAGCAATATGAGGAAGAACCACTTTCCTATTTAGAAAAAGTGGAAAGGAGTTTGCGCCCATGACTTTTTCAGAAACCTTTGCCGAATATTGGCCATCTATGCTGATTGGTTTAAAAGAAACAGGGATTATGATGTCGATTTCGATGGCTATCTGTTTGCTTGTTGGCTTGCCTTTAGGCTTAGGACTATTTTTGGCTAATCCGAAAGTCAAAGGGCATCAACCTTGGCTGTACTGGGTTTTAAATTTCATTGTAACTGTTATTCGCTCGTTTCCTTATTTATTATTTGTGATTGCGTTGATTCCAGTTACTCGTTCTGTTTTAGGAAAGGCGTTTGGCCCAATTCCTTCATCTGTGCCATTGAGTATTGTTGCGATCGCGATTTTTGCTCGCTTGGTTGAACAAGTGCTGTTGGATGTTCCAGAAGAAATTTATTTTTTAGCTAATTCGTTAGGTACCTCGAAAGTCCAATACATTTGGCACTTTTTATTGGTGGAAGCACGTAGCGGATTGGTCCTTGCTTACACAACCACGACAGTGAGTATGGTTTCATATTCCACGGTGATGGGTGTTGTTGGTGGCGGCGGGATTGGCGATTTTGCAGTTCGTGTCGGCTATCAACGGTATGAATACGGTATTATGTATGTTGCCATTGTGATTATGATTGCACTGGTCTTCATTTTACAAATGCTTGGGAACTTCATTGCCCAAAAACTAGACAAAAGAAAGTAGGAGGACAAAAGAATGAAGAAGTTTTATTTAGCAACATTCGCTGTTATTGCAACAGTTATTTTAGCTGCCTGTGGGGGAAATAAACAAGCAGACCAGAAAGAAGACAAGGAGATTACCGTTGCCGTGCAATTGGAATCTTCAAAAGATATCTTGGAGATTGCCAAGAAAGAAGCTGAGAAAAAAGGGTACAAAATTAACATTATGGAAGTGAGCGACAATGTTGCCTACAACGATGCCGTGCAACATGACGAAGCGGATGCTAATTTTGCGCAACATCAACCTTTCATGGAAATGTTTAACAAAGAGAAAAAAGCTGATTTAGTGGCTGTGCAACCGATTTATTATTTTGCTGGTGGTTTCTATTCAAAAGAATACCAAGATGCGAAAGATTTACCTGAAAATGCCAAAGTGGGGATTCCTAGCGATCCAACCAATGAAGGTCGTGCTTTAGCAATTTTAAATGCAAACGGCGTGATTAAATTAAAAGAAGGTGTCGGCTTTAACGGCACGGTGGCAGATGTCGTGGAAAATCCTAAAAACATCACTTTTGAAAGCATTGATTTACTGAATTTAGCTAAAGCCTATGATGAAAAAGACATCGCTATGGTGTTCTGCTACCCAGCCTACTTAGAACCTGCTGGTTTAACAACGAAAGATGCGATTTTGTTAGAAGATGAAGAAGCAAGTAAACATTACACATTGCAAGTTGTGACACGTAAAGGCGAAAAAGATAGCGAAAAAATCAAGGTTTTAAAAGAAGCGATGACAACAAAAGAAGTTGCTGAATACATCAAGAAAAATTCTAAAGGTGCCAATATTCCTGCGTTTTAATGAATAGAAAAAATGAAGCCTCTTTTTTGAGAAGCTTCATTTTTTTCTTTTCCTTGATTTATAGTATAGTTAATAGGAAGGAGGTGCCGGTGTGGTCGAATTATTTATTTTAATGATGGAACGGGTGGGCTTAATTATTTTACTGGCCTTTCTTTTAGTGAATGTGCCTTATTTTAAGCGTGTTTTATTAAGTCGTGAAAAAATGTCTTCAAAAGTTCAATTGATTTTGATTTTTGGTTTATTTGCTATTATTTCTAATTTTACAGGTATCGAAATCGCTAAGAATCAGATTGTTCCCAATAATTTACTAACCTATTTAAGCAGCAATGCTTCCATTGCGAATACGCGTACGTTAGTAATTGGCGTTTCTGGATTAGTGGGTGGTCCGATTGTCGGCAGTACGGTTGGTTTAATTGCTGGCTTTCATCGGGTTATTCAAGGCGGGGGGCATAGTTTCTTTTATGTGCCTGCTTCTTTAATTGTTGGCTTAATTGCCGGTTTTTTAGGGAGCCGCATGGCAAAGCAAACCGTTTTTCCGTCTGCCGGCTTTTCTGCCATTGTCGGAGCGTGCATGGAAATGATTCAGATGATTTTTATTTTCTTTTTCAGCGGTGATCTAGCGGATGGGGCCACGTTGGTTCGTTTTATTGCGCTGCCGATGATTTTGTTAAATAGCGTAGGAACGTTCATTTTTATGTCGATTCTAACAACGACATTGAAACAAGAAGAGCAGGCCAAAGCGGTTCAGACGCACGATGTTTTGGAATTAGCAGCGGAAACACTGCCATATTTTCGAGAAGGACTCAATAAAAATTCCAGCAAAAAAGTTGCGGAGATTATTAAGCATTATACAAAAGTCAGTGCGATTAGCATGACAAACAGTCATCAAATTTTAGCTCATGTTGGCGCAGGAAGCGACCATCATATTCCAGAGCTAGAAGTCATCACGGAGCTTTCTCGGGAAGTGTTACGGACGGGCCGAATGACCATCGCGCATGCCAAAGAAGAAGTCGGTTGTTCGGACCCAAATTGTCCGTTGCAAGCGGCGATTGTGATTCCGTTATTTTCCCATCAGCAAATTGTTGGCACCTTAAAAATGTACTTTACGGATCCAGCGCAGTTAACGCATGTCGAGGAACAGCTAGCAGAAGGTCTTGGGACAATTTTTTCTTCACAAATTGAATTAGGTGAAGCGGAAGTACAATCAAAATTACTTAAAGAAGCTGAAATTAAATCCTTGCAAGCGCAAGTGAACCCGCATTTCTTCTTTAATGCCATCAATACTATTTCCGCATTAATGCGGAAAGACAGTGAAAAAGCGCGGAAACTATTGCTCCAATTAAGTAAATACTTTCGAGGTAACTTGCAGGGAGCCGTGCAAACGACGATCCCAGTTTCACAAGAACTAGAACAAGTAAAAGCCTATTTGTCATTAGAACAAGCACGGTTTCCGAATCGTTATCAAGTAACCTTTGACGTGGAAGAAGCGGTTGCTTCAGAAAAAGTACCGCCGTATGCGATTCAGGTGTTAGTGGAAAATACCATCAAGCATGCATTTGGCAGCCGGAAGGAGAACAATCAAGTTCGGGTAGTGGTCAAAGCAAAACAACACAAATTACATGTGGATGTGTATGACAATGGGCAAGGGATTCCCGAAGAACGCCGCTTGCTATTAGGAAAGACGACAGTGACTTCGGAAAAAGGCACCGGCACGGCACTGGAAAACTTGTCCCGCAGAATGGCGAACCTTTATGGATCAGAAGGTTGTTTTTTAATTGAAAATTTAGAGACAGGCGGGAGCCATGTTCATTTAGAAATCCCGATGGAACAGGAGGAATTAGATGCACGTATTAATCGTTGATGATGAGCCCTTAGCACGAGAAGAATTGAGCTATCTTGTTTCCCAACATCCGCAAGTGACGAGCGTTGCAGAAGCGGATTCTGTGGCGGAGGCAATGGAAGAGATGATGGATCAAAAGCCAGATTTGTTATTTTTAGATATTCATTTGACCGATGAAAGCGGGTTTGATTTAGCGGAAAAATTAACCCATCTTAAAAAAGCGCCCTACTTGGTCTTTGCAACCGCCTATGATCAATATGCGTTAAAGGCCTTTCAAGTGAATGCAAAAGATTATATTTTGAAACCTTTTGAAGAAGAAAAAATAACACAAGTCATTGAAAAAGCATCGAAAGAAATGGGTCAAGCTGTCCCAGAAAACACTGCTGAAAAAGGACCAAAATCTGAAGCAATACCTATTCAAGGGGAAGACCGCATTTATCTTGTGGCGCCAGAAGATATTTACCTTGTTTCTGTCGAAGAACGGCAACTGAGCATTTTTGTGGATCAACAGGTCTATAAGATGACAGGGACCCTCAACAGTATCGAACAAAAATTACCTGCCACGCTCTTTATTAAAACGCATCGAAGTTTCATCTTGAATCGAACAAAAATTCAAGAAATTCAGCCGTGGTTTAATAACACGTTGCAAGTAATTTTAACCAACGGCTCAAAAGTACCTGTTAGCCGTTCATACGTCAAAGAATTTAAAGAAAAACTTGGCTTAAGTTAAAAAATCACCACTTGAAATGTCGAATGCATTTCAAGTGGTGATTTTTGCATTTGGTGAAGAAATTCTGGCATTTCATGAAAAAAAGCCCTTAAAAAAACGTTTTCTTTATATACTTAACCCATAGAAAACAGACAAAAGGGAGCGAAGAAGAATGGAAAAGAAAGTATATTCATTTTTACAACAAGCAGCAGTTTTTGCCATTATTATGTTAATCGCCAACGGCTTGGCGTTCATTTCCCCAATACCAATGCCTGCTTCAGTAATTGGCATGGTGTTATTGTTCATTGGTTTATGTACAAAAGTTGTTAAATTGGAGCAAGTGGAAGGGCTAGGTAATAGCTTATCAACGGTTATTACATTTTTATTTGTTCCTTCAGGGATTTCCTTAGTTAATTCTTTAGGGATTATGCAACAATTTGGCGTTCAAATTGTTTTTGTTATTTTAGTAGCGACACTAGCGTTACTAGCAACGACTGGTTGGACGGGCGCCTTTTTATTGCATATGAAAGATGCTCGAAAAGAAAAAGAACCCGCAGCAACGAAGAAAGCGAAAGGAGAGGTTCGCGCATGAATCCGTATGTTGGCATTATTATTTCATTAGCTGTATTTGGCATAGGTACTTGGTTGTTTAAAAAAAGCAAAGGTTTCTTCTTATTTACACCATTATTCGTTGCGATGATTTTAGGCGTTGTCGTTTTAAAAGTAACAGGAATTAGTTACGAGCAATACAATGAAGGTGGCAAATATATCAGCTTCTTTCTAGAGCCTGCGACAGTAGCGTTTGCGATTCCGTTATATAAAAAGAGAGACGTGTTGAAAAAATATTGGTTAGAAATTTTAACGGCGTTAACAATTGGTTCTTTTGGTTCGCTAGTGGCTGTTTATTTTGCAGGAAAAGTGATTGGCATGGATAATCATTTAGTGGCCTCAATCTTACCACAAGCAGCTACAACAGCGATTGCCGTACCTATTTCTCAAACTGTTGGCGGCATTGCTTCCATTACGGCGTTTACTGTAATCTTCAATGGTGTACTAACCTATGCCTTGGGCCGAATTGCATTGAAATGGTTTAAAATTAACAATCCAATCGCCAAAGGTTTAGCTTTAGGTGCGGCCGGACATGCCCTAGGTGTGGCAGTAGGCATGGAAATGGGCGAAACAGAGGCTGCTATGGCTAGTATTTCTGTCGTAGTGGTTGGCGTAGTTACTGTTTTAGTAGTTCCTTTCTTTGCAACGGTCATTGGTCTATAAAAAAGTGGGCTTTATGAGTAGCTAATTTCTATCAGCTAGCAGTCTCTGCTTATTCTGTTCCCGCCGTTTATCAATTTTTAAGCCTGGGACAAAAATCACTTTGGATTTTTGTCCCAGGCTCTTTTGTGTTGTTTACACGAATTTTTGAGTATAGATAGGGCGTATGGAAGGATTGACCAGTCTTTTTATAGAATGGTTGCTCCTAAAGTTTGTTTAAAGTGGCGTAACGCCCATTCGTGTCCTTGTTCATCAAAACTAGCAACGGCGCGTTCAGGAATCATTAATTGATAGCCTAAATTATAGGCATCAACAGCCGTATGCAACACGCAAATATCTGTACAAACACCAGTTAAACAAAGCTCTGTAATTCCTCGTTCTCGTAACCGAATGTCCAAATCCGTGCCACTAAAAGCAGAATAGTGCCGTTTGTCCAGCCAATAAACGGTTGCCTCATTTTTGTGAGCTTGATAAAAATCAGCTAGCGAGCCAAACAGATTACGCCCGTCAGTTCCTAAGACATTATGGGGTGGGAAAAGTTTATTTTCAGGATGATAGCGATCTAGGGGGTCATGCCCATCAATGGCAAAAACCACAAAATCGCCATTGTCAAAATAGTGCTTTGTTTGTTGAACAAGGGCCGTTTCAATGGCTTGTCCAGCGGCACCAGTGGTTAGTTTTCCGTCTGTGGCGACAAAATCATTCGTATAATCAATGGAAATCAGAGCTTTCATTTGGCAACCTCCTAAAGGTTAAAGTCATTTTGTTCATTTTACAGCTTTTAAGAAAGCATTTCAAATGATAAAAGTACATCAAATTCTAAAAAAGCTGTTTCAAAATAAACGCTTTGGCTAAAAAACATGCTATAATTTTGCTACAAATTAAAGCAGGTGAATAGAGTGAAAAGAAAAATCGTACGTTTTATCCTTTGGTTGTTAGGAATCCTTGTGGTTATTTGCTTAGGCGTGTTTCTCGCCTTTCAATTATCTCCTAAGCCAGGCGCTTGGGTCATCAACCAGTTATTCGCAGGCGAAGTTGAAATAAAAGATTCAGCTTCCTATGATAAAGCATTACCCAATGTCCAATTGCAAGAAAATCAAACATACCCTTCTTCAAGAAAAAAGAATACCTTTGATTTGTATTATCCCCAAACGTCAAAACAAGCGGTACCAGTCGTTTTATGGGTCCATGGTGGTGGCTATGTGGGAGGAGATAAGTCTGGGATGAAAGAGTTTGCGACACGTTTAGTGGCTGATTCCTCAGTTGCCTTTATTTCAATGAATTATGAATTAGCACCAGACGCACCTTATCCAAGCCAGCTCCAGCAGGTCAATGAACTTGTTCAATTTTTATTAGAAAAGAAACAAGCGTATCCCATGTTAGATTTATCTAAGCTTTTTATTGGCGGGGACAGTGCGGGTGCACAGATTGCTCTACAATATGCAACAGTTCAAACCAATGCCAACTATGCCAAAGAATTAGGGATGACTGCAGCGTTGCCGGCTAGCCATTTAAAAGGCACACTCTCGTATTGTGGTCCGGTGGATTTGAAACAAATGGCCAACCAACAAAGTGATAATCGTTTTATGAAATTTTTCGTTAAAACAGTGGCTTGGTCCTTGCTCGGCACTAAAGACTGGCAGACGAGTGCAGAACTGCAAGAAGTGAGTTTAGTGGATAAAGTCACCAAAGAATTTCCCCCGACGTATCTAACAGATGGCAATAGTTTTTCATTCCAAGAGCAAGGACTAGCCTTGGTTCAGCGGTTAAAAACTTTAAATGTTCCAGTTTCAGCTCTCTTTTTCAAAGATAAGAAAGCAACGATCACCCACGAATATCAATTCGACTATCAAACAAAAGAAGCTAAACAATGTTACCAAGAAACAGTCCAGTTTGTGAATACGTATAAATAAACAGAGGCCTTAGAAATATTTCTAAGGCCTCTGTTTATTTATTTTTGTCATTTTTTTAGCTGAGAAATATGTATAAATTAAACAAAAATGTTTATTTAATGATGTTTACATGAGAAAAAATCCGTGCTATACTACGAACTCGTTTGTTAATTTTAATGTTAAAAACAACGTTTTTGTTATTTTTGTGAACAAATTAACATTTTATCTTACAAAAAACAGCAAAAAATTCGTTTAGTTAACAAAAAGAAAATTAAAAAATAAATTTTTTTTTTGAAATTAAGAAAATATCTTTAAAAAAATCAGAAGAAAACTTCGTATACTTGAGCCATAGGTTGGTTGTGGAAAGTTTACTTCGAGGGAGGAGTGATGAAGTTAATGAAAAAGAAAATCGCTGTTTTATTGGCAACTTGTTTACTTGTACAACCATTTTTATCTGTTTCAGCGTGGGCGATTGAAGGGGAGCAACAAACAGAACGTACGCAGACACAGCCAAAAACAGCAGAAACCAGTACAAGTGAAGCAACAAAAGAAAGCAGCGCACATTCTATAGAACAGTCATCAATGACGGAATCTAGTGCTATCACAGAAAAAGTAACCACCTCTTCCACAGAAACAAAACCAAGCGAAGAGCAGAAGCAAATCACCTTGACCTTTGAAACAACGGATCAAGCTTTGTTTCTAAATGATGCAAAAAGTTATCAAGTGGTAAAAGAAAAAAATCAGCCACTTCGGACAGAAGAATTACCAAAATGGGCGAATAGTGAGGAAAATGCGACTTTCGTTGGCTGGTCTTACCAAGGAAAAACATATACAAATGAAGAACTTCTTCAATTAGAGTTTTCAGAAGATACACAACTTACGGCTGTCTTTAAACAGAAACTGACACGCATGGCCAGAGCTGTTTCAGTTGATCAGTCCATTGCGGACACAATTGCCCCTGCGGATAAAACAAAAGTGATTGTTGTGCCAAGTCCTGCAGGAGATGGAGCAGCGTACAAAGAATATGCATCGACAGAGGCTGGCTTGAAAGAAGCCTTGTTTGATTTGTATCAACAGGGGAACAATGGCGATTTCACTCTTTATATAGGAAACAATATTACGACGAGTGCGGCGACCACCGCTAAAGTGATTCCTGACACCGTTACGGCAAGTAATATGACCTTTTACGCCTTGCAAGGCAAGGTCAATCATTTAGTGATTACTGGAAACAGCGCGGATCCGATTAGTATGGATACAACTTTACCTACAGGTTCCAAAACATTGGCACTAGGAATTGTTCACTTCGGTACAGATATTACTTTAAGAAATATTTCTTATACAGGATCACAAATGTATTTAAACGGTCATAGTTTGTCATTGAATGGTGGTTCTATCGGGAATGGTTTCTCTGTGTTTGGCGGAACGGATTCAGGCGATGTTACAGGAAATCCTGTGATTACAGTAAATAGTACTGGTTCAGGTACGTGGTATTTTTATGGCGGAAATAATAATGGTGGAACTTTAAAAGGAAACCCAACGTTGCTCATTAATAACACGGTCTCCGGAATCAATACGCTATCAGGCGGTGCAAATCTAGGTACAGTCGATGGGAATGTAACCGTTTCTGTTAAACGAATCAATGGTGCTCTTTCTAATTATTATGGTGCAGGAATTGGTACAGCAGCAAACCCAATTTCTGTGACCGGGAGTGTTTCCAATGAGTTAGACATTGCAGTAGAAGCAAATAGTTCTTTTAGGATGTCCACTTACTATGGTGGCGCACTTTATGGAAACATTAATGGTACTATTAAAAATTCATTATCTGGATATGGCGGTTGGAGTTCAAGAGGGCCGTATGTTGGTGGTTCAGGTCGTGGGAATATTGGAACAAATCGTGGAACAAATGCAATTTCCACAACCCTCGATGCAAGTAATTATACAACCTATGGACCAAGTATTATTGGAGCCAATCGTTATAACGGCACAATAACAGGAAATATTGAAAATACGGTTATTGGTGGAACAACAGATGCTCAAGGCGGTATAGGTAATTTTGATGGTGGTAGTGGAACGGAAGCTGATCGATTATCAAAAGCAGCACTAGGAGCTTCCAATGAAGGCACCTATGATGCTTATACATCAGAGCAACGAGCAAAATTAGCTTTTGATAGTGCAACTTATAAAATTTTAGGAAATATTCACTCACATCTTGTTAAAGGTTCATTTGGTAATGCGGATCTATGGCGAACAACCGCAGCTGGTGTAGGTGGTTACGTAGAAGGTAAGGCAACTATAGAAGTTGGAACACAAACAGGCGATGGCACAGCTGGCGGCGATGGCTTGGTTTATAAAGGAAGTCGTCCAACTGACACGAATTATTCTTCTAGTAGAAATAATTTAGCGAATGCGAAAGATTTTGATATTGCTGGCGGTGGTCTTGTCATTGGCCGAGATGCTTGGACTATCTACATTCGCGGCGAGTCAAATACAGTAATTAATAATGCTGTAGCTCGACGAACATACGGTGGTTTATTTTCTGGCGTTGTTGAAGGGAACACCTCTAATACATTGAATGGAGGTATTGTCGATACCTTAGAAGGAAGTGGCTATGAAGGCGGTCGAGTTTATGGAAATGCTCAAGCAACTGTGAGGAATGGTCAAGTGGACTGGTTCTTATCTGGTGGTGGCTGGAATGATAAAAAAATTGTCGGGAATGTTGGAGTAACCGTTTATGATGGTGTCATTAATGCCTCAATGGGAGCATCTTATGGTGCTTCAAGTGATCATACTGTTACTGGAAATTCTAATAACATTGTTTACGGTGGTGACTTTTCTGGTACTCCTCGTGAAGGAACCAATGGTTTTTCTGGCGGAATAACAAATGTTGGTTCTTTGTTAGGAAACGCAAATTTGACCATTGATTTAAGAAACTACAATCGCGAGTTTAAATTGCCTTCGGGAACGTTTATTTCAGGAGGTGTTCCTTATAACGGAACAACTAATTTAGGAACAGATGCTTCTAATACAATTACGCTAAATATCTATACAAAACCAGGTTCAGATGTTTTGAATGGTGCAGCGATATACGGAGATGGCGCGCGGACGTCCTCATATACAAAAAGTGGCAAAATTATTATGAATATTCAAGCAACAGGTTCAAGTATTGGTAACTTATATGCAACAAATTATGGTAATGCCCCTACGACAGGGCTGTTACGTGATGTCGAGATAAATTTACAAGGTGCCAAAACAATCAATGGATTATCTGGTGGAAATGCAACAGATAGTTTCACCAATACCATTGTTTCTAAAAATGCTCAGAAAGTTGTCATTAACATTGGCGAGAACGTTGACGGCACCAATAACTATCAAACAGAACCACTAAATGCGACAGGCTTAGGCGTTGTCAACTTTACGGAATTAAATGTCACCAATGGCATTAAATTAATGGCTAATGGTGGGAACATCAAAAATGGCGTTTCTGCTACTGCCGCGAATCATAGTACGACTTACAATGAATTCGGATCAATTCATCTATCTAAAAATGCAGGAATTGGGATTACCAACACGGCCAATTTAATTTCAGCTAGCAAACTAACGGTTCAGGATCATGCAACATTAGAAACAATTCCTGGTACAGGTAAGGTAAACATTGCGGATTTTGAAGCTGTCGATCCAACAAAAGATGAACTTTTATGGATTAAACCAACGACAGATACAACTGCTTTGGTGGATAGCACAGGGACTTGGTTTGGAAATGTCAAAGCCTATCAGGTCTTGACGATTAATCCAACGGTCAATAATGCTACAAAACTTACGCCAACAACGTTTCATGGGATTGAAAAAGCGACTGGAAAAACATTTATTGGCGATAACGATGTGACCAAGGGCGCCAATGGCTATGGAATAGCAATTCCTGGCTCCATCATCGATTACGAAGTGGAAACGCCTGGAATTGTGGCAGGTGCAGGTACTATTTCTCATGATGTAAAAGAGGTCAAAGCCGGCAATGCGCCGTTAACCTTACAAGCGTGGGGCACCGAAGTAGCTGGACAAAAAGTTCAAAAAGGACGTTTGATGATTCCGACCTCAAGTGCTTTAACACCAACCCTAAGCTTCCTTCCTGACGAAGTAACAGGTTCTTGGTTGCACCAAGGAACGGTTAAATCTAGTGAAGTTGGGAGCGCGATAGAGCAAATTCCAGAGCAGAAAGATACCACCCCGCTTTCATGGAAAGCGACGAATATGAACTACAGTTATCAGGTGAAAGTTCAATTTTCAAATAAAGTGGAACTTTCAGGGCAATCGGTGATTGTCACAGAAGATGAGGCAGCGCAACTAACGACTGTCGATAAAGTAATAGAAATGCTTGGCGCAAAAGGTCGGCCGTTTTTCAAAACCTCATTAAAAGAGACGGATTTACCACAAATTCAAGCGCCGTTAGCAGAAAAAACTGTATCGCGGACACATGATATTCAATTAGAAGCAGGGACGTCAGGGGATAATTTGCAAAACAAAACGGTTCATTTAGTTGTTGTGAAAAATGAAAGTGTCCTTGCCAAAGATCGTTCGTTTGCCTTGTATGCGACAAGTGCGCATTTGAAGTTAAAAGAAGCAAATGGCTTAACGAATTCAGACGAGTTGGCACAATGGACACAAGCAACGGTGATTTTCGCAGATGGTCGGGCCAATCAACCACCAAGTCTTGATGCCGCAACCTTCCAAGCCATTCAACAAGCGAAACCAGAAGAATTAGCCAAAACGGTGCCAGCCAATTATCAATTTACAGAAGCTGGTGAAACGTTAAATAAAAAAGTCAATGTGTCTATTTCAGGTGAATTAACGTTAGAAAAAGTACCTAAAACAATTGATTTTGGCAAACAAAAAATTTCTGCCAAGCCAGAAGTTTACTGGCCAACTCTTTCAGATGATTTAGTCGTTCAAGACACACGCGGGACAGAAAGTACGCCTTGGAAACTGAATGTTCAGGTAACGAATCCCTTAACGAACGGCACAGATCAATTGGAAGATTTGTCATTGGTTACAGACAAAGGAGAATTTTTACTCAATAAAGGAGATACGGTTGTTACAGAAAATGAAGGCTCCGGTTCAGGTAGTTATACAATTAACCAAGGTTGGGGTGCGGCAAACCAACGGGGACTTAAACTATCTGTGCCAGTCGAGAAACAAAAAGTCGGTGAATTTAAAGGGACATTGTCATGGTCATTAGTCATGGCACCATAACAAGGAGGAGAGAAGTGAGATGAAAAAATACCTTTTGCTTAGTTGTTTTTTAGGTCTTTTCAGCTTCTGTCATTCAGACACTGCGTTTGGGGAAGCAGCTTATGAAAATAGTGGTGTTGTCTCCTTTTATGGAACGTATGAATATCCCACAGAAGAGTCGACAACAGCGACTAGTAATTCTTCCACAACGACCGAACCCACCAAGCCAGCTGACGGAGGCGCTTCATCCGTCCTTTCTTCTGGCGTATATGGGTCGCGACAAGGAAGATTACCAGCGACAGGTACCACCAATCAAGCACCATTTATTTATTTGGGAATCAGCCTTATCACTATAGGCATATTATTTATTAAAAGGAGAAGAGAAGATGAAAAAAACAGTATTAGCAGTAGTAGGGATTGTAGGATTTAGCGGTGTCCTAGCGACACAACAAGCATTTGCGGAAGACATTAACGTGAACTATACAAGTAATGGCGCCATTACATTTGAACCAGATACAGATCCAACGAAGCCAGTTAACCCAACCAATCCAGATGAAAAAGTTGAACCAGAAGATCCAACTGACCCAACTGGACCAAAACCAGGGACTGCAGGCCCCTTATCAATTGACTATGCTTCAAGCTTTCAATTTGGCGCCCAAAAAATCACTTCCGATACGAAAGATTATTACGCACAAATTCAAACATTTAAAGATGGAACAACAGGTCCCAACTATGTTCAGGTAACGGATAAACGTGGGACACAAGAAGGCTGGACGTTAAGCGCTGTACAAAATGGGCAATTCAAAACAGCCCAAAATGAAGAATTAGTTGGGGCCGCTTTATCGATTGCCAATGCAGGTGTGACATCGATTGTTGATGCTGCATACGCGCCAACACCAACAGCAGCACATACCTTTGTTCCTGGAACAGAAGTAGAATTAGTCAAAGCAGAAGATGGCAAAGGAATGGGGACTTGGGTCTATCGTTTTGGGAAAGATGCGACAGAAGGTGCTACTGCCGTGAAATTAAATGTCCCAGGTAAAGCGATTAAATTAGCAAAAGAATATCGTACGACCTTAACATGGACATTGAAATCTGTACCAACGAATGTTGGAGGCTAAGTAAATGAAAAAAACAGTCGTCTACTCCTTGTTATTCGGAACAATGTTGCTTGGCGCCACTGTTCCTGCTGAAGCGGCGACGGTCGTTTTTGATAGCGAACAGTCGATTGTTTTTACCCCAAGCACAGATGGGACGGATCCAGTAAATCCAGAAAATCCCGATCCAGAAAAACCAGTTCGACCAGTCGATCCAACGAATCCTGATGGACCTAATCCAGGCACACCTGGGCCACTTTCCATCGATTATGCCTCAAGTTTGGATTTTGGGAGTAATGAGATATCGAATAAGGATCAAACGTATTTTGCCAGAGCGCAAACCTATAAAAATCCAGATGGTTCAGCAAGTGAATTGGCAACTGCTAATTATGTACAAGTAAGTGATTTACGGGGAACCAATGCTGGCTGGGTTTTAAAAGTGAAACAAAATGGTCAATTTCGTAATGCAGAAACATTACACAAAGAATTAACAGGCGCCACCGTCGCCTTTACTGAGCCCAGTGTTCGCTCAAATGCGACGGACGTATTGCCGCCAACTGCTACCGCAAACATTCAATTAGATGCTGCGGGCGCAGAAACTGTTGTCATGCAAGCCCCAGAAAAGACCGGCGCCGGAACGTGGATCACGCTGTGGGGGCAAGCAGAAAAAGTGACCGAAAAAAATCAACAAGGACAGCAAGTAAATGCCACAATCACACGGGCAATCTCACTAACTGTTCCTGGGAAAACCCCTAAGGATGCAGTACAATATAAAACAACATTGACTTGGCTACTTTCAGATGTACCAGTAAATAATGGAGGGAAATAAATGAAAAAGACAAAAGTAATGACATTGATGGCAACCACAACTTTAGGCGCACTGGCACTTGTACCAATGAGTGCATTAGCAGTCGACGGTGGTGAATACCAAACAAACGGAGCGATTCAATTTGCACCAAATACGAACCCAACGAATCCAGTTGATCCGACGAATCCAGACCCAGATAAACCAATTACACCAGTTGATCCAACTGATCCGACAGGGCCTAAGCCAGGGACAGCAGGTCCGTTATCCATTGACTATGCATCTAGCTTATCTTTTGGGGAACAAACGATTACCTCAAAAAATATGACCTACTATGCAGAAACACAAAAATACAAAGATAACGCTGGTGCCGACCAAGAAGGCCCAAACTTTGTTCAAGTCTCAGATAATCGTGGGACTGAGACAGGTTGGACGCTAAAAGTAAAACAAAATGGTCAATTCAAAACTGAAGCCAACCAAGAACTAACAGCGGCCAAAGTAACTTTAAGCAACGGACGCGTGGTTTCAGCTTCACAATCTGCAAAGCCAACGACAGCGCCAGCTACGATTGAATTAAACCCAACTGGGGCTGAATCAGTGGTCATGGCTGCTGGCGATAAAGAAGGTGCGGGTACGTACTTAATGAGCTGGGGCGATAGTGTAGATACCGCTAAAACAAGTATTTCATTAGAAGTACCTGGTTCAACCACAAAATATGCGAAAAAATACACGACAACTTTTACTTGGACTTTGACAGATACACCTGCTAACACAGGAAACTAAGAACGACAGCATACACGCAAGATCGGGATATAGGTCAAAAATTTTTTGGCTTATCTTTCGGTCTTTTGGTGCTTATAATACAACAAAGAATGACAGACATAGGAGAATGAATATGAACAGATGGAAAGTATATGCAACGGTAATCGCTTGTATGTTATTTGGCTGGATTGGCGTGGAGGCGCACGCTTCTGAATTTAATTTTGCGGTCACACCAACAATTCCCGAAAATCAAGTGGATAAATCAAAAACCTACTTTGACTTAAAAATGGCGCCTGGTGCCAAACAAACCGTAGAAATTCAGTTACGCAATGATACAGATGAAGACATTACCATTGAAAATACGGTGAACTCAGCGACAACAAATTTAAATGGCGTAGTAGAATATGGCCAAAACGGGATCAAACCTGACAAAACCTTACGTTTTAACTTAAAAGATTATGTGGAAGCACCGAAAGAAATCATCTTGCCGAAGCATTCCCAAAAGACCTTACCTTTAACCATTACGATGCCTAAAGATTCTTTTGATGGCGTGATGGCTGGCGGTATAACACTCAAAGAGAAAAAGAAAGAAACAACGACTTCTGCGGATCAATCAAAAGGGTTAGCTATTAATAATGAATACTCCTATGTTGTGGCTATTATTCTTCAGCAAAATGAGACAAAGGTTCAACCAGATTTAAAATTACTGGGGGTTAAACCAGGCCAAGTCAACGCGCGAAACGTCATCAATGTTTCTTTACAAAACCCACAAGCGGCCTATTTAAACCAATTACATTTAATCAACACTGTTTCAAAAGGAGGCGAAACGCTTTACCAATCCGATACTGAGGATATGCAAGTGGCGCCAAACTCTAACTTTAGTTACCCAATTTCTTTAAAAGGGGAACGATTAACGCCAGGAAAATATGTCTTGAAATCAACGGCCTATGGTGTAAAAGATGAAAAGGGCACCTATCAAGTCAAAGGTGCCAATGGTGAAGAACGGTACCTGTACAAATGGGAATTTACAAAAGAATTTACTATTTCTGGGGACGTTGCTAAAGAATTAAATGAAAAAGACGTAACCATTAAAGGAACCAATTGGTGGTTGTATCTACTGATTGCATTAATCATTCTAGCGCTGCTCTTATTGATTTTCTTCTTGTATCGTAAAAAGAAAAAAGAGGAAGAACAACAATCTGAGTAATAAAAAGGGCTATCTATTGACAAAAAGGGTTTTCCTTGTAAAAGTAAAGGTACTTTTACAAGGAATTGCTTCCCATAAAGTAGAGGTAGAGAGAGTGAGAAGCCATGAGAAAAAAGTATCTTTTTTTATTTAGTTCTTTGCTAATTTTTACGGCTGTCGAAATAGAACCAATTCAAACATTGGCGACACCTATTTATAATCCCTTAGAACCAACGGAAGAAATTCAACCAAAACCAGAATCAATCACCCCTCAGGAAAAGTCAGAACCGGAACAACCTGCGCCAACCCCTCCGGAAGATCAAAAAACTACGGTTCCTTCTGAAGAAAAAAAGCCTTCACCCAAGAAAAAAGACAAACCTGTGGAGAAACCGGCAATGTCAAAAGAAAAAAAGAAACAAACAAAAGAAACAACGGCTCATCCCCTACAAGTGAATAAAGATTTTGTCTTTCCTAACGGACTTGGTGCAGGCGGCGATGAAGAATCTGAAAGCTATTTAGCAGCGGTTGGGTACTTTCTTTCAGGAAATGGATTGTATGGGAAAAAAATGGATGTGAGAGAAGTCTATGATATTGATGATGTTTTTAAATAAAGTGGATAAAAGAAAAATCGCCTTATTTCAGTTACTGGAAAATGCACCGATGTTAACAGAGTCAAAAGAAACCGTAATGCAGGAGTTAGAATTATCTGAATTTATCGTGAACAAAACGGTCGCTGAATTAAATGCCGATTTTATTGAATTTGGTTTATCAGAGGATTTTCAAATTGTGAGCGATGGTATTTTCTTAACGCTTAATGAATCAGGAACGGAAACTTCCGCTACCTTGATTGATTGCTATATTAAAGAGTCGTTACGTTTTGCTATGTTTCAAGATTTCTTTTTTCAGCGTTTTGATTCTGTGAATGAGTTTGCGTTAGAACACTTTGTTAGTCACACATTGGCTTATAAGGAGTTCAAGGAATTAAAGAAAATGCTGGAAAATTATCAAATTACAATTAATAAAGAATTTCACTTGGTGGGAAATGAAACCAATTTACGCGAAGTAACAACACTGGTTTTTTTACAATTATACCAACGTGATTTTTCATTGTACGGTAAAAAAGTTTTAGAGCAGATTCGGAACTTTGAGCTATTTTTTTCTGAGAAGGTTCATCTTAATCAGCGTGCGGGCTATGCACAAGCTAAATGTTTTCATTTTTTGGCGGTTTCTTTAGTACGAACGCAGCAACAGTTTTATGTAGAGAAAAAAGTAGATTCGCAAGTGTTAAAACAATTAGCCGGTGACAATCAGCAGAATGTTTTCAATTGGTTAGAGAGTCTTCAAATCCCAGAACCACAACGAACAAACGAAGGCAATTATTTACTCTTATTTTTAATTGCTGAAGAGTGGCTTCAAGTAGCTTCAGCAGCACTTTGCCAAAGATTTGCAGAAATTCAACAATTGAATCGTGACTTGTTAAGCTATTTAAAAATACAATTTCAGCTTTCCGAGGAAGTCCTGCAAGGTTTTGAACAAAAAGTAACAATCGTACATTTTAAATTGTTCCATTTTCCAATAGAAGCAAACTATAGTTATCGCAAAATGGATATAACCTACTTTGCAGAAACGTATACAGAGTATTTTTCTGCTAGTCGACAATTTATTCAAGAACAAAAAACGAATCCCGCTGTTTGGGATGCCAGACAGTTTTTATTTTATCGGTATCTGTTGTTAATGGTGGATGCGTTACCATTGAAAAAAGTTTTGGCTCCGATTACATTGTGTGTCGACTTTTCCTTTGGTGAAGCCTATAATCGTATGATACAAAAAAATATTGAAAAAATTACGGAATGGAATATCATTTTCAAAGCACATGTAGATGAAAGTGTACAATTAATTTTATCGGATATTCATTTTGTCGATTGGCCTGAGATTACTCAAATTATTTGGCTAGCGCCACCACGTCCTGTTGATTGGTCGCATTTTATTAAAACGCTGAGTGCACTAAGACCGCACTCGGGAGAAGAAAACAAGGTCGGGACAGCACCGCTTAGCTCCGAGAAATAAGAAGAAATTTCCGGAAATTGTTCTTTAATTTTTGGATAATTTCGGCTTATTTCCGAAGGAGCTGGTTCTGTTCCCGCCGTTTATCAGATTTTGAGCGTGAAGCAAAAATCCAAAGTGATTTTTGTACCACGCTTTTTCTTTTAGAATATAAAAATTAAAAATAATAAAAAAGTTGAAACTTTTTATGCTTGTGATTCGTCTATATAAGTGTACAGGAAAGGAGGTTCCAGAAATCGATGGTTTTCGATGGTTGGAAAAGAAAAAAACAAATTCGCGCGTTAGAAACGCTTGTGGATACCAAATATGAAAAAATGTATCGCATTGCCTTTAACTATACACATTCGAAAGAAGATGCCTTGGATGTGATTCAAGAAAGCTTTGAAAAGGCACTGAAGGCCATCCAAAAAGGACCCGATATTAAGGATTTTGACGCGTGGTTCTTTCGAATTCTGCTTTCTGTAGCGACAGATTATTGGCGTAAAAAGAAACGAGAAGCTGTTCATATTGAAAAAGATGAACATGTGTTAGCCCTTTTAAATAATCCCCAACGCAGTTTTTTAGAAATTGAAGAAATTATTAATCAATTAGATAGTCCCAATCGTGAAATTATTCTATTAAAATTTTTTGAAGGATTTACGCTAAAAGAAATCGCCTTGATCCTGGATATTAACGAAAACACGATTAAAACGAAGATGTACCGCAGTTTGAATGAACTCCGAAGTCTATTGAATTAGTAAAAGAAAGGAAGCGAAAAAATAATGGAAGATTTTGTAAAAAGTGTTGTTAAAAACTTTTCAAAAGAATACCGCCAACAACCGTTGCCAACGGATCTACAAGCGGAAGTCAAAGCGCGTTTTCATAAAGAGAAAAAGCGGTACACCTGGCTTCGTTTTAGAAACCGCTCACTGCAAAGTAGTCTAGTAGTGGCTTGTGGCTTTGTCTTATCAGTCAATTTGTTTCCAGGTTTTAGTGAAGCAGCCCGCAACATTCCTGTGTTAGATAAAATTGTTCAATTAGTCACCATCAAAACGTTGACAGCGAAAAAACAGGAAAGTGAAGTAAACATCGATGTCCCTAAAATCCAAACATCCCAAGAATCTTCAGTAGCCGACACGCTCAACAAAAAATACTTGAAAGAAGCCCAAACAGAATTTCAACAAGTCAAAGGGCAATTGTTTGATGGTTCTCGTGTTTCAGTCACTGGAGATTATGAAAAAGTCGTGGACGACCGTCGCTTCCTAGTGGTCAAACGAACCTTCACAGAAATTAAAGGCAGTTCTGCGACGACAACGAAATATGACACCATCGACAAACGAGCCAATGTTGTCGTTTCACTCCCCTTAATTTTTAAAAATGATTTTTACATTGATGTCATTAGTAGTGAAATTAAACAACAAATAGCAGACCAAATGAAGAACGATAGCAATAAAATATACTGGTCCGAAAAAGAGGATGCCCCCAGTGATGTTCAACCCTTCAAAAAAATTAAAAAGGACCAACCTTTCTATATCAATGAAAAACACCAATTAGTGATTGTGTTTCCTCAAGGAGAGATTGCGCCTTACTATATGGGCACCCCTGAATTTGTGATTCCTAATCAAGTCATTGAGAATGAATTGGCAGCGCCTAATTATTTAAAATAAACTCAGCAAAAAACACGCGACAGTTTTAAGAAATGTCGCGTGTTTTTTACTGACCTAACCAAGTCAGTTGCGGTTTTACTGAGAGAAGCGTACACTAGAATTAAGCATAACAAGAAAGGGCGAATGGCAATGGAAAAATCAGAAAAAATTAGTATTTTACAAGATGTGGTTAAAATTAAATCTGTAAATGGAAACGAAGAAGAAGTGGCAATCTATTTACAAAATCTTTTGAAGAAATATGAGATTCCTTCTGAACTTGTTTCTTATGCACCAAATCGTAGTAGTTTGGTTGCTTATTTAGGTGAAAACCGAGAAAAAATCTTAGGGTTTAGTGGCCACATGGACGTGGTTTCTGAAGGGGACGAAAGTCAATGGACTTTCCCGCCATTTGCGGCCCATATTGAAGGAAATAAATTGTATGGCCGTGGCGCAACGGACATGAAAAGCGGCTTAGTCGCAATGGTTTTAGCAATGATTGAATTAAAAGAAAAGGAAGTTCCATTAAATGGAGCGGTTAAATTTTTAGGTACAGTTGGTGAAGAAGTCGGTGAGCTAGGTGCTGGCCAATTAACTGAAAAAGGCTATGCGGATGATTTAAGTGCCTTAGTCATTGGAGAACCAACCAATTATAACTTGATGTATGCGCACATGGGTTCAATTAACTATTCTGTTGTGTCACACGGAAAAGAAGCCCACAGTTCGATGCCAGAAGAAGGCATTAACGCGATTAATAATTTGAACGAATTTATTACAGAAGCAAACCAACAAATGGCGGAAGTCACAGCAAACTATGAAAATCCTGAATTAGGTCGAACGATTCACAATGTAACCGTCATTAAAGGTGGCACACAAGTGAACAGTATTCCAGGTCAAGCAGCCTTGCAAGGGAATATCCGTTCAATTCCAGAATTCAGCAACGACCAAGTCATTGCATTATTACAAAAAATTGTCGATGAATTGAACAAAAAAGAAAAACATCAGTTAGAATTAACGATTGATTACAATAAAATTCCTGTAAAAGCTGAGAAAGATTCTGCGTTAATTCAAGCCATTCAAGCCCAATTTGATCAACCATTACCATTAGTGACAAGCGCTGGGACCACAGACTTAGCTGAATTTACTAAATCAGACAATACATTTGATTGCGTTGTCTTTGGACCAGGTGTGACCACTACTGCACACCAAGTCGACGAATATGTCGAAATTGATAATTATTTAGATATGATTGATAAGTATCAAGCGATAGCAAAAAGTTATTTAAATTAAAAAAATGTCGCGCCTGAATCATAAAAATCAGGTGCGACATTTTTTATAAGGTTTATTCCACCACAGTCCATTCATTTAAGGTTTTGCCGTTCTCATCAACTAGCTCTAACCAGCTGTTTGTTCCAGCAAAATAGAGAAACAAGCCGACTTCATTAACGCTTTTTAAGACGATATCTTCCGTTGTGACAAAGTCTTTAAATTGGCTCTTGCGTTCATCACGAAGTTTTTCACCAAATCTAGCGGAGAAACCGACAGACCCGTCTTTATTTAAAGGGGCTTCGGGCATCATTGTCGCGCCAGCTTTAATAAGCATTTCATTGCGCTTTTGCCAAAAAACAGTTGCTTTGCTTTGTCGAGTATCAATATAAAAAGGAATTTGGCTGACTTCTTTTGTCCATTTGTGGCGTGCTTTGGCTGGTCTGGCTTTCTTCGGCGCCGTTTTTTTAAACAGAGAGTAGCCAAAACGTTCCAAGATAAAGATGACTGTTTCTTTATAGTTAGTCACTGTCGCTACCGCACTTTTCGGAATTTTGACTGTCGTTGGGGTCGCTTCCAATGTTAAACCACTTTCTTTCGCATCATCTAGGAAAGCTTGCGCTAAATAGGCAAGTTCTGTGTCCCAAGTCGATTTCAATAAAATCGAGTGATCAAAAGAAACTTCTTTATATGTAGCTTTTTCTTCAGCAAGTCCTAAAGCAACTAGTTGGTTATCTCTTAGCAAGAAAAGAATCGCTGCCTCTTTTTTCGGTAATTTAGTTGTTTGTTCAATGATTAAGTGGGCCTGATCGGCTAAATCAATGAGTGTCTTTGTTTTTTTTAGATCAACGGTTAAATGTAAGTCCATGAAGTCTGCTCCTTTATCGTTAGTCTCTTCATTGTATCATGAAATAGCGTCTTCGTCTTTTAACGAGTCAGCGACCTTACAATATTGTTTGAAACAAAAAGAAGCTTTCGTGGTATACTTACTCACATACATAATTTTTAATGAGGAAAGTAGAGGAACAAGAATGAAAACACTTGGCAATATTTTATGGTTCATCTTTGGCGGCTTTTTTGGTGGCTTATCTTGGCTATTCGCAGGCGTGATTTGGTGTATTACAATTATCGGTATTCCGATTGGTTTACAATGTTTTAAATTAGCGGGGTTGAGCTTTTGGCCGTTTAAAAAGCGAGTCGTGTATAGTGATAGCGGCGTATCTTTGGTGGTAAATATTATTTGGCTGATTATCAGTGGACTACCATTAGCAATTGGACATTGTATTAGTGGCTTATTGCTTTGTCTGACAATCATCGGTATTCCGTTTGGGCAACAATCCTTTAAATTGGCGAAATTAGCGTTAATGCCGTTTGGGGCCCGTGTTGTTTCAACAAATGATTTTTATTTTGAATAGTCAGAGGTTTCTCATTGACAAATAAAACGAAACAGCGTATTCTTTAAATGTAACAAATAACGTTACATTTAGTTTGGAGTGATTAGACATGGCCATGTCAACGAAATTAAGTGTTGCGATTCATATTTTAAGTTTGATTGAAACAGGTCCTCAAGAACAAGTGACTTCTGAATACATTGCTTCGAGCGTGAATACGAATCCAGTCGTTGTTCGACGACTAATGAGTCAGTTAAAAAAAGCCGGCTTGATTCATTCCATGCGTGGAGCCAATAAAAATACCTTATTAAAGAAACCAGAAGAGATCTCACTGTATGAAATTTATACAGCGGTTGAATTGGAACGAGAGATTTTCAATATTCATCAAAATCCTAATCCAAACTGTTCCGTTGGGGCAAATATCCAATCGGTACTAGAAACTGAATTTACTAAAGTGCAACAAAAAATGGAAGAAGAATTAAAAAGCATTACCTTAGCAGATGTGATTCATGAAATAGAAGTTAAGAGAGATAAGTAATCTCTCTACTTTTAAAGCATTAAATGTAACTATTTTAGTTCTATTTAAAAATGAAAGGATGATTTACATGAAAGTAGCAGTATTAGGAGCAACAGGAAAAGAAGGACAATTACTTTTAGCAGAAGCTAAACGTCGCGGGATGGACGTGACAGCCATCATTCGTAATGCCTCAAAAATAACAGATGGCACACCGACCATTGAAAAAGATGTTTATCAATTAACAATAGAAGATATTCAAGCGTTTGATGTATTAATTAGTGCCTTAGGATTCCCTGATGTGCAAGATTTCCCAAAATCTACCCAGCATTTGATTGAGATTTTAACCAATCAAAAAACGCGCTTGTTTGTCGTTGGGGGCGCTGGAACCTTGTATGTGGACCCAGAACACACAACTCAATTAAAAGATACACCATCATTCCCAGCAGAAATTCAGCCATTAGCTTCGGCGATGGGTGAAGCTTTAAACTTATTGAAAGAAGCTCAAAACATCCACTGGACCTATATTAGTCCTGCAGCCATGTTTGATGCTGATGGTCCTGCGACAGGCCATTATGAAGTCGCTGGCGAAGAATTAACAACCAATAGTCAAGGTGACAGCTACATTAGTTACGCAGACTACGCCGTTGCCATGTTAGATGAAGTGGAAAGTAATGCACACCCAAATCAACGAATTAGTGTGTATCAATAAAAAACAAGAAAATGGGGCCTCCGTTGTTTTAACGGAGGCCCCATTTTCTTGTTTGATTAATTATTGCTAATGTATTTACTGTTTGGGTGCTCGGTATCCTGCTGCCTCTGCTTCTTCAACAGTAGAGAACCAAGCTACTGGATTAGTAGTCTGATCATAATACCTGCTCCCTGGTACATGATAAATTTTACCACGTGACCCTTTAATTAAGGCGTTACCGCTTGGTGTTTCCGCAGCAGCCGTCTCGACTTCCGCCGGCGCCTGTGCGGCTTGTTGCGCCTCTGCTTCAGCTTGCGCTTTTGCTGCCGCTTCGGCTTGTTCTTTTTGCGCTTTTTCAGCGGCTAGTTTCTGAGCTTCTGCTTCTTTTCGTTGTTTTTCTTTGTGGGCATCTAATTGAGTTTTAACAACGGCTACCCGTTTTGTTAAAGCTTGATTTGGGGAGTTTAAAGCGTCAATTTGTTTGATCGCTTCATTATAGTAAGCTTCATTGGTTGGTTCTTGTTCAGCTTTTTCAACAGCGGCTGTCGCACTGGCGACTAATTGTTCATTTTTTTCTTTTTCAGCGATAGCGGTTTGAACAGTCGCTAAACGTTGTTGAAATCCTTCTTTGCCAACTGGGGCAGCAGCTACTAATTTTTCAGCTGCTTGATAATCGCTTTTACTTTTGGATTTTTCAGCAGTTGTAACTGCTTCATCAACAGGTACTGCTTCTTTGATTTTTTCAAGGCGATCATTGTATTCCTCGTATTCTTGACTTAATGAAGATACTAAGGTTGCGGCTTCATCATAGTTTTTCTGAGAAGGTTGTTTTTCAGCGTAAGCTAAGGCGTTTTCTGTTTTGGCCAATTCTTGCTCAGAATCTGTGATGCTCGCAATAAATTCTTTTGACGGTGTGACTTCGACTGATTTTTCAACTTTGGTATCTTTCTTCTCAGCCACAAAGGTGATTTTTTGCGTTTTTTCATCGGACAGTTTTACTTTGTAAGCAAACGTTTTGTCTTTCGTTTTTACTTCCTTGCCATTGGCCGTTAGTTTGCTGTTGCCGTCGTATTCGCCTTTGATGGTGGCTGAGCCATTGGCATCGGTTTCAACACTCTCTGCATCAAGTGAAAGCGTTGGGGAAGAATCTGTCGTGGCAACCCCACCAATAAATAGAGCGGCACTTGCTAATGCGGCATAGCCATATTGTTTTTTCGGTTGTTTCTTGATTAATGCTTTGATAGTCAGTCCCCCGCTGACAAGTAACCCTAATAGACCCAAAAGTCCTACTACTACACTCATTCATTTCTCTCCTTTCGATATAACGTTATTATACAATGTATTGTGAGAAAATGAACATTTTTTTCGTAATAATTAATAAATTTCCTGATAAAAAAATTATTTCCTGAAGCTCAAATTCTTTTGTAAAAATTTTGTTGTGCTAAAATGGAAAGTGAGTTTAACTACGTATGTTATTAGAGAAGGGGAAATCAATGAAAGCAGAAATCATTGCAGTCGGAACAGAGTTATTACTGGGACAAGTAGTGAATACCAACGCCACCTTTTTATCAGAAGAGTTAGCTGCGCTAGGCATCGATGTTTACTATCAGACCGTTGTTGGTGATAACGGCGGCCGCTTAGAAACGCTACTAACAGAAGCAGAACAAAGAAGTGATTTAATTGTCCTTTGTGGAGGGCTAGGACCTACAGAAGACGATTTAACCAAGCAAGTTGTCGCACAACATCTCCATAAATCATTAGTAGAAGATCAAGAAGGATTGAACCGCTTGCACCAGTTTTTCCAACAGTCTAAGCGGCCAATGACGGAAAATAATCTACGACAAGTGTTAGCTATTGAAGGTGGACAAGTTCTTCAAAACCCGACAGGATTAGCGGTTGGTTCTTTCGTAACAGAAGGCACAACAAGCTATTTGCTCTTACCAGGACCACCCAATGAATTAATTCCGATGTTCCAACAAGCGGCACGACCTTTATTGATTGATGCGTTTCCACAAGAAGAACAATTGATTTCAAGAGTCTTGCGTTTTTATGGGATTGGTGAATCACAGCTGGTGACCGAGATTCAATCGTTGATTGCGCACCAAACGAATCCAACCATTGCGCCTTATGCTAAGCCTAATGAAGTGACACTTCGTTTAACAGTTAAAACAAAAGACTTAGTAGCTGGCGAAGAATTATTAACAGCGACGGAAGAAAAGGTTTTAGCTAAAGTGGGAGACTATTTTTATGGGTATGGGGATGACAATAGTTTAGCCAAGGTAACAGTGGATTTGTTATTACAAAACGGACAAACCGTCACGGCTGCTGAGAGCCTCACTGCTGGCCTATTCCAAAGTACACTGGGGGAAATTGCGGGTGCTTCGAAGATTTTTAAGGGAGGCTTCGTGACGTATTCGCAAGAAACAAAAGAGAACTTTTTAGGAATTTCTCATGAACTTTTAGAAGAACATGGCACGGTAAGTGAAGCGTGTGCCAAAGAAATGGCAGAGAAAGCGCGTCAGTTAGCTAAATCTAACTATGGTTTATCATTTACTGGGGTCGCTGGTGACCCAATCGAAGGTCAACCGACAGGCACTGTTTGGATTGGGCTGGCGGAAGAAGGCCAACCAACTGTTGTAGAATGTTTCCATTTTAACCGTGATCGAAATTATATTAGACAGAGTGCGGTTATGCGAGGGTTAGATCTTTTGCGGCGACGAATCATTAATAAAAAATAAATATGCGAATGTTTGTTCGGTTTTTTCTTGCTTTTTTGGTACAAAAGAGATATGATAGACCTACTAACAGGAAATGAAAAATAAGTTTATATAAATTAAAGGAGGATTATCCATTGGCAGATGATCGTAAAGTGGCTTTAGATGCCGCACTGAAAAAAATTGAAAAGAACTTTGGGAAAGGTTCTATTATGAAATTAGGCGAAAAAGCTGATCAAAAAATTTCAACTATCCCTAGTGGTTCTTTAGCGTTAGATGTTGCATTGGGCGTAGGTGGGTATCCACGTGGCCGAATTATTGAAGTATATGGTCCTGAGAGTTCAGGTAAAACAACTGTTTCTTTACACGCAATTGCAGAAGTGCAACGAAATGGTGGAACAGCCGCTTTTATCGATGCTGAGCATGCATTGGATCCTCAATATGCGGAGAAACTAGGCGTTAACATCGATGAATTACTTTTATCTCAACCAGATACGGGCGAGCAAGGCTTAGAGATTGCCGATGCCTTAGTTTCAAGTGGTGCGATTGACATCGTTGTTATCGACTCGGTTGCTGCGTTAGTTCCTCGTGCAGAGATTGATGGTGAGATGGGAGCGAGCCATGTCGGCTTACAAGCTCGACTAATGTCTCAAGCACTACGTAAATTATCAGGCTCAATTAATAAGACAAAAACAATTGCTATTTTCATTAACCAAATTCGTGAAAAAGTTGGCGTGATGTTCGGAAATCCTGAAACAACTCCTGGTGGACGTGCATTGAAATTCTACGCAACGGTTCGTCTAGAAGTCCGTCGTGCAGAACAGTTAAAACAAGGAACAGACATCGTCGGTAACCGCACAAAAATTAAAGTCGTTAAAAACAAAGTGGCGCCACCATTTAAAGTGGCAGAAGTTGATATCATGTATGGCCAAGGGATTTCCCAAGAAGGCGAATTACTAGATATGGCTGTGGAAAAAGACCTTATCAGTAAAAGTGGTGCTTGGTATGGCTACAAAGAAGAACGAATTGGCCAAGGCCGTGAAAATGCCAAACAATACATGGCGGATCATCCTGAAATGATGGCAGAAGTGTCTAAATTGGTCCGTGATGCATACGGCATCGGTGACGGTTCAACCATTACAGAAGAAGCAGAAGGTCAAGAAGAATTACCCTTAGATGAATAGATAACGAGTGAATACGACTCGTTAAGAAGAAGGACAACACTTACTGAACAGGACAGGTGTTGTCTTTTTTTGTTTAGAACTAAATTGTTAAATAGACTGTTGTCCATGTCCGAACCCATCCACATCAAGCAGCTTAGTCAAACAGCAGACTATGCGGCGTTTGTTCTAAAATTTAAACAATTCGTGACGGCGGAAACCTAAAAATGTGACGTTGTCTAATATTTGCTGCCCTTTCCAAAAGAAAGGGCTTTTTTAAGTTGACACCTTTCGCGACAAACATTAGAATAAAATTGTGTGTATGCACAAATATGCAAGTAGGCATATTGATAATTGATTTTAGTTTATCAAAAAACTACAAGATATGAATTAACAAAAAGATAGTATGGAGGTGGAAATATGGTTTTAAATATTCTCCTCGCTATCGTCGGTTTGATTGTCGGTCTTGGTTTAGGATTTGTTATTGCAAAGTCACGTCATGATAAAGCAATAAATGGTGCAAAAATTTCAGCGTCGAGTATTCTCGAGAACGCTCGGAAAGAATCAGAAACACTGAAAAAAGAAGCATTGCTAGAAGCTAAGGAAGAGAACCAGAAGTATCGTTCAGAAATTGAAAGTGAGTTGAAAGAAAGCAGATTAGAACTTAAATCTCAAGAAAATCGTTTAATTCAACGGGAACAAACGTTGGATCGTAAAGATGACTCTCTTGAAAAACGTGAAGGCTCACTGGAAGAAAAAGAAGAGAAACTTGGTGCTAGACAGCAATTAATTGATGAGCGAGAAAAAGAAGTAGAAAACTTAATTAATCAGCAACATCAAGAATTAGAACGAATTGCTTCCCTTTCAAAAGAAGAAGCAAAATCGATTATTATGAAGTCAACAGAAGAAGAGTTGAATCATGAACTAACCTTGATGGTCAAGGAGTCAGAACAACGTGCCAAAGAAGAATCTGATCGCAAAGCGAAGAACTTGCTTTCCCTAGCAATTCAACGTTGCGCCGCCGATTCTGTTTCTGAAACAACTGTTTCCGTGGTCACTTTACCAAATGATGAGATGAAAGGTCGCATTATTGGTCGTGAAGGACGTAATATTCGTACATTGGAAACATTAACAGGGATTGACTTAATCATTGATGATACGCCAGAAGCGGTTGTGTTATCTGGATTTGATCCAATCAGACGAGAAATCGCTCGAATGACCTTGGAAAAATTAATCCAAGATGGTCGGATTCATCCCGCTCGTATCGAAGAAATGGTAGAAAAATCACGTAAAGAAATGGATGAACGGATTCGTGAATACGGAGAACAAGCAGCCTTTGAAGTAGGTGCTCATACGTTACATCCTGATTTAATTAAAATTTTAGGCCGTTTACGTTTCAGAACAAGTTATGGTCAAAATGTCTTGAACCATTCAATCGAAGTAGCAAAACTAGCTGGCGTTTTAGCCGCCGAATTAGGCGAAGATGTTCAATTAGCCAAACGTGCAGGTTTACTACATGATATTGGGAAAGCATTAGATCATGAAATTGAAGGTTCTCACGTTGAGATTGGCGCAGAATTAGCTGCGAAATATAAAGAAAATTCAGTAGTTATTAATGCCATTGCCTCGCATCATGGTGATGTGGAAGCAACCTCAGTTATTTCTGTTTTAGTGGCAGCCGCAGATGCGTTATCTGCAGCCCGTCCAGGTGCACGTAGTGAATCGTTAGAAAACTACATTCGCCGCTTAGAAAACTTAGAAAATATTTCTAATAGTTTTGAAGGCGTTGATTCAAGTTTTGCTGTTCAAGCAGGACGTGAAGTTCGTGTCATGGTGAAACCAGAAGAAATTTCTGATTTAGAATCTGTTCGTTTAGTTCGAGACATTCGGAAGAAAATTGAAGATGACTTGGATTATCCAGGACATATCAAAGTAACGGTTATCCGTGAAACACGTGCCGTAGACTATGCGAAATAAAATAAAAAGCGAATAAGTATCGCGTGTAGTGTCTCAACGAACAATTGCAAGGATTGTTCGTTGAGACACTTTTTTTAATCTTTTAAAACCAAAACTTTCTTTTCAAAGCGAAAACAACTATAATAAACAAGAGATGTTAAAAAGAGAAGAGGAACCTTTTTGCGTATATTATTTATAGGAGATGTTGTCGGTTCTTTAGGAAGAGAAGCCTTAGCAACGTATGTCCCTAAATTAAAGAAGAAATATCGTCCACAAGTGACCATTGCCAATGGTGAAAATGCGGCATCTGGTCGAGGAATTACTGGCAAGATTTATAAGAAATTTTTGCAAGATGGTGTCGATGTTGTTACGATGGGTAACCATACGTGGGACAACAAGGATATCTTTGAATTCATTGATGATGCGAAGAAAATGGTTCGTCCAGCGAACTTTCCAGAAGATGTGCCTGGTCAAGGAATGGTTTTTGTGAAAGTCAATCAATTGGAACTAGCGGTGATTAATTTACAGGCCCGCACATTTATGGTGCCATTGGAAGATCCTTTCAAGAAAGCCGCCGAGCTAGTGGCTATCGCTCGCAAACGGACACCGCTCATTTTTGTGGATTTTCATGGCGAAACGACGAGCGAAAAACAAGCCATGAGCTGGTTTTTAGATGGCCAAGTTTCAGCCGTTGTTGGAACACATACGCATGTTCAAACAAATGACGCTCGGATTTTACCGAAAGGGACAGCCTTCTTAAGTGATGTCGGTATGACCGGACCTTATGATGGGATTCTAGGAATGAAGCGTGAACCGATTATTGAGAAGTTTATGACAGCATTGCCGAAGCGCTTTGAGGTAGTCGAAACAGGGCGGACGATTTTATCTGCCTGTATTTTAGAGATTGATGACCAAACGGGCCAAGCGAAGATGATTGAGCCGATTCAGATTAGCGAAGATCGCCCGTTTCAAGAATAATAGAAGAAAAGTTAATCTCGGATCATTAAGAGGTTAACTTTTTCTGCTCTTATAGAAAAAGTGCCGGTGAAAGATGAAGGTGAAAAAAATGGAGCCGTTGAATTTAGATGCACAAAGTAATAAAGAATTAGAAAAATTGTTACATTTAATTGGACAAGATGAAGTCATTCAGCGCTACCAAGCGATTGAAGAAAAGGTAAAGAAAAACAAAAAGCTGACAGAATTAGTGGAAGAAATTAAAGCTGCGCAAAAAGATGCGGTTCAATTTGCTCACTATGGCAAACCAACTGCTGAAAAAGAAGCCATTCAACGAGCTGATGCGAAAACAAAAGAATTTGATGAGCACCCACTCGTTGTAGCCTACCGCGAACAACTGATCGAAGCCAATGACTTAGTCCAACATGTCACGGCGCTCATTCAATACCGCGTGAACGAAGAGCTAGAGAAGGAAGGGAATTAAATGCCACAAAAGACAAAAAATACACCCATGATGGAACAATATTTATCCATTAAGGCCCAATACAAGGATGCGTTTTTATTTTATCGCTTAGGTGATTTTTATGAATTATTTTATGAAGATGCTATCAATGCAGCGCAAATCTTAGAATTGACGTTAACCAGTCGCAACCGCAATGCGGATGATCCGATTCCTATGTGTGGCGTTCCTTATCATGCCGCGCAAGGCTACATTGATACGTTGATTGAGCAAGGCTATAAAGTAGCGATTTGTGAGCAAGTAGAAGATCCAAAGACTACCAAGGGTATGGTCAAACGAGAAGTGGTCCAGTTGGTAACGCCAGGAACGGTGATGAATAGTAAAGGCTTGGAAGCCAAAGACAATAATTACTTAACCGCTGTGCTAACAGATGGTAATCAGTTCGGTTTTGCCTATGTAGATTTGAGTACAGGCGAATTAAAAACAGCAGTCTTGGCTGATGAAGAGGGCGTTTTAAACGAAGCTTCTGCGTTGCAAACAAAAGAAATGGTCCTAGGTTCAGGGATCCCTGAATCGTTAAAAGAGAACTTAAGTTTACGTTTAAATATTATCTTTTCGACACAAGAAACGGTGGAAGAAAATGCCGAGTTTAGTTTTTTAACCAATGAACTGATTAATCCATTAGAAATTGAAATTACAGGCAAGTTATTATCTTATTTATCTGTTACCCAAAAGCGGAGCTTGTCCCATATTCAGAAAGCTGTGGAATATCAGCCAGATCATTTCTTGAAAATGGATCATTATTCTAAATTCAATTTAGAATTGAGTCAGTCGATTCGAACAGGACAGAAAAAAGGGACTCTTTTGTGGCTATTAGATGAAACGAAAACAGCTATGGGCGGCCGTTTGTTGAAACAATGGTTGGATCGTCCGCTAATTCAGGAACGTCAAATTAAGACGCGTCAAGAAATGGTGCAATCCTTATTAAATGCCTATTTTGAACGCTTGGATTTGCAAGCAGCATTGACGAACGTTTATGATTTAGAGCGGTTAGCAGGACGCGTGGCATTCGGCAGTGTGAATGGGCGTGATTTAATTCAATTACGGACCTCTTTAGAACAAGTACCAACGATTCGACAGTTAATTGTCGGGATCAATCAAGGGGAATGGGATGATTTGTTAGTCGACTTAAACCCTGTTGAAGATTTAGTGGCATTGATTGCGACGGCGATTAATGAAGAAGCCCCTTTACAAATTACTGAAGGAAATGTTATTAAAGACGGCTATAACGACCAATTAGATGAATACCGTGATGCCATGCGTAATGGTAAGCAATGGTTAGCGGAGTTAGAAGCGAAAGAACGCCAAGAAACAGGCATTAAAAACTTGAAGATTGGCTACAATCGTGTCTTTGGTTATTTCATTGAAATCACTAAGTCAAATTTAGCGAATTTAGAAGAAGGAAAATACGAGCGTAAGCAAACATTAGCTAATGCGGAGCGCTTTATTACGCCCGAACTAAAAGAACTAGAGCGTTTAATCTTAGAAGCCGAAGAAAAATCAGTTGAACTAGAATATCAATTGTTCTTGGCCGTGAGAGAACAAGTGAAAACGAATATTGATCGATTGCAAACACTGGCTAAAACCATTAGTGCGGTTGATGTTTTACAATCTTTTGCAACAATTAGTGAACGGTATCAATACGTTCGACCAACGTTAAGAAGTAACACGAAAAATTTGGCGATTGTCGAAGGACGACACCCAGTCGTGGAAAAAGTTTTAGGGCACCAAGAATACATTCCAAACAGTATCCGCATGAACCCAGAAACAGATATTCTCTTGATTACTGGACCAAACATGTCAGGGAAAAGTACCTACATGCGTCAATTGGCTTTGACGGTGGTCATGGCGCAAATTGGCTGTTTTGTACCAGCGGAAAGTGCTGAAATGCCAATTTTCGATCAAATTTTTACACGGATTGGGGCCTCTGATGATCTAATTGCAGGGCAAAGTACCTTTATGGTAGAAATGATGGAAGCCAACCAAGCACTGCGGCACGCCACGCCTAACAGCCTAATTTTATTTGATGAATTAGGACGCGGCACGGCAACCTATGATGGAATGGCGCTAGCGCAAGCCATCATTGAATATATCCATCGTGAAGTACAAGCCAAAACGCTATTCTCTACACATTATCATGAACTAACTGTTCTAGATGAAACCTTAAAAGGCTTGAAGAATATTCACGTGGGCGCTGTCGAAAAAGATGGCGAAGTGGTCTTTCTTCATAAAATGATGGAAGGACCTGCTGATAAGAGCTATGGGATACATGTTGCTAAAATCGCTGGTTTACCAAGCCCGCTTTTAGAACGAGCAGCCACCATTTTATCCGCTTTAGAAGCGGAAGAAACAACGATTCCAAGTTCAGTTCATCATGAAGAAGTTTCAGAAGTCCATGAAGAAACCGAGCAACTTTCATTATTTAAAGAAGTTTCAACAGAAGAATTAAGTGTCATTGACACATTGAAGAAAATGAATCTATTAGAAATGACACCACTAGATGCGTTAAACATGCTTCATCAATTGCAAAAACGTATCTAATTAGGAACCGAACCGGTTAGGAGGTCGTGAAATGGGGAAAATTCAAGAACTATCTGAACAACTAGCCAACCAGATTGCTGCTGGTGAAGTTGTTGAACGTCCCGCTTCTGTCGTCAAAGAATTGGTGGAAAATGCACTGGATGCAGGAAGCACCCAAATTGATATTTTTATTGAAGAAGCTGGCTTGAAAACCATTCAAATTATTGATAATGGTGAAGGAATTGCCAAAGAAGATGTACTGAATGCCTTCAAACGCCATGCCACAAGCAAAATTCATACAAGAGATGATTTGTTCCGAATTCGCAGTTTGGGGTTCCGAGGCGAAGCCTTACCAAGTATTGCCTCGGTTTCTGAAATGATTGTCGAAACTGCCACAGCTGAGGAAGAAGAAGGCAGCTATGTGATTCTAAAAGGGGGCAAGGTCGAAGAAAACCGACCAGCAGCCCTCCGTAAAGGCACAAAAATGACCGTTTCTAATTTATTTTATAATACGCCCGCTCGTTTGAAATACGTCAAAACGATCCAAACGGAATTGGCTAATATCGGTGACATTGTCAATCGTCTGGCATTAAGTCACCCTAAAGTCGCTTTTCGCTTAGTTCATGACGGCCACAAAATGATGAGTACAACAGGCAATGGTGATTTAAAACAAACGATTGCCGGGATTTATGGCATTAGTACCGCAAAGAAAATGTTGAAAATTGAAGGAAAAGACCTTGATTTTACTTTGACAGGGTATGTTTCATTGCCAGAAGTCACACGGGCCAGCCGTAACTATTTATCAACGATTATCAATGGTCGTTATATTAAAAATTTCGCGTTAAATAAAGCAATTGTAGCCGGCTATGGTTCGAAACTAATGGTGGGGCGTTTTCCAATTGCTGTGTTAGAAATTGAAATGGATCCGCTGTTAGTCGATGTCAATGTCCATCCTACTAAGCAAGAAGTTCGTTTAAGTAAAGAAAAAGATTTAATGGCATTAATTGAACAGGCGATTCAAGAAGTGTTGAGCCAAGAACAGTTGATTCCCAATGCGGCAGACAATTTGCGTTTTAAAAAGAAACTACCGCCAGAACCTAAAGCCGAACAAATGGAAATTCCTTTATCGACTGAACAACCTGCGGTAAAACAACGACCGGGCAGCTTAAGCTATAATCCCGCAACGGGTCGCTTCTATGCGGAACATGCGACAGACGAAACACCAGTCTCAAGCGCCCCTGAAACTGTCAACCAGACAGAAAGAGCAGTGGACCCAATGGACGACCCATTTGCGCCGCCAGTGCCAGAATCAACGAGTGTAGCGGAAGAAACGTCAGCTTACGAAACCTCTTCGGCAGCTGTTGATTCCGCAAATCATTGGGAAACATCTAGTAATGAGCAACAGATAATAGCCAAAGAAACGAAAGTAACTAAAGTATCTGATTCAGAACCTTCTCTGCGTTCATCAGAGGCTGCTGACGAGGTTTTCCAAGAAGAAATGAAACTTCACCCGGAATTCGATGCCAATAGCGCTGCGAGTCAAAGAGAACTGAAACAAGCCCTGAATAAGTTGGAAGAAGAACGACCGACAGAACGTTTTCCTGAGTTAGAATACTTCGGTCAAATGCACGGAACTTATTTATTCGCACAAAGCAAAGATGGCCTGTTTATTATCGACCAACACGCTGCCCAAGAACGAATTAAATACGAGTACTTCCGTGAAAAAATTGGCGAAGTCAGTGATGATTTACAAGAATTATTGGTACCAATCGTTATTGATTATCCAAATAGTGATGCCTTGAAAATTAAAGAGCAGAAAGAAACCCTTGCAGAAGTCGGCATCCATTTGGAAGACTTTGGACAAAATAGTTTCATTGTGCGGGCGCACCCAACTTGGTATCCTGCAGGCGAAGAGGAAAGCATTGTTCGCGAGATGATTGACATGTTGCTAACAACTGGCTCGGTCAGCGTGAAAAAATTCCGTGAAGCAACTGCCATTATGATGAGCTGTAAGCGATCCATCAAAGCCAATCATTACCTCAATGAGCAACAAGCACGCGTGCTATTAAAAGATTTAGCCTTGTGCGAAAATCCGTTTAATTGTCCGCATGGACGTCCGGTGCTGATTCATTTTACGAATTCAGATATGGAACGAATGTTTAAACGCATTCAAGACCCCCATTAAAAAGAAACGAGGCGTCATCATTTTATGCAAATTATTTTAGCATCCCAATCTCCTCGCCGTCAGGAGTTATTAAAGCGTGTGGTCCCAACTTTTACGATTGCACCAGCCGATATCGATGAAACTGTTGGTAAAGACGGCTTACCAGCAGAATATGTGGCGCAAATGGCTGCCCAAAAAGCAGCGGCTATAGCAGAGCAATCCCCCGAAGCACTAGTCATTGGCTGCGATACAATTGTGGCATTGGCGGGAGAAATCCTCGGCAAACCCACTTCTCGGGAAGACGGTTATCGCATGTTGCGCCTCCTAAGTGGCAAAACACATGACGTGTATACAAGTGTGACGTTGAAACAAGGGGAAAAAGAGCGCTCCGCGACAGTTCATTCAACCGTGACGTTTTATCCACTGACAGACACGGAAATCCATGCTTACTTAGATACCGCAGAATATGCCGACAAAGCAGGCGCTTATGGTATCCAAGGACAAGGAGCATTACTAATTGAAGCAATCGCCGGCGATTATTACGCCATTATGGGCTTACCAATTGCCAAAGTAGCCCGACTACTAAAAGAATTCAACTAATAAAAGACAGTCCTTTTCATTCGTTAAAAAGAGAAAGGACTGTCTTTTACTATGCAAACTATTAGGTGCCTGTTTGGCAAACGTGGTATCATTGAACCCAATAAATTGAACAGAAGAAAAGGAGTGGACAGAATGACAAAACCAACAGAAGAAGAATTAAAACAAACCTTGACGGATCTTCAATATGCCGTCACACAAGAAAACGCAACAGAACGCCCTTTTTCAGGAGAATATGATGACTTTTACCAAGACGGAATCTATGTAGACATTGTTAGTGGCGAGCCGTTGTTTAGCTCCTTGGACAAATACGATGCTGGTTGCGGCTGGCCATCCTTTACCAAACCAATTGAAAAACGTGGCGTCAAAGAAAAAGCTGATTTTAGTCACGGCATGCACCGAGTAGAAGTTCGCAGTCAAGAAGCGGATTCACATTTAGGGCATGTTTTCACTGATGGCCCACTCCAAGAAGGCGGCTTACGTTATTGCATTAATGCGGCAGCTTTGAGATTTGTGCCAGTGGCAGATTTAGAAAAAGAAGGCTATGGCGAGTACCTTTCTTTATTCAAATAATCCTCATTTTTTAGACAAATACGATAAAATAGTTAGAAGAAAGCGACTTTTGATGAATATCTTGTATGAAATACAGAAAATCTCTTGATTTATTTGGCTAGGACTACTATTATTTTAGAAGGAAAGTATTGTTCAGTTTTAACGAATTGGCTGAAATAGAAAGTGGAGGTTCTAATGTCGAAACATTATTTTGATCCAAGATTGAAAATCTTTTCTTTGAACTCTAATCGTCCCTTAGCAGAAAAAATTGCGGATGCTGTGGGTGTGGAGCTAGGAAAGTGCTCTGTAACACAATTTAGTGATGGCGAAATTCAAGTGAATATTGAAGAAAGTATTCGTGGTGCACATGTTTACGTCATTCAATCAACAAGTAGCCCTGTTAACGATAACTTAATGGAACTATTAATCATGATTGATGCGTTAAAACGTGCGAGTGCTAAAACAATTAACGTGGTTATGCCTTATTATGGGTATGCACGTCAAGACCGTAAAGCACGTGCCCGGGAACCAATCACTGCTAAACTTGTTGCAAACATGATTGAAAAAGCTGGTGCAACAAGAATGTTGACATTGGACTTACATGCGGTCCAAATTCAAGGATTCTTTGATATTCCAGTGGATCATTTGATGGGTGCACCATTAATTGCCGATTACTTCATCGAACACGGCATTCAAGGCGATGACGTCGTTGTTGTTTCCCCTGACCATGGTGGTGTAACGCGTGCGCGTAAATTGGCAGAATTCTTAAAAGCACCAATTGCGATCATTGACAAACGTCGTCCAAAAGCGAACGTAGCAGAAGTAATGAATATCATTGGTCATGTGGAAGGCAAAACATGTGTCTTAATTGATGACATGATTGACACAGCGGGGACAATTTCTCTTGCTGCAAACGCATTGAAAGAAGCCGGAGCAAAAGACGTTTACGCTTCTTGTACACATCCCGTTTTATCAGGACCAGCCTTACAACGTATTGAAGATTCAGCAATTGAACGCTTAGTTGTAACAGACTCTATTTACCTATCTGATGATCGTAAAATTGCAAAAATTGACGAAGTCAGCGTTGGTGAATTAATCGGAGATGCGATTAAACGTATCCACGAAAACAAACCAGTTAGTCCGTTATTTGAAACAAAAAATAAATAATTACAAAAAACCGCCCACATCATTTTTCTGATGTGGGCGGTTTTTTTAGTGTATTATAAATTATTTAATAGCAAATGAATCGCAAGAGGATACGTGAGATTGTTATTACAGAAATAATAGGTAGAGGCTAAAACCCAGCCCATTCCACAATAAAAAAGCATGGAAATTGATGGTAATAGTCCATGGCTAAGACCAAAAAAAAGACCAGAAAAAAATATTTTACATAAGACACTTCGAGAGGTGTTTTTTATAAAAAATAAGTTCATAAAAATGCCACGAGTCAAGAGTTCTTCTATTATAGGTGAAAAGAGTCTAGTATGAAGGGCCATTAAAACAGGTGCTACATTTCGGACTTCATTAATATAATGTTGATTTTCTGGAGTAGGAATGCGTGAGAAAAGTAAATTTAGAATAATAGAAAATAAGAACATGCCAATAGCTAGTAATAGACTTTTAAAGATAGCTTGCTTTTTTTTCTTTACTATTTTTTTATAGAAAACTGACAGCACGATAATAATAATTAAAGATAGTACACTATCAAAGATAATCAAGGCTTTTTCGTTATTTTTTATAGCTATTAAGCTCATTCCAGTTAATGCTTCTATGCTGGGTAAGGCTGTCAAAAAAGTGAACAGGAGATAAAGAAGTGTTTTTTTCTTTGTAGATAATTTTGTTTCGATACTATAACAACCTCCTTTTCTATTTTGTCAGAATGATATGTTTACAAATTGAACTACTAATCAAGGAATAAAAAGGAAATGAAAAAATGATGCTTCCTCTATTGTGAGTTTTATTATAATTAGATAAAATATAGATGTCAAAAAGATTAAAAAGGTTGGAGCTTTAAAAATATTGGAAAGGAGTATACAAATGAAAAAGATAACTGAACGACCAATTGTCAAAATCTTAATTAAGATTTTGATGTTTGCCCTATGTTTTTATGCGGGGATAAAATTCGTTGATTTCATTTTTCCGTTAGTAGGATTTAAACAATAAGCAAAAGAAATGAACGTGGAGACAAGCACAAAGTACCATGAACTTCGTTGCTAATAGTAAAGTATTGGTCCTTGGAAACTAAAAAGCTGTTAAAAATGACAATAAAAAATAACCGTTTACTTTGATCGAGTACGGTTATTTTTTGTAACAAAATCGGTCACCGTCTTAAACGGCTCTACATCAGAAAGGTATGTTGAAGCATATCTCTCTTTTCGTTTTCATTATAGCACATTTATCTAAAAAAATATATTGCAACCTGAATATTTATTAGTTATTCATGATATACTATAAGTGTAGAGAAGTTAACACGGTGGCTATCTAATCTGAAAGTGAGGTGGTGCGTATGAGCGTACTTCCAAAATTTACAGAAAGGAGAGGCCTGTTGTCAGCATATGAAACAATTCAGACGATCCTAGGGTTTGGTATGTTTACCATTGCTTTGATTGCGCTGATTGTGAAATTGCTTAAAAATGACAATAAAAAATAACCGTCAACTTTGACCGAGTACGGTTATTTTTAAATAATTCAAAAAGTCACCGTCTTAAACGGCTCTACATCAGAGAGGTATGTTGAAGCATATCTCTCTTTTCATTTTCATTATAGCACATTTTCCCGAAAAGCACGAATAAATTTAGCGTTAATCCGTGAAATCCTAAAAGCTGTTAAAGAGGAGAAAAACCTCTGGGCTTTTTCTCTTTGCCTATAGTCTGTTTAGCCCGCTTTTTTGTTAAAATTTATCGTAAACTTCAATTACTGAGGTGCTATTCAGCTCAGACTTACTTATTTTAATTACTTCATGGGATTCAGTTAAAGATTTCGATTGGCTCTTTCGTGGCTGATTTATTAACGATAATAAAGATTGTGGAACGTACTTTTTGTTATTCTCTTTACATGTTAACGCCACAATCATTTTGCCTGAACGAATTGCTTTTTCATACTGTAAATTATAAAATTTTCCTCCATCGCATATTCGTACACCTGGAGAAATAAGCATTTCTAATAGAGGAATTACTTGTAATTTTTGGCCTGTGGTTCCATCATCTTTAGGTTTAATCCCGCGCAGTGAAACTTTATTATTTTTTAAAGCTCTGTAAAATTGAGTAGCCTTAAAACGAAATTTACAGCTCCCTTGTTTATCTATTTGATAATAGTCAACTCCGCATAAATGCATAAAATTCCCAGCTTCAAATTGAACGTTCATTTTTAACAATTTCTTTGTTTTTCGATGTTGATATGTATAAGTGAACATATGATTATTGAAGTTGGTGTCATAAATTAAGAACGCCTTTCTAATTGTGTCAAAATCTTTTTTCTCAATCATTAGTTTCTCCTATAAATAAAGAAGCCAAGCTTAGCTTGCCTTCTTTAAACTTCAAATATAATTCAGGTTTTTCTGTTGCTCACCAACTATTGGCTCTACGTCCAATTCTATATCGAGTTTTTCTGTTGCTCGCCAACTATCGGCTATTACTTCCGATTTCAGTATTGAGTTATTATGATGCCTGATCATCAAGAAACATCTACTTGTTTCTAATAAAAGTCTACCACAGAACCACGTTCAACTCAATCCTTTTTAATCCAATAATGGAGTGTAATGACAAAAAAAATAACCGTCAACTTTGATCGAGTACGGTTATTTTTTGTAACAAAATCGGTCACCGTCTCAAACGGCTCTACACTAGAGAGGTATGTTGAAGCATCTCTCTCTTTTCATCTACATTCTAGCATAGATACAATGTAGATGAAAAGAGGTGCCTGCTGCTAAAGGTTCTTGTCCTTCTTTAGCGATTGAGCAGTGCATCAACGCTTAGTTCAGTCATTTCAGAGACTTGTATGTCGGCTCCGAGTAAGGATTGGTTTGCCGACAAGCCGACGGCATAGATGCCTGCGGCTTTCAAGCCGTCAATGCCTGATTGTGCATCTTCAAAGCCAATGGCGTTTTGCGGTAGCACGCCAATACTGTCAGCGGCGGCTAAAAAGATTTCAGGATCAGGTTTGCCTTTGCTTAACGAGTCGGGATCGACAATTGTGGCGAAGTACGCGCGCACGCCTAATTTTTCCAAAATCAGAGGTGCGTTTTTTGAAGCCGAAGCCACGGCACAGGGAATGTGACGTGCTTGGGCTTGCTGTAGCAATGGCACGACACCAGGTAAAACATCTTCTGTTGTTAAATGTTCTAATAATTGAACGTAGTGGTCATTTTTTTGCTGAGCTAAGGCTTCTTTTTCTGCTGGAGTAAACGCATTTTCACGGTGGCCATGGGCTAAAATGCGGTCCAAGGAATCCATCCGACTAATGCCTTTTAATGTTTCGTTGAAGGTTTCGTCAATGGGGATACCTAGCGAATCGGCCAACGCTTTCCAAGCTTGATAATGAAATTTGGCGGTGTCTGTAATGACACCATCCAAATCAAAAATAAATCCAATCGTCATTGTGGTTCGCTCCTTTATTGATAATGTACTTCTTTTGGTCGTTCGGCGGTTAACGGAATCAACGCGCCCTGAACCAATAATTGTGTGTCTTTATCTGCTGTAATCGTGACACTGGTTTGTGTTAATGAAAATTGATAGGTCACGCCTTGATGAATAAACTGGAAGGCCAGCGCTTGCCAATGTTCAGGTAAGTTTGGACAAATTGATAACTCTTTCTGGCGCGTGTCAACGCCTGCATACGTCGCTAAAGTAACGTGAATCGTCGCAGCCATGACCCCTGTATGAATCCCTTCAGCGGTCGTGCCACCTTGAATGTCACGATAATCGGAATACAACGCTTCTTGATAAAGTTGCCAAGATAGCTCATGGAATTGCGCCATTTCTGCCAATTGGGCATGAACAATTCGTGACAAAGTCGAACCATGAGACGTCCGTTTTAGATAATACAAAAGATTTTTTTCCAAATAATCCGCAGGCAATTGATACCCTAAATCTTCTAAAATTTGATCCACCCGAGTTTTGTCTAAGTTGTAGAACAACATTAACGTGTCGGCTTGTTTCGCCACTTTGTAATCATCGGGAGATTCTCCTTCGGCTTTTAAAATTCGATCCATGCGGTAAATATTGCCGTATTTCTCTTTCATCGCTGCCCAGTCAATCTCTTTTAAGCCGAAATACCCTTCATATTGCGCAATAATGCCGTCAGAATTAACTTCAATTTCCAGTGAATTTTGAATTTGCTGCATGCGGGCTAAATCATCCGAAGTGGTCTGCGTTTTGGCAAAAAGTTGTGCCTGTTCTTCCTCAGAGAAAAGTGCCAAAATGTTGGTTAATTCTTCGAATAGCCAAACCACCATCAAATTCGTATAGGCGTTGTTTTTCAAGCCGCTTTCCGCTTGGTCTGGATAGCCCTCGTGAAACTCATCAGGTCCCATCACTTTATCAATAAAGAACCGTCCTGTTGCGTCATCTAACGTCGCAGCGCTGTTCCAAAATTGAGCGATTTCTAACAACATTTCGCCGCCATATTGTTTCATAAATTCATGATCCTGTGTACTATGCCAATACAACCAAGCATTGTAAGCAATCGCTAAGGACACATGCCGTTGCAAAATACTATGATCCTCGCCCCAATGTCCATTCAACGGATTTAAGTGAAGTTTTTGCGTGGTTTCACGCCCATCACGCCCTGATTGCCACGGATACATTGCGCCACGATACTGGCTGGCCGCCGCATTCTCCTTCGCTTTCTCTAATCGGTGGTAACGATACAGCAACAATTGTTTCGCCGTGTCAGGATAATGTTGAATATAAAAAGGTAAAATAAAAATTTCATCCCAGAAAATATGTCCACGATACGCTTCACCATGCAAGCCTCGGGCGGTAATCGAGACGTCCAATGCTTGGACTTGGTTACTAAAAGGCGAAGCCGAAGCCAGCAAGTGATAACTGTGAATCCGTAAAAGTTTTTGAGACATCAAATCGCCTGTCACGGTAATGTTGGCTTGTTGCCAAAGAGTTTGCCAAGCGCGGGCGCTTTCCTGAGCGGCGGCCGCAAAAGAGTCCTTCGGCGTAAACGGTACCTGCCAACTTTGTTCGGCGTGGCTGGCTTGTACAAAGACTTGTTTTTCTAGCGTATAGCGCGTTCCTTGGTGCGCCATCACGGTCACCACTTGGGCGATTTTTTCCGCTTCTTCTTGAATCATAATGGCTTTTTTTTCAAAAAAATCACCGGTTATCAAGGCCGTTTCTCGGACGCTTAAGTTGGATTGATTGGTACAAACCTCAATCACGGTTTTATTTTCCTGCGCGCTTAATGCTGTCACCTGAAAATGTTTCGCTGTTAAGTTGCGATACCGCGCTACGTTATAGTTGTAGACACTGCCATCCGTGACGGTTTTCAAAGTAATCGGGGCTGAAAAGTTTAACGGCTCAAACGTATATTGCAGATGATAGTCATTCGGCTGTGCCATATTGGCGATTTTTTTCGTCGTTAATTTAATTTGCTGATTGTCCGCATTTTTCAAAATCATTTCTGCGACAAACAACCCCGTTTTCAAGTTCAATTGACGATGTAATTGTTGTAGCGTGTCTGGAGAAATCGTTAACCAGTCGGTGGCATCGCCAATTTTTAAAGCGATGTGTTGGTTGTCAGGAGCATTGACGAAATCTTCATTTTCCACTACTTGACCCGCAACTTCCGAAGCCGCTGTATTATAAAGCCCCGCAATGTAGGTCGCTGGATAATGATCATCAGAGATCGTCATCTCAGGTGTCGTGCCGCGCAAGCCTAAAAAGCCATTGCCGACAGTTAACAGGGACTCCACCGCATATTCATTTTTCCCAGGCACGTAGCCATAATAGTCCAAATGCCAAGCTAGATACTGCCGTTTTTCTTCAAATGCTGCCAGCAGATTCGGTGCCGCCGCTTGTTCGGCTGCCGTTAAAAGTGGCGTGTTCAACTGTTCTGCGAACGCTTGAATCACCGCTTGCGGAACCAGCGCCAACGTTTCCTCTGGCGAAAAGAAGTCCGCTGGGAAATCAGCCACAATCCCTCCCAGAATCGGCGCAGCCTCTGCCACAATCAATTGGCACAGTTCAGGAACCGTTTCTTCGATAGTCAAAGCTTCAAAAGGGAACGTTTTTTGGTGAAGCGGTTCCAATTTATGGTTAAAAAAAGTCGTCGTTAGTTGGTTCGTTGCGAATGTTAATTCTAAAATGGTCATGTTTGGCGCCTCCTTGTAAACTTGTATAGACATGTTTCATTTGACTACAGTATAGTATGAACGAATCAGAATTACAAGGATTTTCCCCAGATTCTTGGGAAAAGTTTTCCAGAAGGGGCCTGTAACAGACTGCGCTGGGTCCGAAAAAAAGGCGGTCAAGCAGTGGTTTGGCTGGGGGAGTAAGTGGCGTAAGCAAGGCAGAAAGTGCGGGGGATTTTTCTGACCAGCTCTAGGTTTTTCGGAGGGAATATGCTATGCTTTTAGAAAAGAAATTGTTGGTAGAGGAGGATCGGCATGAACAAGTTTCATGACATATTTTTAGAATTAGAACAACAAATTGTCCAAGGCGACTATCAGCCAGGCGATTTATTACCTAGTGAAAATCAATTAGTGGAAACTTACAATGTTTCCCGTGAAACAATTCGGAAAGCCTTGAATTTACTGATTAACGCTGGCTACATTCAGAAAAAACAAGGCAAAGGCTCGATTGTGCTCAACTTTAAAAAGTTTAATTTTCCTATTTCAGGGGTGACCAGTTACAAGGAGTTACAACAAACGCAACATATTGAAAGTCATACTCATGTGGTTTCCTTAGAAGAAATTCCTGTGGAGCGCAACTTGGCTCAGTTGACTGGTTGGACGGAAGGGGCCCCTGTGTGGCGCTTAGTTCGGCAACGGGAGATTGAAGGGGAAGTCGATATTTTAGATATTGATTACTTGATTAAAGAGATTGTCCCTGAACTGCCGAAGCACCGTGCCGAAGATTCGATTTTCGATTATCTGGAAAACGACCTTGGCTTGGCGATTAGTTATGCCCAGAAAGAGATTACCGTGGAACCGCTCACAGAGATGGACAAACAGCTGATTGGTGAAGTCGAAGGCAATCATGTCGTCGTGGTCCGTAGTATCATGAACTTGGAAGATACCCGCTGTTTTGGCTATACGGAATCCCGTCACCGCTTAAACAAATTTAAGTTTGTGGAGTTCGCCCGTCGCCGTAAATTGTAAGTCTTAGTGACGAACAAATACAAAAACGGCTGTCATTAAATGAAAATTGACGGTTTTTTCGCAAGAACCGCCGGTAAATGTATAAGATTTTAGGAGAAAACGTCAAAAAGTAAGAGTTAGACCTCTACTTTTTGACGTTTTCTCCTTGTTTTTTAAATCAATTGGAGGAAAAAACCATTAAATAACATTTGTGAATATCAAAAAGTGCTGAAATTGGGACTTAAAACCACGAGAAACGCTTGGTTTTAAAGGAACCGTCAGATTTTACGAAGCGCTGTTAAATATTTGAAATCACAAACAAGGCAGAATTTTGTATAATAAGAACATAGCTTCGGAAGCGCAGAAGAAAGGCACCACGCGCTCTGAAAATTCATACAATAAAAGGAGACGTACATATTATGATGAAAAAGAAAATGATGGCAAGTTTATTGGTTGGTAGCGCAGTCGTTGGCGCTAGTTTAGCACCACTTTCGGCACAGGCTGTAACGACAGGGAATACGCCAGTGCAGGTAGAGTTTGGTGGAGGTGTGTTGCCAGACCAAGGTAGTAATAATGGTGAGACAACGGCTCCTGACCCAGGAACATCTAACACGGATTTTGACCTACTTGCTATTCCAAAAGTTATAGGTTTTGTTTCTTCAAAAATTGGAGAAGATGTCTCAGCTATTAAAAAAAATGGATTCCGTAGTTTTGTTCATATTGGGGATGTACGCGGTACAAAGGAAGGGTGGCATCTAACCGCAGAAATTCCTCAGATGATTAACGGGACCGACAAATTAGATGGAGAGCTTAACTTTACCATGCCATCTTATTATTCTGAATTTACAACGGGAACAGATGGTAAAGGCTTCTACATGCCAAGTTCAGTAGTCAATAGTCAAGATGATCCTAGCACTCCAGATTTTATTGGAACAAATATAAAGTTAGGGGGTGGTGCTGTTACATTAGTTAATGCAACGGCAGGCAAAGGTCAAGGACTGTGGGCTACTGAATTAAAAGATCTGACATTAAACGTCACTACCCCTTACCAACAAATCAAAGCAGGTGCCTACACAGGCAACATCACATGGAACCTTGTCGCAGGACCATCAATCTAAGCACAAGCAACAAAAAAACAGAGGACGGACCATCAGCTGGTAACTGCTGCTGGTCTGCCCTCTAATAATCATTCAATCGTAAAGGAGATGTACATAAATGAAAAAGAAACTGATTGCAAGTTTATTGGTTAGTAGCGCAGTCGTTGGCGCAAGTTTAGCCCCACTTTCGGTACAAGCGACTACGACAGGGAATACACCAGTCACAGTTGGCTTTGAAGGCGGAAGTTTACCTGATATTAGTGGTGACCCGAATACAGTAAGACCTGATCCAGGTGCTACGAATAGTAATTTTGATTTACTGTTTATTCCCAGAGAATTTGATTTTTGGAAATTGTCAATTTCCGATGATTTAACCCAACCAATTCCTAATAAAGTCGACGAAGGCTCTAACGGACATGTAGAAGGAGTAGGAGTAGGTGATGTACGGGGAACGAAAGAGGGCTGGCATGTTACTGCTCAATCGAATGGCTTGAAGCTGGGGAGTGAAAGTCTACAAGGAAATATCACAACTAGTTTGATAAGTACGTATGCTTTAAGAATCGATGAAACTACCAATAGTTATACTTCTTCCGGTGTGGATGATTCTGCAGTTTCTGCAGTACGTCCAGAGGTTGCTATCTCGCAAGGGTGGACACTGAATTTGGGTGGGGATGCAACGCTCCTTGCGAATGCCACAGCAGGAAAAGGACAAGGTATATGGAAATTTTCAATGTTCAAAACCTATTTAAACATCACAACCCCAGCTAATGACATCAAAGCAGGGGCCTATACAGGTAACATCACGTGGAACCTTGTCGCAGGTCCATCTATCTAAGCACAAGCAACAAAAGAACAGAGGACGGACCATCAGCTGGTAACTGCTGCTGGTCTGCCCTCTAATAATCATTCAATCGTAAAGGAGAAGAACACAAATGAAAAAGAAAATGATGACAAGTTTATTAGTTGGTAGCGCAGTGGTAGGCGCAAGTTTAGCACCTCTTTCGGCACAGGCTGTGACAACAGGAGATACACCAGTTACAGCAGAATTTGCAGGCGGCACGTTGCCAGATGGCAACGGCGATGCCAATACCGTTGATCCAGACCCGAGTGGCTCAAATAGTAACTTTGATTTACTGTTTATTCCTCGCGAATTTAATTTTGGGAAATTATCAATTTCTGATGATTTAACGAAACCAATTCTTAACCAAAGAGACCCCGAAGCCACCAACGGCCATACAGAAATGATTGGTGTCGGTGACGTACGCGGCGGCAAAGAAGGCTGGCATTTAACGGCCCAATCTAATGGCCTAAAATTAGGCACTGAAAGCTTACAAGGCAACATTAAAGTGGCGCTGATTACTCAACTTGATTTGGAATACGAGGCAACAAGCAATAGCTATGTAGCTCTGACGACAGCCGTCTCTACGCCAGAAGTCAGACCACAACTGGCTGCTCCGCAAAATTGGACCCTTGATTTAGGCGGGGAAGCCCAATTAATGGCCAACGCAGCAGCTGGTCAAGGCCAAGGGTTATGGCAATTTTCACTGTTTAATACAGCTTTAAACATCACAACACCAGCCAACAATATTAAAGCAGGGGCCTACACAGGCAGTATCACGTGGAACCTCGTCGCAGGACCATCTGTGTAAGTCCAAACAAAAAAGTCATCCCTTCAGGATGACTTTTTGCTTATTTCTCTGTGAAAGTGCTGTCTGTTTTGACAGTTTCAGCAGGCGTTTGTGCCGCTAGCAAGTCGCGAATTTCTTTTAAGTAATCTTCGCTCGTTGGTACCACTTCTTCTTCTGCCGCTTCTTCTTTTTTGCCGCGGTTTTTCATTTTGTTGGCCGCTTTGACAATCAAGAAGAGGACGAAGGCGGTAATTAAAAATGTAATAAGTGCACTAATCACGCTACCAATATTGAATTCAACGCCTTCGACTTTATAGACAAGGGCACCCAATGCATCGTCGGCACTCTTTTTCCCAGTCGTCAAGACAAAAATCAGACTAATTAACGGGGTAATCAAGCCTTCCACCACTTGTGTCACAATCGCTGTAAACGCACTACCAATGACAACACCGACGGCTAGGTCTAAGACACTTCCGCGCATGATAAACTCTTTAAATTCTTTAATCATTCTTTTTTCCCTCCTCACTTTAAAAACAGTATACCGAATCTTCTTGAAAATTTGAACTGAAAAACTCTTATCATTCAGAAAGCACCTGAAGCTGTGTTATAATGGAGCTATTGGAAAAAACATTAAAAAATGCTTTAGAATTTACGCGATACATATATTTCACAGCATTCTTTAGGTAAGATGAAGCAAATGAAGGAGCGATGCGGCAATGTCTGTTCAATTAGTTAAAGGCGTGAATTTACACGTCATTCCTACAGAAAAATATAAAACGGTGCGTCTTTTAGTCCGCTTTAATACACGATTAAATCATGAAACCATTACAAAAAGAACGCTGTTGTCCAGTTTGATGGAAACCAACAGCTTGAATTACCCGAATCAAGTCAAGTTAAGTGAGCGTTTGGCGGAGCTTTACGGCGCCAGCTTTGGGATTGGCGTTTCCAAAAAAGGCAATCAACATTGGTTTAATGTTTCTATGAACATTGTCAATGATCATTATTTACAGGATAGTCAGGTTCTCGCCGAAGCGGTGGACTTTTTGAAGGAAATTATTTTTGCCCCCAATATTCAAGCGGGCCAATTTGAGGGGGAAACCTTCCAACGGGAGAAAGAGAACTTGAAAGCGTACTTGGAAAGTATTGTGGAGGATAAGCAAACCTATGCTTCTTTGGCGCTTCAAAGTGTCTATTTTAATCAATCGGAGGATCAAAAAATTCCTAGTTTCGGGACCGTTGCGGCGTTAGCTGAGGAAACAGCGGCGTCATTAGCAGCATATTATCAAAAAATGCTGGCGGAAGATCAAGTGGATATTTTTGTTTTAGGTGATGTCAATGAGGCGGAGTTAGTGCCATTATTCAAGCAATTACCGTTTACGCCTCGTGAAGAAGGCAAAGCCGCGATTTTCTACAATCAACCAATTCGCAACGTGATTGAAGAGCGGACCGAGCGTGAGGTGTTAGCCCAATCGAAATTAAACTTGGCTTATAACACAGATATTTATTATGGCGATAGCTATTATTTTGCGTTGCAAGTGTTTAATGGGATTTTTGGCGGTTTCCCGCATTCTAAATTATTTATGAATGTCCGTGAAAAAGAGCATTTAGCGTATTATGCTTCTAGTAGTATCGACACTTTCCGTGGCTTCATGACGGTTCAAACAGGGATCGATGGCAAAAATCGGAATCAGGTCTTGCGTTTGATTTCGACAGAATTGGAAAATATTCGCTTAGGTAAGATTAGCGAATTAGAAATTGAACAAACGAAAGCAATGCTAAAAAATCAGTATATCTTAGCGTTAGATAATGCAGGCGCGTGGCTGGAAAAAGAATACTTGAACGAATTAATGCCACAGACGATGCTGACGGCGGAGGAATGGATTGCACGGATTAATGCCGTGACTATTCCAGAAATCCAAGAAGTAGCCAAACGCTTGGAACTTCAAGCGATCTTCTTTTTGGAAGGAGAAACGGAAAATGATTAAAAAAGACTATGCACAAATTAAAGAAACATTGTATACAGAAACACTGGCGAATGGTTTAAAAGTTTACCTATTACCGAAAAATGATTTCCAAAAAACGTATGGCTTGTTTACGACCGATTATGGTTCCATTGACAACACGTTCGTGCCAATTGGTCAAGAGGAAATGATTGAAGTACCTGACGGAATCGCCCACTTTTTAGAACATAAAATGTTTGAAAAAGAAGATGGCGATGTCTTCCAAAAATTTGGACAACAAGGAGCTTCAGCGAATGCCTTTACCAGTTTTACGAAAACGAGTTATTTGTTTTCAACGACGGATCAAGTGACACAAAATCTAGAAACGTTGCTTGATTTTGTGCAATCGCCGTATTTCACGAAGGAAACGGTCGAAAAAGAAAAAGGCATCATTGGACAAGAAATTCAAATGTATTTAGATGATCCTAACTGGCGCTTGTTCTTTGGGGTTTTAGGCAACCTTTATCCGAAGCATCCATTGCATATTGATATTGCCGGCACAGTGGCAAGTATTGCGGAGATTACCGCAGAAGATTTGTATACATGCTACAATACGTTTTATCATCCAAGTAATATGACCTTATTCGTGGTAGGGAAAATGGACCCTGAAGCGTTAATGGCGTTCATTCGTGAAAACCAAGCGGCGAAAGAGTTTCCTGCCGCCCAACCTATTCGTCGGCATTTTCCTGAAGAAACAGCTGCTGACATTGTCAAAGAGAGCGCCATTGAAATGGCAGTCACACGGGCAAAAGTGCTTGTTGGCTTGAAAGGCTTAGATGAAGTGCCAACAACGGGTCGTGACTTAATGAAATATCAAGTCACCGTGAACTTGTTGTTACAATTATTGTTTGGTAATACCTCTCAAAACTATTTGGCTCTTTATGATGAAGGCTTGTTAGATGATAGTTTTAGTTATGACTTTAATTTAGATCGCAGTTTCCATTTTGCGGATATTGGCGGCGATAGTGAGCAACCAGAAGTCTTAGCAGAACGAATTGAAGCTATTTTATTATCTGCCACAACAAGTCCAGAATTAACGGAAGAAAATTTGTCCTTATTGAAGAAAAAAATGATTGGTAAATATTTCCAATCCTTAAACTCTTTAGAGTATATCGCCAACCAATTTTCACAATCATTGTTTGGGGAAACCACGCTGTTTGATAAGATTGAAGTCATTGAAAGCATTCAATTAGCCGACGTCCGCCAAGTAGCAGAGACCTTTATTCGTGAAGAAGGATTGAGCCGTTTCTACATGTATCCTAAAGGAGAAACCGAGCAATAAACCAACTGTTTAAGAAAAAGAAAAATCTTTGAAATCTTTCAATTTTGTTATCCTCAGTTGGCTTCTTTTGTGGTATTCTTAAAGGACGGGAATGTTTTCCTTGGCAATTGAAAAAGACTGATGAGACAATCGATAAATTAACAAAATAGACTGGAGAAGATGGACGAGTGGCCAGCGTAAATATTGGAGAAACACTAAAAGAAGCAAGATTGCAGAAGAACATCTCAATTGATGAACTGCAACAAATGACAAAAATTCAAAAAAGATATTTAGAAATTATTGAACAAAACGATTTTGAGTCCTTACCAGGCACCTTTTATGTGCGGGCGTTTATCCGCCAATATGCAAGTGCGGTCGGCTTAGATGGCAATCAATTGGTAGATATCTATGATGGCAAAGAACCAGCAATTGTCGAAGAACCCAAGCCAGTGTATGAAGAGCTTGAAGGGTCACGTAAGCAATTGCATGACGAAGAAAAGCAATCCAGTTGGTTACTGCGGAACTTACCAGCCATTGCCTTTTCGTTAATTGGTTTAGCCATTGCGGTCGTAGTGCTGTACATTATGTGGCAAGATCAAAAAGCCGAACCGATTATTCAAACACCGGCAACTAGTGCCAGTGTGGAAAAGCCCAAAGAATCAAGTCAAGCCCCAGAAAGTAGCACACAAAGTAGTACACCGCCGTCTTCTTCAAGCGAACCAGAGAAGAAAACAGCTGTGGCTGTGGTGAGCGATGCCAACAATCAAGTGACTGCAACGGTTAAAGATGCGAATAGTCCAATCAACATTACCTTTAAAGGGACTGAAGGCTCTTGCTGGATTGGCGTGATGGTCGATGGCAACTACACCTACCAACACACCCTGCAAGCAGGAGAAACAGAAACAACAGCTTTACCTGCGAATGCCGCCAATGCAACACTGATTCTAGGCGCCTCAAATAACGTCGCCATTCAAGTAGATGGCGCCGATTTAACACTGGAAAAAACGCCAGTTTTAATTCGTAAGGATGTTACATTAGGGATTACGTATCGTTAGAAGAGGATAAAAAGAACAAAGACGGGTTCAAAAGTCTTTTTAAAAGAAAATAAGTGTTCAAAATGAGGTGGCTCATTTTGAACACTTATTTTTTGGCTAATATTCTTTCTATTCTTTTTCCATTTCCTTTTCCTTAATGTTAATTCCATGGATGCCAATCCTAATTTCTGTATCAATTTATCTTTTCTTCTGACAGAGAATTGACTGAACGCAAAATTGGCTTTCAGATTTCCAAAATCTGGTTCAACGCCTATTTTTATTTGACGGTAAATTTCACATATAATACCGCTTTTTATCCTAGGATTAAAAAACGATAAATAGGGGAGGAACAGAAATAACTACTTCGAAAATAACCCGAAAATTTTCGGAATTTAAAGAACAATTTTTGGAAGGGCCTTCTCATTTCTAGGACTAAACCCTTTTATTTCGACTTCATTGTAGTCATTGAAATGTTGTCTATTAATCTTAACGTTTTTGATAGAATCATTAGTATAGCATATCGTCTCTCAATAGTTTATTTGAACGTGATTTACTCGTACTAGAGAAGATGATATGTTTTTTTAGCTAAAATGAAATGGAACGGATGGGTCAATTATAATTCATCCGTCTCATAAATTATAGAGTCAATGTAAGGATTCTATATGGGGATTCCTATATTTTCTTTCGTTGTATATTTTTCACCACAAAGTAACTATCATTCTAGAAGCTTATTTCAATTCGTAACATGTTTCTCTATAAAATTACTTTGAATTTTTGTAGAAATCATTCTCTTAGGTAAAATAAAAATTTTGTTTTTATCGATTTTCATTAAATAAAATTCTTCAGTCTCAAAAACACCTTCTATGTCATTCCATAAGTGTGATTTTTTATCTTCTTCATTATTTGCTTGCCAGTAAACAATGCCAGAATCATTAATTTTAACTTTTCTTGGTTCTAAAGTTTTCTGATCTGTATTTTTGTTAATAATCTTAGTACTTGGATAATTGTATGCACTGTAAAGGAAAAAAACTCCTAATACCAGATATATAATGAGTATTAGTATATACCCAAAACCTTGCGTAAATAATTTATTAAGTAGTTCTCTAACTACATAGTCAGGAAGTGATTGTTTGAAAGAAAGGTATTGTTTAAATATCGATGTAAACATATACGCAGAAGAAATCAATAAAACTAGTCCAGCAAAATAAGTAATTCTTATTTTACGCTTTCCGGTTTTAGTAAATTTTCTAGTATACAGCTTAATTGCTTTATAATATTCATCTTCTTCTAATTTATAGTCAAAAACCATGCATAACCTCCATTGAATTTTAATTTTTAAAATACCTATAGATTATTGATATCTATTACTATATCATAATTAACAAAAATAATATCGAGTTAACTGTCTTATTAGCAGATAACTCGATACATAAGTTAAAAATATGAATCTTATAAACTATTTTTCGGAAAACATAGTTGAAAGGAAAACAAATAATGCAGCGCCCAAAGTAGCTACTTCTCCGATACCAGTTCCATAAGCTGCAACTAACGCTATAATACCAGCAGCAGTTGCTAAGGCCATACCTGGGCCATAATCCCACTCTGGTAGGGAGTAATTATTCGTTGCTACATCATTATACACATCAACATACTTTTGTTGTGGAATTTGAGGTCGCGTAGGTAACAATGGTTTAGGATATACTTCGATTTTCAATTCCATTTCTCCTTTATTTTCCTCATCACCAACATTTGTTTTGATAACAATTTGAGTTCCTACAAGTCCATTTCTAGCACAAAAGCCTGTTTCAATAAACCCTTCTTTTACTGCAGGGGCTAAATCATTAAGAATATTATCCATACTTTGTTTAGAATTATTTACAAAGTATTTTCCATATGTGTTAATAGATTTATCAAGCGGATCAATGTAGACTTGTTTATCTATTTTACCTTTTGATACCTTTATAGACAATCCAGACTTATTCATCTGCTTTGTCCAGCTAGCACTTACTGTTGTGTACACATCTAAAGTAGGAGTACTCATGATTTGCATAGGTGTATCAAGTTTAATCCCAACATCTTTGATTGTAAAATTTTTCCCTAAAGCATTCAGTAATTTAATTGTTTCTAACTGGATTAAATTACCGATTGTTGTAGAAAACGCCTTGGTCCCGTGGTCTCTTCCAGATACGGCCACTTTATCAATAGGAAATCCTAATTCACTATGTTCATAGAATTGATCAAATGCCCACTCTTTTGGCATTGGAAAACCTAGATTTCCACTGAATCCTGTAGACATATCAGATACAAAACAATGTTCGACAAATCCAGCATCAATTGCTTGTTGACAGACATTTCGTGTACCATAAATTCCGGTTTTGTACATGCCATTTGCATCTAAAGATTCTTTTACTTTCTTGATATACGGTAAGACCGTTCCTGGAATGTTACCATCTAAAATATCTACATCAACGGCAAAGTAAATAGTCGCTCCATAAGGAAACCCTAGTTTAAATGCTGCGTTATGCGCTAAAGATCCATCTCTTAACCCATTTCCTTCGTTAAAGTAGCTTTCTTCCCATCCACCATCTTGATAAATAGGAAAAATGCTTAACCCAACGCTAGTAATGGTTTGAATTTCTTCAAGAGTCAGATTTTTATCTTTTTTATTTGCTCCTACTCCTACGCTGCCTGTTAAATAACGTCCAACAATAGAATATCCATTGTCTTTAATTAGTTGTGCTTGTTGTTTCGTTAATTGAGTAGCCATATCACAAGCACTGGCTGAGCGATTCGTGTTTCCCGAACTTGATAAAAGTCCCTTGATTACAGTCATATCTGCAACTGTATTATATGGGGGAAGTTTCATAAATAGACGGAAACTTTCTACTTCTGAAGCAATATAAGAAGTAAACGACCCACTAAATATCGCAGATTTATTAAATCCATTCACATACAAAGCCCATTGTAAAATTTTTACAAAATTACCAGTTGCTCCCACCGATAATGTGGGTGTCTTGGCTGTTGTTCCTGGTCCATAAAATCCGTTTGCTGTATTTTCATCCATTCCCATCTCTGCTTGAAGTGCATATATTAAAGCACTATTCGTGTCTCTTTGATACACACCATCACATGGTAACAAACCAAAATAACGATTATACTGAGCATTTAAAGATTGTTGCATTGACCGAATATTTTTGTCTCCTCCTGGTACCAACGCGAATGCACTCATATCAAGTAAGGCTTTCATTAGCATTGCATTCATGTATCCACTAGGTGCTAATCCTGCCATTTCTTGAAAATTTTTAATCGCTAATGTTGTAAGCCCTGTCATTAATCCGTCGACTGCTTCAGTTCCAGAAACATAAGGATTAATCCCTTTACACCAAAAACCACCTTGCATTATTTTCACAATGTTTCCAATTCCAGCCCCAAAACGTTCATTTAACTGTTTTTCTACTTTTTCTTTAAAATAACGTTCCGTGGTAGGACCAAAATTATCTGATAATTCTTGGATTCCCATTTCTTTTTGTAATGCACGTCTTAATCCAAAAATTGTCGGCCATCCCGTTCTTCCGTCCTCTGGAACTTTGTTAAAGCCAGGGACAGCATTGTACGTTTTATTTAACCATTTTTGAGTACCTAACACCATTTCATCCATAAAATTACCTACTTTCTTATACGAACAAACGTTCGTTTTTGTAGTTAAAATATATATTATATATATTCTTTTGTCAACTGAATAATATAATAATTGATAACACCTAGGATCGCCGATATTAAATTAAAAATATATTTATATAAAAAAAATAATAATCTCCGGTTGCCAGGAGATTATTATTACACGCTTAGTTAATGTCTTATTTTAAAAATCAATGAATAGCATAGCGAGAGTTTCTTGCAGGGTTAAGCGTAGAAAAGACACCGTAGTATCCACCATATCCCATAGAACTCCCAGACTTAACGTATATCCATGAACCGTTAGCTGGAACAATTACTGTCTCTATATCATAGGTACCATAAATTTGAGAAGTGGCGAAATAGAAAGAATCTCCCTCGGCTCTTACTCCATAAAATGGATTCGCGTTCCAATAACCGTCAGCAAATTTAAAGCGATAGCCGCTGTACTGCCATCCAGATCCCGTAAATGGGTTTGAACGATATTGTTTTCCTGTCAAATTATAATATGAATTAGGTCCTGGTGGTGTTGCTACGTATGGCGTTACTCCTTTTATTAAAGGTACTTCTGCTTTTATTGTAGTTTCTAAACTTGTTTCCTCAAACGCTTGGTCTGTAATTGCATCAGTAATTTCAGTAGAATTTTCTTCTACCATTAAAGATTCAACAGACTTAACAAATTCAACAGACCCTTCATGGTCCATAATCCCTTCTGAAATTGGATTATAGACTAACCCATCTCCACCTTCGATGTTTTCCTTCATTTCTTCTAAAGTAGCTGCTTCGCTTTTCATACTGAAAGAAAACATTAAACCACCTAAAATAGATACCCCAATCAAAAAAATATTCACTTTTTTCATTAAATTCCCTCCTTAAAGTAGTGTTATTACAAGTTATATTTAATCATATATTGATTTGTATATCAATCGTTTTTATATAAATAAAAACGATTTAAATTATTTTTTCGATTAACTATAAAGTAATATTTATATTTATATTAATGTATTTATTTTTTTGAGGGGAATAATATATTTTTGGAATATTGTATTTCGAATTAATGCTATAATACAATTTTTTCAAGAAATTACTTTCAACACCAAATAACTCGTTATTGTTACTACGAATAACAGAAGAAGGGAATCTATTAAAGAAAAAATATCTAGTTTCCAAATATAATGTATACCTTATTGATTATTGTAATGTTGACAATAGTTTTGCTATTTATTTTAAGTTATTCATAAACAAATAAATTAGTAGCACTAACAGTCAATCTTACTATGAATAAACGGATCTTTGTCAGTAAGGACTGATGACTTATAAAAATCAAATCTGGGACAGAATAAACTTTATTTTGTCTCGAATTTTTTGTTATTTTACTTTGATGAATTTATTAATCAAAAAGAGTCTATTCTCATGTTCTCAAATGTTTTAAATTCGTAGGATATACGTTTCATTGTCTTTATATGGGGAATCTTCGCATCTATTTTTCCATTAGAGTAAGGATAGAGTATCGCATTGGTGATGACTTCTTCATAGATTAGAAGGTCTTGAAGCTTCTCCCTAAAACCATCATCTAACGTTTCTGGAAGTTCTTTCAATAAGGTAAAAAGCAAGTCGAGATCTTTGTATCAAAACGCTTCAGTCAAAAACGGGTATTTGGCTGCTCAAAAATTTTGTCATTTTTTGTATTCATAATGATTAATGTTTGCTCGTTTTTTACAGAACACGCCAGTTCTTTTTAAGTTTTTCAGGTTCCTTGTTTTACCCCACCTTATGTAGTTTGTTCATTTCACGGATACGTAAATCAATGAATGCATGATTCATATGTTTGACAATATGACAGCGATTAATGATTAATTTCACATTGGGAGAACATGTTTGGTAAGATGAAAATAGGAGACACTCATTTCTGTAGTCAATAATTCTGCTTCTTCAGAATTTTTAGAGCTTAGAAAATAGCTTTTCAAATCTTTTAATGTACGAATAATGGTTGTCAAAGCTGCCTGGAAACTTTTCGCAATCGAATGTTTTGGACGAATAAAATAATTTTGAATAGTCCAATAACTTCCACAATTTTTACAGGGGCATGGCGTAGATGAGAGTACGGTATCAATGATTAACGTTCCCGAGCTTAAAACCTGATAAATGTCGGGAACAGAAGCAACTTTTCCAGAAATTCCTTCTTGTTTCTAGGAGCTGAACATTTCTACCCAGATCTTCCATAATCATTAAATTTTTGTCTATTAATCTTACCCTTTATTGATAGAGTTATTCATATAGCATATCGTCCTCTGAGTAGTTTATTTTGTCGTGATTTAATTATGCTAGTGAATGATATGTTAAAATGAAGATTGCATTGAAAGATCCACTCTGATTCATTAGTTCAATGCATTCTAGAGCTAAAAATGGCTGGTATCGTTTCTCTATTTGCTATGAAAAAGTTAAGATTACATGCTAGAAAAAGCCGACAATAATAATTCAAGAGAGAAGGGGTTATCAATGCTTAAAATAGTTAATAAAAAATTTAATCTTATCACCATATTTTCAATCGCTCTGTTGGTCATGGGCTTCTTGATTGTTGGCTTACAACTGTATTTCTACTTTATCTATGGTTCTAAATTTTTAGACAGTATCACATTGATTGGAATGATTAATTTAGGTTTAGGCTATTACCAGCTCTTTCTAAAAAAAGGCAAGAATATTTCTGAATAAACTGTCAAACGGCAATTATTCCAGATTCTTTTCTTTTTTTCGTGACACTGCCAGCAAGATAACGTAAAATAGAACAGGAGAAGGAAGGGGCAATTGAAGTGAATTTACCAAATAAATTAACAGTTTTAAGAATATTTATGATTCCGATTTTTATTATTATTGTGTCGGTGCCGATGGACTGGGGAACGATTAGTTTTGGCGACACAACGTTAGCCGTTACCCAATTAGTGGGCGCGATTATTTTTGCAGTTGCTAGTTTTACAGACTGGTTGGATGGCAAAATTGCCCGTGCGCAAGGCTTGGTGACGAACTTCGGAAAATTTGCGGACCCATTAGCGGACAAAATGCTAGTGATGACCGCTTTTATCGTCTTAGTTGGTCAAGGCAAAGTACCCGCTTGGATTGTAGCAATTATCGTTTGTCGTGAATTGGCAGTAACTGGTTTACGGTTGTTATTAGTCGAACATGGCGAAGTAATGGCAGCAGCTTGGCCAGGAAAAGTAAAAACAGCTACCCAAATGGTTGCAATTATTTTACTATTCATTAACAACATTCCATTTTCAGCACTCCATCTACCACTAGATCAAATCATGCTATATGCCTGCTTGATTTTCACCATTTACTCTGGTGTTGATTATTTTGCTAAGAATAAAGATGTTTTTAAAGGTTCGATGTAACCATATAAAAAAATTGCTTGATAAAAGCATAAATGAAAAAAGGTTCAAAGGTAAAATTGGTGAATCTTTTTTCTGTTCAGTGGGAATAGATATCTTGTTTGAATTTAGAGAACAATTGTTTGCTTTTATTTGACAAGAGGCTATGATTTAGCTATAATGTGGATGAAAGAAGTCAGAAATTCTTATGGCTCATATAGAATTTCTGGAGGTAAAACTCACCTGAAAGGGTACCAGATTATCTGGAGTGATGATAGAGCCAATCATCGAAAACTTACTTTCAGTGTCACGGTGCATGACACTCCAATGATACTTCTCAATTCATAGCTGACTGTTTCAAGTCGTTATGAACAAAGGATCTAGAGGCTGATACATTTAGTAGTCATAGGGTTGATAAACTATCAGCATATTTATTTAAAGTACGAAGGCTTAGAAGGAGCCTAGGCGAAAGCTGAAAATAATGCACCCTCTTATGAGATATTTCAACAAACGTGCTTTTTGCACGTTTGTTTTTTTTTATCAAAATGAAAACGTAGAGGAGGGATGGAATGGGTGAAGCTAAAGTAACTAAAACTTTCCGATTAACAGAATTAGTGGCAAGTGATTTAAGTTGTAAAGATTTATTTGATGAACTTATTGCCGTTTTAGAAATTTTAGATGTAGAAGTTGTTAATAAAAAAATAGTTTATTTCTATAAAAGAAACGTGAAAAGTAAACAAGAAAAACTAGAAGTTTGTTTTACTAGAGAGAGTATTCTGCACTTAATTGGGATAAGTTATTATGATATTAATGAAAGAGAAACCTCTAAGTCAAGAATGAAAAGTAAGTATGCTATTGAATTTTATAGAGACTTTAAAAGAAATAAATTGAACTTTTCAAAATGTTGGGTAGAAAGTACAAGAAAAGTAAAAGATAAGCTTCAGGTATTGAAATACATTAAAAGCATAAAGACAGATGTGGTCAGAATAGGCGCTGACGGACAATTAAGAACAATCCCTATGACGAACACAATCAGTACGCCTAAGATTGGTTTAGGGATTGGCTTATATCATGATCATCCAGAATTCTCAATTCCTCGTTCTTGTTTAAATCTTGCTCAGGATAAAGAAGCGAAACAACATACCTCGTTTCGTAACGCCTGTCGGTGTACAAAAATTTGGATATATGAAAGAACAGAACAGGGTACTTGGAAATTAGAAGATAGGCAAGAATTTTTTAAAAAAATACAGGCAGAAAAAAGTAAGAAAAAAAGAAGAAAAAAGTAGGACTACGTCATTAACTTAGTTTGTAATTTGCTATATATCGTCAGCTAATGATGTCGTAGAATGAAAAAAGGGGTTCTCTTATACTAATTTTTGTAAAGAATTAAATTTATTTTCTATTACAAGTCCAGTATAGAACTTATTACTTACATAACAGTACTTTTAGAAAAAATCAGAAACAAAATTAAAGAGAGTAGCCCCTTTGAATTTAAAATTTAATAACGATACGTTAAGAAGTACTATCACTTTTTAATTGGACGAACATCACAATCTGAAATGATAAGAGTTGCGAAATTTGGGGGATTTCGTTTTAATGATTTGCATAAGAAGCATTAAAACATAAGCTTGGTTTCATTTCTAAAAAGCATACAAAAATTTGGAAAGTAACAATTTTTCTATAAATAAACTGCCAAGTAAATGTTTAGACAGGATATGTTGCTCAACTTTTACGTTTTAAAACACCAAACAACGTTCTGTTTCTTTGAACGATCATGTGAGAAAATGGGAAACGTGATTTACCTAAACCTTGAATAGTTAAGCAAGTTGAGTGGAGATGAAACGAAAGAAATTATGAATTATGAACATTTTTTTACTTATAAAGATATCATTATTAGTTTACTAATTTTCTTTGGCTTGTTGTATGTAATAAGGCTGGAAAGCGTGACTAAATATTTTTCGTTAGTAATAGTCGCCATTGTTTGGTTTAATCCAAGACTAGTTCAGCTATTTGACAAGCACACGATTACTGTATCGATAGTTGTTACTCAAATGGTTATGCACTTCCTCTTTATTCCTTTATTTTTATTAACGCTATTAATTATTTCAATAACGGAAAAAGAAGATAGGTTATTTTGCCTACCCATTATATTTTCAGTCTTTCTTGTCTGTTCGCAAGCAACTTGGCTGTATGAGTATAATCTACTTTTTAGAGTAGTCGATATCTGGATGATTCTAATGATACTGTTCGTAAGGATAAAAAATATAAATCCTGAGTAGTTGCACTGAGAAAGCCAAGGATTAAAACTTCAAAGGAAAAGCCTGGGACATCAATCATTTTGGATTTTTGTTCCAGGCTTAAAAATGATAAAGGGTGGGAGCAGAAGCAACTACTAACAAATAAGACTTTTCTTTACGACAAATAATGCGGATCGGTCTTAGTCGTGCTAATGTTGTCGCGGATTTTTTTCAAGGAATCGGCATTTTGATCAAAATTGTGATACATCGTATTTGTATATAAAATATCCATTACCGTTAAGTAACTGATCCGTGAAGCCAAGGATTCCGCACGAAACAAGCCTTCTTCGGTGACGACAATAATTGCTTCGTCGGACAAGCCTGCCAACTCTGAACCGCTGTTACCAGTTAACGTAATCATTTTTGCGTTGGTTTTTTTAACTTGTCGTGCTAGGTTGATTGATTCTTTGGTTTTGCCTGAATGGGAAAAAATAAACACGCAATCTTCACTGGTTAATTTTGTGACAAAACTTAACTGCATGTGGTAATCAAAAATGTAGTTGCACCGATAGTTAGTCCGAATGAATTTATGGAAACTATCAAAAGCCACAATCGAGGACCCGCCTTGCCCAAAAAAATGAAGCGTTTTGGCAGAGTACATCAAAGCCAACACGTTATCTAACAGCTCCTTTGTTAAGAACTGTGTGGCGTTACTGAGGGAATAAATATTGGCTTGTAAGACTTTTTTAGCAATGGTAATACTATCATCATCTGGTGAAATATCATCGGCGCCATTCACGCTATTGACGTTTTGAAAAGTCGGCTGATAATTAGAATTTCTGGCGATATCAATTTTAAATTCTTGGAACCCAGAATAGCCAATCTTTTTTACAAATTGATACACGGAAGATTGGGAGACGCCAATTTCGTTGGCAAGACTTTCTAACGTCATTTGTGTCAATAATGATTCAGAATGAACAAAGTAATCGGAAATTTTCTTTTCTGTGAGGCTCAAATTCGGTTTTTTGATCCGAATCCGTTGATCCAAATAGTGGTTTTTCATTAACACGTTCCTCCAATCTTATTTTTTTAAAAATAAAATGAATGCCTTTTCATTGTTGGTATAGACTGATTATAGTGGAAAAAGAGGACAAATACAATTTCTCTTTTTCTCCACAAAAAAGAAATTCTTTAAAAAAGCCAAAAAAAATAAATAATCTTTTTTCTGAAAAATGAAGGGGTCTTGAAAAGACTTCTCTCAACTAAAGAAAGTAGCCAGTAAAAAGAACGTGATACCAAGAGATTTACTTGTGTTTTTTGTATGAAAGCTCCTTAAAAATAAAAACGTTTTACCTTTTGAGTAGGCAAGATTTTTGCTAAAAAATAAAAAATATTTTTTAATTAGTGTAATCGTTTACATTATTTTTTTTATCCTTTATGATTGAAGTATCAAAAGAGGCAGGTGAAAGAAAAATGGACATTGGCTTTATTGGACTTGGGAAAATGGGTTTGAACATGGCATTAAATGTTCACGAACAAGGCTGGCCCATTATTGGCTTTGATGTAACAAAGGAAGCAAGAGCGACTGCTAGAGAACAGGGTCTTTCCGTTGTAGATTCGTTACAAGAATTATTGAAAGCGCTTAATAAAAGGAAGGTGATTTTTTTAAGTACCCCCGCTGGTCAGATTACCAATCAATTAGTGGCAGAATTGGTAGAGCAATTAGCACCAGAGGATATCATTGTGGATAGTGGCAATTCAAATTTTCATGATAGTGTTGCGAATGCTCAGCTTGCTAAGGAAAAAGGAATTTATTTTATTGATTGTGGTACTTCTGGTGGCATCAAAGGAGCGCGGGAAGGAGCGTGTTTAATGGTTGGCGGTGCGCCTGAAGCTGTCAAAGTGTTAACCCCATTTTTTGAAGATTTAGCTTGTGAACAAGGGTATCTTTATGCTGGGAAATCAGGAGCTGGTCACTATTTGAAAATGGTGCATAACGGGATTGAGTACGTCATGATGCAAGCCATGGGCGAAGGATTCAATTTATTAGAAGCTGCCGAATATGATTTTGCGTTGGAGAAAGTAGCCGATGTGTGGAATCACGGCTCGATTATTGAAGCTCGCTTGATGGGCTTAGCGAAAGAGGTTTTTGCGGAAAATCCTACGTTAGCCAATCTAGAAGGGAAAGTTGCAGCAAATGGCGAAGCCAAATGGATGATTGAAGAAGCATTGCGTTTGGAAATGCCCGTCCCAACGACAGCGTTGTCCTTATTTACTCGAAATGAAAGTATGCTAGCAAATCATTTTTCAAACAAAGTGGTCGCTTCTTTGCGACAAGGATTTGGCGGGCATGAAGTCGTAAAAAGTCAGTAAAGGAGTTTAGTCATGTTAAAAAAACAAAAAATTGCCATAGTGAATTCCAGTAGTTTTGGTCAAATTTTTCCTGAACACTTGACGCGCTTAGAAAAAATAGGCACCGTGAAGCATTTTACAGTCGACAGTGAAATTGGTGGCAAAGAGTTAGCGGAACGTTTACAAGGATATACGATTATTATTGCTAGCGTGACGCCATTTTTCACGAAAGAATTTTTTGAACATAAAGATGAATTGTTGCTGATTTCTCGCCACGGCATTGGGTATAACAACATCGATTTAGACGCTGCAAAACAGCATGACACAATTGTTTCCATCATCCCGGCTTTAGTAGAACGAGATGCCGTGGCGGAAAACAATGTCACAAATTTACTAGCTGTTTTACGGCAAACCGTGGCTGCAGATGCCAGCGTTAAAGCAGATCAATGGGAAAAACGAGCGAATTTTGTCGGTCGGACATTATTTAACAAAACTGTGGGTGTCATTGGTGTTGGGAACACAGGAAGTTGTGTCGTGGAGACGTTACGAAACGGATTTCGCTGTGACGTGTTAGCGTATGATCCCTATAAATCCGCCACTTATCTGCAAAGTTATGGAGCCAAAAAAGTAGACTTAGATACGTTGCTAGCTTCAGCTGACATCATTTGTTTATGTGCCAATTTAACTGAAGAAAGTTATCACATGATTGGCTCGGCGGAAATTGCCAAGATGAAAGACGGCGTCTATCTTTCCAATAGCGCACGAGGCGCCTTGATTGATGAAGAAGCCATGATTGCCGGCTTAGAATCGGGCAAAATTGCTGGGCTTGGGACAGATGTTTTAGAAGAGGAACCAGGTCGGAAAAATCATCCTTATCTTGCGTTTGAAAATGTAGTAATGACGCCGCACACCTCCGCTTATACCATGGAATGCCTGCAAGCGATGGGAGAAAAATGCGTGCAAGATGTGGAAGACGTGGTGCAAGGTATTTTACCTCAACGGGCAGTGCAAGAAGTCAGTCGTTACGTTAGTTAAGAAGGAGGAGGAGCATGTTAACTGATTTAAAAGTGAAAGTTGGACCGCAATTTTATCGTTACCACGAAGGCGCCTTAGCTTCGGTGCCGTCACTTTTCAAGGAATATCACGCCCAACGAATTTTGGTGGTGCATGGCACCGTATCCTTTGAAAAAGCTCAGCCATTTTTGCCATTCTTGGCAGATTCAGAGTATCAATTCTTCTATCACACTTACACAGGAGAATGTAGTTATTTTGGCGCCGAACAAATTTCACAGCAAATAAAGGAACACCAGATTGACTTTCTTCTGGGAGTCGGCGGCGGTAAGTTAGCCGATTTAGTGGGCTACAGCGCCCATTTAAACAATCTGAATTTTGGCTTGGTCCCCACTTTGGCTAGTAACTGTGCGCCGTGGACACCGTTAGCTGTGATGTATCAAGAAAATGGCGCGGCCGAAGGCAAAACGGAACATTTCTTTCGCCAAGCTGCGTTTTTAATCACCGATCCTAAGTTGCTTCTGGATGCACCCCGTGATTATTTTGTCGCTGGTTTAGCTGATACGTTAGCGAAATGGTATGAATCAGAGACCATTTTACGCCAAGCCCATTTGCAAGGGGAACCCTTTTTACAATTAGCGGGAGCGACCGCCAAGCTTTCGCAAGAAGCGATTATGCGGGACTCAAAAGCAGCCTTAGCAGCGATGGATGAGGGCAAACTCACGCCTGAATTTGTCCATCTTTCAGAAATTGTTTTCGCCGTTTCCGGATTAGTCGGCGGCTTTGGCGACAAATACGCCCGCAATGCAGCAGCACACGCCATGCATGATGCTATGAGTAAATTTTTACCCAAAAGTCATGACTATTTACACGGCGAAAAAGTAGCTTACGGCATCTTCTATCAATTAGCATTGGAAAAAAGGTGGGCCATCATAGACGCATTAATCCCTTTTTATCAAGAGCTAAACTTGCCCATGTCGTTACGACAAATGGGCCTTTACCCAGAAGAAGAAGCAGTACTCGATGCAATGGTTCAATTTATTGATTCAAAAGAAAAGGTTCATTTAATTCCTATTGAGATTTCGGAAGAACGTTTACGTCAAGGGATTGAAGAGCTAGAAAAGTATATCCAAAACCAAGGATAAGAAGGAGGAACTATGGAAACGTTAAGTGTTTTACAAAGTTTGATAATGGCGCTTTGGGTGGCAGCAATTATGTCCAGATGGCTTGGAGGAGGAGCAACGTTAACGTTGCGTTTCTCGCCCTTAATGACAGGGTTAGTAGCAGGTTTAGTGATGGGCGATGTCCCGAAAGCGATGATTGTCACCGCAGCATTACAAATGATTTACATGGGTGTTTTTTCACCAGGTGGCTCTATGCCAGCAGAACCATCAATTGCGGCAGCGATTGCTGTGCCAGTTGCGTTGCTAGGAAATTTGAAGCCGGAAGCGGCTATCGCCGTAGCGGTTCCTGTCGGTCTTTTAGGAAGTTATTTATATCAATTCCGTTTCTTTATTAACACGTTTTTAGGGAAGTATACCGATCGTGCGGTGGCTGAACTAAATTCTAAAAAAATTGCCCGCTCAATTATCTGGTATCCAACGATTGCCTCATTTATTTTATTCGTTCCATTAGTCTTTTTTGCTCTTTATTTAGGGGCACCAGTCATTGCCGATATTATTAAAGCATTAGAAGGAACCGTTGTGATTCACGTGTTAGAAGTAGTCGGTGGTGGTTTAGCCGCAATTGGGATTGCGACAACGGTCTATGTCATTGGTCGAAAAGATTTCTTGGTTTTCTTTTTCCTTGCATACTTCATGAGTATCGTCTTTAAGTCATTGGAAATTACCATGGTAACGTATGCCATCTTTGGCGTAATTATTGCGTTAATTTTTGTGCAAGTCCAAAAAGGCAAACCTGTAGCAGAAAGTGCTGGTTCCGCCAGTGCCACCACTGATTTTGATGATGATGACGATTACGATGACGGGTTTTAAAAGAAAAAGGAGGAACTGAAATGACGGAAACAACAGAAAAAGTCGTGCCGAAAACAACGAATTTAGCACCAGAAGAAATTACCAATAAAGATGTTACAAAAGCTTATCTCCGTTGGCATTTTGCCAATGAAATTCCCCATTCCTTTGAACGTTACTTGGCGCCTTCGTTATTGTACGCAATGATGCCACTTTTAAAGAAATTATATAAAGACGATGAACAATTAAAAGCCGCTTATATGCGTCAACTGCTGTTTTTCAATACGCAATTAAGTTGGGGCGGCGGGGTCATTACTGGGCTGATGGCTTCTATGGAACAAGAGCGGGCCAAAGAAGAACATGAAGGCCGCGAAATCATGATGCAAGATGATTTAATGTATAACACCAAAGCTGGCTTGATGGGCGCGTTAGCTGGGATTGGTGATGCGATTGACTCAGGTACGGTTCAATATATTTTTATTGCGATTGCGGTGCCGTGGGCGCAACAAGGTAGCGCATTAGGTGCGATTTTCCCCTTTGTCGCGTTTGCTCTTTATCAAGTACTGTTAGGTGTGTTCTTTGCGAGACAATCCTTCAAAATGGGGCGGAATGCCACAGGCTTAATGCAAAGTGCGGGGATTCAAAAAGCCATTGAAATGTTATCTGTTTTAGGGTTGTTCATGATGGGGATTTTAGCTGGTAATTATGTCAAAGTTTCTTCAACTCTTCAATTTAAACTTTCTGGCCGTGAGTTTGTGGTTCAAGATATCCTTGATCAGATTGTCCCAGGACTCTTACCGCTAGCTGTTGTAATGGGCGTGTATTGGTTCTATACGAAAAAAGGCTTGAAAGTTACGCAAGCATTATTGTGGTTAACAGGTATCTTAATTGTCTTAGCAACAGTCGGTATTTTATAAAAAGAAAAGGACGTGAATCAGATGGGCGTAGTAAATTTAGCAAGAGTAGATGAACGATTAATTCATGGACAAGTGATGGTGACCTTGTCCCAAAAAAGTGGCGTTAATTCCATTTTCGTTGTTGATGAAGTGGTGGCAAAGGATAAATTTATGCGTGATTTATACAAAAGTGCAGGCAGTCGGACAGGACAAAAAACCATTGTCATTACGCCGGAAAAAGCTAAATTTTATTGGGATGAATACCAATTCAAAGAGTACAACTGTATTTTAATCGCTAAAACCGTCTCTGTAATTTATGACTTAGTAAAACACGGAGTCCCTATGAAGGAGTTAAATATCGGCGGTATTGCACAGAAGAATCCAGAAAAAGATTTATTAGTAACCAAATCAGTTTATTTAAACAAAGAAGATGCCGAAAAATTAAAAGAACTACATGAGGTGTATGGCGTAGAAGATATTTATTTCCAAGCAACGCCTTCTGCACCAAAAACTAGTTTAAAAGAGGTTTTAGGCAAATTTAATTTATAAAAAAGGCCAGTCGCTTGAGTCATTGCATGACTGTTTGAAGTAATGACTCAAGCCACTGAATTGAAGGAGGAACTTTTATGTTAGGGATTGTGATTGCTACACACGGTGCACTAAGTGACGGTGCGAAAGACGCAGCTACCGTGATTATGGGCGCAACCGAAAATATCGAAACCGTTAATCTAAATAGTGGAGACGATGTCCAAGCACTAGGCGGACAAATTAAAACAGCGATTGAGAACGTCCAACAAGGGGATGGCGTGTTGGTCATGGTTGACTTATTAAGTGCGAGTCCTTACAATCAGGCAGTTTTGGTGATTAACGAACTCGAACCAGCTCTACAAAAGAAAATCTTTGTGGTGAGTGGTACCAACCTACCAATGGTCTTAGAAGCGATAAACCATCAATTATTGGGCACACCGATTGCTGAAGCGGCGCAAGCGATTGTTGCGCAAGGCAAAGAAAGTGTGCAAGCATGGGATATTTCTATGACTTCCTTTGAGGACGAAGAGGATGAGGACGATGATTTTTAAGAATGTAGTAAAGGGTGAAAGCAATGAAATGGGGATTTAGATGGTACGGAGCGGCAGGCGATGCCATTCCGTTAAAACATATTCGACAGATTCCAGGAATTACTGGTGTTGTCGGTACCTTGTTAAATAAACTACCAGGTGATGTTTGGACAGTAGCCGAAATTCAGGCACTTAAACAATCGGTGGAACAAGAAGGATTAGCACTTTTAGGAATTGAAAGTGTCGCTATTCATGATGCCATTAAAGCGGGGACGGATCAACGAGACCACTATATTGATAATTATCGCCAGACGTTGCGTAACTTGGGGAAATGCGGAATTTCCTTAGTGTGCTACAGTTTCAAACCTATTTTTGGTTGGGCTAAAACGGACTTGGCGTATGAGAATGAAGATGGCAGCTTATCGTTGTTATTTGATCAAGCTGTGGTAGAGAACATGCAGCCAGAAGACATGTATCAATTAATTCACAGTCAGTCAAAAGGATTCCGGTTACCAGGTTGGGAAGAGGAGCGTTTGCAACAATTTCAAGAATTGAAAGCCATGTATGCCGGCGTAACGGAAGAAGATTTGGTCGAAAATTTGCGCTACTTTTTAGAACGTGTGATTCCTGTCTGTGAAGAAGAAAATATCAAAATGGGGATTCACCCCGATGATCCACCTTGGGAAATTTTTGGTTTGCCAAGAATCACTAAAAATTTAGCGGATTTAAAACGGATCCTTTCCTTGGTTGACTCACCAGCAAATGGGATTACATTTTGTACAGGTTCCCTCGGTGCGGACCCGACGAATGATTTGCCTACTATGATTCGTGAAATAGGTCACAGAATTAATTTTGTTCATTTCCGCAATGTGAAGTATTTAGGCGAGCATCGTTTTGAAGAAACGGCGCATCCGAGTGTCGCTGGTTCGTTAGATATGGCGGAATTAATGCAAGCACTGGTAGACGTAGGGTATGAAGGCGTTATTCGTCCTGACCATGGGCGGGCAATTTGGGATGAAAAAGCGATGCCTGGTTATGGTTTATATGATCGAGCAATGGGGTTGACCTATATTCAAGGACTGTACGAAGCAACCAAAGCCAAACAAAATAGGAAGTGACAGAATGGAAACAAAAGTTGAAAAAAATCAACTGTATCAACAATTAGCGACATGTAAACTTTTACCACTATACACTGCAACAGATTTACGCTATTTGCCACAAGTAGAATCAGTCTTAGTAGAAAACGAATTACCGTTTATTGAAGTCACTTTTCGGAGTCAGCTGGCCTTGCCTGCCATCAAACAACTTGCTGCTTCAGGGAATTTAATTGTGGGCGCAGGAACTGTTAGAACCTTGAAAGAAGCCCAAGAGGCAGTAGCGAACGGTGCACAGTTCATTGTTTCCCCAGCGATTGTTCCAGAAGTCATTGATTTTTGTCTGGCAAATGAGGTGCCTATTTTTCCAGGAACAGCTACGCCTGGGGAGATTCAGCGAGCGCTGGCGTATGGCTTACGAGTGGTTAAATTTTTCCCAGCCGATATTTACGGCGGGTTAAAAGCCATCAAAAGTTTAAGTGGCCCGTTTTATGATGTTCAATTTTTACCAACTGGTGGGATTGATGAAACAAACTTTATAGAGTATGTGGAAGCAGAAGAAGTATTAGCAGTGGGCGGCTCCTTTATTTTATCGGAAAAGATGCTTCAAGAAGATGAAGCTTCGGCACGCCAGCATGTTCAATCTTTACTCACGAAAATCAAAGAACGACAAGCAAAATAAAAAGATGGGCTAAGTTTTGTTACTTAGTCCTCTTTTTTTTCTGTCCCAATGTTACTGACATTATTTTAGTTTTCATTTTGTAAAAATAGTATAGGAGAAAAGCAATCAGTTATGTATAATTAGTGAAAGAAGGTTGCGTGAAGTAAAAATAAAAAGGAGAGCAAAGGATGTTAAAAAATGTAGAAGTGTTCTGGCAAAACTTTTTAGATAAACATGAATTAGATATGTTGATGCCCGATGTGTGGATGTTTGGTGATGGCTCTTCTGAGATGGGTAATCGTTTGGGTCAATTGGTTGTTTCTGGTCGTAAGACAGCGACATGTTCTTCTTTAGATATTTATAAGATGGAAGAAGAACAACTCCCTAAAGCTGGTCAATACGACATAATTTTAGATGGTCAGTCTCAACCGCTGGCTATTATTCGAACAACCAAAGTTGAAATTATGCCCATGAATAAGGTCTCAGAATCTTTTGCGCAAGCGGAAGGTGAAGGAGATTTGACGTTGGATTATTGGTATGAAGAGCATGCGCGGTTCTTTAAAGAAGAACTGGCCCCCTATCAGCTACAATTTTATCCCGATATGCTGTTAGTTTGCCAAAGTTTTGAAGTAGTGGATCTTTATACAGAAAAAGAATAGACAGAGAAGCGGTGACTGACACGATTGAAACGAGCAGTCGCCGCTTTTTTTACTGATTTTTTGAAAAAGTTGCGTATGTTTATATAGACAGGGTGATAGAAAAGAGATGTGTATTTTAAGTGTCGAGGAAAAGATGGTACAATAACCTAAGGAATACTAACAAGGAGTGAATGTTATGAAAGAAGAATTTTCATATGAAATTTTAGAAGAAGTCGCTGTGTTATCTGAGAATGCTCGTGGCTGGCGTAAAGAATTGAATTTAATTAGTTGGAATGGTCGTCCACCAAAATTTGATTTGCGTGAGTGGGCCCCTGATCACGAAAAAATGGGTAAAGGCATCACCTTAACCAACGAAGAATTTGCTGAATTAAGCAAAACAATTAAATCCATGTAAAAGGAGCACCCTGTCAATGAAAAGTATGACTGGATTTGGAAAAAAGACCATTCAAAATGAAAATTATCAATTGGATATCGAAGTCAAAAGTGTCAACCAGCGGTTTTTAGATATTCAGTTGCGTATGCCAAAGGAACTGAATGCCTATGAACTGGTGATTCGGCAAGTAATCAAACGCACGTTAAAACGTGGGCGTGTGGAAGTCTATGTAAATCTCCAAAAAATCGGCAACAATCAAAAAGAAGTGCGCGTGCAGTGGGACTTAATTGATCAATTATTAACTTCGGTAGATCAACATTTAAAGGAAAACTATCCGGAAGCAACGTTTGATGCAGGGGACACGGTCAACCATTTATTAAAGCAAAATGATTTTGTCGAAATAGTGGAAGCAGAAATTGTTGATCAGACATTTGAACCATTTCTTGTTCAAGCATTTGAAGCAGCCATCGCTAGCCTTGACCAAAGCCGTGTGCAAGAAGGAACGCAAATTAAACAAGTCCTGCTTGACTATGTAGCAGTGTTGACCCAATCAATTCAAGAGCTGCAAGCGTTTGTGGGCGTTTTTGAACAAGAATACCGTCAACGTTTTGAAGCGAAATTAAACGAATGGTTAGGTAGCCAAGTGGATGAAACACGCTTATTAACAGAAATGGCCATTTTATTGGAAAAAGGCGATATTCATGAAGAATTGGATCGTTTGGATATCCATATTGATAAGTTGCATCAGTTGCTTGATGAAACAGAACCAGTGGGCCGAGAACTAGATTTCTTAATTCAAGAAATGAACCGTGAAGTCAATACGATTGGTTCGAAATCAAGTCCAATTGAAATAAAAAATAGTGTCGTTCAAATGAAAACAACCTTAGAAAAGATTCGTGAACAAATTCAAAATGTCGAATAGAGAAAATGGTTTCGTGTTTTTCCAGAAAACGCTATAATATAGAAGTAACGAATAAATGACAGAGGTGAAAGCAATGACTAAATTTTATGATGTAACCTTTCAAGAATTAAGTGGTCGTTCTGTGGTAAAAACAGAAGTCGCTTCAGACAGAGAACCATTTGACGTCTGGCAAGATGCTTGTGCAAGCTATTCTGAAACAGAATTAAATATCCAAATTAACGAAGACACGTTTGTTACTTTGAATCGTCACTTTGTTGTTCGCATTGACGTGAAAGAAGTTGACGGCCCTGTCGACAAACAAGTTCGTCGTCGCGATGAATTGATGAACGTGGTCAATACGCTTTCTAATATGGGCTTATAAAAAATACCACCAAGCATTTCACGCTTGGTGGTATTTTTTTTAATTAGAATAAAAGAAACAAGCCAACGGCGCATAGGAAAGAAAGAACTGCGGCACTTAAAAAGATTGTCCGCATGGATGCAGTTTTACTGCTTTCTTTGCCGTGTTTTTTCTGACGTTCTAAACGTTTTTGAAGCTGACGGGTAATTACTGAGAAAATCAGCCCGAAAAGGACTAAAACACTTGTGGCAATCGATTTGGGAATAAAATGATTCGGTTCTGCAACGGTGGTGTCCCCAGAATGTTCGTTTGATTCTTCCGCAGCTTCCGCTGTTGTTTGTTTTGGCTTAACTTCTTGGTAAGCCACTTTTGGCGCTTGAACCGTACTATTTAATAATGTCAAGGGCGTGTCGACTTGCACCTGCCCTGCTACTAATTTAAAAGTAGGCTGACTGCCTTTGGGAACGACACCGTATAAATCGTTAGCCAAAGTGACTTTTTTGTGATCAATGGTTTGTGGTCCTTTGTCTAAAAGTTTTTTGCGTTCGTATGTCGTATAGGCATAGTCCAGCAAAGCATTCCCAGCCACATGCCGTTCGTATTCACCATCTTGGTTTTGCCAATTACCAACGCCTAAAATGACTTCAATTAAACGGAAATCTCCTTGTTTGACAGTCGCAATATAGTTAAAGCCGCCTGTTGGACTAGAGCCTGTTTTTAAACCATCCACGCCTTGGTAGCCATACTTAGCTCCTGGTAAAGAATAATTGTACGCTTCAAACGTTTCCTCGTAAGGCGTGCCGACCATTGTTTTCACCACTGGTTTATTGGTGATTTCTAAAATTTCTGGATAATTTTTCAGAAAATGATAGGTTAGTGAAGCTAAATCTCTAGCTGTAGAGACGTTATCGCCATTTGGGTCAATTCCTTGCATTTGATACAGGCCGTTAAAGGCACTTGCTTGCGCTCCACTGCAGTTGTAATAGGTAGTATTTGTCATCCCTAGTTCAGCCGCTTTTTGATTCATTAAATGAACAAAGTCAGTAGGCTGGTTCCCTGAAATTAAGTTTGCCAACATGAGAGTCGCCACATTAGAAGAGGGGACAGCAATCATTTTTAACAGTTCACGGACTGGATAAGCAACACCTAACGTAATTTTGTTATTACTAATGGCATATATTTTAGAAATATCGACATCTTTTTGCGTAGCAGTCACAGTGGTATCCATTGTAAATTTTCCTTGCTCCATTGCTTCAAAGGCCAAGTACATGGTCATCACTTTGGCAATACTGGCAGGATTCCACGCTAAATCTGGTTGCTGCGACCAGAGAATTTCTCCAGAATCAGCATCAACAACGATGGCTGCTTTGGGAATGCCATCCGCTTTCAGGGTCGTCCCCATTTTTTTAGCAATTGCGGTAATATCTTCTTCTGCGTGAGTCACAGTAGGTTGGGCAAAAAAGGCCCCACAACTGACAACTAAGCCTAGCAGAAACAATGTAAATGGTTTAATTCGTGCGATGTTTCTCAGTCCTTTCTTATTCACGTTTTTTCATCCTAAAGGAGTCATCACTTCATTTTACTTAAAAAATGGCTGCCTGTATAGGAATTCTAGGTAATTTGTTTAAAAAAAGAACAAGTTATGAAAGCCAAATTAAAGAAGAAATGTTATTTTTTCAGTGAATCTCCAAGAAAGTCTTGAAAATTGCAGAAAAAAAGTGCAAAATAGAACTAATACTGTGAAATTATGTTTTGAAAGGAAGTCGTTATGTCAGAGCGCGGGTTATTAATCGTATTGTCAGGTCCTTCAGGAGTGGGGAAAGGGACTGTAAGAAAGGCTATTTTCGACAGTGAAGAAAATGATTTTCAATATTCAATCTCAATGACCACTCGGAAACAGCGAGAAGGCGAAGTGGATGGAGTAGATTACTATTTCCGTTCAAGAGAAGAATTTGAAGCGATGATTGAAGCTGGAGAAATGTTGGAATATGCGGAATATGTTGGTAACTATTATGGGACACCATTAACGTATGTTAACCAGACGCTAGATGAAGGCAAAGACGTCTTTTTAGAAATCGAAGTCCAAGGGGCTAAACAAGTCAAAGACAAAGTGCCTGATGGCGTATTTATCTTTTTGACACCCCCCGATTTAGCGGAATTAAAATCAAGAATTATTGGCCGCGGAACAGACGAAATGTCTGTGATTGAAGAACGAATGGCTGTGGCCAGAGAAGAAATCGAAATGATGGCGCTGTATGATTATGCGGTAGTGAATGATGAAGTTCCTTTAGCCGTGCAACGAATTAAAGACATTATCGCGAGTGAGCACTTCCGTGTTGACCGTGTAATTGGAAAATATATTAAAATGTTAGAGGAGATGTAGCCTTATGATGTTAAAACCGTCAATTGACTCATTATTAAAAGAAGTCCCTTCAAAATATTCTTTGGTTATTTTAGCAAGCAAACGTGCGCATGAATTAGATGAAGGCGTTCAACCAACCGTTGAATCCTTTGATTCTGTAAAAAGTGTAGGTCGTGCGTTAGAAGAAATCGAAGCAGGAACAGTGATCAGTGATCCAAATCCTGAAGAAAAACGCGAACGTCTACGCATTGAACGTGAAGAACGCAAACGCCAACGTGAACAAGAACAAAAAGAATTAGAAAACCGTTTACGTGACGAAAAAAATTAATTGAATGAAAAACAAGTCTATGATTGAAGCTTTCTTCAAGTAAAGGCTTGTTTTTTTGTGATTGCAAATGTTGTGGGATGACTTTTGTGGTATACTGTTTTTGTAGATAAGTTATGACGGTGGCTACTTCTGGAAGGTGGTGGTGCTTATGAGCATAAGTACTGAAATCTATGAAAGGGGAAAGCCGTATTTGTCCGCATTAGATGTAATCGGACTAATTTTCGACTTTGGTTTATATACCATTGCGTTGATTAGTTTGGTTGTCACTTTGCTAAAAAAAGACAAAAAGAAATAACCAGTCATAAACTTTGAACGGTTAACTGGTTATTTCTTTTTAATTAAGTAAAAACTAAGTTACTATCATGATTCTACAGTTAGAGAGATGGACCAACATCTCTCTTTCAAAATGATTATACCATAAAAAAATGTAGAGTGCTAACACTAGTTAGCAGTGTAAGTTTCAAAGTATTTTAAGAGGATTACTAAAAGCTACTTTCTTAGATCATTTGTTTAGGAAAGCTAGCTTTTTATATTTTAAGGGGAAATTAACTAAGCTTAACAACAACGAGACACACAAGACAAATCAGTCAATCTTTAGTACAATAGGCAAAGAGAATTTACATAAAAAGGAGGATGCACCATGCAAAAAGTAGCCAAAGTTATTGTGGATGTACCAACGATGCAAACCGATCAACCATTCACTTATTTAGTTCCTGAAAATTTAAATGAGCAATTGGCTGTCGGCATGCGTGTAGAAGTGCCTTTTGGTAACGGTAATCGGCATGTTCAAGGGTTTGTTTTAGCCATTGAACCAATGGCTGCAACGGTTCTTGACGAAACCAATGTTCAGTTGAAAGAACTAGTGGCGGTGTTGGATTTAAAACCTGTTTTAAATACAGAAATGTTGGCTTTAGCTGATTATATGAAGGAAAAAACGTTTGCTTTTAAAATCACTTGTTTGCAAACCATGTTGCCTAGCGTAATGCGTGCCGATTACCAAAAATATATTTATTTAACGGATGAGCTTTCTGAAGAATTACAAGATCAGTTATTTTATGGTTTAGAGGAAATTTCGTGGGACCAAGCGCAAGAACGTGGGATTTTGCCTCAACTAATGACGTTGCGTAAACAGCAAAAAGTCGATATTCGCTACGAAGTTACGACGAGAAATAAAGTCAAAATGGTCCGCTTCATTCAAGCCGCTAAGGAATTTGAACAATTAGAGGAAATTCGTTTGGGTTTACGCAAGGGAGCTAAGAAGAAAGAGCAACTTCTTTACTATTTACAACGTTTGGGCACTGAAAAAGTCACCGCTGTGAAGGAAATGAAAGAATTAGGTTTCAGTACCGCACTTTTAAATGAAGCCGCCAAAAACGGCTGGTTAACGTTCATTGAAAAAGAAGCGTATCGTGATCCGTTTGCTAATCAGACGTTTGAAAAAACGACTGCGTTATCTTTAAATGCAGAACAACAGGTGGCTGTGGAAACAATCTTACAATCGGTCCAAGAACAGCAAAGCCAAACCTACTTATTGGAAGGTATTACAGGAAGCGGGAAAACAGAAGTTTATCTACAGGTCATTGCAGAAGTTCTTAACCAAGGCAAAACAGCCATTATGCTTGTCCCTGAAATTTCTTTAACTCCGCAAATGGTGCAACGCTTTAAAAGTCGCTTTGGCGAACATGTTGCTGTAATGCATAGTGGCTTATCGCAAGGTGAAAAATACGATGAGTGGCGGAAGATTGAACGAGGAGAAGCGGAAGTGGTGGTTGGCGCGCGTTCTGCCATTTTTGCGCCAATCGAAAACATCGGTGTGATCATTATTGATGAAGAACACGAGGCAAGTTATAAACAAGAAGAAACCCCCCGCTACCACGCGAGAGATTTAGCGATTTGGCGTTCGGAGTATCATCATTGCCCTGTTGTTTTAGGCAGTGCCACGCCATCCTTGGAATCACGCGCTCGTGCGCAAAAAAACGTTTATCAGCGGTTACGATTAACACAGCGTGCCAATCAAGCGGCAACCTTGCCCACGATTGATGTAGTGGATATGCGTCAAGAAGTAGAAAATGGCAATGTCTCTTCTTTTTCCATGTCGTTGCAAGAAAAACTCCAAGAACGCTTAGAGAAAAACGAACAAAGTGTTCTCCTACTTAATCGCCGTGGCTATTCGTCATTTGTGATGTGTCGCGATTGTGGCTATGTGTTGCCGTGTCCGAATTGTGATATTTCCTTAACTTTGCATATGGATAGCAAAACAATGAAATGTCATTATTGTGGACATGAAGAACGGATTCCTTATCGCTGTCCTAACTGTGGCCAAGATAAAATTCGCTACTACGGAACAGGCACACAAAAAGTAGAAGAAGAATTACAAACGTTGTTACCAGACAGTCGTATTCTCCGAATGGATGTTGATACGACCCGTCGCAAAGGTGCGTATGAAAAAATTTTGCGAACATTTGGTGAAGGACAAGCGGATATCTTATTAGGCACACAAATGATTGCCAAAGGACTGGACTTTCCAAATGTGACGTTAGTCGGTGTCTTAAATGCTGATACCGCCTTGAATTTACCCGATTTTCGTTCCAGTGAACGGACCTTCCAGTTATTGACACAGGTCAGCGGTCGAGCTGGTCGCGCTGAAAAACCGGGGGAAGTCATCATTCAATCTTTTAACCCCGAGCATTATGCGATACAATTGGCAAAAGCCCAAGATTATGAAGATTTTTATACAAAAGAAATGTATATCCGCCATCGTGGGGATTATCCGCCGTACTATTTTACGGTCCAAATTACGGCCAGTCATCCTGAAGAGAATGAAGCAGCGAAACAAATGTTTCAAATTGCGACGAAATTAAAACAAGGCTTATCGTCGCAAGCTATTTTGTTGGGACCAACGCCCAACGCAATTATGCGTGTCAATAATCGATACTTTTATCAAGTGATTATCAAGTATAAACAAGAACCAATGCTTCAACCATTATTGAAAGAAATTTTAACCGATACACAACGAGCAACGGCTCGTGGCTTAAAGCTTTCCATTGATGCAGAACCCATGAATTTTATTTAAAAAATACAGCTTTGAAAGGAGCACTTATGCGCTATCCAGTTGTGATTCACCCGAACGAACACTTAAAAATGAAGGCTCAACCTGTGACGATTATTACCGATGAAATTGTGCAGTTACTAGAGGATATGTATGAAACAATGCTGGCCCATGATGGGATTGGCTTAGCAGCCCCGCAAATTGGTAAAAATTTGCAAATGGCAGTGATTGAAATCGATGAAGAATCTGGTCGTTTTGAACTAATTAATCCAGTGATTATTGAAAAAAAGGGAACCAGTATTGATGTGGAAGGCTGTTTAAGTATTCCAGAAACATATGGAACCGTTGAACGAGCAGATGAAGTGACTGTCCGTTATTTTGACCGTGAAGGTGAAGAAATGGAAGTTACGGCTTACGGCTATTTAGCTCGAGCTTTTCAACACGAAATTGATCATTTGAACGGCGAGTTATTTATCGATAAAATGATTGAGAAAATTGCACCAGAAGATTTAGAAGCGTATATGGAGGAACATTTTGATGACTAAAATTGTATTTATGGGCACACCAGCCTTTTCTGTTCCGATTTTAGAAAGTTTAATCGAGGCAGGCTATGACGTTCAAGCGGTTGTCACGCAACCAGATCGACCAGTTGGCCGAAAAAAAGTGATTACCCCAACGCCTGTCAAAGAAGCAGCTTTAAAACATAACTTATTAGTCTTACAACCAGAGAAAATTTCAGGTTCTCCTGAAATGGAAAAAGTGATTGACTTAGCACCAGATGTAATTGTGACAGCAGCCTTTGGACAATTTTTACCAGAGAAAATTTTAAAAGCGCCCAAACTAGGTGCGATTAATGTCCATGCCTCACTTTTACCAAAATATCGTGGCGGCGCACCTGTACATTACTCGATTATTGAAGGAGAAAAAGAAACAGGCGTCACGATTATGGAAATGGTGAAAAAAATGGATGCTGGCGCGATTTTAGCGCAACGTGCAATTCCGATTACGAAACAAGACGATGTAGGCACCATGTTTGAAAAATTAAGCATTCTAGGAAAAGAACTTTTATTAGAAACGTTACCCAAGCTAATTGCTGGCGAAATCACGCCTATTCCACAAGTGGAAGAAGAGGCTACTTTTTCACCAAATATTACCCGAGAACAAGAACGAATTGACTGGCAAAAAACTGCTGAGGCAATTGATAACCAAGTGCGTGGTATGCGTCCTTGGCCAACAGCGTTCACAACCTATCAAGGGACCAACTGGAAAATTTGGGCAGTGACACCACTGACTGAAACAACAACTAGCGCCCCAGGAACGATTATCCAGCGTAGTAAAAAAGCGCTATGGATTGCTTGTGGTGAAGGGACAGTCCTTCAAATTGATCGCCTGCAACCAGCAGGTAAAGGTCAATTAACGATTCAAGAATTTTTAAATGGCGTTGGTCAAAATGTCGCAGAAAAAGATAAGGTGGACTAACAAAAATGGCTGAAAAAATCCCCAAGAAATTAAAACGTTCTGTTCGATACGTTGCTTTAGAAACCATCGAACGTGTGGATAAAGGTGGGGCGTACTCCAATCTTTTACTTAATGAAATGATGACAAAATCAGAACTAAGCGAGAAAGATGGCCGCTTGTTTACAGAACTTGTCTACGGCACAATTAGTCGCAAATTATTGTTGGAATACTACTTAACACCATTTGTTAAGAAACCGCAAAAAGTCGATAATTGGGTGAAAAATTTATTGATTTTATCGTTATATCAATTACTTTATTTAGATAAAGTGCCCGATCATGCAGTCATTAATGAAGCGGTTGAAATTGGCAAACGTCGTGGCAATCCTGGGATTGGTAAATTCGTGAATGGCGTGCTGCGGGCGTTCCAACGAAATGGAGCACCTAGTTTGGCCGCAATTAGCGATCCAGTTGATCGTTTAGCCACGGAAATTAGCATGCCACGTTGGTTAACAGAAAAATTACTTGCCCAATTAGGCGAAGAAGAAACACGGCAGTTAGGTTTATCATTATTTGAAAAAAGCCATGCGAGTGGCCGAGTAAACACACGGTTTATTTCACGAGAAGAAGCGCTGGAAGAATTACAAGAAACAGGGATTGCCGCGAAGGAAAGTCAACTTTCCCCTTATGGTGTTGTCGCTGAAAAAGGCTACTTAGCTGGCAGTGAACTGTTTATTAACGGTTGTTTAACCATTCAAGATGAAAGCTCTATGCTCGTGGCTCCAGCGATGCAAATTGAACCGCATCATCGTGTCTTGGATGCTTGTGCGGCTCCTGGTGGCAAAACGACTCATATCGCAACTTTTTTAGAGGCTGAAGCAGGTGGTCGTGTGACCTCTTTAGATATTCATGCGCACAAAATTAAGCTAATTAATGAAAATGCGCAACGCCTCCATGTGGCGGATGTCGTCCAAGCAGAAAAGCTTGATGCGCGACAAGTGGCCGAAGAATTTCCCGCAGAAACCTTTGATCGGATTTTAGTTGATGCACCATGTTCAGGCTTAGGGCTAATGCGCCGTAAACCAGACATTAAATACCATAAAACGGCCAATGATTTTCAAAATTTACCTAAAATTCAGTTAGAAATCTTAGAAAGTGTTGCCCCAACACTAAAACAATGGGGTATAATGGTCTATAGCACTTGTACTATTACGCCAGAAGAAAATCAGGAAGTAGTGGCAGCCTTTTTAGCCAAACACCCTGAATTTGAAAAAATTGAAATTGTTGCAAATGAAAATGTCCAAGCAGTAGTAAAAGAGCAAGAACTGGTTCTGTATCCCCATCAATACATGACAGATGGCTTCTTTATTTGCTGTATGCGGAAAGTTAGTTCAAATGAGGTGAAATAATTTGGAAATCAACGTTCAATCAGATGTCGGTCGCAAAAGAAATACGAACCAAGATTATGCCAACGTTTTTGAGAACCAACAACACATAACCTTTGCTGTTTTAGCAGATGGCATGGGTGGTCACCAAGCAGGTGATGTCGCTAGCCAAATGGCAGTCAATAATTTAGGTGAGAGTTGGTCCAATGCGTCTGTCGACTCAGCTGAAAAATCTGCACAGTGGTTAATTCAAGCAATTCAAAAGGAAAATGAAAAAATTTATGAACGCGGACAATCGAAACCAGAGTATTTAGGAATGGGGACAACCGTGGTTGGTGCCATCCTTTTACCGGATTCATTTGTCTTAGCAAATGTGGGGGACAGTCGTGCTTATTTAGTTCGTGACCAACACATGTTACAATTAACAGAAGATCATTCTTTAGTGAATGAACTAGTAAAATCAGGGGAGATTACTCGTGAGATGGCTGCAAATCATCCACGAAAAAATGTCCTAACACGTTCTTTGGGAATGCCTGGCACTGTCGAAGTCGATGTAACCAATCATGAATGGCTGCCTAATGACTATTTACTGTTATGTTCGGACGGTTTAACCAATATGGTTCCTGAGACAAAAATTTTAGAAATTTTAGAGACGTCAGATCCCTTAGAATCCAAATTAAGCCAACTCGTTGCCCAAGCAAATGAAGCAGGTGGTTTAGATAACATTACCGTGTTAGTGATACACTTTGACGAACAGAAGGAGGAAAACCAATGATAGAAATCGGCAAGAAGCTGAATGGTCGATATCACATTATTGGCAGCATCGGAAGCGGCGGTATGGCCAACGTCTATTTAGCACACGATTTAATTTTAGACCGAGACGTTGCAGTAAAAGTCTTGCGCTTTGACTTCCAAAACGATCAAGCCGCCATCCGACGTTTTCAGCGTGAAGCACTAGCCGCAACTGAGCTGGTTCACCCGAATATCGTCAGTGTGTACGATGTAGGCGAAGAAGATGGACTACAATATTTAGTCATGGAATATGTGAAAGGAATGGACTTAAAACGGTACATCCAAACGCATTTCCCAATTCCTTATTCCACAGTTGTGGACATTACGCAACAAATTTTATCTGCTGTCGCAATGGCACATGAACATAGAATTATTCACCGGGATTTAAAACCGCAAAACATTCTGATTGACGAACACGGCACAGTCAAAATTACTGACTTTGGGATTGCGATTGCTTTGTCAGAAACGTCAATTACGCAAACGAACACAATGTTAGGTTCGGTGCATTACTTATCGCCAGAACAAGCGCGCGGAAGCATGGCGACTAACCAATCAGATATTTACGCTGTGGGAATTATTCTCTATGAAATGCTAACAGGGAATGTACCTTTTGATGGTGAATCAGCCGTAACGATTGCCTTAAAACATTTTCAAGAAGAAATTCCCTCTGTTAAAATGTTTGATCCAGGGATTCCTCAATCATTGGAAAATGTGGTTCGTCATGCAACCGCAAAAGACCCAAGCGATCGCTACAAAACAGCGAATGAGATGGCAGAAGACTTATACACGTCCTTGTCAGCCAGTCGTTTAAACGAACCTGCGTGGGAACCAACGGCTTTATTAGGAGAAACGAAAGTATTAACTCCGATTCCCGAAGACATCGCTGAACCGGAAGAGACAACGCCTGTCGAAGTTCCAGAAGATATCGCAGATGACATTTTAGCTGAACAACCACCGAAGAAAAACCGCAAAAAATTGTGGATTGGCTTAGCAATTGCGGCATTAATTGCTTTAGCAATAGGTGGCTTAGCCTTTGCAATGTCGGGTGGTAAAGACGTTGAAGTTCCTGATGTTACAAATGAAACGAAAGCGGACGCTTCACAAGCGCTACAAAGTGCCGGGCTGAAAGTCGATAGTGAAACCAAAAAAATTCCCGATGATAAGATTGAAGAAGGCAAGGTGGTCAAAACAGACCCCGAAGCAAAATCATCTGTGAAAAAAGGCCGATCTGTTACTTTATATATCAGCTCTGGAACAGAAAAAATTGAGATGGCCGATTATACAAACGAATCGTATGAATCTGCTGTCGAAGCCTTGAAAAAACTAGGGTTTTCAGAAGACCAAATTACAACGAAAAAAGAATACAGTGATTCTGTGTCTACAGATAACATTATTAAACAAAAACCAGCTGCAGGTAAAAAAGTTGATCCGAAAAAAGACAAAGTCACTTTAACGGTCAGTGAAGGACCAGAAGCGGTTACTTTGCCTAGTTACGCCGGTTATTCTTACACAAATGCAGTAAATGCACTGGCACAGTTAGGCATTTCTGAATCTCAAATTACGCGTGTCGACCAAGCAAGCGATACGGTAGAACCAGGTTTAGTCATTACGCAAGACCCCGCACCAGGGGGCACCGTGACACCTAAAAATGGCCAAGTGACGTTATATGTAAGTAAAGGTAGCGACAAAGTGACACTTTCTGATTATAGCGGAATTTCTTACGATAATGCGGTAAGTCGCTTAATTGCTTTAGGTATCCCAGAATCTCAAATTAAACGAGTGGACGAAGAAAGCGACAAAGTTGAAAAAGATACCGTGATTAGTCAAGAACCAGCTTCTGGTACCGCTGTTGATCCGAAAAATGACACGATTACTTTACATGTCAGCAAAGGCAGTGACTCAGTAACTGTTCCTGATATTTCAGGTTATTCGCCAAAAGCTGCAGAAGACAGCATCAATAACGCTGGCCTTAAAATCAATGAACAAGGATTATCTGGCTCTGGCGATGGCCAAGTCGTTGAACGAACTAGCCCATCTGCTGGCAGCAAAGTCAAAAAAGGCGACTCTGTTACAGTTTATTATTCAAAAGCAAATGATTCAAAAAGCACCACTAGTGAAAGTAGTACGAGTAATTAAGACAAGAGGTTGGGACAGGAGGGTTTAGCTTCAAGAACCAAGTAGGTACTGTTTAACATCTATTTGCTTTTCAAATAGTGTTTCTCAGCAATAAGAAGAAGCTGCTCCTGTCTCGCCATTTATCTTAAGATTTAGGTCTAGGAAGGTAAGTCATTTCGACTTATGTCCTAGGCTCTTTTTAATTAATAGAATCGAGAGGCTCCCTTGATTTCTCTGCCACTATCCTGTATATTCGAAAGTAGTTAGGAGTGGTTTATCTGAAAGGTCAAATCAGAAAAGCGTTAAGCGGTTTTTATTATGTATACGCAGATGGAGAAACATATCAAACAAGAGCGCGAGGGAATTTTCGTAATCGAAAAATTACGCCACTCGTGGGAGATGAAGTGCTTTTTGAAAGCGATAATTTAACAGATGGTTATGTGTTGGAAATTTTACCAAGACGAAATGAATTAGTGCGCCCGCCTGTTGCAAATGTGGATCTAGGTGTGGTTGTCATGAGTATGGTTTCGCCAAATTTTTCGTTTAATTTGTTGGATCGTTTCTTAGTCAGCTTAGAGTATAAGGATATAGAACCAGTTATTTATTTAACGAAAGTTGATCTATTAGATGAGCCGCAACGTCAAGAAGTCACTGAAATTAAACAGATTTATGAAGCGTTAGGTTATGCGGTAATCGCTTCGGAAGACGTAGAAGCCACCAAAGAATTAGAACGCTTTTTCCCAGAACGGTTGACTGTTTTTATGGGACAATCAGGCGCTGGAAAATCAACATTGTTGAATCAAATTTCACCAGAATTACAACTAGCAACTGCGGAAATTTCCCAATCTTTAGGACGGGGCAAACATACGACCCGTCACGTGGAATTGATTCCGTTATACGACGGTTTGGTTGCTGATACACCAGGATTTAGTGCCATCGATTTCTTGGAGATGGAAGCAGTGGAATTACCAAAGCAATTTCCTGAATTTGTTGCCGCGGCCTCTCACTGTAAGTTTCGTGAATGTATGCACCACAAAGAACCTGGTTGTGAAGTGAAACGTCAAGTGGAAGCGGGAACCATTGCGACGAGTCGTTACGAAAATTATTTACAGTTTTTAATGGAAATCGAGAATCGACGACCTGTTTATAAGAAAAAATCATAGCAAATATAAAGGGAGCGAGCCAAATGAAACTAGCACCATCCATTTTAAGTGCCGATTTTGCCAATTTAGAAAGAGATATCCGTTTAGTAGAAGAATTAGGAGCAGATTATATTCATGTTGATGTCATGGACGGTCAATTTGTGCCCAACATTACCTTAGGACCGAATATCGTTTCAGCGATTCGTCCAGTGACAAAACTACCATTGGATGTTCATTTGATGATTGTACAACCTGAAAACTATATCAATGCCTTTGCGGAAGCCGGTGCGGATATTATTACTGTCCATCAAGAAGCAACACCCCATATTCATCGTGCCTTACAAATGATTAAAAATGCGGGTGTGAAAGCTGGCGTAACCATCAATCCTGGGACACCACTTTCGATGATCGAAAATGTATTAGACTTGGCAGATCAAGTCTTGGTAATGACTGTCAATCCAGGCTTTGGCGGACAATCATTTATTGAAAACTCACTAGAAAAAATTGCTCAATTAAAAGAATGGAAAGAAACAAAAGGATACACCTATGAAATTGAAGTCGATGGCGGGATTGTTCCTGAAACTGCCGCACGCTGCAAAGAAGCTGGTGCGGAAGTGTTTGTTGCAGGCTCCTACATTTATAATGCTGAAAATCCTCAAGAACGAATCGATGCACTGAGAGCAGTGCTAGACAAATGAGTCGTGTCTTACTGGTAGCTGGCGGCAATCCAAGTGATTGGCCAACCATTGAACCAGCTACGTATGATTATTTCGTAGGTATTGATCGCGGCTGTCTCCATTTATTAGAGGCCGATTTACCGTTACAATTAGCGGTGGGCGATTTTGATTCATTATCACGAGAAGAATACCATTTTGTCCAAGAAACTGCCGAAACACTCATCCAAGCACCTGCTGAAAAAGATGATACAGATACACAATTAGCGCTTCAAGAAGCTTTACAACGATTTCCACAAGCAGAGATGACGATTATCGGTGCGACAGGGGGCAGAATTGACCACTTATTAGCCAATCTTTGGTTACCCTTTGAACCACGATTTCAAGGCGTACTTCGCCAAATCCGTCTATGCGATCGTCAAAATAGCATCCAGTATTACGCCCCTGGTTCGTATATCGTACCAAAAGAGCCAGATAAAGAATATCTGGCCTACTGCTGTTTGACGCCTGTAGAAAACTTGACGCTACGACGCAGTAAATATTTATTAACCAATCAAGATGTTCCTTACCCAACATCGTATGCAAGTAATGAATTTATCGAAGAAGCCGCTGCTTTTTCCTTCGATGCAGGGATGATTGCGGTTATTCAAAGTAAAGACAAGTAAAAAGAGGTTGGACCTTCATCAATGCGATGAAGGTCCAGCCTCTTTTTTTATGCAATAAAAAAAGCCGAACAACGAACGTCCAGCTTTGCTTATTTAAGTTTATTAAACACGTTCGATTTTACCAGATTTCAAAGCACGAGTTGACACCCAAACTTTTTTAGGTTTACCATCGATTAATACGCGAACTTTTTGTAAGTTAGGTTTCACAGTGCGTTTTGTTGAGTTCATCGCATGTGAACGGTTATTACCACTTGAAGTCTTACGACCAGTGAAGTAACATACTTTTGCCATTTTAAGTTTCCTCCTTTGCCTTGATCTTGGAGCGATAATATTCAGCTCATACTAACTTAATTTATCATATTAGGCACTGATTTGCAAGAAGATTTTTTTCTATGATTTGACTTTAGCAATCAAAAAGAGTAAATTGAAATCTTGCTAGAATGTTCACTTAGAAGTGGAAGAATGAAAATATCTGACGAACTTCCTTTTAATTAAAGGCTGGATATGATAAAATGTTATGGAAGAAAATAGGGCGAATGTGCTCTTATAAGGAGGCTTTCATCAATGGCTGTAAAAATTCAAACACCCGCAGGTACCATTGAGATTACCAATGATGTGATCGCTACAGTAGTTGGCGGAGCTGCGACAGATATTTACGGAATTGTCGGAATGGCAAGCAAAAATCAAATTAAAGATAACTTAAACGATATTTTACGTCGTGAGAATTACTCACGTGGTGTCGTTGTTCGTCAAGAAGACAACGGAATCGCAGTGGATGTCTACACGATTGTTAGTTATGGTACAAAAATTTCTGAAGTTTCTCGTAACGTCCAAGAAAAAGTAAAATATAATCTTGAAACATTATTAGGTGTCACTGCGAATTCAGTTAACGTTTTTGTTCAAGGAGTTCGTGTATTACCGGATTAGAGGTAGTGTACTGTCAACGATGCAATTGCACAAGGAAGTCGTGTGTTGCCGTTAGCGGTAAATCTGAAGGAGGATTTTTTAGGTGAATGTAACAGAAATCAGCGCAGGTCAGTTCCAGGAAATGGTCCAGGCAGGTGCGACTCGTCTGCACACAAATGCAGAATATGTCAACTCATTAAACGTTTTCCCTGTACCCGATGGTGATACAGGAACAAATATGAACTTATCAATGACCAGTGGTGCAAAGGCTGTGGCCGATTCTCGCTCTGAAAAAGTAGGAGAATTAGCAGGTGCGTTATCCAAAGGGTTATTAATGGGTGCTCGTGGAAATTCTGGGGTTATTTTATCTCAATTATTCCGCGGCTTCTCAAAACAAATTCCTGAGGTTACAACATTAAATGCCAAAGACTTGGCCGCTGCCTTTACACATGGTGTAGAAACAGCGTATAAAGCAGTGATGAAACCCGTTGAAGGAACAATCTTAACTGTTTCTCGTGAAGCGGCGCGTTCTGGTGAACGTAAAGCGAAAGAAACAGATGACTGTATCGAAGTTATGACAGCTGTTGTAGCAGGTGCTAAACGTGCTTTAGCGAAAACACCTGATTTATTACCTGTCCTAAAAGAAGTCGGCGTTGTAGATAGTGGGGGTCAAGGACTACTATTTATCTATGAAGGATTTTTAGAAGCGCTTAGTGGTGAATTTTTACCAACTGAAACGTATGAACCAAGTCCTGCCGAAATGGACGAAATGGTTAATGCTGAACATCATCGTGGTGTTAGTGGTCACGTTGCGACAGAAGACATTAAATTTGGCTATTGTACAGAAATTATGGTTCGTATCGGCGAAGGCCCAACCGTGGACAGCGCTTTTGATTATGAAACATTCAGAAACTACTTAAATGAACTAGGCGATTCTCTATTAGTCGTTAACGATGACGAAATTATCAAAGTTCACGTACACACTGAGCATCCAGGTGAAGTGATGAACTACGGCCAAAAATTTGGTTCGTTAGTAAAAATAAAAGTAGACAATATGCGTTTACAACATGAAACGTTAGTTGAACGCGATGCTCAGCAAGAAGCGTTGACTGAAAAAGTTCGCGTACCGTTTGCTGTGATTGCTATTGCAGCCGGTGAAGGCGTTCAAGAATTATTCCGAAGTTTAGGTGCAAGCTACATTATTAGTGGTGGCCAAACAATGAACCCAAGTACGGAAGATATTTTAAAAGCAGTCAAAGAAGTGAATGCAGAGCAAGTCATTATTTTACCAAACAATAAAAACATCTTTATGGCGGCTGATCAAGCAGCAGAAGTTGCCGATGTACCAGTAGCGGTTGTTCCATCTAAAACCATTTCTCAAGGAATGACAGCAATGTTAGCTTTCAATGATCAACAATCATTAGAAGAAAACAAAGCAAGTATGACGGAAATGTTAGACAGCGTTGTGAGTGGTCAAGTAACCACAGCTGTTCGTGACACAACCATTGATGACGTTGAAATTAAAAAAGATGACTTCTTAGGAATGATTGATGGTAAAATCGTCGTTTCTGAAGCAGATCGTTTTAATGCATCATTAGACACGTTGAACCGCATGATTGATGAAGACACTGAAATCGTGACAATTATTGTCGGCGAAGATGGTTCTGTTGAAGAAGCTGAAAAGCTAATCGCTATTTTAGTTTCTGAAAACGATGAACTAGAAACAGAACTTCATGAAGGTGGACAACCTGTATATCCATACTTATTCTCAGCAGAATAGGTTTTCGTGATGAAAAAATAAAAACGAATAGGCTGGTTCATTAGTTAGGGCTAATGAACCAGCCTATTTAATGAATGATCCATTTTTTTGCGTATATTAATGAGGAGGGGATTTTATGGACATCACAGATTTAGTCAGCGTATTGCCCGGTGTTGGCCCAAAACGTGCTGAAAATTTACAAGAACTGGGGATTGCTACAATTGAAGACTTATTGACGTATTATCCCTTCCGCTACGATGATATCCAAGAAAAGGATTTAAGCGAGATTCAGGATCAGGAAAAAGTTACGCTAAAAGGGCTAGTGGTTTCGGAAGCAGTCGTTAGTCGGTACGGTTATAAGAAGAGCCGGTTAACGTTTCGAATGATGCAAGAACATGCGGTCATTAATGTTTCCTTCTTCAATCAACCTTTTTTAAAAGACAAAGTAGTTCTTTCCGAAGAAATTGCTGTTTATGGCAAATGGGACGCCAAGAGAAAATCATTAAATGGCATGAAAATCTTAGCTTCTAAAGGAGACAATGAAGATTTCGCCCCCATTTATCATGTGAATAAAAAAGTCCGCCAAAGCACGTTGGTTCAGTTAATCCGCACTGCTTTTGAAGAGTATGGTTCACTGGTTGAAGAGATTTTACCGAATGATTTATTAGAAAAGTACCGCTTGATGCCTAGAAAAGAAGCAATGTGGGCGATGCATTTTCCCAGTAATCCAGAAGAAAGCCATCAAGCCAAACGGCGAGTAGTCTTTGAAGAGTTTTTCCTTTTCCAACTTAAAATGCAAGGATTGAAGAAACAAGAAAAAGCGGAAAAAAATGGTTTAGCTATTCAATATGACGTGGATCGCTTAAAAACGTTCACCCAAGGACTGCCTTTTGAATTGACAGGCGCCCAAAAAAAAGTGACCAATGAAATTTGTCGAGACTTGCGAAGTCCGAAGCATATGCAACGATTGCTTCAAGGTGACGTGGGGAGTGGGAAAACGGTAGTGGCTGCGATTGCGCTATACGCCACCATGACCGCTGGCTTTCAAGGAGCGTTGATGGTTCCGACTGAAATTTTAGCGCAGCAACACATGGAAAGCTTACAGCAGTTGTTTGATCCATTAGAAGTGCGAACGGCCTTATTAACAGGTTCCACCAAAACGAAAGAACGTCGTCTAATTCTCGAAGAACTGGCCAATGGCGAGATTGACATTGTGGTAGGGACCCATGCTTTGATACAACAAGATGTCAGTTTCCATCAATTAGGTTTGGTAATCACCGATGAGCAACATCGTTTTGGTGTGAATCAGAGAAAAATATTAAGAGAAAAAGGCTTAAAACCAGATGTTCTATTTATGACGGCCACTCCGATTCCTCGAACGCTGGCAATTACAGCCTATGGCGAAATGGATGTATCAATCATTGATGAAATGCCAGCTGGACGGATTCCAATCGAAACACGTTGGATTCGGCCGCCGCAGTTAGATACTGTTTTAGAATGGATGGAAAAAGAACTGGCTCGAGGACATCAAGCCTATATTATTTGTCCCTTGATTGAAGAATCAGAAGCCTTAGATGTGAAAAACGCAACAGAAATTTTTGAACATATGCAAAGCTTTTATTCCCCAAGATATCAAGTGGGATTACTACATGGTAAAATGAAAAATCAAGAAAAAGATGACATTATGCAGGAGTTCAAAGACAATCAGCTACAATTATTGGTTTCTACCACCGTTATTGAAGTTGGCGTGAATGTACCAAATGCCACGGTGATGTTAATTATGGATGCGGACCGGTTTGGGTTAGCACAGTTACATCAGTTACGGGGCCGTGTGGGGCGTGGCTCCAGTGCATCTTATTGTATTTTAGTGGCCAATCCGAAAAATGAAATGGGCGTTGAGCGTATGAAAATCATGACAGAAACCACCAATGGTTTTGTCTTGAGTGAGCGTGATTTGGAACTTCGCGGACCTGGGGAAGTGTTCGGTGCACGGCAATCAGGGGTGCCTCAATTTGCGGTAGGAGATATCGTGACGGACTTTAACATTTTAGAAGTTGCGCGCCAAGAAGCAAGTGCCCTATGGCAAGTGAAAGAATGGTGGCAATATCCTGCTTATCAAGGCTTAGCCAATCGAGTGAAACCCCAAGATGAGGCGGCCCAATTTTTCGATTAGAAGAGGTAATTTTTGAAGCCAGAAAGTAAAAGCCAATGCGTATTTCTTTGAAAAAAATATGTTATACTTGTTAGGAAACAAAAAAGTAGGAGGGAATCACTCATGAAAATTGCTGTAGATGCAATGGGTGGAGATAACGCCCCACAAGCAATTATTGAAGGGGTTATGCTAGCCAAACAAGACTTCCCAGACATTGAATTTCAATTATATGGAAAAGAAGCCGAAATAAAAAAATACATCACCGATGAAAAAAACATTACGATTATTCATACCGATGAAAAAATTGCTAGTGACGATGAGCCAGTGAAGGCAATCCGTCGTAAGAAAACTGCCTCCATGGTTTTAGCAGCGCAAGCAGTTAAAAATGGGGAAGCCGATGCGATTTTTTCTGCAGGCAACACCGGAGCGCTATTAGCAGCGGGTCTGTTCATTGTCGGCCGCATCAAAAATGTGGAACGTCCCGGTTTGATGTCAACTTTACCTGTCATGGGAGAACCAGACAAAGGGTTTGACATGTTAGATTTAGGAGCCAATGCAGACAATAAACCAGAACATTTGGTTCAGTATGCCGTTTTAGGTTCATTCTATGCTGAAAAAGTTCGGAACGTTCAGAATCCTCGTGTCGGTCTATTAAATAACGGAACTGAGGAAACAAAGGGCAGTGAATTAACGAAAAAAGCCTTCGAATTGTTAGCAGCAGATGAAACGATTAATTTTGTCGGAAACGTTGAAGCACGAGAATTATTAAATGGCGTAGCTGACGTGGTGGTGACAGATGGCTTCACAGGGAATGCCGTTTTAAAATCCATCGAAGGCACAGCTATGAACATGATGAGCTTGCTGAAAACAGCGATTCTTTCTGAAGGTGTCAAAGGAAAAATGGGCGCCTTATTATTAAAGAATGCGTTGCGTGGCATGAAAGACGAAATGGACTACTCAAAACATGGGGGAGCGGTTTTATTTGGCTTAAAAGCGCCAGTCATTAAAACGCATGGGGCCACGGGTCCTGATGCCGTCCGCTACACCATTCGTCAAATTCATACAATGTTAGAAACCCAAGTTGTCCCACAATTAGTGGAATATTATGAAGGCAAAGCAGAGTAATTTGCAATTGTCTTGACATCAGTTTGTTACTCAAATGAAAAAAAGATGGACAAATACCCAAATTGTGAGTACAATGTATCTTAGCGTTTTAGTAAAAGAAAGAACCTTTTTTCAAAAGCAGTGGAGGTGAATACAGTTGACTCGTGAAGAAGTACTTCAAAAAGTAGCGAAGATTATCTCAAACCACTTTGATATTGAAGCGGATCAAGTAACAGATCAATTAAACATTAAAGATGATTTGAACGCTGACTCAATTAGCGTAATGGAGTTTGTTTTAGAACTTGAAGATGAATTTGGAACAGAGATTTCAGATGAAGATGCAGAAAAAATTGAAACAGTTGGTGCCGCTGTAGATTATATTGTGAGTAATTCATAAAAAATAATAAGACAAAGTCGATTAACATTCCTGTTAATCGACTTTTTTTGCGTACATAATGGTTATTTTATTAAGCAATAAGGCTATTTTTACACATATTTTTGTAAAAAAAATCATACATGTAAAAAAATAACTGCGAAAAAAGTTATTTTATCTTGCTTTTTATGGAATAATTCTATAAAATTATGAAAAAACAATGAGCTGTAAATTAACATTGATAAAAATTAGAAAGTGCTATCATTAAATATTAGTTAATTTATATAATGTTTTTGAAAGGACGTAAGGGGTGCGTATGGATGCAAGGAAATGAACAATTACTAGAGGTTTCAGGATTAGAAACAGCATTTAGAATCAAAGATGATTATTATAATGCCGTCGATGATGTTTCATTTGAATTGAAGAAAAATGAGATTCTAGCAATCGTCGGAGAATCTGGTTGTGGAAAAAGTACCTTAGCAACAACGATTATGGGCTTACATGATCCCAATCATACCAAAATTACTGGGGAAATTTTATACAACAATTTAAACTTAACTACGTTTAATGAAACATTGTACAACAAAGTCAGAGGAAACGATATTGGGATGATTTTCCAAGATCCGTTGTCTGCACTGAATCCGCTCATGCGAATTGAAGACCAAATTAAAGAAAGTCTCACGTATCATACCAAAATGACCGCACAACAAAAACAAGCACGGGCCATTGAACTGTTAGATCAAGTGGGAATTCCCAACCCAGAGCGTGTCGGGAAACAGTATCCTCATGAATTGTCTGGCGGCATGCGCCAACGGGTGATTATTGCCATTGCAATCGCGTGTAAACCACCGATTTTAATTGCAGATGAACCAACAACGGCCTTAGACGTTACCATTCAGGCACAAATTCTCGATTTGTTAAAAGATTTACAAGAAGAAACAGGGAGCGGCATTATTTTAATTACCCATGACTTAGGTGTAGTTGCGGAAATGGCTGATCGTGTAGCGGTTATGTATGCGGGTCAGTTTGTAGAAGTAGCCACTGCTGAAGAATTGTTTAGTCATCCGAAACATCCATATACACGTTCCTTACTTCAGTCCATTCCCCAAGAGAATTCTGATGAAGAAGAACTTCATGTGATTGAAGGGATTGTTCCTTCGTTAACCAAATTACCTAGAAAAGGTTGTCGGTTTGCCCCACGAATTCCTTGGATTGATGCATCGGAACATGAAGAAAATCCAACATTACATGAAGTTGCACCGAATCATTATGTTCGTTGTACATGTTATAAACATTTTCATTTTAGAGACGGGGAAGGGGAAGCGTAATGACAGAAATTATTCAAATTAAAGATTTAAAAGTTCATTATCCAATTCGCAGCGGCTTCTTCAATCGAATCACTGATCATGTTTTGGCGGTTGATGGTGTGGATTTCATGATTGAACAAGGTAAAACGTATGGGTTAGTTGGTGAATCGGGTTCTGGAAAATCAACGACAGGAAAAGCAATTATTGGTTTAGAAAAAATTACAAATGGTGAAATTATTTATCAAGGACAAGATGTAACCAAGCCGCGAAGTCGAAAAGCGATTGGATACAACAAAGATGTCCAAATGATTTTCCAAGATTCGATGTCAAGTTTAAACCCTAAAAAACGAGTACTAGATATTATCGCCGAACCAATTCGAAATTTTGAACGGTTAAGTGACCAAGAAGAAAAGAAAAAAGTCAAAAGTTTGTTGGACATTGTGGGGATGCCAGAAGATGCGTTGTACAAATATCCTCATGAATTTTCTGGTGGACAACGCCAACGTTTAGGCGTCGCCCGAGCGGTGGCTACCAGCCCCAAATTAATTATTGCAGATGAACCTGTTTCAGCACTGGACTTATCTGTGCAAGCACAGGTATTGAATTTTATGAAGAACATTCAACAGGAATATGGGTTAAGTTACTTATTTATTTCCCATGATTTGGGCGTAGTTAAACATATGTGTGACAACATTGCCATTATGTACAAAGGCCGTTTTGTAGAAATCGGTACACGCCAAGATATTTACACTAATCCACAACACATTTATACCAAACGCTTACTTTCAGCAATTCCTAAAATTGACGTAGCGAACCGAGAAGCTCACAAAGAAGAACGAAGAAGAGTTGAGCAAGAGTATCGGGAAAATCATAAAGACTATTATGATGAAAATGGGCGGGTTTATAACTTACATGCGATTAGTCCAACCCACCAAGTAGCGTTAAAAAATGGAGGTGCTGAATAATGTGGAAAACAATTTTACGCCGTTTGTTATTGATGATTCCGCAAGTGATTATTTTAAGTGTCTTGATTTTCCTGTTGGCTAAAATGATGCCAGGTGATCCGTTTACAGGATTGATTAATCCGAACCAAGACCCGAAAGTGATTGAAGCCATGCGCGAAGCTGCCGGGTTAAATGATCCTTGGTACGAACAATATTTCCGTTGGATTGGCAATGCCTTACATGGAGATTTTGGGCATAGTTTTATCTTTAAGTTACCTGTGTCCACGCTCATTGCTGGTCGGGTGGGGAATACGATTGCATTGGCCGCTGTGTCAGTTATAATCACGTATTTAATCGCCATTCCTTTCGGTTTAATTGCTGGCCGTTACCAAAATTCATGGTTTGACAAAATGGTGGTTATCTACAACTTCTTCAGTTTTGCCGTGCCATTATTCATCTTTGCCTTGATTATGCTCTTTATTTTTGGGTATCGCTTAGACTGGTTCCCAACGAGTGGAACCGTGACTGTTGGTTTGGCTGAGGGAACGTGGCCGTATTATTTAGATAAACTGAAGCATTTAATTTTACCAGGGGTCACTCAAGCGTTGCTAGGGACAGCGGTCACTATTCAATATTTGCGCAGTGAAGTGATTGATGTTAAAAACATGGACTTTGTTCGTACTGCTCGTTCAAAAGGAGTGCCAACGAATAAAATTTTTAATCGACACATTTTTAGAAATGCAGCATTACCAATTGCCTCTCAATTAGGTTATGAAATTACTGCTTTGATTGCCGGATCAGTCGTTATTGAAAAGATTTTTGCTTTCCCAGGAATTGGAAAATTATTTATTGATAGTATCATTCAACGTGACTATTCCGTTATTACCGCTCTCGTGTTGATTTTGGGATTGGCAACCCTTATCGGAACCTTAATTTCTGATATTGTAATGAGTATTGTTGATCCAAGAATTCGAATTCAGTAGAAAAAACACGAAGAAAGGGTGATAAAAATGGAATTGACAGAAGAAAAAAGAGAAGAAGTCTTACAAGAAAGTATTCCACCAATGGGCTTTCGGATGATTGCGCGAGAATTCGTCAAAGAAAAAATGGCGATGTTTTCTTTAATCCTTTTGGTCATTATCTTATTAGCCGTTTTTATCGGTTCGTTAGTGTTAGACCAAAGTGCCGTTATGCATGTAAGTATTTTAGATAAGTATGCGGAACCAGGTACCGTTACAATGAATGGCACCAAGTTCATTTTAGGTGCCGATGAAGGGGGTCGTGATGTTTTAGGACAATTGATTATCGGGGCTAGGAACTCGATTTTAATCGGTTTTGCCATTACGATTATTACGTCTATTATCGGGGTCGGTTTAGGGATTATTTCCGGTTATTATGGAGGCATGATTGATAATATTTTGATGCGTATCGTGGATTTTATTATGATTTTGCCAATTATGTTAATTATTATTGTGTTCGTTTCCGTGATTCCTAAATATAGTATCTGGTCCTTTATTTGGATTATGTGTGCGTTTTATTGGGTTGGAAAAGCGCGGTTGTTCCGCAGTAAAACGTTATCTGAAGGGCGCCGAGATTACGTTAGTGCCTCTAAGACAATGGGAACAAGCGATTTTAAAATTATGTTTCGAGAAATTATGCCGAATTTAAGTTCATTAATTATTACGAACTTAACGATTAATTTCGCGGCCAATATCGGGATCGAAACAACGTTAACTTTCTTAGGCTTCGGGTTACCACAAAGTGTCCCAAGTTTAGGAACCTTAATTGGCTACGCCAGCAGTGGGGATGTATTAGTCAATAAACAATGGGTTTGGTTACCTGCATCAATTCTAATTTTAGTCTTGATGTTAAGTATAAACTATGTTGGACAAGCATTTAAGCGCTCAGCAGATGCACGACAACGATTAGGCTAATTAGCCAAAAAATGAGGGAGGAAAAGAGATGAACAAGAAACGGATTTTAGGTGCAATCACGTTAGCTTCTGTGTTAGTATTCGGGTTAGCTGCATGTGGTGGCGGCAATAAAGGCGGGGGCAATAAAGCAACGGAAACAGAAGACATTTCAAAAATGCCAATCGCTGTTAAAAATGATAAAAAAGCAATTGATGGCGGGACATTAGATGTCGCTGTAGTTATGGATACACAATTCCAAGGACTTTTCCAGCAAGAATTTTATCAAGACAACTATGATGCACAATACATGCTTCCAACGGTACAGCCATTATTTAACAATGATGCAGACTTTAAGATTGTCGATGGGGGTCCTGCGGATCTGAAATTAGATGAAGATGCCAATACAGCAACCATTAAATTACGTGACAATTTGAAATGGTCTGACGGTAAAGATGTGACGGCAGATGACGTGATTTTCTCTTATGAAGTCATTGGTCATAAAGACTATACAGGGATTCGTTATGATGATAACTTTACGAATATTGTTGGTATGGAAGACTACCATGCTGGTAAATCGCCAACCATTTCTGGCATAGAAAAAGTCAATGATAAAGAAGTTAAAATCACTTATAAAGAAGTTCACCCAGGAATGCAACAATTAGGTGGCGGTGTTTGGGGTTCAGTTTTACCAAAACATGCCTTTGAAGGAATTGCTGTCAAAGACATGGAGTCAAGCGATGCAGTTCGTAAAAACCCTGTGACTATTGGACCATACTACATGAGTAATATTGTGACAGGTGAATCTGTTGAATACCTACCAAATGAGTATTACTACGGTGGCAAACCTAAATTAGATAAATTAGTGTTCAAATCTGTTCCTTCTGCGAGCATTGTAGAAGCGATGAAAGCGAAACAATACGATATTGCATTATCAATGCCAACAGATACGTATCCAACATACAAAGATACTGAAGGGTATCAAATCTTAGGACGTCCCGAACAAGCCTACACGTATATTGGCTTTAAAATGGGTACGTTTGACAAAGAAACCAATACAGTGAAATACAATCCAAAAGCTAAAATGGCAGATAAAAGCTTACGTCAAGCCATGGGCTATGCAATTGACAATGATGCAGTCGGCCAAAAATTCTACAACGGCTTACGAACAGGGGCAACAACGTTAATCCCACCAGTCTTCAAGAGCTTGCATGATAGCGAAGCGAAAGGCTATACGCTTGATTTAGACAAAGCGAAAAAATTATTAGACGATGCTGGTTATAAAGACGTAGACGGCGATGGCATTCGCGAAGACAAAGAAGGCAAACCACTAGAAATCAAGTTTGCTTCAATGTCAGGCGGCGAAACTGCACAACCACTTGCTGATTACTATGTCCAACAATGGAAAGAAATTGGCTTAAACGTAACGTATACAACAGGACGCTTAATTGATTTCCAAGCCTTCTATGATAAATTGAAAAATGATGACCCAGAAGTAGATATCTATCAAGGCGCGTGGGGCACAGGTTCAGATCCTTCACCAACCGGCTTATATGGTCCAAACTCAGCCTTTAACTATACACGTTTTGAGTCAGAAGAAAATACTAAATTACTTGATGCGATTGATTCAAAAGCATCATTTGATGAAGAAAAACGTAAAAAAGCCTTCTACGATTGGCAAGAGTATGCCATTGATGAAGCGTTTGTAATCCCAACGCTTTACAGAAATGAAGTCTTGCCTGTCAACGACCGTGTAGTTGACTTTACTTGGGCAGTTGATACGAAAGATAATCCATGGGCAACGGTGGGTGTCACTGCGGAAAAACGTTAAACAACGTTCCGCTGATTTAATAGAGATAGAACGAGGTCGGGACAGAAGTGTTTAACTCCGAGAAATAAGGAGGAGTTGCTTCTGTTCCCGCCGTTTATCAGTTTTTGAGCGTGGCGCAAAAATCCAAAGTGATTTTTGTCCCACGCTCTTTCTATCTCTTACGTAAACAAACGCTTTTATCTCAGTCATAGCTCTATTTATTTATTTTTTTCTAAAAAATAATGAGAACACAGTGAATAACAGGCTTTTTCTGAATAGAACCATTTAAAAAAAGTGAAAAAAAAAGTATAATGAAACAAGGTGTAAATAAATGTAAAGGAATGTGGAGAATGGACAATCAGTTAACAACAGAGTTAAAAGAACGTTACGGCATTGTTTTCCATGATGTCAATCTATTAGAGCAAGCTTTTACTCATTCATCCTATGTGAATGAGCATCGCTATTTAAAATTATCCGATAATGAACGTCTTGAATTTTTAGGAGATGCAGTTTTAGAATTAATTGTTTCACAATATTTGTATTTAAAATTCCCAGAACTTCCAGAAGGAAAATTAACGAAGATGCGCGCAGCCATCGTTCGGGAAGATAGTTTAGCCAAATTTGCGAAAGAATGTCACTTCGACAACTACATTTTATTAGGTAAAGGAGAAGAAGCATCGGGCGGACGAACACGTGCATCATTATTATGTGACTTATTTGAAGCCTTTTTAGGTGCCCTCTACTTAGACCAAAAATTTGGCGCAGCCAAGAAATTTATTGAAGACGTTATTTTTCCGAAAATTGATGCCGGTGCTTTTTCACATGAGATGGATCACAAAACACAATTACAAGAAGTTTTACAACGCAAAGGCGATGTTTCAATTGAATATCGCTTAATTAAAGAAGAAGGCCCTGCTCATGACCGCACCTTTTTCACTGAAGTTTACATGAATGGTGAACTCATTGGGTTAGGCCAAGGAAAATCGAAGAAGTTAGCTGAACAGGATGCCGCTGAGCGGGCACTGAAAAGTATTCCTCAGTAAGGCTGGAAGGAGCAATATTCGTGTATTTAAAACGAATTGAAATTACAGGATTTAAATCATTTGCAGATAAAACCATTATTGAATTTGAAGATGATGTGACAGCAGTGGTTGGTCCGAATGGAAGTGGGAAAAGTAATATCACGGAAGCTGTTCGCTGGGTATTAGGTGAACAATCTGCGAAAAACCTTCGCGGTGGCAAAATGAACGACATTATCTTTGCCGGTTCGGAAGGTCGTAAGCCGCTAAATATTGCGGAAGTTACCGTGACGTTAGACAACAGCGACCATTATTTAGCATTGGATTATAGTGAGATTAGTGTCACCCGTCGTTTAAAACGAACGGGCGAAAGTGACTTTTTTATTAATAAACAAGCGTGCCGTTTAAAAGACATTCAAGATTTATTTATGGATTCAGGGTTAGGCAAAGAATCTTTTTCAATTATTTCACAAGGGAAAGTTGAAGCGATTTTTAATAGTAAACCTGAAGACCGTCGTGGGATCTTTGAAGAAGCAGCGGGCGTTTTAAAATACAAACAACGGAAGAAAAAGGCTGAACAAAAGCTTTTCGAAACTGAGGACAACTTAAGCCGTGTCCAAGATATCATTTACGAGTTGGAAGACCAATTAGTTCCTCTAGCCGCCCAAGCAGATGCGGCTAAAAAGTATTTAGCTTTGAAAGAAGAACTTACCGAAATTGATGTCAATTTAACTGTGACCGAAATTCAAGAAGCAAAAGCTATTTGGGAAACGAAAACGCAAGAATTAACAGCCATTGAAGAAAAGTTAGCCGGCGCAAGTAAGCAAGTCCATGACTTAGAAGGCAAATTGGTACGTTTACGCAGCAAGCGCAATCGTTTAGATGAACAAATTGAAACGGAACAACAACAATTATTACAAGTGACAGAAGCGTTGAAACAAGCAGAAGGACAAAAAAATGTTTTAATTGAACGTTCCAAACACACCTCCCAAACGGCAAGCGAATACGAAGAGACATTGGCAGAAACGGCCGAAAAAATTGTTCGTTATCGAGAAGAATTGCAGACGCTGGAAACAGCAATCGCAGAAAAAACGGCACAACGTCAGACGTTAAAAGAAGCATTGGCTTTGGCAACGAAAGATGTGGAAAAATATAGTAAGTCTTCTAAAGAATTGATGGAGGAATTGCGCAGCCAGTATGTGGAAGTCATGCAAGAACAAGCCAATACAGCCAATGACTTAAAATATTTAGAACGACAATATCAACAAGAAACAGCTAAAAATCAACAATCGCTAGCAAAACACGAAGCGCTAGAAGAACAGATGGTTGAAGCTCTCGCAATGAAAGAGACGCTAGAAAAAGAGCAAAAAGTTGCAAAACAAGGCTTACAAGAACAGCTGGAAGAATACACTGCGTTGAAAGCAACGCTTGAAGCCAAACGTGAACGATTAGCACAGCGTCAAAATGATATGTACCAAGCGATGAATCAAGTGCAACAAGCGAAGGCACGCCAAAAAAGTTTGCAAGAAATTCAAGAAAATTACGCTGGCTTCTATCAAGGCGTGAAAGCTGTATTGCGTCACAAAAACCAACTAACTGGGATTGTTGGCGCAGTGGCTGAGTTAATTGAAGTGCCTAAAGAATATACGTTGGCGATTGAAACGGCCTTAGGTGGTGCGGCGCAACATATTGTTGTGGAAAATGAGAAAGATGGTCGAGCAGGCATCACCTTCTTAAAACAACAACACAGTGGCCGAGCAACCTTTTTACCATTGACTACCATTAAGCCGCGCTCTGTATCGGCGATGGTTCAGAATCGTTTGGCTGGTGCACCGGGCTTCGTGGGGATTGCCAGTGAATTAGTTCGTTATCCAGAACAAGTACAAACCGTTATTCAAAATCTCTTAGGCGTCACGATTTTAGCGGCAGATTTAACGAGTGCCAACCAGTTAGCAAAATTAGTCAATTACCAATATCGCGTTGTCTCATTGGAAGGCGATGTGATGAATCCTGGCGGTTCGATGACTGGGGGAGCCAATAAACGTGGCAACCAAGGAAGCCTATTTTCACAAGCGCAAGAACTTCAAACAATTACTGAACAAATGACTCAATTAGAAACACAACTAAGAAGTGTAGAACAAGAAGTCCAAGCGCTCTCGCAAGAAGTGAAAACAGCCACGGAACGTGCAGAAATGTTGCGCTCTGCTGGTGAACAAAATCGTTTAAAACAACAAGAAATTGACAATAAATTAGCCAATCAAACAGAAACGATTACTCGTTTAACAAAAGAAAAACGCTTGTTTGAATATGAATCACGTGAATTGCATCAATTCTTAACCGAATATCAAACGAAAAAAGCCACATTGACAGAGCAACAAGCAAACTTAACGGCAACGAAAGAACGTTTAGATGCTGAAATGAAACAAGTGGAACAAGAAGCTAGCCAAATGGAAACCTTTAAAGCCCAAGCGCAAGAACGCTTGACGACAGTTCAAGCAGAACAAGCAGTAGCGGCGGAACAATGTGCCCATTTTGCTCGTCAAAAACAAGACAAACAAGAACAATTGGACGAATTGTTGATTCGAGAAACGGCCATCCGTCAACAGCTACAACAATTAAGTAGCCATTCTAGCGATCACCAGTTAACCGAAGAAGGCTTAGCGGCACAAGTCGCGCAATTAGCGGAGAAACAAACAGCGTTGCAAACGTCTTTACAAACGGCACGTAGTCAACGACAAGCGTTGCAAGAAGAAGTAGACGAGTTAGATACAAAATTAGCGGAAGAAAACAAACGCCAACAACAGTATTTAGCAGATAAAACACAAATCGAAGTCCTAAAAAATCGTGCAGAAATGCAATTAGATAGCTCATTAAGTTACTTACAGGAAGAATACAGCTTAACCTTTGAAGCTGCCTATGAAGCGTATTTCCCAATCGATGATTTGGCGCAAGCGCAGCAAACAGTGAAACGCCTAAAACAAGAAATTGAGCGGTTAGGACCTGTTAACTTAAGTGCCATCGAGCAATTTGAACAAGTCGATGAGCGCCATCAATTTTTAGTCAGTCAACGAGATGATTTATTAAATGCGAAAGAACAATTATTTGAAACCATGGATGAAATGGACCAAGAAGTGAAAGAACGGTTTAAAGAAGTCTTTGAAGCAATTCGTGGCCAGTTCAAAGTGGTATTTCCTAATATGTTTGGTGGCGGACGGGCAGAACTGGTGCTAACCAACCCAGAGGATCTCTTGAATACAGGGATTGAGATTGAGGCGCAACCACCAGGGAAAAAATTACAACATTTAAGCTTGTTGTCTGGAGGCGAACGAGCATTAACGGCGATTGCATTACTCTTTTCAATTATTCGTGTTCGACCAGTTCCGTTCTGTATTTTAGATGAAGTAGAAGCAGCTTTAGATGAAGCCAACGTTGCTCGTTTTGGCCATTATTTAAGCGAATTTGAAGATGGCACACAGTTTATTGTGGTGACGCATCGTAAAGGGACAATGGAAGCCGCAGATGTTTTATATGGCGTGACTATGCAAGAATCTGGGGTTTCAAAAATCGTTTCAGTTCGCTTGGAAGAGGTCAAAGAAGGTGGCGCAATTGAAAAAAGCAATTAGCCAGAAGCAAGGAGGAGCGAACGTTTGATAAAATTAGTTGCTATTGATTTAGATGGAACATTATTAAATAGCCAAAAAGAGATTTCTTTACGGAATAAACAAGCACTGATGGCTGCGAAACAAGCAGGCGTGAAAGTTGTTATCTGCACAGGTCGACCTTTGGCAGCCATTGGTCCTTACTTAGAAGAATTAGGTTTACAAGATGAAGGCGATTATAGCATTACTTTTAACGGCGGGTTGGTTCAAAAAAATGATACAGGGGCCATTATTGAGAAAACATTGATGCCCTTGGAAGCGATTCATGAGCTGTACCAATTAGCAACCACACTCAATATGCCGTTTGATGTCTTATCCGATGAGGTCGTGATGCAACTGCCTTCTGCCCCAAATTATCCTTCAATTTATAGTTCTCTAAACAAATTATTAACCTTTGAGTCCTACAAATTAGAAGAGTTAACCCCGAATCGAATTTATAATAAAGTTGTTGTTGCGATTGATGAAGCGTATTTAAATGAACGCATCAAGGAAATTCCAGCCTCTTTTTATGAGCGCTTTGAAATTATTAAAACGCGAAATAACTTATTAGAATTTATGCCAAAAGGGATTACGAAAGCCTATGGTATTTCCTTGTTAGCCAAAGATTTAGGAATCCGTGCAGAAGAAATCATGACCCTAGGGGACGAAGAAAACGATTTACCGATGATCGAATACGCTGGCTTAGGTGTCGCCATGGCAAATGCGATTCCATTAGTTAAAGAAGCCGCAGATGTCGTCACAGACACGAATGACCAAGATGGCGTTGCCAAAGCGGTCGAAAAATATATTTTAACGCCGTTGGAAGGAGGCCAATAAGAATGGGATTTTTTGATAAAATTAAAAAAGCTTTTTCCGCTGAAAAAAAGGAAGAAGAAAAACAAGAGATAATTGAAGAAACAGTAGACGAAACACCTAGTGATGAATCAGCGCCTGCTGAATCAAAAGAAACCGCAGCAGAAGAGGCGCAAATAACGCCAGAAACGACAGCGGAAGAAGTCACAGAAACAGCCGATTTAACAGATAACGCTGAAATGGAAAAATTAGCTGATGTAGAAGAAGCGTTAGATGAAGAGCCAGAAGAAATCCTGACAGAGGAAACACAAGAAGTTGTTGTGGAAGCGCCTGAGGAAGAAAATAACGTCGTGACTCCTTTGGCAGAAACAACAGACACGCAGGTTTCAGAAGAAATTGAAGAGTCAAAAGAAGAGCAGGTCCAAGAAAAATATGAAAAAGGCTTGGAAAAAACGCGTAAAACATTTGGTCAACGGTTGAACGAATTGTTTGCTAATTTCCGAAGCGTCGATGAAGATTTCTTTGAAGAATTAGAAGAAACGTTAATTGGTGCAGATGTAGGCTTTGATACATCCTTAAAAATTACAGAAGCCTTGCGACAAGAAGTGAAACTGCGAAATGTGAAAAAACCAGCTCAAGTTCAAAATACCATCATTGAAAAAATGGTTGATTTGTATGAAGAAGCAGGAATTAATGAAAATAATGCGATTAACTTACAGCCAAATGGCTTAACCGTGATTTTATTTGTCGGTGTTAATGGAGTCGGTAAAACAACCAGCATTGGTAAATTAGCCCATCAATACAAGTTGGAAGGAAAGAAAGTTTTAATGGCAGCTGCCGATACGTTCCGAGCGGGCGCCATCGATCAATTAGTTGTTTGGGGCGAACGGGCTGGCGTTGAAGTTGTACGTGGGAATGCTGGCGGCGACCCAGCAGCGGTCGTTTTCGATGCAGTGGAACGTGCCAAGGCAGAACAGGCCGATGTTTTGCTAGTGGATACAGCAGGTCGTTTACAAAATAAAGTCAACTTAATGAAAGAATTAGAAAAAATCAAACGAGTCATCCAACGAGAAATTCCAGATGCGCCTCACGAAGTTCTCTTAGTCGTGGACGCAACTACTGGGCAAAATGCGATGACACAAGCCAAACAGTTCAAAGAAACAACCGATGTCACTGGTTTAGTTTTAACCAAACTAGACGGAACAGCCAAAGGTGGTATTGTCATTGCTATTCGGAATGAATTACACTTGCCAGTGAAATTAGTTGGTCTAGGTGAAGGCATTAACGATTTAGAACCATTTAATGCCAACGATTTCGCAATGGGCTTATTTAAAGGCTTATTAAAAGATGTTTAGTTGTAGAAAATAAACAGGTTTGGGAAGAACGTGGGACAGGAGCCTGGGACAAAAATCACTTTGGATTTTTGTCCCAGGCTCAAAACCTGATAAACGGCGGGAACAGAACCAACTCCTTCGGAAATAAGTCGAAATTCTCCAAAAATTAAAGAGCAATTTTCGGAAATTTCTTCTTATTTCTCGGAGCTAAACGGTTCTGTCCCGACCTCCTGTCCCGCCGTTTATTTTAGGATTGGGACGGATGTTCTAAGTTCTTCCTAAATTGTTTCTGAAAAAATGAAGGAGTGAGGGAGAAGATGACAGAACAAATGTGGATTGAGAAGTTAGGATTAGAAGCGCATCCTGAGGGCGGTTATTTTAAACAAACCAATAAAAGTGAACAATTGATTCCGACCAAACGAGGCGAACGGGCGTTGCATACAGCGATTTTGTTTCTATTAAATACAGAAAGTCCGTCACATTTTCATCGTTTAAAAGCGGATGAATTATGGTTTTTTCACGATGGTCAGCCGTTAACCGTTCACTGTATTTTTCCTGATGGAACGTATCAAGCTGTTCAGTTAGGGAAAGACTTAGTTCAAGGACAACAGCTTTCGTTCTCAGTTCCTGCCGGCACAATCTTTGGCTCTACAGTAGCGGCAGGATTTGCGTTAGTCAGTTGTGTGGTTACACCAGGCTTTGAGTTTGAAGACTTCGAGTTATTTACTCAAGCGGAATTGTTAAACGATTATCCACAACATAGTGAAATCATTCAGCACTTGGCTTATCGAGAATTACCTTAAGAAAACGTTTTAGTAACATTTCTTTTATGAATATGCTAGTATAAATCAAACAAGCTTGTTGATTTTGTCGCAACGCACAGTTAGCTGTCGTAGATGATTAAAAGAAAGGGATGAATCACATGGGCACAATGGTTTTTGTTAACTTCCCAGTAGCGGATGTCCAACGTTCTACAGCCTTTTATGAAAAACTTGGATTCAAAAAGAACGAGGAATTTTCAACAGAGGAAGCTAGTTCGATGATGTGGGATGATCAATTTTGGATTATGTTGTTGAACCATGACTTTTATGGAAAATTTATCCAAGAAAAGCAAATTATTGATGCGCAAACAACCAGTGGGGCATTAATTTCCTTTAGTTTAGAGAGTGCCGAAGCCGTAAAACAGTTTGGCGAAACCGCCAAAGCTAACGGAGGCAACTGCTACCGAGTTGATATGGGAATACCAGAAGAGCAAATGTATGGCTTAGAAGTGCAAGATTTGGATGGCAATAGCTTAGAACCTGTCTGGATGAAGATGTAAAAAGAGCCGCAAAATCTCTACAGAAAAAATATTATAACCAAACAAAAATATACGCCATTCTTCAAACTTAGATTAAAAAGTCTAACTTTGAAAATGGTGTATATTCTTTTACATTTGAATTACTTCATCAAATTTACTAGAAATATCATTGTTTACATGATGAAGAACAGCAAGGACTGTTTTAGAACTTTCAGCTAATAGGGATAAAACTTTTTCAGTATTTTCTTTATCTGTTGAAGAAGTTGGTTCATCTACCAATAAAAATGGACGATTTTCATATAGCGCCCGAGCCAAGGAAACTAACATAGCCTCACCACCACTGATTGTGGCAGTAGATTGATTGGAAATTATTTCAAAATTGGCACCAAAAACTTTTTTACCAATTTCATGTAACTTCTCTTTATTAGGTTTATTGAAAGAAGTAATATTTTCTGCGACTGTCCCATCATAAAGCTTGGCTTTTTGGGAAACATAGCCAATCATTGTCGAGAAGTCGACTGTGCGTAATTCTTGTTGTTGATTCAATAATATTTTTCCTTGATACTGATTTATCTCTTGTGTCAATAATTTTAGGAAAGATGATTTTCCACTTCCGTTTTTACCAATGATTATATACTTTTTTCCTGAATATAATTCTAAATTAATCGGACCAATATTTTTTTCTTCATAAGTAATCAAAACATTATTAAATAAAATTGTTTTGGGAACTATAGAAGAATGAAGAAGTTTAGGTTCGGTGGAAAGCAAGACATCATTAACTTTGCGAATCTCTTTTGTAGAATAAAGTTCTGTTAATACAGTTGAGAGCCAAAAAATAGGAGTAGTAATTGTTTCGACAGATTGTGTTATCGCTAATAGTTCGGGAAAAGTCAATTCTTGCTGGCGAATTAAAAAAATACCTATTAATAACAAACCAATTTGAATAAACCACCCACAAGTATCATTAATAACTGTTATCGTTGATTGGAAAAAATTATTCTTGAAAAAATGTTTTTCAGCTTCTTTGTTTTTTTGAGAAAAACGAGGAAAGAGATGTTTGCCAATAGAAAAAATTTTTAATACTGCTAAGTCTTCAAAAATATCTTGCAATGTTTGTACAATATTAGCTTGTGAATCATTAAATTTTTTTTGATATATAGCGATTTTTTTGACAAAATGTTTCGTTGTAAAAAAAGAAATCAACGTTAAGGCTAATAAATAGAGCCAAATATGCCAATTAATTGTTAGAATTAATAGCGAACCTAGAGAAAATGAACAAATAAAATAAATCAAACTAATTAGCGCACCTAGATATTTTTTTATCACAAAAGGATTGTCAATCGTCATTATTTTAACAACTTTTTCTGTAGGATATTTTTTTATTAAAGTAGCCAGCGGTAACCGAATCAAAGCTTGGTACATTTGATTATTCATTTTTTTTAAAGAACTGGCAAAAAAATGTTGTTGAACAATTTGTGATCCTAAATTAATTAAAACAAGACTAAATAGAATTCCTAAGTTGATACAAACTAAGATGTAAAAAGGGAAAGTTTGTTCTTGTTTAATATAATTTGAGTCGAATAAAATCAGTAGCGAAAAAATCGGTTTGTAGGTAGCGAAAAGTAATGTCATCAGAAATGTAGCAAGGAATAACTTTCGATTTTTACTGAATAAAAATTTAAGCATCGAGGTGGGATGTCCTTTCTATGAATAATTTTTCTAATATAAAATATGGATTTATTATCTTTTCTTCTGTTTGTTTTAAATAAGAATCAAAGTCTTGAGAAATCTCCTTATACAAATAATCAAGGAGAGTTAAATTTTCTAATGTCAAACAGATAGTTTTTGCACCTAATGACCTTGGATAGAGTGAAATTGATGTGTCAGGAGATATCCAAATAGATGAAAAGAAGTTATCTATTTGTTTCTGATAATCAATTTTTAGTGATTTTACGGAATGTAAATCTGTAATTATTAAAGGAAGGTCCTTATCTAAAGAGTAAGTAACGATTTTTTTATAAATATTATTTGCATTGGCGAACAGAATATTGTTTAATGCTTTTCCTATAGGCAGGCAAGAATTAATTCTCCAAAAATTTGGTTTTATTTTTTTTATCAAAACAGAAAGCTCATCTAAAGTTTCAAAATTTTGACTAGACACAGTAGTAGCTAGGGTTAAAGGTATGTTTTTTTTAATTATTTTATTAATATTTTGTATAGTTGATTTATAGCTGCCTCGCCTTTTTCTTAAAATATCGTGAATAGCCGAGGGACCATCTACACTAATTATAAAAGAATCAATTACATTTGAATCCAGAAGATTTTCATCTATAATAGTTCCATTTGTGTATAACGTAGTATGAAACCCTAAATGTTTAGCAGTATAGAATATTTCTTTACTATATTGATAAAGAAGGGGTTCCCCACCAGTGAAAGATATAGAGTTACATCCCTGAATTTTTAAAGAAAGTAAGATGTTTTTACAATGTGCAAAAGGAATGCTTTGATGGGAGACTTCAGAATCTGTTGCATAACAAAATGAACAATTTAGATTACAATTATCAGTTAACATAATATTAGCATGTCTTTTTTTCAAAAAATCCCTCCCCGTGTAGTAAATGTATATAATACGCTAAAGGAAAATAATTGTAAGAATGATTTAATACATAAGTAGAATAGACTGATTTCAACATACTTAAATAATATTCTTTCTTGTCCAAAAGTATCTCATATAAAAGGTTGTCAGTTAATTCACCTAAAAAAATTTCATTATCAGCATATAATTGTAACTTGTTATCTATGAAAAGTTGTGTAGGTAATCCAGATTTTTTTTCATGACAGGAGTTACCGGAACATGCATGTACATTGCAGGGATGATTTTGAATTAAACTTGTTTTTAAATGTTTTTTTTCAAGTAATAAGTATTTATTAGAGTGATTACAAATTAAATGAATAACACTATCATATATATTCAACGGACTATCTATATCAGGACAGATGATTGGATTACATATTGTATAACCATTGAAACTTTTTGAAATATCCAATGCTTTAATAAGTTTACTTTTGCTGAAGCTTTTATCAATTTCAATATTATAAAACAAAATGTCTCTTAAACTGTTCAGTTTGTTCAACGAGGATAGAGAAATGCTTCGGTAGGAACACTGGAAAATTTTTGGTAGTGGAGATTCATCACAAATAAAACGATTGAACAACTTATTAAAATTTACGGATGGAAATTTAGTTTGTAGTGTAGAGACTAAATTTTGAGAAGGCTCGGTTAAAACAATTGTTTGAATATTGAGCTCTAATGCTTGCTGAATAATATTTAATACGTTGGCTTCTGATAAACCAGAAGCTAGCGTTATGCTAGGGAATTCTAAATTTGTGTACTTCATCAATATGCTCCTCCAATATATCAAATAGATTACACATCACAGGGTCTACGGAATTGATATCTCCATTAGAAAAATGATACGCTCTTGAGCGACATCCTCCATGACAATTTTTAAAAAAGGCACAACTTTTTTTATGACGGCATTCTATATCATTTTTTTTAGTTTCCATTAAGGCACACATTTTTTCCAAGGGAGTGTGTAAGATATTTCCTAAACAAAACATAGATGAATGATCTATGCGTAATGAGGGACAAATACCCACATTGCCTAAATGATCGATAAATAAAAAACTCTTTTGTATGCCACAGTCATTAGCATAGATACAATTTTTTGAAATGTTGCATTCATTTTCAAATGTAAATTGAGTAGAACTAGTTTGTTGATCGACTGCAATAACTTTATAAGCTTCAACTAATCTGTAAAACTCTTTAATGTCGACACAATCAGCTCTACCTGTAGGAATTATAATATCCATCAAATAATCAACTGTAAGTTCTTGTTTTAAAAAATTAACGAAGTCTTCAATTTCAATGTTAGATTTTCCATCTAATATTGAATTCACTCTGACAGGAACTCTTTCTTCTTTTAATAATTTGATAGAATTTAATGTTGTATTGAAGGCTCCTACTTTTCCTCTAAATGTATCATGTTGTTTATCTGTTAAAAAATCTAAGCTTGTAACAATACTAATATGAAATTTTTTTATTAAAGCAAGATGCTTATTTTTTAGAAGAGTTAGATTAGTAAATATTTTTATTGAAAAACCTGATTTAAATAGATATTCCAAAATATCAACTATGTCCTTTCTAAGAAGAGGTTCTCCACCAGTTAATTGAACTTTAAAAATACCTAAAGATTTGGCTTGATCAATAAGTTTAAATAGCTCAGCAGTAGTTAGAGTATCTTTTATAGAATATAAAGATTCATTATAGCAATGCTGACATTTTAAATTACATTTTTTACTTAATTCTATAAACAGCATCTCTACTGAATAGTTTTTTATAAAAAAATTATCGCAAGATAATTGTGAAATGGAAGTCAATATATTTTTTTCCTTAAGTTCCATAATTAAAGAAGAAATTTCTACATATTTATCTGAATCAATACCGTTTAATTTTTGTATTTCATTAAGCAAATGAAACATATCTTCATTAATAGTGGTCTTTTTTTGGTCTTTTTTCTCAAATAAAAAATAGTGTTGGTCTTCTTTAATAATAGAAAAAGCATTATTAAAATATAATTTCATAAAACGACTCCTTTGCATAATAACTTAACAAGAGTGGAAAAACTATCCACTCTTGTTTTTTAATGTATCATTCAAAAATTAGGCGCGTATGTTTGAAGCGCTACAATGACATGTGCCGCAAATAATATGATTTTCTGTAGGTTTTTTTGTATCAGAGACAAATGCAGGATTAATAGATGTGATTTTTAACGTTCCAAAAAGATTGTTTTTTTGGTTCACATGTACATGATTTACTTCTACGTTGTATTTTTTAGTTTTGATTTTCATAAAGAGTCCTCCTAATTGTGTAATTTTTATCAAAAATTAGAAAAACCATAAAATATAAAAATTAATATAAATAATAATCACCTCCAGTCTATATTTGTATTTTTCTGAATTTTTGATTAGAATTATGTTAACAAATAAAATTAAGAAAAAATCAGTTTGTACACTTTAGTCACAAGTATTATAAAAAGGAGTGATGGTGGTGAAATGGAATTTTGGGAAAGTTTATAAGGAGGTAAGAGAGTCTAAAGGTATTTCGCAGAAAAAAATTTGTCATGAAGCATTATCCAGAACAACCTTATCCAAATTAGAAAATTGTAAAATAATGCCCAGTTATCAAACTATGGAGTATTTATTACAACAAATAAATATGAGTTTTTCTGAGTTCGAGTATATATGTAATGTTTATCAGCCCCAGGAAAGAGAGTGTATCATTGAAGAATTCAATTCTTTAATAAATAATACAGACAAAGTGAATATCAAGGACTTGCTAAAACGATGCGAAAAATTTTTAAAAATAACGGATGATTATTATATCAAAGATATTCAGATGCTATTAAAAGCTCAGTTAGCCTTCCAATTAGAATCAATGAGTAGCAATGTGTGCAAATCGAAACTGCTAATTAGTCAAATTTGGACTAGATTAGAGAAAATGGATGTATGGTATTATAATGAGATTCGCTTACTTAATGGTATTTTGTTTTATTTCCCACTTGAAACAATCGAAGCCATATCCGATAAGTTATTGTATTCTTTAAAGAAATACAGTACATATGCTAAAATTAAAGATCTTGAAATATCTATATTGACTAATTTATCAACCATTTATTTGAAAAATTGTAAGATGGCTGAGTGTGAAAATGTTTTGCTTCGAATGAAACAACTAGCACTAGATTTAAAACGATATGATTTTTTAGGCGTTTATTTTGTTAGAATGGGAATTTGTGAAAAAAATAGCGTACTAATAGAGCGAGGAATGAAAATCTTAACATTAACCGATGAAAACGAATTAATCGAAGAACTGAATAAAGAAATCGAATTTTTTAAGATGACTGAACAATAGAGTATAAATTAAGAGCCGCAAAATCTCTACAGATTTTGCGGCTCTTTTCCTACAAAAAACTATTGTAAATTATTGGCATTAGTTGCTTCAACACCATAAGAATCAGCTACTTTTTTCAAGCTAAATCCTTTTCCGTAGACTTCACTCGCACTCATTGAAATCAAAAAAGCTTCTTCATCAATATCAAGAATGGCTTCTTTTAAGCGGGGAAAATCTTTTTCACGAATGACAGTCATTAAGAGCATGCCTTTCGCGCTTCGATAACCGCCTTCGATTGGCACCAAGGTCACACCTTTATCTAGTTCACGTAATAAGCGTTCTTGAATAGCGACATATTTTGGTGAAATAATCATCACATTCTTCGAGCGAACCAGACCAACTTGAATCATGTCAACGACACGACCAATTGTAAATAAACAAATTAAAGAGAATAACACAATATCTGCATTAAAAGCATACATTGCTGATAAAATGACTAAACCATCGACGAATAAAATAGCAATACCTAAGGAAACTTTGAAGTATTTATTGACAATTTGTGAAATGATTGCTGTCCCACCAGTTGAGGCATTGCCACGGAAAACCAAGCCTAGGCCAGCACCTGTAATAATACCGCCAAATAATGCTGCTAGAAAAATATTATGTGTTAAAACAGGCATCCCCGAAGTAATTCCTACAAAAAATGGATAAATAAGACTGCCATAAATGGTTTTGACACCGACCTCTTTCCCAAGAAGTAAGAAACAAAGCACTAAAAGAGGAATATTGATGGCGTAAAGAACAATGGCGGGACTAATCCCGAAAACATAATTAATAACAATACTAATGCCATTGGCTCCGCCTGCGACAAGTTTATTTGGCAATAAGACCGCATTGATTGAAATGGCCAAAATGAATGCGCCGACTGTTACATAGGCGGTGTCTTTTAAACGTTGGGCTGTAAAAAATTTGTTCATAAAATACCTCCAATTATTTATTAGTTTAGTGAATGATGACATAAAAAAAGACAGAACATGAGAGACAAGCCTAATCGACTCATGTCCCACACTCTAAATCTTCAACTAATCAACTGAACACTTTTTCCTTATACTAACATGAAATACGACAAGAAAACATAGTGAACAAACAATTTTTTGGAAAAGCCCTCAATTTATTGAAGGTAAAAAAGTCAAAAAGCGGCCAGCCCAAATAGCTTCATGATGTTGGATAATTTGTGCCGCGGTTAAATGTCCATTATCCAAGGTGGAAGTGGTTTTCGGTGTCATCAAACATGTATAGCCTAAACCATGAGCCATCCGAATTGTAGTGTCCACACAAAACTCGGTTTGGACACCAGCGATTTCTAACGTTTGAATGTCGTGTTCCGTCAGTAAATCATTTAAATTTGTTTGGTAAAAGGCATTCGCATGTGTTTTGCGGATGAAAAAATCTGTGGGTTGTGTATCCAACTTTTCAAAAAGTTGCCAAGAGTCTGAGCCAAAAGGTAGTTCAGTTTCTTCATGTTGAACAAAAATAATGGGCGCATGGTGTTGGCGGTAGACAGCAATACGCTGATTGACCTTTTCCAACACTGCTGGCAGACGGTACAATTGCTGCGACGGACTTTCGATGCCTTTTTGAAAGTCAATTAAAAGTAATGCACGATTTTTCATGAGCAATCCCCACTTTCTATAAACTAGTTGTTTTCAGTATAACGGAAAAAGGCGCTCTCTAAAAGTGTCTCGAAAATTCCCAAGTGAACGTTCAAAAAAACAGCATATTTACTCATTTTCCTATATAATAGTAAGAGAAACAGATAGTTTGTAGAAAGAAAGGCGACAAGATGAATTATAGAGAATTAATGCAAAAGAAAAATGTTCGTCCTTACGTATTGATGGCTCGTTTTGGTTTAGAAAAAGAAAACCAACGTAGTACACGAGAAGGGCTTTTAGCGACAACTGATCATCCCACGGTTTTTGGTAACCGTTCTTATCATCCATATATTCAAACAGATTTTAGTGAAACACAATTAGAACTAATCACGCCTGTAGCAAATAGCGGCACAGAAATGCTTCGTTTTTTAGATGCCATTCACGATGTGGCTCGTCGTTCGATTCCAGAAGATGAAATGCTGTGGCCATTAAGTATGCCGCCACAATTACCAACAAAAGATGAAGAGATTAAAATTGCTAAATTAGATCAATATGATGCGGTGTTATATCGTCGTTATTTGGCAAAAGAGTATGGCAAACGAAAACAAATGGTCAGCGGAATTCATTTTAATTTTGAATATGATCAAGCCCTGATTCAGCAATTATATGATGAACAATCCGAAGTGACAGATTGCAAACAATTTAAAACGAAAGTCTACATGAAAGTTGCCCGTAACTTTTTACGTTATCGTTGGTTAATTACGTATCTTTTTGGGGCTTCGCCAGTTAGTGAAGACGGCTACTTTAGAGTCTATGACGACCAACCGCAAGAACCCATTCGCAGTATTCGGAATAGTACGTATGGCTACAGAAATCATGACAATGTGAAAGTGTCGTATGCCTCATTGGAACGCTATTTAGAAGATATTCATCGCATGGTGGAAAATGGTTTACTTTCTGAAGAAAAAGAATTTTATGCGCCTGTGCGCTTACGTGGCGGGAAACAAATGTCTGATCTGCCTAAAACAGGTATTCGCTATATCGAGTTGCGTAATTTAGACTTAAATCCTTTTTCACGTTTAGGCATTGTGGAAGATACCGTGGATTTCTTACATTATTTCATGTTGTATTTATTGTGGACAGATGAAAAAGAAGAAGCGGATGAATGGGTAAAAACTGGCGATATTTTTAATGAACAAGTGGCTCTTGGTCATCCTCATGAAACGATTAAGTTAATTGCAGAAGGCGATCGGATTTTTTCAGAAATGATTGATATGTTAGATGCTCTAGGCATTCGTAAAGGTAAAGAAGTTGTCGGTAAGTATTATCAACAACTGCGGAATCCACAAGACACCGTTTCTGGCAAAATGTGGACGATTATTCAAGAAAACTCCAACAGTGAACTGGGAAATATTTTTGGAAACCAATATCAAAGTATGGCCTTTGAACGCCCTTATCAATTAGCTGGTTTCCGTGAGATGGAATTATCCACACAAATTTTCTTATTTGATGCGATTCAAAAAGGTTTGGAAATCGAAATTTTAGATGAACAAGAGCAATTTTTGAAACTGCAACATGGCGAGCACATTGAATACGTCAAAAATGCCAACATGACTAGCAAAGATAACTACGTGGTACCATTGATTATGGAAAACAAAACCGTGACAAAGAAAATTTTGTCTGCAGCAGGGTTCCATGTGCCTGGCGGTGAAGAATTTTCATCTTTTATTGAGGCACAAGAAGCACATTTACGCTACGCCAATAAAGCGTTTGTCGTGAAACCAAAATCAACGAATTACGGTTTAGGAATTACCATTTTTAAAGAAGGCGCTTCGTTGGAAGACTTTACGGAAGCGTTACGGATTGCTTTTAAAGAGGACACAGCGGTTTTAATTGAAGAGTTTTTACCTGGAACAGAATATCGGTTCTTTGTGTTAGATAATGATGTAAAAGCCATCATGTTGCGCGTGCCAGCCAATGTTACCGGAGATGGCAAACATACTGTAGAAGAATTGGTGGCCGCTAAAAATAGTGATCCATTGCGGGGGACCAATCACCGTGCACCACTAGAGTTAATCCAGTTAAATGATTTAGAAAAACTAATGTTGAAAGAACAAGGTTTAACTATCTATTCTGTGCCAGAAAAAGAGCAAATCGTGTACTTGCGAGAAAATTCTAATGTTAGCACGGGCGGGGATTCGATTGATATGACCGATGTCATTGATGATAGTTATAAACAAATCGCCATTGAGGCCGTAGCTGCTTTAGGAGCCAAAATTTGTGGTATTGATTTAATCATTCCTGACAAAGACGTAAAAGGCACACGTGATAGCTTAACGTACGGGATTATCGAAGCAAACTTTAATCCAGCCATGCACATGCATGTGTATCCATACGCTGGACAGGGTAGACGCTTGACAATGGACGTTTTAAAACTTTTATACCCAGAAGTGGTTCAATAAAAAAAGAATACCGCCAAAAAATTCATAATAGATTTTTTGGCGGTATTCTTTATAAAAACGTTTTCTTGGTGAACCCAATAGGTTATACTAAAACTATTACCAATGAAAGTTGTATGACGGTGGCTCTGAGTTAGAGAGGCAGGTGATGCCTATGTGTATCCGATGCACTTTAACGAAAGGAGCATTTTTTTGTCAATCGAAGCGACATTGGAATTGATGATTAGTTTTGCTCTGAGGCTAAGGCGAAAGCGTTTAGCTCCGAGAAATAAGAAGGAATTTCCGAAAATAGTTCTTCAATTTTTGGAGAATTTCGGCTTATTTCCGAAGGAGTTGCTTTTGTTCAGCTGATTAGCGTTTGTTGCACTACTGATTTTCGGTATCCTTGAAGCAACGAAAAACGATAAAAAATAACCGTTCATAAGCTTAGACGGCCGAACGGTTAAACAGTAATAAAAACTTAACTCAGTAAGCCACCAGTTCTTATAACTGGCGCTGGTATAAAGGAGAGGTATGTAGCCGCATACCTCTCTTTTTCATCTTTATAATAGCACAATTCTATTATAAATGGAAGCGCTCATAACTTATGTTTAAACAATCCAATGACTCATAAATTTTCTTGATCTTTTTATGAGTGAAATAGTTTTTGCCAAAAGCCTTTTTTAGCTGTTGGCTCTTCTTTTGGCGTTTCGGTTGCTTGAGGATATTTTTCTGTAACGTCAATCACAGGTTCATCTACTGCATGTTTTTCAGCTAACAGTAAGCCGAGAGAGTCAGGGTTGTTCTCCACAAAATTGTTAACAATCTTAAAGGTTGCGCCATGCTGATTTAATAATTTAATATAGGTACTTTGCAGGTCAGAAGAGATTTCGCCATTTAAAAGTACTGTAACTTCAGGATGCTTCGCTAATTCTTCTAATAAATGTTTTTGGTTCTGTGCATCTTTCATTTCAGCGACGGTCATGGAGAGACGGCAGCGTTCACGAAATGTGCCCATGTATTTGTGTTGTTCTTCAGGATTAACGAGGGGCGTACCGTACATTCCTTTATCCAGACGTTGTTGTAAGTCATCATTCGCCATTCAGTAACACTCCTTTCCTAACGTTTCCCTCCATTATAGCATATCTTAGATAAGTCGTTGGTCAGTCGGCTTGAGAAGAAGTTTTTAATAAAGGAAAAAAAGTGGTTGCATTTGTGATGATTTTCTCATACACTGTAACTAAGAATGAGAATCATTCTCAATTAAATAAAAATGGAGTTTTCTCATGAAAAAGATTGGTTTGTTTGTTCTACTATTACTTTTCAGCTTATTGTCATTAGTGATAGGGGTGAAGGACATTGCACTTTCTCAGTTGTTTCAATTAGATGCGCAGCAACAATTTGTTTTATTTACCACCCGTGTTCCCCGCACGTTGAGTTTAATCATTGCTGGTAGTACGATGAGTATTTCTGGATTGATTATGCAGCAACTCACACAAAATAAATTTGTCGCTCCTAGTGTCGCTGGAACAACCGATAGTGCAAGGTTGGGTATTTTAGTCGCAATGTTATTTTTCCCAACAGCTCCGTTTCTCTATCGAACGGCAATTGCTTTTATTTTTGCGCTAAGCGGGACCTTATTATTCTTAGCGCTCATTCGATTATTACCAAGTAAGAATCAAGTGATGGTCCCTTTGGTGGGCGTGATGTTTGGTAACATTCTAGGTTCAATTGCCACATTTTTTGCCTATCAATATCAATTGGTTCAAAATATGTCTGCTTGGTTACAAGGAAATTTTTCCACAGTTATGAAAGGGAATTATGAATGGTTATTCTTAATGATTCCTTTGTGGTTTGTTATTTATTTATTTGCTTATCATTTCACTGTCGTTGGTATGGGTGAAGCATTTGCAAATAGTCTTGGCGTCCATTACCAGCGAATTCAGTTTTTAGGTTTGACGCTGGTTGCTTTAGCAAGTGCCATCGTTTTATTGATGGTGGGGAATATTCCGTTTTTAGGGGTTGTGATTCCCAATCTCGTGTCTTTACGTTATGGCGATCATATGAAAAATACCTTGTGGTTAACTGGGATTTGCGGGAGTTTGTTCTTGTTAATCTGTGATATTTTAGCACGAGTATTGATTGCCCCCTATGAAATTCCTGTCAGCGTGGTTGTCGGAACATTAGGGAGCATTTTGTTCATTTTATTATTACTAAGGGGGCGCAAACAATGAAACGGCCTTTAAAAAAATGGCTTTCATTACTTTTGCTTTTAGCTGCCGTAGTAATTGTGAGCCTTTGTTATTTAACTTATAACACGTATGGCAATTGGTCCTTTGCTTTGGCGTTACGAGGCAAAAAGTTATTGGCTTTTATTTTTGTCGGAATCGCTGCGGCTTTTTCAACCATTAGTTTTCAAACGGTCACGCAAAATCATTTTCTAACGCCAAACATTTTAGGGATGGATTCCTTGTACGTCTTTGTGCAGACGGTGTTATTTTTTCTTTTAGGAGGCGCACAAGCGTTAGGTCAAGTAAGTCTTGGCTCGTTTTTGATGAACGTCTTTTTAATGGTATTTTTAAGTACTAGTTTATCGTATTTTCTATTACGCAAAAATCAATCCGACTTATTTTTATTATTGATGATTGGCATGATTTTAGGTACTTTTTTCAGTAGTATTAGTACGTTTTTACAAGTGATTATGGATCCTAACGAATACGACTTACTCCAAGGAAAGTTGTTTGCCAGTTTCGGTAACGTCAATAGTCAGTATCTCGTTTTCGTTGGTGTGGCGGTACTCATGATTTGTGGGATACTTTGGCGGGAAAGTTACCGTTTAGACGTTTTACATTTAGGGAACCATCAAGCCCAGAATTTGGGGATTGCTGTGAATCAGTTTCAATTAGTGTTGTTGTGTTTGATCAGTAGTCTGGTCGGCTTATCAACAGCATTAGTGGGACCGATTACATTTTTAGGTTTTATCGTGGCCAATATGAGTTATCAATTCATGAAAACCTATCGCCACCGAGAACTGTTTGTGGCAGGGAGTTTAATAGCAGTCTTTTTACTGGTATTTGGTCAATTGATGGTTGAACAGGTCTTCCATTTGAATACCCCGCTAAGTGTGGTGATTCAATTTGTTGGGGGCGTTTATTTTATATGGAAAATTATTGCAGAAAGGAAGCAACGCACATGATCCAGATGAGTGATGTATCAAAAAAATATGGCGATAAATTTGTCGTTTCAGACATTGATTTACCTATTTCTGAAGGCAAATTAACGGCCTTTATTGGGCCAAATGGCGCTGGGAAAAGCACGCTGCTAGCCATGATGAGTCGCTTAATTCCCAAAGATACCGGGGAAATTTATCTGGACAAGCAAGAAGTAAAAACCTGGAAGCAATCGGCTTTTTCACAAAAAATTGCCCTTTTAAAACAAGCCAACGGTGTACAACTTAAATTAACTGTGCGAGAACTGGTCAATTTTGGTCGTTTTCCTTATTCCAAAGGTCGCTTAAAAAGCGCTGATCATGAAAAAGTAACAGAAGCGTTGGAACAATTGGGCTTAACTGAAATGGCGGAAGAATACATTGATACCCTTTCTGGGGGCCAATTACAGCGGGCGTATATTGCCATGATTTTAGCCCAAGATACCGATTATATTTTATTGGATGAGCCCTTAAATAACCTCGACATGAATTATGCGGTTCAAATGATGCAGATTCTTAAACGCTTAGTGGATGAACTAGGAAAAACGATTCTGATTGTTCTACATGATATTAATTTTGCCGCAAGCTATGCAGATGAAATTGTCGCCATGAAAGGCGGAAAGCTCTATGCGCATGGCGCAACAGAAGAAGTTATTCAAACAAGTATTTTAAATGATCTTTATGAAATGAATATCCGGATTTGTGAAATTGAAGGAAAACGCTTTTGTCTTTATCACTAAATCGGGCAATTTAAAAATAACGTTTTTGGAGGAAAAGAATGAAAAAGAAATTTTTAGCAATGATGGCAGTTTCAATGATGGGACTGTTAATGTTAAGTGCTTGTCAAACAAATAAAAAAACAGCAGATTCTGCAACAACAGAAACAACAGCTAAAACGGAAGTCACAGTCAAAGACACCAATGGTCAATTAACCGTTCCCAAAAATCCTCAGAAAGTCGTTGTTTTTGATAATGGTTCCTTGGATACAATGGATGCACTAGGTGTCGGTGACCGCGTGGTAGGTGCGCCAACCAAAAATATCCCTGCGTATTTGGAAAAATACCAAAAAGTTGAATCAGCAGGCGGCATTAAAGAACCAGATTTAGAAAAAATCAATCAACTAAAACCAGACTTGATTATTATTTCTGGTCGTCAACAAGATTATCAAGAACAATTAAAAGCCATTGCGCCAACCATTTACTTAGCTGTAGATGCCAAAAATCCTTGGGAATCAACGAAACAAAATATCGAAACGTTAGGCACTATTTTTGATAAAGAAGAGGTAGCTAAAGAAAAAATAACTGGCTTAGAAAAAGAAATCGCTGACGTGAAAAAACAAGCAGAAGCTAGCGCGAATGATGCGCTTGTTGTGTTAGTTAACGAAGGACAACTTTCCGCTTATGGAAAAGGCTCTCGTTTCGGTTTAATTCATGATACATTTGGCTTCAAAGCAGCAGACGATAAGATTGAAGCTTCCACTCATGGGCAAAGTGTTTCTTACGAATATGTTTTAGAAAAAAATCCTGGGATTCTCTTTGTGGTAGATCGCACCAAAGCAATTGGTGGCGACGATTCAAAAGATAACGTCGCTGCAAACGAATTGATTCAAAAAACCGATGCTGGTAAAAATGATAAAGTCATTATGCTTCAACCAGATGTTTGGTATCTAAGCGGTGGTGGATTAGAATCAATGCATTTGATGATAGAAGATGTTAAAAAAGGATTAGAGTAAAAAAAAGCCTAGGACAAAAATCACTTTGGATTTTTTTCCTAGGCTTAAAAGCTGATAAACGGCGGGAACAAAAGCAACTCCTTCGGAAATAAGCTGAAATTCTCCAAAAATTAAAGAACAATTTTCGGAAATTTCTTCTTATTTCTCGGAGCTAAACACTTCTGTCCCGACCTTCTTGATGAAAAACAAAAAAGTTTTAAATTAAAAATGTGGTTGACGGCCTCGAAAATGTTTGCTAAACTATCCGTAAATCAGTATGATTGATGAAACAAATAAAAGAACAAAATGTGATGAGAAGGAAAGTACTTTTTAAAATAGCTTGCAGAGAGCCTCGTTTGGTGAGAAGAGGTAGTGACGTTAAAGGGGAAAATGGCCTTTGAACAGGTTGGTTGAAGCCGTTCGCTTAAACCAATTCAGGTGCGCCTGTTATAGCGCTACAGTATGATTGTACTGGAAACGAGCGGATCTTTTTTAGCGAAGAGATCAACAAAGGTGGTACCGCGATTGCATAAGCATTCGTCCTTTTTAGGACGAATGCTTTTTTTATTTGTTTAAAAAATATGAGGGGGCAACAACATGAAATTGGGGAAAAAAGTAGTAGGTTTGATTGCAACAGGGTTTCTTTTAGCCGCATGTGGCGGAACCAAAGAAGCGGCAGAGAAAGTAGATTCGGGAAATTTAGCAGCTGAACAAAAAATCAGTATTAGTTCACCTGCACCAATCTCAACATTGGATACAACACAAACAACAGATAAAAATACCTTTACAATGGCACAACATTTATTTGAAGGCCTTTATCGGTTTGATGATGATAGTGCCACGGTGCCAGCTCTAGCTAAAGATGTCAAGATTAGTGACGATGGGCGCAAGTACCACTTTACCTTGCGGGAGGGGATTAAGTGGAGCAACGGCGAGCCAATTACGGCCCAAGATTTTGTTTATTCTTGGAAAAAACTGGTGACACCAGCGACGATTGGACCGAATGCCTATTTACTAGACAGCGTTAAAAATAGTTTTGAAATACGCAACGGTGAAAAGTCAGTCGATGAATTAGGGATTTCAGCCCCGAATGACAAAGAATTCATTGTTGAATTAAAACAGGCCCAACCTTCCTTCTTAGCAGTCGTTTCGATTGCTTGGTTAGCGCCACAAAATCAAAAATTTGTCGAAGCGCAAGGCAAAGATTACGCCTTGGATAGTGAACATTTACTTTATAGCGGGCCATTTACGCTAGCCAATTGGGATGCGACTTCAGATACTTGGACATTGAAAAAAAATCCAGAATACTATGATGCGGATCAAGTGAAACTGGAAGAAGTTGCGGTTAGTACAATCAAAGAAGATAATACTGGGATTAACTTATATCAAGCGAATGAACTAGACTTAGTTCGCATTAACGGACAATATGTTCAACAATATCAAGATGATCCAGGCTATGTCAGTCATCCAGATGTGGCCAACTACTTCTTAGATTTCAACAAAAAAGAAGGAACGCCATTAGCGAATGTTCATTTACGAAAAGCGATTGGCCAAGCAATTGATAAAGAAGCCTTAACACAAAGTGTCTTAAACGATGGGTCAAAACCCCTCAACGGATTGATTCCAAGTAAACTTTATGCGAATCCAGAAACAGATGAAGATTTCCGAGCTTACAGTGGCGAGTATTTGAAAAATGATGTCAAAAAAGCCCAAGCTGAATGGACGAAAGCCCAAGCGGATGTCGGTAAAAAAGTGAAACTTTCCTTGCTGGCGGCAGATACAGATCAAGGAAAACGAATTGCGGAATATGTTCAAAGTCAGTTGCAAGAAAATCTGCCAGGTTTAGAAATTACCATTTCATCGCAACCAAGTAATAATGTGAATCAATCGCGACGTGAAAAAAATTATGAGTTGTCTCTTTCAGGATGGATTGCCGGCAGTAGTGAATTAGACTCTTACTTTAACTTATATGCAGGAGAATCAAGCTACAATTATGGCAATTATCATAATGCCAAATACGACCAATTGGTAGAAGATGCACGAACGATTAATGCCAATAATCCAGAGAAACAGTTTGCAGAATACAAAGAAGCGGAAGACATCTTGCTGAACCAAGATGCTGCCCAAGTACCGCTGTATCAAAGTGCCTCAAATTATCTAATCAATCCTAAATTGAAAGGCATTAGTTATCACTTGTATGGGGATTATTTCCACTTGCGCAATGCTTATTTAACAGAATGATTCAGGAAGAAGGAGTAAAAAATGGAAAAATTAGTCGAACGATTTTTAACTTACGTGAAAGTTAACACCCGTTCAGATGCCAACAGTCAAACCACACCGACGACGGTCGGTCAAGTGGTTTTGGCCAAAATGATTGAAACAGAACTTCATGAATTAGGTTTGGCCGATGTGCATTATAACGAACAAAACGGCTTTTTAACGGCACGGTTGCCTGGTAACCAACCTGCAGCGAAGAGTATCGGCTTGATTGCACATCTGGATACGGCGGATTTTTCAGCAGAAAACATCCGTCCCCAAGTCATCACTAATTATGATGGTCAAGATGTCCTCTTGAATCAAGAACAAGGCATCGTTTTATCAGTTGCTGAATTTCCCAATTTAAAAGAGTATCAAGGGGAAACGTTGATTACTACAGACGGAACCACACTTTTAGGAGCAGATGACAAAGCGGGAATTGTCGAGATATTAGCTGCTGTTGAGTATTTTTTGGCACATCCAGAAGTAGCGCGGGGGGATGTTTGGCTCGCCTTCGGTCCAGATGAAGAGATTGGACGCGGGGCCGATCAATTTGATGCGCCGAACTTCCCAGTCGCTTTTGCGTATACGATTGACAGTGGCCGCGTGGGGCATTTCGAGTATGAAACGTTTAACGCTGCCCAAGCTGTGATAACAATTGAGGGAACCAGTGTCCATCCGGGAACGGCCTATGGTTCGTTAGTAAATGCCATTAAATTAGGCGAACAACTTGATCAATCACTGCCGCAAAAGGAAGTACCAGAACAAACACGTGGAAATGAAGGATTTTATTTACTCAATAAATTTACAGGAAGTATTGAAAAAGCAGAACTTGTCTATATCATTCGGGATCATGATCGAGAAAACTTTCAAGCGAGAAAGCAATTTTTGGAAAAACAAGTCCAACGTTTAAATGCGCTGGCGGATAAACCCAGACTAACAATTACTTTCCAAGACCAATACTATAATATGAAGGAAATCGTCGAAAAAGATTGGACGCCTGTAGAATTGGCCGTCCAAGCAATGGAAAGTTGTGACATTGAACCAATCATCACACCCTTTCGTGGCGGGACAGATGGTTCTAAGATTTCTTTCATGGGCATTCCCACGCCTAATCTATTTACAGGAGGCGAAAATTTTCACGGGCAATATGAATTTATTACCGTTGAATCAATGGCCAAAGCTGTTCAAACGATCATTGCCATCATTCGCTTAAACGCTAATTAAAGAAACACGCGAGGAAAATGCCGATTTTCCTTGCGTGTTTCGCTGTTTTTCTGTAAAGTATGTAGAAAAGTAGGGAGTTTTGCTCATGAATTATCCATTGATTTTTGTAGAAAACCAACGAATTGAAACCGAACGCTTGATTTTAAGACCTGTCACATTAGCCGATGCAGAAGATATGTACGAATATGCTTCAGATGAGGAAACGACGCGTTTTGTGTTTCCTAAAAATGAAACCAAAGAAGAAACAAGAGCCAGTATTGCGAAATATTTTATGGGGGAACCTTTAGGAAAATATGGGATTGAAGTGAAAGAAACGGGCAAAATGATTGGCACGATTGATTTGCGGGTCAATGAAACCAATAATGTTGGAGAATTAGGCTATGTCTTGAACCGTGCCTTTTGGGGCAATGGCTACATGCCTGAAGCCGCGACGGCGTTAGTCGAACTGGGTTTTGCAAAAATGAAACTCATGAGAATCTTTGCTTTACATGATCAAGACAATCCAGCTTCTGGTCGTGTCATGGAGAAAATTGGTTTTACCTACGAAGGAACACTGCCCAATGCCCGAATTAGTAAAGGGAAAATTGTCACAGATGTTTATCGTGGGATGACACTGGAAACATGGCAAAATCGACAAAAATAGAAGCGGAAGACAAGTTGAGAGAGGAATTAGAGAAATGTTGATGTTTACAGAAAAAGAATTCGCAGCCTTTGAAGTTGCTGGATTAGATGAACGAATGGCGGTTATCCGTGCGCAAATTCAACCTATTTTTCAAGAATTAGACACGTATTTTGCCGAACAACTAGCGCCTGAACTAGGAACGGAGTTGTTTGTCCATATTGCGCAACATCGCCGTCGCACCGTGTATCCACCAGAAAATACTTGGTCAGCACTTAGTCCGAATAAGCGCGGGTATAAAATGCAGCCGCATTTTCAATTAGGTATTTGGGGCGACTATGTGTTTATGTGGTTGTCATTCATTGATAATCCTAAAAATGAAAAGCAGATTGCGCAAGCCTTTTTAGAGAATCAGCAATTATTCCAAGCATTACCAGAAGATACGTATGTTTCCTTAGATCATACGGTTCCTCAAATTACTCCGCTGCCAGAAACGGATTTAGAGAAAGCCTTAACTCGTTTTAGAGATGTAAAAAAAGGTGAGTTTGAAATTGGGCGCATCATTCCCAAAGATAGTGACTTGTGGCAAAACCCTGAAAAAGCACGAGCTTATATGTTGTCAACCTATCAACAACTCCTGCCATTGTATCAATTAGCTGTTGCCCAATAAGAGAAACAGACAGTTATTTTGTGTTTTAGTGTTATTTTATCGAATTATCCAATCGTCAAAAATGAGAAAAGCTCACAATGTTAGTTTTAATTACTAACATTGTGAGCTTTTCTTTAGTTTGGGTGATGGAAATTTAAGAAATTAAAGATGATTTTTTTGAAAAAGGGGATAGTCTTTACTGTTTTCCCTTGTTTCCTTTAAATAACGTAGCTTAAAAGACACGATATATAAGGAACTTGTGGAAATAAGGGTTATCAACTGGAAAAAACTGTTGTTTTGAAGAGTCTTTTCTTTGCTATCATAGTGGTATATAAAAGGTTGTGAGAGATACTTAAATTCAAAAGGAGGTTTTTCAATGAAAAAAAAGCGTTATTTAATGATTGCGTGTCTACTATTTTCCCCTAGTTTTTTTATAAATGTTGAAGCGTCTGATGGTGGTTTTAGTTCGGTGGGGATTGAATTTTACCAAAATCCGACAACACCCGCTCCTAAAGATCCCCCACCGAAAACAGATGCGCCAGCTGCTGATCCCAAGGAACCAGCTGGTCCTCCGCAAGGAGATCAACGAAGTGGTAGTTCGACACAGACCACCACAACTGGCTCGCAGCTCCCTCGTACAGGGAGCAAGAGTCAGGCAAATTTGAACATTCTCGGCTTCGCCTTAATCGGTTTGGCGGGAATCGTACATAGAAAGAGGGGACGACATGAAGCGAAATAAATGGCAACGTCTTGCAGCTATTGGCTTATGTAGTTCTTTGCTAGTGAATGCCTTTTCGGGCGTGACGGCAGTTGCGGAAACTGTGACGATTGAAAGTAGTCCGACCGCCGAAAGTAGTACCAAGGAAGAGACGCCAGCCAGTAGCGTGAAAGAAGAAACAACGAAAGCCAGTACGGAAAATAGCCAAGTAACGACTGACACAAGTCAGGAAGAAGTAGAGCAGACAGAAAAAACAGAAATCATTCAAGAAGAAAATATACTTGAACCATCCAGTGTTCAAGCGAAAATTATGCCTAGGGCATTTGTCTGGGCAGCTACAGGGACAACGAATAAAACTACGGTTCGTCTTAATGATGTAGTTGATTATCGGTTGAAATTTGAAAATATTACAACAGATGACACAAATTCAGATATTGTTGGTCCGATTCGAATTGAATCAAAATTGGCAGCAGGAATGACTAGACCCACTTCAGTTATTATTAAAGTTGGCCCCGAGGAACAAAATGTAGTTCTAGGGGAAGGCTCTCATAATGTCAATAGTGGTGGCGAATATTTTGTTTGGACAGAGTCCACTAGGACGGTCACTGCATTTATTAATCGTCTACACGGGAGAACTTCTGGAAATACTGGGTATATCAAAACGTTGTATTTTCAGACAAGAATTACTTCTGGTATACACAATGAAAAAAAATATATCGATTCCACGATTCGATTTAATGGTTTTGGTGCAGTCAATAGACGAAATGAAATGACATATGTGGATAAATTTGCTGGTAACTTAGGTTTAAAAGGGAGTTTAAAATTTTACGATGAGGATGGACAGTCTAGTAAGGAACAAATGAGCCTTTCCATGAATCCAGTACTATTTAAATCAACCAACTCTAAAGTTGAAGGAACACTGTTAAGATATCCTTTAACTATGACAAACGCTGGCAATGGACTTTATAGTTTTAATACAGGACTAAAAACTGTAGGCACTAGTAATGGGGGTTCGTGGCTTTTCTTTAGTAACGACATTGCGATTAATTTTGCTACAGCTACCACCAATAGAATTGATAAAATTGTGTTAACGCCACCTAAAACAACATTTCCAGATAGCCGAACAGGTGTGATGACTTCCAGAGCATATACATCAACAACTTATACGAGAAGCAACTATGATATTTCAGCATATAACTTTACTAAAGCGACTGGTAAGACGTGGCGCATAACTAATCTTAATCCTCATAGCGGAGTAAGTACTAATATTATGTTTAGTGACAATCTTGTGGGAACAACAGGACAATTTAATGCAGGAAATAATAGTGCAACGATTACCTACTATATTTATTACAAAAAACTTTATGAGAATTTTGTTAATAGTAGTGGACAAAAAATCGCACCACCCCCGGGATTCACTCAGGGTAAGAAAACAGTTATAAATAGTGAAGCGTACACTTTCAAACAAGCAGGCACCTTACCAGACACCTACACAACAGGTGGTAAAACCTACAAGTTTAAAGGCTGGTACAAAGGGAAAACCAAACCAAGTACCTTGACCACCACGAAAGCGCCGAGTTATGCGGTGACGTATGATGGGAATGATGACTTGAATGTGGTGTATGAGGAAGTAGTCACCAAAACCTATACATTACCTAGCAAAGAAATTACTTTTGGCTATGTAGACGAAAAAGGTAATTTAATCAATCCTGCTAATTTCACATTGAAAGCAACGATGTCTGAAACAACGAAAAGTGGTACAACAACACCTTTTTCAACGATTACAGGAACCAATGTAACGACAACGAATCTTAAAAAATTAACGATTCCACAAAAAGTCTATACCTTACCAGAGTCTGTGGAAGGTACCACATATGGTACACGAAGTGTTACACATGAAATTCCGAAATACTATCGCACCATTTCAATCTCACCAACGGCAACTTATACAGGGGATAAAACGAAATATCCACTTGCGAATGAGGTCAGAAAAGATATTGTAAATCCAAGTACGGTTGTTAGTTCAAGTCCTGGTACAAATGCATATGAATTAGGTAAAACCAGTAATACATCATATAACACCAAACAATATTATTGGAACTGGGATACGACTGAGACACTTTATGCAATGGGTGTTTACTCTGGTAACGTAGGAGCGACTTACAATTTAGCTACCCCAGATAAAACTGTTTATTATTATTTAGAAAACCGCCGTGTTACCGAAAACTTCGTAGCCACAAGCGGTGCCAAAATCACACCGCCCACAGGTTTCACCCAAGGAAAACAAACGGTGATCACAAGTGATGATTATACGTTCAAACAAGCTGGCACCTTACCTGACACCTACAAAGTCGGCACAAAAACTTACAAGTTCAAAGGCTGGTACAAAGGCAAAACCAAACCAAGTGCCTTGACAACTACGAAAGCGCCAAGCTATGCAGTAACGTATGATGATAATGATGACTTGAATGTGGTGTATGAGGAACTAATTCCCAAAGATACGTGGGTTTACCCAGGTTTCCATGCAGAATTTGTCGATGAAAAAGGACAAGCTTTCAATGAACCGTTAACGTTTTCTGGAAACTACACACAGACACTAAGAAAAGCGGTAGACCAGACATATGTGACAACGGGCGCCATGAATCCACTGGTAAGTATTAAAAATACGAATGAAGCCAATGTCTATACTATTACGACCCAATCAAGAGTTAATATTCCAGCAAACTTTGATGAAGTTCCTAGCGATATTTATGATATTCGTAGTTATGCAATCAACGACTGGAATATTACAACGGAACTAAAATATGTGGACAAAATTGAAACAATGAATACCACATTACCTGTTTCTGTGTATCCAGTGGGCTTTGTCGGGACTGACCCAGTGTTTAACAATAGTGCTCCTAGTCAATTAAATGAGTTAGATAAATCCTTTAAAAAAGGAGTAGATAATAAATTTTCAATAAAATCAACATTTGGTGTTGGTAGCTCAATAAACACTATTCCAAGATTATTATTTATAGCTCGTGCGACAGGAAATCCAGAGAATAAGATCGTTTTGGCTGGTTTTGATGGGACACAAGACTTCAAACAAACCATGAATTACAAAGTCACACGGAAACAAGTCACCGAAAACTTCGTAGATGTCAACGGTGCCAAAATTACCGCACCAACAGGCTTCACCCAAGGCAACCAAGTACCGATGAACAGTAACACCTTCAAGTACACAGCGGCAAAAGCTTTACCAGCGACGTATACTGCAGGTGGCAAAGTCTATACGTTCCAAGGGTGGTACAAAGGGAAAACCAAGCCAAGTACGTTGAACAAAACCACAACACCAACGTTCAATGCGACTTTTGATGGCAATGACGATATGACCGCCATGTATAAGGAAGAAATACCAACAGCTAGTGTCACATTAACTCGACCAAAAGAAGTGATCGATACGAATACCAATGTAATCTGGACAACAACGATCACGAATACTAGCAAAGCACCCTTACAGAATCTTAACTTGAAAAAAGGGCCCAATTGGTCAGCTGGTCTGACGATCCCGACCTTTATGGAAGTGACACCAGAAGGAGAAACGACAAAATCAATCCCAGTAAATAGTACACTTTGGACAGAGGGGGTTTCTTTACCAAATGCCGTTCCTATCGGCAAAAAAGTTTCAATTGCTTTCACAACTCGCGCAACAGGGAAACCAAACACTGTTTTGAAAGCAGAAGTTGTAGTATTTGGTGGTATTAAAGATAGTACAGTGGACAACTTCGTGAGAATTCGTCCAAATGATCAAGAAGTAGTCACACCAACGACCGAAGGCTTCATCAGTGTGCCAACCTTCGACTTCGGCCAAGTGGGCGTTGCAGGAAGTAAGCAACAACACAACTTGAAAAAAGCCGCGGATTACTACGGCAACGGCACACGCAATCCGTATGTCCGAATCAAGAAAACGCAACCGAATTGGAGCTTAACGGCGCAACTGTCACAACCAAAATCAGCGACAGACAGCTTGCCTACGGCGACCCGCTTATTATTAGGTGCGGCGCCTGTCTCTAGCTTCACCAATTACAATCAACCAACCGAGTTGAAAAATGCGGTCGGTACCACGAGTGCCATTAGCTTAACAGCCAACAACACGGCGACGAGTATTATTGCCAACAAGCAATTCACAGGTAGTAATGTTTACCAGTTGGACTTCACCTTCAATAATGTCAAACTTGAAGTGCCAGCCAATCAAGGTATTAAAGGGCAACAATACAAGGCCGCGGTTACGTGGAATCTTGTGACTGGACCTTAACAAGAATACGTGAATAAAAGCTAAACCGCCCTCAAAAAGTCTAACTTTTTGAGGGCGGTTTATTATTTTTATGGAAAGCCAATTTTATCTAACGGATAATAACGAAAAGTCAAAACACCTTCCACACTCTCTTGTTTAACAAAGCCAAAGTAACGACTGTCATCTGAGCGCGGGCGATTATCCCCCAAGACAAAATACATGCCTTCTGGAACGGTCAGGGATTGGGTGGCTTCTAAGGTCTCTAGCGTAAAATCTTGGGTATAATTTTCATTTTTAGAGACATTTCGTTTAGCACTTGCTAAGTAATCTTCACTGAGTGATACACCATTAATATAAAGGGTATCATCGCGATACTCGACTGTTTCGCCAGGTAAACCAATTAAACGTTTGGCTACTCGTTGGCCGTTGCGAGGACTAGGGAAAGCGATAATATCAAAGCGCTGTGGCTTTTTAATCGAGGTCACCCATAAACGGTCGTTGTTATGAAGTGTTGGTTCCATTGAAGAGCCGTTCACCGCAGCAGGGGAGAAAACATAGTGTCGAATTAGCAAGACAGCGACGACTAACAAAACCAACTGAACCAATCGTTTTAATAATGAGGACATGGACTTCACTCCTTTGTCCTTTTAGTGTACTACAGACAAGGAAAAGAAAAAAGTTTTCCCCTTAAGAAAGGTGTGCTAAAAAACGTTTCATAAAGCGTTGGCGAATTAAAATACCAACATAAGCAGCTGCGACAGCCTTGATGATACCAGGAATAATAAACGGAGCAAACCCGCCAGCGAAAGCGTTTGGCCACGGTAGATTTGCGGAATATTTCAACCAAATCATACCGAAAACTAAGGTAACTAAGGCGCCGGCAATATTTGCGATAATGGCCCAAGTATAGTTAAAGGTTGTTTTTTCTAAAATATAACCAGTTAATAAGCCGTTGAAGATAAACCCGATTAAATAGCCGCCAGTTGGTCCGAAGAGTACACCGAACCCGCTAGACATCCCCGCGTAAACGGGTAAACCAATTAATCCTAATAAGAAGTAAATTAAAATAGCGTAGGTCCCCGTTCGCTTACCCAAAACGGTAGCGGTTAAGCCAATGGCAAATGTTTGTCCAGTTAAGGGGACAATCCCCAATGGAATTGTAAATTGTGAAAGTACAGCAATAATCACAGCGAATTCTGCTGCTAAAATTAAAGAGCGTAACGATGCTTTATTCATAAGAAGCCTCACTTTCTATTGTTAACCAATTGTTTTATTTGGTTAACAATAGTTTAGCGGAAGTAAACAATTTTGTAAAGAGGGCAAAGAAAAAAACCTTGCCAAGAAAGGCAAGGTTTTGAAAGAAGGTAAGAACCGTAGTTCGACCTTTTGAAATCTTAAAGTTTTTGGTTGTAGTATTCAACGACAAGTGCTTCGTCGATTTCTGGGTAAAGTTCATCACGTTCTGGTAAACGAGTGAAGCTACCTTCTAATTTTTCAGTGTCAAAGCTTACGAATGCTGGACGTCCAACAGTTGCTTCAACCGCTTCTTTAATTGTTGAGATGTTTTGAGATTTTTCACGAACACCGATCACTTGACCAACTTCAACGTGGTATGATGGAATATCAACACGTTTGCCGTCTACAGTGATGTGGCCATGGTTAACTAATTGACGTGCTTGACGACGAGTAGTTGCAAGACCTAAACGGTAAACAACGTTATCTAAGCGTTGTTCTAGTAAAACCATGAAGTTAACACCGTGTTTACCTTCTTTGATTTTGCTTGCTTTAATGAACAACGTACGGAATTGACGTTCGTTCATGCCATACATATGACGTAATTTTTGTTTTTCAGTTAATTGCATTCCGTATTCAGAAACTTTACCACGGCTGTTAGGTCCGTGTTGTCCTGGTTTGTAAGGGCGACGAGCTAGTTCTTTACCAGTACCTGATAAAGAGATACCTAGACGACGAGATACTTTCCATGATGGTCCAGTATAACGAGACATTAAAAATTCCTCCAATAAATAAATGTTTTTTTTGGAGTAAAATAATTAGATGAAAAATTCATATTCGTTCAGTTCATTCTTCAACCTTCGCCTTTGCAGCCGCGGTTACGCAGTTGAACCAAGTTTGGCAATGAACTGTTGACGAGTTATTATTCTTCTGCTGCAATTATTTTACACAAAATCTAGTATACTTAATAGGATAGGAAACGTCAAGGTTTTAAAGTGAAATCTGAAAAAAAGGTAGACAAAAACACTTTTCCTCATTAGAATAAGGGGAGATGTTTTGAAAATATAAGTTGAAAACGGAATGAAAGGGAGTTTACAATGAAGTCTGGTTCACCATTGTTTGAACAAATTGATAAATCCATCGACAAGAAAGTGAATTTATTCTCAAACAGCTTTTCCCGCTACGCTGTTCGTGCAATGCTTGCTTGTCTATTTTTAACGTTGGGAACAGCCGTTGCTTTTGCAATCGCAATTAAAGGAGAAGGAATTTCTCATGGTTTAGGGAAAATGCTTTACGCCTTCATGTTCAGTTGGTCACTTGTGATGATTTTATATATGAATGCCGAACTTGGTACCTCGAATATGTTGTACATGACTGTTGGTGTCTATCGTAAAAAAGTCAACTTTTCCTTAGCTGCAAAAATTTTATTTACCTGTATCTTATTCAATTTAATTGGTGGCGTCTTGTTTGGCTTCTTGGTATCACTTACAGTACCGTTCCAAGATTTGCCAAAAGATAGTTTCTTCTTTACATCGATTGCTGGAAAATTAGAAAAAACCACCCTGCAAATTTTAGTTGAAGCTATGTTCGCCAATATTGTAGTTAATACAGCCGTATTAGTGAGTATGCGAATGAAAGATGATGCCGGCAAAGTCGCGGCCATTATTTTCATTATCTTTATCTTTGCGTTCCTTGGTTTTGAACACGTGATTGCCAACTTCCCAGCCTTCAGTTTAGCTTACTTTGCTTCGAACGGCGCAATTGAAGCTTTCACAGCTGGTAATGTTGTTCATAATCTGTTCTGGGCCTTTATCGGTAACTTTATCGGTGGTGGCTTAATTATGGGTCTCGGCTATGCCTGGTTAGATAAAGACAACAAAAACTTAACGTATTTTGATTAATTGATCAACCAACTATACTAAAACATGGTACACTGTTTTAGTATAGTTTTTTTTATTATAAGGAGCGAAGGAATGGACACACTTCAATTTCAGAAGAACCCAGAAACAGCAGCAAAAATGTCTGCTTATATGAAACACCAATTTGTTTTTGCAGGCATCCCCGCCCCAGAACGTCAAGCGTTAAGTAAACAACTTTTAAAAGAAAGTCATACGTGGCCAAAGGAAAAATTATGCCAAGAGATTGAGGCTTATTATCAAAAAACAGAACGAGAATATCAGTATGTCGCTATTGATTTAGCCCTTCAAAATGTTCGGAGATTTTCATTAGAAGAGGTGGTAGCGTTTAAAGCTTATGTTCCACAAAAAGCGTGGTGGGACAGTGTGGATGCTTGGCGAAAATTTTTTGGGTTGTGGGTGGCGTTGCATCTGACTGAATTGCCAACGATTTTTGCCCTTTTTTATGGCGCTGAAAATTTCTGGAATCGGCGTGTTGCGCTGAATTTACAGTTGATGTTGAAAGAAAAGACCAATCAGGACCTGTTGAAAAAGGCGATTATTTATGATAGAACTACAGAGGAGTTCTTCATTCAAAAAGCGATTGGCTGGTCATTACGCCAATATAGTAAAACGAATCCGCAATGGGTCGAGGAATTGATGAAAGAATTAGTGTTGAGTCCTTTAGCACAACGGGAAGGCAGTAAATATTTAGCGAAAGCGAGCGAATAAGGAGAAATGATGGAAAGAAAACTTTTTGCATTTGATATTGATGGGACGTTGTTAAATTCGGAGAAGAAAGCATTGGATAGCACGAGAGAAGCGCTAGCAAAATTGCGGGAGCAAGGACACTTAGTTACGCTGGCAACTGGCAGAAGTCGTTATATGGCGCAAGAGGTGATTTGGGATTTAGATTTTACCAATTACGTGTTATGTAATGGCGCCGCGGCTTTTGTGGATCATGAGCAATATTATCAAAATTTATTGCACGCTGAAGCGTTGGAACGTTTGGCACAAGACAGTGATCAACGCGGCTTAGGATTTGCTTGTGTGGGCTTAGATGATATTAAGAAGAGCAACCAGCACCGTGCTGAAAAAATGGAAATTGCGATGAACTCTTTTCATTTTCATTCACCTGCTTATGATGAACACTTTTATCGTCAAAATGATATTTACCAAGCGCTAGCTTTTTATGACGCAGAAGATCAGTGTACGTTTGAAGAAGAATACCCAGAATTTCGCTTTATTCGCTGGCATCAACATAGCGTAGATGTTGTGCCTAAAGATGGCTCAAAATCAGCTACGTTAACGTATTTAGCCAAACGTGTGGGCATTGATGCAAAAAATATCATTGCCTTTGGGGACGGCGAAAATGACCGAGAAATGTTAAGCCATGCAGGAATTGGCGTCGCAATGGGCAACGCGAGTCCTTCCATTCAAAAAGTGGCCACAATGGTCACAGATACAAATGATAATGATGGCATTTGGAAAGCCTTAAAAGAAATGAAGGCCATTTAAAAAAACTGGGCCGTTTGTCTGAAAACAAACGGCCCAGTTTTTTTTATTCGATGACTAAAACGCCCTCTTTTAAAGCAAATGGATTTTCTTTATTAATATGATCGTAGAACATGATGCCATTAATATGATCAATTTCATGTTGAACCACAATCGCTTCGTAGTTTTTTAAACGAACTTTGTGTTTTTCGCCAGCCATGTCAAAATAACTGACGGTAATTTTGTTATGGCGAACGACATACCCAGGCACATCCCGATCGACAGATAAACAGCCTTCCCCTTCACCTAAACATACATCTTGCACAGAATGGCTCAAAATTTTAGGGTTGTACATCACCGTACTTAATGAAGGCGTTTCGTTTTCTGGGTCGTTACTAGGAACATGGACAGCAATAATTCGTTTAGAAATATCTAATTGTGGTGCAGCTAAACCAACGCCACCACGTAATTGTAATTCTTCGGCTTTGACTGGATCTTGACTATTTTTTAAGAAAGTCAACATGTCTTCGCCTAATTGTCGGTCTTCCTCAGTGATAGGGACAGGCACTTCTTCTGCCACAGCACGAAGTGTGGGATTCCCTTCACGAATAATATCTTTCATTGTAATCATTCAATGGTTCCTCCTTTGAAACATAAAAAAATTCTTCTTTTATTTATTCATGCGCTGAAATAATCAGTTGTTTACCACCATTTAGTGTATCACAAAATCACCAAAAAAGGGGCTAGATTGTTTAAAAAAACTATCGAATAATAGAGATTAAGCTTGCATTTTAGCGGTGTTTCCTGTAAAGTAAGTTTGTGTGGAAACACACCATCTATCACTTGGTTTAGCGAGTCACCAACGCTTCACTCAGTGATCAGACGAATAATAGAGAAAGAGGTGGAACAAATGGCAATTTCACAAGAAAGAAAAAACGAAATCATTAAAGAATACGCACGTCATGAAGGAGATACTGGTTCTCCAGAAGTACAAATTGCTGTCTTAACTGAAGACATTAACCAATTGAACGAACATGCGCGTACACACAAAAAAGATCACCATTCTTACCGTGGTTTAATGAAAAAAATCGGTCACCGTCGTAACTTGTTAGCTTACTTACGTAAAACTGACATCCAACGTTACCGCGAATTGATCCAACGTTTAGGATTACGTCGTTAATCATTACGTATAAAGCGAGGTTCAATCAGAATCTCGCTTTTTATCTTATTGTCACTATTGAAGGTCCTCTTTGGAAAGTTTTTAGGAACTACTAACCAAATGAAAGAGCAGCAACGACTTGTTACTTTTTCATTTGTTTAGTAGCCGTCTGACTTTTCCAAAGAGCAAGAGTAAAGGAGAAGAATTATGACAGAAAAACAAGTCTTTAAAACAACTTGGGGCGGCCGCCCACTAGAAGTAGAAATCGGCCAATTAGCCAAACAAGCCAATGGAGCTGTCTTAGTACGTTACGGCGATACGGTCGTTTTAAGTGCTGCTGTTGCCTCTAAAGAAGCAAAAGATGTAGACTTTTTCCCATTAACTGTAAACTATGAAGAAAAAATGTATGCGGTAGGAAAAATTCCTGGCGGCTTCATTAAACGTGAAGGTCGTCCAAGTGAACGTGCGACATTAACCGCTCGTTTAATCGACCGTCCTATTCGTCCAATGTTCTCAGAAGGCTTCCGTAACGAAGTCCAAATCACGAACATCGTTATGAGTGTGGAGCAAGACTGTACACCAGAAATGGCTGCAATGTTTGGGTCTTCCTTAGCGTTAGCAATTTCAGATATTCCGTTTGACGGACCAATTGCTGGCGTTGACGTTGGTCGTATTAATGGCGAATATGTCTTAAACCCAACGGTAGAACAAGCAGAACAAACAGATATTGAATTAACTGTTGCTGGAACAAAAGAAGCCATCAACATGGTTGAAAGTGGTGCCAAAGAAGTATCAGAAGAAGATATGTTAGGTGCCTTACTTTTCGGTTTTGATGCCATTAAAGAACTAGTGGCGTTCCAAGAAGAAATCGTTGCCGCTGTAGGTAAACCAAAAATGGACGTGGACTTATTACAAGTGGACGCTGATCTTAAAAAAGAAATTTTTGATGCATACTACAATACAATGAAAACAGCCGTAATGACGGAAGAAAAATTAGCACGTGAAGTTGAAATTGACAAAGTAAAAGATACAGTCAAAGAAGTTTACGCTGAAAAATTTGCGGAACACGAAGAAGAAGCACAATTACTAAAAGAAGTGAAACAAATTGCGGAAGATCTTGAAAAAGATGTCGTACGTGAGTTAATCACGATCGATAAGATTCGCCCGGATGGCCGTAAATTAGACGAAATTCGTCATTTATCATCAGAAGTAAGTATTTTACCACGTGTGCATGGTTCTGGCTTATTTACTCGGGGTCAAACACAAGCTTTATCCGTTTGTACATTAGCGCCTTTAGGGGAACATCAAATTATCGATGGGTTGGGTGTCCAAGATAGCAAACGTTTCATCCATCATTATAACTTCCCGCAATTCTCTGTTGGTTCAACAGGACGCGCGGGCTCACCAGGTCGTCGTGAAATCGGTCACGGTGCGTTAGGTGAACGTGCCTTAGCACAAATTATTCCATCAGAAGAAGACTTCCCTTACACAATCCGCTTAGTAGCAGAAGTGTTAGAATCAAATGGTTCTTCTTCACAAGCAAGTATTTGCGCGGGAACATTAGCATTAATGGATGCGGGTGTGCCAATTAAAGCGCCAGTTGCAGGTATTGCAATGGGTCTTGTTAGTGATGGTGAAAACTATACAATCTTAACAGATATTCAAGGCTTAGAAGATCACCTTGGCGATATGGACTTTAAAGTAGCGGGAACGAAAGACGGAATCACTGCTTTACAAATGGACATCAAAATCCAAGGAATTACAGAACAAATTTTAACGGAAGCATTAGACCAAGCGAAGAAAGCCCGGATGGAAATTTTAGAAGAATTAACAACAACGATTGCTGCTCCTCGTGAAGAATTAAGTCAATATGCACCGAAAATTGAAATGATTCAAATTAAACCAGCGAAAATTAAAGATGTCATTGGTAAAGGTGGCGAAACAATCAACAGCATCATTGATGAAACTGGTGTTAAGATTGATATCGATCAAGACGGTAACGTAAGTATTGCTTCATCAGATGCCGAAATGATTAAAAAAGCCATCAAGATTATTGAAGAATTAACCAAAGAAGTCGAAGTCGGTCAAGTTTACTTAGCAAAAGTTGTCCGCATTGAAAAATTTGGTGCGTTTGTTAACCTAATTAAAGGCAAAGATGGCTTAATCCATATTTCTCAATTAGCAAACGAACGTGTGAACAACGTTGAAGATGTCGTGAAATTAGGCGACGAAGTCCTTGTCAAAGTAACTGAAATTGACAAACAAGGCCGTGTCAACGTGTCAAGAAAAGCATTATTAAACGAAGAAAACAAAGAAAAATAATTTCTTTTTAAACCAACGAAAACCAAGGAAGCTTCCTTTCTTTTCGTTGGTTTTTTCGTTGAAAACAAGCCCTAAAAAAGAAATGATAAAAAAAGCTAAAGACGATCGCCAACTCTTTTGTTTATAGTCAATTAGTGGTAAAATTAATACTATCAGTCTGAAGAATATCTGGGGTGTCTTTGTGAAAAAATTTAATCCAAATAAAAATATAATCATTACCTTAATTTTAGTCATTATTTTAGTAACCATTATTAGTTTAACTGCTGCGCAACGTTCTGAAAAAGGCAAAACCAATGTCGTTCAAGGTGGCGTCAATAATAGCGTTAGTATGGTGGACCGTGTGATTTCTTTTCCAGCTCGTGTGGTGGAAAATGGCTTGTCTTCAATGGGCAATTTAATTAACACGTTTAAAGAAAACGAACGTCTAAAAGAAAAAATTGATAGCTATAATGAATTAGCTGTCCAAAACAATAACTATAAACGTGAAATTGATAGTTTAAAACAAGAATTGAATCTGAACGAAACGTTGGCCAACTATGAAAAAGTAACTGCGAATGTCATTACGCGTTCGCCTGATACTTGGCAAGACTTATTAATTATCGATAAAGGAACCAATGACGGCATTGAAGCGGGCATGGCGGTCATGGCGCAAAAAGGGTTAGTGGGGCGTGTTATTGAAGTCAATGCAACGACTGCAAAAGTGGAACTACTAACGTCTAAAAATGTTAACTCGAACCATTTCCCTGTGCGAGTAACTTCCGCAAATGGCGAATCATTTGGTTTACTTAAAAATTACGACAATAAGACGAATGCATTAATTGTGTCACAATTAACTGGCGATGCCACTCTGAAAGAAGGAGATGTCGTTCAGACTTCTGGCTTAGGTGGTAATTCCCCAGCCGATTTAGCGGTAGGGACAGTTATTAAAGTGAAACCAGATAGTTTTGGTTTAGATCGTGAAGTGTATGTGAAACCTTATGCGGATGTCTATGGTATCTCTGTTGTGACGGTCGTGAAAAGATCGGCAGGGGAAAGCGAATGATTCGGAAAGAGTATTTAAAATACGTCACACCTATTCTCTTGTTTTTCTTAATGTTAATTGATGCTCATTTAACAAAGTCTTTTGAAACGTGGACAAGTAATGTTTACTTCGCCAGTTCTCATCTGCTATTACTTGCGTTTATGTTTGCCGTTCCTAATTTTTCTAAACGTTATTTATTAATTACTTCGTTAATTTTAGGCTTTATTTGCGATAGCTACTACATTGGCATTATCGGGATTTATACAGTTGCACTGACGATTTCGGTTATGTTGATGTATACATTTAAAGAAGTAATTCAAACAAATTTACTAACTGGTTTTTTTGGGATCGTCATTTTTACCACGTTGTATGAACTGATTGCGGTACTGATTCAAGTGGCCTTTCATTTAGCAGATGTCAGCCCGATTTTATTTATTACGCGTGTGTTGGGCCCTACATTGCTATTGAACATGGTGTGGTATGTTATTTTATCTTATCCACTGAAAAAACTGTTTTCCGTAAAATAAAAATTGAAAATTTTGTTCGTTTGCGAAAAATGCTCATTTGTTAGCATTTTTCGCTTTTTTTATTTTCTTTAAATAACAAAACGATGAGAAGTTTACCCTGGAGCCTTGAAGAAAGTTGTGAAAAAAGTGAAGCTTTTTTTTGTCATTTACAAGAAGAAAATTGAAATATTACTGTAACATCCATATTATCTCAGTGACATACAGCTATGCTACAATTGCTCTATCGTTGAAAAAGAGAAATTTATTCAAATTTTAATAAATAATAAAAAAGCTTAACAAAAAAGGATTTTCGGAGGACAACAGATTGAAGAAAAGTGTATTATCGGCTCTAATGGTATGTTCCATTACCTTAACAAGCGTAGCGTTGCCATCCGCAGCATTTGCAGATGAATACGATACAAAGATTCAACAACAAGATCAAAAAATTAATGCGTTAACTAGCCAAATGTCAGATGCAGAAGCAAAAGTTGCCGCGATTGAAAATGATATGGTTGAAACGGCCAAACAAATCGATACATTAACAGCTAAAAAGAACAAGCTATCATCAGAAGTATCTAAATTATATAGTGAAATTTCTGATTTGAATGTCCGTATTCAAAAACGTGAAGTACAAATGACAAAACAAGCACGCGATGTCCAAGTGAATGGTCAAAGTGATTCAATTATTGATGCTGTCTTAGATGCAGATTCAGTAGCAGATGCAATTGGTCGCGTTCAAGCGGTCTCAACAATGATGAGCGCCAATAATGAATTACTAGAACAACAAAAAGAAGATAAAGCGACTGTTGAAAAGAAAACAAAGAATGTTGAAAAACAAATTGCTGAATTAGAAGCAGCAACAAAAGAATTAAATGATAAAACAGAATCATTAAAAACATTGAAGATTCAACAAGAAGTGGCTAAAAATGATTTAGAAGCACAACGTTCTGAAGAACAAGGGAAAAAAGACGGCTTCATTAAACAGAAAAAAGAAGCGGAAAAACGTTTAGCAGAAGAACAAGCACGCCAACGTGCAGCTGCTAAAAAAGCAGAAGAACAAGCGGCAGCGCAAGCACAAGCCGCAGCACAAAAAGCGGCAGCAGAGCAAGCGAAAGCAACAAAAGCAGCCAATGAGGCAGCAGCATCTGCTGCTGAAGAAAAAGCCGCAACACCAGCAGTAGAATCATCAACAACTACTGAAAGTACCACAACGCAAGAAACAACAACTTCAAGTACTGAAACAGAAAGTGTTGTAACAACACCTGCAGCAGCACCTGAAAAAGAAAAAGAAGTTCCTGTAACTAACCCAACAACTCCTGAAAAAGGTAATGAAGCAAAACCAGGGAATGGTGGCGTGACTTCAGGAAAACAAGCCGCAATTAATGCAGCTTTAGCAGATGTTGGTAATTCTTATGCAACAGGTTGGAATCAACCAGGTGAATGTTTAGTATCTGTTCGTCGCTGGCTAGCGGCAGGCGGTATTAACTTCGGTTATGGTGGTCCAAACAGTGGCTATGTTGCTTCTGGCGCAACACAAGTTAGCTGGAGTAACGTGCAACCAGGCGATGTTGTTCAATATGAAAGTGCCTATAGTCCAGATAGCTGGATTGGTGGCGTGCATACTGTCTTAGTTACAGGTGTAAGTGGTGGAAGTGTCCAAATCGTTGAAGCGAACAACCCAGGAGGTTCTGGTTATGTTTCTTCTAACTCTAACTGGTCACCAGCACCACCAGCAGGATTCCGCGCTGTTGTATGGCGTTTTCCAGGCTAAATAGTCATCTATTAATAATTGATAACAAGGAGTGGTAACTAACAAAAATCGTTAGTTGCCGCTTTTTTTATTCATTTAATTTTAAATATATGCATAAAATGTATCTGAAAATATTGTAATCTGGCCATTTTTTTGCAATTATAGAGGTATATACATATTAGGAGCGGAGGAATCAGCATGAGCGGAACGCACGATACAAAACAAGCAATCGCTTCAGCTTTAATAGAATTATGTGAACAAAAGGATTTTCGTAAAATAAGTGTCCAAGATATTACCAAAAAAGTGGGCTTGAATCGCCAAACATTTTATTATCACTTTACAGATAAATATGATTTATTACGTTGGATTTATCGTCACGATGCATTGATTTACTTGGAAACAGATATTTGTTTGGAAAACTGGGAGGAACAAGCCCTGAAGTTATTAAAAGCGATTAAAGAGAAGAGTCATTTTTACTATACAACGGTGACCTCAGATTCAGAAGTTCTTCTTAATGTTTTTTCCGCTTCGACCAATCGCTTATTTATTTCATTATTTGAACAAGTCGATGTTGAGAACCATTTAACAGATAAAGATAAACAATTTTATGCGAATTTCTTTTCTTATGGATGTAGCGGCGTCTTAACGAAATGGATTCTTGAGGAATATCCTCAGACTCCTTTGGAAATGGCGACGCAATTATTCCGTTTAGCGAAAGATACAGAATTTATGGCTTATCATTTGTATGAACAAGAAGCCAATGAGTAATGTGTGAAGGATAAAAAGTTTTATGAAGGAGTGAAACGTTGTGGTAACTGTGTTATTTGTTTGTTTAGGCAATATTTGTCGCTCGCCAATGGCAGAAGCGATTTTTCGTCAGAAAGTCCAACAAGCCGGTTTAGAATCGACTATTCAAGTGTTTTCAGCAGCTACTAGCCACTGGGAAGTTGGCAGTCAGCCACATAAGGGAACCAGAAAAATTTTGGAGCAACAAGGAATTTCCTATCAAGGAATGCGGGCGACACAAATCCAGCCAAGTGATTTTAAAAAATATGACTATATCATTGGGATGGATACGAATAATGTGGCCGATTTAAAAGCATTAGCTCCTCAAGAAGAGCAACCGCGGATTCATTTATTTATGGAAGTTGTGGCTGGTAAAGAAACCATGGACGTACCTGATCCTTATTATACTGGAGATTTTGAGGAAACTTACCGCTTAGTGGAAGCAGGTACCTCAGAATGGTTGAAAAAAATAAAAGCACAGCTGAAAGATTAGGACTATAGTCCGATAGTACTTTCTGTTTCCCCTTGGTACAATAGTGTTAACAAATTGTTCAGGGAAAAAGAGACAGGAGGGAAGTAAGATGAACAGTAGTTATTTATCCTATGTTTTTGAATTGAGTTTGTATTATTTATTGTTGATAATGAGTCTGCCGCTAGTGTATGCTGTCACGTATCATTTATCTTTTAGTAGTATGTATACAAGTGAATGGTTAATGATCTCTGTTTTCTTATCTCCGTTAGTTTTATTATTTGCAGGTATTCGTTATGGTTTTGCTCGTCTGAAACAGCAAGAACGTCAAGCGATGAAATAAAGCAAAAAATCCTTGAAAAGTGTCAAAACTTTTTAAGGATTTTTTTATTAAGCCACCCAATCGGCTAAGGTTTTTTGCTCCAATTGGAAAGCCTTTAACATATCGTCGTTGGCGTCTTTAATAGGCGTCGTTGCTGCTAATGTTCCTTGAACAGCAATTCGCGTCGTTGCTTGTAAATCGCCACAGGTAATTAAGGTAATCATATTTTGACCAGGAACGTCATCAATTAACTCAACACGAGTTGGTTCGATTTTTTCTACAGAAGTTATTTTGTATGTATAAACAGTAGATAAATCAGTGATATAAATGAGTTCGTCTTTTTTGGTTCTTTCTAAAGGTGAAAATAAGGAAACACCATCTTCCGTTCGATGACTAGCCAAGGCATAATTGTTTTTCCCCATGACTTGATCTTCTTTCATGGTCCCCGCACCAGTTAATAAAGCGACATTTGACAATCCTTTAAAAATGGGCAAATTAATTTCGACACTTGGTATCGCAATGGCACCAATCACAGGTAAGTTTTTGTTTTCAAATTGGGCTTTCATCACCGCTTCTGTGCTCAAGGACTCAACTGAATCAAAGTCAAACGTTGTTTCACGGGCCATGTTTTTCTTCACATCAGCTGGTTTCAACTTGCTAACGGCGTACGAGCGGCTATTTTGTTGAACCACCCAACTGCGTATCTGATTGTTAAAAATTAAGGCCAAGCCAATGATAAATAGTAAAACTAATAAGCTGTTGATTAACCAATTTTTTCCTCTTTTTTTCTCTTTTGGGCGCATATTCTCCCTCCTTTTAATGTATCAAGTTTACCACAATTTATTTGAAAAACCTATTTATTTTCTTTGGTGAATAGGTAAGCTAGCTGGACCTTGATTTAATAAAAAACAACTGAATCGATTGATTTTTCAAAAAAATCCTCATTTTGTAATGGAATTTTAAAGTAAAAGAAACAAGCTTTTCTTTTGAAAATATTGTAAAATGGTAAGGAGGCTAGTAGAGGGGAGATGGGAATTTGCTTGATTTAATTTATGTACATATAGATGTAACCAGCAACGCGGTTTTATCTAAAGGAATTACCCATTCCGATTTTGTTCGTTCAATTGTGCATCATCCACAGAACTTACTATTATTAGATCCTTCTGCCGAAGCTGGCGAATACGATATGCATTCAGGCTTGAAAATTATTCGCGGAGAAGAAAGCGTCAATCGCTATTTTCAATCGCTACAACGTCGTTGGATGACTGAAGAAATTAAATGGATTGACTTTTCCGATGTGACGATGCTAAAAGAGCTAACGCCATTAGAAATTTCGGAACTTCTTTATTTTGGACACATGAAGAATAGTTTGCATTCGCCTTTCTTTTATAAGCTACAAAATGATTTTGTCTTTTTTGAATTTGCAGATCAGATGACGCGTGTCTATTATCGTTATATTGATGAATTTTATCGAATCTTTGCTGATAAAATTACACGTGTTGTTTTAGAGAAAGTCAACCAGAAAAAGGCCTTCTTTAAACGAAATACGCCTGTCGAAAAATTAAGTCCTGAATTACTTAAAAATATGAAAGGTATCTTGCAAGAAGGTGTTATTTTTTGCTTCCAACAAACGGAAGTGGATAAAGAAGAATATCGGATTCCTATTTACTTGGTGGAAGATTCACTTAGCAAGATGAAAAATACCTCTTACCAAAAAGAAGAAATTTTGGCAACGCTTGTCTATAATAGTGAAAAACGCATTTGGCACATTGAACAAGAGAATGATTTCGGTGAAATTTTTATGTTGGCCCATGAAGGCTGAGAGAGCTCTAACTTTATCAACTAAAGTAGGGCTTTTTTTTTGTAGCTATGATTTGGATGAGAAATCAAGTATAATAAAATGATAAAAAGGAAAGAAGGTTGTTTAATGAAAAAAATACTCTATGGCTCTATGACTGGCTTGGCACTCTTTTTGGTAGCTGGCTGTACATCCAAAACACCCACAGATGTTTCATCAACAAATGAACAAAAAGAAACAGTAATATCAACTACTGAAACAAGTTCATCCGTACAACAAGAAGAAACGACGACATCAGAGAAGGCAACTGTGGTAGCTGTCTCTTTAGAAAAAGTAACGACAGCATTTGAGAAAAAATATCCAGAAGCTAAAATAACAAGTCTGCAGTTAGATACAGATTTTGGCCGTTATTTTTATGAAATAGAAGGCGTGGATCAGCAAAAAGAATATCAAGTTGAAGTGAACGCAGAAACAGGCGAATTCACAAAAGAAAAAGTCGAAACCTTGGATGCCGATGAACAAAATGGCGTTAAAATGCAAGAAGAGGCACTTGATTTAACAAAGATCATTTCCAGAGAACAAGCCACAACCTTGGCTGAAAAAGAAGCGAAAGTCGGCCAGGCAACAGATTGGAAGTTAGAGAAAGAATTAGGAATCACCTATTGGGAAGTGAAAGTGAAAGAGGGCCAACAAAAAATAGAGGTAAAAATCGATGCTCATTCTGGTAAAATTTTGACAACTGAGCGGGACGATTAATGGATAAAAAGTAGCTGGCATGCGTTTGAGTAGGAGTTGATTATCTTAAATGCTGATCAGCTATTTTTTTGCTTGTTCGACAAACGTGTTTTTCTAAAGTCCCTATGGTAAAATAACGATGTATTAGTGGTTGAGAGCGTCAGAACATAGGAGGAAATTTGTTTGGCTAGAAAAATGGATTTACGTATTTGGGTAGAAGGAACAGTCGTCGCAGCAATGGCAATGGCCCTCTCTTTTTTACCGATTGAATTTGCCAATAGTGGCTTGGACCTATCGTTGGGAATGGTCCCATTAGTTCTTTATTCGTTTCGTCGTGGGTTGCTTCCCGGAGTTGCAGCAGGCTTTGTTTGGGGCATGTTAAATATTATTCTCGGCACAGCCATGAAAAATTTCTTGTCCGTTCCACAGATTATTTTTGAATATCCCTTTGCTTTTGCGTTTGGAGGAATGGGTGGCGTATTCGCTAGAAAAATTCAACTGTATTTTCAAGCGAATCGTTTAAAATCAGCCATTCGTACGATTATTTTAGGAAGTGTTGTCGCAGTCTTCGCCCGCTGGTTTTGGCATTTTTGGGCGGGTGTATTGGTTTGGGGCATGTATGCACCAGAAGGAATGAGCCCATATCTCTATTCCTTTGTTCTAAACGGTACAAGTACCGTCGTCAATTGTTTGTATGTAAGTCTAGTTCTAGGCTTATTGGCAAAAGTAGCACCGCAATTATTTGTTCCTAAGAAATAAGTTGAGTCCTAAGTCAGAAGTTTCATGGGATTTTGACTAAAGTCATAAATAAAAGAAACCACCAACCTGCAATCGCCAGGGTTGGTGGTTTCCATTTATTTTATAAAGACTTCAATATTCTAGTGAATTTGACGTTGGTGACGATTAGCTAACGTGCTGACTTTCATGACAGAAGCAACAGGAATCATGCGCAACTGTTGTTCATCCGTTTGTAAACGAACGACGATATTGTCCGAAATATTTTTTGAGACAATCCAGCCGATCACCGTTTCGAATTTATGCGCTGTAGGGACTTCTTTCAATTGTAAGACCACTAAGGATTTTTGGGCGGCAGCGACTTGGAGCTCTTGTAAAAGCGCACTGCGTTCCTTTTCTTTATTCTTTTGATCTTGAGAATCTTCTAAAAATGCCGAAAAGAAATGTTGGGAAGAGAGCGTAATCAGTTTAGAAATGCTCTTGATGGTAGCTTTATGTTGATCCATTCTTCTGCCTCCTTTACGAATAAAATAGAATAAAACTCAAATGACTAATTACCTGTATTTTACCTAATTTTGTGATAAAATTCAAGAAAATATGTTCGCCTTCAATAATTATGAGAATTTACCAACGTTTCTGTTTTTCGAAAAAGAAAGTAGTATAATGTGTGAGCATATAAGAAATACATAAGATTATCGGATGTAGTCAATAGATAGAAAAGGATGAATAGTATGTCAAAAAAACCATCAGGTTACCAAAAAAAAGTTCTCACGGTGTTGTTGGTATCGTTTGGCTTTGGCGGGTTGTTAGCGCAGTTTTCGCCGATGAAATCAGGTGGGTTTTCAAGTTGGTTTGATGATTCATATGTTAAAGCTAGTGCTGAATCAAGTAAAACAAAAGAACCAGCACCAGTTAAAATTGAGAAAAAAGTCAAACCTTTAAGCTATGGACAACAGGTCAATCAAGAAATTGAAAAGAAGCAATATGATGGACATCTGGATTTGCCGTTAGAATTGCAGACAGATGCTAAATGGAAAGACACCGCGTACGGATTTGGCAATGTAGATAAGCCGAATACAATCGAAATTAATGGCTGTGCGATTGTGTCGCTTGCAATGGTTGGTTCATACATGGATCACCAAGAAGTTACTCCTCTAGATGTGTTAGCTTGGGCAAAAAATGACTTCTTTATGGAAGGACAAGGGACGGCGTGGTCTATTTTTAGTGCATATGCTGAAATGAAAGGCTATAACTGTCAAGAAATTGGGGATATTGAAACAGTGGCAGCTTTCTTGAAGGAAGGTCATCCAGTCATTATTTCTGTAAAACCAGGCTATTTCACTACAACTGGTCACATTATGGTGATGAGTGGTGTGGATGAAAAAGGCGATTTCTGGATTAATGATCCAAACGATTCAGAAGAAAAGGGCCATTCAAAACGGACATTTACAGCCGAAGAAGTGATGAATGAAGCGTTAAACTTCTGGGCATTTTATTAGGAATAAGAAAAGGTGTGGAACAACAGGCAGTACCCTTTGTTCGCATCTTTTTTAGCAAATAAAAGGAGGCAGTACAATGGAGCGATGTACTTGGGCAACGGATACAACTGAAGAGATGCAAGCCTATCATGATGATGAATGGGGACGTCCAGTTCATGAAGAGCAACAGTTATTTGAGTTATTGACCTTGGAAAGTATGCAAGCAGGCTTAAGCTGGGCGATTATTTTGAATAAACGAGAAACGCTTAGAGCAGCTTATGATGCGTTTGATTATCGGAAAATTGCGCGATATGATGAGGAAAAAATTTTAGCTTTACTAGCAAATCCTGGTGTGATTCGTCATCGTTTAAAAATTCAAGCGACCATCACGAATGCGCAAGTTTTTCAAGAAGTTCAGGCAGAATTTGGGTCCTTTGATCGCTACCTCTGGAACTTTGTCGATCAGCAACCAATCGTTAATCACTGGCAGCACCCAGAAGAGGTTCCTGCCTCCACGGAATTATCGCAAGAGATTAGTCGAGTGTTAAAAAAACGAGGATTTAAATTTTTAGGTGCCACGACAGTCTATTCCTTTTTACAGGCGGCGGGATTGGTGAATGATCATTTAGAAACGTGTCATTATAAATAATAAAGGTCTCCTTCCAAAATTGAAGGAGACCTTTATTTTATTCTTTATACGCCCACTTGAAGTCGTATTTAGCACCTGTTGGATGATAAATAATTTCTTTCACGTTTGGTGCACGTAAGTGTGATTCTGCTTTTTGGTAAATTGGCACAACACCCATATCAGCAATTACTGTTTTTTCAGCGTTGATTAGATCTTCCCAGCGTTTTTCAGGATCGTTAACATCTGTGGTTTTGGACGCAGCAATGAATTTATCGTATTCAGGATTGCTGTAACGTCCACGGTTATTAGAAGTTGAGCTTTCTAATAAATCTAAGAAGTTAATTGGGTCTGAATAGTCGGCACTCCAACCACGAATAGCGATTTGGAAATCCCCTTTTAAGGTACGATCTAAACGAACGGCCATAGGGACAGGTGTCACAGTTACTTTTAAGCCTTCCAAAGTATCAGATAGTGATCCTTGAAGATATTCGCCCATTTTTTTAGCGCCTTCAGAGTCGTCTACCATTAAATCAACCGTTAAGTTGGAAACACCAAGTTCTTGTTTCGCTTTGTTCCAGTATTCCACAGCTTTTTTCTTGTCGTATTTGACTAATTTGTCGCTGCCGGCTTCTTTAACAAAGTCTTCACCCGTTTTTGGTGATTTCGCGACATCAACAGGGACGAAGCCTTGTGAAGGAAGAGAGCCATTAGCTAAAATATTTTTAGCTAATGAATCGCGATCGATGGCATAAGACATAGCACGACGTAAGTTTGCATTAGTCAATGGTGATTTTTCATCTGCTTGATTCATTTCTAAATAGAAAGAAGAAGCGGCTTTTAATTGGACCAAGTCAGGAGAGTTTTGCATTTGTTGAGCCAGTTCGCCAGATAAATACGTATCATCCACTTCACCAGTTTCATAAAGATTTAAGGCAGTTGGGGCTTCTTTCACCACGTTGATAGCGACTTTATCTAACTTGACAGTCTCTTTGTCCCAATATTCTTCATTTTTAGTTAGAGACCATTTAGTATCTGTTCCGGGACCATCAAACTCAGTTAGCGTAAAGGGACCATTGTAGACTGCTTTATCGCTACTCTTTGTATAATCTTTACCAAAACGTTCAACGATATCTTGACGTTGCGGCAAGAAAGAAGGGAAAGCCAATAAATCATCAAAATATGGTGTTGCTGTTTCTAAAGTGATTTCCAATTCATGATCATTGATTGCTTTAATGCCCAATTCTTCTTTAGGTAGTTCCCCTTTAGAAATTTTTTCAGCATTTTTTACTGGTTCAAACATGTAGGCATATTCTGAAGCAGTGACAGGATCCACTGTTCGTTGCCAACCGTAAACGTAATCTGCAGCAGTAACTGGTTTGCCATCAGACCATTTTGATTCTTCACGTAATTTAACTTTGTAAACTAAACCGTCTTCTGAAACAGTTGCTTTTTCGGCTGCACCAGCAGGCGCGGGTTTATTGTCTTTATCTAAACGATAGATTCCTTCGTAGACATTATTTAAAGTGGTAAAACTCACTTCATCTGTTGCAAGGGACGGATCGGCACTAGGCATTTCTTGGGATTCAACCATTGTGTATACTTGGTTGTCGCTGCCGCCGTTGCTTGCTCCTTTATCGTCACTGCCACCGCCGCAGGCCGCTAAAGCTAAGCTTGATAATACAAGTAATGAAGTAAATAAAACAGATTTCTTCATTTGACACGCTCCTTTTCATTTTTAGCAATACTCTCAGTATAATGTAAAAATGAAAAGGAGAAATTAAAAAATCGTTAGAAATGATTATTCTTTTATCAATTTTTAAAAAATGTCTAATCTTTTTTATGAAAAAAGTGGACAAACGTTGATAAGTAAAGATTTAAGCTGATTTCCATGCAGAAAGCATTCGATTTTAGAGTATTTATTCATCATTGATTTGATTTTTTTGACATAAAATAAACATCCCTTTTACAAAAAACAAATGAGAAGAAAAAAAGATTGTTACAAAAGCAAATAAGTGCTTTTGTAACAATCTTTTTAATCTTTTAATCGTTGGATGTCAATGACAGTTCCTGTGTAGGCATCTGCAGTGAATTCGTATTGAACAATGCCGTCGTCTTCAATGCGGCAAATTCCTCCAGTATATGTTTTGGAGTGGATGGCGAATTTCCGTAAGGGCTTTTTCTCAAACTCAATCCACGAACCTTCAATCGGTCCTTCTTTTAAAAAAGCAGCTTTTACATTTTCTAAGACGAGATCAGCGGAGATTGTTTTTTTCTTATGGTAGAACAAGGTTGAGGCAATGCCGCCTACTAAACCAAGACCAACGCCTAGCGCTAAGCCGCCTTTAAAGTATGTCAACTCATTTTCTTCGTTCATTTGTATGACCTCCCTTGGTCGGTTTCTGCTTACTATTACTTTTGTCAGTATCACTCTTATTTTACCATAGAGAAGGGGCCGCTGAGAAATAAAAAAAGTTTTTCAATCATTCTTTTAGGGCATTCTCATTGTCACGTTTAAAAAGAGAAAGCGATGTGCATTTTCTAGTATTTGCGTTATAATAAGAGTGAAATCATATGAAAGGAGTACCTATTTTTATCGACAGGATAAAGTGACTTTTTAGAGGAAAAGTGACGCTTGGTTGGCGTAATTTCCAACAAATTAAAAGCAATAGGACATACATCTATGGAAGAAAAAACATTTCAACGAATCAAGGAATTAACTGAATTACAAGGAACCAGCGGATTTGAAGACGACATTCGCGCGTACATGAAAGAACATATCACCCCGTTAGTGGACGATGTTCAATATGATGGTTTAGGTGGTATTTTTGGGATTAAACGTTCAAAAGTGGAAGCAGCGCCACGCGTAATGGTAGCAGCCCACATGGACGAAGTTGGCTTCATGTTAACTCAAATTAACGATAATGGTTTATTCCAAGTGGTTCCTTTAGGTGGCTGGAATCCCTATGTTGTTTCAGCACAACGTTTTACGTTAAAAACAAGTAAAGGGAACTATCCATGTATTTCTTCATCTATTCCGCCACACTTGTTGCGTGGTACGAGTGGTCAAAAACAATTAGAAGTCTCTGATGTGTTATTTGATGCAGGATTCTCTTCAAAAGAAGAAGCTGAAAGCTTTGGCGTTCGTCCAGGGGATTCCATTGTTCCACAAACAGAAACGATTAAAACAGCTAATGGCAAAAATATTATCAGTAAATCATGGGATAACCGCTATGGTTGTACGTTGGTATTAGATGCATTGGAAACGTTACAAAATGAAGAATTAGGCCACACATTAATTGCTGGAGCAAACGTACAAGAAGAAGTCGGTTTACGTGGTTCTAAACCATCTGTTCATAAATTTAATCCAGATATCTTCTTTGCGGTGGATTGTTCAGCGGCAGATGATATTCACACGAAAAAAGGGACATATGGTCATTTAGGTGAAGGAACGTTATTACGGATTTTCGACCCAGGTTTAATCACATTGCCTCGCTTGCGTGAATATTTATTGGATACAGCAGCGACACACAATATTCCGTATCAATATTTTGTTTCTAAAGGCGGAACGGATGCTGGGGCAGCGCACACAACTAATAATGGTGTACCAAGTACAGTCATCGGCGTTTGTGGTCGTTACATCCATACGCATCAAACAATGTTTAGTATTGCGGATTATGAAGCAGCGCGGGAAATGTTGTTACAAGCATTACGTGGCTTGGATAAATCAACAGTTAATACAATTGTTTACGGAAAGTAGAGGATGTTTAAATGATTTATCCCAATTCATTAGAAGAACTAGCAACTTATGTTGAAAAAGGTAAAAATGTTTTCTTCTTTACTGCTGATTGGTGCGGAGACTGTCGTTTCATTAAACCAGTCATGCCTGAAATTGAAGAAGCATTTCCAGCTTTTCAATTTATCGAAGTCGACCGCGATCAGTTTATTGACGTGGCTGCCGAGTGGAATATTTTTGGTATTCCGAGTTTTGTCGTAATTGAAAACGGTCAAGAGTTAGGACGCTTAGTAAACAAAGACCGAAAAACAAAAGAAGAAATCAGTGCATTTTTAACTAGCTTAGGCTAATTTTCATGAACCAGAGGAACCATTAAATTAAGAGAGAATCAGCTGGACAAAAGGGCGTTCTGCGCAAGGGTCCTAAATTCATTTTTGACTCTAGTTTCTTAGTCAAAGAAGCCTTTTAGATCAGCCTCCATCGGGAAGGTGACGAAAATGGAAGAACAAATGTATAAAAATATTCTTGTCGGCGTAGACGGTAGTGATCAAGCCAATTTAGCTTATGAACGTGCAATTGAGGTTGCTCGTCGAAACGGAAGCCGAGTCATTGTTGCAAATATTTTAGAAAATCAAGTGTATACAATGATGGGGTATTCGACGTTAAATGATCAATTAATTGATCAAGAAACAGCCGCTGCGGAAGAATTAATGTCCGATTGTAAAAAGTATGCTGAAAGTGTTGATTTTCATAATGTTGAAACAGTTACCATGTTTGGTTCGCCCAAAGAAGTCATGAGTCATGAATTACCTGAAAAATACAATGTTGATTTAATTATGGTGGGACAATCAGGATTAAACGCAGTCGAACGTGTGGTCATGGGAAGCGTCAGTAGCTACATTATTCGTCAAGCCCCTTGCGATGTCTTAATTGTTCACTCTGAAGAAAAATAAGCAAAAAGAGTTATTGATTGAATAGAGAGTTGACCTAACGTTTCTTTTGTTTTTTCAAAGGATCAGCGGCTTGTCACTCAAAATTGAGGACTTGGAGAATAAGTCGTAGTGACATATTTTCCAAGTCTTTTAGTTTTTCGACAAAAAAGTATGCACAATGGGTCAATTTTTGATAAGATAAGACAGGAAAACGACAGAGGAGGAACAAAAATGATTTTTGCATATAACAAAGAACACGTTGGCGATGTCTTACTTGTCATCGTTGCGGACGATCAAGGTGCGGAAAACCAAGTAAAACGTGTCGGCGATGTGGCACGTGTAAGTTTAGTTGAGGCGCCAGAAACAGTGGTAGCTTGGAATATTTTCAATGCTTCAGCGCTTCTAGGTGACATTAATGGCACCGGCCAAGTGACTTTAACAGACGAACAAATTGAAAAAGTCAATACAGCGATTAAAGATGCGGGATTTTCAGAAACCCTTGAAAAAGACGACACCCCTAAAATTGTGGTCGGCTTTGTCAAATCATGTAAAAAACACCCAGATTCAGATCATTTATCTATCACACAAACAGAAGTAGACAACGGCGAAATCTTACAAATTGTTTGTGGCGCACCGAACATCAAAGCAGGACAAAAAGTAGTTGTGGCCAAACCAGGCGCAATGATGCCTGATGGTTTAATGATTTGGCCAGGGGTTTTACGTGGTGAAGAAAGTTTTGGAATGATTTGTTCAGCAAAAGAATTACGTTTACCAAATGCACCTGCTAAAAAAGGAATCTTAGAATTGCCTTTTGATGCAGAAGTTGGTTCTGCATTTGCGGTAGGAGAATAAAAGAAAGAAACGACCTGTTGTTCAGACAACAGGTCGTTTCTTTCTTTTATTGATTGCTTCGATTATTTTGTTGTGTTAAAGCTGACTTATCAATGGTTAAATCGATGGTTGCTTTCATTTCTTTAGAACCACGATAATAAGTCACTTCCATTTTGTCGCCAACTTTTTTCTTGTAAAGCGCGCTTTGTAAATCTGTAGTAGAGCTTACGTCTTGGCCGTCAACTTTCGTGATAACATCGTATTTTTCCAATCCAGCCTTTTCAGCAGGGGTCGCTGCTTCAACACCACGAACCACTACGCCAGTTTTTACAGAAGCTGGAATTTTTAAAATTTGTTCTTGTTGTTGTGAAGAGATACCTGTTAAATCAGACATCGTAATCCCGAGAGCTGGCCGTGTCACTTTACCATCTTTTTCTAATTGGTTGATAATGTTGACTACGTCATTACTTGGAATGGCAAAGCCCATCCCTTCAACGCTCACTTGACTAGTTGATTGCACAATTTTTACTGAGTTAATGCCAATGACTTGCCCTTCAATATTGATTAGTGGACCACCGGAGTTTCCTGGATTGATGGCAGCATCGGTTTGAATGGCATTAATATTGATGGTTTCACCAGACTCGTTTTTATTGGTAATATTTCTATTCACAGAAGAGATGATTCCTTGTGTGACAGAGTTAGCATAATCAGAGCCTAGAGGGGAACCAATCGCAATAGCAGGCTCACCGACTGTGATTTTACTAGAATTCCCAAACTCAGCGACTTGATCAACTTTGTCGGAAGAAATTTTAATCACGGCTAAATCCGTGTAAGCATCGGTTCCGACTAATTCGCCTTTCACTTTGGTACCATCAGATAAAACAACTTCCAATCCTTGCGCTTTATCTACGACGTGGTTATTTGTCACGACATAAGCCGTTTTACCATCTTTCTTATAAATAACCCCACTACCTTCACTGGCTGCTTCTAAATCGTTACCATTGTTGCCGGAAGAGTCTTGAGTACCTTCATTCCCACCGAACAATCCCCCAAAAGGATCATCTGCCGAAGAATTGTTGCTAGCACTTTGCATATTAATGACAGAAACCACAGAATTTTGAACTTTTTTCACGGCTTTTGTGACATCGCTAGACACATTGTAACTCACATTGCTGACTTTTGTGTCGCCGTGATTAGTGGACGTCGTCGTCGCCGCATTATTTCCGCCGTTGGGTGTGGGAATAATCCCAGAATAAGCGCCTCCTAGAATAAGAGCGCCACCAAGTAAGCCGCCAGCTAAACCAATCCCAAATTTTTGCAATAAACTTTTTTTATCTGAATTAGGTGTAACATCTTTTCGTTGCATAAAATAACCTCCCAATAAGTGCATCTGAATTTTCTATATTAAGTATATCTGTTTCCTACTCCTTTAGTCTATCGAATAGCTTTGAATTTTTTATGAACAACTTAGGGAAAAATTACAGAAAAAATACGAATGAAAAAGTTATACACAGAAAAATGTGAACAAATCGGGAATAACTCTGTGTACAGTTTTTAGAAAAGTTATCCACAGAATGTGGATAATGTGGACAAATCAGTGGCGAATATGTGTTTGTATTGAAAAAGCTGTTAAATAAAGTAATTTTTTAGTTTGTTCTGTGGATAACTCTGTGTATATGTGTATAAGTATGTGGAAACGTTGTGGAAAGTAGCCAAACTTCGTGCTAAAATAAGAAAGAAGAGAAAACGAGAAAGTAGTGGAATAGGTGAAAATTAAACTAGTAACAGTCGGAAAATTGAAAGAAAAATACCTGATTCAAGGCATTAATGAATATCTGAAACGTTTAAATAGCTATGCCAAGATGGAAATCATTGAAGTACCAGATGAAAAAGCCCCAGAAAAACTCAGTGACGCTGAAATGCTTCAAGTCAAAGAAAAAGAAGGCCAACGTATTTTGGGGAAAATTAATGACAACGAATACGTCTTTGTTTTAGCCATTAATGGCAAACAATTATCTAGTGAAGAATTTTCAAAAGAAATTGAACAATTAGGGATTAGTGGCAAAAGTAATCTAACCTTTGTCATTGGTGGCTCCTTAGGTCTCAGTGATTCAGTCCTTCGGCGAAGTAACCAACAAATTTCTTTTGGCCGCTTAACTTATCCACATCAGTTAATGCGTTTGGTATTAGTGGAACAAATTTATCGCGGTTTTCGGATTATGAAAGGGGAACCGTATCATAAGTAGGAAGTAGGCTGGTTGCTCAGTAATTTCTATAAATCAAGTCATTGCTTGAAAAATATGAAGTAAAATATCTTTAGTCTGTTTGTCTGATAGAAAATAAAAAAATTCAATCAAACTGGATTGAGAGAAACGTTACCGTTCAAACAATAAATAAAAATGAGAGGAATGGCAAAAAACAATGGTCATTCCTCTCGTTTTTTCAAAAAAATTGTCCGATTGTTGTGCCTCAGAAATAGGTTCAGCACCCATAATTATTATTTTAAAATGAGAAAAAATTAAGGGATTATCATAAAAATCAATATTTTTAACGTGAAAAGTTGAATAAGCTCTTCAATGAAGAAAACACTATTGACAGTAATCAAAAATTACCTTAAAGTGAAAGCGTAAACATGTATAACATTTCATGTGACTAGGGAAAACTAGGCATGAAAAGTCTGTCTGAAGTAATTACTTTAGGTTGTCTTTTCATGCCTAATTTTTATATAGAATACTTAGTAGAGGAGGAAGTTGATTAAATTATCAGAAAAAAGTGTTTGGAAAAGTCGGATTGGTTGCTTAAAAATAGAAAGATATGGGGAAAAATATGATTAAAAAAATAATAGTCGTTGTTGCTTTCATGCTTACAGGCTTCTCGCTAACTGCGATGAGTGCCTCTGCAGAAGAAATAACTGATTTATTTTTACAAAAAGAAGTGACATATTCTGGTGTGGAAGGAGGAAAAATTGGAGAGAATTGGAAATACCCTCAATTTGTTGGCGAAAAAGCTGTCGATGGCGATGAAACAACACGCTGGTCCGCTGATAAGCAAGATGAACAATGGTTAATTGTTGATTTGGGTGAAGTAAAAAACATTGGCGAACTCGTTTTACAGTTGCATGCAGAAAGTCCTGTGTATGAAATCTTAGTTTCAACAGATGGTGAAAGCTATCAATCTATCTTTAAAGAAGAGAATGGGCAAGGTGGCCAACCTACTAAAAAATATATTGATGGCAATAATGTACAAGCACGTTTTGTAAAATATCAGCAGATGAAAATGTGGCAACACACAAATAAGCAATTTTACAGTTCAAGTATTATTTCGTTTGAAGCATATGAAAAAAAACGATTGCCAGAAGCGATTAAACTTTTAACAGAGAACCTGACTATTAGTGAAAAAAGAAAGCAACAGCTAGCCTTTGAAGTGTCACCAGCTGGAGTAGATATCACAGAGGATCAGATTGAGTGGTCGAGTAGTGATCCTACCATTGTGACGGTTGACCAAACGGGTAATTTAACAGCAGTTAAGAGTGGTGAAGCGAAGGTAACAGTCAAAATTAAAGGAACAGAAATTAGTGATACAATTCCTGTGACTGTTGTAGCAGAAAATAAACAATATGCGGAAATGCGAGCAAAATGGAAAATGCGATTGTTAGGTACAACGCAGTATGATAACGATGCAGATGTGCAACAGTATCGTGCCCAGATTGCTACGGAGAGTTTAGCATTATGGCAAACGCTTAATCAAGCAGCAGATCGTGAGTATCTGTGGGAACGAAAACCATCGGATACAGTGTCTGCTGATTACACGACTCAATTTACCAATATTAAAAAATTAGCGTTAGGCTACTATGAACCATCAAGTGAGCTTTTTGAAAAACCAGAAGTTTATGATGCGATTGTTAAAGGCATTGAATTTATGATTGATACAAAAAAATACAATGGAACGTATTACACAGGTAACTGGTGGGATTGGCAAATTGGTTCCGCGCAGCCGCTAACAGATACATTGATTTTATTACATGATGACCTATTGAATACAGATGCAGAAAAATTAAATAAATTTACTGCTCCGCTGATGCTGTATGCAAAAGATCCAAACATACAATGGCCAATTTATCGTGCAACAGGGGCTAACTTAACAGATATTTCAATCACCGTTTTAGGTACTGGACTTTTGTTAGAAGATAATCAACGCCTAGTACAAGTACAAGAAGCTGTTCCGTCCGTTTTAAAAAGTGTTTCCTCTGGTGATGGCTTATATCCTGATGGTTCCTTGATTCAACATGGTTATTTTCCGTACAACGGCAGTTACGGGAATGAGTTGCTAAAAGGGTTTGGACGAATTCAGACTATTTTACAAGGTTCCGACTGGGAGATGAATGACCCTAACATTAGTAATTTATTTAATGTTGTTGATAAAGGTTACTTACAATTGATGGTAAATGGAAAAATGCCATCGATGGTTTCTGGTAGAAGTATTTCCAGAGCGCCAGAAACGAATCCTTTTACTACAGAGTTTGAATCGGGTAAAGAAACAATAGCTAATTTAACCTTAATTGCAAAATTTGCACCAGAAAATTTAAGAAATGACATTTATACATCTATCCAAACATGGCTTCAACAAAGTGGGTCATACTATCATTTCTTTAAAAAACCAAGAGATTTTGAAGCGTTAATTGACTTGAAAAATGTAGTGAATAGTGCGTCACCTGCCCAAGCGACACCAATGCAATCTTTAAATGTATATGGTTCGATGGATCGAGTCCTACAGAAAAATAACGAATATGCGGTGGGTATCAGTATGTATTCACAACGTGTCGGAAACTATGAATTTGGGAATACGGAAAATAAAAAAGGCTGGCATACAGCAGACGGCATGCTTTATTTATACAATCAAGACTTTGCTCAGTTTGATGAAGGATACTGGGCAACGATCGATCCATATCGATTACCAGGAACGACAGTTGACACAAGAGAATTGGCAAATGGTGCTTATACAGGGAAACGCAGTCCCCAGTCATGGGTAGGTGGCTCAAATAATGGACAGGTTGCCTCTATAGGAATGTTTTTAGATAAAAGTAATGAAGGAATGAACTTAGTTGCTAAAAAATCTTGGTTCTTATTAGATGGTCAAATCATTAATTTGGGAAGTGGCATTACTGGTACGACAGATGCTTCGATTGAAACAATCCTCGATAATCGGATGATTCATCCACAGGAAGTGAAGCTTGACCAAGGTTCAGACAAAGATAATTCTTGGATTAGTTTAAGCGCAGCGAATCCATTGAATAACATTGGCTATGTTTTTCCTAATTCAATGAATACGCTTGATGTTCAAATAGAAGAACGCTCTGGTCGCTACGGAGATATTAACGAATACTTTGTTAATGATAAAACCTATACAAATACATTTGCTAAAATTAGTAAAAATTATGGCAAGACTGTTGAAAATGGTACTTACGAATATTTAACAGTGGTTGGGAAAACGAATGAAGAAATCGCAGCTCTTTCTAAAAACAAAGGCTATACTGTTCTAGAAAATACAGCAAGCTTACAAGCCATTGAAGCAGGTAATTATGTCATGATGAATACATGGAATAATGACCAAGAAATTGCAGGACTGTATGCGTATGATCCAATGTCGATTATTTCAGAAAAAATTGATAACGGTGTTTATCGCTTAACTCTTGCGAATCCTTTACAAAATAATGCATCCGTTTCTATTGAATTTGATAAGGGCATTCTTGAAGTAGTCGCAGCGGACCCAGAAATTTCTGTTGACCAAAATATTATCACTTTAAATAGTGCGGGGTTAAATGGCAGCTCGCGTTCAATCACAGTTAAAACAACTCCTGAAGTAACGAAAGAAGCGTTAGAAAAATTAATTCAGGAACAAAAAGAACACCAAGAAAAAGACTACACCGCAAGTAGCTGGAAAGCCTACAGCGAAGCATTGAAACAAGCACAAACTGTGGTAGATCAAGCAACAGCAACGCAAGCAGAAGTAGACCAAGCAGAAGCAAAACTACGCTCGGCAGTGAAGCAATTGGTAAAAGTGCCAACTAAAGAAGTAGATAAAACCAACTTGTTGAAAATCATCAAAGAAAACGAGAAACACCAAGAAAAAGACTACACCGCAAGCAGCTGGAAAGTCTACAGCGAAGCATTGAAACAAGCACAAACTGTGGCAGATCAAACAACAGCAACGCAAGCAGAAGTAGACCAAGCAGAAGCAAAACTACGCTCGGCAGTGAAGCAATTGGTAAAAGTACCAACCAAAGAAGTAGATAAAACCAACTTGTTGAAAATCATCAAAGAAAAAGAGAAACACCAAGAAAAAGACTACACCGCAAGTAGCTGGAAAGTCTACAGTGAAGCATTGAAACAAGCACAAACTGTGGCAGATCAAACAACAGCAACGCAAGCAGAAGTAGACCAAGCAGAAGCAAAACTACGTTCGGCAGTGAAGCGATTAACATTGAAAAATAGTGGGGAAAATAAAAAGGAACAAAAAAATGGGGGGAATAATGGACACTTAAATACTAGTGCGGGAGTTGATCAAACTGGTACGAAACAAGTTAAGCCATCAAGCCAAGGTGGTTTCAGAAAAGCTAGCCAATTTTTACCGAGCACAGGAGAAAAGAAATCAATCGCGCTTGTGATTATTGGCCTTCTAGTTATCGCCAGTGGGTGTCTTTTAGTTTTTCGTAAAAGTAAATCGAAGAAGTAAAAAATTACGGATTCACTAAAAACATAATAAAAAAGCAGACTTCCATACAAGAAGTCTGCTTTTTCATTAATTACTCCGCTTCCGCATTTTGCAAGTCAGCGACATCAGTCAGATAAGTGGCTTCATCCAACAAATCTTCCGAATGTGCAACATAAATCGCAGTGGCGCTATCACCAACCACGTTTAGGCTAGTAACGAGCATTTCGATTGGACGATTAATGGCTAAAATCAATGAATACGTCGCAATCGCAATCTCATTGTTATAGTTTAAACCAGTTAAAATAGTGAAAAGGATAATTCCGCCAGCGCCAGGTGCCGCCGGTGTACCAATAGATGACATTAAAGCTAAAATGGCAATCAAGGCAATATTAGCTGGTGTCACTTCATAACCAGCTACGCCCGCCACAAAAATAGCCGCAATTACTTGCATAATCGCTGTGCCGTTCATATTAATAGTCATTCCTAACGGCAAGACAAAGGCGGCAACATCGCTGTCGACACCTAACTCTTCAACCGTTGTTTTTGTATTTAACGGTAAAGTGGCTGCCGAAGAAGAAGTAGAAAATCCAAAGACCACAACTTTCATAATCTTTTTAATAAAAGGAACAGGATTTAATTTTGTCGCAAATAAGATAAATAATGGGTAACCGATCATCAAAAAGGCTAAGAGCGTCGCTGTCGTTGTTATGACGTAGACTAACGCTGGTTTTAAATAATCAATCCCGTAGGAAGCAAACGTCCGAACTAACAACATAAAGACGGCGATAGGAGCAAATTTAGTAATTACAAAGGTTAAAAATAACGTGACCATCGCATTGACTTCTTCAATTAATTTTTTGAAAACACGAATTTTATCCCCTAATGCATTAATACATAAACCAGTAATCACTGCCAACACAACAACGGCTAAAATTGCACCATTGTCGCTAAATGCAGAACCGATATTTTTCGTGACAGCATTGACAATCACCATTAATGGGTTGCCGCTCGTACTTACTTCGACAGGAGCTAGCGTTTCAGATAACGACACATTAAAAGCGCCAGTTAAATATACGCTATAGCCCACAATTCCTGCTGTTAGTAGAGCAATCAGTGACATCGATAAAAAGCCAAAAATCGTTTTATAGGAAATTCGTCCTAATTTTTGCGTATCGGTAATATGACAAATGGCTAAAGTAATTGAAGTAAAGACCATCGGCACAATCACTAATTGTAGGCCGTTGATAAATAGTTGACCAATAATATAGAAAAGCCCAATCGCAGATTGTCCTTTTTCAGGATCTGAAATATCTTGGAAAAGAATCTGATTGATTGTCTGCCACACAGCGCCTTGATTGCTGCGAATAAGGTACTCTCTTAAAAATAAAAAGCCGAGCCCAACGATTAACCCTCCCACCAATGAAATCACCATTTTTTTGGTAAATGAGATACCTTTCACTTCACGTTTTTTCTTTTCCACTTTGTTGCCTCCCAAATAAATTGATTAAGCACCGCGCAAAAAAAGCCTTGCACACAAAAAAAGGGCAAGACATCTCGTATCATTCACTATACAAAAATACAGAATTTTACAGAACTTTGCCTTGTTAGCCTCTCGGACTATCTTAAAGGTACTTTTCCACATAATAAGGGAAAGTAGAAATAATGTCAATTGTTAATGTTAGTCATTGTGAAAAACTCATAAAAATAAGTGTTTAAAGGTTTGGAGGGTAAGTTTTAAGTATGATAAAATTAAATAGTGTGAAGGAGTGAATAGGGTGAAAAGTAATAAATATAGTGATAAGAAAATAAAAGCTGAATTAGTTAATGAGGTTGAGAAATGTTACTATTTAATAATTGATAAGCTAAATAAAGAAGAAATTCTATTTGAAGATCATGTTTTAATGAATTTAACAAAAAATTATATAGAAAAAATACAAACAATAATTGACCTTTCTTATTTAGGAAGAGGAGAATCCATATCTATTTTAACAAGAGCATCTATTGAGACTTACGTAAGCATTATTCATATACTGAATGGAGATACAGAAAAATTAGCGACATCATACTACTTAAATCAAAAAATTCAAGTAATTAGAACTATCATTAGATCATCGGACAGTGAAATTATATTAAAACCAGAAGAATTGAATCAACTTCAAAAAATATCTTCATCTATAAATTCATATAAAGATTATTTAAAATATTATGAAGATAAATGGTTTTCACTTTTTGAAGCTAATCCTAATAAAATCGCGGAATATAAAAGAAAATGGTATTCATTAGATTGGAAAATTAAATCTTTTACACAATTGATGCAGCATATAGGAATAAAAAAAAATATAGTAAATTTTTATTATGGTTTAACATCTATAGATGTACATGGCATGAGTGGTATTGGAATAATTGAGGAAAATATCATGACGTGGAAAGTCATACCAAAATACATGTGTTATATATTTATAGAACAAAACATAAGTAATTTAGTATATAGTTTGCTTGAAAGATATGACTTAATGGAAGATAAAGAAATATCGGATATTTGTACAAAAATAGTTAATTCAATGACATTCATTAATGATTAAAAGCATAAATCGCAATAAATAATCTACAAAGGAGGTATTTTTATGAAAGTCACTCAACTTTCTAGTGAAACCCTTGACCGAGCGCACGAACGTTTTGAAGAAACACTTGCGCAAATGACCGTTGCCGAAGCAAACACGATGCCCGCACCATTAATCAAGTCTGTTACTTGGCTGATGTGGCACACAGCCAGAGAATTAGACCTACAAATTTCCGCACTTAATCATAGTGATCCGTTATGGCTTAGTCAACACTGGACAGAAAAATTTGCCTTGGATTTGCCAGATGAAACAGAAGACTGGCATCACACACCAGAGGAAGCGGCGAAAGTCGTGGTGGCAGAAAAGCAATTGCTTAGTGACTATTTGGCTGCCAGTGTGGCACTTACCAAAAGCTATTTAGACCAAATCAAAGAAGAACAATTGTCAGACGTGATTGATAAAAATTGGACCCCGCCGGTGACTAGACAAGTGCGTTTAGTTTCAGTGATTGATGATGCAGTGATGCATTCTGGGCAAGCCGTTTATACACGAAGATTAGTCATTGGAAAATGATAAATAAGCAAAAACAAAAATGCTTCTGCTTAAGCAGGAGCATTTTTTATTGAGAGAAAAATACATAAAAATAATGAACGAAGGACTGTCCACTTTTTCCCTAGTTGAAACGTTGTATAAGTGAAAGGAGAAATCAGATGAAAAAGGAGGCAAATTTTGACGAAGTACTATTTTCTTTGGGGCAAGAAGTCATCCAAGTCTTGATTCGCCGAGGAGCAAGTCTTGAAGATGCACAAGATGCAGTGTCGCAAACGTATACAACGATTTTTTCAATATTACCTGAAATTACATCAGAAAATCTACGCCCGTGGTTTTTCCGAGTAACATTTAATTACTACATTACGATGTATCGAAAAAAGAAACGAGAACGCACTTTTGTGGCAAACAGCCATCCTGTGAAATCAATAGAAAAAATGGAAGGGCAAGAGTTATTATTATTGATCGATTCCTTAAAAGATGAGGAACAAGAACTATTACTTTTGAAATATTATTATCAATTATCGTATGCCGAGATTGCGTTGATTTTAGAATTATCTGTTGAAAATGTTCGCAAAAAATTGTATCGCACACGTCAAAAATTAAAAAAAGAACTGGAGGAATAGAAGTGGATTTAAAAAAAAGTATTCGTAAAGCGAAAAGAAAACAATTTATCGTGATTGGTGCCATAACCGTTGTTAGTTTTGCCGTATTGTTTGTCGGTTTTTTTGTGGGAATGGATAAACTTTCGACGAAAAACTATCATACCCTACTAGAAGTAATTAATGATCAAGAAATGATTGCTTCACCAAACACTCAATTAGATTCCCAAGTAATTGCTAATAGTTCGCCTTTTGGGGGCGAAGTTGTGACCAATCGTTCAAAAAATATTGATGGTTACACGGTGGAGTGGAGTAATTTACGTAGCAGATATAGCTTTTTCAGAAATTCGATTGACTGGAATGAAGTCTATCCTGGTAGCTATTATTCTTCTAAGAATTTTTATGAATACAACCGACAAACCAAGCAGAAAGTAGCATCTTTTTATAACCCAGCGATTACCAATTACTATGGTGGTATCAAAAACGAATTAACTGAATTAGATAAAATGGAAAACCAAGTAGCGGAAGTGGCGATTTCTTTTGATAAACCTTATCCATATGAAGAAGTCCGCAAAATGTTACCGAGCAATGTCAACTTAGTTTGGCTCTATGTTTACTCCGAAACGGTTAATGAAAAAGAGGGGCCTTCTGGTACTCTGCCTTATGGTTTTCAATTAAGCATGGACGATCAAAATGAAATATTTGATCCTGAAAACGACAAGCAACACTTTTTTGAAACCTTAGAAAAATCCCCCATGTTTGCTGACAACCAAGAAGGCCAAAAGTTTATCCAACAAAATAAAAATAAAAAAGTCGAAAAATTACCTATTTGGGGAGTCATGCTCACCGGACAAACTAAAAATTTCAAAGCCTTACAAAATGAACCTTTTGTTCGTGGCGCTTCAATTGGCGTGACCGCACCTATCGTTCCTTATATTCAGCCAGAGAAATAAACGTTCTTCAAAACTCTAAGCCTTCCGACTGATTTTGCTTCAACGATATTGTCAGTAAAAATAGAAAACGTTATAATAGAATGGATCACAGGAAGTGCTTCTACAATGCGTGGGAGCACTTTTTTTACTTATCTATGAGGAGGGCAAGTGAATGTTTTTTAATTTTATTGGGTTAACGTTATTTTTTGGTATCGGGATCTTAGTTGCGAATGGCGCCAAAATTGTAGCGAATAAAGGGAAAAAGAGTAAGGGGACCATTCTGTTAATGGCGATGGAATTGCTCTTGTTAGGTATCTTTTTATTTGTGACTTTGCCAAGTAAAAATCTTTCAACCGTGTTGTGGATTAATTTGATTGGCGCAGTGATTGCTAGTGGGGTGTTATTAAGTACACGCTTAGCTAGTAAAGTCGAAGTTCCTGGTATCCAAAAGGGCCGCAAAGAAGTAGGCAAGAATACCAACAAAACGGCTAACAAAGACTGGTCTGGCAAAATTTTGGGTGTTGCCGTTTTGGCAATGATTTTGTTGACCATTGTCAGTAGTATTACCAGAATTTCTTCTATTGATGAAATTTATCAAACGATTCCTTTAAAAACGGAAGAAAAAGCTGAAGTTTTAACTTCGGCGAAAGAAACACCCATTGCGATTGCACCACAAACGGCGAAACGAAAAATGTTACAGAAATTTTCCGTCATTCCCAATTCCAATATGTTTACTTTGGATGGTATAACAGCACAAGTTGTCAATGGCGAGTATGTTTATGTAGCAACAGTCGAATTTAATGGCTTCTTTAAATGGCTAAAACTGGGGGAAGTACCTGGCTATTTCATCATTAGTGCGACAGATATCAACGCACAGCCAGAATTTGTAGAAAAACCAATCGTTTACACTCCTTCAGCTTACTTTGGCAAAGATGCCGCACGAAAAATTTATTCCGCTTATCCAGGTTATGCAGCAACTGGCACAATCAATTTAGAGCTGGACGACCAAGGGAATCCTTACTATATTCAAACGCTTTACAAAGAGTATGGGGTTTCTGGTCGCATGCACTATAATGAATTTAAAACGGCGGTATTAAATGCTACAACAGGAGAAGTTAACGTTTATGACAGTCAAAAAGCCCCAAGTTTCGTTGATGCGCCGATTACTAGCTCAGCGGCGAATAGCTTAAATGAATTCTTTGGTCGTTACAGTCAAGGCTGGTGGAACCAGACAATGTTTGGTGCCAAAAAAGATGTTAAAATTCCAACTGAAAATGGTATTTATGCATCAGGACAAATTACGCCGATGATGAACAAGGAAGGGAACCAGTTGCTTTATTTTACGGACTTTACAAGTAGTGAAAAAGACCAAGATTCCGCTTTAGGTTACTCCTTAATCAATGCCCGAACAGGCCAAGTTACGTATTATCGTGATACTAAAGTCGGCATTATGGATAGTGATGGCGCCATTTCTATCGCCTCAAAAATTTATCCAGAAAAGAAATGGAAAGCTAGTATGCCAGTCCTTTATAACATTGATGGCGTGCCAACGTGGATTGTTTCGTTAATGGACAGTAAAGGGATTTTCAAAAAATATGTCTATATAAACGCCGTAGATAATGATATTGTGATTGATGCAGACACGGCACAAGGCGCATTAGACGCTTATCGAATTGAGTTAGTAACCAAAGGAAGTAACAATGAAAATACAGACAAAGCCAACTTGAAAACGATGCAAGGGAAAGTAGCTCGTGTCTCAGTAGTAGCTGGGGAAGCGCAAACGGTAGTTTCATTTTTACTAGAAGATGAAAAAACCATTTTTAGCGTAACGACTAATAACAGTCCGCTGGCGCTATTCTTAAAAGAGGGCGACCAAGTGACATTTAAAGCCGTAGTGACTGAAAATGCTAAAGCAGCGAATGTTGAAGAATTGAAAATTGCAGGATTAAACTAAATAAAACACCTCTTTTCTATAGAAAAGAGGTGTTTTATTCTTGGAAAAGAAGAAAAATCCACTTATTTCTGCTATGATAAGAGAGAAAAAGAATACGAAGGAGCTTCGCCCATGCGCAACATAAAATTAACCATTGAATATGATGGTAAAAGATACTCAGGTTGGCAACGACTAGGCAATTCAGAGAAAACGATTCAAGGGAAAATTGAAAGTATTTTAACACAAATGACGGGTGAACCGATTGAAATTATTGGCTCAGGCAGAACGGATGCCGGCACACATGCACGTGGTCAAGTAGCGAATTTTAAAACGACTAGTTCACTAACAACAACCGAAATGTTATCCTTTTTAAATCGATATTTACCTGGCGATATTGTTGTTAAAGAAGTTACAGAAATGCCTGAACGTTTTCATGCACGGTATAACGCCACAGGCAAACAATACAGCTACTATGTTTGGAATAGCCCAATTCCTAATGCCTTTGAACGGTATCATAGTTTTCACTTTCCCAAAGCGTTGGATCAAGAAAAAATGGAACAAGCTTGCCAAAAATTAATAGGGACCCATGATTTTATTGGCTTTTCAGCATTGAAAAAAACCAAAAAATCGACTACTCGAACGATTGAAAAGATTACGATTGAAAGAAACGGCGAAATGTTACAGTTCACTTTTGTGGGCAATGGTTTCTTGCATAAAATGGTCCGCATCCTCGTTGGGACACTTTTAGAAATTGGTGCAGGCACCAAAGAATTAGCGATAATTGATGAATTGTTCGCAACAAAAGTCCGAGAAGGCGCAGGTGAAACGGCTCCTGCACAAGGGTTGTTTTTAGATGAAGTGTATTATAAATAAACAACTTTAGAGGTGGGGGAAAAGTGAATAAAGATTGGAAAAAACTAAAAGCGTCTAATGAAGGTATTCCAATATTTGAATCATTAATGCCATATACTTTAGAAGTTTTGAAAGATGGAGATGTACTGAACAGAAAGATCATTTTAAAGCGTATTATTCAGTTCTTAGATATTCCGGATGAAATTGCCTCAATGATGTATCCAAACTACCCTCAAGGAGATGGGATTTTAGCAAATCGTTTCAGCTTTGCTATCAGTGATTTGTATAAAGCTAGAGCTGTTGAACGGATTAAACGAGGTATGTATCAAATAACAGAACTAGGTTTGGATTTATTAAATAATTATGGTGAAAAAATCAATAGAAAACTTTTGGAACAACAACCTGCATATCAAAAATATATGCAAGAATTAGTCGAACGGAATAATCGTGTTGGAACGACTACTATCGAAGCAAGCGCACCAATTGAAAGTGCTAAAATAGACATTGAGGATATGATCAACAATCAAAATAATCAAATTGCGATTGAACTATTAAATAAAGTTCGACAAGTGGAGCCAGTATTTTTTGAAAAGCTAGTTATACATTTATTGGAGACAATGGGATATAGTGGAAAACACGGAACGGCAGTTGTTACATCCAAATCAAATGATGGTGGAATAGATGGTATCATCAATCAGGATCCATTAGGAACTAGTACTGTTTATGTTCAAGCAAAGCGATATCACGAAACTAATACCATTGGTCGCCCTGCTATACAAGGATTTTATGGCGCTTTAGCTGCTGTAAATGCAGATAGAGGAGTTTTTATAACAACTTCTAGTTTTAGTGCTAATGCGCACGAATTTGCCAAAAATCAAGGGATAGTTTTAATAGATGGTATTAAATTAACAGAGCTCATGTTAGAGTTTGGTGTTGGTGTAGAAATAGCCAAGACGTACAAGCTATTTAGAATTGATAATGATTACTTTGAAGATGAGCTTTAGCTTATTATAAATAACAAAAAAATAAATTTTCTTTAACCACACCAATTAAAAAGTTGAACTTTATCTAAAAAGTGCTAACGTTAAGAAGAGATTAACAATAGAAAGAGGTCATTTTTTTGCTATCTTTACTTATTTCTGTCAAAAAATTATTTTCATCTTTTTTAGGTATCTTAAAAAAAGAAGACACGCGTGCCTTGTTCTTTTTATTGGCAACCACGTTGTTGAGTGGGACCATTTTTTATTCAACAGTGGAAAAATTGTCGCCATTAGATTCGTTATATTTAAGTTTCATGACGTTAACCACGATTGGTTATGGAGATGTGCATCCAGTTACTGACTTGGGAAAAATTTTCACCATGGTTTATGCTACCGTGGGCTTGGGGATTATGGCTATGTTTATTTCGGTCGTAGCAAAATCCTACTTGTATTCTAAACAAAGTCATCACCATCATCACCATAAAAACAAAGAACATTCAGCGGAAAAGTCTTCAGAAAAATAGACGAAATTGATGAGTTGACCAAGTGTTTCTCGAAAAATGAAAGTTTTTTGAGAAACACTCTTTTTTTATCTTAATAATTATGGTAGTATGTCCCAAACTGTATTTTATTTTAAAGGAGCGTGAAGTGAATGGTCAAAGCGATTCGGAAATTATCGTTAATTCAAAAAATCATGATAGGGATTGTGATTGGAACCACCTTGGGTTTCTTGGTGCCGGAATGGACCTTCATCAGCGTTCTTGGTGAATTGTTTGTGGGCGCCTTAAAAGCAATTGCGCCGATTTTAGTTTTTGTCTTAATTATTGCGTCGCTGGCCCAACAAAAGGCTGGGGCGAAAACATATGTTGGATCAATTTTAGTTGTGTATCTGTTAGCGACATTTTTGGCAGCTGTTGTTGCCGTGACGGCAAGCTATCTGTTTCCCGTTAAGATTGTCTTGGAGGCGGCGCAGGAAGCGCAAGCAGCCCCAACGCAACTTAGTGATGTTTTAAGCAATGTGTTAACAAGCGTTGTCCAAAATCCGATTCAAGCGATGATTGAAGGCAATTATTTATCTGTTTTATTTTGGTCCTCATTAATCGGCATTGGGTTACGCCAAAGTTCGGTCGCTACCAAGGATGTGATTGCCAATCTTTCGACAGGGATTACCACGGTCGTTCAAATGATTATCGGCATTGCGCCAATTGGGATTCTGGGATTGGTGTTTCATTCGGTGGCAACAACAGGCATTGTAGGGTTAGCCAAGTATGGTCAGTTACTATTATTGTTAATTGGTACGATGGCCGTGGTTGCTTTAGTCGTTTATCCAGCGATTGTTTTTTGGAATATTCGGCAAAATCCGTATCCGTTAGTCTTTTTTGTATTAAAGGAAAGTGCGATTCCCGCATTCTTTACACGCAGTTCTGCGGCCAATATTCCCATTAATATGGAATTGGCGAAAGCAATGGATTTAAATGAAGAATCTTATGCGGTCTCTATTCCACTAGGCGCAACGATTAATATGGGCGGCGCAGCCATTACGATTACTATTATGACATTGGCGGCAGTCCACACATTAGGCATGTCCGTACCAATCTATTTAGCATTATTGTTGAGCATCATCGCCGCTGTTTCTGCTTGTGGGGCTTCAGGAATTGCTGGTGGCTCCTTGTTGTTAATTCCGCTTGCATGTAGTTTGTTTGGCATTTCCAATGATATTGCCATGCAAGTCGTCGGCGTTGGCTTTATCGTCGGCGTAGTCCAAGATTCCATTGAAACAGCGTTGAACTCTTCTAGTGACTTGTTGTTTACCACCTCAGTTGAGTTAGCAGACCGACGTAAAAATGGTGAAATTATTGATGTTAAAGCGTTAATTGGCAAAAGTCAATTGGTGGTCGAACAAGAAAATATTTAAAAGAAAGGAACAACCCACTAAAATGCGGGTTGTTCCTTTCTTTAATAATCTTGGCCCCATTTTTTTCAGGGGCCACTGAAATTATCGACCATTTTGTGAAGAAAATCCTCTCTATAATAAAGGTATCAAGTAAATAGGAGGTACACGAAATGAAATGGTATCAACTTTCCTCAACAAAAGTAATCGAGCAGACTAAGACGAAGCAAACGGGTCTTTCTAGCGAAGAACGTCAGCAACGTTTACAAACGAATGGTCCAAATAAAATTGAAGAAAAACAACAACTGAAAACGTGGCAAAAGCTAGCCAAACATTTTACAGATTTACTAATGGTGGTCTTACTCGCTGCCGCAATTCTAAAATTTGCCACAGGCGAAGTGGTCGAAGGAAGTATCATTTTTCTAGTGGTACTTGTCAATGGCTTTGTCGGTTATTGGCAAGAGCGTAAAGCAGAAGAATCATTAGACGGCCTGAAACAGATGATGGGCCAAGAGGCAGTCGTTCTAATTGATGGACAAAAAACAACCGTTTCTTCTGAAACATTGGTTCTGGGAGATGTAGTCACGTTACAAGCTGGCGATGTAGTCCCAGCAGATTTGCGCTTATTTGATGTACATAATCTGATGATTGAAGAATCAATTTTGACAGGCGAATCAGAAGCCGTGGAGAAAATTACCGGTTCCTTGAATGAAGAATTGCCAACAGGCGATCAAAAGAATTTGGCTTTTTCAGGAACTCTTGTCCAAGCGGGCTCAGCCTTAGGCGTTGTAGTAGAAACAGGAGATTCCACTGAAGTTGGAAAAATTAATCACGCGTTGCAGTCAGTAGATCAAAAAACAACGCCGCTCGTGCGGAAAATGCACCAATTAAACAAGCAAATTTTCCAAGGGATTATGGTCTTGATCGTGTTTCTGATTTTCTTTACCACTTTTCGTCATGGCATGGAATGGAGCCTCTTATTTTCTGCGATGATTGCATTAATTGTAGCAATGATTCCAGAAGGCTTACCTGCTGTGTTAACGATGATTTTATCGATGGGTGTTCATGAGATGGCTAGAGAAAATGCGATTATTAAAGGCATGCCTTCCGTTGAAACATTAGGTTCAATGACAGTTATCTGTTCAGACAAAACAGGAACGCTAACTAAAAATGAAATGACGGTAATGGATGTAGTGACTGAAGAAATGACCATTGTCAAAGAGATTATGGCCAACTGTCAAGAATTGAAATTACAAGACCAACAAAAAATCGCCGACTTACAAGGGAATCCTACCGAGTTAGCTTTACTACAATATGTTGATCAGGATCAACTGTCTTTACGCCCTGTAGAAAAGAAAATTCCGTTTAGTTCAAGTTATAAATACATGGCCACTCGCCATCCGCAAGCAGAAGGTTCAATTATTTATGTCAAAGGTGCGCCAGAAGTATTGTTACAACTTTCTACGTTATCTGATAATCAAAAAGGTGCTTGGCAAGCACAAGCTGCGCAATTAGCGCAAAAAGGACAACGGGTATTAGGTTTCGCTTATAAGACAGTTACGTCACAACAGGAACTGACACATGAAACATTGTCAGGATTGACGTTTGCTGGACTGGCAGGCATCATCGATCCGCCAAAAGAAAGTGCCATTCAAGCCGTCAAAGAATCTCAAGAAGCAGGTATTTCCGTCAAAATGATTACCGGAGACCATAAAGATACAGCGCAAGCCATTGGCGAGCAAGTTGGTTTAAAGCATACGAAAAAAGTCCTTGAAGGATTAGAAATTGATGCTATGTCAGATGAAGAATTAGCTCAGCACGTTCAAAAAGTCGATGTATTTGCACGAACGACGCCAGAACATAAATTACGAATTGTCACGGCTTTACAAAACAATGGTGAAATTGTCGGGATGACCGGCGATGGCGTGAACGATGCGCCAGCACTAAAGAAAGCCGATGTCGGAATTGCCATGGGAATTAAAGGAAGTGAAGTAACCAAACAAGCCGCAGATATGGTTTTGGCAGATGATAATTTCCATACGATTGCTAAAGCCGTGAAAGAAGGACGCCGCATTTTTGATAACTTGAAAAAGACGATTACCTTCTTCTTGCCAACCTCTTTAGCACAAGGTTTAATTGTTGTCTGGGCGCTTTTAATGAATCATCCTCTACCGTTGACACCTGTCCAGATATTATGGGTAAACATGGTAACTACGATTACTTTGTCTTATGCATTAGGTTTTGAAAAAGCGAGTGCTGATACCATGAAACGACCACCAAGAGATGTCAACGAAGGCATTTTAACAAAGTACAGTATTTTTAGAATCGTCTATGTGTCGGTACTCATTATGGTGCCAGGTTACCTTATGGCATTACAATTTGAGGGCCAAGCCTTACAGCAAACGTTCCTCTTACAAAGTATCGTCTTAGCGCAAGCAGCGTATATGATCAACTGTCGTAAGTTGGTTGATCCGTCGTTAAGCACAGGCTTTTTCCAAAATAAAGTGTTGTTTGCTTCATTAGGAATCCTCTTTTTACTACAAGCGCTAGTAGTTTACTGGCCAGTAGCGCAGCAATTAATTGGCACAACTTCTTTAAATGGCCTTCAATTAGCAATGATTTTCGTCCATGTTGTGAGTCTGTTTTTCCTTGTTGAAGGGGAAAAATATATAACCAAACGATTCATGACGAAAGAAAGCCAAAAAACTAGCGAATGTCCTCGCTAGTTCCTTTAAAAATAAGAATGAAGAGTGAGCTCTGCTAGTCGGCGGAGTTCATTTTTTGTTGGAATTAAAGAGAGATAAAAGACAGGAAGATCAAGATGATCCAAGGGAAAATTGGAAATGATTATGTCGGCTTCATTTAACGTCAACTGGCTTAGTTCCACATATTCAATAGCTTGTAATTTCACACGAGTACCTAAATAAGCAGCTAATTCTTGTTGCAAAAAAGCTTTCCAAGCAGGTTCCCCTTGAAAGAGGAAATAGGCAGTCATCGTTTGGGCCTGAATGGAATAAATGGCTTGTTTTTCTAACAAAGAAGCCAAACTAAGAAAATAAGTCGGTTCTTCAATCGTGGTGTAGCGAGATAAAATCTCCAAAAGTTCTTGGTTGCTCTTTGATAACGCAAGGTCCTCTGCGGCTTGTTCGGTCATTAATTCTTGATATTCCAATTGAAATTGCTCAGAAAGTGTTGGGGACTCGGTATATTTAATGAATAACAATAACAGATTATCCAATAAATTTGTTTGGATTAAATCAGGCCGGGCTTCTTCAGTGGACAAATTAGTGACAAACTGTTGTAACGACTTTCGCAGCTGACTGTAATGAGTGTGGAGCGCAGAAGCCAACGTTTCGCCATAGACATTATCGTAATTCCAGCTTTCTAAGAAACAAAAGAAGGCGAAAAAACTTTCTTCTCCTTGCAAATAGATACCTTCAGAAGCATAAAGTTTTGCCAAGGACGGTTGATAAAGTTGAAACAAGACATCTTTTGAATCAAAAGAAAATTGACTCACTCGGCAATTGGCTTTGTTGCGAATCGTGTTAATAAAAAACCAACAAGCGCCAAAAATTTCTTCCGTTTCCACCGTCAACTCACTACTGTAAACTTGTTTCAAAAATTGAAAATAATGCTCCTCATGAATAGAATAATCGTCAAAAAAATAATTATTATGAGTAAAAGGCACCAACAAGCGATGATAAAAAATCCGAATATTGCTTTCTGCCCCGATTAACTGAATGGTGGCTGTGGTTAGCTGAATCGTTAAATGAAAATCACGTAAGGCCAGATTCATCTTTTTGATATGTCGCTTCAAAGTTTCATAAGAAACACCACTAGTGCTCAAAAAAGAAGTTGTCACCAACTCTTTCGTAAATAGTAGCTCTTTTAATAGCTGAATACTAATGGATTGAGGTAAAAATAATGACCAAAGCTCATTGGTTTGCGCATTCCCCTGATTGCGTAACCGAATACCACTGCTATCGGTTTCAATGGACCAGTCGGCGGGTAATTGACTGCGAATATACTGTAAATCCGAAAAAACGGTTCGCTCTGTCGTCTGGATTTGCGTGGCTAAACGCTTGGCTGTCAGCTGAGGAACATTTAACAACTGTTCCAACAAACGAATTTGCCGAAGCAAATCTTTTTCCGTTATCACACGTTTTAACATGGAGTACATGGCAAAACCTCCTTTTGCTTAAGAATACGGATAAAAAGGGGATTGGTCAATTAAAAAAAGAAGCGAATCGTCATTCGCTTCTTTTTATTCACTATACAAAAATATCAAATGTATGCAAAACGGCTGACAATAAAATGGTTACAACAGCCATTCCTGATACAAAGCCGACAGCACCAGGAACAAACGGAGGTAATCGTTTAGCAATATAGCTACCGACAGGGGCCGCACTGATTCCTGCTAAAACGGCGATGGTCAGGGAAAGCCAAAAGCCACCACCCATCATTAAAATCACACCAGGAACAATACTGACCAGTGGCATAAACGTTGGATACCAACCTTCTTCAGCGAAATGTTTTCGATAAAGAAAAACACCAACAGCCGAAGCAATCATTTGTCCCATTAAAATGTCAGGAACCAAGCCAGAACCATTTGTAATATGATTAATATTGACAAACCAATCTGTTAAAACGCCTAGAATTACCAAACCTCCAACTAACTCATTTCCATAAAACCAAGCTTCGGAGAAGTCGGCAAAAGTGCGTCGTATTGACCATTGAAAGGTTTGCGTATTTTCAATTTTAGGTTGTTTTTGCCGCTTCTGAGCGATTGGTGCAACAGAAGGAACCATCCAAGGAAGTTGATGACAGATGGCTGAAACAATCCAGCCAACAAAAGCCATTGTGGTAACGTTGGAAACTGTCCCAGGTACATTTAAAAGGGGCATCAATTGCGCATTCAGCCAATTGGCAAACGGAAAGGTGAAAAGCGCACTCAACAGAGAAATCGTTCCTAATTTTTTCCAGCCAGGACCATAAACGAGCGTTAAAGCTGGCGGCGTGCCGACAACCACAATAAACGTTGGTAACCACAACACTTCTTTTGTAAAAAAGCGTGTAAAATCAAAAACATAAATAGTTAAAAAGAGGGAAAGTAGCTGAGAAGCAAGTACCCAAGGCCAAGCACCAGAGCCACCAGCAATTGCAAATCCCTGCCATTTTGAATTTTTTCGATAAAGTTGCCAAGCAATCAGACCGCCGATTAGTAAGAAAAGCGTTGTAAAAAGTCCACCGTAAAATTCCCCTTCCGTGAAGTTCATAACAAAATAGATAAATTTGTAAAATCCCTGCTGATTCACTTTGGTAACTACGTCATTGTAAGGAAAAAAGTTAGACACATGTCGAAAGCCATTCATGATCCAATACAGGAACATTCCCAAAAAAATTTTTACAACAAGAGCTGAAACGGCTTCGTAATTGATCGATTTATTTTTCATATGATCGCTCCAAAAAAAATGACATTTTACTAAGTTTTTGAAATTAGTTTATTTTAGCTACTAAAGCTTTTAGTGCCTCGTTAAAGACATTTGCTGGCGGATTAGTCAATCCAGCGCCAATCATACCAATCCCCGGTTCTTTATGAGCAATAGCAGTATTAATGACAGGCAGCATCCCTGTTTCTAAGACTTTTAAGACATCGATGCCTGAAGGAATCCCCATAAAATCTAAAACAGGAATCGTGACATTGGGATTTTCTTTCGTAGTAATTTCCAGCATTTCTTTTGAATAATTCAATGCTTCTGCCACTGTTCCGCCAACTAATGGGACAATTGCTGGTGCAGCTGCCATAGCAAATCCGCCAACCCCATACGTTTCTGTAATAGCACTATCGCCCATATCCAAACCAGCATCTTCTTGTGTGTAACCAGCAAACATCGGACCAATCACCCGTTGGGCAGGCCCCGTAAACCAGTGATTTCCGCCAATTCCACTGACACGAATCCCAAATTCGACCCCGTTGCGACACATGGTGGTGACAATTGTACTATTCTCCACATTATGCCCAGCATCTAACGCACATTTAGCGGCGCCCATCCAAGTCGGACCAGAAAAATAGTCAGAACTGCCAAGAAATTCAAATACTTCTTTTAATTGTTCACGAGAAAAATCAGTTTGAACCATGTAAGGTGTTAATGCTTGGACTAACAACGTACTTCCGGCTACATTGCGATTATGGCACTCATCGCCCATATGCAAGGCTTGCGAAAGCATTAAGCGTAAATCAATGCCTTCTGGACAAAAAGTCATGGCATCATGAAGTAATGGACCTAAAACATCGCGCATCCAAATCAGGCGATCCACGACGGATTGATCATTTGCACCAAATCGTAAAACTTTCGCCAATTGTTCACTTAAATTAGTAAAAGCCGTGTTGCCGTACGTTTCATTTTTGATAATATGAACGTACATATTCGGAGAAGTCACGCCAGCCATGGAACCAACGGCATCATGTTCATGACAAGGAGAAAACGTAATCGCGCCAGAACGAGCAACCCGATCGGCATCAGCTAGATCTTTTGCTAATCCTTCAAAAACAAGCGCTCCTTGAACGGCACCTTTCATCGGTCCGCACATATTTTCATAAGTAATGGGTGGCCCAGCATGTAAAATGGTCGTTTCAGTCATATCGGGCATGACATTAATTGCTTTATCAAATCCCACTAAAATAGGTTTTGATTGAATAATGCGGGTAACCGCTTCTTCGTTGGCTTGTTGGATTTTTTCATAAAATGTTGGATTTTTTAATTGATCCAATAATTTTAATAGCTCTGGGTCACCATTGGCTGGCGGTGCCCAATTTACTTGATGTGAAGGAATCCCTTGTTTTTTCATATCTTCATGAATAAAGTCAATGCCTACATTGATCGTATCTAAAGGCTGTTTAAAAAGATCATTTCTGCTCATGTTCGTTCGCTCCTTTTACAAAAGTTTTGGTGGCTTCGCAAAGTTGATGACTGCTGTCGACAACGAGAACCTCTAAATCTTCTAAAATTTTCCGCTGTTCATGAATATCTTGTGGATCTTCTTCGGTCCCTAAAACATAGCCAATAATGGCTAACTCACGACCATCTGCTTTTGCTATTGCTTTGGCTTCCTTTAACGCTTCCGCTAACACGCCAACGGGATTTTCGTGAGAACCATAACCTAATTCAAAATCTAACGCTAAAACTGCCACTTCAGGATCTTTGGCTTCTTGAAGAATGCGAGTAATCCGAGAAGTCGGATCGATCATTGGATGTGGGCGGCCTTCTGTGAAACGATCATCACCGAAATCAATCAATGTATGTGCTTGGCTGTGGTCAGGATTTGCTAATTGTCGTTCAGGAATTTTATGAATATTACTATAAACATCATCAGAGACTTCTGTTAAAGCATATAAAAGTTCATCACAAAGAGTGCCACCACAGAACAACCCACGAACAAATTTTTGAGAAGGGGCTTGTTGCTGTTGGATAGCTGTTAACGTTGCGCCTGTCGGATTTTGATAGAGGCTGGTTTCCGCTTCCTGTGTTTGACTAAATTGAATCACCTTTTGAACTGCATCCAGAGAAGAAGTAGCAAAAGTGACGTTGTCTATTTTTCGTTCCGTTTGTTCACTGCCGATAAAATAAATAACAACTGGTTTAGTTGAAACAGCTAATTTTTTTAAAATTTTCTCTGTTACTTCTGGAGCAGGCGGTTTAGAAATAAGTAAAATTGCCTTAGTTTGTTCGTCAGCCATTAAGGCATCCAGCCCGTCAAGCATCATCAGCCCACCAATTTCAGCAGACAAATCACGGCCGCCAGTACCAATTAATTGTGAAATCCCATAACCATATTTATGGATTTGGACACTAACTTCTTGGCTGCCTGTACCAGAAGCGCCGACAATTCCAATATTTCCTGAACGTACCTCGTTAGCAAAACATAACCCAACGCCATTAATAATCGCTGTTCCACAATCAGGGCCCATCACAAACAGTTCTTTTTCGTGTGCTTTTTGTTTTAACGCTAATTCCTCGTCAACCGTCACGTTATCACTAAAGAGCATGACGTGTTTTTGCTGATCTAAAGCTTTATGCGCTTCTCGTGCAGCAAATTTTCCATTGACAGAAATTACAACTAAGTTGGCATCAGGCTCTTCATGAAGGGCTGAATCTAACGTCTTATAGGTTACTTCAGAAGAAGCGGTTTTCTTTTTCTTCGTAAATAACTCGTCGACTTGCTGTAAAATTTCTTCTGAGTTCGCTTGGTCATCAAGATCTAAAACAAGTAATAAATCACCTGTTGTAACATGATCCAAGGCGGGTGTATATAAACCAACATTCCGAATCACTTCAAGATTCATGTCGGTTCCCATCCCAATCATTGCGGTTTTAACTCCAGCCAGTTCATTGGCTCGTGTTGAAATGGTCATTAAAGTAACTGAATCAAAATAGGCGTTCTTTTTAATTACTGTTTGAATTGTCATGATTATTCTCCTCACAAAATAGTTTTAAACCAAAAATAATGCCGCAAAGTATGTCGCTTCCTGAAGTTGAGCCCACCTCCTCTAAAGCTGAAACCGCTTGAGCCATTTCGTTTGTATTTCCACTTTCAATTGATAAAAAAACACGCTGAACTAGCTGAGAAAACCGTTCGTTCACTGCTTCATGGATTTCCGCATAACTGACCGCATTCGTTCGTTCCTTGGCTAGCACAGCCAGCTGTTGGAAATTCGAGGGAAGCTGCTGTAAAGCAGAAAAACTAGCAAGTAATCCTGTGATAAAATCATCGCCAGTGGGGGTTAAACCAATCCCCAATCCCAAAATCTTCGTTAAACAATCAAGAGCTATTTTAAAAGATTTTTGCTCCCAAGCCTGTTGAAAATGAATCATTTCTTTTTGAATCTGGGTCCGACTATAAGAATCAAAAAGAAAGGTTGACGGCGAAACAGGAAAAAGCGCTTGCCAAGGATTGAAACGAGTTTGCTGAATATACGTTAAAAAAATAGCTATCTTTGTTTTACTGGGTGTTAAATAAAGTGGCGTTGGTTGCCAAATTTGGGCATCGGCTAGGGTTAATTGTCGTCGGCCTAACCGGATAAACAGGGGCTCAATTTGGACAGGTAAATCAGCGAAATGGCTAAGTTTTTTTTCATCGAGTATAATCGTGTTAGGTGCTATATGTTCGGGATGCGTTGAAATGGTCAAGAGAATTTCTTGGGTGTCTACATGACCATAATTAATAGCGTGCGTAAAACATTGCAAACTAGTCAATGTTTGATGAGGGAGTTTCGATAAAATCGTTTGGTCATAAGCTAAAATTTTTGTCATTCCAACGACCTCCTTTTTAATAGCGCTTTCACGACTTCATAATAAAAGAATCCAGCACGCTAAACAATTGCTAAAAATGACATTGATTTACAAGTTTGAATGGACAATTTGTACATTGGGAGGATAAATGATGTTAAAAGTGAGTGATTTATTAACGTTAGAAGAATTACCTGGCATTACCTTAGTGGCAGGACATAAAAATCAGGACCAACCGATTTTAAAAGTCAATATTTTAGAAAATCCTGATATTTTAGATTGGCTAACAGCAGGTGAGCTGCTGTTAACGACAGGGTACATATTTAAAGATGATCGGAAATTACAGAAAAATTTTTTGAAAGAACTAGCTAAACACCATTGTGCTGCCTTAGGATTTAAAACCCAACGTTATTTTGAAGAAGTTCCACCAGACCTAATCAAATTAGCAGATGAAATGAACGTTCCTATTTTAGCAATTCCTTACAATTACACCTTTTCGCAAATTGCTGACGTGTTGAAAAGTCGTGTCACGTTAGAACAATTTGACATGAATGCGCAAGAAACCGCATTGCATAATAAAATTTACCAAATCTTAGAAACGGGAAGTAGCAGTTTTCATTTGCTGCAGGATCTAGCAGAAACCATTCAAAATCCTGTCTTGTTATTGAATGACCACTTTGAAGGAGTTAATTTTTTTGACTTGCCTAAAAATCCAATTCGTATTTCTAGCATTTTAGAAGATAGACAAGAAACCTCAGAGTTCCAAAAACAATTGCTGGAACAAAGTCATCCATTATTACGCTTTTATCAAGAACCGATTCATTTACAGTTGAAACTCCAGAACCAAGTGGTGCCAATTGAAATTTATCCAATTAAAAAGAAAAATGTTATTTTATATTATTTGCTCGTCTGGAACACCTTGGCCCCATTACGACCAGTCGACGTGGCTCATTTTAAAATCACAGCTCATTACTTACTTTTACAATTGCAATTGGAATACTCACGGAAATTTGAAGAATACCAACAACGAAACGAATTATTTTTTAAGCTGATTGCGCATGAAAAGAGGGATCAAGCTGTTTTCCAACAATTTCAACAATATTATCGCTTGGCAATAGATAAGCCCTATGCGATTTTGCTAATTTCATTAACCTTAAATGAACGCCAAAGGCAAGAAAGAATGTCTATTTTAGGCAACCAGCTAAACCAAGTTATCTTAGGGGACAAACAAAAAATTGTTTGTATTGAAATTGACAGTTCCTTTGTCTTATTAGTTGAAAATCCACCTGAAAAAGAAGGCGATTATCTGAAAATGATGCAACGCCTAGCAAAAAGTAGCATAAATCAGTTAATGAAAGTACAAGAAGATGTGGAACTTTTCCTAACAATAGGACCTAAGATTCAAGGTCTGACCCAGATTCATGAATCGTATCAACAAGCGATTGACGTTTTAGCCTTTCAACGCCAATTCATTGCAGAAAAACCTGAAATGAGGATTGCTTCCTACGCGAATTTTCATCTTAGACAGACACTACAACGTTATTTTTTAGAAGAAGGACAAGCAACCCTCAGAAACAAATATCTCCAACCATTGCAGAAAAGTGATCAACAGCAACATACCGACTTTGTCCATACACTGAATGTCTATTTTCAATCAAAACGAAACTTGTCTCAAACAGCCAAAAAGCTCTTTATTCATCGTAATACTTTGTTACAACGATTGGAGAAAATTGAACAGCTAGTGCTGTTGGATTTTGATAAGGAAGTGGATTTGTTGGCGCTGGAAGTGGCGTTGTTTGTGGGAACTTAAGAAGCAATATAAGTGGCGGTTTTTAATTTAATGGAATATATATAGCTAAAAGAAACGATTATACAAGAAGGATAATTTAATCAATAAAAAATGGAATCTTTTCATAACCTCAATTTTTTCAAAAAAATAAATCCTTCCCAAAATCTTCAAACACAAACCACTAACTATCTGCTACTATAAAAGAAACAACTATCATTTGGAGGAAGTATGCGTAACAGAAAAATGTGGACAATTATCGTCAGTGGGTTATTTTTAAGTAGTATCATCGCGGGAATTTCAGGAGCATTTTTAATCATTGAAGGAGAGTTAACGACTCTGCTCTGGGAGGTATTGCCAGCGCAAATGAAGTGGCCAATCCTCTATTATTTTGTCTTGTGTGTGCTAGGAGCGTGGGTATTGAGTTATCTGAAGAAACGCTTCGGGCAAGTACCACAAACGGCGCATGAGGCGCTGACAGAATTGAAGGCGAAACAATCGGTCGATTATTCAGGTGTGTTTAGAAATTTATTGGCCGCCTTGGTAATTTTAATTTTCGGGGCTGGTGTCGGTCCTGAAGCCGCATTGTTGGGAGCAATTATTTCGTTGTCAGTCTGGCAATCTGATAAGTTACGGTACCTTTATTTTCATTATGACGAGCAAGAACAGCAAACATTTTGGACAAAAATCCAGCGCTTACTACATCCGCAACAGTTTGTTCAGCGCTACGATACGAGGCTCGCTCCTGTGGATAAAAAGAAACTGAAACAAGTGATGAACGGGTTATTTATTGTGAACGGGTTGGTGGTGTTTACCTTTTTAATGAAATTGGTGGGACACCCATCGTTTATTACGAAGTTAGGAACTGGAAAAATTGAAATGGCTTCGTTATGGCTGATTTTACCCGCTTTATTAACTGCTTTTGTGATTAGTAACGCCTATCAATGGTTGCAAGCTGCTCTGGCTAAACTATGCCAACCTTTTGAAGAAAAGCAAAGCATACTGGTAAGCTTTGGTGCAGCCTGTATTTTTCTTTTTGTTATTTTAATGCCAAGATTACTATTTTCAGGACAATCTTTTATGCATTTAGTTCCTAGTTTTGGTAGTCAACAAGCCTGGTATATCTTGGTGGTCGCTGCGATAATGAAACTAGTATTTTTACAAGTTTGTTTACACACGGGTTGGATAGGTGGCGATATTTTTCCCGTCGTTTTTTCAGCTATTTTAATCGGGTTTGCGGTCGCACAATTTTTCCCAACAATTGACTCGCTTTTTGTTGTCGCAATTTTTGCTACGAGTTTAACAACCCAGATTTTAGGGACGATTCTTGTACCAGGCATTTTTGTGGGGCTCTTTTTCCCAATCACGCTTTGGCCAGTTGTAGTCCTTGTGTTATTTTTACAATGGCTATTGAAAAATAAAATTATTAAGAGTAACTAGAAAAACGTCAAATCGACTTAGGGGATTAAGCCGATTTGACGTTTTTCTAATTAGAACACTCAAACCATAGTTGATAGTAATCTTGATGTTTTTTTGAAAGCAGATAGCGGCCCAATAGTTGATGGACTTGATAGCCTTGTTCTTGTAAGTAAATTAGATTTTTCTGAATTTGTTGTGGCTGCAACTGATTACTACTTTCTTCTATACAAATCAGTTGACTATAGTAGCTTTTAGAAGCATCGAATTCCCAGTGTAAGACTAAAGGGAAAGCGGCGCTGTCTTTATTAGTCGTTGAAAAATGTTCAATAGTTTGTTCATCTGGTGATAAAACAAAGCCTAAAATACTTGGATCATTTAAGTAAAGCAAAAGATTTTCTGCTTTAGCAGGGTGGAAATAGTAAAGAGTTTTAAACGGCGGTATTTCTTCTTTCAAGACTTCCTCTTGTAGTTGGCTGACTTCTTCATATTTTTGTTGATAAGTGATTAAGTTTCTGTGAATTTGCTTTAACTGTGTAATGCGTTCTTCTAAATCTTGACGTGCATTTTCTAGTAATTTCTGGGTATCTGATAATGGGTTGGTATATAAGTTTTTAATTTCTTTAATGGAAAAATTTAAGTCGCGATAAAACTTGATTTCACAGATAGCAATCAGCTGTTCTGTTGTGTATTGTCGATAATCATTTGTATCGCCTCGAACAGAATGAATCAACCGTTCTTTTTCCCAATAGCGCAATGTGGACTTAGGAATTTTCAACAAGGAAGCAATCGTTTCTAGCGAGTAAAGATGGTCTTGGTTCATCAGCATTCACCTCAATTTTAGTATAACACAAAATTAGTTTATAAAACCGCTTTACCTTGAAGTAACTTTAAGGTGTATACTCAACGTAAATTAGAAAGAGGAGAGAATTGTATGTTTGATAAATTTCAACGTTTTTTAGAAAAGTTTATTGGTCCAATCGCTGAAAGAATGCAAAAAAGTAAGGTCATTCAAGCACTAACTAATGGGATGATGGCTGTTTTACCCGTTTCTTTAGGGGTTGCTTTTATCGCAATTGTAGGGAATTTTCCTATTCCAATTTGGCAAGAATTTTTAACATCCATTGGGTTAGCTCCAATCATTCAAGAAGTCATTGCTATGACCAGTGGCTTGTACGCTGTTTACATTGTTTGTACCATTGCGTATGAAACTGCGAAGATGGAAAAACAAACTCCCATCACTAGTGTTATTTTATCTTTGGCATTTTTCTTGATCTTGGTACCACAGTTTGCCGTTAAATTAGGTGGAGAAGAAACAGTTGTCATTAAAACAGCATCAATTGGGACTGACGGGATTTTTGTAGCTATTCTAGTCGGTTTAGGTGTAACTATGTTATATAGTTATTTAATGAAAAAAGAATTTTTACGAATTAAATTACCTGATTCCGTTCCTACGATGGTGACAGATTCGTTAAGTCCAACCTTTGTAGCCATGATAATTTTTGTGGTAGCTTTATTAGTCAAAACTATTTTCACATATACTGGTTCGGGGGATGCGATGAGCTTTTTAACCGAGCTAGTGAGTAAACCAATTGCATCATTAGGTCAATCACCAATGACGGTTATTGTAGTCTTTACACTAGCAAATCTATTATGGTTTTTTGGTATTCATCCAAGTCCAATTATTAATATTTTCTTTGCTGTGATGGCGCCAGTTTTTTTAGCTAATATTAATGCATTTATTGCTGGTCAAGCGTTGCCTTATCCAGAAATTATGTTTTTCTCTAGTATTATTATGGTTGGCGGAACTGGGAATACGATTGGTTTAGCCTTTTGTATGTTAAGAGCAAAATCAGAACGATACAAATCCCTTGGTAAATTAGGTGTTGTACCAAGTATTTTCAATATTAATGAGCCATTGATTTTCGGTGTTCCGATTATGCTGAACCCTATTTTCTTTATTCCGTTGGTAAGTTCAACAGCTGTCGGTGGTTTGGTGTTACATTTATTCTATAAAGTTGGTTTCTTAAATTACTATAATCCAACGGTTGAATTACCTTGGGTGACACCACCAGTTGTTGCAGAAACTTTCTATGGCGGCATTCGCTTTGGGTTGGCAATGATTGCTGTGGTAATTGCTCTGACGTTGTTATATTATCCGTTTTTCCGTATGGCTGATGAACGAGCAGTGAAAGAAGAGCAGACCTTAGCGACAGGAGAACAAGAAAATGAGTAGCAGCGAAAAAAAACAATTGAGCAGTATGCCAAATGATTTTTTGTGGGGTGGTGCAATTTCTGCTACTCAAGTAGAAGGTGCCTATAACCGTGACGGAAAAGGCTTGAGTAATTTAGATTTGGCTTTGCGTTGTAAAAAAGGGGAGAAACGTCAAATAACTCAACAAGTGGATGTAAATCAATACTATCCTTCTCATCGAGCGATTGGCTTTTATGAAAGTTATCAAAAAGATATCCAACTGTTCGCTGATATGGGATTTAAAAGTCTTCGATTTTCAATCCAATGGTCACGCATTTTTCCAACTGGAGAAGAGGAACGGCCTAATGAAGCAGGTTTATTATTTTATGAAAAAATTTTGGACGAGCTAGAGCGTCATCGAATCGAACCAATTATAACGATTTCACATTTTGATTTACCAGAAAATTTAGTGACAAAATATGGTTCGTGGAAAAATCGCCAAGTCATTACGCTCTATTTACGCTTTTGTGAAGCGCTATTTCAACGATTCAGTGATCGTGTCCGCTATTGGATTCCGTTTAATGAGATTAATGTTATTACGTATATGCCTTATTTTTCTACTGGGATTCATACAGAAAATTATCAAGAAATTTTCCAAATGGCGCATCATCAGTTAGTAGCAAGTGCAAAAGCGGTTCAATTAGGTCGGAAATATTCAAGTAACTATCGTTTTGCAACAATGCTTATGTATGGCCCGACTTATCCGCACAATTGTCACCCTGAATCTGTTTTTCAAGCAATGATGGATGATGAGGAAACCTATTATTTTGGTGATATTCAGATTCGAGGATATTATTCTCCGTGGGCTAAAAAAATGTTGGAGCAACTGGATGTCCAACTAGTTATTACAGAAGAAGATGAACAAGACCTACGAGAAGGTGTGGTGGACTTTGTTAGTATAAGTTATTATATGAGTTGGACTACTGCACCAGAAACAGTAGCAGGAAATATGGCAACAGGAGGGGAAAATCCCTTTTTAGAGCAATCTGAATGGGGCTGGCAAGTGGATCCACTGGGACTGCGGATTAGTTTAAATCGTTTGTATCAACGGTATGAGAAAGAAATTATGATTGTTGAAAATGGCTTAGGAGCAGTTGATCATTGTTCAGAAAATGGTGAAATTTATGACGATTATCGCATTGATTATTTACAACAACATTTGCTGGCAGTGAAACAAGCGATTGTCTTAGATGGTGTGCCAGTAATTGGTTTTACCGTCTGGAGTGCCATCGACTCAATTAGTGCTTCAACTGGAGAAATTGGTAAAAGGTATGGTTTGATTTATGTAGATTTAGATGATGAAGGTCAGGGGACGCTGGCTCGAAAAAAGAAAGCCTCTTTTTATTGGTATCAAAAGATCATTGAGTCCAATGGTGCAGAGTTGTAAGCTCTATTTTCCGGAGTGGTATGATAAAATAACTGAACAACTAAACGCATGAACGAAACAACGTCTCTGACCAAGCACATGGTCAGAGACGTTGTTTGTGTTTTTATTGATTTAAATCTGTTAGTAGTAGCTCGTTAGAAACAGCAAAAGTAGTAACTTCTGTTAAAGCTGGATCCAAAGTGTATTTTGTAAATGAGGTAGTACTTTCTGGTTGGACATACATGGTTAGATTAGTCACATCATATCCTGACCAATAATGTGTGAAATCAGACAGAGAATTACTTTGACCTAAATGGCCAATCCCCCGAGGAATCATCACTGTTTGGAAGGCGCGATAGAGTTGCATAATCCCTTCAGAGCTATCAAATTCTTGGAGATTGTCAGAATAGTATAACGCACGAATGAAGCGTGACGGCGAAGTGAAGTCTCCTGGGATTCCTAATAGTCCGTAAGAAGTCCCACCTTCAATTGGGTCAAGTGTTGCGCCTGATTTTAAAGTGTAAGGTTCTTTAATAGCGTAGTTGCGCATTCCGATATAGTTTCGTGCATTGGTTAAATGATAATTGTATTCTGGGCTGTTTGTGACTACGCCAATCGAATCATAAATGACGAACGCTCCGTTATCTGTTGGTTGCAAAACGATACTATTATTATTTTTATCATTAATGGTCCAGTGTAAGGTGAAATGAACTTCCCCCAATGAATCAAGTTGGAATTTTTGATCTAACAGGCCGATTTTTTCAAAAGCTACTTTTACTTCGTCAACGCTTTCAAAATTACTCAAAATATAAGCAAGTACTTCTTCTGCAATATGAGGTGTTAAACCACGATCTGCTAAACTTTCAGCAGGTGCTGTTGAAGATTCCATTAAATATTGAATATCACCAGATAAGCCGGCTTCGTTGATACCATCTGTGATAGCAAGGCTGACGGTTTTACCATCGTTCGCTGGTTGATCTGTGCCTGACATTGCTAGTCCCATAAAGGCATATTTTGCCGTCCAAGGATTTAGTTGGCTATTTAGAACTGTACCTTTTGGAAATTGAGCAATTAGAGTAGGGATTTTTGGTGCAATTGGATCTTCGTTGCCAAAAAAATCAAACGTAAAATCCATCGTACGTCCATAAAAAATATCATTTGTTTTGGAAATAATCTTGATGCCTGTACACATAATAGTTTCCCCCAATTAATGTAAGTTTGTGAAGCCTGTTTACTAGTTAAGCATATCATACTCTAGGAAACAGCGGTGGCTAAATTCCTAAAATATTAGACAATTTTGTCTAAATGAGGTGAAAAAAATTTTTTAGCGATTTCCTTCACAAAACACCTTATTATCTTTCCGAAAATATGATATCTTTAGAATGGAAATTTCATGAAAAGAGGATGCGAATGTTTAAAAAGTACACACAAATGATAAGGGATGAATTTAAAGGGTATAATCAAAAAAAATTGAAAAAAGATTTCTTGGCAGGTTTGACTGTCGCAGCCGTCGCGTTGCCGTTAGCGTTAGCGTTTGGGGTCTCTAGCGGCGCCACTGCAGCAGCTGGCATGATCACGGCGATTATCGCTGGAATTGTGATTGGGAGCCTTTCAGGTGGGTTTTATCAAATTTCAGGACCAACAGGTGCGATGGCAGCTATTTTAATGTCAATTGCGGCAGTGCATGGCATGCAAGGGATTTTGTTGGCCACCTTTTTGGCAGGAATTTTCTTGCTTTTGGCAGGGATTTTGCGTTTAGGGAGCTTGACTTCTTTTATTCCGTCACCGGTCATTACCGGGTTTACTTCAGGAATTGCTATTATTATTGCGTTGGGGCAGCTTGATAATTTCTTTGGGGTTCGTTCAGAAGGCCACAATTTAATTGAGAAAATCAGCAGTTATCGTTCATTGGGCTTTGATTTAAGTATACCAACGACGGTTATGTCGATTTTAGTGGTGCTTGGATTAGTATTCTTTCCGAAAAAGTGGAATGCGATGATACCAGCTTCATTGGTGATGATTATTTTAGCTACGTTAGCAACAGTGGTTTTTCAACTGCCAGTGGCCACTGTAGGGAAAATTCCGACAAGTATTTTTAGTGATACACGTTTGGAACTTGGTTCGCTTCAATTAAGTGCGTTTCAGGATATTTTGGTGCCTTCAATTAGCATTGCTATGTTAGGTATGATTGAAAGTTTGCTTTGTGGCGCTTCGGCTGGTCGCATGACAGGGAAACCATTAGACAGTAATCAGGAACTAGTGGCACAAGGAATTGGCAACTTAATTTTGCCATTTTTCGGTGGCGTGCCTGCGACGGCAGCGATTGCCCGCACGAGCGTAGTGATTAAATCTGGTGCGCAAACACGTTTAGCGGGTATTTTTCATGCGGTCTTTTTATTGTTATCGATGTTGCTTTTATCGCCAGTCATGTCTAAAATTCCCATGCCTGCGTTAGCTGGTGTTTTAGTGGTGACAGCGTGGCGAATGAATGAATGGTCGGTGATTAAAGAATTCTTCCAGAAACGTTTCCACACAGCCTTATGTTTATTCTTTTTAACGATGATAGCGACCGTTATTTTTGACTTGAGTTTAGCGATTGTTTTAGGGGTCTTAGCTGGTTGCCTGTTTTTCATTGCGAAAAGTGCCGTGATTACGATTAATGTCGAGGAAGTTGATTGGTCAAGAATGGGGCTAGTACCGACCGGTTGTACGGAAAATTGGGTGGTAGTTTATTTGAGTGGCCCGTTATTTTTCATGTCTTCTGAACGATTGAAACAAACGTTACTGCAATTGGAAACAAAAAGTGGTGTAGTATTTTCAATGCGAGGAGTTCCTAGCATTGATAGTACGGCGTTAGATATTTTAGAAGAGTTTTGTCTCGCAGCAGAAGGTCGTGGACAACAAGTTCAATTTGCCGCTCTGCAACCAGAAGTTGAAAAAATGATTCGAACCATTCAAGGAAATCAAGAGAAAGAATACCATTTCTCAGTCGCAGAATTTTTACAAACGGTGCATGTTGCAGAACAATAATTCATTTTCAAATGAAATGTTCTATTTTCTATCGCGGGCTTAATGGGTGAAGAAATAAGAAAAATAAGTGGGGACTAAAACGAGTTTCTAGAGGAGTTCCTAAAAAATAATAAAGAGAAAACTTCTCAGTATGAAGTTTTCTCTTTATTATTTTTTTAGGTTATTTATTGAATTACTTCTAGCATAACGTCTTTTTGATCATCCGTAACATTGCCTGCGTAGTTAGGAGTGATTAAAGATATCGAACCATTTTTATTGTTGAATAAGTATAAAGTACCCGATCTATTTTGTTCATCGTTTGAAGAAATATTAGTTCCTAAAATTAACTCTGTATTTACTTTAACGGTGCGAATACTGTTATCGGCCGCTGAAAATATTCTAATCTCTTTTGTAGGAATTGTATTTATAGATAGCTCATATTTATTAATGGCTTCTTTCACTTGACCATTTTCAGCCCCAAACAATTTAGTTCGGAAGGTAGCAGTTGGTGTTGAATTTAAGTTCTCTAACGTAATTGAAGTTGGCACATTCATTCCTTTAAAATTAAATACGAGTGGATTGTTTAAACTACTAAGATCGACAGCATAAGGTGTTGCTTCTAAAGAATTTGCTTCTTCGACATTTGTGGATACTTCATTTTTAGACTTTGACGAAGCCTGAGTGGTACTGGGACTTTCTGAAGTTTCTTTTAGTTTATTACTAGAGCTTGTTTCTGTGCTAGAACTGTAATGATTAGTACTGCTTTTTATTGATGTTGTATGATTGGTAGGATTTTCTTGTTTTTTAGGTTCATTCGCTTTTTGAGAACTACAACCTGTTAAAAAAATAACTAAAATAACACAAAATAATTTTTTCATACTATTCCTCCTATAGACGCTATAACTAATTTTATCTTACTTGTTAATATAACAAAAGAAATAATTATTTTATTTTCACGAATGCTCAAATTGTTTAAATCTGTAGTTTTTATACTTATTTTTGTTGCATTTGCAACAAAAATAAGTTAAAGTAATGACAATCATAAAATATTAGCGAAAGGAAGTGTCCTAGTGACAGATATTTTAAGAGAAATTGGCATGATTGCGCGGGCCTTAGATTCAATCAGTAATATTGAATTTAAGGAATTATCTTTAACACGAGGACAATATCTTTATTTGGTCAGGGTCTGTGAAAATCCTGGAATTATCCAAGAAAAGATCGCCGAACTGATTAAAGTTGATCGAACCACAGCGGCGCGGGCGATTAAGCGTTTGGAAGAACAAGGCTTTATTTATCGTCAAGAAGATGCAAGCAACAAAAAAATTAAGCGGATTTATGCCACAGAAAAAGGGGAAAACGTTTATCCAATCATTGTGCGCGAAAATCAACACTCGAATCAAGTTGCTTTGCAAGGCTTGTCAGAAGTGGAAATTTCACAATTGGCAGAGTACTTAGTCCGGATGCGTAAAAATGTCAGCGAAGATTGGGAATTTGTCAAAAAAGGGAACACTCGAAATTATTAAGGAAAGGACGACTGATTGATGGGAGAAATAAAAAAATTAACAATAGAAGATGCACCAGCGTTACAAGAAATCAGCATTGAAACTTATACAGATACTTTTGGACCGTACAATACGCCAGAAAATATGCAAGCCTATTTAGTAGAAGCCTACAATTTAGAAAAATTACAAAAGGAATTGGCTAATCCCCACTCTGACTTTTATTTTATCTTTGTCGATAATCAATTAGCTGGCTACATGAAATTAAATCGTGAGAGGGCACAAACGGAACCGATGGGGCCAGAAAAGCTCGAGGTTGAGCGATTGTATATTTTGCCTGCGTTTAAAGGAAAGAAGCTGGGGACAAAATTGTTAGAACTGGCGGAAGAGAAATCTCGTGAATTTGGTAAAAAAGCACTGTGGCTAGGTGTCTGGGAACACAATGATGCGGCGCGGGCATTTTATAAAACGATTGGCTACCGCTATTATAGTCAACATTCATTTTTTATGGGAGACGATGAACAGACGGATTTTATTTTGTTAAAGGAATTGTAGTAGAGAAAAGTGAAAATAATCAAAAGGCGATTATTTTCACTTTTTTTATTTTTATATAAAAAAATTATATTATTTTTTTGTTTTTTAGGTTTCGTTTATTTTTAAAAGGCTATTTAGTTAAGTTTTTTTTGTTTATATAACATTTATTTATTTTTTAAAACATAATTTTAAACCTTATTAAATTTGTTGTTAGTGAAAAACGTTTTGATTTTAGTTATCATTTTATTTATAATTGATTTAGTTTGATGTGGGTAAAAAAATGAAAAGGAGTGATGAGGAAATATGGTAAAAATTGCATCCAATCAAGGCGCTGCCCAAAAGGCAATTGCCGGGATTAAGAATGTATCTGTGAATAAAAAACAAACATGTCATTTAGGAGAAAGCAATATTTCAAGCATGAAAAAAGGGGTTAAAGTCAGTAATCAACTGCTCAATCAATTAGCAAAAGTAGTCAATGGTGTCAACGCACAAGCCAATAAATTCCCCAAATTAGCGGCAACGATGGCGGCTAGAGATAGCCAAACAACGTTAAAATAAGGAGAAACGATGGAAAAGGATACGAATGAAAAATTAAGAAGGAACTATGCGGAACAGATTGTCGAAAAAGAACGAGCGATGGATCAATTGTCGAAGGAAAAGAAGCAAATCCAAACCATTTTTGGTACACTAGAGTATGAACTAACTAGAAATTTTCGCGAACTTGAGCAACTCAACGCAGAAGTGATTCATAAAGACGGTAAGTCTACGCGTTGGGAGCAAGAGGAGCTCTCTGGAAAACAACGCTATTTAAAGGGCTTTTTACAACAACAGACACATGAATTAAGTCAAAGATACACAAAAGCAACCGCACAATCGAATGAAGAACGACTACAGCTCCAAAGAGAAAGGAGTCGGTTGTCATGGGATTAATCTACTCCAGTAGCGATTCTTCAGCAATGATGCGTGCGCTGTCCAGCAACCTAGCAGTTGCCCGAACAACCACCAGTGAGCTAACAGCTGGTTGTCAGCAACTAATCGCAGCTATCGACGGTCATACATTGTCTGGTGCTGCCTATAATGCGGGAAAAGGGCTATTTTCAGAATTAGTGATTCCGACGATTCATCGAATGACTGCCGCCGTTGATAATGTCCAAAGTGATTTGGCCAAATACAGCGCTGCGGATGGGTTTATTGCCAGTGAAGGTTTTTTAGATGAAGACAAACTCAAATTAAAAATAAAAATCATGAAAGCCAACCAACAATTATTGCACGATTCTGCTAGGGAAGTCGCCACGCTAGCCCATAGTCAGCCAATTCCAGGAATTTATGAACTCTTACAAAATGCCCAACGGACCTTTATTAAGATGGCAGAAAGCATGCAACAAGACATTGATAAGCTCCACAAGCAAATTCAAAAGCTCAATGAGTTTGACCGACAAACCAAAAACCTGTTCGCCACTAGCTTAGAAGAAATGGAATTGGCGATGCAAGGGATCTTAGTCCTGAATGAAACAACTGTCAAAAGCAACGGCCTCTACACCTTACCAAGTGGTGTTGATAAAAGTTACTTCACGGAAATTAAAAAAGAAGCTTCTACGGTTCTTGAAACAGCCAAACCAAAAATAGAGCTAATCAAGAAAACCGACAGTCTAGAAGAAATCAGCAGAAAAACCATTGCTTGTGCAAATATAGGCATTAATCCTTATACAGGTGAAAAGATAACTGAAAGTCAAGCCAATCGATTTAAGTATGCGGCGTGGGCAGGCACATTAACAGAAGTTGGTAATGTGGTGCTAGGTTCTTATTATGGGAATAAAACAGCCTCACGATTGAAAAATTCTGGACAAGGGAAAAAATCAGTAAGTTCTAAATATGATATGAGAAAGTACACATACAATGGATTCTCTAACCCTGGTCCTCTTTCTGAAATGTATGGTTATCCAATTAAGAATTTCTATGGAGGACGGTATAACCAGCGAGTTTTGACCCAAGATGCATACTTTTATCGAGCGGGTGAAGCTGGGGGATTGACAATGCCTGGTAAAGGAAAAAATGCTCTGGGACAATGGTTTACTTATGAAGCTCCTGAGTCAGTCGCTAAAGTCAGAATAGATACAGCAGTAAAGCCTCAGTGGATAAACCCAAAAACTGGATTTTTAGAAGGTCAATCTATTGTGAACGCTACGTATAAAATTAAGGTCCCAAAAGGAACAACTATTTATGAGGGACCTGTGGGATTACAGAATGGGTTATATGCTGGTGGATTAGATCATACTCAGATATTTATTTCTGAGCCTTGGAAATTAAAAGGGATAGAAATAATTAGTGAATCAAAATTAAAATAAAAAGGGGAAGAATGATGGATAATATAAAAATATTGAAAACACAATACCAAATACTTTTGGACAATTTAATACATTATGGAGATAAATCAAATATTCCTCAAATTCAAACAATTAAATATATTTTAAATTTATTAGACAGCAATCCTGACATGACGCAGATAAAAACAATGAATGAATCGTTATATCCTCCAAGAGGTGGCTTAGGTGAATTTTATGTTTGGGATGATGATTACGATAAAAGAATAGATTTAAATGAACCGATTGATAAAGCAAAATCAATTACATGGGAAATTTTGAATCAAGAATTTTAATGAAAGATTAATATTGATCAAATAAACAACAAACCATTGATACAAGACTCTAACAAGACATTGACAAGCTCCACAAGCAAATACAAAAGCTCAATGAGTTTGACCGACAAACCAAAAACCTGTTCGCCACTAGCTTAGAAGAAATGCAGTTGGCGATGCAAGGTATCTTAGTCCTGAATGAAACAACTGTCAAAAGCAACGGCCTCTACACCTTGCCAAGTGGGGTTGATAAAAGTTACTTCACGGAAATTAAAAAAGATACTAAAAATGAAGTGACTGACAAACAGCTGTTAGCGGGTTGCACCATTCTTTATGTTCATGATAAAAAGAACGGTTTCAATTATTACATGTTAGAAAAAGACGGCTATTCCTACCGAATAGACGAGAAAAAACTATCAGGAAACTTAGCTTCTCTAGTAAAAAAATATGACTTAGATGTAGTAGAACTGACGTCAAAGGAACTGACTACCCGAGTCAATAATCAGCAGAAAAAAGGCTATAATTACTTTGAAAAAGATGACAGAGTTTTTGGATTAGGTCTCCTGTCAAAAGGCCAAGGAGTTATGGATAAAATCCAAGAATCAGGTGTGTGGGATTCCCTGTGGATGTTAGGATTAAGTGCCGCAGCAATCCGAAGTACCCAGACATTTTCTAACGAAGTTAGAGGAACAGATAACGCTGTTTTAAGAGGAAGTAAAAACGGAAAGACTTATGTGTTAGATATAGATAAGCCTAAAAGTGCTAGGAGCATGACTTATAATAAAGTCGGTGGGGCTAATGTGAGAAATAATGTACCTGATTCAATATTAAAGCATGCTGATTTAGGAGATTTCAATACTAATAATCGATTGATTAATGGTGGTCATGGGCAAAGTAATATGGATTATTTGAAAGAAAATGATATAGATTTTAATATTGTTAAAGAATATCCAAATGGTGTTAGAACGGGGAATATTCCAAGTCATAAAAATAAAATGAAACGAACAGGAAATGGTCAGTCATGGTTTCCTAAAGAATGGAATGATTCTAAAATTCGTGATGCTGGTAATCATATAAATAATCTTCCACAGAATAAGAAATTACCTGATGGTCAATGGGCATTTGGAGATTATGATGGTGTTAGAGTGGGGATAATAAAGAAAGATGGAAAAGTGACAACAATAATACCTGATAACTCTAGACAACCGTAAAAGAAGGAGAGAGCTAAAAATGATTGTTTCTGAAAAAATAGAAAATTTAATAAATGAACGAAAAAAATTATTACCAGATGACCCAAGAATTAATGAAATATGGGATGAATTGACGCAAATATTTTCAGAAGATGAGAAAGCCACGATTGAATATCTGAATAATTGTTCTGAAAGTCAATTAGAATGGATAAGCGAAGTATTTGAAGATATATCGGAAAATCTACAAAGTGAAGATTTTATTGATACATTAGAAAAACTGCAGAAAAAATTTCCAGATTTAGATTTGGAGATGGATATTTCATATGCGAAGGAAGCATTAAACAATTAGATTAGTAAAATAAAAAGGCACTTTACTATCTGATTGGCGTCAAATAGTAAAGTCTTGACTAGTAAGCGTGAACTCACTAATCAAGTTTCAAATAACTACCAAAAGCTAACTGTATATTCATTAAAAATAACTAGAGTGGTTGTGGTTTGAATTAACTGTAAGCACTCTATTTAAAGTAAATATAAAACCTAAAAATCATGAAAGCCAACCAACAATTATTGCACGATTTTGCTAGGGCAGTCGCCGCATTAGCCCATAGTCAGCCGATTCCAGGAATTTATGAACTCTTACAAAATGCCCAACGGACCTTTATTAAGATGGCTGATAGTATGCAACAAGACATTGACAAGCTCCACAAGCCCCACAAGCTCCACAAGCAAATACAAAAGCTCAATGAGTTTGATCGACAAACCAAAAACTTATTCGCCACTAGCTTAGAGGAAATGCATTATAAACAAAGATTTCTGATAAAATCTGAAATCTTTGTTTATTTTTTTGATTAAAATTAAGCAATTTTTTATTTTCAAAATGTTATTTTTTAAAACGTAAAAATTGAAAAAGAAGATTTTGAATCTGTGAAAAGTTGTCGATCTTGTGAGAAAACTCTTTTGTCAGTGTCTTTTTTCAGGATGGGTCTCTTCCTGAAAATCCACTTCAGTTTATCTGTTTTGTGTGTTTTTGATTAAAAAATGTTGTGTCGGATTTCATTTAACTGTATAATTTATTTATGTCATTTTTAATAATAAGCGTATTTTAGCATTGGAAAAGAGAAGTTGTACATAATATGTGAATAAAAAGATTTGTTTCTTATTTTTTAGAGTGAGAGGGCGATATAAAAAAGGTTGCTATTTTTTCGTTCAAAGTGAACAAAGAATCGTTTGTTATTTAGTTGGGGTAACTAATGATTCTTGTTATAAAAAGCGCTTACAATTCGTGTGATGAGAGTAGTACGCATGTTTGTGCAAAAGTGACAAAAAAGAGAAGGCAGGGTGTTTTAATAGAAAAAATTTTTTAATAAAAAGGAGAGTTTGTCGTGGAGAAAAATGTGTCTCAAGTAACAGCTCAAGAAGAAACAGCGATGAAAGCACGTGGCTACAATGAGGATTTGTTGCCAAGTAGCCCGAAACAACGGACAATGGGCGCGCGCAATTTTTTTACATTATGGATGGGTTCGATTCATAATATCCCGAATTATGCAGCAGTGGGCGGCTTTATTTTCTTAGGTTTATCGCCGCTGCAAGTTATGCTGGCAGTTGTGTTAAGCTCATTCATTGTAGCAACTTTCATGAATTTGAATGGCGTGGCTGGCTCTAAATATGGCATTCCTTTTGCGATGCACTTACAGTCTACTTACGGCAGTCTCGGGGCAAAACTGCCAGGGTTCTTAAGAGGTTGTGTGGCCGCGATTGCTTGGTTTGGTCTGCAAACATTTACAGGATCGCTGGCTTTATTAATTATTCTCGGGAAATTTTGGCCGAACTTTTTAGAAATTGGTGGATCATTCCAGTTTTTTGGTCTCAGGCTATCTGAATTAATGGCGTTTACTCTTTTCTGGCTCTTAAATGTGGCAATAGGTTTCGGTGGTAGCAAAATTTTGAACCGGTTTACCGCCATTTTAAGTCCGTTGATTTATGTCGTTATTATTGGATTAACGATTTGGGCCATTCGAGCTGGGGGCGGTTTAACACCAATTTTGTCCTATCAAGTTTCTGGTGCGATTCGTTCAGTCAATCCACTGGTGGCGTATCTGATTATTTTTAACTCGGTTGTGGCCGTTTGGTCAGCGCCTGGTGCGAGTGTGGCGGATTTTACTAAGAATGCGCGCTCGACGCGTGCTCAGGTTGTGGGGCAAACAGCAGGTTTAGTTGTTGGTTATGGGATTTTCGCTTTTTCCAGTGTGGTTATTCTGTTAGGTGGTTCGCTGTATTTTGGGATTCAAGAATGGAATATTTTAAACATTATTGATCGTTTAGATAATGTGGCGGTGGTGGTCTTAGCCATGTCGGTTTTCTTATTAACGACTATTTCAACGAATGCAACGGGGAACATCATTCCGGCAGGTTATCAATTGGCGGCGCTGTTTCCTAAAAAAATGACGTATAAAAAAGGCGTCATGATTGCCAGTGTTATTAGCTTTCTTATTATGCCTTGGAAACTGATGGAAAACGCCGATAGTATTTTTATTTTTCTGAACGCAATTGGGGCTGTTTTAGGACCAGTCGCTGGTGTGATGATTGCGAATTATTATTTTGTTCAAAAGCAACAAATTGATTTAAATGCTTTATACGTAGATAAACACAAAAAAGAGGAAGCCAATCCTTTTTACGGATTAAACAAGCCGGCGTATGTCGCTACTATTCTGGCGTTGGTTCTTTCCTTAAGTGGTCAATTTATTCCACAGGTTAAAATCATTGCTGATATTTCGTGGTTTGTGGGCTTTGCCACAGGTTTTGTGCTGTACTTAGTGTTAAAAAAATGGACTTGGGATTCAAAAAAAGTGAAAGAAACAGCTTATCAGGAGGGAAAATAAATGCAAGCAGAGTTAGTGATTAAAAACGGGTTAGTTATTTTAGAAACTGGAGAAGTCATTACGGATGTCGCCGTTCAAGGAGGAAAAATCGTAGCGATTGGGCAAGACTTGTCAGGAGAACGTGTGATTGATGCGACGGGTTTAGTCGTTAGTCCTGGGATGGTGGATGCTCATGTTCATATTACCGATCCTGGTGGTGGTTACCGCGATGAATGGGAAGGGTATGTCACAGGAACGGCCGCTTGTGCCAAAGGGGGCGTGACGACCTTTATGGAAATGCCTTTAAATCAGATTCCAGCAAGTGTGGATAAGACCTCTCTTGAGATCAAATACAAGGCAGGAGAAAATAAACTAAAAGTAGATGTAGGGTCATTTGGGGGCATGGTCCCGACCAACTTGGCTGGTGGGATTCAGGAACTTGATGAAGGAGGCGTTTCCGGCTATAAATGCTTTTTAGGAACGTGCGGCGATCGTTCAATTGAAGGAGATTTTCAAAATGTCGACGATTATTCGCTATATGAAGGAATGAAACAAGTTGCTAAGACTGGCAAAGTGCTAGCAATCCATGCAGAAAATGCGCCAATTACGGATAAATTAGGCGCGTTAGCTTATCAAAATGGCGAAACGACTTTAGCAGCATATGTAGCTACACGTCCTGTGTTTACCGAAGTTGAAGCGATTCAAAAAGCTATTTTATTTGCCAAAGAAACAGGTTGTCGGATTCATATTTGTCATGTGGCTTGTCAAGAAGGCGTGGAAGAAGTTTTAAAAGCCCAAGCAGAAGGGGTAGATGTGACTTGTGAAACATGTACGCATTATTTATATTTTACCACGGATGAACTTGATGCCATTGGTCCAGTTGTCAAATGTTCGCCGCCGATTCGTGACGCGGACCAACAAGCCGCCTTATGGAACCACGTGCAAACAGGCGGCATCGCGTTTGTAACCTCTGACCATTCTCCTTGTACGCCAGACTTAAAAGATACAACCAATGCTTTTGAAGCTTGGGGCGGCATTTCTGGTGTTCAAAATAACGTCGATGTGTTATTCGATGAAGCCGTCCAAAAACGTGGTTTATCCTTGAAAAAATTCGCGGATATGATTGCAGCAAACCCAGCTGACCGTTATCACTTAGCACAAAAGGGCCGCATCAGCATTGGTAAGGATGCCGATTTTGTACTAATTAAACCTAATGCGCCGTATATCTTAAAAGCAGAAGATTTAGAATATCGAAATAAAATTAGTCCTTACATTGGTCGTGAAATTGGGGCCCAAGTGATTCAAACAATTTTAAGAGGCGAAACAATTTACGCACAAGAAACTGGGGTAACCGAGGCGTTTAACGGCGTATTTATCAAAAATTAAACACCTATTTTAGAATGAAAAGGGACAGAAGTGTGATTGAATTAGCGCCTCTGTCCATGAGTTAGAGAATGTTCATTGGTTGTTTTGCACAAAAAAAGGCTTAATTTTGTTTGATAAGTACAATGAAGATAACTAGGGAAACGTTTACAATCAGAGTGTAATCAGTCAGGAGGTTTTGTGATGGACTTGGAAAAAGTTTTAAAACAAAGAATCGAAGAGTTGTCAGCAATTGGGAGTGATCCTGCAGGAGGGATGACACGCTTACTTTATACAGATTCGTGGTTGGCAGCACAAAAGTATGTGCAAAGCCAAACTGAGGCGTTTGGACTGGAAACGCAATTTGACGAAGTCGGGAATCTGTTTTGTCGAGTGGCAGGAACGGAATTTCCTCAGGAAACGATTTTAACTGGGTCACATATCGACACAGTAGTTAATGGTGGGACCTTAGATGGTCAATATGGTGTCATTGCTTCCATGACGGCTGTTCAATATTTATTAGACAAATATGGGAAACCACGGCGTTCTTTAGAAGTGCTTTCCATGGCTGAAGAAGAAGGGAGTCGTTTTCCAACGGTTTTCTGGGGAAGCAAAAATGTCGTTGGTGAAGCCAAACGTGAAGAAGTAGTCGACATCTCTGACAACGAAGGTAAAAAGTTTGTTGATGAGATGCATCGCCAAGGCTTTGATTTTCGGCAGGAGCAAACAAGACGTGAGGACATTGAAGCATTTGTCGAAATTCATATTGAACAAGGCAATATTTTAGAGAACGAAAAGCTCCAAGTCGGTGTTGTTCATAGTATTGTAGGGCAACGTCGCTACACGGTTAACTTAAAAGGGCAAGCCAATCATGCAGGCACTACGCCAATGAGTTACCGTCATGATGCGGTATATGGTTTTGCTAAAATTTGTGCAGAAGCCATTGATCGTGCGAATGAAATTGGTGATCCGTTAGTTTTAACATTCGGCAAAGTCATTCCGAAACCCAATACAGTCAACGTGGTGCCTGGAGAAGTGGAATTTACAATTGACTGCCGTCATACCGACGCTGCTTTTTTACGACATTTTACAGGTGAATTAGAAGAACGGATGAAGACAATTGCTCAAGAATTAGGCTTAACGATTACGATTGACCGTTGGATGGATGAAGCCCCTGTACCGATGAATCAAGCAATTGTAGAAGTTATTGAACAAAAAGCCAAAGAAGGCAAATATCAGTATCGTATGATGCATAGTGGTGCTGGGCATGATTCGCAAATTATTGCGCCTCATTACCCGACAGCGATGATATTTGTGCCAAGTATTGGTGGGATTAGTCATAATCCTGCAGAAGCAACGGCATTTCCAGATTTGGTTGAAGGCGTCAAGCTTTTAGCAGATACCTTATATGAATTAGCGTATAAATAAGATAGAAAAGGAAGAATTGTGATGGGTTATAAAAATAATCGAGTTGGTTACCAAAAAGAATTGTTAACATCAAGAGCTGTGATAAAAAAAGACAATTACGCCATTATTCCCCATGATGGTTTGGTGCAAAATGCAGTACCTGGTTTTGAAAATGTCGATATTTCCATTTTGGGATCGCCTAAATTAGGTGCGACATTTGTGGATTACATTGCTACGTTTCATAAAAATGGTCAACAAACAACTGGTTTTGGTGGCGACGGGATCCAAACGTTGGTTTATGTTATTGACGGTCGTTTGCGCGTTTCAGATGGTCAAGAAACCCATGAGCTTGAAGCGGGGGGCTATGCCTACTTTACGCCTGAAATGAAAATGTATTTAGCGAACGCACAGGAAGCGGACACAGAAGTTTTCTTATATAAAAAACGCTATCAGCCGTTGGCGGGCCATCAACCTTATAAAGTGGTTGGGTCAATTCATGACCAACAACCCGAAGAATATGAAGGAATGACAGACGTTTTACTTTGGAGTTTATTGCCGAAAGAGTTTGACTTTGATATGAATATGCATATCTTATCTTTTGAACCAGGTGCTAGTCATGCCTATATTGAAACGCATGTCCAAGAGCATGGTGCGTATTTAATTAGTGGCCAAGGGATGTACAATTTGGACAATGAATGGTATCCAGTGGAAAAAGGGGACTATATTTTCATGAGTGCCTATGTGCCACAAGCGGCCTATGCGGTTGGCCGTGAAGAACCGCTAATGTACGTTTATTCCAAAGATGCCAATCGTGAACCAGAATTATAACGAAAAGCCGAATGTAAAGTAATGACCTCGGAACAATAGGATTTGAACACGCAGTGGTGAACGGTAGAGTCCTTCTTCTTGGTAGACGTTACTTTTATTCGGCTATTTTCCTGTTAATTATTTTTCTGAAAGTTCCAGCGCTACCCGTAAGAGTAAACTCGTCTCAGGCTCTTGAATAGAGGTACCTAATAATTTTTCACATTGATTCATGCGATATTTAATGGTGTTTCTGTGAAGGTAAAGAGCGTTGGCCGTTTTAGTAATTTCGCAATTGAAATCTAAAAAAACTTTTAAGGTTTTTCGTAATTCTTGTAACGTCGGTTCCGTCGGATAGGCCAACTCTTTCAATTGTTGCTGGCAAAAGTATTCAACATCTTCAGTGCCAATCTTTTCAAAAAGTCCAGCTAGGCCTTTGGGATGGAACAATTGCACAGTTGCTGGTTTTTGAGCGTGTAAAGAAGCCTCTAATGTCGAGGAAGCTTCAATATAAGAATTAGGCAAATCTTCTAGGTTTTCATAAGCATTGCCTAAAGCAAAGCGAATGGTAATAGGCAAAGACTGTTGCAAACGTTCAGCGAGGTTTTGCAAAATCATCAAATGGTCATTTTTCTTAGATTGAAAAATCAAGATACTTTTATTTTGATTTTTTAATTTAAACAAGGCGACATCTGGCAGGATTTCCGGCAATTGTTCTTTGAGCCATTGGAAAATTAGTTGCCCTTCCGCTTGCTGATAACGAATATGGGTTTCATTTTCTGGTTTAGTCACGCCGTAGACAATCGCTAATTGATAATAATCGCTGTTGATTAAACGATAATTTTTCCAAAGTTCCAACCAATTTTGATGTTTACTCAGCGCTTCTTGATGTGTATCAAGCAAGCGGTCCAAAAAGTCTGTTTTGAGATGCTCAAAAGATTCAGCAATTTTCTGGTTTTTAAATAACATAAAAGTCAAAACTAAAATGGCCTGATCAATGGCAAATTCAGAAATAGGATAAGGAATCTGTTCAGGAGATAAGACCAATAAATAATAGGGAAAATAATCGTTCACACGAATTGGAAAGCCAGCTACTTGAATGTTTTCTTGTCGCTCATCCTGTAAACGAAAGATTTTTTTTTCTTGTGCCAATTGTTGAAAGTGGTCTTTTGATAATTGTTTGATAAAAAACTCCGCCGATTTTTGATTGCCATAAAAATAATTCGAGTGGGCAATCACCTGTTGCCAAGGACTTAATAAAATAACTGGCGCATTTAAAATTTTCGCAAATTCAGCGATGAAGCGCGTAGCATCAACATCTTGCATTAATAATGTTGAAAAACGCTTTTGGATGTCAAATGCTACAGACATCTGTTCGGTTTTGCTATCACGAAGATAGCCTACAATTTCATGCAACAACCCGCCTAGTGGCTGTGTGCTAGGAATTTTAATCAGGGGCAAATCAACGGCACTGGCATAGGCAACAATTTCTGGTGAAATTTCGTCAAGGAACCGCCCAACTTTGATTCCTAAAGCCGTACACTCTGCTTGTTTTAGCGAGTCAATAAAAGGTTTCAATTTTTCTTGATCATCTTTATAAATCATTGCCGTTGTTAAAATCATGACATTTTTAGGGATAAAATCAGCCACATCAGGTGTTTCCGTGATTTCTACACTTTCCAAGGGCTGTGTTAAGTTTGAGTGAGACGATAATAATTGTAAGTCAGAAAATCTTGGTAAAGCCAAGACCTCAGCTAATATTTTCATCACAACAACCTCCTTTTTTTATAGTATAGCGAAGAATAAAAAGGAGTACAAAAGATAGTTATTGAATATGTCTAAAAAACAAAGTCAAAATAGTGCAAATTGAACAATGAATTTCTGGGTTTTTCCAAAGATAATAAAAGAGAAGAATTAAAAATGAAGTGAGGGATTACTATGTATCAACAACCAAATTTTGTACGGCGAACAATCATGACGCCGGGACCAGTCGAAGCCCATCCATCGGTACTTCGTCAAATGGGTCAACCAATTTTAGGGCAATTTGATCCAGAATTTCTACAGATTATGGACGAAGTTCGGGAAATGATTAAAGTACCTTTTGCCACAAAGAATCAACAAGCCTTTGCCATTGATGGCACGTCACGTTCAGGCTTAGAAGCGGGGTTATTTGCATTGATTGAGCCAGGTGACAAAGTGCTTGTGCCTGCGTATGGCCGGTTTGCTTATTTATTAGGTGAAATTTGCGAACGCGCCCGGGCCGAAGTCATTTATTTAGAAAAGGACTGGCTCGCACCGTTTGAACAAACAACGGTGATTGAAGCGATTAAAGAACATCAACCAAAAATTGTTGCGATGGTCCACGGCGAAACGGCGAATGCACAAATGCAACCACTGGATCAAATTGGCGCCTTTTGTCGGGAAAATGAAATTTTCTTCGTAGTAGATATGGTGGCGACTTACGGCGGTGTCGAAACAAAGGTCGATGATTGGAAGATTGATATTGCGGTAGCAGGCACTCAAAAATGTGTCAGTGTACCTTCAGGCCTTTCTTTGATTACTTACAACCAACGTGTGGCCGACTATCTGGCGGGCCGTTACCAAAAAGAGTTAGGGCTTGGCGCGGATGCGCGGAATGAACGGTTCATTCAAAGTAACTACTTGGATTTATCGCAATTAGAAAAATATTGGGGACCAGAGCGCTTAAATCACCATACAGAAGCGACTACAATGATTTATGGGCTACATGAAGGGCTGCGCTTGTTACTTCAAGAAGGCATGGAAAATGTCTACGCACGCCATCGGAAAAACGATCGTATTTTAGTTGAAAGTCTGCAAAAAATGGGCTTAGAAATTTTCGGGAAGTTAGACACAAAAACACCAACAGTCATTCCTGTGGTCATTCCAGAAGGAATTAATGGTGAAAAAGTGCGGAGCTTATTACTGGATCATTTTAAAGTTGAAATTGCCTCTTCCTTCGGTGATTTAAAAGGAAAAATTTGGCGGGTCGGTAATATGGGTTACAGCAGTCGCGAAGACAATGTGTTGCATTTCTTAAGTGCCTTTGAGACTGTATTGAAACACCAAGGTTATCAATTTGAAGGCGGTAGCGGTAGTACTCATGCATTGGCTGAGTATTTAAACTAAAAAAGAAGGTAGGACAAAGGTCACTACGTAAAAAAGCGTAGTGCTTTTGTTCCTTGTGAAACGTTAACCAAAAAAATGATTGGTGGAGGAAAAGAAAATGACAGACAAGACAAAAAGTTCGTTGGCTTATTGGAAAAAAATCGTTATTTTACTATGTATGGGCTGGGTAACAATCTGGATTTATCGTTCCGCGCTTTCTCCTGTTTATCCACAAATTCGCGCGTCTCTAAATGGTAACGCTTCCGATACGGCCCTAGGGTCCATTTCTAGCTTTTATTTTCTCGGTTACGTAGTCATGCAGATTCCTGCAGGCTTCTTGGTAGACAAAATTGGGAAAAAACGTGTATTAATTCCAGGCTTTATCTTGTTTGCGCTGGCAGCATTACTGATTGCCCAAGCCCAAACGATTGGAACAATTTACTTAGGTAGCTTATTGGCAGGCTTAGGATGTGGTTCTTTCTATGGCTCGGCTTACTCGTTGACGTCGCAAAACATTCCTCAAGCCAAAAAAAGTTTTGCAACAGCTATTGTCAACAGTGGTTCAGCCGTTGGTTCAGGTTTAGGAATGATTTTATCTAGTTATTTAGTTGCCCAAAAAGGATTACCTTGGCAAGTGATGATGTACATTTCCGCCTTTATGATTATTTGTATGTTAGTGGCTTTTCAAGTGATTATTCGCAATCATAAAGAAGACATGGCCTTGATTCAGCCAACCGTTGTTGATGAAAAAGATAACGGAGCGGTAAAAGAAAAAGTGCCCTTTAAAAAACTGTTTGCGCCACATATGCTATTTGCGTATATTTTATATTTTGGCACTTGTTATGCATATTATATGATTGTGACTTGGTTACCTAATTTTTTAAGTACCGAACGTGGTTTCCAAGGAGCGGCAATTGGATTGTCCTCTTCGCTGGTCGCATTTGCCTCTATTCCAGGAGCGTTATTTTTTAGTCGGTTGGCGGATAAGTACATGCATAAAAAAGTTCAATTCATCGTTGTTTTAGAATTTTTAGCAACAGCCATGCTCTTGTTAACTGTACAAGTAAGTAATGCGACGTTGTTATTAATTGCTTTAATTATGTATGGGTTCTTAGGAAAATTAGCTGTAGAACCGATTATTATTTCTTGGCTAGGTGAAAATGCACCAAAAATTGGAATTGGCACTACTTTGGGCGTGTTTAACTTTTTCGGCATGATGTCATCTGTGATTGCCCCAGCTTTAACTGGGAAAATTTCAGACACAACGGGTTCGAAAGTCATGGGCTTTTATATCGCCGTCGTGATTTTACTAATTGGCACGATTCTTTTTATGCTTGTTAATTTAAAAAAACGCGGGGCAGATTCGTCTGATAAATAAAAAAACAACGCAAACTTATCTTACGCTGAATAAGTTTGCGTTGTTTTACTTTTTGACAATCATATTAATCGCTTGTGCTAATCGCTCTTCTTGTTCTTTAGGATCTTTTTCAGGATTTTCAAAGCAATGCTTTAAATTTTCCGCAACAATCATCCCCATTACGCGATCAATACTAGAACGGACCGCACTCAACTGAGTGATAACATCGATACATTCTTTTTCTTCATCAATCATTTTTTGAATCCCGCGAATTTGACCTTCTGTGCGGCGTAAACGATTCAGCACTTTCTTTTTTTCTTCAGTCATTTTGCCCCTCCTTAAGAGTAGTGATTGGTTTAAAATATACCTACACGAGGTATTTTTGTCAACTATCTTTTCTTTGAATCTAAAAATGGTAGAAATCTCTTCAGTTGACAAGTCTAACTTTTTCATGTTAAATATACCCCATAAGGTATATAAGAGAAGGAGAACAAAATGTTATTTCAATTGTTTAAAAAAACGCCAAGTATTTCAACAAAGGAATTGCAGTCACGTTTATCTAAAGAGATAACGTTATTAGATGTCCGGACACCTAGCGAATACCGCGCAGGGCATATTCCACAAGCGATTAATGTCCCACTTAACAAAATTCCCGCCTACAACAAATCCGCTAACGAGGTCTATGTGATTTGCCAGTCCGGCATGCGCAGCAAAAATGCGGCCAAAATTTTAGCGAGAAAAAACTATCACGTGATTAATGTTCGTGGCGGGATGTCCCAATGGTCTGGTCAAATTAAAGGAGGAAAATAAATGAAAATTGTAATTATCGGAGGCGTGGCTGGTGGTATGTCAGCAGCGACACGCTTACGTCGTTTAATGGAAGATGCTGAAATTGTTGTCATGGAAAAAGGCCCTTTTGTTTCATTTGCAAACTGTGGTTTGCCTTACTACGTTTCTGGCGAAATCGCAGAAAGAGAGCAACTGCTTGTTCAAACACCCGAAGCGTTAAAGGCACGGTTTAATTTAGATGTTCGTCCTCACCATGAAGTCGTGGCTATTGATCCAATAGAAAAAGTGATCACAGTGAAACATGAAACAGAAATTTTAACAGAACACTATGACAAATTAATTTTATCACCAGGGGCGAAACCTTTTGTGCCACCAATTACAGGATTGGCAGAAGCCAAAAATGTTTTTTCATTAAGAAATGTTCCTGATTTAGATCAAATTATGACAGCCTTGACACCAGAAACAAAACGAGCCGTCGTGATTGGCGCAGGCTTCATTGGCTTGGAAATGGCAGAAAACTTACAAAAACGCGGATTAGAAGTCACTCTCGTGGAAAAGGCACCCCATGTTTTACCGCCATTAGACGAAGAAATGGCCGCTTTTGTCAAAGCTGAATTAAGCAAAAACAATGTTCAAGTAATTACGGGACAATCTGCGGTTGCTTTTGAAGAAGAAGGACAAGTGATTCGCTTAGAAGACGGTCAAACATTAGATTCTGATTTAACCATTTTGTCGGTGGGGGTCCAACCAGAAAATACCTTAGCAGTTGAAGCAGGTGTAGCAACTGGTTTACGTGGCGGTATTGTTGTTGATGAACGCTATCAAACGAATCAACCCGATATTTATGCGGTTGGGGATGCTATTGTAGTGAAACAACAAATCACTCAAGAAGATGCGCTGATTTCTTTAGCTTCTCCTGCCAATCGCCAAGGACGTCAAGTAGCGGATGTGATTGCTGGGTTAGAGAGAAAAAATCAAGGAAGCATTGGGACCGCCATTGTGCGAGTCTTTGATTTAACCGCTGCTTCAACTGGTTTAAGCGAACGGGCTGCTAAAGCTGCTGGACTAACAACAGCTGTTGTGCATATCAGTGGAAAAGACCATGCGGGGTATTATCCTGGCGCAACAGATCTTCAGTTAAAATTAGTTTTCCATCCTACGACAGGGGAAATTTATGGCGCACAAGGAATTGGGGCAAAGGGCGTAGATAAGCGGATTGATATTCTTGCGACCGCTATTAAAGGACAGTTAACTATTTTTGATTTGCCTGAATTAGAGTTTACCTATGCGCCGCCGTTTGGTTCAGCGAAAGATCCTGTGAACATGTTAGGCTATGCAGCGATGAACCTTGTAGAAGGATTGAGTGAAAACGTTCAATGGTATGAGTTATCCAACGAATTAGCTAAGGGGGCTGTTTTATTAGACGTCCGTAATCCCGCCGAACGAGCCAATGGTCAATTTAAAAATGCTGTCTCTATTCCTTTAAATGAGTTAAGAGAACGTTTGGAGGAATTAGACAAGTCAACGGAGTACATTGTTAGTTGTCACAGCGGTTTGCGTAGTTATATTGCAGAACGGATGCTAAAACAAGCAGGCATCTCAGCCAAAAATTTAGATGGTGCTTTTGCGCTATATCGAATGGTAAAACCGGAGGAACTAGAAAATGTATAACACGATTGGCATGCCTGAATTTTATCAGGAAGCAAAACGAAAAAAATTACCGATTATTGATGTACGAGAAGAAATGGAATACCAACTGGGGCATGTCCCTCAGGCCATCAACTTACCTTTAAGTACTTTAACCGAAAATTATCAGCAATTAGATAAAAACCAGCCCTATTATCTGATTTGTCAAATGGGATCGCGCTCCGCACAAGCGTGTGCGTTTCTCAGTCAACAAGGGTATCAAGTAACCAATGTTCTAGGCGGTACATCTGGCTGGTTGGGTCAATTAGAACAATAAAATAACAAAAAACGTTTATCCTTTTACACAGGATAAACGTTTTTTTGTTAAATAAAGATGTGTCAAAACTGTAAGAGGAATGATAGGAAGATGAAGGGACCAGTTTTTTTATTCATTATATACTAAATAAAATGACAAACTCGTCAACAGAAATCAAGGAGGAACAAATAAATGAAAAAGTCAGGCCAGAAGAAGCGAAATAAAAAAGTGTGGTTCGGTATTGGTGCCGCAGTGGTCGTCGTCGGATTTATCGGAGCAAAAACAGTTTTTTCTTCAAAAGAAGTTGAACCTGAATACACAACGTATACCATTACAGAAATGGCCTCATTAAAATTAGATGGTCAAGTGAGTTTTCTAGATACTCGGGATATTTTCTTTGATCCTTCTTTAGGAAAAATTGCCGAAATAAATGTTGAAAATGGTAAAGAAGTCAAGAAAGATAGTCCATTGTTAACGTACAATAACTCAGACATCCAAGCCACAGAAACAGAACAAGCGAATGCCGTTAATCGAAACAATCTTCAAGTCCAACAAGCACAAGAGAACGTTAACTTAGCCACTCAAAAATACAATGAAGCCTTAAACAAAGTTGCTGCAGCCAAGCAAAAATTAAACACCGCAAAAGAGGCTGAAGAGAAAGAAACACTAAATGCGGAAATTCAGCAATTGAATGAAGCCGTTAGTGCTGCGAATAGTGAAGTCGCCCAAGCTAACCAAGCCCTTCAATTAGCCAACAGTGATGCCGTCGGAGCAGCAAACACGCTTGAACAAACACGTGGCAAAGTCAACACAGTCGTTACAGCACCAATTGATGGCCAAGTCACTGTCGATGCTAGTGCCATGAGTAGTACCGACAAACCAGTCATTAAAATTGCAACACAAAAGAAAAATATTCAAGGAAAAGTAACCGAGTATGATTACGATAAATTACAGACAGGGGAAGAAGTAACAGTGACGACCGTTGGTTCAGGCAAATCAGCGCCAGGCAAAATTGTTTCCATTGCGCAAACCCCAATAGCTAAAAATGAAGGCAATCCAGTAGTGAGTTATCAATTTACAGTAGAAGGTGATTTTCCTTGGGCAGAAGGCTTGTCTACTAGCATCGCTGTACCGCAAAAACAAATGATTATACCGACAGCAGCAATCCAAAAAGAAGGCGAAAAAGAATTTGTCTATGTTTACAAAGCGGGCAAAGCGAAAAAAACACCGATTGAAACAGAAACAAATTTAGGTCGTAAAGTTGTCAAAAGTGGCTTGAACTGGAAAGACCAAGTGATTGCCAATCCCAATAAAGAATTAAAAGATAATCAAGATGTTCAGGTAGCTGCCAATGATTAAGCTAGCCCATATTCATAAATATTATTATTCCGAAGAAGAAACACTGCATGTGTTAGATGATATTAACCTCCAAGTAGACGCTGGAGAATTTTTAGCGATTATGGGTCCTTCTGGTTCTGGGAAATCGACTTTGATTAATTTGCTAGGCTTTATTGATAAAAAGTTTGAAGGAACGTATTTATTTGAAGACCGTGAAATTGGCGACTTTTCTGATAAGGAACTATCCCGAATTAGAAATGAAGCAGTCGGCTTTGTCTTTCAGAATTTTAGTTTAATTGAAACACTAACAGTTGAAGAAAACATTGAATTACCTCTTTTATATAGTGGGTTAACCCCAAAAGAAGCCAAAGATCGTGTCCACGAAGTTCTGACAAAAGTCGGCTTGCCAGATAAAGGCAAGAAGCATCCAAAACAACTTTCGGGCGGACAACAACAACGTGTTGCCATTGCGCGTGCGATTGTCAATCGGCCAAGTTTTATTATTGCAGATGAACCAACTGGGGCTTTAGATAGTAAAACATCGGAAGAAATTTTAACGCTCTTTCAGCAATTAAACAATGAAGGTGTCACCATTATTTTAGTGACACATGATGAAGAAACAATTGAATACTGCAATCGTTTGATTAAAGTTCGTGATGGAAAGATTTTAGAGGAGGTGCTGACATGAAACGTTCAATTATTTGGAAAACCGCCTTCCGTTCCATTTTGAAAAATAAGCGACGCAGCTTGTTAACGATGCTAGGGATTGTCATCGGGATCGCTTCGGTGATTACCATCGTGGCTATCGGTAACGGCTTTAAAGAAGACATGGTCGATAAATTATCCGCTGAAAAACAAAAAGAAAATGTGAAAAAGATTTCTTTTTCGGCCTACAACACTTCGGATATGTTTAGTGACCAAGCGATGTTTACCGACAATGATTTAGGGGTCGTGCGCATGGTTCCTGGCGTAGAAAAAATTGATTTTGATCAAAGAGAAGTTGATGGCGCCCAAAAAGGTACACTGAATTTTCAAGCAGGACCGAAAAATCTTTCTGTAACCTATGAACTTGCCGACAAAACCACCAAAGAATTGTTGGCGGGACGCCAACTGAATGATGGAGACAATGCAAAACTGGATAAAACAGTGGTGGTGGATGAACTGGTTGCCAAAGAACTCTACCAAGACCCAACTGCAGCAGTTAATCGAACTTTTCCATATAAAGAGCAACTTTTTACCATTGTTGGCGTGACAACCAATACCAGCGGTGCCATTGGTCCAGGTAATGATGACTCATTGCTTTATTTTCCCAAAAAGACCTATGAACATTATTTCGGCAAGCTAAAAGATACATCTACGTTGAAGCTAACAGTAGCACCTGGCTATCAACCAGATCAAGTATTGAAAGAAACAATAAAAACTCTCTCTCAACAAGGAACCATGAAAAACAGCGGGACATATCAAGAATATAATGTTAAAGATACCATCAAGGAAATGGGCTCTTTATTAAATAATTTAACCTTGTTTATTTCCGCAATTGCGGCTATTTCACTGGTAATTGCTGGGGTCGGCGTTATGAATATGATGTACATTTCGGTCTCAGAACGGATTAAGGAAATTGGTATCCGACGTGCATTGGGCGGGACAGCCAGTGATATTAAAAAGCAATTCTTAACAGAAGGGATTGCCTTGACCTTAATCGGCGGAATTACTGGTTATCTTTTAGGAATGATTATTGCCTACTTAGCATCAATGGCACTACCGTTTTCTGTTCGACCAGATTTAATGACCGTTTCATTAGCCATTGGGATTTCTGTCTTTATCGGGGTTGTATTTAGCTATTTCCCTGCCTCGGCAGCTTCGAAAAAAGACTTAATCGATATTATGAAATAAATATAAATAGCAAAGAAACAGCCATTTTTGGCTGTTTTTTTTAGTGAAAGTAGAAAAAAATCCAAAGATTTCAAGAGAAAGTAGCTAACAAACGTCAAAAGGTTGATATTAGCTACCAACCTTTTGACGTTTGTCAGCTAAATAAAAAAGAAAAAAATTGAAAAAATAGCACGTTGAGGATTAAATAACAAATATTTTTTAAATAAGACTATTAGAAAGCCTTTATAAATCAGGGATTATAGGAATGACTGTTAATGACTGATTTGCTTGTAAATTTCTAAATTTTAATTCGAAAAATTTCCAGTATACTAAATATATCAAAACAAAACACGAAAATTGAGAAAATTTTGAACTAAAAAAGAATTAAGGAGGAATCAAGAATGAAAATAATGGTCATCACAAAAAATATTTTATCAGAAACTGCTTTTCAAAACCGCTTACAGCATTTAGATCACCAAGTTTTTTGTACGACGTGTCTGATTGGTGAAATTAAGGAAAGTCATTTGTTTTATCGAAAATTTGATGCCATCATTCTCAGCGAAACGATTCCTCGCAAAGAACAATATTTATATCTAAAGGAATTAGCCAGAGTTAAAACGCCGTTGTTTCTTCGCTCGGAAGACATTCCTACCTCGGAAGAATTGAGCATTAGCTATCAATATGGCATTCTCAATTGGTTACGATTGGATGCGACTTTGGATACGTTAAGAGAAAATCTCCTTTTGGCAGAATTAAATAAACCCATCCAACGAGAAGATGAAAAGTTAGATGTAGAGGGGATAAAGCTAACAGCCGCAGAACGTGCACTACTGGCTGTCTTGTATAGTACGCCAAAAGAACACTTACCAATGGAGCGCCTTTGTAAATTAATATATGACACAGAAGAAACAGCCAATAATCGAAAAAAAATGACCAAACAGCTGACAAAATTAAATAAAAAAATTCAAGTAGGGGGCTTTAAAAAACAAGGTATCCAAAATACACGGTATAAAGGCTACAAACTGCATCCGCAGTTGCTTCCTTACATTGGCGAATTATTTACTTAAAATAGAGAAGCACTTGACGAATGAAAATCACCATCACAGGATGACCCCTAAAAACCATGCTATACTAATAAGGAATAGTATAGGAGGTGGGTCTGTATGAAAGACGGACTATATTGGGTACAACAATTAAAAGAACAGAAAGTAAGTCACACAGAACTCTTAAAGGATATTGAGAAAAAAGTCCAAAAGTTAAATCCAAAGATCAATGGCTTTGTAACCTTTGATAGCCAAGAAGCAGAAGAAACTTATCAAAAAAATAAACAGCAGGACACACTATTTGCTGGTTTGCCATTTCCATTGAAAATGTTAGGCCAAGAAAAAGCGGGGTGGTCAGCAACGGCCGGTTCGCAACTTTTTAAAAATAGTACTGCAACAACTACCTCTAACTTTGTCAAACAAGCAGAAACGATTGGTTTGATGCCATTAGGACAAACCAACGCCCCAGAGTTTGGCTTTAAAAATATTACGGATCCTGCGCTTTACGGGCCAGCCCGCAATCCTTGGAACCTGGAACATTCGCCAGGCGGTTCCAGTGGCGGCGCTGCCGCAGTTGTCGCTAGCGGGATTGTTCCTATAGCCGGCGCTAGCGATGGCGGTGGCTCCATCCGAATTCCCGCCTCTTTTAGTGGCTTAATTGGCTTAAAACCTAGCCGTGGCTCCATGCCTGTCGGCCCAGAAGGCTGGCGAGGCTGGCAAGGTGCCTCGATTGACTTTGCGTTGACTATTTCTATGAGAGACACCAAAGCGTTATTTTATGGCCTACGTGGTAGCCACAGTGGCGCCCCCTACCAAGCGCCCTTGGCAGAATGGCAAACACACCCTAAAAAACAACGGCTAAAAATTGCTCTGTGTACCGCTTCGCCTATCGGCTCACTGATTTCGCCAGAAGCAACACAAGCGGCGAAACAAGCGGCTGATTTTCTGGCAGCCGCTGGCCATGAAATCATTGAGATTCCTTATCCAGTCGATGGTGCAGCGCTGATTCGCTCCTATTATCAAATGAACGGCGCAGAAACTACAGCGATGATGAACAGCATTCAACAGGGGCTCGGGCGCCCAATTCGCAAAGAAGAAATCGAACCTTTTTCATGGACCATGCATCAATTTGGCCAAAAGATTCCAGCAGCCACCTATGTTCATTCATTACAGTTGTGGGATCAAGCAGCAGTAACGATGGAAGAACTTTTTCAAAAATTTGATCTGTTTTTATCACCAACAACGGCTTTTTCAGCACCAAAAATTAACGAAGATTTGCAAAGTGAGCACATTCGTCAACGAATGGCGCAAGCAGCAGAATTAACAGAAGCAGAGTTAGCTGAATTAATCTATGATTATTTTGATAAAAGTTTACAGCTAACACCATATACTCAACTAGCGAACTTGACAGGACAACCAGCCATCAGCTTGCCCACACATGTTACGGCAACGGGGTTACCCTTAGGTATTCAATTGCTGGCTGCTCGTGGACGTGAAGATCTCTTATTCCAAGTAGGCGAACAGTTTGAGCAAGAAGGCAAATTTAAATTACCAGAAAGTTACCGCTAAATAGGGTGTTATTGTGACCAAATTTCAGATAAAATAGACACAAGACAAAAAACTGAGGTGGAAAAATGCTGTACGTAGTGAGACATGGTGAAACAGATTATAATGTGGCCCGTAGAATTTGTGGTCATGCGGAAGCGCAATTGACCGAAAAAGGCTATCAACAAGCGGAATTGGTAGCTGAAAAAATTGCCAAACAAGGAATTCAAATCGACCGTTTACTGGCGTCGCCTTTAAAACGGGCGCAAGAAACAGCACGTAAAATTGCGGAACGAAATCAATTGACGATTGAAACAGAACCTCGTTTAATTGAGATGAATTTTGGTATTTATGATGGTGAACCGATTGAAACAACGGCTTTCCAAGAAAATCGTTCTGAGATTTCCTTGCCGTTTCCAGAAGGGGAATCAGTCCTAGATGTCGCGGGTCGAATTTATCCCCTGATTGAGGAAGCCTTGGCTTCAGAGGAAACTTACCTATTTGTTTGCCACAATGCGGTCATGCGAGTCATTGATAACTACTTCAATGGTAAAAAAATCCAAGATTTCTTGGACTTTCATTGTGAAAATACACAACTTGTACAATACGGAGAATAAAAATCAAGTCTTTAATCTTTTGGTTAAAGACTTGATTTTTTTCATGGTAAATAAGAAACCGCTTCCGTTTTAATGTATAATAAATTAACTTTTGGATCAAAAAAGAAATGGGGAAAAGACTATGAGAATTGATAATATTCATCAAGCGTTAAAACAGTTTCACGTACAAAATCCAAGTAGCAAAGCAACCTTGTTGCCCGCAACGGCTTCGCAATTAAGTCAGGCCTCTGGCTATACCCGAACCGCTGTTAGTGAAGAGCTTTCAGAATTAGTGAGAAAAGACCAAGTCGTTAAAGTTAAATCTAGACCAGTGTTATTTTTTGATAAAGACTACTTAGAGGAACAGTTTCCTTTTTTTAAAAGTAGCACGTGCTACGATTCCCTCGCTTCGCTGCAAGAGGACATTTATCAACAGACAGAACAGATACATAAGAAAAAGCAGCTACTGAAAATGAATCCATTTGCGAACGTAATTGGTTTTGATGGGAGCTTAGCAGACGCCATCAAGAAGTTGAAAGCCGCTATTTTATATCCGCCTAATGGCTTGAATATTTTACTTACTGGAGAATCTGGGGTTGGGAAAACCTTAATTGCAGAACAATTACACCAATTTTATCAAGTTAAAATGAACCAAGAAGTTCCGTTTATTTATTTTAATTGTGCAGAATATTTCAACAATCCAGAATTATTAACTTCGCATCTGTTTGGCTATAAAAAAGGCAGTTTTACTGGTGCCGTCAATGACCAAAAAGGCTTAGTGGAGTTGGCAGATGTCGGTTTTTTATTTTTAGATGAAGTCCATCGATTAACGAGCGAAGGCCAAGAAAAATTGTTTACAGTTTTGGATAAAGGGTATTTTACACGGATGGGCGAAGCCGAAAAACAAAGAAATGTATCGATAAAATTTATTTTTGCAACAACCGAAGCAGTCAATCAACATTTTTTGAAAACGTTTTTAAGAAGGATCCCTGTGACATTAGCCATTCCAGCTTTAGCCGAGCGCTCTATGAAAGAAAAAATTCAATTGATTTTGTCCTTTTTCTTAGAAGAAAGTCAACGGATTCAAAAGAATATCCATATTCGTTATGAGGCGTTGAAACAATTAACGTTTACTCATTTTGAAGCCAACGTTGGCGAATTGAAAGCGGCGATTCAATTTATGAGCGCACAAGCCTATTTAGAGGTGTTCGATCAATTAACGGAAACTATTTGCATTGAAGCAAACGAGGGAACAGTCAAAGAGCAACCTGATGTAGAAAGTCTGCTGGCTTTTAATGAGTGGATACCTAACGATGGCCTCACGATTCAATACAACCATTTTTATTTAAGCAGTCAAGAGTTACTTAAATCAGAAAGTCTGAAAAATGATCGTTTTTATAATTTTCTATTGAAAGAATATGCGGATTTGAAAAAATTAACTCTTTCGACAGAGGATGCGCTAGCAATCATGCAAAACAAAGTCGAGCAACTTTATGATATGGATATTTTTGCTCAAGAACCGCTAGCCATAGAGGCCATTGACGAAACATTGCAGCCAAAAATTCAAGAAGCCATTGTCTTTTTTGAACAATTAATCCAAGAAAAATTGACAGAGGATTTCCAGAATATTTTAATTGTCCACCTTTATTCTGCTGTTTTTTATTCTGCACAAATGAATGAAACATTTTATTCAGATACCAAAAATATCTATTCTGGCAAAGTAACCCAGTATCAAGCTGCTAAGACCATGGTGGACTTTCTACAAACATTGTTCGGGATTTCTTTTGCTGATACGGAAATCCTCTTTTTTGATCTATTTATTCGTAAAGTCACAGCTAAAAAAAGAGCGCACTCAGTTGAAGAAAACTGTGGCGTTATCGTCGTTGCACATGGTGCGGCGACGGCCAGCAGTATGGTTGAGTACACCAACCTTCTGTTTTCAACAACTGTCATGCGTGCAGTTGATATGCCGATTAATCAATCAGTGGAAGAAACATTAGAAAAAGTCCGTGCAATTGTAAAGCAAAATCAGTATAAAAAAATTATTTTAATGGTGGACATCGGTTCCCTGGTTTACTTTGGTAATGCTATCAGTCAAACGTTTCAAATGGAAGTGCTGCTAATTAGCAATATCAATCTCTTAACATTGCTAGAAGTGGCCCGAGAAGTCATTTATGAATCGACGGCGTTTGAGTATCTATTACCAGTCTTAAAAGAAAAAAATCATCGCGCCTTGATTTGCAGTAAAGGTCGCTTCAACGAGGCAAAAGTTCTCATTATTTCCTGTCTAACTGGCATGGGGACTGCTATTAAAATTGAACAGTTGTTACTAAAAACTTTTCCTAATGAATTACTAACGAATGTACGCATCATTACTTTAGAGAAAAGAGAAGTGGAAGACATTGATCGTTTGCATTCTTTTGTTCGAAAAGAAGAGAAAATCGTTGGTATCATTGGCACCGTAAAGACAGAAGTGCCAGATATTCCGTTTATTTCTTTACAAGATTTACTATCGAAGCGGGGCATTCAGCTAGTTTTCGAATTATTAGGCCATCATTTAGAAGAAAAACAAAACCAAGAGTTACTAAAAAAAGTTTCAGCTAAATATATTCAAGGATTATCAATCGAAGCTATTACAGACTTACTAACGGTTTTGAATCCTACAACCATTTCAATCGAATTAGCTAAGATTTATTCAGACATTTGCTTGCAAACTAAAATAAAAAGTGACGAAAAGGTTTTACTTCGTTTTATCATTCATTGTGCTTGTATGTTAGAACGGCAATTGTTGAATCCAGAATATGACCCGACAGCTTATGAAGTGTCATATCGAGAGTTGCCAGAAGCTGTATCTGTCATAAAAATGGCGTTTCGACCGCTTGAAGTGTCCTATAATTTGTTGATTCCACCTTTGGAAGTGCGCTATATTTATGAATTGCTCTTTGAAAAGGCTTAATTCAAACGGAAATGAAAGTTGGCACACTTATTGCTTTTAATAAAATGATTAATTAGCAAAGGAGTTTGTTTATGGAAAATGAACCTATTTTACTTTTAACACACAATGGTTGGGGCTTGGAATTAGTCAAAAGCGTCCAGATGATCGTTGGAGAAGTCACAAATGTACATGAAGTAGCATTACAAGCAGAGGATTCACTGGGGGATTATTTAGAACGAGTCACAGAAAAAATTGACCAATTAACGTGGCACAACCAGTTGCTAATTTTAACAGATGTTAAAGGCGGCACACCTAGTAATGTTGCATTGCGTTTATCAAAAGATTATGACCTCCTGATTGTGTCCGGATTATGTACATCGTTATTATTAGAATCCGTCATGAAACAAAGTGGTCCTGGATTTCGTTTACAAGATGCAGAAATGATTCAACAAGCAGCAGTAGACAGTTGTCAAATTTTAGAAATTCCAAAATAAGAAAGTACAGGTGAACAGAATGTCAAAAATCGTATTAACAAGAGTCGATAGCCGTTTAATCCATGGACAAGTAGTGACTAAATGGTTACAACAATCAGGTGCAAATGAAATTTTGGTAGTGAGTGATGAACTAGAGCAAGATGAATTTTTACAAAGTATTTATTTAATGGCGGCGCCTCCAGGGGTTTCTGTAGTAATTAAAGGGATTGAAAGTGCCAAAGAATATTGGGAATCGCAAGAAAAGGAAGAGAAAAAGGTGTTATTTTTAGTGCCAGATTTAACGACCTTAAAAGCGATGGTGGACCAAGAAATTATTAAAGAGGAGATTCAAGTTGGTGGCTTAGGTGGCGGACCAAATCGGAAAAATGTTTTAAAAAATATCAATTTATCTGAAGAAGATGTTGCAATTTTGACTGAACTTTTAACGAAGGGCATCCATGTTTTCTTCCAAGCGATTCCCGAAGAAAATCCCCTACCAATTCAAAAATTAATTGAAAAATATCAATCACTATAATCAGAGAAAAAGGAGAGAATCATATGGGCGTTTTAGGTGTTTCAATTATTATGGGACTTTATTATTGGTTTGCACGTTTGCGTTTTGGGTACACATTTTCAGGCATGCTGTCTCAGCCATTAGGTGCAGCGTTGGTGGCTGGTTTAGTAACAGGAAAACTTAGTGAAGCAATGGTTGTGGGTGCGGGGATTCAACTTGTTTATCTCGGAGTCACCTCCACACCGGGCGGCAATGTGCCTAGTGATCCGGCTTTAGCTTCAGCAATCGCGATTCCGATTGCTTTAGGTGTGGGAATGAATGCCGAGGCGGCTGTTGCACTAGCTGTTCCTTTTGGTGTGTTAGGCGTCTTTATGGATCAATTACGGCGCACCATCAATGCGACGTGGGTGCATATGGCTGATAAATATGCGGAAGAGTTAAATTATGGGGGGATTTACCGAGCTGCGTTTGTTTATCCAGCTTTAGCGGGATTTTTAATTCGCTTTCCGTTGGTTTTTGCGGCGAACTTTTTTGGTCAATCTGTGGTGAATAAAGTCTTAGAAGTTATCCCAGCATGGTTGATGCACGGCTTTGAAGTAATGGGTGGTATTTTACCAGCGTTAGGCTTCGCCTTAACAATTATGGTAATTGGCAAGAAAAATTTGATTCCTTATTTTTTAATTGGTTTTGTTGCAGTAGTATATTTTGGCGCAGAAGTTATGGCCGTCGCTATTTTAGGAATCTGTATTGCCTTTTTAGTTAGAAACAAGGCATTGAGTGAGGAGGCAGCATAATGGAACAAATGACACAAGCAAATGAACAACAATTGGAACAGAAAAAAATTACTAAAAAAGAATTATCCAAAGCCTTTTGGATTTATCAACTAGGCTGTGAATTATCAAATTCTTATGAACGTCTTCAAAGTTTAGTTTTTTGTGCATCGATGATTCCTGCAATTAAAAAACTTTACGCAGACGATGAAGAACAACAAAGAGAAGCTCTGAAACGTCATTTGAATTTTTTTAATACTGAAGGAACAGTAGGGGCTTCAATTCAAGGGATTGCAATTGCTATGGAGGAAGAAAAATCCAATGGCGCAGCGATCTCTGATACGGCGATCACATCGATTAAAACTGGACTGATGGGTCCGCTGGCTGGGATTGGCGATTCGATTATTTGGGCAGCATTAATGCCGTTAATCATTTCCATTTTTATTCCAATGGCTAAAGGAGGTAACGTGATTGGAAGTATCGGTCCGTTGGTTCTGTACACAGCCATTACGTTATACATCAGTTGGACGTTAGTAAATAAGTCCTATACATTAGGGCGTAATTCAATCTTAAGTTTGTTAAAAGACGGTAAAATTAAACAAGTCATTTATTCAGCAAATGTTTTAGGAATGATGATGATGGGCGCTTTAAGTGCGAGTTATGTTAAAATTGCTAGCCCGATGACGTTTAAAGTTACTGGCGGTGCCACAATTGTTTTACAAGATATCCTAGATCAAATTATGAAAGGGTTACTTCCTTTAGCAGCAGTCATGGCTATTTATTTCTTCATGGTAAAAAAAGGCCCACGTTACGGTATCATTATCGGCACGATTGTCTTAGTTAGTTTGGTCACTTCATTCTTTGGTTTGTTATAAAGGAGAAAATAATGAATAGTTACGAAAAATTCCACTTAAAAGAAGTCATCAACGCTTCTGGGAAAATGACCATTCTAGGTGTCTCCAAAGTTTCGGAGGCAGTCCTAGCAGCGCAACGATTCGGCGGCGAACATTTCTTTGAAATGAGTGAACTTAGTGTGCAAACAGGGGCCTTTTTAGCCAACTTGTTGAAGGTAGAAGATGCCCAAATCGTTTCCTCGGCTTCGGCGGGGATTGCCCAAGCGGTGGCTGCCCTGATTGGAAAAGGCAGCTTGTACCACGCGTATCATCCCTATACAGAAAAAATTGAACAGCGAGAGATTGTTTTGCCTAAAGGGCACAACGTGGACTACGGCACGCCTGTAGAAGTCATGGTAGCGCAAGGCGGCGGCCAAGTAGTGGAAGCTGGCTACGCCAACATGTGCAGTCCAGAACACGTGGAAATGATGATTTCCGAAAAAACAGCGGCCATTCTATACATCAAAAGCCACCATACCGTGCAAAAAAGTATGCTGACGGTGGCCGAAGCGGCCAAAGTGGCGCAACGCCACAAGGTGCCGCTAATTGTTGACGCGGCAGCAGAAGAAGATCTTTTCAAATACACTGAAGCAGGCGCTGATTTGGTGATTTACAGCGGCGCCAAAGCCATCGAAGGGCCAAGTGCCGGTTTAGTGGTCGGGAAAAAAGAATACATTGACTGGGTGCGCCTACAAGGCAAAGGCATTGGTCGAGCAATGAAAATTGGCAAAGACAATATCCTGGGCTTTACCCAAGCAGTGGAAGAATATTTGGCGCATGGCAGTGAATCAGGGGCTTCGATGCAAGAGCGCTTAAAACCGTTTGTTGAAGCCATCAACAACCTGTCAGATTTAACCGCTAAAATCGTCCAAGATGGCGCCGGACGAGACATTTATCGCGCCAGTGTCAAAGTGGACGGCAGAAAAACCGCTAAGGAAGTCATCCAAGCGTTAAAAGCAGAAAGTCCAGCCATTTATACGCGTGAATATCAAGCCAACAATGGCATCATTGAATTTGACATTCGTTCTGTCAATCAAGAAGAAATGAACAAAATCGTGCAACGATTACAAGAAATTATGGAGACAAAGGAGAAATAAGCCATGTCATTAAAACCTAATTATTTAGAAGAACGCATTTGTTTAAACGTCTTAGCCAATTCAGTAGAAAATGCCCAAGCCTGTTATGAAGCAGCAGAAGGGCATGTTGTGTTAGGCGTTCTTTCAAAAAACTATGAAACCGATGAAGCAGCCATTGACGATATGAAAAAATACCAAGCAGCAACCAACAACGCTTTATCTGTCGGCTTAGGGGCTGGCGATCCTAATCAAAGTCAAATGGTGGCTCGCTTATCAGAAGTTCTACAACCGCAACACGTGAACCAAGTCTTCACAGGTGTCGGCGCTTCGCGGGCCTTACTTCGTCAAGACGAAACAGTAATTAATGGCTTGGTTTCACCCACAGGCAAAGTTGGCTATGTCAACATTGCGACAGGTCCGTTAAGCTCGGGTGCGCCAGCGGCGGAAGTGCCTATCGAAACCGCCATCAAATTGTTGAAAGACATGGGGGGCAGTTCCATTAAATATTTCCCGATGAAAGGCTTGGCTCACAAAGAAGAATACCAAGCAGTAGCAGCAGCTTGTGCCAAGTATGACTTTTATTTAGAGCCAACAGGGGGCATTGATTTAGAAAACTTTGAAGAAATTGTTCAAATTGCGGTGGATGCCGGCGTTAAAAAAATCATTCCTCATGTTTACAGCTCAATTATCGATCAAGAAACAGGGGACACTAGAACAGAAGACGTGAAAACGTTACTAACCATGATGAAAAACACATTGAATAAGTAAAGGGCCAATCTTTAGTTGACTTTTTCCACCAGATTTGCTACTCTCAAGTGGAGAATAAATAAAAACCAACAAATGAATGTGGGGTATTTTGGTGAGTGTCGTAGGTATCTAATTGATAAGTTGAATAACCAGTGAACCAAGCAAGGTTTATTTGGTGTGCTTAGAAAGTGATACCTGTCAGTCATCTCATTTACTAAATACCTCCTTTAAAAGAGGTTTCTTTAGTAACCTTTATCCAATGATAAAGAGGACAGCGGTAGAACGCTGTCCTCTTTTTTCTGTAGAAACTGGTTTTTATTTAAAGGCGCCAGGTATTCTTTTCGTGATAGAAAGGAAGAAAAAACAAATGAATCATGAAACCATTCAAAAATTACAATTTACAACAATTCTTAAAGAAGTTCAAACACGTGCGATTGGCGAGTATAGTAAAGAACGGTTGGCGAAAATGGTCCCTGCAACACGTTTAGAAACAGTGCAGTCCCGCTTAACGGAAACAACCGAGGCCCGCTTAATTATTGATAGCGGACAACACGTCCCTTTCATGGGCTTGAGCCAAATTACCCGCTTGCTTCAACAAGTGAAAAAAGGCTTAATCCTTACACCAAACGAATTGATTGAGGTCGCTGACTTTTTAAGAAGTAGTCAGCGAATCCAGAAGTTTTTTGAAAAAAATCAATACCAAACACCACGCCTATTTAGTTACAGTCAGCACTTAGCTGATTTCAGAGCAATTGAAGAACAAATTTATACGAAAATCCATAATCAAAAAGTTGCCACCGATGCTTCTCGACAACTTCGGAAAATCCGGCGTCAAATCAATGAATGCCAACAAGAAATTGAAACAAAAGTCACCAAATTTTTACGCAATAAAAATAATCAACTGTATATTCAAGAAAATATGATGGTGAAAAAAGGGGAACATTACACGGTACCAATCAAAGCTAGCTATAAAAATAAGGTTTCAGGCACAATCATTGAGCAATCCAATAAAGGACAAACGGTCTTTATTGAACCTGTAGCAATTAGTAAATTAAATGAACAATTGACACTCTTAAAAGCGGAAGAAACAGCGGAAGAATATCAAATTTTGGCAGAACTAACTGGGTTAATTAATGAGCAAGAACGACTTGTCGATCAAGCCGTCGATACAATGACCACCTTAGATATTATTTTTGCACGAGGAAAGTATAGTCGCGAAATTGGTGGGATTACGCCAAAAGTAAACAAAGAAGAACGCTTGCGCATTGTCCAAGGAAAACACCCTCTTTTATTAGAACACGCAGTACCATTGACGTTTTCTTTAGGAGCAGAGTATCGAGGACTTGTCATTACAGGTGCCAATGCTGGTGGTAAAACGGTTGTCTTGAAAACAGTTGGCTTATTGACTGTCATGACACAATTTGGGTTGCAAATTCCAGCACAAGCGGGCACAGAGATTCCAGTATTAGATGAAATTTTTGTCGATATTGGTGATCAGCAAAATCTGGAAAATGCGTTAAGCACTTTTTCTGGGCACATGAAAAATATTGCGGAAATGTTGCGTAATGTTAAGCGACACACGCTTGTTTTATTAGATGAAATTGGCAGTGGCACCGAGCCGAACGAAGGAGCTGGCTTAGCGATTGCTATCATGGAAACGATGTATCAAAAGGGGGCCTTGGTAGTTGCAACGACCCATTATGGTGAAATTAAACGTTTTGCCCAAGAGCATGACGATTTTGTGCCCGCCGCAATGGCCTTCGATCGTGAAACATTAACGCCCAAATATCAATTGAAAATTGGTGAAGTTGGCGATAGTCAGGCGCTTTGGATTGCACGTAAAATGAAGATGGAGCCACAGCTCATTGAAAAGGCGGCTCATTATATTCAGCGGAAAGAATACCCTACTAATCGAAGTCTATTTAAACCCCTGAAAGCAAAAGAAACGACCTTTACCACGTTTGTAGAAGAAACAGACCGTTATCAAAAAGGTGATCGTGTCCTATTGACAGAAACACAACAAATTGGGTTGGTTTTTACAGATGAGGGTGAACAAGAAATCCAAGTATTTGTGAATGATAAAATTGAAAATGTACCACGAAGACGGTTGAAATTACAAGCGAAAGCACAAGATCTATATCCGCAAGACTATGATTTAGAAAGTTTATTTACAGATTTCCATGAACGAAAGAAACTCAAAGATATTGAACGCGGCTCAAAAAAAGCGCAGAAACAATTACGCAAAGAAGCCGAAAAAAGAGCAGCAAGACGCGACAAATAAGGAACTTAACAGAAGCAATACAACAACTTAACACTTTGTTTACTTGTTATTTATCAGAAATCAACTAAGACTTGTTATAGTCAATGTATGGGTAGATATGAAGGAGGAAACAAGGAAATGAAGAAAAGAGCTTTGCTAGGGGTTACCTTATTAACATTCACAACATTAGCGGGTTGTACAAATTTATCTGAACAAAAAAGCGGCGAAAAACAAACAGAGGTTGCTGAAGCGAAGGCAACTGAATCCGAAAAAGCACCAGTAAAAAATGTTATTTTTATGATTGGAGATGGCATGGGGAATCCGTATACAACGGGCTATCGCTATTTCAAAGCCAATCACTCAGACAAGCGTGTTCCCCAAACAGCTTTTGATACCTATTTAGTTGGGCAACAAGCCACTTATCCAGAAGATGAAGAAGAGAATGTCACCGATTCAGCGTCCGCAGCGACAGCGATGGCTGCTGGAGTGAAAACCTACAATAATGCTATTGCGCTCGATAATGACAAGTCCAAAACAGAAACAGTGCTGGAACGTGCGAAAAAAGTGGGGAAATCAACGGGGCTTGTAGCAACATCTGAAATAACACATGCAACCCCTGCTGCATATGGCGCACATAATGTTTCACGCAAAAATATGGCAGAAATCGCCGATGACTATTTTGATGATCAAATCGACGGACAACACAAAGTCGATGTGTTACTTGGCGGCGGCTCCGAATTATTTGCCCGGAAAGATCGTGATTTAGTCAAAGAATTTTCCCAAGCGGGTTATGGTCATGTCACAGACAAAAAGTCGTTAAATGAGAACCAAGACGACAAAATTTTAGGCTTGTTTGCACCAGGCGGGCTACCTAAAATGATTGACCGAACGGAAGAAGTCCCTTCATTAGCTGATATGACAGAAGCGGCTCTTCAACGATTAGATAAAAATGAAAAAGGTTTCTTTTTAATGGTTGAAGGTAGTCAAATCGATTGGGCCGGGCATAGCAATGATATTGTTGGCGCGATGAGCGAAATGCAAGACTTCGAAGCGGCGTTTGAAAAGGCCATCGATTTTGCCAAAAAAGATGGTGAAACATTGGTGGTTACAACTGCAGATCATTCAACAGGGGGCTTGTCTTTAGGCAAAGGAGATCAATACAACTGGTTGACGGAGCCTTTACATGCGGCAAAACGCACGCCTGATTTTATGGCAGAAGAAATTATTAAAAATGGTAATGTGGAAAAAACAGTGACTGAGTATATTGATTTTCAATTAAGTGAGGCTGAATTGAAAGCAGTGAAAACAGCGGCGGAGTCAAAAGATGTTGAAAAAATCGCTCAGGCATTAAGAAAGATTTTTGATGAACGTTCGAATACTGGTTGGACTACTGGCGGACACACAGGAGAAGATGTAAATGTCTATGCTTATGGCCCACAAGCAGAAGCTTTTTCAGGACAAATTGATAATACAGACCAAGCGAAGATTATTTTTGGCTTAGTAGATGGCACCGGGCAAAAAGCTGAGATTAAAGATAAAGGTATTGGCAAATAACAAAATGAAGAAAAAGCAGAACGTATAGAAGTTCTGCTTTTTCTTCATTGAAGGCATAAAAATTTTATCTCTGTTATAATGAAGGTAACCAGATAAAAGTGAGGTCAAATAATGAAAAAAATGCATGTTGAAAGTGAATTTGCACCGTTACGTTCAGTTGTTTTAGCACAATCGCAATTTTGTTTACCAGATAAATTTGATGAAGCGGATACGACTTTTTTAACAGAGGAAAATGCCCGTTTAACACAGAATAATGAAGGGCGTGATTTAGCAGACTTTGCACCAGAACAACAAGTGCGTTGGGAAAAAGAAAAAGAAGTCATGCAAGGAGTATTAGAATCTTATGGCGTAGAAGTATTTCGTCCACGTTTATTGACAACCTATGAAAAAGAACATGGCGAGGAATTGGGCGTAGGATATAGTAACTTCTTTTCACGAGACCCTTTTTTTACAATTGGAAATCTCTTAATAGAAGGAAACTTAAGATTTCAACACCGTCGACAAGAAATTTTACCAATTCGTCCGATTATTCAGCAGTGGACACAAGAAGCAGAAGGCTATTATTTTGCTGCGCCACAACCTGACATTTCTGAAGGGGCTCTAAGTGAAGCAGGTCCCTTTATTGAAGGCGGCGATGTTTTAGTTCTAGGAACAACAATTTTTGTGGGCTACTCTGGCTTGGCAAGTAACTTAGCAGGAATTCAGTGGTTAGCCAATATGATTGGTCATTTTGGTTATGAAGTGGTGCCGGTTCGGTTACATCCGCATATTCTCCACTTAGATTGTGCGTTAAGCTTGTTGAGAGAAGGCCTGATGATTGTTTGTGAAGAGGCCTTTTTGGATGGACTTCCTGCGCAATTAGCCAACTGGGAAAAAATTCACGTTACTTTGCAAGAAGCAGCGTATTTAGTGACAAATGGTCTGCCGCTTAACGAAGAAACGTATATAACAGACCAATCGTTTACAACCTTAATTCCTCAAATAGAAGTAAAAGGTATCAAAGTTGAGGCAATTGATTACCATGTTTCTAGAATGTTAGGTGGTTCTTTCCGTTGTACAACGCAAGCGTTGATTAGAGAATAGTCAGCGAGTGATTATCAATTTTCGTAAGAAAAAATGTACGTTTTGTCTATGAAAACGATATAATTTTAGTTTTCACTATTTTTTTTAAAAATATTGAGGAAATTTTGATTTAATAAATGCGAGAAAACGTCAAAATGTTAGTGTTTGTTACTAATGTTTTGACGTTTTCTCGCTGTTTTTTTATAAAATTACCACTTTATATATGAAAAAAAACAATATCTTTTTTGAAAATTACGTTTTCAAAGGCACAAAAAGTCGTTGGAACCTTGCTGTTATAGTAAATTCATTTTTTTTGCATGAGGTGTTTAAAATTTGAAATCACAAGCAGTCTTTTTTTCGCTATACTTAGTTTACGTTCTACTGAGATAGAAAAGTTTTTCACTTTTTTATTCATTAATTAACCAAGATATAAAGGAGAGAGTAAAATGAAGAAAAAAACATTGGTAACTTTATTTGCAGGAACGGCAATTTTAGGGGCAAGCATCGCTCCTGCAGCAGCGCATGCAACAACGACTGGTACAACACCAGCAAACGTAGAGATGACAAGTGGTTCATTACCAGGCGGTACGGGTGATGGAGATGACGGAAGCACACAAGAGCCAGGACCAGGTACGAATACTAACTTTGATTTGTTATATGTTCCAACAGAATTCAAATTTGCTTCGACAGAAGTTAGTTCTGATTTATCAGCGATTTCGTTAGATGCGACAGGTACCCAAACAAAACGTTATGGTGTCGGGGATGTTCGTGGAACACAAGCGGGTTGGTCAGTTACTGCAGGCGTTGCTGAAATGAAAAACGGTACTGCTACGTTAGAAGGTTCAATTACCTTTGCACAAACAGGAGCGGTAGCGAAATATGATGAAACAACAACAAAATACTCACGTGATGTGGCTGCCTTTGCAGCAGATCCAGGAAGTCCTGAATTTGCTGGAACAACTATTCCAGTAGGTGGAGCAGCTGTATCAATTGCTACAGCAGCAGTTGGTAAAGGTCAAGGTACATGGGATTCTGAATTATCAAATGTAAAATTAAACATTACAACACCTAGTTCACAAATTACAAATGGTGCGTATACAGGTAACGTAACTTGGACATTAGTGGCTGCGCCATAAACAGTTACTAACGAGAATACTGCATTACTAGAAAAGGAGCTGCGCAGTGGTGCACGGCTCCTTTTCGATACATAGGAGGAACAAATAATGAAGACAATGCGCTGGCTAATCGTCACAGTTTTTATTTGTGTGATGGCATTAAGCATCCCTTCTGCTGTACAAGCAGAAGAAGCGGATGACAACATGAATACAAAATTTACAGTTAAACCCAATATTCCTGAGAATCAAGCGAAAAATACGCAATCCTACTACGATCTCATTGTAAAACCAGGACAGAAACAAGAAGTCGAATTATCATTAATTAATAAAACAGATGAAGAATTGACGATTGATTTAAATTTGGCGAATGCTGTGACGAATGACAATGGTTTAATTGTGTACAATGATTTCGAGAAAAAACCAGATTCAAGTTTAAAAGTACCCTTGACAACATTAATTAAATTACCTGAGGAACATGTAAAAGTTCCCGCTAAGAAAACCGTAACAGCCAAAATGACTGTCGAAATTCCAGCGAATGGTTTCCAAGGATTAGTTTTGGGTGGTGTTTATGCTTCGCTTGCAGAAGATGAAAAGGAAGAAAAAGGAAAATCAACGGGTTTAACCAGTCGATATGGATTTAATGTAGCAATTGCTTTACGAATGTCAGAAGATACACCGATGTATCTAGCAGAGACTCTTCAATTAGTTAAATTAGTTCCGACCATTGCTTTAGGAAATAAATCGGTCCAAGCGGTTATTCAGAATCCGACATCCGCTATTTTTCCTGAAGTACGTTTAGAAGGAAAAGTAACGAAAAAAGGCGAAACGAAAGAATATGCCAAACGGATTTTACCAAGTGTTCGTTTTGCGCCAAATTCGACGATGAACTTCCATTTAGATTTCGGGAAAGAAGATGTTCGTCCAGGAACCTATATTTTTGAAGGAAAAGCGGTCTTGAAAGAAGATGAACAACAAGTGTGGCCGTTTAAGCAAGAATTTACCATCAGTAGTCAAGAAGCGAAAAAATTAAATAAAGAAGCAGTAGTGAAATTGGTCCTACCGACTTGGTGGAATCAAGCTTTTTATGGCTTGTTAGCTGCAACAATTGTGAGTCTAATTCTAGCTATTTGGCGTTTTACGCAACAGAAAGCAACACTGAAACAACAAGCCTATTTACAACAAGAAAAACAGGCAGCCTTGAAAAATAGACAAGGAGTGCGCGATGATGACAGCGAAAAGTAAAGGATCACTTCTGGTGACATTGGGAATACTTTTAACCGTCAGCATTGCGATTCTGACCGCTTCTTCTGAGAGCTTTGCAGAAGAAGCGGGACAAACGAATATCGGTGTGACGTTTTATGGAGGGAAGGCACCCCTAAAAACGAAAGTTGGCACTAAGTCAACAGAACAACCAGTCACTAATAAAGATAAAAAAATGTCACAACAACAAGACAAAGTGAGCAGAAAAACCACTGCTAAAACGAATCCGACTAATGCACAGACGTCATTACCAAGGACAGGTGAACGAAATAGCACGTGGCTTTACAGCCTTGGTATTGCATGTTTACTCGTAGTACTAACAAGTTTCTATTATTTGAATAAAAAAAGGAAAAAGAAAAAATAATGTGCTGTTTTTATAAACAGAGTCAATTGTAGAAGGAGGAATATAGATGGAGATTACGATGTGGATTTGGATTTGTGCTGGCTTGGCCGTCCTTTGTTTTGCTTTGTTTTTACTGTTCTTAGTAAATAGCATGAATTTTGTTCATCAAGCAAAGCCCAAGCAGTCTTTAGTAAAACAATCAATGTTTAGTTGGCTGCTTCTGGTGATGTGTGGCGGTTGGGTAGCGGTGGCTATCTTGCTGAATATCGCATTACAAACACAATTAACATAATGACAACCCGTTGTAAGTTTTTAAGAAACTTGCAACGGGTTTTTGTTAACTTTAAAATAAAGAACGGTACAATTTATCAAAAAAGTACAGTAGACATTTGTACCCAACTTAGATAGAAATTAAAGCGCTATCATTATATGATGATTACAGGAGGACACAGCTGTGAATTATAAAATAAGTTATCTCCTTGACGAGTATGCAGGGCAAAAAATTGCGCTCTCTTTGGCTCAACAAATAACCGATCTTTCGCAACGAGAATTAGTGACACAACTTTCGACAATAGGCGGAGAAGTTCAACAGAATACCGTCAGCATTCCAAACCTTTCCGCAAATGAATGGGGAAAACAACTTTTTCAACAACGTCAAGTGATTTATAGCGAAACAGAAAGACAAGCACTCATTTTTTTACTCACTTATTCAGAAATCGAAGAACTATCGGTGTATCATTACCAAAATTTTTTAGATGTTTCGAAAGGTACTATTTTAGCGGACATCAAAAAAGTACGACACCAACTAGCAACTGAAAACATTGCTTTATCCTACGAACGAAAACGAGGGTTTTACCTAGAAGGAGATGAATTTCGGATCCGTCGTTTCGGGAAAAATTGGCTTGCCCGCCTCTTACAACAAAAGTCGGGCACCTTCGCTTTATTTTGCTGGCTCAGTCAGCATCAAATGAGCCAATACGCAAAAATGCGTGACGGCATTCAATTAGCCGTCCAGGAAGCGCAGCTTCAACTGGTACCCAGCAGATTGGATGAAATTAGTTACTTTCTTGCTTTTTCTCAAAAAAGATTAGGCAAATATGAAACAGTCGTCTGGCCTGAGAACCAGTTAATTCAGTCCTTACGCGCTTATCCCGTCAGTCGTCGTATTTTAAGTGATTTAGTTGGGCCAGTGGCGAATATAGAAACTGAGAGTCTTTTTTTCACGATTTGTTTAATGACAGCCTTGCAAGGAGAATTGCGAGATACGAAGTTAGAGTTTTTATTAGATATTTCTGGTGAAATTATTCGGAAAATGGAATTATTGGCCGTCGTTCAATTTGAACAGCCTCGTGAATTGCTCATGAATGTGTATTATCATCTGGTTCCTGCTTATTTTCGGATTAACTATGGCTTTTACTTGCCGAATGTTTTAATCAAGGATATTCGACAATCGTACCGGTCGCTTTATCATCTTTGTGAACAAGCGTTAGCTCCTTTAGAAAAATTAACGAAACGGTCAATCCCGTCAGAGGAAATCGGTTTTTTTACCATATTATTTGGTGGAGAAATTTTCGGGCAAAAAAATGAACAGCGGCAAGAAAAGCTAAAAGCGCTAATTGTTTGTCCCAGTGGCATCAGTTCTTCGTTGATTTTGCAATCGGAATTGCGTCGGCTATTTCCAATGATTGAATTTAAAGAAACGAATGCGGTGAGGGAAATAGAGAATGTATCTGAAAAAAGCTATGACATCATTTTCTCAACGGTCCCTATTGAAACAGCCAAAAAGGTTTATCTTACCAAGCCCATTATGAGCTCTTTGGAGAAAAATCAATTGATGCACCAAGTTCAATCAGATTGGTTATTGCCAGGTATTTCCATGCCAGATGTTAAAGATATTTTAGATGCGTTAAAACCTTACATTTCCTTAAAAAAAGGAGTCACAGAAGCGCAGTTATATCGTGTCTTGCATCGTAAAATGAACAAAATTTTAGAAAAAGAGGAGGATCTGCGTCCAATGTTATCGGAATTATTAACAACAGAAACAGTCCAAGTCCTGCCTGAAGTTGCAGACTGGCGAGCGGGAATTACAGAAGCTGCCAAGCCGTTATTAAAAAATGGCAGTATTACGGAAAAGTACATTGATGCAATGATTCAAAAAGTCGAATCGTTTGGGCCATTTATCCATATCTGTCCAGACGTAGCATTGCCTCATGCGCGACCAGAAGATGGCGTTAATCAGTTAGGCATGTCATTACTAAAAATCCAAAAAAGTGTCGATTTATTGGAAGATCCTAAGCATGAAATTCACCTTTTTATTTGTTTAGCTGCTTCAGATAACGAAACACATTTACGGGCCTTATCTAGTCTGACAAAAATTCTATCAAAAAAAGAATCATTACATCGCTTAGTGGCGGCTGAAACCGTCCCAGAAATATTATCAATTATCCAAGAAGGAGAGAAATAAGATGAAGATTTTTACAGTTTGTCAAAGTGGTTTAGGAACAAGTTTTATGGTGCAAATGAATATCCAACAAATTTTAGAGGAAGTCGGTGTTGATACAGATAATTTTCAAATTGATCACACAGATGTCGGGAGTGCCAGTGGCGATATGGCTGATTACTTCTTTGTCGAAAAAACATTGCAAGATGCTTTAGGGTCAATTCCTGATGAAAAAATCATTCCTTTAAATGCGATTATTGATTACGATGAAACGAAGGAGAAAGTCTTGAAAGTTTTAGATGACAATGGCATTGCACATCAATAAGAAGGAGGAAAAACATGGAAACTTTATTGAATTTATTTGTTTCAATTGTTAGCCAGCCAGCGATTCTGGTTTCATTAATTGCTTTGTTGGGATTAGTTTTACAGAAAAAGAAATTTTCTGATGTTGTTCAAGGAACGTTGAAAACATTCGTCGGCTTCTTAGTTTTAATTGGTGGCGCAGGGCTATTGGCGAACTCATTAACGCCCTTTGCGGAGATGTTCCAAACCGCATTAAATACACAAGGCGTGGTGCCTAGTAATGAAGCAGTTGTAGCGATTGCCTTGCAACAATATGGGACACCAACTGCTCTGATTATGTTGGTGGGCATGGTTGTTAATATTCTGTTGGCGCGTTTTACACGTTTTAAATATATCTTTTTGACAGGTCAAGCGATGATGTACGTTTCGTGTTTGACAGCTGTTATTTTAGTGGGGGCCGGTTTTAGCGTTAGTTTACCAATGATTCTTTTAGGTGGTTTATTTGAAGGAACTTTATTAACAGTGACACCTGCTCTTTGTCAGCCCTTTATGAAACAAATTACTGGAAATGATAAAGTAGCAATGGGGCATACAGGGAATATTGGTTATGCGGCAAGTGGCTTTATTGGAAAAGTCTTTGGGAATAAAGAAAAGTCAACGGAAGATATTAAAATTCCTAAAAGTTTTGGTTTTTTAAGAGACTCAACCATCTCAATTATGATTTTGATGTCGATTGTCTATGTGATTTTGGCTTTGCTGGCTGGGACAGGCTATGTCGAGCATGAGTTAAGCAATGGCGAAAATGCGATTATCTTTTCATTAATTCAAGCAGGAACCTTTACGGCTGGTTTCGTAGTGGTTTTACAGGGTGTGCGGATGGTTTTAGGAGAAATTGTGCCAGCTTTCCAAGGAATTGCTAAAAAATTAGTGCCTAATTCTAAACCAGCACTTGATGTTCCCATTATCTTTCCTTATGCGCCAAATGCTGTCTTGATTGGGTTCTTTGTGAGCTTTATTGTGGGAACTATTTCAATGTTAGCGATGGTTGGTCTGAATACCACCGTGATTATACCAGGCGTTGTCGGGCACTTTTTCTGTGGTGCCGCGGCAGGCGTTTTTGGAAATTCCACAGGGGGACGTCGAGGAGCGATTTTAGGGGCTGCGTTTAATGGCTTATTAATTAGTTGGTTACCGTTATTTATTTTACCAGTCTTGGGTGATCTACAGTTAGCATCCTCAACGTTTGCGGATACAGATTATTTAATCCCAGGCCTATTTTTAGGCAAATTAGGTGAGGCAGGTCCGAGTCTTTTAGTAGGAGGAATCATTGCTTTTGTAGTGGTTGTTCTTTTGGCTAGCGCTGTTTTGACTATGCGGGAGAAAAAAGTCGCCGAAGAAAACTAAGTGTTTTGTTCTAAAAAGGCAAGTGGGACAGAAGTCGTTTTGACTTCTGTCCCATTTGCCTTTTACCATTGTTCTTGGATAAACTGTGCAATTTGTTTCCGCGCTTGTCGTCCTTCTGGCAAGTATTGTTTCATTGCGAAAACGTGTTGCATGCCAGGCACCAATCGGCAAGCATCTTGTGGTCGTGGCCCTAATTGTTTTAAAAATTGGTGATAGGAAGGGCAAAAAACTTCATGTGTGCCGCCCACGAAAAAAAGTGGCGGAAATTTTTGATAATCAAAGGACAAGCAATTTAAAGAAAGTGTGGAGTGATTAGCCGTGTCATCAATCTCTTGGGCAATTAATTGTAAATAGTTCATGCCAATCATTTTGTCCTTTTTTTGATAACTTTTGGCAACGGGAATGTCTAAATGTCCATCTAACCAAGGAGAAATTAAAACAGCAGCTTTTGGTAATCGTTCAGGGAAATCGATGGCTAAATTCTGCAATACGTTTAAAACCAATGTGCCACCAGCAGAATCACCTAATAAAATAACATCTTCGGGATCATAATGCTGTAAAATTTCTTGATAAGCAGCATAGCAATGATTATAAATATCAGCAAAAGACTTATTTGGTGCTAATGGATATACAGGGATAAAATAATCTGTTGCAAAAGGGAGATCTTCAATTAGTTTATAACTAAAGTCTAATTGGCTATAGGCGAGATTCAATGTAAAGCCCCCACCATGCAGGTACAGTACAGCTTTCTTGGTAGGCGCAATAACGGAGTTTGACATGCGATACATCGTAGGAAATTGAGTCATTTCTTGAAGAGGAAAAAGATGACGTAAATGTTTTGGCAAAGTTACTTGTTCATTTAATGATCGTTGCCAATGATAAAAAGCCTTGGTGACTTTCGGATTTCGTTCAAGGCGAGCAATTTGGGAAAGACATAAAGAATCTTCAAAAAGACAGGCTTTTAAGGATTTTTGACGAGAACGTGCGTGGAACAAATATGCGCTAGCTAACAACAAACCAATCGATTTCTTTTTCAATTAAGGCCCTCCATTCAGCAAAAAGTAAATCATTTTTTCTACAGTATAACATTTTAAAAGTAGAACAACGAAATTTGTTGAAGGGATGAAAGGACGGTTTAAACGAATGTACGTATTTATTTGTGGTTGCGTAAAGTAAATGATTGTAGTAAATTAAATGAGATTAAGAGGTCCGGTGAATGGGCGCGTTCACGGCAAGGAGAGAAGTAGGATGACAAATAAAAAGGTTACAATTAAAGATGTTGCCAATGACTCAGGTGTCTCCATTACTACCGTTTCACAAATTTTAAACGGGAATGGGGCACGGTTTAGTGGGAAAACGGTCGAAAAAGTATTGGCTGCAAAAGAGCGATTAAACTATCAGCCCGACTATTTTGCGCAACGTATGGTGATGAAAAAAAGTAAGACGATTGGCGTAATCGTACCTGATATTACCAACCCATTTTTTGCGCAATTGATTCGAGGAATTGAAAGTGTTTTATACAAAGAAAATTTTATACTGATGTTATGCAATGCGGACCAAGATGTTACAAGAGAACATGAATATTTAACAGAGTTGATTCGTCGCAGTGTCGATGGTTTTGTGATTGCAAGTTCTGAAATTTCCAATCAAACGATTAATGAAACGCTACGTGCGAAAAAGATTCCGTTTATTGTACTTGACCAAAAAAAAGCAGAAGGCTTTAGCGACGCTGTTTTGACAGACGATTATAGAGGTGGGCAACTAGCAGCAGAGCATTTACAAGAGCAACGACATGAACAGGTCGTCGTGGTAATGCCACCACATGCGCCAGTCAATATTCAGCAACGGTTAAAAGGTTTTTGTTCTGTTTATACGGAAAAGGTCCAGTTAATCGAAACAGAATTATCAAAAATCGGCGGCTACCAAGCTGTCCCCGAAATTTTAAAAACAGAGAGCACCGGAATTTTTGCTATCAATGATGAAATTGCTTTTGGTTTATATCGAGGATTAGCAGAAGCAGGCAAAAAAATTCCTGAGGATTATAGTATTATTGGTTATGACAATGTTGATATGTGCGAGTATGTTTCGCCGCCGCTAACAACAATTGCTCAACCTGTTTTTCAATTGGGGCAAACTACGGCGACTTTATTATTGGAAAGAATCCATCAGCCTGCAAAAGATTGGGAGGAGCAAACCTTGCCTGTCCAACTGATTGAACGATTTTCGACAGCACCCTTGAAATAGCTTTCAAGGTGTGCTATATTTTTGTTGTGGAATTAAAACGTTTTACTAAAACGTTTTAATTAGAATGAAAAAATAAATTTTATTGAGGTGGATGAAAATGAACGCGGTTACAATTATCGGAAGTATCAATTTAGACACAACATTAAGAGTCAAAGAAATGCCAAAACCAGGCGAAACAATTCACGCCATTGAACATTTTACAGCAGGTGGTGGTAAAGGAGCAAACCAAGCAGTTGCAGCGAAACGTTCAGGCGCAGAAACATATTTTATTGGTGCTGTGGGAAATGATGGCGCTGGAGCTATGATGACTGATTTAATGAGTCAAGATGAAATTAATTTAACTGGGGTTACCACTTTAGAGAAAACAGCTACTGGCCAAGCCTTTATTATGGTAGATAACGCTGGTGAAAATAGCATTATGATTTACGCAGGAGCCAATAACGCCTTTACGCCAAAACAAGTACAGGAACATCAAGAAATTATTGAAAAAAGTGATTTTGTGATTGCCCAATTTGAAAGTGCGATTGATAGTACGATTGCAGCGTTTAAAATTGCTAAAAAAGCAGGCGTCAAAACGATTTTAAATCCCGCACCTGCGTTAGAACAAGTTCCTGAAGAATTACTAAACGTGACAGATATGATTGTACCAAATGAAACAGAAACCGAAATTTTAACAGGCATTAAAATCACAGATGAAGCGAGTATGCGTAAAGCCGCAGAAGCACTTCATCAATTAGGGATTGAAGCAGTAATTATTACAGTAGGTAGTAAAGGCGCCTTTTATGACGTCAATGGACGAAGTGGTATTGTGCCTGCTTTTAAAGTGAAAGCGGTTGATACAACGGCTGCTGGCGATACTTTTATTGGCGCATTAAGTAGTATATTAGAGAAAGACTTTAGCAATTTGGAAGAAGCTATTCGTTATGGAAACAAGGCGTCCTCGTTGACTGTTCAACGTTTTGGAGCCCAACCTTCGATTCCTTATCAACACGAATTGGCAGACAAATAAAAAGGAGCGAGCGACATGAAAAAAACAAAAGTTATTAATTCAGATATTTCCCGCGTCATCGCACAAATGGGTCATTTTGATAAATTAAGTATTGGTGATGCAGGCATGCCTGTGCCTCGAACTACAGAAAAAATTGATTTAGCAGTTACCAATGGTGTCCCTAGTTTTATGGAAGTTTTAAACAATGTCCTTGAGGAATTGGCAGTTCAACGAATTTATTTAGCAGAAGAAATTAAAACAGAAAATCCTGACATGTTGGCAGCAATTGAAACTCGTTTACCAGAAACTCCCATCAGTTTTATTCCTCATACAGAAATGAAACAAGAATTAAACAACTGCCATGCATTTATTCGGACAGGGGAAATGACTCCTTACGCAAATATTTTATTAGAAAGTAACGTTGTCTTTTAAACGAGAGAGGGGAAATAGAGATGAATGCGACTGCATTATTAATCGGTTTAGGACCGCTTCTAGGTTGGGGGCTTTTCCCAACAATCGCTTCCAAAATTGGTGGTCGTCCAGTGAATCAAATTCTCGGGACCAGTTTAGGAACATTAATTTTTGCCGCTATTTTTTCAATGATTAATGGTTTAGCTTTTCCAACGGGCATGGATTTATTCTTTTCAATTTTATCTGGTGTCGGTTGGGCCTGTGCGCAAATCATTACATTTAAATGCTTCACGATGATTGGGTCATCACGTGCTATGCCAGTAACGACCGCGTTCCAACTTTTAGGTGCTTCTCTCTGGGGTGTCTTTTTCTTAGGAAACTGGCCAGGTGCGACAGCCAAATTGTTAGGCGCATTTGCCTTAGTGTTAATCATGATTGGTGCCAAAATGACGGTCTGGTCGGAAACGGAGTCCGCTGAGAGTGCTGGGATTATGAAAAAAGCAGTTCTTCTATTAGCCGTTGGTGAAATCGGCTATTGGGCGTACTCTGCAGCACCCCAAGCGACGGCAATTGATGGCATGCATGCCTTTTTACCACAAGCAATAGGCATGGTAATTGTGGCAGTTATTTACTCAGCAGTTGTCACTATTAAGGGTGGGGAAACATCCCCATTTATAGAAGCTGTTTCTTACAAACAAATTTTTTCAGGCTTTTTCTTCGCCTTTGCAGCGTTAACTTATTTAATTTCAGCGCAGCCAGATATGAACGGCTTGGCAACTGGCTTTATTCTATCCCAAACATCAGTTGTGCTTGCAACATTGACAGGTATTTGGTTCTTAGGTCAAAAGAAAACAGCCAAGGAAATGACCGTAACGATTATCGGCTTAGTTTTGATTTTGGCAGCAGCTACGATCACAGTGATGATTTAAAAAAGTATTCAACGACCTATTATTCAGGGCGTTGAATACTTTTTTTTATTTGTTCTAAAAATAATGCAGCAGCTGTGGAAAGAACCGTATTTTTGCGCCAAATTAAACTAATTTTGGCTGTTAAAGCAGGATATAGCGGTATAAAACGTAAATTTGTTTGCTTTGTTTCTAGAATACCATCAATGCTTAGGGCGCTACCTAGCCCAGCTTCTACCATCAGTGAAGCGTTGTAAAGTAAGTTGTAGGTCCCAACGATTCGGAACTGATCTAGACTTGCTTCGAGCCAATCAGAGAGTTGGCTCGGAACTTGTGCTTGTCGAGAAATAAATAAAGGTTCTTCTTTTAAATCGGCTGCAGTAATAACATTTTTAGTGGCTAAGGGATGGTCCTTTACAGTAATTAAGCCCCATGTATCTACAACTGGTAATGTTAAATAGCTATATTTTTGTTTAGGTGCAGGCTCAATAATTAAACCAAAATCTAATAATCCTTTGTCTAGCCGTTCTATTACATCATCTGCATTCCCACTGTATAAATGAAGGTGAATATCAGCTGAGTGCTGGCTTGTTATTTGTTGTAGTGCATTCGCTAAAAAAGACATAGCTTTTGTTTCGCCGCCACCAATCGTGATTTCGCCATTAATGAATTCATTTTGCGACAAGTTGGTGACTGTTTTATTCGCTAAGCTTAAAATATCTTGCCCTTGTTTAGCTAAATATTCTCCTTCAGGTGTTAATTGTATTTGTCGATTTCCTCGTATAAATAATGTCACGCCTAATTCTTCCTCTAATTCTTTTAATTGCTTAGATAATGTTGGTTGTGATACATGCAATTGTTTGGCTGCGCCACTAATCGTTTTTTCTTGGACCACTGCTAAGAAATAGTGAATCACTCGTAATTCCATTACTTTCCCTCCTATAACTAAAACGCATACTTATCTATTTATTATAAGTATTAGACAGAGGAGCTGTCACGTATTACGATAAATTTAGCAAAAGGAGGCGATTAGGAATGCTTACAAAAAATCTCCAAGAACTAATTGCAACAGGTAGCATTGATAAAGATGAACCACTATTTCAACTTATTCATCAGATTCAAGAGGAAAATAGTCGCTATTTAATAGAATTAAATCAACAAGCCTACACACATAATGAAGTAAGGAATCTTCTTGCCACGATTATCCAAGACAAAATTGACGAAACCGTTACGATTTTATTGCCTTTTTATACAGATTTTGGACGCAATATACATTTTGGTAAAAATATTTTTATTAATCGGGCAGCTATGTTTGTTGATTTAGGGGGCATTATAATTGAAGACAATGTTTTAATTGGTCCGCGCGTTAATCTCTTAAGTGTCAATCATCCGGAAATGCCAATGAAACGGCGAGGCGTATTGCTAGCACCAATTACCATTAAAAAATTTGCGTGGTTAGGCGCGGGTGTCACTGTTTTACCAGGTATTACGATTGGTGAAAATGCTATCGTAGCAGCTAATGCGACTGTAACTAAAGATGTGCCAGCTAACGCTATTGTTGCAGGAACACCAGCTAAAATTATTCGTTGGATTCAGGAAGATAAGGAGGAAATATAATGAAATCATTATCAGAAAAAGTTATTGTTATCATGGGCGCTTCCAGTGGCATTGGTGAGGCAACAGCCCGTTTACTTGCCAGAAAAGGAGCGAAGTTAGTCATTGCAGCACGTCGACAAGAACGTTTAATTGCTATAAAAAAAGAACTTCCTGAAGCAACGATTCTCGTGCAACAAGCAGATGTAACGAAAGAAGAGGAAGTTCAGCGTGTAATCAAGCTTACAATGGAAAAATATGGACGAATTGATGTTCTTTTTAACAATGCAGGAGTTATGCCAACGGCGCCTCTTATTGAAGCACCAAAAGGAGAATGGCGTCAAATGCTAGATATTAATATTATGGGTGTTTTAAATGGCATTGCGGCAGTTCTTCCAATTATGGTTGAACAAAAATCAGGGCAGATTATTGCTACTGATTCTGTGGCAGGACATGTCGTTTATCCAGATTCGGCTGTCTACTGTGGAACAAAGTTTGCTGTTCGAGCAATTATGGAAGGATTGCGACAAGAACAAAGAGAGAATAACATTAAATCAACGATTATTTCACCAGGTGCTGTACAAACAGAACTTTATCAAACAATTTCTAATCGAGTAGTAGCTGAAACGTTACATCTAGAACAGTTAAGTTGGGGCTTAAAGGCGGAAGACATTGCGCAAGCAGTGGTCTTTGCCATAGACACGCCAGATCGTATGTCAATCAGTGAAATGGTTGTTCGCCCGACCACACAAACGATTTAATTTAAAAAGTATTCCTAGAAAGGAATACTTTTTTTAATCGTGATTGTTCGTTTTTTACAGAATTTAGAATTTGATATTTACTTATTTGTTGGTTTATTATATGATTAAACACGTTGTTTCATTAATAAATTGAATATTTTACGAACATTGTAAAATATTTAGATTTTAGGAGGACGGAACATGAAAGAAAAAATAAGTTCATATTTTGAACTTGAACAATTGAATACGAATATGAAACGAGAAATGTTAGCTGGTTTCACCACATTTATCTCAATGGCGTATATTTTGTTCGTTAATCCAACCGTACTTGGTGCTTCTGGCATGGACGAAGGCGCTGTTTTTACTGCCACCGCTTTAGCGAGTGCCTTAGGTTGTATTTTAATGGGTGTGTTGGCGAAATATCCGATTGCGACAGCACCAGCTTTAGGAATTAATGCATTCTTTGCTTATTCAGTCTCTGTTGGTATGGGGATTCCTTGGCAAACGACATTAGCAGGCGTTTTTGTGGCTTCATTGATATTTATTTTAATTACAATTTTTAAATTACGCGAGCTAATTATTGATGCAATTCCTGCAGACTTGAAATTTGCCATTTCAGGTGGGATCGGGTTGTTTATTGCTTTTCTTGGTTTAAGCCAAGGTGGCTTAATTGTGGCTAATGATGCGACACTCGTTGGCTTAGGACCTTTGAACGTTGGCTCAACGTGGGTCACCATTGTCGGCTTAGTCGTAACTGCAATTTTGTTAGTTCGTCGAGTGCCTGGTGGTATTTTTATTGGGATGGCAATTTCAACGATTGTTGGTTTAGCGACAGGGGTTATTCCAATGCCTGATAAGATTATTTCAAGCGCGCCAAGTTTAGAACCAACATTTTTAGTGGCGTTAGGACATGTGAAAGATATCAATACGATTCAAATGTGGGTCGTGGTTTTAACGTTCCTATTAGTAACATTCTTTGATACCGCTGGTACGTTGGTGGGCTTAGCCAATCAAGCAGGTTTTATGAAGGACAATAAAATGCCGCGTGTGGGGAAAGCTTTAGCCGCTGATTCAACAGCGATGTTAGCTGGTTCTCTATTAGGGACATCGCCAGTTGGCGCATATGTCGAATCATCTGCGGGGATTGCTGTGGGTGGTCGTTCAGGAATCACAGCTATTACAACTGGGATTTTATTTATTTTCAGTTTGCTATTTTCTCCTTTGTTAGCAGTTGTCACTTCGCAAGTTACAGCACCAGCGTTGATTATTGTTGGTGTTTTGATGGCACAATCCTTAAGCAAAATTAAATGGAACGAGATGGAAATTGCGATTCCTTCCTTCTTAATCTTGTTAGGAATGCCATTGACATACAGCATTTCAGATGGGATTGCCTTAGGCTTTATCTTCTATCCAATTACAATGATTGCGGCAAAACGTGGGAAAGAAGTTTCGCCAATTATGTATGGCTTGTTCTTTGTTTTTGTCGGATTCATGTGGATCCTGAATGCGCAATAAGCAAGAGAGAAAGTTATCAAATAGTTGATTCATAAGACAATGAACTTATGAATCAACTATTTTTTTTCGACTAAGCACTAGAAAAACGCCCCTTATTTGATGTATAATTTGCAAAGACATTGACCTGTGAAGATACAGGAACAGAGAGGAATTAATTGAGTGAAGTATACAGAAATTATGGTTCGCTATGGCGAATTATCAACTAAAGGAAAAAATCGTAAAACGTTTATCATGCAGTTAGCACAAAATGTGAAACGTGCGTTAGCTGATTTTCCAGCATTGAAAATCCATGCAGATCGAGACAGAATGCATATTTTATTAAATGGGGAAGATAGTGAAGAAGTGATTCCGAAACTAAGTAAAGTGTTTGGGATTCAAAATTTTTCACCAAGTATTCGTATTGAAAAAGAAATGCCAGCGATTCGTGCAATGGTTCAAGAGGTTGTTCGGGAAGTTTATACGCCAGGTAAGACGTTTAAAATTACTGCTAAACGTTCGGACCATTCATTTGAACTTGATTCAAATGGCTTGAATCAAGAATTAGGTGGGGCTGTTATTGAAGCCATTCCGGAAATTCAAGTACAAATGAAAAAGCCTGATATTAACTTAAGAATTGAAATTCGTAAAGATGCAGCGTATTTATCTTATGAAACGATTCGTGGTGCGGGTGGATTGCCAGTGGGCACCAGTGGTCGTGGTATGTTGATGTTGTCAGGAGGCATTGATTCACCAGTTGCAGGTTATTTAGCTATGAAACGTGGCGTGGAAGTGGAAGCTGTCCATTTTGCTAGTCCACCTTATACAAGTGAACAAGCGTTACAAAAGGCTAAAGATTTAGCTGAAAAATTAGTCCCTTATGTAGGAACTATTCAATTTATTGAAGTGCCCTTTACAGAAATTCAAGAAGAAATAAAACGAGTCGTTCCCCAAGGCTACTTAATGACCATTACACGACGTTTAATGTTACGCTTAACAGATGCAATTCGTGAAATGCGGAAAGGTTTAGTCATTATTAATGGTGAATCGTTAGGACAAGTGGCTTCGCAAACACTTCAAAGCATGGTAGCAATTAATGAGGTTACCTCAACACCGATAATTCGACCCGTTGTTTCAATGGATAAGACAGAAATTATCGAAATTGCCGAAAAAATTGACACGTTTGAATTAGCCATCCAACCCTTCGAAGATTGTTGTACAATTTTTGCGCCACCGCAACCGAAAACACGACCTCGCTTAGATAAAGCGCAAGATTATGAAGCGCGCTTAGACTTGGAAGGTTTAATGGCTCGGGCCTTAGAAGGGCTCAAAATTACAGAGATTTCAGCAGAAACAGCGAAAGATAAACAAGAAGACGAATTTGCAGATTTCCTATAAGAAATAAATACAGTGACGGTCGCTTAGACGTCACTGTATTTATTTTGTACTTATTTCACAAACAAGTTGCTCGGAGAGGGGAACCGTGATAAACTGAATATGTGAAGTAGGTAACAAGGAGGACAGAGGATGGAGAAAAAAATGCCTAAAGCAACGGCAAAACGTTTGCCGGTTTATTTACGTTATTTAAAAATGTTAGGGGATTCTGGTGTTAAACGCATTAAATCACGAGAGTTTAGTGAAATGATCCAGATTCCTTCTGCAACGATTCGGCGTGATTTTTCCCACGTTGGTGAACTGGGCCGAAGCGGTTATGGTTACGATGTGCCGTATTTAATTGAGGTATTTAGTAATATTTTAAATACGCAAGAAGAAAAAAGAATTGCTCTGATTGGTTGTGGCAATTTAGGCAAGGCATTATTAAAAAATAATTTTAGACGCAACGAGAATTTGAATATTGTCTGTGCTTTTGATAATGATTCAGCTTTAGTTGGCACCACGATTAATGGATTATTAGTTCATGATATGTCTGAGTTAGAAGCATTCGTTCGACAAGAAGGGGTCACGGTAGCCATTTCTACAGTACCAAGTCACCATGCCCAAAAAGCCATCGACAAAATTGTACAAGTGGGTGTGACTGCGATTTTAAATTTTGCGCCAGACCGTGTCAGTGTGCCAGCCAACGTTAGTGTGCAGTATATTGATTTAACAACGGAACTGCAAACACTAATTTATTTTAATGAAACTTTTTCACTAGCAAATAGCCCAAAGCAATAAAATTGTCTTCATAAAAATCCTCTACTATACTTATTATTGAAAGTGGAAAAGGAGGATTTCAGAATGAATGTTACAAGAAAAGGGCACGTATTAGAATTGACAGGTGAACAGCCTAAAGTTGGCACAAAAGCTCCCGTCTTTTCTTTGAAAAATTTAAACAACCAAGAAATCAACTTGGCAGATTATAAAGGTAAAACGGTTTTAATTAGTGTGGTTCCTGATATCGACACACGTGTTTGTTCACTGCAAACGAAACGTTTCAATCAAGAAGCGGCGAAATTAGACGGTGTTCAGATTATCACGATTTCCAATAACACAGTTGAAGAACAAGCAAATTGGTGTGCCGCTGAGGGTGTCGAAATGGAAATGCTTCATGATACTGAAGACTCATTTGGTGCAGCTTATGGTTTGTATATTCCAGAAATGGGCCGTTTAGCACGTGCTATTTTTGTGATTGACCCAGAAGGAACGTTAGTTTATGAAGAAATCGTCTCAGAAGTTTCGTCGGAACCCGATTATCAACAAGCGTTAGAAGCTGCAAAAAAAGTGTAATCCCTCTAGATTACAAATTGACTTTGCTTGCGCTTCATTGTAGAATGAAGCAAAGACAGCGAACAAGAGGAGTATCATTGGCGTCGTTTTAGAGAAAAAGTCGTTCAGGTGCAAGACTTTTACACAACCAGTGAGAAGGTAGCTTGTGAGTCAATGGTTTGAACACAGTACGTTAGTAGAACGATTCGTTTCGTGAACGTTATCTCACGAATGAGTGGCATTTGAATGAATTCAATTCAAATGCAATTTAGGTGGTACCGCGTAAATAAGATGAATCTACGCCCTAAAATACGAAAGTATTTTAGGGCGTATTTTAGTGTTTAGCCAAAAAAACTCATTTGTAAAATAATTACCGCTCCAAATCGCGTATTTTAAGAAAGAAGGGGAAAAAATGTCAGAAGAAAAAAACTTACCAACGAAATATCAACCGACAGAAATCGAAGCTGGCCGTTATCAAAAATGGCTAGATCAAGATTTATTTAAACCAAGTGGCGACAAAAAAGCGAAGCCCTATTCAATTGTTATTCCACCACCCAATGTAACAGGGAAACTACACTTAGGGCATGCTTGGGATACAACATTACAAGATATGATTATCCGCCAAAAAAGAATGCAAGGCTTTGATACGTTATGGCTGCCAGGAATGGACCATGCTGGAATTGCTACGCAAGCAAAAGTAGAAGAGAAACTAGCACAACAAGGAATTTCACGTTACGACTTAGGTCGTGAAAAATTTGTTGATCAAGTGTGGGAATGGAAAGAAGAATATGCTTCTCACATTCGTGAACAGTGGGCAAAAATGGGCCTTTCTTTAGATTACAGCCGTGAACGTTTTACTTTAGATGAAGGGCTATCTGAGGCCGTTCGTAAAGTGTTTGTCTCTCTTTACGAGAAAGATTTGATTTACCGTGGTGAATATATCATTAACTGGGATCCAAAAGCGAAAACAGCATTGTCTGATATTGAAGTAATCCATAAAGATATTGAAGGAGCTTTTTACCACATGAGCTACCCATTATCAGATGGTTCTGGCGTTGTTGAAATTGCGACAACGCGTCCTGAAACAATGTTGGGAGATACGGCGATTGCGGTCCATCCAGAAGATGAACGGTATCAGGAACTTATTGGTAAGACAGTTGTCTTGCCATTAGTAGATAAAGAAATTCCAATTATTGCAGATGACTATGTAGATATGGAATTTGGAACAGGGGTTGTAAAAATCACACCTGCCCATGATCCAAATGACTTTGAAGTCGGTAATCGTCATGACTTACCTCGAGTAAATGTTATGAACGAAGACGGCACGATGAATGAACTGGCTGGAAAATACGAAGGAATGGATCGTTTTGCTGCACGTAAAGCGATTGTCTCTGACTTGAAAGAATTAGGTCGCTTAATTAAGATCGAAACAATGAATCACAGCGTGGGCCATTCAGAACGAACAGGCGTTGTCGTGGAACCACGTTTATCGACCCAATGGTTTGTAAAAATGGGACCATTAGCTGAAAAAGCAATGAAAAATCAAGAAACAGAAGACGCTGTTGAATTTTATCCACCACGCTTCAATCAAACATTTTTACGTTGGATGGAAAATGTACATGACTGGGTTATTTCGCGACAATTATGGTGGGGCCACCAAATTCCTGCTTGGTATCACAAAGAAACGGGCGAGATGTATGTTGGGATGGAAGCGCCAGCCGACAGTGAAAATTGGGTTCAAGATAGTGACGTCTTAGATACATGGTTTAGTTCTGCTTTATGGCCATTTTCAACGATGGGTTGGCCAGATGAAGCAAGCGAAGATTATCAACGTTACTTCCCAACAAGCACATTAGTTACTGGCTATGACATCATCTTCTTCTGGGTAAGTCGTATGATTTTCCAAAGCTTAGAGTTTACAGGCGAACGTCCCTTCCAAAATGTCTTAATTCACGGCTTAATTCGTGATGAGCAAGGACGCAAAATGAGTAAATCATTGGGGAATGGGATTGATCCAATGGATGTCATCGAAAAATATGGCGCAGATGCGTTACGTTGGTTCTTATCAAATGGTTCAGCACCTGGTCAAGATGTTCGTTTTAGTTATGAAAAAATGGATGCTTCTTGGAACTTTATCAATAAGATCTGGAATGCAAGTCGCTTCGTTATCATGAATGTAGAAGGTATGACTGCTGCAGATATTGACTTTAGTGGTGAAAAGACTGTCGCTGATCGTTGGATTTTAACGCGCTTAAACGAAACAGTCGCCCGTGTGACAGAATTATTTGATCGCTTTGAATTCGGTGAAGCAGGTCGCCAATTATACAACTTCATCTGGGATGATTTCTGTGATTGGTATATTGAAATGAGTAAAGAGATTCTTTACGGAGACAATGAAGCAGCTAAACAATCAACACGGAGCATCTTGGTGTACACATTGGATCAAATCTTACGCTTATTGCATCCAATTATGCCGTTTGTAACAGAAGAAATTTGGGGAAAAATTCCGCATCAAGGTGAGTCATTGGTTGTGGCAGAGTACCCAGTTGTTCATGAAGAATTTAACGATGAAGCAGCAGCTCGAGGAATGGAAGTTCTGAAAGAAGTTATTCGTTCGGTTCGGAATATTCGAGCAGAAGTGAATACACCACTTTCTAAACCAATTACTTTGTTAATTAAAACAAACGATACAGAAGTAGAAGAATTTTTAACAGCTAATACTAGCTACTTAGAACGCTTCTGTAATCCAGAGGAATTAGTCATCAGCCGTGAAATAGAAGCGCCAGAATTAGCCATGTCCGCTGTATTAACAGGCGCAGAACTATTCCTACCATTAGCTGGGTTGATTAATATCGAGGAAGAAATTGCTCGCTTAGAAAAAGAATTAGACAAATGGACAAAAGAAGTCAAACGTGTGCAAGGCAAACTTTCAAATGAACGTTTTGTGTCAAACGCACCAGATGAGGTCGTGGAAGCAGAACGTGCAAAAGAAAAAGACTACCTTGAAAAACAAGAGGCTGTCAAAGAACGGATTGCCCAATTACGTTCAATCTAAAAAAGAAAAGACAACAAAACCAAACTTTGGTTTTGTTGTCTTTTTGTTATAATTTGCCAAATAATTGAAACAAATACAACATTAAGTAGCTGTAAGTAGCCACAGACCAGAATTTCAATAAAAGAACAATTTTCATGAATTCTTTTAAAGAAATATCTGTAATTCCCGCCACTAAACAAACAATATCATCTGGAGCGAAGGGGACTAACATAGTAAAGATTAAGAGCTTTTTGACATTGTGTTCATTTTTGTCCAAAATCTCTTCAAATTTTTTGTATTTATTGGGAGAAAGGATTATTTTTACAAAGCTACGTCCATAGTAACGAACCAGTAAAAAGCCAATAAACTCACCAATAATCAATCCAAGATAGCTATACAAAAGGCCTTGCAAATTGCCAAACATCAACATTCCTGCAACAGAAGAGATTCCTCCAGGTAGAATAGGGATAATCACTTGGACGATTTGTAAAAGAATGAAACACAGAACCGCATAGTTACCAAACTGTTTAATAAAAGCTTGCAAGGAAGCAACAGAATGAAAAATTCCTCTGGAATATCCCCATAGAATTAAGCCGAAGAAAAGCACCAGTCCAACTAGGGGTAACCACCGAATGAGTCCATTTAAAAATTTTTTCTGATTAGTCATGAGTGGCCTCCTGACGTTTTCGACGGTATTTTTTAAAGCCAAGATAACCAGCCGTTCCCAGTAAAACCGTTCCGCTGACGGCAGTACCGAGATAAATCATTCTTGGATGATAGGCAAAGGTTAACTGCTGTTTGCCAGCTGGGACTTCAACAGCTAAAAAGCCACCTAGAATGCGTTGTGTTTTTAAGGGTTCTTTTTGTAGCGACGATTTGACTTGCCAATCTTGGTCATAAGGAATGGACGTATACAGTAACTGAGTGTCATTTCCAGGTACATTCAGTGCGCCATTTAAATGGCCTTTTTTAGTTGCATTCACGTGAAGAGCTTGTTGGCGTAATTTGTCAACCGCACGATTAAAGGCTGTTTGGTCTAAAGTTTGAAGTTGCCAATTAGTTAAATCAACCACTTGTTCAGCAGTTAGTGACAGGGTCACGGTAGTTCCTTTTTCAAAATGCCCTAAATTGAACAGTTGATTGGTTGCAATATAAATCGGCGTCGAGATAACTTGTTGGTTTACCTTCAATTTTGTAACTTTTTTCCATTTTAAATTCGGAATATAAAGATGCAAGTCACCAGTGCTATTCACTTTAAAGGTTGCTTCAATTGTTTCGTTGGTATGATGAGGTTCATTTATCAACGAAGCTGTTTTAAAGTAAGGTTTATCCGTCGGCACGAGCGTTTGCAGGAGTTCTTCTTGGGCATCTAAAGGATTATTTTTTGCTAATTTTAACTTGGTTAATGCGGTTGGCGCCAAAAAGCCCATACCGATCGCTTCATCATTTTCCATGATTTTCGTGGAACCAACTGTTTTTAGCAATTTTTCACTCGTAGGTTTTTCAATTGGTAAAAAGTCATATTTCACATTTAAAAGTAAATTGGTTAGTTGTGAATTATCCACATAAGCAATCCGGCGATCATTTTTTCGATATAAACCTAGCGCACTTAATGTGTCTTGGGTAGTGGCAGTTAAAGTCGAAGTATAGCTAGAAACGCCAGCATAGCCATAAAGTAAAGGATTGTTGTAGCCGTTATTGATTTCACGGAACCCTGTTTCTTTGGAAGGAATGACTTGTTTCATGCGATAAAGTTCTGGTGCTGAGGCCATTTTTTCATCGATTAATTGGCTGTGTTTTCGGTAATCTTGGGCAAATGTTGCTTGGCTACCAAAGGGCATGTGTTTAAAAGAAATCCAGAAATTCGTTGTTAATTCTGTGCTGACCAGTAAGAATAAAGCCACGACTACATAGTTTCTTAAGGCCTTTTTGTGTGCTAAACGCAAGCAAAAGAAAATCAACCAAATAAAAAGTAAACTTAGCCATAAATAATTGATCGAAATTAAGAGATTCTTTTGTGGACCATAATACAAAGATCCGTAGCCAATGACTAACAGCAGACTAAAAATAATAGGTGCGGTCCAAGGAATGGTCACTTTTTTAAGCCAAACTTCATAGGCAAAGACAATCAATAAAAAGCTAAAAATAAAGACATTTCGGTAAGGGAAACCAGCTGGGCTTTGAAACATGTGCCACACAGTGTTAAAGGCTTCTAACCAAAAGCTTAAAAAGAGAATGAATAAAAGAATTGCTGAAGCTATTCTTTCTTTTAACGCAATTTGTTTCGTTTGAAAATAGGCAACACAGAGGAGTGTCACAAATAATCCAGCAAAAACGGTTGGTAAATGGTCTAAACGCAACTCATAATTAATAGAACCTAAGCCTAATTGCGAGAAAAACGAAGTGTTGAACTTAGGCGTTAAAAAGAACGTCGAGACATCAAAATCTGCTTTTTTTGTATAGAGCATCCCTTCTGCTGCAGGTAATAATAAAAAGCTAGTTGCAGTTCCTGTTAAAAAAGAAACGAGGATGAATAACGGACTTTGTTTAAAAAATTGCCGAATAGCATGGGCTTGGGTATTCTTTTTAAAGAACCAATAGATACTGTACAAAACAGCAAAGAGACAAATCATATAACCCATGTAGTAATTCGTCACAATCGCTAAAAACAGGGTTATACTGTATAAGCCCCATTTGCGTTGATCCCATAAACGTTGGAGTCCCAATAAGATAAGCGGGAATAGAATTAGTGCATCCAACCACATAAAGTTTTGGCTATAGACGGTGACAAAGCCACAGAAACTATAGGACGTTGAAAAAAGTAACGTGGTGCCATCAACTTTTTGATAGGTGTATTTTAAATAGCTAAACATCGTCGTGCCCATCAAGGCAAGTTTTAAGGTAATAATCCATAAAATTGCTATAGGTAATTGTTCATAAGGAAAAAAGAAAGCCAACACATTAAAAGGGCTCAGTAAGTAATAGGCTGCCAAAGGAACAATCGACTCACCAATCTCATTGGAAAAAGAGTAGAATGTAGTTATTCCCTCGTGAAAAGAGCGTTTTAAAAAACTCAAGAAAGGCATGTATTGTGTGCCTAAATCACTAACTAATAAGTTGTTGTCACCAAAAGGCGCAAGTTGTAATGTCATCCATACAAGCAATAGAAGTAAAAACGGCAAGAAAAAACTTCCTAACCATAAAAGCTTCGATTTGTTTTTCATCAAAATAAGTCCACCTTTATAAAAAAATCATGAATAAGCGTGTTGAACGCTCTAAAAATAGTTTTTAATTGGCTGGCTGGAATGAACCATCCAGAATGTTAGTTTACCATAAGTTCATTAATGTATCCGCTAATAACGCAAAATTATGAAAAATGCAAAAAGTTTTCAAGAAAAAGTTTCAATTGGTTATTAGTGAAAAAGTCACCTAACTTAGTTATAATGTAGAAGAAGACAAGGAGTTGGACAAGATGCAATTAACAATAGAAGAAGCCATTGAATGGATTCATAGCCGGTTACCCTTTGGTTCAAGACCTGGTTTGGATCGGATTAATGCGTTATTAGAAAAAATTGATCATCCAGAAAACAAAGTGCCAACGATTCATATCGCAGGAACCAATGGTAAAGGCTCAACCGTGACATATTTACGCTGTCTATTAGAAGAAATGGGCTTGAAAGTCGGAACCTTTACCTCTCCTTATATTGAATCATTTAATGAAAGAATTGCGATAAATGGTCAACCAATTTCAGACGAACAATTGATTACTTATGTGGAAAAGTATCAACCAATCATTAAAGAATTAGACCAGATCACTGAAGTGGCTGGAATTACAGAATTCGAAACATTGACAGGAATGGCCTTGGACTATTTCGTGAATGAACAAGTGGATATCGCAGTTGTTGAAGTTGGCTTAGGTGGATTACTTGATAGCACCAATGTCGTGATGCCATTATTGACGGGAATTACGACAATTGGGAAGGATCACACAGAAATTTTAGGTGAAACAATTGCTGAAATTGCCTATCAAAAAGCGGGTATTATTAAAGAAAAAGTCCCAGTAGTAACAGGCAACATTTGTGCTGATGCGCTAGCAGTCATTGAAAAAGTCGCACAAGAAAAACAGAGTCCAATTTTTCGTTTTGGCAAAGAGTATCAAGTGGAATATCTACATCCTGATACACAATGGGGGGAAGTATTTAATTTCTATGGAGAAATGGGCAAACTGACAAAGATTAAAGTTCCCTTGTTGGGGCGTCACCAAGTAGAAAACGCGGCGGTAGCTATTCAATTATTTGACAAGTATTGCCAACTACAACATTTGCCGTTTAAAGAACGAGACATTACTCAAGGGTTAGCTAAAGCGCAATGGCCAGCTCGAATGGAACGTCTTAGTGATGAACCGTTGATTGTTTTAGATGGTGCCCACAATGATCATGCAGTAAAACGCTTAGTTGAAAACTTGCGCAAAGAGTTTCCACAACACACGATTCATATTTTATTTTCAGCTTTAGCAACTAAAGATGTGGATGAGATGATTCAGGACTTAAAGCAAGTACCGAATGCGCATCTTTACTTAACTAGCTTTGATTACCCTAAAGCTATTGCACTTACAGAAATGGAAAAATATGAAGACGATTTAACAGAAATTGTGTCTTTATGGCAATTTGGCTTAGGCGAAATTTTAGAAAAAATGTCGACAGATGATTTATTATTAGTAACAGGTTCATTATATTTTGTTTCTCAAGTAAGAGAATTACTTTTAACTATAGGAGGAAATGATGAAGAAATTTGATGGCGTAATTTTTGATATGGATGGGTTGCTTTTTGATACGGAGTTGATTTACTATACATCTACTCAAAAAGTAGCAGATGCAATGGGGTTACCATATAGTAAAGAAGTCTATTTAGACTATGTTGGGATTTCCGATGAAGAAGTACAAGAGAATTACCGACGTATTTATGCATCCTATGGTCATGACACAGTGGAAGAATTTATCCGCCGTTCTTATGATGATACCCTGCAAGAGTTTCGATCTGGTAACGTCCCTTTAAAACCAGGGGTGGTGGAATTCCTCGACTTTTTAGATGATCAAAAAATTCCTCGATTAGTTGCTTCAAGTAACGTCCGTCCAGCAATTGAAATGTTATTAAGCCATGCTGGGATTCAGGATCGTTTTGTAGGAATTGTTTCAGCAGAGGATGTTAAACGAGCAAAACCGGACCCAGAAATTTTTCAAAAAGCACGTCAACTTTTAGGAACAGAAGCCCCGAAAACCTTGATTTTCGAAGACTCATTTCATGGGGTAAGTGCGGCTCATAGTGCGGGCATTCCAGTGATCATGGTACCTGATTTATTGCAACCAACTGAAGTTATCCAAGAGAAAACATTACATGTCTTGGAGAGTTTACATCAAGCGCCACATTATTTAAAATAATAAAAACAACACTCCTTTGCGTAGTTTATTAATGACTAGCAAAGGAGGTTTTTTTATGCAAGTATCGGATCTGTTTATTCGTGAGATGCCGAGTGATTGTTTACCACGAGAACGGCTCTTAGCGATAGGAGAAAAAGCATTATCGAATCAAGAGTTGTTGGCGATTCTGTTACGTACTGGCTCAAAAGAAGCAGACGTGATGACTGTTGCCGCAACGCTGTTAAAACAGTTTAAGCAACTTTCTTATTTGCAGCAAGCCACGTTGAACGAGTTAATGGCTATTAAAGGCATTGGCCAAGTGAAAGCCATTGAATTACGTGCGGCCATTGAATTAGGGTGTCGAATTTATCAAAGTAGTCAAATCAAATTTGGCAAAGTTACGTCCAGTCAACAAGTCGCTCAACGATTACTCCAAGAGATGAAGGGACTGCAACAAGAACATTTAATTTGTATTTACTTGAATACCAAGAATGACATTATCCAACAGAAAACGATTTTCAAAGGTTCACTGAATCAAAGTATTGCTCATCCACGCGAAATTTTTCGGGAAGCGGTTAAATATTCTTCTGCTCGCATACTATTAGCTCATAATCATCCATCTGGCAATCCGACGCCGTCTCCACAAGATATCCAATTTACCAAACGAATGGAAGAATGTGGCGAAATGATGGGGATTCAATTGTTGGATCATATTATTGTTGGTGATAGCGGATACATTAGTTTGAGAGAAGAGAATTTTTTTGCTTCAGAATGAGGACAATTCTTGCAAAAATATTTTATCACGTGTAAAATGAAAGGGTAATCTTGTTTGGAATTATGTAGACTTTTTAAATTTTTTTAAATATTCTATTGGAAGCGAGCAAAGTTACGACTATTTATGTGCAAATGCACGAGGAGGAACAAAAGAATGGAACAAGGAACAGTAAAATGGTTTAACGCAGAAAAAGGTTTTGGGTTTATCTCACGCGAAGACGGAAGCGACGTATTCGTACACTTCTCAGCTATCCAAGGTGATGGTTTCAAAACTTTAGAAGAAGGTCAAGCAGTGACTTTCGATGTTGAAGATTCAGACCGTGGCCCTCAAGCAGTTAACGTAGAAAAAAACTAATAAAAAATAATCCAAAAACACCTAACGCATGTTAGGTGTTTTTTTGTTAGAAAAAATAGAGAAGAAAAATGGACAAGCATTTTTCTTCTCTATTAAATGAGAGCTTTATTGATCACTAACTGTGGCAGTCATAATCATTGGCAGAATCATTGGATGACGTTCTGTTTGTTCAAACAAGAAAGGCTGTAAAGCGGTCGTCATGGCTTCGCCTAATTTTGCTTCGGTACAGTTTTTATCTTTCATTGCTTCACGTAGAGCATTGAATAAAAGACGTTGGCCTTCATGAATCATATCACCAGACTCACGCATGTAGACAAAACCACGGGAAAGAATGTCTGGACCAGCCATAATTTCTTTATTTTTAATATCAACTGTTGCTACCGCTAAAACTAAACCTTCTTCAGATAAGATACGACGATCGCGTAAAACAACATTACCGATATCACCGACACCATTTCCATCAACGTACACGTCATTAGCGTTGAAGTGACCAGCAGGACGTGCGCTATCAGCCGTTAAAGCTAAGACATCGCCGTTGCCCATGATAAAGCAATTTTCTTCAGGAACCCCTGTATCTTGAGCGAGCGAAGCATGGATTTTTAACATTCTAAATTCACCATGAACAGGCATGAAATATTTAGGCTTCATCAAGCGAAGCATTAATTTTTGCTCTTCTTGTCCACCGTGACCAGAAGTATGGATATTATTGATTTTTCCGTGGATAACTTCTGCACCGGCTTCAGATAATAAGTTGATTAAACGGTTAACGCTTGTCGTATTTCCAGGAATTGGTGAACTTGAGAAAACAACCGTATCGCCTGGTTGAATACTAATTTGGCGATGTGTACCGTTAGCAATCCGACTAAGCGCGGCCATAGGTTCTCCTTGAGAGCCAGTACATAAAATCATTGTTTCATTTGCTGGCAATTGATTCAGTTCCGCCGCATCGACAAACGTTCCTTTTGGCACTTTGATGTAGCCTAAGCGTTCGCCATTGACAATGGCATTTTCCATGCTACGACCAAAAACAGCAATTTTGCGACCTGTTTTCACGGCTGCATCAGCAGCTTGTTGTAAACGGAAAATGTTTGAAGCAAAACTGGCAAAGATAATCCGACCATCAATTTTTTCAAAGATTTTTAAAATAGAGGTCCCAATTGTTTTTTCGGATTTTGTAAAGGTGGGTATTTCAGCATTGGTACTGTCTGAAAGAAGACAAAGGACGCCTTCTTCACCTAATTTCGCCATTCTGTGTAAGTTGGCTGGCTCACCAACGGGTGTAAAGTCAAACTTAAAGTCACCTGTTGCGACAATGTTACCAGAAGGCGTTTTAACCACAACGCCCAAGGCATCAGGAATACTGTGAGTCGTCCGGAAAAAACTAATCGCTGTTTTTCTAAAACGAATCACCGTATCTTCATTAATTTCGTGTAATTCCGCTTCTCGCAATAAACCATGTTCATCTAGTTTGTTGGTAATTAAAGCCAAGGCTAGTGGTCCCGCATAGATTGGGATATTCGCTTGACGTAAAAGATAAGGAACGCCACCAATATGGTCTTCATGACCGTGGGTAATAACGAGTGCTTTGACTTTATGCAAATTTTGAACGATGTAGCTATAATCTGGAATCACGTAGTCAATCCCAAGTAAATCATCTTCTGGGAATTTGATCCCAGCATCAATAATGATAATTTCATCTTGGAATTGTACCCCATATGTGTTTTTTCCAATTTCGCCTAAACCACCGATTGCAAAAACGCCAGTTTCGTTATTTTTTATGTTTACTTTCATGTTAAAACTCCGTTAGAGTGAAGTCCGCATGTTCTTGCTCGTAAGCAAGATGTTTTTCGTCTAATAATTGAACGTATTCAATATTGTATGGGGTATTTTCTTCAACTAATTGGCGCACGATTACATCGCTATCGGCTTCCATGTAAAGAGATTTTGTGTCTTCTCTTTTTGGGTTTCTGATTTTTGTTTCTTGATAGTATACTTTGTAAATCATCGATTCATTTCTCCTTCAGCTACTAATAGTAGCAATTTATAGTTTTTTTCATTTTAAGACAGAAAATTAAACACAACAAAACGAGGTGCTGATCACCTAAAAAAGAATGCTCATCAAAAACATCTGTTAATGATGAAATGAAGCCTCGACTTTGCTTCATTCTGGGTATTTGATTTTATGTGTTCTTTTTTCAACCGTCCCGTGTGTTGTGAATAACAACAATTAAGCTTATTTTATCATAGAATGATAAGGAAGTATAGAAACACTCACTGGACTTTTAAAAAAAACAAACTTCTTGTTTCACCTTATTCTTGATCAAGTTCGAGTGCCTTTTTTTTAGGACGCCAATACCAACTTAAGCCGATCACGTGGGCTAAATAAACAATCGCTAAAGTCGTAGTCATCAACGTATTTCGGACAATTAAACACGGAATGGCAAATAAAAGAAACATGGAAATAAATAGTTTCCATTTACCTTTACGAGTAATTTTTTTCTCAAAGAAGGCTTCTTGGATATATTTTTGATAATAAGAAGAAGCTAAAAATTTGTTATAAAGTTTATCTGAACTACGCATCCAAAAAAAGGCCGTTAATAAATAAAAACCAGTGGTGGGTAAAAGCGGCAAAAAGATTCCTAACGTGCCTAAAGCAAACGTACAGGAACCGAGAAAAATGAAGAATAATTTTTTCATTCAAAGGGTCCTTTCAGTTTTTCCCAATTATGGCACAATCAAAAGGAAGTAGCAATTTTAATCGTATAAGTAAATCATTAAAATTATCTATTTTTTAGAAAATCTAAAAGGGAAAGGATAGAAAGAGAAAGGCTGTTTTTTCTAGCCAGACAGCTTGTATTACCGATTTCTTTTTGATACAGTGGGGGTACTAGAAAATTTAAAGTAAGATAAGAAGGAGATGATTAATTGAAGTTAATGTGGCGTTACACAATGCGTTATAAGAAATTACTTTTTGCTGATTTTATTTGTGTGTTTGGTTTTATTTTGATTGAATTAGGCTTGCCGACCATTTTAGCACGAATGATTGACAAAGGAATTATTCCTAAAGATATGGACTATATTTATCAGCAAGGGATTTGGATGGTTGTAATTACGATTATTGGTGTCGCAATGAATATTTTGCTAGGGTACTTTGGTGCCAGAATTACAACAAATATTGTTCGTGATATTCGTGATGATTTATTTGAAAAGATTCAAACTTTCTCACACAGTGAATATGAAAGTATTGGGGTTTCTTCCTTAATTACGCGAACTACCAATGATGCATACCAAATTATGCTCTTCATGGGAAATATTTTACGTCTTGGCTTTATGACGCCAGTGATGTTTATTGCCAGTCTTTACATGGTGATGCGAACGAGTCCGTCGTTAGGAATGTACGTTTTAGGTGCCTTGCCTTTTCTGCTGCTAGCAGTTGTCGGAATTGCTCGTTTGTCAGAACCGTTATCTAAAAAGCAACAAAAGAACTTAGATGGAATCAATGGGATTTTAAGAGAAAATCTTTCTGGATTGCGGGTAATACGCGCATTTGTTAATGAAAAATTTGAAGAATCTCGTTTTAATAAAGTTAATGAAACTTACACTAAAAGTTCAAAAAGCCTGTTTCGTTTAATGGCAGCAGCCCAACCAGGGTTCTTTTTCTTATTTAATATTGTAATGGTCTTAATCATTTGGAGCGGGACTGTTCAAATCAGCCATGGGGATTTAGAAGTTGGGAATTTAATTGCTTTTATTGAATATATTTTTCATGCGCTGTTCTCGTTTATGTTATTTGCCAGTGTCTTTATGATGTATCCGCGGGCTGCGGTTTCGGCTTCGCGGATTCAAGAAGCCTTAGATATGGAACCAGCTATTCGTGAAGAAGAAGGCGTAACAGAAACAGCTACTAAAGGCTATCTAGAGTTTAAAAATGTAACCTTTGCCTATCCTGGACATGCGGAAAGCCCAGTCATCCGCAATGTAAGTTTTAAGGCGTCACCTGGTGAAACAGTGGCCTTTATTGGGAGCACAGGTAGTGGGAAATCAACATTAATTCAATTGATTCCACGGTTTTATGATGTATCAGAAGGTGAAATTTTAATCGATGGAGTGAACGTAAAAGAGTACAAACTTAGTGCATTACGCAATAAGATTGGCTATATTCCACAAAAAGCGTTACTTTTTACTGGTACAATTGCTGATAACCTTCGCTACGGTAAGGAAGATGCGACGTTAGAAGAAATGGAACGAGCAATTGACATTGCTCAAGCCACAGAATTTGTTTCACAAAAACCGCAAGGCTATGATGAACCTCTTTCAGAAGGTGGCACGAACTTTTCTGGTGGTCAAAAACAACGTTTAGCTATCGCACGGGCGATTATTCGCAATCCGGAAATTTATATATTTGATGATAGTTTTTCTGCGTTAGATTATCAAACAGATGCAAATTTACGAGCGCGTCTGAAAAAAGAAACAACAGAATCCACTGTTTTAATTGTGGCACAACGTGTTGGAACAATTATGCATGCGGACCGCATTGTTGTTTTAAACGAAGGCGACGTGGTCGGAATTGGCACACATCGTGAATTACTTGAGACTTGTCCAATTTACTATGATATTGCGGCTTCTCAATTGTCAGAGGAGGAATTAGCATGAAACACGCCTTTTCTTCTATGAAACGAATCGGTCGCTATATTAAACCGTACCGAGTGACGTTTTATTTAGTTATTTTATTTACAATATTAACCGTTGCCTTTAATGCAGCGTTGCCTTATTTGACTGGATTACCAACGACAGAAATTAGCCGTAATATTGCGGCTGGCGAATCCATTAATTTTGATTATGTAATCCAATGTTTAATTTGGATTTTAGTTGTGGGAACAGGTTATTGTGTGGCACAATTTTTGTCAGGCTTTTTAATGACGAATGTCGTTCAACAATCCATGCGCGATTTACGTCGCGATATTGAAGAAAAAATCAATCGTTTGCCAGTTTCTTATTTTGATAAGAACCAACAAGGAAATATTTTGTCACGGGTGACGAACGATGTGGATGCTGTCAGCAATGCGATGCAACAAAGTTTTATCAATATTGTTTCAGCAGTCTTAGGTATTGTGATGGCGGTAGTGATGATGTTCTTAATCAATCCGCTGATGGCGATTTTTTCAGTAATTATGATTCCGTTGTCTCTGATTATTTCAAGAACAATTGTTAAAATCTCCCAGAAATATTTCCAAGGAATGCAAAATTCTTTAGGAGACTTAAATGGTTATGTTCAAGAAAATATGACTGGGTTCAGTGTTTTAAAACTATATGGTCGGGAAAAAGAAACCCTTGAAGGCTTTAAACAAGTCAATCATCGTTTAAATGGTTTTGGTTTCAAAGCATCCTTTATCTCAGGATTAATGTTGCCATTGGTTCAGATGACCGCTTATGGGACCTATATCGGGGTAGCTGTCCTTGGTAGTTACTATGTGGTTGCTGGTGTGATCGTAGTGGGGCAATTACAAGCGTTTATTCAATATATTTGGCAAATTAGCCAACCAATGGGGAATATTACGCAGTTGTCTGCGGCTTTACAAAGCGCTTCAGCTTCGACCATGCGGATTTTTGAAATCCTAGATGAACCAGAAGAAGAACTTAACGAACAAGATGTTCCTTTACCAGAACCTATTTTAGGCTCTGTTGAATTTGAAAATGTCAGCTTTAGTTATGACCCAGAAAAACCGTTAATTCGTAATTTGAACTTTAAAGTTGATGCGGGCCAAATGGTTGCGATTGTGGGACCAACTGGCGCTGGGAAAACAACCTTAATCAACTTACTGATGCGTTTTTATGATGTAACAGAAGGCGCCATTAAAATTGATGGCATTGACACGAAAAAAATGAACCGTAGTGATGTCCGATCTGTATTTGGAATGGTATTGCAAGATGCTTGGTTGTATAAAGGTACCATTGCAGATAACATTCGTTTTGGGAAGTTGGATGCCACGGATTATGAAGTTGTGGATGCAGCGAAAACGGCCAATGTGGATCACTTCATTCGGACAATGCCAGACGGGTATGAAATGGAAATCAATTCTGAGGGAGATAACGTTTCCCTTGGTCAAAAACAATTGTTGACCATTGCCCGAGCGGTAATTTCTGATCCGAAAATTTTGATTTTAGATGAGGCGACTAGTTCAGTCGATACACGCTTGGAAGCCTTAATTCAAAAAGCAATGGATCGTGTTATGGAAGGACGAACGAGTTTCGTTATTGCCCACCGCCTATCAACTATTCGTGAAGCTGATTTAATTCTTGTTATGAAACAAGGAGAAATCATTGAAAAAGGTACGCATCATGAGTTGCTGGAACAAGGTGGCTTCTATGAAAAACTATACAATAGTCAATTTGCTGAAGAAGGCGACTATGAGGAATAAAAAGAGGTCGGGACAGAAGCGTTTAACTCCGAGAAATAAGAAGGAATTTCCGAAAATTGTTCTGTAATTTTTGGAGAATTCCGGCTTATTTCCGAAGGAGTTGCTTTTGTTCCCGCCGTTTATCAGTTTTTGAGCGTGGAGCAAAAATCCAAAGTGATTTTTGTCCCACGCTCTTTTCTTGTCTTTTTTACTATGAAAGTGAGGAATTCTTGTCTATACTTAATGAAAAGAGGTGACAGAGTTTGAAAAAAGAATATTTTATTGCTGCTAGTGCAGATGTCTATGGAAACGTACAACTAGCGAAGGATAGTAATATTTGGTTTCAGTCGGTCTTAAGAGGTGACAGTAACACAATTACCATTGGTGAAGGTAGTAATATTCAAGATGGCACGATTATTCATGTTGATGAAGATGCCCCGACAATTGTAGGCAAGTATGTAACAGTGGGTCATCAATGCATGTTACACGGGTGTAAAATCGGTGATGGTGCTTTGATTGGCATGGGTTCAACCATTCTAAATAACGCTATTATTGGAGAAAACAGCCTGATTGGTGCGGGCTCTTTAGTGACAGAAGGCAAAATTATCCCGCCAAATGTTTTAGCATTTGGTCGACCAGCGAAGGTTATCCGTCCGTTAACGGCAGCAGAAATAGCTAGTAATCATACGAACGCCTTACATTATATCCAACGAGCAGAAGAATTTCGCCAACAAAAATACCCGAAACTAACATAGAATTAGGAGGAAAATGATGAAGAAAATTAAAGTAATGACGGTTTTTGGAACACGGCCAGAAGCAATCAAAATGGCCCCTTTAATCAAAGTTTTAGAAGAGCAAAGTCAAGGATTTGACTCTGTAGTAGTCGTAACAGCGCAACATCGCCAAATGTTGGATCAAGTGTTAGAAGATTTTCAAATTACACCGAATCATGATTTAAATATCATGAAAGATGGGCAAACCTTAACAGATATTACAAGTCGTGTTTTGAATTTATTAACTGAGGTTCTTGTGACAGAACAGCCGGATATTGTCTTGGTTCATGGCGATACAACCACGTCATTTGCGGCTGCGTTAGCTGCTTTTTATCAACAGATTCCGGTGGGACATGTGGAAGCAGGATTACGGACCTGGCAAAAATATTCTCCGTTTCCGGAAGAAATGAATCGTCAACTGGTAGATGTGTTAACTGATATTTATTTTGCCCCAACTACTCAAAGTAAGGACAATTTAATCAAAGAAAATCATCCAGAAGAACATATTTATGTAACTGGCAATACAGCGATTGACGCGATGGCGTACACTGTTGATGCCCACTATCAAAATGATTTATTGGAAAAAATCCCTACGGACCAACGCATCGTGCTAATTACAATGCATCGTCGTGAAAATTTAGGCCTACCAATGGCAAATGTGTTTAAAGCTGTTCGTCGACTTGTAATGGAACATCCAGAAATTGAAGTCATTTTCCCTATGCACAAAAATCCCAAAGTCCGTGAAATAGTAGCGGAACACTTAGGTGAATTAGCTCGTGTGCATTTAATTGAACCATTGGATGTCAAAGATTTTCAAAATTTTGCAGCGAAAAGTGCGTTAATTTTAACTGATTCTGGTGGTGTGCAAGAAGAAGCTCCTTCCTTAGGTGTGCCAGTTTTAGTTTTACGAGATACAACGGAACGTCCAGAAGGCGTAGCGGCAGGAACATTGAAATTGGTTGGTACAGACGAACAAGTAGTCTATCAAGAGGCGAAAACATTATTGACTAATTCTGATGCTTACCACGCGATGGCGCATGCACAAAATCCGTATGGGGATGGTCAAGCTAGCCGCCGAATCGTTGAAGCCATTGCCTATGAAATGCAGCAATCAGATAAAAAACCAGATACGTTTACAGCAAAATAAATAAAAAGGCAGAGAAGCGCTGAAAAATGTGCTTCTTTTGCGTATCTTATTTTGAAGAATCAATTAGACAAAAAATGCTAGAAAGTAGTGAAGTGAAGATGTATCAAACGATTTTATTTGATTTAGATGGCACAATTACGGATTCTGGTAGCGGCATTATGCGTTCTATTTTGTACGCAACAGAACAATTAGGCTGGCCAGCTCCTAGCGAGGAGACGTTACGTTCTTTCATAGGGCCGCCTTTATATGAGTCATTTTTGCACATGGCGCCTTCAGCTGAAGCAGCGCAACAAGCCGTGGGTCATTATCGAGCGTATTATCAGAGAAAAGGTATGTTTGAAAACCATGTGTATCCAGGGATTCCAGAAGTGTTAACAAGGTTAAAGGAAGCGGGAGCAAAGTTATACATTGCGACTTCCAAGCCAGAAGAATTTGCTAAAAAGATTATTACTCATTTTGATTTAGATCGTTATTTTACAGGCATCTATGGAGCGAGTATGGACGGTCATCGTTCTAAAAAAGCAGATGTGATTCAGTATGCATTAACGGAAGCTCAATTAGATCCAACCAAAGAAGCGATTATCATGGTTGGTGATCGTAATCATGACATTCTTGGTGCTCAACAAAATGGCTTAGATAGTATAGGTGTCTTGTATGGATTTGGTGAAGAAACAGAATTACAAGAGGCGGGAGCAACATTCCTAGTACAATCGCCTAAAGACTTAGGTGCTATTTTGCTACAAAATTCTTAATAGAAAATGGATTTTCGATAAATTTAGGAGGATTTTAAGATTTATTATCGTTTCAATAGAAAAGCGCCATCATAGGCTTTAAACGTTGTCAATGATGAATTTTTTATCGGGGAATGACGGTCTTTTTATTAAAAACATTTAATTTTAAAGAGGTTTCATGTATAATAGTTTCAGTCATAAACGATAGAATAGTAAGGAGGGTTAGTTTTGGCTAATGATAACCAAAATAACCAAGATCCCAAATCTTCGCTTAGAGATCAAGTAACTGGGTCTTTAAAAGGTAGAAATGATGGCGATCAACCTGATTCCTCTGAAAAAAATGATAGGTCTCCCCAACCTTCATCTGATGAATCACAAGAAACAGCGAGCCGCACAACACAAACACGTGCAGGTTCTAGAGCTGCTCGAAGACGTGGGAAAGACAAGACAACACAGACAGTCGAAGAGCCAACCCCGATTGAAACAGACGAAAAGCCAACAAATACAAAAAAACAAACACGTAAAAAAGAAGATCGTTTAGTCGGTCGTATCGTGTTAATTGTAGTTTCTGTATTGGTTTTAATGATGGCAATCTTTGGGTTTACTTTTTATAAATATGTAGATGCTGGGCTACAGCCACTAGACAAGAACAATAAGAAGCTTGTTCAAGTGCATATCCCAGAAGGATCTTCTAATAAGCAAATTGCTGCGGTTTTAGAAGAAAGCAACGTCATTAAAAGCGGAATGGTTTTTAACTACTACGTAAAATTTAAAAACTTAACAGATTTTCAAGCGGGCTATTATCAAATGTCTCCAAGCATGACACTCGATGAAATTGGTGAAATGCTAAAAGAAGGAGGCACGCCAGAACCAACTAAAATCGCAGATGGCAAAGTAACGATTCCTGAAGGCTACGATATAGATAAAATTGGCGAAGCTATTGAAAAAAATACAGATTTCAAGAAAGCAGATTTCATTGCATTAATGAAAAACGAAGACTTCTTCAATCAAATGAAGGCTAAGTATCCTGATTTACTTGAAAGTGCTGCAACCGCAGAAGGTGTTCGTTATCGCTTAGAAGGCTATTTGTTCCCGGCAACTTATGATTACTACAAAAAAGCAACACTTCCTGAATTTGTCGAACAGATGGTTGCTAAAATGAACACAGTAATGGAACAATATACGCCGACAATTCATGCAAAGAATTTAACCAATCAGCAAGTTTTAACGTTAGCTTCATTGGTTGAAAAAGAAGGAGTCAAAGAAGCAGACCGCAAACAAATTGCGCAAGTATTCTTTAACCGCTTGGCTGCCGATATGCCAATCCAATCAGATATTTCTATTTTGTATGCTCTAGGAGAACACAAAGAAACTGTAACGTATGCTGACTTGGAAGTGGACTCGTCTTATAACTTGTATAAAAATACTGGTTATGGACCAGGACCATTAGATAGCCCAAGTGAGGAGTCAATTAAAGCAGTCTTGAATCCGACACCAAGTGACTATTTATACTTTGTAGCAGATATTTCTACAGGAAAAGTCTACTTCTCAAAAACATATGAAGAACATCAAGTATTAGTAGATCAGTATGTCAATAATTCAAGTAGTGAATAAAATGAAAACATAAAAGAGCTTGGTGAATCAATTTTGTATGATTCACCAAGCTTTTAGATACTCAAAAAGTAATCTGTTTAACAGAGGGAAAGAGTAGCAACTAGAAATTTATATAAATAAAATTTAGCAAAATCACAAAAATTCAATAATTATATTTACAATTTAGAAAAAGCGTGGTACTCTTTTGTGGATTGAAAGCGGAATTTTTTTCAATAACCAACCAAGAACTACGTATCGTTAAGCGAAAAAGGAGAATTAACATGGTAGAAAAAGTATATCCAATGACTCTTGAAGGAAAAGAAAAATTAGAACAAGAGCTAGAAGAATTAAAAACAATTAAACGTAAAGAAATCGTAGAGCGTATTAAAATCGCTCGTAGCTTTGGGGATCTTTCAGAGAACTCAGAGTATGAATCAGCTAAAGATGAACAAGCTTTCGTTGAAGGACGTATTACAACGTTAGAAAATATGATTCGTTTTGCAGAAATCATCGATAATGATGGCGTGGACCAAGACGAAGTTTCCATCGGTAAAACAGTTACTTTCCAAGAATTGCCTGATGGAGAAGAAGAGGAATACACAATCGTAGGAAGTGCCGAAGCCGATCCATTTTCTGGTAAAATTTCTAACGATTCACCGATTGCGCAAGCCTTAATTGGTAAACAATTAGGCGACCAAGTGATTATTGCAACACCTGGTGGCGACATGACAGTTAAAATTACAAAAGTTGAAGCAAACTAAATAATTGAGTAGGGCAGGCAGCTTCCAAGGCCTGTCCTTTCGCAATCTATGACATTTAGGGCTAAAGTCCTATGGTAACCTGAGGCGCAAACCACTATGATTAAATAAAATAAACGAGTAAAATAAATGACAGAGGGAGGAGGCAAATCTATGAATAACCCTTGGCGCTTTTTTATCGTCGCAGAAGCATTACTTTTTATTCTGGCGTTATGGCAAATTGTACATAATCCTGGATTAGCTGTTTTATTAACAATTGGCGTTTTACTTGTGGCCTATGTTTCCAGGAAAGCATATAAAACACATTTTAACAACTTTCAATTCGTCCTCGGCGTTGTTTTTATTGTCATTGGTGCAATGAACAGCACGGCTGTTTGGTTTATGTTGATTTTTGGCGTACTCTTTATCGGCTTAAAAGGCTTTGAGATTTCAGGCGTGGATATAGCTGAGCGAGCACCTTGGCGTAAAAAACAAATGATTATGGTGGAGACGGCGGCAAAAGAACCTAAAAATGGCAAACGATTTAAACGCCGCTGGTTTGCCAACGAACGCATTGGTAACAATATCTATGAATGGGACGACATCAATATTGATTTAATCTCTGGGGACACCATTATTGATTTAGGTAATACGCTACTACCGAAAGAAGACAATATTATTATTATTCGTAAAGGTTTTGGCCGCACGCGAATTCTAGTGCCGTTAGGTGTAGCTATTTTGTTAGAACATTCAACTTTTTACGGAACGGTACGTTTTGAAGAAGAAAAATATCAATTGAAAAACGAATCATTAAAAATTTACAGCAATGATTATGATACCAATCTTCGTCGTTTGAAAATTATGACGAACACTTTAGTAGGAGATGTTGAGGTGATCCGTGTATGACCGATCGGATTTCAAGACGCATGATTTCATTATATGCGTCCCTTAGCACCTTTATTGTTATCTTAATTACATTGTTTTCATATTTTCATTCGATTAAACAAAACCGGTGGTTATTAGAGCTTCTTCAGAGAAAAGTCTTTTATTTACCACTAATTGTGCACATTGTTCTCATATCCTTACTAATAGGCTTATTGACCTTTTTACTGATTTCATTGGTTCAAAAAGGGCAATATGGACGGATTGAAGAAAAACTTCGGTTATTGGCCAACGGTAATTATGAAAGTCCAGTCTTAAACAAACCAACGACCAGTGAAAATCAAGACCATTATCTAACCGAAGTCGAACAAGATATTTGGTCGATTAAAAATAAATTATTAGAGATGTCTAAAGAATTGCAATTATTAAACAGTCGACCGCAATTAATGGATGGGCAAACAAAAGAAGAAATTTTAGAGAACGAGCGGCATCGTTTGGCGCGGGAGTTGCATGATTCAGTCAGTCAACAACTTTTTGCAGCCATGATGATGTTGTCTGCCTTAAATGAACAAGCACAACGAACAGAAACCCCGGAACCATATCGTAAACAACTAGCCATGGTGGCAGAAATCATTAATGCCTCCCAATCGGAAATGCGCGCGCTACTATTGCACTTGCGTCCTATCAGTCTAGAAGGAAAAAGTTTGCGTAAAGGTATTGAACAATTACTGAAAGAACTACAAACAAAAATTAAAATTGAATTGATTTGGGATGTTGAAGATGTTCATTTAAATAGCAGCATTGAGGATCATCTTTTCCGAATTGTGCAGGAGTTACTTTCAAATACCTTAAGACATGCCAAAGCAAAGGAATTAGAGGTATACTTACACCAAGTCGATAAAAACGTGTTATTGCGTATTGTTGATGATGGTGTCGGCTTTGATATGAAGGAACAAAGTAATAAAGCCGGTAGTTATGGCTTAAATAATATTCGAGAACGTGTTGTCGGCATGGGCGGTACAGTTAAAATTATTAGTTTTAAAGGGCAGGGAACCAGCGTTGAAATTAAAGTTCCTGTCATAAAGGAGGAAACTGCAAGTGATCAAAGTAATGTTAGTGGATGACCATGAAATGGTCCGTTTAGGCGTTTCATCATATTTATCTATTCAAGAGGATATAGAAGTCGTAGGCGAAGCAGAAAATGGTAAGATTGGCTATGAAAAAGCATTGGAACTACGTCCAGATGTTATTTTGATGGATTTGGTAATGGAAGAAATGGACGGCATTGATTCAACAAAAGCGATCTTGAAAGATTGGCCAGAAGCCAAGATTATTATTGTGACGAGTTTTATTGATGATGAAAAAGTGTATCCGGCGATTGAAGCTGGTGCAGCGGGCTACCTATTAAAAACATCAACAGCACATGAGATTGCTGATGCAATTCGGGCGACTTATCGCGGAGAGCGTGTGTTGGAACCTGAAGTGACGCATAAGATGATGGAACGGTTAACAAAAAAACAAGAGCCGGTGTTGCATGAAGATTTGACAAATCGAGAACACGAAATTTTAATGTTGATTGCACAAGGTAAAAGTAATCAGGAAATAGCTGATGAACTCTTTATCACTTTGAAAACAGTTAAAACACATGTTTCAAACATTTTAGCAAAACTAGATGTGGATGATCGGACCCAAGCGGCGATTTATGCTTTTCAACATGGTTTAGCCAAATAAATATCAGATAAATCCATAAATAAATTCTAGGAAATCCTTCTAGGAATTTATTTATGGATTTGTTATACTAATTTTAACGAACAGACAGGAGCGGTCAGAAGAAATGAAACAAAATTTTGCAATTATTGGTTTAGGACGTTTTGGCGGCAGCATATGCCAAACTTTGGTGGAAGCTGGTCAAGAAGTTTTGGCCATTGACAGCAGTGAAGACCGTGTCAATGAATATATGAATATTGCAACGCATGCAGTGGTGGCTAACGCTCAAGATGAAATGACGTTGCGTTCTTTAGGGATTCGGAACTTTGATCACGTAGTGGTGGCAATTGGTGAAGATATTCAAGCGAGTATTTTAGTAACATTAATGGTTAAAGAGATGGGGGTTCCCAATGTCTTAGCCAAAGCAGTCAATGAATATCATGCCCGTGTCTTAGATAAAATTGGGGCAGACATGGTCGTTCACCCAGAGCGGGATATGGGTATTCGAATTGCCCATAAACTTGTTTCACGCAATATTTTAGATTATATTGAATTATCTAGCGAATTTTCATTAGCTGAGGTTCGGGTCACCAATCCTAAATTTTACAATAAAACCTTAGCAGAATTAAATTTCCGTCAGCGATTTGGTTTAACTGTGGTAGCGATTCGCCGCTCGAAAACAGAAGTAATTGCTTCGCCAGATGCTTCTGAAATTGTTCGAGAAAACGACAATTTATTAGTTATCGGTGATACCGCAGACGTTGATTTATTAGATGAAAAAATGAATGGCTAAGCACTTTATTCTCTAAAAGCACTGCGCTGTGCTACAATAAATGGCGACAGAGATGTGAAGGAGGAACAAAGAATGAAATTAGAAGTGACACCGAAAGCCCAACAATGGTTTAAAGAAGAAACCGGGGTTCAGCCTGAGACAGGCATTCGTTTTTTCGGAAAAATTTACGGAAAAACACCTGTTCATGATGGTTTTTCCATTGCGATGTCTGTAGAAGCGCCAGATGAGCCAATGATTAAAGAGAACCTAGATGGGATTACCTATTTTATTGAAGAAACAGATGATTGGTTCTTTAAAGGGTATGATTTGATTGTTGATTACGATGAAAAGAATGATGAACCGCGTTATCAATTTGAAGCAAACCAAGAAGATTTAACAAAATAATTTTAGTGCTAAACAAAAGAGGCTGAAGTAGTGCGTAGGACTATTTCTGTTGCTTTCGTTTAACCGCTAGTCAGCCTGAGAAAAAATCGTTTTGGATTTTTTCTCAGGTTCTTTCTATTTAAGTTATTTTTAGTTGGATATCGTTATTTAATAAGGCTATTATATGGTATAATGATAATTAACTGAAGTGTGGAGGAAATAAAATGTTATCAATTGTTGTCCCTTGTTATAATGAGGAAGCAGCGATTCCGCTGTTTTTTGAAGAAGTAGAAAAAATTAGCCAGCAACTGTCTCATTCAGTAGAATATATATTTGTGAATGATGGCTCAAAAGATAATACGTTAGCTGTTTTAAGACAGCTTTATCGCGAACATCCAGAGAAGGTCCGTTATCTTTCTTTTTCACGAAATTTTGGGAAAGAAGCGGGCTTATACGCTGGTTTAAAAGAAGCAACAGGTGACTTAGTGACAGTCATGGACGTTGATTTACAAGACCCGCCTGAGTTATTACCTCAAATGATTGAGATGATTGAAACCAGTACAGATTTAGATTGTGTTGGCACACGACGCATAACAAGAGACGGTGAACCGCCCATTCGTAGCTTTTTTGCTCGGATGTTCTATAAACTCATTAATCGAATTGCTGAGACAGAAATGGTGGATGGTGCCCGTGACTTTCGTGTTATGACCCGACAAATGGTCGATGCGATTTTAGAGTTATCTGAGTATAATCGTTTTTCAAAAGGGATCTTTAGCTGGGTCGGCTTTAAAACAGAATATATTGAATTTAAAAATCGAGAACGAATTGCTGGAGAAACCTCTTGGTCTTTCTGGAGTCTATTAAGTTATTCAATTGACGGGATTGTCAATTTTTCAGAGACACCATTGAATATTGCTTCATACGTTGGCGCCTTTTCGTGTATTGGTTCTGCACTAGCAATGTTAGTGATTATCTTTCGAACATTAGTTAATGGTGATCCAACAAGCGGCTGGCCTTCAATGGTTTGTATTGTACTTTTTGTAGGTGGTTTGCAACTATTATGTTTAGGAATTATTGGCAAATATATCGGCAAAATTTTCTTAGAAACGAAAAAACGACCAATTTATATTGTAAAGGAATCAGAAAAAGATTCTAAAAAATAACCAAAAAAGCAGAGAAAAATTCTCTGCTTTTTTGTTATGCGTTAAAAAAAGTGTAAACAGGCTTTTCAGAAAAACAACATTTTTTACATAAAAAATACATTAACTTTACCTATTTTTATCTTAATGAAACAGCTTTGCTCTCGCGGTTGTAAGAAATAAATGTTAAAATCAAAAGGTATGCTATTAAATGTTTTTTTGGAGGTTGGGTCATGATAGAAGTTATCGACTTGAAAAAAGTATTCGATAATGGGTTTGAAGCGTTAAAATCGGTCAATTTTACGATTGAGCAAGGGGACTTGGTTTGTTTGTTAGGACCAAGTGGGTGTGGGAAATCCACAATTTTAAACTTAATTGCAGGTTTATTACATCCAAGTGATGGAGATATTCAGTTTCGACAGCAATCGGTTGTCAAAACAGCACCAAAAGATCGGAACATCGGGTTCGTTTTTCAAAACTATGCCTTATATCCACATATGACTGTTCTAGAAAACGTAATGTTTCCTTTGACGGTAGGAAGTAAGAAAGTTCCCAAGGCAGAGGCACAAGCTATTGCCGAAGAATATATGAAACTAACGAATATTGAAGAGTTAAGCCATAAAAAGCCAGGCACACTTTCTGGTGGTCAACAACAGCGTGTTGCGATTACCCGGGCGTTAGTTCAAAAACCAGATGTTTTATTATTAGATGAGCCTTTAAGTAACTTGGATGCACGTTTGCGTTTGAAAATTCGTGAAGAAATCCGCCGCTTGGTGAAAGAAGTAGGCATTACAACAATCTTTGTAACGCACGACCAAGAGGAAGCGCTATCAATCAGTGATAAAATTATTTTATTAAACGAAGGGGTTATTCAACAAAATGATGAACCTCAAAACCTTTACTTAGAACCAAATAACTTATTTGTTGCTCAGTTCATAGGTAACCCAATTATTAATTTATTGTCTGTTGAAGTGAAAGACGGCAAAATGTACCACGAAAGTTTTGAAATTCCGCTTGAGCGTTTTGAGCAAGCACGCTTTAAAATGCCAATGACTGACGGGAAATATACGTTTGCTTCTCGTCCAGAAGATGTGGTACCAACTGAAACAGGTCTCTTTACCACAACGACAGATTTAGTGGAATTGATTGGTCGAGAACGTATTTTACGATTTACATTAGGAAATGAACAAGTGAAATCAATTGTAAGTGTAGAAGAAGCGATTGAAGAAGGAGACACTTTATCTTTTGATTTTTCATATAAAAAAGTATTTATCTTTAACGAAGCGGGAGACCGGGTTTACTAATGAAAAAATACAATCCAGAAAATCAACCAAAAGCATGGCTCTTCCTTCTGCCATCATTAGGAATCATTTTACTGTTTAGCGTTTATCCGCTGTTTCGTTCTTTGTGGATGAGCTTCCAAAAAGGTTCCTTAATTAACCAACGCTACGCTGGTTTAGAAAATTATCAACGTGTATTGAATGATCCAATCTTCTATAAAGCGTTAAAAAATACAGCGCTCTATGCATTTGCTGTGGTACCGATTGCCTTGATAATTTCCCTAGCAATTGCTTGGATTATCTTTGAAAAAGTTAAACATAAGAGTTTCTTTGAAACGATTTTCTTTATGCCTTATGTAACGAGTACGATTGCCATTGGGATTGTCTTCCGTTACTTCTTTAATGGCGATTATGGAATTGTCAATTACGTCTTAGGCTTTTTCGGTATTCCTTCTGTCAACTGGCTAGATAATGTTCAAATGAGTATGCCAACATTGATTATTTTTGGGGTTTGGACGAGTTTAGCATTTAATATTATTATTTTGTTGGCGGGCTTGAGAAATATTGATGAAGAACACTTTAAAATAGCGAAAATGTTTGGCGCCTCAGACGGCGAAATTTTCCGACGTATTACGTTTCCGCAACTAGTCCCGACCATTGCCTTTTTATTAACGGTCAATTTAATTGGCGCCTTTAAAGTTTATACACAAGTTTATGCTTTATTCGGTGGTCGTGCGGGGATTGCCAATAGTGCCACAACCGCAGTGTACTATATTTATGACAAATTCCACATTGCAGGGCGTCCCGGAATTGCGATGGCCGCCACAGTGATTTTATTTGTGATTATTTTAGTGGTCACTTTCTTACAAAATAAACTCTTAAAGAAAGTGGGGCAATAAGCCAATGAAAAAAGTTTTAACGATTATCGCATTTGTTTTCTTAGGCATTTTAGCCGTTATTACGTTATTTCCATTTGTCTATATGATTTTAGCTGGTTTAATGAGTTACTCTGAAGCGACCAGCATGCCGCCAACCATGTTTCCAAAACAACCACAATGGCAAAACTACACAGAGGTCTTTCAAAAAGCACCCTTTCTTCGGTATTTCTTGAACACAGTCTTTGTTTCAGGCGTTACAACGATTGCTACGGTAGTCACCGCCGTGTTAGCTTCATTCGCGTTAACGAGTTTGAAGTTCCGTTTTAAAAATGTGGTCATTGCTTTGATGATTTCGTTGTTAATGGTTCCGTATGAATCTATTATTTTTACCAATTATCAAACGATTGCGCAATTAGGTTTGTTAAATACTTACAGCGCCTTAATTATTCCATTTTTAACTAGTATTTTTTATATTTACTATTTAAATGGTTATTTAAAAGGTATTCCTGATACTTTTTACAAGGCTGCCAAGATTGATGGTGCTAGTGATTTAGAATATATTTGGCGTATTTTAGTACCAATGTCAAAACCAGCGTTGGTAACAGTAGGGATTTTAACATTTATTTCTAGTTGGAATTCTTTCTTGTGGCCATTATTGGTGACGAACGAGAAAAAATACCGTCTATTGAATAATGGACTATCGGCCTTTGCGACAGAGAGCGGTAGTGACGTACATTTACAAATGGCTGCTGCAACATTAACCGTTATTCCAATTTTAATTATTTACTTGATTTTCAGAAAAGAAATTATCAGAGGAGTTGCAAAAAATGGAATCAAAGGCTAAAACAACTGTGACTTTTCACAGTGGCATTTTAACAATTGGAGGAACCGTGATTGAAGTGGCGTATAAAGATGCCCACATCTTCTTTGATTTTGGTACAGAATTTCGACCAGAATTAGATTTGCCCGATGATCACATTGAAACCTTAATTAATAATCGTTTAGTGCCAGAATTAAAAGACTTATATGATCCACGTTTAGGTTATGAATATCATGGTGCAGAAGACAAAGAGTATCAACACACCGCTGTTTTCTTATCTCATGCCCATTTAGATCATTCACGCATGATTAATTATTTAGACCCAGCTGTTCCGTTGTACACCCTAAAAGAAACGAAAATGATTCTAAATAGTTTAAATCGCAAAGGTGATTTTTTGATTCCATCACCGTTTGAAGAAAAGAATTTTACCCGAGAAATGATTGGTCTTAATAAAAACGATGTGATTAAAGTTGGCGAAATTTCAGTGGAAATCGTGCCTGTTGATCATGATGCGTACGGTGCTTCGGCATTACTGATTCGCACGCCTGACCATTTCATCACATACACAGGTGATTTGCGCTTACATGGCCATAATCGTGAAGAGACTTTAGCTTTTTGTGAAAAAGCTAAACATACTGAATTATTAATGATGGAAGGCGTAAGCATTAGCTTCCCAGAACGTGAACCAGATCCAGCCCAAATAGCGGTTGTCAGTGAAGAAGATCTTGTTCAGCACTTGGTTCGTTTAGAACTAGAAAACCCGAATCGACAAATTACCTTTAATGGTTATCCAGCAAACGTGGAACGTTTTGCTAAGATTATTGAAAAGTCACCACGTACAGTCGTTTTAGAAGCAAATATGGCTGCGTTGTTACTTGAAGTATTTGGAATAGAAGTTCGTTATTATTATGCTGAATCTGGTAAAATACCAGAATTGAATCCAGCGTTAGAAATCCCGTATGACACGTTACTAAAGGACAAAACAGACTATTTGTGGCAAGTTGTGAACCAGTTTGACAACCTCCAAGAAGGTAGTTTATACATTCACAGTGATGCACAACCGTTAGGGGACTTTGATCCACAGTATCGCGTGTTTTTAGATTTGTTGGCTAAAAAAGACATTACTTTTGTCCGCTTAGCTTGTTCAGGACATGCAATTCCAGAAGATCTGGATAAAATTATTGCATTGATTGAACCTCAAGTATTGGTTCCAATCCATACGTTAAAACCAGAAAAACTGGAAAACCCGTATGGTGAAAGAATATTGCCAGAACGTGGCGAGCAAATTGTTTTATAAATTTTTTTAAGGGAGAGAAAAAAATGAAGTTCAAAACTCTAGCAACAACAGTGTTAGCAACCGCAGCTATTTTCGCATTGGGGGCTTGTGGTAACGGTAATGGGGCCAAAGAATCAAACGATATTGTGAAAGAAGTGAAGGAAGATACGACAATCACTTTCTGGCATGCAATGAATGGGGTTCAAGAAGAAGCGTTAACAAAATTAACGAAAGACTTCATGAAAGAAAATCCAAAAATTAAAGTGGAATTACAAAATCAATCTGCTTACCCTGATTTACAAGCCAAAATCAATTCGACTTTAACTTCACCAAAAGATTTACCAACAATTACGCAAGCGTACCCAGGCTGGTTATGGAATGCTGCACAAGATGAAATGTTAGTGGACTTAAAACCATATATGGATGATGACACAATCGGCTGGAAAGATGCAGAACCAATTCGTGAAGTATTGTTAGATGGCGCCAAAATCGACGGCAAACAATACGGCATTCCATTTAATAAATCGACAGAAATGTTATTCTATAATGCTGATTTGTTGAAAGAATATGGTGTTGAAGTACCGAAAACATTAGAGGAATTAAAAGAAGCTTCTAAAACAATTTACGAAAAATCCAACAAAGAAGTCGTTGGTGCTGGTTTTGACTCGTTAAATAACTATTACGCAATTGGAATGAAAAACAAAGGCGTTGATTTTAATAAAGACTTAGATTTAACAAGCAAAGATTCACAAGAAGTCGTGGACTATTACCGTGATGGTATCGAAGCAGGTTACTTCCGCACAGCTGGTTCAGATAAATATTTATCTGGCCCATTTGCAAACAAAAAGGTAGCAATGTTTGTCGGTAGTATTGCTGGTGCTGGTTTTGTTCAAAAAGATGCTGAAGCTGGTGGCTATGAATACGGTGTTGCACCACGTCCTGAAAAAATCAACTTACAACAAGGAACAGATATTTATATGTTCGATAGTGCTACGCCAGAACAACGGACAGCGGCATTTGAATTCATGAAATTCTTAGCTACGCCTGATTCACAATTGTACTGGGCACAACAAACAGGTTATATGCCAATTTTAGAATCTGTTTTACACAGTGATGAGTACAAAAATTCTAAGACAACCAAAGTACCTGCACAACTTGAAAACGCAGTAAAAGATTTATTCGCTATCCCAGTAGAAGAAAATGCTGATTCAGCCTATAATGAAATGCGGACAATTATGGAAAGTATTTTTGCTTCATCAAATAAAGACACGAAAAAATTATTGAAAGATGCAACATCACAATTTGAACAAGCATGGAACCAATAATCAATAAATAAACAGACGTGGGAGGTTGGGATCTGAGTCGTTATGGCTCGTGTTCTAACCTTCCTGTTCTTTTGGGCGGAAGAAGGAGAGAAACAAAATGCAAATAAAAATTTTAGCAACAAGTGATATGCATGGGTATATTATGCCAACAAGTTATAGTGAAAAAAAGATGGATTTGCCTTTTGGAACCGCAAAAGCAGCAACCATGCTGAAAAAGTTACGTGCGTCTGCCAAAGGACCAGTTTTTCAAATTGAAAATGGGGATTTTATTCAAGGTTCGCCGCTTAGTTACTACGTAAGAAAAGCAGAAACACATTCAGTGGAAGCCATCACTAAGATCATTAATCAAATGAATTATGATGTTAGCATTTTAGGTAACCACGAATTTAATTACGGATTAGATTATTTAAAGGAAACGATTGCCAGTTATCAACAGCCAGTTTTAGCTGCCAATATTCTTGGTAAAGATGGACAACCTTATTTCGGTCAGCCGTATGTCATCATAGAAAAACAAGGGGTTAAAGTAGCCATCCTTGGCGTGACGACTCAATATATTCCTCATTGGGAACAGCCGGCAACAGTCAAAGATTTAACGTTTAAAAGTGTCGTTGAAACAGCGGCAGAATACGTGCCAAAACTGCGGGAAGAAGCGGATCTAGTTGTTGTCGCTTACCATGGCGGTTTTGAAAAAGATTTAGAAACAGGGGAACCCACGGAATTACTAACAGGAGAAAATGAAGGCTACGATTTATTGGAAAAAGTTCCTGGGATTGATGCCTTAGTCACTGGTCACCAACATCGAGAAATTGCTACAAAACTGAATGGAATACCTGTGATTCAACCAGGTTTTCGAGGAGCTTTTGTTGGAGAAATTACTTTAGAAATTGAACCTATGGCTAAAGGCTATCGCGTTATTGGAAGTGACGCAGCTATTCATCCTGTTGGAAACGAACAACCAGATGCAGAAGTTTTAGCTTTGACAACAGCGTTACATGACGAGGTAGAAGAGTGGCTTGATCAACCAGTGGGAAATGTGGAAGGGGATATGACGATTCAAAATCCGAATGCCGTACGCCTCAAAGAACATCCGTATATAGAATTTATTAATAACGTCCAAATGGCTTCAAGCGGAACGGATATTTCAGGGACTGCACTTTTTAACAATGAAGGCAAAGGGTTTAATAACCAAATTACGATGCGCGATATCATTACCAACTATATTTATCCAAATACCTTGGCTGTATTGCGTGTCACTGGACAAGACCTCCGTGAAGCGTTAGAACAAAGCGCTACTTATTTTGTGTTAGAAAAAGGCCAACCAATTTTCAACCCGAAATATGTCGATCCAAAACCACAATACTATAATTATGATATGTATGAAGGCATTGAGTATACGCTTGATTTAAGACAACCGTTTGGTGAAAGAGTGACGAAACTTAATTATCATGGCAAAGCAGTGCAAGCAGAAGATGTTTTGGAAATCGTGACAAATCAATACCGAGCAGTCGGTGGCGGAAACTATCAAATGTTCCAACCTGAAAAAATTATTCGAGAAATTCAAATTGATATGACGGAACTGATTGCAGAATATTTGAAAAAACATCCAATCATTCAAGCATCGACAAATGATAACTTCAAGGTTATCTGGTAAAAAATAGCAAAAAAAAGCCTTCAACCATGCAATTACTTGAAAGATGGTTGAAGGCCTTTTTTGAGTTAATAGCCTTTTTTTAAGGAAACTTGGTTTTTGACGAGGGTCTGATCCGTCACAAATTGATTTAAGTTTGGAATAAAAATCGCCAGTAATTTTGATTTGAACTTCGGTGTCATGCCAGAAATATGAGGTGTTAATAAAACATTCTGCATCTCCCATAAAGGGCTATCTTCGGGAAGAGGTTCTTCTTCAAAGACATCTAAGGCAGCAAAAGCAATGGTTTTATTGTTTAAGGCAGTTATCAAATCGTTCGTTGCTACTGAGGCGCCGCGACCAACATTTACGAAAATTGTTTCAGGAGCCATTTTTTCAAAAAGTGCCTGATTGTATAAATGTTTTGTTGTTTCAGTCAAAGGAAGAATGTTCACAACAATGGACATTTCATGGATAATTTTACTCATATTCTTCTGTGAATAGCATTCAATGAAGCCTTCCGTCACATGTCCAGAGGTATTCACGCCATAAACTTGAAGATTTAAACCTTTAGCAAATTTAGCTAATTGTTGTCCGATTTGCCCAGTGCCTACGATTAACATTTTTTGCCCAGAAAGTTGTTGATAGGAAGGGGCTGTTTGATTCCATATGTGTTGCATTTGTTGTTGGATACTTTCTTGCAGTCCGCGGGTATGTGCTAATAAAACGCCTAAAACATGTTCTGAGATAGAAACACTATGAATTCCGCTACCATTAGACAACAGAATGCCTTTTTCTCTTAATTTATCAAAATCCATATAATCAGCACCAGCAGAAATGAGCTGAATCCATTTTAGGTGACTAGTATCAGAGGCTAATAAACGCGGACCAATTTCTTTATGCCAGCCTAACATAATTTCGATGGCCTCTTCTTCAGCAGAGGATAAATAATCGGTAGATGTTTTAACTAGATAATTGGGCGCCACAGCTTTCACTTGTTCCAGTTGTTCTTCGTTGAATACTTCATTTAAATAAATAATTGGTTGGTTCATCTTTCTTCCTCCTAGCACTTTTTATTGTATCAAAAATAAATTTAAAAGAGAAAAAGAAAGGCTTTTCAGTAAAGCAGAAAGCCAAGGACAAAAATCCGATTTAGATTTTTGTCCTTGGCTTAAAAACTGCTAAAGTCTAGTGCTAACCTTATTTAGGTACGCCGTTTTCAAATAAACTTGTACTATGAACTGGTTGACGTCGAGCATCGGGCCGTAAGTAATGTAAAGCATTATTTACGGCAGTAGGTGCCTCACCAAATCCTGTAGCGATTAATTTCACTTTTCCCTCATAGGAACAGATATCCCCTACAGCGTATACACCAGGAATGTTAGTTGACATATCGGAATGAACATTAATAGCATTTCTAGAAACGTCTAATCCCCATTCTTTGAGGTGTGTTAAAGAAGAAGTGAAGCCATAATTGATAATTAAATCATCCAGAGGAAGATCCAATGTTTGGGCACCTTTTGTCTCCGTTAATTGGATGCCTGTGAACGTTTCGTTTTCCTTTAAAATATCACTAATGATATAAGGAGTTCTGATAGAAACGCTAGATTTTTCCAGTTGTTCCACGCTATGTTCGTGGCCGCGAAATTGTGGGCGACGATGGATAATAGATACTTCTTCTGCAACGTTTTCTAGCATTAAAGCCCAGTCAATTGCAGAATCGCCGCCACCAGCAATCGCAACTTTTTTGCCAGCGAATTTTTTCATGTCAGTCACATAATAATGGATTGACTCACCTTCAAAGGCTTCAACATTTTCGATAGCTAAACGTCGAGGTTGGAAAGCGCCGTTACCAATCGCAAAGATAACCGTTTTAGAATAATGTGTGCCTTTAGTTGTTTCTAAGCGCAGAAGTCCATCTGCTTCCTGTGCAAGGTGTGTGACCTCTTCTTCCAAGCAAACATCGTGCTGAAATGGCTGCATCTGTTTTTCCAAATTGGCAATTAACTCACCGGCTTTAATAGCAGGAAATCCAGGAATATCATAAATATATTTTTCGGGATACAGCATTGTTAGCTGACCACCTAATTGTGGCAGGCTATCAATGATTTTCGTTTTCGCTTTACGAATTCCCGCATAAAAAGCGGCAAATAATCCAACAGGACCGCCGCCGATAATCGTTAAATCATAAATATCTTTTTCATCAGACATTTGAAAATTCCTCCTAATTCATTTAGGGTTGAGACAACTATTGATCGTTTTGCGAACACTTCACAAAATAGCACGGCTTTTCGAAAAAAGCAAGTTTGGCTAACGAATCAAAGCATTCTTTAATCATTGGAAAAAGATCATAGCAATTTTCAGCATTTTTCGATATGATGGAACTATAAAATAATTATCTAGGAGGACATTCTCATGTCACAATTTCCACAATTAGATTTAGAAAATGCTAAAGGCCCAAAAGCGGTCATTAAAACAAACCGAGGCGACATCACTGTTCAATTATTCCCAGAACAAGCGCCTAAAACGGTTAAAAATTTTGTTGAATTAGCGAAAAAGGGCTACTATGATGGCGTTATTTTCCATCGTGTGATTCCTGATTTTATGATTCAAGGCGGTGACCCAACCGGAACAGGAATGGGCGGCGAAAGTATTTATGGAGAAGCATTTGAGGATGAATTTTCTCGGGATGTTTTCAATTTGCGTGGCGCATTGTCAATGGCAAATGCTGGTCCTAACACAAATGGCAGCCAATTCTTTGTTGTTACTAATCAAAATGTTCCAGCTCAAATGATGAGTCAGTTAGAAGATGCTGGTTTTCCAGAAGAAATTATTGAAGCTTACAAACAAGGCGGAACACCTTGGTTAGACTTCCGTCATACTGTTTTTGGTCATGTTGTTGATGGTATGGATGTAGTGGATGAAATTGGTGGAGTCCAACGGGATGCCCAAGACCGTCCAACATTTGACGTCGTGATGGACACAGTTGAAATCATTGGTGAATAAGTTTAACCAATTGAAAAAGAGAGTACCAACGAGGGACAAATTCGTTGGTACTCTTTATTTTTTTCTTAAAACGACTAACTTTTTTTTAAAAGCATCCAAATCGCTTCTTTTAATGAAGTCTTTATAGGATACTGAGTTAAAGAATAGAAGGAGAGGAAGCAAATTTGTTAGAAAAATACAGATATCCAATGGCCTTGGCTTTGTTTGCAGTAATACTCCCATTTATAGGAACGTTTTTTACGTATGTAGATCAGCAAGGAATCGTTCATGAACCAGGATTTTATACAATCATAATTGGAGAAATTTTACTTCTATTTTCAGGTATCTGGTTCGTCAGAGTTTATTTAGCTAAACGCAAAAGAAAGAATTAAAGACAGCTGTCCTAAAAACTAGGACAGCTGTTTTTAATTAAAGGCTTTTTTGATACGTAAAAGGCCTTCTTCGAGAGTTTCTTTTGAACAAGCTAAGTTTAAACGCATGTGTTGAGAACCTTGGGGACCAAAACTAATTCCTGGATTTAAAACCACTTTCCCCTTATGAATTAAGGTATCGCGAAGTTCTCGATCCGTTAGTGAATAAGAACTAAAGTCTAACCATAAAAGATAGGTCCCTTCAGGCTCCATTACACGAACGCTAGGCAGCTCTTCACGGAAAAAAGAAAGGGCAAAATCAATATTTTCTTTTAAATAATCAAGTAATGCCGTTAGCCATTCCTCCCCTGTTTGATAGGCAGCTGCCGTTCCCACGTAGCCAAAAGTATTGATACCGCCTTGATGATTTTTGTCTTGTAAAGATACGAAAGATTGCCGTAGTTTTTCATTAGGAATGAACAGCATTGAATTTTTAATCCCCGCTAAATTAAAGGTTTTGGTTGCCGCTGTTAAGGTAACAGTGAATTCTTTAAATGCTTCATCAGCGACAGTGAAGGAAGTGAAGGTATGCGGTTTGAAAATCAAATCCTGATGAATTTCATCGCTAACCACAGTTACTTGGTGTTTTTGGCATAAACGGCCAATTGCTAGCAATTCTTCTTTTGTCCAAACACGTCCACCAGGATTATGGGGATTACAAAAAAGTAACAGTTTCACCTTTTCTTCGATTATCTGTTGTTCCATTTTAACCAAATCAACTTCATAATGTCCGTTAACTTCTAGTAAAGAATGGCGCACAAGTCTACGCTCATTTTGTTTTACCACATCTGCAAAAGGGGGGTAGACTGGATCACAAATCATGACAGAATCAGCAGGTGCTGTATACGCTTGAACGGCTGTGGCCAAACTGGGTACCACGCCACTATTAAACAAAATTTCTTCTTTTTCAACAATCAATTGATGGTGTTGCCGTTGCCAATCTTGAATTGCTTGATACAGTTCATTAGGTGCAATCGCATATCCTAGAATGCCCTGTTCAATAACTTGTGAAAAGGCATCAAGAATAGGCTGATGTACTTTGAAATCCATATCAGCAACCCATAAAGGTAGTAAATCTTTTTCGTGGTAACTCGTTTCAACGGTGTCCCATTTAACACAATTCGTGTGGCGACGATCAATGGTTTCATTAAAATTAAACATAAGATAACTCCTTTTCTTCTATATAAAGTCTTACTTCCTATAGTATAGTAGATTTTGCTTAAAAGATGAAACAATAGTTTTAACAACTAGGGAAGAAATAATGCACAAACGTTGAAAAAATGCTATTATTTTAAATGAGTAGAAACGGAAAAAGAAATTTATCGTATGAAAAGAGGAAATTTGATGAAGTACAAAATTGGTATGGTACTTTCTGGCACAATTACCGGACTTCAACCATATGGCGCATTTGTTTCTTTAGACGAAGAAACACAAGGACTGATTCATGTTTCGGAAGTACAAGCTGGCTTTACCAAAAATATCCATGGACTCTTAACCGTTGGACAAAAAGTAACCGTTCAAGTTATTGATGTTGATGAATATTCTCAAAAGATTAGCTTATCTTTACGGACCCTTGAAGACAAAGTTCATTCAGTGAACCATCGACGCAAAAAATATTTTACGGATAAGAATAAAAAAATTGGCTTTGCAACCTTAGACAAAGAACTTCCAGAGTGGATTGATGAAGCAATGGATAAGTTGCTTGAAAAATAATTCTGTATTTTTTCAGAAAGTGTGTTACAATTTCTTTTGTTAGTGAATCTAAAAATTAATTGAGGTGGATGTCGTGTCTAACAAAAAAGTCGCTGGAACAATCATACTGAACTTAAACGATGGTAGTAAAAAATTTTTGATGCATCCAATAGGTGAAGCGATTGAGTTTGCGATGGCAAAAGTTTCTGATGAGATGACGGGTTTAGCTAGTATGCTACAATGGTTCAAAGAAGAGGTTCAATTGGACGTTACTTCAATTAGCTTAGTAGAATTAACTAACGCGCATATCAATAAAGAAAATGTTCCGCTGTTTGTCTTCGAGATGGATGAACAAGCACTTAAAAATGAAATGGATAAAGACTATACATGGGTAGCACCTGCAGAATTAAAAACGATTTGGTCAAAATATCATATTGAAGGTGTCCCAATGTTTTAAACAAAAAAGAAAGAATCTGTCGATAATCGAACAGATTCTTTCTTTTTTTATGTTGTACGTAAAAAAGTTAATCGAACTATTTCAAATATATGATTCAAATTGTTCGATTTTTAGTAAGGAATCAAACTGTTTTGATAGACAATTAGGATTTAAAAAGTTTAAAAACGAAATAATTGAAAAGAATGAAAACAGATTGAAAACTTCTTTTAATTTTTTTGAAAAAAAGTGTTGACCAAACATCAAAATCTTGATATATTATTACATGTCGCAAGGCGAGTCACACAGCTGAGCGATTCAGAAATCAATAATTAAATAACAATTCTTGATTTCAAATATCTCGAAAAAAGTTTGAAAAAACAACAAAAAAGTTGTTGACAAATAACAAGCGAGATGATAAGATATAGAAGTTGTCACAACAGACGACAACAACCGAGCAAAACAACTTAAAAAAACTTTTTTAAAAAAGTTCTTGACATCCAAACGAAAGTTTGTTATGATATAAAAGTTGCTGCGAGGTAACGTAGACCTTTGAAAACTGAACAAAGAATAGACGAACCAAATGTGTAGGGCGTCTTGATTCAATTCAAGACAACAAACATTTTTAACAAGCAAGCAATATGCTAGCAAACAAATTGAGCTTAACAATCGCAAGATTGTTCTAACTTTTATTATGAGAGTTTGATCCTGGCTCAGGACGAACGCTGGCGGCGTGCCTAATACATGCAAGTCGAACGCTTCTTTCCTCCCGAGTGCTTGCACTCAATTGGAAAGAGGAGTGGCGGACGGGTGAGTAACACGTGGGTAACCTACCCATCAGAGGGGGATAACACTTGGAAACAGGTGCTAATACCGCATAACAGTTTATGCCGCATGGCATAAGAGTGAAAGGCGCTTTCGGGTGTCGCTGATGGATGGACCCGCGGTGCATTAGCTAGTTGGTGAGGTAACGGCTCACCAAGGCCACGATGCATAGCCGACCTGAGAGGGTGATCGGCCACACTGGGACTGAGACACGGCCCAGACTCCTACGGGAGGCAGCAGTAGGGAATCTTCGGCAATGGACGAAAGTCTGACCGAGCAACGCCGCGTGAGTGAAGAAGGTTTTCGGATCGTAAAACTCTGTTGTTAGAGAAGAACAAGGACGTTAGTAACTGAACGTCCCCTGACGGTATCTAACCAGAAAGCCACGGCTAACTACGTGCCAGCAGCCGCGGTAATACGTAGGTGGCAAGCGTTGTCCGGATTTATTGGGCGTAAAGCGAGCGCAGGCGGTTTCTTAAGTCTGATGTGAAAGCCCCCGGCTCAACCGGGGAGGGTCATTGGAAACTGGGAGACTTGAGTGCAGAAGAGGAGAGTGGAATTCCATGTGTAGCGGTGAAATGCGTAGATATATGGAGGAACACCAGTGGCGAAGGCGGCTCTCTGGTCTGTAACTGACGCTGAGGCTCGAAAGCGTGGGGAGCAAACAGGATTAGATACCCTGGTAGTCCACGCCGTAAACGATGAGTGCTAAGTGTTGGAGGGTTTCCGCCCTTCAGTGCTGCAGCAAACGCATTAAGCACTCCGCCTGGGGAGTACGACCGCAAGGTTGAAACTCAAAGGAATTGACGGGGGCCCGCACAAGCGGTGGAGCATGTGGTTTAATTCGAAGCAACGCGAAGAACCTTACCAGGTCTTGACATCCTTTGACCACTCTAGAGATAGAGCTTTCCCTTCGGGGACAAAGTGACAGGTGGTGCATGGTTGTCGTCAGCTCGTGTCGTGAGATGTTGGGTTAAGTCCCGCAACGAGCGCAACCCTTATTGTTAGTTGCCATCATTTAGTTGGGCACTCTAGCGAGACTGCCGGTGACAAACCGGAGGAAGGTGGGGATGACGTCAAATCATCATGCCCCTTATGACCTGGGCTACACACGTGCTACAATGGGAAGTACAACGAGTCGCTAGACCGCGAGGTCATGCAAATCTCTTAAAGCTTCTCTCAGTTCGGATTGCAGGCTGCAACTCGCCTGCATGAAGCCGGAATCGCTAGTAATCGCGGATCAGCACGCCGCGGTGAATACGTTCCCGGGCCTTGTACACACCGCCCGTCACACCACGAGAGTTTGTAACACCCGAAGTCGGTGAGGTAACCTTTTTGGAGCCAGCCGCCTAAGGTGGGATAGATGATTGGGGTGAAGTCGTAACAAGGTAGCCGTATCGGAAGGTGCGGCTGGATCACCTCCTTTCTAAGGAATATTACGGAAATACACATTTCGTCTTTACTTTGTTCAGTTTTGAGAGGTCTACTCTCAATCAAATAAGTTCGGGGCCTTAGCTCAGCTGGGAGAGCGCCTGCTTTGCACGCAGGAGGTCAGCGGTTCGATCCCGCTAGGCTCCATTGATAGCTTTTGCTATCAGATTCGTTCATTGAAAACTGGATATTGAAGTAAAAAGAATCAAAACAAACCGAGAACACCGCGTTGAATGAGTTTTTTAATAAGTTCAATTGCTTATTTATTGATTAACCTTCTATCGCTAGAAGAAGTGATCAAGACCCAACCGTAAGGTTGATAAGGTTAAGTGAATAAGGGCGCACGGTGGATGCCTTGGCACTAGGAGCCGATGAAGGACGGGACTAACACCGATATGCTTTGGGGAGCTGTAAGTAAGCTATGATCCAGAGATTTCCGAATGGGGGAACCCAATATCTTTTATAGGATATTACTTTTCAGTGAATACATAGCTGATTAGAGGTAGACGCAGAGAACTGAAACATCTTAGTACCTGCAGGAAGAGAAAGAAAATTCGATTCCCTGAGTAGCGGCGAGCGAAACGGGAAGAGCCCAAACCAACAAGCTTGCTTGTTGGGGTTGTAGGACTCCAATATGGTAGTCTGTTAGTATAGTTGAAGGATTTGGAAAATTCCGCTAAAGAGGGTGAAAGCCCCGTAGACGAAATGCTGACAACACCTAGGAGGATCCTGAGTACGGCGGAACACGAGAAATTCCGTCGGAATCCGCGGGGACCATCCCGCAAGGCTAAATACTCCCTAGTGACCGATAGTGAACCAGTACCGTGAGGGAAAGGTGAAAAGCA
>NZ_CP172917.1:857500-2450000 GCF_050537975.1 Enterococcus sp. DIV1090 | reverse complement strand
GCGAGAAGGATACACCTGTTCCCATGCCGAACACAGAAGTTAAGCTTCTTAGCGCCGATTGTAGTGAAGGGTTTCCCTTTGTGAGAGTAGGACGTCGCCACGCGATTATTCCGGCATAGCTCAGTTGGTAGTAGCGCATGACTGTTAATCATGATGTCGTAGGTTCGAGTCCTACTGCCGGAGTTGAGCAAAAGCAAAAACCAACTTGGTTTTTGCTTTTTTTGTTTTATTCACTATTTTTTGATAAGCTTGAAGAAGGGACTTTAAAAACATTTATAAGATTAAAAGGATCCTACCGAAGAATGAATACATCAAATTTTAGCTATGGTATAATGTGTTTATTATAGTTAGTAAAGCAGAAAAGGAGGAGCGGGTTTGAAAATATTGTTATATTTTGAAGGTGAGAAAATCTTAGCCAAATCAGGTATTGGTCGAGCATTAGATCACCAGAAACGAGCGCTCTCTGAAGTTGGAATAGAATATACATTAGATGCTGATTGCAGTGACTATGATATATTGCATATTAATACATATGGCGTAAATAGCCATCGTATGGTCAGAAAAGCACGCAAACTAGGAAAAAAAGTTATTTATCATGCCCATTCGACAGAAGAAGATTTTCGTAATTCCTTTATTGGGTCTAATCAACTGGCACCATTAGTAAAAAAATATCTTATCAGTTTGTATTCCAAAGCGGATCATTTAATTACACCAACACCGTATTCTAAAACATTGCTAGAAGGATATGGCATTAAAGTGCCTATTTCGGCGATCTCAAATGGTATTGATTTATCACGCTTTTATCCTTCAGAAGAAAAGGAACAAAAATTCCGAGAATATTTTAAAATAGATGAAGAGAAAAAAGTAATTATTTGTGTGGGATTATTTTTTGAACGCAAAGGAATCACTGATTTTATTGAAGTTGCGCGACAGTTACCAGAGTATCAATTTATTTGGTTTGGTGATACACCAATGTATTCTATCCCAAAAAATATCCGACAATTAGTTAAAGAAGATCATCCAGAAAATGTTATTTTCCCAGGTTATATTAAAGGAGATGTCATCGAAGGGGCCTATGCGGCAGCGAATCTCTTCTTTTTCCCTTCTCGTGAAGAAACGGAAGGAATTGTTGTTTTAGAAGCATTAGCTAGTCAGCAACAAGTTTTAGTGCGTGATATTCCAGTTTATCAAGGCTGGCTAGTAGCTAATGAAAATTGTTATATGGGTCATTCTATTGAAGAATTTAAAAAATATATTGAAGGCTTATTAGAAGGGAAAATACCTAGCACTAGAGAAGCAGGCTATCAAGTAGCAGAGCAAAGAAGTATCAAGCAAATTGGTTACGAGTTAAAAGAAGTCTACGAAACAGTCTTATCTTAACAAATATTGAAGGCAGTTATTGTTAGATGAAATGGAGGTAATGAGAGTGAAAATTGGTTTTTTTACTGATACGTATTTCCCGCAAGTGAGTGGGGTAGCGACTTCTATTAAGACCTTAAAAGATGAATTAGAAAAGCACGGCCATGAAGTGTATATTTTTACGACAACCGATCCTAACGCGACTGATTTTGAAGAAGATGTCATACGGATGCCTAGTGTGCCATTCGTGTCTTTTAAAGATCGCCGAGTAGTGGTTCGCGGTATGTGGTACGCCTATTTAATTGCCAAAGAATTGGAATTAGATTTAATTCATACACATACTGAATTTGGTGCGGGTATTTTAGGGAAAATGGTTGGGAAAAAAATGAAAATCCCTGTCATCCATACGTATCATACAATGTATGAAGATTACTTACATTATATTGCTAAAGGAAAAGTTGTCCGTCCATCACATGTTAAATTCTTTTCAAGAGTGTTTACAAATCATACGACAGGTGTTGTTTGTCCCAGTGAACGTGTCATTGAAAAATTACGGGATTATGGAGTGACCGCACCAATGAGAATTATTCCAACAGGGATCGAAATTGATAAGTTTTTACGTCCCGATATTACTGAAGAAATGATCGCTGGAATGCGTCAACAACTAGGTATTGAAGAGCAACAGATTATGTTGTTATCGTTAAGTCGAATTTCTTATGAAAAAAATATTCAAGCAATTATTCAAGGGTTACCACAAGTTATTGAAAAATTACCACAAACTCGTTTAGTAATAGTTGGAAATGGTCCCTATCTAGAGGATTTAAAAGAATTAGCAGAAGAACTAGAAGTCAGTGAATACGTTCAATTTACGGGTGAAGTGCCAAATGAAGAAGTCGCCATTTATTATAAAGCTGCTGACTATTTTGTCAGCGCATCAACGTCGGAAACACAAGGCTTAACTTATACAGAAGCAATGGCTGCTGGCGTTCAATGTGTTGCAGAAGGGAACGCCTATTTAAATAATTTATTTGATCATGAAAGCTTAGGCAAAACTTTTAAGACAGACAGTGATTTTGCCCCAACATTGATTGACTATATACAAGCAAATATTAAAATGGACCAAACTATTTTAGATGAAAAATTATTTGAAATTTCTTCTACAAACTTTGGCAATAAAATGATTGAATTTTATCAAGATACATTGATTTACTTTGATCAACTTCAAATGGAAAAAGAAAATGCGGACTCAATAAAAAAAATTAAAGTAAAATTTACATCTTTAAGAAAATAAACTGCAAAACTTTCCTCCTTCGTATATACTGAAGGAGGAAAGTTTTTTATTTTAAGAACGGAGGAAGCTACTATGTCTAAAATCGGCTTTATTGGAACGGGTGTCATGGGGAAATCAATTATTCGTAACATGATGAAAAACAATTTATCTGTCAATGTTTACAATCGAACAAAAAGTAAAACAGATGATTTAGTTGCTGAAGGAGCAGTTTGGTATGATACGCCAAAAGCAATTGCGGAAGCGAGTGATATCATTTTTACAATGGTTGGCTTTCCTTCAGATGTTGAAGGCGTGTATTTTAATGAAACAGGGATTTTTCAAGCAGATCTTACAGGTAAAATAGTAGTAGATTTAACCACAAGTACGCCGACCTTGGCTGAAAAGATTGCCAAAAAAGCAGCAGAAGTGGGTGCTCATGCGTTGGATGCGCCAGTTTCTGGTGGTGACTTAGGTGCTAAAAATGGTACTTTAACAATTATGGTTGGTGGCGATCAAGAAAGTTATGACACCGTCTTACCAATTTTCAAAACATTTGGTAAAACGTTTATGCTACACGGCTCAGCTGGAAAAGGGCAACACACTAAGATGGCGAATCAGTTAATGATTGCAGGCACAATGACCGGGTTGACTGAAATGCTCGTTTATGCAAATGCGACAGGATTAACTTTAGAAAAAGTTCTGGAAACAGTCGGTGGTGGTAGTGCTGCGAACTGGTCATTAAGTAATTATGGACCGCGTATTTTAAAAGAAGATTATACGCCAGGCTTTTTTGTTAAACATTTTATCAAAGATTTAAAGATTGCGTTAGATGAAGCAAAAAAACTTGACCTTCCATTGCCAGCGACGCAAAAAGCGACAGAATTATATGAAAGCCTTGCAGATAAAGGGTTTGAAAATGATGGCACACAGGCCTTAATTAAGCTTTGGTGGACAGATGGCAAGCAACCAACGAATAAAAATTAAAGAACAACAAAAAAATCAAAAAAAATGACGAAAAATCATGCAAGTTAGGCAATGTTTTGTTACAATGGTACAGAACTAGTTTGCAAAAGGAGGCCCACTGATGAAACATTCACAACTTGTGGCGATTATTAAGAGACTGGAAGCAATGATCGAAGCAGCAGATAATGAAGTACAAGTACGCCGCTTTGAACGTGAAGGCGTAGAGAAATGTATTGTAAGTTTTGATAAATCAACAGAAACATTTGAATTAACAGAATCTGATACGCACCAAAGCTATCAATTCGATAACATCGATATTGTAGCAATGGAAATTTACGACTTAATTCAATAATTAATCGTCCTACATTTTAATAAGGGAGTGGAGTAGAAGCACCAAAGCTTCTGGTTCACTCTCTTCTCGTATTATCCAGTCAAGTTGTAGCAATAGCTTAGTGGGAATTTAAGAATTATATAACAAAAATCACTGGCACTTCTCAATCAGGGGAGTGCCAGTGATGCTTTTTAGTTGCACTTCTTTCCTTTTTCTGTGAAAATAGTTTGGGTATCAAAGTAATTGATCCTTTTTTTAAAAGCCTCGTCCCTTGAAAATGCGCCTTTTTTGAAATATTTGAAGAATATTTCATTAAAAATATAGAAAATTCTCTTGCATTCTTTGCTTATTTACGATATAGTTTGAACATCAAATGTTTTGATAATCAAAGTATATGGATGGTGCACAGAATGGAACCTAATTTAGAAACAGTCAACGATTACTTAGTCAGTGTCTTTAATGACATCTTAACGATTGAAGAATCTGAATTGAAAAAATCACAATTTAATGATTTATCCATTACGGAGATGCACACAATCGAAGCAATTGGTATGTACAAGAAAAAAACGTCTTCAGAAGTAGCCAAGGAACTGTCAATTACCGTCGGAACACTTACTGTAGCGATTAACAACTTAGTTAAAAAAGGCTATGTTGAACGTTTGCGTAGTGAAGATGATCGACGTGTAGTAAAGCTTGGCTTAACTAAAAAAGGAAAATTACTTTTTAGAGTCCATCAGCATTTTCATCGTGAAATGGTTAAAAACATTTTGAAAGGCATGGAGCAAGAAGAAGAACAAGCGCTGTTAAGAGCACTAAAAAATCTTCATGATTTCTTGCAAGAATACAAATAAAAAGTGAGGATCCCCATGAAGAATTATGCACGAATTAGTTGTACAAGCCGTTATGTTCCAGAGAATTGTGTCACGAATCACCAACTGAGTGAAATGATGGATACCTCTGATGAATGGATACATTCGCGAACAGGCATTAGTGAACGTCGCATCGTTACGCAAGAAAATACGTCTGATTTATGTCATCAAGTCGCAAAACAGTTATTGGAAAAATCTGGAAAGCAAGCAAGTGAGATTGACTTTATTTTAGTTGCAACAGTGACACCAGATTTCAATATGCCTTCTGTTGCTTGCCAAGTGCAAGGCGCAATTGGCGCTACTGAGGCTTTTGCTTTTGACATCAGTGCAGCGTGTTCTGGTTTTGTCTATGCCTTAAGCATGGCAGAAAAACTAGTCTTAAGTGGTCGTTATCAAACAGGTCTAGTAATTGGTGGCGAAACATTTTCCAAAATGTTGGATTGGACCGATCGCTCCACAGCGGTGCTTTTCGGTGATGGGGCTGCCGGCGTCTTGATTGAAGCGGCTGAGACACCGCATTTTCTAAATGAAAAATTACAAGCAGATGGACAACGGTGGGCGGCTTTAACGTCAGGCTACACGATCAACGAAAGTCCTTTTTATCAGGGGCATGAGCAGGCGAGTAAGACGCTACAGATGGAAGGACGTAGTATTTTTGATTTTGCGATTAAAGATGTTTCACAAAATATTTTATCACTCGTGACGGACGAAACCGTGGATTATCTTCTACTACATCAAGCAAATGTGCGCATTATCGATAAAATTGCACGTAAGACGAAGATTTCCCGCGAGAAGTTTTTAACGAATATGGATAAATATGGCAATACCTCAGCTGCTAGCATTCCTATTTTGTTGGATGAAGCAGTTGAAAATGGGACCTTAATTTTAGGTTCCCAACAACGCGTGGTGCTAACAGGATTTGGCGGCGGCTTAACATGGGGCTCACTGCTCCTAACGCTGTAAAAAACTGTTCACATATAAATGAAGAAAATGACTATTTTGGAGGAATATACACATGGTATTTGAAAAAATTCAAGCAATTATCGTAGAAGAATTAGGAAAAGATGCTGAAGAGGTACAATTAACTACAAACATTCAAGAAGAATTAGACGCGGATAGCTTAGATTTATTCCAAATCATTAACGAAATCGAAGATGAATTTGATGTGAAAATCGAAACAGAAGATGGCATCCAAACCGTTCAAGATTTAGTAACATATGTAGAAAAACAACAAGCAAACTAATACATGAAAATAGGGGGCTGGGACATTTAATTGCTAAATGACCCAGTCCCTAAAAAAACAAGTAAATAAGCTGGAAAAATCCTTTTTTACTTGAATGAAGTGCACTTATCTTAGAACTAAAGGACGTATAAAATCAATGAATCAACAGTTATGTGAGTTGCTTGGAATCAATTATCCCATTTTTCAAGGCGGTATGGCTTGGGTAGCCGATGCTTCATTAGCAAGTGCCGTGTCAAACGCTGGTGGATTAGGGATTATTGCTGGCGGCAATGCCCCAAAAGAAGTCGTAAAAAAAGAAATTAAAAAAGTTAAAGAATTAACGGAGCAACCCTTTGGTGTCAATATTATGTTACTTTCACCTTTTGCCGATGAAATTGTCGATTTGGTTTGTGAAGAACAGGTTCCTGTCGTAACGACAGGTGCAGGCAATCCAGCCAAATACATGGCTCGTTTTAAAGAACATAACATTAAAGTAATACCAGTAGTTCCTTCAGTTGCTTTAGCAAAAAGAATGGAAAAAATTGGTGCCGATGCTGTCATTTTTGAAGGGATGGAAGCTGGTGGACATATTGGCAAGTTAACCACTATGAGTGGCTTACCGCAAATCGTTGATGCTGTGTCAATTCCTGTGATTGCAGCAGGTGGGATTGGTGATGGTCGTGGTATGGCTGCGGCCTTTATGTTAGGTGCTGAAGCAGTCCAGTTAGGCACACGTTTTTTAATTGCCAAAGAATGCAACGTTCATCCAGATTATAAACAGAAAGTTTTAAAGGCACGTGATTTAGATGCAGTAATTACCTGTCAACATTTTGGCCATCCAGTGCGTACTTTAAAAAATAAATTAACTGCTCAATATAATCAATTAGAAAAGCAAGAACTTCAAAAAGAAGTACCTGATTTAGAAATGTTTGAAAAGATTGGTCAAGGCGCTTTGCGCAAAGCTGTCGTTGACGGGGATATGGATTACGGTTCCGTCATGGCGGGACAAATTGCCGGGTTAATAAAAAAAGAAGAAACAGCCCAAGAAATCATTGATTCACTCATGTCTGAATGCAAAGCGATTGTACATAAGATGAATCAGCGTTGGGGCTAAGTGAATAATTTTAACAAAAAATGAGGTGTCGTATGAAAACAGCGATTTTATTTAGTGGACAAGGAGCCCAGTATCAAGGGATGGGTGAAGAATTATATCACCAAGAAGCGATTGTTCGGGAAACTTTCGATGAAGCAAGTCATATCTTAGGTTATGAGATGGCAGAACTTTGTTTTACTGAAAATGAACGTTTAAATGAAACTGAATATACGCAACCTGCTATTTTAACAGTCAGTGTCGCATTTTACCGTCTTTTGCAACAAAAAGGACTAACGCCTGATGTCGTAGCGGGTTTAAGCTTAGGGGAATATAGCGCTTTGGTTGCCAGCGGGGCTTTGCGCTTTTCAGAAGCAGTGGCCTTGGTCCAAAAGCGCGGTCAGTACATGACAGAAGCAGCACCACAAGGAACTGGCAAAATGGTTGCTGTCATGAATGCTGAGCGTGAAGTAATTGAGAAAGCCTGCCAAGAAGCCAGTGCTTTCGGAATTGTGGCTCCAGCAAATTATAATACACCACAACAAATCGTGATTGGTGGTGAGGTTGCTGCTGTTGATCAAGCGATGACACTTCTCAAAGAAGCTGGTGTGAAGCGAATGATTCCGTTAAATGTGAGTGGCCCTTTCCATACGGCACTGTTACAACCAGCATCAAAAAAATTGGCTCAGGATTTAGCAAAATTGAACTTTCAAACGATGCAAATTCCTGTCATTAGTAATACGACTGCCGAAATTATGCCCCAAGAGGCAATTCAAGCGTTATTGGAAAAGCAAGTCATGTCTGCGGTACGTTTTGAAGACAGTATCGAAACGATGAAGGCTATGAACGTGGGAACGATGATAGAAGTTGGTCCAGGGAAAACATTAACTGGTTTTGTTAAAAAAATTGACAAAACAATTGAAATGCACCGTGTGGAAGATGTTGCAACATTAACAGAAACGTTAACAGCACTTACTGGGAGGTAAAAAATGGAATTAACAGGAAAAAACGTATTTATTACTGGAAGCACTCGCGGGATTGGCAAAGCAGTTGCGTTGGCTTTTGCGAAAGAGGGCGCCAATATTGTTTTAAACGGTCGGAGTGAGATTACGCCAGAACAACGACAAGAAATTGAAGCCTTTGGGGTAAAATGTATTGGCCTTTCTGGAGATATTTCCGATTTTGATGCAGCAGGTGAGATGATTCAAGCAACCGTTGACCAATTAGGCTCGATTGATATTCTGGTGAATAACGCTGGGATTACGAATGATAAATTATTATTACGAATGACAAAAGAGGATTTTAATGCCTGTTTAGATATTAACTTGGTAGGAACTTTTAACATGACTCAACAAGCGGTTAAACGTATGATGAAACAACGAAGTGGTCGGATTATTAATATGGCTAGCGTTTCTGGTTTAATGGGAAATGTTGGTCAAGCAAACTACGCTGCGAGTAAAGCCGGTGTCGTTGGTTTTACTAAATCGGTGGCACGAGAAGTTGCGCCGCGCGGTATTACTTGCAATGCGATTGCACCAGGGTTTATCCAAACAGAAATGACGGATGTTTTATCGGAAAAAGTTAAAACACAAATGAATGCGCAAATTCCCTTACAAACGTTTGGGCAAGTCGAAGATGTCGCAGCTACAGCGATTTTCTTAGCTAAAAGTCCCTATATTACTGGGCAAGTCGTGAATGTTGATGGCGGCTTAGTCATGCACGGATAAACGAAAGGAGTCAAAAGGATGAATCGAGTAGTTATTACCGGTTACGGTGTCACCTCGCCGATTGGCAATGAACCTGAGACTTTTTTAGAAAGTTTGAAAACAGGGAAAAATGGTATCGGACCGATTAGTAAATTTGATGTTAGTGAAACAGGTGTAACCTTAGCAGCTGAAGTGAAAGACTTTCCAATGGAAAAATATTTTGTTAAAAAAGATGGCAAACGCATGGATAAGTTTTCGTTATTTGGCATTTATGCGGCCTTAGAAGCAATGGCTATGAGTGGCTTGGATACCAGTCAACTAGATGTGGATCGGTTTGGCGTTATGGTGGGTTCCGGGATTGGTGGTTTGGAAACAATTCAAAATCAAGTAATTCGGATGCACGACAAAGGACCTGAACGTGTGGCACCGTTATTTATTCCAATGGCGATTGGAAACATGGTGGCGGGAAATATTGCTTTACGTGTTGGTGCCAAAGGAATTTGTACGTCAACAGTGACGGCTTGTGCTAGTGCAACCCATTCAATTGGGGAAGCGTTCCGCAATATCAAACATGGCTACTCCGATGTCATTATTGCTGGTGGAGCAGAAGCGCCTATTACAGAAATCGGTATTTCAGGATTTGCTTCCTTGACCGCTTTAACAAAGGCGACTGATCCAGAAAAAGCCTCAATTCCCTTTGATAAAGAACGTAGTGGATTTGTGATGGGAGAAGGAGCGGGTGTCTTTATTTTAGAATCATTAGATCATGCTCTAGAACGAGGCGCAACTATTTTAGGTGAAGTGGTTGGCTATGGTGCTAATTGCGATGCCTATCATATGACATCACCAACACCAGATGGGAGCGGCGCAGCGAAAGCCATGGTACTAGCAATGGAAGAAGCGGGGATTTCTCCAGAAAAAATTGGCTATATTAACGCCCATGGAACAAGCACACAAGCCAATGACAGTGCAGAATCTAAAGCAATTGAATTGGCTTTAGGTGATGCCGCAAAAACGGCGTATGTAAGTAGTACGAAGAGTATGACGGGACATCTCTTAGGTGCCGCTGGTGGAATTGAAGGAATTGCTACCCTAAATGCTTTACAACATCAATTTATTCCGCCAACCATTAATGTGGAAAATCAAGATGAAGCAATTACGGTGAACGTTGTTTTAAACGAAAGCAAAGAGCATAAATTTGATTATGCTTTAAGTAACTCGCTAGGCTTTGGTGGCCACAATGCAGTTATTTGCTTAAAACGCTGGGAGGATTAACATGCAGTTAGAAGAAGTAAAAGCATTATTAACACAATTTGATCAATCAACTTTAACCGAATTCGATTTACGAGAAGGCTCGTTTGAATTATATATGAATAAAAATACAGTTCCTGGACGAAGTGCCGTAGAACCAGTGGCGCAACCACAAGAAACACCAGTAGCCGCTAGTGGTGTGTCAGTGCCTGTTGAAACAGTTTCTGTAGCTGAAGAAACGCCAACCAATACACCGACAGCCAATGAAAAGACAGAAGAAATTACGTCACCCATTGTAGGAATCGTTTATTTACAACCAGCACCAGATAAAGAAAACTTTGTCAAAGTAGGAGACACTGTTAAAACGGGTGACGTTGTGTGTATCGTTGAAGCGATGAAATTAATGAATGAAATTACGGCGACAGTTGACGGTGTGATTACGGAAGTGTTAGTCAACAATGAAGATGTGGTTGAATTTGGTCAGCCGCTATTCCGAGTTGCTAAAGGAGAATAAAACATGAAATTAACAATTACAGAAATTCAAGAAATTTTACCACATCGCTATCCCTTTTTATTATTAGATAGTGTTGAAGAAGTCATTCCCGGGGAACGCGTTGTAGCGAAAAAGAATGTAACGGTTAATGAGCAAGTTTTTCAAGGTCATTTTCCTGGGAATCCTGTTTTGCCAGGAGTTTTAATTATTGAATCGTTGGCTCAAGCAGGCGCCGTGGCATTACTTTCAATGCCTGAATTCAAAGGGAAAACGGCATACTTTGGTGGATTAGATAAAGCAAAATTTAGACAAAAGGTAACACCAGGCGACACATTAATTTTAGAGGTTGAACTTTTAAAAGTCCGCGCTTCTGCTGGAATGGGTAAAGGTGTAGCAAAAGTTAATGGAAAAAAAGTTGCCGAGGCTGAATTAACCTTTATGATTGGATAGGTGAAAAATGTTTTCGAAAGTATTAATCGCAAACCGCGGAGAAATCGCTGTTCGTATTATTCGTGCCTGTCGCGAATTAGGCGTTCAAACAGTTGCTGTTTACTCTGAAGCGGATCAAGAAGCGTTACACACACAGTTAGCAGATGAAGCCATTTGTATTGGACCGGCGAAAGCAACTGATTCTTATTTAAATGTTCAAGCTGTTTTAAGTGCAGCGATTGTTACCAATGCTGAAGCGATTCATCCAGGGTTTGGTTTCTTATCTGAAAATAGTCAATTTGCTTCAATGTGCGAAGAATGTAACATTACTTTTATCGGTCCTAAAGCAGAAACGATTGATGCAATGGGCAATAAAATAAATGCACGTCAACTGATGCAAAAAGCCAAGGTACCTGTTATTCCTGGGAGTGATGGCGTCATTGATTCTGTCGAAGAAGCGTTGACGATTGCTGAAAAAATTGGTTACCCAGTGATGTTAAAGGCAGCTGCTGGTGGTGGCGGAAAAGGAATCCGAAAAGTTCTTTCAAAAGAAGAGTTACCGAAACACTTTACTTCAGCGCAGCAAGAAGCCAAAGCCGCATTTGGTAATGATGATATGTATTTAGAAAAAATTATTTATCCAGCACGTCATATCGAAGTGCAAATTCTAGGTGATCAATATGGGCATGTGATTCACTTAGGGGAACGTGATTGCTCACTACAAAGAAATAATCAAAAAGTGTTAGAAGAATCACCATCGATTGCTATTTCTGAAGAAAAGCGTCAGATGTTAGGCGAAACGGCCGTTCGAGCGGCACAAGCTGTGCATTATGAAAATGCCGGAACCATTGAATTTTTGATGGATCCAGCTGGCGACTTTTATTTCATGGAAATGAATACCCGCATCCAAGTCGAACATCCAGTTACGGAAATGGTAACAGGGATTGATTTAGTCAAAGCACAATTAGAAATTGCTTCAGGTGAACCTTTAGGCTATACCCAAGAGGATGTTACCATGACTGGGCATGCGATTGAGTGCCGAATTAACGCTGAAAATCCTGCCTTTAATTTTGCTCCTTCACCAGGTAAAATTCAAAATCTCTTGTTGCCTAGTGGTGGAATGGGCTTGCGTGTAGACAGTGCTATGTATTCAGGGTATTCAATTCCACCTTATTATGATTCAATGATTGCAAAAGTCATCGTACATGGTGAAAATCGTTTTGATGCCTTGATGAAAATGCAAAGGGCTTTAAATGAAATTGTAACAGAAGGTATTATTACGAATGCCGAATTCCAATTGGATTTAATTACACATGATAATGTTTTGACAGGTGACTATGACACAAGCTTTTTACAAGAAACATTTCTACCAAATTGGGAGCCAGAAAGCAATCATTAAAGAAAGAACGCCGCAAGAGCTCTCTTGCTTGGAAAGATCAGTGATCTTTTGAAAGGAGCTGAGCTCTTGCCGCTAAAATACGAGGAGTAAGCAAATGGCATTATTTAAAAAGAAAAATTACATTCGCATTAATCCAAATCGTGCTGATGCAAATGATGCATCAAAGAAGCCTTCTGTTCCAGATAATATGTGGGCAAAATGCCCTTCTTGTAAGCGAACACTGTATACAAAAGAAATGGGTGCAGAAAAAATCTGTCCGCATTGTGGCTATAGTTTTCGGATTGGTGCATGGGAACGATTAGCGATAACCGTTGATGAAAAAAGTTTCCACAATTGGGACAGTGAATTAGTGACAAAAGATCCACTAAATTTTCCTGGTTATCTTGAAAAAATTGAAAAAATGCAAGAAAAAACTGGACTAGATGAAGCTGTCTTAACGGGAGAAGCAACAATTGAAGGACAAGCTGTTGCAATTGGAATCATGGATGCTAATTTTATCATGGGCAGTATGGGAACGATTGTTGGTGAAAAAATCACACGCTTGTTTGAGCGGGCGACAGAAAAGCATTTACCAGTGGTGATTTTCACTGCATCTGGTGGTGCCCGTATGCAAGAAGGAATTTTTTCATTGATGCAAATGGCGAAAATTTCGGCCGCTTTGCAACGGCATAACAAAGCAGGCTTGCTGTATCTTACGGTATTGACTGATCCAACGACTGGCGGTGTTACCGCAAGTTTTGCGATGGATGGCGATATTATTTTGGCAGAGCCTCAGAGTTTAATCGGTTTTGCTGGCCGCCGTGTAATTGAACAAACGATTCGTCAAGAGTTGCCAGATGATTTTCAAAAGGCCGAGTTTCTTTTAGAACATGGTTTTGTAGATCAGATTGTGCCAAGAAATCTTTTGCGTCAACGATTGAGCGACTTGTTACGTTTACATTCTTTGGAAGGGTGGCGCTAACATGGAAAAGAAAACAGCCAATGATGTTGTTACCTTGGCAAGAGCCCAAGATCGTTTGACAACTTTAGAATATATAGAAGCCATTTTTGAGGACTTTTTAGAATTTCATGGGGATCGTTACTTTGCCGATGATTTAGCTGTAGTCGGTGGTGTTGCTACTTTGCAAGGGAAACCAGTTACAGTGGTAGGTATCCAAAAAGGTCGAAATCTACCAGAAAATATTGAACGTAATTTTGGTTCACCTAATCCTGAAGGGTATCGCAAAGCGTTACGTTTAATGAAACAAGCGGAAAAATTTAACCGCCCAGTCATTACCTTTGTGAACACTGCTGGTGCCTATTGTGGAATTGGTGCCGAAGAGCGAGGAGAAGGGGAAGCCATTGCGCAAAACTTGTTAGAAATGTCTGATTTGAAAGTGCCAATCATCTCAGTCATCATTGGTGAGGGCGGCAGTGGCGGTGCTTTAGCTTTAGCAGTCGCAGATGAAGTTTGGATGTTGGAACACACGATTTATGCGGTTCTTTCGCCAGAAGGTTTCGCCTCTATTTTGTGGAAAGATGGCAGTCGTGCGAAAGAAGCAGCAGAATTGATGAAAATCACAGCGACAGAGCTGAAGGAATTAGCTATTGTAGATAAAGTAATTCCAGAAGTTATGAACGGTCAGCCTCTGGAACAAGCAAAAATTAATCGCATGTTACAAAAAGCGTTCATTTCAAAATTAACTGAATTAGCTAAATTAGATACGGAAACGTTACTAGAAAAAAGATACCAACGTTTTCGCAAATATTAGAAGTTACTACTCATCAACGAACTTTTCAGGGGTTGATGGGTGGCTTTTTTTATTTTTTCTTTTATTTTACTTGTTCTTTTACAAGGAACGACCGTCCTTTATAGAAATTTTCAGTAAAATGCAGTATAATACAATAGGTAGAGACTGAAGCATAATTGTTTAGTTATGTTTCAGTCTCTTAAAATCGAAGAAACTACATAGTGTCAGTGAGAGGAGTCACGATGTTTTCAAAATATAAACCGACATGGATGATTGATGCGATTTATAAAATTACCCCCGCACAATTAAAAAAACTAGGGATTAAGGCAGTACTAACTGACTTAGATAATACGTTAATTGCTTGGAATAATCCCGATGGAACAGAAGAATTAAAAACTTGGTTATTAGAAATGAAAAATGCAGGAATTACTGTCCTCGTTGTTTCAAACAACAAAGACAGCCGGATTAAACGCGTTGTTGAAAAGTTTGACTTAGATTATGTAGCACGTGCCTTGAAACCAACCGCACGTGGCTTCAAATTAGCAGAAAAAAAATTAGGCTTGAAGCCATCTGAAATGTTAATGGTCGGCGATCAGATTATGACAGATATTCGGGGAGCTAACGCAGCGGGTATACGCAATGTTTTAGTTCAACCGATTGTCGATACAGATGGTTGGAATACTAGAATCAATCGGTTCTTTGAACGGAAAATTATGAAATACTTATCAAAAAAACATCCAGAAATGACATGGAGAGGCGGATTAGAATGACAGAGGCAATTCATTGTATTGGCTGTGGTGCGATTATCCAAACGGAAAATCCTCATGAATTAGGCTATACACCAAAAACAGCTTTCGAAAAAGGAATGGAAACAGGGGAAGTTTATTGCCAACGTTGTTTTCGCTTAAGACATTATAATGACATTCAAGATGTCCAATTAACAGACGATGACTTTTTACGTTTATTGAATGGTTTAGGAACAGAAGATGCACTGATTGTGAACGTAGTGGATATTTTTGACTTTAATGGCTCTCTTATTCCAGGACTACATCGTTTTATCGGAGATAATCCTGTGTTGTTAGTTGGCAATAAAGTGGATATTTTGCCTAAATCATTAAAAAAACCTAAAATGGTTCAATGGATGAGAGAACGGGCCCATGAAGCAGGATTACGCCCTGTTGATGTTTTACTAACAAGTGGCAAGAAACCACAAGAAATGCAAGAGTTATTAGATACGATCGAAAAATATCGTGAAGGCCGAGACGTTTATGTCGTAGGTGTGACCAATGTTGGAAAATCAACATTAATCAATCAAATCATTCAACAAACAGTAGGTGTTCAAGATGTGATTACGACATCACAATTTCCTGGAACAACGCTAGATAAAATTGAAATTCCATTAGACGATGGCCACTTCTTAATCGATACGCCAGGAATTATTCACCGTCATCAAATGGCACATTACCTAGGTAAAAAAGACTTGAAAATTATTGCACCGCAAAAAGAAATCAAACCAAAAGTTTACCAATTAAATGCTGAACAAACCTTGTTTTTAGGTGGCTTGGCTCGCTTTGATTATGTCCAAGGTGCTAAAAGTTCCTTCATTGCCTACGTTTCCAATGACTTAAATTTACACCGAACAAAAACAGCAACCGCCGATGCTTTTTATGAAAAACATGTTGGTGGCTTATTGCAGCCTCCACGTGCCGATGAAGTCGCTGAGTTTCCTGAATTAGTGCGCTTTGAATTTTCCGTGAAAGAAAAAACGGATATTGTGTTTGCTGGTCTAGGTTGGATTACTGTCACAGAACCTGGTGTAGTCGCTGGTTGGGCGCCTAAAGGTGTCGATGTTTTACGTAGAAAAGCATTAATTTAAATTTTAGAGAGAAGGCAAACAATTTGAAACTTAGAGGAAAACAAAAACGTTATTTACGTAGTCAGGCACACCATTTACAACCTATTTTTCAAGTAGGCAAAGGTGGTTTGAATGACGCAATGATTACACAAATTGATGAAGCGTTGGAAAAACGTGAATTGATTAAAATCACGTTATTACAAAATACAGATGAAGTAGCAGAAGAGGTTGCAGAAGAACTAACAGCAGCCATTCATTGCGATGTGGTACAAATTATTGGTCGCGTGTTGGTCTTATTCAAGCCATCAAGTAAAGAAAAATATCAAAAAATTTCAGCAGCAGTCAAAGAGATTTAATATTGGAGGGATGAACAATGGGAGAAAAAAGACAAGCGCGTCAAGGAGCGGACGTTCTCTTGCAAGAGGAACCGTTACGTTTTCAAACAAGAAAGCAAGTCGGCTTGTTAGGTGGTAATTTTAATCCCGTTCATTTAGCACATCTTGTCATGGCCGATCAAGTTCAAAATCAACTAGGTTTGGACAAAGTTTACTTAATGCCTACGTACTTACCACCACATGTAGACGAAAAGAAAACAATTAGCAGCGAACATCGGTTAGCAATGTTAGAACTAGCGGTGTCTGATAATCCCTGCTTAGATATTGAGCCAATTGAATTAATTCGCAAAGGCAAAAGTTACACGTATGATACGATGAAAGCTTTAAAAGAAGCCAATCCAGATACTGATTATTATTTTATAATTGGTGGAGATATGGTGGAATACTTGCCCAAATGGCATCGGATTGATGAATTACTCCATTTAGTTCAATTTGTCGGCATTCGGCGTCCTAATTATCCAACGGAATCTACCTATCCAATTATTTGGGTTGATGTTCCGCAGATGGCGATTAGTTCCACTTTGATTAGGCAAAAAGTCAAAAGTGGTTGCTCAACACGCTATCTTCTTCCAGAGAATGTGATAAACTATATTCAAGAGAAGGGACTGTATCAAGATGAGCTGGATAACAAATTATGATGCTGCACAACGTGAATTATTAATGCAAAAAGTTCAAATGCAAATGAGTGAACGTCGCTTTCGCCATGTGTTAGGAGTCGAGGAAACAGCTGTGGCCTTGGCAGCGAAATATGGTGCCGATGAAGCCAAAGCAAGTATTGCTGCTTTGACGCATGATTACGCCAAAGAACGTCCAAACGATGAATTCGAGTTGATTATTCGCCGAGATGGTTTTGATTTGGCTTTATTAAACTATGGCAATGAAATTTGGCATGGCTTAGTTGGGGCGGATATTGTTCAACGGGAATTAGCCATTGATGACGAAGAAATCTTGCAGGCAATTCGTGTGCATACAACTGGGGCTGCTAAGATGAGCTTGCTAGATAAAATTATTTATGTCGCAGATTACATTGAACCAGGACGTGATTTTCCAGGTGTGAAAGAAGCCCGTGAAATTGCCCTTGTTGACTTAGATGCAGCGGTTGCTTATGAGACGAAACATACCTTGTTACATTTGATTGAACAAGAACATAAAATTTATCCAAAAACGTTAGAGACCTACAATCAATGGGTCGTTAATCAAAAATAAAAGAAGAAAGAATTACTAGGAGGGAACTATCATAGATAGCCAGAAAATTTTAGAAATTGCTGTCAAAGCAGCAGATTCAAAACGAGCAGAAGAAATTGTCGCATTAGACGTAAGAGAGATTTCATTATTAGCAGATTATTTTTTAATTTGCCAAGCCAATAGTGAACGTCAAATCAATGCGATTGTTGATGAAATTAACGAACAAGAAGCCAAAAATCAAGTAGAAGTCAAACGTGTGGAAGGTAAAGAAGGCGGAAAATGGATTTTAATCGATTTAGGCGATGTTATTGTCCATGTATTCCAATCTTCAGAACGTGCCTTTTACAACTTAGAAAAATTATGGTCAGATGCCCCAATGGTTGATCTAAGCGCTTGGGTCGACTAAAATGGCCTATGAAACGTTTGCTTTCGTCTATGACGAAGTGATGGACGAAAGCCTATACCAAAAATGGTTGGATTTTTCCAATCGTCATCTCCCACAAGGAACCCAACAAATTCTTGAAATGGCTTGTGGTACAGGCGCTTTAGCAGTTGATTTTGCGAAAAGTGGTTACGATGTGACGGCCTTAGACTTATCAGAAGAAATGTTGATGATTGCTAGTGAACGGGCCTTTGAAGAAGAAGTGCCAGTTCAATTTGTTCAGGGAAATATGCTAGATTTATCTGAAGTGGGACAATACCAAGCCATCACTTGTTTTTCTGATTCACTGTGCTATATGGCTAATCGCCAAGAAGTACAACAAGTGTTCGATGAAGTTTATCAAGCGTTAGAAGAGGAAGGAACGTTCATTTTTGATGTTCATTCTACTTACAAAATTGATTCAGTTTTTCCAGAATATAGCTATCATTATCAAACAGAAGAATTTGCTTTTCTATGGGATAGTTACGCTGGTGAAAAAGAACACAGCATCGAACATTTCTTAACATTTTTTGTGAAAGAACAGGAAACAGATGAGCACTTTGTTCGGTATGATGAATTGCATCAAGAACGAACCTATTCGTTAGATAACTATTTACGAATGTTAGAAAGTGCTGGTTTCATGAATGTCAAAGTTTATGCAGACTTTACAGATGAAGCACCAACTGAAACAAGTGAACGCTGGTTCTTTGTTTGTCAAAGAGATTAATAAGATTTGGCTTATGAGCTTGGGACAGCGCTTAAAAACGTTTGTCTCTTTGCTGATAAGTCCATTTTTTTATAACGGAGGTGGCTAGAGTGAAAGCCTGTGGCATTATCGTGGAATATAATCCCTTTCATAATGGACATCGCTATCATGCCCAACAAGCTCGCCAACAAAGCGGAGCTGAAGTAGTGATTGCTATAATGAGTGGAAATTTTTTACAAAGAGGAGAACCAGCCTTACTAGATAAGTGGGCCAGAGCAGAAGAAGCTTTGCAAAATGGTGTGGATTTAGTCATTGAATTGCCGACAGCTTGGTCGGTACAGTCTGCGGATTACTTTGCCAAAGGCGGTATAAAGTTATTGCAGGCGTTGCAATGTGAGAGCTTATGTTTTGGAACAGATAGTACAAGCGCAATTGATTATGCGGCTTTCGGCCAGTTTGTCCAAGAAAATCAATCCTTAATTGATCAAACGTTCCACGCATTGACAGACAAACAATTGAGTTATCCACAAAAAATGACTGCTGTTTTTCGTCAAGTATATCCTGAAAGCAGGTTCGATTTTTCTTCACCTAATCATATTTTGGGGATGAGTTATGCAAAGGAAAATGCCACGTATCCAACCCCGATGACGCTCTACCCAATTGCTAGAAAACAAGCGGGCTTTCATGATGCAACGATTTCTGGGAAAGTTGCTAGCGCCACGGCGATTAGGCAAAGTGTTTTTCAACAAGAAATAACGCAAGTGCTGCCAACGGTTCCTTCTATAACCGCACAACATTTACAAACACAGACAATGATTTCATGGGAAAATTATTGGCCCTTCCTAAAGTATAAAATTGTTCAATCCTCGTTAGAAGAGTTACAAGCCATTTACCAAATGACGGAAGGACTTGAATATCGACTAAAAGATCAAATCCAAGCAGCAGGTTCTTTTCACGAATTAATGGAACGTATGAAAACGAAGCGTTATACTTGGACAAGATTGCAACGATTAGCAACCTATATATTGTTAAATATGACCAAAGAAGAAGTTGAAACTGTTTGGCAAGACAGCTATCTCCATGTGCTAGGATTTACGCCAAAGGGACAAGCTTATCTAAAAGAAACCAAAGCACAGATTCAATTGCCGGTAATTTCCAAAGTATCTAAAGAAAACCGCGCAATGCTTTCGTTAGATATTCGCGCCAATCAACTATACCAGATGGGAGATTCTTCTTTAAAAGAACAAAATTTTGGTCGGTTTCCCTTACGATTTTCGCCAGATACCTAAAAAATACTTAACAAAAATCAGTTTCCCCAGTATAATAAACAAGGGATAAGATACTAACAACAAATCAGAGAAAGCGAAGTGAGAATATGGGCCGTAAATGGGCAAATATTAAAGAGAAAAAAGCTGCCAAAGACGCAAACAATAGCCGTGTTTATGCAAAATTCGGGATTGAAATTTACGTAGCAGCGAAGTCAGGAGACCCTGATCCTCATGCAAACCAAAAATTACGGTTTGTAATCGAACGCGCCAAAACATACAATGTACCAAAACATATTATTGATCGCGCTATTGAAAAAGCAAAAGGTTCAGCAGATGAACAATATTCTGAATTACGCTATGAAGGATTTGGGCCAAATGGTTCAATGGTCATTGTTGATGCTTTAACAAACAACGTGAACCGAACAGCAGCAGATGTGCGGGCCGCATTTGGTAAAAACGGCGGAAACATGGGTGTCAGCGGTGCTGTTTCCTACATGTTTGATAATACAGGTATCATTGGCTTTGCTGGTGACGATGCGGATGAAATTTTAGAATACTTAATGGAAAAAGACATTGATGTTCGCGATGTTGTTGAAGAAGACGGTCAAATTATCGTTTACACAGAACCAGAAGATTTCCACCATGCACAAGAAGCGTTAAAAGAAAAAGGCATTGAAGAATTCACGGTTACTGAGTTAGAAATGGTTCCACAAAACGAAGTAACATTAGAAGGCGACGATTTAGCGAACTTTGAAAAAATGTTAGACGTTTTAGAAGATTTAGAAGATGTTCAAAAAGTTCATCATAATGTAGATTTACCTGAATAATCCATTTGTTCGTTTGTTTTAAGATTTAGAAAGTGAGCCATCGGTCATTTTGACTGATGGCTCACTTTTTTTCATATAATACATAGAAAAAAGAAAGTTGATTGATAGGTCCATGTGACACAAAGCATTCAATGACAGGATTAACTTTTGTCTGTTCCATAAATATTTGTCTAAACAGTTGAATTAATAGTACAATAGTCTAGTAAGATAGATCATTGAACGGGGTGAATAGGCGTGAAAAAGGGAATGCTAGCGTTTTTTGTCGGGCTAGCGGTTTTATCATTAACTGCTTGTCGGGAACCAAAAGAAAAGAAAGTAACCGCTTCAACGGAGGCATCCTCTAAAGTTGAAGAGACGAATGAAAAAACGAGTGAAACAATTGATAAGACAAACGAACAAGCGAGCAGCAGTGTCGAGTCTAACGAATCAGTGAAAAGTGAAGAGCCGACAGCTGATGGAAACAATAGTCAGCTAACTGTAGCTGATTTAGATACTACAGCGATTAATGCTGGCGATTTTACTACTTTAGTTGGAACATGGAAAAATGGTAAAGGAGAGAGTTTGATCATTCATCCTGATGGTAGTACAAATACCGGAGGAATGATTACGAAGGATTCACCTACTGATGAGTCGCGACCAATTACAAGCTTAAGTATTAGGTGGGGGCCTACTGGTGCTGCGCTATTATTATATAAAATTGGTGTTGAAAATCCTAACGGCGACCAATCGGATAAGACGAAACCGCGATTGTTAATTACTCAAGATAGTGGAAATTATCCTGCGGAAGAGTATTACTATCATTCTTCTGAAGAGGAAAATCAAGACCAAAATGAAGAGGCAAAAATCATCGATACACAAGAAAAAGCAGAGACATATATTAGAAAGACACTGACTGATGCAGAAAATAATGATACGAACCTTGGATTTTTGGGTATGAATGGAAATGACTTCTTTTTTAGAGCCCAATCGAAACAGATGGTTGCAAATGGAGGGACAGGGACTGTCGGTTTTTACAGAGTATCACCACAAGGAGCAGTCAGAATAACGGATGCACAAGGCAACTAAAGATAGTCTCGTGGCAATCTATTTAATTCCTATAAAAGTAGCAAAATAAGAATGAAATGATCACAAAATCTTCACATTTAGTTTGTAAGATATAAGCATATCAACAAACAACCTTAACAACACAAAACACTTTTTCATTTTTAACTCCTTTCCCGTCCTTACCCAAAGGGCGGGTCTTTTTTTGTGTAAAACTATTCTCTCAAGATACCAAAAAGCCAGCTTGTAGTAAGCTGGCTTTTAACTCTTTACATGTTGGCGCTTGTAGACACGAGATAATAATTAAGGTGTTGGAACAGTTGGTGAATAGTTCGTTTTTCGACCATAAAGTTCTTGTGTCGCCGCCGAGATATACGCAGATGAATCTTTTCCTGGGAGGTTATACATTAGATAAATACCATATTGCTCCGCTTTTGTACGTTTAGCATATTGCGCAGCTAGATTTTGATTGACACCAACTTCAACGGCAGAAGCACCTAAACGAGAAGCAGGCATCCCCGCAATTTGTGGCGGATTCCAGGTACTATAATAAGGGTTCCAAGCATAATCAATTAAAGAACTCATTTGAGGATTAGCAGAAGAGTTCGCAGCCGCTGGTCCAATATTATAAAAAGTAATTAATTTATCATTGCCTAAGCGATTTCTTAAGGCTTGAAGTAACCAAATGAACGAAGAATTATTTGGTTGAGGCGTTCCATTTTTTCCGTATTCAGCATACTCATCATCAAAATCAATACCATCTAAATGATACGTATTAACGACTTGTTCTAATTGAGCTGCAAAGGCATCCGCACTTTCGTAAGTTGGGAAGTTAGCAAAGCCAGCGCCTTCATGGTTGCCTAAAATAGACAATAGGACTTTAGTGCCGCGTGCTTGAACTGGACGAATTTGTGTTTCAGCTTCGTTTAAAGTTTGTTGGACCCGTTCATTTAGATATAAGTAAGGTTTTTTATTGACCGTGTCATAATTAATATTGGCTGCAAAAATAATCCCCATATCAAAAGCAGGTTGATTGGTTCCAGCTAAAGTATATTTTCCCACATTGTTAAAATCGTGGTTATTTACTTCTACATACATGACTGTTTTAGGTGTAACAGTTGATGCTGCTTGTACTTCAAATGCAGGTAGTGCAAACAGTAACCCACCGACTAAAAGTATCAAACTTAAAAAAGTTGAAATAATCCCTGTTTTCTTGTTAAAAAAATGAGTGCTCAATTGATGCCCCATAACTTTCTCCTCCTATAAAATAAATATTATTTGTAAGCGCTAACAAAGATATGTTATCATTTTTATAATTTAAACACAAGAAGAAGAGAACAAAAGTGAGCAAATCCACAGAATATAAAAGCATCCTTCGCAAAATGGTCTTGCGAAGGACGCTCTTTTACCAATCAAAGAGTAAGGCATAGCCTAAAGAAAGCAGCTCTCGGCCAAAATTTTTGATATCTTTCGGAAAAGAAGAAGCCGCAGTGATGCCTGAAACATTTGAGATGCCTGCTCGCTTGGCTAAAAGTTGCGAGCGATACATGTGAAATTCACTAGTAACAATCACTAGCCGTTTAAAAGAAAGGAGTTTTTGTGAATTGACAATATTTTCTTTGGTGCGTGTGGCACGATTTTCTAAGAGAATCTGTTTTTCTGGAACACCTTTATTTAGCAAGTATTGTTTCATAACCGCGGCTTCCGTAGCCGGCTCATCTGCTCCTTGCCCTCCGCTAACAATAACGGGTGTCTCGGGGTGTTGTTTAATATAGGGGATAGCCACATCTAACCGAGCTTGCAAAACACGGCTGGGCAGTGCGGTTTCTTTAGACGTCCCTAAAACACGGGCCCCTAAAATTAAAATAGCATCTGGTTTATCGGTGGGTTGCGTATTTTTGCCAGTAAAAATAAGTAGACCTAAAATCAAAAGAATACAAAAGCCAAAACTGACAATGGATAAACTTGTTATTTTTAACCAATGCATGAAACATCCCTCCTTGTAATGTTAGTGTATACGAAGTACCATAGAAAAAGCGATAGAAAACAAAAGACTTATAAAAAAATCTATGTTTTAATAGAAACTTTTGAAGAGAGGGAGCGAGTGAATGCGTACAGAAGAAGAAATGTTTCAACTTATTATGGATGTAGCAAAACAAGAAGAACACATTCGAGCTGTGGGAATGGTGGGGTCTCGCACGAATGTGAAAGCGCCAAAAGATAGTTTTCAAGATTTCGACATTGTTTATATTGTAGAACCATGTGCTGAGTTTTTTGAAACAGCAACGTGGATAGCAAAATTTGGACAACCATTAATTATGCAACGTCCCAAGGAAATGACCTTATTTCCCACAGAACCGAAGACGCGGGAAACATTTTTAATGTTATTTGAAGATGGTCAACGTATCGATTTAACGTTGTGTCCTCTCGCAGAAAAAGACAATTGGCATGAAGGCGATTCTTTAGCAATTATCTTGTTAGACAAAGATGAAAATTTGCCACCTTTACCTGTAGCATCTGATAAAAATTATACAGTAACAGTTCCGAATCAGCAGCAGTTTAACGATTGTTGCAATGAATTTTGGTGGGTTAGTACGTATGTAGTTAAGGGGCTTTGTCGGAATGAACTATTTTACGCTGTCACACATCTCTATGAATATTGTCAGCAGGAACTGTTGCGCTTGCTTTCTTGGCAAGCGGCTTGGCAGGAACCGGAGCCAATTTCTGTTGGGAAACAATTTAAGTATCTGAAAAATTATGTCACTCCTGACACGATGGATCAATTAGCATCGTTGCTGGATTTTTCTAGTAAAGAAGCTTGTTGGAACAGCTTAATAAAGACACAAGCCTTTTTTGACGTCGTCGCTCAGGATTTTGCTAAAATGGCCCAGTTTACGTATCATTTACAAGAAGCAAAAAAAGTCACAGAGTATACAAATTCTTTAAGATTAAAGGATTTACAAGGAAAATAAGCTGAAAACAACGTAAAAATAGTGTATAATTGAAAAAATTAATCTGCGAGAGAAAGGGAACCTTTTTTGATTGTAGATCACCGCAGTTGTTTGTTGCCTAGTCTCTAAGAAATAAACCTAAAATTATTGATATAAAGGATGAACAAATGAAAAAAGAAGAAATGCAAATGCGTAATACACGTCGTCAAAAATCAGGAAAAAATAATAAAAAGAAAGTAATTATTACTTCTTTGGTTGGACTAGCTCTGGTTGCTGGGGGCAGCTATGTTTATTTTCAAAGTCACTTTTTACCAACCACAAAAGTAAATGGAGTTTCTGTAGGCTGGTTAAATGTAAATGCAGCGGAAGAAAAATTAGCGCAAGTTAATCAAACCGAAGAAGTTGTGGTTCAAACGGGGACAAAAGAAGAAAAAATTCAACTTCCTAAAAAATACCAATTGGATCAAAAATTTTTAAAAGACCATTTACACAGTAGCAAGGTGAAGCTACCGTTAAACGAGGCATTCAAAAAAGAACTAGAAGCCAAATTAGCGACTTTGAGTTTTCCAGAGGGGAAACCAAGCAAAAATGCGAGTATCCGTCGAGGCAATGGCACTTTTGAAATTGTTCCCGAAGAAAAAGGCACAGTAGTGGACACACAGCGCTTAAATCAGCAGATTATTGCGGATGTTGAAGCGGGAAAAGGCAACTATCAATACAATGCCAAAGATTTTTATAAAGCCCCTGAAATTACAAAAGAGGATCAAACGTTAAAGGCAACATTGACAACGCTCAATAACAAGTTAAATAAAACAATTACAGTTGATATTAATGGTGAAAAAGTAGCCTTTGATAAAACACAAATTCAAAACGTGCTGAATGATGATGGCACAATCAACAAAGAAAAACTAACTACTTGGGTGACACAATTAGAAACAACATATGGTTCTGCTAATCAACCAGTTTTATTTACAGATGTTCACGGCACGACACGTCGTTTTAAAAACAACGGAAGTTATGGCTGGTCGATTGATGGGGCCAAAACGCAAGAACTACTAGTAAACGCGCTGAATAGCCAAGAACAAATGAATGCAGTCACTGCTCCGTTGGTTGGCGATACCAAAGAAAATAGTAAAATTGCCAATAATTACATTGAAATTGATTTAAAAGATCAAAAAATGTATTGTTTCATTGATGGCAAAAAAATAGTCACCACAGATGTCATTACTGGCAGATATAACAAAGGAACCGCAACAGTACCAGGATTCCATACAATTTTATATCGGACAACCGATGTGAATTTAGAAGGTCAAATGCTTGATGGTTCTCGATACAGTGTGCCAGTAAAATATTGGATGCCGTTATTAAGTCAAGGGGGCGTTGTCACACAAATTGGGATTCATGACTCCGACCATAAATTGGATAAGTACGGCGATAAAGAAGCCTTTAAAACCGATGCTGGTAGTAATGGCTGTATCAATACGCCAGGAACAGAAGTTTCAAAAATCTTTGATGTATCCTATGACGGAATGCCGGTAATTATTTACGGACATATCTATGATGATGCACCAGGTGAATTTGATAAACCTGTAGATTACGGCGAAGAAGTATAAAAAGAGATATTAGGCAAGACCGTACTTTGGTCCAGCTGTGTATCTGAAAAGTAAAAATTGGAGACGTCAACCGTAACGACTGACGTCTCCAATTTTTTATTGACAAGCATCATAACCCGCTCTATGATACAAACAGAACAAGCAATTTAAATTGGGGGAACGAAGATGCCATTTGTACATGTAGAATTAATTGAAGGCCGCACAGAAGAACAGTTAACTAATATGGTCAAAGATATTACAGAAGCTGTGTCAAAAAACGCTGGTGCACCAAAAGAGAATATCCATGTGATTGTCAATGAATTGAAAAAAGACCGCTATGCACAAGGCGGCGAATGGAAAAAATAAGTTTTCAGAGAATTTCTGTTGAATCACTTGCTTTTTCTGAAAATAAGTGGTTAAATAAGTGCATAAATGATTGATGAGAAAGACAACTGAACTTGCCCGCGATCTATTAGAGAGGAAAATCTTGGCTGAAAATTTTCCAGATTGGCACAAGGGATGACCACTTTCGAAACCTTTGTTGAAACAAAGGCGGTCGCACCGTTAACACGCTAGAGGAACACAGATTATTTGTGTTCAAAATTAGGTGGAACCACGATATTTTCGTCCTAGTATTCGTTAGAATACTAGGACTTTTTGTTTTTTAACAAGGGGAACAGGTGGCTGTTTCGTTTCATTGTGAAAAACAGGAACACAATGAAACGCTTCAAATCAAAAAAATTAAAAGGAGAGAATTTTATTATGTCTATTCACATTACTTTTCCAGATGGCGCTGTCAAACCGTTTGATTCTGGGGTTACAACATTTGATGTTGCTAAAAGTATTAGCAACAGTTTAGCCAAAAAAGCTTTAGCTGGTAAATTCAATGGTGTTTTAATCGATTTAGATCGTCCTATCGTAGAAGATGGTTCGCTTGAAATCGTGACACCTGATCATGAAGATGCTTTAGGAATTTTACGTCATTCATCAGCTCATTTAATGGCTAATGCCTTACGCCGTCTTTTCCCTAACATTAAATTTGGCGTAGGTCCTGCGATTGATTCTGGGTTCTATTATGATACAGATAATGGAGAATCCCCTGTGACAGCGGAAGATTTACCTGCAATTGAAGCCGAAATGATGAAAATTGTGAAGGAAAATAACCCAATCGTTCGTAAAGAAATCTCACGTGCAGAAGCGTTAGAATTATTTGCTGATGATCCTTACAAAGTTGAATTAATTACAGATTTACCAGAAGATGAAATCATCACTGTCTATGATCAAGGCGATTTTGTTGATTTATGTCGTGGTGTTCACGTCCCTTCAACAGGACGGATTCAAGTCTTTAAATTACTTTCAGTAGCTGGTGCTTATTGGCGCGGAAACTCTGACAATCATATGATGCAACGGATTTACGGCACTGCCTTTTTTGATAAAAAAGATTTAAAAGAGTTTATCAAAATGCGCGAGGAAGCCAAAGAACGTGACCACCGTAAATTAGGAAAAGAATTAGATTTATTTATGGTTTCACAAGAAGTTGGTTCAGGGTTACCTTTCTGGTTACCAAAAGGCGCAACCATTCGTCGTACAATTGAACGTTATATTGTGGACAAAGAAATTAGCTTAGGTTACCAACATGTGTATACACCAATTATGGCAGATGTGGAATTATACAAAACATCTGGTCACTGGGATCATTACCATGAAGATATGTTCCCACCAATGGATATGGGTGATGGCGAAATGCTGGTATTACGTCCAATGAACTGTCCACACCATATGATGGTTTATAAAAATGACATTCATAGTTACCGCGAATTGCCAATTCGAATCGCTGAATTAGGGATGATGCACCGCTATGAAAAATCTGGCGCATTATCAGGGTTACAACGTGTTCGTGAAATGACTTTAAACGATGGCCATACTTTTGTTCGTCCTGACCAAATTAAAGACGAATTTAAACGTACTTTGGAGTTAATGGTGGCAGTCTATGCTGACTTTAACATTACGGATTATCGTTTCCGCTTAAGCTATCGTGATCCAAATAATACAGACAAATATTTTGATGATGATGCGATGTGGGAAAAAGCGCAAGCGATGTTAAAAGCTGCCATGGATGAATTAGAATTAGATTACTTTGAAGCAGAAGGCGAAGCTGCCTTTTACGGTCCGAAGTTAGATGTTCAAGTAAAAACAGCTTTAGGAATGGAAGAAACATTATCAACCATCCAATTAGACTTCTTATTACCAGAACGTTTTGACTTAACTTATGTTGGCGAAGATGGTGAAAATACACATCGCCCAGTTGTTATCCACCGTGGTATTGTCTCAACAATGGAACGATTTGTGGCTTATTTAACAGAAGTTTACAAAGGCGCTTTCCCTACTTGGTTAGCACCAATTCAAGCAACTATTATCCCAGTTTCTGTAGAAGCGCATTCTGAGTATGCTTATGAAATCAAAGAACGTTTACAAGCACAAGGCTTACGTGTTGAAGTCGATGATCGTAACGAAAAAATGGGCTACAAAATTCGGGCCTCTCAAACACAAAAAGTACCTTATCAATTAGTGGTCGGGGACAAAGAAATGGAAGATGCAACGGTGAACGTCCGTCGTTATGGAAGCAAAGAAACGTCTGTCGAAGATTTATCAATTTTCATTGACAGCATGGTTGCTGAAGTTCACAATTACAGCCGTTAAAAAAAGAGAAAAAGTCAAAAGGACTTCTGAATTCAGAAGTCCTTTTGACTTTTTTCAACAACAAAATAATTAAATATTTCCTTAGAGCTAGGAATAATCCTGATTTTTTGACTATTTTTTGTTACAATGAGAATGCGAAACTTTTTAGTGAAGGGACTAGAGGTATGAAGAAAAACTCATTTATAGATAAAATAAAAAAAACAGATGCCGCAGCAAAGAGTCAACGAGGTAGAAAGCCACATATTCCTTTTCGATTGAACTTATTATTTTTTGTGATATTCACTTTATTTGTTTCATTAATTGTTCGTTTAGGGTATTTACAGATTGTAGAAGGAGAAGAGTTTAACAAAAAAATCACTGCCAATTCTTCACTACAAATCACGACACCATCCCCTCGAGGACAAATTTATGATTCACAAGGAAAAGTCTTGGTTTCTAACAAAGCTAATTTAGCAATCACTTACACACGAGGAAAAAATATTGAAGGAAAAGATATTTTACCGATTGCGAATAAAGTCAACGAACTTATTAACGTTCCAGTTGATCCAAACTTAACGGATCGTGATAAAAAAGATTATTGGTTAGCGAATCCTGAAAATTTAAAAGCAGCCCAAGCCCGTTTAACCGATCAAGATAAAGAAGATGAAAAAGGCAACAAAATTACGGACGAAGGCACATTATATGCCAAAGCAGTTGAAAAAGTCACCCCTGAAGAAATTGCGTTTGATGACCGAACCTTACAAGCAGTAACGATTTTTAAACGAATGAATGCAGCGTCACAAATGAACACGGTCTTCATCAAGAATGAAGGGGTAACAGAAGGTGAAATTGCGACAATTGGTGAACACACAGCGGAAATATCAGGTGTTTCAACAGGGACTGATTGGACGCGTGATTATTCTCAAAGTGGTGCATTACGTAGCCTGTTGGGCACCGTTTCAACTGAAAAACAAGGATTGCCAGCCGAAGAAGTCGATGAATATTTGAAAAAAGGCTATGCACGAAATGACCGTGTTGGAACTAGCTATTTAGAAAAACAATATGAAGACGTTCTACAAGGTAAAAAAGCAAAATCAGAAGTCGTTTTAGACAATAACGGAAAGATTGTTTCACAAACCCCAATTTCAAAAGGGGAAAAAGGCTCCAACTTAAAATTAACGATTGATTCAAATTTCCAAAACAAAGTTGATGAAATTTTACAACGAAACTATTCACAAATAGTCAAAACCATTGGACCATACTCAGAAAATGCATATGTCGTTGCTATGAACCCTCAAACAGGGGCTATTTTAGCGATGTCCGGAGTTAGTCATGATTTACAGACAGGAGAAGTCACACCTAATCCTTTAGGGCCTATTTTAAACTTTGAGGTACCTGGATCTGTTGTGAAAGCAGGTACTTTAACAGCTGGTTATGAGGCGAAAGTATTACAAGGAAATGATACTCTATTAGATGAACCAATTATTTTAGCTGGTACAAATCCAAAAGCTTCTTGGTGGAATAGTGGTGGTCGTAATGCACAAATGCAATTAACTGCTGAGCAAGCATTAGAGTACTCTTCTAATGCCTACATGATGAAAGTTGTATTTAAACTAATGGGTGTAAATTACTATCCTAATATGGTCTTCCCGTATGAAATTGGCGATGATAAAGTTTTCAAAGAGCTAAGAAATGCTTATGCTGAATATGGAATGGGGATTAAGACGGGCATCGATTTACCTGGTGAAAGTCCTGGATATGTAAATAAAGATTTCAAAGATCCTGCTGAAGCGCCTAAAGGCGGAAATCTATTAGATTTATCATTTGGACAATATGATAACTACACACCGTTACAATTAGCACAGTACGTTTCCACTGTCGCAAATAATGGCATCCGCGTGCAACCCCATGTGGTAGAAGGAATCTATGGCAATGATGAAAATGGAGCTTTAGGAAAAATTTTAAAAGAAATCGAACCGAAAGTTTTGAATAAAGTGAATATTTCTGAAGACCAGATAGGAATTCTTCAACAAGGTTTCTATAATGTGGTAAATGGAACTAGTCAATTTACTACGGCACCGGGTTTAAAATCAGACAAGTTTTCGATTGCTGCTAAAACAGGGACCGCCGAAACGCAAGCAACAGATGCTAACGGAATTGTTCACACAACGGTTAATAGTAACTTGGTGGCTTATGCGCCTTACGAAAACCCTGAAATTGCAATTAGCGTTGTTTTACCGCACTTAAATGACGAAGAATCCAAACCAAACCAAACGATTGCCAAAGAAGTTTTAGAAGCGTATATGGAAATGTACAAAAAATAAAATTTGTAAAGTAGTTCTACTTTACAAATTTGTCCAAAAGGGTAGTCAAATGACAAAAAAAATGGTATGATATTCAAGTCTAAGAAATCTCTTGGAAAGATCAATTATTAGTAGGAGGGGAAAACATGCGCGTAAACATCACTTTAGAGTGTACTTCTTGTAAAGAACGTAACTACTTAACAAATAAAAATAAACGTAACAATCCTGATCGTTTAGAAAAACAAAAATATTGCCCACGTGAAAGAAAAGTTACTTTACACCGTGAAACTAAATAATTTAGTTAGATAGAGCCTAGAATCCTTATCCAACAAGGATTCTAGGCTATTTTTTTGTTGTTAGTAATTTACTGATTTAGTTATTGATGTAGATTTGCTATTTTAAAAATTTACATAGCTACTGAAAGCATCTGTTGCTTCTTTAGTAACTTCATCAGAAACATGAGTGTAAGTATCCATAGTTATTTGTAAAGAAGAATGTCCTAAACGTTCTTGGATTATTTTAGACCTAACATTATCTGATTCGAATAATAATGTTGCGTGGGTATGCCGAAAACCATGACAACCAATAGAATGTAAGTTAGCTTTTTCTGCCAATCTTTTGGAACGTTGGTAAATGTCTTGACTTCGGAACATGGTACCATCAATTTTTGTGAAAATAAGTTGTGTTTTAAACCCACCTTTTTTCATTAAAGCCTCACACTGTCTAAGTTTCCATTTTTTTAAGATATAAGCAGTCTTGTTATCAAAAGAAATCTTACGAATAGAATTGGGAGTTTTAGGATCGTTTATAGTCAATCCATTTGTACTGATAGCAGTAGTTTTATTTATATTAACTACCTGCTTTTTAATATCAATATCATTCCAATTCAATGCTAAAGCTTCACCAACACGTATACCAGTAAAAGAAAGTAAGCGAAAAATAGCACAGTCTAAGTCAGCATAGTATTTTAGAACTAAACTTTCTTCTTTGGCTTGATTGGCAATGCTATCAGCTGTATTTAAGAAATGTTCCAGTTCGTCTTTTGTATAGAACTTTCTTTTTGTATTCTTTTCTACTTTCTTTAGCGAACTAGGCTTAGTTATTTTCTTAAATGGGTTTGAGTCTATTATTTCTAAACCAACAGCATAGTCACAAACACGAGAAGCGTAACTCAAAAGTACTTTTCCCATTTCATTCTTTTTATACCATTCATTAACAGATTTTTGCACGATCTTTACTGTTAAACGCTCAAGTCTCATTTTCCCGAATGTGGGTAAAATGTGTTTTTTCATACGTCGCTCAGTAGCTATGAATGTGGATTCCCTAACTGTTTTTTTGTATTCGTCCAACCACATATAATAAACTTCTTCAAAAGTGGTTAAACGAGTATGCTCGTTAGCTAGATTTCCATTATCAAAATCTAATTTTTTTTGATTAAGCTTGAGCTGTGCTTCTTTTTTTGTATTACAGTTTCTGATAGTGACATTAATTTGTTTACCAGTTAAATAATCTACGCCTAAATAGGCAGTTACTTTCCAGTATTTTTGTCCTTTTTTTGTGTATTGTTTAAAAGTTGCCATTTTTTATCCTTTCCACTTGGGCAAGCGAACAGAGGGAATGACAAATTTCTAGCACCTCCTTATTTGATTTTAAAGCCCCTATCGTGAATCGAACACGATAGAACTCGCCAGAGAAGGGTAATTTATTTTTTATCGAAAGTAATAATCCAAGACCCCATAAGGTTCTCAACTTTCTTTATTTCTGCAATAACTGTATCACCTGTTTTTACATTTGGATTTTCAGAAGAAATAAAATTTAAGTGTTCTCCAGTTTGAATCGTATATCCTAATGATCCATCAGGTACATATTTATCAACTGTGAATTGAACAGTTTTTCCTGTTAAATCCTCTCCCTTATTTAGCGCTGTTTCGGCTTCATTAGTTGTATAATCAGGCTTTACTTCTTTAGTTCCACAAGCAGCAAAAGTAACAATTAATAGCAACATTGAAATAAAATATTTAATCTTTTTCATAAAAAATCTCCTCTATTTAACTCGTAATGATTGTCCGGGCATATATCCACTGATACCTGGATTTAGTTCTTGTAATTTTTCAAGTGTTATTCCGTTTCTTTCAGCTACTTGACGGCCGCCTTCGCCATCTCTAACTTGGTCATAAACTTCCGTGACTGGCTCGGGAGATTGTTGACTAATTTCGGGAGTAGAAGGTTGTATAATATTTTCTGACTCTTGCACTTCCTGTTGGGCAGTATTTTGTTGACCTTGATTGTTTCTTTCTATTAATTGTTCCATCGTAATATTGCCAAGATAACTATAGACCTGTCCGCCAGCAGCCAAAGTACCATCTGCATTTTTCACTAATGTTCCTGGAGTGTTATTCAAAACATATGACATTGTTTGATTACCATTTGCATCAACAGAAAAATTTAAATTTTGGAGCGGAACATTTGATTGAGTAGTGCTAGAGAAAGTTCCGTCAGCATTTATAAAAAATAAATTATCACTTTGAGGGATACCCCAACCTCCGACAAAATCATTTAGGCTTGCTTGAACTGTTCGTTCTTCAATAGTGGATGAACCTACAACACTGGATGCTGTTGACGTAGAACTTTGACTTTTTTCTTTTGTGTCACTTGATGATTCTTTAACGCTTGATGAGATGTTTGTAGATGAACTATTAACATTTGTTTCTTTTTTTGTGTTATTCGAACAAGCAGATAGCAATAATAATGATAAACCTAGAAAAACAATTTTTTTCATTTTTAAAACCTTCCTCACTTCTGATATAATGTTTTTATGAGTAAATCTCGAAACGAGGTTTTGAGTCCGTGTTGTCGCACGGGCTTTTTTTATGCAAAGTTTATTCTTTGCAACTTATTAAACAGTAGAGTCTTTACCCAATCTTCGTAGCGCGCATCTATTTTGGCATCTTCTATAAATTTCATGTAGTTGATTCTTTCTGGAGCAATACCCGTACTGTTTAAATATTCATCTAATAATTTTTCTACCATAAAACAATCCGCTTCATATTCCATTTTAGAACGAAGAGCATATGCTGTTTTGTACAGGGGATAATTCTCTTGGTGCTCACAAGCATGACCGAGCTCGTGCAGTAAAGCTTTTTTTTGTTCAAATTCTGAAAGCTTTACATTTACCACTATTAAATTAAAGCGTGTCATGTAATAAGCATTATTTTCAATTTCATCGTAAATCACAGTAGTTCCTAAAATCTTGACTATTTCTTCAATCTGTTTATCCAAGCAACGCACCTTCTCAAAAATTCTTTTTTTATTCGTATTTACCTTCCAAATACGCCTCTGCTATTCTTTTTAAGACTTCTCTGTCATTATCAGTTACTTCTTTGCCGCCGTGACTCATAACAGAGTTTATTGCTTCTTCAATAGTCATTTCTCGTTGCTCTTTAGTTAAACCGCCATGTGGTAGATCAGTACGGCCTAATAGGTAATCCGTCGATACGTCAAAATAATCAGCTACTTTAGAAAGTGGCTCTGAGTTGGGTTTAGATTTACTCCATTTAGAAATCATTCCATTTGATAGATTTAGAACTCTTTCCAATTCCGCGATGCTCATTTTTCTTGCAGCAGCAAGCTTTTTAACACGTTCGTATGTGCTCATCAAAATACCTCCGAATTTTTTCTATTAAAGTTATTGACATTAGAAATAATTCTATGATATTATACACATGTACTCAGGAAGTACAAGAAACTCTCACATTTCTGGATGGTATAACATAGAATAAAAAGACTAAGGACAATATTGTTTTTAGATTATTTTCTATGCACTTATAATAGAATATTTTCTATTATAAGTCAATACCCCAGAAACAAAAAATATTATTCATTTCTAGGAGGTGTGAAAATTGCTTTATGAACGCATCAAATGTATTTCTGAAGAAAAAGCTTTATCTATCTACAAAATCGAACGTGATTTAGAGTTTTCTAATGGAACTATTTCTAAATGGAACAAGTCGATGCCATCTGCAAAAAATTTAAAAAAAGTTGCAGATTACTTAGGTGTTGGCATGGAAGAACTTTTAAAAACAAAAGGAGATTAGAAGGGGGTATAAAAATGGAAGTGATTTTAACTCCAGAAAATGAAGCTTCTCTAAGGGATTTTGTACATGGAATTATTGTTGATGAAATAGAAAAAGCACGAAGAGATACCTCAATTGATAAGCGAGTTTTAAATCAAACAGAGATTGCAAAATATTTCGATGTATCCACTACAACAATAAGGGAATGGGAGAAGCTAGGTCTTCCGCATGGATCAGTAAGTAAACAAGGGAAGTTCTACGACAAAGAAGAGTGTCGCAGATGGCTTCTATCACAAAAAAGATAAATCTTGGGCAAGCGAAATTTAGGGAGGAAATAATATGAATACGGATGAAAGAACAGTTATTGCATTGGAAAGCATTGCAAACAGCCTTAGTACTTTGGCAGAAGATACTAAGGCGAAAAGTAGATATAAAGAATCTTTGTTTGTTCAAGCATTCATCTTTATTCTCGGTATAGCTGTTGGATGTATGTTAATCCAGCTAGGAACAGACTTGTGGAAATGGTTAATAGTTTAAAAAAGTTATCTGAATCGTTTCTAAAATAAGATGTTGTATTGAAAGAGATATACGCAAAAATAAATGACAAAAGTAGAGTATTGTTTGTTCTTTTCCAGTAACTTTTGTAAAGGTCAAGCCAGCTACTAGTTAATTGTATTTGATGATTTTTATTTTTTTCATTGTATGCAAAAATTTCAAAATACTTTCGTTCGTAATTGTTCTTGGCTTTATTAGTTAAATAAGAAATATACAGCTTACTTTTCTTTTGGATAACCCAAAATAAAAATAACGCTATCGACACCCAAAAAGAATATTTTTCTAAAAAGGGGATAGATTTTTCTACAACATTATACATTACCTCACCACCTTATCAGTTATTTCAGCAGAGCACTTGCTGATAAGAAAATTATACCAGAAAGGAAGTAAACCAAATGACAAATTTAGTAATAATGAAAGACCAACAAGCAGTAACAAGTAGTTTACAAGTTGCCGAAACATTTAATAAAAACCATCGTGATGTTTTAGCAGCAATTGATGATTTAAAAGAGGGGGTTGCGGAAAATTACGCAGACCTATTTTACGAAGATAACTATATTCATCCGCAAAACAAACAGTCTTATCGCCAAGTAATTATGAACCGTGACGGATTCACACTACTAGCAATGGGATTCACAGGTAAAAAAGCTTTGCAATTCAAACTGAAATATATTGAAGCTTTTAATCAAATGGAAAAAGAAATTCAACAGCCTAAACTTCCAACCTCTCAAAGAGAATTGGCGATGCTTGCTTTATCAGCAAATGAAGAAACAAATGAGCGTGTAGATGTAATTGAAAAAGAAGTAGCCGACTTAAAAGACAATCAAAAAATCGGTGCAGATGATTATGGCTACTTATCACGTCGAGTTCATCAACGAGTAGCAGAAGTAGCAAGAGGATTTGGAAAAATCACAAAGGAACAGCGTGGCAAGCTATACAAAGATATTAATTCAGGTATTAAGCAAATCACAGGCGTGGGGACCCGATCACAATTAAGAGAAAAACATTATCCAATCGTAATTGAATATATCAATGACTGGGAGCCTTCCACAGCCACAAAAACAGTTGTAAGACAAATGAGTTTTGACTTAAACGATATAGCATAGGGAGAATATTATGGCTTATACAACTGAACAAGAGGCTTGGATACTCAACCAAATAAAAAAAGAGCGTAAACAGCTACAAGATGATAGAGCAGCGCTTAGACAATCAGAACAACTGACCGAAGGAAAAGCATATCAAATTGAAAAAGAACTCGAATTTTTAAGATACTTAGAGATTCAAAATAGAATGCATATTTAAGGAGAAATGAAATGAGAAAAATTTATAACTTAAGAAGAATTGCAGTATTGCTAATCGTATTCGGACTAGGACTGCTAGTAGGCGGAAATTTTAATCCGATTATCCAAAATATATATATCGGCTTATTCATCATTTGGACACTGTTTTATGATCTGGCACTTGAAGATAGAGAGGTTAAGAAATGACAAGAAAAGACAAACTACAGCAAACGAAAAAACTTGCTGATTTATGGTACCAGCAACAAAAGGGTCGGATATATATTGCTCAACAAAAAAAGAGAAGAGGTATTTGAATGCCAAAATTATATGATTTTAAAAAAGCTAAAGAACTAATCGATATCGAAGTGGATAATGCAGATGTTGATAAAGTATTTTTAGGAACTCTCTCAGATTACTATTGGACTGCCGAAACTGTTTGGGAAAAAGGCAAATATATTATTGACTTGGGAAAAGTAAAGACTATTGCTGGAATTCCAGGAAGTGATTGGGATACTCCAATTATCAATATTTATTATTCAGATGGAAAAGAGAAGAAATTCGAATGTTTCAAAGAGGTAACAAGCGATGAATTTGCAGATTTTTGTCGGAAGTTATAAAAAATGCCCAATCGTCTGCCAACGATTAAGGCACATACAAAAATTATACAAGAAAAATTATATCACAGAAATGAGGTCTTGTTAAATGGCTGAACAACTAAATGTTTATCAAAGATTAGCAGAAGTAAGAAAAAAAGTATCTTATTTAAAAAAAGAACAATCAGGAAGTCAATTTAATTATGTTGGGTCAAGTGATGTCCTAGGAGCTTTACATTCAAAAATTAATGAAATGGGATTGTTATTACAACCAGCAATTACAGGCCATAAAGTTAAGGACCAGATAGAGATTATAAATCAATACAATAAGTACACGAAACAGACGGAACAGAAACAAAGAATAACATATTTTACTGAACTTGAGATGACTATGCGCTGGATTAATATTGATAATCCAGAAGATTTTTTGGAATCAAAGTGGTATGCACAAGGTGTTGATATTGCTGGTGAGAAGGGTGTAGGTAAAGCATTAACTTATGCAGAAAAATATTTTTTATTGAAATTTTTTAATATCGCAACAGATAAAGATGATCCTGATTCATTTCAAAAGAAGCTTGATGCTAAAGAACCAATAAATTTGGTTAATGGTAAACAAATATCAGAGATGAACGATTTAATAAGAAAAGTAGCGAAACTAAGCTCAAGCGATATGCAAGTTGTTAGAAATGGATTGTTGCAACATGTTGGTGCAAAAACATTAGACAGCATGACAGATAAACAGTATCCAGAAGCAATGAGACAGTTAAATAAGTGGAAAAGTAACTATGAAATAGAGATCAATAAAAACAATACAAATGATCAAGTAAAAAATATTAACTGGGGGCAAAGGTAATGACAAATGAATTAACAACAAATGTACAGTTTAAAGTAGATTTTAAAGCCAGTGAAATAACAATTCAGAACGAATCGCAACTAAAAGAAATGGTTGATAAAGCAGTAAATCATTACTCAAGTATGATTTTTACAGATGCGAATATTCCAGAAGCCAAGCAAGCAAAAGCGGATTTAAATAAAGTGGCGACACTTTTAGATAATGAGCGCAAAGCAATAAAAAACGAGTATAACAAACCCTTGAAATTGTTTGAAGACAAAATTAAAACTTATGTTGGACAAATTAAGTTAGTAAGTGATGGTATCAACGAAAGTATCCAATTATATGAAGAAACAGAACGTTCTAAGAGACTTGAAAAAATCAAAGATACTATTAAAGAAATGTCAGAAAACTATAGTGTTGAGGTAGAAGAAGTAGGTATTAGAAATAACTGGTTAAATAAGAGCTCTTTTACTGCGAAAGGAGAAATAAATAAAAAAACTTTAGAAGAAATTGCTGCCGATATGACAATGATTTTTAAAGAAAAAGAGCGAGTTATAGGAGAAAAAGCGATTATAGAAAATTATGTAAAGGCACTAGGATTAGAGCCTTACTCGTGGTTAAGTCAAATTGATAACGGAAAAACAGCTGCAGAATTGATGGTTGAGATTGACGATGCACTAGCAAAGAAAAAAGCCGCTGAAGAAAGGGCTATAGAACAACAGAAAGCACATGAAGAATATGAAGCAGCAATGCGAGAATTAAATGAAACAGTCGTAGAAGATAAAGTAATTGACAAAAATACAGGAGAGATAGTCAGTGAACTATCACCGAAAGCGGAAGTAGAAGATACAAATAAAAATACAGTAACATTACGACTTTCAGGGTCGCACAGTCAATTGACAGCACTTAATGAGTTCATAGTTGATAGTGGCATTATGGTGGAAGTGATTGAGTGATTGGAAAAATCATAAACCACATAGGAAATAAATTGGTCATCGAATTTGAGGATGAAATAAATTCAAATTTTCTCGAACTTCTGGCTAATAACGATGATAATTTAGCGAAAGTTGAATTCTTAGATAATCGACAGATGTCTCAAAAACAGAATGCACTTTCTCACGTTCTAATAGCCGATGTGGCACGTTGGAGCTATGACGAACCTAAATGGATTGAAAGTGTCTTGAAATACTACTACGAGGCTAAGAGTGGTGTTTATTTTGAACATAGTAGAGCTACCAAGAATGAAGCGACTGAGTGGATCGGTTTCTTAATTGAGTTCATTTTGAAAAACGATATACCACTTGAAAAAAGATACCAATACTTGCTTGAAAATAACAAATGGTTTTATTACTGCCTGAAATATCGTAAGTGCTGTATTTGCGGTAAGCATGCTGACGTTTGTCACATTGAGGTTGTTGGTATGGGGCGTAATCGTAAAAAAATCAATCATGAGACATTCACATTTTATGCTGGTTGCCGTCAACACCATCAAGAGGAACACCAAATAGGCACTAAGAACTTCTTGAATAAGTATCAAATTAAACCAGTGAAATTGAACACGGATGAACGTAAAAAATTAAACATAGGGGGATAACAAATGGAGAGAGCGTTTAAAGGTATTTGGATCCCTAAAAACGTTTGGCTTGATGATGAATTAAGCTGGATAGAAAAATTTTTGATAGTTGAGATTGATAGTTTAGACAATGAAAATGGCTGTTTTGCTAGCAATGAATACTTTTCAAATTTCTTTGGTCTTAGTAAAGATAGGGTTTCTAAACTTATATCTGGATTAAAAGAAAAAGGCTACATTGACGTAAGCTATCAGTACAAATCAGGGACAAAATCAATAGAGAGACGTGTAGTTAAAATTACCGATAGGTATAGGCGAAAACAACTAGAGGGTATAGGTGAAAATAACTATAGGGGTATAGGCGAAAACGCCAAAGATAATAATACATTACTTAATAATACAGAGAATAATACAAAGAATAAAAAGAATAGTGTTGAGCCGAGCTCAACTATGCCTGAATTATTCGAAAAAGTTTGGAAAACTTATCCAAAGAAAACCAACAAGAAAAAAGCTAGAGAACAATTTTTAAAGAAGTTCAAGACGGAAGAAGATTTAGAGTCATTTAAAAAAGGATATAAAGACTATCTTGCGTATATTAAATTAAACGATTGGTATCATCCACAAGAATTGTTTCGTTGGATACGTGATGATCGTTACAACGATGAATATGATCTGTCTCAAACAAATAAACAGCCTGCGTATTCTAAGGCGCCAGTGAGACAAGAGCAGTTACCAAATTGGACTGGAATGCAAGAAGATGTGCCTTTATCAGCTGAAGAATTAGCTGAATTAGAACGACAAAAACAAGAATTATTAGGAGAGTGACAATATGATAAACCAAGTTGTGTTAGTTGGACGTTTAACGAAAGATATAGATTTACGCTACACCGCAAGTGGTTCTGCAGTTGGAAGCTTTACTCTTGCTGTGAACCGTAACTTTACAAACCAAAACGGCGAACGAGAAGCGGATTTTATCAACTGTGTGATTTGGCGTAAGCCTGCTGAAACAATGGCTAATTATGCTCGTAAAGGAACATTATTAGGAGTTGTTGGCAGAATTCAAACTCGTAATTATGACAACCAACAAGGCCAACGTGTGTATGTGACTGAAGTTGTTTGCGAAAGATTCCAATTATTAGAGTCAAAAAGCACCGATGAGAATAGAAATAGCGTTCAGAGTTCGCAGAATAGCGTTACAGGCGTTCAAAATAATTTCGAGAGTAATTATGCCACGAATCAAAACAAAGGCTTAAATCAGCAAAATAACAGCCAACAAATGTCGTTTGGTGGAGATGTAGATCCGTTCGCAGGCGCAGGTAATTCAATCGACATTAGCGATGATGATCTGCCTTTTTAGGAGGTTAAAAAATGAACAGTGTAATTTTTGAAGATATAGCACGTATTCAAGCTGAAAAAAAGCAAAAACGAAAAGAAATGCTTAAGTTAATGAATGAAAACCCAGATTGGTATAGAAATCCAAAAAGCATGGTCTATCGACAAATTAAAATGCTTGGTAAGGATATTGGTGAGCAAACAATGGATAAATCTAAACCAATCAACTCAATTGATAAAGACAAGTTCACCATTCAAGAATATTTGTATTTGCAGTGGATTGGTTATTCAGTGAATGCAATCATAGAAGCGTTAGGAGTTCCTAGAAGTAAATTTTGGGAATATAAAGCTGAACATTTAAATTAGATTTATGAAATGAAAGCGAGTGTTCATTTTGTTGGAGATTTATTACACGCCAACATCCGCAATAATTGCGGATACATTGGCTAAAACATATGAAGTCGTTTCTTTAGAAACAGCTAGAAATATTGCCAAGAAATTTAAAGCTAGTTTGAAGCAGAAAACGGACCTTTATGTAATTGAAGGTATTTTGATTGATGCTGGTTATAAAAACGAACCAGTGAATTTATAAGGAAGGAGTGGAGGTTTGGTCGACCACAAAGAGTTCTTTACTCCTTTGAAATTATGCAGAGAGAAACAGAAACGAAAATACAATTATTTAACGATCATTTTCAAAATTATAAGCGATATGGAATACCCAAAGCACAACTAGTTATTGCAGACATTCCTTATAATCTAGGCAAAAATGCATATGCATCAAGTTCTGCATGGTACGAAGGCGGAAAAATTGAAAATGGAGAATCGAATAAAGCGAATAAAAGTTTTTTTGATACCGATGAAAATTTCAGAATATCAGAATTTATGCACTTTTGTTCAAAAATGTTAAAAAAAGAACCGAAAGAAGTAGGGAAAGCGCCAGCTATGATTGTGTTCTGTGCCTTTCAACAGCTTCAAATGGTGATTGACTATGGTGAACGGTACGGCTTTAAAAATCACATTCCACTAGTTTTTATTAAGAAATCCAGTCCTCAGGTACTAAAAGCAAATATGAAAATCGTAGGGGCTACAGAATATGCGCTCGTTCTTTACAGAGAAAAACTTCCGAAATTCAATAACGACGGCCGTATGGTTCTAAATTGGTTTGAATGGGAAACGGATAACAGTTATCCAAAAATACATCCGACCCAGAAACCAATACCTGTTATTAAACGATTAATTGAAATTTTTACAGATTATGGAGATGTTGTAATTGATCCATGTGCTGGCAGTGGTTCTACGCTTAGAGCGGCTGCAGAACTCAATAGAAATGCTTATGGCTTTGAAATAAAGAAAGAGATGTACGAAGTTGCACAGAAAAAAATGTTGTCAAATATCCCAATGGGGCTATTTATATGAACTGGAGAACAGCTGTCATTATTTTAGAAAGTGAGTGAAGAAGGAGGTTTAGGAATGTTTAATACACACAATACACAAACACAAAAGCTCAATTTCACCGCCGTTAGTGGAAACCTGATTAAGAGCTGTCAAGATAGTTTTTTTGTTAGATTCCACTTAAAAAGCGAATTGTCTAAAAGACTTTTAGCCAGCAATCCATTTTACGGAGACAAAAGAGCAGTTGTTTTGCAATCTATGGTGGTTGGAGATATGGAAGTTTTATGCGAAGTCATTTATAGAGATGACTACGAAAAAATGTTTGATAAATTTAAGGAGGAATCGGAATGAGCTACGAAATAACATATGACGAGAACGTCAGCAATAATGTGCAACGAAAGAATATTGTTGTCAATAGTAGGAATTTATACAAAGTTTATCTTGAAAAAGAAGCCTATCGTAAAAATGAGGAGACGGGTGTTGATTACACATTAGACATTAAATGTGATGAAACTGGCGTCAATGTACAAGCGGTGTTACCACACGAAGTCATGAATGAATTAGGTAACATGATAAGTGATAGTCTTGAATTTTAGGAGGAAGCAGAGTGAAACGATTAAAAATAAGCTATATAGATTTAGCTGTAATAATTGAAAGCATCTATTACGGAGAAGATGAAGATGTATCTGATATTGAGGACTTATTGAAATATTTGCGTAATAACGGACATCTGTCTACTGTTTTAACAGTTTCAAGGGGGATTAGCGATGAATAAACAAGAATGTCAAATATGTGACAAAAATCATTTTTTAGAAGACAGCTGTGGCGGGAAATGGAGTCTAAAAGACGACACGCTAATAATCAAACAAAGTTTTCAAGAATACGCAGGTGGCCCATTTGTCGAAGAAATTGTAACGCAAAAAATAAACTATTGTCCGTTTTGCGGGAAAGAAGTTAGGAGTTGGTGGAGATGAATAAACAAGAATTGATTGAGAAATACAAAACAAAGTATGCAGAAGAACCAAAAGATTGGAGACTTCCATCGGTTAATGCCTCAAGACAAGCCTTATACTCAAATTTTATTAATGACTTAGAAAAGCTAGACGAGCCGAAAAAAGTCGTTGTTCCGAAGTTTGTAGCTGATGAGTTAGAAAAGTTAGCAGATAAATATCTAACACTAAGAGATATTTATACTGGCGATGTTCATTGGTTAAATAACGGTACTGTCTATCTTGAGGGAAAAGAGCTAGAACTAGCAAACTGGTTAAATAAAAATGAAACTACTTTTGAATATGCTTGGATTCATGGCTATGAAGTCGAGAAAGAGCAGTTGTATTGGGCGGTCAGAGGTGTTACAGATTATTTTAGATGCGACGAGAAAATTATTGTTTTTAAAAAGGAAGAAGAAGCGTTGGAAGTTGCTAATCTCATTGGTATAAATACAGAAGTTAAAAAAATGAATAGTATCGATTGCTCAGAATGCATATCAATTGAAGAGTTAAGGAATGAAAATGAAGAACCTCTATTTTATGTTGCTTTACCAAAAATCGGTGACACAGAGTTTTGTTATCTTTGGACTGATACCGATGGAGCTGTATATACACAAGGCAATAAAGGGTTATGCATCGGAAGACTGAAACATACAGAACAAGAAATAAAATCGATTGATGAACGTTACTGGCCGTTTGCTGTGAAAGTTGATGGTGAATAGATGAAACGCAACTGGAAAAGAGTAATAAATAAAGTTAGCGGCGTTGCAATAATGATTCTTGTAGCAAAAGCAACCGTGAGCCATTTCGTGTATGGAAATGACATAACAAGTAGTGACCTCGTTTATTTCCTTTCATGCTCGTTTATTTTGGGATTAGGGCTATATTTAGGAGGTTCAAGTGTATGAGTTATCCAGAAGTTTATATCTTAGGAAGGCAAGTCGATGGCGTTTATGTTGAGTATTCAGAACCATATCTTTCAAAAAAAGAAGCTGAATTTGATAAGCATCACTATGAAATGGGCCAATCAATGTCACATGATGCTGGCACTTGGGAAATTTTAAAGTATGGAAGACCGATCACGATTGAGGTGCAGAAATGAAATCACTAAGTGAAAAAGCAGAAGATTTTTTACAAGATAAGTACAGAAAAACATACTCATACGCATTGAAAAAAATTGGTTACGATATCAGAAACGCAATTCATCAACAAAAAGAATTAATTGAGCCTAGATACATGGACACGCTAGACATAGAAACATATACAGCAGAATTAATCGCAACAATGGACTATCTGCATGATAGACAACTTAAATTAATTTTAGGAGATGATGATTAGTTGCGGACGTCAACATTTAACTATATTAAAGATATTTTAGGAGACTATTATAAAACCGATGACTATATTCGGCAACGCGAAGAAGAATTACGCTATCCATATAGAGAAAGTGATTTGAACAGTGGCATTAAAGGATCACATAGAAATAATGAAGCTGCTGCCAATTTACTTATTACGATTGAACAAGACAGACGGCTAGCAAGCTTAGAACGGAATAAACGCATTATTGACAAAGTGCTTAGTGAATCGTGCGAAGATACCATCACTATCATTCAAGAACTTCATTTTAAAAAACGGCCTAGATTCACTATGCAAGGATTAATTGATCAAGGGAAAATATTTTGTAGTAGAAGAAAGGCCTTCGAATTACAAAGAATATTTTTTGAAGAAATCGCAAAAGAATTAAATTTAGATATATAATTTGCACTATTTGTGCACTATCGAGGTTATTTCACATGGTAAATTAGTAGTGTGAGAAGTGTAAGGAAATCAAAAATAAATATTATCTCGTTGCTAACACTGATCACACTATCACTCGCAAACTGATACGTTCTCTTAGAGGGGAGGTGAAGAGCCTTCTCTTTTTTTCTATAGGTTTGCGAGTGCTGCTATTATAAAAACTAAACCTTTGGTATACTTAAATAAAAAATTATCAGGGGTGCTTTAGATGGAATGGTGGCAACTATGGGTTCCTTTTGGTGGAACTATAGCGGGAATATTTGCAAATGTATATATTAATTATACACAGACAAAGAAAAAAGAAGTACTTCAAAAGGAAATAACTCAAAAACAAATTGATGCCAATTTAAAAGCAAAGGCAAGAATAGAATGGATTGCTTTGGTAAGAGGTTTAGTGAGTGAATATATTTCAAACTATTATAAAATAACAGTAATTGTAGATAGAATTTCTAAGGAAGAAAAATCAATCCTAGGTAATACTAAAGCAAAAAATACAAAAACTACGGAAAGTTCCTACGATCAGCTAATAGAGAATAACAAGGATGAAATCATTAGATTAAAAAAAGAATTGAATGAATCGGTAAGTAATAGTATATCAATATCAGAACAAATTTTTTTACTTTTTGCTGATAGTGATGAACATAAACAAATTAGAGAATTATTCACAAGTTCAATTAGTTTTTTGAAAGAAATTAATGCTAGTGAATCATATGAAAAAGAAAAAGAAGTTTTAAAAAAACTGGATGAAAACTCTGAAAATATTGTAGAAATTAGAAATTATATAAGCGTATATTTAAAAAAAGAATGGGATAAAGCTAAAGAAGGAAAATAAAATTATCGTTGCTTATCATATGATTTATATTTTTAATGGCTAAACACCTCCCACAAAATCGAATTTAAATTGTATAATTATTAAATGTAGGAGGTGATAACCTTGGATAAGGTTCTATTAAAGAGAATTCAAAATGGAGAAAATACGTCAAAAGAAGTTTTGGGTATAGATACAGATAATTATTGTTCTATTATTTCTAAGTTATATTATGATGGATATATTACGGAACCTGTAAGAGCATCGGATGATTACATTAGCTTAGCAGGTTGTGCTTTAACAGAAAAAGGTTTGGAATATATAAATAAATCTTGAATTAAGACTTCGAAAGGAGTCTTTTTATTTTGTTTAGAAAGAAGGTGAATAACATGATAAAGAATCCAAAACATCAAGTTTTTGCTGATGAATGGCTAATTGATATGAATGGCACTAGAGCGTATAAAGTCGCATATCCAAACATAAAAAAAGACACCACAGCAAGAGTGAATGCAAGTAGACTGCTAACAGATGCTAACGTGAAGCGATATATTGATGAACAGCTAGAAAAGATGCAGAACGAAAGAGTTGCAGATGCACAAGAAGTCCTAGAGTATCTCACTAGCACCATGCGCGGTGAAAAAATGAAAGGTGTTTATAATACCGAAACAACTAATGATGAAGGGGAAATATTTACGCATCAGAAAAGCTATGAATATACTCCTAGCACTGAGGAGAGGACTAAAGCAGCCGAATTACTTGGTAAACGTCATGCGCTGTTCACCGACAAGCAACAAATAGAAGTTACTGAAATGCCAGTATTTGTTGATGATATCGGTGATGATGATGGTTAAGAAAAAACTATCAGAATTATTACCGAAAAAATTTCATTCGGTATGGAGAGCCACTCTTAATTCGGACATACTCAATATTGTTTGTAAGGGTGGACGTGGTTCTGGTAAATCATCAGATATCGCACATATTATTACTCAATTACTTATGAGGTATGCTGTCAATGCGGTTGGCATTCGATATGTTGATAATACATTAGAACAATCAATCTACGAGCAAATGAAGTGGGCGATTGAACAGCAAGGGGTAACGCATCTATTTAAATTTAATAAATCGCCGTTGAGAATCACATACATACCTCGTGGTAATTATATGATTTTCAGAGGTGCCCAAAATCCTGAAAGAATCAAGTCTTTAAAAGATAGTCGGTTCCCGTTTGCGATTGGCTGGATTGAGGAGTTAGGCGAGTTTAAAACTGAAGATGAAGTAACGACCATTACCAATTCACTTTTACGTGGTGAATTAGGAAATGGTCTTTTTTATAAATTCTTTTTCAGCTACAACCCGCCAAAACGTCGACAATCTTGGGTGAACAAAAAATATGAATCTAGTTTCCAACCTGATAATACATTTGTTCATCACTCTACTTATAAAGATAATCCTTTTATTTCGAGAGAATTCTTGAAAGAAGTGGAGGCAGCAAGAGATAGAAATCCTTTGCGTGCTAGATGGGAATACGATGGTGAAGCAATCGGTTCTGGAGTCGTTCCATTCAGTAACTTAAAAGTGGAGAAAGACTGTATAACTGATGAAATGGTGGCTAATTTTGACAATATCAGAAACGGCCTCGACTTCGGTTATGCTACAGATCCGCTAGCATTTGTTAGATGGCACTATGACAAAAAGAAAAATGGCATCTATGCCATCGATGAAATCTATGGAGTTAAGATTAGTAACCGTGAATTTGCCCAAAAAGCGAAAGAAAAAGGCTACCAGTCTGAACGTATTGGAGCAGATTCAGCAGAACCTAAGTCCATCGCTGAACTGAATAGCGAACATGGAATGCCTAGAGTTTTCGGTGTGAAAAAAGGCCCCGATTCCGTCGAGTACGGCGAGGGGTGGCTAGACGACTTAGAATTTATTTGTATCGACCCGTTAAGAACGCCAAAAATCGCCAAAGAATTCGAAAACATCGATTATCAAACTGATAAAGATGGGAACCCCAAAGCACGTTTAGAAGACAAAGACAATCATACAATTGACGCAACTCGTTATGCTTTTAGCGAAGACATGGAGAAAAATAACGTAAGTTTCATTAAATTTTAGGAGGTGGAATGATTGTTCCAAAGTGATTTAACGTTGAATCGATATAAAAGATTACGAACGAAATATTCTACGCAAATAAACGAAGATCTGTTTGATCCAAATGACTTTATAACAGAGATGAAGCCATTTTTTGATGACAGAGAGCGTAAATACAAAGCTTATACAAGTGAAGAAAATGAGATTGATAGCAGACCTAAACCAAACACAAAAATTATAAAAGTAAATAATAAACTTCACGCTGGCTTATACAACACCATTGTTGATCAAGCAGCTGATCATTTCACAGGTATCCCAGTTAAATGGGATTATGATGTTACTGAACAACGGAAGTCCTTAATTCAAAAAACAAAGGATTTATTTTTAGGTAACGTCAGTGCGAAGATAAAAACGCCTAAAGAATTCGATAGACTAGCAGAATTAGTTAAAGAAATGCGGTTCGCAATGTTGGATTCGGACACGGCACGATATCAAGGCGCTTGTGGTGTTGCTTTTCGTTTGTTAGAACCCGTTGAAACTGCGGGAGAGTGGCAATTGTGGGCATGTAATGTTGAACCATGGAGAGCCGAAAAATATGAAAATGCAGATATTTTCATTCGAGAGAAATATGACACACACCAAAAGAAATTTTTCGAAGAAATGAAAGTTGTTACTAAGAAAAAAATCTTAACGTATAACAGATATGTGGAAACAAATGTAATGAATGCGGCTGAAACATTTAAATTGACATCAGAAACTGATAATCCACTAGAAACATTCTACCTATCAGAATTTAAAAACAACACGAACCGTTATTGTGATTTTGAAGTAGCAGAGGAACTTTCTGATGCATTTGATAGAAGCCTGTCAGACCAGCAAAACGAGGTAGAGCAATTTAAATTAGCGTATATGATGATTAGCGGGTCTCGTTTAGGTGAAGAAGAAGCACAGAGGATGATGGAACAGCTAGGCATCATTAATTTGCCAGATCCACAAGCTAAGGTTGGCTATGTAACGAAAGATATTAACAAAGATTTCAACGAGTATCATCTTAATCAGTTGAAAAAGCTTTACTACACAGTCACTAAGTCAATCGACTTCAACGATGAAGTATTTAAATCCAATAGCTCTGGTGAAGCTCGCAAGTGGCAAATAATAGCACTAGAAGCCAAAACAAACACGAAAGAGCAGTACTTCAAAGAAGGATTAAAAGAAGTTGCAGAGACGATGGCAGCTTTTATAAAATTTAACGATAAATTAGAAGTAGATGTTTCTAAAATTGTGTTTACATTTAGTCGTAGTTTACCAACCGATATTGGATATCTTGCTGAGGCGTTACCTAAATTAGCACCTTATGTATCAAAACGTACTATCATAAATCAAATTCCATTCGTTAAAGATCCAGATTACGAGGCGGACATGATGAATTTAGAGCAATCTCAGAACTATCCAAGCAGCGACTATAATTTAGGCGGTGTGGACAATGCCAAAGAAACAGACGAGTAGCAGTTTAAAGTATTGGGAAAAACGCCGAGAATTAGAAGACAAAGCCCGTTTGAAACTAGAAAAGAAAACTCTTAGTGAGCTTGAATCAGTTTTTGAACGTGCTTTAGTTAAAATTCAACGACAGCTATTGTCACAAGCGGATTTACACGACATCACACAAAGCGAAATGCTAGAAGACTTTAGCAAACGAGACCAAGAAAAGTATCGTAAATATATTGACAAAAACTATGAAAAGTTAATGGAATCAGATGAAGCTTATAAGGAATTCATAGATGAGTATTTCCCATCTTACGACTATGCAAAAGTCAATCGTCTATTACAATTACGAGCAGATATCTTTTCAACGTTAGCTGATGAAGCAATCGCAAGCGACGTCAATGGTAAATTTAATAACGACTTAGAAAACATTACAAAACGAATCTACAATTCTAATTCTAATGCGTTGATGCAGTTATTAGGCGGCTCTGCTCCTGGTTTAACTAGGAATGAACTAGAAAACATCATGAACTATCCGTGGAGTGGAAAAACATTTTCATCTCGCTTGTGGGGCAATATATCATCTCTAGAGCAACGTTTGAGCAATTCCATTATTAATTCATTGGCAAGTGGTGAAGGTGTTTTAGAAGCTCTTAGAACGATGAAAAACGATGGTGTTATTAGCGGCATGTTTAAGTTAGAGCAGGGAAAGTTTAATCGATCGATTGAAAATCTTGTTAGAACGGAATATTCCCATTTTGCTGTAGAGGGTGTAATAAAATCGCTAAAGGATGTAGGTGTTAAGCAAACACAAAGCTGGTCGGCAGAAGATGAGCGTGTTTGCTCTATTTGTGGTGGACGTCACGGAAAAGAGATTAAAGACGATTGGCATCCACCGTATCATGGACGTTGTCGTTGTACTGAAATACCAATTATCCCTGAAATTAGTGATGATATAGATAAATTGTATGAAGAAATGTTCGGTGATTTATTGAATGAATTCGCTAATAATAATTGGGGAATAAAATTAAATAGGAGAGGAGGATAGCAATGAAAGGATTATTTGAAGCAGTATTAAATCTAGAAGTTACGAATGGTACAGAAAAAGCCTATAAAAAAGCTTTTGAACAAGAAAACGAACGATACTTAACCAAACACACTTTGAGAGACGGCAACGGTAATATCGTCAAAGATGAGCTTAAATCAGTTTGGGGTGGTAATTATTGTCACGTTGATATTTTGTATTCTTTACCAGGTAAAAAAAGTAAATTAACTATTTCGATTGTGTCTAGGACTCTGCAAAATGTAAAAGATGCTGTTACTGATTATCAAATGTTCGGTGCTGAATTGGTTCACAAGAATTGGGAGTGATTAGATGGATTCCTATGATTATTTAGATAGTGATTATGAAGAATTTTTGAGGAAGGAGGATAAAAAGATGGATTCGCAAAAATTTATTGATAAATGTAAAGAAATTGTTTTAAATTATGCCAACGAACACCTAGACAAATCAGATCAAAAAGAAATTACTGAAAAAGATGTCTTTGTTGTTTGGAGTTGCAAAACATTACAAAATAACAAAGCGCTATTAAGTACAACTTTGCTTGATGGGATGTATTATGAGTTAACACTGAACGGCGACAAGCAAGAAATTTATTTTGATGCATACAAAAAATGGGAAAACAAGGCAATTAAAGTCTAGCAAAAGTTAGGCTTTTTATTTTGTCCGAAATGACGTAAAACTAGCGTAACGCTGGGCTTAATTGAATGGTGGGGCGCAATTAATAAATCTAAAGCAATGCGGGGCGTGCAAACGAATCGTGGGGCGAAAGGAGAAACAAAATGAAAACAAAAAAATTATTACCAATGAATTTGCAGATGTTTGCTGATGGTGGGGGAAATGAACCAGAGTTCACTATTGATGATTTTAAAGCATTTGTCGAATCGAATGAAGATGCACAGAAATTCATTCAATCTCAATCACAAAGTGCTGCAGATAAACAGTTAGAAGCTTGGAAACAGAATAACCTTGATAAGCTAAAACAGGAAGCTGTGCAGCAATATGAAGAAGCTAAAAAGAACAAAACACCAGAACAGATCGAACTTGAGAAATTAAAAACTGAGTTTGAAGCCGAGAAGGCTAAGAGCCGTTCTAATGAAAACAAAGCTTTTGTAGCTGAACAAATTGCTGGCTTAGAGCTTGATAAAGAATTAAAAGATTCAGTTTCCCAGTTCATGTTGAACACTTTAGTTAGTTCAGATACAGAGTTCACACAAAAGGCTGTAGAGTCATTCACAGGTGTTTTAAGCACCATCAATGAAAAGCATGCTGAAGCAATTAAAAACATGGAAATGACAAAAGCATTCGGTAATAAGCAACAAACTAATGCATCTGATGGTAATCAGTCAACGCAACCGATTGAAAATCCTAAAGAAGCATTAGGGCAAAAATTACAAGCATTCAATTAGGAGGAATTTATAAATGAAAAAAACTACAGTAAATAATCTAGAATACTTAGATATTTCACAAGAAATCAATGCATTACAACGTCCGTCAACACCTTTTTTAAGCTGGCTATTAGGAGCTGGAAAAACTAGCCCAGCAACTTCTACGGAGATCAAATGGCGTGAATCAGAACTTGATGGAGAAGATTCATCTGCGCAATTAGAAGGTGGAGACTATACAGATGCGGATTCAGGACGTAAATGGTTCAATAACTATACTGAAATTTTCCGTAAATCTACTTCTGTTTCAGGTACATTAGATGCTATCAATGTAAATGGGGTAGGTAGTGAATTAGCTAATCAAGTATCTCAACGTGCGTTAGAAATGAAGAGAGATTTAAACAAAAAACTTTTGATTGGTGTAAAAGCTGACGAAAATGGTACTAAAGGACGACAAATGGCTGGTGTAATTAACTTAATCAACTCTGATAACTTAGTTAAAACGTCTGCAGCTGATGCAGTAACACGTAAAGATGTGGATAAAATGTTTAAAACTATGTTTGACAAAGGTTATGCAGGAGAAAAACTATGTCTGGTTTCGACTGATATGGTTGATTTAATGACCGATGAAGTTGATAAAGCGGGCACTAAAGTGTTTAACTTTGGAGATCAAGTAGCTTTTGGATTGCAACTAGGAAAAATTGTTTCAAATTATGGATCAGGTACAGCTTTAATTGAGCCGTCACTGCCAAGTGGAACAATGATTGCTTTAGATACAAACTATGTGGAGCTACGTCCGTTACGTGAATGGCGCGCAGAGGAATTAGCTAAAACAACTGATTCAAAACGTATTGGTTTAGTTGGTGAGTACACGATTGAATACAACGCTTCGAATTCAGGGGCAATCTTAAACCTTGCAACTGCAGCACCAGGTGAATAATTAAAAAGTAAAGGAGAATAATTATGGTTAAAAAGTCAGAGGTCAAAGAAGAAGTAATCGAAGAGACAAAAGAAGTAACTGAAGAAGTGAAACCTGCAACAAAAACATTCAAAGTTTTAAAAAATAAAAATTTTGTTGGTTTCGTTCATCCTGAAACACGCAAATTTATTACAGCAGTTGACGGAAAAATCGAAGTGAGTGTTTCTGATAAAAAAGCTATTGCCATTTTAGAAGAAGCTGCAGATTTAACAGAAATTTAGGTGATTATATGACAGACGAACAAAAAAAAGTAATTATAGAAAAAGTTTCAAAAATGCTACCTAATGTTTCAAAAGAGCGTATTTCGTCTGTCTTAGACCTAGTTCTTTTGGAAATCGGATCTTACAATACATGTAAGATTGAAATTGATTGGGATTTACTTACCTCGCTTGTAATTGAAATTCTATATCAGTCACTTAAAAGTGAAACGGAACAAGCTGTAACTAGCATTAAGCGCGGTGATACATCTATTAGCTATGCAACTACACAGCAAAGTATAACAGCGTTGCTAGGTAATTACAGCGACACTATTAAACGTTTAATTGGCTGTGATAGTGGGGTGTTTTTCTATTGAATGAAGCAGATATTTTAGCGATGACATATCTTGATTCGTGTGTCATTGAAAGAATGAGTGATATCGAAAATCCTAAAACAGGTATTACGGAACAAGGTTATTCACCAATTCATGATGGGAAGTTAAAATGCGCGCTGTCTCAAAGTGGTCTGGGTAGCGCTGGAAGCTTACCAGTTGTTGAAAACAAAGGTACCTTTAATATCACTTACGAAGATCAAAAATTGTTTTTAATGCCTGATGTAGATGTGAAAAAGGCCGACAGAATCACGGTCATTCAAAGTACAGGTCAAAAGCATATTTTATTTGCAAAGAAACCCTTTAGCTATCCAAGTCACATCGAAGTGACATTGACAGGAAGTGCAATCGATGAGTAAAAGTGATTTTAGAATGACCTCGAATACTGACAAAGTTATTGCAAACTTGAAGAAAATGACTCCAATTGCCGAAAAAGAAGGTATTGCGATGGTCAATGATTCGTTAGCGAAGATTTATCAGTTAATTGTACCTATTACGCCGATAAAAACGGGTGATTTGAGACGCGGATACAGAATCATTAAAGCTAGAAAAACGTCAAGCAATCAAATTGTTGGCGCACTAACTAACAATGAAAAATATTTCAAATATGTAAACGATGGGCACCGAACTAAGAATGGTGGATTTGTTAAAGGGCGATTCATGTTGCAAAAGTCTTATAAATTAGCTCATGCAACATATATTCCAAAACGGTTTAAACAAATGGCGATTGTCATCGCGAAGAAAGGATAGGGTATGTACGATAAAATTTTAAAAATGCTTACTAGCAAAATAAAAAAGTTCTCGGATGCCCCTATCTATCTTGATGATGTGATGCAATCGTCAGAACCGTTTTATTTTGTTTTGAGCATAGAGGAAAGTATCACTGATAACGTTGGTCAAAACGTTCAGAATAAAGCATATAACGTTGATATCGCGTTAGTTGATAGCAATAAAAATAAACAATTAGTAACAAGCCTAACAGAAGAATGCGGGGCTTTTTTTAATGTCTTAAATCTAGATGGAAACGAATTATTTCCAGAAGATTATCAAGCATTTAAAACAGACGGAATTCAACATGTTAATTTTAATGTTGCATTCCCACAATTAATTGAATGGAGTGAAAAATAGATGGCAAATAAGAAAAATGTTCATATTATTTCCGTTGAAACACCTACTTGGTTTCCTTTAGTAGATGAATCAGGCACTTTTCCAACTTACGGAGAGCCAACTACAATCGGAACTGCAGTAAACGTTAAACCTAATGTAAGCACTGAAACTACAACAGATTATGGTGACAGTGTTGCGCAAGATTCAACTGTATCTTTTGGCGGTGCTGAAATTGGTATGGAAACGAATGGATATGAAAATCAAGTTTTAGCAACAATTACAGGAGCAAAAATATTAAAAGGCGGTGTACTACGTTCGGGGGATGATATTGCACCAGATGGAGCTTTTGCGTATAAACGTTTAAAATCTAACGGAAAGTACCGATATACGATTTTTTATAAAGGTAAATTTGCCTTGACATCGGATGAAACATCAACTCGTGAAGGGAGTTCGGTTACGTATGCGCATCCAGAATGGACAGGGTCTTTCGTGGATGTTCCAGGGTTAGGATATATGTATTCTGTGGATGAAGACGATGAAAATATAGATCGAGAAATGATTAAGAACTGGTTCATTAAAGTAACTGATCCACGTGAAGAGTCTACAACTCCTGTCAGTGGTGTAACTTTAGATAAAACGGAATTAGTTCTAACAGTTGGTGAAACCGCAACTCTAACGCCAACAATTACACCTGAAAATGCAACCAACAAAAACTATTCATTCAAATCAAATGATACTTCAATTGCAACAATAACACCTGTACAAGGAAAAGTTACACCAGTAGCAGCAGGAACCACAACTGTTGTTGTCACTACTGAAGATGGCAACCATACAGCTGAATGCAGCGTAACAGTTAATGCATAATAAAATTTAAGGGCGGCCAAGTGTCGTCCTATTTAAATGGAGGAATTAAAAAATGGCAAGTAAATTTCAGCAAAAAATTAAATTAATGATAAAAGATGGCGATAAATATACCTGTAAGCAATTCACATCTGCGGAGTTTTTACCAGGTTCCGTTATGGATGCGGGTACTGATTTACAAATTAAATTAGAAGAAGCGACAAAAACAAATGATATGGAAGTAATTCGTCCTATTTTAAGAGAATGCTATGATCTTATCGCTAACGTTATTTTTGAAGGACAGTTCACTGGACAAGAATATGTTGATGGACTAGATGCGCGGGAAGTATTAAAAATTACAGGTCAGTTATTAGGATCTATTACTTCAGGATACGATGCGATCTATTCTGACCAGAAAAAAAAGTAACAGATCTCCTTTATCATCCTCATTTTAAATTTAGTCCACAGTACCGAGAAGCAGAATTAAAAATTGCACTGCTTGAAAATGGTTGGACACTAAACGAAATTGAGAATACAGACTTGAACGAACTTATGAAACTTTATGCGTTCAGAGATGCTGTTAAAGAATTTGAAGAACTTAAATTCCTTGATGAACACACAATGTTCTAAGAAGGGAGGGGGTACTTATTGAACAATGAAGACTTAGTCTTAAAAATGATACTGGATGAATCAGGATTCTCCCAAGGTCTAAATTCGGCAGTAAAAAAGTTGCAAGGTTTTGATGGAGAGGTTGACAGAACAGGACAAAAAGGCGGCCGCTCTCTTGGGAGCATATGGACGTCATTTGTCGGCAACTTTTTAGCCAGCGGGGCAACTAAAATTATCTCTAAAGGTATTGGGTTGATCACTAGCAATATCGATGGGGCCATTAATCGTGTGGATACGTTAAATAATGCAAACCGTGTATTTGAAAATATGGGCTTTTCAGCTGGCGAAACATCAAAGACAATGGATAGCTTAAAGAAGAGTATCCAAGGGTTACCTACACCTTTAGACAGCGCAATTAAAGGTGTTCAATTAATTGCTTCGTCTACAAATGACTTAGGAAAATCAGAACAGATTTTCGCAGCTTTAAATAATGGTATCCTCGGCTTTGGTGGGTCTGCAGAGATGGTAGACAATGCTATTATCCAGCTGTCCCAATCGTTCTCAAATGGTAAAGTAGATGCGCAAACTTGGAACTCAATGATTAACAGTGGTTTGGGTCCAGCGTTGAATGCTTTAGCGAAACAAATGGGGTTAACTGCTGGTCAGATGAAAGAAGGTCTCTCTGATGGTTCAATTTCAGTTGAAGAATTTCAAGACTCTCTAATTAAATTGAATAAAGAGGGCGGAGGAGGTCTTAAATCATTAGAACAGATTGCTAAAGATTCAACCGCTGGTATTAAAACTGGTTTAGCTAACATGAAGACTGCGATCGTTCGTGGCGTGGCCAACGTTGTAACTAAAATTGATGAAGGACTAAAGGGTGCAGGTTTTGGAAGTATTAGTGAAATTATTGCTGACAAAGGCGCAAAGATGGAAGCGGCTTTATCTAAGTTTGCTGAAATGATTCCGCCAATGATAAAGACAGTTAAAACATTGTATGATACGTTAAAACCTTATGCACCGCTGCTTGCAGGTTTAGCTGGTAGCATTGGTACGTTGATGCTTGTGAATAAAGTAAATGCAGCATTTAAAGCTTGGAGGGAAGGTACAGAAGCACTTTCGATAGCTCAAGCAATTTTAAATAAGACAATGCTATCAAATCCTTTTGTTGCAATCTTAACTGCTGTAGTAGGGTTAGTCACAGCGTTTATTTATCTTTGGAAAACTAATGAAGGTTTTAGAGATGCTGTTAAAAATATTTGGAAAAATATCCAGGAGGTCATTTCAAGCGCTGCTGATGTAGTTGTAAAAGCTTGGGATTCGACAATGGAATTCTTCAGCAATATGTGGGATGGCACAAAAGAAGCTTTTTCGAATGCTGGTACATGGATGAAAGAAGCTCCTGGAAACGCAGCCGACTGGGTTAAAAATAAATGGACTGGGACTAAAGAATTCTTTAGTGGACTTTGGGATTCAACAAAAGAAGGCTCAAAAAACACATGGGAAAACATCAAGCAGGGTGCTGCTGATAGTGCTAAAAGTGTTGGAGAAAGTTTTAAAAACGGCTTTGATAATGCGAAAGATTGGTTTAAGGGTATTGGAAAATCAATATCAGATGTTTTCACAACAGCATTTGATTTTGTTTGGAAATATATTGGTCCGTATGTAACAGGAATCAAAAATGCGTTTAAAATGGTTGTTAACGCTATGAAAGCGAACATTGAAAATGTCAAAATGATCGCTGAAAATGTCGTTACCATTCTAAAAAATGTTCTGTTAGCTCCAATACTTTTCATCACATCAATGATTACAGGTGGGTGGGAAGAAGCAAAAGAGAACATGATTGCCGTTTGGGATAATATTGCTGAAGCAGCTCAAACAATATGGTTTGGCATTAAAAATATCTTTTATAATACGGTTACAGCTATTTCCTATTCAGTCACTTCTATTTTTAATGGATTGATGTTGACAATTAAAAAGATTTGGATTGATGTGAAGTTATTTTTCGCTTTACTTTGGATTGATATTAAATATGGAGCAATCAATATCTGGATTGAAGTTAAGTATTCCATAATTGAAATTTGGATAAATATTAAATTTGAAGCAATTAGAATATGGGAAAGTTTGAAAACTTGGTTCTTTGAAACAGTAGAAAACATTAAAAATGGTGCGATTGATGGCTGGAACAACCTAAAACAAGGAACCATTGATACATTTAATGCAACTGTTCAATGGTCAAAAGATACATGGTCCAACTTCAAACAGTGGATTGTTGATACGGCGGTCGGAATAAAAGATGGTGTTGTTCAAACCTGGTATAGAATTAGAAATGGCACAATAGAAACCTTCAACAACATGGTACAAGGGGCCAAAAATGCATGGAATAATCTCACAAGAAGTGTCAGTGATACAGTGTCGAATGTAAAACAAACTTTTGAAGATTTAAAACATGTTGATTTATTTGAAATTGGTAAAAACATTATTCAAGGTTTGGTCGATGGTATCGGATCTATGATTAACGCAGTTGGGGAAAAAATTCAAGAAGTAGCTGGTAATATCAAAGAAAAAATCAAAGGAGCTTTAGATATTCATTCTCCTTCGCGCTGGATGCGAGATATGATTGGTAAAAATATCGTGTTGGGTGTTGTGGATGGCATTGACCAAGAAAAAGGAACTTTGGATAAATCGGTTAAAAATATGGCTGATTTACCTACAGAATTACCGGATTTTTCTGTCACAGGTAGATATGCTAATCAACAGGAATCACAAAGATCTAAATCAGATAAGAACAACAGCAATGCAACGACTACCTTTGGTGGTGATACCTTTAACATTAATTTACAAGCAATGGGTGAATTAGATGATAAGCAATTAATGAGCATGGCTCAAAAATTAGTTAAATACATTCAAGTTGTCAAAAATAGAGATAGCGATGCAGTAGGAGGTGCTTTTGGTGGAATTTAAAAGAGGTCAGTTTTTTCTTAATGGAAAACATAGCTCTGAATTTAATGTGTTTATGAGAGAAAGACCTGAACGACTTTCTGCTGGACGTGTAGTAGAGCTTAGGGAGCGAATGGGTAATGATTCAATAGCTGTTGATTTTGAGTATTATAAAAATGTAGAACGCACCATTACATGCTATGCGAAAGCAAGAAATTTACAAGAAGTATCTTTCTTAGAAGATGAAATCTCGTTTTGGCTCGATATGGGAAACTACTCAGACTTTATCGCCTATTTTGATGAACATTACATCTATCAAGCCATCGTAACAAGTCCACCAAAGTTTACAGGAACAAGAAAAACAGGGGTTTTAATTCCTTTTGAGTTTACTGTAAGTATCCGACCTTTCAAAAAAAATCGTATTGGCCAATATTGGACAAGTAATCCTAAACAATTAATAAACACAGAAAAATATCCTTCAGAACCTACTATTCAGATTTTGGGTTCTGGGGATATTTCTTTTTTCATCAATAATCAGGAATATGCATTAAAAGCTATAGATGGAGATATCATTATTGATTCAGAAAAACAAGAAGCTTATCGAAAATCAGGTGGAGCGTTTGAAATCTTGGATCATAAAACACTTTTCAAAGATTACCCAATTTTAAAAAGTGGAGAAAATAATTTTCGCTGGACTGGAAAAGTGACAGAGTTTAAAGTTCAGCCTAATTGGAGGCGAAAAGTTTGATTCCAGTTATTTTTAAACCTGGAGAAAAAGATTTTACAACAAACGGCTTAGGACGTCTTATTGATGCGACACGTTGCGAAATCACTGAAGAAGCAAACGGAAAATATGAACTAGAAATGGACTATCCAGCGATTAGCAGATTTAGTGATTATTTTGAAAATGGCTATCAGATTAAAGCAAAGCCGAATGACTTAGAAGAATACCACATTTTCGAGATCAAACAAACGTTTAAAGATACGTTTACTAATAGTATTGTCATTTATGCTCAATCTCGTACTTATAAACTAGGAAACAGACAAGTAAGGCTAGTAACAGTTGATAATCGTAATGGTGCAGAAGCTATGAGATTAATCGAACAGAACATGGACGAGCCATGCGATATCAAACTTTATTCTGATATTAACACAGCTTCTAGTACGGTATTCGAAGCTAGAAACGTACTTAATTGTATTGCTGGTGAACAAGGTTCTTTGCTTCAATATTGGGGTGGAGAAATCAAACGAGAACCTTTTAAATTATCTTTGTTAAGACGTAGAGGACGAGATAACGTTGGAACTGTTCGTTATGGTAAAGATTTAAAAGGATTAACCATTAAATTTGATTGGCAATCAATTGTTACTAAAGTTTTACCATTTGCAGAGCTTCAAAGTGGTGCAGACGGAACTTCTCAACGGATTTATGGAGAAGCGGTTAAGAGCGAATATATCAACAAATATCCAGATGTTTACGCTCAATACGTTCAGTTCACTGAAGATCAAGGAGTAAAAGATTTATCCAGCTTAAATAAAGTGGCAGGTAAATACTTCACTACATTATATCCAGGAAGTGATAAGCCTAAAGTTTCTATTGAACTAGAAATTGAGAAACTCACAGATTCAGAAGAAGCAAAAGAATTTGCGAAAATGAGGAACTATAATTTATTCGATACGTTCACTGTGTATCACAAGTTTTATGATATTGACATTCAAACAAAAGTTACAGGGATTGTCTATGATGCTTTAGCAGAAAAAACAATAAAGATTACTGCTGGAGATATCCAAGTTGCTTTTTATAAACAGCAAAGTCAAGATTTTCAAGAAGCAATTAAAACCTTAACTAAAAAAGACTACATGAGTAACTTTATTGATTACATTACCGATTTAATCAATGGCGTGAAAGGTGGTAGTATTCTTCAATATCCTAAAAATAGGCCGCATACGCTTTATTTTATGGATACAGATTCCACAGATACCGCGAAGAATGTTATCGCTATTAACAATCAGGGCATCGGATTTTCAACTACTGGGTGGAAAGGTCCATTTAGAAACGCTTGGACCATTGATGGTATTTTAAATGCCGACTTTATCAGAGCTGGTAAAATTAGATCTGATATTTTTGAGACATCATTCAATGCATATGGAGATATTTTGCGTTTAGTTAACGGCGCTCTGCAAGCTTGGAATGGGAAAACGAAAATAATGGAATTGACTAAGCAAGGATTAGAATTCTGGAATGGCAATAGCCACATTGGCTCAATAGGAACAAAAGGGAATCCTTTTCCAGACTTGAGAGATGTTAATGGAAATCTTGTAGTATCTGATGGCAATTCGTTACTACTGGTCGCAGATAACCCTCAGAAAATTATTGGATTATCTAATCAATCAGGAGCAGGTCATTTAATTACTGGTCTAACACAGTTCTTTGTTGGTAATAACTTTAACTTCTTTGGACCAAAAGGAAGCAAATCAACTATAACAGTTGATAGGTTGATTGTCGGAGGTAAAGAAGTAATACCTGGTGATGGATCAGGCGGCAATGATGGTGATGTACCACCAGAGCTAACAACCGAAAAAGAGAAAAATGCTTGGGCAGTTTGGCAGTTCTTAAAATCAAAAGGCTACAGCGAACAAGCGGCCGCTGGAATTTTAGGAAATATGGATCAAGAATCTGGAATTATGCCTGATATTGACGAAGGCGGTGGCGGTCCTGGTTACGGTCTAGTTCAATGGACATCACCAATCGCAGGTGAAAGTGGCCGTGCTTATGTCCAACGTTTGCTAGGTCAAGCTGGAATAAGCGGCGATTACCGAAACATTAATACTCAACTTCAATTATTAGAATGGCATATGCATAACGGCCAATATATTCCTTCCGCAGCTTATCCATATTCTGTAGCGCAATTTAAAGCTTTAACAGATATTGGCACAGCTACGATGGCATTTGAAGCAAACTTTGAACGACCAGCGGTCACACATCCAGAACGAATTCCGATGGCTCAATATTGGTACAACTTGCTGAAAGACTTGAAACCTAGCAAGCCAACTTGGATGAATCCTGTTCGTTCAACTTATACGATTACTCAAGAATGGGACCAGATCGGCTGGGGAACGAACGTTATTCACGGCGGCATAGATATTGCTTCAGTGCCAGCAGGCACGAGCCCCCCTGTTTATGTGGCACGTAGCGGAACAGTTGAAACTGTCACTTATGATGGAACTGGTGGAAACTATGTTGTTGTTAAACATGATGATGGTTATTGGACCTATTATGGTCATTTGGATTCAGTTGATTTAGTTGTTGGTGAAAAAGTGACTACTAATAGTCGTGTTGGGATAATGGGTTCCACTGGACTTGCTAAAGGTATTCACCTTCACTTTGAAGTGTGGAAAGGTGGACAGTGGCAACGAATCAACCCACGTGATGTTATTAATTTTTAGAAAGGAGCAAATAAATGGTTAAATGGCAAGCGACACTAAGCACCACGGAGCCATACAATTACATTGGCATTCAAAATGTACGGCAAGGGAACCGAAATACCGAAGTTTTAGAAGCTATATTAGTTGAAAATGCTTTGCCACTTGATTTAACAGGTTGCGAAGTATTTTTTGAATCAGTTATTGATAAAAAGTATCCGATTCAACGAGCGGCAAAAATTGTGAATGCCAAAAAAGGGATTATCCAGTATACCTTTGATGAATATTCTATGCAGTCATTGCACAGACAGGAAGCATATTTCAGTATTCATAAAGGCGACAACCTGATTGGTGCAACGCAAAACTTTTCCTATTTTGTGGTGAATGCAGCTTCTAAAACAGAAGGTGAAATGGGTTCCTATTGGCAATCAATAGAAGATTTAATTGCAGATATGACCGCTTTTATCAATGAAAACAAATGCGATTTTACAGCTTGGATGAACGCTAGAAAAGAAGAGTTTGAAAAGTGGCGCAAAAATCAACAAGATACATTTGAAGCTTGGCGGAACGGCCAAGAAACAGATTATCTAAAATGGTTCGAATCAATCAAAGATATTTTAAAAACTGTTGATCCAGGCGGAACAATGCTAGCCGAATTAATGGATGCACGTGTAGACATTCAAGGAGTGCGCCATAATTCGATTTCTGAACGTTTATTGGCAGATATGGAATATTTGTATCATCGGCTAGAGGAACGGCTATACACCATTAAATACGGCAATGTAAACACGTTAGAAATTTTAGAGGATGATTCATTTTCTAAGAATCATGAAGTTGAACTGGTGGGTACAGTCAATTTCCCAATCGAGGAAGGGGCGTTAATCATAGCGACAGTTGATGACCCAAAACAAAATGTTTTTACGATTGAAGGTGTAAATAATGGTTGATGCTAAGAGAATGATGGAAACTGATGAAAATGGTATTAAACGTCAGTTTTTTCCTATTACACATTTTTCAGCTATCCTTGGTTTATCAGAGATAATGAACGGACAGGCAAAAGTTTTATCTGTAAACGGAAAAACTGGAGCAGTGATTATTACACGTGCAGACTTAGATCTGCCAAGCGATGGCATTATGATATCACAACAAGAGTATGACAAAATGTTAAAAATTATAGCCGATTATGAAGCTGGAAAACTAGGTGGTTCTGGTGTTGAGTTTGAAAAAGTAAAAGGAGATGAAGAAATAAATGCCTGATTTATATGTAGTGAAAAAAGACGGCGTAGCTATTGATGTACAAACTAGTACAGCTGGTGTTGTTGGATTAAATGAATTTGTTGATGGAAAAATTAGTGGTGCTGAAGCAGGCACTGTCTCGTCTGTAAATGGTCATACAGGTGAAGTTGTTTTAACTGCTTCTGATGTAAAAGCACTGCCAGACACAACTATTATTCCAACACTTCCTGGCAATGCCACTTCTGAAAAAGACGGTTTAATGTCCAAATCGGATAAAGAAAAATTGGATGCATTACCAGTTTTTACATTTGAAAAGGTAGGTGAAGCGTAATGTCAGATATCGTTCAGCTAAAAGAAAATGGTGTCAATAAGTACATGAAAACACACGCAGATGCCATTGATGGTATTGAAGGCAAATTAGTAAAGGCTGTTGGAAATGAAACTATTCTAGGTACTAAAAATTTTCAAGATGGAATTCAAGTAAAAGGAAAAGAGCCAGTCCTTACAAATGCTAAAGCAGATTATGCAATGGTAGATAAGGATAACAACGCTTCTGTGATGTCAGGTGGTTCTCTAAAATTATACCGACGGGGAGATCTGGTATATCTCACAGGATCATTCCAATTATCTGCTTTAAAAGATAACCAGGCGGTGTGGTTCAACATTCCAACATGGGCATATCCGATTGAAGCGGTTCGAATGTATGGCAAAACCAGCGATGACAAAATGTGCTTGTTATACATGAACACAGCAGATAACTCAAATATTGTATGTAAAGATAGTGTCGCAAAAGGAGCATGGATTACTATTTCAAGTTGTTGGATGGCTAAAAATCCATATTAAAGGAGGAAAATAAAATGAAAGTAGTATACAAAGTATTGTACCCAATGGGTTTTGAAAAAAACGAAGTAGAGGATAATTTTCCAACATCTTTACCTTTTGTTGAGATTAAACCGCTTGAAGCTTTGGACAATGAACAATCACAATTCTTTAATTTTTCAGAACAAAAATGGGAAGAAGCAGTCACACAAGATTATTCGAAGAAATTAAATCTGTTAGAAAACCTTTCAGCAGTATTAGAAGCGGATAACGCTGTTTTAAAACAAGCAAATGAAAAACTAGCTGCTAAAGCAGAATCATTAGCTCAAATCAATTCAAAGACCATGCTTACTTCGCTTCAAAATACTAAAGAAATTGATGCGATTAAAGAACAAATCGGAGGTGCAAAATAATGTATTCATACGATGACATTAAGTTAATGTTTGACTGGGGGCTGTTTACTCCTGAACAGGTCGCAGAATTTGTACCTAGTTGTATTACAGAAGAGGAATTTACTAAAATGACAGGTGAACCGTTTAGCGAAGGCTAAGCGGTTTTATTGTAAGTAGAAAGTAGGTGCAGGATGAACTTAACACTAGAACAATGGTTAGCGGTGATTACATTTTTAGGCGGAATTATCTTCGCATTAATGAAATTCTATCATGTCTTCTCTCAATTAGAAGATAGCATGAAAGAACTAAAACAAGCTGTTGACCGATTAAATAACCATGAGGTGCGCATTAGTCGATTGGAAGAACAAAATAAAACCCTCTTTCGAGGAATTGGAGGAAATAAAAATGATTGATTGGAAGTCAAGAATAAAAAATAAACAATTCTGGTTGTCTCTTATTCCTGCAGTTTTGTTACTTATTCAAGTAGTTGCAGTTCCTTTTGGGTATAAATTTCAAATTGATGTGATTAATCAGCAATTGCTAGATGTTATCAATGCAGTGTTTGTTGTATTAACTATTTTAGGAATTGTGACAGACCATACAACACCTGGATTATCAGATAGAAAAGGAGACAAATAGATGAAAAAGAAACTATTAGTAACATTATTGGTAGGCCTGTTTTTTTTAGCGCCAGTTAGTACATTTGCTGCAAAAGGAGATCAAGGCGTTGACTGGGCGATTTACCAAGGTGAACAAGGCCGTTTTGGCTATGCACATGATAAATTTACTATCGCTCAAATTGGTGGTTACAATGCTAGTGGAATTTATGAGCAGTATACGTATAAAACGCAAGTAGCAAGTGCCATTGCTCAAGGAAAACGAGCGCACAGTTATATATGGTACGATACGTTCGGTAGCATGGATATTGCTAAAACAACAATGGATTACTTCTTGCCACGCATCCAAACGCCTAAAAATTCCATTGTTGCATTAGATTTTGAACATGGGGCTAGTCCTGATGTAAACGCAAATACAGAAACGATTTTGTATGGTATGCGCCGTATCAAACAAGCAGGGTATACGCCAATGTATTATTCATACAAGCCTTTTACGTTGCAATACGTGGACTATCAACGAATTATTAAAGAGTTCCCTAATTCCTTATGGATTGCTGCATATCCTAGCTATGATGTAACACCAAGTCCGTTATATAACTATTTCCCTAGTATGGATGGTATCGCAATTTGGCAATTTACCTCAACTTATATTGCAGGCGGTTTAGATGGTAACGTAGACCTAACAGGAATTACGGATAACGGATATACGGCTACTGACAAACCAGAAACGGACACACCAGCAACAGAAGCCGGTGAAGAAACTGAAAAAACACCAAATTCAGATGTTAAAGTTGGCGATATGGTCAAAGTGAAATTTAACGTAGATGCATGGGCAACTGGCGAAGCTATTCCAGATTGGGTAAAAGGCAACAGCTACAAAGTGCAAGAAGTAACTGGAAGCAGAGTATTGCTTGGAGGTATCTTGTCATGGATAAGCAAAGGTGATATTGAATTATTGCCAGATGCGGCAACTGTTCCTGATAAACAACCAGAAGCAACACACGTAGTCCAATATGGTGAAACATTATCAAGTATTGCTTACCAACATGGCACAGACTATCAAACATTGTCTGCATTAAATGGATTGGCTAATCCAAATCTTATTTATCCTGGTCAAGCTTTGAAAGTAAATGGATCAGCAGTAAGCAACGTTTACACAGTTCAATACGGTGATAATTTATCAAGTATTGCAGCTAAACTCGGTACTACTTATCAAGCCTTAGCTGCATTAAACGGATTAGCAAATCCTAACTTGATTTATCCAGGACAAACGTTGAACTATTGATAGTTTTAATATAAAATAAGGATACGCTTATTAAATTTCTCTTGAGTCGTCTTCCCCAAGGCGGCTCTTTTTAGGACCATTAGCTCAGTTGGTTAGAGCCAATCGCTCATAACGGTTAGGCCACAGGTTCGAGTCCTGTATGGTCCATAGTAAAACACCTGCCTCTTTTTCTTATGAGAGATAGGTGTTTTTATGTTATGGCAATATTTTTTTGTTGAAAAATAGAACAAACGTTCGTATAATGTTTCTGATAGGAGAGTGTATCAGATGGCGAGACGAACTAAAAAAGAGTTTAAACCTTACAACGATTATGTTGACCGTCCTTTTGAATTGAAATGGCCTACAGCATTCCCATTAGGTGAGTTAACGGAAGCAATTAAAAATACAGATGAATATCATGCTCGGAATATTGAGCGTTTGCCACAGCAATCCCAAAACCAAATAGAATATTTTTTAGATCGCTCAATTAAACAAAATAAGGTACTAGAAATTCAGCTGAACTCATTAGATGAATATGATCGCGTAAAACCACATGTTTTTGGTGTTTTCCGTGGGATGGCAGAATTCGATGTTGTGCTGATTGGTGAACAAGAAATCGATTTTTACGATATAAGACATATTCAGATTCATAACTTCACGAAATGGAGCGAAGAGCATATACCTGAAGAAAACCCATTTGAGGAAGAAACAGAACGTTGCGAAACTATAGATGAATTTGTGGACGAATATTTCGATGATGAGTGGATAGAATAATTAAAAATGTAAAGGCTCTACTTCTCAATCATGGGGAGTAGAGCTTTTTTGTTTATTCGGTATAATTTATATATCTATTCGCTTGCCTTTTTTAATTTTTTGATGTAGATTTTATCTTGTTGTTATAGTCTATTTTGCTAATTTGAATTAAAATGATATTACGCAAACCCTTGTGAGTTCTAGTCTGTCTAAATGTGGTGTTGTAGAAAAAATACACCGTGAAACTAAATAATTTAGTTAGATAGAGCCTAGAATCCTTGTTGTGTAAGGGTCTAGGCTTTTTATCTATAGATTCATTACATGTTCATTTGTAGATGGAATGTAGAGGGAGGATTACCCAAGTTTGGCTGAAGGGGACGGTCTCGAAAACCGTTAGGCGAGTAACATCGTGCAAGGGTTCGAATCCCTTATCCTCCGTACTGAGAAGCAGTTGAGTTATTAGTTGCAAATAAAACGACAGAGACGTACACTTAAAGTAGAAAAATTCTTAAGAAGAGGTGTCTATTATGTCAAACTATGAAGAAAAAGAAGCGCAAGCATTAGCAAAAATTGCAGACGTTTTGAACAAATTGGATGCAAGTTTAGAAGAGTTGGGCTCGCTAGATGAGGATACAAAAAAACATAGTATGAAGAAATGGATTGTTGAAAAAAAAGCCATTCATGAGATTAAAAAAATTGCACACGAAGCTGGTAAGTATGACAAGTATGATGAAAAAGAATTAGAAAAAGAAATGGATCTGTTGGAAAAGTTTATGTAAAAAAGCGCTAGCTTTTGTTCAACAGTTATTTAATTTTGAGTCTAGAATTAATCGTTTTGATTTTTTCTAGGCTTATTTTTTATGAAGTAAGCAAATCGTATCGGGAAAGGTATTGAATTAAGAAATAATGCATGTATTGATTCAGAAAAAAAGTTGTAGTAAAATGTTCGTCACAACTACTTTTCTTATGATTTCATAGAAGGAAAAGTTGGAATAATGAATTGAGAAGAGTCGATTTTTAGGAGATGATTTTAGGTGACTTTTTATCAATTATTGCAGTTAGATCCATTTATTTTAAAACAAAAAATTCATCAAGCGGACACTAAAAAACAGCGGAGATATTTTTGGCGCGCCTTGTTAATAAGGGATATCTTATTAGTTTCGTTTGCGATTTTATGGGTGTCGACGATTACTTTTTTCTTTGGAAAAGCTGTAGCGCCTTTTTCAATTGTATTATTTTGTTTGCTGTTGAGTATCCGTTTCGTCTCATATGGCTACAGGGAAAAACAGGCCTTGCTTAGTTTAGGAATCGTGTTAACAATTCTAGGTGTTAGTCCATTAATTTCACTGATTTCTGTATCATTTTTACAATTGGGTCTTCATTTTATCTGCTTGCTGGCATTGTTTTTCTTAACTGGTAAAAACCCTAAAATGGGTAATCCTGGCTTGTATACGTTCTCCTACTTATATTTAGTTGGCACGGTTCACTATCAATCGTTTCAGCAATTAGAACAAACTTTCTTTGTATTAGTGTTTGCTTATCTACTTTTAGCTTTTGTTTATCATGTGAAACATAAAAAGTTGGATCAAGAGATTACTTTTATACAGATGGTTACAGAAAATGGTTTTTTTAATCAAAGAAATATTTGGTTTGGTTATTACGCTTTAGGCATTAGCTTATTACTTTTTATAGGAACGCACCTTCAGATTGACCGCTTTATGTGGGCAACATTTGCTAGTTCGTCGTTATTTTCTGGGTATGATACGTTTAAATTGTCTGAACGAGCCAAAGAACGAATAGTAGGGGTCGTTATTGGTTCTTTAGTATCGGCTATCTTGTTATTTTATTTACCAACGAACCTACTTGGTATTTTAGGTGGACTTTGTTTAGGCTTATGCACATCTTATAAAAGTAAAACGATTTTTAATTGTGTTGGTGCTATCATGGCAGCTTCTATGATATTTGGGCTAGAAACAAGTCTTTACTTAAGAATTTTGTTAAATATGTTGGGGCTAGCTTACGGTTTGCTTTATCATTTTGTCTTTGTAAAAACTATGTCCTATTGCAATCGCAAGCAGTGGCTGAAATTTTCTGAATAAAAGGAGCCTAACATTCTTTCTTGAAAGAATGTTAGGCTCCTTAGACATTACTTTAACTATAGAGAATGGGGAAAGTTTCATTTTAGCGTATATTCCATATATGCTATTAATCAATGACCAACTGCTATATCCAATGTCGCAATTTTTGCTGAGTCAGTCGGTACAAGGTCTAGTTCCACTTCGTCAAACTGATTGCCATCAACTGGTATCCCAAAGTAAATGGTAGATGGTCCAGTTCTACTTTTATAGACTATTATCTATTAGTATACCTAAATTTCTATTTAATTCGTAATGACTGACCAGGATAAAAAACAGAAGTTTCAATGCCTGGATTTAATGCTAATAATTCTTCCAAGGTTAAACCATTTCTTTCAGCTAACTGTCGCCCACCTTCACCACTTCGTACCGTATCGTATATAGGTTGGTCTGATTTAGAATTTTGTATTTGTTCACTAGAATCAGAGTTTTGTGGTGGTTGCTGTTCAGATTGTTCAAAAACTTGTTGAGTTTGATTATTTCTTTCAATTAATTGTTCCAACGTAATATTACCTAGATAAGTGTATATTTGTCCATTAACAGTTAAAGTACCATCATTATTTTTCGTTACTGTTCGGGGCGTATTATTCAAAAGAAACGTCATTGTTTGATTACCATTCTCATCCACAGAAAAACTTACATTTTGAAGAGGAACATTCGATTGAGTTATGCTAGTGAGTGTTCCGTCAGCATTTATAAAAAATAAGTTATCACTTTGAGGAATACCCCAACCGCCTATAAAATCAGCTAAGCTAACTTGTGGTAGCGGTTCTTTAGTAGTAGATGAAGAGGTAGATTGGTTTGTTTCAGATGAGACGTTTTGATAATTAGAGTTGGTTTCTTCCGTTTTATCTTTTTGAGTGGAAGAATCAATACTTTTCTTTGTGTAAGGTTTCAAAATTAGTTTTGTTTGGTTATCAGAATTGTTTGTCTTAGTAGGAGTGAAAAGTAGATTTTGCTTTTCTTTTTTTATCTTGTAAGCTACTTCTTTTCCTTCATTTTCCCAACGAATTTGATTGTTTTTTAGATGGTATTTGACTTTGTATTCTATTTTATTTGCAATTTGTTTACCTAATTCTTCGCCTACTTTTTCCAAATCATTTTTTGCAGTTGATGTGTGTTCATCTGTATTGATTTTGAAAGTAGCGGTATCTTCGCTGAATGATACAATCATTACTACTTCATCAACGTTGGAGTTTACGGCCCACTCGTTTGCCATTAGCTCTTTTGTGGTCACTTTATTTCTGCAGGAAGTAAGGGTCAGTAAGGATAAAAAAACAATCAACCCCAGCAAACTTTTTTTCATTTTTAACTCAATCCTCTTTTCTATTTTACTATTTTTTTGTATCTTCGAATCTCTCTCAACCCCAGCCAACCACTCGCTGATAACAAGTACCAAAACGGCATAAACTGGATTAGATAGCGAGAGCGGCCGCCTTCAAAGAGCAATAAATACAGAATAGCTCCAATGAAAGCTAATTTTAAAATCGCGTAGTTATTTTTTGAATCTTTTAGAGGGATACTGAACAATAGACCTAGTAATGTGAGTAAATAGAAAAAATGCATATAAATTCGTAGATAGTTACTTTTTTGATTTTGAGGATAATACAGTGACCGCAAGTGTTCTTGCCAACGATTTTTAGAAGGTGTTTCTGGGATTAAATCACCGCCATCCCAACCCCAGTCAAAATCACCATTGGCAGTATTATGACGATTTTTTTGAGCCAGAAAACGGAGATAACCGAAGAATCCTTTATTTTTTAAACGGTCTTGAATCATTTTTATGGTATAAGCTTTTTTGGCTTCTTGTGTAGGCAACTGATTTACTGCTTGTGTATCTGCATCATTGTAACCGCCAGTTCCAGTCAAACCCATCATTACAAAAAGTGTCCAAGGTTTGGCTTGTTCTTTATCGATTTCCGTAATCGTTTGTTTTTCCACAAAAAATTGAAAACTATAATATGCGCTGGCGAAACCAGTCAGTAAAAAGAGAGCAACCACGGTTAATTTTACGATAGACTGTTTGTTCCGATTTACTAAAAGAAGTTGCAGCACTTTTATACAACTAAATGCAATAAAAAAGATAATAGACGAAGGTTTCATTAAAAAACACCAAGCTAGGCCAAGTCCAATAAACAGTAATAAACAATATTTTACGAAGGGATGGGAAACTTGGTCAAAAAGGCTATATGCAAAAAAAACTAGGTTGATGAACAATAAGACGGCCGTATCTGTATAAGGCGTTAGTAACCATGGAGACAATCCGAAAGAAAGAAAAAATAAACTATAAGCAACGAAGGCCGTTAATGGATTAAAGACACGTTTAGAGGCATGATAAAAGAGAAATAAACTGCTATTAATAAACAAGCAATTAACCACTTGCCAACTAAACCAAGTATTGCTCCAGCTCCCTGTCACATCAATGAAACGCAAAAATTTATTCAGGTAATACATCATGAAAAAGAAAAATTCGTTATTGGGGTTTAAAGAAAGTACGATTTTTGAATAATCCCTATTTTCAGTGGTAATACTATGAAAGTTGTCAAAAACATCCCAGCCAATCGGCACAGTAATCTGCGTCAGGAGTAAAAGTTGTAGTAAAAATAAACTGACCAAACTACCAATAATAACCACACGATCATGGGTTTTTATTAAGTGCCAGAGCGCTTGAATCTTAGTGTAAAGAAATTTTTTGTTTTTATAAATAATCAACAATAGAATAATTAATAGAGGAAGTAAAACAAGCAAGTGCTTAGGCTTTTCCCAAAGAATTTTTACCAGAGAATAGGGAGAGTTAATTGCGCCGTAAAAGACAAATAAAATAAAAAAAGTAAAAATATAATTTTCTAGATTCAGAATCCGTTTAAAAGTAGCCATATTTTCTCCTTCCATTTTTTTAGCTAGACTAGTTCTTATTTTATCATAAAGATTTTAAAATAAGAAAAAAGCCCTTCTTTTAAAAGAAAGGCTTAAAACTTTTCCTTACTTCACTTCTTTGTAACGGAAGAAGAAGCGTAAGACGCTATTTTGGCTAGTTGTTGTTAGTTTATCTGTCGGTAAGACTGTTAGTAAGAAGAAAAACAGACTAATCACAAGAGTGAAAAATAAGAAGACGGGACTGCCACCTGTTATCACAGTATCTGTTTGAACGTCATATTTAAAAGTTGACATAACAGAGAAAACTTGTGTATAGCTACAGGCAATAGAAAGTAGATATAAAACAAGCACGCCCCAACCTGTCATCCCAGCATCACGATAACGACGTACACACATTGCCCACGTTGGTAATAATAAAGCTAACCATAAAACAAGTGCAAAAAGCATCAACGGTAATAAGTTTCCAAAATCATAGGTTTCAAAATATTCAGCTGCTAAAATTGCTGACACGGCTTTGCCGACAATGGCAATATAAAAAATAAGTGCTAAAATGCTTAATACCAATGTCATCCACCAATAACCAGCACGTGTGGTCCGACCTTTAAAATCAACATATCCACGAAAATAATCTTTAAAAGCTTGTCCAAATGTTACTTTGCCTTTTTCCTCAATTTTAACCATAAAAACACCCCTTTGTATTTAATAAAATGATTATAACGGAAAGTAATAAAATAGGAAAATGCGAATTCGCATATTTTGTGGTTTTTTTGATAAATCATATAAAGAGCAGGTTTTATCAAAAAACGGTAAAATAAGAGAAGATATTTTATAATGGAGGAATCATGAATGAAAATCAGTATTAGACATCGCTACATAGCAAAAATTCCAGCATTAGAAGTGACAACAGAAGAGCAAAAAAACGAAGCATTACCTTTAATTGTTTACTATCATGGTTGGCAATCAGCTAAAGAATTATCTTTAACACAAGCAAGAAAATTAGCACACGAGGGGTTTCGGGTCATTTTACCAGATGCCATGAACCATGGAGAAAGAAAAACAGGACCTATTTCCACGATTCCATCGATTACATTTTGGAGTAGCATTCAATATAATTTGATTGAATTTCCAGTAATTATCCATCATTTTCATAAATTAGGGTTGATTAAAGAAAATTGGATTGGCGTGGGTGGTGTATCCATGGGCGGTATTACTACCAGCGCTCTTATGACCCAACATCCTGAGATTCAAGCTGCCGCTTGCTTAATGGGAACACCCTATCCGGCGCGCTATATTCAGCGAGTGATTCAACGGGCGAAAGAATTTGCTATTTTTGTACCTAAAGACTTGCCACTGTTGCTAAGTTGGGTACATCAATACGATTTATCACAAACGCCAGAAAGACTACAAGAACGACCGATGCTGTTTTGGCATGGAACGGAAGATGAAAAAATTCCCTATGAAGACATGGCTGATTTTGAACAATTAGTGTCTGGGAAAACGTATGCGAGAAATACGCAATTTATAACGGAAATCGGTGAGCGGCATTTAGTGAAAGGAGAAACAATGGATTTGGTTGTTGACTTTTTTAAAGAAGCGTCAAAAACGTTAGAAAAATAACGGGATTTTTCAAAGAGAAAAGGGGAATCAGCTTGTTTTTTAAGAACACTTTCTATAAACTTAACAGAAAAGGGGTTGAAGGTGTACATGGAGAAAAATAAGTTGAGAAAAGTGGGCTTAACTGCCCTGGAATGGCTAAAACAACATCCAGAAATTAAACAACATAAAGAATCAAGTCTCTATGAACAGTTGTTTGCTAGTCAGCAATGGCAACAAGCACAAACAATCGGAATGATTCGGTCGTTACCGCTAGAATTATCAACACAGCCAATTTTCGAACGGACCATGCAAGAGGGCAAGCAAGTGGCGGTGCCGCGAACATTTAAAGGAGGCAAAATGCACTTTTATCAAGTTTTTCCAGAGACGGTTTATGACACCAGTGCATTTGGCGTGGAAGAACCTCCGTTAACAGCGGCAGAAATAACAGCTACAGCAATTGATTTATTGATTGTGCCAGGGATTGTTTTCAATCGTGCTGGCTATCGAATAGGCTTCGGCGGTGGTTTTTATGATCGTTATTTGGAACATTTTTCGGGCCATTCATGTAGTTTAGTTTTTAGTGAACAACTCCATGAACAATGGCAACCAGAAGCGTTTGATCAGCCAATCGAACAATTATTTATACAATAGGAGGAATGGAATGAATTATCAAACAGAAATGAAATTGAAACGGCTAAAAAATCAGCCGTTCATTACGTATGCCCTTTTAGGTATTTCAATCATTGTTTTCCTTGGATTGGAATTAACTGGAGGATCAGAAAATATTTTAAACTTAGTTAATTGGGGAGCAATGGTTCGTCCACTGGTAGCTCAAAATCATGAATACTGGCGGTTTATCACGCCAATGTTTCTTCACATTGGGTTTATGCATATTATTTTGAATATGGTTACTCTTTATTATATCGGCGCACAGGTTGAGGCAATTTATGGGCATTGGCGCTATTTGGGAATTTATTTATTGAGTGGGATTGCTGGAAATATCGCCAGTTTTGCCTTTGGGACACCCAACAGTGTCTCAGCGGGTGCTAGTACAGCGCTTTTTGGTTTGTTCGGCGCATTTGTTATTTTAGGACGCCATTTTAGAGACAATCCAGCGATTATGTATATGGTGCAACGCTATTCAATGTTTATTGTGATTAATTTGTTATTTAACTTGTTTAGTAGCTCTGTAGATATGATGGGTCATGTTGGCGGTCTAATTGGTGGACTATTAGTAGCGACGGCTTTTGCTGTTCCAAATCGTGAAGAAGCATTTAATAAGCACGAGCGAATTATGGCCACGTTAATTTTTATTTTTCTTGTCGTAATTTGTCTGTTATTGGGTTTTAAAAAATACGGTTTACCTGTATAATAAGGAAGTGTTTTCGTATGGAAACGTTATATGATGTACAACAACTTTTTAAACAGTTTGGGATGTATATTTATGTCGGTGCACGGATTTATGATATTGAGTTAATGATGATTGAATTAAAAAAATTGTATGAAGGTCAATTGGTAGACCGAGATACGTATTTACAGGCCCGGCATATTTTGCAAAGAGAGCATCGAATAGAAGAATCTAGAGGGAAACAGAAAGGAATCGACTAAATGGATAAGAAGATTATTGGGATTGATTTAGGTGGAACGACCATCAAATTTGCTATTTTAACAACCGATGGCGTTGTTCAACAAAAATGGAGTATTGAAACGAATATTTTAGAAGATGGCAAGCACATTGTGCCTTCAATTATTGAAAGTATTCGTCACCGTATAGATCTTTATAATATGAAAAAAGAAGATTTTGTGGGAATTGGTATGGGAACACCAGGAAGTGTCGACATTGAAAAAGGAACTGTTGTAGGTGCCTATAATTTAAACTGGACGACTGTACAGCCTGTCAAAGAACAAATCGAATCTGCTTTAGGAATTCCGTTTGCCTTAGATAATGATGCCAATGTTGCCGCTTTAGGTGAGCGTTGGAAAGGCGCGGGGGAAAACAATCCCGACGTGATTTTTATTACTTTAGGAACAGGTGTCGGCGGAGGCATTGTTGCAGCGGGAGAATTGCTCCACGGTGTTGCTGGCTGTGCTGGTGAAGTTGGGCATGTGACGGTTGATCCTAACGGATTTGACTGTACCTGTGGGAAACGTGGCTGTTTAGAAACTGTTTCTAGTGCCACTGGTGTCGTTCGTGTTGCACGTCATTTATCAGAAGAGTTTGCAGGTGACTCTGAACTGAAACAAGCGATTGATGATGGACAGGATGTTTCAAGTAAAGACGTTTTTGAATTTGCCGAAAAAGGCGATCATTTTGCTTTAATGGTTGTGGATCGTGTTTGCTTCTATTTAGGCTTAGCCACAGGAAACTTAGGCAACACGTTAAATCCAGATAGCGTGGTTATCGGTGGAGGTGTTTCTGCAGCAGGAGAATTTTTACGTAGTCGTGTCGAAAAATATTTCCAAGAATTTACCTTCCCGCAAGTTCGAAATAGTACAAAAATCAAATTAGCAGAGCTAGGTAATGAGGCCGGCGTCATTGGTGCCGCTTCACTAGCATTACAATTTTCAAAAGAGAAATAGAGAGGGCTTTTTAGAATGAGTATTTTATGGGTAATCAATGGCATTTTGCTAGTTATTGTACTAGCGATGGTATTCAATGAATTATATTTGAAAATTATGGTGAAACGTTCAGCAAAAATGCTGACGGAAGAAGAATTTAAAGAAACAATGCGTAAAGCACAAGTGATTGACGTTCGTGAGAAAGATACATTTGATGCTGGGCATATTTTAGGGGCGCGCAGCATGCCATACAGCATGTTAAAAACAACAATTGGTTCTCTTCGTAAGGATCAACCTGTTTATCTTTATGATCAGAAGAAAGCTTTAAGTATCCGAGCAGCTAATTTATTACGCAAAAATGGCTATACTGATATTTATATTTTAAAAGGCGGCTATGATGGCTGGACTGGGAAAGTGAAAAAGAGAAATAGTTAATAACAAAAAGAGTTGGTCTTCATTGAGACCAACTCTTTTTGTATAGGAAAGCTTAATAGAGATGTTGCTTTTTGTCAGTCCTCACTTTTTGAGCTACAATAAAGAGAAGAGGTGAAGGCAGATGATTCAAATCAAGCGAGCATATGAAGCGCCGACAGAGCAAGATGGCTACCGTGTTTTAGTTGACCGTGTTTGGCCACGAGGAAAATCCAAGGAATCTGAAAAGTTAGATGAATGGCTCAAAGAAGTGGCCCCAAGTACAGAGCTACGGAAATGGTTTAATCATGAAGCAAATAAATATCCCGAGTTTAAACAAAAATACCAAGAAGAATTGAAACATGAGCCAACTGCCACAGCGTTTAAGCAGTTACAGACGATTGTAAAAAATCAGCCAGTAGTCACGCTGGTCTATGGGGCGAAAGATACAGTGCATAATCAAGCGGTTGTCTTAAAAGAATTATTAGAAAAATAGAGTAGGTGATTGGATGAAAATTGCAATTGTAGGTGCTGGACCCAGAGGCTTATCAGCTGCAGAACGAGTCATTGAATGGGCTCGTAAAACGGAAATAAATGTTCAGCTCACGTTGTTTGATCCATACGGTCCAGGTGGGAAAATTTGGCGAGCAGAGCAACCTAATTATTTATTAATGAACACCGTGATTAGTCAAGTCACTTTATTTACAGATGAATCTTTTAGTGGCGAAGGACCAATTGTCAAGGGCCCTACTCTCTATGAATGGACCCAAACAGAAGCTGCGCAGTACATTCAACAGAAACAACCCTATAATTATCTTGAGTTGTTGAAAGAATGTCATCGCCTTGGACCGAATGATCACTGTTCGAGAGCTTTTTATGGCATGTACCAAAAATGGTTTTATACGTATTTAGCCACGCGGTGTAACGAACAAACATCGCTGACGTTTTTTAAAGAGCCAGTAACTGCTGTGCGGGCAGGAGAGGATAACTATTATGTGTACACCCAATCCATTGAGTTTACGGCAGACAAAGTAATTTTAGCTTTGGGTCACCAAGAAAATGAATTAACGACTGTTGAACAAGAGCTTGCGGACTACGCCAAGGAGCATCGTTTGTTTTATTCTTCTCCTAAAAATGCGGCGGATGCTTTATTGGCACTTGCCAATATACCCGCAAAACAACCCGTTGTGTTAAAAGGCTTAGGTTTGGCATTTTTTGACTATTTATCTGCCTTGACGATTGGCCGCGGGGGTGTTTTTTCTCGTCAAAATGGCCGCTTACGTTATGAACCTTCTGGAAGAGAGCCTATTATTATTGCTGGTTCTGGTCGCGGTTTTCCTTCTCATCCTCGAGGGATTAATCAAAAAGGTTACGGGGAAACCTATCAGCCTGTTTTTTTAACCGAAACGTATTTAGCTGAATGTCGTAAAAAAGGACAGGTTACAGGTGCAGAGTTTTTTTGGTATTTAAAAAAAGAAGTGGAATATGTGTATTACACTTGCTTAATCGAAGAAAAATATCCGCATCTTTCTAAAGAGGCCTTTCAACAGCTGTTTATTCAAACCAAGGGAGCGTCGGAAAGCTTAGCCCACTTTGAAAAACAAGATTGGTTTGATTGGCAAGCGTTAGAACATCCTGAAACAAAGAAAACCACTCATGAAAGTTTTCGTTCGTTTTTACTAGAGTATTTAAAATGGGATATTCAAGAAGCAGAGAAAGGCAATCTTAGCGGTCCTTTGACCACTGCTTTAGACAGTTTAAAAGATTTAAGAGATCAGATTCGCTTTGTTTTGGATGAAGGATTATTAACGAATGACGAGAGTCAAAAGTGGTTGTGGCATTGGTTTACCCCGTTGAATACCTTTTTGTCAGTGGGACCTTCTGTTGAAAGAACAGAAGAGCTACAGGCGTTAGTTGAACTGGGATTGGTCACGATTCTGGGGCCAGAAATGCGTGTCGAAATGAAAGCGGGTCAATTTATTACTTATGCTAATTTATTTCCGGAAAATCGGTATAATAGTCACTTTTTAATTGAAGCACGCATTCCCAAAGTTAATAATGAAAAAAGTTTGAATCCTTTAACGAGGCAGTTGTTAGCCGATAAGCTAGCTACGCTCCATCAACTGGCATTAGCTGATGGTCAAATAGTCAAAACAGGCGCACTCTTGATTGTGCCTGCCACGAATCAAGTCATCACAAAAGGTGGACAGGTGGCGACAGGCCTTTTTAGTTGTGGTATTCCAACAGAAGGGATTCATTGGTTAACAGCCGCTGCAGCTCGTCCTGGTGTGGATCCTTGGAATATGCGTGATATGGATCGGATTGCTGCTACTATTTTTAATAGTTAAGAAAAATAGTCAGCTCCTTTGGTAAAAAAGAAAGCATAACAAGTGGTCATCCATCAAAGCGATGGATGACCACTTGTTATGCTTAAGAGAATCAACCGAGCCAGAAGCGCTCCTGTTGATTTCTTGGCGTTAGATTTTTTATCTCAACGTCACAGCTATTTTTTAACGTGCAATACGTTTACGCATCGCTTTTTTACGGTTTTCTTCAATCATATCTTCTTTTTCTTCAATTGGATCAATGACTGTTTTTTTAATAGTTGTAGCCACACCGGCTAAAGCAGCAACTGTGATAGCAGTACCGACTAACATACCTGATACAAATTTTTTCATCGTTCATTCCTTCTTTCAAATTGTATTTGTTTCTATTATGACGGAAAAAAGCAAAAAAATCCAATAGTTACAATGATTTTTCATAAACTCTACGACTAATTTAGAGATTTGTTAAAATTTACCAAGTCTTTTCTGTATTTTTATAGGAAAAATGAATAAGGAGAAATGGCCAAATTAAATCCTGTTTACAAAATGAAATAATTCAGAAGTAAACCTTATTTAATGGTACAATAGAAAAAGAAATTAGAGAGAAAAGGGAGCGTATTTATGTCTATTTTAGTATTAGGTGGCGCAGGCTACATCGGCTCACATGCCGTCGATCAATTAATTTCAAAAGGCTATACCGTTGTGGTTGTTGATAATTTATTAACAGGGCATCGTTCAGCAGTTCATGAACAAGCGACTTTCTATGAAGGCGATATTCGTGATAAAGCTTTTTTACGTAGTGTCTTTGAAAAAGAATCAATTGAAGGGGTGTTGCACTTTGCGGCCAATTCTTTAGTAGGAGAATCCGTGGAGAAACCGTTAATGTATTTCAATAACAATGTTCACGGCACTCAAATTGCCTTGGAAGTCATGCAAGAATTCGGAGTGAAACATATTGTTTTTTCTTCCACAGCGGCCACTTATGGCGAACCAAAAGCAATGCCTATTACAGAAGAAACCCCAACGAATCCTAAAAACCCGTATGGGGAAAGTAAATTAATGATGGAAAAAATCATGAAATGGTGCGACAACGCTTATGGAATGAAATATGTTGCTTTGCGTTATTTTAATGTTGCAGGAGCAAAAAAAGATGCCTCAATTGGTGAGGATCACACGCCAGAAACGCATATTGTGCCAATTATTTTACAAGTGGCATTAGGCCAACGAGCAGAGCTAAGTATTTTTGGGGATGATTATGATACACCAGATGGCACGTGCATTCGAGATTATGTTTATATTGAAGACTTGATTGCAGCACATATTTTGGCTTTAGAATACTTGAAAAATGGCGGCGAAAGTGACGTCTTTAACCTGGGTAGCAACAACGGCTATTCTGTTAAAGAAATGTTAGATGCTGCTCGCGAAGTGACAGGTCAAGAAATCCCTGCGACAATCGCGCCACGCCGAGCAGGGGATCCTAGTACGTTAATTGCTTCTAGTGAAAAAGCCAAACGAGTTTTAGGCTGGCAACCAGAAGTAACTGAGGTCAAGGACATTATCGCCACCGCTTGGCAATGGCACCAAGCTCATCCACATGGATATCAAGAAAAGTAATAGGAGGAATGAATCGATGACCACGAGTCAAATGATTGCCGATTTTACCACACTTGCTATTCAAGCAGGTGGTTGGATGGAGTTGGATCGCTTATATCTTCAGAACCGTTTATTATCAATGATTGGTGAACAAGAATTAGGCGAAGTAGACATACGGCCTGTGGCAACACCCGCCGCTGATTTGGCGGAACAATTGTGTCAAATTGCGAGTGCCAACCAACTTGTAAAAACAGAGCAACAAAAAGAACAGTTCATGGTGCAATTGATGGATTTGTTGACACCGCCACCTTCTGTGGTTAATGCTTTTTTTGCACAACATTATGCCAAAGAGCCACAAGAGGCTACCGAGTATTTTTACCAACTTTGTCAAAAAAACGGTACGGTCATTGAACAGGAAAAACCTGTTGTTTTTTCAACAGTCTATGGTGATTTTTTAGCAAATAAGGTCCACAGTGAGGCGCCAAAAGCAACGCTCTCTGCACAAAGCTATCCCCGCTGTGAATGGTGCATGGCAACAGAAGGCTACCAGGGAAGTCAGCAATTTCCTGCGACTACGAACCATCGAGTGATTCGAATGAACTTAGATGGCGAAAGCTGGGGGTTTTCCTTTGTAAAACAGGCACAATATCAGCAACAAGGTGTGATTGCGTTTGAAAAACATCAGGCAGCGAAACGTTCAGTTAAGACTTTTCAGCAATTGTTGAAAATTGTTGAGGTCTTTCCTCATTATTTTGCTGGGATTGATGCTGACTTTGAACAAAATGAGCATGTCTATTATCAAACGGGTTTGCAACAATTTCCATTAGCCGAAGCGAGCATTTCAGAATATGTTGAGTTAGCTAACTATCCTTTAATCAACGCAGGAATGGTGAATTGGCCAGTTGCGACATTTCGCTTAGAGGGACCGAATGCGTCAGAAGTTGCCCAAGCCGCAAATGATATTTTTGAGCAGTGGCAAATGCTAAAACTGCCAACGGATGAGATACAAATCGTTGCCCGACGAAAAGAACTTTTATATGTCATGGACTTAATTTTTAGTCGACCTCAAGCAAAGCCTTCGTTAACGTTAGCAGAAGTCCAAGGTTTAACGACTTGGAACAACCAGAAAACGCAGGCACTTGAAACTGTCGCTTCAGCGTATCAACAGCGATTAAAAGAAGCCAGTGCGTTTGCAGAAACAAGTGAAGGAAAAGCGGCTTTTTTAGCAATGGTTGCGCCAGTGACTCATTAAAAGAAAAAAGATGCCGAATGACTAAAAATCACGTATAATAGATAAGAATGAAAAATAAGGGAGGGTAAAAAATGGCTTATCAAGCACTTTATCGGGTCTGGCGTTCACAACGTTTCGATGACGTAGTAGGACAAAAAGCAATTACTCAGACACTGAAAAATGCGATAGTGCAAAAGAAAACATCTCATGCCTATTTATTTACTGGCCCTCGTGGTACAGGTAAAACCAGTGCCGCAAAAATTTTCGCTAAAGCGATTAACTGTAAACATAGTCAAGATGGTGAACCTTGTAATGTTTGTGAAACCTGTGTAGCCATTACGGAAGGTCGTTTAAATGATGTCATTGAAATTGATGCGGCGAGTAATAATGGCGTGGAAGAAATCCGTGATATTCGTGATAAAGCAAAGTATGCACCGACACAAGCCGAGTACAAAGTTTATATTATTGATGAAGTTCATATGCTATCAACAGGCGCGTTCAATGCACTCTTAAAAACCTTGGAAGAACCGCCACAAAATGTTATTTTTATCTTAGCAACGACTGAACCACACAAGATTCCGTTAACGATTATCTCACGGACGCAACGCTTTGATTTTAAGCGAATTAGTACGCAAGATATCGTCGATCATATGGCCCATATCATGCAGGAAATGGCTCTCGATTATGAGGAACAAGCCCTTTATGTGATTGGGCGTGCTGCGGAAGGCGGGATGCGAGATGCCTTGAGTATCTTGGATCAAACGATTTCCTTTAGTGATGAAAAAGTAACACTGGAAGATGCAATGCAAGTGACAGGCAGCCTAACCTATGAAATGATGGATCATTATATTCAGTGTTGTGTCGCCGGTGATGTTGAACGAGCATTAGAAGGCTTGGAAAGTATTTTAGGCGAAGGCAAAGAAGCGCGCCGTTTCTTAGAAGATTTGTTATTATATTGTCGAGATTTGCTGATGTATCAGCAAGCACCGAAGTTATTAGCAGAAAAAGCAGGAACTTTGACAGAAGCATTTAAGGAACTAGCTACACAAACACCTGCTGAAAAAATCTACCAACTAATCCAAATTTTAAGTGACACACAAAATGAGATCCGCTTTACCAACAATGCGAATATCTATCTGGAAGTAGCCACTGTCAAATTGGCTAAAACGGTGCAACCCAATAAACACAACACGCCAGAAACAGCTAATCAAGATGGTAGTGCAGAGGGAAATCCAGAATTAGCAGATTTACAAAATCAAATCGGGCAACTGAAGAAAGAACTGGCTGAATTAAAGAAACACGGTGTAGCTGCCAAAGAAGCAGATGCGCCACGTCAACAAGCACGACCACAAGCGCCAAAAAGTTCGTTCCGTGTACCCACAGAACGGGTATATCAAGTCTTAAACGAAGCGACTAGAACACATTTAATGAATGTGAAAAATGTCTGGGAAGACTTACTGCAAACATTATCTGTGACTCAACGAGCGATGCTCAAAGCTAGTGAACCTGTCGCAGCGAGTCCTAAGGGCATCGTGGTGGCATTTGACTATGAGATTGTTTGTGCTCGTGCAACAGACGATGAAGAGATGCAGTTAGCTTTCAATAATAATTTAAGCCGTTTGATGGACTATACACCAGAGATGGTCTGCATTACTAGAGAAAGCTGGCCAAAACTAAGACAAAGTTTTATTAACCAAAATCAGGGCAGTTTGAATCATTCTGAACCTGAAAATGAAATGGCTCGTCTAGCGGACGAACCGCCTGTAACAAATGAACATTCACAAGAAAATCCAGTAGTAGATGAAGCAATCGCTATGTTTGGTGAAGAGCTTGTCGAAGTACTAGATGATTAATACGAAGGAGTAGAGGAATTATGATGCGAGGAATGGGCAACATGCAAGGCATGATGAAACAAGTACAAAAAATGCAAAAAGAAATGGCCAAAGCGCAAGAAGCGCTAAATGAAAAAGAATTTATCGGTGAAGCCACCAATCAACTTGTGACAGCGACCTTTACTGGTGATCGCACAATGAAAGATTTGACCATTAAAGAAGACGTGGTTGATCCTGAAGACGTTGATATGTTACAAGATTTAGTCATTATGGCTGTCAACGATGCGTTAGTAAAAATTGAAAAAGAAACTGAAGCAACTTTAGGTAAATACACCAAAGGAATGCCAGGATTCTAAAAAATAAGACAAACGAAAGTATGAAAAACGTCATGCCTAAAAAATCGAACTTTTTGGGCATGACGTTTTTTCTGTTTTTGTGGGAAAACTCTTTGGCAATTTTAGTAGTCGCTTCCAAAAAACTATGCTATACTAAAGCCAATTGAAGAGAAACATTTGGGGTGCTATTAGCTGAGATTATACCCATGGAACCTGAAACAGTTAGGACTGGCGCAGGGAAATGTCTTGAAATTTTGACCGATTATTGCACCCAACTACGTTTATTTGTGGTTGGGTTTTTCTGTCTTTTTCAGTCGCGCCTCCTTTTGCTTCTCGCAGAAAGGAGTTTTTTTACGTGGAAAAAAATCGAATCCACAGAGTTACGTTACTAGCTTTAATGATTGCGATGGACGTCGTATTATCGCCGTTAATGCGAATTGAGGGAATGGCCCCTATGTCCAGTGTCATGAACATTATTGCCGGAGTTTTATTAGGTCCTCTTTACGGAACGCTCATGGCACTTGTCTGCGGCTTAATCCGTATGACATTCTTAGGTATTCCGCCATTAGCGTTAACAGGTGCCGTCTTTGGCGCGTTTTTTGCTGGTTTATTTTATCAATGGGGACAAAAATTAGGCTGGTCGATGCTAGGAGAAATTTTTGGGACAGGCATCATTGGCTCGTTATTGTCCTATCCTGTAATGGTTTGGTTTACTGGCAGTAAGCAGAATTTTTATTGGTTCATTTATACACCACGATTTATTGGTGCCACACTGATTGGTTCAGTGATTGCTTGGCTTGTCTTAGTAAAACTGAAAGAAACTCGGGTATTTAAACAAACACAGGAATTATTTTTAGGAGGGTACTTTTATGAAAACAAGCGTTAAGTTTGAAACGATTTTTCCACTGACAACGGCACCATTAATTCAGTGCATTACGAATGAAATTACGTGTGAGTCTATGGCGAATGCATTACTTTATATTGATGCTAAGCCCATTATGGCAGATGATCCCCGGGAATTTCCGCAGTTGTTTCAGCAAACCAGTGCCTTGGTTTTGAATTTAGGCCATTTATCACAAGAACGAGAGCAAAGCTTGTTAGCAGCTAGTGATTATGCTCGGCAAGTGACTAAACCGACCGTGGTCGATTTAGTCGGTTATGGCGCCAGTGATATTCGGAGTGAAGTCGGGGAAAAGCTGGTGCACAATCAGCCAACCGTTGTGAAAGGGAATCTTTCAGAAATGCGGACTTTTTGCCAGTTGGTGAGTCATGGTCGAGGAGTAGACGGCAGCCCTTTGGATCAAAGTGAAGAAGCAATTGAGGAACTGATTCAAGCTTTACGTCAACAAACGCAAAAGTTTCCCCAGACGGTATTTTTAGCAACAGGGATTCAAGATGTCTTGGTTAGCCAAGAGCAAGTGATTGTCTTACAAAATGGCGTTCCTGAGTTGGATTGTTTCACTGGCACGGGCGATTTAGTCGGCGCATTAGTTGCCGCTTTATTAGGTGAAGGCAACGCGCCAATGACTGCGGCAGTAGCCGCAGTGAGCTATTTTAATCTTTGCGGAGAAAAAGCCAAGACTAAGAGCCAAGGGCTGGCCGATTTTCGCCAAAATACGTTAAATCAGTTATCTCTTTTAATGAAGGAGAAGGATTGGTTTGAGGCGGTGAAAGGACGAGTGCTATGAGAGAGCAATTGAAAGTTTATTTGGTGACAGGCCGGTATGATTTTAGTGATACTGAATTTTTAAACCGAATTGAAACTGCTTGTCGCAGTGGAGTGACATTGGTCCAACTGCGCGAAAAGGAAGTGTCAACACGGCGCTTTTACGAATTAGCAGTGAAAGTTAAAGCGGTAACAGATGCGTATCAGATTCCGTTGATTATTAATGATCGTGTCGATATTTGCTTGGCAGTGGATGCGGCAGGTGTGCATATAGGGGATGATGAATTACCGGTTGCTCTTGTGCGAAAACTGGTTGGGTCCACAAAAATCGTAGGTGTTTCAGCCAAAACGGTGGCACGAGGAGTTGAAGCGGAAAACGAGGGCGCCGATTATTTAGGCGTGGGCGCAATTTTCCCCACAACGACTAAGGACAGTCCGTTAACTTCTTTGCAGACACTTTCTGAAATTGCTGCAGCAGTCACGATTCCTGTTGTGGCGATTGGTGGGATCAAAGAAGAAAATATAGAACAACTTATGGGAACGGGAGTGGCTGGTGTTTCACTGGTCAGTGAAATTATGCTGGCTGAACAGATAGCCGAGAAAGTTCAAGGGTTGATGCGTGTAACGGAGCGAATGTTGGAGGCGAGAAAATGACCGAATGTAATTTGACCCCACAAGTAGTCACGATTGCTGGTTCTGATTCTGGTGGGGGAGCTGGCATGCAAGCAGATTTAAAAACATTTCAAGCACGGCAGGCATTTGGCTTAAATATTGTCATTGCATTGACGGCACAAAATACGTATGGCGTGCAAGATAGCTTACCGATTCCTAGTTCATTTATTGATGCACAATTTCAATCACTGGCGGCTGATTTTAAAATTGGGGCAGCGAAAACGGGGATGTTAGCAGATAGTGAGCGTGTCGAAGCTGTTGTTCGCAATTTGCAGAAAGTTGATTTTGGTCCGTTGATTGTCGATCCTGTAATGGTGGCTAAAGGTGGACACCATTTGTTAAAAGCCGAGGCAGTTCAAACGATTAAAGAGCAACTGTTGCCATTAGCAACGGTCGTGACACCTAATTTACCAGAAGCGGAAGTTTTACTAGAGACGACCATCAAGACAGAGCAAGAAATGCAAACCGCAGCAAAAAAATTACAGCAATTGGGCACAAAAAATATTATTATGAAAGGCGGACATAGCACAAATCAACAAGCGGCTGATTATGTGTTAATGGAAGACGGTTCGAGCTTTTGGCTAAGTGCACCACGAATTGTAACGAAAAATACTCATGGAACAGGAGATACTTTTTCAGCGTGTATCGCAGCCGAATTAGCAAAAGGCACGCCGTTAGAAGCGGCGATTGTGATTGGCAAACAGTTTATACAAGGGGCCATTAGCCAAGCAATTTCTGTTGGACATGGCCACGGACCTACTAATCATTGGGCCCAATTAACGCAAGATATTCAAGTTATTAAAGCATAAGAAGAGCCTGGGGAAAAATCTAAAATGATTTTTCCCCAGGCTTTAAATAGCTTAAAGTTCCCTCTTAATATAGTTTATAAACGTTTTGTTCACTAATCTTCACATTTTAAATAAATTTCTTGGCCTTGTTCTTGCAAATGAGCCACGTGGGATTCTCCCCAATTACATAAGTTATCTAAGACAGCAGAGAGGCTTTGACCATAATCGCTTAAATAATATTCGACTTTTGGTGGAACTTGGTTGTAAACTTTTCGCTCGATAATGTTGTCTTCTTCGAGTTCCCGTAATTGTTGTGTCAGCATTTTTTGACTAATGCCAGTAATACCGCGTTTTAAATCGCTGGGGCGCATGGCGCCGTGCCGTAAATTACACAGAATAATTGGTTTCCATTTACCGCCAATAACATCCATCGTTGCTTCGACACCAATCGCATATGTACGAGTTTCCAAAAAACATTCCTCCTTAATAGGTTGATAATAACCAAAAGTTACTAAAAGGTACCTATGATACAAAAAAGTAGGTACTTATCAAAATTTCAATCTTAGTATATAGTAATTTTTGTTGAAATTCAAATGTTTTTTAGGAGGAAGAGAATGGAAAAGAAAATTTCACCAAATTTAACGCTCTTTGCATTAGCTATCAATGCTTTCGCAATCGGTTCAACAGAATTTATTAGTGTGGGTTTATTACCAATGATTGTTAAAAGTTTTCATATTAGTCTTTCCCAAGCAGGTTTGACTGTTTCTTTGTACGCTTTAGGTGTAACGATTGGGGCGCCGTTATTAACAATTTTGACAGGAAAATGGAATCGTCGCTCATTAATGCTGGGGATTATGCTTCTTTTCATTAGTGGGAATTTAATTGCTGCGTTTGCGCCAACGTTTATTATTTTATTGGTAGGGCGGATACTTTCTGCATTGGCGCATGGCATTTTCATGTCTGTTTCGACTGTCATCGCCGCAGATGTTGTGCCGCCATCACGTCGTGCCAGCGCCATTGCTATTATGTTTACGGGCTTAACGGTTGCAACAGTGACTGGCGTACCTTTAGGGACGTTTATTGGGCAACAAACAGCTTGGCATATGTCCTTTCTTTTTATAGCCAGTATTGGCTTGGTGGGACTGATTGCTAGTTATTTTTTAGTTCCCAAAAATTTACCGATACCAGGGAAGGTTGACATAAAAGGAATCACGCGGATTTTTACGAACAAACCCCTCGTTTTCTCTTTTCTAATTACTGCTTTTGGTTATGGTGGAACGTTTGCTGCATATACGTACTTGTCACCGTTATTGGAAAATTTAGGCTTTTCAGCCAACGCGGTAGTGATTATTTTAGTTGTTTATGGCGTAATGGTCGCAATTGGCAATACAGTAGGTGGTCACTGGGCAAATAAAAAACCTTTAGATTCGTTAGTAAAAATGTTTAGCTTATTAATTCTGTCCTTAGTCTTTTTATTCATTACTGTTTTAATGGATAACAGTCTTCTAGGCTTATTAGCAAGTTTGATGTTGGGCCTATTTGCCTTTATGAATGTACCTGGTTTACAACTATATGTTGTAGAATTAGCGGAAAAGTATGTTCCAGAAGATATCACTTTGGCCTCAGCTTTTAATATTGCAGCCTTTAATATTGGGATTACCGTCGGCTCAATGACAGGTGGGGTGGTCACAGATCATTTATCAGTAACATATACACCGATTTTTGGTGGTTTTATCGTGCTAATTGCTGTCTTGTTCGTACTTTATATTCGGAAGCAAGAAGAACAAAAAAACAACTATCTTTAGAAAACTAAAAAAAGCAGCTGGTCACTATGGAACTGACCAGCTGCTTTTTTTAAGCTTTTTTGCGGAAATAATTCCAGCAAGCAATTAAAACAATTACTAATAAGGTTAACAAGAAAATCAGAGAAATGAGGGAGCCCATCGTTGTCCCCTGAGCAAAATTATCTGCGTGGTCTTGAGCGATATTAATAATCGTCGCTACAATGGCCGTCGCAATAGCGCCAGAAAATTGTTGAAGTGTATTAAATAACGTATTGCCGTCGCCAAAATCTTTCTCCTCTAACAAGCTCATACCAGTCGTCATCATATTACTGTATGCAAAACCTAGACCAATCATATAGGTAACATGTCCAGCGACGAATCCTAATAAAACAGGCATCTCTAGTAAAATTGTTAAAGCTAGCCAACCGATTGTCGCCAAACTTAAGCCAAATAATATAGGTTTTTTAGCGCCGTATTGATCCAACACTCGTCCAGAAAGTGGTGCCAAAATGGCCCCAACTGTAGCACCTGGCAGCATGACTAGCCCAGCTACAAACGCATTTTTTCCAAGGACGATTTGAACAAAGTTTGGTAAGACAAAGGAAATACCTAACAATAAGAATTGACAAACTAAAAAGCCACATAAAAATAAAACGAAGGCGGGATTTTTTAAAATTGTCAAACGAACTAGTGGCTGTTCAGCCGTCGTTGCTCGTTTATAAAAAATAACAAAGCCAATAACGGCTGCCAGAAGTGAAAGCCAGCCAAACAATGTGCCAATTTTACTTAAAAACATCAACAAACCACTAAATAACAGGGCAATACCAATTAAACTAACCAAATCAAGAGTGGTGGTTTTTTTAACAGGTATTTCTGGAATAGCAGATAATCCCATAAACAAAGAAAGTAGTAAAACAGGAATTAAGAATAAAAAGATGGCGTGCCAAGACAGGGAAGATGTTAAGATTCCACCATACGTTGGACCAATGGCTGGAGCAATTGAAGTGGTCAATGTGCCTACCCCCATCATCGTTCCTCGTTTTTCTAGCGGAGTAAAGTTCAAAATAATATGAAACATCAGTGGCAAAGCAATCCCAGTGCTAGCCCCTTGGAAGAGTCGGCCTAATAACAAGATACTGAAAGATGGCGAATAGACATCAATCGCTAAACCAATCAAAAAGAAAAGATTCGCAACAATAAATAAGCGTCTTAACGAATAGGTTTTTAATAAATAATTGGATAAGGGCACCATGATAGAAATAACTAATAAATAAATCGTTGTCACCCACTGCACGGTACCGGTGGAAACACCAAATTCCTTTGTTAATGTCGGAAAGGTTACATTCATTGCTGTTTCAATTAATACGCCAGCAAAAGACATAATTCCTGTCGCTAAAACGGCAGGGAATAATCGTACGTTTTTTTGTTCCATTTAATCACCTCTATAGTTTTCATTTTTTCGTAAAAAAATAGAAGCAGTTTCTATAAGAATAGAAACCGCCTCTCTCTCGACACGCAACTTGCGTGTTATCTGTACGATTTGTTTACATGTTGCATTGTAAACAGTTTTTAGGCAATCGTCAAGCAGAAAATAATTAACGTTGCATGAAGAAACTAATAATTGCAAAAATAGCAATGTGAGCTGGATAGAAAATATAAAAGAAATTCCGCATGCCACGGCCTTTTTCACCATTATAAAGAACAATTGGAATCGCTGCTAAAATCATCATCCATTGGTGGTTCACCCCGAATAGTTCTTGGAAATTATAGCTGGCTGCTGAAATCAACGCAACAACGCCAATCGCTGAAATTTGTAACCATTTTTTGCCATGGAATAAATAAAAAGCCACGGCCAAGAGAACAAATAAAAACCCACCTTCTGTCATCATTAGTGATGGCACAATCAGATTGAAAAGTTGGAAACCAATTAAGATAGCAGGGTTGCTTAATATGTCTGGAGAACTAAAAACAACGAGAGGTAGAGCACTGATTAATAAAGGCACAATAAACCAAAGAAGCCCTTTACCAATTTGTTTTTGTTTAAAATAGTCCATAGACTGCATGTAGACCGTACCTAAAAATAACGTCCCAAAAATATTATTGATAATTAAGCCACCTGTTGAAAAATACGCATTTAAAATGCCGTTCAGAATCCCCATAATCCAGAAGCCTAACAATAACCGGAACATGTATTTTCGCCGATTGCTTGTGTGAATGAAGCCTTCAGAACTTTCAAATAAGAAAATAGGTGCAGCAATTCGTCCAATCCATCCGAACCAACCAGGCACGCCTAAAAAACTAAAAAATTGCAATAGATGGTCAAAGACCATTGAAATAACCCCAATGACTTTCAAATGAAAGCCAGTTAATGTTTTACCCATAGTATAAACGCCTCTCTTTCATAAAGAACAATATAACAAAGTCCAGAAAAACCAACCATTTATTTGCCTAACAGTTATCTTACAAAATTGTTTGATTTCTTCAGCTTTTGATGAAAGAAAAAAGTGCCAAGACTAGTTTTTATAATTATTCTATGCTATAGTAAAAGTACATTTTAATAAAAAACATTTGGGGTGCTGTTATGGCTGAGATGATACCCATTGAACCTGATGCAGTTAGTACTGTCGCAGGGAAATGCCGATTTACTTTGATTTTTCACGCACTCATTCTGTCCTAGGATGAGTGTGTTTTCTTTTATCAGGGTTTATTTAAGTCACTCCTTTTGCTTTTTGTTAAGAGAAAGGAGTTTTTTTATTGAAAAAATGGTCATTGCAACAAGTCGTCTTACTCGCTTTTTTAGCCTTTTTGTTTGGCGGTGTTTTTATGGGGGCAGGATTCCTCTATGCGTTATTGAATGCTGCGCTGTTACCATTAGGACTGAGTCCATTTGCCAATGAGCTTTTATTTGGAATGTGGACCATGGTGGCACCAATTGCAGCGATGCTGATTCCACGAGCGGGAAGTGCTGTTTTGGCGGAAGTTTTAGCCGCTTTGGCAGAAATGCTTTATGGTTCGTATTTCGGTCCTAGTGTATTAATTTCTGGTGTGATTCAAGGTCTAGGTAGTGAAAGTGGCTTTTTGGTGACACGCTACAAACGGTACGATACACTAACGTTATTTTATAGTGCGATTGGGACGACTATTTTTAGTTATGTGTATGAATACTTTAAGTTTGGTTATGGCAATTACGGACTGGGGATGAACATTGCTTTAATTAGCGTTCGGTTCGTTTCTATTTGTTTCTTTGGTATTTTCTTAACGAAAGTTATTTTACGAATGTATCAGTCTGCGCAAGGGTTAGCTGTGAAGGCAAAATGAATAGTATCCAATTAAAAGCTGTGTCCTTTTCACGAGAACAACCCTTGTTTGAAAAGACAAATTTAGCAATTCCTCAAGGAACGTTTTCCTTATTAATTGGCGATAGTGGTAGTGGAAAATCAACGCTCTTACGATTGATTGCCGGATTTGCTCCGCTTGATTACCAAGGAGAAATTTTGATTGAAGGAATGGAGCGCCGACAATTATCAACTCGTGAAAAGGCGCAAAAAATTGGCATGCTGTTTCAAAACCCCAGTCAACAATTTACAATGAAAACCTTGGAACGAGAACTGATTTTTGCTTTAGAAAATTTAGGAATCTCGCCTGAAGAAATGAACCGAAAAATCCAAACAGCGCTTCAACTTGTTCAGACTCAAACCTTATTCACACGAGAATTAGCGACGTTATCTGGTGGTGAAAAACAAAAAGCGGCGTTGACAGTTCTGCTAGCAATGAACCCAGATATTCTTTTATTAGATGAACCTTTTGCAAGTATTGATCCAACCTCTCGAAAACAATTTATTCAAATTTTAGCAAGACTCCATCAAGCAGGCAAAACGATTTTGGTGTGCGACCACGATTTCAGCGATTACGCTGATGTTGTGGACCAAGTCGTCACGTTGAAAAACGGCCAGTTTGAAAAGCAACCGTTGACGTTTATCAAAACAAAACCGCAGACATTTCAGCTTACAACTTCTGTGGTAAAACAACCAATGCTCCAATTAAAAAATTTTCGTTTGTCTCAGGGAAAACGAGTGCTACTTGAAGAAAAAGAAGCGCTTTTTTTTAAAGGAATTACCACGTTGACGGGTCCAAATGGGGCGGGGAAATCCACCTTATTAAAAGCCATCGTTCAGAGACAAAAATATCAAGGAAAAATGTTCTTGGCGGGCCGCCGCTTGCGGGCTTCAAAAAAATTGTATCAACACATGACATTAGCGGTGCAACAAGCCAATCGTCAGTTTGTCACGTTGACTTTACGAGAAGAGCTTTTGTTTGGTCAGAACATGACAGCAGAAAAAAGAAGAAAACAAGAGGAAGCCTTAACTTTTTTAGGTTTAAAAGAAAAACTAGAGCACAGTGTTTTTCAACTAAGTGAAGGGCAAAAAAAGATGGTGCAATTAATTAGTTTGCTGAGCTTAGATTTGGACTGTTTACTTTTAGATGAACCTTTTGCTGGATTAGATGAGCGAGCATGCAATTATTTTGTTGAATGGATCAAAGAAAAAAGTGCGCAACAAGATTTTCTAATCGTCACGCATCGGCTAGAACCTCTCTCTGGCGTGAGCAATTACCGAATAGAATTGCTGCATCAACAACTGATTATCTGGCAGGAGGGAACCACATGCAAATAAAGCAAACAAATGCAGCAATTTATGCTTCTTTGATTCTTATTTTGACCTTTGAATTATCTTTTTCTCAGTCAATTTTGGCAAATTTGGCGGTTTTTATGGGTTGTGTCATTTTTTTAATAGGCCAGCGAAAATCCCGCTTACTGCTTTGGTTATTTTTCTTGCCACTTTTACCAGCAATCGGGACGTTTTGGTCTATTTATTTGCATGGTACGAGTAGTCAACAAGCCTGGCTTTTGTTTAGTCGAACGTATGCCTTTGCCGGTTTAGGACTAGCTTTTGCTGTAGGCGTTGATTTTGAAGAATTATTGTTGTTATTGGAACAAAAGGGGCTAGCACCGAACTTTGTTTATGGAATTTTAGTGGTGGTTCACGCCTTACCTGAAGTGAAAAGAGAAATTAATGATTTAAAAGAAGCGAGCCTACTCCGTGGCAAAACGTTTCATTTTTGGTCGCCGATGCTTTATGTTAAAACACTGCTCGTTGCTGTTTCTTGGCGAGATAAATATACTGAAGCAATGTCTGCCCATGGCTATGAAGAAGGAGCTACTAGAAGTCGAAAAGAGCATTTTGTGTCAGCAAAAGTCAGTCTGGGGCTTGCTATTTTGATCATCATTTTTACAAATTTGTTTATTTTTCTAACGTAAAGGAGAAACCTATGACATTTACAGAACAAGCCAAAGAACAAGCGCAAGCTTCTTGGCAAGGAAGTTTTCAGCATCCTTTTATCACAGAGTTACATGAAGGAACCTTGAGTCCAATGATTTTTCGCTACTATTTAATTCAAGATCATTACTATTTAAAACATTTTAGTCAGCTTTATCGCTTGATTGCGGCACAAACGCAACAACCTCGATTGAAAAAATTACTCTTAACAAATGCGGAAAATCTTGCGTTGGGCGAATTAGCTATTCGTGAAACTTTTTTTGAAGAACTAGCAATTACGGAAGAAGAAGTTGCAGCGACACCGATTGCACCAACCGCTTATCACTATGTTTCTCATATGTATCGCCAACTTATTGAAGGAACACCTAAGACGGCCGCAGCAAGTATGTTGCCTTGTTCTTGGCTCTATCAAGAAATTGGTGCACAGTTAGTCAAACAACACTCACCAGAGCCACTGTACCAACGTTGGATTGAAACCTATGCTGGGGAGGAAGCGTACCAACACGTCCAAGAGGAACGCCAACTGTTAGACCAATTATATGAAGAAAGTTCACCACAAGAACAAGCAGCTATGATTACCGCTTTTGTTATCAGCAGTGAGATGGAATACGCTTTTTGGGAAATGGCCTATACACACGAAACCTGGATTGGTTAATACAAAAACAAGTCGTTTAGTGCTCGTAACTAACGACTTGTTTTTGTATTAGAAAGCAGTAATTGTCAGTTGCTTTTTTGACAGGGCGTGATAAGATATTCAGTGACGCAAAATCTGTTATAACTCGTTTAGTAATAACAGAAACGCCTTGCTAAGAAAGGACTGTAGAAGCCTCATGAATTATCCAGAACCGATTGCAAAATTGATTGAAAGTTATATGAAATTACCAGGAATTGGTCAAAAAACAGCGACACGGCTTGCTTTTTATACAATTGATATGAAAGAAGAAGATGCTAATGCTTTTGCAAAAGCGCTAATTAGTGTCAAGAGAGATCTCCATTTCTGTAGTATTTGCGGAAATATTACTGAAGAAGATCCTTGTGAAATTTGCCAAGATAAAAATCGTGACCGTAGTATTATTTTAGTAGTGGAAGAACCAAAAGACGTTATGGCAATGGAAAAAATGCGTGAATATCAAGGCTTGTATCACGTACTCCACGGGGTGCTTTCACCGATGGAAGGAACAGGACCAGAAGATATTAATATTGCCTCTTTGATCAAACGATTGCACGATGATGAAGTGAAAGAGGTCATTATAGCAACCAACGCTACCACTGAAGGAGAAGCGACGGCGATGTATTTATCACGGCTCATTAAACCAGCTGGAATCACCGTTACTCGTTTGGCACACGGCTTGTCTGTCGGCAGCGATATTGAATATGCAGACGAAATAACCTTGCTAAAAGCAGTCGAAGGGCGTCGAGAAATTTAAAAGAAACATCGTTGGAAAAAGAAGTTGAAATCGAAGTAGGTCGTTTCTGTGAGAAAATGTCGCAGTTCAAGCTTTTCCGTACTTCTTTTTCAGTTTCTTTTTTTCAGCGGATGCATCACTTTAAATAGGACGTAAGGATTTCAATTAGACTGATAGAGCAAGATGAAGTATAATAGATACAAGTAAAAATTGATTGGAGTTTTCGCACGTGCAGGGTATTTTTATCACATTTGAAGGTCCAGATGGCGCTGGCAAAACCAGTGTTTTGAAGGAAGTTTCTGAAAGATTAGCTAAAGAGTCAAAACGAAAAATTGTCACTACAAGAGAACCAGGCGGCATACCGATTGCCGAAAAGATTCGAACAGTTATTTTAGATCCAAGAAATGACAGAATGGATGAGCGAACAGAAGCTTTACTTTACGCAGCTGCTCGTCGTCAACATTTAGTGGAAAAAATCTTGCCAGCTTTGGAAGCGGGTCATTTAGTCCTATGTGATCGTTTTGTTGACAGCTCATTAGCCTACCAAGGCGCTGGGCGTAGAATTGGGATTGCACCCATTGCTTCAATTAATGCGTTTGCGACAGAAGGTGTCTCACCAGATTTTACAATTTATTTAGACGTTGACTCAGATACTGGCTTACGGCGGATTCAAGAAAATCGAACACAGCAAATTGATCGCTTAGATTCAGAAGGATTAGAATTTCATCAACGTGTTCGTCATGAATATTTGAAATTAGCAGAAGAAAATCCACAACGTATCAAAAAGATTGATGCACGGATGAGTTTAGAACTTGTCGTAGAAGCAACGTATCAGGCGATTATTGAACGTTATCCAGAAAACTTTTAATTATAGGAAGGTGTAGACCATGAAGATTATTTTAGCCATTGTACAAGACAAAGATAGTAACCGATTAGCCAACGAATTTATTGATGCCAATATTCGTGCTACAAAATTATCCTCAACAGGTGGATTCTTAAAAGCGGGAAACAGCACATTTATTATTGGGATTGATGATGAACGTGTCGACGAAACATTAGCTTTAATTAAAGAAACATGTCAATCAAGAAAACAATATGTTTCAACACCTGTGACTTTAGATATCACAATGGATGGCCAAATTCCTTATCCTGTGGAAGTTGAAGTAGGCGGCGCTACTTGCTTCGTCTTACCAGTTGAAGGATTCCATCAATATTAAGATGAATGAAGCACAACAGCTACAGCAAATGCAACCTTTGCTGTACAAGCAACTCCAAAAAAGTTTTGAGCATGGTCGTCTTGCCCATGCTTATCTTTTTGAAGGAGATACAGGAACTGGAAAACAAGAATTTGGCTTATGGATGGCGAAACATGTCTTTTGTACGAATTTAGTAAATCAACAGCCTTGTAACGAATGCCATAATTGTGTGCGGATTAATGAAAATGAACATCCAGATGTTTTAAGAATTGCGCCAGATGGGCAAACCATCAAAGTGAACCAAATCCGTGAATTAAAAGCGGAGTTTTCTAAAAGTGGGGTCGAGACTGCTAAAAAAGTTTTCTTAATTCAAGAAGCAGATAAAATGAGTACCGGCGCAGCTAATAGTCTCTTAAAATTTTTAGAAGAACCAGAAGGACAAATTTTAGCTATTTTAGAAACCACTTCGCTCTCTCGAATTTTACCAACGATTCAATCACGATGCCAAACCTTACATTTTCAACCATTAGTCAAAAAAACATTAATTGATCGCTTAATCAAACAGGGGATTGGTGAAAAGACTGCAACCCTTTTAGCTGAGCTGACAAATAGTTTTGAGAAAGCAGTTGAAATCTCTCAAGATGAATGGTTTAATGAAGCTAGGGAAATCATTTTGCAATGGTTTAATTATCTAAAAAGTAATGATTTACAGGCATTTATCTACGTTCAGAAGAAAATGGTCAAAGTATTTAAGGAAAAAGAACAACAAGCGCTTAGCTTTGACTTGCTCATGGTTTATTACCGTCAATTATTGGAAGAAAGTGTTGCGACACAGCAAGCCAAAAAAGTAACGGAAGAGCAGGCGGAACGGTTGGCGCTAATTTTGAAAGCACGCCAAAAATGGACTGCCAATGTTAGTTGGCAAAATGTTTGTGAACAATTAGTTATCCAAATGATTCACCCTAAATCATAAAGGAAAAAAGTGCCAAGTGGCATTCAGTTTCATAATATAGTAGGAACTTAGTTGTTTCAGCAAGTTCCTTAACCGATTGAAGCGACGTTCACTTGAACTAGATTAGGAGGAATAAAATGGTAGAAGTAGTAGGAGTTCGCTTCCGTGAAGCCGGTCATATCTATTATTTTGCTCCTGGAAAATCTGAGTATATTTATAATGAGAAAGTACTCGTTGAATCTCAACAGTCAAAACAATTAGCTACTGTTGCTATTCCTAAAAAAACAGTCGATTCAGACGATTTACCAGAGGACCTAAAACCCATTTTAAATAAAGCAACAGCCAATGATTTAGAAAAAGAACAAAAAAATTTGGCTGATGCAGAAGCTGCCAAAAGCATTGCCAATGAAAAAATTCGAGCTCATGACTTAAAAATGAAATTAGTGCGAGTAGAATATACCTTCGATCGTAGCAAAATGATTTTTTACTTTACGGCAGATGGGCGAATTGATTTTCGTGAATTAGTCAAAGACTTAGCGGCTATTTTCCGGACGCGAATTGAGTTACGTCAAATTGGTGTCCGAGATGAAGCGAAAATATTAGGTGGCATTGGCCCTTGTGGCAGACAACTATGTTGCTCAACATTTCTAGGAGATTTTATGCCAGTTTCAATCAAAATGGCTAAAGATCAAGGGTTATCTTTAAATCCTGTCAAAATTTCGGGATTATGTGGCCGCTTAATGTGTTGTTTGAAATACGAAAACGACGAATATGAAGCCGCTAAAAAAGAATTACCAGATTATGGAAAAGAAGTAATAACACCAGATGGCAAAGGCAAAGTCGTCGGGTTGAATCTATTAAGTCGGATTGTCAAAGTTCGTCTGCATGGTCGTGAAATCGCAGCGGATTATGATTACGAAGAAATCAAAGAAGCTACTGCGAAAGTTGCTGCTGAAAAAGGTGATCAAAATGGATAAACGTTCGCTCTATGATGGATTAAATTCGTTGGAAACTGATTTAGACAGTTCAGTGACACAATTAAGAGAAATTAAAGCAGCACTCCATGAGTTGGTAGAAAAAAATACCACGTTGGAAATCGAAAACCAACGCTTACGGGAGCATCTCCAAGAACTGAATAAGTTAGCAGGAAATACAACTGAAACTGAAAAACAAGAGCTATCAAAATCACGTATGAATTTGGAAAAACTTTATGAAGAGGGCTTCCATGTCTGCAATATTTTATATGGTTCAAGACGTGAAAATGATGAAGAATGTGCCTTTTGTCTTGATGTTATTTATGGGGAACGTACGCGTTAAGTCTAGTGGACACTGCAAATAAAAAGGAAAGGTTTGGTTTGACAGTCAATCGATTGTCAAATCAAACCTTTATCTATTTATAGAACGAAAAAGGAAAATGAGGGATGCGCTATGCAAAAACAGAAAAGTTTTGATAAGCAAACAACAAAAGGAAAATTGTATCTTGTCCCAACACCGATCGGCAATTTAGAAGATATGAGTATTCGTTGTTTAAACATATTGAAAGAAGCAACGGTGATTGCTAGTGAGGACACAAGAAACACACAAAAATTGCTAAATCATTTTGAGATTACAACACCACAAATTAGTTTACACGAACATAATTACAAAGAGCGAATTCCTCAACTGATTACACGATTGCTGAATGGTGAAACGATTGCCCAAGTTAGCGATGCAGGTATGCCTTCAATTAGTGATCCTGGTCATGAATTGGTTACAGCATGTCTTGAAGAAGAACTGGCAGTGATTGCCTTGCCAGGACCTACGGCAGGAATGACCGCTTTGATTGCCTCGGGTCTTTTACCACAGCCATTTACGTTTTATGGTTTTTTACCAAGAAAGAAAAAAGAACAGAAAGACGTGTTATCAGCATTAAAAGAAGAACGGCCGACACAGATTTTTTATGAGTCCCCCTATCGGATTGCTAAAACGGTAGCAACGTTTGCTGAAGTCTATGGTCAAGAACGCCCCACTGTGATTTGTCGAGAATTAACGAAACTTCATGAAGAGTATTTGCGTGGTACCTTAGGAGAACTAACAGAATATTTAGCAGAAAATACGCTAAAAGGCGAGTGTTGTTTATTAGTTAGCGGATTTACTGGTGAGAAAGAGACAATAGCAGCAATGCCAGCTATTTCCCTCAAAGAACATGTACAAGTTTTAATGGAGGAAGAGGGACGGAGTTCCAAAGAGGCGATCAAAGAAGTGGCCAAATTGAGAAATGTAAAAAAACAAGAAGTATATAAAGAATATCATTCCATTTAAAAAAGGAGAGAAACATGAGTAATTTATTGCGTGCAGAAGGCGTGTCTTATCAAGTAAATGGTCGTAGCATTCTTTCTGATATTGATTTGTCATTTGAAACAGGTAGCAATACAACAATTGTTGGTCCTTCAGGTAGCGGGAAAAGTACATTTTTAAAAATTTTATCTTCATTATTAAGTCCTACAGAAGGCGAAATTTTTTATCAAGAAGCGCCAATTACTACAATGCCAATCGAAACATACCGCCAAAAGGTTTCTTATTGTTTTCAGCAGCCAACTTTATTTGGTGAAACCGTGTATGATAATTTATTATTTCCATTTACCGTCAGACAAGAAGCGTTTAATCAGGAAAAAGTCGTGGCATTGCTCCAACAAGTGAAATTGCCCGCTGCTTATCTTGAAAAGAAAATAGCTGAACTCTCTGGTGGTGAGCGACAACGGGTTGCTTTGCTACGAAACATTATTTTTGTACCAGATGTTTTATTATTAGACGAAGTTACAACGGGATTAGATGAAGAAAGCAAACAAATTGTCAATCAATTGTTAAACCAATTAAACAAAGAGCAAGGAGTCACGCTGGTTCGTGTCACGCATGATACCGAAGAAATTCAGCAAGCACAGCAAGTGATTCGTATTGTAGCAGGAAAGGTGGCGCCGACAGATGGATTTAGCAGTTAATAATTTATCCTTATTTTTTTCAGCCATGCTAGTGGTGGTCGCATTAATTATTAGTACTAAAGAAAAATTAGGTTTTACCAAAGATATTATTATTAGTGTGATTCGAGCAGTCATTCAATTAGTCGCAGTCGGCTATTTATTAAAATATGTTTTTCAAGTCAATAACCTGATTTTAACGCTCATCATGGTTTTGGTGATTGTTTCCAACGCAGCCTTTAATGCAAAAAAACGCAGCCAGCAATTACAAAAGGGCTTTTTGATTTCTTTCATTGCGATTGGTTGTAGTACAGGAATTACCATTGGTATTTTGATTTTTTCTGGTTCTATTAAATTTATTCCTTCTCAAATCATTCCTATCAGTGGGATGATTGCCAGCAATTCGATGGTGGCAATTGGTTTATGCTATCGCAATTTAGATACTCTTTTTCAAAACCAACGGCAAGCGGTAATGGAGAAACTAGCATTAGGTGCAACTATCAAACTCGCCTCTTTACCAATCATCCAACAAAGTGTGAAAACCGGGATGGCGCCGACGATTGATTCTGCCAAAACTGTCGGAATTGTTAGTTTGCCTGGGATGATGTCAGGCTTGATTTTTGCGGGCGTTGATCCGGTCCATGCGATAAAATATCAGATTATGGTGACTTTTATGTTGCTATCAGCAACAAGTATTGGTTCAGTGATTGCAACTTATCTTGCCTATAAAGGCTACTATAATCAACAAAAACAATTGGTTGTTTAATTAAAAAGCTGGAAATCTGTGTTTATAACTTCACGGATTTTCAGTTTTTTCTGGTTGAAATAAAGAAGTTTCAATTTGAAAAAGAACGGACGTTCGTATATAATAAAAGGAGGAGGCGAATCAAAATGATGAGCGAATTACGTTTTCCCTTAAAAAAAGATACGTCGAGAAAAATTATACATATAGATATGGACGCGTTTTTTGCTTCAGTTGAAGAACGAGATCATCCAGAGTTAGTAGGACATCCGTTAGTTATTGCGCGCCATCCAAGTGATACTGGGGGCAAAGGAGTGGTGACCACAGCGAATTATATTGCTCGACAGTACGGTATTCACTCGGCTATGAGTGCTCAAAAGGCGTATGAACTATGTCCAAGTGCCATTTTTAAGCCAGGTAATTATCAGAAATATAGTGAAATTTCTCAAGAAATCCGTGAAATTTTTCGCCGCTATACAGATGTGATTGAACCAGTATCTATTGACGAAGCGTATTTAGATGTAACTGAAAATAAGGTCAACAGTAAGTCGGCTATTAAAATTGCGAAAATGATCCAATATGATATTTGGCATGAATTGCAGTTAACTTGCTCGGCAGGTGTTAGTTACAATAAGTTTTTAGCCAAGTTAGCATCAGATTTCCAGAAACCAAAGGGCCTGACGGTTGTCTTACCAGAAGAGGCCGAAGATTTTTTGAAAGCATTACCGATTGAAGATTTCCACGGAATCGGGAAAAAAACAGTGCCTAAAATGCATGAACTAGGGATTTTTACTGGAGCAGATTTATACAAGCAAGATGAGATGACGTTGATTCGGTTATTCGGTAAAATGGGTTATTCATTGTATCGTAAAGTCCGTGGTATCCATGATGCGCCAGTTCAAGTGACTAGAGATCGTAAGTCGGTAGGCAAGGAACATACTTACGGCACCCCTTTAACGACGGAAGAGCAGGTTACGGCTCAATTGAGACAATTAGCAGCAGGTGTTGAGCGTGCATTGCAACGAGTGCAAAAGCATGGCAAAACAGTAGTCCTAAAAGTTCGTTATACTGACTATACGACGATTACGAAACGTGTGACATTACCTGAATATATTTCTAAAAAAGAAGAACTTTTCTATCAAGCGAATTTAATTTGGGAAGATATTTTAGGTTTAGAACAAGGAATCCGTTTATTAGGCATTACTTTAACGAATTTAGATCCACTAGCGTATGAAAACATTGTTTTACCTTTATGGGAAAAAAGTTAGCCCTTTAGACACATCCTCAAGAGATGGCTAAAGGGCTAACTTTTTTAAATTGATTTTTTGATTTGTTCATAAGACGTTTCGGCGTCATGACATTTTTCCCAAATAACAGCTTTGCCAGCAGCAAGTGATTTGGGTACATCAATAATCCGTTGATTACTACTGCCACGAAATTGTAAATTTAAATTACGTTTTGCCAGTTCAAATCGCCCATCAACTAAAATGTCAATTGAATGGAGTAGTTCAAGCTTATCAGGCGTTTCTAAAAGTAGTTCTTCAAAGGTATACCCAGACCAAGACCAGATATCTTTGGCTGAGCCAAATGTTTCCCGCACACGTTTGACTACACTAAGACAAACATCTGTATTCAGAAAGGGTTCACCACCCAAAAGAGTCAAACCTTGGACATAGTCATGGGACAAATCTTCAATAATTTGATTCATTAAAGATTCTGTAAACGGCGTACCGTAATTGAAATTTTGGACAGCTTTGTTAAAACAACCTTCACAAGCAAAGAGACAGCCACTCACATATAAACTATTGCGTACACCTTCGCCATCAACAAAGTTGAACGCTTTGTAATCGGCAATCTTTTTTTGGCTGTAGTCTTCGGTTTTCCATTCTTGTGGTTTCGGATTACGCATCAGCAAAACTTCTTTCTATAGAATAATCGAGTTTAATTTTTTAAATGTTTCACACGAGAGGAAATTTCTTTGTGACGACCATGTACCATTGGGCGAGCTTGCGGGTTACCTAAATAACCACAAGTCCGTTTAACGACATCACAAGTCTTAGGATCATGATTGCCACATTCTGGACATTCAAAGCCACGTTCAGTTGGATGGAAGTCCCCTTCAAAACCACAGGCATAACAATGATCAATTGGCGTATTGGTTCCTAAATAGCCAACTTTGTCATAAGCGTAATCCCAGACAGCTTCAAGTGCTTTGGGATTTTGCTGTAACATGGGGTATTCACAGTAGTGGATAAAACCACCAGAACAGTATTTTGGATAATCCTTTTCAAAATCAAGTTTTTCAAAAGGCGTTGGATTTTTGCGTACATCATAATGGAAACTATTTGTGTAATATTCTTTATCTGTAATATTTTCGACGATGCCAAATTTTTCAGTATCTAAACGGCAAAAACGGTCAGTCAAGCTTTCGCTCGGTGTAGAGTAGACACTAAAATGATAGCCGTATTCGTTGCCCCAGTTGTCGGCATTTTTTTTCAGTTCTTTTAAAATATCCAGTGTAAAGTTTTTGGCCTCTTGATTGTCCTCCCAAGCACCGCCGTAAAAGGCAGAAGCCACTTCATACAAGCCAATATAGCCAAGTGAAACCGTGGCACGTTTGTTTTTAAACAGTTCATCTACGGCATCCTGTGTAGCTAAACGTTTTCCAAATGCACCATACATGTATAAAATCGGTGCATTCGCTGGTTTAGCTTCTTTAACACGTTCAACCCGATAAACCAAAGCATCTTTAACGATCGCTAAACGTTCATTTAAAATTTGCCAGAACTTTTCTTGACTTCCTTGCGCTTCTAAAGCGATTCTTGGTAAGTTCAAGGTCACAACGCCTAAATTCATTCGGCCAACATTTACTTCTTCACCTTGTTCGTCTTTCCAGCCTTGTAAAAAGGAACGACAGCCCATTGGTACCTTAAAACTACCTGTTAGTTCAACGATTTTATCATAGTTTAAAACATCAGGATACATGCGTTTCGTTGCGCATTCCAGTGCCAGCTGTTTAATATCGTAGTTTGGATCAGTAGGTTGCGCATTGACGCCGCGTTTAATTGTGAAAATCAGTTTTGGGAAAATAGCTGTTCGTTTTTCAATCCCTAAACCATTAATTCGGATTTGTAAAATCGCCCGTTGAATTTCTCGCTCAAACCAGTTGGTACCTAAACCAAATCCCAGAGAAGTAAAAGGGGTTTGTCCATTGGAAGTAAATAAGGTATTAATTTCATACTCAAGACTTTGCATGGCATCAAAAATATCTTTTTTCGTTTTCTTCTGAGCGAATGCTTTTTGGCGTTCTTCTCCTTCAATCCATTCTTGCGCATCTGCTAAATGTTTTTCATAATTACGTTCTGCAAAAGGCGCTAATAATTCATCAATCCGATCGGCAGAGCAACCACCATATTGACTGGAAGCTACATTGGCAATAATTTGAGAAATTTGTGCAGTGGCCGTTTGAATTGATTTTGGTGATTCGACATCAGCGTTCCCAATTTTAAAGCCATTGTTTAGCATGCCTTTAAAATCAATTAAACAGCAGTTTGTCATGGGCGTATATGGATGATAATCTAAATCGTGGTAATGAATGTCGCCTTTTTGATGGGCATTAGCCACGTGTGAAGGCAACATCTTTAAACCAATTGATTTTCCAACAATCCCAGCGGTTAGATCACGTTGCGTATTAAAAACGTCACTGTCTTTGTTGGCATTTTCGTTCACGACAGTCTGATCTTTATTAATTAATTTGCCGATAGATACATTAATATCAGTCGCTTTACTACGCTCAAAATCACGTTGGGTTCTGTAATGAATGTATTCTTCGGCTAAGGCATATTCGTTGTTGGATAGCAGAGTATGTTCCACAATATTTTGAATTTCATAAATTTTTACGTTATTGGTAAAACGTTCGGCAATTTCTCGATTGACATCGGCAACAATCGATTGGACTTTTTGATGTGTCAAAGGAGTGACTTGGTCATGTATTTTTTGTTCAGCTTTGATCAAAGCATCGTATATTTTTTGATCATCGAAAGTCACTAAACGACCATCCCGTTTGACGACTTTAATTGTTGAGAGATTAACATCCTCGGCTTTTTCATCAGTAATCTTCATCATTTTATCCAGCTCCTTATATCTCGTTAGTAACTATCCTAATACAAAGGTCGGCTAAATTCAATCGATATATTGCGTATTTTTAGTAAAATATCACTAGACAAACACTATATATTGTGCTTGTGCTGTTTTGAAAAAATATGAAAACAAATGAAGAAAAGGATTGAGCAAATTTTTTTGTGTGAAAAAAATTCTTTGTCCAAATTAAAAAACAGCAAAGAGTTTTTTGCCAAATTGCTAAAAGCAACACTAAAAAATAACAATTATTAAATAATAATTGTTTGCGGATTTATTCACGAAATGCCAATTATTCTTTGACTACCGAACGATATTGTAAGATAAAACGATGTTCATTCAGATTTTTTCTTGGTAAAATAAGAGTAATAACAAAACGTTGGAGCGAGAAAAATGAAAAAAATTGTAGAAGTAAACCATGTCAGCAAGACATATGGTCGTTTAAATAATAAAACAGAAGTATTAGATAATATTTCGTTTACCGTTGATGAAGGCGAATTTGTGGGGATTATGGGTCCCAGCGGTGCTGGGAAATCGACACTGTTGAATGTCTTATCCTCGATTATTTTGCCAACCGCAGGAATCGTGCGCATCGCCGGACAAGATATTTTAAAAATGCGAGATAATCAATTAAGTGATTTTCGAAGAAACGAAATGGGGTTTATTTTTCAATCGTTTAACCTAATTGATACGTTAAATGTGAAGGACAATATTCTGTTGCCTTTAGCTGTAGAAAAAGTTTCATTAGAAGAAATGGATAAACGTTTGTTACATGTGACTTCGATTTTGGGGATTCAGGAGCTTTTATCTGCTTATCCACCAGAGATATCTGTGGGACAAAAACAACGGGTAGCAGCTGCTCGTGCTTTGATTACGAACCCTAAAATTATTTTTGCAGATGAACCAACTGGCTCGCTGGATTCAAAATCAGCAACAGAATTGTTGAAATATTTAGCTGAAATTAATCTACATGATGATGCCACAATTTTGATGGTGACACATGACCCGTACACGGCCAGTTTTTGCAATCGCATCTTATTCATTAAAGACGGTGCGATTTTCTCAGAAGTTGTTCGTCAAGGATCACGTAAGGAATTTTTTAATCGTGTGATAGATATGCAAGCAACGATTGGTGGAGGCGGGCGCGCAAATGATTTTTAAACTATCATTAAAAAATTTAAAAGCTCATGTACCTAACTATCTGGTTTATTACATTAGTATGACTTTTGCAGCGGTCGTTTATTATTGTTTCCGTGCGATTGCTTACAACCAGCCTCTTGTCGCAGGTGCAGGCCGTGATATCGAAATTAAGCGATCTTTAGGACTTGGTAGTACCTTAGTCACCATTATTATTTTGGGCTTTATGTTGGCAGCAAATCGTTTTTTTATAGGAAAACGTAGCCAAGAAATTGGCTTGTATCGATTAATTGGCTTGAGAAAGAGCCAAGTTTCACTAATTTTTTTAGTGGAAAATTTAGTTTTAGGCTTTGTTTCACTAATTAATGGGATTATTTTAGGAGTGATTTTCACCAAGTTGTTTTCAATGATTTTAGCCAAAGTTATGTTTTTAGAAGTCCCCAGTTTCTTCTATATTTCTTGGCGTTCCGTTATTGAAACCGGTGTAGCTTTTGCATTTATGATTTTGATTGTCTGCTTAAGAAGTATTTGGATGATTTATCGTTATCCATTGTCGCAGCTTATGCACCAAGAAAAAATTGGTCAAATTAATTATAGTCGTTTAACGAAACGGCGGCAGTTTCTAGGTATTTTAGGTCCTATTTGTTTACTGGCTGGTTATTTTATTGCGTTTGATTTTCGGAATTTAGCGACAGGTATTGTGTATAAACAATTAAATGATTCATTGGATATCTCGATTCCGATGATTATTACATTGACGCCTTTTATCATTTTGGGTCTCTGTGTGGTGGGAACGTATTTATTTTTCCGTTATACCATGTATTTTATCATTCGCTTATTTAATCATAGAAAAAAATGGTATTACCAAGATTTACGCATGATTACTTTAGGCAATGCCAAACGCTACTTATTTAAAAGTAGCAAAACACTCACTGGTTTGACCTTGTTAATTGCGACGGCCTTGAGTGGGATCGGCGTGATGGTTTTTGTGTATACGATTAGTATGCACACGGTCAACAGTGATGGCCCCGTGGACTTTTTAGTTTCACAGGAAAGCTATCCTAAATTGAAGAAAGTTCTTGATGAAGCGAAGGACACCAAAATAAAAAATGAAGTGACACTTTCTTATAAAATTACTGGAATTGAACGCAGTTTGCGAATTGGTCAAGCGCAAGAGGAACAAGAAACGATTGAAGCAGTTAATGTTTTATCTTTCTCCAACTACCGCAACTATCAAAAAATTAATCCTTATTTAAACGATTTACATTTAAAAAATGACCAAAGTGTTATCTATATGGATAGCTTTACCAATATTTTAAGTGGTATGTCTCGTTATGAATCGAAACTGCAATTTGTTGAAGGGGAGAAGGCACAATTACAACAAGTGCTGCCTAACTATCTAGGCAATTTTTTATTGCAATATTCCTTACCAACGATTGTCGTTTCCGATGCCCTTTATCAGAAAGTGACAAAAAATTCCATTCAGTATCAGATTAACGCCGTAAATGTTGACACGAAAAGCCGTGAAAAACTTTATGAAGCCGTAAATAAACAGATTGCCACAGAATGGCAAGCGCCAATTTTGTATAAGTATGAAAAAAATAACCAGCAGTTGAGTGGTTTTGCCAAACAAATGCCTAACGAAGAGGTAAAGAATACGCAAGATGATGTCACAGAAACTTGGCGGCTAAATATGAATGATCGCTACGCCTCTTTACGCTATGAACGAAAAATTAACGGCTTGACTTTATATGTCTCCATGTTTGTGGCAATTTTAGCGTTGTTTATTACGGGCAGTATTTTGATGTTACGACAACTGTTTTCAGCTGTAAGTGAGCGTCAAGATTACGTGACTTTAAAACGGATGGGTGTTTCTAGTAAAGCGATAACTAAGCAAATTTATCGACAGAATAGTTTGATTTTCTTTCCGCCGATGGTCATTGGGATTTTGCATACTACCTTTGCCATTTATTTGCTAAGCCAATTTATTAAGAGTCCAGGATATTTGTTAGTATATCTTTCTTGTGGAATCTTAATAATTGTTTATCTAATTTTTTATATTTTAACGTCTGCCATTTATGCGCGGATGATTCGACACATCCATTTTTAAAAAACTGTAAAAGCCGTTGTGAAGCGGTTTTTACAGTTTCTTTATGCGAAAAAATTATGAGAGTTCCGTTTATGAAAATCATGAAAATTTAAGAAGTGACGAAATTGTTAGTTTTTTTATTAAATTGTAAGAAATTTCAATGGACTTTGCTGAAATATAGCATAAAATAATGGATAGCGATTAACCTTAGGAGGTGAATGATAATGAAAACAACTTTTCAGAAAATTCTCAATAACGAAAGTCTTAAATTCATCGGTAAAACGTTATTTTATTCTTTCATTGTCATTGCATTAATTTATCTTTATCATTACAAGAATATCAATGGAGGAACCTTCATTTATAACGAGTTTTAAGGAGGCGGCTATATATGGAAAAAGTAATTAATATGATTCAAACGATTGATGAATGGGCACGTAAAGAACCCCAACGTCCTGTTTATTTAACCGAAGAAAAAGTCTCTACGTATGGAGAGTTAAAAGAAAAGTCAGACAATCTAGCCGCTTATTTAGCTGAGCTGAAAACGGACAAGTCAGCGATTGTCGTATACGGAGAATTAGATTTTGAAATGATTGTGAGTTTTCTAGGCGCATCGAAAGCTGGTTTTAGCTATATCCCCATTGATGCACATACACCAAAAGAACGCATTGAACTAATTCTAAACGTAGCCAAACCAACCGCAGTGATTGCTGTGCATGAATGGCCTGAGTTAGCCACCGAAGTGCCAGTAATTACGGCGGAAGAATTAACAGAAATGATGATGCATGCACCTCGGCATGCGCCTGCGTTAATACCTGTCACAGGAGCAAGTAATTACTATATCATTTTCACTTCAGGGACAACTGGCGTACCAAAGGGTGTGCAAATCAGCCATGATAATTTAGTTAGCTTTACGAATTGGTTGTTGCAAGATTTTGGTTTAGAAGAAGGGGCCCGCTTTTTAGCACAGGCACCTTATTCGTTTGATTTATCGGTGATGTCTATTTATCCCGCATTGGCGTTAGGTGGCTCATTAACTCCGTTACCCAATGAAATCATTAACGATTTTAAACAATTATTTACGCGTTTGCCACAATTAACAATCGACGTCTGGGTTTCAACACCGTCCTTTATTGAATTGTGTCTAATGGAACCAAGCTTCGATGGTGAACATCTACCAGCACTGCGCACGTTTTTATTCTGCGGAGAAGAATTACCAAAACCAACGGCTGAGAAATTAGCCGCTCGTTTCCCAACTGCGCATATTTATAATACGTATGGGCCGACAGAAGCGACTGTAGCGATTAGTGCCATTGAAATCACTCAAGAAGTTTTAAAAAGTGTCCAACGTTTACCAATTGGGTATGTGAAAGAGGATACGCAAATTTATATTATGGAAGGCATGTCAAAATTACCTGCAGGTGAAATTGGTGAAATCGTCATTGCTGGACCAAGTGTTTCCAAAGGATATCTAAATAATCCTGCGAAAACAGCTGAAGCTTTTTTCCAATTAGATGGCGTACCAGCTTATCGCACAGGCGATGCTGGAAAGTTAGTCGATAACCTATTGCAGTATGAGGGACGCTTAGATTTTCAAATTAAATTGCATGGCTACCGCATTGAGTTAGAAGAAGTGGATCATCACTTAACGAATGTTTCCTACGTGAAACAAGCAGTCGTTGTGCCGAAATATCAAGGAAATAAAGTCCAACAATTAATTGCCTATGTCGTTCCGCAAGCACATGAATTTTCAAGTGATTTTCAATTAACTAAGGCAATTAAACAAGAATTAGCCACGTTGACAATGGACTATATGATTCCGCAAAAATTTGTATATGTTGAACAATTACCTTTGACAAGTAATGGCAAAATTGATCGGAAAGGGTTGATGAATGAGGTGAATGCCACATGATGAATTTTCCTCATATGATTCCCTATAATGCACCGTATTACTTTGTTCTGCTAATTGCGGCTCTGTTGCCAATGATTTTAACTTTAGCCATTAAAGGGACACGTTGGCCTTGGTACCAAACACTCGTGACACTGGTCTTTCTATATATCAGTTTTGGTGGCGAATTTTGGCAACAAGGAGTCGCTCTGATTGTATATGTTATTTATCAGACGTTACTAACGTGGGGCTATGCGGCTTATCGAAAAAATAAAAATGCAGGTTGGGTCTTTTATCTGGCTGTCTTTTTAGCTATATTACCGCTTGTTTGGGTGAAAGTTTCTCCCTTCATGACAGGCAAAACAACCTTACTTGGCTTTTTAGGGATTTCTTATTTAACCTTTAAAGCGGTCCAAGTGGTCATGGATTTACGGGATGGCGTAATGAAAGAATATCATCCGTTTCGTTACATTCAGTTTCTCTTGTTTTTCCCGACTATTTCTTCAGGACCCATCGATCGTTATCGGCGCTTTGAAAAAGATTTGAAAAACCCGCCGAGTGCGGAGAAATATTTAGACTTTTTAGAAAAAGGAATTTTCTATTTATTTCTAGGATTTTTATATAAGTTTATTATCAGTCATTATCTTGGTGGTGTCTTTTTACCACATGTGGAAAAAATGGCCTTGGCACAAGGTGGTTTATCCTGGTGGACAGTCGGCTATATGTATAATTACAGTTTGTATCTATTCTTTGATTTCGCAGGCTATAGTTTACTGGCCGTTGGCACAAGTTATTTAATGGGCTATGATACACCAATGAACTTTAACAAACCGTTTCTAAGTTGGAATATTAAAGAATTCTGGAATCGTTGGCACATGACCTTATCTTTTTGGTTCCGTGATTACATTTACATGCGCTTAATGTTTTTCTTAATGAAAAAGAAAGTCTTTAAAAGTCGGATCGTGACTTCTAATATTGGTTACTTTGCGTTGTTCTTAATCATGGGCATTTGGCATGGATTAACGTGGTTCTACATCGCTTATGGGCTCTACCATGCAACACTAATTTGTGTAACAGATGCTTGGCTACGTTTTAAGAAAAAACATAAAGACAAGATACCATCAAACAAATTTACACATGCATTTGCAGTCTTTTTAACTTTCCAAGCGGTTTGTGTCAGCTTCCTGATTTTCTCAGGATTTTTAGACAAACTATGGTTTAAATAAATAAAAATAAAAATATAAAGGGGCAATTTATAATGAACATTCAAGAAACAGTATTAAACATTTTAGAAGATATTACAGGAACAGACGAAGTTGTGAACAATCAAGACATTCAATTATTTGAAGAAGGATTATTGGACTCTTTAGCGACGGTTCAATTATTAGTAGAAATTGAAGGACAATTAGGAATCCAAGTTCCTGTATCAGACTTTGACCGTGAAGTATGGGGAACACCAAAACAAATCATTCAACAAGTGGAAGCTTTACAATAATGTCTAGAAAAAAACGACTAATCAGAATCTTAGGTCCAGTGCTTTGTTCAGCGGTCTTGGTTGCAGTGTTCTTTTTTGCACCGTTCAGAATCAATTTAACTTCCGAAAAAACGTTGAAGGAAGCATCAACGTCAATGGCACCGAACGTTTTAAAAGGCAATGTGATTAAAAACAAAGCAGTGGCTTCTGGTAAATATGTTCCTTTTTTTGGCTCTTCTGAATTAAGTCGATTTAGTGCTTTCCACCCTAGTGTGCTCTCTGAAAAGTATCAACGGAACTATCGACCGTTTTTACTAGGAGAAGCGGGCACACAGTCATTAACCCAAGCAATGGTCATTCATTCGATGGGCGATGCGATTGCCAATAAGAAAGCGGTCTTTATTTTATCTCCGCAATGGTTTGTCAAAAAGGGTGTACCTAATGATAGTTTTGGTGCACACTATTCACAATTACAAACCTATCAATGGTTAGCTAATTTAACCGAATTAACCAGCGGTGACCAATATCTAGCACAACGTTTGACCAAATTTCCAGTTGTTCAAAAAGACAAAGTCTTAATGGAAACTTTGGCAAATCTGCAGGCAGGGCAACTTCCCCAACGCTCTCAACGAGATTATTTTATAATGAATCTCCGTTTCTTGAATCGTGAAGATGAATTGTTTAGCCAAATTGGCATGGTTAGCAGAGAACCAATTGTTGAAAAAGATATGAAACAATTACCTGCTACTTATAATTTTAATGAATTAGATCAGCTAGCTGGAAAAATTGCGGCAAAAGCCATTAATAATAATAAATTTGAAATTAGTAACGGTTTTTATCGCCAACGGATTAAACCAGTTTTACCGAAATTAGCTCATTCACAAAAGAAATGGGATTATCGTTTTTCTCCAGAATATGGTGATTTCCAAGCTGCGTTAGAACAGTTAGCAGAAAAAAATGTCGATGTTTTATTTGTAATCCCACCTGTTAACAAACGTTGGTCGGACTATACGGGCTTGTCACAAGATATGTTGCAACAAGTAGCACGCAAGCTGAAATATCAACTTCAAGAGCAAGGGTTTACTAACATTGCTGACTTCTCAACATGTAGTAATGAACGCTACTTTATGGCGGACACGATTCATTTAGGTTGGCGTGGTTGGCTTGCTGTTGATCGTCAAGTAGATGAATTTATGAAACAATCTGCGTCTAAAAAGTTAGCGTATCAAATTGATGATCGTTTTTATCAGACAGATTGGCAACAACAAAATCCATTGGTCTTACCTCAATTTTAAGAAGGCAAGATGGATCAAGTACCAATTATCTGAAGCGGACTAGAAACGCTTCGTAACAATGAAAATAGCCTGTACCTGCCGTTGAATAACGAGCGTGCAGGCTGTTTTTTCGTTTATTTTTAGTGGAGAACGTTGCTCAATTTATTTTTTGTAAGTATTTTTTTAGTTCGTGGTATAATGGATAAAATTGGTTTTTGAGGGGAGTTATTTTTATGGATGCAAAAGAAGAAAAAATGTTAATTGATTTAACAAGTGCTAAAGGGATTGCTGGGAATGAAGACGAAGTACGTTCGTTATTTAAAAAGTATGCAGCACCGTATGCGGATAAATTTTTATATGATGGCCTTGGCAGTATTATTGCAAAAAATGTTGGTGATAAAGAAGGACCAAAAGTCTACATTTCTGGGCATATGGATGAAGTCGGTTTCATGGTTACCCAAATCACAGAAAAAGGCTTTTTAAAATTTCAAACCGTTGGTGGTTGGTGGGGGCAAGTGATGTTGGCCCAACAAGTTCAGATTAAAACTACGACTGGTAAGGTTTACCATGGTGTCATTGGGTCTAAACCACCGCATGTGTTAACAGCGGAAGTTCGTAACAAACCCTATGAGATTGCAGATATGTTTATTGATATTGGTGCAAGTAGCGATCAACAAGTTGCAGAATGGGGGATTCATCCAGGGGATATGGTGACACCATATATTGACTATCGTCGCATGAATGATACAAAATTTTTATTGGCAAAAGCGTGGGATAACCGAATTGGTACGGCCGTTTCATTAAAAGTTTTAGAAAATTTAGCGACAGAAGGGCACCCCAATATTTTATTTGCAGGCAGTGATGTGCAAGAAGAAGTGGGGCTACGCGGTGCGCAAACAAGTACGCATCTTGTGAATCCAGACATAGCGTTTGCTTTAGACACAGGAACAGCTGGTGACACACCAGGAATGACACCTAAAGAAGCCGACTCTGTTTTAGGTGAAGGGCCACAAATTTTGATTTATGATGCATCAATGATTCCGCATAAAAAATTACGTGATTTTGTTATTCAAGTGGCGGAAGAAAATAACATTCCCTTCCAATATACAGTGATTACAGGGGGAGGTACGGATGCTGGCCGCATGCATTTAACGCGCAACGGGATTCCATCATTAGCCATCACGGTGCCTGTTAGATATCTGCATTCACATACCTCAGTTATTCATGAAGATGATTATTTCAACACAGTCAAATTAGTCACAGAAGTGGTGAAACGTCTAGATAAAGAAACAGTCGCTAAATTGACTAGTTATTAGTTTCAGAAAGGATGGAATGAATGAAAAGTTTAGTAACAAATTCGCAACATCGTACCAATGCTCGCAGAGCTCTTGATGGGCAATGGGGGATCATGGCTTGGTTAACTTTCTTAGGAGTGGTTTTACAGAGCTTCTTAACATCGATTGTGCAAAATTTATTTTCTGGTGAAAATCAAGTTTTTCAAAGTAGTTTTGCCGCAGTATTACTGCAAATTTTTGTTTTATTCGCGTTAAGTTATGCGCTATATTACGCAGCCTTGAAGGTGTTGCGTGGTGAAAAGGTGCGGGTCAATATTTTAATGAGTGTTTTTCAAGGAAAATATTATGGTCCGCTATTTGTGGTCAACCTACTTCAAAAAGTACTTGAACGTGTAATTGGTTTGTTATTTTTGTTACCAATTTTATTTGGGGCAGGGACAACCTTGTATTTCAAATTGATGTTTAATACAGTTACACCAGAGGAAATCCAAGCCTTTTTCTTAAATGATTTTTCCTTTTTCCTAGCGTTTGGTGTTGCCACTATCTTGATCTTTTTAATTGGTTTATTTGTGAGTGGCGTTTTTCAATTTGCTGTGTGGCTACGTTTTGATAATCCAGAACTGCCAATTATGATGGCGTTGAAACAGGCGTTATATTTAATGAAAAATCGTTTTTGGCAATATTTATGTTTACAATTTTCTTTTATTGGTTGGTATATTGTGGGCTTTTTAGCTATTGGTATCGGTCTATTATGGGTGATTCCTTATAACTATGTAGCGTTAGCTAGTTTTTATCAAACTGCCTTAGAAGAAAAAGGTTTAGCCGAAGAATAAAAAAGAAGCTTGAATCCTTCGTTATCTCGACAAAGGGTTCAGGTTTTTTCTTTGGTCTTTTTGTGAAAATTTAAGCGTTTTAACCTCGTTTTTCCGTTATTTTATGGTAACATGGAAGTATCGTATTGAAGGAGGTTGTCCACACATGAAATTGACTGTCTTAGGCTGTTTAGGTGCTTATCCATACAAAGGAGAAGGAACGAGTTCCTATTTGTTAGAATCTGAAGGCTTTCATTTGCTTATTGATGCAGGCAGTACGACATTAGTGCGTTTAGAAAACTATCTAGATCCATTGAAATTAGATGCTGTCATTCTGTCGCATTACCATCATGACCATATCGCAGATTTAGGTGTTTTACAATATTATCGTCAGCTTTATCCAACGCTGGAACCGACGCCTATTTTGCCAATATATGGCCATACACAAGATCAAATGCATTTCAAAGAACTAACGCTTCCTAACGTTTCCGAAGGGAAAGAGTATTTTGAAGCAGAAGAGTTGGCAGTAGGACCATTTTTAATTACTTTCATGGAAACGATTCATCCTGTCACTTGTTACGCGATGCGGATTGTTGAAAAAGCGACTGGCAAAGTCTTTGTCTTTACAGGAGACTCTGGTTACTTAGCAAGTTTTGAAGACTTTGCAAAAGACGCTGATTTATTCTTAGCGGATACGTACTTATTTGAAGGTAATGAACGACATCATGCACACTTTACGTCAAGAGAAGCGGGTGAAATTGCCAAAGCAGCACAAGTCAAACAATTGATGTTGACCCATTTACCACAACATGGGTTATTGGAACAACTACGGGAAGAAGCGCAAAACTATGCTGGAACGGAAATTCCAGTGACATTAGCCCAACCAGATTTAACAGTTGAGATTTAAAAAAGTAACTATACCAAGGGAGAGAACCGATTGTGATTTTTGTACCGAATGAAAATAATGACCCACGAGTGAACTTAGCAATTGAAACATATTTGTTAACAGAAATGCCTTTAGATGAGCCCATTCTTTTATTTTACATTAACGAGCCGTCAATCATTATTGGCCGTAACCAAAATACAATTGAAGAAATTAACAAAGAATATGTAGATGAGCACGGCATTCATGTTGTTCGTCGCTTAAGTGGCGGCGGCGCCGTTTATCATGATCATGGTAATTTGAATTTTAGTTTTATTATGCCAGATGACGGCAACTCTTTCCGTGATTTCGCAAAAGTTACCCAACCAATTATCCAAGCATTGCAGGACTTAGGCGTTGAAGGTGCCGAATTAAAAGGGCGCAATGACCTAGTGATTAATGATATGAAGTTTTCAGGAAATGCGATGTACGCTACCAACGGCCGCATGTTTGCACATGGAACCTTAATGTTTGATAGTGATATTGATGAAGTTGTAAATACATTGAAAGTACGGAAAGATAAAATCGAATCTAAAGGTATCAAGTCTGTTCGTTCACGGGTAACAAACATTAAACCATTTTTATCTGAAGATAAACAAGAGATGACAACGGAAGAATTCCGCCAAGAAATTCTTTTGAAAATTTTCGGCGTAGATTCGATCGACCAAGTTAAAACGTATGAATTAACTGATCAAGACTGGGCGGCTATTAACAAAATTTCAGAGCAATACTATCGCAATTGGGATTGGAATTATGGTAAATCACCTGCATTTAACTTAGAACGTCGCCATCGTTTTCCAATTGGTTCAATTGAAATGAAAATGAATGTGGCGGATGGTGCCATTCAAGAAATTAAAATCTTTGGGGACTTCTTTGGGCTTGGTGAAATTAAAGATGTTGAAGATATTTTAACCGGCGTGAAATATGATAAAGCTTCTTTAGAAGAAGCCATTGATCAAATTGACGTTAAAAAATACTTTGGCAATATCGAAAAAGAAGATTTGCTTGGGTTAATTTATTAAAAAAAAGACAGCCGTTTCAAACGGTTGTCTTTTTTCTAGCTAAAAAATAATGTTTAGCTTTTAGAAAGGTAGTGCTATGTGCAAAATCGTCGAAACGATTTTTATCAGGGAACTATCAAATAGCTCGCCTGCATATGTACTTGAACCAAGTCAAGTCCGGGAATTTGGTTATGTGCTTCACTATAAATCACTATCTGTAAAGAGTATACAAGATTTCCTTTCTTTTGTGATATCAAATTTTTACAGACAAAGTAGTAAAATTTGACGTTTCTTATTTTGGCAAGGTTATAGGCTTGTTTTGGGGCTTGAAATAGCAAGAATTAATAGTGATTTAAGGGAAAATATTAACATATGTAGAAGTATTTTTATAAGAAATAACGAGAAAAAATCAATAGGTATGTTCTTGAGGGCTACTTTTTGACGTTTTCTGAATAAAACTTAATAAAAAATAGCAGAAACAAAGAAAAAATGTGCTTACAAGAAGTAATCCACACTTAGCTAGGAAGTTAAGAATGTGCATGTTATTTTCAAACAAATAATAAGAATCCTATTTCAATCCTTTACAGAGGAACAAGGACTTCGTATAATAAAGGGACGAAAAGGAGCGAAAGTGATGAGAAACGAAATGATGCATCGACCAGTCGTTAAACCAGAATTGGTTGAGTATATGCGTACAAAACAAAAGAAACTTCCCGGAGAATTAGGGGAAGTGGAGGCGGAAGCCAATGAAGCAGGGGTGCCGATTATTCCACACGAAACAGTAGTTTTTCTACAATTTTTGCTAGGACAACTAAAGCCCAAAAATATTTTAGAAATCGGGGCAGCAATTGGTTTTTCTTCAAGCTTGATGGCCCAATTTGTCGGTGAAGATGGTCACGTGACCACGATTGATCGTTTTGACGTAATGATAAAAAAAGCGAAGAAAACTTACCAACGCCTGGACTTAGAAGAAAAGGTCACTCTTTTAGAAGGACAAGCAGCTGAGATTCTACCAACGTTGGAAGGACCTTATGACTTTATTTTTATGGATAGTGCCAAATCAAAATACATTGAATTTTTACCTGAATGTTTACGGTTGCTACCAGTTGGCGGCGTTTTAATGGTGGATGATGTATTTCAAGCTGGGACAATTTTAGACCCTGCTGAGGAAGTACCGAAAAAAAATCGAGCGATTCATCGTAAATTAAACCAATTTTTAGATGTAGTCATGGCTCACCCTGATTTAACTTCTACTTTAGTTCCTCTTGGTGATGGAGTTATTTTAATTACCAAAGAGAAAGAAACGATTATTTTAGATAGTTAAAGAATGTCTTCACAAAAAGAAAGCGAATCATTAAAAAGCAAGTTCTTTTAATGATTCGCTTTCTTTTTTATGTTATTTAAAAAGTTATCTCGCTATTTCTAATTGAGAATGATAATCAGAAAATTCTCAATAGGACAGTATTATGCGTTAATAAAACCTCGTTTGTTTATAATTATTATATTGACGGAATAATTATAAACTGTTATCCTTAAAGAGTAAAAAAACAGAGGAGGAACGACAATGAATTTAATTAATCAAAAACTTTTTGACTTTGAATGTGATGCCTATCACGATGGTGAATTTACACGAGTATCAACAGAAGATATTTTAGGAAAATGGAGTATTTTCTTCTTTTATCCAGCTGATTTTTCTTTCGTGTGTCCTACGGAATTAGGGGATATGCAAGAGCATTATGCGCATTTACAGGAATTAAATTGTGAGGTTTACTCTGTTTCAGAAGATAGTCATTATGTGCATAAAGCATGGGCTGATGCTACAGAAACGATTGGAAAAATTAAATATCCAATGTTAGCCGATCCCAACGGTCAACTTGCTCGTTTCTTTGGCGTTTTAGATGAAGCTTCTGGAATGGCTTACCGTGCTTCATTTATTGTGAGTCCAGAAGGTGAGATCAAATCTTATGAAATCAACGACATGGGTATTGGTCGTAATGCTGAAGAACTTGTTCGTAAATTAGAAGCTTCTCAATTTGTAGCAGAACATGGTGATAAAGTTTGTCCAGCCAATTGGCAACCAGGAGAAGAAACAATTGCGCCAAGCTTAGATTTAGTTGGTAAAATTTAAATTCGCTTTGTAAATAGAGGTCAAAGAGTTGGATAAAACAGAGAAAATGTTTTGTTCAGCTCTTTTTCTGAAACACAGAAGAAAGAGGAGAAGCAAGTGACAGAAGAAATCTACGATTTGATTATTATTGGTGGCGGCTCAGCTGCTTTATCTGCAGGTATCTATGCAGGTCGCGCAATGATGGATACCTTAATTATTGAAAAAGACAAAATTGGTGGACAAGTAACGACGACTTCTGAAATTGTGAACTATCCAGCGATTCGTCACACAACAGGTCCAGAACTAATGGAAGAAATGCGCATTCAAGCACAAGACTTCGGTGTAGCTTTTACAAAAGACGAGATTATTGATGTTGATTTTAGTCAAACGATAAAAACTGTTCAATCGGCGAGTCAAACCTACCAAGCATATGCAGTATTGATTGCGACAGGAGCTTCTGCTCGTAAAATTGGTTTCCCTGGTGAAAGTGAATTTACAGGACGCGGCGTGGCCTATTGTTCTACTTGTGATGGGGAGTTTTTCCAAGGCCTAGATATTTTTGTGATTGGTGGCGGTTATGCAGCAGCGGAAGAGGCCGTTTATTTGACACGTTACGGTAAATCAGTAACGATGATTATCCGAGAACCTGATTTTACATGTGCAAAATTAACTGCGGAGGCGGCTAAAAATCACCCGAAAATTAAGATTGTTTATAACACAGAAGTGAAAGAAATTATGGGCGATGATTTTGTCCGGAAAGCTGTGTTTGTCAATAACCAGACGGGAGAAGAAACGGTTTATGAAGCGCCAAAAGACAGTACATTTGGCCTGTTTGTTTTTGCTGGAAATAAACCAAGTACAGAAATTTTTGAAGGAAAAATTGCCTTAGACCGTGGGTATGTGCCAACAACTGAAAATATGGAAACCAATATTCCAGGAGTTTATGCAGCAGGAGATTTACGAATAAAAGAATTACGTCAAATTGTGACGGCGGTTGCAGACGGTGCAATTGCCGCCACTCATGCGCAACGTTACGTGACAGAACAAAAAACACAGGCGGGCCAACCGATTGTAACGAAGCGAATGACTGAACGATTAGCTAATCAATCTGCCCCTGAAACAAACAGTCAGCAACCAAAAGAAAAACAGCCAGCGAAAGTTACTGGTAAGCATCATTGGTTCCCAGAAAGTATGCGCCAACAATTAAGCGGTATTTTCGCTAAACTAACCAAAAAAGTGACATTGCTTCAGTTTTTGGATGCAAGTGATGAAAAATCATTGGAACTTCAGTCATTCTTAACAGAATTTGCAAGTCTGGATCAGAAGATTACTTTAGAAACGATTTTGAAAGATACTGAGCCAGCCAAAGAATTGCTGTATGGGATTGAAAAAATGCCTAGCGTTGTGCTCTTAGATACGGCAGGAAACTATACAGGAATTAAATTTAGTGGTATTCCTAGTGGCCATGAAGTAAACTCGTTGGTTTTGGCGGTTTATAATGTCGGCAGCGAGGGGCAGCCGTTAGAAGCAAGTCTGCAAAAGAACATACTTGCATTGCCAAAAAGAAAAATAGAAATCTTTGTTTCACTAACATGTCATTTCTGTCCCGATGTCGTGGCGGCTTGCCAACGGATTGCATCAATTAATCCTCATGTAGAAGCAGAAATGGTGGACATTAGTCTATTTCCAGAGTTGAAAAAAGAAAAGAAAATTATGAGCGTTCCAGCAATGCTAATTGATGGCGAACAAATGATTTTTGGTTCAAAAACAATGACCGAAATTATTGAAGCCTTGGCTTAAAAGAGGCGGAAAAAAGTAATTAACCTAAAGAACCTAAGTCATTCAAAAAAGTGAGAAATACGTCGAGATGACGTATTTCTCACTTTTTTCGCATAGTTAGTCAAGTACCTTTTTTGATTAAGCGATTGAGTTTCCTAAAAAGAATTAAAAAGACACAACAGCAAATGAACAACAGGCTTCCTGTTAGTGGTAAAAAGACATCTTGCATGTAGCTATCGATATGCATTAAACCAGGTACCTCGCTGAAAAAATCATGGATAAACTGTTGAATGAGCTTATTGGCTAGAAAAGCAGCTAAAGGCAAAATAAAAATCAAATAATAGATGGGTTGTAAGGCATAGCTAATTAAAATTTGTAATTTTGTCGTACCTAAAAGAGCTAAGATCAGTAAGTCGTTTTTTTGCTCTAAAAAAGTTAGGAAGAAAGCTCGGCAAATATAACTAATCAGGAAGAAAAAGAGGGTTCCAGCGCTGATTCCAGCCAAACCTCTGAAAATTTTCAAGGGAGGAACCACTGCATAATTATCAAGAAGAATCATTTGTGAAAGCCATCGAGAAAACAACAAAGTCAATAATAGAGCAGAAAAAGTCAGAAAACTAATAATAAAGATAAGAATCAACGTACTAAATTGGTTTTTTGAGCGCCACGCATTTTTGAGAGAGTCTGTGAATAAGTAAAGAATCGAATACATCATCGCGTCCTTTCTGAAAAATTTTTGGTTTAGCGGAAAAGTTATGTAAAAGAAAAGACGGTATCTCCTGCCAACTAGCTGCTGAAAGAGATAACGCCTTCGCTGGAAACAAGAACTGGATTATTTCACCAATACTAATTTTTTTAAAGGTTCAACCCCAAATCGTTGTTCTTGCTGCAAAAGAATTTCGGCACAAGCTCGGCTATCTTCTAAAGCATCATGATGATTATTTAAAGTGATATTGAGGTTTTCACAAACGGTATTTAATTTATGATTAGGAAATTCAGGAAACAGTTTGCGACTCGTTTTGACTGTACATAAAGAAAGGTAATTAGGTTGTTCTAAGCCATAGTAATCTAAACAGCCAGCCAAAACACTACAATCGAAACTTGCATTGTGAGCGACCACTAACCGATTTGGTTGAAAACAATGCTGAATTTGTTGCCATACTTCAGGAAATTTGGGCGCATTGACAACATCTGATTCATGAATGCCGTGAATTTGCGTATTTCGCCAGAAAAAAGGTGTTTCTGGTTTGATTAACGTGTAAAATTCATCCACAATCCGACTATTTTCTACTTTAACAATTGCAATGGAACAGGCACTATGTTTATCATAACTAGCTGTTTCAAAGTCAAAAGCGTAAAAGTTCATTAAAAAAACTCCTTTCAACGCGTTGAGTAACACTTAAAAATCAAGTACAACTTCCACTGGACAATGATCACTACCAAGAATATCTGTATGGATTTTAGCACTGACTAAACGTTCATTCAAGGATTCTGACACAACGAAATAGTCAATCCGCCAACCTGCGTTATTTTTTCGTGCGTTAAAGCGATAACTCCACCATGAGTAAATGCCTTCAGCTTCTGGATAAAAATAACGGAATGTATCAGTGAAGCCACTGTCTAACAACTCAGTAAATTTTTGCCGTTCTTCAGACGTGAATCCCGCATTTTTTTGATTGGTTTTCCAATTTTTTAAATCAATCTTTTGATGAGCTACGTTTAAATCACCGCAAAGAATTACGGGTTTTTCTTGATTTAATTCGTTTAAATAGGCACGAAACGCATCTTCCCATGTCATTCGATAAGCTAAACGCTTTAGTTCAGCTTGTGAGTTTGGTGTGTAGCAAGTGACCATGAAAAATTCTGGATATTCTAAAGTGATCACGCGGCCTTCTTGATCGTGAGCCTCGATACCTAAGCCATAGCGAACACTTAACGCTTCTTCTTTAGCGAAAATTGCTGTGCCAGAATAGCCTTTTTTTTCGGCGTAATTCCAATACTGATGATAGCCAGGAAGTTCTAAATCAATTTGCCCAGCTTGTAATTTTGTTTCTTGTAAACAGAAAAAATCTGCATCTAATTCATTAAAAACATCCATAAAATTCTTTTTAACAACCGCTCGTAAGCCGTTGACATTCCAAGAAATACATTTCATTGTTGAAACTCCTTTCAAATAAGAAACGCTTTTGCTCGTTTCAGTGCAAACCAGAACCAAAGAAAAGGTCGCTTGGTGCTTTCTTCTATTCTAATACTTTTTAAAGAAGTTTTAAATACTTGAAAAGAAAAAGAGAAAATGACTGATTTTTGGAAAGAAGTAGTCTATGATAAAATAGTAAAAAGAGCAGAAATGAGGACAAACGAATGAAAATTGGAGTCATTGGTTTAGGAAACATTGCACAAAAAGCGTATTTGCCAACTTATAGTGAATGCCGCCACTTGGCAGAGTTTGTATTAGCAACTAGAAACCCAGAAACACGACAAAAAATCGCTGATCAGTATGGCTTTACAGAAACCGTTGGGACCATAGAAGAATTGATTGAAGCAAAGATTGATGCTTGTTTTGTCCATGTAGCCACAAAAGTGCATGGTGCAGTCGTTCGCCAATTATTACAGGCCGGTATTCACGTCTTTGTGGACAAACCTTTAAGTGAAGAGCTTGCTGAAGTCAAAGAATTACAAGCATTGGCAGCAGCCAAAAATCTGCGCCTGATGGTTGGCTTCAATCGTCGTTTTGCCCCCTATACGGAAGTATTGAAAAATATTCCTGAAAAACAAACAATTTTTATTAAAAAGAACCGCATCAATACAACGAGAGAAACAAGTTTTATGATGTATGATTTATTTTTACATGTCGTTGATACCGCAGTTTATTTAGCGGAAGGACCGCTCCACGTGGTGCAGTCAAAATTAGTGGAAGAAAACGGTCATTTAAAACGAGCAATTTTACAATTAGAAACCGAACAGACAACGATTGTTTGTTCCATGGATTTACACTCTGGGGCCAATACAGAAACTTTTGAAGTCACCAGCCCCACAGGTACTTATCGCTTGGAAAATTTAACGCATTTGACCATCCAAACAGAAGAATACCAAGTAAAAGAGATGGGAGATTGGACGCCAACATTGGAAAAAAGAGGTTTTTACCAAATGGTTACTGCTTTCATTCAGGCCATTCAAAAACCGCAAGAGCAAGAGTTAAAGCAAGAAAAAGTCTATGAAAGTCATGCGTTATGTGAAGAAATGCTACGCCAACAACAACGGCATGTTCTTTAAAGAGGACTAGCAACTTTCTTTCTATCATGCTAGAATAAGACAGATATTTTGAAAAGAAAGGACTAACTTTCGTGAACACTAAAGCTATGTTAGAAACATTAAACGAAATTACTTTATTAGTAGATGAACCATTAAAAAACGTAACCTTTACCAAAACAGGCGGCCCAGCTGATGTGTTGGCCTTACCCAAAACAAAAAAAGAAGTTGAAGAGATTGTGGCGTATTGCCGAGAACAAGGACTTTCATGGTTAGTATTAGGCAATGCTAGCAACTTGATTGTTCGTGATGGCGGTATTCGCGATGTCGTGATTATGCTAACAGAAATGAAAGAAATCAAAGTAGCCGGTACCACCATGATTGTGGATGCTGGTGCCAAGCTGATTGATACAACCTACGAAGCCTTAGCAGCTGATTTAACTGGTTTTGAATTTGCTTGTGGCATTCCGGGAAGTGTCGGTGGTGCTGTTTATATGAATGCTGGAGCATACGGCGGGGAAATTAAAGATGTTTTCCAATCTGCAGAAGTGCTGTTGGCAGATGGAACTATCCAAACCATGACGAAAGAAGACCTGAATTTCCGTTATCGTCATAGTGAAATTCAAGAATTACATTGTATTGTCTTGCAAGCAACGTTTGCTTTAGAAAAAGGAAACCATGCAGAAATTAAAGCCCAAATGGATGAATTAACGGAACTTCGTGAACTGAAGCAACCGCTAGAGTATCCCTCTTGTGGCAGTGTCTTTAAACGCCCTGTTGGTCATTTTACAGGGAAATTAATCCAAGACGCTGGCTTACAAGGCTTAAAATGGGGCGGTGCTCAAATTTCCGAAAAGCATGCGGGATTTATTGTTAACATCGATCATGCAACCGCAACAGATTATGTGGAATTAATTGCACATATCCAAGAAGTGATTAAAGAAAAATTTGATGTTGAATTGCAAACGGAAGTTCGAATTATTGGTGAAGAAGTCTAAAGACTCTTTAATTTTTCGAATGAAAATTAAGTATACTTGTATTATGATCATAGGGAGATTATAATGAATTTTATTTATAAAAAATGGCTACCTTCAGCCATAAATGGGCTTTTTTTATTTTTTATTTCGATAACATTAATAGGTGCTTTCCGCTCAGATAACTTAAAAATCAGTACTCTTACAAACCATTTTTTTTTGATACTGTTAATAGCAATACTTGCGATAGTAGTACTTCTTTTTAGTAAACATGCTAAAAAGTGGATTGATAAATATCTGTTTGGTGTAAAAAAAATATTTGTGGAAAATATAGGATTAATTACAGGCATTTATTTTATTTTTGGCTTTTGTTTACAAGTGTTTATCTTAACTAATATTTCCGCTCCTATTGGTTGGGATGTATCAGCTATTTTTAATGGTGTAAGTGCTTTGCCTGAAAATAAAGAAGTTATCAGTAATTACCTATCAATAAATCCTAATAATTCTTTTTTCTTTTTTTTGATGTATGGAATTTCTAAGGTGATGAATCTGTTTAATCATACTTGGGGATCGTCTTGGTTTGTCTGGCAGTTGTGGAATATAATTTTTATGGATATAGGATTTGTTATCTTATTTAAAGCAGCTAAGCATTTGTTTAATAAAAAAGTTGCATATTTAACTTTCTACTTGGCTTCTTTTTCATTGATGTTTTCACCATGGATTTTAGTACCATATACTGATGTAATAATGATTCCTGTTATATCAGCTGTGCTACTTTTATATGCTAAACAAATCGAGATAAAAAATAGTGGCGTATGGAATTTAATATTTATAGGTATTCTTCTAGGTATTTGTTATCTTTTAAAGCCCTCCTCTATTGTATTCTTAATAGCATGGACTATTATTATGGGAATTAAATTACTCACTACCGGAAAGCTTTATAAAAAAAATGTTTTATCATTTTTTGTAGCGATGTTTTTCTTTATAATAACTGTGGGATGTTTTTCAATTTTTCAGAAGCAGCAAACAATCGTTAATTATGATGCTGAGATGCAAAAACCGTGGACGCACTTTGTAATGATGGGTTTGACTGGATCTGGAGGATATAGTGAGAAAGATACAAGAAAAGTGAATAGCCTTCCTACATTAGAAAAGAAAAAGAAATATACAACTGAAACTATAAAGAAACGGTTGGAAGATTATGGGATGGTAGGTTACACTAAATTTCTTCTAGTAAAACATTTTAATAATACTGATCGTGGCGATTTTGGTTGGGGACGAGATGGTACACCACAAAATCCTACAAAACCTTCGAAAAGTGAATTTCAAACGAAGCTTAGAGATACCTACTATCAACAAGGAAAACGTACAAATAATCTTCGGTTTGTCATGCAAATACTGTGGATTGTAGTTTTACTAGGAATGTTGTTATCTTTTTTTGTTAAGGACATTCAAGGAGGTACACTATTAATAATAAAATTAACGATTATAGGAGCATTACTATATTTGCTTTTATTTGAAGGTGGACGATCTAGATATTTAATTCAGTATTTACCATTCTTCTATCTTTTATCGGCAAATGGTTTGGCACGAATTAATGACATTGTTTCTATAAACGGAATAAAAAAATCATTTACATCAACGGACTATAGAGGCTCTTTGCCAATAAGGACTGATGAGTTGTAAAAAATCAATTTTAGATTCATCAGTTCTCTAAATTATAGAGATATTTTAGTAGAAAATAAAAAACAACGATACAGTTCCCATAAAAGGAACTATATTGTTGTTTTTTACTTATATTACTAATAGTTTTCGTTCGGTAATTCGTAAATTTTACTCGTCTTCTAAATTTTCCAATTCTACAACTTTAAAGTTTTTCCGCTCTAAATGTTCTACAATGGCTGTACACGTTTCGGCAGTTGTGCCGGCTGGTAAAGTAATAAGTGTGCGACGAACAAATTCTTCACTATCAACATCCAATGTAATACAGCTGGCGATGCTGCTATATTTGGCAATGATTTTTGAAATGGCTGCTAAGTCGCCTTGTTGACCAACTGAAGCAATCGTTAAAACATAGCTCCCTTGTTTTACATTCCAAGATTGCGCTAAAATATTTAATAAGGTGCTGTGTGTTAAAATACCATAAAAATAATTATTTTCATCTAAAACAGCAATGTAAGGTAGTTCTTTAATAGTAAAAAATACCTTGAAAAATGAAGTGTTGACATAAATAAATTTTGTGGCATTTTTTAACAAATAGGTAACAGGTAAACTCATATCGCCACCGTTTGCTTTATGGCGGTAAATATGCATTTTATAGATATTTCCTCGGAAAATTTTTCCAGATTCGTCTAAAATTGGGACACAACGGTAACCTGAGTCTTCTAAAATAGAAAGAGCTTCTTCTAGAGTACAAGATTCATTGACGGTTGTTAAATTATCTTTTTTAATAACTACAGATTTTAATAACATAAACAGGCCTCCTAAGGGTTCATTTTTAATAAATTTATCATATCATAACTTAGCAGAAAACAATAGCTGAGACCTCAGAATAAAAGCAACTTTGTTAAAATAAATAGAAAATAAAGAAAAATCAGATATTTTATAAAAGAAATCAAGCACGTATTCGCGATAATGGTAAAAAATTACGTAAGAATCGGCACAGTGCTTCTTTAAAAAGTAAATTAAACTTTGACAACTTTTTCGAATAATGGTACTGTTAAGAAGTAAATTTGTGAATAGAGGAGGTCGAAGAACATGGCAACAAAGAAAGCAGCTCTTGCTTGTTCCGTTTGTGGCTCTCGCAACTATTCTAAATCCGTTAGTGAAGGTAAACGTGGCGAACGCTTAGAAATCAATAAATTCTGTAAATATTGTAATCAATACACGTTACATAAAGAAACGAAATAGATTTAGAGGAGGGTATCAACATGAAATTTTTCCGCAGCGTTGCTGATGAGATGAAGCAAGTAACTTGGCCAACAAAAAAACAATTGCGTAAAGATACATTAGTTGTAATTGAAACATCTATTTTATTTGCAGCATTGTTCTTTATCATGGATACTGTTATCCAAACGGCATTTGGCTGGATTTTAAAATAATTAATTCTAGTATTTCCCGACGAGGGGTGCTATAATAGTATTCGAGAAAAAGCTTCGGGAAACTGAGCTTTTTTTATTTGCTCGAAAAAAATAAACTAAAACATTTAAAGGAGCCGAATCAGTAATGGAAACTTTTGAAAGAAATTGGTACGTATTGCACACCTATTCAGGCTATGAAAATAAAGTAAAAGCAAACATTGAATCACGTGCACAAAGCATGGGGATGGGCGATTATATTTTTCGTGTCGTTGTACCAGAAGAAACAGAAAAAGAAGTCAAAAATGGTAAAGAAAAAGAAATCGTTCATAAAACTTTCCCTGGTTATGTGTTAGTGGAAATGATTATGACCGATGATTCTTGGTATATTGTTCGTAACACGCCAGGCGTAACTGGTTTTGTAGGCTCACATGGTGCCGGTAGTAAACCCGCTCCTTTATTACAAGAAGAAATTAACCACATTTTACGTTCAATTGGCATGAGCACCCGTCAATCAGACTTAGAAGTAGCGCTAGGCGATACAGTGAAAATTATCGAAGGTGCCTTTTCTGGTCTTGAAGGTGTTGTGACAGAAATCGATGAAGAAAAACAAAAATTAAAAGTAAACATCGATATGTTTGGTCGTGAAACAAGTACAGAATTAGACTTTGAACAAGTCGATAACATTGATTAATAAACAAGCTGACAAACTATTGTTCAGCTGATTGATACAGATTGTAGGGTCTGGAAAAGCAGTCAACTGACTTCTTTTCCAAGCCCTTTTTTAGTTCATCGCAGAAAGGAATGAAAAAAATGAAACATGCCCAAAAATATCGTTATTTTTCTTTGCTAATGGGTCTTATTCTATTATTAAGTGCTTGCCAAATTGGGGCAACTACGAAGGATGACAACCAAGCCGCCACAAAAGAAGCAACTGTTGAGTTAAACCGCACAACAACACCAACGCTTTTTTTTCATGGTTACGCAGGAACTAAAAATTCGTTTGGCTCGTTACTGCATCGCTTGGAGAAACAAGGTGCCACAACTCAAGAATTAGTGCTACTCGTTAAACCTGATGGGACCGTGGTTAAAGAGCGAGGAGCTTTAAGTGGCAAAGCGACGAATCCCAGTGTTCAAGTTCTATTTGAAGATAATAAAAACAATGAATGGAATCAAACAGAATGGATAAAAAACACATTACTCTATTTACAAAAAAATTATCAAGTGAACAAAGCCAATATTGTCGGGCACTCTATGGGTGGTGTTAGTGGTTTACGTTATTTAGGAACTTATGGGCAAGATACATCGTTACCTAAAATTGAAAAATTCGTCAGCATTGGAGCACCTTTCAATGATTTTATTGATACGAGTCAACAGCAAACCATCGAAACGGAACTAGAAAACGGCCCCACAGAAAAAAGTAGCCGCTATTTGGATTATCAAGAGATGATTAATGTTGTTCCAGAAAAACTGCCCATTTTATTAATTGGTGGTCAATTAAGTCTAACAGATTTAAGTGATGGAACGGTACCGTTATCTAGTGCCTTAGCAGTCAACGCCTTGCTAAGACAGCGAGGAACTCAAGTCACTAGCCAGATTATTAAAGGAGAAAATGCACAACATAGTCAATTACATGAAAATCCTGAAGTAGATCAATTGCTAATCGAATTTCTATGGCCGAGTAAAAAATAGCAAAAAGGCACATGTTCCATAAAAAATGGAACATGTGCCTTTTTCTATACTTTGGCTAGCGAAATAGCTTTTTTCAGCTATAATAAATAAAATTATTTATTTTTAGGAGATATTGGAATGGAATCCTCATGATTTAAATAAGCACAAATCAAGGCTTCAAAGGTGATTAATGTTTGGCCAAAAAACATTTGTGGCTGAGCGACACTTGTTGAAAACGGGCTGTAAGAGTCAGTTGAAAAAACGAGATCTGCCAGTCGACCAAGAGTTGAATTTTTGGCGCCAACAAAAGAAATGATAGGATGTTTTTTCTCTTTCGCAAGCAGAGCTGTTTCTTTTAGGTATTTTTCTTCACCAGAATGTGAAAGAATGATAAAAAGAAAATTCTGATTATTTTGACTATTTATCGAATGAGTATAGGCTGTTGTGATACTGGGGATGCCATGAAAATTGAAAACTTCACTAATGTAAGCCGCCAAATGTCGTGAAAAGTCATGACCTAAAATAACAAATAAATGACTCTTGTGTTTGGCAAGCAGTTGACAAAACTCGTTGGTTGTTTCAAATGAAGGCGCTGTTTCAAAAGGGATTGGCTGAGAAAAATGGGCTTCTTTTAATTTGTAAATAAGTTCATTATAACCTGATAAATTTAATTTTTTGGCTAAACGAATGATGGAACTAGGCGAAGAAAAGCAGTGTTTGGCAACTTCCCGAATACTCAAATCGGCCGCGTTCGTACTTTGTTGATCCAAATAATACAAAATCTGACTTTCTGTTTTCGTTAAATGATACGTTTCTTTTAAGTAATCTAAGTTCATGAGCAAACCTCCTTTATCAGATTATAAATAATTTTGTGGGAAAAAGGTATCAAAAAATAAAAAAATGAGGTGTTTTTATGAAAAGGGCAACAAAGCAAAGGCTGTCTTTGACAGCAATCATGGTTTTACTTCTCTCGGGCTGTGGAAGTGTTGGGAAAGAAACCAAAAAGCAAGAACAACAGGTATTACGGGTCGGGATTGATTCGGAATTATCAACGGCAGACGTGTCGTTGGCAATGGATAATACAGCAGCAGATGTAATGAGCCAAGTAGGGGAGGGACTTTTCTCCTTTGACGAAAAAGGAGAAGCGAAACCAGCATTGGCAACTGAAAAAGTACAGCCCTCCAATGATGGTTTAAGCTATACTTTTACGATTCGAAAAGATGCAAAATGGAGTAACGGCGAGCCAATCACAGCCAATGATTTTGAATACTCTTGGAAGCGCACAGTGGACCCAAAAACAGCTTCCCCGCAAGCGTATTACTTTGAAGGGCTAAAAAATTATCGTGCTATTGTTGACGGTGGCAAATCTAAAGAAGAGTTAGGAGTAACAGCCATTGATGACCATACCTTGGAAGTAGAGCTAAGCTATCCTATGAGTTATTTTCAACAATTATTGGCGGTACCAGCTTTTTATCCTTTAAATGAAGCATTTGTCGAAAAAACGGGCAAAAACTATGGTACATCAGCTGAGTCAACACTTTACAATGGCGCCTTCACATTAGAAGGTTGGGATGGCACGAATAATACTTGGTCCTATGTGAAGAATAAAAATTATTGGGATCAAGCGAATGTTTCGCTAGATAAGGTGGATGTCCAAGTAGTTAAAGAAGTCAATACTGGGAAAAATCTTTTCGAAGGGAAAGAATTAGATGTTGTAAAAATTTCTGGAGAAATTGTTACACAAGAACAAGGCAATGCAGCTTTGAAAATTCGTGAAATTCCTGGAACGTATTATATACAATTAAATACGCAAAAAGATCTTTTGGCAAATAAGAATGCACGTCGAGCGATAGCATTATCATTGAATTCTGAACGTTTAGCTAAAAATGTTTTAAATGATGGCTCAAAAAAAGCACTTGGCTTCGTGCCAACAGGTTTCACTAATCAAGAAACGCAAAAAGATTTTGCAGAGGAATTAGGAGATTTAAATCCTAGTGAACCAGAAAAAGCGAAAGAGTTATGGCAAACGGCTAAAAAAGAATTAGGAATTGAAAAAGCGGAGCTAACCATTTTAAGTTCGGATACAGAAAATGCAAAAAAAATCAGTGAGTATGTTCAAGGAGCTTTAGCAGATAATTTAGAAAATTTAACAGTCAATGTTTCGCCAGTTCCTTTTAATAATCGTTTAGAAAAAAGTCGCAGCGGAGATTTCGACATTGTGGTTGGTGGCTGGACACCAGTATATGCTGATCCAATCGATTTCTTAAACTTACTGCAATCAAAAAATTCCAATAATTTTGGTAAATGGTCTAATAAGACCTTTGATCAGTTGCTTCAAGAAGCAAACGTAACTTATGCAAACAAATATGAAGAACGTTGGAAAACATTACAAAAAGCGGATCAATTGGTTGCGGAAGAAGCACCCCTAGTTCCTCTTTATCAATTAACAGAAGCACGCTTAGTGGACGATTCTGTCCAAAATTTAGTCTATGGTCCATTAGGTTCAGGCTATTACAAATCAGTCTCTATCAGTGATAAGTAAAGGTTGGGAAAAAATGAAAAAAAGTCAAGCTGTTCAATTAATTCAGGAACTTTCAAATGCTAATGGTGTTTCAGGCTTTGAAACAGAAGTCGTTAGAATCCTTCAACATGCAACTGCGGATTTTACTATTCAACGGCTAGATGCCATTAAAAATTTATATCTTGAGAAGAAAAATAATCTAAGTGAAGGTCCAGTTGTGCTTTTTGATGCTCATAGTGACGAAGTTGGTTTTATGATTCAAGCAATTAAAGAAAACGGCTTGTTGCGTTTTCTTCCGTTAGGTGGCTGGGTCCCTAATACGATTTCTGCACAAAAAGTTCGGATTCGTAACCGGGAAGGCACCTATCTGCCAGGCGTAGTTACTAGTCGGCCCCCTCATTTTATGACACCAGAGGAACGTCAGCGACCATTAACCATTGCTGATTTGACAATCGATATTGGCGCTACCTCAAAAGAAGAAGTAATTGAAACGTACAAAATCGATCTTGGTGCACCGGTCATTCCAGATGTGACGTGCTGTTACAACGAACAGACAGATCTTTTTTTAGGAAAAGCTTTTGATTGTCGCATTGGCTGTGCTTGCTTAGTGGATGTCATGGAGGAGTTGAAAGAAGAGACGCTTCCATTCAAGTTAGTTGCGACAGTAACTGCACAAGAAGAAGTTGGCGAAAGAGGAGCACTTATTGCCGCAAAACAAGTCAATCCTGATTTAGCTATTGTTTTCGAAGGCTGCCCGGCTGATGATACGGCAGAAACGCCAGAGATGATTCAATCAGCAATGGGAAAAGGACCGATGTTACGTTATTTTGATGTTTCTATGATTACGAATCCGGAATTTCAAGAGTATGCACTAGAGATTGCTAAAATACACAAAATTCCTGTTCAAGTTTCTGTTCGAAGTGGTGGTGGAACCAATGGCATGGCGATTACACAAGTTCAAGGAGCCCCGACGATTGTTGTAGGAATTCCTGTCCGTTACGCTCACACACCCCATTGCTATGTAGATTTTCAAGATTACCAAGCGGCGAAAGAATTAGTCATTCAATTAATCAAAAATTTAGATGCTGACAAAATTCAAGCACTGGTTCAGCCATTGTCAAAGGAGTGGAACAAATGAAAATTTATGTGTCATGCGATATTGAAGGATTAGCAGGTATTGCGACATTTGATATGGAAAAAGAAGACACCGTTTTATTCCGAGAATTATATCACCAACATGTGGCTTGGTTGATTGAAGGGATTCAAAAGAGTGCCAAAAATGAACAAATTACAGAAATTACTATTGCCGATTCGCATAGCCGTGGATTGAATTTAGCTTATGCGCGCTTGGCAGAAATGGATGAACGAATTTCCTTAGTGAGCGGTTTTCCTCGCATGGATTATATGATGAGTGGCTTGGATAGTAGCTATGATGTAGTCTTTTTCTTAGGTTATCATGCCGGTATTGGTAAACAAAAAGGGAATATGGATCATGGGTATAGCGCTAGTGTTGCTTATGATTTAAAAATAAACGACTTAGCGATGAATGAAACGACAATTAATGCAGCTTACGCTAGCGAATTAGGTGTCCCTGTTGGTTTAATTATCGGTGAATCAGGCTTAGAGGAACAACTTTTTCAAGAAAAAATGATGCCCGAAGTTCCCTTTGTTTCCACCAAAGAATCTCTGGGACGTTATGCAATCAAAAATAGACCCATGCAACAAGTTCGGGAAGCTATAGTAGCAACTACAAGTCAGGTGTTAACTTCCTTTGCGTTGTCTGAATTACCCCGATATGCCTTGCAAACACCTGCAACTGTAAAATTGCAATGTGTGACGACAGCACAAGCAGATCGTATTGAAATGTTACCAATGATTAAACGCATTGATGGTAGAACTGTTTCATTTGTAGGTGAAACGATGAAAGATGTCATGAATGGAATTGTCGCTGTGGTTGGTTTAGGCGGAACAAGTTATTAAAGTAAGAAGCTTACGGAAAAAACGAATGGACATTTTTTTCTGTAAGCTTCTTGCTATAGTTATTTCTATTTTTGTTTCTCTAGAATTTCTTTGCTTAAACGTTGTGCAGTTGGTGTCACCGCAAGACCGCCTTCAGCGGTTTCCTTGAAAATTTGTGGCATTTGGCGTCCCACTTGGTACATTGCGTGGATGACTTCATCTGGCGGAATGACACTTCGAATCCCCGCTAAAGCCATATCAGCTGAGATGAAGGCTTGAGAAGAACCTAATGCATTTCGCTTCACGCAAGGGACTTCAACAAGTCCTGCAACAGGATCACAAATGAGGCCCATCATATTTTTTATCGTAATAGCCACAGCTTGAGCAGATTGATCAGGCGTACCGCCAGAAGCCGCAACTAAAGCGGCACTGGCCATTGCACTAGCAGAACCGACTTCAGCTTGACAACCACCTTCGGCACCACTGATTGAGGCATTGTTGGCAATCACTAAGCCAAAAGCCCCAGCTGTAAATAGAAAATCCAATTGTTGCTGATGCGTTAACTTTAAGCGATTAATAACTGCCAACAAGACGCCAGAAACTACTCCGGCACTGCCTGCGGTTGGTGTAGCACAAATCAAGCCCATTTTTGCATTAACCTCATTAACAGCAATCGCATTTCGCACGGCTTGTAAAATGGTCTCACCGCTTAAAAAGTTGCCTGAATGTATGTAATCATTTAAGCGGGTTGCATCGCCACCAGTTAGCCCTGTTACTGAGGTAACACCAGCGATTCCTTCAGCGACGGATTGTTTCATAACGGCTAGATTTTTTTCCATTGTTTCAATAATTCGTTCACGAGAATACCCACCATGAGCCATTTCTGTTGCAATCATTAATTCGCTCACAGAAGGGTAATCTTTCGCTTGAGCTACCAAATCTTCAATTGAATAAAACATCGTATTACTCCTTTACGTTCATTTAGTCAAAATAGTTAACGCTATATATATGAGGGATTTCAGCTAATTGCATGACAATGTCACCGACTTCGGCTTGATCAACTTCAATAATCATAATCGCTTTTTCCCCTTTAGATTCTCGGGTAACGGTCATTGTACTAATATTGATATCGCTAGCTGAAAGGATGTTGGTCACCTTAGCAATCATGCCAGGAACATCTTGATGAACAACGATAAATGTTGGCGTGCCCATACTTAAAGACAATTTGAAGCCATTTAATTCAGAAATTTGAATGTTTCCACCACCAATTGAAATTCCTGTCACAGATAGTTTTCGGTCGCCAGAAGAAACCACAATTTTAACGGAATTAGGGTGGTCTGCTTTTTCACTTTTAGGAATAAAACAAACTTCCATTCCTTGTTCATAGGCAATTTCCAAAGAATTGGCTAGTTGCTCATCATCTGGTTCCATGCCTAAAAGGCCGCCAACTAAGGCGATATCTGTTCCGTGACCACGATAAGTTTTGGCAAAAGACTCATATAAATAAATGTCAACGCTATCAGGTTGCTGTCCAAAAATACTGCGAACCACTTTTCCAATTCTTGCTGCTCCAGCTGTATGAGAACTGCTTGGACCAATCATAACGGGTCCGATAATATCAAAAACACTATTAAAGCGTAACTCTTCCATTTCAGCACCTTCTTCATTAGAATATGTTTTCATTGGAAGTCTAACACAAAAAATGACGGGGAACTAGGCAATCGCTTGTGTTTTAGCGAATAATTTAAATTTTTATCAGAATGAAAGCAAGGGGCCTTCGTTGACAAATCAGTGAAGAGATGCTAAATTCTAGATAATAAAAGACGAAAAGAGGGATTCGTGCGTTGAAAATTTAAGTTAATTTTTTAGAGAAACTGTATAACTTTGCCTGAATATAACGGGTGGAGTGTGCGGATTTTCGGAAATTAGCTTAAAGAATTCAGCCACGGGTCTTTTTGTATACCTTGGATTGATGCCGCTGATTTCCGTAAAGCTGCATCAATTTTGCTTTATGGAGGTATATTTATGTCGAAAATTGAACTAAAACAACTATCTTTTGCCTATGATAATCAAGAAGTATTGCTTTTTGATCAGGCAAATATCACGATGGATACCAATTGGAAATTAGGATTGATTGGCCGCAATGGCCGTGGGAAAACAACCTTATTAAGATTGTTACAAAAGCAGTTGGATTACCAAGGAGAGATTCTTCATCAAGTCGATTTCGTCTATTTTCCACAAACAGTTGCAGAAGAACAACAGCTCACTTATTATGTCTTACAAGAGGTGACTTCTTTTGAACAGTGGAAATTAGAACGAGAGTTAACGCTTTTAAACGTTGATCCTGAAGTTTTATGGCGGCCCTTTTCTTCTTTATCAGGCGGCGAAAAGACGAAAGTTTTATTAGGTCTTCTTTTTATTGAAGAAAATGCCTTCCCTTTAATTGACGAGCCAACAAATCACTTAGATCTAGCTGGCAGACAACAAGTGGCTGAATATTTGAAGAAAAAGAAACACGGGTTTATTTTAGTCAGCCACGATCGGGCATTTGTTGATGAAGTGGTTGATCATATTTTGGCGATTGAAAAAAGTCAATTGACGCTGTATCAAGGGAATTTTTCTATTTATGAAGAGCAAAAAAAATTAAGAGATGCTTTTGAACTAGCAGAAAATGAAAAAATCAAAAAAGAAGTCAATCGCTTGAAAGAAACCGCTCGTAAAAAAGCGGAATGGTCGATGAACCGTGAAGGTGATAAGTACGGCAATGCTAAAGAAAAAGGGAGCGGGGCGATTTTTGATACAGGAGCCATTGGTGCCCGGGCAGCGCGCGTAATGAAGCGCTCGAAACATATTCAACAACGCGCCGAAACACAATTAGCAGAAAAAGAAAAACTATTAAAAGATCTTGAGTATATTGATCCTTTGTCAATGGATTATCAGCCAACGCATCACAAAACATTATTGACGGTGGAAGAGCTTCGTCTGGGCTACGAGAAAAATTGGCTATTTGCGCCAATTTCTTTTTCAATAAACGCGGGAGAAATTGTTGGAATAACAGGAAAAAATGGCTCAGGAAAATCGAGCTTAATTCAGTATTTATTGGATAATTTTTCTGGGGATTCAGAAGGCGAAGCCACTTTGGCTCACCAATTAACCATTTCTTATGTGCGCCAAGATTATGAAGACAATCAAGGAACTTTATCCGAATTTGCAGAGAAAAATCAGTTAGACTACACCCAATTTTTAAATAACTTACGAAAACTTGGGATGGAGCGCGCCGTCTTCACTAATCGAATTGAACAAATGAGTATGGGCCAACGAAAAAAAGTCGAAGTAGCCAAATCATTGTCTCAATCAGCTGAACTTTATATTTGGGATGAACCCCTTAATTACTTGGATGTGTTTAATCATCAACAATTAGAAGCGCTAATCTTATCTGTGAAGCCTGCAATGCTAGTGATTGAGCATGATGCGCATTTCATGAAGAAAATAACGGATAAAAAAATTGTCTTGAAATCATAAAAATATCTTGAAAAAGTAAAGGGAATCCTGTATAGTAATAGGGTATGTTTTAAATGTACGTTGAGTGGGAGGGGAAATCTCAACCCCATTAACCACGCACGAGAACTTAAGGAGGTATTTTCGTGGCTAAAAAAGTAGAAAAAATCGTTAAATTACAAATTCCTGCGGGGAAAGCAACACCAGCTCCACCAGTAGGTCCAGCGTTAGGTCAAGCAGGTATCAACATCATGGGATTCACTAAAGAATTCAATGCTCGTACAGCTGACCAAGCAGGCTTGATTATTCCAGTAGTAATCTCTGTATATGAAGATCGTTCATTTACATTCATTACTAAAACACCACCTGCTGCAGTCTTATTGAAAAAAGCTGCAAAAATCGAAAAAGGTTCAGGTGAACCAAACAAAACTAAAGTTGCAACAGTTTCAAGCGATCAAGTGAAAGAAATCGCTGAACTTAAAATGGCAGACCTAAACGCCGCTGACGTTGAAGCAGCAATGCGCATGGTTGCAGGAACTGCACGAAGCATGGGTATCATCGTAGAATAATTTTTATTCCACACTTACTCAAAGAAGTAGCTTCTCAGTTCGTTTCATATTTAAAGATATGAAAGACGTGGGAGGTACAACCGTTATAACCACAATCAAGGAGGAAACAAAATGGCTAAAAAGAGCAAAAAAATGCAAGAAGCATTGAAAAAAGTTGATGCTACAAAAGCTTACTCAGTTGAAGAAGCAGTAGCTTTAGCAAAAGATACAAACATCGCGAAATTTGACGCAACAGTTGAAGTTGCTTACAAATTGAACGTTGACCCTAAAAAAGCAGACCAACAAATCCGTGGAGCAGTTGTGCTTCCAAACGGAACTGGTAAAACACAAACTGTTTTAGTATTCGCTAAAGGCGAAAAAGCTAAAGAAGCTGAAGCTGCTGGTGCAGATTTCGTAGGCGACGACGACATGGTTGCAAAAATCCAAGGTGGATGGTTCGACTTTGACGTAGTTGTTGCGACTCCTGACATGATGGCTACAGTTGGTAAATTAGGCCGTGTCTTAGGACCAAAAGGTTTAATGCCAAACCCTAAAACTGGTACTGTAACAATGGACGTTACAAAAGCTGTTGAAGAAGTTAAAGCTGGTAAAGTAACTTACCGCGTTGACAAAGCTGGTAACATCCACGTACCAATCGGTAAAGTTTCATTTGATAACGAAAAATTGGTTGAAAACTTCAACACAATTAACGACGTATTATTGAAAGCTAAACCATCAACTGCTAAAGGTCAATACATCAAAAACATTTCAGTAACAACAACATTTGGACCTGGAATCCACGTTGACCAAGCTTCTTTCTAATTTGAAAGAAAATAATTAAAAAATTCTTGACTCACTCACTTACCCTATGGTAAAGTGAGTGAGGTTAATAATTAACTGTACCGAAGACAGTAGGTGACGCAAGTCTTAATTTCCTACCGAGGACAATTGTTGAGTTATATACAATTCGGTCCCTCTATGTCTACGGTGGCATGGAGTTTTGTTGTTTTACACGACTTTTTGAAAAAAAGCCGATGTAAAACAATACTTGGCGAACGAAGTGAGCGAAGTTTCATTTGATTCTTCTACTTTACATATCGTAAACCAAGTCCAACTCCACCATCAAAATCAGGAGGTGAAATAAATGAGTGAAGCAGCAATCGCTAAAAAAGAAACCCTAGTTCAAGCAGCCGCTGAGAAATTTGAATCAGCAGCATCAGTTGTAATCGTGGACTACCGTGGTTTAACAGTTGAAGAAGTCACTAACTTACGTAAACAATTACGTGAAGCAGGCGTAGAAATGAAAGTCATCAAAAACTCAATCCTTTCTCGTGCAGCTAAAAAAGTTGGTTTAGACGGCTTAGACGAAGTCTTTACAGGCCCAACTGCTGTCGCATTCAGCAACGACGATGTAGTAGCACCAGCTAAAATCATCGACGAATTTGCTAAAGATGCAAAAGCATTAGAAATCAAAGGTGGCGTCATCGAAGGAAAAGTTTCTTCAGTGGAACAAATTACTGCGTTGGCAAAACTACCAAACCGCGAAGGTTTACTATCTATGCTATTATCTGTATTACAAGCGCCAGTCCGCAACGTGGCTTACGCTGTCAAAGCAGTGGCAGAGAAAAACGAAGAAGTTGCTTAATTGCAGTCTAATTCAAACAAATAAAAAACAAACAATTTTAATTTAAATGGAGGAAATTCAAAATGGCATTAAACATTGAAAACATCGTTGCTGAGTTAGAAACAGCAACTATCTTAGAACTAAGCGAATTAGTTAAAGCTATCGAAGAAAAATTTGACGTATCAGCAGCAGCTCCTGTAGCAGTAGCTGGACCAGCAGCAGGTGGAGCAGCAGAAGAACAAACTGAATTCACTGTTGAATTAACAGCAGCTGGCGATCAAAAAGTTAAAGTTATCAAAGCAGTTCGTGAAGCAACTGGCTTAGGCTTGAAAGAAGCTAAAGCTGTAGTTGATGGCGCTCCTGCACCAGTTAAAGAAGGCGTTTCTAAAGAAGAAGCAGAAGCTTTAAAAGCTGCTTTAGAAGAAGTTGGCGCTTCAGTAACAGTAAAATAATTCATTCAACTTTTGAATGTTCGAGAACCCTTGTGTGGCAAGGGTTCTTTTTTATAGCAAACGGTAGTTGTCTTTTGCTAAAACAACTACCGTTAGTAAAATATCTATAAAATTTAATTGTCTACTTTGACAAATTAACAACAATACAATCATCTACCACTCGGATAGAATCTTTGCTAGGCCAGACATTCATTTCTGCTTGTAAAGCTTTGTGTTTTTCAAAATCTTCTGGGGTAGGATCATTAAAATTTAATCCAAATGTTTTCATATAGAGTAAAGTATTTAAACTAGTATGCACCGAGTTAGGCATGAATTCAAATAATGAGACACCGTTTGTTTCACCTTTTATATTTGAAACATTCCGAGGAGAACGATTTCCATACATTAAAAGTTTATAGGATTCAGGATTCTCAATTTCCATTGAATAAATATTATTTGTAATCATTTCCGCAGTACGTAAATCTTCTTCCGCTGTTAGATACTCAGAATATTCTAGGTTGGTTGTTTCCCGAACTTGAATAAAAGTAAAGAGAATTACTATGCCAACTAATAAATGTTTAAGCACAAAGTTGTATCCCCAGTAAATCATAATAAAGATGAGTAATAACGCTAAAACAGCAGGGAAGTTAGGTACTTCACCTCTAATTGCCGGACGTTTTCCACCTAAAATTGTAAACATGAGTGGAGTGATTAGAATACCTAACAAGGTAATAAAGATGAAGAAAACATTTTTGCGTTTCAGATAGGACATATTAATTAATACAATGACCAGTAAAAGAATACATATCAAAAACAGCGGTGTAAAAAAAGTGTCTCCGACTGGAGGGAAAAATAGTTCTTTGGCGTAATCTTTAATATCATTGATAGAATCTATCAAGGGACGTTTACCCCAAAGAATCATATTATCTAGATAGGAGCTTTCAACGTTTAAAACTTTTTTCGCTAACATCGCCATTAGTTGAGATAGAACGAGAGATGAAATAGCTAGTAGAATAAAATGACCAATTTTGAAGGCATAGTCTTTAAAAGAAATTTTAAGGTCATTCAACTGAGCAAAATACAATGTCATTAAAATCTTGAATAAAATTAAGGTACACGCAAATACAAAGAATGATTGGTACATAGTAAGTGTAAATGTCAGCAACAAAAAGCCGAATAATTTAAAAATTTTATTGGGAATATGGTAAATAGCAATGAGAGAAAGTATAACCAAACAGATACCTAATGAAAATTCAAAATTTTGTAGGACGAAGTAAAATTGTTCGCTAAATAATTGACTGGTTGGAAAAATACTTGGGATAATATATAAATACTTTTTGTTATAAATTTGCTTAGTTGAAAGATCAACATAATAGCACAACAAGATAGTGGCGATAGCAAAGAAAATAATAGCTAACAAATTTAAAAAATAAACATTTACATAGTTGTATGTTAAAAGCTTTAGAGCTACTAATCCTGGTCTACCAATGGAAACCCAATGTTTTAAGTAGCCTCTGTAGTTAGTCATTAAGTGCATAGTATCAATAGCGTAAGTATTGTTAAATAGTTTAATACCATAAGTAGCAAAGACAATTAAAAAGCTGTAGATGGCTAAACCTTTGTTTTCTTTAATAAAATGTTTCATTTTTCTCTCCAATATTGTTTATTTGCTAAAACTTGTAAATTATTTATTGATTTTGATTAGTCTATATATCACACTCCCACCTATAATAAAACCCTAATTAATTATAAAATAGATAAATTATAAGAACTACCTAAATTTGAAAATTATTAAATAAATTGTTTTTTTCTTTAACTACAGATAAGCAACAATTTATTTTAAGTCAAAAACTGTTGACGATATTGTCGAGGTGTCATCTCTTTTTTCTGGAAGAAAAATTTTGAAAAATAAGAAGGTGAAGAAAAACCTGCTTCAAAACTGATTTCCGTGATGGTTAAGGAACTTTTTCTTAACAGAGAACAGGCTTTTTGCAATTTTAAGTTTTGTACATAAATACTAGGATTTGTTTGTTCATAACGCTGAAATAGCTTAAATAAATAGCTACGATCAATGTTATACTCAGAAGCTAATTGACTAATTGAAAGATTGTTTGAAAAATTTTCGTGAATAGCCATTTTAATTTGGTTAAATAATTGTTGGCTTTGATTTTCGTGCTGTGTAACGGAATGATGCTCTAGATAATTCAACAATTGAAAGCTTTCACTTAAACTGCCAAAATGATTATGTTTCTTCGCTTCTTGGTAAATATTTTTAAATAAACTTTCTAATTTCTTATCAACAGTTCCTTTTAAAATACAATTTTCGGTAGTCAGGCCTATTTTTTCTAAATACTGAGACGAAAGATCTCCAACAAAACCGACCCAATGATAGGTCCAAGGATTTTGCCGATTAGGATAATAAATATTGCGACAATTGGCTGGAATCATAAACAAATCGCCAGCGGTAATGTGTTGTTTTTCCATAAAGGGTGTTGAAAAATAACCTTCACCATCGCTACAATAATGCAAAACCCAATAATTAATGGGGGCAAACTCAGTTGGTTTTGTCGGGCGGCATTTTTCATAGCCAGCTTCATAAAGATGAAATTCTTGGCTAATAGGTTGATCATTAATCAGGATGCTGACATTATTTGTAAAAACATTTTGCATGCTATCACCTCTTTATAAGAGTATGTAAAGGCTTTCTAAAAGTCAACATCTTTACAAGAAATAGGCAACATTTTTTATTTTTAAAAAACTGTAAGCGTTTTACAATGTGTGAGTACTAATTAATTTGATAAAGAGAGGATGTAGTAAAATGGCAACACATTCACGGGAACGATTAGGTTCTGTCGCATTGATGCTCATGACTTTTTCAGCGGTTTTTGCCTTTCCCAGCATTGTTAACAACAGTATTCAGATTGGCCTAGCAACTATTCCAGGCTATTTATTCGGCTCTATTTTTTACTTTTTACCATTTATTCTAATGATTGCAGAATTTGCTTCTGCTAATTCTGAAAATGAATCAGGTGTTCACAGTTGGTTGGAATCTGTGTTAGGACCTAAATGGGCATTTTTAGGTGCTTGGTCGTATTTCTTTGTCAACTTGTTTTTCTTCTGTTCATTACTACCGAATACATTGATTTATGGTTCATACGCTTTTTTAGGTCAAAACGTTTTTCAAGGAAACCATAGTACTAAAATAATTGCAGTGATTTCTATTCTGTTATTTTGGTTAATGACATGGGTTTGTATTAAAGGGGTTTCGTGGATTTCGAAAGTGACTAGCTTAGCGGGTGGTGCTCGTTTATTTATGGGCGTGGCTTTTGTGGTTTTAGCCTTTGTCGTCGTGTTTGGTTTTGGCAATGAACCAGCACAAGAGTTTACCACGACGTCAATTATACCAACTTTTAATTGGACTTTTTTCATGACGATGGCGTGGATTTTACAAGCTGTTGGCGGTGGTGAAAGTATCGGCGTATACATTAAGGATGTTAAAGGCGGCAATAAAACGTTTGTCCGCACGATGATTGGTGCGACGATTGCGGTCGGCATCATGTATATTCTTGGTGCCGTTGCTGTAGGTTTGGTAGTGCCAACGGACGTCTTAAAAGGAAACTTTTCAAATGGTATTTTTGATATCTTTAAAATTTTAGGTACGTATTTCCATATTCCCGCAGCAATGATGGTGCGCTTAGTAGGAATTATCTTATTTGTCGGAAGTCTTGGTTCTTTGGCTCTGTGGACGGCAGCACCAGTTAAAGTATTTTTCTCAGAAATTCCTGATGGGGTCTTCGGTAAGTGGCTAGTGAAAACGAACGAAGAGGGAAATCCAACCAATGCTTTGTTAGTTCAAGGAATTATTGTGACGATTTTAGTTGCTATTCCAGCACTAGGAATTGGAAATATGGATAGCTTTTTAGAAACGTTAATTAATATGACAGCTTCTACGTCATTAGTGCCTGTCTTGTTCTTGTTAATCGCCTATATTGGGCTTCGTTGGAAAAAAGAAACAATGCCGAGAAGTTTCCGCTTTGGTAATCGAACCTTTGGCTTAATTGCGGGGATTTTCTTATTAGCCATTTTTATCTTTGTATTCTTTATGTCAACTGTGCCGGACCCAAAATTAATCATGGAAGAAATCAATGGCACGTTACCGAAAGGAACCGCTAGTCCACTGGGCATGTTGGCGTATAACATCATTGGGTTAATTGTCTTTATGGGCTTTGCTTGGATTTGTTGGAAACGATATGAAACAAAAGAAAAAAATGAAGTTGGTAAAGGAGAAATGGATTATGAAGACTTGGGAAAATTATAAAGTAGATAGTATTAATCGGTTGCCTGGACGAGCACACTTTTCGAGCTTTCCCTCGAAAGAAACAGCGTTATTAAATGAAAATAAATATACACAAGCATACAAAAATTTAAACGGACGCTGGCATTTTCTTTTTTTAGAAGCGCCAGAATACAGCCCAGAAAACTTTTTTGCGACGGACTTTGATACAAGCCAAATGGATCAAATCACTGTTCCTGGAAATTGGCAAGTCCAAGGATATGGCAAAATGCATTACTCTGATTTATGGTACAATTTTCCCATTAATCCGCCGTATGTACCAACGGAAAACCCAACAGGTATTTACAAACGGACATTTGCTATAGATGAAACATTTCACGATAAAAAAATCATTTTACGTTTTTGTGGCGTAGATTCAGCTTATCATGTTTGGGTGAACGGCCATGAAGTTGGCTACAGTAAAGGTGCACGAAATGAAGCAGAATTTGACATTACGCCTTACGCTAAAATTGGTGAAACAAATGATTTAACGGTGCGAGTCTATCAATGGTCAGATGGTACGTATTTAGAGGATCAAGATATGTGGTGGTTAAGTGGTATTTTTCGTGATGTTGAATTACTCGGTGTACCAGAAAATGGGCTGGAAGATTTCTTTATTATTTCCGATTTAGATGATTCGTATCAAAATGGCCACTTGGCAATTACGGGTAAATTTTGGCAAGACAAAGGACAACAAGTTCAATTGGAGTTGATGGATCAGCAGGGAAAAACGGTTCTTAAAGAGACTGTCGCAGGAAATCAAGGTACGGTTGAATTTTCAGCAAGTTTACCGTCTGTCACTGCTTGGTCAGCTGAAAAACCATACTTGTATCAACTATTTATCACTGTTTTTTCTGAAGGGGAAGTCGTCGAAGTTATTCCGCAAAAAGTTGGTTTCAGAAATATTCATGTATCTGGTGAGACTTTCTTAGTCAATGGTGTGGCCATTAAACTAAAAGGAATGAATCGTCATGATTATAATCCGAAAAATGGTCGAGTGGTTAGTCGTAAAGAAATTGAAAAAGATATTCGTTTAATGAAACAATTTAATATTAATGCCATTCGAACCAGCCATTATCCAGCATCTGCTTATTTCTATGATTTATGCGATGAATATGGAATGTATGTGATTGATGAAACTGATTTGGAATGTCACGGCTTTGAATTAACCGGAGAATATGATTGGATTAGCAACGATCCAGAATGGGAAACGGCTTATGTTTCTCGGATGGTACGGATGATTCAACGGGATAAAAACCATCCATCAATTCTCTTTTGGTCGTTAGGAAATGAATCTGCGTTTGGTCATAACTTTATTGAAATGGCCCGTATTGCCAAAGAAATGGATCCAACACGTTTAGTTCATTATGAAGGTGATTTTGAGGCAGAGGTCACGGATGTCTATTCTACAATGTATACGTGGTTGGAACACCCAACTAGAGAATTACTGATGAATACGATTATTGAAAATTCAAAAAAACCGCATATTTTATGTGAATATTGTCATGCGATGGGGAATGGCCCTGGGAATTTAAAAGAATACCAAGAGCTATTTTATGCTCATGATAAATTACAAGGTGGCTTTATTTGGGAATGGTTTGACCATGGCATTGAATCGGTGACAGATAGCGGTGAAGTTTATTATCGTTATGGCGGCGATTTCGGCGATGATCCAAGTAACAAAGATTTTTGTATTGATGGGATGTTGATGCCTGACCGTACGCCATCTCCTAGCTTGTATGAATACAAAAAAGTCATTGAACCCATTACAACTAGCGCTATTGACGTTCTGTCAGGTGAATTCTCATTATTGAGTCGGTTTGACTTTGAAAACTTGGCTATCTTTAAGCTGGTTTATACAATTACTGAAGATCAAACAGTGATTCAATCAGGGACAGTAGCAGTGCCAGCAATTGCTGCTAGAGCAGAAGGAAGACTGCACTTACCTTATCATTTAGATTTTCCTAAAAAGGCAGGAGCCGCCTATTATTTAACTCTTTCATATCAATTGAAAGAAACGACCGCCTATGCATCTGCTGGTCATGAATTAGCTACCGCACAGTTTGAATTGCCAATTGCAACACCAGGGATTGAGATCACACCAGTTGGCTCGCTGATGGCAAAGGAGATTGGCCCTCATTTATACATTGAAGGACCAAACTTTTCAATTAATTTTGATAAAGTGAAGGGCGCCTTAACGAATGTGACACGAGATGGTAAAAAATTATTGCATAAAGGGCCGAGATTTACATTTTGGCGGGCACCGATCAGTAATGATATGGAAATTATTGATGAAATGAAGAAGAAATATTTCTTACATTTAGAGCATGAAATTGTCCGTTCTTTTGAGTGGAAAAAAGTTGATGATTTTATCCAAGTCATCGTAAAAACAATTAACGGAACGACTAACAGTGCTTGGCATTATCAATGTACCTATCAGTATTTAATTGCACCAAATGGCGAAATTTTCTTCGACTTAAAAGGTAGTCCTGCTGGTAAAATTGAAAATGCGCCAGATATGTTACCACGTTTGGGTGTGACTCTCCATTTAGACAAGTCTCTATCAGAAGTAAAATATTTCGGTAAAGGGCCGAGAGAAAACTATGTAGATTCACAAGAAGCTGGTTTACTTGGCGTTTATGAGGCTACAGTGGCGGAAATGTTCACTAATTATGTTGTTCCACAAGCCAATGGTAACCACATGGCGACTAAATGGTCCGCATTCACGGATGATCGCGGCCAAGGGGTAGTAGCAACAGCGGCTGATTCATATAATTTTAGTGTTTCTTATTTTGAAGAACAAGCGCTAGATGTTGCTAAGCATACCAATGAATTACAAGAAAGTGAGTATGTTGTTTTAAATATCGATTACAAACAAAACGCCCTAGGTAGCTACTCTTGTGGCCAGTGGCAATTAGAAAAATACCGGACTACGTTTGAAGAATTCCAATTGGCATTCCGCTTAACACCTTTTAATAATAAAGAGATTCAAGCAGCGGATGTCGCACATGAACGAGTAAAACGACCAACAATTTCTTAAATAAAAGCTCAGAACAGTGCACTTCTTTCTCCTGTTCTGAGCTTTTTTAATGAAATTATCAGAAATTATTGCTTTTTTTTCATAGAAACAAGCAAACTATTTTGTTATCTAATAAAAGTAGTCCATAATAGTAACATAGCGAATTATTCGCTAGATAAAGCATTTAGGAGGAATTATTTTATGCATACTTTATGGGTTTTAATCGTTGGTGCTGTTATCGGTGCTATCGCTGGCGCACTTACAAGCAAAGGTCAATCAATGGGTTGGATTGCGAATATCGTTGCCGGTTTAGTTGGTTCATTTATCGGAGAAAAAATCTTAGGTAGCTGGGGTCCTCACGTAGCAGGTATGGCAATTGTGCCATCAATTATTGGGGCAGTAATTTTAGTTGCTGTGGTTTCATTCTTCTTCGGACGAAAAAATAGCTAATTAAGTAAATAATTGTTTAATTAGTTAAAGGCACCAAGTCTCACGAATTTCGTGAAACTTGGTGCCTTTTTTTATTTTCTCGTTAATTTTACGACAACTTCACAACGAGCGGTTTGTGGAAACATATCAACAGATTGTAAATAGTCTACTTGATATACTTTGGCTAATTGAACTAAATCACGTGCTAACGTGGATACATTACAAGAAATATACACCATTTTCTTAGGTGGTTGTTTCAAAAGGGCCGTTAATAATTTACGATCCAAACCAGTCCGTGGGGGATCAACTACAATGGCATCAGGTTTAAAGCCTTCTTTGAACCATTTAGGTAATAAGTCTTCAGCTGTTCCAACAGCATAATGTGTGTTCGTAACACCAAGTCGTTTTGCATTGAATCTAGCATCGTCAATTGCGGCGGGAATGGTATCCATACCACGAACTTGATGCGCTTGTTTCGCTAAACTTAAGCCAATGGTCCCGACGCCACAATAAGCATCAACAACAGTTTCATTTGGTTGTAAATTTAAGGCCTTGATTCCTTCATTATATAAAACTTCCGTTTGTTCTGGATTCAATTGGAAAAATGCTCGCGGCGATAAATCAAAGACAACGTCGTTAATGTGTTCTTCAATGCTTTCTTTGCCCCATAAGTGAAGGGTATCATCACCCATTACTAGAGAGGTTTTTTTATTTTGGACATTTTGCATAATAGAAACAACTTCTGGTAATTGTTCATTAATTGCGCGAACCATTTTTTCTTTTTGTGGAAATTTCTGCGATTGTGTAATGAAAACTACTTGGACTTCGCCAGTTTGGATGCCCACTCGAACCATTAATGTTCGAAAGATACCACTATTTTTACGTTCATCATAAATTGGTAATTGAAAGTCATTCAATAAATCAACTAATGTATTCATCACCTTGGTTGTCGCAGGCTGTTGGACCAAACAGTTATCAATCGGTACTAATTGATGTGAATCAGCTTGATAGAGACCAGCTTCTACTTGGCCATCGATTTGGCGTAATTGGAATTGGGCTTTATTTCGATAATTCCAAGGATTCTCCATCCCAATTGTTTTTCGTAGTTCATAGTTTTGATAATTGGCTGGTTTAAATTTGTTAAGTGCCTGCTTTAATAAATCTTTTTTAAAGTCTAATTGTGCTTTGTAGGCTAAATGTTGTAGTTGGCAGCCGCCACATGTTTCATAGACAGGACAAGGAGGGACCACGCGATCTTTAGCAGCTTTTTTGACAGATTGAAGGGTTCCTTCAGCAAATTTGGGTGTAACATTTGTGATCGTGGCAGTCACTTCTTCTTTCGGTAGCGCCCCAGGAACGAAAATAATTAATTTTTTATAATAGCCGATACCTTCGCCATTAATTCCTAATCGTTTAATTTTTAAAGAAATTTGTTGGCCTTTTTTTACTAGTTGTTGGGTCATATTCTTTCATCCTTTAGTCATCTCACATTTTTCACTTCCTCCCATTTTAGCACATTTTTATTTATTTGGCTTCCAAGGATTCTATGGTATAGTAGAATATATGTTCTGATTTAGAGGGGCAGGAGAATAAGATGACAACAATCACACGAATTAGTAAAGATAAAGGTGAATTTTATCTACTTTGGCTATCTTCAGGCGAAAAACTGCGTGTCTCGGAAGATATTTTAGTACGGCAGCGTCTGCTAAAAGGCCAAGAGTTATCAGATACTTTAATAGAAGAAATAAAAAAAGCCAGTTCTTATGATGTCGGGTTACAAATGGCGATGAATTATTTAAGCTATCAATTACGTTCAAAGAAAGAGATTTTTACTTATTTAAAAGAGAAAGAAATTGTACCTGAAGATCGAGTAAAAATCGTTCAACGTTTAGAAGAGCTGCGGTTGTTGGATGATGCAATTTTTAGTGAAAGTTACGTACGGACAGCTATGCGAACCAGTGATAAAGGACCACGAAATGTGGCACAACAATTAAAGCAAAAAGGCATTAGTGAAGAAGATATTCAGCATGGCTTGACCTTTTATACGTTAGATGAACAACTTAATGTTGCCACAGCAACTGCAGAAAAAGCCATGAAACGCTATCGAACTAAAAGTTTTAAAGATGCACTTCAGAAAACGCGTCTGCATCTGATGCAAAAGGGCTTTACAAATGAAATCATTGATCTAGCTTTGGAATCTTTAGCTTTTGAAAAGGACGAAGAACAAGAACAACAAGCGTTAAACAAGGAAGGCGAACGTTTATGGCGTGCTAATCAGCGATTTGATTTTTCTAAAAAAGTCCAAAAAGTCAAACAAAGCTTATTCCAAAAAGGGTTTGACTATGATTTGATTCAGCAATTTATTAGCGAAAAGGAAGTAGAACATGACGAATAAAGAGCCTTGGGAGGCGTGGAGTCCCGAAAAAGTTAGTTTATTCCAGGAAGATTTTTTAGCTTGGTATGAACGAGAAAAACGCAATTTACCTTGGCGAGCGAATACAGATGCATATCGTATTTGGATTTCTGAAATTATGCTACAACAAACTCGCGTAGATACAGTCATTGATTATTTTTATCGATTTATGGAATGGTTTCCGACGATTCAAGATTTAGCGGAAGCGCCAGATGATAAGTTGTTGAAAGCTTGGGAAGGGTTAGGCTACTATTCACGAGCACGTAATTTAAAAGTGGCAGCGCAACAGATTGTTTCAGAATTTGGTGGGAAAATGCCTGATACAATCGAAGATATTCGGAGTTTAAAAGGAATCGGTCCCTATACGGCTGGTGCGATTGGCAGTATTACCTTTAATCTCCCCGAACCAGCAATTGACGGTAACGTCATGCGGGTAGTGAGCCGTTTATTTGAAATTGATGCAGATATTGCAAAAGCGAGTAGTCGTAAAGTATTTGAAGCGGCGATGCTTAAAATCATCGATCGTGAGCGTCCAGGGGATTTTAATCAAGCCTTAATGGATCTAGGCTCAGCCGTCTGCACCCCAACTTCCCCTAAGTGTGAAAGCTGTCCGCTTCAGCAATATTGTGCGGCCTATCAGGCAGATAAAATGACCGCTTATCCAGTCAAATCAAAAAAAGTTAAGCCGAAAGATGTGTATTATGTCGGCACTATTATTGAAAATAAAAAGCAAGAATTTTTATTAGAACAACGACCTGAAACCGGTTTGTTAGCCAATATGTGGCTGTTTCCGATTGAAGAAATTAGCAAAAAACAATTTCAACAATTGCAAAAACTGGCGCAACCAGCAGAAACGGAAAAACAATTAACTTTAGAGTTAGAGCCTGTAACAGAGCCTTTGGTCGCTGAAGAACCTGTCAGCTTTTTTACGGACTATGAAACAGTTGTCTGGCAAAAACGTGCCTTAGGCGAAGTCGTTCATATTTTCAGTCATTTAAAATGGCATATCTTAGTCTTTTATGGCCGAAATACAGGCGAATTAGCCACACTAGAGTCGCAGCGATGGGTAGCAGCACAACAATTTTCGGACTATGTTTTTCCAAAACCACAGCAAAAAATGGTGGAATTGTTCAAAAAAGAACACAAAAATAAATAACAAAAAAGAGAGGCTTTTAAACAAACAAGCCCCTCTTTTTTGTTTCCTCTAGGTTATACCCCTATATAAATTCTGCTATGTTTAGTTTTGAAGGGGACTGGTAAGATAGACTTGTCTCTTGTCTGCTTAGAGGAGTAGTAATGATGGTGGAGACTTTTCAAGAGAGAGGAAGTACAGCCAATGAGTAGGAAGCGAAAAATCAGCTTAATTAGTTTAGTCATCATTTTGTTTTTTGTCACAGTCGGCTCAGCATACTTTGCTGTAGCGGGTAGCTATTTAAAGAAAACAATTGATAAAGGCTATGTTCCCATAAAAAATGATTATACTGAAGCGCAAAATAAAGATAGTCAATCGTTTTTGGTCATGGGTCTAGACAATACAATTGAACGGAAATTAGGCACAACTAGGACTGATGCTATGATGGTGATTACCGTGAATAACAAGACGAAGAAAATAACCTATTTAAGTTTGCCACGGGATAGTTTTGTTCAAATTGATGCAAAAAATTACCAAGGGATGCAACGAATTGAAGCCGCCTATACCTACGATGGACCAACAGCTTCTGTTAACACAGTTGAGAAATTATTGAATATTCCAATCAATCATTACGTTGTGTTTAACTTTTTATCTTTTATTAAGTTAATTGATGCAGTTGGCGGCATAGATGTCAATGTCAAGCAGGCGTTTGATGGTGTCACCAAAGACGGGCCAGGATCCATTCATTTTGATGCAGGGAAACAGCATTTAGATGGTACGAAAGCTTTATCTTATGCCCGTGAAAGACATAGCGATAACGATATTATGCGTGGATTCCGACAACAAGAAATTATTCAAGCAGTTGAAGACAAGTTGAAATCTGGTCAATCAATCATGAAAATAATGGACATTATTGATTCGTTAAATGGAAACATTCAAACTGATGTGGATTCCAATGAATTGACTCATTTAGTCAAAGAAGGCTTGACTTGGACCAATTATGATAAACAACAGCTTTCTTTTGACTGGCGCACTTTTAGTAATGAAGGGCGCAGTATGGTTGAACTATATCCAGATAGTATTGAAAATGTCCGTCATCAATTACGCGTGTCTTTAAATTTAGAAAAGCCAGATGAACGAGATCAAGACGGCTATGTCTTCCATACGAACGGTGAATTTTTATATCAAAGTGATTATACCGTTCAAGATGAAGCAGCTGAGGAAAACGAAATGACTTCCATCAACGGCAATACGTATATTGGTGTTCCTGGCAATACACAGACTGGCCCGTTGCCATCAGTTAAAACGGAAAATGGCTTTATAAAATAATTTATTTTCCAAGTCTAGAAAATCCGAACATAACAGATTAAGTAATCCGATTACTTATTATTCTTCTAAGGAAAAAACGAAGGATTTTAGCAAGAAAACAGCGTATCATTTGATATAAACCCAACATTCCCTTTATAATGAAAGTAACAAGCAAATTTTTGTTACTTAGAAGGGGAAGGGAGCAAGGAGTTATGTTTAGTTATACAGATACCATTTTGTCAATTATGCAAAGAATTGAAGTATACAACGAAATTTTCAAAGCCATCTCTAAAGAAGTTCAAGAATACGGTTGTAATCAGGCTGCACATCGGAGAGGCCGTGACACTTATATGTTTTGCCGAAATAATGTGAATCGTTTTTTTACAGAAGAAATGATGTTTCGTAAAAATTTAGAGCCGTATTATGATAAAGAAGCAACGAAAATCTTGCTAGAAGGATTAGATACGTATAAAGAAGGAGTATTTTTCTGGTTAGAGGCATTAAGTGAATCTTGCCAAGTGACAGATGAATTGAAATATCAATTAGGAATCCGCCAAAAAGAATCCTCTTATTTATTAATTAATCAAGCTTGTAAAGAAGCCTGTGAGGGCATTCAAAGCGCTCATAGTGTTCATAAGATGTAAAAAGTTAGGGATAGCTGTCAATCTGGCAGTTATCCCTAACTTTTTTATTTCAATATCATCTGATAAGCATAACGTTCGCCATCGTTAACATCTAAAATCACGTCACCTTGATAAACAAAGCCAGCTTTTTTAATCAGGTGCTGCATGGCGAGATTTTGTGGATGTGTATCGATTCGAATATCAGTAGCGCCTTGCAAACGAGCGGCTGTGATCAGTGAGCGCAAAAGCATCAAGGCCAGTCCTTGACCTTGAAAGGAACTTTTTAGAGCAACACGGTGAATTGCTGTATACGTAGCTTGGGAATGAGGTTGCCAAGAACCATTAAAAATCGCTTCATAAGTAGGATCAATCTCCGAACATAAAACACCAACGCCTGCCAAGGCATCCTCAACCATTAAAATATAGCAAGTTTGCTGGTCGATATCTTTTGCTAAAATTTCTTGATTCGGGCCATCGCCGTTTTGCCATTGGGGAATGCCACTTTTTTGTAAGGTGCGGCGTCCATCTTCAATGATAGCAAGGATGTCAGGCAAATCAGAAGGTTCTGCTTTTCTTAAGTAAACAGTCAAAAAATATTCCCTCCTCTTAGAAACCTGTTGTTGTTTTCAATTGGTAAATTTTTGAAGGGCGGCCAATGCCAACGGGACGTTCACCTAATTCTTCAAAATATTGTGTCATGGCTTTTTTAAAATTTGAATGGTCAATGCTGCGATAATCAACGCCGAGGAACTTCGCAAAAACTTTACGGGCTTCCGTAATGGTGAAATCTTTTCCTAAGACTTGAAGCACTTGCGGTTCATGTTCCATTTTATCAACAACACGATTAAACGCCTTAATTATAATTTCACTATGGTCGAAGGCTAATGTATCTTTACCAAGAGAGGCCGCTGTTTTCAAGTCTAAAGTAATTTCCACATCTTCATGAGATAACGTGATGTGTTGACCATGCCGTTCAAGATTGAACCAATGGACTTCTTTGGCATCGTCGCCAGCAATTAAAGGTTCTTCACCAATAAAGGCTAAATAGCTGACTGTCACGACCCAGCCACGAGGATCTCGATCTGGGCGACTAAAGCTGTGTAATTGTTCAATATTTTCTTGAGAAATCACCACACCAGTTTCCTCTTTTGTTTCTCTTAAAACACTATCTTCAGTAGATTCGTTGCGATTAACAAAACCGCCAGGAAGCGCCCATGAGTTTCTAAAGGGGTGACCTTTACGTTGAATCAGTAAGACTTTCAATTGATCGGCTTCCTTGTTGTAACAAAGAAGAACCATATCAACGGTTAAAGAGGGTTTTTCATATTCAGGTAATTCTTGTTGATGATACCAAGTTAAAAACTCTGCTAAGCTAGCTTGGCGTTCATAATAATTTTTTTCTTCCGCTTTAGAAGCAAATTGTGGCACAATTGCTCCTCCTTTCAAAAAGAAACATGGTTTTCTTTTATTGTATCATTAAGTGGCTGAAATACAATATTCAAGCGTAAAAAGAAAAGCAAGCCTGGGACAAAAATCACTTTGGATTTTTGTCCCAGGCTTGTACTATAAGAAGTGTGTTCTAGACGTTATTTATTGTGTTAATTCTAATAATTTATTTTTCAAATCTTCTTCCATATGGCCAAGTTCTATTTCGGCAGCTTGGCGTTTTTCTTTTCCTTCTTGTTGAATACGTAATGTTTCTTGGATAGTTTCAATTAAATCATTTTGTGTTTTTTGTAATGTTTCAATATCGACTAGGCCACGTTCGTTTTCTTTTGCTGTTTCAATTGCAGAAATTTTTAGCATTTCTGAATTTTTCTTCAGTAAGTCATTGGTGGTTTCAGAGACTTGACGTTGAGCAGTCACAGCATCTTTTTGACGGAGTAAGGTTAAGGCGATGACTACTTGGTTTTTCCATAACGGAATCGCCGTATTCACCGATGATTGAATTTTCTCAGCCAAAGCTTGGTTAGTATTTTGGATTAAACGAATTTGTGGGGCTTGTTGAATCGTAATTTGACGAGCCAAGCGTAAATCATGGGTTCTTTTTTCTAAACGGTCTAGGAATTGGTTATAATCATTAACAATTTGGACATCCATTTGATCTCCAGATTCTTCCGCTTTTTTCATGGCTTCAGGAATAATTTGCGTCCGTAGTTCTTCTGCTTTTAATTCCCCAGCGGCAATATAGATGTTTAAGGCATCAAAATAATCTTTATTTTTTTGATACAATTGATCTAACATGGCATTATCTTTTAAAAGACCATCTTTTTCATGGGTTAATTTGACAGCAATTTTGTCAATTTGCGCACCAATTTTTTGATATTTGGCGGTAATTTCGTAAACGGATTGTTTGACTTTACCTAACATTTTTTGAATAAAGTTGCCTTCGCCAGCACGTAATTCATTGGGATTGGCTTCATTTAAACGAAACATTAAATCGGTCAGTGAATCACCAACAGGACCAATGTCTTGTGCTTGAACGTGGTTTAACATCGCTTGCGAAAATTCGCCAAGTTTGATTTGGGCATTTGAACCATAGGTAATTACTGCTTGTGAATCTTGGACGTCAATTTTTGAAGCTAACTCTTTTGCTTGGGCTTGACGTTCTTGTGGTAATTTATCAATTAAACGAGGAGCTGCTTGCTGTTCTTTTAACTCAGATAGTTCATTTTGTTGCGTTGGTGTTAGTTCATCCATTGATGAAAATGGATTACTTAATAAATCGTCCAATGTATTGGTTACAGATGTTGTTTCTTTGGGTTGTTGCTCAGTCATTTTTTTTCCTCCCTAATGATTATTGCTGGTCTTCGTTTACTTGAGGTGATTCCTCAGTTGCAGCTTTTTGCGACAAGCTGCTTTTAGCGATCGACATTTCGACATCTAAATCGTCTAAGTCATCGGAAACGATTTCCTCATAATCATTTTTAACTAATTTTGACAATTGGTCAATGATTTGTGCGCTTTCTTCTAATTTTTCATACGTTTGTTTGTTTTTTACTTCATGTTGTTCGATTTCTAAATGCTTACTTGTTAAGTCAACGATATTTGGTAAATGTGTATAGAGAAAGTGATTGGCTAAGTGTAACTTTTTAGGTTCTTTCACTAACTCTTTAAACAGAGCTTTAGAAACCTTCGTAGTATCATTACGTAAGTCAATCGCCCGTAATTTAGTTGAACGATTCATGTTTTCTTGTAATTGTATGATTTGTTTTTTGGCTGTGCTCATTGTACTTCTGAAAAAATCAATTTCTTGTGGAGATAACCCCAACTCACGATAATGGGCTTCTTTATCTTTTGTTAAGTAAGGCATTTGATCGCTCTTGTCGGCGGCATTTTTCTTTTTTCGATAGAGAACGAATACTAAAAAGCCTACCAGAATCACAAAAGCGAAGAAGCCATATTCTCTAGCGACAGCAATGATTAAGGCTCCTAAAAGAATATAGCCAATCAGTAATTTTGTATTTAATTTGTTCATTTATATAGTTCCTCCTATCTATCTAATCCTCGAAAGAGTCAGCTCTCGTTACAATAGTTATTTTAGCATACTCTGTGAGAGAAAAGACATACAGCGGAAGATGTATTTTATGATTTAGTGAAATCCTAAGAAAAAAAGTATAAAACGCAAAAAAAGACCCGTCCTAATTGGGGGTAGGACGGGAAAGGAGTTAAAAATGAAAAAGTGTTTTGTTAGGGTTGTTTGTTGGTATGCTTAAATAATACAAGGAAGTTGTGAATTTTTTATGTCTATTTTTTTTCGAAAATGTAATTTTTTTCTAAAGCAATAAATTTTTTTCTTTGAAAAGGGTTTAACTAGAGAAGAAGGGGTGCGATTTTTATCATTTTAGGGTATGATAAACAAGAAAGGTTGGTGAAAGATATGTTAAATTATGAGGACTTCGAAGAAAAAACACTTCAACGTCGAGAAATTTTTAAAGGAAAGATTATTGATGTTTTTTTGGATGACGTGGCTTTACCGACAGGCGGCACTGCTAAACGCGAATTGGTTTTTCATTCAGGCGCAGTAGCTATGATTCCGTTAACCGCAGAAGGAAAAATCGTCTTAGTTAAACAATTTAGAAAACCCTTGGAACAAGTGATTTTAGAAATTCCAGCGGGAAAAATTGATCCTGGAGAAGAAAATCAACTGGAAACGACGGCTATGCGGGAATTGGAAGAAGAAACTGGGTATCGTGCAGGTCAGCTCACCTACATAAATTCAATGTATCTGTCACCAGGATTTGCTAATGAAAAATTGGCTCTCTATTTGGCAACGGATTTGCAGAAAGTCGAAAATCCGCGTCCTCAAGATGAAGATGAAATCTTGGAACTTTACGAGCTAACAATAGCTGAAGCCAAAGCAGAGGTGGCAAAAGGCACGATTTGTGATGCCAAAACACTTTTTGCTATACAATACTGGGAATTGTATTTACTGCAGAGACAGTTTAAGGAGGACACGCAATGAGCAAAGGTCCGTTAGTCACTCGGACAGAGCTTCGCAAACGCAGAGAAGCAGAAGAAAAAGAAGCGGAACGTCGTCAGCAAGAAGAGCAGAAGCTGGCGGAAAAAGCGTATAAGCGAAAAGAAAAAGAAATTTCGACGTTTTATCGTAAAGAAAAGAAAAAACAAAAACCGATCAACAAGTCACGAGTAGGAGAATACTCGAAGCGTCGAGAACGGAGTACTTGGTTAAACAAGGCAATTATTATTGTAGCGATTTTATTAGCCGTTGTGGCGTATATCGTTTTGAATTTATAGAAAAGAGGAATCACTATGAAAATTGGAATTATTGGAGCAATGGATCAAGAGGTCAAAATTCTAAAAGAAAAATTGACAGACACGATGTCATGGGAACGAGCAGGCGCTTTATTTGTTTCTGGTTCGTTAGGAAGACATGAGGTGATTGTGGTTCGTTCAGGAATTGGTAAAGTGGCCTCAGCTGTGACCACGACTTTATTGATTCATCAATATGGCGTAAATATGGTGATTAATACAGGTTCTGCTGGTGGTATCGGTGAAGGACTAAAAGTCGGCGATTTAGTCATTGCAGACAAATTAGCTTACTTTGATGTTGATGTCACTGGTTTTGGTTATGCCTATGGACAATTGCCTGGTGGTGTACCTTTGTATTTTGAAACAAGTGAATACTTGCGGATGGAAATTGCGAAAGCTGCTGAAAAAACTGGTTTAGCTATTCGTAAAGGATTGATTGTTACTGGAGATACTTTTGTGGATAGCGCTGAGAAAATCGCCAAAATTAAGAAAGAGTTTCCTGAAGCCTTAGCTTGCGAAATGGAAGGCGCAGCAATTGGCCAAGCGGCTTCACAGTTCAATATTCCATTCTTAGTTGTACGGGCAATGAGTGATACAGCAGATGGCGAAGCAACTCAAAGCTTTGACGAATTCATCGATGAAGCTGGGAAAAAATCAGCAGAAATGGTTATTCATTTTGTCGAGAACTTAGTTTAAAAAGAGAAAGAAACAGCCATCATTTCATCAATGAAATGATGGCTGTTTCTTTTTGCTTATTGTCACTTAATGAAAGGTTTTTAAATACTGTTCTTTTTGTTTACGCGTTAATTTTTTAAAGGCGGCTTCGGCTTTGGTGGCCGCGCTACGTGTTTCAAATTTCTCTGTATGAATCATTTTGACTGGGCGGCGTTTGGCTAACCGTGTATATTTTGCACCAGTTCCGCTATTATGTTCGGTTAATCGACGTTCTGGCTCAGTTGTATAGCCACCGTAAAAGGAACCATCTTGGCAAAGTAAAACATAAAAATAATGGGATTTCTTATTCTCCATACAGCATAGCCTTCATTTCTGCTTCGTATTCGTTCTTCTCATTGTATGTAAAAAGAGGTGGTAACACACGAAAACCGTCTTTTTTGCCTTGCTTAATGCCTTCAATTAGTAAAACATTGGCTTCTTTGCCTGGCTTCGGATAAACAAACCGAGCTTTTTTCGGCGCAATATTGGCGTTTTCCATAGCATGTAAAATATCCAGGAAACGATCAGGTCGATGAACCATTGCGAGGCGACCATTTGTTTTTAATAAATCCGCCGACACAGTGACCACTTCTTGAAGAGACGTGTGAATTTCATGACGGGCAATCGCTAAGTGCGGGTTTGGATTTTTTTGGCTAGTTGGTCGTTCTTTAAAGTATGGGGGGTTACATAGTACTAAATCAACAGAATCTTTTTTGATGACCTCTGTCGCTTGTTTTAAATCACGTTCATACATCGTTACTTGTTTTTCTAATTTATTTAATAGAATACTTCGTTGCCCCATATCTGCCAAACGAGGTTGTAATTCGATTTGGTCGATCTTTGCAGCTGTTTTCCGACTAACGAAGAGGCCGACCGCGCCATTGCCAGCACACAAATCGACAATCTTGCCTTTTTTTGGTAGTTGCGGAAAATTAGCCAATAAGACTGCATCAATGGAAAAAGAAAAGACTTCTTTGCTTTGAATAATTTGAATATCATCCGCATATAATTGATCAATCCGTTCGCCGGATAATAACATAGATTAAGAACCTCCAACTTTTCATCTGATTGTTCATGTATTATACTACTTTTAAACCCGTATGACAAAATCTGTTCCCTAGATTAGTGGGGACATGTTATTTCTCTGATTGATAGAAGTAAAAAAAGCTTGTCAAAAGGTAGAGCTTTCGGCATACTAGAAAGCGGAGAGAAGAAAGGAAGAAAATTATGTTTTTTACATTTATGCGTGGCGTGGTTCGCGTCATTTTATTTGTGATTAATGGAAATGCACATTATGAAAATAAAGAAAAATTACCAAAAGACCAAAACTATGTCTTAGTTGCGCCGCATCGAACATGGTGGGAACCGTTGTATTTAGCTGTTGCTGGTAGTCCTAAGAAGTTTAGTTTTATGGCAAAAAAAGAGTTGTTTAAAAATCCTGTTTTACGTTTCATTTTAAAACATGCGAATGCGTTTCCAGTGGATCGTGAGAAGCCCGGTCCCAGCGCGATTAAAACACCTGTCAAAATTTTAAAAAATTCTGATTTAAGTTTGATTATGTTCCCTAGTGGCACGCGTCATTCCTCAGAATTAAAAGGTGGGGTAGCCTTGATTGCTAAAATGGGGCGAGTACCTATCGTGCCATCTGTTTATCAAGGTCCGTTAACTTTAAAAGAGTTGTTTAAACGTAAAAAAGTAACGGTTCGTTTTGGGGAGCCAATCGATATTAGCGATATTAAAAAAATGGATAAAGACGGTTTAGCTGAAGTAGAACGTCGGATGCAAGAAGCATTTGATCAGTTAGATAAAGAAATTGATCCAACTTTTAAATATGAATCAACAGAAAAAGAATAAAACAAACCGCTACAGAATAGGAATGTTACTGGCAGGTAGTCTCATCAAAAGATGATGCTCCCTGTCTTTTTTCTTGCGTTAAGAAAAAAGTTTGTTAAAAATCTAATTCTTCTGTCCGATTTTCTTAAAAAATACCAGAAATTTGTTATAATAATAAGAAGGACTTTTTTAGGCGGTGAAAAAATGAAATTTTTACATACAGCAGATTGGCATATTGGCAAAAAATTACATGGTTTTGATTTATTGGCAGAACAAAGGGAAGCCTTTAAACAAATCTTAGCAATTGCGAAAGAAGAGCAAGTGGATGCTGTTGTGATCGCTGGAGATTTGTATGATCGCTCTGTTCCAGCGGTTGAAGCAGTCGAGATTTTTAATGAAATGATGATTCAAATGAATCTCAAAGAGCATTTCCCCGTGTTAGCTATTTCGGGAAACCATGATAGCAGCACTCGTTTAGAAACAGGAGGCCCTTGGTTTAACCAAACGCAATTTCATTTGAATACGCGTTTAGAACAAGCCTTTCAACCAATTGAAATCGACAATACCCAATTTTATTTGTTGCCTTATTTTGAACCGATTGCGGCTCGCTTATATTTTGAAGATGAAACGATTCGAACGATTCAGGCGGCGATGGAAAAAGTTGTCGCGAAAATGCAAGAATCTTTTCTCCCCAACAAAAAACAAGTGTTAGTTAGTCATTTTTTTGTCGCTGGCAGTGAAAAAACTGATTCTGAAACAAAATTAACAGTGGGTGGTTTGGATGTTGTACCGACGGCTTTGTTAGAGCCTTTTGATTATGTCGCGTTGGGCCACTTACATGGAAAAAATGCGTTGCAGGCACCTAATGCTCGATACAGTGGCTCGCCTGTAAAATTTTCTTTATCAGAAATGACACAAGAAAAGGGTGTTTGGCTTGTTGAAACAGAAGCTGAAGTTCATTTTAAATTCCGTACTTTGAAACCATTGCGAGACATTCAACAATTGACGGGCTCGTTTCAGCAGTTAACGGATCCCGCTTTTTATCAAGAAGTGAATCGGGAAAATTATTTACATGTCCAATTAACCGACCGAGCGATCATTCCCAACATGATGAATCAATTGCGAAAAATTTACCCCAAAATTATTGGGTTGGAACGTTTGAATGGTCGAGAAACAAGCAACGGAAATCAGAAAAAAGTGGTACAAATAGAACAACGTTCACCAGAAGAACATCTGCATGACTTTTTTAACGATGTGACAGGAGAGGCCTTGACAGAACAACAAGCACAATGGGTCCAAGAAGAACTGAGTACACTTAATCAATTAGAAAGAGGGAAGTAACAGGATGAAACCATTATCTTTAACATTGAAAAACTTCGGACCGTATATTAATGAAACCATTGATTTTACGAAGTTTGAAGATTCTTCACTTTTTCTAATTAGTGGAAAAACAGGGTCTGGGAAAACAACGATTTTTGATGGAATGAGCTATGCTTTGTTTGGTGAAAGTTCTGGGAAATTACGTTTAGGCAAAGAAATGCGTTCCACATTTGCTGACCCCTCAGAAGCCACTGAAGTTACTTTGCTTTTTAAACATAACGAGTATCTCTATGAACTGAACCGCCTTCCCGAACAAGAACTTTTTAAAAAACGTGGCACAGGAGTCCGTAAACAAAGTGCCAAAATTTCTTTAATTGTCAAAGATGCTCAAGGGAAAGAACTACGAGCCTATTCTAAAAGACGCGAAGTGGACGAACTCATTCAAGAATTATTGCATTTGAATGCCAATCAATTTGCTCAAATTGTATTGTTACCACAAGGAGAGTTTCGGACTTTTTTAATTGCTAAAAGTGATGAAAAAGAAAAGGTTTTGCGTAATTTATTCGGAACAGAATTGTATCAGTTGTTCAGCGAAAATTTAAAAGAACGCTTAAAAATTGCCAATCAAGAGATTCAAGAAACCCAGCAAAAAATTGAACTGAAAACAGAACAGTTGCATTGGTCAGAAGAACCTGAACCGACAATGACACTTTTTGAAAAACTTCAATTATTAGAAAGCCAACAACAAGAGGCTCAGCAACAACTATTAGTTGAAAGAGAACAAATTGCAACCTTAAAACAAGCCAAACAAGCAAAAGAGCAAGTTCGTTATGCTATTGAAGAACGACAAAACTTGCAACAGCAAAAAGAAGAATTACTGAAAAAGAAAGCAAAACAAGCTGAACAGGAAACCGTCATTGAGCGGCTAAAGGAACAGATTCAGCAATTAAAATGGAGCCAAAAACAGCAATCTTTAGCTGAAAAAGTCTTTGAAAAACGAAGCGAAAAACAACAAAAAGAGCAAGAAACAAAGTCCAAACAACAAGCTCTTATGGAAACGCAACAAGCATTGACAGATTGGCAAGCAATCATGAGTGAGTTGGAAGAACAACAACCATTGATTGCTGAAAAACAAGAACGTCTTCAAACGATTCAACGTCAATTACCACAATACCAAGAATATGAACAGTTAGCCCAACAACAAATAGCAGAACAAGCCAATTATCAAGCCATTCAAAAAGAGTATGAATCTTGCCAACAGGAAAAAACAACATTGGCGGATAAAGTGGCGACAGCCAAACAATTTATTGAACAAGAAGGAACACTTGAAAAAGCAAATTTTGAATGTTCTAGTGTAGCAGATCATTGGCAAAATTTTGTAGAACGTTGGCAAAAAAATCAAAAAGCTTGGCAAAAAATTAGTCAAAACCAAGTGGAATTGCACGAGTTGACACAACGGTTTGCTGTTGAACAGCAACAAAAAAGCGCCGAAGAAGCGAAGTTGCAGACAAAGAAAAGTCAATGGGCCTCTTTACAAATCCAACGATTAAGCTTGTTACTTGAAGAGGGGGAACCTTGCCCAGTTTGTGGCTCTTTAGAACATCCAAAGCAACAAACTCATCAAGGAGTTTCCCTAGAAGAGATTGATCAAGTGGAACGGGAATTAACGGAAGTTGAAAAAACGGTTCAACGATTTACTGAAACGCTCTCTGCATTAGGGGCGGAAAAGCAACAGAAAGAAAGCCAATTACAAGAACAGGAAGCTGCGTATACTGAGGAACAAGAACAATTAGCAGCGCAGTTTGCTGACTTGCAGTTGCCGTTAACAGGACTAACTTTTTCACAAGTAACACCTGCAGAAATTGCGGAAGTTGAGTCGCAATTAGCTAAAGAAAAACAACAAATAGCACAAAAACTAACGGAAATCTCAGTCGAAAAGGACCGTCTGGCGGAACTAGAAGAACAAGTAGCTGAAAATTCCCAACGCTTTGAAGTGCTCCGACAACAAGTAGAAACAATGCAACAAAGTCTGGAAAGAATCACTATCCAGCAGCAAATGATTGCTAGCCAATTATTGGATGCAACCGTCACATACGAAGAAATGACTAAACGACAAGCTTTGCTTCAAGAAGAACTCTCTGCATTTGAACGTCAAAAAGAAAACGTGACGACACAAGGAGAAACCTTGAAGAAAGAAGAAATGATCCTTGAAAGTACGCTGACGCATTTGGAGAAAGAACAACAAACACTTCAACAAACAGTCACACAACTTGAGAGTCAGTTAAAGACAGTTTTAACGGAACAAGGAGTGACAGAGGACCAATTGACGGAGTGGTTGAAAGAGGTACCGACACTAGAAAGTCAGCAAGAACAAATTGCTTTATTTGAACAAGAGCAAACCCAACTGACTATCCAACTCGCTGAAATTGAAAAAAAATTATCTAGTGATACGTTCCCAGAATTATCTTTAATCACCACAGAAATTGAACAAATAACACAACAAATTGAAGAACAAGAAAAAAAATACTATCAACTGCATGAAAAAATGCTGAACAACCAACAGTTGGTTCAAGAAATTAATGCGCAAAGAACAACAATTGAAGACAAGTTTGAGGAAGTTGCTGCACTACAACAGTTGGCAGATACGGTGAATGGCAATAATCCTAAAAAAATTAGTTTTGAACGGTATATGTTACAAACGTATTTAGAAAGAGTGCTGACAGTTGCTAATCAGCGTTTAGACCGCCTGACCAATAGTCGTTATCAATTTGAATTGAATCACGAAGCAGGCAGTTATCGGAATCAAACGGGGCTAGAAATCAATATTTATGATGACAATTCGGGGACGGTGCGCAGTGCTCACACGTTATCAGGCGGGGAAAGTTTTATAGCAGCGTTAGCTTTGGCACTTTCTTTAGCAGAAGTGATTCAAGAACAAGCAGGCGGAGTCTTAATTGATGCGTTGTTTATTGATGAAGGCTTTGGTTCCTTAGATGAAGAAGCATTGGAAATGGCAATGGAGGCGTTAGAAACGATTGAAAATGAAGGCCGCATGATTGGGATTATTAGTCATATTGGCGAATTAAAAGCACGAATTCCACAACAATTACAAATAAAAAGCAATGGGAATGGTCAAAGTACCGTTCACTATCAGCTAGCTTAGTAGAAGAGGAGGTGAGTCGATGAAATGGAGTATTCCAGAGCGAATCGTTGAACAAGGGCGCGAATATATGCAAGAAGGCCGGGTCTTATCTATCGTTCAAAATCCAGAAAAAAGGATCTGGTTGTCTGAGGTTTTAGGGGAAGAACTTTATCTTGTTGAATTGGATGGTACCGCCAAAGAACAAGATGTTTGTGAATGTCAATATTGGATGGAACATGGCTATTGCAAGCATACAGTGGCAGTTGAACTGGCACTGAAACAACGAGGCGTGTCAAGAATTATTCAAGCGAATCAAACAGTCAATTTTGAGAAAACAAATCGATCAACAGCTGAAATGTTTACCAAAGGCTTTGCCAAATTAAGCAAAGCTTCTGCCGAAGTTCCCTTGCAGCCTTTACGTTTAGAATTTCATTTAGATGTGATCGAAACGAATAATTACTATCCAGAATTATCAACGATTGGTCTTTCTTTAAAAATTGGTTTAGAAGGCACCAAACCTAAAACATATATTGTGAAAAATATTGGTGATTTTTTACAAGCATATGAAAAGGAAATGACTTTTATGGTGAATAAACAACACCAATTTACTTTGCTACATGATTCTTTTTCAATGGAGATTCAAGAAATTTTAACAGAACTTGCGGCAATTTATCATACCAGCCAATTATTAGGTGCAAACGGTATTCAAGTTAAAGGGAAAATCGACAAACGTTATCTATTATTACCAATTGATCGCAGTCAATCGTTAGTTGAAAAAATGAATCGAACGGGTCAGTTTATATTGACCAATCAAACTCATAAGTATCGCTATCTAACGTTCAAAGAAACCAGTTTGCCACTTACGTTTACAGTCCAAAAAACCGAGGAACAAAGCTTCAAATTAACTATTCAGAATCCTATTACAACGTTTCTAGCCCACTATCACTGGGCGATTGCGGATCAAACGGTTTATTTACTAACAGAAGAGCAGGAAGCCATCTACACCACGTTACTTCAATTAATGAAACGCTTGGAAGAGCCGTCAATTATTTATGAAAAAGAAACAGTTTCTGATTTATTTAGTGAAGTGTTACCATTATTGGAAAAAATTGGTCGAGTGTCTGTTGAAGAATCAGTTGAAGAATTAGTCGTCCATCATCCTTTAAAAGCAGTCTTTATTTTTAAGAAAATTAAAGGTCGGATTAACGCTCGGATTGACTATCACTATGGAGAAGTCATTTTCTCGACAAACCCGAAATATGCTCAATTACCTGAAGTTAATCAAGAAATCGTTCGAGATAAAGCAAAAGAAACAGCAATTAAGCAGCAATTTCAACAGTTTGCCTATCAGCAAACAACCACAGGCTTTGAAAAAGTCTTACCTGCTGGGGAGTCCTTGTATTATTTCTTTAAAGCCGAAGTTCCAGCTTTCCGTCAATTAGGAGAAGTTCGGATGGGACGGAAATTACGGGAATTGTATTTAGATGCCCAGCATCATCAACCAACGATTGAAGTTGCGGAAGGGGATTCTTGGTTAGATATTCGGTTTGATGTCACTGGCATTGATGAAACCGAAATCGATGCAGTATTGACTAGTCTACTACGTAATGATGCTTTTTATACGTTAAAAAGTGGTGAAATTCTTGCTTTTGACTCAGAGGAATTTTTCCATACAAGTGCAATTTTAACGAAGCTGCGAAAAAATATGCATCAAGAAGACAATGTCATTCATGTGCCCAAAAACCAAGGCCTCATGATCGAAAGTTTATTAGAAGACAACGAGCGGGCACATTTTTCAGATTCCTTTAAAAAAATGGTCACGGATTTAACGCATCCAGAAAACTTTGAAGCGCAAGTCCCCAAAACCTTACAAGCAACGTTACGCCATTACCAAGAAACAGGGTATAAATGGCTGAAAATGCTTAGCCATTATCAATTTGGCGGTATTTTAGCTGATGAAATGGGTTTAGGGAAGACACTGCAAACCATTACCTATTTACTTTCGGAAAAAGAAGAAGAGTGCTTGAAAGGGACAGCTTTGATTGTCGCTCCTGCAAGTTTAACCTATAACTGGTTAGCCGAAGTCAAACGTTTTGCGCCAACCTTAAATGTTCAAGTGGTTTCTGGCAACCGCCAAGAACGAGCAGCGCTTTTACAAAATAGCACCGAAGATATTCTGATTACTTCTTATGCAAGTATGCGACAAGATGTTCAGCTTTATCAGGAAATGCGTGTCGGCTATTTGATTTTAGATGAGGCCCAAATGGTTAAAAATAGTGGGACTAAAACGGCGCAAGCCTTAAAAAGTTTAAAAGTACCCCAACGTTTTGCATTAAGTGGCACACCAATTGAAAATAATTTAGATGAACTGTGGTCAATTTTCCAAATGATCTTACCGGGATTGTTCCCAGGCAAAAAAGCCTTTCGAGAAATTAAGCCGGAAGAAATTGCCAAAATGATTCAACCATTCATTTTACGACGAGACAAGAAAACGGTGCTTGCAGACTTACCAGAAAAAATTGAAAATAATATGTACAGTGTCTTAACAGAAGAACAAAAAACGGTTTATTTGGCATATCTAAAACAAATGCAAGCAGATGTCAGTCAAATGGATCAGGCGACCTTCAAGAAAAATCGCATGAGTATTTTAGCAGGCTTGACCCGTTTACGACAAATCTGTTGCGATCCGCGTTTGTTTATTGAGGATTACACGGGAGGTTCTGGCAAAGTGGAACAAGTCAAAGACTTTTTAGTGGCTGCCAAAGAAAACAATCGTCGTGTCCTATTATTTTCTCAGTTCACAAGTATGCTTTCTATCTTAGAAAAAGAATTGAATGAATTAGGTTTAGAGACGTTCTATTTACGAGGAAGTACGAAGCCTCAAGATCGGTTAACGATGGCGAATGCCTTTAATGAAGGAGAAAAAGATGTCTTCTTAATTTCATTGAAAGCAGGGGGAACCGGACTAAATTTAACTGGTGCAGATACAGTTATTTTATACGATTTATGGTGGAATCCCGCAGTCGAAGAACAAGCGGCTGGTCGGGCACACCGCATGGGACAAAAAAAGGTTGTTGAAGTGTGGCGGATGATTGCAGAAGGAACGGTTGAAGAAAAAATGAATTCCTTACAGCAAGAGAAACGCGAGCTGTTCCAAAAAGTGATTCAAGGAAATGAAGAGCAATTAGCGAAAATGACGGAAGAAGATATTCGCACAATTTTAAGCATTGGAGAATAGCCGTTCAACTTAGTTGCTATCTTATTTAAAGAGAAATGGAGTAATTCGTTTGAAACAAAAAGAATATATGGAATATCGGCCGCTAGGTGAAGAAATTGAACGGATTCGTAAAGGGAAAAATATTCCTCTGCGTGTCTTTGATGAAAATGGTGTTTCTAGTCGAAGTTATCAACGCTTTGTCCAAGGAAATAGTGAATTGCGTATTTCGGATTTAGCCATTATTGTGGAAATCTTGTCTATTTCGCCGATGGAAATGACAGAAAAATTAACGCCAATGTCCAAAACAGTTTTAGCTAAGGAGCAGTTTAATCAAGCAATCTTTAGTAAAAATTTTCAAGAAAGTAGTCGAATCGTTGCAGATTATCGGGCGTATTATGAGAAATCGTCTTTTGCTTTAGGAAAGCAAGAAGTAATGTATTCGATGTTGGCGTTGGAATATCTTTTTAACCCTCAAACGGTTGTGACAAAAGAGGAAATTATTGCATTAGAAAATCAGATTCTGGAACGATTAATTAATGCCGATGTGTATACTATTTTTAATTTGAAATTTTTAGCATTACAAAAAAATGTTGGCTTGCAGCCGTTTCCAACTTCGTTACTTTTTCGTGTACTACAATCTGTCAATGAGCGGGAAATTATTGATATTCGCTCGCTAGAAATTATCGAGCAAGTAATTATTGATTTTTTATTTGCGGCGATTGTCAGCCAAAATGTTCCCCATATTCTTCATGTATTAAGCATGTTTAAAGAATATGAAGTGGGTGAAAATAACTGGCGAATGATCCTCTGGAAAAAAATAGCAGAAAAAATAGAAATGATTTTAACCAATGAAGAAATATTCGCAGATTGGTCAATCTTTAAAGAACAAATCCTTTTATCTATCACATTGTTTTTACCAAAAGCCAAACAAGAATTTTTTGCTGGGCAATTGGAAAAAATAGAGGATAGTTTAAAAGAAATAAAAGAAAACTAGGCATAATTGAGAATTTGTCATAATACATTCTGGTTGTGTTTAGCGACAAAGAGCGCCAAATAGGGGTAGAAAACCCTATTTGGCGCTCTTTGTCTTGTCTATACAAATTAATTTGGACAGTTTGTCGTAATTGAACCCATTTTCAGTTGATATTCACTATAATTAAGAAAATATCAGGAGGTGAAGTTTATGAAAAAAATGTGCATCTCCGCAGTTAGTGCCTTACTTTTGGCTAATAGTTTGCTACTTCCTGTAACAACTTTCGCCGAAACGACCGAAACAATCGCATCCTCCAGTGAAGAAAATGTTTCATCTGTTTCAGAAGAAAAGATTCCAGAAACTTCATCGGCAGAAGAGCAAAATTCAGCAACCAGTAGTTCGGAGATTCCCCAATCAGAAGAGTTAACGACTGTTGAAACAAGTGAAGAGCCGCCAAATGAAGCACTAGCGATAACGGAAGCACAACTGATGATGCCCCAATTATACGCAGGTGCTGTCTTAGATAAAGCGACGCCTATCAGTACACTATTTCCTGATCCAGCCTTTGCGGAAAATATCAGAAAACAGTTAAGCAAATCTCGGACCTCTAATACTGTCACCCAAGCAGAATTGGATAAACTGAATAAAGTTATTTTAGAAAATGTCGTTGTTTCTAATGTGGAAGGAGTTCAATACCTAAGAAACTTAGAAGAATTATCTTTTCAAGATTCACTCAATGTAACAGATTTGAGTCCTTTTGCTAAAGGTGAATTTAAGCTATTACGTTTTTTATATATGAGAAACAATAAAATAGCTGATCTTAGTCCGTTAGGTCAAGCAGGATTAATTAATTTAGAAGGCTTGTATGTTGAGAACAATCAATTAACGACATTAAATGGACTTGAAGGAATGGCTGCTTTAAAAAATTTAAGTATCCAAAATACGACAGATCATCCGTCAAAAATCACGCCGAATAATCGAGTGACTTCCTTCGACCCGCTTCGTTCTCTTCGTAATTTAGAAACCATTTGGGCTGCCAATAATCAGATTGCTACTTTAGATGGGCTTACGGAAGCAAATAACCTACTCCGTCTTTATGTGGAAAATAATCAATTAAAAACAATTGCGCCCTTGGCGAATAAGCCACGTCTAGAAGAGTTGAGTATTATGAATCAAACGATTGCTAGTCTGGAAGCTTTAAGCACTGTTCCTAATCTGCGTGTACTGTATGCAAGAAACAATCAAATTTCTTCCTTGGCACCGTTAGAGAAAACACTCAATCTAACAGTTTTAGATGTGGGAGAAAATCAAATTTCAGATATCAGTCCGTTAAAAGGCTTAACGGCCATTACAGGGCTAGATGTATCTAATCAAATGATTATCTTATCTTCTGTCGATTATATTGCTGGGAAACCACTGCAATTAAAAAATAAGGTGGTATCTCGTGATGGTCAACTATTTCCACCGCTGACGATTAGCCCTTATGGAAGTTACGATGCCACAAAAGGACTGTTTGAATGGAATTTACCCAAAGCTCATGAAGGCGTTTCTTATATCTGGGAATCAACAGATAAAGCATACTTAGGGAACTTTTCTGGAACAGTCGTTCAACCTGTCAAAGAAGTTTTCTTAAGTGAAACGAAACTATCTTGGTCAAAAGAGCGTATAGAAAAGTCGATGGAAAAAACAATCGATATTGATGACTTTCAAAAAACAGCCCTGCCTTTTTATTGGCAAGATGTCGATGCTGGGAATAGATTACAATTTATTGTCAAAAAAGAGGGCCAAGAAATCCAGAAATTAGCAGATGAAACAACCACTAATTCTAAAACATTTAAGGAAAAAGCCTTGTTATTACCAGAACTAACTTATGGAAAACAGCAGTTGGTCGTGGAAGTCTATGATAAAGGCTACAAGATTGATGAATTAGCGCTAACAGTCACTGTGGTTGGCTCTGTCAGGTTCAAAACGGTACCCACAGCGATTTCCTTTGGGAATGAGCTGCAAATCGCTAGTAGCACGACCCAATATCCAATTGTTTCCATGGATCAACCATTAGTGATACGAGATACTCGTCAAACGGGGAATAATTGGTCGCTTGCACTAACCGTTACTTCTGATTTCAAATCTGAATCAGGTGCTACGTTGCCGAATATTTTAAAATTTAGAACCAACCATCGCTTACAGGACATTCCAGAAGGCCAATCGATTCTTGTTCACAACCAAGTCAATGGACATCAAGAAACAAATATTTCTGATCAATGGAAAGAAAATGACCAAGAGTTGTTATTATCTGTTCCTGGAGGGACGGCCAAAGCAGAAGAATACGAAGCAAAACTAACTTGGCACTTGATGGACGTACCTGATGGCAGTGCAAAATAGGGGGTGAGTCTTATCAAAAAAATAGTTAGCGGTGTATTGCTATTAGGATTGATTTCATCAGTTGATGTATTTGCTGAAACAAATGCCTATCCGACAAATGCAGAAGTTTCTTTTTATGGCGAGTATGAGCCACCAGCCAACAAAGAAAAACCAGATGGTAAGATACCACAGCGTTTCCCCAAGCAGTCGGAAGCAATCCCAGCAATGAGTGGAGAATCATTGAAGCATTCAACAAGTAAAACGGTTGATCAAAAAGGCTCAGGCTTCTTACCTCGAACTGGTACTAAACAGCAACAAATGTTTAATTATCTCGGAATAATAGTCATCTTTATGGCTAGTTTTATTTTAAAAAAAAGAAAGAAGGAACAATAAAATGAAAAAAATTATCTTATCAACAATCCCCGCTATCACTTTAGGCGTGGCTATTGCACCAGAAGTGAATGCAGAAGAAAAAAACTATGAATCAAATGCTATCGTTGAATTTACTCCGGATGCCTCTATCAACAAACCTGTCGATCCAGTGAATCCAGATACCGAAAAACCTGTTGAACCCTTTGATCCAACGACACCAGACACAGGCAATAAGCCAAATGAAGGAACAACTGGTCCACTAAGTATCGATTATGCTTCTAGTCTAGACTTTGGCAAAAATAAAATTTCAAATAAAGATGAAAAATATTATGCAAATCCACAATACTTTTTCTTGGCAGACGGTTCTGGTCCTGATTTGACTAATCCTAAACCAAATTATGTACAAATTTCCGACAAACGCGGAACGAATGCCGGTTGGGCCTTAACAGTTAAACAAGAAACACAATTAACAGCGACAAAAGAAACATTAAATAAAGTTTTAGACGGTTCAGAAATTAAATTAAGTCAAAACAAAGCAGTGTCTAATTCCAAAGCAGTCACACCAACTGCGCATGAAGTAACTTTAGTAGCTGGCGATTCATCAAATGTGATGTCTGCCGCTGAAGGTCAAGGTTCTGGAACTTGGCTTAGTGCGTTCGGTGGGATTGAAAAAGTGGAAGTTGACGGTGAAAGCGTAGATAAAAATACAGCGATCACATTAACTGTACCAGGAGCAACACCAAAAGATGCTGTTCAATACAAAACTGTTTTAACATGGACAATCGCTGATTTACCAAGCGTATAATTATTGAAACTATAACAATAGAAGAGAAGGAGCACTAACATGAAAAAAATGACCATCGCAAGCAGCTTAATTTTAGCAACCATCGCGGTAGGCACACTACCAGTTCAAGCAGAGGAAGTGGCTAATCGCGACACAGATGCTATTGTAAAATTTAAAGCACCAGATGAAAAAGATCCTAACAGCAAAAATCCTGTAGTGGATCCAGAAGACAAAGACGGCAAAGATCCTGTGACACCTATCGACCCAGTAAATCCTGACAAACCAGTTGATGAAGGTTCTACAGGTCCCTTAACCTTGGACTATGCTTCAAGTTTAAACTTTGGTGAAAATATCATCAGCACAAAAGATGAAATCTATTTTGCATCAGCACAAGTTTTAAAAGATAAAAATAATGTTGAAAAAACGGGTCCATTATTTGCTCAAATTACAGATAATCGTGGAACTTTAGAAGGCTGGACTTTATCTGCAAAACAAAATTCTGCATTTACTTCTGCTACAAAAGGTCAGACACTTGAAGGAACTGAAATTGTCTTTCAAAATGCTTCAGCTGTGACAGCAGGACAAAGTGCTGCACCAACAAGTTTAGCGAGCGTAACTTTTGGTACAGTGGGTGAAAGTCATAACGTGATGGTAGCCGCAACAGATCAAGGTGCTGGGAAATGGTCATACTTATACGGCAATGCTAGTTCAATTGCTGAAGTTGACGGCCGTCAAGTAATGAAAGATGTTCAATTAAAAGTGCCAGGTAAATCAGTTAAATTAAACGATGCCTACAAAACAACAATTACTTGGACATTAGCTAATACGCCAGTATAAAAAGAACCTTTTTGGAGAAAGGAAGAGGGGAACTCAGCCTTTCTCCTTTACATAGAAATGGAGTGTAGAGCGAAATGAAAAATAGATATTTTATTCTGATGATCCTAAGTTTTTATTTCTTTGCTTTTGGGATTGAAACCTCAGCAGCAGAATTACGATTTAGTGTTGAAACAGAAATTCCAGAAAACCAAATAGATAAAACAAAAACATATTTTGATTTAATGATGAAACCAGACCAAGAACAAATTTTGAAAGTTCGAGCGGCCAATAGTACAGATGAAAATTTAGTGATTGATGTTAGTGTGAAGTCGGCCACAACAAACAGCAACGGAGTGATTGAATATGGTGAGTCGTTGACAGCATTAGATAAATCTGCACCAGCAGATTTATCAGAAATCATTCAACTGAAAGACGGCGGTGAGAGTGTTGAATTGCCTGCTAAAAGTGAAAAATTAGTTGAACTACGAGTGAAGATGCCTAAAGAAGAGTTTTCAGGGCAACTAGCGGGCGGGATCACGTTTAGTGAAAAAGTCGATGAAACGAAAGACAAGCAAAAAGAAAATACAAACGGCTTAGCAATTGAAAATCGCTATGCCTATACAGTAGCTGTTTTACTTCGAGAAAATGAAACAGTTGTGCAACCTGAATTGTCTTTAGAGAAAGTTGAACCGACGCAAAGAAATGCGCGCAGTGTTATTTCTGCAACACTACTAAACCATGAAGCAGCCTATCTTCAATCAATGAAAGTAACGGCAAATGTTAAAAATAAGAAAACAAGTAACGTTATTTTAGAGAAAGAACAAGAAGATATGCAAATGGCGCCCAATTCAATTTTTAATTTCCCTATTCCTTATGAAGAAAATGAAATGGAAGCTGGGACGTATGTATTGGCAATGACTGTGGAAGGCTCAGGAAAAAAATGGCAATTTACGAAAGAATTTACGATCTCAAAAGAAGAAGCAAAAACATTTAATGAGAAAGATGTAACCGTCAAAAAAACGGAATCTAAACTTATTTATCTCTTAATCGGTTTATTGCTCCTTTTACTGATAATCTGCCTGTTCATCATTTTACGTCTGAAAAAACAAAAAAATAAATAAAAAAAAGCCGCTCTTCAAATTGAAGAACGGCTTTTTTTAAAGATTAAATAATTTCTCCACAGTCGGACAAAGTTCGGTGAAACAAGTGACTTCTGCAAGGTGTGATGCAGGTTGGCAACTTGGTAGTTCACGAGAGCGGTGGTTAAACCAAAGAGAATGCCAGCCACCATTACGTGCGCCTACAATATCATTGTCATAACTATCACCAACATATAAAGTATGTTCAGGTTCCATACAAAATTGATTACAGGCTAAATCAAAAATTTCCTTTTCAGGTTTTTGAAAACCCGTACTTTGAGAAATAATGATATTTTGGCTTGGAACCCATTTTTCAAGATTCAATTGTTTAACTTTTTTAAATTGATGGTCTGTTGGACCATTTGTAATAATCCCCATCGGAATTTCTTTCTCTTGTAAAGTATCAAGAAGCTTAGTAACTTCTGGATGCATCGTAATATTATCCAATTCTTCTTCATAAACTTGTTGGAAAATTTTTCCTTCTTCTTGTGAAATTCCTGGATAGTTTAGATCCTTTAATGTTTCATTCATCCGGAAAAACCGCATGAAATCTAGGGACCATTCATTGGCTAAAACTTTCGGAAACGTTTCATCGCTGTGGTGTCTAAAACGAAGATACAATTCATGCATATCCTCTGTCGCAACGTTTGGGAAAATTTTAGTCATCGCATTTCGAAAGGGTTGTTGCTGATCGTACAGCGTGTCATCAACATCAAAAACAATGGTTCTCATTTAACAAGTGCACCTCTTAACTTTTTTACAAAACTTTTCATATGTTATATTGTAGCCGATATTTTCACAAATAAATAGAGTATTTTTCACTGTATTTCAAGGTTTTGTACAGAAATCAAAGCCTTGCGGGGAAAGACAATTATAGTTATTTTTACCGAAAAAATGGAAACGATAAATGAAAAAATATTCTGATAATGAAAAGTTTGTGAAAATGATTTTGAGTCAAAGTTACTTAAATAACACGTGTTCTGATAGAAGTTAGAATTTTGCAAGAGACAGTCTTTTTCCGTATAATGAATGAGAATGAAGGGGGAGAGTTAGGGAGTTATGTTAAAGCGTTTTTTTGGGTATTATCGGCCGTATCGTCGATTATTTATTTTGGATTTTGGGTGTGCCGTTTTTGCGGGGCTGTTAGAGTTGGCTTTTCCAGTAGCAGTCAACCAAGTAATTGATAAGATTATGCCAAAAGGAGATTTTCGCCTCATTGCATTAGCTAGTGCGGGCTTATTTGCATTTTATATAATCAATACGTTTTTACAATTTATTGTGGTTTATTTTGGTCATATGTTAGGCGTGAATATTGAAACAGATATGCGTGAAGAATTATATCAACATCTGCAAAAACAACCGTTTGAGTATTATGATAATCAAAAAACAGGGAAATTAATGAGCCGTTTGACCACTGATCTTTTTGAAATTTCAGAAGTGGCGCATCATGGTCCAGAAGACGTCTTTATTACGATTATGACGTTAGCAGGTTCTTTTTTATTAATGTTAACCATTCACGTGAAATTAGCCATCGCTACGTTTATTTTATTGCCATTTATCACGATTGCGCTAGGTTATTTTAATAAGAAAATGACAAAAGCGAATACGGATATTTACGATAATTTAGGTGAATTTAATGCTGGGATTGAAGCGTCAGTAAGTGGGATACGTGTCACGCAATCTTTTGCAAATGAACCATTTGAACGAAAACAGTTTAATTATTTAAATCAAATGTATCGAAAATCGAAATTATATTTTTATAAGGTGATGGGTGTCAGTTCCGCCTATAATTACTTATTAATTCGTCTGATAAATTTATTTTCATTAATTTTTGGTGCGTATTATACAATTAAAGGAGAAATTACAGAAGGACAGTTTGTAGGATTTATTTTATTAGCCAATATTTTTATTCGGCCGATTGAAAAAGTCAACAATATGATTGAAAGCTATCCCAAAGGATTTGCTGGCTTTAAACGTTTTACGGAAGAAATGGACAAACAACCGTCCATCAAAGATTTGCCAGGAGCTGTTGCTGTTCCGCATTTAGAAGGAACGATTGCCTATAAAGATGTTTCATTTGCTTATGAAGATGGCACAAAAGTTTTAGACCATATCAATTTAAAAATTCAACCTGGTGAAACCGTTGCTTTCGTTGGCCAAAGTGGTTCAGGAAAAACGACCTTGTGCAATCTGTTGCCTCGTTTTTATGAAGTCAGTAGTGGTGAAATTACGATTGACGGTAGAAATATCCAGAAAATGACCTTGGCTTCATTACGTAAGCAGATTGGAATTGTTCAACAAGATGTGTTTTTATTCCCTGGAACATTACGAGAAAATATTGCTTATGGGAATTTAAATGCTACAGAAATAGACATTCAACAAGCGGTGAAATTAGCACATTTAGAACATGTAATTCAGCTAATGCCAGATGGCTTGGACACAATTATTGGCGAACGTGGCGTGAAATTATCGGGCGGTCAAAAGCAACGAGTGGCAATTGCGCGAATGTTCTTGAAGAACCCGCCGATTTTAATTCTAGATGAAGCGACTTCTGCATTAGATACAGAAACAGAGCAAGTGATTCAAGAGTCATTAAACTCGTTAGCTGACGGGCGAACAACATTAATTATTGCCCACAGACTGGCAACGATTAAACATGCTGATCGAATAATCGTAGTGAGTGACCAAGGAATTTTAGAAGATGGAACACATGAAACTTTGTACGCGCAAAGAGGCCACTATCGTCGGCTGTACGATGCTCAATTTAGAACATAAAAAAACCCGCGAATAAAACTTCGCGGGTTTTTATTATGTTTAGTTAGCGCCGAACTTTTCTTCCCAAACCAACAGCATTTTTCATTCGTTGAAGTGTTTTGTTGGCTACCAGGCGAGCGTTTTCTGCGCCCTCATCTAAAATCATATCTAATTCTTCTGAAGCTAGAAGCTCTTGGTAGCGCACTTGAATAGGTTCTAATAAGGCAACTACTGCTTCTGCTAAATCTGCTTTGAAGTCTCCATAGCCTTTGCCTTCGTATGCTTGAACAAGTTCCTCAACAGTTTGACCTGTCGCAGCAGAATAAATATTTAGTAAGTTAGTAATGCCAGGCTTTTCTTCTTTATTATATTCAATTACACCAGTTGAATCAGTTACGGCAGAGCGGATTTTTTTGCGAATCACTGCTGGCTCATCAAGCATTGAAATAAAGCCCTTCACATTTGTATCGGACTTACTCATCTTTTTCGTTGGTTCCTGTAAGCTCATAATTCGACTACCTTGCTCAGCGATTTTTACTTCAGGCATCGTTAAAATTTCTTGATTTTTTTGGGCGTAACGTTTGTTGAAGCGTTCCACAAAATCACGTGTTAATTCTAAATGTTGTTTTTGATCATCTCCGACTGGCACTAAGTCAGCGTTGTACAACACGATATCACCAACCATTAACGGAGGGTATGTTAAAAGACCAGCGCTTACGCCAGCACGACCATTTTTTTGTGATTTATCTTTAAATTGTGTCATTCGCTCTAACTCACCAATAGAAGTATTGCACTGAATGATCCAACCAGCTTCTGCATGCGCACTCACTTCAGACTGTATGAAAATTGTTGCTTTTTGTGGGTCTAAACCAACCGCTAGGTAAAGAGCTGCTAAGCTACGAATTTGTTGGCGTAGCTTTTGCGGTTCTTGGGGAACGGTAATGGCATGTTCATCCACAATACAAAAATAACAATTGTATTCATTTTGTAATTCGATAAATTGTTTCATTGCACCAATGTAATTTCCGATTGTCGGAGTACCACTGGGCTGAATACCAGAAAAAATTGTTTTCATTAAATAACCACCTGACTTTAGACTTAAGATAGTGAATAGTTCTATTATACATTTTATTAGAAAAAAATACATGGGAACTTCTTGAAAAATCACCAAGAGAAGTAAATTATAACAGCGACCATAAAAATAGAAAACTGTATTACTTTTTTACAGAATCATAACGAATATCCATAAAATTTCATAAAAATTAACCCTAATTTTACACGGATGTAATGAAGGAAAAATAAACAAAGTTAATAAAAAATGTTTAAAAACCCCTAGTATTTTTATTAGAAATTAGGTATACTGGTTTTAAATAGAGGAACAGTACAGTTCCCTGTTTCAGAAACGCGATGATTCGCGAAAAGGAGTGATGCACAATGTTGACACTTTATACTTCCCCGAGTTGCACGTCATGTCGTAAGGCTAGAGCCTGGTTGCAAGAGCACGAAATTCCTTTTAAAGAAAGAAATATTTTTTCTGAACCTTTAAATATTGAGGAATTAAAAGCAATTTTAATCATGACAGAAGATGGAACAGAAGAGATTATCTCTACTCGCTCTAAAGTTTTCCAAAAATTAAATATGGATTTGGACGAGCTTCCACTTCAAGATTTATTAGAGTTGGTTCAAGAAAACCCTGGATTGTTGCGTCGGCCAATTATGATTGATGAGAAAAGATTACAAGTCGGTTTTAACGAAGATGAAATTCGTCGATTCTTACCAAGAGATGTTCGACAACTGGAATTGCGCCAAGCACAATTAATGGCAGGTTTATAAAAAATATAAAATTTTGTTCTTTATTTGTTAATTGTAATAAAGAACGATTCATATGAATTTAGGGCCAGGGATTTTTATCTCTGGCTTTTTAATACATATTTAGAACTTGTATTCATTTGATTTGGCAGAACGTGGTCAAGGAAAAATAGTATCTTTTTTGGAGAGACTGCGTTAAGATGAAGAGGTAGAAGGAGCGAAAAACCAATCGTTAAAAAAGTTCAAAGTTTATAAAACGTTCGCTAGTTTTCGAGGGTTTACAGACTTTCCACTTTACTTTTGTGTAGTTTTCGCTACAATGAACGTAAGAAGTTTCCTGATTGAAGCAAAGAGAGGTGTAGCGCTATGGAAATGGAACATATTAATGAAAATACGATTCGTGTGTTAATTGGCAACGAAGACCTGGCGGATAGAGGGATTACTTTTCTTGACTTACTAGGAAACCACAAAGATGTTGAAAATTTCTTTTATAGTATTTTAGAAGAAGTTGATGTCGAAGATGAATTCCAAGGTAGTGAAGCAGTCACTTTCCAAGTCTTGCCTAAAAATGATGGCTTAGAATTGTTTATTAGTAAGAATGTCGCTATGGACGACTTGTCTTCCTTAGAAGGTCTGAGCGAAGTCAATGCAGATGTTAGCGAATTGATTCGCAAACAAATTGAAGCAGACAAAGCAGCCGCCGATGAACTTGACGAGATGGAAGCCACAGATGAAACAAACAGAAATGTAATCTTTGAATTAGATAATTTTGAAGCGATGATTCAATTATCCAAAGAAGTCTTCATGCAATCTGTTTTGACTAACTTATACACGTACAACGATCGTTATTACTTACAAGTTTTGTTCTTAACCGATGAATTAGAAAAAACAAATGTTGACAATGAAATTGCACAGATTTTAGAATTTGCTCATAAAACAACTGTCACTCAGGATACTTTAGTCGAATATGGCACTTGTATTATGGAACGCAGTGCGTTGGAATTAACACGTTATTACTTTAATGATTAAGCAAAAAAGCAAAAACTTTCGAGTTTTTGCTTTTTTTTTTGATGAAAATTAAGAAACTTTGCGTAGTTTATTTATGAGAGGTGAAAATCATGTTAACAGCTTTAACGGCAGACAACCAAGAATTATTTTCTTTAATCGATTGCTCGATTGATGAATTAACACAGATACGAAGCGAACAAGCTTTTGTGTGTCCAATGTGTCATCAATCGGTCATTTTGAAGGCAGGCCCCATTAAAATACCCCATTTTGCTCATCGCAAAAAGAATAGTTGTTGGTACGAAGCAGAAGCTGAAACAGAAGAACACCTCCGCTTGAAGCAGCTTTTTGCGGAAAAGTGTTTGCGTGAAAAGCTGTCTTTTCAAGTTGAGGCATACTTACCCGCCTTGAAGCAACGCCCAGATTTACTCATTGGGAAGATAGCCATTGAAATTCAATGTAGTCCGTTGCCAATTAAACGTTTGGTGGAACGGACGGAGACTTATCAAACTCATGGCTATCAAGTTGTTTGGATTTTAGGTGAACGATTAGTGCCTAAAGACAAGCTCACGCAATTAACGAAACAATTCCTTTACTTTTCGGAGTCCTTGGGATTTTATTTATGGACGGCCAATAAGAAGCAAGAACGAATAGAATTACTTTGTCATATTGAAGAGAGTCAATGTCAACAATTTTATAGAAGAAAACAATCATGGGATTTTTACGAAAAACAATTACTAGAAATCTTCCGACTACCGACCGCTAATTTAAATTTACTGCCAGATAGACGGCACACTGGCCAATTGATGCATGATTATTATCAAAAATTGACGCAACAACTTGGTTACAGAAATGCTCAGTTGCTTAGAACACAAAGCTTTTTATACACGAAAGGTTGTCACCTTCTCCAGTTACCTCCTTGGTTTTACTATCCTGGATTGAAGCTAATACCTTCTTCTGAAGAAGATATTCATTTAAAAATGCTTGTTTGGGAAGCACTAAAAACCAAAGAAGGGCGTTTAGTGACCAAACAGGAACTATGGCGTATCTTGGAAGCTAGTTTTTTGGAAGAAGGGAACTTTATTTGGCAACCGCTGCCGAATATTGGCTTAAAAAAGCTTTTTAAAATCGTAGGGAATAGCTTATTGAGCTGGTTACAAGAATGTTATGTGTTAATTAAAGTAAACAATAAGTACCTAATAACTAGTATTTTCCTAAGAGAAGATCCTGAAAAGCTCATTCATTGGCTAAAAAAAGTGAAAAAACAACATTTTTTTAGTCACACGTGTTAAATTATGATAGTATAATGAGTAAAACGTTTCTTAAAGGAGAGTAAACTATGAGCGAAATTAAACAATTACCAACACGTGATGAAGTTCCAACTCCATTGACTTGGGATTTAACCAAAATTTTTAAAGATGATGCTGCTTTTGATGTTGAGTATAATCAGTTGACAGAAGAGCTAAATCAAGCAGAATCATTTAAAGGTACCTTAGGGAATGGTGCAGAAGCTTTTCTAGCTGCGTTAGAATACGTTTTAGATGTCTATCGAAAAGTGGAAACATTATATGTCTATTCTCATTTAAAAAATGATCAAGACACTACAAATACAGCTTACCAAGCTTTATATGCCAGAGCTAGTTCTTTATATGCACAAGTTAGTGAAGCTGTTTCTTGGTTTGACCCAGAGGTTTTAACATTAAGTGATGAACAAATCTGGGGATATTTTGAAGAGCAGCCGAAATTAGCTGTTTATCGTCACTATATTCAAAATATTTTAGATGAACGTCCCCATGTTTTATCGATGGAACAAGAAGCTTTACTGGCGGGGGCTAGTGAAATTTTTGGTGCCTCAAGTAATACATTTTCAATTTTAAATAATGCAGATTTAGAATTTCCAACTGTACAAAATGCTGAAGGCGAAACGATTCAACTTTCTCATGGCGTTTATGGTCAGTTAATGGAAAGTGTCGATCCATCTGTTCGTGAAGCAGCATTTAAAGGTTTGTACAAAGTGTACAAACAATTTAGAAATACATTAGCCTCAACTTTAGGTGCACATGTTAAAACGCATAATTATAAAGCAAAAATTAGAAATTATGATTCTGCTCGGGCAGCCTCTTTAGCAAGTAATCATATCCCTGAAAGTGTTCACGAAACATTAGTAGCTGTAGTAAATAAACATTTACCTTTGCTACATCGTTATGTAAAATTAAGAAAAAAATTATTAAACGTAGAAGAATTACACATGTACGACTTGTATGCGCCTTTGCTAGGTGAAGCACCAATTCGTTACAGCTATGAAGAAGCAAAAGAAAAAGCAATTGAGGCTTTAAAACCACTAGGTGAAGACTATCTATCTATTGTCAAAGAAGCTTTTTCAAGTCGTTGGATTGATGTGATTGAAAATCAAGGAAAACGAAGCGGCGCATATTCTTCAGGAGCTTATGATACAGCCCCATACATTTTAATGAATTGGCATGATAGTTTGGATCAACTATTTACATTAGTCCATGAGATGGGCCATAGTGTTCATAGTTACTATACAAGAAATAATCAGCCGTATGTTTATGGCGACTATTCAATTTTCTTAGCTGAGATTGCTTCAACCACAAATGAAAATATTTTAACAGAATATTTATTACAAACAGAAACAGATCCTAAAGTACGTGCGTATGTCTTAAATCACTATTTAGACGGCTTTAAGGGAACCATTTTCCGTCAAACGCAATTTGCGGAATTTGAACATTTTATTCACACGGAAGATGCTAAAGGCACGCCATTAACAAGTGAATATTTGAGTGAGTATTATGGCGAGCTCAATGCTAAATATTATGGACCAGAAGTAGTTAGAGACGAAGAAATCAGTTATGAATGGGCGAGAATTCCACATTTTTATTACAATTACTATGTTTATCAATATGCAACTGGCTTCTCAGCCGCTTCGGCATTGTCTAAACATATTTTAGCTGGAGAAGAAGGAGCTTTAGAGAAATACCTTAACTACTTGAAAGCAGGAAGTAGTGACTTCCCAATTGAAGTGATGAAAAAAGCGGGCGTGGATATGACACAAGCCGCGTATATCGAAGATGCAATGAAAGTTTTTGAAGAACGTTTAACGGAATTAGAAGCTTTGGTTGAAAAATTATAGACAAAGAAGTGGGATATAAGTCCAAATGACTTATATCCCACTTTTTAACTCTTAAGATAATTGGTTAACAGCTTTTGTCGCAGCATCTTTTTTATAATAAATGTAAATGTCCATTTGGAAAATGATAATTGGAGCGACGTTTAAATTCAAAGGTTGCGTCACCTTGGTTCAGCAACGGTTCGTTATGTGGATGGACACGACAAAGTTGTTTAATTTCATCCATGTTTTCAAAATTTTCGACTAAAATGCCGAAATCGTTCTCGCAAGTATAGTTGTAAACGACTGCGGTAGGATGTTGTTTAATCCCCATTTCTCGAGCAACTTTTTGGTCGGTTTGGAAAGATTCTTTGACAAAATCGGATTGTCGGTCTTTACGATACATATCAATATCCCCGCCGGCCGCTAGAAGTAGTTCTTCTGATAACTCAGGAGAGTAAGCTAGACCGTCTTCAGCTACTGCTTTTTGTAAGCCAATCAACAATTGTCGGCCTTTTTTTCGGCCTTGTAACTGTGCTGCTTTATAGTCAAGAGCGGCTGAGTATAAATCTTCAAAAATTCGATTCCGTCGTTTAATGTCATTAATCGGAATATGTTGACGACTCAAAAATTCATTGATCGTTTTCATGTTTAATAAAGGAATAAAGCGCAATTGTATTTTCTTCTTGTCGTTAACAGACAATTGTATAATTTCTTTTTCAATTTCTAAACAGACGCCGCCTAAAGGATTGACGAACAAATAAATTTCAACCATTCATACTTCCTCCAATGCCATGCTTTTTCAAATACAGGTGCCAGAACGTCAGTGCTTCGAATACTAAGGGGCAGTGGTCCGCATCATGCGTTGAATCTTGTTAGGTGCAAGCGTAATGGGAATGTTCAAATCAGCCATTAATGTTTGAAACGCTTGCTTGCCGCTTTCAGCTTCAGTAACTTCTAACTCTAATTCAAAATCGTGCTGTTGGTTATACCAACTTTCGTCTAACGCAAGTAGTCCTTGAGGAATTTGTTTTTCTGCACGTGCTGTTTTTAATGAACCAATTAAATGGATCGAGGCGATTTCAATCCCTAATTCTTGTAATTTCTTCGCCACAGCCCCCTCAGTAGGGAGGTGATTCCTTTTGATAAAGTGGTTCGCCGTCTCAAGCGATAAAGGGTCATTGATTTCTAATAATCCTTCTGGCGCAGGAACTTTTAAGGTTAACTCACCACGATCTGCTAATACGCGAATTCTTAAGCCCATTCGTTGTGCTTTTAATTGAAAATCGTCCGTATCAAAATAATGATTTGTTTGCGTAAAAAAGTCCGTTTTTTGAATAGCAAAATGGTCGATTAATCGTTTGAAATCTTGCGGACTAACTAATGTTTTAAATTCAATTTCTAAGTGCTCACTCATGGGGTTCTCTCTCTTTCTTAAATCACTCCAATTTTCACATATTATATAGGTTTCCGTCAAGAAAAGTGGTCTTCTCTGTGAAAATTTTTTCTAATGAAAGGCGTTTGGAAATCAAATAGCGAATAACACCCTATTTTAGGGAGGACTGTGGTAAAATAATCAGTGAATGAAATTCAAGGAAATTGAGGGATCTACCATGGAACGAGAGTGGGAGCTGTTTTTAGCGCCATATGAACAGGCGGTCAGCGAATTAAAAGTAAAACTACGAGGTATTCGTAAACAATTTCGGGAGCAAGATAAACACATACCAATTGAATTCGTTACAGGACGTGTGAAACCAGTAGATAGTATTTTGACAAAGACGGCTATTCGGCATATTCCTTTAAATCGGATTGAAGAAGAAATGCAAGACATTGCTGGTTTGCGGATTATGTGCCAATTTGTGGAAGACATTTACCAGGTAGTCGCACTTTTAAGAAATCGTAAAGACTTAAAAATTGTGGAAGAACGGGACTACATTGAAAATAAAAAAGAAAGTGGCTATCGTTCGTACCATGTGGTGGTGGAATATCCTGTGCAATTAGTCACTGGGGAAAAGATTATTTTGGCCGAAATCCAAATTCGGACACTTTCCATGAATTTTTGGGCAACGATTGAACATTCTTTGAATTATAAATATCAAGGTGTCTTTCCTGAAGAAATGAAAGAACGCCTTCAGCGAGCGGCAGAGGCAGCCTATTTATTAGATGAAGAAATGTCATCTATTCGTGAAGAAATTCAAGAAGCACAACATTACTTCTCTCATGGCCGTGGCTTGCTAGAAAACGAATACTATAAGCAAATTAAAAACGAAACACCAGAAAATCAGTAAAGGAGTCTGCTTATGAAAGTGGCGATTGTTCATAACTCGGAAGAAAAATCGAAACAAGTCACAAAACAACTGACAACACTATTAGAGCAAAACCAAATTCAAATAGACAATCGTCAACCTGAACTTGTGATTTCAGTCGGCGGAGATGGTACGCTTCTTTCCGCTTTTCATCGATTTAATCATCTGTTAAACGAAGTAAGTTTCTTAGGTGTACATACCGGACACTTGGGTTTCTATACAGATTGGCGTGATTATGAATTAAAAGAACTAGTTGAGAGTTTGTGTATTCATCGTGAAAAAAGTACGAGTTATCCATTATTAGATGTGCGGATTCGGTTTAGAGATGGGAAACCAGATAAACATTTTTTAGCATTAAATGAATCAACAATTAAACGAGGAAACCGGACGATGGTGGGCGATGTGTTTATTAAAGACGAACTGTTTGAACGATTTCGTGGTGATGGGTTGTCGATTTCGACCCCAACCGGCTCTACTGCGTATAATAAAAGTATTGGTGGAGCTGTTTTGCATCCTAGCATTAATGCGTTTCAGTTAACCGAAATCGCCTCCTTAAACAATCGTGTCTTTCGAACATTGGGGTCCCCGATTGTAATTGCACATACGGAGTGGCTGGAGATTAAATTACAGGAAAGTGATGATTATTTTGTCACGGTGGACCAATTAGATATTTATCAAGAAAATATCGCTTCTGTCTGCTATCGAATTGCAGACGAACGGATTCATTTTGCCTCTTATCGGCACATGCATTTTTGGCATCGAGTGAAAGATGCCTTTATTGGTGAGGATTAATTAAACGATGGAATTTCAATGGACATATGACAAAGAAACAACACAACAAGTGAAATATTTTTTAAAGGAACAAGGTGTTTCAAAAGGGTTATTAGCTAAGGTGAAATTTCAGGGTGGTAAAATTCAAGTGAATGGGACCGTTCAAAATGCCATCTATCCTTTACAAACTGGCGATGTCGTTAAAATGACGATTCCAGATGAAGCGGAACATGAGACATTATTAACAGATGATGAACCGATTGAAATTGTGTTTGAAGATGATCATTTTTTAGTAGTTAATAAGCCCGCTGGCATTGCCTCGATACCTGCTCAGTATCATCCTTCAGGAACGATGGCGAATCGTGTTAAGGGCTATTACAAGCGTCAAAATTACGTGAATCAAGTTATTCATGTCGTGACTCGTTTAGATCGAGATACTTCTGGGCTGATGTTATTTGCGAAACACGGCTTTGCTCATGCTTTAATTGACCAAGAATTACGAGAAAAAAAGGTGACAAAAATTTATTATGCCCTTGTTGGTGGAGCGATTGAGCAGTTAAACGAGCATCAATTGATTGAAAAGCCAATTGGGCGCGACTTGTCCTCTTTATTAAAACGCCAAGTTATCGAAACAGGTCAATTTGCTAGTACAGAATATTGGCTCGCAAAAAGAGGAGCCCAAGCAGCAGCTGTGCGCATTCAGCTCCATACAGGACGAACACATCAAATTCGGGTACATTTTGAAGCAATTGGCTGTTCATTGTTAGGGGATGAGATGTATCATGGAGAGATGGATCAAGGAATTGAGCGGCAAGCGTTGCATTGCATGGAACTAATTTTTACTCATCCTTTTACCAAAGAAACGGTTCATCTGATTTCCCCACTAGCGGAGGATATGAAAAGTGTAGATGATACGTTATAATAATAAAGAGGCAGGAGGGGAAAGTGTAAGATGAATGAAGGCCAAGAAATGGAAGAGCAATTTGCCCTTCTTTTAGAAACGCTAAAAAATCAACAAATGAACGAATTTCGTGAGCTATTTTTAGCGTTACACATTTATGAACAAGGACAATTTTACCAATCGTTAGATGAAAAAGACCGACAACATTTATACAATTACCTATCTCCGAAAGAACTAGCGGATATGTTTGATGTTATCGAAGAAGATAATGAGAATATGAAAGATTATTTAGCTGAAATGCGTCCAAGTTATGCAGCCGATATGTTAGCTGAGATGTATACCGATAATGCGGTGGATTTACTAAATATGTTAGATAAGAGTCAAAAGGCGAAATATCTTAGTTTGTTAAGTAGTGAAGAAGCAGGCGAAATTAAAGAGTTACTTCATTACGAAGATGAAACTGCTGGGGCGATTATGACCACCGAATTTGTTTCGATTGTGGCGAATCAAACAGTGCGTTCTGCGATGTACGTCTTAAAGAATCAAGCGGACATGGCGGAAACAATCTATTACGTTTACGTAGTCGACCAAGAAAATCATTTAGTCGGCGTTATTTCGTTGCGGGATTTAATTGTTAATGATGATGATACCTTGATTGCTGATATTTTGAATGAACGGGTTATTTCAGTTCATGTTGGCGATGACCAAGAAGATGTCGCGCAAACAATTCGTGACTATGACTTCTTGGCTGTGCCAGTTACAGATTATGATGATCATTTGTTGGGGATTGTAACAGTTGATGATATTATTGATGTTATCGATGATGAGGCCGCTAGCGACTACTCTGGTTTAGCCGGGGTCGACGTTGAAGAAGTTAGTGAGAACCCTTTAAAAGCCGCTTCTAAACGATTACCTTGGTTAATTACGCTATTGTTTTTAGGAATGTCTACGGCCTCGTTAATCAGTAATTATGAGTCGTTAGTTAGCGAAGCGAGTATTTTAGCCGTTTTTATTTCTTTAATTACCGGAACAGCCGGCAATGCCGGGACACAATCATTGGCGGTCGCGGTACGCCGTTTGGCTATGAAAGATGAAAAGGATAGTAATTTTGGTCGCTTAATCTTAAGTGAAGTGCTCACGGGACTAGTGACGGGGGCTGTGACAGGTTTAACCATTATGATTGTGGTTGGAGTGTGGCAACATAATCTTCCGCTTGGATTTGTGATTGGGATGGCAATGCTCTGTGCAATTACTGTGGCGAATTTAGCAGGGAGTTTAATCCCGATGTTAATGGATAAATTAGGGTTTGATCCCGCAGTTGCCAGTGGCCCGTTTATTACTACCTTAAGTGATTTAACCAGTGTATTAATTTATTTCAATATTGCCAGCATGTTTATGCGTTATTTTGTTTAAAAAATTGCACTTATTTATCATGAGACTGAGGTAAAAGGATTCGTTGGTTTGCTTGAAATCAAAAAAGTGAGATAGCCGTTGCTACGACGGCTATCTCACTTTTTTAGATACAAGAAATTAAACAATTTTTGTGCCATGGACTTCTGTGACTTTTAAAGTGTCCATCACAGTTTGAACGTTTTCTGTGGAAATACCGCCACCTGGTAAAATAAGAATCCGTTGATCTGCGTAGGCAATTAATTCTTTTAAATGATCAAAGTTGTCTTCGATAGGGGTACCAGCTGGCCCGCCATGAGTTAAAATACGCGTCACACCACGCTCAGCTAACCAGTCGATCGCCTTAAATTGGTTTTCTTTCGACAAGGCATCAAAAGCCATATGGAAAGTGATTTGCAAGCCTTCAGCTGTTTCAATGAATAAGTCCAAAGCTTCTTCATCTAACCAGCCGTCCTCAGTTAAACAGCCAATAACAATGCCGTCGGTTCCTAATTTCTTTGCTTCGATTAAATCGGTATGCATAATTTTTAATTCAATATCATTATAGACAAAATTGCCGCCACGAGGACGAATGATTGTCATCACTGGTACAGAATGTTCGCCAGCGTATGCTAAGACTTCTTCAATAACACCAGTACTTGGCGTCGTTCCACCTACGGCTAAGTTATCGCATAATTCGATGCGATTCGCACCTTTTTGAATGGCTTGGGGAATCTTAGTGAAATTTTCGGCACAGAATTCTTTAATCATTTCTTATCGCTCCTTGCTTTTTCTTCACAGGCATTGTACCATAATTCTGCTTACTACCATAGCCCTGAAAAAAAGAGTGCAACTTTTTATAAGAGAAAATGTTCATTTGATGAACGTAAGGAGTTTTAAATGTTAAAGAAAATTGAACGAGCACAACAATTATTGAAAAAAGAAGCAGCCGTATTTCGCTGTCCAACTTGTCATGAACCAATGCATGTAGAAGGGGTTGGTCTGATTTGTCAACAGAGACATCAATTTGATTTATCCAAGAAAGGCACGCTATACTTTCTAAATCATGGCGTTCAGACAGAATATAATAAAAAAATGTTTACTTCTCGGGGAAAAATGATTCAAAGTGGCATGTACGCGCCTGTTTTAAACAAAATTATGCACTATCTTCCTCAAAATAAAACAGTAGTCGATGTTGGTTGTGGTGAAGGGAGTTTTCTAGCTGAGTTAAGTCAAGCAGGCTTATCTGGACTGAAAATCGGGTTTGATTTATCAAAGGAAGGAATCTATTTAGCAAGTAATCAGCCAATTGATGCGTTTTGGTGTGTGGCGGATTTAACGAATTTGCCATTTGCGAATGAAGGGCTTGATACGATTTTAAATATTTTTTCCCCTTCACATTATCAAGAATTTCAGCGAGTACTAAAAGCTGACGGGACTGTGATTAAAATTATTCCTGAAGAGAATTACTTAAAGGAATTACGAGCGGCTTTTTATCCCAATGACGAAAAGAAACAAAGTTATTCCAATCAAAAAGTAGTCCAACGTTTTGCCGAGGAATTAGCTGTGGAAGTAGATGAACGAATAACTTATTGCTTTGACATTCCCGAGGAAAGACGGTTGGATTTATTAGAAATGTCGCCATTAGAGTGGCAAGTTTCTCAAGAAGTTAAAGCCGAGCTACAACAGCGACCATTGGAAAAAATCACGATTGACGTCCGCTTGTTAGTAGGTCGTAAAAGATAGACTTTTTTGTGAAGAAAATCCTAAAAAAGTCTTGCAATAAAGTGACATTGGTGTTATATTACTTACAAGTTGTTTTTTCATTGGTTTTTATCAGGGTCCTGTTCTGATAAAAGTTAGTGAAGAGACCTTCACTAACGTAACGACTCGCCGTGCTAGACACCGAGACGGTACGTTTTTTTTATTGGTTAGAATAGCTGCCGCCTGACATCATCGCGTCATGCGGTTTTTTTTTGAAAATAAGTATTGTGGGCGCTATTTATTTTGAATTTATGCTAAAATGAACACGATTGATATTTGAGGAGCTGAAGATAGTTGACGAACCATATTGTTTTATTTGAACCACAAATTCCAGCAAATACTGGAAATATTGCACGGACATGTGCAGCGACGAATACACCGTTGCATTTAATTGAACCTTTAGGATTTTCAACAGATGACAAACACTTAAAACGTGCTGGATTAGATTATTGGAATGATGTAAATATTACGTATCATAAAGATTTGGCTGCCTTTTTAGCCCATGTGGCAGGCAAACACTTGCATTTAGTAACCAAATTTGCTCACCAAACATACAGCGAGGTCAATTATAATGATGGCGAGGACCATTATTTCCTTTTTGGAAAAGAAACAACGGGCTTACCAGAAACGTTTATGCGAGAAAACGAAGAAAAGTGTATCCGAATTCCTATGAATGATGAACATGTGCGCTCATTGAATCTTTCTAACACTGCCGCACTAATTGTTTATGAAGCCTTACGTCAGCAAAATTTTCCGAACTTAGAACTGACGCATCATTATGAAAATGATAAATTGGATTAAAAAAAGTTAAGACAGTAGCGCTTTTTTCAAAAATGTCAGAAGAAAGTGGTTTTATTTTTACTGTTGCCCAATTTTCAAGCCTAGAACAAAAAACAATTTAGATTTTTGTTCTAGGCTTATTTTGCTTGGATTACTAGAAACTTCCATGGATATTTTCGCAGGGAAGTGATAAACTAGAAAGACATATGAAGAGATAAAGAAGTTTGGAGAAGTTACATGAAATTATATTTTACACGACATGGAAAAACTGAATGGAATCAACAGAAACGATTTCAAGGAATGACAGGAGATTCGCCGTTATTACCAACTAGTTATGACGAAATTAAACAATTAGGCCAATATTTACAAGATATTCCGTTTGAAAAAATTTATTCTAGTCCGCTATTACGTGCCAAAAATACTGCGCGGGGAATTCAACAAGAATTGAATCATCCAGTTGAAATTGTTTATACAGATACCTTAAAAGAATTAGGTTTAGGTCGTCTAGAAGGACAATATATTGAAGAAATGCGTAATTTTTATGGAGAAGAATTAGATCATTTACGGCATCGTTTAGATTTGTATGATCCAACAATTTTTGATGGTGAACCAATCGAGCAAGCGATTCAACGGATTTCAGAAACAGTTGCTGAAGCGGCGAAACAGCACGAAGGTCCAGTTCTATTTGTCGGACACGGAGCAGCGCTGACGGCGGCAATCCAAGCGATGGCTGGTAAACCATTATCAGAATTACGGACAATGGGCGGGCTGTTAAACAATAGCCTCTCAATCCTTGAAACCAAAGAGGCATCAAGGAACATGCCGTACGACTTAACGTTATGGAATGATACGTCTTTTTTAGCTAAAGAAAAAGCACAATAAGCACACAACAGAAAGGAGGGCTTGTAGTGGTAACACTTTTTGGTGAGGACGAAGAAAAAGCCTTTATTGTTGGAACTGTACAAGCAATCTTTTTTGAAAATCCCAGTAATTTTTATAAAGTCGTTCTTGTAAATGTGACCGATACAAATACAGATTATTTAGAAAAAGAAATTGTAGTAACTGGAAGTTTTGGCCAAGTTCAAGAAGAGGAACCCTATCGTTTCTTTGGTCATTTTGTGGACCATCCTCGTTATGGCAGACAGTTTCAGGTAGATAGTTATCAGCAAGAAAGACCGACTTCAGCTAGTGGGGTGGTTAACTATTTATCAAGTGACAAATTTCCTGGCATTGGTAAACGAACTGCTGAAAAAATTGTTGAAGTATTAGGGGAAAGTGCGATTGACCGAATTATTGATGACCCGAGTGTTTTGGAAGAAGTTACTGTTTTAAATGAAAAAAAACGTCAAGTAATCGTCGAAACAATTCGCTTGAATCACGGGATGGAGCAAGTGATTGTGGGACTAAATCGATACGGCTTCGGTAGTCAGTTAGCTTTTTCAATTTATCAAACTTATCAAGAAGAAACCCTTTCTGTGATTCAAGAAAATCCCTATCAGTTAGTTGAAGATATTGAGGGAGTCGGATTTAAACGAGCGGACAATATTGCTGAACAAATCGGCATTCAGGCGGATTCTGCTGTTCGAATTCGAGCGGCGATTTTACATGAAGTGTTTGAACACTCCATTCGCTCAGGCAATACGTATGTTCAAGCAGATGTTTTATTAGAAGAAGCAATTCGGACCTTGGAAGCAAGTCGCCCAGTGGAAATCTCACCTGATCAAGTGGCCAATGAAATCATTACGTTAGTCGAACATGGAAAAATCCAACAAGAAGAGACTAAACTTTTTGAGAACAGTCTCTATTTTTCTGAATGGGGCATTGGTACTTCGATTCAGCGTTTACTTTCTCGTAAAAAAGAAATTCATTATGAGGAAGAAGAAGTCCAAAAAAATATCCGAATGATTGAGAAACGTTTAAATATTCAGTATGGCGACTCGCAACAAGCAGCGATTGAAGAAGCGATTAAATCACCGTTATTTATTTTAACTGGAGGGCCCGGAACAGGGAAAACAACTGTTATTAATGGGATTGTCTCGTTGTTTGCGGAACTAAATGGTCTTTCATTAGATCTCAAAGACTATACGCAGGAGATGTTTCCAATCTTGCTAGCGGCGCCAACTGGGCGAGCAGCGAAACGTATGAACGAAACGACAGGTTTACCTGCAAGTACCATCCACCGTTTGTTAGGCTTGACAGGTCGTGAAAAAAATCCGAGTTTAACCGCCAAAGAATTAGAAGGCGGTTTGCTAATTGTAGATGAAATGTCCATGGTGGATACTTGGTTAGCCAATACGTTATTAAAAGCTATTCCGACAAACATGCAAGTGATTTTTGTTGGTGATAAGGATCAGCTACCGTCTGTCGGTCCAGGTCAAGTCTTACATGACTTATTGCAAATTAACGAAATTCCCAAATGTGAGCTAAACGAAATTTATCGTCAAGGAGACGGTTCAAGTATTATTCCTCTTGCCCATGAAATTAAAGAAGGAAAGTTGCCTACTGATTTTCAAAAAAATCAAAAGGATCGCTCGTTCTTTGCAAGTGATATTGGTCATATTGAAGAATACATTCGACAAATCGTCACAAAGGCAAAAGCAAAAGGGTTTACGCCACAAGATATTCAAGTTTTAGCGCCAATGTATCGTGGCGCAGCTGGCATTGATGCCTTGAATAAAATGATGCAAGAAATCTTCAATCCAAATGAGGGGAAGAAAAAAGAAGTCAAGTGGAATGACACCGTCTATCGGATCGGGGACAAAGTTTTGCAACTAGTCAATACGCCAGAATTAAATGTGTTCAATGGAGATATGGGAGAAATCGTCGGAATTACTTTAGCCAAAGACTCAGAGGACAAAGTGGACGAGTTGGTTTTACAGTTTGATAATAATGAAGTAACGTATAAAAGAAATGAATGGAATAAAATTACGCTATCGTATTGTTGTTCGATTCATAAAGCGCAAGGTAGTGAATTCCGCATGGTGTTACTGCCAATGGTTCATCAGTATAGCCGAATGCTGCAACGAAATTTGCTGTATACAGCAGTGACACGTAGTAAAGAATTATTAATTCTACTAGGTGAGGTTTCTGCTTTTGAAACATGTGTCAAAAACGAATCGGCTAGTCGCATGACGATGCTAAAAGAACGAATCGTGAACGCAGAACAAATGACCTTAACGACTAGAACTCAGTTAGAAGCCTATGAAGAAGGTTTAACGGCAGACCATCCATTTACTGAAAAGGAAACAAAAGCTGTCTCTTATGAAACTGAACAGCAATCAACGAAAGCCAATCAGATCAAAGAAACAGACGATCAATTAGTTGACACAACGGTACAAGAAGTTTCGCTATTTGCTGATGAAGGAGAAGAGTCAACCCCAGAAACAGCAAAGAAAGCGACAAAAGTTGTCGAAGAACCATTACCAAAAGAACCACGACTAACAGTCGAAATTATTCAAACAAATGCTGTTGATCCAATGATTGGAATGAAGGATACGACGCCTTATCAATTTATGTGAGAAAAGGAAAGAGTGCCATAAGTCGTTTTGACTTATGGCACTCTTTTTCAACCTTAAGGGACTCAGTTAAAACCAAAACAAACGTTTTTGTGTGGTATAAACCATATCAATACTTCGTTTGCCTAAAATCTCGCCATCTGCGTGAATGGTTTGTGGAATCGTCGAAACAATTCGAATTTTACTTGATTGAAAATGATGAAAATGTTTAGATTTCCCTTGTTTTTGGCGAAGCAATAGGAAAATAAGCCACAAAATTTTAAAAATATTGATTCGTTCCACGACAACTAAGTCCACGACTGCTTTGCGAGGATTGGCCGTCGGCATAATTGATACGCCCCCGCCAAAATAAGGATGATTTGTGACCGTACATAGGAAAGCACGATTAAATGTGTATTGTTTACCATTCATTTCAACTAAAATTGGAAAGCTTTTTTGTTTAAAAAAGACATGAATGATTGAAGAAATATAGGAAAGCGAGCCAAGCTTAAATTTATTTAAGGCTTTTTTTGATGACGATTCGTTGGTTTTTTCCACGATTGCCGCATCTAACCCTAAGCCAACATTATTGGTGGCTAAGCCGATTTCTTCTTGGTTGGCTTCTACATAATGAATTGTTTGAATTTCTTTTGGTCGTCTGGTGCGCAGGATTTGATGCAATGCTTTATCAATATTTCTTGATAATCCCACCCCTCGTGCAAAATCATTTCCAGAGCCGCATGGAATATAGCTTAAAGGAATAGCTGAATCATATGGAAGTAATGAATTAATGACATTATGTAGTGTGCCATCGCCGCCTAGCACGACTAGGATTGGAAAAGTTGAAACGTCTAAGTCTTCAGACCAAGGAAGTAAAGTTGTTTCTGCAAGTTCCTTCGTCAATTCTTTTTCATGTCCAGCGTAATCAGTGTAAAGAGCCGTATATTTAAGTTCTTGTTGCTTGAGTTGTTGAATCACTTTTCTAGCGACTTTTCGGCCATTGCCGCTACTTGCCTGCTCGTTGATAATAAGATAGTAGTGAATGTTCATTGAGCTCCTCCTTTGAATCGCTATTGTCCATTATACCAGAGGGAGGAACTTCTGCGAATAAAGATTGCTTAAAAAAGTAAAAAATGACTAGAAAAAGGCACGAAACAATGCATGAGAGGTGAAAACTGCAAATAAGTGCAAAGTAAAACAGGGCTTTCATTGACTATTTTGACTTTCCATATTAGAATGTGAACTGTTGCAATTGTAACCAAGGTTCATCAACCATCCCTTGTAAAAAAACTCGGAGAAAGAAGGAAAAAGTATGCAAAATTCGTTTCAAGCCAATCGAAAGCTAAGAACAGTCTTAGCCAATGGTATCATTATGGGCTTATATATTGTCCTCTCTTTATTGGTTCGGCCAGTTTCTTCTGGTATGATTCAATTTAGAATTTCAGAAAGTTTGAATCACCTAGTCGTTTTCAATCGCAAATTGATGTGGGGTGTTTTAGGCGGCGTTATCTTTTTTAACTTATTTTTTGGTTTCGGTGTAATGGATGCTCTGTTTGGTGGAGCGCAAACATTATTTGCGTTGAGTTTAGCAGCTTTTTTACAAAAAAAGGTACCAAGTATTCCTGTTAGAATGTGTCTAAATAGTCTATTTTTCACTGTAAGTATGTTTTTTATTGCCTTTATGCTAGTACCAAGTGGCGGTCAAGCATTTTGGACAACTTATGGTTGGTTAGCATTAAGTGAAGCGATTATTATGACGATTTCAGCACCAATCATGTATTTTATCAACAAGTCATTAAAATTTGAAACACGTATTTAATTGAAAAGATGTGGATAGAAATGATTCATCCTTTGAATGGCAGTGAAGAAAAGTGTCGTTGCTATTAGTGAACTAAGTGATAGAATGAACTGTTTCTACCTCGTCTTTTTTACATAAAGAATAAGATCTACATTTTTTCTAAAAATTTTCATGTAAAACTTTACTAGTCTGTTGGAATACACTATGATAGTGTAAGATAAACGGACTATTGGAAAGTCACAGCAGAGGAGTTTGAACATGTACACATTTAAAATCGGTATTCCGGCAGAAGTACACGATACATTTGTTAAAAATCACCCATTATGTAATTTACTACAGTCATCTTCATGGGCAAAAGTCAAGGATAACTGGGGTTCTGAAATTGTTGGGGTTTATGAAAAGGATACATTAGTCGCATCAAGTTTAGTTTTAATCAAACCATTACCAGCCGGTTTTACGATGTTATATACACCAAGAGGTCCAGTAATGGACTATACAAATGAACGTCTGGTCAGCTACTTTATGGCTGAATTGAAAAAATTTGGCAAGAAAAAACGAGCTTTATTTATAAAAATGGATCCAGCGGTTCACTATCAAGATTTTCATTTAGGAGAAGAACATCAACCGCATGCTGAAGCGACAGCTATTATTGAGACCTTGAAAAAAGCAGGGGCCAAATATCAAGGACTGACAATGGATATGGGGGCCACCATCCAGCCCCGCTTCCAAGCGAATATTTATCGTGAAGATTTTAGTGAAGAACAATTGTCAAAAAGCACCAAGAAAATGATTAAAACAGCTGAAAAAAAAGGGGTCGTTGTGCAGCAAGGGCATGTTGACTTTGTTGATGAATTTGAAAAAGTCATTCAATCAACCATGGAACGCCAACATATTTCTTTACGGAATAGTGATTACTTTAAGAAGCTGTTGAACATTTACCCAGAAGACTCCTTTATTATGCTAGCGGAAGTCAATTTAAAGGAACGCTTAGATAGCACGCAACAACGCTATGACAAAAATCAAAAAGACTTGAGTAATTTGAAAGAAAATCAAGTGAAAAAGCGCCATAATTTAGAAGAATTAGATGCTTCCTTGACTCGGGAACTAAAAGAATTAGAAGAAAATATCGCAGAAGCTGGTGAAATTGTAACGGTTGCTGGCGCCTTGGCTGTGACATTTGGTCCAACAAGTGAAATCCTTTATGCTGGCTTAGATGATCGTTATAAACGCTACATGCCAACATATGTGACTTGGCGAGATGCCATTCAAGAATGTTTTAACCGTGGCTGCGAAAGCTGTAATATGGGCGGCTTAGAAGGTAGTTTAAATGATGGCTTAATTAAGTTTAAAGCGAACTTCAACCCAACGATTAATGAATTTATTGGGGAATTTGATTTACCGGTTAATAAATTATTATTTAAAGCCAGTGAATATGCTTATAAATTACGAAAACAAAAAAAATAAATAAAAAACACAGGGACTAAAAATCAAACTTGATTTTTAGTCTCTGTGTTTTTTCTATAATTTTTGCGTTGCATTCCGTTTCATTAAGCGAAGCAAAACGCTAGCAATTGCTGAAGCAGCTACACCAGCAACAAGAGCTTCTGGCACACCAGAACTGAAAATCGTCGCAATAATAGCTAGGTAAACAGCAGTTCCAGCTTTACCAATAATTTCAGCATAAGCTGAATTAAAAAGAAAATAAATCATGTTCATGACTAAAATGGTATTCGTTGCTGAGCCTAAAACACCAGCCACAAATAAGGAGACAGGTTGCGCTTTTTCCTTCGTTAATTTATTTAGCCATTTGTAAGCGAAATAAGGAACGACCCCAATTAAAATCCGCGGAATGAGCACAATTAAAAGAGCCTTCCAACTACCGTGATCGGTACCGATCACGGGAATAAATGGAGAAAAAACAAACGACAAAGGTGTTGGTGCTGTCGTATTTTTAATTAAGCTAATGATCCCAAACGTGCCGCCCAACATACTACCGATTTTTGGCCCTAAAACAATGGAACCAATAATTACAGGAATATGCATCGTGGTCGAATTTAAAGGACCTAATGTGATAAATCCTAGCGGGGTTAAAGCCAGTAAAAGTAAGATAGCTAAGAACATTGCTGTTAACGTAAATTTTTTCGTGTTATTCATAAATTACTCCTTGTTATCAGATGCTAAAATTTTCATCACTGTTTGAATGATATCTTCAACAGTGGCAAGTGCGCCACGACCATAATCGCCACAAGCTAATAGAGCTTCACGTGGGATTATTTCTTGATAGCCGACTTCTTTTAAAATGCCAATATTTCGTTGGACAATGGGGTTTTGGTACATATACGTATTCATCGCGGGCGCAATAATTTTTGGTGTTTCAGGATAAAGTGCCAAAGCAACTGTTGATAATAAGTCATCGGCAATCCCATGGGCTAATTTCCCAATTGTATTGGCCGAAGCAGGTGCTACTAAAAATAAATCCGCTTTTTTAGCTAACTCAATGTGATTAATTTTACTGGGATCAATTTCCATCATGACATCCGTATGCACTGGATTCTTAGAAAGTGATTGTAACGTCAGCGGAGTGATGAACGCCGTGCTGCTTTTAGTCATTAAAATTTCCACATTGTAGCCAAGCTTAGCTAGTTGACTTGTAATATCTGCTGCTTTATATGCAGAAATGCTGCCAGAGACGCCTAATAAAATAGTTTTCATTGTTGTTCTCTCCATTTCTTTTCAACATTTTTAACGATCATTGAACCAATCCCTTGTTTTGAACAAGCTTCTTGGACAATACCCGTTTCGTTAATTAATAATCCTTCGTGTTCTGTTTCATGAACGTTCATCAAGTCATTGGCTAAGACAAAGTCACACCGATTTTTAACCAAAGCGGCTTGTGCAACCTGGACAAGTTCTGCTTGTGCAACGTCGACAAGTAATTTAAAGCCCACTAAAACAGTTTGGGGTTGCTTGTCACGAATCATTTGGATGACTTTAGGATTTTTCTTTAGAAAAATTAATAATCGGTCCGTATCAGATGAAATTTTTGTTGCTGTTTGAGGAATATCAGCAATCTGATTCAATGTGTTTTGAACGATAGTTACCAAGGCTTCTTTGGTCTTTGGCAATGTTTGTTCGCTTAATTGTTGAGCAAAAGAATCAATAAATTGTTCTTCCGTTTGCGCGGTTTCCGTCGTAAAATCACTGACTGCCATTGCGTGAACAATCGCATCAAATTGCTTTTCAGCAAAGAGTTGTTCTAACGTAGTGGCTAATTCAACCGTTGTTTCTATTTCTTTAATTGATAAGTCCAATTGTTGGGTTGGACGTAATGCATGTTTGGTTGTTACGTAGGTTACGGTGTGTCCAGCAGCTAAAAAACTTTCAGCAATTGCTTTTCCTAGTCCGCCAGAAGAATGATTGGTAATCGAACGAACATTATCAATCGGTTCTGACGTTCCACCAGCAGTAACTAAAACATCCATAATCAAAACGCCTCCTTAAGAAATTCGGACAATGGTCCGTCCAATATGTTGGCCTGCTTGTAATGCTTCAAAAACAGGGGGAAGTTCTTCTAAAGTAATCTCTTGATACACAGCTTTTTCAGTGATGTCTAAATCAGTGGCAAGACGTTGCCAGACTATTTTTCGTTTGTCCATACCAACATTAACCGAATCAATGCCCAATAAATGAACGCCCCGTAAAATAAAGGGTAAAACGGTTGTCTCTAATGTCATTCCAGCAGCGCGGCCACAAATGGCTGAACGGCCATCATAACGAAGTTGTGGTAAAACAGCAGAAGTAATTTCCCCACCAGTGGTATCAATTGCAAAAGCAAAACGCTGTTTCATTAATGCTTTAACAGGAGTTGCTAAGAAATCTTCTACTAATAAGCATTCACTAACACCTAACTCTTTTAAAAGCTCAAAAGAACCTGGCTTTCTAGTTAATGCAGTGATTGAAGTGTAGCCTAATTGATGCAACATCGCAATAGACAATGTCGCAACACCGCCTGTCGCACCAGTTACAATGATGGGGGCTTCTTTGTCGTCGCGTAAGCCATCGTCTTCTAAAGCTGTGACAGATAATCCGGCCGTAAAGCCAGCAGTTCCGAAAATCATTGCTTCTTTGAGACTCATTTTTTCAGGAAGTGGAACTACCCAATCGCCAGGAACACGCACATATTCAGAATAACCACCAGTATGACTAACCCCTAATTGATAGCCTGTTACGATCACTTTATCGCCTTCTTTGAAACGAGGATCTTCCGATGTGACAACAGTGCCACTGACATCAATTCCTGGAATCATTGGATAATTGCGAATCACACCGCCGTCTTTTTTTGAAGCTAAAGAGTCTTTAAAGTTAACTGAGGAGTAGGCTGCTTTGATTACTACAGTGCCTTCTGATAAGTCGTCTAAAGTAATGGTTTCTAGTTGACCAATAACAGATGTATCTTGTTCTCTTAACGTAAATGCTTGAAATGAATTCATATAAAAACTCTCCTTCCAATTATGTAAAAAAGCAACTCGTCTTATTTTATCATATTCTGATTTTTTCGTATCATTTTTCTTCTTATAAACAGTAAGTTATACAGAAAAGAAAGATTGTGTGACAATTAGACTAGAAAAATAAAGAAAAATGGTTGAAATTTTTCAAAAAGTTCGTATACTAAAAAAGGTAAAACTAAACTGTAAGTTTAGTATTACAAAACTTTTGTTGAAAAGATTAGCTGAAAATAGAAACGAGGTGTGCCATGGAAATTGGTGAGAAGTTGAGAAATTTACGCATTCAGAAAAATTTAACGCAAGAAGAATTAGGCGAAAGAACGGATTTATCCAAAGGCTATATTTCCCAATTGGAGCGGGATTTAAGCTCACCATCAATGGAAACATTTTTCTCAATTTTAGAAGTACTAGGCGTGACGCCAGAGCAGTTTTTTAGTCAGCAACCGCTTGAACAGAAAATTGTCTACAATGAAGAAGAAAGTACCCTCTATTATGATGAAGAACATGGCTATGAACTAAAATGGTTAATTCCAGCCTCAAATGAAAAAGAAATGGAACCTGTCATTATTACTTTTGATAAAAATGGCGAATATAAAACGTTTGAACCTTCTCTATCAGAAACATTTATTTATGTGATTGATGGCTCCATTCGTTTGATATTAGGGGAAGCCACGTATATTGCTAAAAAAGGTCAAACCATGTATTACCAAGCAACAGAACCTCACCAAATTAGCAACAATGGTCGAGGAAAAAGTCGTGCGTTAATTGTGGCGACAGAATCGTATTTATAAAGGACGAAATGGAGGAGTTTATCCAGTGAGAAACCATGTGATTTCATTTGAAAATGTTGTCAAACAATTTGACGATGAACCAGTATTAAAAAATGTCAGCTTTGAAATTGAAGAAGGAAAATTTTATACGTTATTAGGACCTTCAGGATGTGGCAAAACAACGATTTTGCGTATTATTGCGGGATTCAATGACGTGACTTCTGGCGATGTTTATTTTGATGGTAAAAGAATAAATGATGTACCTGCCAATAAACGCCAAGTCAATACCGTGTTTCAGGATTATGCTTTGTTTCCTCACATGAATGTTTTTGATAATGTTGCGTTTGGTTTAAAAATCAAAAAACTATCCAAAGCAGAAATTGAAAAAAAAGTGAAAGAGGCATTACGTTTGGTTCAATTACCCGGCTACGAAACACGTGAAATTAGTGAAATGTCTGGGGGCCAACGTCAGCGGGTCGCAATTGCACGAGCGATTGTCAATGAGCCAAAAGTATTGCTTTTAGATGAGCCGTTATCCGCTTTAGATTTGAAATTACGCACAGCGATGCAATATGAACTACGTGATTTACAACAACGTTTAGGAATTACTTTTATTTTTGTGACCCATGATCAAGAAGAAGCATTAGCGATGAGCGATGAAATTTTTGTCATGAATAAAGGTCATATCGTGCAAAGTGGCACACCAGTCGATATTTATGATGAACCGATTAATCACTTTGTTGCTGACTTTGTAGGGGAAAGTAATATTGTGGATGGCGTGATGCTGGAAGATAATTTAGTTTCATTTGTGGGAAAAAAGTTTGAATGTGTCGATGGCGGCATGCGGAAAAATGAACCTGTAGAAGTCGTTTTACGTCCAGAAGACTTAACGATTACCACGCTTGAAAAAGGCAAGCTAACCGTAACGGTGGATACACAGTTATTCCGCGGCGTTCATTATGAAATTATTTGTTTTGATGAACAAGGAAACGAATGGATGGTGCATTCCACTCGAAAAGCCAAAGAAGGTGCTCAAGTAGGTCTCTCTTTTGAGCCAGAAGATATTCACGTGATGCGCTTCAATGAATCAGAAGAAGACTTTGATGCCCGTTTAGAAAGTTACGACGAGTAAACGAAAGGGGAAAATAAAATGAAAACAATGCGTCGAATTTATTCGATTCCCTATGTAATGTGGTTACTTTTATTCGTCATTGCGCCAGTGCTAATGATTATTTATCAATCATTTTTCGATATGAATGGCCAGTTTACTTTGGCGAATTACCAAACGTATTTTACATCAGGAACGTATTTAAGTATGACCATTAATTCGGTTTGGTATGCTTTTCTGATTACCATTTTTACGTTATTGGTAAGTTATCCTACGGCTTATTTTTTGACAAAGCTCAAGCATAAACAGTTGTGGTTAATGCTTGTTATTTTACCAACGTGGGTGAATTTATTATTAAAAGCTTATGCCTTTATTGGGATTTTCAGTATTCATGGGAGTATCAATCAGTTTATGAGTTTTATGGGTTTGGGTACGCACCAGATTCTGTTTACAGATTTCAGTTTTTTATTTGTCGCAACGTATATTGAAATTCCATTTATGATTATGCCGATTTTTAATGCCTTAGAAGAGATGAATCCTTCATTGATTAGTGCTAGTCGGGACTTAGGAGCTAGCAGTGCGGAAACATTCCGCCGTGTCATTTTTCCTCTCTCCCTAAACGGTGTGAAAAGTGGCGTTCAAGCTGTCTTTATTCCTTCGCTCTCGCTCTTTATGTTAACGCGTTTAATTGGCGGCAATCGGGTGATTACGTTGGGAACGGCGATTGAGGAACACTTCTTAGTAACGCAAAACTGGGGCATGGGTTCAACAATTGGTGTGATTTTAATTGTTGCCATGTTTATTGTGATGTTGCTGACGGGTGAGAAGAAGAAAGGGCGTGGCAAATAATGCAAAAGAAAAAGTTTAAATGGTCTTATGTGTATTTATTCGTTGTCTTTGCGCTACTGTACGCACCAATCTTTTATTTGATTTTTTATTCGTTTAACGACACGCAAACGATGAATCAGTTTACTGGTTTTACGTTAGATAATTATCGGAACGTTTTCGAAGACACACGCTTGTTAACCATTGTTCTGAATACGTTTTTGCTAGCTTTCTTATCGGCTTTAATAGCAACCATCATTGGAACATTTGGTGCGATGGGGATTTATTATACAAAACGTCGTAAAAACCGGAACACGTTGCTTAGCTTTAATAACATTTTACTCGTTTCACCAGATGTTATTATTGGAGCCAGTTTCTTAATTTTCTTCACGGCAGTAGGGTTTATCAGTTTAGGTTTTACAAGTGTATTATTGTCGCATATTGCCTTTAGTATTCCAATTGTTGTTTTAATGGTTTTACCAAAACTACAAGAGATGAACGATTCTATGGTAGATGCGGCACGGGATTTAGGGGCCAATAATGTTCAAGTGATTAAAAATATTATTTTGCCTTTTTTAGCGCCAGGAATTATTGCTGGCTACTTTATGGCCTTTACTTATTCGTTGGACGATTTTGCCGTAACATTCTTTGTGACAGGCAATGGTTTTTCAACATTATCTGTTGAAATTTATTCACGAGCACGTCAGGGAATTAGTTTAGAAATCAATGCCTTAAGTGCGTTAGTATTCCTATTCTCAATGATTCTAGTTGTCGGTTATTACTTTATCAGTAAAGACAATACGCCAAAACGTTTAAAGAAAATGCGTCGGGAACAAAGTGAGGTGGCCAAGTTAAAATGAAAAAATTACAGTCACTTTTTATTGGAATTATCGCTATTATTGTCATCTTGTTTTTTGGCGTGCGCCAATTGGAGAAAGCAAGTGGCATGGCAGGAGCAGATACCTTGACCATTTACAATTGGGGGGACTATATAGATCCGGCCTTGATTAAGAAATTTGAAAGAGAAACAGGTTATAAAGTCAATTACGAAACCTTTGATTCTAATGAAGCTATGTATACAAAAATTCAGCAAGGTGGTACAGCCTATGATATTGCCATTCCTTCTGAATATATGATTCAAAAAATGATGAAAGCGAAGATGCTTTTACCACTTGATCACAGCAAATTAAAAGGCTTAGAAAACATTGATGCACGCTTTTTAGATCAATCCTTTGATCCCAAAAATAAGTTTTCCGTTCCGTACTTCTGGGGCACGTTGGGGATTATTTATAATGATAAATTTATTGACGGCCGTCAGATCCAACATTGGGATGATTTATGGCGCCCGGAATTAAAAAATAATGTCATGCTGATTGATGGCGCTCGCGAAGTGTTAGGATTATCTTTGAACAGTTTAGGCTATTCGTTAAACAGTAAAAACGACCAACAATTACGTCAGGCTACCGATAAGTTAAACCGATTAACGAACAATGTCAAAGCAATTGTTGCCGATGAAATCAAAATGTACATGGCTAATGAAGAAAGTGCAGTTGCTGTAACTTTCTCTGGTGAAGCTGCTGAAATGCTAGAAAACAATGAACATCTACATTATGTGATTCCCAGTGAAGGCTCTAATCTCTGGTTTGATAACATTGTGATGCCTAAGACAGCCAAAAATAAAGAGGGTGCCTATGCATTTATGAACTTTATGTTACGACCAGAAAATGCGGCACAAAACGCAGAATATATTGGTTATTCCACACCAAATAAAGAAGCTAAAAAACTATTACCAAAAGAAGTTGCTGAAGATAAACAATTTTATCCAGATGATGAAACCGTCAAACATTTAGAAGTTTACCAAGATTTAGGTCAAGAATACTTAGGAATTTATAACGATCTGTTCTTGGAGTTTAAGATGTATCGGAAATAACGTGAAAACTCAGTTGAAATGGTGTTAAATCAACGAATGAAGAGCGAAATAAGCTGCCTTTTTAGCTGTCAGTTTTCCAATTTTCTACCAAAAGAGAATGGGACAATAATCAGAAAAAAATCTGATTATTGTCCCATTTTTTTTGATTTCAAGGTACACAAAAAGTACTCATCTCTGTAAGATTAAAGTGACCAAACCAAATCAGAAAGGAAGCGAGTGCTTTATGTTTAAAAATTATACTATCAATCAAACAACTTTACCATTCAACATCTGTTGAGCAAGATGAAGCCAGACAATTAGCAAAGGAAATTGACGAACTAAGACAAGAAACCTAATGGAATCAGAAATCAGTGAGGAATCAGTCTATGAAGTTATCTAAGTATCTAGCGCTTTGTTTATTTGGAATCTTTTTTATCTTCATACTATTATTGATTTGGGGAGAAAGTTCATCGACTAATGTTACTGGTACAGAAGAGGAGCAAAATCTTCCAGAAGCGGTACTTCGCTGGAAAGAAAAGGTAACGAAAGAAGCGGTGAAAAATGAGATACCCGAAGCCGTACCCTATCCATTAGGAATTATTATGGCAGAATCAGGTGGAAATTATGAAAAGTATCCCGATATTATGCAGTGTAGCGAAAGCCAAGGCAGACCACTAAATTCCATAACAGACCCAGATGAATCAATAGAAGTTGGGGTTAAATATTTTGCGGATATGTGGAAAGGGCATCAAGGGTATGAAGTTTTAAACATTGTGCAGGTGTACGATTTCGGAGGAGGATTTTTGAGTCATTCTGGCACTGGTGGAAATTCTGAAATTGCGAAAATTGCATCAGATGAGCTAGCAGACGGCATTCATGAAGGTGGCGAAAAATACTGGCGTTGGTATGGTTTTAACAGTCGTGTAGAATGGTGTGCAACTTTTGTTTCTTATGTGGCGGAAAAAGCAAACTTGAAGATGGAACGTTTTGCCTATTGTCCAACAGGAATAAATAATTTTAAAACGAATAACCAATGGCAAGGCGGAGGTGTAGAACCGAAAAGTGGAGCGATTATTTTCTTTGATTGGGATGGTGATGGTGTCAGTGATCATGTAGGGATTGTGGAGAAATTTGAAAATAATACTGTCCATACGATTGAAGGGAATTCTGGAGATATTATTGCAAGAAGAAGCTATGAAAAGAATAGTTCTTATAGTTTAGGATATGGAATCCTAAACTAGCTCTACTATATTGAAAAAATCTATGGATTATAACTATTTTCTACTTTAAAACAAAGAGCATTAAAAAATGAATGTATTAGATGAAATAAAGTTGAAGACAAGATTTTCAAAGGAAAAATATCATTTTAACAGATTTTATGGCCTTGCTGATTTTGCATGATATCTGCAATTGTCTTTTGGAAAGTTAATCTGATTAAAAAAGTTATGGCTAGTCTACTTGTTGAAAGAAACTGATTTCGGATTGAAACCAGTTTCTTTATTTTCTCTTGAAAATTCATTTATGTAGTAGAATTTTGATGGTCAACTAATATATTATCTTAAGTTAAGAAGTCCAAAAGAAAATGAACTGGTTTATTGCCAAAAGAGCAAAAATATTTAAAATTGAACATTAAAAATAAATCATAAAACAAAGAATAAAATATTTTTGATTAAGTGTTCTTCATATACATAGAAAAGATATGTAAGCGAGATTAAACTGAAAATTTTTAATTCACTTCCACAATGGATAAAGAAACTTATGTAATTGTTAGGGCTAATTTATCATGTTATCTTAGATATGTAAAGAAGAACGTTAGCTAACAGAAAGGTGATATCCATGAACGAAAGGCAAATAAAACTTGCGCGCTTGCTAATTGAACATGATAAATTTTTACCTGCTTCTTTCTATAGTAAAAAATTGTCTGTCTCAACTAAAACCGTATTTCAAGATTTAGAAACACTTAGACTTTTCATTCAACCTTATTCTGTTGAAATAGAAAGGTTACCTTCTTTAGGTATCCACTTGTCAGGTGAACATAGTGCAAAAAGCAACTTTTTAAAAGAGCTAGAAAGTGAGCTTTCGCAAGACCAGCTGTCACCTGTAAATAGACGAGTCAAAATTATTCAAAGTGTATTTTTTGAAGAGGATAATCCGACATTAGAATCTCTTGCTGAGCAATATTTAGTCAGTAAGACCTCACTTTATAACGATTTAAAAATTATAAATGAAATCATTGTATCGAATGGGATTGAAATAATATCAAATAATGATGGATTGACTAGTCAGGGGGCAGAGAATGAGATTCAGCTAGCAATTAAGCAGCTAGTAACACATTTTTCAAATTTGATAGAAGAAAAATCTGTCAATGCAAAATTATACCACTTTTTTGAGAAACAATTAGTGGATATCGTATCAAAAATTCTACACAAGAATTTTAGAGAACTCACTGAGAAGGTTTCTGACTATTATATGGAATCACTTTTGACAACTCTCTTGGTTCAATGCCGTCGTATTCAAATGGGGTATCATGTTGAAGGAGAGGATGATTACCTATTTAGTAGTATACGATATATGGAAACGTTTGTGGTTGCTAATGACATGTCTGAACGATTATCTCAAGAGACTGTTCTGAATTTTAGTGAAGCTGATAAAGACTATTTATCTCGTCAACTTTTTGCCCATCGAGTTACTACTGAAGTGAAAGCTAGTGATGAAAAATATGTAGATTTAGTGTACCGTTTGATTTCTAGAATGAGTAAAATTGAAAAAATTGATCTGACTCAGGATGAGCACCTTTTCAATTCACTATTATATCATATACCTGCTATGATTCTTCGTTTAAAACGTGGGATTCACATTGAAAATCCTTTATTGGAGAATATTCGTGACCAATATTCTGAGCTTTTCAGTATTGTTTGGTATGCATTAGTTATTGTGGAACAACAGTATAATGTGATTTTAAATGATGACGAGATTTCGTTTATTTTGATCCATTTCCAAATTGCCTTGGATCGTCAATCCAAAGCAAGCAATATTGTCATTATTTGTCAATATGGAATGTCTTCAGCTCAATTTATCTATTCAAAGGTTCGTAAGTTCATTCCAGCCCATGATAATGTGGAGATATCGACATTGGAGAGATTTAATAAAAGTGACAAAGAAAATATTGACTTGATTATCAGCTCGATTGATATTCCACAGTCAAAAACTCCTTTTGTAAAAGTTACACCTTTAGTTAGTAATCAAGACTATATCAAGATCATGGAGGCATATACAAAGTATCTCATTCAAGGAGCACCTTTTGGACTATCTGATTCATTAGATAGAAATTTTGAAGTAGATGTGTTGAGTAAATATGTCAATCTTAAACTTATTAGCTTGCAAAATCTTTTTTCTGATAAAGCTGATTGTTTAAATAGCATGATAGATGAACTAGAAAAAAGAAAACTAGTATTGCCTACATTTCGGAAATCGGTTTTTGAGAGAGAGGATATTGGGAATACCAATTTGGAAAGTGGTGTTGCATTACCTCATGCAGATCCAACGACGATTCTTAAGTCTCATATTTATATTGTATCACTTAAGAAATCGATTAATTGGGGAGATCGCACGGTCAAATTGATTATTATGGTAAATCTCAGTGAAGAAGACTTACAAGAGATTCGCGAAGTTGTCGAAGAACTCTATCAATTTATTGATGAGAAAAAGAAAGTTGATGCGCTTGTGAAAGTCAACGATTCTGTGCAAATGCTACAAATTTTTAGTACTGGAGGAAACTAAAATGTTTTTTGATCAAGAACTTTGTTTGTTTCATATCAAACCTGACGATCAAACACAATTATTCGAAAAAATGTATGAAAAACTTTATTTATCTGGATGCGTCAAATCAAGTTTTTTAGATGGCATCACAACAAGAGAAGCAGAGTATCCGACTGGTTTGGAATTCAATGGTATCGGTTTTGCGATTCCTCATACAGATTCAGTGAATGTTAATAAGTCACAAATTTGTTTTGCTTCATTGGATGAACCAGTAATTTTCCAAGATATGACGGATAAAAGTCACAACATCGAAGTTAATTTAGTATTCATGCTGGCGATGGCAGTCCCTCATGAACAAGTAGAGACCCTGCAAAACTTAATGGCATTGTTTACTGATGATGAGAAAGTTAAGAGGCTACGAGAATTATCATCAAAAGAAGATTTTATCAAATTGCTAAATGATTCTGGGGTTTATTAGAAGTCAAGGAGGAAAAAACAAATGGATGTTATTATGGATGGTATTCAGTGGTTTATTGGATTAGGATCAACAGTTTTTTTACCAGTAATTATTTTTATCATTGGACTATTCTTCGGGTTAAAGCCTAGTAAAGCATTTATATCTGGGGTCACTGTTGGTATTGGGAATATTGGATTAGGATTAGTATTAGATTTATTATCGGGCGGTTTGGGTAGTGCTATTCAGCAAATGGGTGAAAAATTTGGAACTTCTCTAAATGTTTTGGATATTGGAGTAGGAGTTGGTGGACCATTGGCCTTTTCAACCTCTTTGGGAATTTTGATGATCCCTATCTCATTAATTTTGAATTTTATTTTAGTGATGCTTGGTTGGACGAAAACATTGAATGTTGATATTTGGAATTTCTGGTTCCCAATTTTTTTAGGTATGCTAGTTCAAACGGTAACTGGAAACTTTTGGTTTGGGATAATTGGAGCAATTGTTGCAGTTCTTTTACAATGGTTCTTAGCGGATGCAGCACAAAAAGAAGTAAGTGAATTCTTCGGTTATCCTGGGATTGCAATTACACATATGATGGCATTGTCTGGAGTATTGTTTGCTAAACCTATGAACTGGATTTTTGATCGAATTCCAGGGTTTAACAAAATTGATGCAGATGCTGAAAGTTTGACGAAAAAATTTGGGATTTTTGGTGATACCGTTGTAATTGGATTGTTGATTGGTATCGTTGTTGGATTTTTAGCAGGATATGATGCAGCAGGTATCGGGTTGCTTGGTATGCAAACAGCTGCAGTTATGAAAATAATGCCAAAAATGGTTGCAATGTTTATGGAAGGGCTGTTGCCAATCGCTGAGGCAGCTAAAGAATTTACAGATAAAAAATTAAATGGTCGTGTGGTAAATATTGGAATGGATGCAGCACTTACCGTTGGGCATCCAACAGTAATGTCTACATCGCTACTGTTGGTACCTATCTCGTTGTTACTTGCAGTAATTTTGCCTGGAAATCAAGTGTTACCTTTTGGTGATTTAGCATTTTTCACATTTGCGATTTGCTTAATGATTCCTTATTTTAAAGGAAATATTGTTCGTTCTTTAGTCGGTTGCTCACTGTACTTAGTGATGACATTTTATTTATCTACATGGTTAGCGCCTATTGTGACAGAACTCTTCCAAATGGCAAACTTTGATGTAGGAACTTCAGGACTAGTTACAATGTTATTAAGTGGCTTGTGGCCAGCAGGTTTAGTTGTTTTATTAGCTCAAAAGTTAGGTATCTTTGGGATTATTCTTTTAGGAATTGTGATTTTAGCAGGAATGTTTTACTTTAACAAAATCAAAGGGAAAAAAGTAGAAAATATACAAGAAGTTCAATAAAAAGAAAGTAGGGAAATTCATGAAAAAACTATTAGTAATTTGTGGCGCGGGCCACGCAACCTCAACTATTGCGGTATCAAAAATCAACAAGTGGTTAGAAGCAGAAAACTATACGGATCAGGTCAAAATATATCAATCTAAGATTGCGGACGAACTGAATAAAATGGATGATTACGATGCGGTTGTTAGCACGACGATTGTTCCAGATTCAGTCAAAGATAAGGTGATCAATGGTCTAGGCTTGTTAACTGGGATCGGAGCAGACAAAATATTTGAAGATGTAAAAACACGATTGGAATTGAAATAGATGATCAAACATGACACAATCAAACTGCATACAATAGAAGGTCGTGCTTCGTACCATGATTTACGTGAAGACTTGGTTCGTATTGCTTTAGATTCTGGTTTGGCAGATGGCGTGATGATCATTACCACCCCACATACAACTTGTTCATTTTTCTATGAGGAAACTATGCATGATGTGAATTATTTTGGAGACGATTTTCTACATGTAGATATTAATGAAACCATGGAAAAAATCGCTCCGGTTATGACAACCGAAGGACAATATCATAGTCCAGGTCCAGAACATATTGCTTTCGGGACTTCATTAAGCGATCCTAATTATCCAGCTGAAAAATGGGTGATGTTAAATACAGATGCCCATCTGAAAGCATCTATTTATGGAACCAATTCTCAATCACTCATCTTAAAAGATGGAGAATTGCAAATCGGATCGCTCGGTAGAGTGTATTTCGTTGATTGGGATCGTCTTCGTGAACGAGATCGTACAATTAATGTGATAATCATGGGGGAATAAATTTTATGAAAGAATATATTTTAGCACCTTCATTATTTAGTTCTAAAATCAGTCGTTTAGAGAAGACCCTTGAAACCTTGGAGATAGAAGAAATAAAGTGGCTACATGTGGATGTGATGGATGGATATTTTGTGCCTGACATGGCGTCAGGACCCAGTATTGTTAAAGAATTAAAAGAAATCACCGACATCTTACTGGATGTCCATTTGATGGTCGAAACACCAGAAAAAATTGTACCTGCTTTCCTTGAGGCTGGAGCTGACTCTATTACGTATCATGCAGAAGCTACCAATAATGGTATGCACATTATTCAAATGGTCAAGGAACAAAAAAAGAAAATAGGCGTTGCAATCAATCCTGCAACTCCTGTGTCATTGATAGCACCAATTTTAGCTGAAGTTGATCTAGTATTAGTAATGACCATTAATCCGGGTCGACCTAATAGGGATTTTATTCCTTTAACTGTAAATAAAATCGCTGAACTTAGTCAATTGAGAGAATCAAATGATTATCACTATTTAATTGAAGTGGATGGTAAAATCGATAATGAAACAATCAAACTTTGTGCCAATGCTGGAACAGATATGTTTGTATCAGGAGGATACATTTTTGGTGAAGAAAACAAAGAAGTTGAAATGATTACGAATTTGAAAACTGCTTTAGCGGAAGTCTAGGAGGAAAAATTTGGAAAATTATGTTTTGAAAATCCTTAATGAACTGACACAAAACGCTGAAAAAATTGAAATGGAACAAATTTTAATTTTTCTAGAAGAGATTAAAAAAGCCAAACACATTTTTCTCTCAGGCGCTGGTCGGTCAGGTATTGCAATTCAAGCGTTTGCCAATCGATTGATGCATCTGGGATTTAAGGTAAGTCTTGTTGGTGAAATAAGCTCACCTCATTCACAACCTGGTGACCTTTTGATCATCTGTTCTGGATCAGGAGAAACAGAAAGCTTAAAATCTTTAGCTAAGAAAGCCGTGGAAAGTGACGTTACGATTGGTTTGATCACCATGAAAGGTGATTCTACAATTGGTAAGTTAGCTTCTTCAATTATAGTGCTACCAGGTACAACTAAGAATGAAAATGTGCATCATTCAAAAGAATTTAAACAGCCAATGGGTTCAGCTTTTGAACAATTAGCCTTTCTGACTTTTGATAGTATAATTTTAAATTTAATGGATGAAATGGAAGAAACCTCAGAAAAAATGTTTAATCGACATGCAGATTTTGAATAGCCAATTACTAAAAAGTGATTACTGAAGCATAAAAATCAAAGTAAAAGTATAAAATCATACAAAAAAAGTCTAGCAAAATTGTTAGACTTTTTTGTATACCTACTATTAACGATTTGACTTTGTCTTTCATGTCTATATTAAAAATTTAACAAGTAATTACATGAGTCATTGTTTCGATTTTTCTAATTTTTTCGAGATCCGCTTCTTTGTTTGTAATTAAAGCAGTAATCTCTGACCAGTCGCAAATTTTGTATAGGCTTTTTCGATCAAATTTTGTATAATCACCCAAGATGTAGCGTTTTTCAGCGTGGGAAATAATCGCTTGGTCTACAAATACATCTGAAGACGACGGGCTAGTGGGACCATCAACATTACTAAAGCCATCAGTTCCAAGAAAACATAAGTCTACTTGAATTTGATTAATTTGAGAAATGGTCCAACCTCCAAATACTGAAGAACTAGGTTCACGTAATTCTCCACCAAAAAGAAATACTTGATTTTTTGAACTTATAAGTAAACTTGCAACTGGTAGTGAATCAGTAAAAATCTTATATCCAGACTTCATAGATAAAAGAATGGCAAGTTCCAATGTAGTACTTCCGGTTCCTATTACAATTGAACTATTATCAGGAATAAGTTCAAGAGCTTTCTGTGCAACCAGTTTCTTATAATGAGCATTTTCTTTCTCACGTACTTGAAAAGAATGCTCAATGGCATTTTGTTTTAGCGTAGCTCCTCCGTGGCTTTTCATAAGAAGCCCTTTGTTTTCTAAATAAGTAAGATCTTTACGAATTGTTTCGTAGGTTACAGAATATTTTTTTGCTAATTCACTTACATAAACACTGCCTTCTTTAATTAATTCCTGTAGTATCAAATCTCTTCTTTCTGCCATCAATAACATTTACTTCACCTCATTAACAAATCATCTTACATAAAGAATACCATAAAGCCTAGTGAAAACAACCAAAAACTAATTAATATTGTTTTTATTTATTTTATAGTTGATTTCAAGCGATTCCAAAATTGAAAAAACCAACTAAAAACTATTGACACCAATTAAAACCAATTGTATTATAAGAGTGTAGTTAAAGTAAACGGATTCAGAAAGGAGATTTTAAATGAAAACCAAAATTGCAATTGCATGTGATGACTTAGGTTTTGAAACAAAGGAGGCGATAAAGAAATACTTGATTGAAGAGAAAAATGCTGATGTTGTCTATGATCCAGTACAGGTACCAGAGGATGGAGTCAATACTTTTGCTAAGTTAGCAGATGAAATGTCTGTATTGATCCAAAAAGATGTTTGTCGTTTAGGAATATACATTTGTGGAACTGGAATTGGTTTTACTTGTCAAGCCAATAAACATTGGGGAATTCGAGCAACAGCTGTTACAAATCCTTATTCTGCAAAAAGAGCAAGATTAAGTAATAATGTACAAATCATAGGTTTAGGTTTGCGTGTAAATGGATTAGAATACATGAAGCAGATTATTGATGCATGGTATGATGAACCTTTTGAATTTTCAACTGCAAGAGAAAATTCAAAAAACAATTTATTAGAAGCAGAAAAAAATGATAATTTACTTCTAAAAAAACCAGATCATGTAGCTTGGAATATGGGATTTAGACCGGATTAAAAAAGGGGGGAAGCTAGTCAACTAGCGAAAAAATGGAATTTATCACACAATTTATTAATGATTTAGGCAATTTTATTTTTATTCCACTGATTTTTCTTGTATTTATGGTAGCTTTGGGACGTCCGCTTGCTGAAGCAATTCAATCAGCGATGAAGGTGGGAATTGGTTTTATTGCTTTATCAATGGTTATTGGGTTTATGTTGGAAAAGATGGAACCCGCTATCACTGGTTTAGCTGGAAAAACAGGATCTTCTTTAGATGCAATTGATGTTGGTGGTGCGGCAACGGCCGTTATGGGATTTGGTTCTAGTATGGGTGCCATTATTATTCCTTTATGTGTAGGAATTAACTTGTTGTTGCTTGTGTTGAAGATCACAGACTGTGTCAATGTTGATGTTTTCAACCTTCACCAAAATGCTTCAATGGGAGCGATTGTTGCTGTATACTCTGGTAATTTTCTATATGGGGTTTTAACTGCCGGTTTGTTCCATGTTTGGGCGTTAATTGCGGCTGACTTGGGTGCGAAAAACAATGAGAAGTTTTTTGGTTTACCTCAAGGCGTATCAATTTCTCACCCAGTAGCCAACACTTACTTATTATTTGCTTATCCATTTAACTGGATTTTCGATCGTATACCTGGTTTTAGGAAATTAAATGTAACGGCTGAAACGATTCAAAAAAGATTTGGTGTTTTAGGTGATCCAACAATTGTCGGATTTCTGTTAGGTACACTTTTAGGTTTGTTTGGGTATGATTGGACAAGTCCATATCAAACGATTATTTCAAGTGTACAATTAGGAATGTACTTGGCTGCAGTTATGTTGTTATTGCCGAAAATGACTTCTATTATGATGGAAGGTCTTGTTCCACTTTCAAATGCAGCACGCAAAAAATTAGTGAAACGATTCCCAGATCGTGACATTACTGTAGGGATGGATACAGCTCTAATTGTAGGAAACCCATCAGTTATTTCTTCAGCTCTACTATTAATTCCTGCAATGGTTATTTTAGCGGTTATTCTTCCTGGAAATAGAGTAATGCCTTTGGAAGACTTATCACAGTTTGTGTTCTTTATTGCATGTATGGTACCAGTATTTAAGGGAAATATTATTCGTACTTGGTTATCATCAGTTATCTTGTTTGGTGGTGGATTATACATTGCTTCATGGATGACGCCAGCAACAAACGAGTTATTCCAAAAATTTGGTGCAGGTGCACAAAAAAATGTGATGTATTCTTCACTTAACCCTTCAGCAAATCCATTTACTGGATTGTTTGCAGCTGCAAGTCATATTGGTTTAATTGGTTTTATCTTGATTGGAGCGATCTTAATTTCAGTAGGATACTTGTTGAAAAAGAAAGAACGCTCTCAGCTTCAAAATGATGCAACAGTGTAGTATAGTAAAAAAAAAAATAGATAGCGAGGTTTTATCATGAACAAAAAGATTTTAGTAGTATGCGGAAATGGAATTGCATCATCATCAATTATGGTCTCTGTATTAGAAGACTATTTAAAAGAACAAGGGATTAGTGGAGTTGATGTACAAAAATCATCTCTTATGGATTGTAATGCTGATAAATATAATAGCTATGATTTAGTTGTTTCATCTACAAAAATTGATAATCCTGATGTGACAACAAAAGTGATTGTTGGTGCTGGCTTACTTACAGGTATAGGTGAAGATGAAATTTTTGATGCTGTAAAAGAAGAAATCACAAAGTAGGGATAGAAGATGGCAATTGATGTTATTGTAAGTAATGGACAAGATACGATTACAACTTATCAAGAAGCAATTAGAACAGCTGGAGAAAAGCTTGTCGAAAAAGGGAATATTGATGCTAAGTATATTGACGCTTGTATTGAAAGAGAAATTGACTTCCCGACAGGATTGTTACTAGCTAATGGAGATGGAATTGCTATTCCTCACGGAAACTCTGATTTAGTAAATAAAGACAGTATCAGTGTGGTAAGAATCAAGAACACAGTCGAATTCGGAAGAATGGAAGACAAAGATTTGAAAGTGGGTTGTTCTTTGGTTTTCAATTTAGCCTTAGCCTCTGGAAATCAACACATTGGTATTTTGCGAAAACTTATTGGCTTATTCCAAGATGAAGAGTTTGTAGATACATGTAAAAATGAAGAAACTGATACTGTTCAAAAATATTTACTGACTAAATTAGCTGAATAAAATCAGACGGATGGTATTTTCCATCCGTCTTTCATTTAGTGAAATATGAAAATATACACGATTTTAGGAGGAAAAAAATGAAGTTTTTTAATGAGATTATTGATGAAGTTTTGACGATAGGAAATGAAATATCTGATCAACAAGTGGATCGGATGACAAAAGCTATTCAGGGTGCAAATCATATTTTTTTAGCAGGTGCAGGTAGATCAGGTTTGATGATTCGAGCATTTGCCAATCGATTATTGCATTTAGGGTATTCAGTAAGCTTAGTCGGAGAAATTAGTTCACCACATACTAAATCAGGTGATTTATTCCTAATTGGCTCAGGTTCTGGAGAAACAACTAGTCTTGTTAATCAAGCAAAAATTGCAAAGGATAATGGCGTTGTAATCGGATTGTTTACAACAAATTCATCATCTACACTAGGAGAAATTGCTGATCAAGTAGTGATTATTCCAACACAGTCAAAACAGTCTAAGGATGAAGCTCTTCAACCAATGGGGTCTTTATTTGAACAGACTAGTTTATTTTTATATGATAGTATCATCTTAAATTTAATGGAAAAAACAGGAGAAACAAATCAAACGATGAAAACGCGTCATGCTGATTTAGAATAGGGTGAAAAAAGCTATTTGCCAAAAGATAATATGAAAAGAAGTTGTTTTTCATTATTTCTTTTGTAAGTGGCTTTTTTGATTTGAAAACATTTGAATGCTTACTTGTCGTCTTAAATATATCTAGCATAACAATCTTAATTAGGATATTAGCGTATTACTTTGGAATAATTGACTGTTTTTGATCTAGTGTTTGTTTTTATTAGTTAAGAGTTAGCTTACTATATTAATGATTTTTCCAATTTTATTTGATTATCACAATTGAAATGAAGAAAAATACATTTTTTGGACTGAAAAGAATAGATAATCCGACTGAAAGCGCTTATTATTTTTGTAAAGGGGGTTGTGTTAAAATGAGTGCTCGTGATCAAGAAATCCTTCGACAATTAATCAAACATCGAAGTTTAAAAGAAGCGGAGTTACTTAACGAACTTGAATTATCTTCCAGACAATTAGCTTATAGTATAGAAGCAATCAATGAAAAACTATCAGAAAAACGATTACCATTGATTGAAAGAAGAAATGGCTACTACTATGCAAAGAATGAATCGGCTGATTATTTAACGATTCATCAGTCTGTTCAAGATATCATATTTTCGAAAGAAGACAGAGTCCATTTACTGTTGATTATGATTTTAACTAGGGTTGAAGAGTTGTCCCTAGACCATTTTTGTATTGAACTTCAAATCAGTAAAAATACTGCTTTAGCAGATATTAAGAAAGCGAAAACTTTATTGCTGAAATACCATCTTGAAATAGAATTTTCACGTAAAAAGGGGTATGTGATAGTAGGAGAAGAATGGGATAAACGGATCGCCTTATTTCATTCGATTATTGAGATTTATAAAAACTATGGTGATAATGTCACTGTTCAACTATTGGAGAGTTCTCAAAAATATCTGGATAGTGTTAAAAATGATGTTCTAAAAATTGAAAAATTTTTGGGTGTGAAATATACAGATGAAGATTTTTATCCTTTACTTTACTTCATTTCCTCAATATTTGTAAGAATAGAACGAGGACAAATGATCGACAGTAGTCGTATTCAGGAAAGAGAGGAAATTGAACACACAAAAGAATATCAGTCTCTCTCTTATATTACTACAGATTTTCCTGACTTACCTGAAGATGAAAAAGTCTTTATCTCTTTACAGCTACTAAGTTCAAATGTTCGTAATAAAGGGATGGTCGCGAAAAAAGATTTACCTCTATTAGCCAATTCACTTTGGGAGTTTCTAACAGAGTTTGAAGTGAACACATTGTTGGTGTTGTCTGATAAAAAAGATTTACTGATAAAGTTATTAAACCATTTTAAGCCAGCATATTATCGAATTAAGTATGATCTTTCAACAGGAAATGTTCTGTATGATAAAATTCGATCAGAATACAATGTATTACACAATTTTGTATGTCAATCTATTTCCCCGTTGGAAAGATTTTTCCAAACTGAGATTTCAGATGAAGAAATTGCCTATATTACGCTATTTGTGGGTGGACATTTGATTAGTAATGATCACAATGATTTGGAAGAGAAAATAATTAAGGCGGTGATTTTGTGTCCGAATGGCATTTCTATGTCAAAATTGATTGAGCAAAAATTAAAGGAAATTTTCCCAGAATTTCTTTTTTATCCAACAAACTCAATACGTGAGTACAAGAAATTTATGCTGCCTCATGATATCGTGTTTTCCACTGTGCCAGTTAAGTCAGAAAAAAAAGTTTATGTAATGAATGAAATTCTGACTAACAGTGATCAATTGAAACTACGTCAGGATGTCATTAAGGATATCTTCCATTTAGATTTTGACAGTATTCGAGCGACAGATATAATAAGTGTTTTGAAACAGTATGTTTCGTTGGATGAAAAGCTGGAAACAAAATTGAAAGAGGATTTAAATTCGTTATTACTGAGTGAACAGAAATCAAATACTATTACTGAAAACAGTTCTAAGGGTGATCTTCTGCAAATGATTAAAAATGAGAATATTGTATTAGCAGAAGATCGGCTTTCGTGGGAAAGTATTCTTAATCAATCCAGTCAGGCATTGGTTAATCAAAAAATTATTTCCTCAGACTATAATGAGCTTTTGCTGCAAGAATACCTTGATCAACCTTCCTATATTATGTTACGGCAGCGTATTCTACTACCCCATCTTGATCCAGCGATTGTTGATCAGAAGTTGGGTGTGTTTATTACCGTTTTAAAACAAGGGATTACTTATCATGGGAAAAAAATCCATGTAGTTGCCTTATTAACAACGCCAGATAAAACCAGTCACCTACCAATTTTATATCATATCAATCGAATGGCAAATGATGCCGAATTCATTGAAGAATTAGTTAAGTTAGAAGATGTAAATGAAATAAGTAAAGCAATACGAAATTTTTCAACTAATGATAAAAATTCTTAGGACATTTTTTATTTAATTATTAGCGGTTCTCTGAAAAAGAAGCAAGGAATGCTTAATTTCCTTGCTTCTTTTTCGTTCATCACAATTGGTTCTTAAATAGTTACATTCTTTGTGAAAAAAGGAAATAGCTATTTGCTTTGAAAGCGTTTATTCTTTAGTCAAGGAGTTAGCCACTCACTAAAAAATGAAAAGGAGCGTTATTCATGTTAAAAGAATATGTCAAAGAAGAATTAATTCTTCTCAACTTAGATATTTCGAATAGAAACGACTTATTTAGACAGTTATCAGAAATCTTCCAAGAAAGAGGCTACATCAATGAAGGATTTTATGACTTTATTGTTGAAAGAGAAGAAAATTATCCAACTGGTCTAGATTTGGGCACACACACAGTTGCCATTCCTCACGGGAATCCAGAATACATTAAGCAATCATTTATCTCAGTGGTTACACTCCAACAACCCATTAAAATGAAGAAAATGGAAGATGCAGAGGAAGAAATTGATGTTGCTTTATTTTTTGTTTTAGGTTTAAACGATGGCACGCAACACCTTCAAATTTTGAAACAGGTCATAGGTGTGATTCAACAAGAAACATTTGTAAATAGAATAAAGGCTGCAAAAACATCGGAAGAAGTGATGAAGGAAATTTCAGCAATTGCTGTTGAAAAATAAATTTTAGGAGGAAAAAGAGATGAAGAAAGTAAATATTTTAGTAGCTTGTGGAAGTGGAGTTGCCACATCCACCATAGCAGCAGATGAAGTCAAAGCATTATGTAAAGAACATGGGATTCACATTAGTTTGAACAAATGTAGCATGACAGAATTACCATCAATGAGCAAAAATGCAGATATCGTGTTGACTACGAATAATTTCAAAGGAAATTTAGATGTACCGTTGATGAGTATCATGGGATTTGTTACTGGAATTAATGAAGACAAGCTTAAACATACGTTATTAGAGAAACTAAAAGAAATTCAAAACGCATAAAAAACGTTCCGCTTTTGCCTCGAAAACAAAGCGGAACGGCATACAAAAGTAAAGCTGAGTTCATTTTACCATAATCATAAAAAAAGTGTCGATGTTTAATTGAGAAATGAATCGGTGATTAGATGTCCCAACAGTCTTGTATTTCACTATAAAGGAGAAAAAAGAATGGATACACTAGTTAATATTGTACAGACCATCACTGGCATGGGTGCTTCAGCAATTTTACCAATTATTATTACTATTTTAGGGTTAGTTTTCCGAATGAAATTGGGGGATGCAATCAAAGCTGGGTTAACGGTTGGAGTAGGTTTTATCGGTTTGACATTAGTTGTTGGCTTGTTGAATGATTCATTGTCACCAGCAGTCGATTATTATTCAGAAATGGGAACTGGCTTCACAATTGCAGATATTGGCTGGCCAGCAGTAGGAGCGGCTTCTTGGATGGCACCATTCGCTGGTTTAGCTATTCCAATTGGTCTTGTACTTAATTTGATTTTAGTACGTTTGAAACTAACAAAAACATTGAATGTTGATATCTGGAATTACATGCATTTTCTAGTACCAGGTGCACTGGCTTACTTCATTTTTGATAATTTCTTTATCGGTTTGGCTGTAACCGTTATTTTATCTGTTCTTGCTTTGTTTGTCGGAGATTGGGTTGCACCTATGTGGCAAGAATACTATGGCTTAGAAGGAACGACTTGTACCACGATTATTCATACAGGCTGGACACTAATTGTTGCTTGGGCGATGAACAAATTGATTGACTTCATTCCAGGGCTAAACAAATTAGATATTAGCTTGGAACGTGTAAATAAACGAATTGGTGTATTAGGTGAACCTGTAATCATTGGAACGATTGTTGGGGTGCTTTTAGGTTTGTTAACAAGACAAGATATTACTACAATTATTCCTATGGGGATGGGGGTTGCCGGTGTAATGGTCTTAATGCCTCGTGTAGTAGGCGTATTAATGGATGGGCTATCACCAATTGGTAAAGCAGCGAAAGATTTCATGACCAAACAAATGGGCGAAGACGCAGATTTGAATATTGGGATGGATGTAGCTTTAGGACTAGGCGATCCAACGACGACGACAACAACAGTTATCTCTATTCCGTTGGTGATGCTTTGTGCGTTAGCGTTACCGGGAGTTAAAACATTCCCAATTGGTATTTTAATGTCTGTAATCTACATGTCTGTGATGACGGTTATGGCAAGCAAAGGAAATTTGTTGCGCTCAATACTAACAACTGTTCTTTTCTGTGTAATTGTCATGTACTTAGGTGGTTATGTAGCACCAGGTGCAACAGAGATGTTAAATGGTGCTGGAGTTGGTCTGAAAGGGCAAGGAACAGACTTTGTGTTAACAGGTCCATGGAGTATCCTTACTTACTGGCTTTCAACTATTTTTTAAGAATAATTAGTAAAAAAGAAAGAGGCGGAAATAAAAATGGCACAAATCTTACCTTCAATTTTTGGTGCAGATATTATGCACCTTCAAGATGATATCAATTTTTTAGAGGAAGAAAATACACAAATTTTACATGTGGATTTAATGGACGGAAATTTCGTTTCTAATATTGCATTTGGTCCCAATCAGATTGCCGAAATGAAAAAAAATTCTACAATGATTTTTGATGTTCATATGATGGTCAAACATCCGAAAGATCATATTGATGATGTTCTTGCAACGGGAGCAGAAATGATTTCTGTGCACTATGAATCAACACCACATATCCATTCTATTTTGCAAAAAATTCGTCAAGCTGGACGTAAAGCAGGTGTTGTAATTAATCCGGGAACCTCAGAAGTCGTGTTGGAATATTTACTGGATGACATTGACTATATTTTGATTATGACGATTAATCCAGGTCAACCAGGTCAAACTTTCATCCCAAAAAGTTTAGAAAAAATCCGTAATACGAAACAACTTATTGGGGATCGCAAAATTGACATTGAAGTAGATGGTGGAGTCAATAAAGAAATTGCAGAAAAGTGTGTGAAAGCCGGAGCAGAACTGATTGTTGTTGGCGGAGCATTATTCTCAGGTGATAAACAAGCACAATATCAATTATTAAAAGAAGCAGTCAAGTGAAAATAAAGATGTGATTCTCACTAGTTAATTAGTGAGAATCAGCATCAAAACTAAATCAATGGAAAGAGGAGAATCCGTAATGGGAAACTTTGAAGGGAAAGTCGCATTAGTAACTGGGGCAGCACATGGAATAGGTAAAGGAATTGCAGAAAAGTTTGCAGCAGCCGGAGCAAATACAGTAATCGTGGATTATAATCCAGAAACAGGAACAAAAACAGCAGAAGAAATTACAAATAAATATGTAAAATCGTTATTTGTTCAAGCGGATGTTTCAGATCCAGCTGCTTTGACAGAAGCTCGCGAAAAAGTGTTCAAAGAATTTGGCCGTATTGATTTTCTTGTCTTAAATGCTGGAGTAGCTTTTGCAAACAAAGTAAATGATATTTCTTTCGAAGAATGGAACAAAACATTAAGCATCAATTTAACCGGGCTATTTAATACAGTAAAAGCATTTTATAATGACTTTTTAGATAATCAGGGTTCAATTGTTTATATCAGTTCAGGATCAGCTTTAAGTGGAACTGGCGGTGGTGTATCATACCCAGCGTCTAAGGCTGGTGGGGAAGGGTTAATACGTGGATTAGCAAAAGAACTTGGACCTAAAGGGGTTAATGTTAATGCTATCGCTCCTCGTCTAATTGATACAGGTGAAATGATGCGCGTAAATTATCCAACCCAAGAAAGTTTAGATGCAGTTATCAATAAAATTCCAGTTCGACGTTTTGGAACCATTGAAGATGTTGCCAATTTAGCAATATTTTTAGCAGATCCAGCTAATTCCTATATTCAAGGACAAACCATTCTAATGGATGGTGGAAGAACGATTGCCTAAAGGAGACGAGAACCCTATGAAAAACTACACACTAGATATTTTAGCTGAACTCACTCAAAATGGACAAAGGATAGATACAAATGAGATTGCTCATTTTGTTGAACAAATTAAACAAGCAAATCATATTTTTTTGAATGGTGCAGGTCGCTCAGGAATTGCGATTCGAGCGTTTGCCAATCGATTAATGCATATTGGCTTTTCAGTTAGTATTGTTGGAGAGATCAGTTCTCCTCACTCCAAACCAGGAGATTTATTAATTATCTGTTCTGGATCAGGAGAGACTGGTAGTTTGAAAAGCTTGGCAGAAAAAGCGAAACAAAGTGGTATTGATTTAGCCTTGGTCACGATGAAAAAAGAGTCAACGATTGGTCAATTAGCTGACGTAGTACTTGTTTTACCAGGTACTACGAAAGAAGAAAATGATCGAGAAACAGCCTCTTTTGCTCAACCAATGGGGTCTGCGTTTGAACAATTGGCTTTTTTGACCTTTGATGGAATGGTTTTAAACTTAATGGATGAACTGGGGGAGACTTCAGAAACCATGTTTAAAAGGCATGCTGATTTTGAATAGTTTCTCATTTTTAAGTGTTAGTAAAAAGTATTACTGAATGGGAGAGTGTTTATAATGGCTACGGTGTTTATAGTTGTGATGAGAGCTTATGAAGAAGATAAAGAAGAAAAAGAATGGAGTAAAGAAAAATTTTTAGAAACATACAAGATATAATATTTTGAATAGTTTTAAAAGTGTAGGAAGCTTAAAATCTTTTTGCACTTTTTTGTATTTACTATTCAGAAAGATCCATTTGATTAGTTTATATGAAAATAAAAAAATACCTCTTTGTATAATTCCCTGTGATGGAATTTACGAAATAAGTGCAGCACACTTAATAAAGTCTGAATGAAATGTGAAGTTATTATTTATTTTAGGTTTCAAAAAGAGAACATCTTCCTATTGATCGTACATCAAAAAATATTTTAGCTATTTTAAAGCAGAGTCCAGTACATCTAAGTAATCAGCAATTATTAAAAAACTGATTACAGAATACGAGTTATTCATTTCTTATAAAAACCTGACTTGCAATATTTTACCCAAAATGCTAAAAGAGAGGTCTTTACCAATTGAGCGTGCTTATCATGGTTATTGGCAATACCGTCTGTCTAAATTGTAGGAGATGTTTACGATATAAAGACAGAAATGGATCTTACCTATATTTTTATTCGTTATGTTACTGTTACCTTAAAACGTCAAGAAGATACTTTTTATAAAAGTCAAAGGAAAATATTTTCTCACGAATCTACAGAATTTAATCAACGTGAACAAACAGGAAAGTTGCGGCATGCTGAAAAAGGATTTACTCCAGAAGAAATTTTTGAAAATAAGTTCGAGTGTACTCAACTGATTCAAGAAAGATTAGGACATGCGAATATACAGATTACTTTGGGAACATATGGGCATCTATATGTGAAGTCTGATAGTCAAGTTGTCGATATTCTGGACAGGATAATCTAAATAAAGGAATTTCAAAATAGTGAAAGTAAACCAATTGTTCTGAGTTTTCCAATTTTCTACCAATGCTTTTAAGAAAGCTGCTACCTCAACTATTGTTACCCGTTATTTCCTGTTTAAGATGTATCGGAAATAAAAAAAGTACCTTCATAACTTTCGAATCGCCCCTAAAAGCTAGATTTTTAGTCTAACTTTTAGGGGCGGCTTTTATTCATACAAGCTTCTAATTGAGGCACGAAGAAACCTGTGCTACACTTTGTATAAAGCATAAAAGGAGCAAAGAAAATGAAGAGGAAAACAATTCGAATACTACTAATCAGTAGCGGGTTTATTTTAATCCTGCTGGTGGGTTACCGTTTGTATCTAGAATATCAAACAGATATTCAATTATTTTTGAATCCTAAAGCTAGTAAGACACAATTATTAGAGCGAATTCGTTCACATGGTTTTTCAGCAGCGCTATTGTTAGTTTTTTTGACCGCGATCATGTGTGCAGTACCAGGGATTCCAACCTCGGTAATTGGTGTGATTGCAGGATTGAGTTTTGGTCCCTTCAGCGGCACACTCATTAATGTTTTAGGGAATAGTTTGGGAAATTTAGTTGCAATCTTTTTGATGCATCATATAAAATTTTTAGATAGAAAAACGGAGACCAATCATTGGGTCCAGTCCATTCGACGGATGAAGCATCCAAAAATTGGGATTATGGTGGGCTACATGATTCCAATTATTCCTTCTTCTGTGATTAATTTTGCTGCAGATACTATGCAGTTGCCATTAAAAAATTTAATAGCCGCTATATTCATTGGTGTAATTCCTTCCTCAATACTTTACGCATGTGGAGGCGAAGCGCTATTTCATGGATATAATAAAACGGCAGTATTGTTAATTGTGAGTGTTCTTTTGTTCGTTGGATTGGTGGTCATTATTGAGAAAGATAGAAAAAGATTTCAAAAAACTGTTCTTTAAGAACGGTTTTTTGTGCATTTGAACAATAAATCCTGTTAAATTTACAATTTTAAAAAGAAAGGACTTTGATAGAATGAAAGCGTAAACAATTTAAGGAGCTGATTTTGAATGCCAGATATTACAATATCTTGGGTTGCTGCAATTTTAGGATTAGTTGTAGCGATAGTATTAATTTTGAAAAAATTTAATCCTGTGTATTCCTTGTTTTTTGGTGCAATTGTTGGTTGTCTTATTGGAGGCGCTTCCCTGTCAGATACAGTCGCTGTTCTATTAAACGGAACACAAAGTATTATGGGAACCGCAATCCGTGTCTTAGCAGCCGGTATGTTGGCGGGTGTGATGATGGAATCTGGTGCGGCAGAATCAATTGCCAACGCCATTGTACAAAAGCTTGGCGAGAAAAAAGCTATTTTATCTTTGGCATTATCCACAATGGTAATTACAGCAGTGGGCGTATTCATTCCTGTTGCAGTGTTGATTGTTGCCCCGATTGCTCTATCTGTTGGGAAAAGTACGGGTATCAGTAAGTTATCATTATTGATTGCCTTATCAGGTGGCGGCAAAGCGGGCAATATTATTTCGCCTAATCCAAATACTATTGCAGCGGCGAACGGCTTTGATTTACCTTTAAGTGACGTTATGATTGCTGGTTTTATTCCAGCCGTATTTGGCTTAATTACAGCTGTTGTTCTTGCAAATATCATGAGAAGCAAAGGATCAATGGTCAAAGAAACGGATCTTGTAGAGGAACAAACAAAAGAATTATTACCTTTGAAAAAGGCGTTAATCGCGCCAGTGTTAGCGATTGTCTTATTATTACTTAATCCGATTGGCGCCGTTTTAAATATTTCTTTCATCAAAAGTTTGAATATTGATGCTCTGTATATTTTGCCGTTCGCTTCAGTTGTTGGGACAATTGCGATTGGGCAAACAAAACAACTGGCCTTTTATGCATCTTCTGGCTTGAAGAGAGTAACCGATACCGTTTTAATTTTAATTGGTGCAGGTGCAATTGCTGGATTAATTTCTGTTTCTGATTTATCAACACAAATTGTCCACTTAATTTCTGTTATGGGAATTTCTGGAACCTTCTTGGCACCGATTTCTGGTATTTTAATGGGCTTAGCAGTTGGTTCAACATCCACAGCGGTTATTTTAGCGACAGGTTCTTTTGGACCAGCGATTTTAGATATGGGCACATCTTCACTTTCAGCAGCAGTCATGGTGCATACTGGTGCAACTGTGATTGATAGTGTTCCTCAAGGCAATTATTTCCATATTACGGCACAAAGTATGAATATGACGATTAAAGAAAGAATTCGAGTGATTCCTTATGAAATGTGTGTCGGTGGGGTAATGACGATTGTTGCAACCATTTTATATGGCTTTATTTTAAACTAGTTGGAAAGTAGGCGCGAAAAGATGACGAAAAAATTTGTTTTGGCTCCAGACTCATTTAAAGAAAGTATGAGTGCAAAAGAAGCCTGTCTGGCAATGGAAAAAGGGATTTTAGCTGTATTTAAAGATGCAGACATTCAACATGTCCCGATGGCAGACGGCGGGGAAGGAACGGTGGATTCCTTAGTGGATGCAACAGGAGGTACAAGAGTACCAGTGCGCGTGGCAGGACCGCTTCCTGATCAAATCGTTGAAACCTATTACGGCTTATTAGGTGACCAAGAAACGGTGGTCATTGAAATGGCGAAAGCCAACGGAATTGAATTGGTTAAAGCAGCAGAACGTAATCCCTTGATCACTTCTACTTATGGTACAGGAGAGATGATTCAACATGCGCTCAATCATGGGGCAAAAAAAATCATTATCGGCATTGGTGGTAGCGTGACAAATGATGGGGGTGCAGGTATGATTCAGGCACTTGGTGCGCGTTTGTTAGACAAGGAAGGGCAAGAATTGACACGTGGCGGTGGTGCATTAGATAAACTGGCGCAGATCGATTTAACACAGTTTGATCAACGCATTTTTGCTACCGAAGTTCTAGTAGCAAGTGATGTGAATAACCCACTAACAGGGCCAACAGGGGCGTCTCATGTCTTTGGCCCGCAAAAAGGTGCGACAGAAGAAATGGTGGCTCAATTAGATAAAAACTTAGCCCATTATGCAGCGATTATCAAAAAAGAGGTCGGCATTGATGTTGAGATGATGCCAGGCGCAGGAGCTGCTGGTGGTTTGGGTGCAGGGTTACTAGCATTCACAAAAGCTCAGTTACGCCCAGGAATTGATATTGTCGTAGAAGTGAATCAATTAGAAGAAAAAATAAAAGCCGCTGATTATGTCTTTACTGGTGAAGGTGGGATGGATTTTCAAACAAAATTCGGCAAAGCCCCTTATGGCGTCTCACGTTTGGCCAAGAAGTATCAAAAACCGGTTTTCGCTTGTGCTGGCTATATCGGCAAAGATGTGGATGTCCTCTATGAAGAAGGGATGACGGCTATTTTTGGAATTTTGGCCAAAGCCGAACCATTGGAAGCAGCATTGAAAAATGGACCAGTTAACTTAGAAAGAACCGTTGAAAATATTGCTCGTACATTACAGCTGGTGCATTGTGACTAAGAACTAACCATGGTATCATCAGTAATGAAAGCTGAAATAAAAATGTTCAGTCGTTGATCTGAAGAATTAAGCGTTTGGGACATAAGTCATTGCGGCTTATGTCCCAAACGCTACTCGCTTTTTAGAAAGTTGGCGATAGCAATGTTAAAATTAGACAAAATCCAAGCAAATAAAATTGTTGAAAAGTTGATGGCAGATATTCCTTATAACATCAATATTATGGATGAACGAGGAAAAATTATTGCGAGTGGAGATTCTGCTCGAATTGGGGAGCGCCATCGTGGCGCAGAAAGAGCCATCAATGAACGAAAAAATATTGAAATTTATAAAGATACTTCTTTAGAGAAAAAAGGCACCAATGAACCGATTATTTTGAATAATCACATTTTAGGTGTCGTAGGCATTTCAGGAGAACCAGACGAGGTGCGCAAATTTACCAAGCTTGTGCGCTCGATTGTTCTTTTACTGACAGAAGAATTAAATACACAACAAGAACGCGAAAAAAAGAAGAAACAAAAAAATCAGTTTATCCAGCACTTAATGCATGTTGATTCTGCTTACTCAGAAGCCTTAAAACTTGAAGCGTTGGAACTATATAACCTTCAATTAGATGACCAGAATCATTGTGTACTGACCAAGGACAAGCGCTTATTATCCAGTTATTATCCTGGACATGAAATATTTGAATGGGAAAATTGTTATCTGGTGATTACTTCTGAACCACCTCAGATAACAAAGCCAGTAACAGAATACCTTGTGATAAGTTCGGAAAAAGCCACGATTCAACAAATGGTCCAAGAGGCACAAAACACGTATTTACTTCTATCGTTTCTCCAATTAGAAAAGGCTAAGTTTTACCAAGCAGAAGATTTTTTCATTCAAGGAATTTTTAATTTTCCTTTTCATATTGAATTGGATTTTTTTGAAACCATCCAGACGATTTATGATGAATACTATGAAACCGTTATTTTTTTCGCCAATCATAACTTAAACATCAATGAAACCTCACAAGTATTACATATCCATCGAAATACATTGAATTACCGTTTGAAACGAATTCATGAATTGACGGGGATGGATCCAAAAGTTTGGCAAGATTTTTGGAAATTGTTCTATTATTTTGCCTATTGCTTTAAAGAACGTTTTGAAAAGTAGTGAGGAGCAGGGATGCTTGTTTGTTAAGCAAGTGTCAGCATATTTTTCGCCAGAATCAAAAATATCTTTTATAATAATTGTAAGGAATCAAACGATTTAGATATCAATGAGGAGTGGTGCCAGTGAAAAAAGCAGTTTTAATTGTTAACCCCAGTTCTGGTGGTGAAAAAGCCAAAGAATTTGAAACGTTAGCAGAAGAAAAATTAAAGCAGTTATTTGATGAAGTTGTAGTGAAACAAACAGAAAAAGGCGGCGATGCAGAACAATTTGCCCGTGAAGCTGCGGAAAGTCACTTCGACAGTGTTTTCGTAATGGGGGGAGATGGAACCGTTAATGAAGGAATTAGCGGGTTGGCAGAACAAGCTTGCCGCCCAAAATTTGGCTTTTTTCCTTTAGGAACGGTGAACGATTTAGCGCGAGCCTTGAATTTACCGATGGATCCTGAAGAGGCGATTCAACAATTAGATTTAGAAAAAACCAGTGCTTTAGATGTGGGGAAAATCAATGACGACTACTTTATGAATGTCGTTGCGATTGGGACGATTCCAGAGTCAATTAACGACGTGGACGTTGAACAAAAAACGAAGTTAGGAAAACTCGCTTATTTTATTTCAGGTGCCAAACATTTAGCGAATGCTCAAACGTATCCTTTTCATTTAAGCTTGGATCAAAAAGAACAAACCATTGAAAGTAGTACCGTTTTAGTTGGCTTAACGAATTCAATCGGTGGGTTTGAAACATTATTACCAGAGGCCCAAGTGGATGATGGCAAACTTCATTTAGTTTATTTAAAAGATCAATCATTGTGGGATGCAGTAAAAGCAGTCCCAGATTTGTTAAAAGGCGTCGACCAGTCCACTGATAATTTAGTTTACCTAACCTTTAAAGAAGGAACAATCTCCTTAGAAAACCAAGAAGAATTAACCACTAATGTGGATGGTGATGAAGGAGCTGCTTTGCCAATTACGCTGAAGATTTTGCCTAAACACTTGACGGTCTATTGCGGTGAAGAACAAACAAAATAGCTGATTTTTTGAGAAAAGCTAGAACATTTCTATTTGTTTAAAAAACAGATAAGTTCTGGCTTTTCAAATCATCTAAAAGAGAATCAACCAAGGGCTATGCTATACTTTGTTTCTACATATTGATAGATAAAGGAGTTAATGAGATGAGAAGAAAAAAACATAAAAACAAAAAGAAACAAGAACTTTTTGAAGAGATTGAAAAACAAGAATTAGCAGAACAAGAAACTAAGCAATTGAATGAAGAAATCGAAGACCCAGAATTTCGTTCTTTTTTTCAAGATGTCTTGAAAAAATTTCCACAAAAAACGTCTACGGCCATAATGAATGCTTTCGCAACTTCTAAAGGTAAAGCAGAACAATTAGTGACGAACAGTCAAACACAACTCGACAAAGTATTTGATGAATTTTTGGCTGGTGTTTCACCTGACGTGAAAAAGAAAAGTCATCAAACGATTCATTTTGCTGCATTGTCAGCAGCAATTATTGGGTTTTCACCAATTCCATTTTCGGATGCTTTTTTACTGGTACCTGTTCAATTAACTATGATGTCACGGCTGCATAAAATTTTTGGTCAGTCTTGGTCTGAAAGCTTAGGGAAAAGTTTAACCAAAGAATTAGTAGTGGTTAGTTTAGGTAAGAGCGCAGTCGGAAATATTCTAAAAGTGATTCCTGTTGTCGGAACTGTGACTGGTGGCATGGTCAATGCTTCAGTTGCGGTAGCAATTACGGAAGCGCTTGGCTGGGTTACCGTCAAAATGTTAAACGATGGTGTTGATATCTTTGATGATGTGATGTCTTTCAAAGGACAATTTTCAACATTATTTAAAGCCATCCAAAATGCTAAAAAGAAATAATCGCTGTATCGATTAACTAGGGTGAGACACATTTAAACTTTTTTAAGTAATTCGTAGCAAATTTCCAAGGTTTTCGTCACAAATTATTCACAGGTTCTCGTTAATATATAAGCATACCAACAAAACACCCAACATAAACACTTTTCATTTTTACTCCTCAAGTAAAAATAACTCCTTTCCACTCAGTCTACCCAACTGAGTGGTTTTTTTTGCGAAAAAAGAGGGCGTTGAACAATTTGTTCAACGCCCTCTTTTAAATAGATGGGGAAGTCATTTGTTAAGAATTATTTTTTCCATTCTGATACTTGGTCTTTATGTGAATCAACCCAATCGCGTGCAGCTTCTTGTGGGTCTTTGCCTTCGTTAATTTCTAACATGACAGATTCCATATCCTTAGTTGTCCAATGGAAATTATCTAACACTTTGTAAGCTTCTGGTTGATCTTCTTTTAGGCCTTGGCGAGCCATTGTGTGAATCGCTTCTTCGCCGCCCATAGTGCCTTTTGGATCAGCTAAATATTTTAAATCATATTTTGCAAACATCCAGTGAGGAGACCAGCCAGTAATAACGATGTCTTCGTTGTTTTTAATTGCTTGTCCTAAGGCGACAGTCATGGCACCTGATGAAGAAGTTTCAACAGACCAATCTTTCAAATTAGGATAAGCTTCTTTAGTTTTCTCTGCTGCTGCAACAACACCAGCCCCAGGTTCAATTCCAGTAATCTTTTTCCCAGCTTGATCAGATAAATCTTCGATAGAATCAACATCCATATAAGAAGGGACAACAATTCCTAACTTCGCGCCTTTAAGGTTTTCACCAAGGTCGTCTAATTTATCTTTATATTGTTTATATTGCTCTGCGTGAGTTCCTGGCAGCCACGCACCAACCATGGCATCTGTTTCACCTTTAGCTACAGATTCCCACATGATTGCGTTATCTAAAGGAGTCGTTTTAACATCATATCCCATATCTTTTAAGACTTCGGCAACCACATGTGTGGAGGCTACTTCGGTATCCCATTCCACATAAGAAAGGGAAATTTGCTTATCATTTGTTGTTGTAAAAATTGAAGCACCAACTAAGCCAGCGACAATTACAACAACCGCTGCAATAATCCCGTATTTTTTCTTTTTAGAGGTGGCACCAGCTGCTTTAGGGGCTGCTTTTTTATTATTTAAATGTTGAGTAAAACGGTCAATGATAATCGCTAAAATAACTAAAGCCACACCATTTACGAAACCGTTCCCGACTTGTGCACGTTGTAAAGCGGAAAGGACGCCACGTCCTAATCCAGGCGCACCAATCATTGAAGCAATAACTACCATTGATAGGGCTAGCATGGTTGTTTGGTTAACACCAGCCATAATCGTGTTTTTGGCTAAAGGTAATTCTAATTTGAATAATTTTTGCCAGCCAGTACTACCGTAAGAATCAGCTGCTTCAACAAGTTCATTTGGCACTTGTCGAATTCCTAAGTTCGTAAAGCGAACGGTTGGTGGTAAAGCGAAGATAACAGAGGCGAAGACCCCAGGAACCATACCAATTCCGAAGAATGCAACGGCTGGAATCAAGTAAACGAAACCAGGCATTGTTTGCATGAAGTCCAAAATCGGTGTAATGATACTTTTGGCTTTTTCGCTTTTCGCCATTAAAATCCCTAGTGGCACACCAATGATAATGGAAATAACACTAGAAAGTAAAACTAACGTAACGGTACTCATTAAATCGTTCCATAAGTTTTGATTATAGATAAACATTAAGCCAATAAACGTGAATAAACTTAAGCCAATTTTTTTATTAGAAATAAAGAAAGCAGCAATCGTTAATAGCACGATCAGCACAAGTGGTGGTACGGCTGTTAGTAAGGCAGTAATGTTGTCCATTACACTTTGACCAATTGTTTGTAAAAAGCTGAATAATCCAGCAAATGTTGAAGTTAACCAATCAGTAAAACTTTCAACCCAAGACGCGACAGGTAATTGATACTTATTCATGTTCGTTCACCTCTGTTTCTGCAAGTGCTTCAAGTACGCTACCACGGATGACCACGCCTAATAGTTTGCCGTTATCAGTCACGGCAAGAGGCGTTTGTGCATCATAAATCAGTGGGAAAATATCATTCACTAACATATCTTTGTCGATTGTTTGAATTTCTGGATCCACACATTCTACAAGAGAAGTCCCGTTTTTACGCGCTTCTAAAGCTTTTTCTGCGCGTACAACGCCTTTTAGTTGGCGTTTTTTATCCACGGCAAGTAACATACTCACTTCTTCTTGACGCATCCGTTTTAAAGCAACAGTTGGGCCATCAATTTCAATGTTAGTAGTTAAAGCAGGTACCATAATATTTTGGGCAGTTAAGACTTTTGAACGATCCACATCTTCCACGAAGGTTCGCACATATTCGTTGGCTGGGTTGGTTAAAATTTCTTCTCCAGTCCCAATTTGCATAATTTGACCATCTTTCATCAAAGCAATCCGGTCGCCGATTCGTAAAGCTTCATTCAAATCATGTGTGATAAAGATAATGGTTTTTTTGACATTTTCTTGTAAATCTAATAGTTCGTCTTGCATTTCACGACGAATTAACGGATCAAGAGCAGAGAACGCTTCGTCCATTAATAAAATTTCTGGATCGTTAGCCAAGGCACGAGCAAGGCCGACACGTTGTTGCATCCCACCAGATAATTGACTTGGTAATTGGTCTTTAAAAGCAATTAAGCTAGAATTTTCTAAGGCTTTTTCAGCTTTTGCTTGGCGTTCTTCTTTAGGAACACCACGAATTTCTAAACCATATTCCGTATTTTCTAAGATAGTTCGATGGGGGAAAAGACCAAAGTTTTGGAAAACCATGCTCATTTTATTTCGACGTACTTCACGTAATCCTTCTTTATCTAAAGAAGAAATATCTTGTCCATCAATATAAATATTTCCTGAAGTTGGTTCAATCAAACGATTTAATAAACGAATTAATGTTGATTTTCCACTTCCTGATAACCCCATAATAACGAAAATTTCGCCTTCTTCAACTTCGAAATTTACATCATAAACACCGACTGTGGCACCCGTTTTTTCTAAAATTTCTGTTTTACTTTTGTTGGCACGAATCATTTCAAGTGCCGGTTTGGTTTTCTTACCAAAGATCTTGGTAAGGTGATTTACTTTTACTTTTGGCAAATCATTGTTCCTCCTCATTAAAAAAAGTGACTACATCAGACTACTATAAAGTTGTCACTTTGTCAAATTAGATGAAAATCTTTCTGAAAATGAAGAAAAACAGTATTTTAACTAGGTTTTATAGTGGGTTTTTATGAAAAATAGAAATAATAAATAAAAAAAGTGACTATTTACCGCAAGATAAGTAGTCACTTTTTTGTTTAAGGATAAAAGAAATTCTGCACTCGTTGTAAGGTTGATTCGTCATGTCCAACAAAATAAAGTGTGTCGTTCAACGAAATCTTTGCATATGGACCAGGTGAGACCAGAAGCTCTTCTTTGTGTTTGATGGCGATAATCGTTGCCGAAGTGTTTTGCCAAAAATTCATTTCGCTAATCGTCGCCTCAAGATAAGCAGCTTCTTCTGTTAAAACTAATGAATAAGGATTCATTGGATTGAAAGAATCAAAACGCTTTGTTTGTTCAACAAGAGTATCTAGAATGCTAGAAAAATGAGTAAGTTCTTCTTTTTGTTTCGCTACGCTATCTAGCAATTCTTCTTTAATTTCAGCAATCGTTTGAACGTCTTGATATTGTGTCACAAAGTCCTGCGCTTTTTCTTTTGATGCCACATAGAAGCCGCTACCGTGTTTGGCTTTAACGATTTCTAAATCAACTAAAACGATAATGGCTTTGCGGGCTGTTTCTGGCGACACTTGGTATTGGTTAGCTAGGGTGGAACGGGCATGGATTTTATCTCCGACATGTAATTTGCCTTCTGCAATTTTTTCCGCAACATCAACGGCGATTTGTTGATATTTGGGCTTCGTTAAACTGATTTTTTTGGAAGCCATAGTGAATCCCTCCGTTAATTGTTATTTTCCATTTCTTCTAATTCTAAACTGAAATTTTCCCATTGCTCAAGTAGTTCATCTTGTTGCTGACGAGCGTCATCTAATTGTTGGTTTAGAGCCAGCAATTCAACATGATTTTCTAGAATGTCTGGTTGACTCATTTGTGCTTCTAATTGTGCAATTGTCGTATCTAACTGAGCAAGATTTTCTTCGACTTGTGTTATTTTTCTTTGCAAAGTACGGAGTAATTTTTGTTGCTCCTTGTTTTGATAAAAGGTATTTTTGGCTGTAACTGGTTCGGGTTTTTTCGCCGCTTCTTCATTAGCTAAGAGGGCAGCGATTTCTTCTTCCTCTTGTTTCTTTTCTAAATAATAATCATAGTCGCCTAAATAAAGTTTGCTGCCTTTTTCAGAAAGCTCAACAACTTTTGTTGCAATTCGATTGATAAAGTAACGGTCATGGGAAACGAAGAGGATGGTTCCTTCATAATCAATCAGCGCATTTTCTAAAACTTCTTTATTATCGATATCCAAGTGGTTGGTTGGCTCATCGAGAATCAAGAAATTGTCACGATCCATCGCTAATTTTGCTAATGCCACACGGGCTTTTTCGCCACCGCTTAATAAAGGAATCGTTTTTTCAACATCATCTCCACTGAAGAGAAAGCCGCCTAAAATACTTCGAATCTCTTTTTCAGGTGTGGTTGGGTGTTCATCCCATAATTCCGCTAAGACCGTTTTATTGCCATGTAAATTGGCTTGCTCTTGGTCATAGTAACCTACAGAAACATTGGTGCCAAAAGTTTTACTTCCTTTAATGAAAGGAATGCGGTCAATAATTGATTTCAAGAGAGTGGATTTACCAATTCCGTTCGGTCCGACTAAGGCAATGGCTTCTTTGCGACGAATATCCAAGTGAATAGGTTCGGATAAAATATGTTCTTGGTCGTAACCAATGGCGGCATCTTCGACTTGTAAAACAACATTTCCAGAAACTTTTTCACTATCGAAAAGAAAATGCGCCGATTTTTCATCTCCTTGAGGTCGGTCTAAACGGTCCATTTTTTCTAATACTTTTCGGCGACTTTGTGCACGTTTCGTTGTAGATGCACGAACCAGATTTTTGGCAACGAAATCTTCTAACTTATTGATTTCTTCTTGTTGCTTTTCATACGCTTTCCATTCACTGGCTAATTGTTCTGCTTTTAACTCTAAGTATTTGGAATAGTTTCCTTTGTAGTGAGTCATTTTTTTGCGACTCAGTTCATAAACTTCATTAACTACCTTATCTAAAAAATAACGATCGTGGGAAACAATTAATAGGGCGCCGGGATAACTTGGCAAATAAGATTCCAGCCAAGAAAGCGTCTCGATATCTAAGTGGTTTGTAGGCTCGTCCAGAATTAAAATGTCTGGTTTTTGTAAAAGCATTCTCGCTAATGCAAGCCGGGTTTTTTGACCACCAGATAAGGTTTGAATATCTTTCGTGTAAAAGGATTCATCAAAGCCAAAGCCGTGAAGGACTGAACGAATTTCATTTTCATAGCCGTAGCCATTTTTTTCAGAAAATGTATGTTGCAATTGATCGTACTCTTTTAAAATTCCTTCATAAACGGAAGTGGTTGGCTCCATTTCACTAATTTTAGTTTCTAATTCTCGCATACGCTGTTCCATTTCTAGGATGTCAGCAAAGGCTTTTGTCATTTCTTCCCAAACGGTTTTATCTGATTCTAAGCCGGTATTTTGAGCTAAATAACCTAACGTAGCAGTTTTATTTTTGGCAATGGTTCCGCTATCGGGAGCATCAATGCCTGCAATGATTTTTAAAAAAGTCGATTTTCCAGCACCATTACGACCAACTAAGGCAATCCGACTTTTTGTTGCAATTTCTAAATGTATGTTTTCAAACAATGTTTCCGAGCCAAAATGCCGGGCAACTTGATTTGCTTGTAATAAAATCATCAGTAGTCCTCATTTCTAAATTCATTGCCCTTAGTGTAGCATAAAATCTGCTAAAATAGCACGTATCAAAAAATGCTTTGTGAAGGTTTATACCTTTTATCACAAACTTTTGAAGAAAAATGCTATTTTTGAGCCATAGAATTGCTTTTTATTGTGAAAAACTGCTATTATGTTAATGGATAAGATTTAAGTGAAAGTATTGGAGGTCCAATTGTGAAAGATCAAGTTATTCCAAAAGCAACGGCGCGACGCCTTCCTTTATATTATCGCTACTTAAGAATGTTACATGATACAGGAAAAAATAAAGTCTCATCAACTGAATTAAGTGAAGCGGTACAAGTAGACAGTGCGACTATTCGTCGTGACTTTTCATATTTTGGTGAATTAGGTAAACGTGGGTACGGCTATGATGTTGAAAACTTAATGAACTTTTTTGCAAAAACATTGAATGAAGATGAGTTAACCAATGTCGCATTAATCGGGGTTGGTAATTTAGGAAGTGCTTTATTAAAGTACAAATTCCATCAAAGCAACAGTATTCGTGTAAGTTGTGCATTTGATGTGAATGAAGATATTGTGGGACGCATTGTTGACGGTATTCCGGTTTATCCAATGGAAGATATGATGGAACAAATCCGTGTTCAACAAATCGAAGTAGCTATTTTAACTATTCCAGCTCGCAAAGCGCAAGAAGTTGTAAACAAACTTGCCGAAGCAGGGGTTAAAGGAATTCTAAACTTTACGGCTGCGCGTTTAGTAGCGCCACCTGAAGTATTAATTCAAAATGTTGACTTAACCAACGAATTACAAACATTGATTTATTTCTTACATCATGACAACGAATTGATTGACGAAGAAGAATAAGCAAAAGAAAAGGGCCTAGTCGTTTAGACGAAGGCCCTTTTCTTATTGAATTGCACTATTATGCAAAAGTAGTTGAACAATAATCACAATCGTATTCATGCCGCAATGGGCGATAATTGAGGTCCAAATTTTTCCAGTTTGCTTGTACAAAAGAGCAAAGAAAAATCCCATAAAGAAATAAACAAAAAAGTGACCATCGGCATGTGCGAGTGAAAAAATCGCCGAACTAACAGTAGCCGCAATCCAGAAATTTGTAAAAGGCTGGATTAAATGGATAAATGCATAACGAAAGACGAATTCTTCCATAATCGGACCACCGATAGTAGTTGCCAAAATAAATAAAGGATTTGCCAAAATCACCGCTACAATAGCTTGTGTATTTTGAGAAGTAGCTTGTTCTCCTGTGATGGCTACTTCAATGGCAAAAGTAACCCCTTGAATCAGCATGGCAATGAAAATCCCACTAACACCTAGTAAAAAAATAAAAATAGGTGATTTCAAGGTTGCTGTTTCCTCTAAAGGAGAAGGTTCTGTTGTTTTTAAAAAGATGCCAATCATTACAAGGGCGCCAATAATGTAGAGAGCAGTTGTCACATTAATCGCTGCATTGGGGGAAATACCCGAAAAAAGTAACGGCCCGAAAAAAGCGATAATGTATGTGACTAAAATAAATAAACTTGATTTTCTTAAGGTCATGGTTAATCCTTTCTATAATTATTTTTTACGATTATTGCGATATCCTAATAAAAGAAAAACGAATAAGAAAAAGAAAAGAGATTCCCAAAGTGTCGAAACAATTCCTTCTGTGACACTGAAAACAAGATTTCCTAAATTCGCTATCACAAAATAAACGAAGGTTGCTATTAATGCTGTAAGTAAACGTTGTTTCATTTTATTCGCCTCCAATCGTAGTCAATTTATTTTACCATGAATTAAAGGATTGGAAAAACATTCCATGAAAAAAGAATACGCAATAAAAAATGCGTATCTTATAATTGACAAGAAAAAGAGAGAAAAGACTTGCATTTTTAGAGTGAAATGAGTATTATAAATAGTGTGAGTTAGCACTCTTATGTATCGAGTGCTAAAATAAGCGAAAACTTTTTATTTGGAGGGATTTATTGTGTTAAAACCATTAGGCGATCGCGTCGTAATTAGAGTCGCGAAAGAAGAAGAAAAAACTGTTGGAGGAATTGTTCTTGCATCCGTTGCAAAAGAAAAACCACAAACAGGTGAAGTTATCGCAGTAGGTGAAGGTCGTGTGCTTGAAAATGGCACAAAAGTTCCGATGGAAGTAAAAATTGGTGACACAGTAATGTTTGAAAAATATTCAGGAACAGAAGTGAAATACGAAGGCGTAGAATACTTAATTGTATCAGCCAAAGACATTATTGCCACTGTTGAATAATAAACAACTTTTACAGAATAATATAATAGAAGAAAAAAATTATGAGGTGAAGAAATCATGGCAAAAGAGATTAAATTTGCAGAAGATGCACGTGCAGCAATGCTACGCGGAGTAGATGTATTAGCAGATACAGTGAAAGTGACATTAGGCCCTAAAGGTCGTAACGTTGTTTTAGAAAAATCATTTGGTTCACCATTGATTACTAACGATGGAGTAACAATTGCTAAGGAAATTGAATTGGAAGATCATTTTGAAAACATGGGCGCAAAATTAGTTTCAGAAGTTGCTTCTAAAACGAATGATATTGCTGGTGACGGAACAACAACAGCGACTGTTTTGACACAAGCCATTGTTCGTGAAGGCTTAAAAAACGTAACTGCTGGAGCTAACCCATTAGGTATTCGTCGTGGGATTGAATTAGCAACAAAAACAGCAGTAGAAGAATTACACAATATTTCATCTGTAGTTGATTCAAAAGAAGCGATTGCACAAGTCGCTGCTGTTTCATCAGGTTCTGAAAAAGTCGGCCAATTAATTGCTGATGCAATGGAAAAAGTTGGTAACGATGGCGTAATTACCATTGAAGAATCAAAAGGGATTGAAACAGAATTAGATGTGGTTGAAGGAATGCAATTCGACCGCGGTTATTTATCTCAATACATGGTTACTGACAACGATAAAATGGAAGCTGTTTTAGAAAATCCATATATCTTAATTACCGACAAAAAAATCTCAAATATTCAAGATATCTTACCTTTATTAGAACAAATTCTACAACAAAGCCGTCCACTATTGATTATTGCGGATGATGTTGATGGAGAAGCTCTACCAACATTAGTGTTGAACAAAATCCGTGGTACATTTAATGTTGTCGCAGTAAAAGCGCCAGGATTTGGTGACCGCCGCAAAGCGATGCTTGAAGATATTGCTATTTTAACAGGTGGTACAGTAATCACTGACGACTTAGGGTTAGAGTTAAAAGACACAACCATTGAAAACTTAGGAAATGCTAGTAAAGTAGTTGTCGACAAAGATAACACAACAATTGTTGAAGGTGCTGGCTCAAAAGAAGCCATTGATGCCCGCGTTCATTTAATTAAAAACCAAATCGGCGAAACAACGTCTGATTTTGATCGTGAAAAATTACAAGAACGTTTAGCTAAATTAGCTGGCGGGGTTGCTGTCGTTAAAGTCGGTGCTGCAACTGAAACAGAATTAAAAGAATTAAAATTACGAATTGAAGATGCATTAAACGCAACACGTGCCGCTGTAGAAGAAGGCATGGTTTCTGGTGGTGGTACCGCACTTGTCAATGTAATTGGTAAAGTCGCTGCGCTAGAAGCTGAAGGCGATGTGGCAACAGGAATTAAGATTGTCGTTCGTGCATTAGAAGAACCAATCCGTCAAATCGCTGAAAATGCTGGCTATGAAGGATCAGTGATTGTTGACAAACTAAAAAATGTTGACTTAGGTATCGGATTCAATGCAGCTAACGGTGAATGGGTAAACATGGTTGAAGCCGGTATTGTTGACCCAACAAAAGTAACTCGTTCTGCCTTACAAAATGCAGCTTCTGTGTCAGCTTTATTATTAACAACTGAAGCAGTTGTTGCAGACAAACCAGAACCAGCTGCACCAGCTCCTATGATGGATCCATCAATGGGCATGGGCGGTATGATGTAAAAATAAAAAAGTATTCTAAAAGCTTACGATTGAAAAATCGTAAGCTTTTTTTTACATAAAGAATAAATAATCTAAATAATATCTTTGCTTATGGTATTTTCTCAAATATTTACTCATTTAACAAAAAAGATGATAATTTAAAGGCTTCGTTTTAGCTAGACAGCCTTGTTTTTATTCGATAAAATTTAGTAATAACAATCATTTTTTGAAAACTAGTAGTTGGTAATTTTTATTTATTAATAGAATATAAATAAAAATTATTATATTTTGAAGGGGAATATTAGGAAGATTGAGGTGGAAAAATGGAAAAATATACAATTGGTGTCGTTCCTTTGACAATTGAAACAAAAGAATACTGCCAAAATTGGTTTGTTAGTAATCAAGTAGAATGTCAGATCATCCAAGGAACAAATATACTTCTTCATTTGCACCATATTGATGGGTTAGTGATTGAAGTTACTGACCACCAGCAAGTAAATACTTGTTGTGAGTTATTAATGACAATTCGCAAGCAGTCAGACTTGCCAATTTGGTTATTTTCTCGGACAGAAGCAATTAGTAAAGTCAATCGAATTATTTATTTACAATTAGGCGCAGATGGCGTTTTTGATCATTCTTATGATCGTCAAGAATGCATGTTAAGCATGAGTAATTTATTGCAACGTGTAAAAAGACGTTTTTATCCTAAATTAGCTATTGCAAACGAGGAACAAACAGTTACTAAGAATCTTTCTGAGAGATTGTATTTAATTGCGCCAAATTTGAGTGTTTGCTTGGGAAGCGGAGAAGAAATTCTTTTAACAAAATTGGAATTTTTCACAATAGAGTATTTATACAAACACGCAGGACAAACAATTACATATGAAGAACTCTACAAAAATGTCTGGAAAGATACTGCGAATGAACGAAAATATCGTGTCGCTAATGTGATTTTCCATTTGCGCAAAAAAATTGAACAAGATGTGAACAAACCACAATATATCAAAACAATTCGTTCAAAAGGCTATATGTTAACGGTGTAAAAGGTACGAAGGAGGAGAAAAAGATGTGGCAATTTTTGACTAAAAACAATGAAGATGAGGAGTATGAGAAGATGCCGGATTTTGAAAATGAACAATCGATGAAAGCACAACCAACGGTAACAGAAGAAGCAATCTTTGATGACGAGGTCGTTTATGCAAAAGAGCAAGCTGCAAAAGTTAAGCAGGTCAAGCAAGAAGTGCCGACTGAACTGTCGGAAGAATCGTTTTCTTTTGCTGAAAAACTAGAAGAAGAAAATCAACTATATCAGCAATCCATAAAAAAACTAACGGAGCAATTATTAATGCAAACCAATGAAGTGGAAGCATTACAAAAACAAGTAGTCGAAAAAGATGTTCAACTTAAAGATGTTAAAGAAACGTTAAGTGATAAAGAAGCAACTATCACTTCTTTACAGAAACAATTGTCTGAAGCAAAGATACAACAGAGACAGACTAGCGAAGAGAACTTAGACACAGCCGTTACGCTTTCTCAAAAAGAAATTGGTGAAGTCTTATTAGAAGCCAAACGTCAAGCAAAAGAAACAATTGCCCAAGCTAACCAACAAGTTGCAACAGTTCATGAAGAGATGGAACAACGTTTAGCAACTTTAACGCGCATGAAGCAAGTGGCAAGAGAGTACCAAGCTTATTGTGAACAAATGCTAACCATCAAGAATGAATCAACAGGAATGTACCAACAGATAGAGCAATTATTAGCAGAAATAAAGAGGTAAATGAAGGAGAAATGCGATGAAAAAAAGAAAGGCAAGATATTTGAAGTTGGTATGTCTTGGAGTCTTAGGGACTTATGCTGGCGCCAGTTACTACAATTCGGAACCATTAATCGCTCAAGAGGAGACCGAAACGAGTCACGAAAACCGACAGCTATCGCTGGAAGAAAAAAGAGCGGACCAAGTCAATCAAGACCAAGGAACCCTTACTTCTTCAACGCTGAACGAAACAGTAATAAGTTCGTCTGAACAACAAGAAAGTTCAATACAAAATGACAGAGGTGACCATCAGGAAAATAATGTGGAACCTTCAGAATCTGAAAATAGTTTACCGCCACAAGAAAAGCCAATTGCTAGTACTAAACCAACCGAATCGTTACAAAGTGAGCAACCAGCGTCTGAAGAGCGTAAAGCACTCACTGAAAAGCCGCCTCATAATCAGGAACCACAAAATTCTACATTAACTGAAAAGACCAAAGAGCCGTTGGTACATTCAGAGATAGACAATAGTCAAGAAAAGGAAAAGCAAGCAGGAATTCAACAACAAGCCGAGGCAAATTTTGTTGTCCAAGAGAATGCTTCTACTTCTGAGTTTATTAGAAAAATCGGTGAAGAAGCACGAGTTATTGGTCAGCGGCATGATCTATACGCTTCTGTCATGATAGCTCAAGCTATTTTAGAAAGTGGCTCGGGCAATAGTGCGTTAGCCGCGCCGCCTAATTATAATTTATTTGGCATTAAAGGCGCTTATCAAGGTCAAAGTGTCAGCTTTTCCACACAAGAAGATGATGGTAAAGGGAAGATGACCACCATTCATGCCGATTTTCGTCAGTATCCTTCCTATAAAGAGTCATTAACAGACTATAGTAAATTAATCATCAATGGGCTGGCGGGTAATGCAACGTTTTATCACGGCGTTTTGAAAGCAAACACGACGAATTATCAGCAGGCAACAAAATTTTTAACAGGTCGTTATGCAACGGATACATATTACGATAAAAAATTAAATGCGTTGATTGAAACCTATCAATTAACTGAATACGATCAAGAAAAGAAGAAACCAGTAGTGACTAATTTGGCAGAAGAAAAGAAACCTTCGTTTGATAAGGAAGCAGTCAAAGAACAGCTAAAAAAAGAAGCAGTCGTCTACGAAGTAAGCAAAGGAGATTCTCTCGCCACCATTAGCCAGACGTTTGGTGTGTCAGCAACAGCCATCTTAAAACAAAATTCAAAGACTCAAGAAATGTTTTATATTGGCCAAAAAATCACGATTCCTCAGCATACAGCGGCGACTTCTCTAGAACCGAAAGAACAAGCGTTACTTCAATCACTAATAATCAGTAAATCGGTGACTAATGCTTTGGAAACAGCAGAGCAATCAAATGGTAAAGCGAATGACTCAAAAACAGAGTCTACTGAGTATTATGAAGTAAAAAGAGGAGAGACACTCGCAAAAATTGCTAAAAAAACGGGCTATTCCTTAACCGCCCTCAAGCAGGCAAATGACTTAACGTATTCTGTATTAACCGAAGGACAAACGATAGCACTTCCTAAGCTAAAGGACTAATGCTGATTTAACTTATCGGTCGATGGAGTCAATATATTATTAGAGTAAGAGTAGAGGGTAAGTTCATCCATGGATGAACTTATCCTCTACTCTTATTATGTTTTTCATAAATACTTAATAAATAGTAAAATTAGCAAGAGAATTGTGTCTTTACACAAAATAGATAGGTTTTCTTGCCGAAGTTTGATAAAATGATTAGTTGAAAGGATGCGTGAAAATTGAAAGAATTATTTCGTAAATACCGAGAAGTACTGGCTTATTTATTTTTTGGTGGTGCAACGACTGTCGTCAACTTAGTTGTGTTTTTTGTTTGTCAAAACGTGTTAGGGCTGGATTACAAGATAAGTAACGCAATTAGTTGGTTTTTATCTGTTCTATTTGCCTTTTTCACGAATAAATATTGGGTATTCGCAAGTAAGCATGAAAGCATAGCTGGTTTTTTTAAAGAAATGGGCTTATTTTATTGGTACCGAATTTTATCTTTTGTGGCTGATATGGGTTTAATGATTCTCCTAATTGATGGCATTCATTTTTCATCGTTTTGGGCGAAAATGATTACACAAGTTGTAGTAGTGATTTTAAATTATTTCTTCAGTAAATTTTTCATTTTTAAAGAAAAAGAGGTCTAAGCAGATTTTAGGCTAAAAAAAATTTTTTTGTTATAATATAAACAAGTTTTTAATACAAAGAATAGAGGTAGAAAACGATGGACTATACATATGCAGATGATAGTTTGACATTGCATACAGATATGTATCAAATCAATATGATGCAAACATACTGGGAATTAGGGAGAGCAGATTTACATGCTGTTTTTGAATGTTACTTTAGAGAGATGCCCTTTAATCATGGCTACGCAATTTTTGCAGGTTTAGAACGTTTAGTCAATTATCTCGAAAATTTAACGTTCACAGAATCTGATATTGCATATCTCCGAGAAGTTGAAGAATATCCAGAAGATTTCTTGACGTATTTAGCAAATTTTGAATTTAAATGTACTGTACGCTCTGCTTTAGAAGGGGATTTGGTTTTTAATAACGAACCGTTAATTCAAATTGAAGGTCCTTTGGCACAATGTCAATTGGTAGAAACTGCCTTGCTAAATATGGTGAATTTCCAAACATTAATTGCGACAAAAGCGGCTCGAATTAAATCCGTGATTGGCGATGATCCTTTATTGGAATTTGGAACACGCCGAGCACAAGAATTAGATGCTGCCATTTGGGGCACAAGAGCCGCCTATATTGGTGGGGCGGACGCGACAAGTAATGTTCGTGCTGGTAAAATTTTTGGTATTCCGGTTAGTGGGACCCATGCCCATTCATTGGTTCAGTCGTATGGAAATGATTATGAAGCATTCATGGCGTATGCCAAAACACATCGGGATTGCGTTTTCCTTGTTGATACGTATGATACTTTGAAAGCGGGAGTGCCAAGCGCAATTCGAGTAGCTCGAGAAATGGGTGATAAAATTAATTTCCTAGGTGTGCGGATTGATAGTGGCGATATGGCTTATATTTCTAAACGAGTTCGTGAACAACTGGACGAAGCAGGCTTTACTGAAGCAAAAATTTATGCATCGAACGATTTAGATGAAAATACGATTTTGAATCTAAAAATGCAAAAATCAAAAATTGATGTATGGGGCGTGGGTACCAAGCTAATTACGGCCTATGATCAACCGGCTTTAGGAGCGGTGTTTAAATTAGTTTCAATTGAAGGTGAAGATGGTCAAATGAAAGATACCATTAAACTATCTAGCAATGCTGAAAAAGTGACAACACCAGGAAAAAAACAAGTTTGGCGTATTACACGTAAATCTGATAAAAAGTCAGAAGGGGACTATGTGACACTTTGGAACGAAGATCCTCGCCAAGAAGAAGAAATTTATATGTTCCATCCCGTTCATACCTTTATTAATAAGTATGTCCGTGATTTTGAAGCACGGCCAGTACTCCAAGATATTTTCGTTGAAGGAAAACGTGTGTACGAATTACCAACTTTAGATGAAATTAAACAATATGCAAAAGAAAATTTAGATTCACTTTGGGAAGAATACAAGCGGGACTTGAATCCGCAGAAATATCCAGTGGACCTTTCAACAGATTGTTGGAACCACAAAATGAATTTATTGGAAAAAGTGCGTAAAGACGTTAAACATTTAACGGAAACGGTGAATAAGGAGGCCTAGAAATGACAACACTTCAAGAAAAAATCATTCAAGAGTTAGGTGTTTTACCGACAATTGATCCAAAAGAAGAAGTTCGTAAAAGTATTGATTTTCTGAAAGCTTATTTAACTAAACATCCTTTTTTAAAAACCTTTGTCTTGGGAATTAGTGGCGGACAAGATTCAACATTAGCTGGTCGCTTAGCACAATTAGCGATGACTGAAATGCGCGAAGAAACAGGAGATATGTCGTATCAATTTATTGCGATTCGCCTTCCATACGGTGAGCAAGCAGATGAAGCTGATGCACAAGCCGCGCTAGCCTTTATCCAGCCAGATGTTTCTTTACGAGTGGATATTAAACCAGCAGTGGATGCAATGGTTGGTTCGCTAGAAAACGCTGGCGTTCAAATTAGCGATTTTAATAAAGGGAACATGAAAGCACGTCAACGTATGATTACACAATATGCAGTAGCTGGCGAAAATGCTGGCGCAGTAATTGGCACAGACCACGCAGCCGAAAATGTGACAGCTTTCTTCACCAAATATGGCGATGGCGGAGCGGATATTTTACCGTTATTTCGTTTAAATAAGCGCCAAGGAAAAGCTTTGCTGAAAGAACTTGGGGCACCAGAAGCCTTGTATTTAAAAATACCAACAGCTGATCTAGAAGATGACAAACCGTTAGTTGCAGATGAAGTTGCCTTAGGTGTCACGTATGATGCCATTGATGATTATTTGGAAGGCAAAAAAGTCTCGGAAACAGATCAACAAACAATTGAAAACTGGTATAAAAAAGGACAACACAAACGGCATTTACCCATTACAATTTTTGATGATTTTTGGAAATAAAAACACAGACCATCGGCGAATGAACGATGGTCTGTGTTTTTTTTACATAACTACTTTTCAGAAAGTAAACGTTGCTACAGCAACTATCCTATGATAATGAAAGTCGTTTTCATTTAGGCGTTTTCACTTTCTTTTTCAAAACAGAAAAGGTACGCTCAATAATGTAAAGTGAATGATGGGAGAGAAAAAGAGATGAAGCATGTAACAAAATTGGGGATTACAATTATAACAGGAGTTTTGGCATTATTATTTGAATTTATTTTACATCAGCCGAATTGGGCGTATGGCATTATTTTAATAACAGGTTCTGTAATGGCGTTAATGATGTTCTGGGAAATGATTCAAACCTTACGTGAAGGAAAATATGGTGTCGATATTTTAGCGATTACCGCTATCGTTGCAACCTTAGCTGTGGGAGAATACTGGGCCAGTTTGATGATTTTAATTATGTTGACTGGTGGTGATTCATTAGAAGACTATGCCGCTGGAAAAGCTAACCAAGAGCTGAAGTCATTATTGGATAACTCGCCACAAAAAGCTCATCGCTTGAATGGCGAAAATTTAGAAGATGTTTCTGTTGAGGAAATCAATGTTGGCGATGAATTAGTAGTAAAACCAGGGGAACTAGTTCCAGTTGATGGCTTGGTAAAAACCGGGACATCAACAGTCGATGAATCTTCATTAACAGGAGAATCAAAACCAATTGAAAAAAATCCTGGGGATGAATTAATGTCGGGTTCCGTGAATGGTGATGGCTCTTTGAAAATGGTTGCTGAAAAAACTGTAGCAGACAGTCAATATCAAACAATTGTGAACTTAGTGAAAGAATCTGCGGCACGTCCAGCTCATTTTGTACGTTTAGCAGACCGCTATGCGGTACCTTTTACACTAGTTGCCTACTTAATTGCAGGTGTTGCTTGGTTTGTTTCAAAAAGTCCGACTCGTTTTGCGGAAGTCTTAGTTGTTGCTTCGCCGTGTCCTTTAATTCTATCTGCCCCAATTGCTTTAGTGGCAGGGATGGGTCGTTCAAGTCGTCATGGGGTCGTTATTAAATCGGGAACGATGGTCGAAAAATTAGCTTCTGCAAAAACGATTGCGTTTGATAAAACAGGCACGATTACGCAAGGACAACTTTCTGTTGATCAAGTCCAACCAATCAATGCTGAAATAACTGCTGCTGAATTAGTGGGATTGGCAGCAAGCGTGGAACAAGAATCAAGTCATATTTTAGCTAGATCAATTGTTGCTTATGCCAGAAAGCAAGATGTCCCATTAAAAAATATTACAGATCTAGCGGAAGTTTCTGGTGCTGGCGTGAAGGCATTTGTGGATGGTGCTGAGATACGGGTAGGTAAAAAGAATTTTGTGACACAAGAGTCTCAAGAAACTGAAAAAATTGATAAAACGACTATTCATATTTCACGTAATGGCACATATTTAGGCCGAATTACTTTTACAGACACTGTACGCCCAGAAGCAAAAGAGACTATGGAAAAATTACACCAATTACATCTTCAACGAATTTTAATGCTGACGGGGGATCAAGAATCCGTCGCAGAAACGATTGCTGCAGAAGTAGGAATTACCGAAGTACATGGGGAATGTTTACCACAAGATAAGTTAACCATTTTAAAAGAATTGCCTAAAGAAAATCATCCAGTCATCATGGTAGGAGATGGTGTAAATGATGCACCTTCGCTTGCTGCTGCAGACGTAGGTATTGCTATGGGCGCTCATGGAGCTACTGCGGCTAGTGAAACTGCTGACGTTGTTATTTTAAAAGATGACTTAAGTAAAGTCAGCCAAGCGGTCGAAATTGCCCAAGATACCATGAAAATTGCCAAACAATCTGTATTAATCGGAATTTTTATCTGCGTTTTACTAATGCTAATTGCTAGTACCGGGATCATTCCGGCGCTAATCGGGGCTATGCTACAAGAAGTCGTGGACACTGTGTCAATCTTATCTGCTTTGCGTGCTCGTCGAATTGGCAAGTAAGGTGGAACAATTAATTGCCTGAATGTCCAGCTTAGTGGTAAAATAAAGGTACGTTTTTAATATTAATAAGTTACAGGGGAGAGATTGTGCAATGAAAGGAAACCAAATAGATGGGCAACCAGTCACGGAAGAACAACTATTAAAAGAAGGCTACCGTAAATATACTGGGGAAGGAATTGATATCTTTTATAATAAAGATATTTGTGAACATATTGGTAATTGTGTTCGTGGAAATCCAGAAGTCTTTGAAGTTGGTCGGAAACCATGGATTATTCCAGATAACGGAAGTGTTGAAAATGACATGATTGTAGTTGATTCATGTCCAAGTGGTGCTCTAAAATATATTCGGAAAGCAGGGAACGAATATGCAAATTAAAGAAGAAAACAATCGTTTTGCTCTATATAACGATGAAAACCAAGAAATTGGTGAAATGACTTGGTCAGATGCTGGCGAAAGCATGATGATTATTGATCATACGTTTGTTGATCCAACTTATCGTGGACAAAAATTAGCTGAAAAACTTGTTTTAGCCGGTGTTGAAAAAGCGAGAAAAGAGCATAAAAAAATTATTCCGCTATGTCCATTTGCCAAAAAAGAATTTGATACTAAACCTGAATACGGAGACGTATTGAGAAAATAAAGAAGAAACTAGCAACAGCCGCAAGTAGAAATCTGATTCCTACTTGCGGCTGTTGTTATTAGAGACAAATAAGGAAAGACATTAAATTTCACTGGTGTTTACAGATAAAATATGCTACATTAAAGTAGATGAATTTCGCATATTTGTATAAAAAGGAGAATTAACGCATGTATAATCTAATCTTAACGTTGGTCATCATTTTATCTGTTTTAATCGTCATTACTGTTATGATGCAACCAAGCAAACAAAACAGTGCAGCAAGTGCCTTCACTGGCGGTGCAGATAAATTATTTGGGAAGCAAAAAGCGCGCGGTTTTGAAGCTGTTATGCAACGCTCAACAGCAGTTCTTGGCGCAATTTGGATGATTTTATTATTTGTTTTGGCGTTCTTATCTTCAAAATAAGTACGTAATCTTTTAAAATGACAAGTTTAGAACAGAGAGATGAGTGCGGACACTTATTTTTCTGTTCTTTTTCTTTCTGAAAAAGTCTTTGAAACTTATCATTTCGGAAGGTTTTCTTTTGAGAATATGATAGAATGAAGCTGAGGTGAGCGAAGTGGCAAAAAAAATCAATTTACCGAAGCCGTTATTTTCAGAAAAAGGAAAACGGGCGGTCCTTTTATTACATGCTTATTCTGGCAGCAGTAATGATGTACGGATGTTAAGCAGACGTTTAGAAAAAGAAAATTATACTGTCTATTCGCCTAATTTTTCAGGACATGGCACGCTAGTTCCTGAAGATATTTTAGATCAAACAACGGAACAATGGTGGCAAGATACACAAGAAGCAGTCGCTTTTTTGAGAGAAAGAGGTTACCAAGAAATTGCTATTTTTGGTTTATCAATGGGCGGGATTTTCAGTATGCATGCATTAACGGAACAATTAACAGGATTAATTGGTGGTGGATTTTTCTGTTCACCGATCTACCCTGTCGAAAATAAAGTCCCAGAAAATTTTGTATTATACGCAGAAAATGTGATGAAAATCGCAGAAGTTCCTGCAGAGGAACAACAAAGCCGGTTGCAATCGATTGAGCAACGAGTCAAACAACAATTAGGAGCGATTGAAACGATTGCTAGTCAGACGGCTGACAAACTAAACAAAATCCACGCACCTCTTTTCTTAGCGCAAGCTGGCAAAGATGAAATGATTGAGCCAATGGGCGTCTATCAAACGGCCCAAGCGCTAACACAAGCACGTGTGACCTTACAATGGTACCCAAACAGCGGACATGTCATTACGGTGAGTGGAGAACACAAACAATTAGAGCAAGATGTGGTGCAATTTTTAGCAACACTACCTTGGAATGAGGAGAAATAATGACAAAACAAACAATTAAAGAGCAAATTTTACATTTCATGGAAAGCCAAAAAAAGAAAAGCTTTTCAATGGAAGAAATTGCACAAGGCTTGAATTTAGAAAAAAGTTCAGATTTTAAAATTTTAGTGCAAACCATTGCACAAATGGAACGAGAAAAGTCAGTTAGTTTCAACAAAAAAGGCAAAGTCCTGTTACCAATGAAAGACTTATTAATAGAAGGAACGTTTCGTGCAAATGAACGAGGCTTTGGTTTTGTAACCATCGATCCTGAAGAACCAGATGTTTACATTCCGAAAGAGGCAACGAACTTTGCAATGGATGGAGATACGGTTTTAATTGACGTGATCCAACATGCGGATCCTTTTTCAGATCGCGGCGCAGAAGGTAAAGTAAAAGAAATTAAAGAGCGAGCAGTGAGCCAAGTTGTCGGAGAATTTGTGGCATATAGTGAAGAAGAAATGGCAGAAATGGGACTGTATGGCTACATGATTCCCAAAGATAAGAAATTGAATCAGTATACTGTATCAATTGCACCTGAAGGGATTAAGCCAGTAGATGGTAGCATTGTCATTGCTGAAATTACCTATTATCCAGATCAAGAATATCCAACGAGTATGGAAGGACTAGTCAAACAAGTGATTGGTCATAAAAATGATCCAGGAATGGATATTTTATCAATCGTGGTGGCTCATGGAATTCCCACAGCATTTCCTGATGAAGTTTTAGCTGAAGCGGACCAAGTACCAGAAACTATTGCAGAAAGCGATTTAGTCGGTCGTCGGGATTTACGTGATCAGTTGATTGTGACGATTGATGGAGAAGATGCGAAAGATTTAGATGATGCAGTAACGGTACAAAAGTTAGCAAATGGCAATTTCTTTTTAGGGGTGCATATTGCAGATGTTTCTTATTATGTAACTGAAGGAAGCCAATTGGATATGGAAGCGTATGAACGCGGCACAAGTGTCTATTTGACAGACCGAGTTGTGCCAATGATTCCGCAGCGATTATCAAATGGGATTTGTTCGCTAAACCCACATGTTCCACGTTTAACCATGAGTTGTGAGATGGAAATTACACCAGAAGGAGAAGTTATTTCGCATGAAATTTTCCAAAGTGTAATCCAAACAACGGAGCGAATGACCTATACAGCAGTCAATGAAATTTTAGAAGAGCAAAAACCTGAAACGTTAGAACGCTACAAAGAGCTAGTTCCCATGTTTAAAGAGATGGGCGAGCTGCACCATATATTAGAAGAGATGCGTATGCGCCGTGGTGCGATTTCTTTTGAAGATCGTGAAGCCAAAGTCCTAGTTGATGAAAATGGTCATCCCCAAGATATTCTTTTACGCACGCGTGGCGTGGGTGAACGATTAATTGAATCCTTTATGTTGGCAGCGAATGAAACTGTGGCGCGTCATTATCATGACTTAAAACTGCCATTTATTTATCGGATTCATGAACAACCAAAAGAAGAAAAAATGCAACGTTTCTTTGATTTTGCTGCAGTACTTGGCATTCTTGTTAAAGGAACAAAAGAAAACATTTCACCGAAAGATTTACAAAAAGTTTTAGAGCAAGTTGAAAATAAGCCGGAAGAAGTGGTTATCAATACGATGTTGCTAAGAAGTATGCAACAAGCGAAATACTCAGAAGACAACTACGGACACTATGGGTTGGCGGCTGAATATTATACGCATTTTACTTCACCAATACGTCGTTATCCAGATTTAATTGTGCATCGTTTGATTCGCAGCTATAGCCAAGATCAATCTGAAAAAAATCAAGAAAAATGGAACGAAGCATTACCAGAAATTGCCAATCATAGTTCAAGTATGGAACGTCGCGCAGTTGATGCAGAGCGTGAAGTGGACGCCATGAAGAAAGCCGAATTTATGGTAGATAAAGTGGGAGAAACGTATGACGGGATTATCAGCTCAGTCACAAAATTTGGTATCTTTGTGGAACTGCCTAATACAATAGAAGGCTTAATTCACGTGAACAACTTAAAACAAGATTATTTCCACTTTATTGAAAATCATATGGCGTTAGTTGGTGAACGGACGGGAATGACTTTGAAAATTGGTCAGAAAGTTCAAATCCGTGTTGAAAAAGCTGATCCAGAAACAAGAGAAGTTGATTTTGAATTGATTTCAGCTGAGGAAGTCGCACCAGTCGAAGGACCAAAAGGACGTAAAAAAGGTAAAGCCAATTCTTCAACTCGTTCAAATAATCAACGAAGAAATAAAAAAGATGAATCATTTGATGGTAAGAAAAAGAAAAATAAGAAAAAAGGCAAAGGCAAAAAACAACCTTTTTATAAAGAAGCAATGAAACAAAAAAATAAAAAAGGGAAAAAGAAGAAGTAGAGGAGGTCGCTTATGCCAAAAGGGGAAGGAAAATTAATCGCACAAAACCGCAAAGCTAGACATGATTATTCAATTATCGATACGGTTGAAGCTGGGCTTGTTTTACAAGGAACAGAAATCAAATCTATTCGAAATGGTCGTATCAATTTAAAAGATGGTTTTGCACGAATTCGAAACGGAGAAGCCTTTTTGTATAATGTTCATATTAGTCCATATGAACAGGGCAATATTTTTAATCATGACCCATTACGTACCAGAAAATTATTATTACACAAAAAACAAATTAATAAGTTAATCGGCGAAACCAAAAATACAGGTATCACATTAGTACCTTTGAAGGTCTATATTAAAGACGGCTATGCCAAAGTTTTGATTGGTTTAGCTAAAGGGAAAAAGCAGTATGACAAGCGTGAAGACTTGAAACGTAAGGAAGTTGACCGACAAATCAGCCGAACATTAAAAAATAACCGACGTTAAAAATGTAAATTTATTCTTTTTCGCATATTTGCTTGCCTTTCTTCGGATTAGGTGTAAAATCTGGTAAGTGTTGAGTAAATGAATGTAAATGATTCATTTTTTAATCGCTTCGGAAAGCAGTACCACCCTGCATTAGATTGGTTTATGGAAAAGGTTTTCCAACCAATTTTCAACACATGAAATTTTAAAAGTAAACTATTTGTAAATTATCAACAAGTGGTGGTACGATAGCTTTGCCAGGGATTATCACTCAGGAGTAGGATGAAACTTCTGAAAGATTGTTGGAAAAGAGGTGAATTGATTTGGAAGAGAAGAAATTACTCTTCAATATCGGACCAATTTGGTTTGATGGAACCATTGTTTTGATGGTGCTGTTGACGTGTATCATTGTTTTCGCCTTTGTCTATGCTTGTACGAGAAATATGAAGCTACGACCTAAGGGCAAACAAACGGTCATCGAATGGTTAGTGGATTTTATTCGTGGAATCATTACAGACAATTTACCTCGTAAAGAAGTGAGCAATTTTCATTTAATGGCGTTTACCCTTTTCATGTTTGTACTTGTTTCAAACATCTTGGGTCTCGTTACAAAAATCGTTGTGGGCGATGATCTCAGCGTTTGGAAAAGTCCAACCGCCGATCCAATCGTAACCTTAACGTTAGCGATGATGATGATTGTCTTAACACACTTCTTTGGTATGAAACGCTTTGGTTTTAAAGGCTATCTAGTTAATAGTTATTTAAGACCCGTTGGTTTCTTACTACCGGTAAAATTAATGGAAGAATTTACGAATCTATTAACATTAGGCTTGCGTTTGTACGGAAACATTTTTGCCGGCGAAGTTCTATTGGGCTTAATTGCTGGAACCGTAGCAAGCATCGGATTATGGGTTATCCCACTAGCAATTCCGCTAGAAATGATTTGGGTAGCATTCTCAATCTTTATTGGATGTATCCAAGCGTTTATCTTTGTGACACTTTCAATGGTTTATATGTCACACAAAATTGAAACAGAAGAATAATCAAGAAATACGAAGGACAAAAATTATCTTTTAGGAGGATTTTACACAATGGAAGGATTAAATTTTATCGCAGCAGCAATTGCAATTTTCGGTTCAGCTATCGGAGCCGCTATCGGTAACGGACAAGTTATTTCAAAAACAATCGAGTCAATGACTCGTCAACCAGAAATGTCTGGTCAATTAAGAACAACAATGTTTATCGGGGTCGCTTTAATCGAAGCTGTGCCAATTTTAGGTGTCGTTGTTTCTTTATTACTTTTATTCAGATAAGCAATAAAATGGAGGCAGGACGCTGATTATTATCGGGACCGTCACTGCTTTCTTCTATCTTTAGCCTTTTCAATAGCTGGTGATAAAGCAGTTGAAGAAGCTAAATCGATTTTTGCAGGAAAGGAAGTTGAGACTTCATGCTACTTACTACATTGGTAGTCGGTGAAACGGCTCCTAGTACCACACTAGGCACGATGATTGTTGTCAGTGGTGCATTTTTAATCTTGATGCTCTTATTAAAGAAATATGCATGGGGAGCAATCGTAGATATTTTGACACAACGTGAAGAAAAAATTGCCAACGATTTAGACTCTGCAGAACAATCTCGCGTAGCAGCAGCGAAAATGGAAAAAGAACGTCAACAACAATTACTTTCTTCCAGATCAGAAGCAGCTGAAATTATTAAAAACGCGAAAGAAAGTGGAGAACAGACTCGCCAAAAAACATTAAAAGAAACAACTGCGGAAGTTACTCGCTTACGCGAAAAAGCTCGGACAGATATTTCTCAAGAACGTGAAGAAGCATTGTCTTCAGTAAAAAATGAAGTGGCAGATCTTTCTCTTCAAATTGCAGCCAAAATTTTAAATAAAGAATTAACACCAGATGCACATGAAGCATTGATTGATTCTTATATTGAAAGTTTAGGTAAAGCAAATGAAACTAGATAAATATACAGTTGGTAAACGCTACGGCAAGGCTTTGTTTGAGTTGGCAGTTGAAAAGAACCAAGCTGAAGCAATTTATCAAGAATTATTGACGCTTCGCGAAGTCTATCACCAAGTACCTGGTATTGGCGATATTTTAAGTGATGATCGCTTAGAGCCTTATGAAAAAGACAGCATCATGGAAAAACTAGTAACAGGTTTTAGTGAAATGATGCAAAACTTTTTGCGAGTGGTTTACGAATATCGTCGCATGTACGATCTGCTCTTGATGATTGATGAATATGAACGACGTTATGATGAGCACCAAGGACTAATTTTGGGTTCAGTGACAACAGCCATTCCTTTATCAAAAGAACAACATCAAGCAATGGAAGAAAAAGCTGCCCAATTATTAGGGTATGAACAAGCGCATTTAGTCAATTTAATTGACCAGTCAATTGTCGGCGGAGTGGTTATTGAAGCAAACCATCAAGTAATCGATGGCAGCATCCGCAAACAATTAGAACATATGCAGCAGAAGTTATTAAAATAATCTTTAGGACTACAAAGAGGTGAATTGAATGGCTATCAAAGCAGAAGAAATCAGTGCCTTGATTAAAGAACAAATCGAAAACTATCAACAACAGCTTGCTGTTGAAGAAGTTGGAACAGTCACTTACGTCGGTGACGGAATTGCCCGCGCCCACGGTTTAGAAAATGCCATGAGTGGAGAACTTGTTGAGTTTTCAAACGGTTCATACGGAATGGCACAAAACTTAGAAACAAATGATGTAGGGATTATTATCCTTGGCGATTTTGAAACCATTCGTGAAGGAGATAAAGTACAACGCACAGGCAAAATCATGGAAGTACCCGTTGGGGAAGCTTTGATTGGCCGTGTTGTTAATCCATTAGGTCAACCATTAGATGGTTTAGGCGAAATTAAAACAGACAAAACACGTCCTGTGGAAGCAACAGCTCCCGGTGTTATGCAACGTCAATCTGTTGCTGAACCAATGCAAACTGGCTTAAAAGCCATTGATGCCCTCGTACCAATTGGTCGTGGACAACGGGAATTAGTTATTGGAGACCGTAAAACAGGGAAAACATCGATTGCAATTGATACAATTATTAACCAAAAAGGACAAGATGTAATTTGTATTTATGTAGCGATTGGTCAAAAAGAATCTACTGTTCGTAACCAAGTAGAGACACTTCGTAAATTTGGTGCCTTAGATTATACAATCGTTGTGACTGCAGGGGCTTCACAACCAGCACCATTACTTTACATTGCACCATATGCAGGAACTGCAATGGGTGAAGAATTCATGTATAACGGCAAACATGTCTTAATTATTTTTGATGACTTATCAAAACAAGCCGTGGCTTATCGTGAACTTTCTCTACTATTACGCCGTCCACCAGGTCGTGAAGCTTATCCAGGGGATGTCTTCTATTTACACTCACGTTTATTAGAACGTGCAGCTAAATTAAGTGATGAATTAGGTGGCGGTTCAATGACAGCCTTACCATTCGTTGAAACACAAGCAGGCGATATTTCTGCTTATATTCCAACAAACGTTATTTCAATCACTGATGGACAAATTTTCTTAGAAAGCGACTTGTTCTATGCAGGCACTCGTCCAGCCGTTGATGCTGGGTTATCTGTTTCTCGGGTCGGAGGATCAGCGCAAATCAAAGCAATGAAAAAAGTTGCCGGAACGCTTCGTTTAGACTTAGCTAGTTACCGTGAGTTAGAAGCCTTTACACAATTTGGCTCTGATTTAGATGCGGCAACACAAGCTAAATTAAACCGTGGTCGTCGTACGGTAGAAATTTTAAAACAAAAACTACATGCGCCACTGCCTGTAGAAAAACAAGTCTTAATTTTATATGCGTTAACACACGGCTTTTTAGATAGCGTGAGCGTAGATAAAATTTTACACTTTGAACAAGATTTATTCGATTATTTTGATGGCAAACATGCAGACTTATTGGAAACCATTCGTACTACGAAAGACTTACCAGATACTGATGCATTAGATGCAGCGATTACAGAGTTTTCTGAAATGTTTGCAGCGGCAAACAATAGCGGAGATTCAGCCAAAGAAGCTTTAGAAAAAATCGATAACGCATAAGAGAGGTGAGCGACATTGGGTGCTTCATTAAACGAAATCAAACAACGCATTGCATCAACAAAAAAGACAAGCCAAATTACCAAAGCGATGCAAATGGTTTCTGCAGCCAAATTGACCAAGTCAGAAGGCGCCTCTAAAAGCTTTCAAGAATATTCTTCAAAAATTCGTAGTGTCGTTACGCATTTAGTAGCTGCTCAGTTAAGTGAATTACGTGAAACAGAACAATCTTCTCTTAGTGAAGGGAACTATCATGTGATGTTAGCACAACGACCTGTCAAAAAAACAGGCTATATCGTTATCACTTCTGACAAAGGGTTAGTTGGTGGCTACAATAGCTCAATCTTAAAACAAACCATGAGTATGATTCAAGAAGACCATGATTCTAATAAAGAATATGCCTTAATCGCCATTGGTGGTACAGGGGCGGATTTCTTTAAAGCACGCGGAATCGATGTTTCCTATGAGCTCAGAGGCTTAACGGATCAACCAACGTTTGAAGAAGTCCGTAAGATTGTGACAACGGCAACGACTATGTACCAAAACGAAGTGTTTGATGAATTGTATGTTTGTTATAATCACCACGTTAACTCACTAACGAGTCAGTTTCGTGTGGAAAAAATGTTGCCAATTACTGATTTAGATCCATCAGAGGCGACCTCTTACGAACAAGAATATCTTTTAGAGCCTTCACCTGAAGCAATCTTGGATCAATTATTACCACAATATGCAGAAAGCTTAATTTATGGGGCGATCATTGATGCGAAAACAGCAGAACATGCTGCTGGGATGACCGCCATGAAAACAGCCACTGACAATGCGCAAAATATTATTAGCGATTTAACAATTTCTTATAACCGTGCTCGTCAAGGGGCGATTACCCAAGAAATTACAGAAATTGTTGCTGGTGCAGCTGCACTAGAATAATCTAGTCTTACGTTTGAACGTTTATAAAAACGTTCAAAGCGTGTGACTTTATGAAGACTGGAGGAAAGAAATTATGAGTTCAGGAAAGATTGTTCAAGTAATCGGTCCCGTTGTTGACGTGGAATTTTCATTAGATCAATCCTTACCCGATATTAACAACGCTTTAGTCGTTTATAAAAATGGCGAAGCAAAACAAAAAGTAGTACTTGAAGTCGCTTTAGAACTAGGTGATGGAGTGATTCGTTCTATCGCCATGGAATCGACAGATGGTTTACAACGTGGAATGGAAGTTATCGATACAGGAAAATCAATTTCAGTTCCTGTTGGTAAAGATACATTGGGTCGTGTGTTTAACGTTTTAGGAGACACAATTGACTTAGAAGCGCCATTCCCTGCAGATGCTGAACGTAGTGGGATTCATAAAAAAGCGCCAGCATTTGATGAATTAAGTACCAGTAATGAAATTTTAGAAACAGGGATTAAAGTTATTGACTTATTAGCACCTTATCTAAAAGGTGGTAAAGTCGGACTTTTCGGTGGTGCCGGTGTTGGTAAAACCGTCTTAATTCAAGAATTAATTCATAATATTGCCCAAGAACATGGAGGGATTTCCGTCTTTACTGGTGTTGGTGAACGGACACGTGAAGGGAACGACCTGTACTATGAAATGAAAGATTCAGGCGTTATTGAAAAAACAGCCATGGTTTTTGGCCAAATGAACGAACCACCAGGTGCACGGATGCGTGTGGCCTTAACTGGGTTAACGATTGCTGAATATTTCCGTGATGTGGAAGGACAAGACGTGCTATTATTTATTGATAACATTTTCCGTTTCACACAAGCCGGTTCAGAAGTTTCTGCCCTTTTAGGTCGGATGCCGTCAGCCGTTGGTTACCAACCAACCTTAGCGACTGAAATGGGACAATTACAAGAACGGATTACTTCAACGAAAAAAGGATCAATTACCTCTATTCAAGCAATCTATGTTCCAGCCGATGACTATACCGATCCAGCGCCAGCAACAGCGTTTGCCCATTTGGATGCAACAACTAACTTGGAACGTAAATTAACCGAACAAGGGATTTATCCAGCGGTAGATCCGTTAGCTTCATCTTCTAGTGCCTTGGCTCCTGAAATTGTTGGAGAAGAACACTACGAAGTGGCTACCGAAGTGCAACATATTTTACAACGTTACCGTGAATTACAAGATATCATCGCTATTTTAGGGATGGACGAATTATCAGATGACGAAAAAGTACTTGTTGGTCGCGCACGCCGTGTTCAATTCTTCTTATCTCAAAACTTTAACGTTGCTGAACAATTTACAGGTCAACCTGGTTCTTATGTACCAGTTGCGGAAACAGTTCGTGGCTTTAAAGAAATTCTTGAAGGTAAACATGACAATCTGCCAGAAGAAGCCTTCCGTAGTGTCGGTAAAATTGAAGATGCCATCGAAAAAGCGAAACAATTAAACTACTAGAAAGGCGGCAAACACAATGGATAGTCTTACTGTGAATGTAGTAACGCCTAATGGTCTAGTTTATGACCACCATGCAAAAATCGTTGTGGCGAAAACAACAGATGGTGAAATTGGTATTTTACCAAAACATGCGCCAATCATCGTTCCGCTAGCGATTGATGAAGTCCGCATCAAACGGACCGATTCAGATACACATGTTGACTGGGTAGCTGTAAATGGTGGTATCATGGAAGTCCGTGATAATGTCGTTTCTATTATTGCCGATAGTGCCGAACGTGAACGAGATATCGATGTACCTCGTGCTGAACGAGCAAAACAACGAGCAGAGCGTTTAATTGAAGAAGCCAAAGCAAAAGATGACCGCGATCAACTACGTCGTGCGACTGTTGCTTTGCATCGTGCAATCAACCGGATCAACGTATCGAAACATGGGTAAAAAAGGCTGAAGGATTCAGTCACTTTTGTAGAGTTTAAGGCGCTTGCTATTGAGTCAGTTGCCTTAAACTCTATTTCTTCGTATTTTTTAATAAATAGTGTCAAATTTTGGCATTTCAAGTGGATTAATTATCGGTTTTTATTATTTTGTGATAAAATGTTCCTACGTTAGAAAAAAGGAGGCTCCTTATGCAATACTATGGAGTAGATGCTATTGTTCGAATCGTTAGTCATCTTATGTTCATTTACATAAGTTTTTGGGCGTTGCAATCATTGCGTATTGAGCAATTTTTCAAAACCCAATTTACACCGCAAATTAGAATGCTGATGGTATTTTTCGCCATCGCTATCGGATACACAGTTAGCTCGTTTGCTTTAGAATTGATTGCGCTTTGTCGAAATCTTTTCATTGTGTATTTTCCTTAAAAATTGAAAAATAAAAAAAGGTACAATTTTTAGTTGAATAATGGTATAATAGTAAAGATTTTGAATAGGAATACCTATTCTCATTTTTTTGGGGGGAACAAAATGGAACAAATTATTGTTCATGGTGGTAATACAAAATTAGAAGGAACTGTAAAAATTGAAGGCGCCAAAAACGCTGTTTTACCAATTTTAGCAGCTACTCTTTTAGCTGAAGAAGGCGTTACTACTTTAAAAAATGTACCAATTTTATCTGATGTATTTACAATGAATCAAGTAATTAAGCATTTGAATGTAGCCATTGATTTTGATGAAGACGCGAATGAAGTAACAATAGACGCAACACAACCTTTAGGGATCGAAGCAAACTATGAGTACGTTAGTAAAATGCGTGCTTCTATCGTTGTAATGGGACCTTTATTGGCTCGTAATGGCCATGCCAAAGTGGCAATGCCAGGTGGCTGTGCCATTGGGAAACGACCAATTGATTTACACTTAAAAGGCTTCCAAGCATTAGGTGCAAAAATCATCCAAAAAAATGGTTATATTGAAGCAATTGCGGATGAACTAATCGGTAACACTATTTACTTAGACTTCCCAAGTGTCGGCGCTACGCAAAACATTATGATGGCTGCTGTTCGTGCGAAAGGAACAACCATCATTGAAAACGTTGCTCGTGAACCTGAAATCGTTGACTTAGCAAACATTTTAAACAAAATGGGTGCCAATGTTATCGGTGCTGGAACAGAAACGATGCGTATCGAAGGCGTCGATAAATTACATGCCGTAGAGCATTCAATCGTTCAAGATCGAATTGAAGCAGGTACGTTCATGGTAGCTGCAGCAATGACTGAGGGCAATGTTTTAATTGAAGAAGCAATTTCTGAACATAATCGTCCGCTAATTTCTAAATTAACTGAAATGGGTGCAATCATTGAAGAAGAAGAAAACGGCATCCGTGTAATTGGACCAAAACATCTAAAACCAACAGATGTTAAGACAATGCCGCATCCTGGTTTCCCAACAGACATGCAAGCGCAAATGACAGCGATCCAAATGTTTGCTGAAGGAACAAGCATCGTGACAGAAACAGTCTTTGAAAATCGTTACCAACACTTAGAGGAAATGCGTCGAATGAACGCTGACTTAAAAATTGACGGCAACATTGCCGTTATTAATGGTGGCAACGAGTTACAAGGAGCAGCAGTGGAAGCCACTGATTTACGGGCAGCTGCCGCATTGATTTTAGTAGGGTTACGTGCAAATGGCATTACACGTGTCTCTAATTTGAAATATTTAGATCGTGGCTATTATGAGTTCCATAAAAAACTTCAAAAATTAGGCGCGAACGTTGAACGTGTCAATGATGAAAAAATTGAAGAAAAACAAGCAACGACAGTAATCTAAAGGAGTCAAACGTATGAGTTCATTTCGTTATATTTTAGTAACATTATTGAAAATTCTAGTGGTCATTTCGTTAGTCATTATCTTATTTGTTGTGGGAACAATGATTGGTTATGGTTTGATTGGAAATGGGAATCCAATGGATGTCTTTGATGAAAAAATTTGGACTCATATTATGAACTTCTTTAAATAAAAACTTATTTTAAGGTGGTGAACAAAAGTCAATTGACGATTGTTCACCGCCTTTTCTTTTTCCTGAATATCTATTTTATTCTATGCTATAATAATAGAAGTAAGATAATGAAGGAGTGGGATGGAAGATGCAAGCAACCGTAACAGAAATAGGCAAACATGCAATCGATGATTCAGAAAAAATGATTATTCTTTTTGGAGAAACTGCTACCGATACCTTGAAGCAACATGCAGTTATTCAATCATTCCCAGAAAAAGACCAAGTTACCTTGGCAGAAGGAGATCATCTGAAAATTGGCGATACAAACTATACAATCACAAAAGTGGGTTCTTTTGCCAATAGTAACTTGCAAAGTATCGCTCACAGCACTTTAATCTTTGCTGATGCACCAACCGATGAGGATGATGTTATCCGAAATGGTGTTTATTTAACGCCCCATCAGTTACCAAAGATAACTATTGGAACAACAATTGATTACTTAGTAAATGGAGCGTGAATCAATGGATAAAAAACAAACGACTGATAAACGCCTGTCTTGGTTTTGGCGTTGGTTTTTAAATAATCAAGTAGTAACAGCCTTACTGATTGTCTTATTGGTGCTGTTAATTATTCTAACTTTTACGAAAGTTTCTTATTTATTTAAGCCCGTCTGGCAGTTTTTCGGCGTTGTCGGCTTACCAGTAATTATGGCGGGGATTTTATATTATTTATTAAATCCAATTGTCGATTATTTAGAGAAAAAACAAATCTCACGTGTCTGGAGTATTATCGGCCTATTTATTTTAATTGTGGCACTACTCATTTGGGGTGGTATTGTAATCGTTCCTAAAATTCGTGAGCAATCTGTCAGCTTTGTGAATCATTTTCCTCAATATATTGATACAATTGATCAAAAATCGCAGGAAATATTAAGTGATCCACTTTTCGCGCAATTTAGAGAACAACTTGAAGCGGCAGGCGATAAAGTTGTCAGTTCGTTAGGTACCATCATTAAAAACGTCTCAACGTTCACAGTACAAGGAATTGGTAATTTCTTTGGGGCGGTGGCTACGATCTTTGTCGCCATCATTACGATGCCCTTTATTCTATTTTATTTACTGAAAGATGGCAAAAACTTAGCGCCATATTTAATGAAGTTTTTACCAGTGAAGATGCGTAAACCAACCTTAAAAGTTCTTGCAGAAGTCAATGATCAAGTCTCTTCTTATATTAGAGGACAGTTAACTGTCGCTTTCGCAGTGGCAATTATGTTTATGATTGGTTTTTCTGTCATTGGCTTAGATTATGCAGTCACTTTAGGTATTGCAGCAGGCTTTTTAAATTTAATCCCTTATTTAGGGTCATTTTTAGCCATGATTCCAGCAGTCTTTTTAGGAATTGTCAGTGGGCCAGCCTTGTTAATTAAAGTCTTGATTGTTTTTGCCATTGAGCAAACGGTCGAAGGTCGGTTTATTTCACCACTTGTTCTAGGCAGTCAGTTATCCATTCATCCAGTCACCATTTTGGTTGTTTTATTAACGTCTGGTAAACTATTTGGGATTGTCGGGGTGATTTTAGGAATTCCTGTTTATGCCGCAGCTAAGGTGATAATTACACACATTTTTGAGTGGTACCAAATCGTTTCCGGTTTGTATGATGAAGATAAGCCAGATCAACAAGAATCTACGTAACAAAAGAGACAAGCAGTGAACGAACTGCTTGTCTCTTTTTGATGTAAATCACTCGGAAAATTTAGAATGTTTTACCGTATTCAGTTGCTTTGGTCATGGCAGTATTTAAAAGTTCTTCCGCGCGATCAGGGAAATGATCGATTCCTTCGATGAATAATCCGTCAACTTGCTCAACGCCAATAAAGTTTAGAATCGCTTTAATGTATTGAGAAGCAAAATCTTTTCCTTCGTAGAAGCCGCCGTTTGATTGGATGTGTAAGGCTTTTTTACCACTTGTTAGAGGTTTTGGTCCTTCTGCAGTATATTGGAATGTTTTTCCAGCAACGTTGATTGTATCTACCCAAGCTTTTAAGCGTGTCGGTACGTTTAAGTTCCACATTGGATTAGCAATTACTACTTTGTCTGCAGATAAAAATTGATCAGTTAATTCATTAAAACGAGCCACTTTTTGTTGTTGGTTTTCGCTTAATGTTTCAAATGCTGCGCCAGCGCGAAGTGCACCCCAAGCAGATAATAATTCTTCATCGATTTCCGGCATGTTTGTTTCTGGGGCATAAACATCTAAAATTTCGATTTCGTCTGATGGATTTGTTTCACGGTATGAAGCTAAAAATGTTTCTAACGCACGAACTGAGCGTGATTCTTCTTTTGTTAATGGATGTGCTTTAACAACTAATAATTTTGACATTGTGTAATCTCCTTAAAATAAATAGTTTAAAAATTCAACATCTCTATTTTACTAATAAAAAGTAAGAGAAAGCAAGTCTTTTTTTTACTTTTAGTAAACTTTTTTTTAAAATGGATCAAAAGAGTAAAAAATAAATAAAAATATTTTTTTGGAAAGGCTTGCATATTAAAAAAAAGCATGCTATTATTACTTTGTAAATAAGGATTGTTACTGCTTTGCAGGCAAAACCAGAGTCTTCCATTAACACAATCAGTGGAGGGATTCTGGGCTTTTTTTATAAAAAAGTGAGGTTGCATTCATCATGAGGATTGAAAAAGTTTTAAATAATAATGTCGTGCTTTCAAGAAATGAGCAAGGCGAAGAAATTGTTTATATGGGACGCGGCTTAGCCTTTCAAAAGAAGATTGGAGACACGATCAATCCAGATTATGTTGAAAAGGAATTCGTGTTAAAGGACTCCGCTATGGCAGGGCAATTCCAGCAGCTGTTTGAAGACGTCCCCACCAAAGAAGTAGAAGTCGTCAAACAAATCGTTGATTTAGCAGAAACAACGCTAGCGATTGAGCTTTCATCAAATATTTATTTAACTTTAACGGATCATATTCACTATGCGTTACTTCGAGCCAAAGAAGGAATTGATATTCCGAATCCTCTTGTATTCGAAACACGCAAATTTTATCCTAAAGAATTTGAAATCGCAAAGCAAGCATTAGCGATTATTGCTGAAAAGCTAGGGGTTCAATTTTCAGAAAATGAAGCGGGCTTCATTGCTTTTCATATTGTGAATGCTGAACAAGGAAATGGCAATATGGAAGTTACCATGGAAGCAACCAAGATGGTTCGTGATATTTTAACGATTATTAGTCGCTACTTTGGACAGGTGTTTGATGAAGATTCATTGAACTATCAACGAATTGTTACACATCTTCAATATTTTGCGCAACGTTATTTAAAACAAGAAGCGCATGATGAGGAGGACGAATTTCTTTTTGCTTTGGTCCAAGGAAAGTATCCTAAGGCGTTTCAAGCGGTCCAACGTATTAATGAGTATTTATTAAAAAGCTATGATCGACCAATTGATCAAGCGGAAATGATTTATTTAACCATTCATATCCAAAGAGTGGTCAATGATAAAAAAGCATAACAACCAATAATCGCGGATTGTTACTGATAATGCAGGCAAAACCTAGATTGAAAAAACCGATAATGATTTTCGCAGACTGCGCAGCTGTGAAGAGAAGGATCTGGCTCTTTTTCAATGTAGGTTTTTTTGATATTAAAAATTAATGGAAATGAGGATCTAGAGATGAGTAAAAATCAAGAAATTGCAGCACGTGTGTTAAAAGCTGTTGGGGGCGAAGGCAACGTTAATAGTGTTGTTCACTGTGCTACACGCTTACGTTTTAAATTAAAAGATGAAAATAAAGCAGATACAGCTGCATTGAATGCTGACCCAGATGTTATTCAGGTAGTTCAAAGTGCAGGACAATATCAAGTGGTTATTGGCAGTCACGTTAGTGATGTGTATAAGGATTTGATGGCCAACAGTGGACTAGGTAATGATTCTGATAATAGAGAAAAAGAAAGTGGCGGAAATATCTTTAACCGTTTAATTGATATTATTTCTTCTATTTTTACACCGTTTTTAGGTGCAATGGCCGGCGCTGGGGTTCTAAAAGGCTTCTTAACATTGGCTGTAACTATGGGCTGGTTAGCTGACACTTCAGGCGTATATCTTGTTCTCTTTTCGATTGCAGATGGTTTATTTACTTTCTTACCAATTATGTTAGCGTTTACGGCTGCTAAAAAATTCAATACTAATCCCTTTTTAGCGGTTGCTTTGGCGATGGCCTTAGTTCATCCCAGCATTACTGCTTTAGCAGGCAAAACAATTAGCTTTGCTGGTCTTCCAGTGATTATTGGGCCAAGTGGCTATACTTCTTCGGTTTTACCAATTATTTTGGCTGTTTTTGCACAAAGTTATGTAGAACGTTTCTTCAAAAAAGTAATTCCGAGTTTTCTACAAATTATCTGCGTTCCGTTAGCTGTTTTCCTTATTATGGCACCTGTTACCTTCTTAGCTATTGGTCCTATCGGGACGGTCATCGGCGATTGGTTGGGACAAGGATACAACGCAATTTACGCTTTTAGTCCAATTATCGCAGGGTTATTAATGGGTTCGTTGTGGCAAGTCTTGGTAATGTTTGGTATGCATTGGGGCTTTGTACCAATTATGATGTTAAACTTAACACAAGGTGGCGATACGATGGTACCAATGTTATTACCAGCCGTTATTGCACAAGGCGGGGCTGCTTTAGCTGTCTTTTTCCTAACAAAAAATGTGAAACTAAAAGGTTTGGCTTTGTCTTCAAGCATTACAACTATTTTTGGAATTACTGAACCAACTGTATATGGCGTGACTTTACCATTGAAAAAACCATTTATTGCAGCTTGTATTGGTGGCGGTATCGGTGGTGCATTTGTAGCTATGAATCACGTGAAAAACTTTACGTTTGGTTTGGTTAGTATGTTGAGCTTACCTGGGTTTATTCCTGCAGAGACAAAAGATACTGCACCGATGATTACTGGTGCAATTGGTGCTGGAATTGCCTTTATCATTGCGTTTGTCTTAACGTTTGTCTTACGTTTTGAAGATCAACCTAATCCAGAAACAGAAACTGAAAAAACAGCAACTGATAAGGTGGTGGCACCTGTAAAAACGAATCAAGAAGACAAAATTATTTTAGCAAGTCCACTTCAAGGTGAAATTTTACCGCTAGAAAAAGTACAAGACCCTGTTTTTGCGTCAGGTGCTTTAGGAAAAGGTGTTGCAATTGAGCCGACTGAAGGCAAACTGTATGCACCCGCAGATGGTGAAATCACCACATTATTTCCGACAGGACATGCTGTTGGCTTGACGACAACAGAGGGCGTTGAATTATTAATGCATATTGGCATGGATACAGTCGAATTAGATGGTAAAGGCTTTGAATTATCAGTGAAACAAGGTGATTCTGTTAAAAAAGGAGATTTGCTGGTTACTTTTGATATTGCTGCCATTAAAGAAGCTGGTTATCCAGTAGTTACACCGATTGTGGTAACGAATACGAATGATTATTTAGATGTTTTGGATATGAACCAAACAGACGTGTTACATGGTGAAGACTTTTTAGCCATTATTAAATAAAAGACAATTGGAGGAGGAACAAGTATGACAACAACGACAAAATTTCCAAAAGGATTTTTATGGGGCGGTGCGACCGCAGCCAATCAATTAGAAGGGGCTTACTTAGCCGATGGTAAAGGGTTATCTGTGGCAGATGCGATGCCTGGAGGAAAACAACGTTTCGCTATTTTAGGAGATGAAGCGTTTGATTGGACGATTGACGAAACGAAATATCGCTACCCTAATCATACAGGAATTGATCACTATGATCGCTTTAAAGAGGACATTGCGTTGTTTGCTAAAATGGGCTTCAAATGTTATCGATTTTCAATTGCGTGGTCGCGTATTTTTCCACAAGGAGATGAAACACAACCGAATGAAGCCGGCTTGAAATTTTATGATGCGGTTATCGATGAATGTTTAAGCTATAACATTGAACCAGTAATTACGATTTCTCATTATGAAATGCCACTGCATTTAGCGAAAGAATACGGCGGGTGGAAAAATCGCCAATTAGTTGACTTTTATGAACGTTTTGCGGAAACTGTTTTAACACGTTACCACCAAAAAGTTAACTATTGGATGACATTCAATGAAATTAATTCAGCTTTCCATTTCCCAGCACTTAGTCAAGGATTGGTGAAAAGCAATGGAGCCAATGATTATCAAAACATTTTCCAAGCTTGGCATAATCAATTTGTTGCAAGTAGTAAAGCTGTAAAAATTGGCCATGAATTAAATCCAGAATTACAAATTGGATGTATGATTATTTATGCCACAACGTATGGCATTGATTCGAATCCAGTCAATCAAGTTGCTACAATGATTGAAAACCAAGAGTTTAATTATTATTGTACAGATGTTCAAGTTCGTGGTGAATATCCAGCATACGCAGAACGCATGTATCAAAAATATGCTGTGAAAGACTTAGTTATTGAAGAAGGAGATTTAGAATTATTAAAAGAATACCCAGTGGATTACATTGGCTTTAGTTATTATATGTCGACTGCTGTCGATGTTACTGGTACTACCAACGATACAGCAAATGGGAATCTTTTAGGCGGCGTTAAAAATCCCTTCTTAGAAGCAAGTGAATGGGGTTGGCAAATTGATCCCGAAGGATTACGAATTGCCCTAAATGAATTATATAATCGTTATCAAAAACCTTTATTTATTGTGGAAAACGGCTTAGGTGCAATTGATAAAGTAGACGAAAATTTCTATGTGGCAGACGACTATCGGATTGATTATTTACGTCGTCATATTGAAGCAATGGCAGAAGCAGTTGCAGACGGCGTCGATTTAATGGGCTATACGCCGTGGGGCTGTATTGATTTAGTCAGTGCTTCCACAGGTGAAATGAGTAAACGGTATGGGTTTATTTACGTTGATTTAGACGATGAAGGAAATGGTACTAAAAACCGTTATGAAAAAAAATCGTTTAATTGGTACAAACAAGTTATTGAAACTAATGGACAAAACTTAGACTAGTTATTGTAATTAAACAAAACAAGATAAGCGTAGTAGGTTGTTGCTTCTGTTCCCGCCGTTTATTAATTGTTAAGCTTGGACCAAAAATCTAAAGTGATTTTTGGCCCAAGCTCTTTTTTGTCAATTTTTCAAAATAGTGCACAATACGTTATAATAGAGACAACTGAGAGGAGCGTTTCTAATGATTAAGCAATTACAACATCCATTTTTTGTTATTATGGGTCCGAGTGGTTCTGGCAAGACCGCAATTACAAGTAAGGTTTTTCCGAAAAACTATAAAGTTATCTCGCATACTACGAGGAAAAAACGATTGGATGAAGTGGATGGCGTGGATTACTATTTTGAAACAAAAGCAAGTTTTCAAACCTTGATTGAAACCAATCAGTTAGTGGAGTATGATTTTTACCATGGAAACTATTACGGTGTCGGTGTAGCTGCCATCGTTGAAACAACGAAAGAGCATCCAGCCTATAATGCGTTAACTTTTCCAGGCTTTCAAGCGGTCTTTGAGCGTTTCGGCGAGTCCGTCATTCCAGTTTTTTTTGACGTTTCAAAAGAAAATATTTATCAACGTTTAAAACAACGAGAATCTGATCCTAAAATTATTGAAGAACGTTTAAACCTTTATGATCAAGAAATTCTTATCAAAAACCAATTGGAACAATATCCTAATTATCAACGAATAGATGCCAATGGACCTATAAAAGAGGTCGCTGACTTGTTACAAGAATGCATCAAACACTATTATTAATCAAGCAACTGGTGAGACAGAATCTAACATCAATTTTGTCTTGCTAGGTGCTTGATTTTTTTTTGTAAAAAACTTGCATTCTGAATAGAGAGTGCTATAATGACATGGTGTCATATGACAATGTGTCATAAAAGGGAGGAACACAAATATGCCTACGAATACGTTTTTTCATTTGCCAGAAGAAAAGCAACAACGCTTATTAGATGCTGCGCAAATTGAATTTTCGCGCCATTCTTTACAAGAAGCGTCAATTGCAAATATTGTTAAATTAGCGGAAATTCCGCGCGGTAGCTTTTATCAATATTTTGAGAACAAAGAAGATTTGTATTTTTATTACTTTGCGACATTAAGAAAAAATAGTGAACGAGATTTAGAGAAACAAATTATTGCGGAAAATGGTGATTTAATCGAAGCCATGGATGTCTATTTCTCCAAGATGATTGTCGAAGTGCTAACTGGAGAGAATGCTTCTTTCTATCGGAATTTATTTGTCAACATGGACTATCGTGCTTCACGTCGGGTGACAGATAATTTAGCGACTGGGGAAGAGGAAAAAAATAGGAAACAGCACTGTCATAAGCATAGAGGAAGAAAAGGCCATGCTGCCTATGCAGAACATCTTTATCAAATAATCGATCGTTCGAAATTAACCATTGAAACGCCAAAAGAATTCACATGGTTCATGCAGACGGCGATGCATGCCGTTTTCTCAACAATTGTTGACGGGTATCGTCAACAAAGAGAAAATACCGCCTATGATTCAACTGAAGCAGTCAAACAATTAAAAATGAAATTAAATTGGTTGAAAAATGGCGCTTATAAGTAGCAAAAAGGAGGAGAAGTTAGTTGATTAAACTAGTCAAACGGATGTCGTTATGGTCGGTCTTTGCAGCGGTTGTATTTATGATCGTACAAATTATCGCAGATTTATATCTGCCCACATTAACATCTAATATCATTAATGACGGTGTCGCTAAAGGAGATATTAACTATATTTGGAGTACAGGAGTTGTCATGTTAGGCTTTTCTTTGATTAGCATTGTCGCTTCTATTGGAAATACCTTTTTTGCCACCAAAGAATCACAAAGTTTAGGTAAAAAATTACGGACTGATATTTATCGAAAAGTTGAAAATTTTTCTAATAATGAATTTGACAAATTTGGGACAGCTTCGCTAATTACACGAACAACCAATGATGTCAATCAGATTCAAATGGTTATGCAAATGTTTTTACGTTTAATGATTAACGCACCTTTAACGTTAATTGGTGCAAGTTTTATGGCATATAACAAGGACCCACAATTAACGAAAATTTTTCTATATGTTTTACCAATTATGGCTGTTTTAGTGGGAGGTATCATGTTTTTAGCGGTTCCGTTATTTAAAAGCATGCAAAAGAAAACCGACCGTTTAAATTTAGTTTTTCGTGAAGGACTGACAGGGGTTCGTGTGATTCGGGCCTTTGGCAAAGCAAACTATGAAGAACAACGTTTTGATGAAGCCAATAAGGATTATACACAAACGGCGATTAAAGTGAATACGATTGTCGCTTTGATGATTCCTTTAATGACACTCATTATGAGTGGTACCAATATTGCAATCACCTGGTTTGGCGGTCATTATATTGCGGAAATGCAACTAGAAGTAGGGAACTTAATTGCCTTTATGACTTATGCTATGCAAATTCTGATGAGTTTCATGATGCTATCCATGATTTTTGTCATGGTACCGCGGGCGCAAGCTTCTGCTGATCGGATTAATGAGGTGCTAAATACTGATTCAGAAATCAAAGATGTACCCAATCCAGAACTACTCTCTCTAAAAGGCGACAAAGCAACATTGGCGTTTGAACATGTTAATTATCGTTACCAGCATGCTGAAAACTTAGCACTGGAAGATATAGATTTTTCAGCAAAATCTGGGGAGACGGTCGCAATTATTGGTGGGACAGGTTCTGGGAAAACAACGCTGGTTAATCTTTTACCACGTTTTTATGATGTTGAATCTGGCAAGATTTTACTAAATGGTAAAAACATTAAAGAAACGTCACAGCATAATTTACGAGAAATGATTGGCTTTGTACCGCAAAAGGCTGTTTTATTTACAGGAACGATTCGTGAAAATATGCAATACGGCGCCCCAAATGCGACCGATGAAGAAATTTGGCAAGCTTTAGAAATTGCGCAGGCAAAGGCGTTTGTTTCAGAATTGGCAGAAGGTTTGGATAGTCATGTCGAACAAGGCGGCGGTAATTTTTCTGGCGGACAACGCCAGCGGTTGGCTATTGCTCGTGCTTTAGTAAAACCAGCAGATGTCTATGTTTTTGATGATTCCTTTTCTGCATTGGACTTCAAAACAGATGCTAATTTAAGAAAAGCCTTAAAAGAGCAGATGACGGATGCAATTGTTGTTTTAGTGGCCCAACGTGTAAGTACGGTTATGGAAGCATCGACAATTTTAGTATTAGACGAAGGGAAATTAGTTGGTAAAGGAACGCATGAAGAGTTATTAGCGAACAACCAAACGTATCAAGAAATTGTACATTCTCAATTGAGAGAGGAGGACCTTGCATGAGTAGTCGACCAAAAGGCGGACCAATGGGCGGTGGACCAGGACGCAACATTGGCGCAAAAGGGCCAAAACCAAAAAATTTCTGGAAAACAGTGAAACGTTTATTTCGATACATGTCTAAACGAATGCTGTCAATTATTGCTGTCTTAGTATTAGCAATCGCAGCCGTCGTTTTCCAAATTCAAACACCAAAAGTATTAGGACAGGCAACAACTGAAATTTTTAAAGGCGTCATGAAAGGCGCTGCTGAAATGAAACAAGGCTTAAAAATAACATCTTTTCCAATTGATTTTGACAAAATCGGTCAAATTTTATTAATTGTTATTGCCATGTATCTTATTTCTGCTGTCTTTAATTTCTTGCAGCAAGTAATTATGACACGTGTTTCACAGCGAACAGTTTATGAATTACGTCAAGAATTAGAAGCGAAAATGAACAAAGTTCCAATTTCCTATTATGATACTCATAGTAATGGGGACATCATGTCACGGGCAATTAACGACATGGATAATATTGCGAGTACTTTACAACAAAACTTAACCCAATTAATTACCAGTATCGTGACATTTGTGGGTGTACTTTGGATGATGCTGACCATTAGCTGGCAGTTAACACTAATTGCCTTAGCAACAGTGCCATTAAGTTTAATTGTTGTGATGGTTGTGGCGCCTCGCTCGCAAAAACATTTTGCGGCTCAACAAAAAAGCTTAGGATTATTGAATAACCAAGTCGAAGAAACCTACGGTGGTCACGTAGTAGTAAAAAGTTTCAACCACGAAGAAAGTGATCAAGAAGTATTTGAAAAAGAAAATGAAAAATTATACCATGCTGGTCGCAAAGCACAATTTATTTCAGCGATCATTATGCCTTTAATGAACTTTATCAAAAATCTAGGCTATGTGTTTGTTGCAGTCCTTGGTGGCGTAAAAGTAGCGAATGGTATGATGGATTTAGGGGATGTCCAAGCATTTCTTCAATATACCAATCAATTTTCACAACCGATTACTCAAATCGCTAATTTAATGAATACAATCCAAGCTACGGTGGCTTCGGCAGAACGTGTCTTTGAAGTATTAGATGAAGAAGAAATGGTGGATGAACCTTCTGGCGTACCAGTGGAAACAGATAGTCCTTATCGTGTTTCTTTTGAACATGTTGCTTTTGGCTATTCACCAGAGAAATTATTAATGAAAGATTTCAATTTAAATGTTAAACCTGGGGAAATGGTCGCAATCGTGGGCCCAACAGGTGCTGGGAAAACAACCCTAATTAACTTATTGGAACGCTTCTATGATATTAGTAGCGGCAGCATCAAATATGATGGCGTAGATACGCGCGATTTATCTCGCGAAGAGTTGCGAGCACACTTTTCAATGGTTCTTCAAGATACTTGGTTGTTCACTGGAAGTATCTATGACAATATTCATTATGGTAATGAGCAAGCGAGCGAAGAAGAAGTGATCCGTGCGGCGAAAGCAGCCCATGTGGATGATTTTGTCAGAAAATTACCAGAAGGCTATCAAACGATTCTAAATGAAGAAGCCAGCAATATTTCTCAAGGTCAACGACAATTAATTACAATTGCACGAGCATTCTTAGCAAATCCAGACGTTTTAATTTTGGATGAAGCCACCTCAAGTGTGGACACTCGAACAGAAATACTGATTCAAGCAGCAATGAATCGTTTATTGGAAAATCGGACCAGCTTTGTAGTTGCTCATCGCTTGTCGACTATCCGTGATGCCGATACGATTATCGTTATGGCAGAAGGTTCAATTGTGGAAACAGGAACCCACGATGAATTAATGGCGAAAAACGGTTTTTATGCTGACTTATATAACAGTCAGTTTTCAGAAGAAGTAGCCTAAAAGGCGAAGCAAAAAAATATTAATTCATGATGAGGCGTCAGGAACCATAGTCGTAAAGACTGGTTCCTGAAGCCTTATTTTTTTAACAAAAAGTTAGCGAAATTGAAAAATTTCTATTTTCTTTTGAGAAAAACAGGATATTACTTGATGAAATAGCAAGAGATGTATAAAATGGGAGAGAAGAAAATGGAGGTAACAGAAAAAATGACTGAATTTCAATTAGAAAAAGCTGCGACATTAAAAACAATTGCCATTCGTGCGAAAAAAGTTGGCGAAATGGTCGACTTTTATAAAAAAGTAATGGGTTTTGTTTTAAAGTCAGAAGAAAATAACCTGTCTATCTGGGGTACACGTGAAGCAGGAACGCAATTATTAATTTTAGAAGAAACTAGAAAAGCCGAAGATTTTCATAATGAAGAAAAGCAAATGGCTTATTTTTCAATTAAAGTTCCTACGGAAAAAGAATTTTTACAAATTGCTCAACGAGTGCTTGAACAAGACTACCCAATTGATGAAAGTTTCCAAATTGGCACACGTCAAAGCATGTTCATTACTGATCTTGAAGGCAATCAATTTGAGATTTTTCACGATGAAGCAACAGCAAATTCGACTTCTGAAAAGCAACCAATTGTGCTTGAAGATCTTATCAGTGAGGACTTAGAGCCACATCAAGGGTTAGCCGCTGGGTCATATTTAGCGCATGTGCAATTGAAAACAAACAATCAAAAAGAAATAAAAGCATACTATGAGGAAGTTCTGGGTTTAAAACGCAATGAAAAAGATCAATTTGTTTTAGAAGATGGCAAAGCAACTATTGGATTCCAAAAACCTGAAACAAGTGAAGTGGATCAATTACCTGATCCACACTTAGGTTTAGATTTCTTTACCATTAAGCTCTCTGATCAAGAACATATTTTAGCAATGGAGCAACAATTAACGGCAAAAAATCAAGAGTTCTTTATTGACCAGAAAAAAGCGATTGTCACTGTGTTTGATCCAATTGGCTTGGAATGGTGGTTTGTCTTAAAATAAACGCTTAGACAGACAAAATAAGCTTGTTTTAGCAAGTCTGGAATAAAGTCGGAATAAAAGTTTAACGCTGCTTTTGTTCGGGACTTATTCTAGACTTTTCCTTTAATATTAAAAATAGTAGGTGAAAAAATGTACGAAAAAACAAAGTGGAAAATTCAAAATATGATGAAAAAAGGTGTTTTTTCGGGGGCTAGTTTTTGTTTCATTGAAGGTGAAAAAGAGGAGAGCAATTGTTGGGGACTCGCACAAGTAAAACCCACCAAAGAACAATTAACCTCGGCCATGCTGTTTGATGTGGCTTCTTTAACCAAAGTAGTCGGCACCACCACCGTTATTTTACAATTAGTGGAAGAAGGAAAAATTATTCTAGATCAATCATTACAAACCTATTATCCCTCTTTTCAAGATCCTAATATTACAATCCGGCATTTGTTGACACATACGGCAGATTTACAAGGCTATATTCCTAATCGTGATCAGCTGAATGCTCAAGAATTAAAAGACGCCTACAATCATTCATTTCACGCAGGCAAAGCAATAGGTAAAAAAGTCGTCTATACAGATGCAGGGACTATTTTATTAGGCTTTATGTTAGAAGAAATGTTCCAACAATCAATGATAGAAATTTTATCTGAGCGAGTATTGCTTCCTTTAGGGATGAACGAAAGTACGTTTCTACCAAAGAATCCTTTAAACTGTGTGCCAACAGAATTACATGAACAACGAGGGTTGATTCGAGGTGCAACCCATGATCCTAAGGCATTTGTTTTACGGGAACATGCAGGGAATGCTGGCTTGTTTAGCAATGTCTATGATTTAACAAAATTTGTTCGAATGTATTTAAATCGAGGCAGTTATCACAATCTCCAATTCTTAAAAAAAGAGACGATTGATTTGTTACTAGTTAACCAAGTGCCAGCTGCAGATAAACCACGTTCTCTAGGCTGGGATTTTAAATATGATGTAGCTACGCAACGGCCATTATTATTCCATACAGGCTATACAGGCACTTTTTTGCTAATTGATGTGCAACAACAATCAGCGTTTATCTTTTTATCTAATCGAGTCCATCCAGAGGACCACCGGAACACTTATATCGAAGAAAGAGATCAGTTGTTGGCAACCTATTTAAAAGAGAAATCATCAGTTTCAGATGAAATGACTAGTTTTTAGTGATATAATGAGAGCGAATTCAATTTGGGAGGTCACAGTCAATGCAAGAACCATTATTTTTACAACCTGTTTTTCAAGAAAAAATTTGGGGCGGCAATCGTCTACACACGCTATTTGGTTTCGATTTACCGAGCGATAAAATTGGTGAAGATTGGGCAATCAGTGCACATCCACATGGCGTTAGTACTGTTTTAAATGGCGAATTTAAAGGAAAAAAATTAGATGAATTGTGGGCAGACCATCAAGAGTTATTCGGCCATGCAGGTGGCGCTGTCTTTCCATTATTAACGAAAATTTTAGATGCTGAAGATGATTTATCCGTGCAAGTTCATCCCGATGATGCATATGGCCAAAAACATGAAGGCGAGCTAGGCAAAACTGAATGTTGGTACATTATTGATGCAGAACCTGGCGCTGAAATCATTTATGGACATCACGCGAAAACAAAAGAAGAACTAGCTGAAATGATTGAAGAAGGTCGTTGGGACGATCTTTTAAGAAAAGTACCAGTGAAAAAAGGCGATTTTTATTATGTACCAAGCGGCACTATTCATGCCATCGGCTCGGGTATTTTAATTTTAGAAACGCAACAAAGCAGTGATACTACGTATCGGGTTTATGATTATGATCGAACAGATGATCAAGGAAAGACCCGGGAATTGCATATTCAACAATCCATTGATGTGACAACCGTTCCGGCAAAGGATCCTGACCTCTCTATTCAACAAGAAAATCAAGGACAATCAAGCATTGTTACTTATGTAAAAACAGATTTCTTTAATGTCTATGAGTGGCGTGTCAGTGGGATTCTAAAAGTCAAAAAACAAGCACCTTATACATTAGCAACAGTTATTGAAGGTGTGGGTCGATTGATTACAGAAGATGCTGCAAAAGCAGATGTAGCTACTTTTGATTTGAAAAAAGGCGATAGCTTTATCTTTCCAACAGATATTCCGAGCTGGCGTTTTGAAGGTGATTTAACGATTATAGCTTCAGAACCTGGCAGTCGCTAAAAAAATGAGGAGATCATCAACAGATGATTTCCTCATTTTTTGGCATTAAAACAGTTTATTTTGTTATAAAGGAACGTTTAGGTAAGGCAGCGATAACAGCTGTGACGATGATGACTGATAGCAGACGATCCCCGTAATCTGTTATCAATTGAACCAACAGGACGCTTGCTAACTGATTTAAGCCTAAACCATATAAAAATTGGACAATTATGCTGGAGCCAGCAGAAGTAATTCCACCAAATAAACAAACTGTGATTAAGGAAGAAATCACTGTTCCTGGTATCGTTAACCACAACGTTTTAAATGGTAATTTGGTTACTTTTAACTGCTGATGAAGGAGCAAGCCTGCTAAAATTCCTGTGCAGAGTTGGACAGGTGAATAATACAGAGAAAAGATATCCGTTGTCAATCCAGTTAATAGACTTGTTAAAATACCTGTCAGTGCACCAAAGAGTGGGCCTAATAACGCACCTGTAAAAATAGTTCCCACGCTATCAAGATAGATTGGTAAGCGAAGGAGCAATGCAATGGTACTGCCAAGGTAATTTAAAGCAACACTAAAAGCGATAATTGTAATGATTCGTGGTGTTATTTTTTTCATGGTTATCCCATCCTTAAATTTTTGAAATCTCTTTCGATCTCATCTATTTGTACATTTAAAAGAATGGATAGAAACTTCACGAAAAACTGTTGACTATCAACCGTAGTCAAGACATGACAATTAGCTGGTTGCTGCTGGAAATGATACTGATCGATCATTGATTGCCCCATAGCAATGCCGTCAGGAACAATTTGTCCGTAACTGGAAAAGCCTTGGCAGAGCGCAGGATCAATAAAATAAGCAACCGCTAAGGGATCGTTGATAACACACCCTAAAATACGTTCATATTTCCAATGAAAATCAAAATAAAATTGAGTAATCTCAGCGAGGTAATTCCCCATTTTGGGGTTGAGTCGTTGGCAATAATTGAGAATTGTTGGTGTAAAAACAATTTCTCGTGTGACATCTAAGCCGACCATTTCGATTTTTGCACCTAATTTCTCAAAAACCCAAGCTGCTGCATCAGGATCACACCAATAATTAAATTCTGCAACAGGAGAGCAATTGCCGTGGCTTTTAAAGGTACCACCCATTGAGACAAAACGTTGAAGATTTCGTCCCAGAAGAGGTTCTTTTTTTAAAGCCAACGCAATGTTTGTTAAAGGACCAAGGGCAATGATTGAGCAATCGGTAGCTTGTTGAAAGGTTTGTGCTAAATAGTCAGCAGCGGAAAGCGCTTGTGCTTGGATTTTGCTAGTTCTGGGGAAATATGTTTCACCTAAACCATCCATGCCATGTGTATCTTGTGCACTAACAAATGGCCGTTTTAAAGGGCTAGCAGCCCCTTGGTAGACAGGAATATCTAAGCGATTAACTTTTTCTAAACATTTAAAAACATTTTCCACGCCAATCTCCACAGGGACATTTCCGCAAACAACTGTAATCGCTTGGACATCTAGCTCTGGTGAAGCAAGTGCATACAAGAGAGCAAGCGTGTCATCAATTCCAGGATCACAATCAATAATTACTTTTTGCATTTTTTCCAATCCTCCTTTTTCGTTAACTGCAAATGATAACTCTTGTTAAAAAAGCTATGACTTGAGTTAGTATTGAGAGATACTTAGTTTTTTATTCTGGGAAGTTTCCGAACCAGTCCGAGAAATTCTCGATTTTAAATGCACCTCTTTATCTTACTATATTTTGTAAAGATGTAAATAGTTGTCGGAGAAATGAAAAAGAATCTAGCCCTATATGTAGGAACTAGATTCTTCTTTTATTTATAAAGCGTTTCAGGAATAGCGATCGGTTCACCATATTTTTTCTCTAAAGCGGTCCGAATTAACCGAATCCCTAGATTTTTGTTGCGTGCTAAGATTGGACCGTGGAAGTAGGAGCCAAACACATTTTTATAGACAACGCCTTCGCCATTATCTTGACCGTTATTGCCTTTGCCTTGTTTGACTGTTCCTAAAGGTCGTTCACCTTCGCCTAAAAAAGTCATGCCGTTATGATTCTCAAAACCATAATACGTTTCATCAAATTCTTCATTATAAATTTCAATATCACCAATGAAACGATTGTTGTCTTGGCTCAAAGTGTAATGATCTAACGCACCGATTCCTTTAATTTTTTCGCCTTGTGCGCCGACATAGTAATGTCCTAGAAGTTGATAACCACCACAGATAGCTAACAAGACGCCGTCATTTTCAATATAAGAAGTCAAAGCTTCTTTTTTATTCTGAATGTCTTCTGAGATGATCAATTGCTCGAAGTCTTGACCGCCACCAACAAAGACTAAATCATATTTTTCGGGATCAAACGGTTCGTAGATACTTATAATTTCTGATCGGAAGGTAACGCCCATTTTTTCGGTTAAATATTTAAGCATCAATAAATTTCCGTTATCTCCGTAAGTATTTAATAAGTTGCCATATAAATGACAAACGACTAATTCTTTAGACACCATTCATTCCCCCTTGAATATACCCTTGGGCTGTTAATGATTTTCTTAATTGCAAAACAGCAGTATAGGTTGCCAAAATATAGACATGATCTGTCGGCAACGTTTTAATTTCTGAAATTACTTGCTCCAAATCAGGAATTTCTAGTAATTTTTCTTCAGGAATACCCGCAACTTTTAAACGCAAGGCCATATCTTCATGGCGATCACCGCCAGCAATTACTTTTGGAATGTCCATATCAGCAAAGGCTTCATGATTACCATCCCAAATCCAACTGACATCAATTCCATCTGCATAATTGGCATTTAATAATGAAACCAGCGAGAAAGAGTAAGGGGCTAAGCCCATCATATCAATGACCTGATTTAAACCAACGGGATTTTTTACTAAAACTAACGTACATTCTTTATCGCCAACTTTAATAGTTTCTTGACGCCCAAAAACTTTTTCATCATAAGCTAAGCCTGCTCGGATTTTATCTGGTGCCACCTGATAGTATTCTGCTACCGCTGTGGCCGCTAGCGCATTATAAACATTATACATCCCACCAACAGCAATGCCATATTCTTCGCCATCAATCACAAAATCAGCAGATGTATTATCCATCCGGACCATTTCCGTTAACTGCACATCCAATTCAGGGCGTTTGAAGCCACAATTTGGGCAATAGTAATCACCTAAATTAGCATACGTAATCATTTTATAATGAAGAATATGATTACATTTTGGACATAAAACCCCATCTGTATTGTAATGAGCCAATTGCTCTTTCGGTGGTAAATGATTAAATCCATAGTATTTGCGAGGATTTACAGTTTCTTTTGAATTAAAAATTGGCGAATCACCATTGCACAAAATAGTTGCTTCAGGAGCAGCAGCGGCGCCTTCCATAATTAAGCGATACGTCGTATAAATTTCACCATAGCGATCCATTTGGTCGCGGAAAATATTCGTAAAAACAAATAATTTTGGTTGAATATATTTAGTGACGCGGCTTAAACTTGCTTCATCAATTTCTAACACCGCAAATTTCTTTTGTCCTTTTTTCGCCTTGGCATTTAAAAAAGTAGAGACAATTCCTTGCTCCATGTTAGCACCCGTTGGATTTGTTAATACCTCATCAAATTCTTGGCGTAAAATGTTAACAGTTAAAGCAGTTGTCAATGTTTTGCCGTTCGTTCCAGTGACTACGACAATTTCATAGTCTTTTGCCAATGTATCTAAAATTTTAGGATCGATTTTTAGGGCTAATTTCCCTGGGTAGCTACTGCCGCCTTTAAAAAATGTTTGTAAAACCCATTGCGAAGTTTTTCCTGCAGCAATTGCTAAATGACTTCGAATCCCCATTTGTTGTCCCCCAATTTCTATATCTTTAATTTTTCGTTATTTTAAATTAAACTCAATCTATCATACCATAACTAAAATAAAAAATTAATTCCTTTTACTTTTTCTTACTATTATTTAAAAAGTCTTTTAGAAAAAGTAGAATAGTGAAGGAAAAAAGAGAATAGACGACTTGTCTTAACAACAAATCGTCCATCGATTTCCATTTTTATTTCGCATCAATATAACTGTATAGCGTATATTTAGAAATATTGAAGAAGTTAGAAACTTTGTCCCCAGATTTAGTGACTAAGAAGGCGCCTTTATTGTTTAAAAATTGAATACACTTGATTTTATCGTCCTTCGTCATTAATGGAACCGGCTTGCCAACTAATTTGACTGATTCATGAATTAAATCGTCTAACAACTCATTAACATCCTGAGGAATGTAATCAGGGTCTTTATCTTCTTCAGGTTCTGCAGTGGAAATCAAAGATTTTAAGTTTGACTCTGCAGCGATCAATGTAGTGATGTCGTAGTTAATAGCAAAAATACCATCGAGTTGACCATTCTCATCTTTAAAATACATTGTACTAGATTTTAAAATACGACCATCATGGGTGCGGGTCAGATAGTTAATATGATCATTCAACTCACTAGGGTCTTTTTTTAAGGCTTCTAAGACTACTTGAGAAGGTCCATCGCCCAGATGACGAGAAGAGACATGACCATTTTCGATGGAAACAATAGAGTTGTTAATATTGTCTTCATTGATTTGGTGGATAACGACTTCGCAGTTTTCCCCAAATTGACCAGCTAAACCTTTAGCAATTTGTGTTAAAAAAGTAAGTTTTTCGTCGGATAACATAAATAAGCTCCTTTCTAATGTGCCTGGCACAAACAGTTTTTATAAGATTGTGTCAAATTTAACATAATATTTTTAAATGGAATAGGCAGGGCTAAATCCTTTAATGTCGCGTACTACCTGTTCTGAAAAATAATGATAGCATGATAAAAATAATAATACAAGATAACGGCTGTCAAAATTCTAAAAAATATTTTTTAGGTAGCATTGTTTTTTTTAAGGTAAGGTGATATACTTTAATCAAGTTAATGAGTTCGTTAGTAAAAAAATGCAAGCGCTTCAAATGCTTTTCGTAGGAAATATAGATTAGAAAAGCTAGACAAGCTATATTCGTGAATGATTGAGCGATTGATTTGTAAGCGTTTGCTACATGTGGGGAATAGGTTGGAAAATAGGAGGAGAATACATGTTATTAATTGGAAATGGGCGTTTAATCACTCGGGATGCGCAGAATCATTTTTTTGAAAATGGGTGTGTGGCGATTGATGGTCAAGTTGTGAAACAAGTCGGAACGACAGAAGAATTAAAACAAGCTTATCCAGAAGCGACATTTATTGATGCTAAAGGTGGAGTGATTATGCCAGGCTTTATTAACATGCACAATCATATTTATAGTACCTTTGCACGTGGGTTAAGTTTAACGAATTATCATCCTAAAAATTTCATGGATATTTTGGTAGATCAATGGTGGCGAATTGATCGTGCCTTGACATTAGAAGACACTTATCAAAGTGGTAAGGTTGCTTATTTAGATAGTATTCGCAACGGCGTTACAACTGTCTTTGATCATCATGCTAGTTACGGAGAAATTACAGGGAGTTTAACCCAATTATCTAATGCAGCGGACGAGTTAGGGATTCGAACCTGCCTTTGTTATGAAGTTTCTGATCGCGATGGTGAGCAGAAAATGCGGGAAGCAGTTCAAGAAAATGCCGCCTTTATTAAAGCCAGTTCCTTAAGAAATGATGATATGCAAAAAGCGATGATGGGTATGCATGCATCATTTACTTTATCAGATGCTTCTTTAGAATTATGTGCAGCCAATACGCCAGATGGGATTGGTTATCATATTCATATTGCAGAGGATTTAGCCGATGTTCATGATTCTTTGAAAAAATATGGGAAGCCGATTGTGAACCGATTATTTGATTTAGGGATTTTAGGAAAACAGACAATGGCAGGCCATTGCATCCATATTGGACCTCATGAGATGGAATTACTAAGAGATACAGACACAATGGTGGTCACGAATCCAGAGTCGAATATGGGGAATGCGGTCGGTTGCCCACCTGCGATGCGCATGTTTAATGAGTATGGTATTTTGATGGGTCTTGGCACAGATGGTTATACGAATGATGTGACGGAATCCTATAAGGTAGGAAATGTTATCCACAAACATCATTTAGCTGATCCAAATGCGGCTTGGGCAGAAATTCCCACAATGCTGTTTGATAATAATCCGCAAATGGCTAATCGCTATTTTAAAACAAAGCTAGGCGTTTTAGAACCTAATGCAGCAGCAGACGTCATTATTGTTGATTATCATGGCCCGACACCAATGACAAAAGAGAATTATAACATGCACATTTTATTCGGCATGAATGGTGGGATGGTCACTGACACGGTGATTAATGGAGAAATTCGGATGCGTAATCGTGAAGTTCAAGGAATTGATGAAGAGAAAGTTTGGCATGATGCGCAAACGCAAGCACAATCTTTCTGGAAACGAGTAAATCAATAGCTTTCATTATAAATAAAAGGAGTGACGTTAATGAGTGATATTATGCATCCCATCTCAATTGAGGCTTTATTAAATTGGATTTTTAGTGAGTATCAACAAGATGGCACAATTTTTGGCATTCGTAAATTTTATCATGCGGATCCTACAAAAACGATTTCGTTATTTGGAGAAAAAATGGAAACCCCTTGTGGTCCAGCAGCAGGTCCTCATACACAATTAGCACAAAATATTATTGCGGCCTATTTAACAGGTTCTCGTTTTTTTGAAGTTAAGACAGTCCAGATACTGGATGGAGAAGATTTACCTGTGAGTAAACCATGTATCGCAGCAGCAGATGAATGTTACAACGTTGAGTGGTCCACAGAATTGCGCGTTCCCCAAGCTTATGATGAATACGTCAAAGCATGGTTCGTTTTGAAGTTACTTAGTAAAGAGTTCGAGCTAGGTGACCCGAATGGTTTCATTTTTAATATGAGTGTTGGCTATGATTTGGCAGGGATTCAATCACCAAAAATTGATCGTTATATTAACGAAATGCAGAACGCAGAAGGAACGCCGATTTGGGCGGAATGCCAAGCAGCTGCCAAAAAATATCTATCTTATTTTAAAAAAGTAGATGACTTATATATCGAAGCAATTAGTCCTAAAGTCTGTCATTCTATTACGCTGTCGACTTTACACGGTTGTCCATCAGACGAAATTGAACGAATTGCGGCCTATTTATTAAGTGAAAAAGGGCTCCATTCTTTTATTAAATGTAATCCAACCATGTTAGGTTATGAATATGCGCGTCAAACGATGGATGAGCTAGGGTTTGATTATATGGTTTTTGACGATCACCATTTTAAAGAAGATTTACAATTTGAAGAAGCAGTACCGATGTTACAACGTCTGCAATTATTAGCTAATAGTAAAAATCTAAGCTTCGGAGTTAAAATTACGAACACTTTCCCAGTAACGATTGCAGCAAATGAATTACCTGGTGATGAAATGTACATGTCAGGACGTTCGCTATTTCCTCTTAGTATTTCATTGGCACAAAAATTATCAGAAGCATTTGATGGGAAACTACAAATTTCTTATTCTGGCGGTGCAGATATTTTCAATAGTAAAGAAATATTTGATGCTGGGATTTGGCCAATCACTATGGCAACGACGCTGTTGAAACCTGGTGGCTATCAACGAATGAATCAAGTTGTTAATGTATTGGGCGCAGCAGAATATCCTCAGATGGTTCATGTCAACTTGGATAAATTAGCTCAAGTTGTTGAGAAAGCTAAAACACAAGCACGTTACCAAAAATCAATTAAATTACCAGAAAGTACCAAACTAAGAAAAACAGTTCCACTAACAGATTGTTATATCGCTCCTTGTCGAAGTGACGGTGGTTGTCCAATCAATCAGGATATTCCTGCTTACCTTCGTTATGTAAGTGAAGGTAATTATTTAAAGGCCTTGCAAGTAATTGTCGATAAAAATCCATTGCCTTTTATTACTGGAACCATTTGTGCACATCCTTGTATGACTAAATGTACACGTCAATTTTATGAAGAATCTATTCATATTCGGGAAGTGAAGTTAGAAGCAGCTGAACATGCTTATGATGAATTATTGACGACACTAGAAAAGCCACAGCCAAAAGAAAATGCACCTAAAACAGCTGTTGTGGGTGGAGGCCCTGCAGGGATCTCTGCTGGGTATTTATTAGCACGTGAAGGCATGCCTGTTACTGTGTTTGAAAAATCCGAGACAATTGGGGGCGTTTGTAGCCAGATTGTACCAGAATTTCGAATTTCTATGGAATCTGTTCAAAAAGACGTTCAGTTAGCGGAATTTATGGGAGCCGAATTCCGTACAGGACAAGAGGCGCCATCATTGGCAGAATTGAAAAACCAAGGCTATACGAATGTTATTTATGCCATTGGTGCATGGAAACATGGGGTCCTTCGTTTAGAATCTGGTCGAGCATTGAATTCGTTAGAATTTTTAAAAGCAAACCGAGAAAATCCAACAATTAATCCTTATGGAGAACAGATTGTCGTCGTTGGTGGCGGAAATACAGCTATGGACTGTGCTCGTGCAGCCACAACATTACCTGGTGTTAAAAAAGTCTCAGTGGTTTATCGTCGGAATAAACGCAATATGTCAGCAGATGAAGAAGAACTTTATTTAGCCTTAGAAGATGGCGTTGACTTTTTAGAATTACTTTCGCCAATTAAACATGAAAATCAACAATTAACTTGTGAAAAAATGGTCCTAGGTGAACGAGATGCTTCTGGACGCCGTCGTCCAATTGGTACAGGAGAAATGATTGATATTCCTGCTGATACAGTGATTGCCGCTGTTGGTGAAAAAGTAGATACAGAATTTTACCAAGCATTAGGCATTCACACAGACAACTATGGGAAAGTCGTTTCAAATCAAGAAACATTGGAAACAAATATACCAGGCGTCTATGTCATTGGTGACGCTAATTTAGGACCAGCCACAATTGTTGAAGCAATCGCTGATGCAACAAAAGCGGCAAATAATATTTGTCTTGTCCACAATCATCACTATGAAAAAGATAATTTAAATAGTGATGTTGCATTTGTTAGAAACAAACGAGGTATCCTTGTAACAGACGAGATGTCTTGTAGTCAAGCTAGTCGTTGCTTAGAATGCTCCACAATTTGTGAATCTTGTATGGATGTCTGTCCAAACCGAGCAAATATTGTTGTGTATGTCGAAGGAAAACCACAAATTGTCCATGTTGATCGGATGTGTAACGAATGTGGTAACTGTGAAACATTTTGCCCTTATGCAAGTGCCCCTTACAAAGACAAATTTACCTTATTTAACAGTGAAGCTGATTTTTATGACAGTACTAATTCAGGTTTCTATGTTCAAAATCCTGTGGATAAAATTTGTTTACTGCGTCTATGGGGAACGGTGTCAACAATTCAATTAACGGATCAAGGATTAGATGTACCAGAAGATTTAATCGCATTAATGGTAACTATGATTGAAGAATATGCTTATTGTATGCAAGCATAAAAGGAAATTTACGACTGGGGGATAAATAAATGTCTATTCTGCTCAAAGGTGGAACCGTCGTATCTGCATATAATCGTCGTCAATTGGATATTCGAATTGACGGCGAGCAAATTGTAGAGATGGGGGCAAATTTACCAGTAGAAAATTCTCAGATTGAGGATGTTACGGGGTGTTATGTATTACCAGGCTTTATTGATGCGCACACGCATCTGGAATTAAATAATGGCAAAGGTTCGTTAAGTACGGCGGATAACTTTACTACTGGCAGCCAAGCGGCGGTGGCCAAAGGTACGACTACGGTTATTGATATGGCTACACCTAATAAAGGCGGCTCATTGAAAGACTGTTTAGCTACTTGGAATCAATTGGCTGAAGGCAAGAGTTCATGTGATTATACTTACCATATGTCCATGATTGAATGGAAACCAACGATAGCTGCTGAAATTCAGGAAATGATTGCTGCAGGTATTACTTCCTTCAAAATGTATATGGCTTATGATAACTTACGGACCACAGATGCGGAAATTTTTGAAGCGATGAAGGAAATAAAAAAAGTTAATGGAATGTTAGGCGTTCATTGTGAAAATGGTGATTTAGTAGATGAATTAATCCAATCATATGTTTCTCAAGGAAAGTTAGCCCCGCACTATCATCCGTTATCAAGACCGGCGGCTGTGGAAGCAGAAGCGGTAGCAAGATATTTGATGATAGCGGAAATGGCTGATTTGCCGGTTAATATTGTGCATTTAAGCACAAAACGATCGTTAGAAGCGGTGGAACGGGCTCGTCAAAGAGGACAATCAGTCTATGTAGAAACTTGCCCTCAATATCTTTTACTAGATGATCACTTGTATGATGCGCCTAATTTTGAAGCAGCAAAATATGTCTGCTCACCGCCACTACGCAAACGAGAGGATCAACAGGCTTTGTGGCAAGGAATTAAAGAGGGGGCAATCAATACAATATCGACAGATCACTGCAGTTTTAATTTTCACGGACAAAAAACAGTTGGCAAAGATGATTTTAGTAAAATTCCCAATGGGATGCCAGGTGTTGAAACGAGACCAGAATTAATTTACACGGAAGGTGTGGCGAAGGGCCGAATCACCTTGGAAAAAATGGTTGCTCTGCTTTCTGAAAATATTGCTAAACAATTCTCGATGTATCCACAAAAAGGTGTGGTGCAAGAAGGCAGTGATGCCGATTTAGTTGTTTGGGATCCTAGAACAACCGGCGTGATTGCTGCGAGAACGCAGTTACAAAATGTCGATTATACGCCGTATGAAGGATTTGAAACACAAGGACAGGCTCGAATGGTTTATTTAAGAGGTCAAAAAGTTGCTGAAGCTGGGCAAGTCATCTTGGCAAATCAAGGAAAATTTGTTTTTCGTAAAGCAACTTAAAAATAGAAGGAGGAGAAGTATTTTTGGAAAAAATTAAATGGACAGCAAATGAAATGCCGAAGACGGAGGATAAGTACTTACCTCTGATGTCTAAAGAAAAAATTGAGAAAGCTTTGGCTTTTCACAAAAGTTTTCCACAGTATTCAGAAACACCATTAGCAGAATTGAATCATATGGCCGCGTATCTGGGGTTAAATGATTTCTTTGTTAAAGATGAATCTTATCGCTTTGGTTTAAATGCTTTTAAAGTCTTAGGTGGTTCGTTTGCCATGGCTAACTATATTGCCGAAAAATTAAAGAAAGATGTTTCGGAACTAACATATGATGAATTAACTTCTGATCAATTACGATCAGCTTTTGGACAAGCTACGTTTTTTACAGCAACTGATGGCAACCATGGACGAGGAGTCGCTTGGGCTGCGAATAAATTAGGCCAAAAATCAGTTGTACTCATGCCGAAGGGTTCAACACAGACGAGAAAAGAAAATATTGAAAAAGAAGGCGCAACCGTCACAATCGAAGAAGTTAATTACGATGAATGTGTGCGAATGGCTAATAAAATGGCCGAAGAAACTGAAAACGGTGTCATGGTTCAAGACACCGCTTGGGACGGATATGAAAAAATTCCGACTTGGATTATGCAAGGATACGGAACGATGGCGTTAGAAGCCTCTCAACAATTAAGAAAATTTGGCTCTGAACGACCTAGTCATGTTTTTGTTCAAGCTGGTGTCGGCAGTTTAGCTGGGGCGGTGATTGGTTATTTTGCTAATGCTTTTCCAGAAAACCCACCGATTATGGTCGTAGTTGAGGCACAGGCGGCTGACTGTTTATATCAATCAGCAATTAAAAAAGACGGAGAAATTCGCTTTGTCGATGGTGATTTACAGACAATTATGGCTGGCTTAGCATGTGGAGAACCTAATACGATTTCTTTTGATATTCTAAAAAATCATACATCCTTCTTTGTTTCAGCACCAGATTGGGTTTCTGAAAAAGGAATGCGTATGTTGGGCGCGCCATTAAAAGGGGATCCGCAAGTTGTATCAGGCGAATCTGGGGCAGTAGCAATGGGCTTAGTAGCTACAGTGATGCAAGATCCCGACTATCAAGAATTACGTGAGGCATTGCAACTGGATGAGACGTCAAACGTTTTAATGTTTTCTACCGAAGGGGACACTGATCCAGACAATTATAAAAAAATTTTATGGAGGTAAAAGGAATGGATTTTAATGCAGTAAATGCAGCAGCAGAAGGTTACAGAGAAGATATGGTCAAATTTTTAAGAGACCTTGTCAAAATTCCAGGAGAAAGTGCAGAAGAAGGCAATAAAATTGCGCGAGCAAAAGCCGAAATGGAAAAATTAGGTTTCGATAAAATTGACATTGATCCTCAAGGGAATTTACTTGGTTATATGGGGTCTGGTGAAAAATTAATTGCTTTTGATGGGCACATGGATACTGTCGGAATTGGTGAAATGAGTAACTGGAAATTTGATCCTTACGATGGCTATGAAACAGAAACTGAGATCGGTGGTCGCGGTACGTCTGACCAAGAAGGCGGGATTGTTTCGGCTATTTATGGCGCTAAAATCATGAAAGATTTAGGTCTATTATCAGAAAAATATACTGCTTTAGTAACAGTTACTGTCCAAGAAGAAGACTGTGACGGCTTATGTTGGCAGTACATTATCAAAGAAGACGGTATCCGTCCAGAATTTGTTGTTTCAACAGAGCCAACAGATGGTGGGATTTATCGTGGTCAACGAGGCCGCATGGAAATTAAAGTTGATGTCAAAGGCGTTTCGTGTCATGGCTCAGCACCAGAACGTGGAGATAATGCCATTTACAAAATGGCGGATATCTTACAAGATGTTCGTGCCTTAAACAACAATGGAGATACAGAAAGCACAGCGATTCGTGGTTTAGTTCGTATGTTAGATCCTAAGTACAATCCAGAGTGGCAAGAAGCCCGTTTCTTAGGACGTGGTACGGTGACTGTATCGCAAATTTTCCATTCTTCACCAAGTCGGTGTGCTGTTGCGGATGGCTGTACCGTTTCACTAGACCGTCGAATGACTGCTGGAGAAACTTGGGAAAGTTGTTTAGAAGAAATTCGCAATTTACCAGCTGTTAAAAAATATGGAGATGATGTGACGGTTTCAATGTACAACTATGATCGTCCTTCTTATACTGATTTAACTTATGAAATTGAATGTTATTTCCCAACGTGGGTCATTCCAGAAAATCATGATGTAACAAAAGCCTTGATGGAAACGCATAAAAATCTCTATGGAGAAACACGGAAAGGCTCTGTAGAAACAGTGGAAATGCGTGAAGAACGCCCATTGTTAGATAAGTGGACCTTCTCAACAAATGGCGTTTCAATTATGGGACGTAATGGCATTCCTTGTATTGGTTTCGGGCCAGGGGCGGAAGCACAAGCACATGCACCAAATGAAAAAACTTGGAAAGATGATTTGGTTCGTTGTGCAGCCGTTTATGCGGCATTACCAACGGTTTATTGTGGTTAAGTAAAGGATTATTAGACAAGAAAAAAGGAGCAGATGGAATGGAAACGTTTAAAGAATATATTGAGAAATTAGATAAATTAGAATTTGAAAAAATGTACGAAAATGACTTTTTCCTAACTTGGGAAAAAACAAGAGATGAATTAGAAGCTGTTTTCACAGTTGCCGATACATTACGCTATTTAAGAGAAAATAATATTTCAACTAAAATCTTTGATAGTGGCTTGGGGATTTCTTTATTCCGCGACAACTCTACAAGAACACGTTTTAGTTTCGCTTCAGCGTGTAATCTTTTGGGCTTAGAAGTTCAAGATTTAGACGAAGGAAAAAGTCAAATTTCTCACGGAGAAACTGTTCGTGAGACAGCAAACATGATTTCTTTTATGGCTGATATCATTGGTATTCGTGATGACATGTACATTGGTAAAGGCAATGCTTACATGCACGAAGTATCAGAATCTGTCCAAGAAGGATATAAAGATGGGGTATTAGAACAACGCCCAACGTTAGTGAATTTACAATGTGATATTGACCATCCGACGCAAGCAATGGCGGATGCGTTGCATTTAATTCATGAATTTGGTGGTATTGAAAACCTGAAAGGGAAAAAAGTTGCCATGACTTGGGCGTATTCACCATCTTATGGAAAACCATTATCTGTTCCTCAAGGAATTGTTGGTCTAATGACCCGTTTAGGAATGGATGTCGTCTTAGCACATCCAGAAGGTTATGAAATTATGCCAGAAGTAGAAGAAGTTGCGAAGAAAAATGCGGCAGAATTTGGTGGGAACTTTACTAAAACGAATAGTATGGCAGAAGCATTCAAAGATGCGGATGTTGTTTATCCGAAAAGCTGGGCACCTTTTGCGGCAATGGAAAAGCGAACTGAATTATATGGCAATGGTGACCAAGCAGGAATTGATCAATTAGAACAAGAATTACTTTCTCAAAATAAAAAGCACAAAGATTGGGAATGTACAGAAGAATTGATGAAAACAACGAAAGACGGCAAAGCTTTGTATATGCATTGTCTACCAGCTGATATTACTGGCGTAAGTTGTGAAGAAGGCGAAGTGGAAGCTTCTGTTTTCGATCGTTATCGGGTCGAACTTTACAAAGAAGCTAGCTACAAACCGTATGTTATTGCGGCTATGATTTTCTTAAGTAAAGTAAAAAATCCGCAAAAAACTTTAACAGACTTAGCGGATAAAGCGACACCAAGAGAAGTAAAATAATGAATTTGGCATGAAGACAGATGCTTTTTCTTTACACAATGAATCATTAGAAGTTGCCTCTTCAACATGAACAAATAAGACCTTCCCAAGTCTATTCATGAATGTGTGATTGTCTCGAGTCAAGAACGCTTAGTCATGTGCGTTGACTTCATGCAACGACAACAGACAGTTAATACGAAAACTCGTTGTGAAAAAGAAAAAGCATCGTCCTTTTTATAAAACAGAAAATGAGGTGAAGCAATGGGCAAACGCGTCGTAGTAGCTTTAGGTGGCAATGCTTTAGGAAATAATTTGACGGAGCAGATGACTGCCGTAAAACAGACTTCCAAAGCGATTGCAGATTTGATTGAAGCAGGATATGAAGTTATTTTATCTCATGGCAATGGTCCTCAAGTGGGGATGATTCAATTAGCTATGGAAGAATTTTCCTTTAATAATCCACAATATCCAGTTGTTCCGTTATCCATGTGCGTAGCCATGAGTCAAAGTTACATTGGCTATGATTTAGAGAATGCGCTACAAGAAGAGTTGCGTCAGCGAAATATAAGTAAAGCCGTCACCACCATAGTCACTCAAGTGGTCGTGGATGAAAATGATCCGGCGTTCAAAAAACCAACGAAACCAATTGGCCGCTTCATGACAAAAGAAGAAGCAGAACAATTAGTCAAAGAAAAAAATATACAAGTGATGGAAGATGCTGGCCGTGGTTATCGCCAAGTCGTCGCTTCTCCTAAACCAAAAAATATTGTCGAACTTCTCACGATTCAAACATTGGTTGATGCTGGCCAAACAGTCATTGCTGGCGGCGGTGGTGGCATCCCAGTCATTCAAGAAGGGAACCGACTAAAAGGTGTAAATGCAGTCATCGACAAAGATTTTTGTAGTGAACGACTAGCTGAACAAGTAGATGCTGATCTGCTCGTGATTTTAACAGCAGTTGAAAAAGTTTGTATTAATTTTGGTAAAGAAAATCAAGAAGCCCTAGGGAATATTTCAACAGAAAAAATGAAACAATATGCGCAAGAAGGTCAGTTTGCTCCAGGTTCAATGTTACCAAAAGTTGAAGCAGCGATTAAGTTTGCTGAATCTAAGCCAGGTCGAAAAACATTGATTACGTTATTAGAAAAAGCCAAAGAAGGATTATCTGGAAAAACAGGGACTTTAATTGAAAATAAAGAATCATAGAATGGAGGAAAACGATGACAAACAAAATGATTAATTCTGCACAGGCACCAGCTGCTGTAGGACCTTATTCACATTCTGTCTTAGCGGGAAATACGTTGTACATTTCTGGACAACTAGGATTAGATCCGCAATCGGGTGAAATGAAGGCTACAGTGGAAGAACAAGCAAAACAAGCTTTTATCAATTTAGGTTCGATTTTAAAAGAGGTCGAGATGACCTATGATAATGTTGTGAAAACAACGGTGTTTTTACAACATATGTCTGATTTTAGCAAAATTAACGAAATCTATGGGAATTACTTTTCAGAAGTTTTGCCTGCACGTTCTTGTGTAGAAGTAGCCAAGTTGCCAAAAGATGGTTTATTTGAAATTGAAGCAGTTGCTGCCAAAGGATAATTTTTAAGATGTTTCTGAGGGAAAAAGGATTGCATTCTTTACTGATTAAGGGGAACAATCCTTTTAGAATAAAAAGAAGAAGGAAACGATCCTATGAATGAAAAAAAAGAGCAAGCATTATTTGAATATAATGCGAAACTATCAATTTCTGAAGCAATTCCGATGGGATTGCAACACGTTGTCGCAGCAGTAGTAGGGATTGTCACACCGGGAATCATGATTGCCAAAGTTTGCCAATTAAGTCCTAGTGATACGACTATTTTGATTCAAACATCATTGATTTTTTCAGCAGTTGCAACGTTAATTCAACTTTTCCCTATTTTTGGAAAAGTGGGTTCACGGTTACCAGTTATGATGGGGGCAAGTTTTGCGTATGTACCGATTTTGATGGCCATCGGAGCTGATTTTGGGATTGCAGCAATTTTTGGTTCCCAATTAGTTGGCAGTATTCTTGTTATTATTGTTGGTTTGTTCATTAAAAAAATCCGTGTGTTGTTTCCGCCTTTAGTAACAGGAACGGTTATTTTAAGTATTGGCCTATCCCTGTTTCCTGTTGCGATTAAGTATATGGCAGGAGGAGCTGGTAGTGCTGATTTTGGTTCAGCCCGGAATTGGTTAGTTGCATTATTAACCTTTGCGATTGTCTTTTACTTCAATTATTTTGCAAAAGGATTTTTGAAGTTATCAGCAATTTTAAACGGAATGGTTATTGGCTATTTGATTTCTTTAGCTTTAGGGATGGTTAGTTTTGAGCCAGTTCAAAATGCTAAAATCGTTCAGGTAATTACCCCGTTTCATTTTGGACTGGATTTTCAACTGGTACCAATCTTTACGCTTGTGGTGATGTTTATTGTTGATGCTGTTCAAGCCATCGGTCAATTTACAGCAACAACGGTTGGAGCAATGGATCGAGATGCAACGGATGAAGAATTATCTGGCGGAATTATGGGAAGTGGATTCACTAACTTTATTGGCAGTTTATTTGGATCAATCCCAGTGGCAACTTTTGGACAAAATGTTGGTCTGGTTACGGTAACAAAAGTGATTAATAAGTATGTTCTGGTTTTCGCTTCAGTTATATTATTAATTGCTGGTTTTGTTCCGAAAGTAGCTGCGTTATTAACTACGATTCCTTACGCGGTAATTGGTGGCGCAACGATTTCAGTTTTTGCTTCTATTTCTATGACAGGTATTCGGATGATTGCTTCGCAGGAAATGACTCCTCGAAATACTGGGGTTGTCGGAACAGCTCTAGCATTTGGAATTGGTGTCACATTGTCTACTGGAAGCTTAGCTGGTTTTCCAACTTGGGTAACAACGATTTTCGGTAATTCGGAAGTTATCTTAACCACTTTGGTAGCAGTCCTTTTAAATGTCATTTTAAAACCAAAAAAGCGTGTAGCACTTGAGTGAAGATTGCTTTTTTTGATACGAAAGTGAGTAAGCTTTCGTATCCTTTTTCCCTTACGTTATCTATAAAAAAATGAACGAATAAAGGAGGAGAAGATGTTTACGTATTCCCTAAACTTAAAATTAAAAACAGATCGGAACTTTTTTGGTCCTGGCGTTGTCGAAGTTTTACAAAAAATTCAGCAAACTGGGTCACTAAACTTAGCGGCAAAAGAGATGAAAATGTCTTATAATAAGGCATGGCGGATTGTGCGGGTAGCTGAAGAAGAGCTATCTTTTCCATTAATTATCAAAAGTGTTGGTGGTTGTAATGGTGGCGGGTCAATTGTTACGGATCAAGGAAAAGAGTTGATTGATCAATATCTTTTATTTGAGAAAAAAGTGTATCAACAGGTAGAGGCATGCTTTGAAGAAATCTTTAAAGAACAGGATGTAGTATCGGAGGAACTGAAATGAGAGAAGTATTTCAGCGTTTGAAACAGGCAATATTGGAAAAGCAAGACACGATGTTATTAACGATTGGTACAAGTTCAGGATCTACACCACGAAGTCAAGGGGCTAGAATGCTGGTTTCCGCCGAAGGTAGAATAGCCGGAACTGTTGGTGGTGGGGCGGTTGAATTTCAGGCTGAACAAGTGGCAAAAAAGCTACTTCTTGAGAAAGAAAATGCACAACGTCAATTTATTTTAGCCCCGAATAATATTGCTGATTTAGGCATGGTCTGTGGCGGAAATGTCACGATTTTTTTCCATTATCTTTCATGGGAAACGCCATTTTTAAAAGAGTTGTGTGAGTCCATAGAAACGCATTTTCAAAATAATCAACAAGGTTGGTTAATGACTGAACTAGATCAAAACAATTTAGGAAAAGTATCCTTTTATAGTGAAACAGGCGAATTGATTGGTTCCACTTCTTGGGAGGGGGAATTAAGTTTGCTACCTAAAGGTATCCATTGTGTGCAAAAAGAGGAAACAACTTTTTTAACAGAAGCAATCCTCCAAGTAGGGAAAGTATATATTTTTGGAAGTGGACATGTCGCACGCGCATTGGTACCTATTTTAAACTATTTATCGTTTTATTGCGTTGTAGTGGACGATCGTCCAGAATTTTTGACGGCACAAGCTTTTCCACAAGCTGAGGAACTACGGGTTATTCCTTTAGAAAATTTAGCTGCGTTTATTGAAATAACGGCGGACGATTATGGTATAGTAATTACCAGAGGACACAATTTTGATTTCATCGTTGCCAAACAGTTATTGGAAACACCAGCCAAATATATTGGTGTGATGGGGAGCAAACACAAAGTTGCTTCACAAGTTCGACGGTTAAAAGAGGTCGGTTATACAATGACTGAAATTGAAAGAATTTTCATGCCAATTGGCTTAGATATTGCAGCCGAAACACCAGAAGAGTTAGCGATTAGCATCGCGGGAGAATTAATTCAACAGCGCTATCAATAATGAGGACCTTTAAGTTAAATAAAAAAGTTTTTTTACTAAAAAATAATTTTTAGAACGAAGATTTGTGGTATAATCTAGGTGATTGAACACTAAACTATATCAGAAATCGAGGTGCAAGAAATGTATTCAATTATTGTAAATGGTCAAAGTGAAACCTGTGAAACAAACAAAAAATTAATGGACTTTTTGCGGGAGGATCTGGGCCTAACTGGAACAAAAGATGGCTGTAACCAAGGCTCTTGCGGTGCATGTACGGTGTTAGTAAATGGAAAGGCTTCCAAAGCATGTTTGTTTACTCTAGAAAAATTAGCTGGCAAAGAAGTCACGACAATCGAAGGTTTAAGCCAACGGCAAAAAGATGTCTATGCTTATGCGTTTGCAAAAACGGGTGCAGTTCAGTGCGGGTATTGCATCCCTGGGATGGTTATTTCGGCACAAGGATTATTGAACAAGAAACCCGAACCCACAAAAGAAGACATTCAGAAAGCTATACGAGGAAACATTTGTCGTTGTACAGGATATGTGAAAATAATAGAAGCCATTCAGTTAGCTGCTAAAATGTTTTGTGAAGAAACGAGCATTCCAGAAGAACATTCAAATGGTAAATTAGGGGAAGACTTCCAACGGGTCGATGCAGTGGAGAAAACCTTAGGAACAGGGATTTATGTAGATGACATTGACATAGAAGGAATGCTTCATGCATCTGCTTTGCGGAGTGCCTATCCTCGCGCAAAAGTTCTATCAATCGATAGTACCCAAGCATTGGCGCATCCTGACTGTGTGGCTGTGTTCACAGCTAAAGACGTTCCAGGAAATAATAAAATTGGTCATTTAGAATTTATTTCCGATTGGGATGTAATGATTCCAGTAGGAGAAATAACACGGTATGTTGGGGATGCAGTAGCACTCGTTGTTTCAAAAAGAAAAGAAACCTTACCAGAGATAAAAAATTTAGTGGAAGTTGATTACGAAGAAATGATACCGCTTACTTCTTGTGAAGCTGCTTTAGCAGAAGGTGCACCAGCTATTCATGAAAAGGGCAATATCTTGTCTCATGAACACTTGGTACGTGGCAACGCAGATGAAGTATTAGCAAATTCTGCGTTTGTAGTGACAGAACATTATTCCGTACCAATTAACGAACATGCCTTCATGGAACCCGAGTGTGCGATTGCACAGCCTGAAGGTGAGGGCATTTTACTCTTTAGTGCGGGTCAAAGTATCTATGATGAACAACGGGAAGTGGCTCGGATGTTAGGACTAGACAAGGAAAAAATTCATGTTCAATCAAAACTTGTTGGTGGTGGTTTTGGTGGGAAAGAAGACATGAGTGTTCAGCATCATGCATCCTTAGCCGCTTGGTTATTGAAGAAACCAGTAAAAGTACTGCTAAGCCGTGAAGAAAGTTTGATGGTTCATCCCAAACGCCATGGCATGGAAATGGACTTTACGACCGGCTGTGATGAAGAAGGCAATTTAACTGCAATGAAAGCAGTGATTTATGCGGATACTGGGGCCTATGCTTCTTTAGGAGGACCAGTATTGCAACGGGCTTGTACACATGCGGCAGGTCCCTACAAGTATCAAACGATTGATGTGGAAGGGTTTGCTGTATATACTAATAATCCGCCAGCAGGTGCATTTCGTGGATTTGGTGTTTGCCAAACGGCTTTTGCAATTGAAAGTAATTTAAACTTGTTAGCAGAAAAAGTCGGACTATCACCATGGGAAATACGCTTTAAAAATGCCGTCGCCCCAGGAGATACTTTACCGAATGGACAATTGGTCTCGAAAAATGCGGCGTTAAAAGAAGCCTTGTTAGCGGTTAAAGACGTCTATGAACAAGCGGAAGTTGCTGGAATTTCTAGTTTCTTTAAAAATAGTGGCGTGGGTGTGGGGCTACCTGATACAGGGCGTTGTATTATTTCTGTTGAAGAAGGAAAAATACATGTCCGCACAAGTGCTGCTTGTATCGGTCAAGGAATGGCAACCGTTACGACGCAAATTGCCTGTGAAACATTAAATTTACCACCAGAAATGATTGTTGCGGAAGCCCCTGATACGAGAAGAACACCGAATTCAGGAACGACAACGGCTTCGAGGCAGTCACTCTTCACAGGAGAAGCAACTAGAAGAGCGGCAATGCAATTACGGTATGAACTTGATATGGGACGTGCTTTAAGTGATTTGGAAGGTGATGAATTTTATGGGGAATATTCAGCGAAAACGGATCCGTTAATTAATGATAAAAAAAGTCCAGTTAGTCATGCTGGTTATGGTTATGCTGCTGAAGTAGCTATTCTAGATGACAAAGGAAAAGTAGCTAAATTTGTGGCTGCGTATGATATGGGGCAAGTGGTGAATCCACGAGCTGCTGAAGGTCAAATTGAAGGTGGGATTGCAATGGGCATGGGGTATGCTTTAACTGAAAAATTTGCCTTAGAAGAAGGTTATGTTAAAGCAAAATATGCAACGCTAGGATTAGTGAATGCCGCTCAAGTACCACCAATCGAAACAATTTTGGTTCATGCTGACAATCTTCACGAAGGTTTAGCCTATGGAATTAAAGGCGTAGGTGAGTTAGCAACGATCCCTACCGCACCAGCTTTAGCAGGCGCATATTTTGCCTTGGATGGTCAGCTCCGACCAAGTCTGCCTTTAGAAAATACCCCTTATCAAAAGAAAAAAAGATAAAAGGAGACAACTCATGTCACTCGTTAGTGTCATTATTCTAGCATCGGGCAATTCACAACGGATGGGCCAAAATAAATTGTTCTTAAAATATCAAGGAAAAACATTTTTAGAGCACACGTTAACCTTAGTGAATCAATTAGACGTATTAGAACGGATTTTAGTTGTTTCGCCTGAGAATCAGCCAGCGTTTCCTTTACCTAAGAACATTCAGTTGATTCTCAATCATCAATGGCAAGAAGGACAAAGTAGCAGTATTCGTTTAGGAACCGAACAAGCTCGGGGAGCTGGCTATTTATACTTACCTAGTGATCAACCATTGTTAACACCTAAAATGCTACAACCCGTGTTAGATAAATGTCAGAGAAATAAAATTGTAGTGCCATTACAAAAAGATGGCTGTCCTAGTAGTCCAGTATTATTCGGTAATCTATTTCGACAAGAACTATTAGCATTGACTGGTGAAAAAGGCGGACGCATGATTTATGAACGCTTTCCAGAAGCAGTTCAGATGCTGAGAATAGCGACTCCTGGCCGTTTGAAAGATATCGATACGCCAGAAGAGTACAGAAAATTAATTCAAGAAACCAATAGTTAGAGAGGAAAATCGTATGAAGGACTTGGTTTATTTAAATTATGCAGCGACTTCCTATAAAAAATTTCCAGCAACCATTGAGGCTTTGACTGCCTATTTAGCAGAAAATCAGTTCATGAATTACGGAAGAAATGCCCCTTTGCTTAGAGAGGGGCTTCCTCTTTTAGAGACACGTCAATTGTTAGCAGACTTTTTTCAGGCACCCAGTGCGGCTCAGATTACGTTTACGAATAACGCAACAACTTCCTTAAATCTTGCATTAGCGGGGATTTTACAACCTGGCGACCATGTGATTACGACTATGTTAGAACATCATGCAGTAGCTAGACCTCTTCACTTGCTTGAGAAAGAACGAGACATTTCAGTGACGTATGTTGCTTGTCAAAAAACTGGCCTATTAGATATAGAAGATATTCAGCGAGCCTGGCGAACGAATACAAAAGCCTTGGTGATGACACACGCATCCAATGTCTTAGGCACCATTTTACCCATTGAAGAATGTTTTCAATGGGCCCACCAGAAAGGATTACTAACTGTTTTGGATGCGGCTCAAACAGCGGGATTTTTACCAATAAAAATGACCCAGATGGCCATTGATGTGTTAGCCTTTACTGGACATAAAAGCTTATATGGATTAGCAGGTATTGGTGGGTTAGCTTTTAGTGAGCGAGGGGCTGAAGCGGTCAAACCACTGATGACGGGCGGCACTGGTAGCCATTCTAATTCCTTTGATCAACCCTCTTTTTTACCAGATAAATTTGAAGCTGGTACGTTAAACAGTTTAGGTATTCTAAGCTTAAATAGTTCTGTTAAAGAGTTGAATAAAATTGGTTTAGCAGCGATTCAAAAGCACGAACGAACCTTAATGCAGAATTTTTTAAATGGTTTATCAGGGTTACCTGTCACAATTTTAGGAACCAAGGACGTGGCACAAACTGTCCCTGTTGTTTCTATCACACTGTGGAATCAGGAAGAAACAGTGGTGGCACAGCAACTAGCAGAACAATATGGCATTATGACGCGCGCAGGTTTGCATTGTGCACCATTAGCCCATGAAACAGCTGGGACTTTAGCAACTGGCACCTTACGTTTTAGCTTTGGTTGGCAGACAACGCCTGAAGAAATTACTTGGACAATTCACGCTTTACAAGAACTACTAATTTGAGAAGGAGCGGACAGCATGGATTTTTTATCACAATGTACATCAGGTGGTTGCGGGGCAAAAATTGAATCCCGTGTACTGAACCAATTGTTGCAACACTTACCCGAAACACCGGCAAATGAGCGGCTACTCGTCGGGTTTGAACATGCCGACGACGCCGCGGTTTACCAAATAACGTCTGAAAAAGCTTTGATTTCAACGGTTGATTTTTTTTCACCAATGGTCAATGATCCGTTATCATTTGGAAAAATTGCGGTTGCTAATGCTTTAAGTGATGTCTATGCTATGGGCGGAACAGTCCTTTATGCGCTAAATCTTGTTTGTTTTCCACAAAAGATGTCAAAAGAATGGTTGGAACAAATGCTCTTGGGTGGCAGCTTAAAATTAAAGGAAGCGGGCGCTTTACTGGCGGGAGGTCATTCGATTTATGACCATGAACCCAAGTATGGCTTAGCGGTAACTGGAGAAGTTCATCCAGAAAATTTGTGGCATAATAATACGCCACAGGTGGGGGATGTCTTGATTTTAACTAAAGCATTAGGTGTAGGAATTATTCAAGCGGCTGTTCGGGGGCAATTGGCGAAGCAGACGGAACAAAAAATCGCACAAGATTCGATGGAACGTTTAAATAAATATGCCGCTGCAAATGCTCGATCCTACGCAGTACATGCTTGTACTGACGTGACTGGGTTTGGTCTATTAATTCATGCAAAAGAAATGGCTGATAATCAGGTAACGTTACTGATTGATACAGAAACATTACCAACCATTACAGGAGCGTTGGCCTACGCCGGAGAATGTTTAGTCACTGCAGCTGGGCAAAGAAACCGACAAACAATCGGAACGACAATCGATTATTCAAAAATTTCTATGGAAATGCAAGAACTTTTGTTTGATCCACAAACATCTGGCGGACTGTTAATTAGTGTCGCTGCTGATGAAGCGACAGCCTGTTTAGCAGCTATTCAAAAAGAGGACCCTGTTGCCAAAATTATTGGCGAGGTTCTGCCAAAAGAACAACAAGCAGTAGTACTTTTATAGAGAGAAGGGCCAAATATGAAATTAGTAGATGCATTGGGGAAACCTTGCCCAATACCTGTGATTGAAACAAAAAAAGCTTTGGCGGAGTTAGGTTTAGCTGGAGGCACTATCGAGGTTTTAGTCGATAACGAAGTAGCTGTTGAAAATTTGAAAAAATTAGCTGCTAAAAAACAGGCCACTTTGACTGCGAAGCAGATAGAAGCCACGGTTTTCTCTGTCAAAATTACGGTACCTGAAGAAGCGACGCAACAAACAAGTCAGTCAGCAACAGATTTAGTAATTACGATTGGCTCCGATCAATTAGGTACTGGAGACGAGCAGCTAGGACGACTGTTAATGAAAAGTTATCTTCAATCATTATCAGAAGCAGAAACTGTTCCTACACAGCTATTATTCTTTAATCGAGGGGCGTTTTTAACGAATCAAGCAGCGAATACCTTAGCTGATTTGCAACAATTAGCGGAGAAGGGAACCACGATTCAAACGTGTGGGGCCTGTTTAGATTTTTATCATTTAACAGACACCTTAGCTATCGGCTCTATTACTAATATGTACGAAATTGTTGAAACAATGAATCAAGCGGCTAAAGTAATTACGCTTTAACAAAAAAAGAAGGTGAAAAGATGGAGTATTTGCTAACCTTTCCGAATACACATTATGCTGTTCAGGCAGAACAAGTACTGTTGACAAGAAAGGTGGCTGTTCGCGTCTTTACTTTGCCACCATCATTGACGGATGGCTGTGGGATCGGTTTACTCATTAATGAAGCGGAAATAACTCACAGTGTATGTTTTTTAGAAGAAGCAAAAGTACGCGTAGCCTCTATTTTTTCTGTGAAAAATGACCTTGGGGAAAGGAGGTACCAACTGTGGAGTCCTTAAAAAAGTGTTTTGATTTACAAGGGAAGGAAATTGTGTCAATTGTTGGTAGTGGTGGGAAAACAAGCTTAATGTGGGCGCTAGCAAAAACATATCGAAAGGAAGCTGTTCTGGTTAGTACAACTACAAAAATTGGGTTTCCCCAACGTCAATTGTATGATTATTTTTATACAAACCATTTTGAAAAAATAACGCCGAATATCTGCGGAATCACTTTAGCAGGAACCGCTATCAACAATCAAACAAAACTAACAATGCCTGCAATGACTTCGCTTCAAACATTGTTTCAGTACTTCACGAAAGTTTTTTTAGAAGCGGATGGATCCAAGCAACGACCTTTGAAAGGCTGGTCCTCTTATGAACCCGTGATATTAAAAGAAACAACCACCACAATTGGTGTGCTTCCGATTTCTGTTATTGGTCAAAAGATAGATGAAACGACCATTCATCGGTTGCCGCTTTTTTTGGAATTAACCGATGCGCAACAACAAGAACCAATCACAGAAACATTGTTAGCTCAACTGATTGCTCATCCAAAAGGATTGTTTAAAGAGAGCCAAGGCAAACGAATTTTGTGTTTAAATCAAACCCATACGCGAAGAGAGTTTGTTCAAGCGATGAATGTCTGTCTTCAATTACCCAAAAGCTGTTTTGAAAAATTAGACAAGATTATTGCTTGCAATATGGAATTAGAGAAAGGACTTATTTTATGGGAGAAATCAGTCAAAACATCCAAGAAAAATTAGTGATTGTTCGCGGAGGGGGCGATCTAGCGACAGGCGTTATCCAAAAATTATGGCACGTTGGCTTTAAAATACTAGTATTAGAAACAGAATGTCCTCTGGCCATTCGGCGGACTGTTTCAGTTTGTGATTCTATTTTTCAGAAAGAACAAAGAGTGGAAGATTTGGTTGCTGTTCGAATTACTTCATTAAAGGATTGCGCGAAATGTTGGCAGCAAAATAAGCTGCCTGTTTTTGTCGATCAAACAGCAAGTGCTATTCAACAATTGAAACCACTGATTGTTATCGATGCGATTTTGGCTAAGAAAAATTTAGGTACGCATCGAGGAATGGCACCGATTACGATTGCTTTAGGACCAGGCTTTTCAGCACCGCAAGATGTCGATGTTGTGATTGAGACAATGCGTGGACATAGGTTGGGACGTTTATACTTTGAAGGAACAGCTTTACCTAATACAGGTATTCCAGGTGAAATTGGCGGAAAAAGTGCGGAACGAGTTGTCCATGCCCCGGCTTCAGGACAAGTTACCCACCTTAAAAACATAGGGGATCTCGTGTTGAAAGGGGAAGCATTATTTTTAATCGATCAGGTTCCAGTTTATTCGCCTCTGACAGGGACTTTGAGAGGATTGATTTCAGAAAAGGTAACCTGTTATCAAGGGTTGAAGTGTGCAGATGTAGATCCTCGACCAGTTGAGAAAGTCGATTGCTTGACGATCTCCGACAAAGCTCGTGCATTAGGGGGAGCGGTTTTAGAAGCAATTTTTATGATTGGAAGAAGGAAAAACGTTTTATAAAAAAGAACCTAAATAATATTTTTTTTACCTTAAAAATATTGTTAAAAAGGTTTGGAATGTGGTATAGTAAAGACGTAGTAAAAAATACTCTATCTCGAAAGGGGAAGAGTACATACTTATTTAGATTAGTTTGTGAATAAAATCATTTGTAAAAGTTATTTTTTTAGGAATTAATGTAAGGGGTTACAATTGCATTTGAATGCATTGAAATATTTAGGAAAAAGAAAGGAAATGAATGAAGATGGCACTAGTAAAAATTGTTTATGCAAGTATGACTGGAAACACAGAAGAAATTTCCGAGATTTTGGAAGAACAGTTTCAAGAAGCTGGAGTTGAAGTAGAACGTGAAGAGTGTTCAGAAGTTGATGTAGACTTCTTTGATGATGCAGATGCTTGTATTATCGCAACGTATACTTATGGTGATGGGGAACTGCCTTTTGAATTTGAAGATTTCTTTGATGAATTAACTGAAAAGGATTTAACAGGTAAGCCATTTGGCGTTGTTGGTTCCGGTGATCGTGAATATGGTGAATTTTTCTGTAAATCAGCGCATGATTTTGTAGGAGCTTTTGAAAAAGCTGGTGCTAAAAAAGTAGCTGAAACAGTTGAAATTGAAAACAATGCAGAAGAAGAAGACATCGAAATGCTAAAAACATTTGTTAAAAGTGTTGCCACAACTTTATCTGATAGCGTTGCCTAAAGGTTTAAGAAAGTAGGAGTCAGAATGAAAAGGAATGATGAAGGTAGGTATTTCAATGTTTAATATTCTTCAGTCGACTCAATTATCTAGTAATACATTTGACTTTTGGCTGGAAGCGCCAAGAATAGCGACACATGCTCAGGCTGGACAGTTTGTTATTTTAAGAATTGACGAAAAGGGAGAACGGATTCCCTTAACGATTGCGGAGACAAATCCACAAGCAGGCAGTATTCGAATTATTTTCCAAGTAATCGGTAAGACAACAGCTGCACTTTCCCAACTTAAAACTTCCGACTCTTTGTTAGATGTCACTGGACCTTTAGGTATGCCCACAGAAGTGAAGCAATATGGAACGGTGATGGTTGTCGGTGGCGGGGTTGGTATCGCGGCTATTTATCCAATTATCAAGGCTTTAAAAGAAGCAGGCAACCGAGTGATTACGATTTTGGGAGCACGAACAGCTGAGTTAGTTCTGTTACAAGAAGAATGCCGTCGTTATTCAGATGAGCTAATCATTACAACGGATGATGGTTCATTAGGTAAAAAGGGTTTAGTAACAGAAGCGATGGAAGAAGTTATTGCACGTGAATCTGTAGCGTGCAGTTGGGCGATTGGGCCCAGCATCATGATGAAATTTTGTACCTTGACAGCTGAAAAACATCAATTACCAATTTATGTTTCCTTGAATCCTATTATGATTGACGGAACAGGCATGTGTGGCGGTTGTCGGGTCACTGTTGATGGCACCATGAAATTTGCCTGTGTTGATGGACCTGAGTTTAAAGGCAATGAAGTAAATTGGGATGAATTCATTAATCGAATGAAGCAATATCAGGAAGAAGAAGCAGTTTGCTTTACAGATCGTTTGAAAGAGCAGGTGGAGAAAAATGGCTAGAAAAAGTCGTATAAAAACACCGATTGCGGAACAAGCACCTACTATCAGAAAGAATAATTTTGAAGAGGTTTGCTTAGGCTATACATTAGCAGAAGGGCAAGAAGAAGCGATTCGCTGTTTACAATGTAAAAATGCACCTTGTATTGCTAAATGCCCCGTGATGATTGATATTCCTGGATTTATTTTAGCTATTCGTGAAGGAAACATGGAACAAGCAGCCAATATTTTAAGTAAATATACGAATTTACCTGCTATTTGTGGACGCGTTTGTCCGCAAGAGAAACAATGTGAACAAGTTTGTAAATTAGGGAAAGCCAAAAACTTTGAACCAGTGGCAATTGGCAAATTAGAACGTTTAGTTGCCGATTGGGCATTAGAAAATCACATGTTTCCAAAAAAAACAGCGGAACCAACAAAAGGGAAAATCGCAGTGGTCGGTTCTGGTCCTTCTGGGTTAACAGTTGCGGGGGATTTGGCAAAGCTCGGCTACGAAGTAATTATTTTTGAAGCGCTTCATGAAGCTGGTGGCGTATTAACCTATGGCATACCTGAATTTCGATTACCGAAAAAAATTGTTAAACAAGAAATTGCGAGTATTGAAGCCTTAGGTGTAACAATAGAAACCAATGTGGTAGTAGGTAAAACGATTACGATGGAAGAAATAATGTCAGAGTTTGATGCCTGTTATCTATCGGTTGGTGCAGGGGCACCAAATTTTATGGGAATCCCAGGAACTAGTTTAAATGGGGTTTATTCTTCTAGTGAATTTTTAACACGAATCAATTTAATGCATAGCTATGAGTTTCCAGAATATGATACACCGATTAAACGTGCTAAAAATGTTGTTGTGATTGGCGGCGGGAATGTTGCAATGGATGCCGCTCGTTCAGCCAAACGATTAGGCGCTGAAAATGTGAACATTGTGTATCGTCGTTCGTTAGAAGAATTACCAGCAAGAATTGAAGAATACCACCATTCCCTTGAAGAAGGAATTAACTATTATTGGTTAACGAATCCAATTGCTTATTTAGATGACCAACAAGGAAATCTAGCCGGTGTTGAATGTATCAAAATGGTTTTAGGTGAACCAGATGTGTCTGGAAGACGACGGCCAGAACCGGTTCCAGACAGCACGTTTACCATTCCTGCTGATGCAGTAATCGAGGCAATTGGCCAAGGGGCAAATCGAGTTTTGTTATCAACATATCCAGAAATAGAACTAAACCAATGGGGTTACATTCAAGCTGATCCTAAAACAGGAGCAACCTCAATACCTGGCGTTTTTGCCGGGGGCGATATAGTCACAGGTGCTGCCACCGTTATTTTAGCGATGGGCGCTGGGAAAATCGCAGCTAATGCAATTGATCAGTATGTCAAAACACAAAAAACAACAGTCACAAGCAATGTTTAGGAAAGATAAAAGGTGAAAAAATGAAAAAAACAATGGATGGAAACACCGCAGCGGCTTATATTTCATATGCGTTTACAGAAGTTGCCGCTATTTATCCTATCACACCAAGTTCAACAATGGCTGAGTTGGTAGATGAATGGGCGGAAAGTGGTTTAAAAAATATTTATGGTCAAAAAGTTCAAGTTATTGAAATGCAATCAGAAGCTGGGGCAGCGGGAGTAGTTCATGGTTCGTTAAAAACAGGTGCGTTAACCACTACTTATACTGCTTCACAAGGTTTACTGTTGATGATTCCCAATATGTATAAAATCGCAGGAGAATTGCTACCTTCTGTGTTCCACGTGGCGGCTCGGGCAGTAACGACAAGTGCATTGAGTATTTTTGGTGACCATGGCGATGTGATGGCTACCCGCCAAACAGGTTTTTGTATGTTAGCAGAATCGAGTGTCCAAGAAGTAATGGATTTGTCGGCAGTTGCTCATTTAGCTAGCTTAGAAGGTAGTTTACCTTTTGTAAACTTTTTTGATGGTTTTAGAACGAGCCATGAACTACAAAAAATCGAAGTGATTGATTATGATGACCTGAAAGAAATGGTGAATCAGGAAGCTGTAACTCGTTTTAGAATGGGAGGCATGAATCCTAATCATCCCACTGTTTCAGGGACCGCTCAAAATCCTGACATTCATTTTCAACAAAGAGAAACAGTCAATAAAAATTACGAAGAAATGCCAAAAATTGTTCAAAAATACATGAAAAAAATTAACAATCTTCGTGGAACAACGTATGATTTAACCGATTATTATGGGGTTGAAGATGCAACAGAAGTCATTATTTCAATGGGGTCGGCTTCACCAGTAATCAAACAAACAGTCGATTATCTCAATCAACAAGGACGCAAAGTTGGTTTTATCAATATTCATTTATATCGTCCATTTCCTACCGAAAACCTTCTTGAAAAATTACCAGCTACAGTAGAAAAGGTTGCGGTTTTAGATCGAACAAAAGAATCAGGAGCCGAAGGGGAACCGTTATTGCTAGATGTTCAAAGCGCTCTCTATCAACATGAAAATCGTCCAATTGTGATTGGTGGACGTTATGGGTTAGGTTCTAAAGACGTAGCGCCTAATCAAATTAAAGCGATCTATGACCATTTGTTATTGCCATTTAAAGAATTAAAACAACGCTTTACGGTAGGGATCGTTGATGATGTAACCTATCAATCATTGCCAGAAGAACCTACTTTAGATTTAACGCCAGATACTACCTTCCAAGCAAAATTTTGGGGCTTTGGTTCTGACGGAACTGTGGGAGCAAACAAGCAAGCGATTAAAATTATCGGAGATCATACCGACCTTTATGCACAAGCTTACTTTAGTTATGATTCTAAAAAATCAGGCGGTTTAACCGTTTCGCATCTGCGTTTTGGTAAAGAGCCAATTACTTCCACGTATTTAATTGAACAAGCAGATTTCATCGCTTGTCATAATGCTTCCTATTTGCATAAATACGACCTGTTAAAAGGTTTAAAAGATGGCGGAACGTTTTTACTGAATACTATTTGGGATCAAGAAAAGGTTCATCGTTTATTACCGGCTAAGTTAAAAAAATATATTGGGGAGCACCAAATCAAATTTTATATTATCAATGCGGTTGAGTTAGCTCGCAAAGTAGTCTTAGGCCGTCGGATCAATACAGTGATGTCTACTGCCTTTTTTGAAGTAACAGATATTTTAACGAAAGAGCAATATTTACCGTTACTTAAAGAAGAAGTGAAAAAGACTTATGGAAAAAAATCAATGGAAATTGTTGAAAAAAATTACCAAGCGATTGATGCTACTTTTGAATCGCTGCAAGAAATCGTAGTTCCAGAAGATTGGGCAACCATTGTTTTAGAACCAGAAAATCAAGAGTCGGAAGCTCCAGCTTTTGTGACAAATATTTTAGAACCAATCAATCGTCAAGAAGGGGATCAGCTGACCGTTTCAGATTTGATTGAAAACGGAATGAAGGGCGGTGCCATTCCTATGGGCACTGCGGCTTATGAAAAACGTGGCATTGCGTTAGAAGTGCCTGAGTGGCAAATGGATAAGTGTACGATGTGTAATGAATGTGCCTTTGTTTGTCCACATGCGGCTATTCGACCGTTTTTAGCGGATGAAGAAGAACTGAAAGAAGCACCTGCAGGTTTTGCCATGCGCGAAATGCGTGGCACAGATGGGTTGATGTATCGTATCCAAGTTTCTTTAGAAGACTGTACAGGTTGTGGTCTTTGTGTTCAGGCATGTCCCGTGAAAGACAAGGCGATTTTAATGAAACCTTATGAAACTCAGAAAGAGCAAGCGATGAATTGGGCCTTTGCGATGACTCTTAAACAAAAAGCCAACCCAGTCAAAAAACTTTCTGTTAAAGGTTCCCAATTTAACCAGCCATTGATGGAATTTTCAGGTGCTTGTGAAGGCTGTGGCGAAACACCTTATATTAAGTTGTTGACGCAACTATTTGGTGATCGAATGATGATTGCTAACGCAACAGGCTGTTCATCAATTTGGGGTGGTTCGTCACCGGTGACGCCTTATACAACGAACGAATGTGGCCAAGGACCAGCTTGGAGTAATTCGCTGTTTGAAGATAATGCGGAATATGGTTATGGTATGTATATTGCCAATCGAACGAAACGTCAACATTTAGCTAGTCTGGTTGAAGAAAGTCTTGCTAAAAACGTCGGATCAGATTCACTTCAAGCCTTGTTAAATGATTGGTTGGAACACATGGCTGAAGGAGAAGGAACACAACAGCGAGCCACCAAACTAGCGGCAGCATTAAGTGAAGAAGCCGATGAAGATCCACTTTTAACAAAAATTTACGAACAAAAAGATTTACTAGTGAAAACGAGTCAATGGATTGTCGGCGGCGATGGCTGGGCCTATGATATCGGGTTTAGCGGCATTGATCATGTTCTTGCTAGTGGGGAAGATGTTAATATTTTTGTTATGGATAACGAAGTGTATGCCAATACAGGCGGACAAACATCTAAAGCTACACCAGCTTCAGCCATTGCCAAATTCTCAGCGGGTGGGAAACATACCTCTAAAAAAGATTTAGGGATGATGGCAATCACTTATGGGAATGTCTATGTTGCACAAGTGGCTTTAGGCGCAAACTCAATGCAAACGATTAAAGCAATTGACGAAGCGGAGCGGTACCTAGGCCCATCAATTATCATTGGTTATACCCCATGTATTAATCACGGGGTCAAAGGTGGAATGGTTCGGACGTTAGATCAAGCCAAAGAAGCCGTTGAATCTGGCTATTGGCCACTTTATCGCTATAATCCAGAGTTAGTTAAGAAAGGCAAAGATCCGATGGTCATTGACTACAAGAAAACAGATTTTGACAAAATGCGTGATTTCCTTGAAAAACAAACACGTTACTCTGCGTTGCATACAATTAAAGAGAATCAAGAAGTAGTCGAACATTTACTTGATAAAACTAAAGAAGATGCAATTGAACGCTCTGAAAGTTATAACAAACTAGCCACACATATGAAAAAATAAAAAAACAAAGCCTCTTCCTTGAGAGGCTTTGTTTTTTTATCCAATAATAATTTTTTCTGAAGGGTATTCGTAGCCTAAGTCACGTGTTTCTTTTGGTACAAAAATCATTAAGGTATAAAGCATACCAATACGTCCAATAAACATTAATAAGGCAATCATTAATTTACCTACTGTTGTTAAATCGTCTGTAATGCCCAAAGAAAGACCGGTTGTCCCAAAGGCAGAAGCGACTTCCACAATGATTGAAATCAAGGGCAGATTTTCAGTTGCTGACAAAAAGACGACAGCGAAAAAGCACATAATCAAAGATAACATGAAGACGACAATCGATTTTTTGACATCATCGTCATCTATTTTACGGCTAAAGACGCTAATATCATCTTCACTTTTTAAAAAGGCTAACAAATACAAGCCAATAATCGCAACAGTCGTTGTTCGAACACCACCACCAACAGAGCTAGGACTACAACCAATAAACATTAACACAGAGAAAATAATCAATGTTGTAATTTGGAAGTCCCCTAAATCATTAATTTGGAGGCCAGCGTTTCGTGTAGTCATCGAATAAAACATCGAACTTACCCAACGGCCACTTTCATTCATTGTCAAAAATAGGTGATCTTTTTCTAATAAGTAAATCAAAATAGTCCCACCAATAAACAGAACAATAAACGCTAGCAAAGCAATTTTACTAAACAATGAGAAGCGGAAAGGCAAGCCTCGTTTCTTCTTACGAAAGTTCTTTTTCTTAAAATGTAACCACTCATGAATTTCCAGTAAAACGGGAAATCCAATTCCGCCGATAAAAATTAAGAACATAATTGCCAGTAAAAAGAGATAATCATGAGCAAAAGGAATAATTGAATCACCTGAAATATCAAAGCCTGAATTAGTCACTGCAGAAATAGCTTGATAAAATCCATAAAATATCGCATCTCGCCAGTTTGTATAATAACCACTTATATAAAAATAAAGCGAAAAGAGCGAGCCGAAGATTACTTGGAACCAAATTAAAATCAAAAAAGTGGTGCGGATCAGTCGAACAATTCCGCTCAGTCGTGGCTGATTCATGTCAGTCATAATTAACTGACGTTGCTTTAATGTGATGCGCCGTTTTGATAAAATAAAAAAGACCGTTGAAATCATCATAATCCCTAAGCCACCAACTTGGAAAAGAACCTCCAATAAGACAATCCCACGATCATTAAAAACCGAATTAATATCGACTGTGGTGAGTCCAGTAACACTGACTGTACTGATTGCTAAGAAAAATAAATCAATAAAAGGAACATGCGAGTCAGGTTCTCTGAAAATAGGGAGGCAAAACAATAAATAAGAAATAACCGTCATTAATATGTAATAAGCGACGATGATTTGAATAGATGAAAAATTTTTGCGAATAAATCGATCGCTTTTTCGCTGTGCCAGCCACAGCAAACGTGTATGGTTCACTAGATAACCTCCCAATTCTAATTAAACTAAGTATACCAAAACTTTTCGCCTCAAACGAATAATTCTGCCAGAAAATCCTTGAAATGACAAATAAAAATAAGAAATTCGTTAGAAATAATTGGAAAACATCCACAAACAAGCGAGAACATGATATTTTATGAAAGAATAGAAAAATAGGTTGTTCCCCAAACAACTTATTAATAATTGGTCAGTTTGTCTAACGATACAACTTTAAAAAGTAGTGGTAGCTTTTTTATTTCGGTTGATATGTGAATGTGTTCACTTTATGTAACAAACTGTTATTTTTATTCAAATGAAAAATAAAAAATTGTGTTGGTAGAAATCAATAGTTTATAAGGTGGGAAAACAATGAAAAAAGTGTTAATGGGAGTTCTTTCCCTAGGGTTATTATTAGGTGCAGCAACAGGTTGTACAAGCGATCAAGAAAAAGCCGCTGGTAAAACAAAAGCATCTTCTGAAAAAACAGAAGCAACATCTGGTGCCTCTGCTAATGGTTATACAGATCCAAGTGAACTAAAAGACAGTTATGATGTTGTTATTGTTGGTTCAGGTGGTGCGGGGATGACCGCTGCATTACAAGCCAAAGAAGCTGGCATGAATCCAGTTATTTTAGAAAAAATGCCTGTTGCAGGTGGGAATACAATTAAATCGTCTTCAGGAATGAATGCTTCACAAACAAAATTCCAAGAAAAAGAAGGCATTAAAGATAGCAACGATAAATTCTTTGAAGAAACACTAAAAGGTGGTAAAGGAACCAACGATCAAGAATTACTACGTTATTTTGTTGGTCATTCAGCTGAAGCAATTGATTGGTTAGATACAAAAGGAATTACATTGAGCAATTTAACGATTACAGGTGGAATGAGCGAAAAACGCACACACCGACCTGCTGACGGATCAGCAATTGGGAGCTATCTAGTTGACGGTTTAGTACGTAACGTTCGCGAAGAAAAAATTCCATTGTTTGTTGATGCTGACGTGACAGACTTAGTTGAAGAAAACGGTCAAATCGATGGCGTAAAAGTGAAAATGAAAGATGATAAAGAAAAAACAGTTAAAGCAAAAGCAGTCGTTGTCACAACAGGTGGTTTCGGTGCCAACGAAAAATTAATTACACAATACAAACCAGAATTGAAAAACTATGTTACAACGAACCAAGAAGGCACAACAGGTGACGGTATCCAAATGATTCAAAAAGTTGGCGGTGCGTTAGTGGATATGAAAGAAATTCAAATTCACCCAACTGTTCAACAAAGCGATGCTTTCTTAATTGGTGAAGCAGTTCGTGGAGAAGGCGCAATCTTGGCTTCTCAAAAAGGAGAACGTTTTGTTAATGAGTTAGATACACGTGACAAAGTTTCTGCAGCAATCAATGCCTTACCAGAAAAATCAGCTTATTTAGTCTTTGACCAAGGCGTTCGCGACCGTGCAAAAGCCATTGATTTCTATGATCAAAAAGGTTTCGTGGAAAAAGGTGAAACGATTGAAGAATTAGCTGAAAAAATTGGCATGCCTGCCGATACATTGAAAGCAACGATTGATACTTGGAACCAAGATGTTAATGCCAAAGATGACAAACAATTTGGCCGGACAACTGGCATGGAAGCTGACTTAAGCACAGCGCCTTACTACGCAATTAAAATTGCACCAGGGATTCACCACACAATGGGTGGCGTGAAAATCAACACGAAAACAGAAGTTTTACGTGAAGATGGCACACCAATTAAAGGTCTATATGCTGCTGGTGAATTAACAGGTGGCTTACATGGTCAAAACCGTATCGGAGGCAATGCCATCGCCGATATTATCATTTATGGTCGTCAAGCAGGTACGCAATCAGCAGAATTTGCCTCTGCTCAAAAATAACTAGCATTAAAAAGTCTGAAATTGTAGTCAAATAACTACAATTTCGGGCTTTTTTATTGCATACTAGCAGGATCATTAGTTGGAGCATAAAAAGCCCTGCTAAAATGACTTTGGCGTAGATTCTGTTTTTTTCAGAAAAATGCACGACCATTTTAGCTAAAAATACTGCTTTTTTGCTGAAAATATAGTAAAATACGTAAGGAACTAACGGAAAGGTGTAGTGAACATGGCTCAATTATTTTTCAAGTATGGCGCAATGAACAGTGGTAAAACCATTGAAATCTTAAAAGTAGCACACAATTACGAAGAACAAGACAAACCAGTTGTTTTGATGACCAGTGGACTAGATACACGTGATGGTGTCGGGAAAGTATCCAGTCGCATCGGATTACGCAGAGATGCTATTCCAATTTTTGAAGAAACCAATGTCTTTGACTTGATTAATGATTTGTCTTACAAACCTTTTTGCGTATTAGTCGATGAATGTCAATTTTTAAACAAGCATCATGTCATTGAATTTGCACGAATTGTTGACGAATTAGATATTCCAGTAATGGCATTTGGGCTAAAGAATGATTTTAGAAATGAATTATTTGAAGGCTCAAAGTATTTACTTTTATATGCAGACAAATTAGAAGAATTAAAAACGATTTGCTGGTTCTGTCATAAAAAAGCAACTATGAACTTGCACTATATTGATGGCAAACCCGTTTATGAAGGGGATCAAGTCCAAATTGGTGGGAATGAAGCCTACTATCCTGTTTGTCGCAAACATTATTTTCATCCAAAAACAGTGAATGAAGAACAGTAAGGAGAGACACTATGTACGATCAATTACAATCTATTGAAGATCGCTATGAGGAATTGGGCGAATTATTAAGTGACCCAGCAGTCATTAGTGATACAAAACGTTTCATGGAATTATCGAAGGAAGAAGCTAATACACGTGAGACGGTTGAGGTTTATCGCCGATATAAACAAGTTGTTGAAGGGATTAGCGATGCCGAAGAACTTTTAAGTGAAAACTTAGATGCGGAAATGGCCGAAATGGCGAAAGAAGAACTTTCTGATTTGAAAAAAGAAAAAGAAGTGTTAGAAGACCGCATTAAAATTTTATTATTACCAAAAGACCCAAATGATGATAAAAATATCATCATGGAAATCCGTGGTGCAGCCGGTGGCGATGAAGCCGCACTTTTTGCTGGCGACTTATTTAATATGTACCAGAAATATGCAGAAGCACAAGGGTGGAAAGTGGAAGTTTTAGAAGCGAACGTCACTGGAATCGGTGGATATAAAGAAGTAATTATGATGATTTCAGGAGATAACGTCTTTTCAAAATTAAAATATGAAAGTGGCGCTCACCGCGTGCAACGAGTTCCTTCAACAGAATCACAAGGACGGATTCATACATCGACAGCAACCGTTGTAGTTATGCCAGAAGCCGAAGAAGTCGAAATCGAATTAGCTGATAAAGATATCCGTGTCGATATTTATCATGCAAGTGGCGCTGGTGGACAGCACGTCAATAAAACCGCTTCGGCTGTTCGTTTAACCCATTTACCAACAGGAATCGTGGTCGCAATGCAAGATGAACGTTCACAGCTAAAAAACCGTGAAAAAGCAATGAAAGTTTTGCGTGCTCGTGTGTATGACCAAATTCAACAAGAAGCACAAAGTGAATATGATGCTAACCGTAAATCGGCGGTGGGGACCGGAGATCGTTCAGAACGAATCAGAACGTATAACTTCCCACAAAATCGAGTAACGGATCATCGTATTGGTTTAACCATCCAAAAACTAGACCAGATTCTTGCTGGTAAATTAGATGAAATCATTGATGCATTAGTCTTATATGATCAAACATCGAAATTAGAAGAGATGCAAAATGGCTAAACGTTACTTTGAAGTCCTTAACTGGGCTTCTTCTTTTTTAGAGGCGCAAGGCAAAGAAGGCTATGCTATTCACTATGTTTTTTTAGAACGTAAAGGTTGGGATAAAACGCAGTGGCTCCTGCATATGCAAGAAGAAATGCCTAAAGAAGAAGAGGAACAATTAAAAACGGATTTAGCCCAATTATTGACAGATTACCCAGCACAATATTTACTAGGACAAGCTGAATTTTATGGACATTCCTTTATTGTTAATGAACATACTTTGATTCCTAGGCCAGAAACAGAAGAATTAGTCGAGCGTTGCTTAAAAGCCAACCCAGATACTCCTTTGACGGTCGTGGATGTCGGAACAGGGACAGGTGTCATTGCGATTAGCTTGAAACTGGCACGGCCCAACTGGCGAGTTATTGCCATTGATCTTTCAGAGGAAGCGTTGACTGTCGCTAAACAAAACGCGAAAGTATTAGGTGCTGACATCGAATTTTATCATGGGAATGGCTTACAGCCAGTTGCTTCTGAAAAAATTGATCTGCTTATTTCTAATCCGCCCTATATTAGTGAACAAGAATGGCATTTAATGGATGCAAGTGTCCGAACGTATGAACCTAAAACCGCTTTATTCGCTGAAAATAACGGTTTGGCTTTATACCAACAATTAATTCATGAAAGTCAAACGATGCTTAAAGCAGACGGTAAAATTTATTTTGAAATAGGGTTTCAACAAGGCGCGGCCCTCCAAGAATTATTGAGCGCCGCCTATCCACAAAAAACAATTAAAATTGAAAAAGATTTATCTGGCAACGATCGCCTCGCGATAGCCGAGTAACTAAGGTTCTTCGTCGCCACTTTTCTAGAAGGAGCGATTTGCAATGGAAACAAAAAAATTAACCAAACAAGAAATAGCCCAAGCAGCAGCAGCCATTCAAGCAGGCGAGCTAGTGGCTTTTCCAACAGAAACTGTTTATGGCTTAGGTGCCGATGCCTTAAATGAAGCGGCAGTAAAAAAAGTTTACCAAGTAAAAGGCCGCCCCAGTGATAATCCATTGATTGTTCATGTGAACAACGTTGAGATGGTCAAAAAATACGTGGCGACCTTACCAGAAGTCGCTACAAAATTGGTGTCTGCCTTTTGGCCGGGACCATTAACTTTAATTTTTAATGTGCCTAGCGATACATTTTCTAAAACAGTAACAGGTGGTTTAGAGACAGTCGCTTTTCGTATGCCAGATAACCAAGCGACCTTAGCTTTGATTGAACAAGCCAATGTTCCATTGGTCGGACCAAGTGCGAACACTTCTGGTAAGCCTAGTCCAACATCTGCAGAGCATGTTTATCATGATTTGCAGGGGAAAATTGCTGCCATATTAGATGATGGCCCAACGCAGATTGGGGTGGAGTCAACGGTCTTAGATTTAACGGCGGAAGATGGTGTGCCAGTTATTTTACGACCAGGAGCAATTACCAAAGAGCAGTTGGAAAGCATTATTCCTCAAGTGAAAATCGATACACATTTGATTAGTGAAACTGCAGCACCCAAAGCGCCAGGGATGAAATACAAACACTATTCTCCTGATGCGGAAGTTTGGATTATAAGCGGTCAAACAGCAGAATGGCAAGCGGCGATTCAGCAAGCAAAAGAACAACAGGAAAAAATCGGCTTATTTTTAAGTGATAAACAGGCAGCACAACTAGATACAGAAAATGTATTTGTTTATTCTTATGGTGCAGAAACGGTTGAAAATGCCACAAAAGAACTATTTGCAGGGTTAAGAGCGTTAGATGAGCAAGGAGCTACCACGATTTTTGCGCAAGGATTTGCAGAAACTGGTTTAGGCACTGCTTACATGAATCGCTTGAAAAAATCAGCTAATCAAAAATTTTTTGAAAAATAAGAGGTATTTGTAACGAAGCTGACACAGAAGTATGATACAATCAGACAAAAGAAAACAAAATGGAGTGTTGTTTGAATGGATTACAAAACGTATGACCCAGATTTATGGAATGCAATTGCAAGAGAAGAAGAGCGCCAAGAAAATAACTTGGAACTAATCGCATCTGAGAATGTTGTGTCAAAAGCAGTTATGGCTGCCCAAGGAAGTATTTTAACGAATAAATACGCAGAAGGTTACCCTGGCAAACGGTACTATGGTGGTTGTGAATTTATCGATATCGTAGAAAATTTAGCTATCGATCGTGCCAAAGAATTATTTGGTGCAAAATTCGCGAATGTACAAGCCCATTCAGGTTCTCAAGCCAATACAGCGGCATACCTTTCATTGGTTGAACCAGGTGATACCATTTTGGGGATGGATTTATCAGCTGGTGGTCACTTAACACATGGTTCGCCCGTTAACTTTAGTGGCAAAACCTATAATTTTGTCAGTTATGGAGTGGATCCTTCAACAGAAGTAATCGATTACGATGTCGTGCGAATTTTAGCAAGAGAACATCGTCCAAAACTAATCGTTGCAGGCGCAAGTGCGTATTCACGAACGATTGACTTCAAACGTTTCCGTGAAATCGCTGATGAAGTAGATGCCAAGTTAATGGTTGATATGGCGCATATTGCAGGCTTGGTAGCTTCAGGGTTGCACCCAAATCCAGTTCCGTATGCTGATATCGTAACAAGTACGACCCATAAAACATTGCGTGGTCCTCGTGGCGGTTTAATTTTGACAAATAGCGAAGAATTGGCGAAAAAAGTAAATAGTAGTATTTTCCCAGGCATTCAAGGTGGCCCGTTGGAACATGTGATTGCCGGAAAAGCCGCAGCTTTTAAAGAAGCATTGGATCCAAGTTTTGCTGAATATAGTCAGCAAGTGATTGCAAATGCGCAAGCGATGACGAAAGTTTTCAATCAAGCGCCAGAAGCTCGTTTAATTAGTGGGGCAACAGACAACCACTTATTACTGATTGAAGTGACAGGTTTTGGTTTAAATGGAAAAGAAGCAGAAGCTATTTTAGATAGTGTAAATATTACTGTCAATAAAAATTCAATTCCGTTTGAACAATTAAGTCCATTTAAAACAAGTGGTATCCGTATTGGAACGCCTGCGATTACTTCACGTGGTTTTAAAGAAGAAGATGCGGTAGAAGTTGCTAAATTAATCGTTCAAGTCTTAAAAGATCCAGAAAATACAGCAGTTCATGATGAAGTCAAAGCAGCTGTAGCAGCGCTAACTAAAAAATATCCATTATATAACTAACATCAGGGATAGCTGAAGCGCGATTCTCTGTACAAATAAGAGTCGGAGCTTAGGATTTAAGGAATTCAACTTGTGTCCTAGGCTCTTTTGTTTTACAATAAGAAAGAATAAAATAATGAAGGAGAATAGATATGGGAAAATTTCAAGTAATTGATCATCCGCTAATTCAACACAAACTAACAATGATTCGCGAAAAGAACTGTGGGACAAAGGTTTTCCGCGAAGTTGTCAACGAAATTGCTATGTTAATGGCTTATGAAGTATCACGGGATATGCCTTTAGAGGATGTTGTCATCGAAACACCGATGGGTAAATCAACACAAAAAACACTTTCAGGGAAAAAAGTAGCAATCATTCCTATTTTACGTGCCGGCATTGGCATGGTTGATGGGATTTTAGAATTAATTCCAGCAGCGAAAGTTGGACACGTTGGACTTTACCGTGATGAAGAAACGTTGCAACCACATGAATACTTCGTGAAATTACCTGAAGACATTGCAAGTCGTCAATTATTTGTTGTTGACCCAATGCTAGCAACAGGTGGTTCCGCAATTATGGCCATCGATTCATTAAAAGAACGTGGTGCTAGCAACATTAAATTTGTATGTCTAGTGGCCGTTCCAGAAGGTGTGAAAGCTTTACAAGAAGCGCACCCAGATGTAGATATTTATACAGCAGCTTTAGATGAGCGCTTAAACGAAGACGGCTATATCGTTCCTGGTTTAGGGGATGCTGGTGACCGTTTATTCGGAACAAAATAATAACAAAAAACCGTTAGATAACCGATTATGGTTACTAACGGTTTTCTTTTGCTTAAAGAACTTTTCTAGGTGTATAATAAAAAATAAAAAAACAAAGGAGGAGCTATGAAAAAGAATAAAAAAGTCTTACACGCTATCGCTGTGATTGCTAGTGTGATGTCAGTTTTGATGTATGTTTCATATATTCCACAAATTTATGGAAATTTACATGGGGAAAAAGGCAATCCGACGCAACCATTAGTGGCAATGATTAATTGTATTTTTTGGACGATTCATGGGTTATATGGAGACGATGGAGAAACACGAGATAAGTCCATTATTTTTGCTAATGTTCCCGGAATTATTTTTGGTTTTTTTGCTTTTATTACAGCATTATAGTTTCCGACGAATTGGAAAGTATTCCAATTCTGTACATAAAAAAGAGCGGGGGAAATTTCCCACGCTTGAAGAATTAAATCTTTTTCAATTGTTTGTAATTAATAACAATCACACCATTGCTATGCACCATTAAGTGATTGTTTTTTTGCGTTTCGTCAATTTCGACGACAGCGGCATTTTTTAATTGTTTCGTAACAACGCCTGTTTGTGGCTGTCCGTGAACAAGAAAAGTAACATGGGTGTCAACGGCGAAATCCTTACCAGCATCCGATGGAACAACAGGAGTAACCATACCATTAAAATTTGACATACAAAAAACCATCCTTTCTTGATATCTCTATTATACCACATTTTCAGAAAAAAGTTTGTAAAGTCGCTATTTGGCTTATTTTAAAGAGATTTTGTATAAATAAATAACAAACAGACTTTACAAATAAAGTAGAAAGTCCTATAATAGATTTGTTTCAGGCCAGCTTAGCTCAGTTGGTAGAGCAACGCACTCGTAACGCGTAGGTCACAGGTTCGATCCCTGCAGCTGGCATCTAAAAAACAGACAGGCACTACCATCTGGTAGTGCCTGTCTGTTTTTTTAGATGAAATTTTGGATTAGTGCAAATGAAGCAATGCCTACCAGTACAATAATCAATAAGTTTTTAGAGAGTATTGCGGCTAAAATGGTAGGAAATGAAGCGAATAAATAAGGAAGATTGAGGCTTGGTAAATGCCCTATTCTTTGTTCAAATAAGCTACTAAACCATAAGGCGGACATAATCACAATGGGAACAAAACTTAGATATTCTAATAATTTCTGCGGCAGACTGATTTTTTTTAAAAGTAAAAATGGCAGTATTCTTGAAAGCCAGGTTGCAACGGTACAGCCTAAAATTGTTAAAAAGAGATACTCAGAAGAAGGCATGTTTTATCATCACTCCTATTCCACAACCGATTAACGTGACAACTAAGACAATTAAATTACTGGGAATAAAAATTAGACCAATAGACATCAACCCAAAAGTAATCAGGACCATGATGAGTTGTAAAGCAATTTTCATGGAACGATCACTAATTATCTGCAGATAGAGTAAACCAATGAACATAGCCACGACCGCAAACTCAAGACCTAATGCTTGAGGATTTGCAATAAAGCGCCCTAGATAGGCACCGATGATCGTCGAAAAAAACCAAGTCGCATAGGAAATCAAATTGGCAGCATTAAACCACTCAAAACTTAAACGTCCTTTGGTGTGGTTTAATTTATTCATTCCTAGTGCAAAACTTTCATCCGTCAGTAAGGTTCCCAACCAGAGATTTTTACCGAGAGATTCGGCTTTAAAGTAAGGCGCAATGGTCATTCCCATAAGAATCATACGCGCATTTACTAAGAAAGTCGCTAACACAATAGATAAGATAGGGCTGCCACCAGTCAACATACTAACTGTTACAAACTGAGCAGATCCTGCAAAAATAAAAAACGACATCGCACTAACAATAAGAGGGGAAAAACCTGCTGCTTGTCCTACGATACCAAAAGCAATGCCAATACCAATATAGCCAAAAACCGTTGGCAAGGCTTCACGAATGCCAGTGCGTGCATCTAATTGGTGGTTCATTCTCTTTTTTTCCTTCTTTCTGTATAAAATTTAAACACGTGTGTCTGAAAATCTAGACCTTCGATAATGAGACACAACGAGCGAATGAGCGTTTTCATTATTAACCACTCCTTTTGAACAACTAAGATATATATTGTATAATACAATAAAGAATACTTTTGTTCAATATATTAAACTTTTAGATAATAAAAAGAAACAGAAGGAGCAACTATTTTGGAGATTAATACAATTATTGGCAATAATTTAAAAAAAATTAGACAAGAAAAAAAACTTACGTTAGATGAACTAGCTGGGATAACCGGAGTGAGTAAAGGGATGCTTTCGCAGATTGAAAAAGGAACCACTAATCCTACCATAAATACAATTTGGAAAATAAGTAATGGACTCAATGTTCCGTATACGTATTTATTAGAAGATGACTATGTTAAAGAAAATCCCGTGGTAAAAAAAACTGAGACGGTAACACAACATTCTGAAGATCACTCCTATCGAGTCTTTAATTACTACTCAGACAACCAGGAAAGAAATTTTGAACTCTTTCAGTTTGAATTAGATCCAGGGAAAAAGTATCAAGCTGTTGGGCATTCAAAACGTTCGACAGAATATGTCATGGTTATTCAAGGAACATTAGCTATTGAAGTGGGCGGTCAGAGATATCTTCTTCCAAAAGACGCTGCTATGTATTTTGATGCTAATCAAGTACACACGTATATAAATAACGGAACAGAGAAAGTCCAAGCAGTCGTCATTAACTATTATACGTAACAGTGGAAAATAGACATTAGGAAATTGCTACATCTGTTATTTTATGGACAAAAAAAGTAAACAATGCTACCCTAAAAATAATAGAAAATGAAAGATAAAAGAAGAGGTCAAAATGAATAAAAAAATTGAAAGTCTTGGTAATACAGCATTAAGTTTACTAAGTAATACGATTATTGTTGTGCCTTATTTACTTTACATTCAATTGAGTGATGGACACAACCTTCTAACAATTTTACCATTTGTCTTATTTTATACATTGCGTATGACAGGCATTTTTCTGGTTCGAGGAATTAATTTGTCTTTAACTAGTCTAGGTCTACTAAAGATTTCTCTATTGTTAGGCTTGGCAGGCTCCTTAATTGGGATCGCCGGCGCTTTTTCTTTCCCGCTTTATAGTATTTCAGGAATGTTGTTAGGACTTAGTGGGGCGTTGTTGCCACCAAGTAATCAATCAATTCGCTTTTTCTTGAAAGAAGAAGGTCAAAAAATTAGTCACAGCAATCTTTTAACGACAGTCTTATTGACCGCTGTTTTATTTGGCGCTTTATTTTTTAAAGCGACTGAGATTGGACTGGCGTTATTGGTGTACGCGCTCTATTTTCTGGTTGCTTTAGTAGCAATCAAGAGCTATCCTGTTTCATTAAACGAGCTAGAAGAAGAATCAGCAGAAGTTTCACGAAAAGAATTAATTCTGTTTGTTATCTTTTTTGTGTTATTACTTTTATTAAGAAGTGGTCGCTTATTAACGAATGCGGTGGAATTTGATTATGCGATTGTTGGCGCCTGCTGTTTCTTTGTGGTGGCTGTCCTTTTCGTTAGTCATTATGGCAAACGCGGCGCATATAAAGTATCATTAGAAATGAATCTTGCGACCTTGATTAACGGGATTGTGGGGAACTATTTATTTTTATTTGGTTCCATTTATGTTGCAGGGGTTTACGGCAGAGCTCATATGGGCATCTATCTCTATTTACCTTATGTTTTAGGGATGATTTTTGCAATGATTGCAGCTAGTAAAACGAAACAATGGTCAAACAACATACCAATGATTGGTCTGGCGGGAAGTTTGGGAATATTACTTCTTACTTCGTGGACTATTTTAGGCCTGTTTCTCTTGAGTTTTTTCAAAAGCACATTGAACAGCTTTTTAGCTAGGCGATATTATCAAGAGACAGATTTGCCTAAAGATAGCCGCATCCTTATCAAATATACAACACAAACAAAAGGGAGTTTATTCCATCAATTTATTTTGATGGCGCTTATGTTAGTCACTGTAGTAGGCAAAGGTGGTACGACACAATTTTTATTAGAATTGACTGGCGGCAAAGGCATTTCAATGCAAACAAGTCAATTTTTAACTTTCATTAAAAATAGTAACTCGCTCTTAGTGTTATTGTTTATTGCAGTTTATTTCGTGGTCGTTTTTCGCCAAAAGAAACGATAATTTACAAATATTCATAAAAAAATACTTGGAAAAACAGTGATTGTGGCTGATTTTCCAAGTATTTTTTTATGAAAAGCTGTTTTTTTTTTTCGAAGATTCAAAAAAAATTAATCAATTGTTTCATTTTTAACAAGCTATTATTAGGTTATATGAATTTTATTGAAAGGGGATTAGTATGAAGAAAAAAACTTTTTCTTTTGTGATGTTGAGTATACTTCTCGCACAAAATTTCGGGTTTGCCGTAAATGCCTATGCTGTAACAACGACAGAAGCACAAACAGAGACCACTGATACAGCAAAAAAAGAGGCAGAGTTATCGAACTCAACACCATCTTTACCTTTAGCAACAACGACTACTTCAGAAATGAATCAACCAACTGCAACAACTGAATCGCAAACCACAGAGGCGAGCACAACAGCTTCCAGTGATGCTGCTACACCATCTGAACAACAAACAACGGAGGACAAGGACACCTCACTTAATGAAAAAGCCCTACCAGATGTTCAAGCGCCAATTACAGATGAACTACTTGACAGTATGAGTCTTGCGCCGATTGGTGGAACAGAATACAGCCAAACAGAGGTTCACCGCGAATTAAATACAACACCGGTAACCGCTACGTTCCAATTTGCTGTTGGAAACACAGGTTATGCACCTGGATCAGTTTATACAGTTCAATTACCAGAACATTTAGGTTATTCAACTGTTAGCGGAGATGTGACGGGCATTGGCGCAACTTGGGCAGTCGATGCGGCGACCAAAACATTAAGTATTACGTTTAATCAGCGAGTTTCGGATACCTCCTTTAAAGTAGAACTAAAAAGTTATCTAACAACAGATTCGGAACCATTAATCAAAATTGAAACTCCAGGAAAAAATAAAAAAACCTACTCGTTTGATTTATATGAACAAGTGGAACCAATTCAATATAACGAACGAACCAGAACGACGGGGTTAGATGGCGAAATTTTTTATAATTTAGACCGGACGTTAACTGGCAATCAAACATTAGAATTATTAACAACAGAGACGCCAGGCGCTGTCTTTGGAAAACAAGATAACTTGGAACCTCAAGTTTTCAGTTACGATGTCGACATTAATGGTCAAATTTTACCAGAAACGCAAACCCTGTTAACACCTGGCAAAGATTATACATTAAGCGATAATTCACTCGGGCGGATTGCTGTAACTGTTCCAAACATGAATCAACAAAAAGCCTATTCTTTATCGATTAATCGAACAATTTATTTAGAGAGTGCTTCGGACTATAACTACTTATATTCGCAGCAGTATCCAACAACAAAAATTGGGTCAATTTCTTTGAAAAGTACGACAGGAACTAAACAAACAACCGATTTTACTGCTAAGACGAGTCAAACAAGTAAAGTAATTGCTGATCGTGAAATGCGTAGTATGTCCTATATCAGTTTTCAAAGCAAAGGGAAATATTATGTAACAATTTATGGCACGTTAACAGAAACAAAAGTGGGTCAACAAATCGTATTAGAGAGTACCAACGGTCAAGAAATTAAGAATCCTAAATTTACGGCGTATGGTCCTTTATATGAAAATGTAAAATTGGAAGACTATTTTGATATTAAAACTGAAGGTGGCAAGCTTACCTTAACGGCCACAAAAGATAGCTATTTAAGAATAAATATTTCTGACTTAACAATGGATTTTGACAAGAAAGATATCAATCTATCATTAAGTACACCTGTAATTGGTCCCAATAAAGCCATTCAATTAGTATCTGATCAATATATTGAACCAATTAGTGTTGTTAATCCTTTGAATGCTGAAACTGCTTGGGGTAATTATGATCAAAATGGTGCCTATTCATCAAGAACAACTGTCTCAGTTATGGGAAGCAAAGAGACACCGATTCAAAATTTAGAAATTAAAGTAAAGCATCCTAACTATCTTTCATTACGAGCTACAAAAGAAATTTATTTTTATTACAAGTTAGGAACGGATTATACAGTAACGCCAACGTCAGATGGCTCAGTTATTAAGTTCACTACGCCAATAACCAATGAAATCCAAATTCCAATAGGTTTTAATTATGTGCCAGATAGTTTGCCAAAAGATAAAAGTATCCCAGTCGATACGATACCGATAACAATGAGTGCTGAAGGTTTAACTCCAGTTGATACGACAGTAACTACTAATAGTAAGCGTGGTTCTGAACGAACACTTCAAAGTAGTAAAAATCAATTCCTTGTCAATGCACGAAATGATTCTTTTGACTCACTAAGCGTCCGTACAAAAATTCCAGCTGGCGCCGATGTTCTTTTTGACATTTATGATGTTTCAAACGATCAGGTAGATTCAATTTATCCACAATACTGGGACCGCGGTCAATACTTTGATAAACCAATGACACCAAACAGCCCTGGATATCCAACGATTACTTTTGACGAAAATACCAATAGTTACACGTTTGATTTTGGAAAAACCAACAAACGTTACATTATTGAGTATAAAAACGCCAATGGCTGGATCGACGTGCCAACTCTTTATATAACAGGGACAGCTAAAGAACCACAATCGAATAATAATGAAATGTCTGCTTCGGTTTCTGTTCAAAATGAAGCGTTAGACATTTTGAGTGCAACACAAGCGGCGAATCCAACATTAAAAAATGTAACAAAAACAACAGTAACAACAAAAAATATTGATAATAAAACACATCGTGTGAAAAATCCAACGATTGAATTAACACCAAAAGGCACAACCAATGCTCAAATCGATTTGAATTCTATTACCGTGAAAGGCGTGCCAGAAGATGCTTATTCATTAGAGAAGACTACAAACGGTGCGAAAGTCATTTTTAAAGACTATACATTGACAGAAAACATTACGATTGAATACAATACTGTCTCTGCAAACGCTGGCCAAATCTATACAGAAACAACAATCGACTCTGAAACATTGGACCAGATGTCTGCTAACAAGAAAAAAGTCACCACTGCACCAATCACATTGAAATTCTCAGAAGGCGATGCGGAAGGTATTGTTTATTTAGCAACTGCCACATTCTATACGCATAACATAGAGGATGAAAACCAAGCAATTGCGAAGGTTTCTTTTGAACTAATTGATAATGTCACGCATACAGCAACCGAATTTACAACAGATGAAAAAGGTCAATACTTCTTTGATGCCATCATGACAGGTGATTATACTTTGCGAGTAACGAATGTACCGCAGGAATATTCCGTGGATGAAGAGTATTTGACAGGAAAAGCCATTAAGCTGGTCAAAGGAGACAACCAACTAAAAATTCCATTAACTAAAACAATTGATCACAGTCGTTTACAAGTCAAAGATTCAACGATTTATGTCGGCGATAAATGGAAACCAGAAGATAATTTCGTTTCAGCAACAGACAAAACAGGCCAAGACGTTCCGTTTGAAAAAATCACTGTTTCAGGTCAAGTTGATACTAGCAAAGCAGGCGTTTATCCAATCGTTTACAGTTACGAAGGTAAAGAAGAAACAGCCCATGTGACCGTCAAACCCGACCAATCTAAGTTAGAGGTCAAAGATACAACGATTTATGTTGGTGATTCGTGGAAACCAGAAGATAATTTCGTTTCAGCGACAGACAAAACAGGTCAAGACGTTCCGTTTGAAAAAATTGATGTTCAGGGAACAGTGAATGTTGATAAAATAGGCGATTATGAAATTGTCTATAAAAATGGCACAAAAGAAGCGAAAGCAATCGTTCATGTCCGTGATGACAGTCAGTTAGAGGTCAAAGATACAACAATTTATGTGGGTGATAAATGGGAAGCAGAAGATAACTTCGTTTCCGCGACAGACAAAACAGGTCAAGACGTTCCGTTTGAAAAAATTGATGTTCAGGGAACAGTGAATGTTGATAAAATAGGCGATTATGAAATTGTCTATAAAAATGGCACAAAAGAAGCGAAAGCAATCGTTCATGTCCGTGATGATAGTCGTTTACAAGTCAAGGATACAACGATTTATGTCGGCGATTCATGGAAACCAGAAGAGAACTTTGTTTCAGCAACAGATAAAACTGGTCAAGACGTTCCCTTCGAAAAAATCACTGTTTCAGGTCAAGTTGATAACACCAAAGCGGGCATTTACCCAATCATTTACAGTTACGAAGGTAAAGAAGAAACAGCTAATGTGACTGTCAAACCCGACCAATCTAAGTTAGAGGTCAAAGATTCAACGATTTATGTTGGTGATTCGTGGAAACCAGAAGATAATTTCGTTTCAGCGACAGATCGTGACGGTCATGCTATATCCTTTGATAAGGTTCAAGTAAAAGGGGAAGTTGATACAAAGAAAACAGGAGAGTACCAGATTTCCTATACCACTGAGCCAGTTAATGAAACCAAACCAGCTGTGCAGTCACGACTTTTCTCAATGTTTTCAAACGAAACACCTCGTCAATTGACGACAGTAGCAACTGTTCATGTGATTGATCGTAATCCTACACCACTACCAGATAAAAATGAGAACAACCAGACTAGTTCCTCAACGAATCAAACCACGATAAAAAGTAGTCAGTATGTCACACATATTGTGAAACCTGACAAGCAAGGACGTTATCCCAAAACGGGAGAACAAACTAATGGTCTATATCGTGTGCTAGGACTTGTTGTGTTACTTATTGTGATTATTAGTGGTATAGTCATCAAGAAGAAACGAAAATAATTAAATGAGCGTGGGGCAAAAGTTTAAAGTAACTTTTGTTCCACGCTTAAAAGATGAATAAGTGCATGAATGAGGGTAGCTGTTTCCTTGGAAAATAGGAAGTTTTACAAGTGACTTTTATTTTAAGAACACCTATTAGCAGGTTTTTCTGTTAAGATAGTTATTTTTATGAAATAGTTTGGAGGAATAATAAACGAGATGAACCAGCGAACTATTTATTATGGTAGTATCGGCACAGCCTTATTTCTTTCTTCAGGAATGTTGATTGCTTCAGTGAATAGCTATGCAAACGAAGCGACAACGCCAGGCAAATACACCGTGACTTATGAAGTGGATGGCAAAATTGAAACAGCAACCATTACGGTCAAAGAAAATCAAACGGAACTTAAATTAAAAGACACGTTTTTAGGAGTTAATCAAGCATGGTCACCATTAGACAATGTCGTTTTTCTAAAAGATAAAGAGGGTCGCCCTTTAAATTTAGAAAATGTAATTATAGAAAATAATGTAAATACTCAAAAAGTAGGCCTTTATTTTGTAACCTTCCGTTACGAGTCATACCTTTCTATTGCGAAGGTGTATGTCAACCCTACTAATTTTGCTGCAGAGGGGAATATGCTTGCAGAGCTTCCTTATAGTCAAGCAATGATTGGCCCAGAAAGACCAATTATTGCCTCGAGACAGGACAAGGAGCAACAAACAAAACAGGAGAAAAAGAAAAATAAAATTGAACAGGAACGAGTAAATAAAAAGGTGCTGTTAAATGATGAGTTGTTGAAAAAAATAGATACGATAGCCCCAGTGGAAATTACTGGAGGAGCGGCAAGTGGGTCCTCTCAATTTGGCACCACTTTAAGCTTCCTGTCAGGCTCACTTTTGTATGGAACAAGGAGAGTTTAAATGGAATTCTTGTTATTAGATGATCGGGAAAATTTAAAATTAGCGATTATTAGAAAGTTAGAGCAACAATATTCATTTTCTGAACGAAAAGATCGTTTATGTAAGCAATTAGCTATTTCTCCTTATTTGCTAGAACGGAACATAACAGAAATCAATGCAGATTTGCAACGCTTTGGTCTGATTAATGAGATGGAAATCAGTGAAAAAAATAATGAAATTTTGTTATCTCAAAGCCTTCGTATTTCTTCAAGTATTATTGAAGAATATTATTTAAAAGACTCGTTAGAATTTAATCTATTAAAAACGATTTTCTTTCATCAGTTTACCTCAATCAAAAAATACGGTGAAAAGCACGGGATGAGTCGAACGGTTGTATACAAAATTGTTGACCATATCCGGAAAGAATTAGGTCAATACGGTATTAAGTTATCCAAAAATTTACAACTTAGCGGCAATGAAATGGCGATTAGACAATATTTTACTATGCTTTATTACCGAATTTACAAAGATTCTGAAGAATTATATAATCAAACAGATCTTCGCGCAGTGAACCAATTATTGGCTCAATTGAAAGGCTCTTATGAAAATATCACTAATTTTCATTTATTTAAACATTATGTATTGGTGGCGTTAGAACGAACGCAGAGAAAAGCTAATTATTTTTTATCCCAAGAAGAAAATCCATTCGCTTTTGATGAAGAAAGTTCGATTTATCAAGAAATTCAAAGTTGGATCAACGAAGTGATGAAGGCGACTCATGCAGAGAAAAACGCAGAAATTCAAGGAATTATCGGCAATTTATCGGTCTATCAAAGTGAACTTATTTCGGAACATTTGCTGAGTTCTCACAATGAGGCAATTACGGCTACGAAAACATTATTCTTTTCTTATATGCCGTTTACAATTTCGGACGAAGAATTTTATCAAGAAATTGTTCCGATTATTTATCAACATCGTTTTATTACGCCGTTCATCGATATCACCTTACGAATTATGGATTTAGAATTTTTTCAGGAACGCTACCCAATTGTTTTTAATAGCTGTCGTCAGTTTTTATTTGCGTTGGATTGCTCGGCGTTTGAGTTTAGTAAGCTTTCTTTATTTTTTGATTTGCTATTAGTGTTATCCCGTCTTTATGACCAAAGGAATGAAAAAAGCACGATCAATCTTTATGTGAATTTTACGCAAGGAGAAAAATATACTCAGTTTATCAAAGAACAAATCAAAATATTCGAATCTTTCAGCATTCACTTTCATTCAGCGATTCGACCAGATACTGATTTAGTAGTTTCGGATTATTTACCAAAAACGTTATTTTCAGTAAAATGTTTAATTTGGTTAGCGCCCCCGCGAGCCAGTGACTGGCAAAATTTTGGCAACGAAATTGTCCGAATTAATAAAGAGCTACAACAAACGAAACAAAGAAAAAGCGAATAAAAACAGTCGCAACGTGTTTTAGTTGCGACTGTTTTTTGGTACTGAATGTTTATAGTAAACTTTCTCATTATCACTGATGTGAAAAATTTTAAATAAAAGCCAAATAGGATTGAAGAAAAAGAAAAAATTGATAGTGAAGGACCAATTCTCTAAAGTTTTTCTCAAATATAGTAGAATTCCTTTCTTTTCTTCTGTGAGAAAGATATAATAAAAAACGTATGAACAAAGGAAAAGGGATGACGAATGAATAGAAAAGAGAAAACAAATTTAGATAGTCGAATTGATTACGGCGTGATATTACCAGTTTTTCTTTTATCACTAATTGGTATGCTATCGCTTTACGTAGCGCTTTACAATGATCCAAGCAAACCTAAAATTGGTAGCTTGTTAATGAAACAAGGACTGTGGTATTTAGTCGGAGGATTAAGTATTGTCATTATTATGCATTTTAGCTCAAAATTACTCTGGCGGTTAACGCCCGTTTTTTATGCACTTGGATTAGTATTAATGGGATTACTACTGAAATTCTATGATCCCGTGCTAGCAGAGCAAACAGGTTCTAAAAACTGGATTCGCTTTGGTGGCACCACATTCCAACCATCGGAATTGATGAAGATTGCGTTTATTTTGATGCTGGCCTATATAGTGACCATGCATAATGTTAAATATGTGGACCGAACACTCAAAAGCGACTTTTGGCTAATCGCTAAAATGCTATTAGTCGCGATTCCGGTAATTGTTTTAGTCCTTTTACAAAAAGACTTCGGGACGATGTTAGTTTTCTTAGCCATTTTTGGGGGAGTTTTCTTAATGTCTGGCATTACTTGGAAAATTATTGTGCCAGTTTTTATTTTAGCTGCTCTAGTCGGAGCTGGAACTATTTACTTGATTACAACAGAAACAGGTAGAGATTTATTGTCTAAGTTAGGGGTCGAAGCCTATAAATTTGATCGGATTGATTTATGGCTAAATCCTTTCCATACAGATCCAGATCGCTCATTCCAACCAGCGCTAGCATTAACAGCAATTGGTTCTGGGGGCCTTTTCGGAAAAGGCTTTAACGTGAGTGATGTGTATGTCCCTGTTCGTGAGTCAGATATGATTTTTACAGTTGTTGGTGAAAACTTTGGCTTTATTGGTGGCTGTTTCATTATTTTGTTGTATTTTATTTTAATCTACCGCATGATTCGCGTTTGTTTTGATACAAATAATGAATTCTATGCCTACATTGCCACAGGAATTATCATGATGATTTTGTTCCATGTTTTTGAAAACATTGGAGCGAATATTGGTTTACTACCATTAACTGGGATTCCATTACCGTTTATTAGTCAAGGTGGTTCTTCCATTTTAGGTAACATGATTGGGGTGGGCTTAATTATGTCCATGCGTTACCAACAAGAAACGGTTCGTACCAGAAGTGGTCGTTAAAGAAAGAAGAAAGAAGGGGTAGAAATGTACACACTTTATGAATATCCTAAATGCTCAACTTGTAAAAAAGCGAAAGCGTGGTTAGACCAACAAGGCGTTAAATACCAAGCAATTGATATTAAAGCAACACCGCCTAGTAGTGAACAACTAGCAAAATGGATGAAAGAAACCGGCTTGCCTGTTCGTCGTTTTTTTAACACAAGTGGGGTTTTATATAGAGAACAAGGCTTAAAAGATCTTGTTGACAGTTTTTCTATTGAAGAAGCAAGTCAGCGTTTAGCTGCGGATGGCATGTTGATTAAGCGTCCAATTCTCTTAAAAGACAATACATTTCTAACGAATGGTTTTAAAGAAACAGATTACGAAGGAGTGCTTGGAAAATGAGTGAAATGAAACAAATCGATCAATTATGGATCTTACCAACAGAAGCAGGTTATAAAATTGGTTTAACCGCCGAAGCCCAAGAGGATTTAGGGAAGATTACTTTTGCAACGTTTCCAAAAGTCGGACAAACATTAGCTAAAGGTGACTCTTTAATTGAATTAGAAGCAGAAAAAGCAGTCAGTGAATTCAGTAGTCCATTATCTGGTAAGGTAGTCGCGATTAATGAAGCGGCTGATCAAGAGCCAAGTGCGTTAGATGAAGAAAATGCCTGGATTGCTGTTTTAGCAGATGTTGAACCAACAGAATTTGAAAATCTTTAGTCTTACGTTGACAAGGCCAATGTTTATTGCTATAATTTTCTCAATCTAATCAAAAGAAAGCTTTGAAAAGAAGAGTACATGTTAAGGACGTTTGAAGAGAGCCCTGTTTGCTGAGAATGGGTAACAGATTTAAGATGGAAGATGGTCTTTGAGCAGAGTAAGTGAGCGAAGCAGTGAACTTACTACGGGGCGCCCGTTACAGCCAACGGTATGCGAAGAATCAAGTACCGTATGAGGTTATTATTGAGAAATAATAGCGAATTAAGGTGGTATCACGAAATGACAAACTTTCGTCCTTTTTGCTGTAATAGCAAAAGGATGGAAGTTTTTTTGTTTTTATTAAGCAAATTCGTTTCATAAAAAGTGCGAAACCTTCAAAATAAGAAAGTAGAACAGAAAGAAGAGGAGAACAAAATGGCATTAATTGAATTACGTCATGTAAAAAAAGAGTTTTCCGGTAAAGCGGGTAAAGTCACAGCTTTAAAAGATATTGATTTAACGGTTGAATCAGGTGATATTTATGGCATTATTGGCTATTCAGGTGCAGGAAAAAGTACGTTGGTTCGCCTATTGAATGGGCTTGAAACACCTACAGAAGGTGAAGTAGAAATTCAAGGACAAGATATTGCATTGTTGCCAAATAAAGAACTACGAAACTTCCGTAAAAAAATTGGGATGATCTTTCAACATTTTAATTTATTATGGTCACGGACGGTCCTAGAAAATATCATGCTCCCATTGGAAATTGCTGGTGTTCCAAAACAAAATCGGAAAAGCCGCGCAGAAGAGTTAATTAAGTTGGTTGGTTTAGAAGGACGGGAAAATGCCTACCCAAGTCAACTCTCTGGTGGGCAAAAGCAACGAGTGGGGATTGCCCGTGCCTTAGCTAACAATCCTGACATTTTGCTTTGTGATGAAGCAACGAGTGCTTTGGATCCGCAGACAACCGATGAAGTGCTAGAATTACTACTAAAAATCAACCAAGAATTAAATTTAACGGTTGTATTAATTACCCACGAAATGCACGTGATTCGTAAAATTTGTAATCGCGTAGCCGTGATGGAATATGGTGAAATTGTTGAAGAAGGTAAAGTAATCGATATTTTCAAAAAGCCTCAAACAGAAATTGCGAAACGCTTTATCCAACAAGAAGCGGATAAAAACATTGAAGAAACGGAACTGGTTGTCGAAGAAATGTTGGAACAATATCCGAATGGAAAAATTGTTCGCCTACTTTTCCACGGCGAACAAGCGAAATTGCCAATTATCTCGCATATTGTCCAAGAATATCAAGTAGAAGTCAGTATTATTCAAGGGAACATTCAGCAAACAAAGCAGGGTGCAGTGGGTTCTCTTTATATTCAATTATTAGGCGAAGAGCAAAATATTCTAGCAGCCATTGAAGGATTACGTAAACTTCGTGTAGAAACAGAGGTGATTGGAAATGAATAATCGTGGCTTAGCAAGTTTCTTTGATTTTTCGCAAATTGATATAAGTAAACTACAAGAAAAAACGATTGAAACACTCTATATGACAGGGATTTCAATCATAGTGGTCGCCATTTTAGGGCTGATTTTAGGACTACTGCTTTTTGAAACGTCAGGCAGAAAAGGAATTTTGAGCCGATTACTGTATTGGCTAGTGGCCATTTTTGTAAATATTTTCCGTTCGATTCCGTTTATTATCTTAATCGTTTTGTTAATTCCTTTTACAAAAATTATTTTAGGGAGTATGTCTGGTGTCAAAGGCTCCTTACCAGCATTGATTATTTCCGCAGCACCTTTTTATGCTCGCATGGTCGAAATTGCTTTTCGTGAAGTCGATAAAGGCGTGATTGAAGCAGCCAAAGCAATGGGGGCCAATCGTTTCCAAATAATTTGGAAAGTGCTATTACCAGAAAGTCTGCCAGCGCTTGTTTCTGGCTTAACCGTTACAACCATTTCTTTAGTGGGCTACACTGCAATGGCAGCTGCTATTGGAGCGGGTGGTTTAGGAAGTTTGGCGTATCAAGATGGCTTCCAACGTGGTCAAAATACAGTTACCTTAGTAGCAACGATTTGTATCTTAATTATTGTCTTTGCGATTCAATGGCTTGGGGATACAGTCGCTAAAAAAATAGATAAACGATAAATGGAGGGAATAAGATGAAAAAACGTACATTATGGTCAGTAATTACTGTAGCAATAGCTATCTTAATTTTAGGGGCGTGCGGCAATAAAAAGAGTGATGACTCGGTCTTGAAAGTTGGGGCTTCGCCAGTTCCACATGCAGAGATTTTAGAACATGTAAAACCTTTATTAGAAAAAGAAGGTGTAAAACTAGAAGTGACGACTTATACAGATTACGTGCTACCTAACAAGGCGTTGGAAAGTGGCGATATCGATGCCAACTATTTCCAACATGTGCCGTTCTTTAATGAAGCGGTTAAAGAAAATGATTATGACTTTGCGAATGCAGGTGCGATTCATTTAGAACCAGTTGGGCTTTACTCGAAAAAATACAAATCGTTACAAGAAATTCCTGATGGTTCAACGATTTACGTTAGCTCTTCCGTTTCAGATTGGCCACGCGTATTAACTATCTTAGAAGATGCTGGTTTAATCACGCTGAAAGAAGGGGTAGACCGGACAACTGCTACTTTCGATGATATTGATAAAAATACTAAAAAGTTGAAATTCAATCATGAAAGTGATCCAGCAATCATGACCACTCTTTATGACAATGAAGAAGGGGCTGCGGTTTTAATTAACTCAAACTTTGCCGTGGATCAAGGATTAAATCCGAAAAAAGATGCGATTGCCTTAGAAAAAGAAAGTTCACCTTATGCCAATATTATTGCGGTTCGTAAAGAAGACGAAAACAATGAAAATGTAAAAAAATTAGTCAAAGTGTTACGTAGCAAAGAAGTCCAAGATTGGATTACGAAAAAATGGAACGGTGCCATTGTTCCAGTCAATGAATAAAAAGAAAATGACAATAGAATAAAAACTTGAGGTCGGGACAGGCGTGTTAAGCTTCAAGAAATAAGAAGAAAGTTCTGAAAGATGCTTTTTGTCTCTCAAGGACGTTCAGCTTATTTCCGAAGAAGCTGCTCCTGTCCCGTTGTTTATTTAAAATTTTAGGGCTAGACAGATACATCATGTTGATTTACCTGCCAAGTCTAAGTTTTTTTCTTTTAAAAAAGGACCATAAATGATAAAGTTACAAGGAATTTCTTAATTATCAGGAAAATTCAGGGACTATGCATAGGCATTTGCATTAGTTATTGTTATAATAATTAAGATAGATTTTTTGGAATGGAGGGAAAAAGATGTTACGTTTTTTTCCGCAAAAAAATAAATATGTAGAAGAAGCAAGCCAATACGCCTTTGATAAAGAAGGCCAAATTCCTCAGCACATTGCCATTATTATGGACGGAAATGGCCGGTGGGCACAGAATCGAAGACTGCCGAGAATTGCTGGACATAAAGAAGGCATGGATACGGTCAAAAAAATAACGAAGCATGCTAGTCATTTAGGCGTTAAAGTTTTAACACTTTATGCATTTTCAACGGAAAATTGGAAGAGACCAACAGATGAAGTCAATTTCTTAATGCAATTGCCTGTTGATTTTTTTGATACATTCGTGCCTGAATTAATTAAGGAAAATGTTAAAGTCAATGTAATGGGCTACCAAGAGTTTCTACCAAGCCATACGCAAGATGCTGTTAAGCGGGCCATTGAGCAAACCAAGGACAATACGGGCATGGTTTTGAACTTTGCTTTAAATTATGGGGCGCGTGCGGAGCTACTAACTGCCATGAAACAGATTGCTGCAGAGGTTTCAGAAAAAGCATATACGGCAGATGAGATTACAGAAGAAACGATCGCAGATCACTTAATGACTGGCTTTTTACCCACGGAACTTCGCGATCCAGAATTGTTGATTCGAACAAGTGGGGAAGAGAGAATTAGTAATTTCTTGCTATGGCAAATTGCTTATAGCGAGTTGTTTTTTACAAAAGCATTATGGCCTGATTTTTCAGGGGACACTTTAGAAACCGCGATTGCTTCTTTCCAAAATCGTAATCGTCGTTTTGGAGGTCTAAAAGAAACTACAGAAACAGAAGGGAGCGATCCGCAGTGAGACAACGTGTCATCACAGCTATCGTCGCATTAATCATCTTTATTCCAATTATCTGGTATGGTGGTTTTGCAATTGAGATTGCCGCTGTTGCTTTGGCAGTAGTCGGCGTGTACGAGTTATTCCGTATGAAAGGGTTAACGTTATTAAGTTTTGAAGGTGTTTTATCAGCATTAGGGGCCGTTTTTTTAGTTATCCCAACAATTAAATGGTTAAACTTTTTGCCGGAAATGCAAACAAATTTCATTTTATTTTATGTCACTGTAATGTTGTTGTTAGGTGCTTCGGTGATTTCTAAAAATACATATACGATTGAAGAAGCTGGCTTTCCAGTTATTGTCAGTTTATATGTAGGGATGGGGTTCCAGAACTTTATTAGTGCCCGTTCCGCAGGTTTTGAAGTCTTGTTATTTGCTTTATTCATTGTCTGGGCAACGGATATTGGTGCATATCTATTTGGACGCCGATTTGGTCGTCATAAATTGATGCCAGATGTTTCACCCAACAAGACAATAGAAGGTGCACTTGGTGGTATTTTATCAGCCGTCGTTGTAGCAGCGTTGTTTTTAGTTTTCACAGCTAATAAAGGGCTATTTCCTTATCCGATGTCGGTGATGCTCGTATTGACGGTTCTATTTTCTATAGTAGGGCAATTCGGTGATTTGGTTGAATCTTCTATCAAACGTCATTATGGCGTGAAAGACTCTGGTAACATCTTGCCAGGACATGGCGGTATTTTAGATCGTTTTGATAGTTTATTATTTGTTTTCCCAATTATGCACTTATGTGGATTATTTTAAATTGATTAACAAAATTTAAAAAAGTATCGTCAAATAAGCAAAAATCCAGAAGAGTCTCTCTTCTGGATTTTTGCTGTTTGTTGAGATAATGCGTGAAACACCGACAGGGTATGTTTGAGATAAGTTTAATTTTAAACATGCGGTGGTTTTACTCTTTAATTGACAATAGCCTTCTCTTTAAAGAGAAGGCTATCTAACGAATCAATATTATTATTTTAAAGTTGGATCAGACTATTTCTAGTATTCAAGTATTTTTCATTTAAGCGATGTATTCCCTGCCTCTAATACATCCTTGTGTCTCTCTAGACACGCCAGTTTTGAATAAAATCATCAAAACAATTGAATGGTTCGTTTAAAAATATTTTTCGTGTTCTAATTATTATAACATAAAACTCGTCAACTGACCACTAGCTGACGAGTTCATAATTTTTCCAGATAAATAGACAGCCGTTTTCCGCCGACTGTCTAAGATTAAGATAGATTTGTAAAGAAGTGAATAAATGCTTCCTACCCTCTCTTTATAACATGAGGAAAAGAAAACTGCAAAAGATAGCTGTGTTTTTTGAAAAAAAGATCAGCTGGTTTCCGCCAGCTGATCATCCGTTGAAAAGAGATATAAAGAAGTGAATAAAGCTTGCTTTACCTCTATTTTATACCATGTTTTGATTTAAATAACTATTCAGTATTAGTTATACTTAAATAATAAATATGTATACGGATGTATTGTTTTGAGGTATAGTCATAGAGAAAAGAGGGAACGTTTATGAAAAAATTTTGTTTAAGTTATAGCTCTGGTAAAGATTGTTTATTGGCGATGGATCGATTGGTACAAGCAGGAAATCAGCCAGTTGCGTTAGTGACAACATTAAGTGATGAAATTAATCGTTCTTGGTTTCACGGGATACCAATCTCCGTCTTAGAAGCAGCGGCCGAAGCGTTAGATTTACCACTTGTTATATCACATAACAATGAAACAAATTACACAGAAAAAGTGGTTGAGGCACTGCAGGAAACCAAAAAATTAGGTGCAGAAACGGTTTGTTTTGGCGATATAGATATTGAACAAAATGGTGCTTGGGATCGCCAAGTTGCATTAAGTGCTGGGCTTGAGCCACAATTACCTCTTTGGCAGGAAAATCGCGAAGCACTTGTGAAAGAATTCTTGGCAAAAGGGTACACAGCAATTATCAAAACGGTCAGCAAAGAGGCAGGTATTCCAATAAAATTTTTAGGAGAACCGTTAAATGAAACATTTATCACGTACCTTAAAGAGCATCAATTAGATATTTGCGGAGAAAACGGGGAGTACCATACGTTGGTAATTGACGGCCCGCTATTTAAAAAGAGGCTCAATTATTATACTTCAGGAATTTATGAAAGTCCTTATGCTTATTCCTTGATTATTGATGCTTAAATGAAAGTAAAAGGACACAAGCTGCCACTTTTTCTAGGGATATGCTATAATTAACTTAAAAAAAGTAGAGAAAGTGAGTGGTTAATTATGGAAGAAACTGTCTTTTTTAATTTAGGAAATGCCCTTGCTTCAAAAAGAGATCAAAAAAAATTAATTAAAGAAGCCCAAATTGCGAAAGATACTCGAAAGATTCCAGGAAAACTGATTATCGTTGAAGATGAAGAAAATGGTACCCATATTTTATTTGAATTAGCTGATCAAACAGAACCGTCTGCTGAAACAAAAGAATTCAAAGTGAAAAAAGTAATCGATTAATATAAAAGCAACGAATTTAGAAAAATTCGTTGCTTTTTTATATTTTTTTACACAAATGATACAAAAAGAATATCAAAATCAAATAAATGATTAGTATACTTGAAGAAACAAATAGGAAGCAAAGCAAACGTTTTGAGGTGTTCTTTCATGGAAAATCGAGGAATTTTATTTGATAAAGATGGTACGTGTATTCGTTTTGACACTCTTTGGCAAGCAGGTTTGCAAGCTTGTTTTGAAACACTAAGTATGTTAGCCCCTCATCATTCAGCAGAAATAAAAAAGATATTAGCTATTCAGGAGCAACGTTTTTTGCAAAAACATTTACTTGATGAAGTCCTTTATCAGGAACTTTATCAGGAATTGGCGCAATTTGAGGAATTAGTCGAACAGGGAATCAGCAGTCGATGGCTGGAGCAATTTTTTTATGATTATTTACGAAAAAATCTGAAAAAGATTGAACCAATTGGTGATTTAAAACAGTTATTTCTTGAGCTAAAACGGAAGAACTATAAAATTGGATTAGCAACTTCAGATACTTTGCCAGCGACTATGTTGATTATGGAATATCTTGGTTTAACAGAAATGTTTGATTTTATTGCGACAGGAGATCGTTACTTACCGAAACCAGATGCGGACATGCTCCAAGCCTTTTGTCAGTCATGTCAATTGAAGGCGACAGAAGTAATTATGGTAGGTGATTCGCTCGTGGATGTTTTCATGGGAACGTGTCATGGCAAAGCAGGAATTGGTGTTTTAACCGGCAACTGCCAGTCAACTGATTTTGAAAAGTTTGAAGTAGCTTATTTTCGTGATATCCATGAAATACCTTATCAAGAATTATGGGAAAATACCAAGAAGAAAAAAATCCTGAAAAGATGACGAGTCTTTTCAGGATTTTTTTATTAATCTAATTGAAGCAATTGCCGTTTCTTTTGTTGAAATTCTTCTTCTGTTAGAACTCCTTCATCAACTAACATTTTTAAATTTCTTAACTCAGCCATTACGTCTTCAATAGTGCTAGATGAGTTTTTTTGTGAATCAGATAGTTTTGGTTCAATCGGTTGGTTTTTATCACTCTTTATAGGAGTTGGTATTTCTGCGAAAAATCTAAAAACTTCGACCGCCGCCACCGAATGTGCCGCCGCCAGTTGAGTGGGTGGTGCTACCACCACCGCCCATTCCGCCACTGCCGCCATTGTTTTTAGGAATACGACGCGTAGTGATGAAAGAGTTGGTTAACTGATCTGTGCGGGAGGTTAAGTTTAAAGTTGTTTTTTCCCTAAAGGGATATTGATAACTTGAAAATTTTAATTGATATTTAGAAATATTAATGCCTAAGAAGACCAAACTGAGTATCAGCGCAGCAGCAAAAGCAATTACCATTTCCAGCGGGGTAATGACTTTATAACGAGTGATTTTACCTGTTTCGCTGTCCACACGATAGTGACCCCCAGGAACCCCTTTGTCAACAAATGCTTGAGTTTCCTGAACAAAGGTTTGAGCAGCCGCAAAATAATTTCCTTGACTCATCCCATCCATTACTTTATCTAAGGTATTATCAATTCGTGCATCCGTCATATAATCAATCATGTTTCCAGAAGTAGAGATGTAGACTTTCCGTAAGTCCATATCAATGAGAAAAAGAATCGCATTTTGATCCTTGCCAACTTTATTTAAAAGATAATGATCTGCATATTCTTGTTCATCGCCATAGGTATTATTATTTGTGGTCACAATAAAGGCAGAGGCTTTTGTTTTTTCTTCCAAAGGTTGTATCTCTTGCTTTAGTTGGTTTATTTGATCAGGTGTCAGTAATTGTGCGTCATCATCAATTGAATTTTCAGCCGCCGAAACGGGTAGGGCAAGGCCAAAGGTAAGAAGTATTAGGAAAAAAATAGGTAAAAGTCGTTTTTTCATAGGAAATAACCTCCTAATAAAAAGAGTGCTAAGAGTCCAGCGAAAATGCCTAACGTTGCTAGCCCTAAACGAGTGTAACTAATTGGAAGTACACCGCTTACTTTACCTGTTTGTCCATTCATGGCATAATAATAAACTTTTTTTGATTGTTCCTGACTGCGATAGGTGACTAACCAAATTGGCAAAAGCATATAGTGATTATTTTCTTGATTTAGAGAAATATCCGTGCGAACATTTGTCAACGTAGTATAACCAGAAGCAGAGTCCCGTAACAATGATTCCGAATAATCTTGTAATTCTTGTTGGACGTGTTTTTTGATTGCTTCATATTCAATATCGCGTTTTTCTGCTTGAAAACCTGCTAGGTATTGGCTTTTGAAAGGCACCGCTTGATCAATTAAAAATGGTTGAACGCCTTCCACCATTTTTTGTTGGACGTTTTTTGACAAGGCATTTTTAACTAATTCTTTAAACGATAATTTTCCTGAACGTCCCACATTGAAACGTTTTGTTTCGGTGTATTCAATATCACCTACGCGCCAAATGCGAATACTTGTGCCAATAGCTTGCAGTTGTCCGTCGACTTCTGCATCAACGACCCAATAGGGGAAGTAAACCCCAGTTAATTTATCGATTTGATTTTTGCTGAAAAAATCTCGAGGAATGAACCATTTTTTCTTGGTCCAAGCGAGAAATTTTTCAATCGCTTCGTCTTTTTCAATTGTAAAGGGTAAGACGTTTTCTGGTAAAAATTCGCCACTTAATCGACCAGCCAAGACAACTGGATTATGGCAATAATAACAGTATGTGGCTGCTGTTGTTGCATCGGTGACAATTTGAGCGCCACAGCTTGGACAATTAAAAATTTCCATTGTGCCTGCATCGGCAGTTGTTTCATTCTCAGTGGTCTCTGTTTGTTGCGTGGCGGAGGATTCTTCTTCCGCTGTGAAAGTCAAATTTTCCTCGGCAGTCGTTGTTGAGGGATTCTCTAAATGCGCCTCATGTTGCTGTTGCTCATAACGAGTCACTTCTTCTTCCGTGTAAATATTTAAACAATATTCACAATGAAATTTTTGATCTTTGGGATTAAATAAGAGCGGGCCGCCACAGTTGGGGCATTTATGGGTAAATGTTGTTTCCATTGCAACCGTCCTTTCTAATAGAGTGAGTAAATAACAGGAATCTGATTCAAAGAAAAAGGGTAGACTTGTGCCTGACCCTTTTCTTTAATTGTTCACTACTTGCTTATAAAGGAACCCCTTGGAATGGTTTACCACAATGTGGACAGAACTTAGGAATACCATTACTTAAGTCAACAATTTCGCTACATTCACTACATTTCATTTCTAATTTTGGTTTTTCGTTTGTTGGTTTTGGTGTACCACAGTTTGAACAAAACTTCCCAGTGTTTTCAGTCCCACATTGTGGGCAAGTCCAAGTGTCTGTAGCCCCTTGTGCATTTTGCTGGTTTTGTTTTTCTTGCATTTGTTGTTGGTTTGTTTGAGACGCTTGCGCAAAGTAGTTGCCATTCGCATTCATGCCCATACCAACGCCCATAAAGCCGCTCATAGCGCCACCTTCATTTTTACCAGCAGCCTCCATACCACGAGCCAAGGAACCTTGAACATAGCCTTCGCGAACACCTGGATCGCTGAGCATAGCACCTTCATTTCGCATGTTGATTAATTTAGTTGAATCATCTGTATAAGAAATGCTCGCAACTGCTACAGAAACAATTTCCATACCGCGATTGGTGCGCCAATCCTCATCAAGCGCAGTTTGCATATATTTGCTTAATTCAACACTTTTTGAGGGAACATAAGAAATACGTTGCCCATCAGCAGACATTTGATTGATTGCTGCTTGCAATGCTGTAATGAACTCCGCCAAATATTGTTCATTAATATCATTAATATCTACTTGCGTTTGGTTTTTAGGAATCGCATTAGTATAAAATAGTAAAGGATCTGTAATTTTAATTGAGTAATTTCCGTGTGCACGTAAGAAAAGTTCGGCATTATAAAAATTATCAAAATAGTTTAATGGCGCAGGTGTTCCAAATTTAATGCCTTTAATTTCTTGCAAATTAATATAAAAAACTTGTTGTTTTTGTGGAGTTACGCCACCAAATTTGAAACGACTGAAGGTCTCTGCAATCGCATCTTTTAAAGAACCGTTAAACATTGAAGGCGCAGAATCATTTTTGACTGTATAATAGCCTTCTTCAGCAGTGTAATCGATGATTTTGCCACCATCGACAAGAAGCATCATCATGTTGGGATAGACATGTACAACAGAACCATCTGTTAAAACATCGTCCGTTCCTTTACGATTAGAACCACGTTTATCATCTTTACGCACAAAAACACCTTTTGTCATGACGGTTGTGTCCCCCATATTATCAGGTTCAATAACCTCTAGCCATTGATCGGCCAAGCCACCGCCAACTGAACTTGTTGCTGCTTTAATAAGTCCCATGTTCATTCCTCCTAATAAAAAACTAATTGTTAAAGCTAGTATACCACACAATGAATGCAGAGAAATCCAACGAAAGCCTGATGAAATGGAAAAAATTGATCAAACTTTATTAAGAAATTAAAAAAAGTATAGGTGAAACACAAGCATTTTAAAAAAAGTTACGTATAATAGAAGAAAAGACATATTATATAGTTAGGGGATTATTGAATGGAACGAAGCAATCGTAATAAAAAATCTTCAAAAAAACCACTTATTCTTGGTGTTTCTGCCTTGGTTCTAATCGCTGCTGCCGGTGGCGGGTATTATGCTTATAGTCAATGGCAAGCCAAACAAGAATTAGCCGAAGCGAAGAAAACAGCTACTACATTTTTAAACGTATTGTCAAAACAGGAATTTGATAAGTTACCGTCCGTTGTTCAAGAAGCTAGCTTAAAGAAAAATGGCTATGATACTAAATCTGTTGTTGAAAAATACCAAGCAATTTATTCAGGGATTCAAGCTGAAGGAGTCAAAGCTAGTGATGTTCAAGTCAAAAAGGCGAAAGACAATCAATACACATTTACCTATAAATTATCGATGAGCACTCCTTTAGGCGAAATGAAAGATTTGTCTTATCAATCAAGTATCGCCAAAAAAGGCGATACCTACCAAATCGCTTGGAAGCCGTCTTTAATTTTTCCAGATATGTCAGGAAATGATAAAATTTCGATTCAAGTAGATAATGCCAAACGTGGAGAAATTGTCGATCGTAATGGTAGTGGGCTAGCAATTAACAAAGTGTTTGACGAAGTGGGCGTAGTGCCTGGCAAACTTGGTTCTGGCGCAGAAAAAACAGCCAATATCAAAGCTTTTAGTGATAAGTTCGGCGTTTCTGTTGATGAAATCAATCAAAAGTTAAGCCAAGGATGGGTCCAAGCAGACTCCTTTGTACCAATCACAGTCGCTTCTGAACCAGTGACAGAATTACCAACAGGGGCTGCGACAAAAGATACAGAGTCACGTTATTATCCGCTGGGGGAAGCAGCTGCGCAATTAATCGGGTATACGGGCACCATTACTGCAGAAGATATTGAAAAAAATCCAGAGTTAAGTAGTACGGGCGTAATTGGTAAAACTGGCTTAGAACGAGCGTTTGATAAAGAATTAAGAGGGCAAGATGGTGGCTCACTAGTTATTTTAGATGACAAAGAGAATGTCAAAAAAGCTTTACAAACCAAAGAGAAAAAAGATGGTCAAACGATTAAATTAACGATTGACAGTGGCGTACAACAACAAGCCTTCGCTATATTTGACAAACGTCCTGGTAGTGCGGTCATTACCGATCCTCAAAAAGGCGATTTATTAGCAACGGTTAGTTCACCTTCGTATGATCCTAATAAAATGGCCAATGGCATTTCTCAAAAAGAATATGATGCTTACAATAACAACAAAGATTTACCATTCACAGCACGTTTTGCGACAGGCTATGCACCAGGCTCTACCTTTAAAACAATTACCGGTGCCATTGGTTTAGATGCAGGGACATTGAAGCCAGATGAAGAGCTAGAAATTAATGGTTTGAAATGGCAAAAAGATAAATCTTGGGGCGGCTATTTTGCGACACGTGTAAAAGAAGCAAGTCCAGTCAATCTGCGTACCGCTTTAGTTAATTCAGATAATATTTATTTTGCCCAACAAACATTACGTATGGGGGAAGACAAATTTAGAGCTGGTCTTAATAAATTCATTTTCGGTGAGGAACTAGATTTACCAATTGCCATGACGTCTGCTCAAATTTCAAATGAAGATAAATTTAATTCTGAAATTCTTTTAGCAGATACGGGCTACGGTCAAGGCCAATTGTTAATTTCGCCAATCCAGCAAGCTACCATGTATAGTGTTTTCCAAAATAATGGAACATTAGTCTATCCAAAATTAGTTTTAGACAAAGAAACAAAGAAAAAAGACAATGTAATCAGCGCAAACGCAGCGAATACAATTGCCACAGATCTTTTAGGTAGTGTGGAAGATCCTTCAGGTTATGTTTATAATATGTACAATCCGAACTTCTCATTGGCTGCTAAAACAGGAACAGCTGAAATAAAAGATAAACAAGATACAGATGGCAAAGAAAACAGTTTCCTTCTAACGTTAGATCGTAGTAACAATAAATTCTTAACAATGATTATGGTTGAAAATTCAGGAGAAAATGGTTCTGCAACAGATATCAGTAAACCATTAATTGATTACTTAGAAGCAACCATTAAATAAAAAGAGAAAATGAACGAAACGAGGTTTCTGTAAAAAGAAACCTCGTTTTCCCTTTTTAGAAAAAGGAAAGTGTGCTACAATGAAGCGACTAAATTGTAGAAGGAAAGGGATTCGTGTGCGAATTTTAGCAATAGATACATCTAACCAAACATTGAGTATTGCTGTGTGTGAAAATCAAAAAATTCTGGGAAGTTATACAGCAACGGTTAAAAGAAATCATAGCTTAACATTGATGCCGGCAATTGACTATTTGATGAGTCAATTGAACTTGGCGCCAACGGCAATTGATCGTTTTGTCGTAGCAGAAGGACCTGGATCATACACTGGCTTACGTTTAGGCGTGACGACTGCCAAAACATTGGCCTATACTTTAAAGAAAGAGCTAGTAGGCATTTCCAGTCTACAAACGTTAGCTGCCAATTGTGTTGGGCAAACCGGTTTAGTTGTGCCTCTTTTTGATGCGCGTCGTAAAAACGTCTATGCTGGTGCTTATCGGTTTGTCGATGGCGTGTGGCAAAATGAGTTACCGGACCAACATATTTCCCTGCGGGAGTTATTAGAACAACTAAAAAATGAACCAAATCTTTTTTTTGTGGGTGAAGATGTTGAAAAATTCACTGAAGAAATAGCTCAAATCATTCCTCATGGGGAAATTTGTGATGTCCCGCAATGGCAAATTCCTAATGCTGCAGTTTTGGCTGCGTTAGGTAGTGTGGCTGAGCCTGTTGAAAATGTTCATGGGTTCTTACCTGCGTATTTGAAAAAAGTAGAAGCGGAAGAAAATTGGTTGAAGACACACACGCCTAATGGAGAAAGCTATGTGGAAAAACTTTAATTTTGTGACAAAATACTTTACAAAAAGACGGCAACGGTATATAACTAAAACCATTGCAATGAACCAGCAAGAATTTCAATTGCGTGAAATCACCTACCAAGATATTAAGGATTTACTAGCAATTGAACGTGAAGTTTACGCTGGGGAACTTCCTTGGACGATGTCTGCTTTCATGGCAGAACTTGGCTCAAAAGCGCCGCATCTCTATTTGTTAGCGGCAATTAACGGAAAAACAGTTGGCTTTATTGGTTGTCGGATTCAAGGAACGGATGCACACATTACGAATGTCGCTGTCCATACAGCATACCAAGGCTTAGGTTTAGGTCGTTCTTTAATAGAAGAAACGCGAATTTTTGCCAAGAAAAATCGTTGTGAAACCTTATCGCTAGAAGTACGAATGAGTAATGTTAAAGCCCAACGTTTGTATCGAAAAATTGGCTTTGCCTCACAAACGGTGAAAAAAGGCTATTATGACGAAAATAATGAAGACGCACTAGAAATGATAATTGATTTAAAAGAAGAGTGAAGAAAAAATGTTAGTAACAAAAAAAGAAATATCTGTAGCAAATATTGGTGAAGAATTATGGCGTTTCAGTAATTCTTCTTATACAACTGGCTCCCCTTGGACAGAAACACAATTCGCGGAAGATTTTGCTCAGGAAAATAGCGAATATCTTTTTTTAGTTGAAAATGGCCAGTGGTTAGGCTATATTGCCTATCATTTTATTTTAGATGAAGCAGAAATTAGTCACGTTGTTGTGAATGGTCAGAGACAACACCAAGGAATTGGTTGTCAATTAATGAAAGCTTTTAAAGAATATGTTAAAAGTCGTGACATTACACAAATTTTCTTAGAGGTCAGAGAATCGAATACATTAGCTCAAAAACTTTATGAGAAAACAGGATTTCGGAAAGTAGCTGTTCGAAAAAATTATTATAAAGAACCGCAAGAAAATGCCTTTGTAATGTGTGCGAAATTAAGGAAGGAAGCCCAATGACAATTTTTACAAAAGAACGTAAATTATTATTAGCTGTGGAAAGTAGCTGTGATGAAACAAGTGTGGCTGTCATTGAAGATGGCGACAAAATTCTTTCCAATATCGTAGCTTCGCAAATTAAGAGCCATCAACGTTTTGGTGGAGTCGTTCCGGAAGTTGCGAGTCGTCATCATGTTGAACAAGTGACGATCTGTATTGAAGAAGCATTAACAGAAGCAAAAGTCACACCAGAAGAGCTTAGTGGTGTTGCTGTGACCTATGGGCCTGGGTTAGTCGGTGCTTTATTAATAGGACTTTCTGCAGCAAAAGCATTTGCTTGGGCGCACCAATTACCACTTATTCCGGTCAATCATATGGCTGGACACATTTATGCTGCCCGTTTTGTGGCACCGCTCGAATTTCCATTGATGGCCTTACTCGTTAGTGGAGGACATACGGAATTGGTCTACATGAAAGAAGATGGCTCTTTCGAAATTGTTGGTGAAACACGCGATGATGCAGCTGGTGAAGCGTATGATAAAGTCGGACGGGTGTTAGGGTTGCCTTATCCTAGTGGCAAAGAGATTGATGCTTTGGCCCATGAAGGCACAGATACCTATCAATTTCCACGGGCGATGCTAAAAGAGGATAACTATGACTTTAGCTTTAGTGGTTTGAAAAGTGCGTTTATTAACACGGTTCATAATGCAGAGCAACGTGGTGAAGCACTGTCTACAAAGGATTTAGCCGCAAGTTTTCAGGCGAGTGTGGTAGAAGTATTAGTGACTAAAACCATTCGTGCTTGTCAAGAATATCCTGTTAAGCAATTGCTAATCGCTGGGGGCGTTGCTGCGAATCAAGGATTACGAGAAGCAATGAGACATGCAATCAGTGAACAATTACCAGAAGTGACATTACTTATTCCGCCATTAAAACTTTGTGGGGATAACGCGGCGATGATTGGCGCTGCCGCCTTTATCGAAGCTGAAAAGAATCATTTTGCTTCGTATAACTTAAATGCAGAACCTGGCGTTAGTTTTATGACAATTAGTGAAGAAGGCTAGCCAGCTAGACAAAAATTTGCTATAATGAAGCCAGTTTAACAATGACATTCGATGATAAAGAGAGTACTTATTTCAACGTCAGCTTAGCGATCTTGGGAAGGTGGGAGCCAAGAGTGATCGGAATGAGGAAGCGCACTTTTAGAATTCTGCTGAAAGCAGACGGCAATCACCGTTATCGATGAAGCAGGTCTATCCAAGTAGTATAGACAATTAGAGTGGTACCGCGGGTAAATTCTCGTCTCTGACAAAACAAATCATTTTGTTTTGTCAGAGACGTTTTTGTTTTTTTATACTTACAAATTAATCAGGAGGGTTCTTATGAACAACAAAGAAATCGTAGCAAAAGCGTTACATGATGTTTTAAATGAAGAATTAACGATGGATCAAATCGAACAATTATTGGAAAATCCTAAATCTGTTGATCATGGAGATGTTGCTTTTCCAGCCTTTTCATTAGCTAAGATTTATCGTAAAGCACCACAACAAATTGCAGCAGAATTAGCAGAAAAAATTGATGGCACAAATTTTGAAAAAATTGAAGTGGTGGGACCTTATTTAAACTTCTTCATGAATAAAGAAGCAGTCAGTCAAGCTGTTATTGGCGAAGTAGTCAAAGAAAAAAACAACTACGGAAACAGTACCTTTGGTAATAATGGCAATGTTCCTATTGATATGTCTTCACCAAACATTGCTAAACCAATTTCTATGGGGCACTTACGTTCTACGGTAATCGGGAATTCAATTGCCTTTATTTTAGAAAAAATTGGGTATCAGCCAATTCGGATTAACCACTTAGGTGACTGGGGTACACAGTTTGGTAAGTTAATTGTAGCTTATAAAAAATGGGGTTCTGAAGAAGCAGTCCGCCAACAACCAATTAATGAATTATTGCGCTTATATGTGCAATTTCATGAAGAAGCAGAAGAAAACCCAGAATTAGAAGACGAAGCACGTGCATGGTTTAAAAAATTAGAAGAAGGAGACCAAGAAGCCAATGAATTATGGAAATGGTTCCGTAGCGAGTCTCTAAAAGAATTTGATAAAATCTATTCCATGTTAGAAGTTGAATTTGATTCATACAATGGCGAAGCCTTTTATAATGATAAAATGGATGAAATTGTTACTTTATTAGAAGAAAAACATTTATTAACAGAAAATCAAGGTGCAGAAATTGTTGATTTGACAGAATATAATTTAAATCCAGCACTTATTCGTAAATCAGATGGTGCGACCTTATATATCACACGGGATTTAGCTGCTGCGCTTTACCGTAAACGGACGTATGATTTTGCCAAATCACTTTATGTAGTCGGTAACGAACAAAGCAATCACTTCAAACAACTAAAAGCAGTCTTGAAAGAACTAGGGTTTGACTGGTCAGATGATATGGAACACATTCCGTTTGGTTTAATTACTCAAGGCGGTAAAAAATTATCCACACGTAAAGGGAAAATTGTTTTATTAGAAGAAGTATTGAATGAAGCTGTTACTTTAGCAGGAAATCAAATTAACGAGAAAAATCCAGACTTAGCAAATCGTGAAGAAGTGGCGAAACAAGTAGGTGTAGGTGCAGTTATTTTCCATGACCTTAAAAATGATCGTCTAAATAATTTCGATTTTGTATTAGATGAAGTTGTTCGTTTTGAAGGCGAAACTGGGCCATATGTTCAATATACACATGCTCGTGCGATGAGTATTTTACGTAAAGCAAACTTTACACCAGACGCTACACAACGTTATGCACTAAATGACAAGGATAGCTGGGAAGTCGTGAAGTTGTTACAAAAATTCCCTGAAACTGTGATGCAAGCTGCTGAAAAATATGAACCATCTGTTATTGCGAAACATAGCATTCATTTAGCACAAGCGTTCAATAAATATTATGCCCATGTTCGGATTTTGGATGAAGATGCTCAAAAAGAGGCACGCTTAGCGTTAGTTTATGCAGTAGCTACTGTTCTAAAAGAAGATTTACGTTTACTAGGGTTACATGCACCAGAAGAAATGTAGAAGTTTTTGTGAAAATTTTACTGCGTTGAACGCTAAACTTATTAAGCAAATATTAAAGTTAAGTTACAGATTGAGAAATTCATAGTAATTAAATAGCTGGGGTGCTATACTCGAGTCAAGTTATAAAAGGATTAGAAAAGGTGGCACCCAATTATATGACAGAAAAATGGCGTGAAGACGAAGAATATCTTTCTTATGTAGAAGATTTATTAGCAACCGAAGAAGTCCAAAAATTAGCAGAATACACACAACATATGCATTCAACTCGTTTAGAACATTCAATTAGTGTTTCCTATCATAGCTATAAATTAGCAAAGCGTTGGAACGGCAATGCTCGTGCAACAGCTCGTGCTGGTTTATTACATGATTTGTTTTACTATGATTGGCGCACAACAAAGTTTGACGAAGGCTCTCATGCCTATGTTCATCCACGAATTGCAGCCAAAAATGCTGAAAAAATTACAGAGTTGTCTGATTTAGAACGAGACATTATTATTAAACATATGTGGGGCGCAACTATTGCACCACCAAAATACAAAGAAAGTTACATTGTAACCTTTGTTGACAAATATTGTGCTGTAAAAGAAGCGGCGTTGCCGATGACGACAGCCATGAAAACCAAATGGCGTCAGTATTTTGGCCAACAGTCAATCTAAAAAAAGCTTATCCGTAAGGATAAGCTTTTTTTGTTTGACGTTGACTAAAAAGTCTAGCATTCATCTATTTAAAATAAATATTAAAAGTAATTTTGTTCTGTTAATTTCTTTTGAGCGTATCGAAAGACTGCTTCTTGATTTTCAGTTGTTAACTGTTTGTAAATGTTCATAATATTGGTTGGGACAACAAATGGCGTTTCTTCCGTTTCAGGAATACCTAAGATTTCAAGAGGTGATACATCTAAAATTTTAGATAAGGCGACAATTTTATCCCTCCCCATATTTTCAATCATTCCAGTTTCCCATTTCCTGACGGTACTTTTTCCAACACCAACAAAATTTCCAACTTGTTCTAATGTAAGATTTTTCTCCATCCTTTTTTGCTTCAAAAAATTTTCTTTCAAAAAAACCACCTCCGTAAAAACATTCTAGCACAAAAAGTGTCGCAAAAGAAACATGTTTTACTCTATACATAGAGTGATAAATAACTATTGAATAGGCATATATTGACGGTTTTTTCACAAAATGATATACTTCCAGTGTCTAATAAGACACTAAAAGGGGTGAAAAGGGGGAGTAAAATGGAATCAAATTTAATTCATTCAAAATTGAAATTAAAAGGGAAAAATGTTGAATGGTTAGCAAGTGAAATGACCGCTGCAGGTCAACCAATCTCAGCTTCAACAATTTATAAGAAATTAAAAGGAGAGGTTGTATTTAAAGCTTCAGATATTAAATTGATTTCTAAGTTGTTAGATCTGGAAAGCGAAGAAATCATGGTTATTTTTTTTAATGAGCTAGTGTCTAAAAAGACACGTGAAGGTTGTTAAAGGTAATGAGTTATTCTTCTATTGCACTTTCCAGAGTTGCGTGGTATTATTTTTAATAGTTTAATAGCAACATGGTGATGGTGTTCACCACGAACTATTTATCGGACGAATAAATTAATGACGCCTACCAAACGGGAGAAGTGTACCCTTTGGTAGGCTTTTTCTGTACGCTAGGATTGGCGATAAGAAAATTGTAAAGGAGCATGTAAAGTGAAAAAAGAAACAAAGCAACTACTATCAATCGGCGGTTATATGGCAAAATGGTTGCTCATTACCGCAATTATTGGTTTATTTATGGGGGCGTTATCCGCCTTTTTCTTAAAGAGTCTTACCTATGTAACAGATGTTCGTTTAGCAAACCCTTGGTTACTCTTTATCCTCCCTATTAGCGGTGTCGTTTTTACGTATTTCTATACGCGTTTTGGGAAAAATGCTAGCCGAGGAAATAACTTAGTGATTGAACAAGGCAATGGCGGGGAAGAAGATATTCCCTTGCGCTTAATTCCTTTAACGTTGTTTGGCACGATTACTACGCACTTATTTGGTGGTTCTGTTGGTCGTGAAGGGACGGCGGTGCAAATGGGGGGCGCAATCGCAAATGCTGTAGGAAAAGTCTTTAAACTGTCCGCTTTGGAACGACAAGTAATTATTATTAGCGGAATTAGTGCAGGTTTTAGTTCTGTTTTTGGCACACCATTAGCGGGAACGGTTTTCGGATTAGAAGTTTTGGCGATTGGAAAAGTTCGTGCAGAGGCACTTTTCCCAAGTTTTTTTGCAGGCTTATTTGCTAATTTTGTAACTGAAAGTTTTGGTGTAACACATACGCATTATCCGATGGGCAAAATTCCGACTTGGTCAGTTGATCTATTTGTAAAATTATTTTTGGCATCGATTTGTTTTGGCTTGGCAGGTTGGGTTTTTAGTCGTTCCATTGTCTTTTTAAAAAAGACCTATGCAAATTGGTTTGCTAATGTCTACCTTCGTGCGTTTCTTGGGGCGTCCATTGTCGTTCTGTTTGTGCTCGTCTTAAACAACCAACGTTATTTAGGCTTGAGTTTACCTTTACTAGAAGATGCTTTTGCAGGCAATGCGCAGCCTTTTGATTTTGTTGGGAAATTATTCTTTACGGTGTTATCCTTGGGTGCCGGATTTCAAGGAGGAGAAGTGACGCCATTGTTTGAAATTGGGGCTACGTTAGGTAGTTCTTTGGCCCCTTTGTTACATCTGTCAATTCCTTTTTTAGCAGGTTTAGGATTTATTGGTGTTTTTTCTGGCGCCACGAATACGCCGATTGCTTGTTTCATTATGGGCATTGAACTATTTGGTAGTGAAGCGGCGGTCTATTTTTTCATGGTCTGCTTAATCAGTTTTATGTGTTCAGGAAATAGCGGTATTTATGCTTCACAACAAAGTTTGTATCGCAAAGGAACAGCAGAATATCCTCTCTTTAACGCATTAAAAAATCGACGTAAATAAGATGTTTTTTTATGAAAATATGCTAAACTAGAGAAGATGAGGTGAAGACATGAAAGACTATCAATATCCATTAGATTTAGATTGGACAACAGAGGAAATGGTGATTGTCACTAATATGTGGACAGCAGTTGAGCAAGCCAACGAAACAGGCTTGCCTGTTGACAAATTTTTAACAACTTATCAACAATTTAAAACGGTCGTTAAAAGTATCGGCGAAGAAAAACGCTTAGGTCGTGAATTTGAAAATGCTTCAGGATATTCGTTATATCGTACGCTTCAACAAGCTAAAAAACAGGGAAGCGGTAAATTAAAGCTGGGGGATGATTAGATGACTGAAACGCAAAAATTTGTTCAAACAATTCAAAGTTGGCTTTTTGAAGCAGCCGATGTGATTCGAATGAACTTGGAATCAGAGTTAACCGTTCAACAGAAAAATGGCCGCACCGATTTAGTGACAAATATGGATGAACAAACCCAAGAATTTTTAATGAATAAAATTCAAACAAATTTTCCCGAAGATCAAATTTTAGGGGAAGAAAAAGGCTACAATACTTTAAAAAGTTTTGCTGGTCGCGTGTGGATCATCGATCCGATTGATGGCACAATGAATTTCGTGATGGAAAGAGAAAATTTTTGTATTATGTTAGCTGTTTATGAAGACGGCATTGGTAAATTAGGTTTTATCTATGATGTGATGCGAGAAGAACTTTATTGGGGCGGCAAAGGGCTTGGCGTTTATCGGAATAATCAATTATTAAAAGCGCCTACTATGAAAGCCTTGGCAGATGGATTATGGGGCATGAATGCTTACATGCATGGAAAAAATATTCATCACGCAACGGAAATCGGACAAGCAAGCATGGGCGTGCGTATTAGCGGTTGTGCAGGCTTGGAAATTATCGCCATGTTAAAAGGCAACCATCATGGCTATTTATCTAATCTAAGTCCTTGGGATTATGCAGCAGGCTTAGTACTTTTGGAGGAATTCGGGTTTAAATACTCTGGTATTACAGGAAAACCATTAACTTTTACGGGTCGTGAATACTTTATTGCAGCAACTCCTGAAACCTATGATGAAGTATTTACCCGATACTTAAATGAATCGGAATAATCAAAGAAGAGCGTTGCTGAAAGGTAAGGCTCTTCCTCTTTTAAAAGAGAAAAATTTGTAAAAAAATGTCCTTGTTTTCAGAAAAAGCCGAATAATTTCTAAAACTTTCATTATTTTTGCAGGCGAAAGCCTTTTTTTAATGAAAAAAGTTTGCTATAATAAGCAGTCGGCTTTTATGGACTTAAGTAACATAAGCGTATATAGATAAGGAGCAATTAAATTGAAATACAGAGATGATATTCGTAACGTGGCAATTATCGCCCACGTTGACCATGGTAAAACAACCTTAGTAGATGAACTTTTAAAACAATCTGACACTTTAGATGGACACACACAATTACAAGAACGTGCAATGGATTCCAATGCACTTGAAAGTGAACGTGGAATTACTATCTTAGCAAAAAATACAGCCGTAGATTATAACGGTACACGTATCAACATTCTAGATACACCAGGACACGCGGACTTCGGTGGTGAAGTAGAACGTATCATGAAAATGGTAGACGGTGTTGTTTTAGTTGTCGATGCGTATGAAGGAACAATGCCTCAAACACGTTTCGTATTGAAAAAAGCATTAGAACAAAAAGTAACACCAATCGTGGTTGTTAACAAAATTGACAAACCTTCTGCTCGTCCTGAACACGTAGTAGATGAAGTTTTAGAGTTATTCATCGAATTAGGCGCAGACGACGATCAATTAGATTTCCCAGTTGTTTATGCTTCTGCTTTAAACGGAACTTCAAGTGAATCAGATGATCCAGCAGATCAAGAGCCAACAATGGCCCCAATTTTTGATAAAATTATTGAACATGTGCCAGCTCCAGTTGACAATTCAGACGAACCACTTCAATTCCAAGTCTCATTACTAGACTACAACGATTACGTTGGACGTATTGGGATTGGCCGTGTGTTCCGTGGCACAATGAAAGTCGGCGACCAAGTTGCGTTGATGAAATTAGATGGCAGCGTGAAAAATTTCCGTGTAACGAAAATTTTAGGTTTCTTTGGCCTACAACGTGTGGAAATTGATGAAGCAAAAGCGGGCGATTTAATTGCCGTTTCCGGAATGGAAGACATTTTCGTTGGGGAAACAGTTGTAGATGTTCACAATCAAGAAGCATTACCAATTCTACACATTGATGAGCCAACCTTACAAATGACTTTCTTAGTTAACAATTCTCCATTTGCGGGACGTGAAGGAAAATACATCACCGCTCGTAAAATCGAAGAACGTTTAATGGCTGAATTACAAACAGACGTATCTTTACGTGTTGATCCAATTGGCCCAGATTCTTGGACTGTATCAGGCCGTGGCGAATTGCATTTATCAATTTTAATTGAAAATATGCGTCGTGAAGGCTATGAATTACAAGTTTCTCGTCCAGAAGTTATTGAACGTGAAATTGATGGGGTTAAATGTGAACCATTTGAACGTGTTCAAATTGACACACCTGAAGAATACATGGGTAGCGTGATTGAATCCCTAAGTTTACGTAAAGGCGAAATGCAAGATATGATTAATGCCGGTAACGGACAAATGCGTTTAATCTTCTTAGCACCAGCTCGTGGCTTAATTGGTTATTCAACAGAATTCTTATCAATGACTCGTGGTTATGGTATTATGAACCACACCTTCGATCAATACTTACCAATGATTCAAGGAACGATTGGTGGCCGTCATCAAGGTGCACTAGTTTCAATCGATACTGGTAAAGCAACGACTTACTCAATTATGAGTATTGAAGAACGTGGTACAGTTTTCGTTGAACCAACGACAGAAGTTTACGAAGGAATGATTGTTGGGGAAAACAACCGCGACAACGATTTAACTGTGAACATCACAAAAGCTAAACAAATGACTAACGTTCGTTCGGCAACGAAAGACCAAACATCAGTCATTAAAAAACCGAAAAAATTAACGTTAGAAGAATCATTAGAATTCTTGAATGAAGATGAATACTGTGAAGTAACACCAGAAAGCATCCGTTTAAGAAAACAAATTCTTAACAAAAACGAACGCGAAAAAGCAAGCAAGAAAAAGAAAAAAGCTGAATAATTTTTCGACAAATAAACATTTAAACCAACTATGCTCGTTTTACTACGAAAATAGTTGGTTTTTTTGATGGCAAAAACGAATTAATGCGTATTTTAAGATAAGGTTATTTTTTTATGTGTGGATAACTACTCGTTATCCACAACAAGCAAATGTCGCTATTTTTGAAAGCTTTTGATAGCAAGCTTTCACAATTTTTCATTCTTTTTGATGTTTCACGTTAACTGGTGTTTCACGATTGTGTCTTGTTTTAACACACCTTGTTCCTGTTAGATTAGCGTGTTAAAATGACTTGTAGAACAAAGATTGGAGCGCAATAAATGAGTGCATTACAAGAATTATTAAAAGATACATTTGGCTATGATGATTTTCGGCCAGGACAAGAAACGATTATTCGTCATGTATTGCGACAAGAAAATGTCTTAGGCATTATGCCAACAGGTGGAGGCAAATCGATTTGTTATCAGTTGCCAGCCTTACTTTTGGATAATTTAACATTGGTGATTTCACCATTAATTTCTTTAATGAAAGATCAAGTAGATGCCCTGAATTTAATGGGGATTCCAGCTACATATATCAATAGTACCATTTCCTATCAAGAAATGAATCATCGTATTCAATTAGCGGTTAACAAAGAAGTCAAGCTATTGTATGTTGCGCCAGAGCGATTAGAATCTTATGATTTTCAACAGATGCTGACACATGTACCGATTGATTTATTGGCAGTAGATGAGGCACACTGTATTTCACAATGGGGGCATGATTTTCGTCCAAGCTATTTGCGTTTAGCAGAGATTATCGATCAATTTCAACAGCAACCAACTGTGATTGCACTAACAGCAACAGCAACGCCACAAGTAGCGGAGGATATTGTCAAGCAATTAAGAATTCCATCAGAAAATGAAATCAAAACAGGATTCGCTCGAGAAAATTTATCTTTTCAAGTCGTGAAGGATCAAAACAGAGACGTTTTTCTTTTGGAATATTTAAAGATGAATACTGGGCAATCAGGTATTATCTATGCAAGCACGCGGAAGGAAGTTGAACGAATTTATCATTTATTAGAAAGTAAAAAAATTGCGGCTGGGATGTATCATGGGGGCATGAGTGAACAGCTACGTAGTGAAAATCAAGAAGCGTTCTTGTATGATCAAGTGCAAGTGATGGTAGCAACAAATGCCTTTGGTATGGGGATTAATAAGAGTAATGTTCGTTTTGTCATTCACGCACAAGTACCAGGAAATATTGAATCTTATTACCAAGAAGCGGGCCGAGCTGGTCGTGACGGTCTACCTAGTGATGCTGTGTTAATGTTTGCTCCACAAGACTTGCAAATTCAACAATACTTTATTGAACAATCTGAAATGACCATTGATTATAAGCAGAAAGAGTACTTGAAATTACGGGAAATGTCACAATATGCGAATGCACAAATGTGTTTACAAAAATATATTTTACGCTATTTTGGTGAAGAAGGGACGGACTGCGGTCGCTGCTCGAATTGTCTGGATAATCGAGAATTAGTCGATATTACGGTCGATGCCCAAAAAGTCTTGTCTTGTGTAAAACGTATGGGAGAACGTTTCGGTAAGGGCTTAGTTGGTAAAGTCTTGACTGGCTCAAACGATCAAAAAATTGATCAATGGCATTTTGATCGTTTGCCAACATACGGACTAATGAAAGGCCGCACCCAAAAAGAAGTCACACAGCTGATTGATTATTTGACAGCAGAACGTTATTTAATTCCTTCTGATGGGCAATTTCCGTTGTTATCAGTCTCGACAGAAGGTGTTCAGGTGCTTTTAGGGGAACGGAAAGTCTTCCGAAAAGAAGACCAAAAAGTACGAAAAGTAGCAGTGGATGATGCCTTGTTTGAACGATTGCGCGAATTACGTATGGACATGGCTCAAGAGGCAGGTGTGCCGCCATATGTAGTCTTTTCCGATAGTACACTTAAAGAAATGTGTGAAAAATTACCGCAAACAACGATTCAATTATTGCAAATAAAAGGGGTCGGCCAAAATAAATTAGATAAATATGGTACCGCCTTTTTAGAAGTAATTAAAGAATATCAAGAGACAAAAAAATGATATAGTTTGTTATTTTATTTAAAATTAAAAGCAGAAAATAAGAAAAAAGTCTTTTAATGTATTTGTTGTTGTATTGATAAAATAAGCTTGTTATATAAAGAGATTTCTTACTTAATATATCGCTTGGTTTTAGAAAATTTCTTAAAGGAAATTTTCTGAAATCATCATGTATCTAACTGAGAATTATGTTATAATTATTTAATTAAGATAGGGAGGTTCTGTACAAATGGACGAAGGAATTTCAAAGAAATTTGCCATTCAATTATTAGAAGACGATGCAGAACGCATTAAAATGCTTATTCGTAATCAAAAAAACAGTTTGTGCATTTCTCAATGTAAAGCATTTGAAGAAGTGGTGGATACACAAATGTATGGTTTTTCAAGACAAGTGACCTATGCGACCCGTTTGGGGATTTTAACTAATGATGAAGGACATCGTTTACTAAGTGATTTAGAACGCGAATTGAATCAATTATATACAGATGTTTATGAAGAAACACAAGAAAAAAACGAGATTGGCAAGGAGGGTTAAGCTTTGCCAAACAAAGTAAAGAAACGGCATTTGCTAGACTATAGTATTTTTATTCCATATTTAATTTTAAGTATCGTGGGATTGATTATGGTATATAGTTCCACATCCGCATTACAAGTAATGAAAGGTTTTTCACCTACCTCATTCGTTATTAACCAGGTTGCCTTTTGGGTAGTAGGGTTAGTTGCAATGTTTTTTATTTATAAGATGAAAACATCCGTTTTCCAGAATCGAAGTTTTATCATGTTTGCCATTGCAGTAATTACGGTTATGGTTTTAGCCGTTCGGATTCCTGGTATCGGGAAAGAAATTAACGGCGCACGTGGTTGGATTGAGATTGGTGGATTTTCGATGCAACCAGCTGAGTATTTAAAAATTATGGTTGTCTGGTATCTGTCTTATATTTTAGCACGGCGACAAAAGACAATTAATGGAGGTATGGATCAATTTAAACAAGCTGCCGGGCGCCCATTGATGCTCGTTTTTGTATTAATTGCTCTAGTTGCAATCCAGCCTGACTTCGGGAATGCGGCCATTCTAACATTAATTACCATCGTGATGGTTTTAGCAAGTGGGATTAATTATATGTATACCTACTTGGTCGGTGGCTTGGGCATTTTAGGTAGTATCACGGCTATTCAGTTATTAATTATGTCTAAAGGAAAAATTTTCCCAGCGCGTTATCAATATATTTATAATCGTTTTGCTGTTTTTAAAAATCCATTTTTAGATGAACGGAACTTAGGCCATCAGTTAGCTAATTCTTATTATGCAATCAGTAACGGCGGCTGGTTTGGCAAAGGTCTAGGGAATAGTGTTCAGAAAAAAGGCTTTTTACCAGAAGCACATACGGACTTTATCTTTGCGATTACTTTAGAAGAGTTAGGCATTATCGGTGGTCTAGCGATTTTAGGATTGTTGATGTTTATGATTGCGCGAATTATTTTAGTCGGTGTACGCTCGAAGAAACCTTTTAATTCACTAATGTGTATTGGAATTGGTACAATGTTATTAATTCAAGTCTTTATTAATGTTGGTGGGATTACTGGGATTATTCCATTAACAGGAATTACTTTCCCGTTCTTGAGTCAAGGTGGGAATAGTTTGCTGATTATTTCGATTGCTGTGGCCTTTGTCCTGAATATCAGTGCAGATGAAACACGTCAGAAATTAGAAAAGGAGTACTATTTATCTTTAGAACAGAACCAATAAATTTGAAGGAAATTGATGGTAGGAGTGACGTTATGAAAAAGGTATTAGTTGCCAATCGTGGCGAAATTGCGATTCGAATTTTTAGAGCTTGTACAGAATTAGATATCCAGACAGTAGCGATTTATGCTGCAGAAGATGAGTATTCTGTTCATCGTTTCAAAGCAGATGAAGCATATTTAGTTGGTAAGGGGAAAAAACCAATTGAAGCCTATTTAGACATTGAAAATATTATCCAAATTGCCAAAAAATCGGGAGCAGATGCCATTCATCCTGGTTATGGCTTTTTATCAGAGAACTTACGCTTCGCCGAACGTTGTGAAGAAGAAGGAATCATTTTTGTTGGACCTAAAACACACCATTTAGATATTTTTGGCGATAAAATTAAAGCGAAAGAAGCAGCTGTAGCTGCGGGGATTGCTTCGATTCCAGGCTCAGATGGGCCAGTAGCAACGGTGGAAGAGGTCGTAGCTTTTGGTGAAACGCATGGCTTTCCTATCATGATTAAAGCTGCTTTAGGTGGCGGCGGTCGCGGGATGCGCGTTGCCCACGATGCCAAAGAAGCACGAGAAGGTTACGAAAGAGCAAAAAGTGAAGCGAAAGCAGCCTTTGGTTCTGACGAGGTTTATGTTGAAAAGTATATTTCTAATCCTAAACATATCGAAGTACAAATTTTAGGCGATCATCATGGGAATGTCTTGCATTTATTTGAACGTGATTGTTCCGTTCAACGACGCCACCAAAAAGTGGTAGAAGTCGCACCATGTGTATCAATGAATGAAGAACAACGAGCAGCCATTTGTTCGGCTGCTGTACAGTTAATGGCGCATGTCGGCTACGTGAATGCGGGAACGGTTGAGTTTTTAGTAGAAGGGGATCAGTTTTATTTTATTGAAGTGAATCCTCGTGTTCAGGTAGAACATACTATCACAGAAATGATTACAGATATTGATATTGTGATCTCTCAATTACAAATTGCACAAGGGCTTGATTTGCATAAAGATATGCATTTGCCAAAACAAAACGAATTGACATTAAAAGGCGCGGCTATTCAATGTCGGATTACGACTGAAGATCCCCTGAACCAGTTTATGCCAGACACAGGGAAAATCGATACGTATCGTTCACCAGGTGGTTTTGGTGTGCGTTTAGATGTAGGGAATGCTTATTCTGGCTACGCTGTGACGCCCTACTTTGATTCTTTATTGGTTAAAGTCTGTACGCATGGTTTCTCTTTTGAACAGGCAATCAGTAAAATGCAACGCTGCTTAAAAGAATTTCGGATTCGTGGCGTGAAAACAAATATTCCGTTTTTACAAAATGTTGTGAGCTATCCAGCGTTTCAATCTGGCGAAGCCAAAACAACCTTTATTGATAATACACCTGAATTATTTGAATTTCCTCGTATGCGCGATCGTGGCAATAAAACGATGAAATACATTGGAGAAGTAACGGTCAATGGGTTCCCTGGCATTGAACGAACGGAGAAAAAATATTTTGAAGCCCCGCGCGTGCCGACAGATATTGAAGTTCCAGAAAAAGTGATCACAGCTAAAAATATTCTAGACGCTCAAGGAGCAACCGCCGTCATCGATTGGGTTAAGAATCAAGAAAGTGTGTTAATGACAGATACCACGTTCCGTGATGCGCACCAAAGTTTATTAGCTACTCGTGTGAGAACACAAGATTTTAAAGCAATTGCTGGTCTAACTGATGCAGCCCTGCCTGAGCTGTTTTCTAGTGAAATGTGGGGTGGCGCTACGTTCGATGTTGCCTATCGCTTCTTAACCGAAGACCCATGGCAACGTTTAAGAAAAATTCGTCAGTTGATGCCAAACACACTTTTACAAATGCTGTTCAGAGGATCTAATGCGGTAGGCTATCAAAATTATCCTGATAATGTTATTGAAGAATTTATTAAAGAATCCGCTCGCCAAGGAGTCGATGTTTTCCGAATTTTTGATAGCTTAAACTGGATTCCTCAAATGGAAAAAAGTATTCAAGTCGTTCGGGATACCGGAAAAATTGCGGAAGCAGCAATTTGTTATACTGGGGACATCAATGATCCAGCCCGAGCAAAATATAATGTTCAATATTACCTTGATATGGCTAAAGAATTGGAAAATTTAGGGGCACAAATCATTGCGATTAAAGATATGGCTGGCTTATTGAAACCACAAGCTGCTTATCGTTTAATTAGTGAATTAAAGGCAGCCACGGATTTACCAATTCATCTCCATACCCACGATACTAGTGGCAATGGGATCATCACTTATTCAGCAGCTACTAAAGCAGGCGTTGATATTGTTGACGTCGCAATGAGTGCGATGAGTGGCGCAACTAGCCAGCCAAGTATGAACAGTCTATATTATGCTTTAGTCAATGGTGAACGGACGCCAACTATTAACATTGATAATGCACAGAAAATCAATCATTATTGGGAAGATGTGCGCATGTATTATCAACCATTTGAAAATGGGTTAAATGCCCCGCAAACAGAAGTCTATATGCATGAAATGCCTGGTGGGCAATACTCTAATCTACAGCAGCAAGCAAAAGCGGTAGGCTTAGGGCACCGTTGGGATGAAATCAAAAAAATGTATCACACAGTGAATTTGATGTTTGGCGATATTGTAAAAGTGACGCCATCTTCAAAAGTCGTGGGAGACATGGCACTCTTCATGGTTCAAAATCATCTGACAGAACAAGATGTTTATGTGCGTGGCGAAGAACTAAGTTTTCCTGAATCCGTTGTGACTTTTTTCCAAGGTGATTTAGGTCAACCAGTTGGTGGGTTCCCGAAAGAGCTGCAACGAATTATTCTAAAAGGTCGACCAGCCTTCACAGAGCGGCCAGGTGACTTAGCAGCACCTGTTGATTTTGCGAAAGTACAAGAAGAATTAGCCGAAAAAATTGGGTATCAACCTAAATTGGAAGAAGTTTTAAGTTATTTAATGTATCCACAAGTATTTTTAGAGTATCGTCAAAAATACGAAACCTTTGGAGATATAACCTTATTAGATACGCCAACATTCTTTAATGGTATTCGTCAAGGAGAGACATTGGAAGTTCAAATTGAACGAGGAAAAACGTTAATTATTCGTTTAGATGAAATTGGCGAACCTGATATTGACGGAAACCGTGTCTTGTTCTTCAATTTGAATGGGCAACGTCGTGAGGTTTTAGTTAAAGATGCCTCCATTAAGTCTGCTGTTCAAGTAAAACAAAAGGCAGAACCAACTAATAAAGAACAAATCGGCGCAACGATGTCTGGTTCTGTTCTACAAGTATTGGTCAAACGTGGCGATAAAGTAGAAAAAGGTCAGCCGTTGCTGATTACAGAAGCCATGAAAATGGAAACGACTATCGAAGCACGTTTTGCGGGCACGGTTGATCACATTTATGTTGAAGAAGGCGAAGCAATCAGCTCAGGTGATTTGTTATTAGAAGTGAAAGAAAAATAAGATGAGAGGGGAAAAAATGAAGCGATTTTGGGCCTTTACTGCTGTTTTTTTAACAGTTCTACTCATCGGATATTTAGAGCCAGTTTTTTTCCCTGCTGAAAAACCAACCGAAACAGCTCAAAGTGGGCGCTTATCCAGCGCTCACACCGCTGTTCCTCATGAAGAATTGCCAGCTTCTGGCTACGCAGCATACATAGGGAAAGATGTGGAAACCTTTATCCGCCAGTTTGGCAATCCTAAAGAAAAAATTAAAACAGGTCGTACGTATGAATTATGGACGTTCGGTTTGACGATGAATGATTACTTAGAAGTCAACGTTCGAGAAAATAAAGTCATCGCAATTAAGGCCTTTAACAATGACAAAATGATAGAACCGTTTAAAATAGATATGAAGCTTGCTGACTTGTCTGATTTAATGACGATTTATTCGAATTTTGCATTTAATTTTCATCATGAAGCTTACGATGTCGAGCTGATGGAAGAAGATATGAACTATCGACCACTGGTTGCTTTTGATAATGGCAGTTTTGCAGTGTTATTTTTTAATCAGCGGACAGGCGGTTTAATGGCAGTTAATTATGTCAATAAAGAAACGTTGCTCACGGAAATGCCGTATCAATTAAATGAAGGTTCTCCTTTGCCAGTTGATATAACGCAGTCAATGACCTTCGATCCTGTTCAAAGTAACCAAGCGATTTATGTCATGAATCTGGTTAAACAGCAAGAAAGTCAAGCTGCTTTTTCAGTTTCTACACAAAGCCAAAAAGATGCCCAAACATTGTATCAAACGATGGCTAACCATACTCCAACAATTTTGTCGGCAAATCGACAAGCAGAATTGTTACAAACGAGAGAGGAACATACAGCCATTCATCCCTTTCATTTGACTAAGGACGAATTTTCTTTATTAGTTAAAACGAGCAAACTTTCGTTGAGAGAACCAGCAGGTATATTCCAAGAACCTGTTTATGATAGTACCTTTACTATTTTGTCATGGTTTTCGGACCCGCAATATGATAGCTATTTTGCTGAGTCAGAAACGACAGAATTGGGCGTTGCCTTTTCCAATGAAGGTGTGTTAGTCTTATTAGAGAAACGACCAGAAAATAGGCAAATCACGGAGAGTAGTGAAAAGTTATGATTGTGACAGAACATTTATTTGCAATTGAAGATCAAACAGAATGTTTAATTTCAGCACTTTTAGAAAGTGATGCTGTTCAAAACTATAAAGAAGCAAAAAAAGCTATGTATGCTTCGGCGGAAGTTGCTCAGTTACAAAAAGCATTTTTAGAAGCTAAGTCAGCCTTTGAACGAGTAGAAGCTTATGGAATTCATGCACCCGATTTTCGGGAGAAACAACGAGCCCTACGTAAAGCGAAGCGGGCGCTTGATTTAAATGAAATCGTTGCAAATTATCGTTTTGCTGAGACAAACGTTCAAACGTTGCTAGATACAATTGGTTTAAAGATTGCGCAACTAATTTCTGAAGATATTAAAGTAGATGCTGGAAATCCTTTCTTTGAACGAGGAAAGAAACATTCAGGTTGTGGAGGAAGCTGCCATGCAAGCTAAAGAAGAAAAAGAATTTACGCTTCAAGAGCGTCGTTGCCTAATTGTTTGGGTATACACATTAAAACCGTTAAAACAGTTACGCCGATATGGACTGATTCACTATGTTTCACGAAAAATGAAATATGTGGTGATTTACATGAATGAAGAAAATATTGAAAGTAACATGGAAAAAATTAATCAGTTACATTTTGTTCGTAGTGTCGATAAATCGTATCGACCAGATGTCGAAATGAATTTTGCTGAAAAAATTGGTACCAAAGCGGCTTATCAAGAACAAGAAGACGACGGCTATGTAGTAGAGGAATTATCTACAGAGATTCGCTTAGCAGAGAATGTCTAATGCAAAAGAGTGAGAAATGTTATGAGAAATTTCAAACATTTTTCACTCTTTTTGTTATAATGAATTATAAAAGAATGATTGATAAAGGAGTCGAAACAATGCGTGTTATTTCTGGAGAATATGGTGGCCGGCGTCTGAAAGCGTTAGATGGCGACAATACTAGGCCCACAACAGATAAAGTAAAAGAATCTATTTTTAATATGATTGGTCCATATTTCGATGGTGGAATGGCGCTGGATTTATATTCAGGAAGTGGCGGGTTAGCGATTGAAGCCGTTTCTCGTGGAATGGACAAAAGTATTTGTATTGAAAAGAATTTTGCTGCACTAAAAGTAATTAAAGAAAATATTGCGATTACAAAAGAACCAGAAAAATTTGAAGTTAGAAAAATGGATGCTAATCGTGCCTTAGAACAGTTTTATGAAGAGAAGCTACAATTTGATTTGGTCTTATTGGATCCGCCCTATGCCAAACAAGAAATTGTTTCACAATTAGAAAAGATGTTAGAACGGCAGTTATTAACAAACGAAGCCGTTATCGTTTGTGAAACAGATAAAACTGTCAAATTACCGGAAACGATTGGTACACTAGAAAAAACAAGAGAAACCGTTTACGGAATCACTCAAGTAACGATTTATCGTCAGGAGGCGTAAGATGCGTAAAATTGCTCTATTTCCCGGAAGTTTTGATCCGATGACAAATGGTCATTTAAATTTGATTGAACGCAGTGCGAAGTTATTTGACGAAGTCATTATTGGCGTTTTTATAAATACAAGTAAGCAAACATTATTTACGCCAGAAGAGAAAAAATATTTAATTGAAGAAGCAACTAAAGAAATGCCAAATGTGCGTGTTATCATGCAAGAAACCCAGTTAACTGTGGAAAGTGCAAAATCATTAGGGGCTAATTTTTTGATTCGTGGCATTAGAAACGTCAAAGACTACGAGTACGAGAAAGACATTGCTAAAATGAATCAACATCTGGCGCCAGAAATTGAAACGGTTTTTCTATTAGCAGAAGAACCATATGCACATGTAAGCTCCAGTTTACTAAAAGAAGTTTTACGTTTTGGAGGCGATGTGTCTGACTATCTTCCTCCCAATATTTATCATGCGTTAAAACAAAAGAAGAATGACTGGAGCTAAAATAATGAATAAAAAAACAGAAAAATTTTCGTTTAAATCACTCATTCCAATGGTATTGGCATTGCTGCTAATTGGTTTGTTTATCGTCCCAATTCCTTATTATATTGAAGGACCAGGAACGACAGAAAATTTAAAAGAGTTTGTAACTGTTGATGGAAAAAAAGATACGCAGTCAGGTGCTTTTTATTTAACAACGGTGGGCATTCGTTCGGCCACTATTTTTTCTGCCATAAAAGCAAACTTTTCGGATTTTCAAGAAGTCATGTCCAAAAAAGAATTAATGGGAGATAGTAGTAATAGCGAATATAATCGAATTCAACAATATTATATGGATTCCTCAAAAAACGCCGCAATTGAGCAAGCCTTAAAATTAGCGAAGGTTCCATATGAGATGAAATTTAAAGGTGTCTATGTGTTAGCGATGGAAGACAACTCAAGTTTTAAAGGAAAAATTGAAGTTGGCGATACCGTGACAGGCGTGGATGGTAAATCTTTTAAAAGCAGTGAAGAATTAATGAATTACATTAAAGCACAAAAAGTGAATCAAAAAGTCACTGTTCAATTTATTCAAGATGGCAAAGCAAAAGAAGCGACCGGCAAATTAATTGAATTGCCAACAGATAAAAAAGCGGGGATTGGTATTGGTTTGACTGATCATACTGAAATTGATTCTTCTATCCCAGTATCTATTGAAGCGGGTGATATTGGTGGGCCATCGGCTGGGTTAATGTTTACTTTGCAGACCTATGAACAATTAAGTCATAAAGATTTACGTAAAGGTCATGAAATTGCTGGAACAGGTACGATGAACAGTCAAGGAATCGTTGGTAGAATCGGAGGCATTGACAAAAAAGTTGTAACTGCCAGTGAGAACGGTGCAGAAATTTTCTTTGCACCCGATGATGAAATAACTTCAGAAATGAAAAAAGTTGAGCCGAAAATCAAATCGAATTATCAAGAAGCACAAGAAGCTGCGAAAAAAATTGGGACAAAAATGAAAATTGTCCCAGTAAAAACGGTTCAAGATGCCTTGAACTATCTAGAAAAATTAAAATAAAAGTGTGCCTGGGCCAAAAATTACTAGTGATTTTTGGTCCAGGCGCATTTTTTTGTTAAAAAATGCGTAATTATATTTTGAAGGGAGGACAAACGATGGATTGGTTGAAACAGTTACCTAAAAAGTGGCTATTGCTAGGTAGTGGCGCGTCTATAGTTATTTTGATAACTCTATTAGTGGGCATTTATTTGATGGTTAATAAGGAGCCACGTGTAGACACCACAATGTGGGAGGAGACAAGTCTGACCACTATGGCAGAGTTCGCCACAGATGCCACAAAAGAAAGGGCAGAAACAATGATCTATGTTGATATTAAAGGCGCAGTGAAAGTACCAGGAATCTATCAACTAAAAAATCAGCAGCGGATTTGGGATGCTTTAGCTTTAGCTGGAGGCGTGAGCGAGGAAGCTGATACTACCCAGGTCAATTACGCTCAAAAAGTAAAAGATCAAATGATTATTTACGTGCCCAAAAAAGGAGAACCAGTGCCACAGTCATTAGAAACGCTGCAGGAATCAGCACCTGCTCAGCAAAATCAGGAGGAAAAAATCAACCTTAATAGGGCAACAGAAGCAGAGCTACAAACGATTTCAGGAATCGGTGCGAAAAAAGCACAAGAGATTATTCGCTTTCGTGACGAACAAGGACCGTTTAAAACCGTCGAGGAACTGAAAAATGTTCCAGGTATTGGAGAGAAAACAGTAGAACGTTTAAAAGACATGTTGACAGTGACTGGCTAACTTTTAACAGAAAATTCCTGAGAATTCTTGACTATGGGATGCGGATAACATACTATTTGTAATAAGATTAAATGATTTGGCAAATCGAACACAGGAGTCATTAAAAATAAAGGAGGTTTATTATGGAACGAATTCCATGGGACCAATATTTTATGGGACAAAGCGTCTTATTATCATTAAGAAGTACTTGCACACGGTTAACTGTCGGAGCAACCATTGTTCGCGACAAACGAATTATTGCAGGAGGTTACAATGGTTCAGTCAGTGGCGGAACGCATTGTATTGATGAAGGATGCTATGTTGTTGATAATCATTGCGTTCGAACAATCCACGCAGAAATGAATGCAATTTTACAATGTGCGAAGTTTGGCGTCCCTACAGAAGGGGCAGAAATTTATGTGACACATTTCCCTTGCCTGCAATGTACAAAGATGATTTTACAAGCAGGGATTAAAAAGATTTATTATTTAAAGGATTACCGTAATGATGCGTACGCCCTAAATTTAATTGAACAAGTAGGAGCCACGGTTGAAAAAGTGACTTTAGTACCAAAATATTTTGCCGAATTACAATGGGGAGAAGAATTTGCCACACTTGAGGACAATCCTTCCTCAGCTGAGGAATAATTGGTTCTTCATAGCTCTGCTGACTAGTTGTGGGCTGTGGTGTTTTTTCGCACCTAGTCTATTAGGAGCTCTTCTTTTTTCTATCACTGTTATCCGTATTGTCTGTACAAAAAGTTTTCCTGTTATATTGGGAGGTTTTTTGTGCAGTTTTTTAATAGTAGGGGGCATATTGATTTTCCAGTGGTTAAAGCCAGTCTCTTTGTTGCCTAAAGAAGTCCGCTTGTCAGGACAGCTAACGATATTACCAGATGAAATACAAGTAGATGGTGATCAAGTAAAATTTCCTGCCAATTGGATCGTAAAAGGCAAAAGGCAGAAAGTGATGGCATTTTATCAATTAAAAAGTGTGAAAGAAAAACAGCAATGGCAACAACTAACCACAACCATTCAGGCAACCGCTGTAGGTATTTTAGACTCGCCCCAAGGTCAAACCAACAAAAATGGCTTCAATTATCAACTATTTTTAAAGAATCAAGGAATCGAAGCTATTTTATTCATTGAGGAGATAGGACAACCGCGTCCTTTTTTTTCTTGGCGGTTTAAAGAAATCATTAGCGGCTGGCGGAAATGGGCGATGGTACATATTCAGAAAAATTTTGCTGAGACTAGTGCAATGTATATGAATGCGTTGCTCTTAGGTTTTCGTAATGAAGAATTTGCTGAAATAAGCGATAAATTTTCAGCATTAGGCATTTTGCATCTTTTTAGTTTGTCAGGGATGCATGTTTCTTTTTTCCTTCGTTTATTTCGCTTACTAATGCTAAGAATTGCTCGCCGAACGCAAGAAAGTTATTTTTTGTGGCAATGCGGTTTTTCACTGATATATGCTGGTTTAACAGGATTCTCAGTTAGTGTCATGCGGGCGCTTTTACAAACAAACCTCAATACGTTCAATCGACGGTTTAATTGGCAGGTTCCGGCCCTCGATTGTTGGAGTTTAACTCTCTTAGTGCACTTGATTGTTCAGCCAACCCTCTTTTTTTCAGTCGGCGGTCAATTTAGTTACTTACTTTCTTTTGTTCTGCTGTTTTTAGAGCAAACATTGGTTGGTTATTCTTCGCCTTTCATTAAAAATTGTTTAGGCTCTTTCCTATTGGCTGTGGCTTCCTTACCTATTTTAGTCCAATCATTTTATGAATGGCCCTTGTTAGGAAGTTTCTTAACATTTTTCTTGTTACCAATTTTTGAACGGTTCTTGTTACCGCTTTTGACGTTGAGCTTTTTTCTAGTGATTATTATGCCAGCACGCTATTTAGCAGTCTTGCTCGAACCACTATTTTTAACAATGAATGGCTTATTTGAGTGGGTGCTAGTTCACTTAAATCCGAAGCTGACCATCGGCTATTTAAATTCTTGGATACAAATTAGTTTGTTATTACTAATCGGACTTTCAATGATTTATTTAGCAGACAAGTCTAAAAAAATTTTTTTCTCAATCGGACTACTAATTGTTTTGATAAATAGTAAATACCTTTCGCCAATTGGCATTGTTGCAATGATCGATGTAGGCCAAGGGGATAGTTTGTTTATCCAAGCGCCTTTTCACAGAAAAAATACATTGATCGATACAGGTGGTCGGTTGTCTTTTGACAAAGAAGCTTGGCGGCAACGGAAAAATAGTCGATCAGGAGCGGAATATTCAGTGATTCCTTTTCTCAAAAGTCAAGGAGTCAAACGTTTAGATGAAGTGATCATCACACACGCACATGAAGACCATTTTGGCGATTTATTAGCCATTGCGCAGAAGGTTCCAATTTCTGTTCTGTATTTTCCTAAAGGAGCAGCTGAAGCCAATTTTTCGTTTCGCCAAGTCTTGAAACAACTCCAAAAAAGCGGGACAGACTGTCGGCCAATTTTAGCGCCCAAGCGAATTAATGGGCCCGTTTCTTTTCAAATTTTATCACCAAATAAGAGCAGTATTGGGGGCAATAATGACTCGATAGTGTTTTCCACACAATTAGGCGGACGGCATTTTTTATTTACTGGTGACTTGGAAGCCGAAGGAGAAGAACAAGTGTTGGCTCGCTATCCCCAGTTGAAAATCGACATCTTGAAAGTCAGTCATCATGGTAGTAAAACGTCGTCTACTAAAAGATTTATCAAACAGCTTAATCCGCGAGAAGCATTGATTTCAGCTGGACTGAATAATCGTTTTAAACATCCTCATCAGGAGACATTAGCGACGCTGGAGGAGCAAAAAATAAATTATTATCGGACCGATCTTCAAGGAATGATTTATTATCAATGGTTACCTTGGCAAGGGCTTTCTAAAGCCAAATTTGTTAAAGAACAAGACTAGTATTTCCAGAAGTAACATGATAGGATAAACAAGAGAAACGAGAAAAGGAGCGAGCCAATGGAGTTACAAAAAGCTTTGAAAGAAGTGCGAGAGCAAAAAATCGCTCCAGTGTATTTATTAATAGGAACAGAACTTTATTTAACTGAATTATTTAAAACAACATTGATGAAAGAATTGTTGACGGAAGAGGATGATCAATTTAACTTTTTCTCATTTGATATGGAGGAAACACCTTTAAGTGCAGCGATTGCTGAAGCGGAAACAATTCCGTTTTTTGGTGATTATCGCCTTGTCTTTGTGGAAAATCCTTACTTTTTAACTGCCGAAAGAAAAACAAACGGTGTGGAACATGATGTCAATCTTTTATTGAATTATTTGGAAAGTCCATCACCAACAACTGTTCTTGTTTTTATGGCCTCTTATGAAAAATTAGATGAACGAAAAAAAATTACCAAAGCATTGAAAAAAAATGCCACAGTAGTTGATGTCAATCCAATGGATGAAAAGGCTATTCGTCAGTACATTTCTCAAACGATTGAGAGCGAAGGGTACACTATTCGCTCCGATGCTTTTGATTTATTACTTCAATTGACAGACTTGAACTTATCAAAAATTATGGGAGAATTACAGAAGCTGTATTTATATGCCCTTGAGACGAAGACAATTACACGAGGTGCGGTTCAAGAATTAGTCCCTAAGTCTTTGGAACATAATGTTTTTGATTTAACCAACGAAGTACTTTCTGGAAACAGTGAAAAAGCTGTTCAATTGTATGAAGATTTACTTTTACAAGGAGAAGAAACCATTAAGTTAAATGCAATCTTATTGAATCAGATTCGCCTTTTTCTACAAACAAAAATTTTGGCTAAGATGGGCTATCAACAAGCGAATATTGCTGATACATTAAAGGTTCATCCTTATCGAGTCAAGTTAGCGTTACAACAAGTCCGACGATTTGAATTGTCTCGATTAGAAAGACTTTATGATGAATTAGTTGAAAATGATTACCGCATGAAAACGGGCCAAATGGATAAAGAATTACTATTCCAATTATTTATTTTAAAATTGACTGCGCAAGCAAAATAAGAAAGTGCCAGAGACAATCGTCATTCAACGATTGTCTCTGGCACTTTCTTATTATTTAGCTCCTAATAGTTCTTCTTTTCCGTGAACAAGCTGTGTCAACATGGCACAGAAAGGTGTTGCTACGTTGTATTTTTGTCCTTTGCGCCAAACAGCACCATTAATGTAATCAATTTCTGTGAGACGATGATTTTTAATTAAATCTTGATACATAGACGGATAGTGCAAGCCAATACCGTTTGGATCATAAGTTTGAGCAATATGTGTATAGACTTCTGCTTGATCTAAATGAATGGCTTCTTTTTCTGCGACTGCTGCAAATTCACTGATTAATGTTTTAACAAGGGATTCACTAACAGATAGTGCGCCAAATTCGGCAATATTACAATCAAGGATTGTACACAAACCGTTTAGCGTGCCATTGACACAGGCTTTCCGCCAAATAGAGTAGCGAACATTGCTACTATAGCTTGGATTTAAACCAGCTTGTTGGAAGACATCAACGACTTCTAAAGCAAATTCTTTACCAGAAGGATCAATATTTTCTAATTCAATTTCGCCATCACCTAAAAGTTTAACACGTCCCGGTCCTTCTAAACCAGCTGTCCACATGGTAATGCCAACCAAGATGTTTTCTTTTGGTACATATTTTTCTAGTACATCTTCATGACCTAAGCCATTTAATAAACATAGTACATACGTTTTTTCAGTAATCATTGGTTGAATCGCTTTAAACATTGCATCTAATTGTTGTGCTTTAGTTAAAGCGATAATTAAATCTACTTGTTCATTTTGATGGTCAATTTCTTCTGGTGAGAAGATTGGTAAGTTCGCGACAACTTCTTCTCCGTTAAAATCAGCGATTAAACCATTTTTACGAATGGCTTCAATGTGCGCGGGCCATTGATCGATTAAAGTTACATCATTTCCGCCTTGATGCAACATAATTCCTAAACGGCTGCCCATAGCGCCGGCACCAGCAATTGCAATTTTCATGTGTATCCATCTCCTTAAAAGTTCTTTAACCGTTATTATTATACAGCAACTTTCCTAAAAATGAATAAATGGGACTTGCAAATTTGTTATTTTTTAAATGTTTCCTAAAAAGTAAGGATTGCATCAAATGGTAAAGTAAGCTAAAGTAAAGCGTGGAAAAGTTTATAAATGAAAGTAGAGGAATCGTTAATGACGAAAGAAAAATTTTGTCGAGAATCACGAGTGATTCAAACACATCGTGTATTTCCCTTTGATTTAAATCCCTTTGGTGCACTATTTGGTGGGAAATTAATGTCTTTAATTGATGACGCCGCATCCATTTCCGTTTCACGACATTGTCGGAGAGGGGCAGTTACAGCATCTTTAGATAACTTGAATTTTTTAAAACCTTTAAAAGAAAATCACTCAGTGTGTGTTGAAACGTTTGTTTCTGGCGTGCATCATAAATCGATGGAAGTATTTGTTAAAGTTGTAGGAGAAGATTTAACAACTGGAGAGCGTTATTTAGCGGCGACTTGTTTTACAACTTTTGTAGCCATTCCGTCTCATATGAATCCTGAAAGTGACTTCCAATTAGCGGCAGTCGTCCCAGAAACTGCAGAAGAAAAGTTGATTTGTTCCAATTATGAAACGAGACGACAACAACGTTTAGCTTTGCGAGAAGAGACTAAATTATTTAGTCAACATCTCACAACAGATTTACCGTGGATTGATTCACCTTTATAAAAAAATGTCCGAGTCTTTGTGAAAACAGACTTGGACATTTTTTGATGAAAAAAGAAGCTAACATGAATGCTAACTTCTATCTCACATTATTTAGCTAATTTGCTTAAACGAATTTTATCGCGGTTAGCTTTGTTTTTATGGATTAAACCTTTAGTTGCAGCCATATCAACAGCTTTAACAGCTTCGTTGTATAAAGCATCGACGTTATCAGCTCCAGCAGCTACAGCTTCTTCAAATTTCTTGATTGCTGTACGCATTGCGTTTGTTTGAGATGAATTTTTCGCATTCGCGTTAGCACTTGTACGTACGCGTTTGATTGCAGATTCGATATTTGGCATTTGTTTCACCTCCGATGATTTAGGTTTTACACTGGTCAGCCAATGTAATTCAACAGTAATCATTATACCTAATCCATTGTTCCATTGCAATAAAAGACGACAAGTTTTTTTCCTTAACAGACAATTTCAAGAAAAAAATAAGAAAATTTGCCAGAGCCTTAAGAAAAAAGCATACATTTTTTTTAAAACATGCTATGATAAAATAGATAAATGAAAAATGGTGGTGTCTTTGTGAGTATTGCATTATTGGTAACGATTACTTTGGTAATGGGTGTAATTTTTGTTAACGGTTGGACGGATGCGCCGAACGCAATTGCAACCGCTGTCTCGACTCGGGTGTTAAAACCGAATGTCGCAATTTGGATGGCTGTTGTGATGAACTTTTTAGGTGCATTAGTCATGACCTTTTTTAATGCCCAAGTAGCTGAAACGATTAGCAACATTGTTAGTTTTGACGCAAATGGAAACGCTTCACAGGTGGCTTTGGCTGCTTCGCTTTTTTCAATTGTGGTTTGGGCAGTTGCTGCGTGGTATTTTGGTATTCCCACAAGTGAAAGCCATGCGTTAATTGCCGGCTTGACTGGTTCGGCAATGGCATTAGGTGGTTTGGGTGCAGTCAATGGCTCGGAATGGATCAAAGTGCTTGTTGGTCTAGTTGTTTCTACCGTAATGGGCTTTGGCGGCGGATATTTGATTGCCAAACTTGTTGTGAAAGCTTTCTCGGCTGTGCCTAGAAGAAAAGCCAACAAATTTTTTACAGTTGGACAAGCCTTTGGTGCAGGAGCTAATGCTTTTTTACATGGTGCGCAAGATGGGCAAAAATTTATGGGCGTGTTCATGTTAGTGCTTTTTTATAATAATTTAGTCGAAAAAACAGGTGGCGGTTTTGTGATTCCGTTATGGGTTATGGTTCTGTGTTCCATTACAATGGGCATTGGAACTTCTGTGGGCGGCATGAGAATCATTAAATCAGTCGGGATGGATATGGTAAAACTCGAACGCTATCAAGGCTTCACTGCAGATTTAAGCACGGCTATTTGTTTATTTTTAGCATCGGCTTTTGGGATTCCAGTTTCAACTACTCATACAAAAACGACAGCGATTATGGGAGTAGGTGCTTCTAAGCGAATCTCAAGTGTTGACTGGCGTATCGTGAAAGAAATGCTGATAGCATGGATTTTAACTTTCCCAGGATGTGGGCTGATCGCTTATGTGATGTCAAAATTATTTATTGCAATTTTTTAAGGAGAGAAAAACATGGCACGTAAAAAACAATTTGATTATTTTGGAGAATTAAACCAGTTAGCAACAAATGCTTATGAAGCGGCAAAGGTTTTGCAAGAAATTGTAGACAATTATTCATTAGAAAACTTAGTAAAAAAATCAGAAGCGATTCATCAATTGGAAAAAGAGAATGATGAAATTGTTCGCAAAATTTTAAATGAACTCTATATTTCCTTTATTACGCCGATTGATCGAGAAGATATTGTCGATATTACGGATCACTTAGATAACATTATCGATAGCATTAATAGTTTGTCTTATTTACTTGATCATTTAGTTGTCGAAGAAATGATTGCGCCCGCGCTAGAATTAACTGCTTATATTGTTAAAGCGACAGAAGGCGTTAAATCAGCAACGAAGGAATTTGCAAAATTTAAGAATTCCAAAACGTTAGTTTCATTGATTGATGAAGTGAATACGATTGAATCTCAAGGCGATAAATTATACAGTAGCGCCATGAAAGATTTGATGACTAACGAAAAAGATTTATTAAAAGTTATCAAGTGGAAAGATGTTTATGATCAGCTTGAGCGCACGATTAATGATTGTGAATCAGCTGTTAATATTATTGTCGGAATTGTCATCAAAAATACGTAAAGAAAAGAGGGGGAGCTGTTGGTTAAAGTAATTGTTGATGCTGATGATTTTGGGATGTCAGAAGCGATTAATCATGGCATTATCAAAAGTTATGTCGATGGTTTAACAACGTCGACACTTTTGATGCCCAATTTACCAACAGCAGAACACGCCGTTGCGTTAGCAAAAAATTATCCAGGCTTATTTGTAGGTCAGCATACGAATTTTTTATTAGGGAAACCTTGTGCGGACCCATGTATGATTCCTTCACTGGTAGATGAACAAGGCAATTTTCATCGCTCTTCTTATTATCGTCAACAAAAGCAAGTAACCTTCGTATATGAAGAAGTACGACTTGAAACGATTGCGCAATTGACGCGCTTTAAGGAACTAACTGGACATTATCCTGAACATTTTGATTGCCACTCGATTGGGGATGAAGTGGTTGATCAAGTATTTTTAGAATTAGCAGAAGAGTACGGACTTCATACAACCCTGAAATATAGTGGGGAAAAAGAATATCCACCGCAACAAGGTTATTTCCAGGTAACACATTTGTTAGAGTCTGGCGCGTTATCTTATATTCACGAAGGCGTATCAGTGGAGAATTTTTTAGAAGATGACTTTGGTTTATTATGGATGCCGGAATCGGCAATTGCTGAGATGCATTTTGATGTTGGGTATTTGGATCAATTTGTGTTAGATAATTCTTCATATACCACTTTACGCTGCAAAGAATTAGCAACAATTTGTGATCCTCGTGTTCGTCAGTGGTTTGAAGAACAGGGGATTGAGCGAATAACGTTTGGCGATTTAAAAAAATAAAACCGTTGCTTTCAACAGTGAAAGCAACGGTTTTATTTTTATGAGAATAACCAGTAGCCAATTAAAATCGCACCTAAAATTACACGATACCAACCGAAAACTGTAAAATCGTTTTTCTTCAAGTAATTCAATAAGAATTTAATCGCAATGATGGAAACAACGAAGGCAACAATAGAGCCAGTTAATAAAATAATGATTTCTTCTGATCCAAACGTATTTCCTTTGGCCAAGAATTTAAAGATTTTTAAAAAACTTGCTCCAAACATTACTGGAATTCCTAAGAAAAATGAAAACTCTGTTGCAACGAAACGTGAGGCCCCAATTAAGATTGCCCCTAAAATGGTCGCTCCTGAACGTGAAGTTCCTGGAATTAATGCCAGTACTTGGAAAGCACCAACGATTAAAGCGGCTTTATAAGTGAAGTCTTTTAGATTAGTACACTTCGGTGCAACATTTTTATTTCGTTTTTCAATGATAATAAAAGCAATCCCATAAACAATTAACATAATCGATACTGTTAAAAAGTTATAAAAATGTGCATCTAAATAATCATCAAATTTTAGACCAATAACTGCCGCTGGTAAACAAGCGACTAAGACTTTAGACCAAAGAATCCAAGTATCTTTTTTCTCTTCGCCATTTTTCTTTGGTGAGAAAGGATTCAATTTGTGGAAGTATAAAATAACAACCGCCATAATCGCTCCCAATTGGATAACGACGTTGAACATTTCCATAAAATCTTTACTTAGATCGAGTTTAATAAACTCATCCACTAAAATTAAATGTCCGGTACTACTAATTGGAAGCCACTCGGTAATTCCTTCGATAATACCAAGAATAATTGCTTTCCATAGGTTAGCAAAAAGCATGTCACCATTCCTTTCTGAAATAAATGCAAAATACATCAAGTATAAGTATACCCGCTGACAAAGTAAATGCCAATGCAAATTCTTATTTTAAAATAAATTTTAGAATTATACAAAGGTGCCACTTGTAATTCATGAAACTTTTTTCTATACTAGTGATACTTTAAAAAATGGGGGAAGAGAAATGTTTGGATTTTTGAAGAAAAAGAATGAAGTTGTCGAAAATAATACAATGTATGCCGTTGCCAATGGAACCGTTATCCCAATTAGTGAAGTGAATGATCCTGTTTTTTCACAAAAAATGATGGGAGATGGCTATGCAGTAGTTCCAGAAAATGGTGAAATTTATGCACCTATTGAAGGAGAAGTTTTAAGCGTTTTCCAAACAAAACATGCCATTGGTTTAAAAATGACAAACGGTCTTGAAATTTTATTACACATGGGTATCGATACGGTAGAGTTAAACGGGGCACCGTTCACTATTAAAGTGAAAGAAGGCGACCAAGTGACTGCAGATACGGTGGTCGCAATTGCTGATTTAGAAGCAATTAAAGCAGCTGGTAAAGGAACTGAAATGGTTGTCATTATTACCAACATGGATAAAGTAGCACAATTTTCGTTAGAGAAAACTGGCGTGGTTACAGCTGGTACACCAGTTGGCTCTGCCACAGCCAATTAATGAATTAGACAGATATTTCTATAAAGGAATATCTGTTTTTTTTGAACATAAATAAAATTTTATTTTGGAATTAAAAAATATTTAGAAAAATAGTTGAAATTTTATTTCAAACAAGTTATAATGAAAGCGTATTAGAGAGGAGCTAAAAAGATGTATGGTATTTCAGTTTTTCTTGGTGAAGAGATTACAAACGATACAATTATTTATATCAAAAAGATGAAAGCGCTTGGATTTGATGGTATTTTCACTTCTTTACACATTCCAGAAGATGATACTTCCCTTTACCGCCAACGCTTGACTGATTTAGGGGCAATTGCTAAGGCAGAAAAAATGAAAATTATGGTAGATATTTCAGGTGAAGCGTTAAAAAGAGCGGGTTTTTCTTTCGATGAATTAGAGCCTTTAATCGAGTTGGGCGTAACTGGCCTCCGGATGGACTACGGCATTACGATAGAACAAATGGCTCATGCTTCACATAAGATTGATATAGGATTGAATGCTAGTACCATTACACTGGAAGAAGTGGCTGAGTTAAAGGCTCACCAAGCGGACTTTTCTCGCTTAGAAGCTTGGCATAATTATTATCCAAGACCTGAAACAGGCATTGGAACAACATTTTTTAATGAAAAGAACCGCTGGCTTAAAGAATTAGGCTTACAAGTTTTTACTTTTGTGCCAGGAGATGGACAAACAAGAGGCCCAATTTTTGCTGGTTTACCAACATTAGAAAAACATCGGGGGCAAAATCCTTTCGCCGCTGCCGTTGGTTTGATGGCTGATCCTTATGTCGATGCTGTTTATATTGGTGACCCCACAATTAGTGAGCGAACCATGGCTCAATTTGGTTATTATCACCAAACCAATCAATTTCTGTTAGAAGTAGCACCTAGCAAGAGCCTCTATTTGAAGCGAATACTTGGGACTCATACCAATCGTTTAGATGCTGCAAGAGATGTTTTGCGAAGTGAATTATCAAGAACGAGTGAAATGTTCAGAAAAGATGAAATTGCAACGATTGAGTCAGAGCAGACTGAAGCCCGTCCAGTGGGAACCGTAACGATTGATAATGAAAAATATGGTCGCTATATGGGAGAAATTCAAGTCACACTTGTGGACTTGCCGAAAGATGAAAAAGTCAATACGATTACACGAATTATTGAAAAAGATCAAACGATATTGCCGTTAATCAAGGCAGGCAATCAATTTACGCTAGTCACGGAAGGAACGATAGAGAATGAATTTAGAAAACTTAACAACTGAACGTAGAAATGAAAATACAATGGGCTTAGATGAGATGAGTGTCAAAGAAGCTTTACAAAAAATGAATCAAGAAGACCAAAAAGTTGCAATGGCAGTGGGTCAAGAATTAGCAGCCATTGAACCAGTGGTAGAAGCCATCATCAAAAGCTTCAATCAAGGCGGCCGCTTGATCTACATGGGCGCTGGTACGAGTGGTCGGTTAGGTGTCTTAGATGCAGCCGAATGCGTACCAACTTTTGGCGTCGAGCCAGAGATGGTTCAAGGCCTCATCGCTGGTGGTCAAAAAGCAATGACTGTCGCAGTAGAAGGTGCTGAAGATTCAAAAGAACTAGGTCGTCAAGATTTAGTTGATCTAAAATTATCAGCAAATGACATTGTTGTTGGGATTGCAGCCAGTGGTCGGACGCCTTATGTAATTGGCGGTTTAGAATATGCTACAACGGTGGGAGCAGCTACCGCAACTGTGGCATGTAATAAAGATGCTGAAATTAGTAAGTATGCACAAATGCCTATTGAAGTAGATGCAGGACCTGAATTTTTAACAGGTTCGACTCGCTTGAAATCTGGGACAGCTCAAAAATTAATTTTAAATATGTTATCAACTATTTCCATGATTGGTATTGGGAAAGTCTACAATAACTTAATGGTTGATGTAAAACCAACCAATGAAAAATTAGTGGAGCGTTCCAAACGGATTATTATGGAAGCAACGGGTTGTAGTTATGAAATTTCCGAACTAAAATTTGTAGAAGCAGAAGAAAATGTGAAGTTAGCAATTGTAATGATTTTAACTGATAGTACTAAAGAAGAAGCAACACAAAAATTAATTGACGGGAATCAATTTATCAAGAATACATTAAATTAAGGAATTAGGAGGGTGTTTTAACATGGCAGAAGAAAGAATTAAACGCATTGCTGATGGGATTTATAAAGAAGTTGGTGGTCAAGAAAACGTGGACAAAGTCATTCATTGTATGACTCGTGTTCGTATGGATATCCGCGATTATGACAAAGTGGATATTGAAGGATTGAAAAAAATTGATGGCGTTATGGGCGTCGTAGAAGATGATACGTTACAAGTAGTTGTTGGTCCAGGTACTGTTAACAAGGTTGCACAAGAAATGGTAGATCAAGCAGGTGTCAAATTGGGAGAACCATTTAATCATGACACCGCAACTGATGCTTCAGTAGGCAAATCTGGAAAAGATTTAGTAGAAGAAAAAGCCGCTCAAATGAAAGCACAACAAAAAGCGAAACAAAATAACACTTCACCATTTAAAAAAGTGTTAAAAGCCATTTCTAGTATCTTTGTTCCGATGATTCCTGCCTTTGTTGGGGCTGGTATTATTGGCGGGATTGCAGCTGTTATGTCTAACTTAGTTGTTGCTGGTGATATTTCAGCTTCATGGCAACAATATATTGATGTCTTAAATATTATTAAAAATGGGATTTTTGCTTATTTAGCTCTTTACACTGGGATTAACAGTGCCAGCGTTTTTGGTGCAACGCCAGCGTTGGGTGGTGTTATTGGGGCAGTAACAATGTTGACAGGAATGAATCCAGATGCACCAATCAGTAATATTTTCACTGGGGGAACATTATCTGCAGGACAAGGCGGAATTATCGGTGTTATTTTTGCCGTATGGTTATTATCATTGTTAGAAAAACAATTGCATAAAATTGTCCCAGAATCAATTGATATTATCGTAACGCCAACCATTTCACTTTTAGTGATTGGCTTAGCAACTATTTTCTTAATCATGCCTGTAGCCGGAGCTATTTCTAATGGCTTAGTTGGTATTATCAATGTTGTCTTAGAAAAAGGTGGCATGGTTGCTGGCTTTACTCTTGGTTTAACCTTCTTGCCAATGGTAATGTTTGGTTTACATCAAATTTTGACGCCAATCCACATTGAAATGATTAATCAAACAGGGATGACTTTGTTATTACCAATTCTGGCCATGGCTGGTGCGGGACAAGTCGGTGCAGCTTTAGCATTATGGATTCGTTGTAAATCAGATAAAAAATTAGTTGAAATGATTAAAGGTGCCTTGCCAGTTGGGATTTTAGGTATTGGTGAACCATTAATCTACGGAGTTACTTTACCATTAGGACGTCCATTCATTACTGCTTGTATCGGCGGTGGTATTGGTGGTGCAGTAATTGGTGCCTTCGGTAATGTTGGTGCGATTGCTATTGGACCAAGTGGGGTGGCTTTAATTCCATTAATTGCCAACAACCAATGGCTTGCATATGTATTAGGTTTATTGGCTGCTTACGCAGGTGGTTTTGTAGCAACGTTATTCTTTGGGATTCCTAAAGATATGCAAACAACTAAATAATAAATAGAAAAAAGGAGAACTTGGCTTCTCCCTTTTTCTTTGTTAAAATTTAATTGCGTAGGAAATGGTGTATCAGGAGGGGTGTTTATGCAACAAAATATTGTCTTATCTATCCAAGATCGTCTACAACAATTACCAAAATCAGAACGGAAAATCGCAGAATATATTTTAAAAAATACAGAAACAGTTATTTCAATGAATGCGCAAGAGCTAGCGAAACAAGCAGGATCAAGCCCAGCGGCAATTATTCGCTTTTGTCATTCTATGGATGTGAATGGCTTCACAGAGTTGAAACTTTTATTATCTGCAAATCTTGGCCAAATGAAGCAGCAAATGTATACTGAAGTTACTAAAGGGGAATCAACAGCTGACATTAAACAAAAGTTACAGGCGCGCTTTGTTCATGTGGTTGAGCGAAGCGGTCAGACATTAGAGGATGTCGCAGTTAATGAAGCCGTTGATTTGTTGGAAAAAACAGAAGTAATTTTTGTCTATGGGTTGGGTGCCTCTTCGTTGGTTGCTCAAGATATTTATCAAAAATTTACGCGACTAGGCCGAACGGTATTTACAACATTGGATCATCATTTATTTGCTTCTATGTTAGGCTCTACAGAAAAGCCTAGTGTTTTTATTGTTATTTCTAATTCTGGAACGAATAAAGAAGCAAGTACTTTAGCTGATTTAGCGAAGCAGCAAGGGATTCCTATTATTAGTATCACACAAGATGAAAAATCAGTGATTGGTGAAAAAAGTGATATCGTCCTTCAAACCTCTAGTGGGGAAGACGTGCCATTGAGAAGTGCGGCTACTGTTTCCTTGGTGGCACAATTGTATGTAGTCGATGTTTTATTTTTTGCTTATGCAGCAAAAAACTATAAGGAAACCTTAGAAAAAATTCAAATCTCAAGAAAAAATGTAGAACGTTTAAAAGAATAAATAAAAAGAGAAGGTTATCTGTCATTTTGACAGATAACCTTCTCTTTTTTTACAACAAACGGCGCTTTTCAGCGATCTTTTTTCCCTTTTCAATATAAGAAATATCATTAATTCCTTGAATGGTAAATGTTCCTTTTTCGTAAGTTAAGGTCGTCACGCTACCATTCTCCAGCGCCATCTGCATAGGCAAACTTGCATCAATTAAGGAAAGTAAAAAGGAAATTGTTAGTCCATGGGAAACCACCATGACTTTGCCGCCACCATTTTTTTCTCGATGATGAGCGATATCTTCGAAACCAGACCAAACACGATCACGAATAACTTCATAAGGCTCCGCCCAGTCAGCCGTATCGGCTTCAATAATAGCATTTGCTAGCTCACGATAGGTAATTTTCGTGGTCATCATGTCCTCATAACTTTTAAAAGCTAAAATGCGTGGCACCACACCCCAAAGTTCACCATCATAGCCACCATCTAAAGAACCAAAACACCACTCACGAATCCGTTTATCGGTTAGGTAAGGAATCTTTTGGTGGTTTTGATGTTCTTGTAAAATAATCTGAGCGGTTTGCATGGCACGACCACTATCACTACTATAAGCTTCCTTAAAGTCTATGTCTCTAAGGCCTAAGCCTAAATGATAAATGCCTTCTTCTCCTTGTTTGGTTAAGGGGGTATCTGACCAGCCTTGGGTTCGGCCAATCGTATTAAACATCGTTTTTCCGTGACGAATAATATAAAGTGTCGTTGCTTCAGTCATTGCTACTCCTCCTAAGTTTCTTTAAATAGTGAATAAATCTCTAATTAAAAAATGGGTTTGTGGCTTTTTCATGTTGAATGGTTGTGGCATCACCATGGCCTGGATAAACAGGAAATTCTTCTGGTAAAGTGAATAGATAGGTCGTAATACTGTGTAATAATTGTTGCATATCACCAGTGTGTAAATCAGTACGACCAATACTACCTTTAAACAATGCATCCCCAACAACAACAAAATCATCAAAGACAAAGCTGACGCTACCAATTGAATGACCAGGTGTTGGGACTACGGAAAATTTCATGCCGCCAATTTCATAATCGGTTAGTTTAAATTCATGTTCGGCGGGTTGAACAATAATATTTGCTATATCATCATGTCTGCCTAATCCTGAAAGATTCAAAATAGGATTGGAAAGCCACGCTTGTTCTAATGGACTAACATAAACAGGGATTTGATAATGATGGCGCAATTCTTCTACCGCACCAATATGATCATAGTGAGTATGTGTTAATAAAATAGCGGCTGGTTTCTTCCCTAAACGGGTAATTTCTTGAATTAGTTTTGCTCCTTCTGCACCTGGATCAATAATTAATAATGCTTCTTCATTATAAACAAGATAACAGTTTTCTTGAATAACACCTGTTCTAATTTGTTCGATCTGTATCATCTCAGGACCTCCTAAAGTTCTAACGATTCTCTTCAAGTATACCGAAGAATCTTAAGAATAGAAAGTTTTCTTGTTTATCCAAAGAAAAAATAAATCATTCTTATAATGTTCGGTTTTTGCTTGTTTGAACATGGATTTTTTTAAAAAAAATCACATTTTTATAGTTATTAAGCGAAAGTTTATGTATAATCTTCATGTGATAGTAAGGAGGAGTATTAAATGTTTCATTTTGTAATAAAAGGAACAGGTTTTTCTAGTAAAAATTTGCAAGAGATTAAAGTTTATGAAGAGACACTTTTTTGTATAGATGAGGCCGGAGTAATTCAGGAAATAATTGAACCAGATGCTGAAGCGTATGAAACTGTGCTAGCAGAACAAAAAGAGGCACAACGTTTTCAAGAATTGCCCCAAGATTCTTATCTTTTACCCGGCTTTGTTGATTTACATGTCCATGCACCTCAGTGGGCACAATCTGGGACCGCCTTGGATATTCCATTGTATGAATGGCTGAATACGTACACGTTTCCTTTGGAGTCCAAATTTGCAGATTTAACATTTGCCCAACAAGTCTATGATGAATTGGTAACCCAATTGTTAGCTAATGGGACAACAACAGCCCTTTATTTTGCAACCATTCATTATGAAGCTAGCCGTCGTTTGGCAGAGATTTGTGCGGAAAAAGGGCAGCGTGGCTTAATTGGTAAAGTTGTAATGGATGATCTTAATGAGAATCCTGAGTACTATCGTGATCAAACAACGCAACAAGCATTAGAAGAAACGGAACGGTTTATTCAAGAAATTCAAACATTAGCGCAGCAAACAAAACAAGGCGTATATCCCGTTGTAACTCCGCGTTTCATTCCTAGTTGTACAGAGGAAGCACTTAAAGGATTAGGAGAATTAGCAGCGAAATATCAAGTCCATGTTCAAAGTCATTGTAGTGAGAGTGATTGGGAACATCAATTTGTTCAAGAACGTTTTGGAAAAAATGATGCTCAAGCATTGAATGATTTTGGTTTATTGACAGAAAAAGCAGTGATGGCACATGCAGGCTTTTTAGAAGAAGCAGATATGAATTTATTCCATGAAACAGGGACGGCTGTGGCGCACTGCCCAATCTCTAATGCTTATTTTGGCAATGCAGTAACACCGATTGCAAAATTAGTACATCAACATCAAGTAGAAGTTGGTTTAGGTAGTGATCTTTCAGGTGGTTTTTCACCAAGTCTTTTTGACAATTTAAAGCAAGCGGTTATTTCTTCTAGAATGTTAGAAGATGGCGTCGATGCTACAAAAAAACCAGAAGTACGAGGTGTTAAAACAGCACGGATTACAGTAAATGAAGCGTTTTATTTAGCTACTGTTGGTGGTGGTCAAGCGCTAAGTTTGCCAATTGGAAAATTAGAAAAAGGGTATGCTTGGGATGTTCAAATTATTAATACAAGCTTGTCACAAGCACGAATCCCTAAAAATCCAGGGGAATCATTGCTTGATATTTTCCAAAAAATCTTATATTTAGCACGACCAGAAAATATTCGAGAAGTCTGGGTACAAGGTGAAAAAGTACATGATAAAAATTTAATGTCAGCAACTAAAGGAGTATAAAAAATGAGTGAAAAGAAACAAAATAATCTTCATTTAACAGTGGGGCCAGAAGATTCAGTATCTTTTGGGCAGGCCACTATGTTAGGGATTCAGCATGTCTTAGCAATGGACGTGTACGTCGTGCCTGTGATCATTGCTTCAATTATTGGGATTAGCACAGCACAAACGTCTTCTTTAATCCAAGCAACATTCATAGCAGCAGGACTTGCCACGATTATTCAATCTCATTTTTGTATGAGATTACCAGTTGCGCAAGGCCCTTCATTTATTCCAATCGGGGCAATTGCAGGAATTTATTTTGCCAACAACCAACAAGGAAATGGCTGGGGCGCAGTTTTAGGTGCTAGTTTAGTGGGGGCAATTGTTGTTATTATATTAGGATTTACTGGTATTTTTAATCGTTTAATCACTAAATTTGTTCCACCAATTGTGGGAGGAACAATTATTTTTGTGGTGGGGCTTTCGTTAATGCCAGTCGCTTTATCGGATAATATTTACCACGCAAAAGGGGAATTAGGACAAAATATTTTATTAGCATTTATAGCAGCGGGTACGTTGATCTTCTTTGCGCTCTTAGGTTCTGCTTTGAAAAAAGGGCGGATTTTCCGCGTTTCTTCTGTCATTTTGGCATTATTATTTGGGAGCATCGCGGCACAATTATTAAGGGTACTTGATTTATCAGCCGTTAGTGAAGCGGCTTGGTTTAGTTTGCCTCAGTTACCATTAGTTAACTTTTCTTTCCAATTTGATTGGTCAGCTATTGCCACGATGTTAGTTATTTATCTGGTTTTAATGGCGGAAACAACAGGCACTTGGTTTGCTGTGAGTCATGTTGTCGCTGAACCTTTGACCGAAGAAAAAATTAATCGCGGCGTAATTGGTGAAGGCTTAGGTTGCTTAGTTTCTTCATTTATTGGCGGCACGCCAGTAACTAGTTACTCTACAAATGCTGGGATTATTTCAATCACTGGAGTTGCTAGTCGCAAGGTTTTTGTGGCTGCAGGTGCGTGGTTTGTCTTATTTGGCTTATCTGGAAAACTTTCCACCTTGATTTCGGCCATTCCGGCACCAGTTATCGGCGGCGTTTTTGTGGTTGTTTGCGGCATCATTTCTGTAAGTGGAATGAAAGTCATGAGTGATGTAACAATTCATGAAAAAGAGATGTATGTAATTGCCGTTCCGATTATTATGACGTTAGCGTTGACATTGTTACCAAAAGAGTTTTTGGAAACTCTACCACAATTTTTACAATATTTATTTAGTTCACCCGTGGCAACTGCCTCAATTGTTGCTATTTTATTGCAGGCCATTTTACCAAACGTTCAAGAAGGATAAAAAGATTAATTTTCGTTAAAACGCCTTTGACAAGTGGCGGTAAATAGTGTAAATTAACAATGGTGTTTGTAAACACGAACGTTAAATGACCGGATGTTCGGTTTTTACGTTATTTTTGTAAATAACTAGGAGGCAGTAAGTATGAAAGTTTTTGATTATGAAGATGTCCAATTAATTCCCAATAAATGTATCGTGAATAGTCGTTCTGAATGTGATACTACAGTAACTTTAGGAAAACATTCGTTTAAAATGCCTGTCGTTCCAGCGAACATGCAAACAATTATTGATGAAACGATTGCGGAAACCCTTGCTGAAAATGGTTATTTTTATATCATGCATCGGTTTGATGAAGAGGCGCGAGTGCCATTTATTAAAAAAATGCAACAAAAGGGCTTAATCACGTCAATTAGTGTGGGTGTGAAAGAAGGGGAATACGCTTTTGTTGAAACGTTAGCCCGAGAAGGTTTAGTTCCTGACTACGTGACAATTGATATCGCCCATGGTCATTCAAATGCGGTGATTAATATGATTCAACACTTAAAAAAATTTTTACCAGAAACGTTCGTTATTGCGGGCAATGTTGGAACGCCAGAAGCCGTTCGCGAATTAGAAAACGCTGGAGCCGATGCCACCAAAGTGGGGATTGGACCAGGAAAAGTATGTATTACTAAAATTAAGACTGGCTTTGGGACAGGTGGCTGGCAGTTAGCGGCTTTACGTTGGTGTGCCAAAGCTGCTCGGAAACCAATTATTGCAGATGGTGGGATTCGGACCCATGGAGACATTGCAAAATCTGTGCGTTTTGGGGCAACTATGGTCATGATTGGTTCATTATTTGCTGGACATGAAGAATCACCAGGTGAAACAAAAGTGGAAGATGGTGTTGTTTACAAAGAATACTTTGGTAGCGCCTCTGAATTCCAAAAAGGCGAAAAGAAAAACGTTGAAGGGAAAAAAATCTGGTTACGCCATAAAGGGAAGTTGGCAGATACTTTAGTCGAAATGCAACAAGATTTACAATCTTCCATTTCATACGCGGGAGGTCGCGATTTAGAAGCGATTCGTAAAGTTGATTATGTGATTGTAAAAAATTCTATTTTTAATGGTGATACCATTTAAGATTCAACTATAGACTGAAAAGAAGACAGCACGTAGTGCAGAAATTAAAATGATTTCTGCATTACGTGCTTTTTTTACTTTACCTATCGTAGTAATCGTGTTAAGATAATTACAACGACAGACGTAGTACGATAGTTGAAGTACTTGAGGGAGGAATTTATGTGATTGGTAGTGATGCAATTCGAGGATACAACGATACCTTTATTCTCTCAATCTTACAATCCGGCGCTTCATATGGTTATGCGATTTCTAAACGCATTCGTGAAATTTCTAAAGAACAATATTCGATTAAAGAAACGACACTTTATTCTGCTTTTACACGTTTAGAGAAAAATGGCTACATTGAATCATTTCCAGGAGAAGTAACGCATGGCAAAAAGCGGACCTATTATCAAATAACCCATGCAGGAGAGCGTTATTTAGAGGAAAAGTTACTAGAATGGGAAGTAACAAAAGACGTCGTCGAAGCATTTGTAAAGGAGATGGGAAAATGAAAATTATAGAAGAATTTATTGATAGCTTATTTTCAGGTGTTGTTGAAACATCTGAAACAAAACAATTAAAGGCGGACTTATTAGCAAATGCTGAGGATCGTTATGAAGATTTGCTCAGCCAAGGAAAATCGGAAAATGAAGCAATTGGTACAATTATTTCTGAATTTGGTACTATTGATGAATTAATGGAAGAATTGAATTTAGAAAATAAACAAGTGGATGAAACAAACGATTCAATGAACGGTTTGCCAGAAATTTCAGTGGAGGAAGGACTTGACTATTTAGCTGTCCAACGTAAAGGTGCTATTCAAATTGGCCTTGGTGTTGTTGCAATCATGGTGGGTGTTGGCTTGCTGGTTGGTATGCGTGGTGTTCTTTCTAACGGTCTTGGTTTAGTTTGTCTTTTCATAGGTGTGGCAATCGGCGTTCCATTATTTATTGTTGCTGGTAATCGGTTTGTTGCAATGGACAAACAACTGGGGCAACGATTGATTCCGATTAAGTTAAAAAAAGAAGTTGCACAAAGAGAACAAAGTTTTCAACGATCATTTATTTTTTGTATGGCAGCGGGCGTCGTTTTTTGTATTTTGGGTTTAATCCCAGTTGTTGTCTTTAGTAGTGGCCTTCATCTGATGATGCGCCGTTCCATGCATCAAATGATGGGCGGACAATATTATAATGGAACGATGGGGATTAGTTGGCTCTTCTTTTTAGTATCGGTGGGTGTCTTCTTGTTTATATTTGGTGGAGTAATTAAAGGAAGTTTTAATAAATTGCTAAATGAAACTTATTTTTATTCAGAACATGTTGGTCATCCTGATTTTGCCCCTCAACAAACAAAAACAGAGGAAGGACCTGTGGGAAATCCTGTCGGTGCAATTATTGCATCCGTTTATTGGCCCTTAGTTGTTGCACTCTATCTATTTATTAGTTTTGTTTTAGGGGATTGGCGGTTTAGTTGGTTAATCTTTATGTTCGCAGGAATCTTTTATAACACCATCCAAGCATTTTTACACAAACATTGAGACAAACCTGTTAATAGTAAAACAGAAAAGTGGGACATTCGTCAAAACGGCTGTCCCACTTTTCTTGTATTTTCGATTGACAAAAGCATTAAACTGGATTACTTTTAACTCATCCAATTGTTGAGGTGATTGCTATGTGGCAACTTAAAAAAGAACAAAATGTTCCCATTTATCGCAGTATTATGGAAATGATTGTTCAAAAGATTCAAACAGGCGAATTATTACCAGGTGAAAAAATCCCTTCGGAACGTAAACTGGCAGAGTACTTGTCTGTCAATCGTTCAACCGTTGTTCATGCATTAGACGAACTGGTGGACTTAGGCTGGATTGTGCGAAAAAGAGGGAGTGGAACGATTGTCAACGAAGGAAAATGGGGGGTAATGATGACGCCACGAACGGATTGGCATCGTTATTTAGAACAAAATGTGTTCAAACAAGTTCATCCCTTGGTGGCAGAGATTGAGTTACGAGCTAAACAAAATTTGCCGACTGACTTAGATATGTATACAGGCGAGTTGCCGTTAGACTTAATTCCCAGTTTCGATTTTCCAGCATTAAATTGGAAACAATTTTTAAAAGAGGAAGCACAAGATGAATTAGGTTATTTTCCGTTAAGAAAAGAAATCCAAGCCATTACAGCAACGGAATATCAGCTTCATTTACCAAGTGAAAGTTTATTGCTTACTTCAGGTGCGCAACAAGCACTTTTTTTAGTTTTGCAAGTTTTATTGAGACAAGGAGATAGTGTTGCCGTAGAAGATCCATCTTTCTTCTATGCCTTACCAATTTTCCAAGCTGCTGGTGTGCGCTTATTTGGTGTGCCCATGACAGAGGAAGGGATTGATCTTGAAGCGCTAGAACAAACAATCCGACAACATCGCATCAAAATGGTTATGGTTAATCCTTCCTTTCAAAATCCCACTGGGACAGTGATGCCTTTAAGAAAAAGAGAACAGCTCGTGAAAGTTTGTCAAACGTATCAAGTTCCTATTTTAGAAGATGATGTTTTTGGGCAGCTAAGTTTTATCCCGAAAACAGAAATTCCTCCTTTAAAAAAATTAGATCCAGACAATGTCTTGTATATCGGTTCGTTGTCAAAAATTTTAGGTTCGACCACGAAAATTGGTTGGTTAAGTGCGCCCGCCTCCGTGACGAAACAAATTGCAGAAGCCAGAAAAATGATGGATGTTTCGTTGAGTATTTTTCCGCAGATGCTCGCTAAAATGGCGATTGAAGATCCTTCTTTTTCTGAAAAAATTACGTTATTAAATAAACAAGTGGAACAACGAGCAACAGATGTGTATCAAGTATTTAAATCGTTGCCAGAATGGGAAGTTTCGCCAGTAAAAGGCGGCTTTTATTTATGGGCACATTGGCGTCAAGGGGCACTTAAGCCAGAAGAGTGGCAGGTGTTTTTACGAGAAGGTGTTTTGGTAGCACCAAGTGTAGCTTTTAGTGAAAAACGTGGAAGTATTCGTTTGAACTGTTCCCGAATTTCACCAGAAGAAATGCCTCTTTTTTGTGAGCGAATGGGACGGATTACACGACAACTTTCTGAAAATAGACAAACAAAAATAGAACACTAAGTAAGATTTTTCTTATAAAAATCATTTGCTGAGAGAAAACGCTACAACTTCCCTTTTCTAAACGAATATCCAATGCTATACTTAAAAAGTAAAAACAAAAAAACAAATGAGGTGTTTTCCATGTCTTGGGAACAAGTTTACCAACAATGGTTAAATGAAGAAAATATTCCAGAAAATTTAAAAAATGAATTAAAGGACTTAAATACAGACCCTGAAAAATGTGAAGATGCATTTTACGCACCATTAGAATTTGGGACTGCCGGGATGCGCGGGATTTTAGGCGCCGGTATTAATCGGATGAATATCTTTACGGTTCGTCAAGCAACAGAAGGACTTGCACGTTTTATGGATACGCAAGATCCTGAAACAAAACGTCGCGGTGTAGCTATTGCCTATGATTCACGTCATATGTCTCCAGAATTTGCAATGGAAGCAGCTAAAACATTAGCTAAACATGATATTCCTTCTTTTGTGTTTGAAAGCTTACGACCAACACCAGAATTATCTTTTGCGGTCCGTTACTTTAAAGCTTTTGCGGGAATCATGATTACGGCTTCTCACAATCCAGCTGCCTATAATGGTTACAAAGTCTACGGTGAAGACGGTGGTCAAATGCCGCCAGCTGATGCAGATGCATTAACTAAATATGTTCGTAGTATCGAAAATCCTTTGAAAATTGATGTCTTATCAGATGAAGAAGTTGCCCACAGCGGTTTAATTAACATTGTTGGTGAAGAAGTCGATAATGCGTATTTGAAAGAAATTAAAACAGTTACGATTAATCAAGAATTAATTAACGAAATGGGTAAAGAATTAAAATTAGTTTACACTCCCTTACATGGAACTGGGAAAATGTTAGGAGAAAAGGCATTAAAACAAGCCGGTTTTGAAAAATTTGTTTTAGTACCTGAGCAAGCCGTTGCTGATCCTGACTTTACTACAGTTAAGTCACCAAACCCTGAAGAACATTCAGCTTTTGAATACGCGATTCGTTTAGGGGAAAAAGAAGGCGCTGATTTATTGATTGCAACAGATCCAGATGCTGATCGTTTAGGTGCCGCTGTGCGGATGCCAAACGGAGACTACCAAGTATTAACAGGAAATCAATTAGGTTCAATTATGATTCATTATATTTTAGAAGCCCATCAACAAGCAGGCACGTTGCCTCAAAATGCTGCGGTTCTAAAATCAATCGTTTCTAGTGAACTTGCTACAGCGATTGCTGAGAAATATAATACGAAGATGTTTAATGTTTTAACAGGTTTCAAATTTATTGCTGAAAAAATTCAACAATACGAAGAAGACCACAGTCAAACGTTTATGTTTGGTTTTGAAGAAAGTTATGGTTATTTAGTGAAACCTTTTGTTCGTGATAAAGATGCAATTCAAGCGTTAGTTTTATTAGCAGAAGTAGCGGCTTTCTATAAAAAACAAGGAAAAACATTATACGATGGCTTACAAGATATCTTTGAAGAATTTGGTTACTTTGAAGAAAAAACTATTTCCGTAACAATGAGCGGAATTGAAGGCAGCGGTAAAATCAAAGCTTTAATGGCAAAATGTCGTGAACAAGCGCCAACTGAGTTTGCCGGGATTCAAGTTGCTCAAACGGAAGATTTTAAAGAATTAACACGCACTTTTGCAGATGGTCAAACAGAACAATTACAAACGCCTCCTTCTGATGTGCTGAAATATCATTTAGAAGATGGCAGTTGGATTGCTATCCGACCATCAGGAACAGAACCAAAAATTAAATTCTATCTAGCGACAAAAGCAACAAGTAGTTCAGAAGCTTCTGAAAAAATTGCTGCGTTTGAAGCAGTCGTTAATGAATTAACAAAATAAAATAAACGAAACAGGCTGTACGGAAAAAAGTACGAATGTTAGTGTTTGTGTCAAAAGTCAATTAGCTTTTGACACAAACACTTTATTTAACTAAGGAGGGAATGCTATGAAAATTGGCTTTATCGGTGCTGGCAGTATGGGCGGTGCTATGATTAAAGGATTACTGAAAGCTGAGGCAGTCAAGAAGGAACATTTATATGTGAAGGGCGGCTCAAGTGGAACAGCAGAAGCACTTCAAAAAGAGTGGGGCTTTCAACTTGTCACAGATTATGCACTTTTCCAAGAATGTAAGGTTATTTTTATTGCGACAGGAGCAAAGGTCGTGTTACCTGTCCTTCAGGAGTTAGCCTCTCATTTTTCCAACGAAAGTCTATTGATTTCTGTTGCAACAGGTCATACCATACAAGAAGCACAAATGGCTCTTGGCAATAAAGAAGCCAAAGTTGTTCATGCCATTCCTAATACACCAGTTAGCGTGAATCAGGGCGTGATTGGCGTAGCCTTGGCACCAACAATTGAAGGCCAAACGAAGGACCTGGTAATGGAACTTCTTGCTACTTTAGGGTTAGTCAAAGAAATTCGTGAAGCACAACTGGAAACTTTTGGTACTGTGGCTGGTTGCAGTCCAGCTTTTGTTGATATCTTTATGGAAGCATTGGGAGATGCAGCAGTCTTAGAAGGGCTACCAAGGGACTTATCTTATGAAATTGTCGCTCAAATGATAAAAGGAACGGCGACCTTAGCCTTAGACACGAAAAAACACCCAGGAGCATTGAAAGATGAAGTGACTTCTCCAGGAGGAAGTACGATTCGCGGTGTCGTAGCTTTAGAAAAAAATGGCTTCCGTTATGCCGTGATGGATGCAGTTCAGCAAGCCAACCACGAATAGATGAAGAAAGTTGGAAAATCGACAAGTTTGTCATTTTTCCAACTTTCTTTGTGCCATATTTTTCGTAGGAAAGAACAATCGCAGTTCTTATTTTAAAAAACTCTGTGTTATAATGAGTGCAAAGTGAGGCGACTATAATGAAACAAATGGAAGAAATCAAACAAGTAAGTCAATTATATAAAGTATTAAGTGATCCAACACGTTTAAGAATTTTGCTACTTTTAAAAGAAGGCGAGCATAATGTAACGGCGATTAGTGAACAATTGGGAATGGAACAGTCCGCCGTTTCTCATCAACTAAAATTATTAAGAGATAGCCGGGTTGTCAAGGCACGTCGCGAAGGAAAAACGATTTTTTATACATTGGATGATCATCATGTAATAGATATTTTAAATCAGACCTTTGAGCATATTGAACATCGATAAAAAGTAGGAAAAAATAGCGTAACTAGAATAGCGCTGTTGATGGAGGTAAAAATGAAGGATACCTTAAAGATCGGGTTACTAGGATTAGGGACTGTAGGCACTGGCGTTTTAACTCTCTTGAAAGAACATCAAGAGAAAATTTCACAAGTGACAGGAATGAATGTAGTCATTGAAAAAGCATTTGTCCGAAATCTTGAAACGAAACAAGCGCAAGCGGAAGAATACGGTCTTTCTTTAACAACTTCAATTGATGATATTTTAGAAGATAAAGAGATTCAAATCGTTGTGGAATTAATGGGAACCATTGAACCAGCCAAAACGTATATCATGAAAGCTTTAGAAAAGGGCAAACATATTGTGACTGCCAATAAAGATTTACTGGCGCAACATGGGAGTGAATTAGTAGCGTTAGCCCAAAAACATCATTGTGATTTATATTACGAAGCAAGTGTTGCTGGCGGGATTCCTATTTTAAGAACAATTGCTAATAGCTTAGCGGCAGACAATATTCAACAAGTTTTAGGGATTGTGAACGGTACGACGAATTATATGCTTACGCAAATGGTTTCTGCTGATAAAAGTTATGAAGAAGCTTTAGCAGAAGCGCAAGCGTTGGGCTTTGCTGAAGCGGATCCGACAAATGATGTCGATGGAATTGACGCAGCCTATAAAATGGTTATTTTAAGTCAATTTGCTTTTGGGATGAATGTTTCATTACCACAAGTTGATATTCGTGGAATTCGCGGATTGTCTTTAGATGATGTCGCCATGGCTAAACAACTGGGGTATGAAATCAAATTGATTGGCTCTGCTGAACAAAATGAGAATAGTATCTCGGTGGAAGTGGCGCCTATGCTAGTCAATCAAAAGCATCCTATTGCATCTGTTCGGAATGAGTACAATGCAGTATTTATAAAAAGTGCAGGCGTGGGGGAATCAATGTATTACGGTCCAGGAGCTGGCGCTAAACCGACAGCAACCAGTGTGGTCAGTGATTTAATTACGATTGCTAAAAACATTCGCTTGGCAACGACTGGCCATATGTTCAATTCGTATCAACATAAAACCCAATTGACGAGTTCCGAAAATGTATTTGGACAGTACTATTTTTCATTAGATGTTCCAGATACACCAGGACAATTTTTGCAGTTGACGCAATTAATGACTAAAGCAGAAGTCAGCTTTGATCAATTAGTTCAACAGAAATCAGATGGACAGCGAGCAAGAATTGTTGCCATTACACACCAGATATCAAAAGCACAAATGCAACAAGTTGTGACAGCTATTCAAAATACGGAAGCCTTTCAGTTATTAAATGTAATGAAGGTTATAGGAGATGAGTAAACATGTATGAAGGTTTGTTAAAACAGTATCAAGCGTATTTGCCCGTAACAGAAAAAACACCAATGATTTCTTTAGCCGAAGGAAATACGCCACTGATTCCTTTACCTAATTTATCCAAAGAATTAGGTATTCAATTATATGGAAAATACGAAGGCTTAAATCCCACCGGCTCATTCAAAGATCGCGGGATGGTGATGGCTGTAGCAAAAGCGGTAGAAGAAGGTGCCAAAGCGATTGTTTGTGCTTCTACAGGAAATACTAGTGCCGCCGCTGCTGCGTATGCCACAAGAGCAGGCATTAAAGCGTATGTAGTGATTCCAGAAGGGAAAATCGCACTGGGAAAATTGGCGCAAGCTATTATGTATGGGGCAGACATTATTTCGATTCCAGGTAACTTTGATGAAGCATTAAAAGCGGTGCGAGAGATTGCGAAAACTGAGGCAGTTGCGCTAGTTAATTCAGTGAATCCTTATCGCTTAGAAGGGCAAAAGACAGCAGCTTTTGAAGTTTGTGAACAATTAGGTCAAGCGCCCGATGTCTTAGCGATTCCAGTTGGAAATGCCGGCAATATTTCCGCTTACTGGAAAGGCTTTAAAGAATGGCATGAAAAACAAGGAACAACTTTACCAAGAATGCATGGTTTTGAAGCAGAAGGTGCCGCAGCGATCGTGAAAGGCCAAGTGATTGAGCAACCTGAAACCGTGGCAACAGCGATCCGGATTGGAAATCCTGCTAGTTGGCAACTAGCAGAACAGGCACGGGATGAATCCGGTGGTTTCATTGATGCCGTGACAGATCAAGAAATTTTAACGGCTTACCGAAAAATTGCTGCTCAAGATGGGGTTTTCATTGAACCTGGTTCGGCTGCTTCATTAGCTGGAGTTATTCAACATGTTAAAAGCGGTAAAATCAAAGCAGGTGAAACCGTCGTGGCAGTCTTTACTGGTAACGGACTGAAAGATCCTGATACAGCAATGGAGACAGAAGTAGCTATTTCAAAAATGAGTGACGTGGAAGAAATGCGTCTGCACTTACGAAAAGGAGTCGCAACACTATGAAAATAAGAGTACCTGCCACTAGTGCCAACTTAGGACCTGGCTTTGATTCATGTGGCATTGCATTATCCGCTTATTTAACAATCAACGTTTTAGGTGAAAGTGAATTTTGGGAAATTCAACATACTTTGGGAGAAGAGATTCCTACTAATGAAGAGAATTTATTAATTCAAACGGCATTGAAAATTGCACCAGAATTAACACCAAAAGTTATTCGGATGGTTTCTGACATTCCCCTTGCAAGAGGACTAGGCAGTAGCTCAAGTGTGATTGTAGCAGGCATTGAATTAGCTAACCGACTAGCACATTTAAATTTGTCCCCTAAAGAAAAAGTTCGTTTGGCCACAGAGATGGAAGGACATCCGGATAATGTTGCCCCTGCTATTTTAGGAGATTTCGTGGTGGCTAGCCATGTAGAAAACCAAGTCTACCATGTCAAACATCATTTTCCAATGTGTGATGTCATTGCATTTATTCCAGAGGAACCGTTATTTACCGAAAAAAGTCGCGCTGTTTTGCCCGAAAAATTGACTTATAAAGAAGCGGTCGCGGCCAGCTCAATTGCCAATGTTATGATTGCCGCAATTTTAAACGGGGATTTACCTTTAGCAGGCAAAATGATGGAACAAGATAAATGGCATGAAACGTATCGTCGTTCATTGGTTCCTCACTTAAAAGAAATTCGTCGTTTAACTCAGCAAAGAGGTGCTTATGGCTCTTTCTTAAGCGGTGCTGGTCCAACTGTGCTAATCTTGTCGCCAGAAGAACGAACCAACGAAATTGTTCAAAGTTTGGAGAAATTATCTACCAAAGCGAGCATCCAAATTTTCAATATTGATCAAGAAGGCGTTCAAGTCTTTTAAAAAAAACGAGAAAAAATCACTAGTGATTTTTTCTCGTTTTTTTTAATCCTCGGCTGTTTCCGTGGAATAATAGCTATGATCTTCTAAGTTCAAAGCATTAAGAATCATTGAGGCAGTTTCTTCAATTGAAAGAGAAGCGACATCAATAACGATACAACCTAATTTTTGATAAAGATCATTAGCAAAAGCCAGTTCTCGCCGAATTTTTTCAATATCTGAATAAGAAGTATTTTCAGGCAATCCATATGCGCGCATTCGTTCTTTACGAATCCCGTTTAAAACATTGGGATCATTGGTTAAGCCAACAATTTTTTTAGGGTCCATTTCGAATAATTGTTTCGGTAAATGTGCTTCAGGAATTAGTGGCAAATTAGCAACTTTTAAGTTCTTGTTGGCTAAAAAGAGACTTAGCGGTGTTTTAGAAGTTCGGGAAACGCCAAGAAGTAACACATCCGCTTCTAAAAAGCCTCGTGGGTCCTTGCCATCGTCATATTTGACAGCAAATTCCATTGCTTCAATTCGTTTAAAATAATTTTCATTCAGATGATGTAAGGCACCAGGTTCTCGCATGGGTGCGACACCTGTTAATCGTTCGATTTCCGCAACTGGTGGTGTCAAAATGTCAAAATGGAACAATTGATGCTCATTGAAAAATTGATTAGCAATCGCCACGAGATGATCATTAATAATAGTATGCAGTACCATGGCCTCTGCTTTTTTGGCATCTTCTAACGCTTGCACCAGTTTATCTTCGTCTTTAACGAATGTTCGTCTAATCAAAGTAAAATCAACAGTGGGGTACTGGGCCATTGAAGCAGCCGCCAATTTTGAAGCGGTCTCGCCAGCAGAATCTGAGATGACAAAAATCGTCACACATTTTTTTTCTTCAGAAATAGTCATAGAGGGTAAGTCCTTTCTTGCATTTTTAATAATTTTATTATACCATAAGTCCAGAATCTATTTCGTAATGATTCTGATTTAGGTTGGTGAGGGAGGAAATGGCGATGGCACCAGTAAAAACCAATATTGAACAAGCCTTAGAAACCATGAAAGCCAGTGGATTAAAATATACTAAAAAACGAGAATTACTGATGAGCTATTTGATTAAGCGAAATCGGTATGTTTCTGCACGTGAAGTGTATGAATTTATGAATGAAACCTTTAAAGGAGTCAGTTATGATACGGTTTATCGTAACTTGCATGACTTTGAGCGCTTAGAATTGCTGGAAAAAACAGAATTAAATGGCGAACAAAAGTTTCGCTTCCGTTGTTGCCAAGAGGTGGAACATCACCATCACTTTATTTGTACGGTTTGTGGCAAAACGGAAGAAATTCACATGTGTCCGATGAATTTTTTTGAAGAACAGTTAAAAGGTTGTTCAATTGAAGGACATCGTTTTGAAATACTTGGTCGTTGTGCCGATTGTTGCGAAAAATAGCGAATAAGACGAAAAATCAAACAAAAATTTCGTATTTTATCAGTAGAGTGGTTGACGGTTATTTATGCTTTAGCTATAATATAACAAGGACAGTATTTTAATTTGTGGGTTTTTCCCACAAATAAGAAAAACGGTTACTTTTTAAGCTCGGAGGGAGGGAATAACATGTCAAAAACAGTCGTTCGTAAAAACGAATCTCTTGATGATGCTCTTCGTCGCTTCAAACGTTCCGTTTCAAAAGCGGGTACTTTACAAGAATCACGTAAACGTGAATTCTACGAAAAACCAAGTGTAAAGCGTAAGAAAAAATCTGAAGCAGCTAGAAAACGTAAAAAATTCTAGTTTTGAATGAATTGGAGTTGGTGGTATGTCATTGCTAACCACATTGAATGACGACATTAAAACAGCGATGAAAGCTAAAGACAAAGAAACTTTAGCCGTACTTCGTATGTTAAAGACTGCCATTCAAAATGATCAGATTAAAGCGGGCCGTGAATTGAACGGAGAAGAAGAACTCACTGTATTGTCTCGTGAGATGAAACAGAGAAAAGATTCTTTATCAGAGTTTGAAAAGGCGGGACGCGACGATCTTGTTGAAAAAGTAAAAGTTGAAATAGCAATTGTTGAAAAATATATGCCTCAACAACTAACGGAGGAAGAAATTCGTCAACTAGTTCAAGAGGTAATGACGCAAACTGGCGCCACTTCACCAAAAGATTTTGGTAAAGTGATGGGCGCTATGATGCCGAAAGTCAAAGGCAAAGCCGATGGCAACCAAGTTAACGCAATTGTGAAAGAATTATTACAAGAAAACTAAGAGCGTTATCGAAACTAGGACAGGATACTGTCCTAGTTTTTTTATGCAAAGAGAAAACCGGTAGCTTTTTACGGTTTTCTCTTTTTTGACTTTCAAAGTCAAATCAGGTACGACTTCTTTTTAAACAGATAAGAATGTGGTATCATTGTAAAGGACTATATAATAAAGGAGATGGACGTTTTTTGACAGATAATCAGTCAAAATCTTTGGAATTAATACTTACTGATTCTGATGATGCACACATGCTTTTAGGAACACATGATAAACATATCAAATTTTTAGAAGAGAATACCCACGTAACGATTAATAGTCGTGGCGAAGTTATTCAGTTAATTGGCGAATCATCAGAGGTAGAGTTAGTCGCTTCCGTGTTAAGAGCGCTACAAACATTAATTCAACGAGGCATCAAAGTGCATACGCCAGATGTCGTTTCTGCTTTAAAAATGGCCAAAGCTGGAAATTTAGAGGCGTTTATTGCCATGTATGAAGAAGAAATTATGAAGGACCATCATGGTCGGGCCATCCGAATTAAGAATGTTGGTCAAAAAAAATATATCGATGCAGTTAAAACTCATGACGTCATTTTCGGGGTGGGACCTGCAGGGACAGGAAAAACCTTTTTAGCCGTGGTGATGGCAGTAGCAGCTTTAAAAAAAGGCGAAGTACAAAAAATTATTTTAACTCGTCCAGCGGTGGAAGCTGGCGAAAGCTTGGGCTTTTTACCAGGTGACTTAAAAGAAAAAGTCGATCCTTATTTACGTCCAGTTTACGATGCTTTGTATCAAATTTTTGGTATGGATCATACAAATCGTTTAATGGAACGCGGCGTTATTGAAATTGCCCCGCTTGCTTATATGCGTGGTCGTACATTGGATGATGCTTTTGTCATTTTAGATGAAGCACAAAATACCACGGTTGCCCAAATGAAAATGTTTTTAACTCGTTTAGGGTTTAGTTCAAAAATGATTGTTAATGGAGATACTAGTCAGATTGACTTGCCACGTGGTGTAACAAGTGGTTTAGTTAACGCCGAGCGTACGTTAAAAGACATTGAAAAAATTGCCTTTGTAAATTTTGAAGCCAGTGACGTTGTGCGTCATCCGGTTGTAGCACAAATTATTCAAGCCTATGAAAAAGAACAACAAAAGCATTCCTAAGCAGTTAGGGAAGGAGTGAAAGTACCTTTTGAAAAAAGTACTTACAAAGTTAGGGGATCGTTTAGGTAAAGCCTATTTACCTATTTTATTAGCCGTTTTTTCTCTTCTTTTATTTATGATTATGTTTGGCAGTGTCCATCAGAAAAGAGTAGAAATTAAAGAAGGTCAACTGGCCGAGAAAACTATTCGTGCAAATAAAAATATCGAGAATACCTACGAAACAGAACAAAGAAAAAAATTGGCAGCAGAAGCTGTCACACCCGAATATATTTATCAAGAAGATACGGCATCTGTCCAACATAATCGTATTGATAAATTATTTAAATTGATTGATTCTGCGAATGAAAAAGTAGACAAAGAGTATAGCAACAAGCAAGCGAAGGCCAAAAAGGAAGAAACGATTCCTGCGCCGACCGTGGAAGAACGAGTAGCTAGCTTAAAGTCATTGTTTGAATCTTTACCGCAAGATGAAGTTACGTTTTATCAAAGTTTTCCTAATGTTTTTTATCAAACAATCTTTACATTAACCTCTGAGCAATTAGATAAGGTTCGTTCAGAAAGTTTGATGTTGGTGGATGATGCGATGCAAAATCACGTTCGAGAATCTGATTTGGATAAAATTCGCCAAGAAGCTAACGGTAAAATTCAATACTTAGACATTACGAGTACCATGCAACAAGTCATTCGTTACATTGTTAACCAAGGGATTGTGGTAAACGATATTGCCAATGAAAAACGAACAGAAGAGCTACGCCAAAAAGCGATGAATGCTGTTCAACCCGCAATGATTTATCAAGGCGAAATTATTGTTCGTGAAGGTACTCAAATTGATGCAAAAGCGGTCGAAAAACTTGAGTTACTAGGAATGACTAGTCAAAATACGTCTATTTTTCCGATGGTGGCATTAGCATTAGCTATTTTACTTCAAGTTGAAGTGTTGATTTTCTTTACAAAACAAGTGACTGAGCCTTGGCGACAACGCTCGTTTATTATCTTTTACACGGGTGCTATGCTAATCAGTGTTATTTTAATGAAATTCTTCCAGATTTTCCAAACAGAGCAGTTGATGTATATTCCCTTGTTCTATCCAGCAGCCTTTGCGCCGCTGATTCTAAATCATTTTGTGAATCGTCGTTCAGGGATAATCGCTGCCATTTTCCAAGTCGTTTTTGCGTTATTTATCTTTTATAATTCTATTGGCACAAACTCGTTGACGGTTATTCTGATTATGTACTTATTCTCAGGATTTCTAGCAACAGTTGTTAAACGAAAACGGATGAGTGAGCAAGTTTTCCCAGCTTTAATGTGGGTAGTGGTCTTTCCTGTTTTCATGGCGGTTGTCTTAATGATTTATCAAGGGATGAGTTTAACAGATGGTAAAACGTGGACAGCTTTAATTTGTGCAAGTGCAGGAACGGTACTTTCATTTTTAGCAACAATGGGCTTGCATCCGTATATCGAATTATTAGTGACCGATGATAGTATGATTGTCTTGAATGAATTAAGTAATCCGAACCATCCGTTGTTAAAACAACTGTTAGAAGAAGCGCCAGGTACCTATCATCATAGCATGATGGTGGCTAGTTTGAGCGCTAACGCTGTTGCTGAGATTGGCGGGCGGTCGCTATTAACACGAGTTGCTTGTTATTACCATGACATTGGTAAAATTAAACACGCCAATTTCTTTGTGGAAAACTTACCTGCTGGTGCAGAAAATCCACATAACTTTTTATTACCAGAAGATAGTAAACAAATTATTTTTGGCCACGTAATTGATGGCGCCAAAATTTTAGAAGAGTACAATATGCCGCAAATGGTGATTGACATTTGTCGACAACATCATGGCACAACATTGATGAAATTTTTCTATGTGAAAGCAAAAGAACGCAATCCTGAAATTAAAGAATCCGACTTCCGTTATCCTGGGCCACGTCCACAAACACGAGAAGCAGGGATTGTGAGTATTGCTGATACCTGTGAGGCTGCTGTGCGGGCGATGGATCATCCCACCAACGAAAAAATTCAAGCCTTTGTGCATAATGTGATTCAAGATAGAATTTCAGATGGCCAATTAGATGAATGCGGGTTAACGATGAAAGAGATTCGCATCATTGAAAAATCATTAATTAATGGATTGTGCAGTACCTTCCATTCACGGATTAAGTATCCAAAAATGAAAGCTGAAGCAGAAGAAATGAAAGATGAACAAGAAAAGAGAGATGACTAATGGATATTACTTTCATTGATGAAACCGAGAAAGTACCAACAGAAGAAATCAAAGAAATCGAAAACTTGCTGCAATTTGCAGCGGGTTTTCTAGAAATTGCCGAAGATACGGAGATGTCGGTGACTTTTACAGATAACGCAGGTATCCAAGTGATTAATCGTGACTATCGGGGCAAAGATATGCCTACAGATGTCATCAGTTTTGCTTTAGAGGATGAAGGGGAAGACGAATTGCCAATTATTTTTGATGATGAAGAGTTGGCAGAGCTACCACGTAATCTAGGTGATTTAATTATTTCAACAGAGCGAGCAGCAGAACAAGCAGTTGAATATGGGCACACATTGGAACGAGAAATGGGCTTTTTGGCAGTACATGGCTTTTTACATTTGAATGGGTACGATCATATGGAACCTGAAGATGAAAAAGAAATGTTTGGTTTACAGAAAGAGATTTTAGATGCGTATGGCCTTAAAAGATGAGCAAACAGGAAAAAATAAACATTTTATTAATTCATTAGAATTTGCTTGGCAAGGAATCAAAACAGTTTTTCGAGAAGAACGTAATATGCGCAAACATGTGGCGTTTGGTGTCACGGCCATTGTGTTTGGTTTCTTGTTTTCCTTAACACTTGCTGAATGGCTGTGGTTGTTATTGGCCGTTTTTCTTGTCTGGTTGGCAGAAATTATCAACACAATTTTTGAAAATGTCGTAGATATGTTTACGGATTTTCACTTTCATCCAATCGGAAAAAAAGTTAAAGACATGGCCGCAGGAGCTGTTTTATTAACAGCCGGTTTCGCAGTGCTAGTAGGACTAATTCTATTTGTACCAAAAATTTTACAAATCATTCAAATGTGGAAATAAGAGGAGAAATACAATGACAACTGAACATAAATCTGGTTTTGTAGCCATTGTCGGCAGACCAAATGTTGGAAAATCAACATTGTTAAATCGAATTGTCGGCCAAAAAATTGCAATTATGAGTGACAAAGCACAAACAACTCGTAATAAGATTCAAGGAATTTATACAATTCCTGAAGCACAAATTGTTTTTATCGATACTCCAGGGATTCACAAACCTAAACACCGCTTAGGCGATTTCATGGTGGAAAGTGCCTATAATGCGATGCGTGAAGTAGATGCTACTTTATTCATGGTAAGTGCTGATCAAAAACGCGGGAAAGGTGACGACTTTATTATTGAACGATTGAAAAATAATAATAGTCCAGTCTACTTGATTATTAATAAAATTGACAAAGTCCATCCAGATGATTTATTGAGTATTATTGAAGACTATTCGAAACAAATGGACTTTAAAGAAATTATTCCCATTTCTGCCACTGAAGGAAATAATTTTGAGCATTTGATGGATGTTCTCGTTGAGCAAATGCCAGAAGGACCACAATATTTCCCTGATGACCAAATTACGGATCATCCAGAATATTTTATCGTTTCTGAATTAATTCGTGAAAAGGTGTTACTTTTAACAAGAGATGAGATTCCTCATTCTGTCGCTGTCGTTGTGGACTCAATGAAACGGGATGAAAACGATAAAGTCCATGTCCAAGCAACCATTATTGTGGAACGGGACAGTCAAAAAGGTATCATTATTGGCAAAGGCGGAAAAATGCTGAAACAAATTGGTACCAAGGCGCGTCAAGATATTGAATATTTATTAGATGACAAAGTGTATTTGGAGCTGTGGGTAAAAGTCCAAAAAGACTGGCGTGACAAAAAAATCTATTTACAAGATTTTGGTTATCGCAAAGAAGAATATTAAGAAAGTAGTGTTTGGGAAGCGAGTGTATAAACGAACTTTCCAAACACTACACTAATTTACATAAGAAATGGAAGTGAATTGAATGGCATTAGGGGAGACCAAAGGCATTATTTTATTTACGAAGGATTTTAAAGAGAAGGATAAACTCGTCAAAATTTTTACAGAATCCTATGGAAAATTGATGTTTTTTGTGAAAGGCGCGCATCGAAAAAATAATCCTCTTTTGCCAGCGATTCTGCCATTTACAGAAGCCGTCTACATCGGAAATTTTAGAGAAGAAGGCTTATCTTTTCTCAATAGCAGCAAAGAAGTTCAACCTTTTCGAAACATTCAACAAGACATATTTATTAACGCATATGGAACATATATTTTAAACTTAGTCGATGCAGCAATTGAAGATCAGCACTATGATCCGAACTTATTTCAATTTACCCACATGGCATTATCCGCTTTAAATGAGCAAAAAGATCCGGAAATCATTACAAATATTTTTGAAATTCAATTGTTAGAACGGTTTGGTGTACGACCAGAATGGCATCATTGTGTGGCTTGTGGCGAAACACAAGGGAAATTTGACTACTCTTCAAAGTATAGCGGTGTGCTTTGTGAAAAACATTGGCATTTAGATGAACAGCGCTACCATGCAGATCCTAGAGCAATTCATTTTATTCGCTTATTTGCGCAAGTCTCCTATGAAAAAGTCCAAAACATTCAAGTAAAAGAAGAAACTAAGAAGAGTATTCGAGAAACGATTGATATGTTATACGATGAATATGTTGGTTTGCACTTAAAAAGTAAAAAATTTATTGATCAAATGAAAACGTGGGAAAATACGTTAAAAATTCCGCCACGAAAGAAGGAAGAAAAATAAACATAAACAAGCAGACGTTTTTCTAAAAAAAATTTGACAACTTCCCTCAGACACCGTATTATGATAGAGAAGTTAAATACGTACGAAGAAAAAGAGAAGTAAAAAGAACCCTCTGTTAAGCGAATCTGGGAGAGTGGGAGCCAGAAACACGGAACTTTTGAAAGGCACTTTGGAGTACGACAAACGAAGCTGCCGATGAACACATCGGAAGTAGGGTGGAACCGCGATAATTATTCGTCCCTATGTCTATTAATAGGCATGGGGACTTTTTGCATGTTCCTCACTGCGACTGACACAAAGTGTCAGAGCAGATGTGGAACAGCACAAGGTGACCAAAGGGAACGTTGTAACCGAATAAAAAAAAGCAAACAGTTAACACCAAAAGAAAAAATAGTAACGTTTATTCAAAAAAGCTCAATTGGCGCAAAGGCGACAGAGTAGATGATGAACAGCATAAAAATTATCCCATTCTACAAAATTGTTTCTCTGTAGCCCTTTTTAAATTTACATTCCCGAAGCAAAGCCAATCCCTATGTCTATAAAAAATATTCCAAGGAGGAAAACAATGAAAAACAAGTTAACCGTACAAGAAATGATTTTAACTTTACAAAAATTTTGGTCATCTAATGGCTGTATGTTAATGCAAGCCTATGATACAGAAAAGGGAGCCGGCACCATGAGTCCTTACACGTTTTTACGTGCCATTGGACCTGAACCATGGAATGCTGCCTACGTAGAACCTTCTCGTCGTCCAGCTGATGGACGCTATGGTGAAAATCCGAACCGTCTATACCAACATCATCAATTCCAAGTTGTAATGAAGCCTTCTCCTGAAAATATCCAAGAACTTTATCTAGAAAGTTTGAAATTATTAGGAATTGATCCATTAGAACATGACATTCGTTTTGTAGAAGATAACTGGGAAAATCCTTCAATGGGCTGTGCTGGTTTAGGTTGGGAAGTTTGGTTAGATGGCATGGAAATTACCCAATTTACGTATTTCCAACAAGTTGGCGGCTTACAATGTCATCCTGTCACTTCTGAAATTACTTACGGGTTAGAACGCTTGGCATCATATATCCAAGAAGTCGAAAGTGTCTATGATCTAGAATGGACACAAGGCGTTAAATATGGTGAAATTTTTGTGCAACCTGAATATGAACATTCAAAATATTCCTTTGAAATTAGTAACCAAGAAATGCTTTTAGAAAACTTTGACAAATTTGAAAAAGAAGCTAAACGCTGTATTGAAGAAAGTTTAGTTCATCCAGCCTATGATTATATTTTAAAATGTAGCCATACATTCAATTTATTAGATGCTCGCGGTGCTGTCTCTGTAACGGAACGTGCAGGATATTTAGCCCGCATTCGGAATATGGCTCGTTCCGTAGCGAAAATTTTTGTGGCTGAACGTGAAAAATTAGGGTTCCCATTATTAAATAAAGACCAACACGTATCCAAGGAGGCAGAATAACATGGCAAAAGATTTATTATTAGAAATTGGCTTAGAAGAAATGCCCGCACATGTTGTCACACCAAGCCGTATCCAACTTGAAGAAAAAGTAATCAAATTTTTAGATGAACATCATTTAGACTATGAAACAGTGCAATCCTTTGCCACACCTCGTCGTTTAGCCGTGAAAGTAACTGCGATTCCTGAAAAACAAGCGGATGTTGAAGAAGAAGTAAAAGGTCCAGCGAAAAAGATTGCTTTAGATGCTGAAGGAAATTGGTCAAAAGCTGCACAAGGTTTTGTACGCGGCCAAGGAGTTACAACTGAGGACATTGTTTTCAAAGAATTAAATGGTGTCGAATATGTCTATGTGACGAAGTTTACCAAAGGCCAAAGTGCCAAAGAGGTATTAACAAAATTAAATGACGTGATTACAAGTCTAACTTTCCCGGTAACAATGCACTGGGCAAACTATGATTTCGAATATATTCGTCCAATTCACTGGATTGTGGCACTACTTGATGATGAAGTAATTCCTTTCAAAGTGTTAGACGTGACAACAGGGCAAACTTCTCGTGGCCACCGTTTCTTGGGAGACGATGTGACGTTCCAACATGCTAATGAATATGAAGCAAAATTAAAAGAACAATTTGTAGTGGTTCAACCGAATGAACGGAAACAAATGATTGTTGATCAAGCGAACGCTCTCGCTGCAGAAAAAAATTGGCAGTTAGCTTTAGATGAAGAGTTATTGGAAGAAGTTACGAATTTAGTGGAATATCCAACTGCATTTGTAGGCAGTTTTGATGAAAAATATTTATCTGTTCCAGATGAAGTATTAGTGACTTCTATGAAAGAACACCAACGTTACTTTGAAGTTCGTAACGACCAAGGCTTATTAATGCCGCATTTTATCGCTGTTCGCAATGGGGATAATGTTCACCTTGAAAACGTGATTAAAGGAAATGAAAAAGTGTTAATTGCTCGTTTAGAAGATGCAGAATTCTTTTATAATGAAGATAAAAAATTAACGATTGAAGCATGTGTTGAAAAACTAAAAAATGTGACTTTCCATGAAAAGATTGGCTCAATTTATGAAAAAATGCAACGGGTTGCTCTAATTGCACAAATCATTGGTCGAAAAGTTGGCTTATCTGAGGAGGAATTGGAAGATTTAAAACGTGCCTCTGAAATTTATAAATTTGACTTAGTAACAAATATGGTTGGTGAATTCCCAGAATTACAAGGAATTATGGGAGAAAAATATGCCTTATTACAAGGCGAAAAACCAGCCGTAGCAACGGCGATTCGAGAACATTATCTACCAACTTCCAGTGAAGGTGAATTGCCAGAAACAGCAATCGGGGCTGTTTTAGCCTTAGCCGATAAGCTTGACAGCGTCTTTTCATTCTTCTCAGTTGGTATGATTCCAACAGGTTCTAACGATCCTTATGCACTTCGTCGTCAAACCTATGGCGTTATCCGAATTATTGAAGATAAAGGCTGGACCTTCCCATTAGTTCAATTACAAACAGAAGTTGATGAAGCAGTGAATCAAGATGTTGAGAAATATGGCGTTTTACTAAACGAAGGACAAGCAGAAGTCGTTGAATTTGTGAAAGCTCGCTTACGTCAATTATTAATGACGAAAAATGTTCGCCATGACATTATCGATGCAGTGGTGTCTGCTGAGCAAGCCGATTTATCGAAATTATTTGCTTCAGCGAATATTTTAAAAAGCCGTTTTGAAGATCAAGATTTTAAACCATCAATGGAAGCCTTAACGCGTGTTATTAATTTAGCGAAAAAAGGTCAAGAACTTTTAGGTGATACTGAAGAAGGGATTGATCCAAGTCTGTTTGAAAATAAGGCAGAAAATGAACTGTATCAAGCGGTTAACGATTTATCTGAAGCTTTTGCGACACGCACGATTGCAGAAAACTATGAAGCATTAGTAAATCTACGTCCGTTAATTGATGCGTACTTCAATGAAACGATGGTTATGGTTGAGGATGAAAAAGTCAAACAAAACCGATTAAAACAATTAATGCAAATTGCTAAAATGGCGTTATCAATTGCTAGCCTAGATTTATTAATTGTAAAATAAAAAGCGCTGTTTTTCGACCGCTAAGGAGGAACCGACAGCATGCTAGAAACAACATTTGAACAAATTTTAACACAATTATCAAAGCCAGCTGTTCGTGCGCTAACGAATGAAAAAATCAACAGTGTGGATGAACTCTACGCACGAGGCCGAAAAGCGTTACTTTCGTTGCATGGCTTTGGTCCAAAGTCTATTCGAACTATTGAAGAGATGACTGGGAAAGAATTGAAGTAAAAAAAGGATCGCCGTTTAGAGGCGATCCTTTTTTTATTTACGTTTTTGTTTTCCAGCATTGCGACCTTTATTGCCGTTTGCTTTTGGTTGGTTCGTTTTTTGCGTTGCTTTGTTTGTTTCTTTTGGTGTCACATCCTTAATAGGAGTAACCACTTGTTTTGGTGGGTTATTTTTCAATTCTTCTTGTACTTGTTTTTTAATTCTTGGACGTAAGAGGATATTTGTGATGGCAGATTGAATACATGTGAAAATACCACCAACTACCCAGTAAAGCGCTACGCCTGCAGGTGAGCTAAAGGACATGAAAACAATCATTAATGGTGAAACAATCAGCATTGATTTCATTGTTTTCTTTTGTTCTTCAGGAATACCAATCATTGAAATATAACCTTGAGCTAAATAGGCTAAACCAGCTAATGCCACTAAAATCATATTTGGTTGCCCTAAATTCATTCCTAAGAAGCTTGCCGTGGCAATACCTTTTGTATAACGAGCAGCAAAGAACAGAGAAGAGAAAATAGGCATTTGAATTAATAAAGGCAAACAACCAATTCCGCCAACCATACTCACATTGTTTTCTTTATAAATCTTTTGTAGTTCTGCTTGTGCGGCCATTTGCTCTTCACGCGTACTTGCTTGTTTCATTTTTGCTTGTGCAACATCCACTTGGGGTTTGATTGCTTGCATTTTTTCCGTTTGGATAAAGCTTTTTTTCGATTGATGTAAGCCTAACGGTAAAATAATGATCCGTACAATAATGGTGATAAAAATAATCGCCCAACCATAGTTCCAATTAAAGTTATCGACAAGATAAGTAATTGCATTACTCATCGGTAAAACAAGGAAGTTATAGACAAAACCTTCACCAGTTGGTTGTCCATCTGCTCCTGTTTTCACACAGCCTGATAAAAACATTACTAAAAATAGTAAGCCAGAGCCGTAAAGCCATCGGTTTAATTTACGCATGTAATTCGGTCCTTTTCTAAAAAATTTTTACATGGTTAACTATACTTGAAACAGCGCTCTTTTTCAATCAAAATCGAAAAGAAGCTCTTACAAAAATCAATAAAAAGCAGGAACTACTTGCTGTTCAAGGCTTCTTTCCAAAGAAATCAATCGTTAGAAAGTAAGTTTATTGAATCACTTTAAATTGTTCCGTTTCTTCTAACAAAGGGTCTTCTTGAATATCAACATACGTTACACGTCCCGCTGGACTGGGGGAATCTTTGATTTTTTTGATAAATGTTTCCATTATGTCTTCAGGTGCAATTGCTGTGATTGAAACGGACCCGTCGTCTTCGTTCTTCACCGAACCAGTGACACCTAATTGATCTGCCACCATTTTTGTCATGTAGCGGAAGCCAACACCTTGGACACGTCCTTGTACATTCATTCTTAGTTTTTCCATGAGAGACACTTCCTTTGCTTTTTTCTTTATGATAGCGATTTTTCTTGGTTCTAGCAAGTATCCAAGCAAGCTAGAAGCATGCTATAATACAAAGGCGAGGTGACTTATGAAAGAAATTACATCAACGAAAAATAACCAATTAAAAGAATGGAAAAAATTACACAAAAAGAAGTACCGAGAAGAACTGAACCAATATATAATAGAAGGATTTCATTTAGTTGAAGAAGCTGTGAAGGCCAATGCCGATGTCCAGTGGATTTTGTTTAACCAAAGAGGTCAACAAGAATGGGGAACTTGGTTAGCTGAACAAGAAACAGAAAAATTAATTTTTGTAAGTGATGAGGTTTTAAATAGCTTGTCGGAGTTGCCAACTTCACAAGGGATTTTGGCAATTGTCACCTTGGAAACGCAACAAGAGCAGTCGCTTTCTTTTAAAGGTGGTTGGTTACTTTTAGATAATATCCAAGACCCTGGTAATGTTGGTACGATGATTCGCACAGCTGATGCAGCAGGTTTAGCAGGCGTGATTTTAGGTAAGGGCACAGCAGATATTTACAATACAAAAGTGTTGCGCTCAATGCAGGGAAGCCACTATCATTTACCAGTTCTCCAACGAGAGTTGACTGAAGTGGTTCAGGCATTCAAGAAGCAAGGTCTACCAGTTTTCGGTACAGAACTAAATGAAGCTGCGATTGCTTATTATGAACAAGAGGCAGTGGAAAATTATGCGTTGATTTTAGGCAATGAAGGTAGCGGGGTTTCGCCAGAATTGTTAGCAGAAACCACGAAAAATCTTTATATTCCAATGAAAGGTCAAGCGGAATCATTGAATGTCGCTATCGCAGCAGGCGTGTTAATGTTTTATTTTGAAAATAATCAATAACAGAAACGAGTGTCAAAAAATGCTGACTATCAAAAAGACAACCCAGTTAACAGAAAAAGAATTAGAAACCATTATGGCTATTTGGCTGCAAACGAATCTAGAAGCTCATCCATTTGTCGCACCAACTTATTGGCAAGAAAATAAGGCATTTGTCCGCGCTGCGTTACCAAAAGCAACACTGATCTTAGCAGAAGAAGAGGGTCAGATAATTGGGTTTTTAGGCTTAATGGATAACTATATCGCAGGAATTTTTATAAAAAAAGTGTTTCAAGGGAAGGGCATCGGTCAGAAATTACTGCAAGTAGCAAAAGAAGAACAGGACATCTTATCTTTGGCTGTTTACAGGGAAAATCAAGCAGCGTACGCCTTTTATCAAAAACAAGGCTTTGTCCAACAAAAGCGAACCATCGATGAAACAGGAAACGAAGAATGTCATCTTGTTTGGCAAGCGCAGTAGGAGCGACATTTCTAGTTTTAAGGCTTGCTATTTTTCTGAAAATATCTTATACTGTTAAAGGTGTGATTTTCACACACGAAATCCACATTCTTTTCCATCTGCGAAGTGGTGCTACTACGGTAGTTCTTCAAGGAGTTGACGAAAAGAAGAGGAAAATAAAAACCAAACTGGAGGAAACACAACATGGCAGTAATTTCTATGAAACAATTACTAGAAGCCGGCGTACACTTTGGTCACCAAACTCGTCGCTGGAACCCAAAAATGAAGAAATATATCTTCACAGAAAGAAACGGTATCTACATCATTGACTTACAAAAAACAGTGAAATTAGTAGATGCAGCTTACGATTACATGAAAAACGTTGCAGAAGAAGGCGGCGTTGCTTTATTCGTAGGAACTAAAAAACAAGCACAAGAAGCAATCAAAGATGAAGCAATCCGCGCTGGTCAATACTATGTAAACCATCGTTGGTTAGGTGGTACGTTAACTAACTGGGATACAATCCAAAAACGTATTGCTCGCTTGAAAAAAATCAATGCAATGGAAGAAGACGGCACTTTCGAAGTTTTACCTAAGAAAGAAGTTGCTGGCTTAAACAAAGAACGTGAACGTTTAGAAAAATTCTTAGGTGGTATCGCTGATATGCCAAGAATTCCAGATGTAATGTACATCGTTGACCCACGTAAAGAACGCATTGCTGTTCAAGAAGCACACAAATTAAACATTCCAATCGTTGCAATGGTTGATACAAACTGTGATCCTGATGAGATCGATGTTGTAATCCCTTCAAATGATGATGCAATCCGCGCCGTGAAATTAATCACTGCTAAAATGGCTGATGCTTTCATCGAAGGTAACCAAGGGGAAGACCAAGCAACTGAAGAGTTATTCGTTGAAGAAACACCAGAAGCAACTTCAATCGAAGAAATCGTTGATGTTGTTGAAGGAAACAACGAATCAGCTGAATAATAATGATTACGGAGCTGTCTCAAAGGCTAGGCGACAAAAAGCCTGATTCTCCTTTGAGATAGCTTTTTTAAAAAGAATTGATAATATCCGAGGAGGACACAAATAATGGCAGACGTTACAGCTAAAATGGTAAAAGAATTACGCGATATGACTGGCGTTGGAATGATGGACGCTAAAAAAGCATTAGTAAAAGTAGAAGGCGACATGGAAAAAGCCGTAGACTTTTTACGTGAAAATGGTATGGCTAAAGCAGCGAAGAAAAATGACCGCATTGCGGCTGAAGGTTTAGCAAACGTAGCAACTGTAGGTAACGTTGCAGCAATCGTTGAAGTAAACTCAGAAACTGACTTCGTTTCTAAAAACGAAATGTTCCAAGATTTAGTTAAAGATATTGCGACTAAAGTTGCTGAAAACAAACCAGCTACGATGGAAGAAGCAATGGCTATTAAAACTGAAAAAGGCACAATCGAATCTGATTTAATCGAAGCAACAACTGTTATCGGTGAAAAAATCAGCTTCCGTCGTTTTGAAGTTGTCGAAAAAGCTGACAATGCTGCATTTGGCGCTTACTTACACATGGGTGGCCGTATTGCTGTATTAACAGTTATCGATGGCACAACTGACGAAGAAGTAGCGAAAGATGTTGCTATGCACATCGCGGCAATCAACCCTCGCTATGTCAATGAATCTCAAATTCCTCAAGAAGAATTAGAACACGAAAAAGCTGTGTTAACTGAACAAGCATTAAACGAAGGTAAACCAGCAAATATCGTTGAAAAAATGGTTGTTGGTCGTCTACAAAAATTCAAAGCAGAAATCGCTTTGGTTGACCAACCATTTGTTAAAGATCCAGATATGACTGTCGAAAAATTTGTTGCTTCTAAAGGCGGCGAAGTGAAATCATTCGTACGTTTTGAAGTTGGCGAAGGTATCGAAAAACGTGAAGATAACTTTGCGGATGAAGTAATGAGCCAAATGAAAAACTAAGAGCATCAAACGCTCGGTTGAAAAGCCGTGAATCATAAGTATCTAAACAGACAGCGATCCCCAAAGGAAGCTGCATAAATTGATTACTGCTTGATTCAAGGCAGTCTTTCAGCCATTTGGGAACGCATAACTTTGATATGCGCTCCCTTTTTTTAGGCAAAACCAGTGGATCGCACTGCTTGGTCTAAAAAATCATTTTGGTGAAAAGTCATCTAAATGAGGAATTGAATGATTTTTAGAGAATCTTGGAGGGAATTATGATGGTTAAACCTAAGTATCAACGTGTCGTATTAAAGTTAAGTGGAGAAGCGCTAGCCGGAGAAGACGGTTTTGGCATTAAACCACCAGTCATTAAAGAAATCGTCCAAGAAATTAAAGAGGTCCATGAATTAGGTATCGAAATGGCCATCGTGGTTGGCGGCGGGAACATCTGGCGTGGACAAATTGGTGCTCAAATGGGCATGGAACGTGCACAAGCAGATTATATGGGCATGTTAGCTACTGTGATGAATGCCTTAGCATTGCAAGATACATTAGAAAATCTTGGTGTGCCTACACGTGTTCAAACATCAATTGAAATGCGTCAAATTGCAGAACCATACATTCGTCGTCGTGCAGAACGTCATTTAGAAAAAGGCCGCGTTGTTATTTTTGCCGGAGGAACAGGAAATCCTTACTTCTCGACAGATACAACGGCTGCGTTACGAGCTGCAGAAGTAGATGCGGACGTCATCTTAATGGCGAAGAACAATGTTGATGGTGTTTATTCTGCGGATCCACGTGTGGATGAAACAGCGACAAAATTTGAAGAACTAACACATTTAGATGTTATTTCTAAAGGGCTGCAAGTAATGGATTCAACAGCAAGCTCATTAAGTATGGATAACGATATTCCTTTAGTTGTCTTTAACCTAAATGAAGCAGGAAATATCCGTCGTGCCATCCTTGGTGAAAATATCGGAACAACTGTAAGGGGGAAATAAAGAATGTCTAAAGAAGTTTTAGCAACAGCCAAAGAAAAAATGACAAAAGCGGAAGAAAGCTTACGCCGTGAATTAGGTCAAATTCGTGCTGGTCGTGCGAACGCAAGTCTATTAGACCGTATTCAAGTAGAATATTATGGTGCACCAACACCAGTTAACCAATTAGCAAGTATCAATATCCCAGAAGCACGTGTATTAATGATTACACCGTTTGACAAAAATTCTATCGCTGACATTGAAAAAGCTATTCAAATGAGTGATATCGGCATTAGTCCAACCAATGATGGAAATGTCATCCGTTTAGTGATTCCACAATTAACGGAAGAACGTCGGAAAGAATTAGCCAAAGACGTGAAAAAAGAAGCGGAAAACTCAAAAGTTGCTGTCCGTAACGTTCGTCGTGATGCAATGGATGAGTTGAAAAAAGCTCAAAAAAATAGCGACATCACTGAAGATGAATTACGTTCATTTGAAAAAGATGTTCAAAAATTAACAGACGATAGCATCAAAAATATCGATGCGATTACTGCTGAAAAAGAACAAGAACTTTTAGAAGTATAAAACCAATCACTAATAAAAATTATTGAATCCAGAGAAGCAAATGCTCTGGATTTTTTTTGTATAGATGAGAAAGGCGTATCTCAACGCTCTCTTTGTGAAAGTTATTCTAAAGTAATTATCCAAGAAAACGCTTTCTTTAATAAATTTTTTTATTCTACCAGAATTTTTTTCTTTGTGTAGGGACGATCACTTAAAAATATAGAGAAACTTTGAAATATCAGCCTTTTAAAATTTTTCTTCACAAATTGAATCCTAAAATTTGATGATAAGAGTTGTTATTTTTAGCAATTGTAATTTGCGATTCATTCTCAATTAGGCTAAAATGAGTGAGAACGGAAAAACGATTAAAACAAGTTGGAGGGAATTGTACATGTCTGTGTTAGAAATCAAAAATTTACACGTATCAATTGAAGATAAAAAGATTCTAAAAGGGGTCGATTTAACAATTAATACTGGAGAAATCCATGCAATTATGGGACCTAATGGGACTGGTAAATCTACTTTATCAGCAGCAATTATGGGAAATCCTAACTATGAAGTCACAGAAGGAGAAATTCTATTTGACGGCGTCAACGTTTTAGATTTAGAAGTAGACGAACGCGCTCGCCTAGGCTTATTCTTAGCAATGCAATACCCAAGTGAAATTCCAGGGATTACCAATGCTGAATTCATGCGTGCAGCAATCAATGCAAAACGTGACGAAGACAACAAAATGTCAGTCATGCAGTTCTTAAAAAAATTAGATAGCAAAATGGAATTATTAAATATGCCTGAAGAAATGGCTGAGCGTTACTTAAACGAAGGGTTTTCTGGCGGCGAGAAAAAACGAAATGAAATTTTACAATTATTGATGTTAGAGCCAACGTTTGCCATTTTAGATGAAATTGATTCAGGCTTAGATATCGATGCGTTAAAAGTAGTTTCTAAAGGGGTTAATGAAATGCGCGGCGAGAACTTTGGTGCGTTAATTATTACCCATTATCAACGCTTATTGAACTATATCACGCCAGATGTTGTTCATATCATGATGGAAGGCCGCGTTGTGAAAACCGGTGGGGCTGACTTGGCAAAACGTTTAGAAACAGAAGGCTATGCTGGTATCAGCCAAGAATTAGGTATTGATTACAAAGAAGAAGCGTAAGGAGGACAAGATAAATGAAAAAAGTAAATCTAATGGATTATCTTGACGAAGTCACCGCTTTTTCACTAGAACATGAAGAACCAGCTTGGATGACTGAATTGCGAACAACGGCTTTAAAAAACGCTGACGAAAGTGAGTTACCACATATTGATCGTGTGAAATTTCATCGTTGGCCTTTATTAAATGTTCACATGGAAAGTTATGTGCCTTCTGAAGGAAATGTCGCAAGTTTTGATCAAATGAAAGACAATCCTTTAATTGTTCAACAAGGATCTTTTCATGCTTTTGAGCAATTGCCAGCCTCATTAGCGGAACAAGGGGTAATTTTTACAGACATTTTTACTGCTTTACAAGAGCACCCAGAATTAGTTAAAGAATACTATATGACTAAAGCCGTATTACCAGAAGAAGATAAGCTGACAGCAGCTCATGCAGCTTTCATGAATAGTGGCGTTTTCTTATACGTTCCTAAAAACGTAGTGATTGAAGAGCCCATTGAATCTTTGTTTATTCAGGATTCAGATAGCAACCAACCTTTCTTTAAACATGTTTTAATCGTTGCAGATAATCATAGTGAATTCAGTTATTTAGAACGTTTTCAATCCACTGGTCATCACGCAGAGAAAGCTTCTGGAAATATTGTTGTGGAAGTGATTGCGAAAGATGGCGCAAAAGTTAAATACTCAGCCGTGGATCAATTAGGGCAAACTGTAACGACTTATATGAATCGTCGTGGCTATATTATGCGGGATGCCTCTGTTGATTGGGCTCTAGGCGTCATGAATGATGGCGATGTTGTGGCTGATTTTGATTCTGATTTAGTTGGCGAAGGCGCTCATTCAGAAGTTAAAGTCGTTGCAATTAGTGCAGGTAAACAAACACAAGGCATCGACACACGAGTGACAAACAAAGCGCCACATTCGATTGGTCATATTTTACAACATGGAGTCATTCGTGAACGTGGTACTTTAACGTTTAACGGAATTGGCCACATTTTAAAAGGCGCAAAAGGAGCCGACGCACAGCAAGAAAGTCGTGTTTTAATGCTGTCTGATAAAGCTCGTGGTGATGCCAATCCAATTCTTTTAATTGATGAAAATGAAGTGACTGCCGGACACGCAGCCAGCGTTGGTCGAGTAGATCCAGAAGAAATGTATTATTTAATGAGCCGCGGCTTGCGTAAAGAAGAAGCGGAACGTTTGGTGATTCGTGGCTTCCTAGGTTCTGTCATTACAGCAATTCCAGTTAAAGAAGTACAAAATGAATTTGTAGAAGTAATTGAAGGGAAGTTAAACGCATGATGGATGCAGCAACCATTCGTCAATCGTTCCCTATTTTATTTCAAGAAGTTAATGATGAACCGCTAGTTTATTTAGACAATGCTGCGACAACCCAAAAACCAACGGCGGTGTTAGATGTTTTACGACATTATTATGAAACCGATAATGCCAATGTTCATCGTGGGGTGCACACGTTAGCCGAACGAGCAACGAAGGACTATGAAGCCTCCCGCGAAAAGGTTCGCCAATTTATCCATGCCAAAGAAACAGCGGAAGTTTTATTTACACGAGGAACAACAACCAGTTTGAATTGGATTGCCAAAAGTTATGGTGACTTGGCAGTTACAGCCGGGGATGAAATCGTCATATCTTACATGGAACATCATTCAAACATTATTCCCTGGCAACAATTAGCCCAACGTACAGGAGCCATTTTGAAGTATATAGACGTCACTGAAGACGGCTTTTTAGACATGGCAAGTGCACGTCAACAAATTACAGAAAAAACGAAAATTGTTTCGATTGCTCATGTTTCAAATGTGTTAGGGGTCATTAATCCAATCGAAGAATTAACACAATTAGCTCATCAAAATGGCGCTGTGATGGTGGTAGACGGCGCGCAAGCAGTTCCTCATATGCCTGTGGACGTTCAAGCCATCGATGCTGATTTTTATGCATTTAGTGGTCACAAAATGTGTGGACCAACTGGAATTGGTGTCCTTTATGGCAAACGTCATTTATTGGAACAAATGGAACCTGTGGAATTTGGTGGCGAAATGATTGACTTTGTTCATCTTCAAGAAAGTACTTGGAAAGAGCTTCCATGGAAATTTGAAGCTGGCACACCTAATATTGCTGGGGCAATTGCCTTAGGTGCCGCCATTGATTATTTAACAGAAATTGGTTTGGAGGCCATTCATCAACATGAAGCAGCCCTTGTTCACTATGTTTTGCCGAAGTTGCAAGCTATCGAGGGCTTGACGATTTATGGTCCACAGAATCCAAAAGACCACACAGGTGTGATTGCTTTTAATATTGAAGGTTTACATCCACATGATGTGGCTACGGCGTTAGATATGGAAGGGGTCGCTGTCAGAGCGGGTCACCATTGCGCGCAACCGTTATTAAACTATTTGAGCGTGCCAGCAACCGCACGGGCAAGTTTTTATTTATACAATACCAAAGAAGACGCAGATCGCTTAGTTGAAGCGATTAAAGCGACAAAGGAGTTTTTCCAGCATGGCACTTTCTAAATTAGATAACTTATATCGCCAAGTCATTTTGGACCATTCTAGCCACCCACATCACCACGGAACGCTAGATGCGTCTAGCCAAACAATTGAACTGAATAATCCTACTTGTGGAGATGTGATTGAACTGGATGTGGCCATTGAAGACGGTGTGATTAAAGATATCGCCTTTCAAGGAAGTGGCTGTTCCATCAGTACCGCAAGTGCTAGTATGATGACTGATGCGGTCTTAGGAAAAACAATCGCCGAAGCAACGGCCTTAGCAGAGGATTTCTCTCAACTTGTTCAAGGAAATGAAGTGGCCGAAGATGAAAAATTAGGCGATGCAGCAATGTTAAGCGGCGTAGCTAAATTTCCAGCTCGGATCAAATGTGCAACCCTGGCTTGGAAAGCCTTAGAGCAGGCTGTTGCTAATAACGGCCAAGGCGAAGCTGGTCATTTACATTGTGAAAAATAAAGAAAGGGTGACGACGAATTGAGTACAGTACCTGAATTAGAAGAATATAAATTTGGCTTTCACGACGATGTGGAACCAGTCTTTAGTACCGGAGACGGCCTAACAGAAGACGTCGTTCGCGAAATTTCTCGCGTGAAAGGCGAACCAGAATGGATGCTTGACTTCCGTTTAAAATCGTTAGAACAATTCAATAAAATGCCCATGCAAGAATGGGGTCCAGACCTGTCAGATATTGACTTTAGTAAAATTAAATATTACCAAAAACCGAGTGACAAACCTGCACGCGATTGGGATGATGTACCTGATAAAATCAAAGAAACCTTTGAAAAAATTGGGATTCCCGAAGCTGAGCGTGCTTATCTAGCTGGGGCTTCTGCTCAATATGAATCAGAAGTTGTTTACCACAACATGAAAGAAGAATTTGAAAAATTAGGCATCATTTTTACAGATACTGACTCTGCTTTAAAAGAATATCCTGACTTATTCAAAGAGTATTTTTCAAAACTTGTGCCGCCAACAGATAATAAACTGGCCGCTTTAAACTCAGCTGTTTGGTCAGGTGGAACCTTTATTTATGTACCAAAAGGCGTTCGAGTTGATGTACCATTACAAACATATTTCCGAATCAACGCTGAAAATACCGGCCAATTTGAACGGACCTTGATTATTGTCGATGAAGGGGCCAGCGTTCACTATGTTGAAGGTTGTACGGCACCCACGTATTCAAGTAACAGCTTGCATGCGGCCATCGTAGAAATTTTCACTAGAAAAGATGCTTATTGTCGTTATACCACTATTCAAAACTGGTCAGATAACGTCTACAACTTAGTAACCAAACGTGCTAAAGCTTACGAAGGTGCCACTGTCGAATGGATTGATGGGAACTTAGGAGCTAAAACAACCATGAAATACCCAAGCGTTTACTTAGATGGCAAAGGTGCCCGTGGCACGATGTTATCGATTGCCTTTGCTGGCGCTAACCAAATCCAAGATACTGGGGCCAAAATGATTCACAATGCGCCGAATACCTCTAGCTCAATTGTTTCAAAATCAATTGCTAAAGACGGCGGCGAAGTTAACTACCGTGGCCAAGTGACTTTTGGAAAAGACAGCGCAGGCTCGATTTCCCACATCGAATGCGATACGATTATCATGGACGAAAAATCAAAATCAGATACGATTCCGTTTAATGAAATCCATAACAGCCAAGTGTCCTTAGAACACGAAGCCAAAGTTTCAAAAATTTCTGAAGAACAATTATATTATCTAATGAGTCGCGGCTTATCTGAAGCCGAAGCGACAGAAATGATTGTTATGGGCTTTGTTGAACCATTTACGAAAGAATTACCGATGGAATATGCGGTTGAGTTGAATCGGTTGATTAGTTATGAGATGGAAGGCAGTGTGGGTTAAACCTATAATAGAATCTCTGAATGTTGATATAACAGCATTCGGAGTTTTTTATTTTGCCTGAAAATCTATCTAACTATGTTGATAGATACGATTTGAAAATTTGTATACTTAGCAAATTTGTTAAATATAGGGAAATCTTTTGGTTGTGTGATAATTATTTGTACATAAAGTGTTTTAAAAGGAGCCGTTGGAATTATTGCAGATAAGTTGACAATTAAGTTTAGTGATTACAATGATAGTAATGTTCTTAGAAAATTTTCACCTGCGATTGCTTATTACTACCAGACCAGATACATAAAAAGAGCCACAAGGAGTTTTTTCTATAATTCACTTAATGTAATCCCAGAACAAGAAGTTTTAACATACGATATGTCTTATGGGTTGATACAAACACCCTATGTTTTAGGAATTAATCAAAAAATTTACCTAAACTTTTAGGGAGAGAAATGAAGGGGGATTTCATTAGAAAATGATTTATAGATTCTTTAGTTGATCAGAAACATAATAGTTTTTTACCAACTATTTGTTTGTTGATTTGTCAATCTTGATAGATGTTCATTAACTTAGGTCAAAAAATAATTAAGATAAGAAGTAATATTTTATGATTTATGGATATGTGAGAGTAAGTACGACAGCTCAGTCATTAGGGCAGCAACTGGAACAATTTAAACAAGTTGGCGTGTTTGAAGAAAATATGTATAAAGAAAAATTTATAGGAATGAAAATAAATTGTCCCGAATTTACCAAGTTATTATCAATTCTGAAGGATAACGATACAGTTGTAGTCACGAAGCTGGAGCGTTTTACAATGAATACTAAAGAAGCATTAGAAGTGATTGAACCGCTGCTAGAACGAAATATTACAATTAAGAATCTTAATCTCGGTACCATTGAAAATACATCTATTGGTCGGATGTTAATGCGTACAATTTTGTCAGTAGCTGAAATGTAGCGTGACCTGATCGTAGAGTGCACACAGGAGGGTAAAGCATTTGCTAAGAGAAATAAATCCGAACTGCCGAGAAGGACGCCCTAAAGCAAAATAACAGATGATAAAAGACATGCTTATGAATTACTGAAATCAGGATTAAGTTATAAAGAGGTTTCTAAAAGGAGCAGATTGAGTGTGAGCACGATACAGAGGGTGAAGAGAAGTATTGAGTTCGATTTAGAAGAAGAAAAATAGATTTTTTGCTGAACTTTACTTAATAGATAAAATCGGAAGGTTGACAAAATCGATGGTAATCTCCTTTTTCGATCGATATTTGAAAAAAATCTCCTTGTGTGTTAAAGTAGGTATATCTTATATTGAAGGAGTGTTATTGATTGGAAGAGAATTTGAAGGTTGCTATTGTTGAACAAATTTATCATGGCTATGAAAACGAGTTAAAGGAGATTGTTAATAAATATAATATAGACTATAAGAGCCGAAACTTAAATTTCGGTAAGTTAAAGAGAGCGGATAATTTGAAAAAAATTATTGATACTCAATTGGCTGAAAGATTTCAATTCATTGATAAACGCTCAGTTATTTTCATTGATAAGATGGAAAAGGTTATGTATGCATTTATGTCTGAAGATAACAAAAATCAGCTAATGAGAAAGTTTCATAAGGAAAGAGGATTGACATATCTCACAAGTGTAATATTGTTAAAGAATCCATCACCAGAAGAAGAGCATGATAAATATGGACAACTCTTTGATCCGACTGAATACACTATCGATCGATTTAGTTCAGATCTTTATGGGGAAGCTTCAGAAAAAGCAAATAAAATATTAGAGCAATTTGGTGAATATATAGAGAAAGTTTGTATAATTACAAGAGATAACTCTATTGGAGATACTCCCAAGATTACTATGTATGAATTATCTGATGGCTGTGAAATATTATATAGTGAAGATTGGAGTAAATTTATTCCATCAGATTACATTATTGCTGCTAGTGATTCAGAAATAGAAGGTAACGGAAGAGCTGAATTAAAAAATAGAAAAAACAAGCATGTTAAACTTAAAGGTAGAAAAAGAAAAGCCGAATAGAGGTAATGACAGTGTCAATACAACACCAATTTAATGGTCAAAGATTGAAAGAAGCAAGAATGTATAGAGGGATGACTCTAGAGGAACTTAAAGAGAAAATTGGTGTATCTAAACAGATGATTTCAAAATATGAACAGAACATTTCTGCACCAACTCCTGAAATATTATTTTCTTTGCTGCAAGCATTGAGATTCCCAAAAGAATTTTTTTATTCTTCGAATAAACAGAACTTTGCATATGGAAACTCGTATTTCCGATCACTTTTAAGTACTTCAAAAAAGGATAAACAATATCAATTGTCGAGAGTTGAAAATATTGTTAGTCTTAGGAGCTTTTTAGAGGAAACAGTAGAATTTCCAGAATTTGAGTTACCTGATTTGAGTGATATAGAGGGTTTGGAAGAAAAAGCTGGCTTGTTGAGAAATCTATGGAATTTAGGAGAAGCTCCTATTGAAAATGCCGTAGAACTTTTAGAAAGTAAAGGATTTGTAATTTCAGATTTAACGTTTTCGAGTGAAAAGATAGATGCTTTTAGCCAAAGAGTCACAGTGGAATTTCAAAATGGAGTAAAGAATTATTATGTTATTGTTTTAGGTAGTAATAAAAAGTCTTTTTACAGAAGGCAATTTGATGTCATACACGAATTGGCGCATTTCATTCAACATGAAGACATTGATAATATTGAAGATGAAAACAATGATGTATATAAGAAAATAGAAAGAGAAGCGGACTCGTTAGCAGGGTACTTTCTACTTCCTAAAAAAGCGTTTAGTATTGACGTCTCTAAGGATCCTTTAAACTTAAACCATTATAGAGAATTGAAGGTGAAATGGAAAGTATCTATTGCATCAATGATTTATAGGGCAAAGCAGCTAGAAATAATAACACAAGATGAGTTTGTGAGACTTTATAAGAATTTGAGTAAAAGAGGATGGAGAAAAGTAGAACCTTTGGATGAAATTATGCCGATAGCCATGCCAGAGGCTTTTGAAGAGGCGTTAGAGTTATTGTTTGAAGAAAAAATATATACTCCCAAATCATTTGTTGATGAATATTCGAATATTTCCGGTAAATATTTAACATATCAAGAAATTGAAGAACTGCTTTGCTTGGATGAGGGATTCTTTTCAAAGTATCAGCAAAACAATGCTAAGATTGTATCTTTAAAGAAAGGCTAGTTATTGTATTTATGACTAGTCTTTTTTGTATGGAAAAACTATTTTTGAACTAAAAGGGAAGTTATTATTGATGCAATTGTGATATCATTAGTTATATCAAGTAAAGAATATATTTGAGATTTTCTGTTTTAATAAGGAGGCTTTTCTATGAAATTAAGTAGGCTTATGATTGAGAACTTTAGAAATTTTGAAGATGTAGCTATTAATTTATCTAATAAAAATGTTGTATTTGGTATGAATGACGTTGGAAAAACTAATTTACTTTGTTCGTTAAGATGTTTGTTAGATCGTAAAATAAGATCTGACGGTTTCTCTGAAAGTGATTATTATCATAGAGATACGTCTAATGTCATAAAAATCAGTCTTGAAGTTGATCTAACAGATCGTCAGACTGATAGAGATTCACAGCATATAATCTCAAAAGTTGGTGGTTCAAGGGACAGTTCAGAGCTAAACAGATTCTATTTTCAAGTTATAGGAACCTTTGATCATAGTGAGGCCCTAGGTGTTCCAGAATTATTTTGGGGTAATAACTTGGATAGTATGCATAAAATTCCTCAAAATGGTAGCTTTTCGGATATCGATAGATTATTTAATATTATCTATGTTGATCCAACTATTGATTTAGATTATGTTTTTTCTAAAAACAGAAAAAAATTATTTGATCAAAAAAAATTAACAAATGAGGATATAGTTATTTCGCAAGAGATTTCAGATTTGACGTTTGAAATGAATAGGAAAATTAGTTCTATGGAAGTTATGCGGAATTTTCAAAAGGAACTAACAGATGAGTATCATCAACTGAAAAAAGAGGATATAACAATTGAATTACAATCGGAGATGGCAATAAAAGGTTTCTTTAGTGATATACACCCGTATATAAAAAGAGAAGGAGATAATGCACTTTATCCTACATCAGGGGATGGTAGAAAAAAAATATTAGCTTATTCTCTTTTGAATTATTTAACGAAAGAATATGATTCTGATAGAATAACCATTTATTTGATAGAAGAGCCAGAAAATAGTTTACATCGTTCTATGCAAGTAGCTCTATCAAAGCAATTGTTTGATTATTCTGTGTATGGCTATTTTATCTTATCCACTCATTCGTCAGAATTATTATATGAAATGGATGAGGCTTCTCTTGTTAGAATATACTCACAAAACAAAACTGACTGTAAATCCTATATGTATAATGTGCCCGAACAATTTAAATCAATAAAGAAAGAACTGAATGAATCATTAACAACAGCGCTGTTTTCAGATCGTGTGTTGCTCATAGAGGGCCCTTCAGAGAAGGCGTTATTTGAAAAAATATTGTCAATTGTTAGTCCAATTTATGAATTAGAGGGCGGATATCTGTTATTAGTAGATGGTATTAAATTCAAACCATACTTTGATATATTAAAAGAGTTGGAAATACTACCTATTATCAAAACTGACAATGATTTGAAAGCTAAAAGAGGAGATATAAAGTCATTCGATACTATCGGGTTCAATCGTTGCTTAAATATTATTGGTAAAAAAAATTTAGAAGCTATTACAATTGATTACTCATCGAAGGATGAGAATGGAAAATTAATTTGGTTAATAAGCGATAAGGAGAGGATGGTTTTTGATAAAAAAAGAGAGTTATATGAGTTTAACGGAGCTTGTATCAGAGAATTTGAAAAGAATAATATATTCATTTCAAAAGTTGATTTAGAGAACGATTTATTCGAGGTTATTCCAGAAAAGCTGACAAATGTTTTTGGTGATAATCCTGTAGATACTCTCCAAGATAAGAAGTTATTAAATATGTTAAAACTTATTGATAATTTGAATGATGAAGAGTGCTATAAAATTTTTAATCATGATAGATTTAAAGCTTTAAAAAGATTGGTGGAGAGTTAATGGAAATCGTCGATGAGCAAGTAAGAAAAGATATCTTAGCTGCTAGCGGTAATATTATAGTTTCTGCTAGTGCTGGGTCGGGTAAAACCACAATAATGGTTAATAAAATCCTAAAAAAAATGAGTGAAATTTCAGATCATAAAACAGTTGCTGCAATAACTTTTACGGTTAAGGCTACAGAGGAAATAAAAAGAAAGTCAAAACAAATTGGAGGGAACAATAAATTTGTTGTAATGACTAACGACTCTTTTGTTGAATATGAAATCATAAGACCATTTTTGATAGATGCTTTCGGCGAAATGTATAATAATGATTTTGTGATTAGTTATGAGGATTCTGTAAAATCTGGTTCTTTTGATGAAGGTCTAAATATATTAGAAAAGAGTAATAAACTAGGAACTTATCATAACATTAAAAGAAATTTTAAGTTTGAATTAGCAAAAAAAGTATTAGAACAAAGTACAGCGGCTCAAGAATATTTTAAATCAAAATACACAATGATCTTTTTGGATGAATATCAAGACTCTGATACAGATATGCATAATCTATTTATGTATATAAAAAACGTGTTATTGATTGATCTTTTTATTGTAGGAGATGGTAAACAAGCCATATATCTATGGAGAGGTGCACAGAGAAATATTTTTAATCAACTAGAAAATGAAGGGATGCAAAGATTTGAATTAGTAACTAATTTTAGAAGTCATTTTGAAATTGTTAATTATGCTAATCTTATGCATAATGCTTCTCAGTTCAGAGACGATTATTCTAAAGAAGTAACTCATGTTGTTCATTGCAGGACCAATGACTATGTTAGCTCTATTAATGAGCTTTGTGAGTCCAATATAGTGGATAAAAATAAAAATATAACAATTATTGCAAATATAAACAATGATGCAAAAGATATTTCTGATAATTTAAATGCACAAGGATTTAATTTTGTTTTTATTCCTAAAACACCATTAGATGACGGGTCTGAAAATGCTAATGTATTAAAAGTAATTGCCTGTTACTTATTGGATGATAACTATTCTGTCTTTGACATCGCTGAAGTATTGAGAGTAGAGCAAAATAGAACGTTACTGAATAAAATTGATAGTTTATTAAAGCCTCTAAAGAAACTAGTGCCATTGTCATCTAATCAAACTAAAGACGATATTAGTATCTCCTTTTTTGAATCTATTACTAAATTTAATAACTACTTAGGGATGAATATAACAAATGATGAAAAAGTATTATTGTTAGATAGTGTTACAAACAAGTATTTCTATCCAGCGTTTATAAAATCTAATGATTTGCATAAGGTTATGACTGTTTTCGGTTCAAAAGGCCTGGAATTTAATCAAGTGATTAGTTTTGCTAATTACTATAGCTTCAATGATGAAAGTAAAAAAAATAATCACTATGTTTGTGTAACTAGGGCTGAAGAAAAATTTGTGATGATGGAGGGAGAATTTGGGAAATATAGTGAACAAATTGGCAGAAAATTAATAGAAAGGGGGATAGATAGTGAAAGTACAACCTTCAAGTTGATAGATCATATCTAATTTAAAAATAAAATGGTTTCTATCGTTTAATAATCAATAGGCCGAAACAAAAATATTTAAATTAAAGAAACGCGGAGGGATTAACAATGCTGGAAAAATTTAGAGAGGATATTATTTCTTTAAGTGGTATAAGAGACAATAAGAAGAATTATAAATTCTTCTTTGATGAAACAAGTAATATTAGAAAGTTTAATCTTACTACTACAGGATTTAATAGTGATGAAAGTAAATTTTTTGTTCTTGGAGGGATTGTGACTGAAAAAGAAATACCATTACAAACTATAGCGATTCTATGGGAAAGTATTCCAGAATCTAAGAAACAAGATGAACTAAAATTTAATACTGTTAGGCAAGGAGCAAAAGATTTTCCTAATTTATTGAAGAAACCCTATTTCCAAAAAGTGATTAACTGGTTATATGAAAATAATTACTGGATTCATTTTGAATATATGGATAATTTTTACTATAGCACTGTAGACATTATTGATAGTTTACCTTTTGCATCTAGTATAGGGAGTATTGAGAATTCTAGACATTTTAAAACAGCGTTATATCAGGCTATTAAATTCGATAAAAAAAAAGTTTAGATGTGTTTAGAAATAATACATATCCTAATGTGAAGAATCCCATATTGTTTTTATGTTCTATTGAGGAGCTTATAAATAACTATATGAAGTCTGATGAATATGAAGCATATTATTTTGAAAAAGAAGATATAACTTTAGAAATTATTAAGAAAGAAATAACACAAGCGAAAAAGCTGGGGTTGCCATTACTTATTAATAATAAACCTGGAAAATTGATTGAAGAGTATTATCAGATGTATCTTCAAAGATTGGTTCTATTTAATAATTCGGAATTAATATTCGACCATGAAATAGATGTTGAAGAAAAATTAGGTAGTTTAGATGTGGGAAATAAAAATTTTATATTTGTAGAATCCAGCATTTTGAAAGCAAAAGAGAAATCAGAATTTCTTGGCGAAGAAACTCATAAGCTTGTTCAACTATCAGATATAGTTGTTGGAATAATGGGAATGTTTTTGAATTATATAAATAGTAGTGATGAAAAGTTTTTGCAGAATATTTATGAAGCGACTAATTGGAATGAAAAACAATGTCAAGTATATGATAAATGGGTTAGCATTATAAATAATTCGATCCAAGAGAATAGTTTTTTTAAGATGGCAGTTGCGGATGAATTTATTGAACACAAATTTAATTTTTTTACAGGTGAAAGATTCAAAAGAGTCATAAAAAATACACAGAATAGTTAAAGGATTTATAGACTAACGTTTCAATGTTTTATAATAAGAATTAATGATAGTATTATGCATGCCCATGCTATTTTATTTAACTCCGTTGTTAACTATGATTGAACTTTCTTTGTCTAATTATTAGTGATTAAGAGTAAGGATTTACTCATTAGTGATTCGTATATTTACTGACTTTTTCCAACTCTTTCTAATGAAATCTCTATTGGAAGGGTCAGTAGGATAGTTTTTCACTCTACCAACAAAATAATCAACCAAAATAACAACGGAAAGCCAAACAAGAAACATACTAATCATGCTTCTTCAAAGAAGCACAAATAAAAAAGCGATGACTCGAGAAGAAAATCTCTATGAAGTCATCGCTTTTTCTTATATTTTAGTTAAAAAATTATTTTACTAAAGGTTGAAGTAACTTGTTCCAAAAACTAATAAGTGGGCCAGCACCAAATGCACAAATAATTGTACCAATCCCAATTGGACCACCAGCAATAAAGCCAATTAATAGGACCAACAAATCTTGTGCTTTTCGAACAGAAGCGTAAGGTTTGTTGATTTGTTGACAGATGGTTGGCGCAATCGCATCATAGGGGGATTCGCCTTGATCTGTAGCCATGTATAAGGCGCAGCCAAATGTAAAAATCAGGACTCCGAAGAATAAAGAAAGTAGTTTGCCAATTGTTGAGCCTCCTAAACTATTGGCGTAAGGTTGAAGCCAAGTAGAAATCTGTTGAATCAAAATTCCTACTAAAAGCATATTTAAAATAGTTCCTAGACCAATGGCTTTTTTGTTTTTTAAATAGACATAGAATAGAATAAACGCATTGACAATAATTTGAAAAATGCCTAATTGCATACCAAACATCGAAGAAAGTCCGATATTCATAGCAGTGAAAGGATCAACTCCTAAACCTGCCACTCTTAAAGTGGATGCGCCAATCCCGATAATAACTAAACCAATTAAAATTAAAAGAACATTTTTGACTAGTTTCATGATAAGCCTCCTGAATAGATTTTGTGTGTGATAGTACAAAGTCTGCAACAAAAATTCATAGAGAATTTTGTTGCAGACTACTTTTTAACCAGCTCCGTGTTGGAACGAAGGGTATAGAGACATCCCGCCATCTACAAAGAGTGTTGTTCCAGTTACGTATGAGGATTCATCAGAAGCTAACCAAGCGGCCGCAGCAGCTACTTGATTGGGTTTACCAATAATGCCCATAGGAACCATGCTTGTTGTTTGTTTTAACTGTTCGGGATCGGAAAATTTTTCAGCATTAATAGGTGTGTTAATCGCTCCAGGTGCAATACAGTTGGCACGAATACCATATTCCGCATATTCCAAAGCGATTGTTTTCGTGAACATTTCGGTTGCGCCTTTACTTGCCGCATAGTGGGCGAACGTTGGCCAAGGAATTCTTTGGTGAACGGAGGACATATTAATGATTGACCCTTTGATTTTTTGATCTCTAAATATTCGGAGTGCCTCTCTAGAACCCAAAAAGACACCGTTTAAATTGACATCAATGACACGTTGCCATTCTTTTAATGGCATATCAATTGTCGGAAAAGAAGCCTCCACACCGGCGTTATTTACCCAAATGTCAACATGACCAAACTCTTTTAAAGCGGTTTCAGCTAACGCTTTAATATCTTCTTCATTAGAGACATCAGCCTTCACGAATTTTACGCGGTCTGCGTGCTTGGCTTGAACATCTTCAAATTCTTTAGGCAGCTCACCGACATAGTCAGCAACAACATTCATGCCCTCTAAGATATAACGCAGAGTAATAAATAATCCTAAACCCGTAGCTGCACCAGTGACAACGGCCACTTTACCATGTAATTCTCCATACATTGATTCATTCCCCCTAAAATTACTATTAATACTTTCATGGTAGCACATGTCAATCAGCGTGTTGATAAAATACGACAAACTGTCGGAAAAGTTTATGGTCTAAAGTTAGCTACTATTGTTGAAGGTCTTTAAAAAAATACTGGTCGTAGTAATCAATTCCTCTCATTTATAGAGTTTTCTAAAAAAACACAAAATATCCAGACGAAGTGGTCAAGTCCAATGGTTATTTATGAGTGAATATGCTAAAATAAAACTTGTCTTACATAAGGAAAGATTTGTTCACTAACAGTGGCGACTGTTCTCAGTAAACAGTTGCACTGGTTTATCGGGAAGGGAACAGAGCAAGTTTTACGAGACTTTCCCATGTAATAATAAAAAGCACTGAACGTCAGTGAATGAAGGAAGAAGGACATCTATGAAAACAATTATCACATTCATTATTGTCTTCGGTATTCTTGTCCTCGTACATGAATTTGGCCACTTTTATTTTGCAAAACGAGCGGGTATTTTAGTTCGTGAGTTTGCAATCGGAATGGGACCAAAGATTTTTGCGCATCGTGGAAAAGATGGCACCACTTATACGATTCGCTTATTGCCGATTGGTGGCTATGTGCGAATGGCTGGGATGGGCGAAGACATGACAGAAATCACACCAGGTATGCCTCTATCTGTTGAGTTAAATGCCGTGGGTAATGTGGTTAAAATTAATACAAGTAAAAAAGTACAATTACCTCATAGTATTCCGATGGAAGTCGTTGATTTTGATCTTGAAAAAGAATTATTCATCAAGGGCTATGTCAATGGAAACGAGGAAGAAGAAACTGTTTATAAAGTTGACCATGATGCAACGATTATTGAAAGTGATGGAACCGAGGTGCGGATTGCGCCACTTGACGTTCAATTTCAATCAGCGAAATTATCGCAACGCATTTTGACGAACTTTGCGGGACCCATGAATAACTTTATCTTAGGGTTTATTCTGTTTACGTTAGCGGTTTTTCTACAAGGAGGCGTCACTGATTTAAACACGAACCAAATTGGACAAGTGATTCCTAATGGCCCAGCCGCAGAAGCTGGGTTGAAAGAAAACGATAAAGTCTTATCGATTAATAATCAAAAAATCAAAAAATACGAAGATTTTACAACCATTGTGCAGAAGAACCCCGAAAAGCCGTTAACGTTCGTAGTTGAGCGTAACGGCAAAGAAGAGCAACTAACAGTGACACCAGAAAAACAAAAAGTGGAAAAACAAACGATTGGTAAAGTCGGCGTTTATCCTTATATGAAAACCGATTTACCGTCAAAATTGATGGGCGGTATTCAGGATACTTTAAATAGTACGACACAGATTTTTAAAGCACTCGGCTCACTATTCACAGGCTTTAGTTTAAACAAACTAGGTGGGCCAGTCATGATGTTTAAGTTATCGGAAGAAGCATCCAATGCTGGAGTAAGTACAGTTGTATTCTTAATGGCCATGTTGTCAATGAACTTAGGGATTATTAATTTGTTGCCGATCCCAGCTTTAGATGGCGGGAAAATTGTCTTAAACATTATTGAAGGTGTACGTGGAAAACCAATTAGTCCTGAAAAAGAAGGCATCATTACGTTAATTGGCTTTGGGTTTGTCATGGTGTTAATGGTGTTAGTTACTTGGAACGATATTCAACGCTTTTTCTTTTAAGGAGAAAGCTTAAGTAAAAAAGTGTGTAAAGAAATCAAAAATAGTTGATTTTAAAATAGAGGAGAGTTTTAATGAAACAGTCAAAAATGTTAATTCCAACGTTAAGAGAAGTACCAAATGATGCAGAAGTCTTAAGTCATCAAATTCTGTTGCGCGCAGGCTATATTCGTCAAGTCGCTGCAGGGATCTATTCTTATTTACCTTTAGCCAATCGTGTTTTAGAAAAATTAAAAACGATTATGCGAGAAGAATTTGAGAAAATTGATGCAGTTGAAATGTTAATGCCTGCGTTATTACCAGCAGAACTTTGGAAAGAATCAGGACGTTATGAAACTTATGGACCTAACTTGTATCGCTTAAAAGATCGCAATGACCGTGACTATATCTTAGGCCCAACGCATGAAGAAACCTTCACAGAATTAATTCGTGATGAAATCAATTCTTACAAACGATTACCTTTGAATTTATACCAAATTCAAACAAAATATCGTGATGAAAAACGCCCACGTTCTGGCTTATTAAGAGGCCGTGAATTTATCATGAAAGATGGCTATTCTTTCCATGCCGATGAAGCTAGTTTAGATCAATCATACCGTGATTACGAAAAAGCTTACTCACGCATTTTTGAACGCTGTGGACTAGAATTCCGTGCCATTATTGGGGACGGTGGTGCCATGGGTGGTAAAGATTCTAAAGAATTTATGGCGATTTCTGAAATTGGGGAAGATACTATTTGCTATTCAACAGAAAGTGATTATGCTGCCAATTTAGAAATGGCAACAAGTCTTTATACGCCGAAAAAATCACATGAAACACAATTAGATTTAGAAAAAATTGCAACACCAGAAGTGGGTACAATTGCCGAAGTGGCAAACTTCTTTGAAGTTGAGCCACAACGTATTATTAAATCAGTACTATTTATTGCCGATGAAGAGCCAGTAATGGTCTTGGTTCGTGGCGATCATGATGTCAATGATGTCAAATTGAAAAACTTCTTAGGCGCTGATTTCCTAGATGAAGCAACAGAAGAAGATGCTCGCCGTGTCTTAGGAGCGGGCTTTGGTTCAATTGGTCCAGTCAATGTTGCCGAAGATGTTAAAATTTATGCAGATTTAGCTGTTCAAGATTTAGCCAACGCCATTGTTGGGGCTAATGAAGATGGCTATCATTTGACAAATGTAAATCCAGATCGTGACTTCCAACCAATTAGTTACGAAGATTTACGCTTTGTTCAAGAAGGCGATCCTTCTCCTGATGGCAATGGTGTCTTAGCCTTTACTAAAGGAATCGAAATTGGTCATATCTTTAAATTAGGAACGCGTTATAGTGATGCTATGGGCGCAACAGTTTTAGATGAAAACGGTCGTGAAAAATCAGTGATCATGGGTTGCTATGGCATCGGCGTTAGTCGTTTACTTTCAGCAATCGTTGAACAAAATGCAGACGAGCGCGGTATTAATTGGCCAACAGGGATTGCGCCATTTGATTTACACGTGGTCCAAATGAATGTGAAAGATGAGTATCAAACAAAACTATCACAAGAAGTTGAAGCAATGATGACCGAAGCGGGCTACGAAGTATTAGTTGATGACCGCAACGAGCGTGCAGGCGTAAAATTTGCTGATGCTGATTTAATTGGTTGTCCAATCCGTATCACAGTCGGTAAAAAAGCAGTCGATGGTGTGGTAGAAGTCAAAATCAAACGTACTGGTGAAATGTTGGAAGTACGCAAAGAAGAATTAGAAAGTACACTTTCTATTTTGATGAACACAACATCAGAAGTAGAATAAATAAACAAACTTAATAACAGTATAAAGCTTAAAACGAAATCAAAGTTTCTCTGATTTTGTTTTAAGCTTTTTTAATGTAATAAAAAACTTAAATGTCTCAAGCTATAAACAATATTCGATTTTAAAGATTAATCTATATAAAATTATTTCCTTTATTGTTTTTAATAATAAGAGAAATAAATAAGTGGTTTAAGCTGATTAAATGATATTTTTTTGTTTTTAAACAAATTTTTCATATATAGATAGAATTTAAAATTATATTTACAGTAATTATATGTTAATGATATTATAAAATGGTGGCTAATTAATTAGATTGAATAGAGGAGGTTATAACCAATAAAAAATAGGTTAGAAAATTAAAGAAAATACTCTTTCAGAACAGAAACGATTGAATGAAGTTAGGTTAGTAAAGGGAACCCAGTAGCATTGGCGCTGTACTAGTGAAAGGGATTTATGGGACGAATCCAATAGAATGTTAAAACACGATTGTACATAAAAAGAAAGGAGGGAAGCTAGTGAAAAAAGGAAGATGGTGGCTAATTGGTTTAGTTACTGCATTACTAATCATAATAGGAATTGGAGGGAAACAATATATGGATAAAAAAGCAATAGAAAAAGATTACCAACAAGGAATCGATTTAATTCAAAAATATGTGTCAAACTATTTGGTAGAAAACTATGAAGGCATTGAGAAGATTGAGTGGCAAGGTGTTGGCGTGGAATGGCGGAATGCAAAAGGGTATGGGACATCGTTGTTGGGGAATTATGTGAAAAGCGATGTTAAGTTATTTATTTCTCAAAATAGTTACATTAAACTACATTTTCTCTTGACTGATGAAACAGAATACAACGAAGAATTAAAAAAATATGTTCAAAGTGATGTTCTTAATTCTGAAAACATAGATTCTATGTTAGAAATGGAAATCCGGAATGCTAATAGACGATTTAATGACAAAGAAAAAATAAAACTTCAGCAAGTTAGGAAAAAAACAGTAAAGCTATCGATACCTAAAATTATTTATAATTTAGATATTTATGAATTGAAGTATTAGGAGGTTAGTGTAATGAGCAATGAAATTACAACAGAAGTGTTAGCTAAAGCAATTGACGACACCAAAGATAGAGTAAAAGAGATTAGAATCGGAGAAGAATTCAAGTTAGAAATTAATCAACGAAAGGAAAGCTTTCAACTTATAAACAAAGCCGCCAGCACCCAATCCAGCCAACTAAATGCCATGGCCATCGCGCCTTTAGATGACCAAGGTAAACCTGACTATAACAACGTCGCTGTCGTGTACGCTGGTACCAATTCCTTTGGGGATGAAGGTAAAAAAGGCTTTGAAACAGCTGGAACAGCTTTTGTAGGTGGACTTTCTGAAGAATATCAGGAAGCCAGAATATCTTAACATAGAAGTTTTAAAAAATTAGTGTACATAAAAAAGAAAGGAGGAAAGCCAGTGAAAAAAAGAAAATGGTGGCTAATTGGTTTAGCTACTGTCGTGTTAATTATTTTAGGAATAGGAGGAAAACAATACATGGATAAAAAAGCAATAGAAAAGGATTACCAACAAGGGATCGATTTGATTCAAAAATATGTATCGAACTATTTAGTAGAAAACTATGAAGGCATTGAGAAGATTGAGTGGCAAGGTGTTGGCGTGGAATGGCGGAATGCAAAAGAGTATGGGACATCGTTGTTGGGGAATTATGTGGATAGTGACGTGAGAATTTATGTATCTGAGGATAATTATTTTACGATGTCGTTTACGTTAAATTACAATACTGAGTACGATGATAAACTTGAAAAATATATTCAATTAGATTATCTAAGACCTCAAAAAATAGATTCTATTTTAGTGTTGGAGGTAGAAAATGCAACAAAAGGCTTGAATATAGGAGACAAATTAGAGATATCAGAGTCTAAAAAAATTAAAAAATCTTCTGAAGGAAGTTCAAATGCAAAAGTAATCTCTAATTTAGAGATTCATGAATTAGTTTATTAGGAGGCATGTTTTAGTGAGTGATGAAATGACTACTGAAGTTTTAGCAAAATCAATAGATTCAGCAAAAAAAATCGTTCAAAATAGAGAAAATGGAAATAAAATATCTATTCAAGGGCTAGAGGAAGATTATTACCTTATAAACAAAGCCGCCAGCACCCAATCCAGCCAACTAAATGCCATGGCCATCGCGCCTTTAGATGACCAAGGTAAACCTGACTATAACAACGTCGCTGTCGTGTACGCTGGTACCAATTCCTTTGGGGATGAAGGTAAAAAAGGCTTTGAAACAGCTGGGATAGCTTTCGTAGGTGGACTTTCTGAAGAATATCAGGAAGCTGAAAAATTTTTAAAACAAACGCAGCAAAAAATCGCCTCGCAAAACGGCACAATTACCGATGTTGCAGGCTTTAGTCAATCAGGTGGCTACATGATGAAAATGGCAGGGAAATACGGGCAAGAAATGGGCTTTCGTACCACCAGTTTTGATGATTGGGGCCGCAATCAATTTGAACGTTTAACGACGAGTGAAAAACAGTGGCTACAAGAAAATCCAGAATTTTTGATTCGCTACCAAAATGATTCGTGGGCAGCACTGTCAGGACGTGATAGTAAATATGGCACGATTTCTTCGATTTCAGGGGTTGGTGAACATAATACTTTAGCTAACTATTTTGATGGAGACGACTTGGATTTGGATCGTTTAGCCAAAGATGGCATTTTCGCACCGAATATGACTTTGGAGCAAGTCAAGTTAGCAGCGAAAGTCTGGGCAAAGAAAAATGGCGACTGGGATCCCACCACAAATAATGAAGCCGAAGCGAAAAAACGAGTGCAGGAGTACTTAGAACTCTATGGCGAATTTGCGCAAACGAATGCGAATTTGGAAAAATTAAAATCTGGTACTGATAAAGCTATTCGTTCTTTACATACAAAAATTGCCAGTGCTTCTGGCGGTCAAAAAATCAAGTTACGAGCAGACTTGGCATTACAGGTAGCTAATCAGGCTAGGACAATCGGTGAAGAAGCGGAGAAATTGTTGAAACAAAGCCAGCAAGACACAGAACAAGCGTTAGCAGAAATTTCCAAGGAAATTTTAACAAGTGCCAATGAAATAAGACAATATTTGTCTTATTCTGAGGTCCAAGCAATGATTGCACCCTATGAAAAAAGTCGTTTGTGGAACGAGGCACAGGCCAGTCACAATCGGAAACGAGTTCAACAATATAATCAAAAACTGATGACATTTAGTGAAAAGTTAACAACTGCGGCTAAAAATATTCAAGAATATGATCGCCAAGCAGGTAATCAGTTATTTGCACAGAGATGAAAGGATGTTGCACATGGATGAACTGGAAAGAGAACTTCAATTGGAATTAGAACGTGTACAAAAGATACAAGAACGCCAAGCCATTCAAGCTGTGATTACAGCAAAACAAACCAGAATCGCAACCATCAAACAAACCTCCACACATACAATCAAGAAACTTTCAGAATTGATGAGCAAACAATCAAAAACTACCTTGCCTTCTTCCTTAAAAGGTGCCTTCCAAGGGCAAGTGGCGGACGCAGCGAGCCATTATTTGAAAGCGATTCCTGACGCAAATTTAAAAACACCAGCAAAAGGAGGTTAAGAGATGACACCGGAAGAAAAACGCCGCAGTTACCAGATGATTGAAGACAACTATTATCAAGAAAAGCGCAGAATCAATCAACAACAGCAACATGTTTTCACTGAAATCCAGCGATTTAGACAACAAACGAACCAACTAGTAGACAAGGTGGCTTATTTTACTAGAAATGATACTTGGGACAAACGAATGTTTCATCATCAAATAGCCACCAGTTTAGATGAAGTGAAACGAACAGAAAATCGGTTTGTTTCAATCCTAGAAGAAACAGAACAAGCCATGCGGAAAAATTATCGAAAAGAGATTGAGAAATTGGAAGAAATGGCAAGAATAGATTTGTAAGGGATTGGTAAATACGGATTGACAGGATGTCTTTTTGTTCAATATGTTCAAACAAATAATGGAATTCTTCAGGAGTACATTATTCTTGTTCTCTAATTTTTAGCAAGCCAGTGACGGAACAAGATTGTTTTTTTACAAAAAACGAGTATACTTAATAGAGAAGCGAATGCAGAGAAACCGAAAAAAGGCACTTGACAGATTTGTCTGAGGGCCTTTTTTCAATGATAGAAGGAGGTTCATTTTGTGACAGAAAAAGCACGCGATTTATTTGATAAACTGATGACGCAAATTCAGTTAGATGACACAGCGAAAGAACATCCCTTAATTCAAAATGGCCGGATTGACAAGGTCATTGTTCACCAACAAAGTCGCTTATGGGAATTTCATTTAAGTTTTGATGAATTGATGCCAGTGATGCTATATCAAACATTTATGCAACAATTGGAACTAGCTTTTCAACAAATTGCGCAGGTTTCCGTTCAAATAACCACAAATCAGACAACATTTACAGAGGAACAATTAACGGATTATTGGCAGTTGGCCTTGTTAAATAGTCAATGCAATACGCCGTTAGTTCAGAAAGTCTTAAAAACACAGACACCACAATTTGAAGATCGGAAAATTATTTTACCTGTTGATAATGAAGCAGTTATTCCTTATTTGAAGCAACAATATTTACCAATTATTGAGGAACTTTATTTCTCTTACGGGTTTCCTAAATTTCATATTGAACCAAAAATGGATCAACAGCAAGCTGCAGAAGTGCTGAAAAAGTTTGAAGAGCAAAAATTAGAACAAGCCGCAGCCTTTCAACAACAAGCTGCTGAATCGCTTGTTAAACATGAACAAATGAAAAAAGAAAAACAACAACAAGCGCCTGCGTTTGATGGTCCAATTCGTTTAGGTCGGAATATTCCCAATGATGAACCCGTTATGCCAATGGGAAATATACTGGAAGAAGAACGTCGGATAACGATTGAAGGCTTTATTTTTGATAAAGAAGTGCGTGAATTGCGTTCTAAACGAAAAATTTTAATTTTGAAAATAACTGATTATACTTCCTCTTTCGTGGTGAAGAAATTTTCGAATGGGGAAAAAGATGAACAAGTTTTTGATGCGATTCAACCGCAAAGTTGGATTCGTGTTCGTGGTAGTGTACAAGAAGATACCTTCATGCGTGATTTAGTCATGAATGCTCAAGATTTGATGGAAGTCGCCCATGCGCCAAGAAAAGACTACGCGCCAGAAGGTGAAAAACGTGTAGAATTACACATGCATAGTAACATGAGTACAATGGATGCGACCAATAAAGTCGGTGACTTGGTGGCGCAAGCGGGGAAATGGGGTCACAAGGCCATCGCAATTACGGATCATGGCGGCGCCCAAGCGTTTCCTGATGCCCATGCTGCAGGTAAAAAAGCAGGCGTTAAAATTTTATACGGCGTGGAAGCCAATATTGTTGATGATGGTGTACCCATTGCTTACAACGAAGAACATATTGAATTAACAGATGCTACCTATGTGGTCTTTGACGTGGAAACAACGGGGCTTTCCGCTGTTTATGATACAATTATTGAATTGGCCGCAGTCAAAATGCACAAAGGAAATGTCATTGAGACTTTTGAGCAGTTTATTGATCCTGGCCATCCATTATCTCAAACGACAATCAATTTAACTGGGATTACAGATGAAATGGTGCGCGGTTCAAAATCCGAAGAAGAAGTTTTACGCATGTTTAAAGAGTTTTCAGAAGGAACTATTTTAGTGGCCCACAACGCTTCTTTTGATATGGGGTTCTTAAATACAAGTTATGGCAAACATGGAATACCTGAAGCGGCTAATCCCGTCATCGATACATTAGAATTATCCAGATTCTTGTATCCACATTTCAAAAGCCATCGTCTAAATACCTTATCGAAAAAATTTGGCGTCAACTTAGAACAACATCACCGCGCCATCTATGACTCGGAATCAACAGGTCATTTGTGCTGGATTTTCTTAAAAGAAGCGAAAGAGAATCATGATATGCATTTCCATGATGATTTGAATCGTCATATTGGCGAAGGAGACTCATACAAACGAGCTCGACCTTTCCATGCAACGATTTTAGCAACAACTCAAGCAGGATTAAAAAATCTTTTTAAATTAATTTCCATGTCCAATGTAGATTATTTTTTCCGAGTACCACGGATTCCTCGTTCGCAATTATCGAAGTTAAGAGAAGGACTTTTAATCGGTTCCGCATGTTCAAACGGCGAAATTTTTGAAGCAATGATGCAAAAAGGTGTCGAAGAAGCAAAAAATCGTGCCAAATTCTACGATTATATTGAAGTTATGCCCAAACCAGTTTACGCGCCATTAATTGAACAAGAATTGGTGAAAAATGAAGCAGATTTGGAAGAAATTATTAGTAATCTAGTGAAAATCGGTGACGAACTTGGCAAGCTGGTTGTCGCCACTGGAAATGTTCATTATTTAAATGAAGAAGATGCCATCTATCGGAAAATTTTAGTCGGGTCTATGGGTGGCGCTAATCCGTTAAATCGCCATAGTTTACCAAAGGTTCATTTCAGAACCACCGATGAAATGTTAACGGAATTTCAATTTTTAGGACAAGACGTCGCTAAGCGAATTGTAGTAGAAAATCCCAACAAAGTCGCTGATTTATGTGAAGAAGTTATTCCAGTAAAAGACGATTTGTATACGCCAAAAATTCCTGGGTCTGAACAAGAGATCACTGATTTAAGCTACAATCGTGCGCGCGAATTGTATGGCGATCCTTTACCAGAAATTGTCGAAAAACGGTTAGAAAAGGAACTGAATTCGATTAACGGGAATGGTTTCTCGGTCATTTATTTAATTTCTCAAAAACTGGTGCATAAAAGTAATGAAGACGGCTATTTAGTCGGTTCACGGGGCTCTGTCGGTTCGAGTTTTGTTGCGACAATGACAGGGATTACTGAAGTAAATCCTTTAGCGCCACATTATTATTGTCCTGAGTGTCAATATTCTGAGTTCTATGAAGATGGTTCCTATGGTTCAGGGTTTGATATGCCTGAAAAAGCCTGTCCAAAATGTGGTGCTCGATTGTTTAAAGATGGTCACGACATTCCTTTTGAAACGTTCTTAGGGTTCCATGGCGACAAAGTTCCCGATATCGATTTGAACTTTTCTGGCGATTATCAAGCCGAAGCCCATAACTACACGAAAGTTCTTTTTGGTGAAGAATATGTCTACCGGGCAGGAACCATTGGTACAGTAGCCGACAAAACAGCGTATGGCTTTGTTAAAGGATATGAAAGAGATCATAATTTACATTTGCGCGGCGCTGAAATTGATCGCTTAGCTAAAGGTTCAACAGGGGTTAAACGGACGACTGGGCAGCATCCCGGCGGTATTATTGTAATTCCTGATTACATGGATGTTTATGATTTTACGCCAATCCAATACCCTGCAGATGATCAAGAGGCAGAATGGAAAACGACGCACTTTGATTTCCATTCTATTCACGATAATATTTTAAAACTTGATATTCTGGGACATGATGATCCAACCGTGATTCGGATGTTACAAGATTTATCTGGGATTGAGCCAAAAACAATCCCAACAGACGATCCAGAAGTGATGCGTATTTTTGAAGGACCTGATGTTCTAGGTGTGGATGCAGAGCAAATTTATTCTAAAACAGGAACGTTAGGAATTCCTGAATTTGGGACACGTTTCGTTCGAGGTATGTTAGAACAGACCCATCCATCAACTTTTGCAGAATTACTTCAAATTTCTGGACTGTCTCACGGAACCGATGTGTGGTTAGGGAATGCAGAAGAGTTGATTCGCCGTGGCGAAGCCAATCTTGCTGAAGTAATTGGTTGTCGGGATGATATCATGGTATATTTAATTCATGCTGGTTTGGACAGTGGGATGGCCTTTAAGATTATGGAAACGGTACGTAAAGGACAATGGAATAAGATTCCTGATGAACTACGGGATACGTATTTAAATGCGATGAAAGAAAACAACGTCCCTGACTGGTATATTGATTCTTGTTCTAAAATTAAATATATGTTCCCGAAAGCCCATGCGGCAGCATACGTATTAATGGCGTTGCGGGTCGCTTACTTTAAAGTTTATTTCCCAATCTTATATTACTGTGCGTTTTTCTCCGTTCGGGCGGATGACTTCGACTTAGTGGCAATGTCACAAGGGAAAGAAGCTGTGAAAGCACGAATGAAAGAAATTACGGACAAAGGGATGGACGCCTCCACTAAAGAGAAAAACTTATTAACGGTTTTAGAATTATGTAATGAAATGCTGGAACGGGGCTATAAATTTGGCATGATCGATTTGTACAAATCGGATGCTGAAAATTTTGTGATTGAAGGGGATACCTTGATTGCACCTTTCCGAGCAGTGCCAAGTTTAGGACTCAACGTAGCGAAAGCCATTGTCGCTGCGCGAGAAGAGCAACCGTTCTTGTCGAAAGAAGATTTGGCAACACGAGGCAAAGTTTCTAAAACGTTGATTGAATACATGAATGAAAATGGTGTCTTAAAAGACTTGCCAGATGAAAACCAATTATCATTATTTGATATGTTATAAAAGAAAAATCTCTTAGAAAAAGGCCGGTGAAGCAACTTATTCACCGGCCTGTTTTAGTCATCAAATAAATTAGAAAATCATTGCTAGAAGCGTTTTAATTACTTATTAAAAAGCCATCTTTATTTAATTATGTTGAGCTTGTGCATAAAAAGTAAAATGCTTATGATAAATGAAGAGCTTTATTTTTTTTAATAAGAAAGGAATTGGTTATATGGACAAAAAGCAATTACGATGGTTCACCGTCGGGTTAATTGCCTTTAACATGGTCTGGGGTCTTGGAAATGTTGTGAATAATTATGCACAACAAGGGATTTCAGTGGTCACTTCATGGCTTTTGATTTTAGTTTTATATTTTATTCCCTATGCGTTAATCGTAGGACAATTAGGTTCAACATTTAAAGACAGCAATGGTGGGGTTAGTTCGTGGGTGCAAAACACCAGTACTAAACGTCTAGCCTATTATGCAGCATGGACTTATTGGGTAGTGCACATTCCTTACTTGGCACAAAAACCACAAGCAATTTTAATTGCCTTAGGTTGGGCAGTTCAAGGGAATGGAAACCTAGTCAATACGATGCCAATCGTAACGGTATCATTTATTTCATTAATAATTTTCTTGGTTTTCTTGTTATTATCAACAAAAGGGTTAACCACCTTAAAAGTTATTGGTGGTTTAGCTGGAACCGCCATGTTTGTGATGTCTATTTTATTCATTTTATTAGCGGTAGGCGCACCATTTATTAATTCAACGGTTGAATTTGCGACGCCAAACATGTCACAAGTCAGCACCTACATTCCTAAATTTGATTTTAGTTATTTTACAACCGTATCAATGTTAGTTTTTGCGGTAGGTGGCGCTGAAAAAATTTCTCCTTACGTAAATGCAACTAAAAATCCAGCCAAAGAGTTCCCTAAAGGAATGATTTTCCTAGCGGCAATGGTTGGTTTATCGGCTGTTTTAGGTTCATTTGCAATGGGAATGTTATTCTCAAGTGACAATATTCCTAAAGATTTAATGGCAAATGGTGCCTACAGTGCCTTCCAAAAATTAGGCGCATATTATGGTGTCGGTAATCTCTTAATGATTGTTTATGCTTTGACGAATACAGTGGGTCAAGTGGCTGCGTTAGCCTTTTCAATTGATGCTCCACTGAAAATTCTTTTAGCTGAAGCAGATCCAGAATTTGTTCCAAGTTGGTTACGTAAACGTACGAAAAAAGGTACGTTAATTAATGGTTACTTATTAACAGGTATTTTAGTAAGTATTATTATTGCTTTACCGATGTTTGGGTTGAAGGACATGAACGAAGTGGTTAAATGGCTAACTAACTTAAATTCTGTAGTTATGCCAATGCGTTACTTGTGGGTCTTCTTTGCCTATATGCTTCTAAACAAAGCGTACAAACAATTTAATTCAGAATATAAATTTGTTAAAAATCCTAAAATTGGTTTTGTGTTTGGTCTCTGGTGTTTCCTATTTACAGCCTTTGCTTGTATCTTAGGAATGGTGCCTAAATTTGAGTATGCCTCAGATCCCCAAGGCTGGTTGTTCCAATTAGCTTCTAACATTGTGACACCAATCGTCTTAATTCTATTAGGAATGATTTTACCAGCAATTGCACGTCGCGAGAAAAAAGACACGATTTTGCCAATTGATTCAGCAGAATAATTGGTTACATGTTTCAAGAATAAAATAGTCAGTATAAGTATTTTGCGTGAGATAAATGGTCAGCAGGACTGTTTGTCTCACGTTTTTTTCTGTCGATTTTTCTCTAAAATTTCTATTGTCTCTTAAAAATATGAGAAAATCAGAAGAATTTCTCCTGTATACTAAAGGTATCTATCATTAAAAAATGGTTATTAACGGAGAAAAAGGAAGTGAACCTCATGACTAAAACACTTGAAACACAACCAGAAGAGAAAACGGTCTTTCTTTGTAAAGAAACGAATCCAGATTTTTTAGGACGAGAAATTTATGCGGATAATGTTGAAACACCGTATAATTTTTACTTAATTCGCAAGCTTTATTTAGCGAAAGAGTACCAAAATTTAGCAGAAGGGGAACAATTTTTTGAGGCTTTATGTGAAAGTTGGGATGAATCAGAACAGTTTGAAGAGTTAATTGTTAAAAAGATTTATGTCTATGTTGAAACGGAGTTAATGTACTACACTGTTTATTTTGGAAGCTTTGAGCCGACCACTCGTGACTTACGATTCGCACTGAAACAATGGATGTATGAAATACCGACAACTAAAAATAAAAAAACAGTCCGTATGAATGAAACCAATGTGCAAGTAGTGCCGCAAGAAAATCAAATAACGGAATTAGCTGGTGAAATTGCTGTCTTACGTGAAATGTTGACACTTTTAAAAGAAAATTTAGCCTCCTTGAATGAAGCCGTTAATCAAACGAGAAATCCCGTCATTTCTAGACAAATAAAAACGATCCATTTGAAAAGAGCTTCTCCTGTGATAACCGCAGAACAGGCATCGCTGAAAGTATCAGAGGATGCTAATCTGGAACAACCAGACGTCAATATCTCGCCTAATAATTTGGAAAAGCAAGAAGTTGAAACAACTGTAGCAACAAGTGAAGCAGAGCTTCCTGTTAACAAACCAGCGCTTGAAGAACCAGCGAAAGAACCAGTGTTATCTGAACTAGCGCCATTTAAAGAAGCGCTGCCAGAAGAACCTCAAGAAAACCAGCAGAGTACCGCGGCAAAACCTTTATTTACTTTTCCACAAGAAACAGAAAAAAGCTCGTTAAATTCAGTGAATAAGTCTGCCGAAAAAGAGGAGGAGCAGAAGTCAGAAAAAGAAGCTGTCTCTATGGAAAGTGAGAAAGAAAATTCATCAAGTCGGACAATTCCTGCGGACTTTCAACGACAATTGGACGAATTAGAAGAGGAAATTTATCGTCGCTTTATGAGTCGCCAGTTAGAGGATACTGATGGAAATCAAGCAGTACCGAAAATAACGATTGAAAAAAGACAGTTAGAAGCACAAATGTTTGAAGCAAAAGCATTCTCACAATCATTTAAACAAGTTCAAAAGAAAAAGGCAGGAGATGTGCGAATTTGCAATCAGTTAAGTTGTATGAAACTAGAAAAAGGATTAGATAAATTTTTAGACGAAGTTACAGAATATGTTGAAAAGCGGACACTATTTAATAAAAAGGTTCGTTGTCCGCTACCAGTAATTAGAGAATTGGAAGGCTATGGGCAATTAAACCAGTATATGCAGAAAATCCTTGACTGTTATTAATCGTTTATTTAGGAGAAGGTAAGACAAAACCGTTCAATTTATCAGCTTTTAAGCCTGAAACAAAAATCACTTTGGATTTTTGTTTCAGGCTCTTTCTTATTATTTCTGGAAAAGATTTCAAGAGAATTTTTGAAATACTAGTGAAAATCCTATAAATTGTAGTATAATTTTCAAAGATGAATGAAAGGCGTGAAGTCATTGAAAGACAAACAAGTGTATGCAGTAGTTGACCTTGAAACGACTGGAACAGATCCTACAAGTGATCGGATCATTCAGTTTGGATGCGTTCTCGTTCAAGATGGAAAGATTATTGCGAACTTTGCGACAGATGTGAATCCCAATCAAGTAGTACCAAAACAAATTCAAAGTTTAACGGGGATTAGTAATACGCAAGTTCAAAAAGCGCCTTATTTTGAAGATGTAGCACATACAATTTATCATTATCTGGAAGATACTATTTTTGTGGCGCATAACGTCCACTTTGATTATAATTTTTTAGCTCGTGAACTGGTACGGTGTGGCACGCCGCCACTTACCATTCCAGCCATTGATACAGTGGAATTGGCACAGATTTTTTTACCGACAGAAAAAAGTTTCCGTTTAAGTGATTTGTCGGAAAGCTTAGGTTTGTCTCATGAGAATCCCCATCAAGCAGATAGTGATGCGCAGGTTACAGCCGAACTTTTGTTATTAATTCAAGAAAAAATGAAATCTTTACCATTAGTCACTATGGAAAAAATTGCGGAATTAAGTCAACAGACAGCGCGGGAAACCAGTACTTTTATTCAACAAACGTATGAACAAATGAAAAAACAAGTCACACCATTAAATCCAGCTTATCAAGTGGTCAGTGGCATTGCTTTACGCAAAAAAGAAGTTCCTCTTTTTGAAGAAACGTTCTATCAGACTAGCACGTATCCCAAAACTAAAAAAGCCAAAGAAAAACTGTTTGGCGAACGTTTCGCTTATCGTGCGGAACAGAGTCGGATGATGAATTTAGTCTATCATCATTTTACAGAAGGAACGACAAAAGATTTATTTATTGAAGCGGCGACTGGAACGGGAAAAACATTAGGCTATCTGTTGCCGATGAGCTATTTAGCAACGCCAGAAAAACCAGTCATCATTTCAACAGTTTCGATTGTTTTACAAAATCAATTAGTGGAAAAAGATTTACCATTAGCCAATCAAATCTGCCAAGGGAAATTACGAGGCATTGTTATTAAAAGCCATCGACACTATCTTGATTTACAACGCTTTAAGGCAACGTTGAATCAGCCAACTCCGCAAAAACAATACGCTCTTTATCAAATGGGCGTTCTCGTCTGGTTGCTAGAAACAGAAACGGGCGATTTAGATGAACTACAATTGACGAATTTAAATCATTTATTCTGGAAAGAAGTTACACATCGCGGATTGGATTTTCTTTCAAAAAAAGATGAACTTTATGAAGTTGACTTTTTAAGACATCTGTATAAAAAAGTCGCTCAAAGTAACGTGTTGATTGTTAATCATGCATTTTTGGCGCAAGAGTCGCTAAGAAAACAACCGTTATTACCTGAAAGTCCGTGGCTAATTATTGATGAAGCACATCATTTACCAGACATCGCTAGTCGGATGGCGAGCGAACGAGTAAACAGTGTGATACTAAAAAAACAAGTCACGCATTTTATTGAAAAAGAGCAACTTTTTGTTGCTTTACAGCAAATTTTTCAACAGTTTTCTGAAGAGCAGCGGCTTGTAAAAATTTATCAGCAAGGTTTACTGGATTTTGTGGATGAATGGCAAGATTTTCTTTTTGAATTGCATCGTTTATTTAGTAAAACGCAGAAGCGAATAGACCATCAGGAGTTGCTTTTAACCAAAGAACGTATTGATTATTTATCTGCTGCGGGAGAAAAACATAGTCAAACGCTCCAGCTTTTACTGCAGGAGCTGTTGACTATTCAAAGTAAGTTACAGCAAACAATTATGAGTCAGTTGGAAACCTTTAGTTTGGCTGATCGCATCGTTTTTGTTCGCTTGTTTCAATTTTTTGATGAAATTGAACGTATTCATCACTGTTTTACCATTTATCTTGATGATTGGCGTCCACGTTGGGTAAAAGAATATTTACCACAAAATGATGACCATGGCTTGATTGAAATTCATGACTTAGAAGCTAGTTTGCTTCCTGAAACAAAGTGGTATCCGCGGTATGAACGAATTATTTATACAAGCGGCACATTGAAGTTTGGCAACAATAAAAAGTATTTACCGCAACGGTTAGGTTTAACAGAGGTGACGTTCAAAACCCTGCCAACGCCATATAACTATGCAGAAAATGCGCGAGTCTATGTACCGGAAGAAGCAGTAGCCATTCAAAATGCCTCTTCCTATGAAATGGGTCAATACATTTCAGATACCATTGAAAAATTGATGGCGCAAGAGGAACGTTCGATGTTGGTTCTTTTTACTTCGCATGAATTATTGTCCACCGTGTATCATCAAGTCCAGCCAAGATTATTGGAAAAAGGACAAGAGGTCCTCGCCCAAGGGATTAGCGGCAGTCGTGAAAAAATTCTTAAACGGTTCTCTAATGGAAAACCGAATGTCTTGCTAGGAGCCGATAGCTTTTGGGAAGGTGTGGACTTACCAGGAACAGCTTTACAGTTATTGATAGTCACGCGTTTGCCTTTTGAAAACCCGAAACGACCACTTGTGCAAGCAAAATATGCGTATTTAGAAGCAGAAGGGATACAACCATTTGCTCAAGAAGCGGTACCAAAAGCAGCCTTACGTTTACGACAAGCACTGGGCCGTTTAATCCGTTCTGAAGAAGACAGAGGGGCATTGCTGATTCTGGATCGTCGTTTAGTCACTGCAAAATATGGCAAACGATTAATCAAAGCGTTTCCCAAGGGACTCTCAGTAAAAGAAGCGCCCATGCCTGAAATTTTAGAAGAATTAAAGGAATTTTTAAACAAATAATTGATTATTTTTAGGTCATATTTGTGAAAGGCCGCTATTTTTCTGCTATAATAAGACCCAGTAAGTTTAGAGAGGATGGAAGGATTTTTGGAGGAATTAGAAGAAAAGAAAGAGAAGAAACGGATTACTGTCCTTTTAACCCTATTGGCAATCCTTTTAGCAATTCTTGTAACAATAATTATCTTTTTTGTACGAACCAATCAACCAATGGCTCAAGCCAAAAAAGAAGCAACCGCAATTGCCAAAACTTCTGCTAATTTAGAAACAGTTGATAAATTTTACTGGTTTACACGCAAAAATACGTATTTTACTTTAACCGGCAAAAATGATAAAGGCACAGAGATTGTCGTGATTGTCCCTAAATCGGGAGAAAAAGTCACGGTCTTAAATCAAAAAGATGGTCAAACTGAACAACAAATAACAGACATTGTTGCTAAAGCCCATCCCGATGAATCGGTGATGAAAGCTACGTTAGGGCTTTATGATAAGCGCCCTGCATGGGAAGTGGTCACCGAAAATGATCAAGGAGTACTGACGTATTATCTGATGAGCTTTGATAAAGGTGAAGAGATCAACGTTGTCAAAGATATTTAATTTAGATAGGTTTTGATGAAAGTGGGAGTGAAAGGTGTATGAACGTATCAAATCGAGCACAGCAATTGACTCCTTCTGTTACATTAGCAGCTGCCGCCAAAGCGAAAGCATTAAAAGCAAAAGGTGTAGATGTTTTAAGCTTAACGGTTGGGGAACCAGATTTTGTAACCCCGAAAAATATTCAAAAAGCAGCAATTGCTTCAATTGAGGATGGAAGAGCAAGTTATTACACTCCTTCTGGCGGTATTCCTGAATTAAAGCAAGCGATTGTTTCTTATGTGGAACGAGAATATCAACTTTGTTATCAACCCAAGCAAGTTATTGTGACAGATGGTGCCAAATATGCGCTATATCTATTATTTCAAGCCATTTTGAACGTTGGGGACGAAGTGATTATCCCTGTCCCTTATTGGGTAAGTTATGGTGAACAAGTCAAGTTAGCAGAAGGCAAGCCAGTATTTGTATCAAGCACGCAAGAGCAATCATTTAAAGTATCAGTCGCACAATTAGAAGCTGTACGAACAGACAAAACGAAAGCAATCATTTTAAATTCACCATCTAACCCAACTGGTGTTATTTATACGGAAGAAGAATTACGCCAAATTGGTGAATGGGCAGTTGCTCATAATATCCTCATTATTGCAGATGATATTTATGGCCGTTTGGTGTACAATGGACATCGGTTCACACCAATTGCAACCATCTCAGAAGCAATTCGTCAACAGACAATCATTATTAATGGTGTTTCCAAAACATATGCAATGACAGGCTGGCGCATTGGTTTTGCAGTCGGTGATGAAAAAATTATTCAAGCAATGACACAACTCGCTTCACAATCCACCAGTAATCCAGTCGCGGTTAGCCAATATGCGGCAATTGAGGCTTTAACAGGTGAACAGTCGACAGTTGAAGACATGCGTCAGGCCTTTGAAAAACGCCTGAATCATATCTATCCAAAAGTAGCAGCTTTGCCAGGCGTTTCGCTAATAAAACCTGAAGGCGCCTTTTATCTATTCCCGAATGTCAAAAAAACGTTAGAAATTTGTGGGTATGATAACGTGACTAACTGGGTGGAAGATTTATTACAAGAAGCGCATGTTGCTCTGGTAACGGGAGAGGGCTTTGGTGCACCAGAACATGTGCGGATGAGCTATGCGACAGATTTAATGACGTTAGAAAAAGCGATTGAGCGAATGAACGACTTTATAGAAAAGAAACGAATTCAGCACAACGCCTAAAAGAATAAACTAAGAAATGAACGGAGAGACAAACGTGGAACAAATTCAAATTATTGATTCAAACAAACATGTTGGAGAAACAGTAAAAATTGGCGCTTGGATTGCTAACAAACGCTCAAGCGGAAAAATTGCCTTTTTACAATTACGTGACGGGACAGCCTTTTTCCAAGGTGTCGTGTTCAAACCAAACTTCATTGGAGCCTTTGGTGAAGAAGCTGGTACAGAAAAATTCCAAGAAATTAAACATTTATCACAAGAAACAGCAGTCATGGTTACTGGTGTTATCAAAGAAGATAGCCGTTCTAAATTCGGCTATGAAATGGATATCACTGATTTAGAAGTCGTTGGCGCTTCAGAAGATTACCCAATTACGCCGAAAGAACACGGCACAGATTTCTTAATGGATCATCGTCATTTATGGTTACGTTCAAGCAAACAACATGCAATCATGTTAGTTCGTAACGAAATTATTCGTGCTACTTACGAGTTCTTTAACGAACAAGGATTCATTAAAATTGATAGCCCAATTTTAACAGGCTCAGCACCAGAAGGCACAACAGAATTATTTGAAACAGATTACTTCGGACAACCAGCATTCTTATCACAAACAGGTCAATTATATGCAGAAGCTGGTGCGATGGCATTTGGAAAAGTCTTTACTTTTGGACCAACTTTCCGTGCGGAAAAATCCAAAACTCGTCGTCACTTAACGGAATTCTGGATGATTGAACCAGAAATGGCATACACAACTCATGAAGAATCACTAGATATTCAAGAAGCCTATGTAAAACATTTAATTAAATCGGTATTGAAAAATCAACAATATCCATTGGATGTTTTAGAACGTGATACAGCGTTACTAGAGAAATATGTTTCGGAACCATTCAAACGTATTACTTACGATGATGCGATTGAGTTATTACAAAAAGAAGAAGCAAACAATGATTATGATCACATTGAATGGGGCGAAGACTTTGGTAGCCCACATGAAACCTTTATTTCAAATTACTATGGCGTTCCAACATTCATTTTAAATTATCCAAAAGCAATTAAAGCCTTCTATATGAAACCACATCCAACACGTGAAGATGTTGTAATTTGTGCCGATTTAATTGCACCAGAAGGTTATGGTGAAATTATCGGTGGTTCAGAGCGTGCAACTGATTATGATTATTTGAAAGAAAAAGTAGCTGAGTTTGGCTTATCTGAAGAAGAATACAGCTGGTATTTAGATTTACGTAAATACGGTTCTGTGCCACATTCTGGCTTCGGATTAGGTTTAGAACGTGCTGTTACGTTCATTACTGGTAATGAACATATTCGTGAAGCGATTCCGTTCCCACGTATGTTAAACCGTATTTATCCATAGAGAAAAATGGAAACTGGAAGTTTAAGCGTTTAGCTTGAACTTCCAGTTTTATTTGATGCGATAAAGCTTAAATTGATATTCACCAATTAGTAATGTTAAGGGAGTAAAAAAGATGGTTTTCTTTGGTTTTTTATTTATTTTTCTGCTTTCGGTAATTTTATTTGTCTCTGATCGCTATACAATGAAATACGTTTTATGGATTATTTTAGCTGTAACATGGAAAAATTTATTCATATTTAAACTAATTAGCTATTCTATAAATGATAGTGGATTTTTTTATCTGATATATGACATTTTGGTTGTACCGTTATTTTTTATAATGACAGGTGTGGTTCTTTTAATCGAAAGTTTCTACAAAAAAACACGCTCATTTATTCCAGAGGCACTTTTGGTTTTGACTTTTGCGTTGTTAGGGAGTAGTTATGGAGAAACAGTGTTAAGTGAAGTAACGCCTAGTTGGTTAATGATTCAGTTGATCGTAGTGGTCTATTTTTGTTATTTATTGTTACAAAACTTAACTGAGAAGAAGTAGGAAAGAAAGAGAAAAACTGAATTAAGCTTTTATTATTAAAGGAGGTGAACAGAAGCGATGATCAGTACACATCTATTTGCCTATGAAGATATAATTGGTAGCCTGTTGGCTTTCCTAGGACTGTTATATGCCATCAGGACGGAAAGTATCATTAGATATTTTGTATTGACTATTGTTGCAATTATCTGGATCAATCCAGTCTTATTTAAGAATTACATAGTTGTCTTATCGAACATATTTTTACAATTTATGTTTATTCCGTTATTTTTATTATCACTGTCAATCATTTTTTTGACAGAAAAAGAGAATAGATTATTTTGTATACCAATTATTTTTTTAGTATTTCTTGTCTTTTCACAAGCTACTTGGCTTTATGAGTATAATACAGAGTTAAGAGTTAGTGCAGTATTTATGATACTGTTAGGGATATATCTCAAACTAGTAAAAATAATTAAGCAGTAAAACAAAAAGAGGTCGGGACAGAAGTGTTTAACTCCGAGAAATAAGCCGAAGGGGTTGCTTCTGTTCTCGCCGTGTATCAGTTTTTGAGCGTGGAGCAAAAATCCAAAGTGATTTTTGTCCCACGCTCTTTTTGATTCCCTTACGCCTGCCATAATTTTTGCATCTGGTCCAAAATATCAATGACTTCTGTCGTGAAAAATAAGGAGCGGTTGGGTTGTGTACCTTTGATTGCTTCAACCATATTGTAGATTTCGTAATTCATGGCTTCAGCTGAATACCCAGAAACGATGGTCTCAACCGTACCGTCGTTGTAGTGAACAATCGCTTCATCTGCGCGTGGATAATCTGTAATGGTAATATAGGCATCTTCAAAAGCAACAATTCCTTGCTTTGGCATTTTTGCTTGGAATGTTAATGAAATAGTAGCCAACTCATTTTCTTTATTCCGAAGCAATGTCACCGATTGTTCATCAACGCCAGTAGAGAAGGGAACCATGCTAGAAGCTAAAACGTCAGGTTGTGAGCTGAGAAACCAACGAGCAAACGAAACCGCATAAGTACCAATATCTAACAATGCGCCGCCTGCTAAGTCAGGATTAAAAAAGCGATTTTTAGGATCGGGTTCTTTGTAACTTCCAAATGGTGCTTGAATCATTTTTAACTGACCAAATTTGCCAGCATCCATCAAGCGACGTAATTCGTCGTATAGTGGCATGTTAAAAATAGTCATGGCCTCTGCTAAAATAAGGTCATTTTTTTCTGCAACTGCCAAGGCTTGTTTTAATTCTGCCGCGTTCATCGTAATAGCTTTTTCACACAACACATGTTTTCCGGCCTGGAGCGCTTTTAAAATGTGTTCAGCATGTTGTTTATTTGGCACTGCTATATAGACAACATCGATCGTTTCATCTGCTAGCAATTCTTCATAAGAACCATAGGCTTTAGGGATTGAATAATCAGCGGCAAATTGTTCTGCTTTAGTCAATGTCCGTGAAGCAACAGCTGCAAGTTGGCTAGTTTCTTGTTTAAACGTTGAAGCAAATTCGTGGGCAATCCCACCTAATCCTACGATGCCCCATTGATATAATTTTTTTGTCAAAAGAAGTCCTCCTAATCTATGCAATTTCTTCAAATCTTCTTCATTATTTATTATACTGTAAACAAGAGAAATTAGAAAACAAGGACAATTTTGTAAATATGATAAAATCCAGAGATAAAAAGATGCTTTTTTTAGAGAATTTCAGTAAAATAGAAAATGGAGGCGAATGATTATGCATCAAGTTTATGTAGATATTATTGTTGACGCAATTATTGAACAGTACCAAACAGAAGAAAATTTTTACTCCGCTTATCAAATTCAAGCAGCCGATTGGCAAGCTTGGAAAGAAGGCCAATTTGGTTTGGACAATGAAGTCATGCAAAAAATTAAGAATTTGTTTACGGATTATGAGTGGATGCTGACTCAAAAAATACTCCGCCAAACCATCTTATTTCCGGAAAAACGCAACCTAGCTGTTTCGGAATATAAACGGTTAAAAACAACAATTGCCAAAAAATGGTTACAATCTGATTTGGGCGTTGTAGAATTGATTCCTAACAATAAACAGGAACAAGAAATTGCTGCTGGTTATATTGATTTGAAAGTGACGCTGGCCTATGGTGAATGGGGTTTTGATGATATTATTACATTCCGGTTACCAGCTACGATTCAACGACAATTGGAAGGTTCAAAAGTTGAATTATTAGATTGGGTCAATGAAAATCTGATGGATACTTACGTAGGTGAATAACGAATAGGAAGGATGGTCTTTTGAAATACACAATTGCTGGGATTTTATCTGTGATTATTATGTTTGGTGCGGTAATTTTTGTCTTTTTTGGCAAAAAGCCAGTTGAAGAATCTGTTCACACATCAACTGAAACAACAGTGAAATCATCCACTAAAATTTCTGAAAGTAGTACAGTTTCTTCAACTGCTACCACTGAATCAAGTACTGAAATCACGAGCGTAAGCAGTGATGAAAGTTGATAATTTTCTGTGAAAATGATACAATTATTCGGTTATAGTAACAAATGAAATCAATCACGAAAGTGAAAGATAGTGAAACATTTTATCGGAAAATAAAAGATGAAGTGGGGAATTAATGAAGTGAGCAACTATCAGAAAAAAAGAAAAAAGCAGCTGAATTTGCCAAAGTTATTCTTAGGCGTAGTTGTCGTCGGTTTGGCCTTTGTCTTTTCGTTATCTGTCCTTTCTGATTCAGATAAGGGACAAAGCGAGTCAGTCAATCGCCAAAATGAAAACATCTCAAAAGAAGAATTTGTTGCTGAAATCACACCGTATGCACGTGAATTACAAGAATCTTACGGGGTATTACCAAGTATTATTATGGGGCAAGCAGTTTTAGAATCAAATTTTGGACAAAGTCAATTAGCATCGAAATATAACAATCTTTTTGGGATTAAAGCATATGGCAATCAACCAAAAGTCAATTTAGAAACAAAAGAGTATGTCAATGAGGTCTGGATTACGATTCAGGGTGATTTTCGAGTTTATGACAATTGGGAAGAATCCATGCGAGATCATACCAAGTTATTTGTTGATGGGGTCGATTGGGATCCAAATTTATATGAAAAAGTCTTGTTAGCCAAAAATTATAAAGAGGCTGCACAAGCGCTTCAAGATGCTGGATACGCAACGGATCCTACATACGCTGATAAGATCATTCATGTAATAGAAGAATACAATTTAAATAAATACGACCGTTAAGCATGGAGGAACGATGACAATGAGCGAAAAGTGGATTCCAGAAATTATGACGCCGCTGAAACAAGATATTGTAAAAATGCCAGAGATTATTCGGCAAGCCAGTGGCATTAAAATTTTTGGCCGTAAAATAAAATCAATTATTTTTACGACAGATATTGCGATTATCCGCAATACGGATGCACAGGCAGTGATTGCTGTATATCCTTTTACACCGCATCCAGCGATTACAAAAGGCATTATTGAAGCAGCGGATATTCCTGTCTTTTCAGGAGTCGGCGGCGGTTTAACGCAAGGCATGCGTTCTGCTTATATGAGTTTATTTGCAGAAGCACAAGGCTCAATGGGTGTCGTTTTGAATGGTCCTACACCAATTGAAACAATTAAAATGGTGGATGAAGCAATCGATATTCCTATTATCAGTACAGTAACTTCTATTCATACGCCAATTGATGAAAAACTTGCGGCTGGCGTGGATATGATTAATATCAGTGCAGGAAAAGACACTGCAGCCACCGTACGCTATTTCCGTGGCAAGTATCCAGAATTACCGATTATTGCAACAGGAGGACCAACTGAATCGAGTATTCATGAAACCATTATCGCCGGAGCGAATGCTATTACATATACGCCCCCTAGTAACGGTGAATTATTCAGCAAAAAAATGAAAAAATATCGTGAACAAGAAAAAGCAACCGATGAAGAATAAAAAACGCTTTGGCAGTCTATCCTGCCAAAGCGTTTTTGGCTATTTAATGTTCGCTTTTACGGAACAATGGAAGAATGAACCAATTATTTGAAAATTCTAATGAAAAAAAGTTGTTAAACCATTGAAAGTTAGAGATTTTTGTACTATCCTAGAGAAACATAGAAGCTTGTATAAGGTCAAAATACGGTTGACCGTCTCTACCCAGCACCGTAAATGCTGGTCTATAAGTGAAGAAGAGCGGATAGCCCTTTTTTGCTTTGGCAAAATGGGCTTTTTTCTTTTGTTAGAACACGAATATAAATAGCACTTTGTTTTATTTCGTTCGTTTTTAACGAACCGTCCTTTCCTCAGGATGAGAACAAAGCATCTATCGAAAAATAAGTAAAGGAGTTCATATTGTGAAGGAATTAGTCGAACGTATTAAAAATGATGGCCGTGTATTAGGTGAAGGTGTTTTAAAAGTAGATAGTTTTATTACGCACCAAGTGGATCCAGAATTAATGGAGGCTATGGGTAATCGTTTTGCTGAGGTTTTCGCAGAAGCAGGCATTACCAAAGTAATTACAATTGAAGCATCAGGAATCGCTCCTGCCTTATACGCAGCGCAAAAATTAGGCGTGCCAATGATCTTCGCTCGTAAGGCAAAAAGTTTAACCATGGATGAAGAGCTTTTAACGGCTTCAGTTTATTCATTTACAAAACAAGTGACAAGTCAAATTTCCATTTCAAGAAAATTTTTATCTGATGCTGATAAAGTGTTGATTATTGATGACTTTTTAGCTAACGGACAAGCTGCCAAAGGATTGGTAGAATTATGCCAACAGGCTGGTGCAAAGGTTGAAGGAATTGGTATCGTAATTGAAAAATCATTCCAAGATGGTCGTCAGTTATTAGAAGACATGGGCTTAAATGTAGTCTCTTTAGCACGTATTGCTTCATTAAGTGAAGGAACGGTGACGTTTTTAGAGGAGGATGCATAATCTTGGAAACAAAACAATTGAATACACCACAACAGACGGAAACACCAAATGGGAAAGCCGCCGTTTTAGGATTGCAACATTTATTAGCGATGTATGCTGGAGCAGTTGCCGTACCTTTATTAATCGGAACCGGCTTGAATTTTGATTCGCAACAAATGACGTATTTGATTTCAATCGATATTTTTATGTGCGGCGTTGCGACACTTTTACAATTAACGGTGAATAAGTTTTTTGGGATTGGCTTGCCAGTCGTTTTAGGTTGTGCCATTCAAGCAGTTGCACCTTTAATCATGATTGGTACGAACAAAGGGGTTGGTGCAATTTACGGTTCAATTATTGCTTCGGGCATTTTTGTCGTTCTTATTGCAGGATTTTTCTCAAAAATTAAACGTCTATTTCCGCCTTTAGTCACCGGCACAGTCATTACAGTTATTGGTTTGACCTTAATTCCTGTTGCTGTTGAAAAAATGGGTGGCGGCTTAGCAACGGACAAAAGTTTTGGTGATACTAAAAACTTGCTCCTCGCATTTGTAACAATTGCCTTAATCATTGTTGTGCAAGTTTGGGGACGTGGCTTTATCAAGTCAATTGCCGTGTTAATCGGCCTAGTCGGCGGCACAATTTTAGCTGCGTTTCTGGGATTAGTGGACTTATCTCCTGTTGGTCAAGCTACGTGGTTTCATTTTCCACAGCCATTTTATTTTGGCAAACCAACGTTTGATCTTTCTTCTATTGTGTTGATGATTATTATTTCAATTGTTAGTATGGTTGAATCAACAGGTGTTTATTTTGCCTTAGGAGATATTACAGGGAAGAAAATTGGCGAAGATGATTTACGTCGTGGGTATCATGCAGAAGGTTTAGCCGTCATTTTAGGGGGGATTTTTAATACGTTTCCTTATACAGGTTTCTCTCAAAATGTCGGGTTAGTTCAATTATCTGGGATCAAAACACGTCGACCAATTTATTTTTCTGCTTTTTTCTTAATTATTTTAGGCTTATTACCAAAAATTGGTGCGATGGCCCAAATTATCCCAGAGCCAGTTTTAGGCGGCGGAATGCTGGTTATGTTTGGAATGGTGGCTGTCCAAGGAATGCGCATGTTGTCAAAAGTTGACTACTCAAATGACAAAAATTTATTAATTATTGCCATCTCGATTGGCTTTGGTTTAGGCTTTAATATTATGCCGACGCTCTTTAATAAAGTACCAGAAACTGTTAGCATGTTTACTGGTAATGGAATTGTCATGAGCAGCATTACCGCAATTATTTTAAATCTTTTATTCAATGGTTTAAAAGAAACCTCAGAAAGTAACGAATAGTTTCAAAAAAGTATGATAGATAAGGTCAGGTGGCTTTTCTTTCATACTTTTTTGACCTAATCATCGTTTAGAAAAATTTAATGTTTTCATCAATCTGAAGAGAAAAAGAGAAAAAAGCTTGGTTACAAAGAGACGAGTAGTAAGTTACCGCTGTTTTATCCTAAAGTATGTTAATAAATTCTGATGAGAAAACCTAATGGAAACACTGCTGGCACTTGAAGTTGAGCCTTTTTCCTTGTATCATGTAAAAAGAGCACTCTTAAAGGCTAGACTGCGACGAGAAACCGCAGAAGGATTTTAAGGATAAAACTGTGATGGAAAGTTGTGATGAACTTGGATAAACCACTATTACCTGGTCAAGTGATTGGTATCATTGGTGGCGGACATTTAGCAAAAATGATGGCCCTTAGTGCAAGAGAAATGGGGTTTCGAGTGGGTGTGCTAGATCCACAAATTGATTGTCCTGCTGCACAAGTTGCCGATTGGCAATTATTAGGAGCATATAATGATCCTGAAGCGTTAGAGAAATTGGCAAAACGTGCCCAAGTGATTACGTATGAATTTGAACATGCAGATGTTGATGCGTTAACAGCGATTCAACATTTGGCGAATATACCGCAAGGAACAGACATTTTAGCGATTACGCAAGATCGCTTAATGGAAAAAAGTTTCTTGGAAGATAATAATATTGTGATTGCACCTTATGCAACGATTGTTAGTCCGACTGATATTCAAGAAGCAATTGATGGCATTGGTTATCCGTGTATCTTGAAGAATACGCGAGGGGAAGGTCGTTATGTACTACATAGTACTTCAGACTTAGCGCCATCCATGAATCTTCTAAGAGAAGGAACCTGTGTTTTGGAAGCTTGGATTCCTTACGAAAAAGAATTATCTGTTCTGATTTCTGGTAATGGTCGTGGCGAATTTGCGACATTTCCAGTTGTGGAAACAATTAAAAAAGAGCGTAAGCTACATGAAACGATTGCACCAGCCCGAATTGATGACGAAGTCAGTGGTGAGTTGCAACGAATTGCTAAGGTGATTGCTAAAGCAGTTGGTTTAGTCGGCACCCTTTCAATTGAAATGTTTTATACAGAAACAGGCGGGATTTATGTAAATAAAATTTTACCTCGTCCAGAAGATGCTGGGAATTTTTCAATAGATGCTTGTTCTTTTAGCCAATATGATACGCATATTCGTGGCTTATGTAATTGGTCAATGCCAACGATTCAACTGTTGTCTGAAGCAGTCACGGTCAATGTGCTTGGAAATGAGGCCTATGAAACGATGGACATTATTAATGAACATCCAGATTGGCATTTCCACTATTATGGCCACAGTGAAGCAAAAGCGCAACGAGCGATGGGGCATATTACTATATTAACCAAAGAAATCGATGAAACACTGGAAGAAATTAAAGAAACAAAGATTTGGTCGTAATTATTTTTCAAAAATTGAGGAGTAAAGAGGGGATAAGGCACAATGATTGATCGTTATACAAGACCCGAAATGGGCGCAATTTGGACAGATGAGAACCGCTACAAGGCATGGCTAGAAGTTGAAATTTTGGCGGATGAAGCTTGGGCAGAACTTGGCGAGATTCCTAAAGAAGATGTACAAAAAATCCGAGAAAATGCATCATTTGATGTTGCACGTATTTTAGAAATTGAAGCAGAAACACGTCATGATGTTGTCGCTTTTACTCGTGCCGTTTCAGAAACGCTTGGTGAAGAGCGAAAATGGGTACACTATGGGTTAACCAGCACAGATGTTGTGGATACTGCCTATGGTTATCTATTGAAACAGGCGAATGATATTTTACGGAAAGATTTACAAACATTTACGGAGATTGTCGGAGCCAAAGCCAAAGAGTATAAACATACGGTCATGATGGGAAGAACGCATGGCGTTCATGCAGAACCGACTACATTTGGTTTGAAATTAGCGTTGTGGTATTCTGAAATGAAACGCAACATTGAACGTTTTGAACATGCAGCCAAAGGTGTCGAAGCAGGTAAAATCAGTGGAGCCGTAGGTACCTTTGCCAATATTTCACCATTTGTTGAAGAATATGTTTGCGAACATTTGGGGATCCGTGCTCAAGAGATTTCGACACAAGTTTTACCACGTGATTTACATGCAGAGTATGTTTCTGCCATGGCATTAATTGCGACAAGTATTGAAAAATTTGCAACAGAAATTCGTGGTCTACAAAAATCAGAAACACGTGAAGTAGAAGAATTTTTTGCAAAAGGACAAAAAGGATCTTCGGCAATGCCGCATAAACGGAATCCAATTGGTTCTGAAAATATGACTGGTTTGGCACGTGTGATTCGTGGTCATGTCATTACTGCCTTTGAAAATGTGAGTTTATGGCATGAACGAGATATTTCTCACTCGTCTGCTGAACGGATTATTATTCCCGATACGACGATTTTACTAAATTACATGTTGAATCGTTTTGGTAATATTGTCAAAAACTTAACGGTCTTCCCAGAAAATATGAAGCGTAACATGGATGCGACCTATGGACTAATTTATAGCCAACGTGTCTTGTTAAAATTGATTGACCATGGCATGACACGTGAAGAAGCGTATGATCTGGTCCAACCAAAAACAGCTTACGCATGGGATCATCAAACGGCGTTCCGTCCGTTGCTAGATGCGGATGAAAAAATTACATCTGTCTTATCAAAAGAAGAGCTAGATGATGCCTTTGATTACCATTATCATTTAAAAAATGTTGACACGATTTTTGAACGTGTTGGTTTAGGGTAACAAGAAAGCGAGAAGGAGGATGATTCTTCTCGCTTTTCTCTTATAATGTTATAAACTGAAGGATTAAAAAACAAACGTATTGTTAAATACGTTTGTTTTTTTCTATACTTTTTTCGATTTATCCTTTATAATGTAACTTAAATAGTTACATTAACTATTTAATGCAAACAAAGGAGGAGAAGTATGGATAAACAACAGCGAGGCATTCAAGTGATTAGAATTTGGCTAGGGGTGACGATGCTAATTCATGGAGTGATGAAAGTAACGTCATTGGAAGATACTTTAGCGTTTTTTGCTAGTATTGGTTTGCCAAGTCTTTTTGTTTATGGTGTAGCAGCAATTGAATTAATTGGTGGATTATTTATGATTATTGGCTTTTTAATTCCTTTGGTATCAGTAGGATTCATAGCAGTTTTAGTCGGAGCTATTTTTTCTTTTGGTTTGGCAAGTGGTTTTAGTGGTTATGAGTACGAATTATTTTTAGCGATAACCAGTTTGGCTATTTTGGTTAGCTATGCCGATAAAAAGTATCTTACGTTAAAACTTTATTTTTAATAAATCAAAGCAATAAAGAGTTGGTCAAACTAGTTGTGATTGCGAAAAAGCCCTAAAACAGTGATATTTAGTTGTTTTAGGTTTTTTTTATCAAAAAGGTCAAAAAAGGTCAATTTATTTATTGACCTTTACTGACCAATGGGGTATAATAAATTTATAAGGTTTACAAATACCTTAACTTTTGAAGAAATCCATCAAAAGTCGGATAATAATAATTGTAAAGAATGTTAAAATAAAAAAGACAAAATAATAAACGGGAGGGATCGTTTATGAATATTGAAAAAATGACAACCACGCTTCAAGAGGCGATTGCTGAAGCTCAAAAAGTTGCGGTGACACGGCAACATCAAGAAATTGATATCGCACATTTATGGAAAATTTTTCTTCAACCAAACCATTTTGGACGTAATTTTTACACAGATGCTGGTTTAGATGTTGACGCATTTGAACGAGAAGTAGATAACGCGTTAGATGAATATCCAAGTGTGGCGGGCGGTAATGTGCAATATGGTCAAAATTTAAGTCAAAATTTGTTCCATTTATTGCAAGAAGCTGATTCACTTCGAGAAGAATTCCAAGATGAATTTTTATCAACCGAAATTGTACTTTTAGCTTTAATGAAATTGAAAAATTATCGTTTAACAAAATATTTAATGCAACAAGGCATTACGGAAAAAGAGTTAAGAAAAAATATTGAAGAGATGAGAGGAGGAGATCGTGTGACTTCTCAAAACCAGGAAGAACAATATAAAGCACTAGAAAAATACGGTGTTGACTTAGTACAACAAGTAAAAGCAGGAAAACAAGATCCAATCATTGGTCGTGACGAAGAAATTCGTGACGTTATTCGGATTTTATCAAGAAAAACTAAAAATAATCCAGTCTTAATTGGTGAACCAGGTGTTGGTAAAACAGCGATTGTTGAAGGATTAGCACAACGAATCGTTCGTAAAGATGTTCCCGAAAACTTAAAAGATAAAACCATTTTTTCTTTAGATATGGGTGCCTTAATTGCGGGAGCAAAATTCCGTGGCGAATTTGAAGAACGGTTAAAAGCTGTTTTAAAAGAAGTGAAAAAAAGTGATGGCAAAATCATTTTATTCATTGATGAAATTCATAATATCGTCGGAGCTGGTAAAACTGAAGGCAGTATGGACGCTGGGAATTTATTAAAACCGATGCTAGCACGTGGTGAATTGCATTTAATCGGTGCCACAACGCTTGATGAATATCGCCAATATATGGAAAAAGATAAAGCCTTAGAACGTCGTTTCCAAAAAGTATTAGTCAAAGAACCAACAGTAGAAGATACAATTTCTATTTTGCGTGGCTTAAAAGAACGATTTGAAATTCACCACGGCGTGAATATTCATGACAATGCTTTAGTTGCTGCCGCTACTTTATCCGATCGCTATATTACTGATCGTTTCTTACCAGATAAAGCGATTGACTTAGTCGATGAAGCAAGCGCAACGATTCGAGTGGAAATGAATTCGATGCCAACAGAGCTCGATCAAGTAACACGTCGGTTAATGCAACTAGAAATTGAAGAAGCGGCCTTGAAAAAAGAATCAGATGATGCAAGTAAAAAACGGTTAGCCAACTTGCAAGAAGAATTAGCAGATTTGCGTGAAGAAGCCAACTCAATGAAAATGCAATGGGAAACGGAAAAAGAAGAAGTTAATGCGGTTTCCAACAAACGTGCAGAGATTGATAAAGCAAAACACGAATTAGAAGATGCTGAAAATAATTATGATTTAGAACGAGCTGCTGTTTTGCGTCATGGAACAATTCCACAATTAGAACATGAATTGAAAGAATTGGAAGAAAAGAACGCTAAAGATAACGTCAAAATGGTACAAGAATCGGTTACTGAAAACGAAATTGCGCAAGTGGTCGGTCGTTTAACTGGCATTCCTGTGACAAAATTAGTTGAAGGCGAACGAGAAAAATTAATGAAACTGAATGAAACATTACACAAACGTGTGATTGGTCAAGATGAAGCTGTCGATGCTGTTAGTGATGCGGTAATTCGTTCAAGAGCAGGCTTACAAGATCCAAATCGCCCACTTGGTTCGTTCCTTTTCCTAGGACCAACTGGTGTTGGTAAAACAGAACTTGCTAAAGCTTTAGCTGAAGATTTGTTTGATTCTGAAGATCATATGGTACGGATTGACATGAGTGAATACATGGAAAAACATGCCGTGTCTCGTTTGGTTGGTGCCCCTCCAGGCTATATTGGTTATGAAGAAGGTGGCCAGTTAACAGAAGCTGTTCGTCGAAACCCTTATACAATTGTCTTATTAGACGAAATTGAAAAAGCGCACCCAGATGTCTTTAATATCTTATTACAAGTTTTAGATGATGGTCGTTTGACAGATTCTAAAGGTCGGGTCGTTGATTTTAAAAATACAGTTTTAATTATGACAAGTAACATCGGCTCTCAGCTTTTATTGGAAGGTGTGACACCTGAAGGAACAATTCCAGAAGAAGTTGAAAATCAAGTCATGAATATTCTAAAAGGACACTTTAAACCAGAGTTCTTAAACAGAATTGATGATACTATTTTATTTACACCATTGAGCTTGGATAATGTGAAAGGAATCATTGGTAAAATGACCGCACAACTTGCTCATCGTTTAGAGCAACAAGAAATTGTGTTGGAAATCACTGATGAAGCTAAAACATGGATTGCTGAAAATGGGTATGAGCCAGCTTATGGAGCTCGTCCGTTAAAACGTTTCATTACTCGTGAAGTCGAAACACCATTAGCAAAAGAAATTGTTTCTGGTCGAGTAATGCCAAAAACAAAAGTCACGATTAGTCTATTAGACAATCAATTAGTTTTTGAAAATGAACCAATAGAAGAAGTATAAAAAAAGAACGAGCGAATTCGCTCGTTCTTTTTTATTATGACAATCGTTGCTTAATTTCTTCCAACAAATCCTCTTCTGAAGAAACAACCCGACCATTCAATTTAATCAAACCAACTGTATAAAGGTTTAAATAATGGAATTGATTTTCAGCGACTTCGTTCAAAGCATCAAGCTTTTGGTGATTATCAGCACCTTGTTGGCGGCTGTCTGTGTAAAGGGCAACCACCGGGATTCCTTTGGCATAAGCAACACCAATTTCGGAAGCTACGCCCGCATCAATGGTTGGACCGTCTAATAAAGCAACCAATAAATCGCTAGCAAGGACATTTTCTGTATCTGCTAAGGCAATCATTTTGCTATCGGCATAAGCAGATTTGTCGTTAATCGCCGCATTTTCTTGTGGTAAATAAAGATCGATTGTTTTATCCAATTGTCGAATTTGTTCGACTAAATAGGCATTATAACGTAAGTCAGCTTGCGAAAATAAAGGTCCTGCAAAATAAATTTTTGTCATTTGTCTGTCTCCAATCCAAGGTTTTAGAAATAATCACTGAAATAAGCTTCTTGGTCAGGAAAAATCCGTTCCAAAGAATTTAAAGTTTCTTTATCTGTATCAATGCGCTCAATTCGATGTAAGTACGAAGGGCGTCGGTAATTCATGACTAAACAAGTTAGTGTTTGAATATCTAAGTGAACGGCGGTGCCTAGAGGTTCATCCGTAATGGTCACTTGATCATTTTCATCCCAAATTAAGCCAAAAATACCATTATTCCACTCAGCAACAGGATCTTTAACGACAAAATGGAAGGGCTTAGCTGTACTTTCAAAAGGAAAGTTTTCTAAAAAGGCTTTGACATCAACAATTCGCGCCATATAATAGGGTTCAATGCTTTCTTTAATTTGGCTGTCTTCTAAAAGAAAGGCTAATGGTTCGTTTTTATAGATATCGCCCTTGACCCAATAAACCATCGAAAAATGCGCAGTAATAAAATTCCACAAGCCATTTCGGGCTTCTTGGTTCAAGTAAAACATTTCCTTAATATGAAATACCTCATCGGCCACCCAATAGAAAAGTACTCCTAAAGGTTCTTGATTGGCACCATAATAGACAGCAGCAGTCCGTTCTTCCTCGTTTTCGAAACGCCAATATTCTTCCCAGTTAAAGGCACTACGAATGAGCGCACCGTGATTTTGACGAGCAAATCGCGCATAGACATCAAAGACATCTGGGTGATCGACAGCTAACCGTTCAATCATTCCTGGAACGGGAACGGTTTTTGGTAATTGCGTATCCCGAATTTTAAAAGATAACTTGTCGGACATAATTTCCCAACCTTTACGTCGGTAATAAGGAATGTTGTAAGGGAAAAGATAAGAAATCCACTGTTTATCTTGGCGCATTTCTTCTAATGCCGTTTGAATCAAGTCTTTCATTAAACCGTGGTTGGCATATTCAGGATAGGTACCGACACCAGTAACGCCGCCCATTTTATATAAAGCACCATGGATATTGACTTCGCATGGATAGATAGCAATTTGTGAAATTAATTGATTTTCGTGAAACCAGCCAAATACTTTTGAAAGTTCTAAAATCGGTTGTTTTGATTTGATAAATGCGCGTTTGTTTTCAAAACCACTTTCTTCAATATCTGCTTCAGTCACTTGAAAAACATAGGAAAGAAGTTCATTAAATTGATCAATGTGTTCTTCCTCAACAGGCTTTAAGGTCAGTTGCTTTCGAAATTCTTGTTCATCCATTTTTCCATCTCCAATAAATTTACTGTTTTTAGTATACCAAATTTTTCGAAACTCTGTTAGCCTTTCGAAACCAAAAGAATAAAAGGGAAGTGCTTTAAATCTTCTTCAAAAATTGGTATAATGAAAAGTGCTGATTATCCTAGACCTTTAAACATGATAATTTGATAAAAAAGGCAACTAAAATATAACAATTGATTGATGAAGCTAGCAGGGAGCTAGCTTTTCTTAAAAGAAATGAGGCAAAAAATGAACAATAAAGAAATGAAAGCAAGACAAGAGAAAATTCGTAATTTCTCGATCATTGCCCACATTGACCATGGAAAGTCAACTTTAGCCGACCGGATTTTGGAAAAAACAAATACAGTTAGCAGTCGAGAAATGCAAGATCAATTACTTGATTCAATGGATTTAGAGAGAGAACGCGGCATTACTATCAAATTAAACGCAATTGAATTAAACTATACAGCTAAAGATGGTGAAACCTATACTTTCCATTTGATTGACACACCAGGGCACGTCGATTTCACCTATGAAGTTTCTCGTAGCTTGGCAGCTTGTGAAGGGGCTGTTCTAGTTGTTGATGCGGCGCAAGGAATTGAAGCGCAAACGCTAGCAAATGTCTATTTGGCATTGGATAATGACTTAGAAATTTTACCTGTTATTAATAAAATTGATTTACCCGCCGCTGATCCAGAGCGTGTTCGGACAGAGATTGAAGACGTAATTGGAATTGATGCATCGGAAGCTGTTTTAGCAAGTGCCAAAGCAGGGATTGGGATTGAAGATATTTTAGAACAAGTGGTGGAGTATGTACCAGCTCCATCAGGCGATATTGAGGCTCCTTTAAAGGCTTTGATTTTTGACTCTATTTACGATAGTTATCGGGGGGTCGTTTTAAACATCCGTGTAATTGACGGTGTCGTTCGTCCTGGGGATAAAATCCAAATGATGAGTAACGGCAAAACGTTTGATGTAACAGAAGTCGGCGTTTTTTCACCGAAACCAATTGCTCGTGATTATTTAATGGTTGGTGATGTGGGTTATATCACCGCTAGCATTAAAACGGTTCAAGATACACGGGTCGGGGATACAGTGACTTTGGCCGACAATCCAGCAGCAGAAGCACTACCAGGCTACCGCAAAATGAATCCAATGGTTTATTGTGGCTTATATCCAATTGATACGTCGCGCTACAATGATTTACGGGAAGCATTAGAAAAATTACAATTAAATGATGCGGCGTTACAATTTGAACCGGAAACATCGCAAGCTTTAGGGTTTGGTTTCCGTTGTGGTTTCTTAGGTTTGCTGCACATGGATGTTGTTCAGGAACGTTTGGAACGAGAATTTAATTTAGAGTTAATTACAACAGCACCGTCTGTAATTTATCATGTTAATAAAACAGACGGAACAACCGTTGTTGTTGATAACCCAGCTGAATTTCCAGAACCAGTAACGATTGAATCTGTGGAAGAACCTTATGTTAAAGCGCAAATCATGGTGCCAAACGATTATGTAGGAGCAGTAATGGAATTATCACAACGTAAACGTGGCGAATTCATTACAATGGATTACTTAGACGATTATCGTGTAAACGTAGTTTATGAAATTCCGTTATCTGAAATCGTGTTTGACTTTTTCGATAAATTGAAATCAAGTACAAAAGGCTATGCATCCTTAGATTACGAAATGGCTGGCTATCGTACCAGCCGCCTAGTGAAAATGGATATTCTATTAAATGCTGAAAAAGTGGATGCGTTAAGCTTTATTGTTCACCGAGATTTCGCATTTGAGCGTGGGAAAGCGATTGTTGAGAAACTGAAAAAACTAATTCCACGTCAACAGTTTGAAGTCCCAGTTCAAGCGGCGATTGGTCAAAAAATTGTGGCGCGTTCAGATATTAAAGCCTTACGCAAAAACGTACTGGCTAAATGCTATGGTGGTGATGTTTCTCGTAAACGTAAATTGTTAGAGAAACAAAAAGAAGGGAAGAAACGGATGAAACAAATTGGATCCGTGGAAGTTCCTCAAGAAGCCTTTATGGCGGTTCTGAAAATGGATGAAGATGATCAGAAAAAATAACTTATTAAAAAAGTACCTCAGTCTGAGCTGAGGTGCTTTTTTTTTAAAATATAAATTAAAGTAAACTATATTTTAAAATAAAACACGCAAAATTGCGTGCTTTTTTATATTGTGATAGAATATACATACGAAAGCTTATAAATAATCAAAATAATTTTGCAAATCAAGTAAATAAGGAGAGAACAAATGGCTGGAACAATAAAAGAAATTGCTGAAAAAGCAGGAGTATCTAGGGGAACTGTGGATCGAGCATTGAATAATCGCGGCCGAATCAATCCTGAGGTTGCTGAAAAAATTAAAACAATAGCGAAAGAAATGAACTATGTTCCGAAGAAAAAAAAGATGGCCAAAGAAGAAGCAATCAAATTAGGTGTTGTGACACAATTGGCAAAATCATCTTTTATGATTCCAATTCGATCAGGTTTACAAGCAGTTATAGGTGATCTAAAAAAAAGAAATATCGATTGCTTTTTAGAGGAAATAGACGGGGTCGATGAAGCGGCGCAGTTACAGGCACTTGAACGCTTGTTAGAACTTGGTGTAAAAGGAATTGCCATCATGCCAGTTGATAGTGTGGCGATTAGGGAAAAAATCAATCAGCTTACGGAACAAGGCATTAAGGTCATTACATTCAATTCGGACATTGTTGGTAGTAAACGTCAGTGCTTTGTCGGAATGGATAACTTTAAAAGCGGGAAGACAGCTGCTGGATTATTAGGAATGTTGACAAAAGGAGAGGGAGATGTCCTAGCTATTACTGGATATTTTGGAAATAGTGTGAATAGTTTACGAGTTGCTGGTTTTGTTGAAGAATTGAAACAGTCATTTCCACAATTGAAATTAACAGGTGTTCAAAGCAGTTTTGATTCGAGCGATGAAGTCGAAAAGATTTTAAGTGACACATTAGAGAACTATACTAATTTAAAAGGTGTCGTTGTGTTTTCAGGAGGTCAAGCAGGAATTGCTCGTGTGTTGAAAAAAAGGGCAGGGAAAGACAGACCGTATGTGATTATCTATGATTTAACTGAGAAAAATATCGAGATGCTGAAAAAAAATCAAGTTGATTTTCTAATTGATCAAGATGGTTTTACGCAGGGCTATCGGTCTTTGCTACTATTAGCGAATCAACTACAGAATAATAAATTTATAACAGAAGAGATGTTATTTACAGATATCATTATTAAAACAAAATATAATCTTTAAAAGAAGTGTGAATCTTGCTGTAAAGCAATTCATGCTTCTTTTTTTGCGTTCTTTTAAAATGCACGCAAAAATAATGTGCCAATTTAATGTTGCACGCGTTTTGAAAGCGTGCTATAATTCGTTTGTAAATAATAGAAGAACGAAGAAGAGGTGGATCTATGAGTTATATTAGCTTTGATCAATCAAAAGAATTTGATCTAGTTCTTTTAGGTAGAGTGGCTATCGATTTTAACCCTGCCTATAATGAGCAAGTTAAAGAAGAATTTAAGCCTTTAAAAAATGTTCATATGTTTGAAAAGTTTGTGGGAGGTTCTCCTGCAAATATTTCCGTGGGTATCACCAAACATGGGATGAAAGCTGGCTTCATTGGGAAAGTATCCGATGACCAGTTCGGAGAATATGTTATTGATTACTTTAATGAGCAAGGCATTGATACTTCTCAGATAAGTAAAGCACAGCATGGCGAAAAGTTGGGTCTGACTTTTACAGAAATGCTATCACCTAAAGAAAGTAGCATTTTAATGTATCGGAACCAAGCTGCGGATTTACAACTAAGTGTCGAAGATATCGATGAAGATTATTTGAAACGTTCAAAAGCCTTATTAATTTCAGGAACTGCTTTGGCGGAAAGCCCTTCAAGAGAAGCCGTGTTAAAAGCTGTGATGTTAGCGAAAAAAAACAACGTCAAAATTATTTTTGATATCGACTATCGAGAATACAATTGGAAAAATGTGGATGAAATCGCTATTTATTATTCAATAGTTGCGAAAGAATCAGATATTATTATGGGCTCGAGAGAAGAATTTGATTTAACTGAAAGATTGATTCAACCAAATATGACAGATAATGAAAGCGCTGTTTTTTGGCATAATTGTGGCGCTCAAATAGTCGTTATTAAACACGGGATGAAAGGCTCAACAGCTTATACAGCAGATCAACAACAGTTTTCAATTAAACCATTTCCAGTGGAGGCACGCAAGGGATTTGGTGGCGGTGATGGCTATGCAGCTGGATTTTTATATGGTTTATTTGAAGGTTGGGAAATTATCGATTGCTTGGAGTTTGGCTCAGCGGAAGCTTCGATGATGGTCAAAAGTAACAATTGCTCAGATTCTTTACCAACGACGCAAGAAGTAAAAGAGTTCATTAAACTGGAGAAGGAAATATACGGCGAAATGATCGCTAGGATTTAAGGTGGATAAAATGGAAAAGACGATTCGTTTAACGACAGCACAAGCATTATTAAAATTTTTGAATCAACAATATATCAGCATTGATGGAAAAGAAACACCTTATGTGGAAGGAATCTTTCATGTATATGGTCATGGGAATGTTTTAGGGATTGGTCAAGCGTTGGAACAAGATCCGGGACATTTAAAAAGTTACAGTGGAAAAAACGAACAAGGGATGGCTCATGCTGCTATCGCTTTTGCTAGACAAAGTTTACGTAAGAAAATATTCGCAGTTTCAGCGTCTGCTGGTCCAGGTTCTGCTAATTTATTGACTGCTGCTGGAACGGCTTTCGCTAATAATATACCTGTATTGTTTCTGCCAGCAGATACGTTTGCTACTCGGCAACCAGATCCCGTATTACAGCAGTTGGAACATGAATCAAGTGTAACCTTTTCTACCAACGATGCTTTCCAAGCGGTTTCTCGCTATTGGGATCGTATTAATCGGCCAGAACAGCTGATGTCAGCATTGCTACGGGCATTTGAAGTTATGACCAATCCTGCAACTACAGGACCTGCCACCATTTGTTTGCCACAAGATGTTGAGTCAGAAGCCTATGATTATCCAGTAGAGTTTTTTAGAAAAAGAGTTCATTATATCGATCGACGGATGCCGACAATTCGTGAGCTTGAAACAGCTAGTCACTTGATAAAGGATAGTAAACACCCAGTAATTATTGTGGGGGGCGGCTGCAAGTATTCAGAAGCAGGTGAGAGCCTTCAGAAAATTTCTCAAGTTCATCAGATACCTTTGGTTGAAACACATGCTGGTAAATCAACTGTTTCATGGGAATTTGAAAATAATCTTGGAGGCTTGGGAATTTTAGGTACCTCGGCTGCTAATAAAGCTGTTCAGCAAGCGGATTTGATTATTGGAATTGGCACGCGTTATACGGATTTTACCACTGCATCAAAAAGTATTTTTAATTTTGAACAATCAAAAATGATAAATATTAACGTAAGTCGACCACAGACTTACAAAATGGAAGCGTTTCAAATTGTGGGAGATGCTCGAGCAACCTTAGAAGGAATTCTGCCAATGATAGAAGGATATCGAACGGCTTATGGTGAAAAAATCACTGAACTGAAGAACGAATGGGTGAAAGAGCGGGAACGATTAAAAACAACTCATTTTAAACGGAAAGGTTTTGATCCGGAAATCAAAAACCACTTTACACAGAATATTTTAAATGATTATGCTGATTCTTTGAATACAACTCTGACACAAACAGAGGTTTTCGTTCATCTGAATGATTTTGTCGAAGATGATGCGATTGTGATTGGTTCGGCAGGGTCATTGCCAGGCGATATGCAACGATTGTGGAATCCTGTAAAGGAAAATACTTATCATTTAGAGTATGGCTATTCTTGTATGGGCTATGAAATTGCTGGTGCAATGGGGGTACGGCTTGCTAATCCTAATCAAGAGGTTTACGCATTAGTCGGTGACGGTAGTTTTTTGATGTTGCATAGCGAACTGGTCTCTGCATTACAATATGACAAAAAAATCAATATTGTTCTGTTCAATAATTCTGGGTTCGGATGCATTAATAATCTGCAAATGGAGAATGGCGGCATAAGTCAAGGGACGGAATTTAGAAATACAAAAGGCGAAATTATGAATATCAATTATGCTAAAATCGCTGAAGGATATGGTGCCAAAGCGTATCAAGTCCATTCGATTGAAGAACTAAAACAGGCGATTGTCGACGCGAAAAACCAAATGCAATCGACATTGATTGAAATAAATGTTCTTCCTAAAACAATGACTGCTGGTTACGATGGTAGTTGGTGGAATGTCGGTGTTGCTGAAGTATCAGAAAAACCAGCGATTCAAGAAGCATACCAAGTTAAAAAAGAAAAACTTGCAACTGCTAGAAAATATTAGGTATTCGTTATACAACCAAAAAGTTAGGAGCGAATGAATTGAAAAAAACATTGAAACATCAACCGTTGATAAAAGAACTAGCTCCCGGTGTTCGACAAGTTCAAAATATTCGAAAAAACAACACTGATTTACAGTATATTGAGTTTCAAGTTCTTGAATTAGATAATGGAGCAATGTATCAAGAAGCTGGTAATGAACTGGAAGTTTGTATCGTCGTATTAACTGGCAAAATCAATGTTAAGGTGGGCGATAAATGGTACGAGAATTTAGGTAAACGAACCTCTGTTTTTGAAAAAATTCCGACAGATAGTATCTATATTCCAGCAAAAACGTCGTTTGAACTAATAGCAACTTCTGATACTGTTCGTTTGGCCCTTTGTTATTCGCCAGCTAAAAAAAAGTTGCCAGTGCACGTGATTACCGCTGAGGAAAATACGGTTGAAAAACGAGGGATATATCAGAATAAACGACTAGTGCATAATATTTTACCAGACAATGTCGATACTGCCAGTAGTTTGTTGGTGGTTGAAGTCTACACTGAAGGTGGTAACTTTTCTAGCTATCCACCACACAAACATGACCAAGAAAATTTACCTGACGAATCTTATTTAGAAGAGACGTATTATCATGAGCTGAATCCAGAGCAAGGATTTGTTTTCCAACGAGTATATACAGAGGATGGTTCTATAGATGAAACGATGACTATAGAGCATCAAAATGTTGTGGAGGTACCTAAGGGATATCATCCTGTCGGCGTGCCAGATGGCTACACCTCTTATTATTTAAATGTGATGGCAGGACCTGAACGAATTTGGAAGTTTCATAACGAGAAAAAACACGAGTGGATTTTAAATCGGAACGAATTGACTAACAATTAGAAACAAAAAAATAAGTAGACTTTTTTAGGAGGAAAATAAATGACTCGATTTTTAAAGAATTATATAGGTGGCCGCTGGGTAACAAGTGCAGCCACTGAATTTGAAGAAGTGGTCAATCCGGCAACAGAAGAAGCATTAGTAAATGTTCCATTATCTAGTGAAGCAGAAACTGCAGAAGCAATCAGAGTAGCGGATGAGGCTTTTCAAACATGGAAAAAAGTAAGTGTTCCAGTTCGTGGCCGCTATCTTTTCAAATTGCATCATTTATTGATGACGAATAAAGAAGAGCTAGCACGATTAATTACGCTTGAAAATGGAAAATCTTTGTCAGAATCATTAGGTGAGGTTCAGCGAGGGATTGAAAATGTCGAGCACGCAGCGAGCATTACGAATTTAATAATGGGTGATTCTCTATCCACAGCGGCTACAGATATTGAAATTACCAATTACCGTTATCCCATCGGTGTTGTTGGGGGAATTACTCCTTTCAATTTTCCGATGATGGTACCGTTTTGGATTTTCCCAATGGCGTTAGCAGCAGGGAATACGGTGGTGCTGAAGCCTTCCGAAAAAACGCCATTATTGATGGAAAAAATTGTTGAATTAATAGAAGAAGCAGGATTTCCAAGTGGCGTCTTTAATGTTGTCTATGGGGCACACGATGTTGTTAATACTTTATTGCGTGATCCATTAGTAAAAGGAATTAGCTTTGTGGGCTCAAAAAATGTTGGTGAATATGTCTATAAAGAAGGAACAAAAAATCTGAAACGAGTCCAAGCACTAACTGGCGCAAAAAATCATGTTATCGTTTTAAAAGATGCCAACCTTGATCGTGCAGTAAAAGACATTATCGGTGGCTCTTTTGGATCAGCCGGTGAACGCTGTATGGCTGCTTCGGTGATCGTTGTAGAAGAAACTATTGCAGATCAATTCGTTGAAAAATTTAAGGCTGCAGCACAGACGATAAAAATTGGAAATGGTCTGGAAGAAGGAGTCTTTTTAGGCCCCGTGATTCGAAAAGAGGCGCAGCAACGAACATTTGATTACATTCAAAAAGGTATTGATGAAGGAGCGGACTTATTGTTAGATGGCCGTGAAAATATTCCTGAAAAAGGCTACTTCGTGGGACCTACGATCTTTGATCGTGTCACGATGGACATGAAGATTTGGCAAGATGAAATTTTTGCACCCGTTGCCTCAATTGTTCGAGTGAAAAATCTAGAAGCAGCAGTTACACTGACCAATCAATCAGAATTTGCTAACGGTTCATGCCTCTATACGAGTAATGCTTCAGCTATCCGTTACTTTAGAGAGAATGTTGATGCAGGAATGTTAGGCATCAATTTAGGTGTACCAGCACCAATGGCTTGGTTTGCTTTTTCCGGCTGGAAACACTCTTTCTATGGTGACTTACACGCCAACGGAAAAGACAGTGTAGAATTTTATACACATCGAAAAGTTGTGACCGCTCGATACGCTCCTAGCGAAATAAACTAGTTTTACTTCGAAGCTCTGTCAAAGGAGCTTCGAGGATTCTATGATTAAAGCGGTGAAAGTATCTTTTATTAGTACAAATATAAGACATGACTTTCTGAAAATAATGATTGACTAAATAAAATTGTAAGCGTATACATAATACGCATAAAATAAAGAAATCGGAGGACAAATAATTGAAAGTAAAAGTAGGCGTAATTGGTACAGGGGCGATTGGAATCGAACATATTAACAGAATTAATCACAAGACACAAGGCGCTTTTGTAACAGCAGTATCAGATATTAATGTTGAAGCGGCAAGCAAAATTGCTGAGGAGATTGGGGCTCAATTTTTCAAAACAGGCGAAGAATTAATTGCTTCTGAAGAAGTGGAAGTTGTTGTTGTTACTTCCTGGGACCCAACACACGAAAAATATGTCTTGGAAGCAATCAAGCATGGAAAATACGTATTCTGCGAAAAACCATTAGCAATGGATGCCGCAGGATGTCGCCGAATTGTAGATGCAGAAGTCGCTTATGGTAAAAAATTGGTACAGGTGGGCTTCATGCGTCGATACGATCGTGGCTACATTGAGTTGAAAGAAGCAATTGAATCAAAACAGTATGGTGAAGCTCTGATGCTCCATTGTGCGCATAGAAATCCAAGCGCTGATGAAAATTATAAGACGCCAATGGCAATCAGTAATACTGCAATCCATGAAATTGATGTTCTTCGTTGGCTATTAGCCGAAGATTATGCCTCAGTGCAAATGATTTTACCAAAGAAAACCAGCCATACACATGCAGATTTACATGATCCTCAATTACTGATTTTCCAGACGAAATCAGGTGTAACAATTGATTTAGAAATTTTTGTTAATTGTCGTTTTGGCTACGACATTAAGTGTGACGTAGTTTTTGAAACGGCAGAAGTCGGAATGACGGATCCAGCCTATACCAAAATTAAAGCTGCGGAGAAAAATTACACACCAATTTCGCCCGACTGGCAAACGCGTTTTTTAGATGCGTATGATTACGAATTTAAGTTATGGGTTGATTCAATTAAAAACGATAAACTTGTTGGTCCAACTGCTTGGGATGGCTACGTGGCAGCAATCACAATGATGGCTTGTCATGAGTCTCGTGAGTCAGGGGAAAAAGTAATGATTGAAATAGATGAACAACCAGCGTTATATACCAAATAATTCTTAAAAAAAGGAGGGGTTTTGTGGAAAATATTAGAGTAGGAATCGTAGGATTAGGTAGATTAGGCAAGGTACATGCAAAAAATTTATCTTCTGCTGTTAGTGGCTGTGAGCTTACGGCCGCCTGTAGTTTAGTTGAATCAGAATTAGCATTTGCACAGAAGGAGTTAGGTGTTAAGTATACGTTTTCTAGTTATGAAGAAATGGTTCAAAGCGCTGTAATTGATGCCGTTTTTATTGTTTCACCTTCAGGATTCCACTGTGAACAAGTCCGTTTAGCTATGGAAAATGGGAAACACGTATTTACTGAAAAACCATTGGGAATTGAAATTGAGGACATAAAAAAAACACAAGAGGTTATTGAAAAATATCCCGAGCAAGTATTTATGTTAGGTTTCATGCGCCGTTACGATGAATCTTATCAGTATGCGAAAAAAATGGTAGAAGATGGGGAAATTGGGGAAGTCACGTTAATCCGTTGTTATGGAATTGATCCGAGTGATGGACTGGAAAGCTTCGTTAAGTTTGCAATGAACAATGATAGTGGCGGTTTATTTCTAGATATGGCGATTCACGATATTGATTTGGTTCGTTGGTTTACTGGTCAAGAGGTAGAACAAGTTTGGGCAATTGGTAAAAATGCTGCATATCCAGAATTAGATCAAGTCGGTGAATTGGAAACCGGAGCAGCTATGATGAGTCTTAAAGATAAAACAATGGCTTTACTAGTTGCTGGAAGAAATGCTACACATGGTTACCATGTCGAAACAGAAATCATGGGCACCAAAGGGATATTACGAGTAGCGCAAGTACCTGAAAAAAATTTAGTGACTGTTATGAATAATCAAGGGATTGTGCGACCTTGCTCTCAAAACTTTCCAGAAAGATTTAGAGAAGCGTTCATTCGAGAAGCACAAGAATTTATTTCCTGTATTCAAGAAAAACGTCAACCAGCAGTTAATGCAGAAGATGGTCTACAATCAACAAAAATTGCATTAGCTTGTCAAGAATCATTTGATACGAATCGTTTGGTACAACTATAAATGAAGTAGGAGAGTGACATAATGGCGAAACAAATTCAACTAGCTATTGCGCCGATTGCATGGACAAATGATGATATGCCAGAGCTAGGAAGCGAAAATACGTTTGAACAATGCGTTAGTGAGATGGCGCTAGCTGGATTCAAAGGTACGGAGATTGGCAACAAGTATCCAAAAGATCCACAGGTTTTAAAACAATATTTAGATATTCGTGGACTAAAAGTAGCGAGTGCCTGGTTTAGTACATTTTTAACAACAAAACCTTTCGAAGAAACCGCGGAAGACTTCAAAAAACATCGAGATTTCTTACATGCAATGGATGCTAAGGTTATTGTTGTGGCTGAACAAGGACACAGCATACAAGGAATTATGACGGCTCCTGTTTTTAATGAGAAACCAATTTTTTCTGATGAAGAGTGGCAAAAACTAGCTGAAGGATTAGAAAAACTAGGAGACTTGGCACATGAAAAAGGTATGGAGATTGTTTACCATCACCATATGGGGACAGGAGTCCAAACGACTGAAGAAATCGATCGATTAATGAAAATGACGGATCCGACAAAAGTTAAATTATTGTTTGACACTGGACATCTTGTCTTCTCAGGAGAAGATCCAATCGCAATCTATCAGCGCTATCAAGACCGGATTAAACACATTCACTTCAAAGATATTCGCCAACAAATGGCAGAGGAAGTCAGAACAGAAGAAGATAGCTTCTTAAAGGCCGTGAAAAAAGGCGTCTTTACAGTCCCTGGGGATGGTATGATTGATTTCAAACCAATTTGGTCAGCAATCGAAGAGAGTGGCTATAAAGGTTGGATTGTAGTTGAAGCGGAACAAGATCCTGCCAAAGCCAATCCGTTTGAATATGCCGTCAAAGCGCGAAACTATATCCGAAAGGTCACCGATCTTTAATCTAATCGAGAAGGAGCTAGACAATGAATCTATTTTCAATAATCAGTTTCCTAGTAATTGTCATCTGCGTATGGATTTTTGCCTATTCTCGATCCAGAAGTGTAGATACTTCTGGATCAGAAGGTTTCTTCATGGGTGGCCGAAGCTTAACAGCCTTACCGATTGCTGGGACAATTATTATGACCAACCTATCCACAGAGCAAATTGTTGGACAAAACGGTCAAAGCTATCATGCAGGAATGGAAGTAATGGCTTGGGAAGTAACTGCTGCAATTGCAATTGTCGCATTGGCAGTCATTTTTTTACCAAAATATTTTAAATACGGTATTAATACGGTTTCAGATTTCATTGAAATTCGTTATGATACAGTTACAAAACGAATTATTTCAATCTTGTTTATTGTTACCTATATGATTTCTTTTTTACCAGTAGTTCTTTATTCTGGGTCACTAGTATTCAATAAGATTTTTCATATTGATGAGCTGTTGGGTGTCGAACCTATTGTCGCAATCATTCTTGTGGCGATGGTGATTGGTATTGTTGGGATTCTTTATCTGCTGATTGGCGGCCTATCTTTAAGTGCCAATAGCGATTCGATTTATGGCGTTGGTTTATTGGTTTGTGGTTTGTTGGTTCCAATACTAGGTTTAATGAAACTGGGTGATGGCAGTTTTATTGGTGGGATTGAACAGGTTGTTGAAAACACACCATGGTTACTGAACTCTGTAGGTGCAATTGATTCTGCTGTTGTACCATGGCCAACATTATTTACAGGGATGTTGTTTAATAATTTGTATTTCTGGTGTACCAATCAGATGATTGTTCAAAAAGCACTTTCAGGAAAAAATTTAGCAGAAGCACAAAAAGGGGCTTTTTTAGTGGGGATTTTCAAAGTGTTTGGCGCATTATTCTTAGTATTTCCAGGAATTGTTGCAAGAAATCTTTTTGGGGATGCGTTGATGTCCAATCCTGATAACGCATATCCATATTTAGTAACTGAAGTTTTACCAAAAATGCTTTTCGGCATTTTTGCTGCAGTTATTTTTGGGGCAATTTTATCTTCCTTTGCGGGGGCTTTAAATGCAACCTCTACTCTATTTTCGCTAGATTTTTACAAACCAATTATCAATAAGAAAGCAGATGACAAACAAATTGCTCGTGCGGGAAAAACAGTTACAGTTATTGTAGGGATTATTTCAATTATCGTTGCACCGTTTATTTCTTTTGCACCAGCTGGATTGTATCAATTTGTTCAAGAGTTTAATGGATTATACAATATGCCATTGTTAGTGATTATACTTTTTGCATTTTATTCCAAAAAAGCAACTGCTTTTGGAGCAAAAATGACAATTGCTATCCATATTGTTTTGTATGCGCTATCAAAAGTATTTTTGAAAGATATCCATTTTTTATATGTCTTAAGCCTGCTCTTCTTCTTAGACATTCTTATTTTAATAGTAGTTTCTAAAATAAAACCAGATGGCGAATTTGTTTTAAATTCTTTTGATACGAAAGTAAATATTGAACCTTGGAAACATACAAAACTTGTCGCAAGTATATTAGTTGTCGTGGTTATCCTAACCTATGTAGCATTTTCACCAATCGGATTTGCTAGATAAAAATATTTCATGAATGAGGAGAAGTTTATGAGCAAAAACATATTGATTATTTGTGAGACGGGAATTAGTGCATCGCTGTTAGTTTCAAAATTACTTGAAGCAATTAGGGAAAAAGAGTTATCTTATGATTTAGATTATGCACCTGTTTGTCGGATTGAGGAAAAACTTGGTTATAAAGAGTATGATGTGTTAATGTTGACCCCACAAGTCGCTCGTGTCAAAGAAAAAGTGGAAAAATATTTAGAAGGTTGTCAGGGGCAGGTTGTTTTTATCGATCAAGAAGATTTTCGTTATATGAACACAGAGAAGATACTCGCAAGTATCGAAAAGTAAGTTTTAGAGAGTGGGACATCAGTTGAAGTGAACGCTGGTGATTATTGACTTTAGTTAGTTGGAATCTAAAAAAAGATTTTGACAAAAGAATGTGTACTACGTATGAGAGAGATAGCTTTAACGGTAAAAAATCCTTTCGATATAATGGATTAAAGCAACTCTATATTGTCTGATGTTGGTATTTTTACCAACATCTTTTTTCGTTTATAAAAAGACACCTCCCCCTTACATAAGACAATTTAATTTGAACATAAAACGAGAATATTTTGACATGAAAATAATTTTCTCGAGAGTTTTAATGATATAGACTAGTTAATTAGAACGGTTATTATTCTCTAAGAGAGAGATTCTTTATTAGAGTATAACAAAGAAAAAATAAATGAAATAAAAAGAGAGGAATAAATATGAAAAATAATATCAGGTTTAGATTGTATAAGACGAGTAAAAAATGTTTTGTATCGAGCATAGTGACAATTACGGTACTCTTTGGTTCACCTAATTTAGTTGTAACTGCAGATGCGATTGCTAACTCGCCAGCAGATAGAACAGAAAATTCAACAACTAGTGGAACTCAACATATAACAGACCAGTATACCACTCAAGCAAATTCTAAAGAAGATATAGCACAGGACCAAGGTTTGACGTCAACAAAACAAACTTCTGAAAGTATCAACAGTATGAAGGATATTCAACCAGTAAAAATGTCTGGGCTAACTTTAGATATGGATACGAGTACTCAAAGTGTAGAGAATACGATTGCTTACACATTGACCTCTGATGGTGTAGGGTGGCCAAATAATGCTTCAAGTACGAGGCAATTTTCAGTTTCAGCTTCAGTTATTACTGGGGATGAAATTAAAATTACTGTCCCTAGTGGTTTAACTATAGAAACTTACGATATACCTAGTGGGGCTACAGTAACCAAAACTTCGGTTAATGGAGGGACGAACCTCACCTATACTTTTTCAACGCCAGGTGTACAATCTTTCAATATTTCATATTATATGTCAGATCAGGGAGACAATCATCAATTTTCTCCTGGCAGTACAACATTACCTATTACAGTAGAAGGTGGTGGACAGACTTTAAATAGTTCTATAGTAGTTACTAATCCTATAACGTCTATTGCTACTGCAAGGACTCATAATACCGCGGTCGCAAATAATGTCTATACGGCAGATGGAAACTCTATTTATAATTTTGTTTTGGGGGTAAAAACTGATCCAGATTTTACAGCTTCGAGTGCGGGAATTACTCAAGCCCAACATGTCAAAGTAAAGGGTATCATTCACGTGCCTTCTGGCTTCGTATTGGTGGGAGGACATTTAGCGGATTATCGAGATACAAATGAAAATGTCCCAGACGACGGTAGTGCAATTCCCAATATTCCTGATGGACTTTCTCAGCCTAATGGTGCAGGAGGGGATATTATTGTATCTAATGTTACAGGGGGAGGGTATTTTTCATATAATGAAGCATTTATGTACCTTTATGGTTACTTTAAGACAGGAACAGCTTCAGGAACTTATCATTTTACTCCAGACTTGACCTTGATACCTCAATATTATGACGGCTCAGTTGGTAATGAACCAATACTACTAGGTAATTTGGATGATGTTGTTATTGGTGCAGCTAACCCTGGAACGATGACTCCAATGTTTGGGGGTGTCTTAGAAGGATATGACAAATCTACAATTGATCCAGAGCATGAAGGTTTCTATTCTAAAACAATCAGTAATAGTACTGGGGTAACAGGATTTGTTACAGGAAAAGAATCGGATACGACGATCAATAAAAATTTAGCTACCCCAAATCTATCCGTAAATTTTCTAGATGATACAGTAAACCAAACGAACAGGTTAAAAGATTACAAATTCACTCTTCCTACTAAATGGTGTGGTAATTTGACAGATATTTCTTTTGCAACCGGTCCTAACGGTTCTGTGACAACTTCTGGAAATCTTAATGCTATCGGTCCATTTACAGTCGTCTTAGATAATGGGTCCACTTATACTGTTTCTACATTAGCATCTAATGATGCAAAAGTAACTGCAGCATTAGATGCTGGTGCACACATTGTAAGTGTTGCAGGACAAGCTAATATTTTGGCAGGGAATAATGTTGAAGTAAGACTACTTAATGCCGTGATTGAGGACAAAACTTATAATAATGGAGAAAGTGTACCTATTATTTTAGATGTGCACAGTGTAACCACAGATAAAGATATGTCAGTTACGGGGCACCTCAAATACTTTGATGATAGTGTAAGTTCGACCTCCCAATTTAGTTTAAAAGGGACTGTGAATTATGATATTTCCGGAACCTATACACAAGGGCAAACCTTTACGACAGGTGCTAAGTGGGCGGAACTCAATAAAGAAACTACAATGGATGGCGGTGTAGATGGGAAAATAATCATTCCTGGAAGCGCAACGACTGGAGTTACCGCAAAAGTAAAATTGCCAACCTTAGTGATCAGTAGCATTGATAAGGGAATGATTGATATAGATCAAAGTAAAATTACGGAATGGGGCTGGACGTACAAGGAGCATAAATATTATCCTGTTATTACAGATTTAGGGATTGATCCGACGACTGGAGAGCACCTTACACAATTAGATTTTTCTAAGGATAGTGTAATAATCCCTGCGGATATGGGTACGTCATCTGCATTCTTTTATCCAGATGCTCTCCCATGGAAAGTAAGTGATGTTGCAGCACCAATGTCAGGAACGACAGTACACTGGGTAACTCAATTAACGGATAACAACAAGGATGAACTACACCCGATTTATGGTGGGAAAGTTTATGATGGCTCTACTGGTATGAAATGGACAATTACGGCTCCATCATCAATTATATCTACCGTAGGATTATCAGGAAATAGAACAGGTGATTCTAACTATTATAAAGAATCAACAGGGAAAGCAGGATTTGATAGAGGTCTGAGAGTCGATAAAAATGATGATGATAACTCGGGTAAAATAATGCTCTCTATTACTAACGGTTCTAATAAAGAGTATACTAATGCGCAGACTCTTGCTGTTCTGCCTCAAAAAACGAATGGTGATACATTTGATATGGTATTAACAGGTCCTGTTTTAAATCTTTTAGGAGCTGGTGCACACGTTGTTTATTCAACAAAAATATACTCTCTCCCTAAGAATGAATCTAATACTTCGGTTGATTTAACGACAAGTGACTGGGTAGACGAAAAGCAAGTCAGCGATTGGTCAAGTATTCGAACAGTTGCAATTAAGGCAGATAAGCTTAAAACACAAACAACAATTTCAGGTTTTATACCCGTTCAGGTAGCGAAAATTGGAAAAGCAAAAATAGGTGAAACAGCTAAACTACACAGCTATTCTTATGCAAAAGGAACGGTTTCAGGGGCGAATCTGAGTAATAATGTTGAAATGACTGCCCAAATCTATGGTATACCACAAATAACAGTTCACTATGAAGAAACTATTAATGATTCCACATCTAATGGAAATATACTTGCCTCTGAAGAAAAAAATAAAGGTAAAGATACAAATGGTGAAGATTCTGTAGACGAGAGCTATACATCTAAGAAAAAAGATATCAAGGGTTACACCTTTTCAGGATTATCTAAAGATTCTGCGCCAAGTTCTGGAACTTTAACGGATAATACCTCTGATATTACGTATCTTTATAAAAAAATTCCAGTTCCTGGAGGGAACATTACTGTCAAGTATGTGGACACAGAGGGCAAACAAATCTCTTATGATGTAGTAAAAAAGGGGAATGTTGGAGAATCTTACTCAACAGAAAAGAAAATCATTTCAGGTTATACGTTTAAAGAAGTTCAAGGCGATGCATCCGGTCATTTTACAGAAAAAATGCAAACCGTGACTTACGTATATACGCACAATTCAATTCCTGGTGGCAATGTCACAGCGAAGTACGTGGATACAAAGGGAAAAACAATAGCGCATGATGTAGTGAAAACAGGAAATATTGGAAATCCCTACTCAACAGAGAAGAAAACAATCTCGGACTATACCTTTAAAGAGGTACAAGGTAATGTATCCGGTCACTTCTCAGGTCAACCTCAAACCGTAACTTACGTATATACGCATGACCCCATTCCCAGCGGCAATATCATAGTAAAGTACGTGGATACAAGGGGACAAGCAATAGCGCATGATGTAGTGAAAATAGGGAAAATTGGAGGTTCCTACTTAACAGAGAAAAAAGAAATCTCTGGTTATAAATTTAAAGAAGTTCAAGGTAATCCTATTGGTCAATTTACGGTTAAAACTCAAGTAGTCACATATGTGTATACGAAAGACAAAATTAATCCCAAAATAAAACCAGATAATAAAGATAAAACTAGAGATAAAGAAACAACTTCAACGGCAAAACATAATTTACCTGAAACTGGTGAAAACGATAAATCTGTATTGGTAAGTATTTGGATAGGTATAGTATTTTTAGGAGTTGCTCTTATCACTTCTGTTTTACGTTTTCGAAAATTAAAAAAAAATTATCATAAATAGTTGTAGAAAAGTACAATTACAAAAATAAATCTTAATTAATTTGTTCTTTTTATCAGATACTATTAGTAAAAAATATAGAATAACATTGAATCCAGAGGAAAAGATCCTCTGGATTCTTTTATGACTTTGGTCAGTTGAAGTAAGATATTAAAAAATATGTGAGATAAAATAAGTCACCATCGTTTAAGCCCGTGCAATGACAATAATCATTCATAAATATCATGCGAATTAAAATAGGATCATGTTAATCGATCATTTTGGATAAAAGAGGTTATTATGTGAGTCTTGTAGGGCTAAGAGAAAGTAGCTAAGTATATACGAAAGCAAGGAGCAGAAAATCGAGTAAGGATAGCAAAAAAAGAATGTAAGATAGTCTGCATTTTAAAAGTTCTCGTTAAGGGAGGTGCAAGTAATGAGTCTTTCTGAGGTTACTGAAAATCTGCCAGGTTTACAGGTGAATATTTATTGTGTTCAAAAAGAGCAGAATCAAAATCTTACGTCTTATAGTGAGTACCAAATACTTTTATAGAAATAAAGCTAAAGTTATTATTTTAGTAAAAAAATAGATTAATTTACTAAAATAATATATAATAAAGGTAAAATTAGGAGGGAAGCATATGACGTGTATTTCATTATCGATTTTAAATCAAGAACAAGAAATTAGAAAAGCTAAGATAGATGATTCAGATTCTTTGAAAGAGTTAACTATTACAGGAAAAGATTTTGTTTGTTTAGCTGCTCGGGATTGTCAATTACAAGACGGCGATGTGATTCAAGTTTGTTTAGATACGCCCAATACTTATTTAATGGTGAAGTTAGATGCTACGCTTGATAGCAGTTTAATTTATGTTCCAGAACAAAAATGGACGTTTCCAATCATAAAAAATGAAAACGTTATCGAAGCGCGAGCAGCGTATCGTTTTGAAACCAAGAAACCTTATATAAGTGTGCGTATTGCCACTAAAGAAGAAATTAAGAGTTATCGTAATTGGGCGTTAAATCCACATGATTTACAACATTTTACTGGTGCGTATCCTCATGCATCTGCCAACGTGGAAACGCGAAATGATGCCACTTTTTTTGCTTGCAATGCGATTGACGGTACCTTTGCTAATCTTTATCATGGGCCGTATCCTTATCAATCATGGGGGATTAATCAGCAATTAGATGCCGCATTAAAAATTGAATTTGGGCGTGAAGTCTTGTTGGATAAAGTGATCTTAACATTACGAGCGGACTTTCCTCATGATAATTATTGGCAACAAGTGACTTTAAAATTTTCCGACGGTACACATGAAGTTTTTAAAACTGTTAAGACTGAGCAACGCCAGAGCTTTACCTTTGCGAAACGGGCAGCGGAGTGGGTGATACTAACAGAGTTAATTCAAGCAGATGAACCATCACCATTTCCAGCATTAACACAAATTGAATTATTTGGTCAAAACAAATAAAAAATAAGGACGGTTCCTTTATAGGAGCGGTCCTTATTTTTTATTTCTGGCGTGGGCTAGTTGTCGATTGGCGGACAACCAATTCTGTGTTTAACAGGACTCTACGAGGAATGCTAGGCATTTGAATTCGTTTGTGCAATAAATTAATGCCTGTCTCGCCCATTTCTTCAGTAAAGGCATGGACAGAGGATAGCGGCGGTGAGACATATTGAGAAATAGAGATATCATTGATCCCCATGACACTAATTTCTTCAGGAACCTTTATACCGTGTGCGGCTAACGTATGTATCACACCGATTGCAAAGGCGTCATTATAAGCAAGAATCGCAGTAGGTAAATCATTTCCCCATTTTTCTAACGCTTCTTCTGTCAATTGTTCCCCCGTTTTGACATCCAACATGCCATTTTCTTTTAAGATAAAATAATCTTCGTTAAACAAGTGATAATGCTGCATAATGTCAAGATAAGCGTTGGTTGTCGGTGTTTTATAGCGACGGAAACCATACATATTTTCGCTTTCTTCGGCACCAATAAAGGCAATTTTTTCGTGGCCCAATTCCAAAAGATGGGTTAAGGCAATCTCGGTTGCTTGATAAAAATCAGTATTTACAGAATCAAATTCTTCCAGTGGGAAATTACTGCCAATTACACAAAGGTTTGGATGCAGTTGCTGCAACTCTTGTAACGTCTTTTGGGTGAATTTGCCAATTGCCAAAATGCCATCAATCCCTTGAAGGTTATGTTGTTCCAATTGAGAAACTTTTAGAATATTGTAACCTAACTCTTCGGCCCGCTTTTCAGCGCCTAAACGAATCGACATATAGTAAATATCCGTTAGTTCTTCGTCATCTGAACGCCACTGAACGACGGCAATCGAAGGCTCTTGCGGAGCTGTTTGTACGGAAAGGTTAGGTGTCAGTTGCTCCTGCTGTTTGTTTTTATTTTTAGTTTTATATTTCGTATAATTCAGGGTTTCTGCTGCTTCAAAAATTTTTCGCTTGGTTTCCTCTGTAACGGATAAGTTTGGATCATAGTTCAGAACTCGCGATACAGTTGAAATTGAAACATTCGCGACTTTTGCGATATCTGTGATAGTTGCCATTCTAAATGCCTCCTTCTCAAGTACTATTATAGCATATAGTATATTTCTTTTTAGTAAAAAAAAGCAAGAAAAAGCTTTTTTTACTTTTTTTTAGCAAAAACTATTGATTTTTTGACTAAAAAAATATACTATAAAGTCAAAGAAAGCGCTTTAATTCGATGGAGAAGGTGGTTTAGTGAAAAGATTTTCACTTTTTTTACTAATTTTACTTGCTTTAACAGGTTGTAAATCCGGTGAAAAAGAATTTGATGAAGAATCTCTTCAAAATCTAAAGGAAACGGCACAGTCTTATTCAGAAACAGAATTACAAAATGGTGACGTTCGTTTAAATGAATATATTTCTTTGAAAGGGGAGATTGTTGAGAGTGACAGTCGTTCCAGTTTAATAAAAAAAGGTGATCGTTTTATTTTGAAAAGTGGTTCTAGTAAATATCAAGTTTTTAATGAGCAAAAGAAAAAATTGAAGATTGGTGACGAAGTGACAGTTTACGGAGAATATTACGGCTTTTTGAAAGGGACATTAATTGAAAGTGAGGAGAATCATGATTCAGCCACGAATTAGACAGAATCCTTTTGAAACATACGAAGAAGTTGCAGAAGGATTTGAAGATTTATTAGCGCCACTGGAATTGTTTTTTGATCGAGAGTATCAAGGTCATCTGGATTTAGGGACACACGGAACGGTTTATTCTAAAGGGACACGTGATGCGGAGGCATTTTTACGACCATTATGGGGACTAGGTCCTTATGTAACACAAAATGAAAGTGAGTATTTGAATGACTTTCTAACTGGAATTATCGAAGGAACCGATCCTGAGAGTTCATCTTATTGGGGAAAAACAAAAGATTATGATCAATTGATTGTTGAGATGGCAGCATTAAGTACATTTCTTTTGTTAAACAAAGAAAAAACGTGGGACCAATTAACAAAAGAACAGCAAAACAATTTACACAGTTGGCTGATACAAGCCAATGAAAACATTATTCCGCCAAATAATTGGCATTTCTTTAGAGTGTTGCTGAATTTAGCGATGAAACATTGTGAAATGCCGTATTCAAAAGAACAGATCGCTGTTGATTTGGCTGTAATTGATCGTTTTTATGTCGGTAATGGTTGGTATTATGACGGAGTCGAGACACAAGTTGATTATTATGTTTCTTTCGCTATTCATTATTATAGTTTATTGTATTGTCGTTTTGCCCCGGAAGATACCGCAAGAGTGGCTATTATGAAGGAACGAGCAACTTTGTTCGCGCAAGAGTTTAAGTATTGGTTTACTCAGCCAGGAGAAGCGATTCCCTTTGGACGTAGCTTAACGTATCGTTTTGCTCAAGTGTCATTTTTTAGTGCCTTAGTTTTTGCAGATGTTGAAGCATTGCCGTGGGGTGAGATTAAAGGTCTAATCAGCCGACATCTTCATCAATGGATGAACAAAGATATTTTTACAACAGATGGATTATTGTCGGTAGGTTATGATTATCAAAATATGGTCTTTGCCGAAGGCTATAATGGTCCTGGTTCGCCTTATTGGGCTTTTAAAACATTTATTTTGTTAGCGGTTCCAAAAGATCATCCTTATTGGCAAGCAGAAACACAGCCTATTAGTTTTCCAGAAAAACACTTACCTTCACCAGAAAGTCGGAACTACTATCAAGTAAATGATGCAGGGACACATGGTTTAATGTTTCCAGCGGGACAATTTATTAATTATCAAGCTCATGCGCATGATAAATATAGTAAATTTGTTTATTCTTCCCATTTTGGTTTCAGTACTATAAAGAGTGATTATTGGTATTACGAAGGTGCTTATGATAATTGCTTGGCTTTAGCTGAAGACGACCATTATTTCCGCACGAAAGGATTAGATGATCAGTACGAAATTCTTGATGATCGTATCATTCATCAATGGCATCCTTGGTCCGATGTAGCAATCAAAACGACAATTGTACCATTAGAAGGCCAACATTTACGGATCCACGAAATTGAGACACAACGTGCATTAGTGGCTTATGAAGGTGGCTTCTCAATCCCGCTCTTCGATGAAAAGGTCACTTGTGTTTCTGATCAAATGGCTGAGGTAAAAAATGCAAAAGGTGTGTCAAAAGTAGAAAATATCAACGGTTTTTCTGAAGCTGCGATTATTCGGACAGAACCGAATACAAATTTACTTTATCCGTTAACGGAGTTGCCATATTTGAAAGCAAACTTGTCGAAAGGGAAACATCTTTTAATTTCATTGGTGACAGGCGTACTACCGAATGAGCAAATTGAGCCAGTTAAAGTTAGGTTAAAAGAAAATCAGCTTTTAGTTGAAGAAAAAGTTGTAATTTTGGGGAATTAGGGGGAAAAATACACAATGACAGAAAATGGACAGATTGAGTGGTTACCGAAGCAAATCAGTTTTGCTTTAAACAAAGTTCGAGGAAATTTAGAGACATTTAAAGAATTAGTTCCACCCGCGGCAAGTTTAAATCAAATTTATTATCCTGAAGAAAATATTGATTGGACGGCCAGCTTTTGGCCAGGAATGTTATTTTTAGCAAAGGAATTAACAAATTCAACAGAGTTCGATGAAGTGATTACCACACAGATGGCTTCTTTTCAACATCGCTTGGATGAACAAATTGAGCTGGAAACACATGATATAGGCTTTTTGTATATTTTAACAGCCATTGCCGATTATCAAGTCAATGGTCATGAGGCCTCAAAAGAAATGGCCTTGCAAGCTGCGGACTTATTAATGAAACGTTATTCACCAAAAGCCAAGATTATTCAAGCTTGGGGGAATTTAGACGATCCAGAGCAACGAGGTAGAATGATTATTGATTGTTTAATGAACTTACCATTATTATACTTTGCAGCAAAAATGACTGGCAAGCAAGAGTATTATGAAGCTGCCTACAATCATGCGAAACAAACACAAAAATATATTGTGCGAGAAAATCACACCACGTTCCATACGTATTATTTTGATACGGAAACAGGCGAAGCCTTGTACGGAAAGACACAGCAAGGATATTCAGATGATTCTTGTTGGGCTCGCGGCCAAGCCTGGGGAATTTACGGCTTTACGTTAAGTTATTTATATACAGGAGATAGTAGTTTTCTGGAAACAGCCAAAAATGTTGCTGATTACTTTATTCAAGAATTACCAGAAGACAAAATCTGTTACTGGGATTTAATTTTCAATGAAGGGAGTGAAGAAGAACGTGATAGCTCATCTGCTGCAATTGCTGCATGTGGCTTACTAGAATTATCTCGTCAGCTTCCATTAAATGATGAAAGACATGGCTATTATGAAAAGGTTGCGCTAGAACTATTACAAGCATTAGCGGAAAAGTATACAACGGTTTTACGACCAGAGTCGAACGGCCTATTGCTTCATGGTGTCTATGATAAAAAAACAAATACAGGAGTCGATGAATGCATGATTTGGGGCGACTACTTTTATTTGGAAGCGTTAACTCGTTTGGCGAAAAGCTGGTATTCTTTTTGGTAATTCATGGAGGAAAACTCCTAAAAAATAATAAATAGCGGAGGTAGTACAAATGAAATTTTGGAAAAAAGGCTTAACAGCGGCAGCGTTGTTAGCGGTGACGGCAGTAACTTTAACAGCATGTGGTGGTTCAAGTGAAAAGAAAGCAACTGAAAAGAGTGAAGATGGCAAAACAAAATTAACAGTAACTACTTGGAATTATGACACGACCCCAGAATTTGAGAAATTATTCAGAGCTTTTGAAGCGGAAAATCCTGATATCACTATTGAACCGGTGGACATTGCTTCAGATGATTATGACACAAAAGTAACAACGATGCTTTCATCAGGAGATACGACAGATATTTTAACTATGAAAAACTTACTTTCATATTCTAATTACGCGCTACGCAATCAATTGGTGGATTTAACCGATCACGTTAAAGATTTAGATATCGCACCTGCCAAAGCAAGTTACGAGATGTATGAAATCGATGGTAAAACCTATGCTCAGCCTTACCGTACAGATTTCTGGGTATTGTATTACAATAAAAAAATGTTTGATGAAGCCGGAATTGCCTATCCCGATAACTTAACTTGGGACGAATATGAAGCGTTAGCGAAAAAATTATCTAAACCAGAAGAACAAGTATATGGTGCCTATCAACATACTTGGCGCTCAACCGTTCAAGCGATTGCTGCTGCTCAAAATAATGCCAATTTGATTGAACCGAAATACAATTATATGGAAACTTATTATGATCGCGCATTGAGAATGCAAAAAGATCAATCACAAATGGATTTTGGAACAGCAAAATCAACAAAAGTAACGTATCAATCACAATTTGAAAATTCAAAAGCGGCGATGATGTACATGGGTAGCTGGTACATGGGGACTTTATTAACCAACATTGATGATGGCAAAACAAATGTCGAATGGGGGATTGCCGAAATACCACAACAAGAAAAAGGTAAAGCAACTACCTTTGGCTCACCGACAAGTTTTGCAATTAATAAAAACAGTAAAAAACAAAAAGCTGCTCAAAAATTCTTAGACTTTGCTTCAGGTAAAGAAGGTGCAAAACTTTTAGCAGAAGTAGGGGTGGTTCCTTCTTATAAAACAGATGAAATTGATAAAATCTACTTTGCAAGAAAAGGAATGCCTTCAGATGAAGTCTCACAAAAAGCCTTTAACCCAGATACAATTAATTTAGAATTCCCATCTGATAAAAACGGTGCCGCAATTGATAAAGTATTACAAGAAGAACATGATTTAATTATGGTCGGCGACGAAAAACCAAAAGATGGTATTGCTAACATGGAAAAACGTGTCAAAGCAGAGATAGACTAACTATTATTTCCTGCAAAAACACAAAAGATTGATGAAAAAAATAAGCTGAAATGAGTAACCTACAATGAATTTCAGCTTATTTTTTTAAATAAAGAATGTAGCTTGAGTTTGGAAGGAGGGCCTGTTAAGTTCACTTAACAGAATACAATTATGGAAATTACTTCAAAAACAAAAACAGCAAATAAATTGAGACGAAAAAATACGTGGACTGCGTTATCTTTTATCGCACCAAACTTTATTGGCTTTTTCCTCTTCACTTTAATCCCGGTTATCTGTTCACTGATTTTAGCTTTTATGAGTTGGGATTCTTTTTCAACTCCTGAATTTGTCGGAATGAAAAATTTCACCAAAATGATTCATGATGATACGTTTTGGATTTCGTTAAAACAAACATTTATCTATACGATTGGTGTTGTTCCGTTAACATTGATTTGCTCATTAGGACTAGCGATTTTGTTGAATCGTAAAATTAGAGGGATGAAATTTTTTAGAACGGCTTTTTTCTTTCCTTATGTAACGTCATTAGTTGCGATTGCGGTCGTTTGGAATATGCTATTTCATCCAACGATGGGACCAATTAATCAATTTTTGAAATTATTTATTGAAAATCCTCCTGGCTGGACATCTAGTTCTACTTGGGCTTTACCAGCAATTATCATCGTTAGTGTGTGGCGCTTTATGGGGTATTATATGATTTTGTATTTAGCTGGTTTACAAAGTGTGCCAAGAGAATTATATGAAGCAGCGTCAATGGATGGCGCGGGTAAATGGAATCAATTTTTAAATGTTACCTTACCTTCATTACGACCAACGACCTTTTTCGTGACTATCATGCTTGTAATTAACTGTTTCAAAGTTTTTGACTTAGTTCAAGTTATGACTGGTGGTGGACCAGGACGTGCAACGAATGTGTTAGTTTATGAAATTTACAATGAAGCCTTTGTCAAATTTAATTTTGGTTATGCATCAGCCATTGCGATGGTCTTATTCATCATCGTTCTAGCGATTACTGTGGCTCAATTTAAATGGAATCAACATCAAGAGAAAGTTTAGGAGGAGAAAAGATGGAAGCAACTTTTTCAAAAAAAGAAAATACTCGAAAAGCAAAAACGAAAAAAGCAGAAAAAGTCACACCTGGTGGGATCCTTGTAATCATTCTCTTAACTTTACTTGCGTTAATTACTTTGGTGCCTTTCATTTGGATGGTTTCAGCATCATTTAAAACAAACAATGAAGTTTTCACCATTCCAATTCAATGGATTCCTAAAAGTTGGCATCCAGAAAACTATTCCGTTATTTGGGAACGCATTCCATTGTTAACTTTCTTTAAAAATACGTTATTTTTAAGTATTGTGATTACGATTATTCAACTATTTACTTCAAGTTTTGCAGCATATGGCTTTTCAAAAATGAATTTTAGAGGAAGAGATACACTTTTTATTACGTACATCGCAACAATTGCTATTCCTTGGCAATCGTATATGATTCCACAATTTATTATGATGCGTCAATTAGGTTTGACTGACACGTTATGGTCACTTGTTTTATTACAAGCATTTAATGCATTTGGAGTCTTTTTACTGAAACAATATTACAGTAGTATTCCAGATTCACTATGTGAAAGTGCGCGGATTGATGGGTTAAGTGAGTGGGGAATTTATTGGAAAATTATTTTACCATTAACCAAACCAGCTTTAGCCAGTCTCACGATTATTACTTTTGTGAATACATGGAATGACTATATGGGACCTTTCATTTATTTATCTTCTACTGAGAATAAAACGATTCAGTTAGGTTTGAAAATGTTCGTCGGTTTATTTGATGCTGAATATGCCTTAATCATGGCCGCATCAGTGGTTTCTATTTTACCAGTAGGGATTGTCTTTTTAGCAATGCAAAAATACTTTGTTGAAGGTATTGCTACATCTGGAATGAAGAATTAGGAGGAAGTTTGAATGTTTACTAAGCAAACCTTTGATAATAATATTTATATGAAAATTTTTCGCTGGCTTTACATTTTATTTATCGGTAATCTAGGGCTTCTCTTAGTGAACATTCCTTTTTTCATAGCGGTGATTAGCTTAGACATTGATCCACGAAACCTCCCACTTTTTGTAGTAACGTTGTTGCCGATAGGGGCAGGGATGATTGCACTTTTAGGCTTAATCGATACTTTTAAAGAAGAAAAGGAGCTGGATCCATTTAAAACTTTTTTCCAAAAGTTTCGTCAGTTTGGGTTAAGAGGCTTTCTTATCAGCTTGCTAGGCTTAGGAAGTAGCATCATCAGTGTGACAGATATATTCTTTTTTGCCAAAACAACGATTGGTAAATGGTTTATTCCATTGATGGTCCTTCTGCTAATTTTTGGGTTAGCTATTATGCTGAATGCTTGGTATTTTCAAGTACGAAACCCGCAAGCTTCTTTTAAAGATGTGTTTCGGATTTCAATTTACTATGGACTGCGGAAATGGTATGTCAGCTGTCTAAATGTTTTTTTACTATTCTCAATGTTTGCAATGATGTTTTTGAAGCCACAGTTTGGGTTTGTTGTAACCCCTGTCCTTTTCCTAGGGATTATTTATTTAAATACTGGGAAATTGCATGAAAAGCAAAAAAAGAATAAATAATTTTTACATAATAAGTAATCTCGATTTTCAGGAAAATGAATGAAGGTGGGGTTGCTTATTTTGTTCTTGCCTTGTTTATTAAAGTGGAGGGAGCGAACGAATGAAGAAAAAAATAATTATTTTAAGTAGCTTTTTGATAGGTGCTATTTTTGTGCTCGTTATTTTTACTACCAGCCAGCAAAGTATGATTAATAACGAAGCAATCCAAGTCGAAGAATTAATTGTTTATGGCGATAAAAATATGAATCGTGTAGCGAAGCAATTCTCTGATCAGAATAATTTAACTTCGTTTGGGAAAAATTTCTGGCGCAAAACGTATAACGGAAAATCACCCACTCAGGAACTACTGAAGGTTGCAACGGAGGATTTAGTACAACATAAAATGATTAAACAGCTGGCAACGGAGTTAGAAATAGCCCACTCACAAACATTTGGGCAAGAAAAAAAAGAATGGCAAGACCAAAAGAGCAGTTTAACGCTCTGGCAATTTTTAGATGCAAAAGATCAACAATTACAGGACCAAATAAAAGAGAAATTAATGGAGAAAGAAAAGCCAACGCAAAAAGAATTGCGGCAGGCCTTTGAGCAATTGGATGATAAATATAAAAAGACCGATTACTTTGTTGAAGCAATTGAAATTCCAACTTTTTCAGGTAAGCAAGCAGAATTAGAAAAAATAGCCGAAGCAATCTCTCCGAATCTATCTTATGAGGAGACGTTATTGGAGTGGCAAAATAAATTACCTAATCTTGTTATTGAATCGTATCAATTGAAGAGTGCAGAAATCCAAAAAGAGGATATTTATTCGTTGTCTGTTGGGGAGATTCTTAGTGAAAAAGCTGTTGGTACCGTGGTGAAAGGATACCACGAAAACCAATACTTTTATATTTTTAATAAGGAAGGAGGGCAACTTTTACAGTTTGAAGAAGCACCACAATTTGGCAAAAATGCCTATATCAACACATGCTACAAAGAGAAATTAGCTACGTATCAACAAGCAACCAAAGTAGACTTGTTGGAGAAAGACAGAGAAAAGTTTTTTCAAAATTATCAAAATAAAAACAGTTAAGGAGCAGAAAATGAGAAAAAAAGCGTATTTTAAAAGTGTAACCATCTTCCTTTCTATTTTACTTGTTTTTTCCCAGCTTCAATTATTTAGTCTTCCTGCTTATGGGGAAACAGTGAGTGATCAACCGTTACTTTTTCGTTCAGTAGGTGTCGCTCAAAATGGGACGACCTACTATGTGGATGGGGAAGGAGGAAATAATGCCAATGATGGGCAGTCTCCAGCCAGTGCTTGGCGTGATTTTGAAAAAGTGAATCAGACGGAGTTTCAGCCAGGCGACCATCTTCTGCTGAATGCGCAAAGTACCTGGAATAACCAATTGTTGCATCCAAAAGGGAATGGGACAGCGGCACAAAAGATTGTCATTGATTTTTATGATACGAATGACAAAGGAGAAACCATTTTTGAAACAACACGGCGTCCGATTATTAACGGTGGTGGCACCTACAGCACAGGGACTTTCAAACGTGCAATCTCAGGGGCTGTGCAGTTAGTGAACCAAGAATATTGGGATATTTCAAACTTAGAAGTGACAAATACACCAGAGCTAGATAATCTCGAAGGCTATAAGAAACCAGGAGATGCTCAAAGAGCGGGGATATTAGTCCTAGGATATGAACAAAATCGAACGTTCAATAGTGTCACGATAAGGAATAACTATGTTCATGATGTTCAAACAGAATATTATTTGAATCTAAGTGGGAATACTGCAACCAAACGATTAAAAGCGGTAGGTGGAATTATTGTTTTAGGAAGTTGGTTTGATGAGAATGGCAATGTAGTAACAGCAGCCAATGATCATCGAACAACGACTGGATTTAATGATATTTTGATTGAAAATAATGTGATTCAACGAGTGGGACTTGAAGGAATTCGAACAAAAGCTGATTCAGATACCTCAAGAGGCAACACTTTCTACAAAACGTTTTCTAATATTACGATTCGTAATAACTATTTAGAAGATATTGCTGGCGACGGAATTGTCTTGTCAGAATCCAAAAGTGGCGGTGTCGTCGAAGGAAATGTTGCTGTCCGAATGTGCAATGCCGATTATGGTACACAAAATTACGCGGGCGTTTGGGCAATGTCTGTAGATGACGGACTGTTCCAATATAACGAAGTATACGGAATCAAATATGGATTTAACGATGCCGAAGCTTATGATGTGGACATGCAGTCAAACAATGTTATTTATCAATATAACTATTCACATCATAATACTGGCGGCTTTTTATTGCTTATGTCTGATCAAAAAAATTCGGTTATTCGGTACAATATCTCAGCTAATGACGGCGGTGGTAACCGAGGAACAGGTAAAGACAATCCAGGCGGAGCTGGTGGCTACAATTATAAAGAACAAAGTATTTTCCATTATTGGGTGAAAAATGATGGAGCGGCAATGCCAACTATCCACAATAATACGATTTATGTTGGCGACGGCATTTCAACATCATTATTTGGTGAAGGAAATAGTTCTGACAACAGTGGTACAGTAGCCAATTTTTACAATAATATTTTATACAAAGAAGGTACCGGACAATTAAAATTCTTATCTAATTATCCAACAAATGGGACACAACCAATTGAACGTAAAATGGTCGATAATCCAGAAAAATATTTCAAAAATAATGTTATTTGGCCAAAAGAAATTGCTACAGAAAAAAGTGGTGCAACTGTTGAAAAATTAGTATCAAGTGGAAACATTTTTGAAAAACCACAATTAGAAATCACAGATAACCCTGAAAAAGTGAAAGAGTTGGCAGAGCAAGAATTTACGACATTGAAACCAACAAAAGATAATGTGGTTGAATTTACTTCTAAAGAACGCTTACGTCAGCGAGCACAAATGTTCCAGTTAAAAGAAACCTCTCCAGCGATTGGTAAAGGCTTGTCGGAAGTGAACAGTGCGGCCGAAGACTTCTTTGGAAATAGCTTGAAAAATAAAGTTTTAGATATTGGTGCGCAACAAGCATCCACAATTGAAAAAAGTATTCGTTATCAAAATCAAGTGTTAGAAATTAGTTCGGCAACAGGTGTGTATCCTAATTTGCCAGAGCAAGTTGAATTAACGTACGAAGAAGTCGTTAATGAAGAAGTGGTTGCGACAGGCAAAAAAGAATTTAAGTTACAATGGGAAGCAATCCCTCAAGAAAAAATTAATACAGCAGGCACAGTTGAAGTTGCAGCAACAGTTATCGGCTTACCGATAGATGCTGTCAAAGTAACAGCCAAGGTCTCTTTTGAGGGTGAACTTGGTGAAGGAAAAGATACCGTTAAACTAAAAACAGCTCAAACTGCCTATGTTCAAAAGAGTGATGGTAACCGAGCATACTCTGCTATAGCAGGCGGTACTGCTGCCATTAGTTCAGGAGACGCCTATAAATATCCTTATGGAGTAAACTATACGGGCAATTACGCATTAAAATTAAAAAATGCTAGTTCTGCGGGGTATAATCGCCGGATTTACGTTGAAATTGATACACAAGAATTGAAGAACTATCAATCACTAAAAAGTGCCAATTTAGAATTAAATGTGATGCGTTATGATGCGTGGAATGGTGCTGGAAATACAAATGATGAACGTTTGAAAAATACGCAGTTCCAAGTAGATGTTTATGGAACAGATACTAATTGGATGAGTAACACCATTACTTGGAACAATGGCCCAAATAATTTAAATGTACCAAATGAAGAATTTATTGCTCGACAATCTTTTACAAATAGTTCAATTATGAATAATCAAAATACAATCTCTATCGATATTAGTAACTATCTACGGAAGCTAATTCAAAGTGGTGAGAAAATTCCAGCCAAGTTAAGTTTCTTATTAGCGATTACAGACAGTCGTTTGCCTGGTTATGATTCTGATAATGCTGGGTTTGATGCTTTTTCAAAAGAAGGCGCACAAAAGGCCTATCAAGACTTTTTAGCAGGCAAATTGACCTTGCCAACTGGTCAACAGCTAACAGAGGATAGTTTAGCTCCTAAAATTGTTTTATCGAATGTTTTCGAAGTCAAACATGAGTCGATTGAGGTCACGACAGAAGCGGGTCAAGCCCCTAATCTACCAGAAAAAACAACTATTTTTTATTCGGATGGTTCACAACGAGAAGTGACTGTCAATTGGTCAGAAGTTCCAGCATCTTCTTATCAAAAAGAAGGAACATTCACTGTTGTAGGACGAGCAGCAGGTGTCTCAATGCCAATTATTGCCAATGTAAAAGTCACCGCTAAACATATTGTTGGATTCAAGGAATTGCCTACGCTGGATCGACTAACAGGCACCTCGCGAGGCGAACTGAATTTGCCAACTGAAGTAATTGCAAAATTAGATGATGGTAGCGAAACGAAATTGAAGGTTATTTCTTGGGATGACGATGTTAGTAATTATTCGCCAAGTAGCCCGCCAGGTACTTACCAGTTCCCTGCTGCAGTAGAAGAAAAAATAGGAATTGCGAATCCCGATGAACGAAAAATCTTCCAAGTCGTGCAAACTCATGCGATTCCTGAAAGAATTCAATTTGCTACAGAAACAGCCACTATAAAATCAGGCGAAAATTATCAAATTCAATCTAAAGTGATTGGTCAAGCGCCGCACACAGAAACGGATGCTTGGAGCTCGCAAGTAACGTATGAGTTGGTTACACCAGATGCTGGCAATACAGTAAGTGTAGATGAAAACGGTCTGATTAGGACAGAAGCAACGACTGCTGCAGGAAATTATCAAATCAAAGTAACAAGCAAAGTTTTACCGGTAGTGACTGCACAATTTTCAATTAAAGTCACAAAATAAACGAACTGTTTGAAGAGATTGGAACAAGAATTGCTGTACCTTGCAATCTTTCTAGTCTCTTCGATTATCTAGAATCAATAAATATTCTATTGCCTACTATTCATTCTTTTTAAAACAAGGTAAAATAATAAATGAAAGTAAACGATAAAGGTGTGTAGACAATGAATACTATCTTAACAGGTGATCGTCCAACTGGTAAATTGCACCTAGGACATTACGTAGGTTCCTTAAAAAAACGAGTAGAAATGCAAGCAGACCCTACAAATCAATTATTTGTCATGATTGCAGATTTACAAGCATTGACAGATAATGCAAAAAATCCCGAAAAAGTTTCAGCCAATGTTTTAGAAGTTGCTTTGGACTATTTAGCAGTTGGTTTAGACCCTACGAAAACAACAATTTTTATCCAATCGCAAATTCCACAGTTAGCTGAATTAACAATGTACTATCTAAATTTAGTGACCACGTCACGTGTTCGTCGGAATCCAACGGTCAAAGCAGAAATTGAGCAAAAAAAATTTGGGGAAGGTGTTCCGACAGGATTCTTTATTTATCCCGTTTCACAAGCTGCTGATATTACTGCCTTTCAAGCGAACTTAGTCCCAGTTGGGGAAGACCAAAAACCAATGTTGGAACAAGCGCAAGAAATTGTGCATAGTTTTAATCAGACGTACGGTGAAGTTTTAGTTAGACCGGAAGCTGTGTTACCACCAAAAGGCATGGGACGCTTGCCAGGAATTGATGGCAACGGAAAAATGAGTAAGTCTTTAGGCAATGGTATTTATCTTTCAGATCCAGCTGAAGTGGTACAGAAAAAAGTAATGAGTATGTATACCGATCCAAATCATATTCGTATAGAGGACCCAGGACAAGTTGAAGGAAATATGGTCTTTACTTACTTGGATGTCTTTGGGAAAGAGAAAGAATATATTGAAGAATTAAAAGAGCACTATCGTCATGGCGGTTTAGGAGATGTGAAAATTAAACGTTACTTAATTGATGTCCTAGAAGAAGAACTCGCACCGATTCGTCGACGTCGTGAAGAGCTGGCTAAAAATCCAGAAGCGATTATGGAAATGTTGCATAAAGGAAGTCTTGCTGCTGAAAAAGTGGCAGCACAAACCTTAACAGAAGTCAAAAAAGCGATGGGAATTCAATATTTCTAAGCAATAAAAGAACTGGAACAAGTCAAAAGAAGAATGACTTGTTCCAGTTCTTTTTAAGTGGTTTGAAATTGACTATTATATAAGCTGGCGTAAAGAGTCGGAGCTTGTAATAGTTCCTGATGCGTTCCTTTTTCAATAATATCGCCATTTTTCATCACTAAAATTAAATCAGCATTTTCAATTGTGGATAATCGATGAGCGATAACGAAGCTTGTTCGATTTTCTGTGACAGTTTCCATCGCTTTTTGAATATGGGCTTCTGTTCGTGTGTCCACACTCGAAGTTGCTTCATCGAGAATAACAACGGGCGGATTTGCTAAAATGATTCGGGCGATGGTTAATAACTGTTGTTGCCCTTGTGATAATGCACCATTTTCGCTAGAAATAATTGTGTCATATCCTTGAGGAAGGGTCCGAATAAAATGATCACATTGAGCAATTTTAGCTGCTTCAATTATTTCTTCACGAGAAGCATCTTTTTTTCCATAGGCAATATTATCTGCTACGGTTCCTTCAAATAGCCAAGTGTTTTGTAAAACCATGCCAAATAAATTTCTTAGATTTTGTCGAGAAAGTTTCGTAATATCAATTCCATCAAAAGTAATGGCACCTTGATTTATTTCATAGAAACGCATTAATAAGTTGACTAATGTTGTTTTACCAGCGCCGGTGGGTCCTACAATGGCCACTGTTTTTTTCGGTTGAACAGAAAAATCAACATTCTTCATTAAAATTTTTTCTGGTGTGTAGCCAAATTGAACATTTTTAAATTCAATGGCTCCTTTAGGAGAAAAAATAGTTTCTAAATGAGTTGCTTCTGGCTGTTCATCAGCTTCATCTAAGATAACAAAAATCCGATCAATGGAAGCCATCGCTGCTTGAATTGAGTTAATGACATAAGAAGCGGTAGAAATCGGCTCAGAAATTTGGTTGATATATTGCAAATACGCTTGCAAGAAACCAATCGTAATACCACCAGATAAAACGAGCATTGCGCCTAAGATAGCACTGATAATAAAAGCCAACTGATTAATAAAACGAATAGCTGGATAAATCGCAAAATTTAGAAACTGTGCTTTTTTAAAGGCACGATAATGTTGTTGATTAACAGCATCAATTGTTTTTTCAGCATTTTGCTGTTGATTAAAGGTTTTTGTGACCAAATTTCCTGCTAAATATTCTTCCATCTTATTATTTAATTGACCTAATTCAGCTTGACTTTGATCAGCAAACACCTTGTTTTTATTCGCAATTTTTGTCGTCATGAAAGTACTGCCGCCAATTAGCAGCAACACTAAAATGGTTAATTTTGCATCAATATAGAACAACATGATTCCTGCAAAAAGGATAGTCACGACGGAAGTGAAAAATTGGTTGATGCCTGTTAAAAGAACTTGTGACAATTGGTTTAAGCCAGTTGTTGAACGACTAATGATATCGCCCACTTGGTGATTGTCAAAGAAGGCCATTGGTAAAGTTTTAAACTTTTTTGTCACTTCTTTTCTAATTCTTAAAGTAACCCGTTCGCTTAAAGAAGCCATTGCTCGTTCCTGAATAAAAGAAGTGATACTACTAATGATTGAAAAGAGAATTAAAAGTAAGACGGGACCTAAGAGCGCTTCTTCAACTAAAGGAAGTGTCATACCTTTGAGCCCGACACGCTTGATCGCTTCTAAGAGGTTATCAATCCCGATTGCCATAATATAGGTCATGGCAACAATTAATAAGTTTCCAATTAAACTGCAGATCATTAGACCATAAAAGATTGGATGCTCAGGTTTAATCATTTTCCAGAAACGTTTAAAGCTTTGAAGATTCATTGTTTTTTTCATTGTATGGCTTGAAAAGAAAACTTTCTTTCAAGCAGTCACATCCTTTCTTTAATTACTTGGGTAAGATACCTTGCGATTTAGCAAAGTCTTGGTAATAGCTATTAGTGGTAAGTAAATCAGCGTGGGTGCCTTGACCAACAATCCTTCCTTCATCTAGGACGATAATATTGTCAGCGTTCATGATTGTACTTAACCGTTGAGCAACAATGAGTAAAGTTTTGTCCGACATTTGTGCATGTAAAGCGGCACGTAGAGCGGCGTCAGTTTTGTAATCTAATGCGGAAAAGCTGTCATCGAAAATATAAACGTCTGCCGGTTTGATTAAGGCTCGTGCAATACACATTCTTTGTTTTTGACCACCAGAATAGTTGGACCCGCCTTGTGCTACGAAACTTTCAATCCCTTGTGGTAAGGAATCGATAAATTCAGAAGATTGTGAAATTTCTAGTGCCGTTCTTATTTCTTCTGTAGTTGCTTTGGCATTTCCCATTAATAAGTTTGATAAGATTGTCCCACTGAAAAGAAAGGCTTTTTGTGGCACATAACTGATGACTTGGCGAATCGTTTGCTGAGATAATGAGCGGATATCTGTGCCAGAATAGCTAATCGTGCCGGCTGTGACCTCATTTATTCGTAAAAGTAACTTAACTAAAGTACTTTTACCAGCGCCAGTTGAACCAACAATCGCCGTTGTTTTTCCTTTAGGAATAACAAAACTAACATTTTCTAAAACAGGATCAGCTGTTTCTGTGTATTGAAACGTGACGTGATCGAAGCAAATCAAGGCTTTCTCAGGATGATAAGCAATGGTTGCTTCAGTGTGAGGATCGCTAATTTCAATTTCTTCTGACAAAACTTCTTGCAAGCGATTCAAGGAAGCAACGGACCGTGGAATGACAACTAATACCATAGCCGCGATCATTAAGTAGGCCAAAGTTAGAAGGGTATATTCAATCACAGCTGTAACGGTGCCAATTTGTAGGGTGCCTATTGCAACTAAATTACCGCCAAACCACAAAATAGAGGCGTACACAACGCCCATTAATAAAAAGGCAACGGGAGTAATCCAAGCAAAGATTTGATTCACTTTACTCATGCGTTCAGCATAATTTTTAAATGTTTGATTGGTTCGCTGCTCTTCAAAGTCTTGATTATTGAACGCACGAATCATATTAATTCCAGTAAAGAACTCTCGTAAAGTCGTAGTAATTCGATCCATTTTTGGTTGAATTTTTAAAGATAAAGGGGTACCTTTTTTCATTAAAAAATAAACAACGACTAAGTAAAATACGATGGAAGCCAATGTTACCCAAGCGAGTGAAACTGAATAAGAAAATGTCATCACTAAGGCAAATAAACTAATAATAGGCGCTGGAAAGATTAATTGGCAAAATAGCACAATCATTGTTTGAACATTATCTACATCGTTGGTCATTCTAGTTAGCAAAGAATTTGAACCAAACTTATCAACATTTTTCATCGAGAATTGTTGAAATTTTTTAAAGAACAATCCTCTAACTTGAAAACCAAATTTAGCAGCTACTAAAGCAGACAAATAGCTAGAAATAATTGCGGCAATTGTTCCAATGAATGCCACAAGAAACATTTGTATGCCAATCGTTTTAATTACTTGTTGGTCACCGCTAACGATGCCCACATCAATCAACTTGCCAACTAATTTAGGGACGCCAAGGGTTCCTGCGATTTGCAAACAGATGGTTAAAGTTGTCGCAAGAACAATCCATTTATTTTCTTTAATAAACTCTTTCATTAATTTCATGAAATTTCCTCCTTAAACAATACCGTTTTAGCTGTTACAAAGAGTCATTGTACACGTTCAAGTAACTTGAATGTCAACAGTAGAAATGCTAAACTTTTTGATGGAGGGAACAGGATGGAAAAAAATTACACAATAAAAGATGTTTCTGAGTTGTTAAATATCCCTAAGTCCACGATTCGTTATTGGGACGAGCAAGGGTTGATTAGTACAACACGCAATGAAGAAAACGGATATCGAACCTTTGATTTAGAAGATTTGTTCAAAATATATGATATTGATTTTTATCGAAAAATGGGGATTCCTATCAAAGATATGTTGAATTTATATAAAAAGACACCTACCGATCTCTATGCCACCATGGAAGCAACAGAAGAACAACTGGGGCAAGAAATAAAAAGGCTTCAACATAAATACAAAGAAATCAAGAAAAGAAAATTACATTTACATGCGTTAATTGATTTAGAAACATTGGTTTTTTCAGATGAACCAATTCCTTTTGATAAAATTGTTGTTGTTGATATTGAGAATCCAGAAGAGATGAAAGTTTACATGGAACACATTTCAACTTTAGGTATTTACGGGGATTTAAGTGAATCCAATGAACTGACGTATGGGATTTGTTTGGCAAATCATGTGAATAAAAAAAGTTTAGATAAAGTGATTTGGCTCAAAGAATCAAGTAGCCAATACAAAGGCTTTATTTTAAAAGTCAATACACAAGATACCCGTTTGAATAATATCGAAGAAGTAAAAAAGCGTTTAGCAAAACAAGGATTTGAAACAGGCATCGTTGTCGGGGAACATATCTTGACACAACTAGAAGAGGAAAATCAATATATTGAATATTATTATGGTTGGATTGAAATTTTAGGGGAAAAGTGAAGTAATTGAAACAAAGAAGGAGCTAGCAATAGCAAATGTAGCTAAGCTAGTTCCTTTTTTGATTTATAACAAGAAACCCAACATATTATTAACAATGTGAATAGCCATAACAAATACAAGCGAACGATTTGATTTTAAGTAAGCTGCAGATAATAAAATAGCTCCTGGCAGATAAATGAGAAAATCAAGGGGCTGTTGTGTGTGCATAAAGGTGAATAAAAAAATTGAAATCATAGTTGCACAGGCTATACCAATTGTTTCCGATAAACAATTCATTAATACTTGCCGAAAAACTAGTTCTTCAGCAATTGGCCCCACGATTGCTAAGAAAAATAGAGTAACAAGCAATGGGACTTGTGCACCAAATGAGAGAACATCTTGTTGATTAGCAATTAGATTATTACTCATGATTTTTTGAATAATAACATCGACTAAAAAAATCAGCCCCACCCATAAGAAAATGCTAAAAATACGCCAAAGAGTCTCTTCTTTAAAATAGTCGAACCCAGCAACGATTTCTTTCCAAAATAAAACTATTCCCACAATAGCAGTAATAGTTAAACCTGTTACGAGATTTGCAAAAGATGATTCTACTAAATTATTATCAAATAACAGTGAAATAGCTAATAATAATAAAGAACCAGCTTGCATTAAAACTGTGAAAAAATATACCACAATTAAACTAATTGCTCTAGTGTTTTTACGGATAAAATTCAAAAATAGTCCTCCTCAAAAATAATTAGATAATATCCTTTGTGAAAATAACAAGTTCTCAGCTTTTATACAACAAATACGCACAAGTGAAACCGCTTTATGAGTGGAATTTATCCAATTATTTTTAATGTTCTTAAGAGGTTATAAAAAAAATATTAGATAAACGTTTTCACAAAGAACAGTCATTTCGGTAAATTTTTACCTTAAAATGACACAAAATCTATAATTTGTTTCTCAAATCCTATAATTTGTTCCTTAAAAAGATATTATGAAAACGCTATTATATTTATGAAAGGAGCGAAACGAATGAAGAAGAAAAACGGGTTTTTTCAAAATGTATGGCGTTATAAGGCCTTAATCCTTATGGCGTTACCAGGATTTATCTGGTTTATATTTTTCTTCTATATACCAGTCTTAGCCAATGTGGTCGCATTTAAAGATTTTCATATTTCACCAGATGGTTTCTTAGCTAGTCTAAGAGAAAGTCCTTGGGTTGGTTTTGAAAACTTTAAATTTTTATTTGCGTCAAAAGATGCTTGGTTAATTACTAGAAACACCATTTTGTACAATGTCGTCTTTTTAGCCTTTAACTTATTCTTCGCGATTGCTTTTGCTATTATTATGAGTGAATTAAGAAATCGTCGCTTGGTTAAAGTTTATCACACGATGTCATTGCTACCATATTTCTTATCTTGGATGGTTATTAACTATTTTGTTTATGCCTTTTTAAGTCCAGATAAAGGGATTTTGAATCAATGGATTACTGGTAATGGCGGCACAATGATTAACTGGTATGCAGATCCACGTTGGTGGCCAGTAATTTTTGTCTTCCTAAATGTTTGGAAGAGTCTAGGCTACAACAGTATTATCTACTATGCTTCTGTGATGGGGATTGATCCGACATACTATGAAGCAGCGATGGTGGATGGTGCCAACAAATGGCAACAAATAAAAAATGTTACGATTCCACAAATTTTACCAATGATGTCTGTTTTATTAATTTTAAACATCGGCGGTATCTTCAGAGCAGACTTTGGTTTGTTCTACATCGTACCAAGAAACTCAGGTGCGCTTTACAACGTGACAAGTGTGTTAGATACCTATATTTACAATGGCTTAACGGCTACTGGTGATGTAGGCATGACGGCAGCTGCAGCGTTATATCAATCTGTCGTTGGGGCATGTTTGTTATTAATTGCGAATTTAGTTGTTCGTCGAATTGAACCAGATTCAGCACTATTTTAGGAGGAAGGATTATGAAAAAGAAAAAAGTCACTAGCGTTAACGTTCGATCCTTCAACCCGACAGCGAATTTGATTTTCAATATTGTCATTGCTATTTTTGCTATTTCCTGTGTGGTTCCGTTTTTCTTTGTTATTATGATTTCATTGACAAGTGAAGGATCATTAGCAGCAAACGGCTACCGGTTTTGGCCAAAAGAATTTTCATTGGAGGCCTATCGTTACATTTTCCAAGGGGCAATGAGTCAACGCATTATTCATGCCTTAGGGATAACGGTATTCATTACGGTGACAGGGACGATTGTCAATGCAACAATGACGTCATTATATGCCTATGTCATTTCTCGTTCCAACTTTCCATTTAAAAAATTCTTTACATTGTTTGCGTTAATTACAATGTTATTTTCACCAGGGATGGTTGCGAACTATTTAGTAATGACAAACTTATTGCAATTGAAAGATACAATTTGGGCGTTAATTTTGCCTTTAGCTTTAGGACCATTTAATATTTTAGTGATGCGAACGTTTTTCAAGAAAACCGTGCCTGACAGTATTATTGAATCGGCACGTATTGATGGCGCAAGTGAAATGCGCATTTTTGTCAGCATTGTGTTACCGCTAGCCGTTCCAGGGATTGCCACAATTAGTTTATTTGCGGCTTTGGGTTATTGGAACGATTGGTTCAATGCATTACTTTACATTCAAAAAGATACCTTGGTACCATTACAGTATTTATTGATGAAAATTCAAAACAACTTAGAGTTCTTATCGAGAAGTACGGATATGGGTGCAGCAGCACAAGAAGGCTTAGGCGTTCTACCAAGTGAATCGGCTCGAATGGCGATTGTTGTCTTATCTACGTTACCAATTGCGTTAACTTACCCATTCTTCCAAAAATATTTCGTGGGTGGTTTAACAATCGGCGGCGTGAAAGAATAAAATTGTACAGGAGGAAATAAGGAATGAAAAAATGGCAAAAAGGATTAGCCGTAGCTGGCGCAGCAGCTTTAGCTGTAGGACTAAGCGCGTGCGGTAAATCTTCAAAAGATGCAGCGTCAAAAGGTGATGATAGTACACCAACGTTATTAATGTATCGTGTTGGGGACAAACCAGATAATTATGACCAATTAATCGATAATGCGAATAAAATTATCGAGAAAAAAATTGGGGCAAAATTAAAAATGGAATTTGTTGGTTGGGGCGATTGGGACCAAAAAATGTCAACAATCGTTGCTTCTGGTGAAAGCTATGATATTTCATTAGCACAAAATTATGCAACGAATGCACAAAAAGGCGCCTATGCTGATTTAACTGATTTAGCACCTAAATATGCCAAAGAAGCCTATGATCAATTACCAGATAACTATATTAAAGGAAATACGATCAATGGAAAACTGTATGCGTTCCCAATTTTAGGTAACTCTTACGGTCAACAAGTTTTAACTTTTAATAAAGAATATGTCGATAAATACAATTTAGATATTAGTAAAGTCGATGGTAGTTATGAAAGTGCAACCGAAGTTCTAAAAGAATTCCATAAAAAAGAACCAAATATTGCTGCTTTTGCTATCGGCCAAACATTCTTTGCAACAGGTAATTATGACTTCCCTATTGGTAACCAATATCCATTTGCAGTGAAAACAACTGATACTGGCTCACCAAAAATTATTAACCAATATGCCGACAAAGACATGATTAATAATTTAAAAGTCTTACATCAATGGTATAAAGATGGCTTGATTCCAACAGATGCTGCTACAAGTACAACACCATATGACTTAAATACCAATACTTGGTTCATGCGTCAAGAAACACAAGGACCTATGGATTATGGTGATACAATCTTAACACAAGCTGCTGGCAAACCACTTGTTTCTCGTCCACTAACAGAACCATTAAAAACAACAGCTCAAGCGCAAATGGCTAACTATGTTGTTGCAAATACGTCTAAAAACAAAGAAAAATCTGTTGAATTGCTAGGCTTATTAAACAGCAATCCAGAATTGCTAAACGGACTTGTTTATGGTGAAGAAGGCAAACAATATGAAAAAGTTGGCGATGATCGTGTGAAATTATTGAAAGATTACACACCAACAACTCATTTGAGTGCTTGGAACACAGGAAACAACTTAATCATTTGGCCAGAAGAATCTGTCACTGAAGACATGGTTAAAGAACGTGATAAGAGCATCGAAGAAGCAAAAGATTCACCAATTCTTGGTTTTACTTTTGTAAATGATAAAGTGAAAACTGAAATCACTAACGTTGCTACAGTTATGAACCGCTACGCAGCAAGCTTAAATACAGGAACTGTTGATCCAGAAGAAACACTTCCAAAATTAATGGATGACCTAAAAACAGCTGGCTGGGATAAAGTTCAAAAAGAAATGCAAACACAATTAGACGAATATATCCAATCTCAAAAATAATCACAGGAGGCTGAGGCATTAGCTGAGCGCTTTTGGCTCAGCCTTTTACATAATAGAAAGGAAGAGGAAGATGGAAAGTACAGGGATTCAGCGGTTGTTTTACCTTTCCTGGACAGTAATCAAACTAAATTTACTGTTTGTTTTATTTAGTTTAGCTGGAGGGATTATTTTTGGTGTTGGTCCAGCACTCCAAATGATGACTGATTTCATTTTGGAAGAGGGCATGAATTATCAAGCAATCACCGTTAAACGAGCATTTGAATCATGGAAAGCACATTTTAAAAGAAGTAACTGTTATTTTCTACTTTTTCTCTTCACTTTAGGATTTGTTTTTTATAATATTTATTTAGCCGTTCAATTTACCGGAATAATGTGGTTAATTATTACATTTATTTTATTTTTTGTTTCCCTAATACTCGTTATTTTTTACATTTATATGCTACTATATGAAGGAAGCTATTTTATCTCAACTATTGATTTAATGAAGCTTTCATTTATCAGTATCTTTTTAAACCTCGGTGTATTTTTTAAAGTCTTATTCGGTGTAATTAGTATCGTTGCTTTAACTTGGAAAATGAAAGGACTGCTACTATTTGCTTCGTTTGCCTTAATTATGATGTGGTGCGCCTATGTCACACGTAAAAATCGCCAGTTTATTGATGGAAAGTTGGAACAAAATGAAGCGAATCTTCAAAAAACTGTTTAAAAAAAAATATTTATTAAATCGATTAGTACAAAAATACAGTCTACTGTTAACAAGTATTATTTTGTTAACGGTGGCTGCTTTGTGCGTTTATGTTACTTATACAATTAACTTATCAATTGATTCACAAAAAAATAACGCCGTTTCCCAAATTGACAGCTATGTAACGAATAAAAATAATGCGGCGACGAATATGATTAATGAATTAGCTGGCTCTGCAAGTAAAATTGAAAACATGCGAAAATATATGGAACTTTCTCCTCCTGAGTATTTTGACTATACTTACAGCCAATGGTCGGAAGATCGGGTCAGTACCCACTTTGGAAATAATTTAAGTACATTATTTAGCACCTTTCCTGACTTAGAAGAAGTGATTATTCGCTTAGATGAATTTGATCAGGTTTTGTTCGCCAATCGCACAGCTACAAATGGGAAAAAAATGGATATGTCATCAATTAAAAAACATGGCTTTCAACTAATGCGAATTATCTCCGATCCTTATACAGGACAACCGCTGGGAGAGTTGTACACTGTGTTTTCAAGTCAAGAGTTGCTAGGCAACCAAGCAGACTTATTGAAAAAATCAGGTATTAATGCGTTTATCTATGATAGTACTGGGAATCAAATTTTTTCTGAAAAAGCACAATTTACCAAAGAAGAAGAGCGGCAACTAGATAAAAGAATGCACACCGATAGTGACATTCAACAAGTTTTTCATAATCGCTACGATATTACGGAAATAGAAAGCAGTGGCCGGAGTACCATTCTCTTATTAACAAGCCGCCGAGTCTTATTTCAACAATTGTTTATGAATTATGCGGCCATTTTAGGGATTGGGTTACTTTTGATTGTTATTTTATTAGTGGGCTTAAACCGCCTATTTAAACGCTATTCTCAACAAGTCCAATTAATTTTAGAAGCGACACGAGCCATTGGCGATGGCAATTTAAAAGAACGAATTGACACGAATCAAGTTCAGGAAGAGTTGAATGATATTGCTTCCGCGATTAATTTTATGGTAGACAGTTTAGATCAATACATTCACGATATTTATACTTTAGAAATTAAGCAACGTGATGCCCACATGAGAGCGTTACAGTCGCAAATTAATCCTCATTTTCTTTATAATACGTTGGAATATATTCGTATGTATGCCTTGAGTCGGCAACAAGAAGAACTAGCTGATGTTGTCTATGCTTTTTCAACGCTACTTAGGAATAATATTAACCAAGAAAAAACCACGACCTTGGCAGAGGAAATCTCATTTTGCGAAAAATATGTGTATTTGTATCAAATGCGTTATCCCGATCAATTTGCCTATAAGTTCGAAATAGAAGAAACAATTGCTGATGTTGAAATTCCTAAGTTTATCATTCAGCCGCTTGTCGAAAATTATTTTGTGCATGGTATTGACTATCAACGACAAGACAATGCTATTAAGGTCCACGCCTACCGAGAAGGCGAAAAAATTATTGTGGCTGTTGTGGATAATGGAAAAGGAATCACCGCCAATCGGTTAGAGGAAATTCGCGAACGTTTAAATCAAACAGAAATAGAAACGGAACAATCCATTGGATTAAGAAATGTTCATGAACGTTTACAACGCTTTTTTGGGGAGAGTTATGGTTTAACCATTGAAGGGAAAGAAGGAGAAGGGACGACAATTCGTCTTTCGTTTGTAGCATAAGGGGTGAAAAGATGTATCGAGTGATGTTTGTTGATGATGAATATATGATTTTAGAAGGCTTAAAATGGATTATTCCTTGGCAAGAGTTAGGCTTTGAAATTGTTAAAACAGCGCGTAGTGCGCAAGAAGCATTGGCTTTTTTAGAAACAGAATCCATTGATGTTTTATTAACAGATATTACGATGCCGGAAATGAGTGGGATCGAATTAATTGAGCAAGCAAAGAAAAAAGGACATCAATTTATTAGTTTAATTTTATCAGGTTATCAAGAGTTTGATTACGTCAAAAAAGGCATGGCTTTGCAGGTCCAAGATTATCTTTTGAAACCAGTCAATAAGCAAGAACTATTAGCCAATATCCAGAGAATTAAAACAGAATTGGACCAACAAAAAAAATCCCATGCCCGCGTGCGTCTATATCTAGAAAATGGCTTGATGCGTTGGCTTAATGATGAAATCAGCGAAGGGGAATACGAAGAGTTAATGCAGCAATTTACGACTATAAAACCAGGTGATTTTACCGTTTTATTGGTTGAAGCTGAGATGCCATTTTTAGAAACAATCAAGGAACTATTTATGAAAAAAGGTCAACTGTTATTCATTGAAAGTTGGATGAGTACGTACCACCAATTGTTACTTATCTATAAAGGGGCTAGACAAGAAGCGTTCTTATTTATTCGTGAAATTGAAGCGATTCTAGCTGGTCAAGGTCAGATTTTTGTAGGGGAATCTGTCAATGAATGGGAAACGGTTTATGAAAGTTATGAGAAAGTAAAACAGTTGCAAGCAATTGAAACGTTCTATCAAGAATTTCTGCCAAATAATCAAAAAGAACAAATGAATCGTTCGGCAGAAGATTTTACTTTTCTAGCGTTTAACCAAGCCTTGATGATTGGGGATATGCAGACCATTCAACGGGAATTAGATGCCATTTTCAATCAGTTAAGTCAACAACACGCTACGCCAGAATATGTACGCTATGTAGTCTTTTTACTTTTTTCAGATATTTCCCGTCAGTATCCAACTGTGTTAGAAGAAAACTATGAAAAAATCGTGGAAGAAATTCGAGCTAGCAACAATCTTAATACATTGTATGCGTTAATGCAGCAAGTCTTGGCAGAAGTGAAAAATAAACCTAAAATAAAAAAATATTCAGAAAGTGTTAGCCAAGCTGTAGAAAGAATTGAACAAGGCTATTTAGAAGAATTAAACTTAAAAACGGTGGCGGATGAGCTTCATTTGAATCCTAGTTATTTAGGCCAAATTTTCAAAAAAGAAACCAAGCGGAGTTTTTCTCAATATTTGAATCAAGTGCGTACCAAGCATGCCCAGAAATTATTATTGTACACGGATGATACAATCAACGAAATTTCAGAAAAAGTAGGATTTAACAATACCAACTATTTTTCAAAAATGTTTAAAAAATTAAATGGAATTACCCCAAAAGAATTTCGAGAGCAATACCAATCAAATTACGCAGGTGTCGAAGAATAAAAAGAAAGATGTTCAATTTTTATGAACATCTTTCTTTTTATTATTTTTCTGTACTTAATGAAAACGGTCGTTCTGCTGTGTTTTGTGGATTCGGGACAATCCCTAATTGATAATCTAAAGTCCCGCCGTTTAATAGTTCTTGATGAGTAAAATAAGGCGCAGTATGTTTTTCTTGGTTTAACTGAATTTCATGAATAAATTGTTGTTGGACTTTGTTTGGTGATGTTTGAATGGTTAATTGTTTACCATTTGATAGTTTTACTTCCGCCGTCTGGACTAAAGGCATCCCGATTACATATTCACCAGTTCCTGGTGTGACGGGATAAAAGCCTAAGCTATTAAAAATATACCAAGCAGACATGCTACCATTGTCTTCATCACCTGGATAGCCAGTTGGTGAAGCATCAAATGTTTGCATTAGTTGTTTTAAAAGTGGTTGAGCCATCTCTGGTTTGCCGATGTAGCTGAATAGAAACGGATAATGGAAACTTGGTTGATTTGAGATGGCTAATTGACCAAAATCAATTGCCGCCATTTCACTCATTTCATGAATTTCAAAACCATAGCCTTCAACGTTAAAGTTAGGCGCTTGATTGCAGAGCTGAATTAATTTTTTTTCGAAAGCTAACTCGCTACCATATAGCTTAATCAAACCTGCAAAATCTTGATAAACCGCAAAACTTGATTGCCAAGCACTTCCTTCGGCGTAATCTTTGCCCCAACGAATATCTAAAAAGTCAGGACGGAAATTGCCTTCAGTATCCTTTGCTTGCATAAAGCCAGTTTCAGGATTAAAAAGTTGTTGATAATTCAAGGCTTGTTGACGATAAAACGTTGCGGTCTCTGAATCATTCAATGTTTTTGCAACTTGCGAAATACAGAAATCGCTGTACGCATAGTCTAAGGTATGATTGACAGATTCATGATAGGTTGAAGGAACATAGCCATATTTTAGATAATCCAGAGTTCCTTGACGTCCATAATTTTCTCGTTCGCTTTGTTGTGTGGCGCCTTTTTTCATCGCTTCTAGGAACTGAGGCATCAAGTCAGGACGAATCTTTTTCACGGCGGCATCAGCAATGACAGCGTCAATCAAGGTGCCGGGCATTAAACCACGCTCATCTGGCGATAACCATTTTGGCAAGAAACCTGTTTCGTTGTAACTATTTAAAAAGCCTTCTAGCATCTCTTCGTATTTTTCTTGAGCAATTAGCGAGAACAATGGGTAGACCGTTTTATAAGTATCCCAAAAGCCATTATTGGTATATAGTACACCAGGACGAACCGTTTGCGAGAACGTATCATAATGAATCGGCTGCTGATTTTCGTCCAATTCATAAAAGGTTTGCGGAAATAGGAATGTTCGATACAGTGTATGATAAAACGTTTTAGTATGTTCAGGGTTTTCATGCGTTACTTTAAGGCGATCGAAATAATTATGCCAATCTGCGATTCCTTGTTGCAGCATCTCAGTAGAACGCAAAGAGATTTCTCGCGCTAAATTTAACTGCGCTTGTTTTTCAGAAATAAATGAACTACTAAAATGAACAACTTGTTGAGCAATATTTCCAAAAGAAAGAAGGATTTTGCCATCTTCACCTGAAGAAGGGGCAAACCATTTGGTTAAAGGCTGTTCAAAATGAAGCACAAAATAAAAACTAAAATCTGGATCTTCACAACCAGAATAGTTGATGACTTTTACAGCCACTTGATGGTCATCTAATTGTTTTACTTGATAACGTCCAGGCAGAGTTAGTAGTAAGTGATTATCTTTTTGTTGATAATCAATGGTTAAGATACCCCCATACATGCTTGGAATTAATTGAGAAGTTATTTGATAGCGTAATTGAGTTAAGTTAATTTCAACAGGAGAAAAAAGGCTTTCTTCTGGACGATAAGAACTTTGGGCATGGAATAAAGAAAGTTCCGACAATGAACCACTGACAGGGGTCATTAATAAATGACTAAAATCACCCATCCAAGGACTTGGTTGATGCGTTACTCGATAGCCTTGAAATGTTCGATCTTCTGGATGAAACCACCAGCTGCCTTTTTGGTCAGTTGTTTGCGGGGCGTAAAAGTTCATCCCAAATGGCACGCCAGTATAGGGTAGACAATTTCCGTTTGAAAAACTATGTTGGTTGGCAGTTCCGTGTCGCGTATCAATCGCTTGAATATTCATGAAAGTAGCTCCTTTGTTTTAAATGATATATCATATAGGCTGATTATAGCACAAAAAACAAGAAATGAAAGCGTATTTATTTGCTTTTTTATTTATTTTTAACGAATTGGTATATTCAATTTGAGGAGGGAATTGACAAGCATGTTACAATGGATAAGGAATCGATATTGGAGTGATTGTTATTTATTTTTTTAGTACAAAAAGTCAGCAATTTTTTGCGTATGTTTGGGCCATTTTCCCAGTCATCGCCTTTTTTTTGGTTAGTTTTTATACATTGGATTTTTTATTTTCCCCAAGCTATTTAATTATGGTGCCTGTATTTACTATTATGTTTAAAATTAACTATAAAAAAGATTATTCGTTTGTAGCGCTGCCCAAAATGAGTATCAGGCAATTTGTGATCAGTTTTTTAGCATTTATAGCTAGTAGTTCCTTTAGCTGGTCTATTATTTTAAATAGTAGTGTGACATTTTTAATTGTTTATTTATTTTATTCATCTGCGACACCGATGCGGTATCATAGTTATTTGATGATGTTTACGTTTTGTCAGTTAATCCAGGTTAAAGGAAATACATTTTTGATGCAATCTCAAGTTGTGGCCTTTTTAATCGGTCTTTTTTTATTGGCTTTAACACTAAACGCTTGGTGGCAAACAGGATTAAGTCAGCTAACCAGCTTAAAGAGTAGAGGCCATGTTCGCTTTTTTAAAAGCATTCAATTAAATATGAAGCAACAAAAATTGGCGGTTATTAATTTCTGGCACGACTTACAACAGACTTTTTTTGGGATCACAAGTTTCAAACAATTTTTAGAAAGTCCTGACGAAAAGGTGCAACGATTTCGTTTAGCTATTCGTATGAGTTTCACCATTACGCTGAGTTTTATTTTAATGTGGAGTGTAGGAGGCATTAAAATAATTTGGATTCCGATGAATGTTTTTCTACTCTTGCATCCAGTGAAGGCAGAAATGAACACGCGTATTAAGACACGTTTTTGGGGGACTCTTTTAGGATGTTTCCTCAGTCTGTTTGTTGTCAATTGGCTTCAATTGCCATTGACACACCTCGTTGTTTCTAGTTTGATTGGCATTTTTGTTTATGCCCTAAAACCAGGAACCGTGTTACAAGTGACAATGGCAACGATTTTTGGGTTATGTTTGGCAACAATTAGTTTACGAGGGATGTACGCCGCAGAGTTGCGGGTCTCTTTTGTATTATTGGCAATTTTTGTTGTTTGCTTAATTGATTTAGGTTTATTTGTTTATCAGCGTATCTTGCGTTTTTAAAAAGTGTGGCACAGAGGGTTATTTACCCGTTGTGCCACACTTTTTAATTTTCTAAATTCGTTAATTTTTCTAAGTAATGATTTTCTATTTGCGGAAAATCTATTTTTTCTGGTGCTGCATCAGGAGTTTCAACTACTTGCTTCAAGCGGTTGAGAACAATTGACCAACCAGCGATATCTTTATGGCGAGGTGTTGTAAAATTTTCTGGGAGAGATTCTGAAAAGACTAACAGGGTCTGATGAGGCGCTTGTTCTTTTAAGTCAAAATAGATGATACCAGTATCCCAAGTCACGCCCAGATATTTTTCCTCTGCGTAGTCAGTGAAAGGCATCGTTTCTTCAAAATCGGGCAGAATAAACCGCCAAAACCCGTTAACACCTAATTCACCAATTTCTAATTCTGGAAACCATTGTTTTAGCTTGTCTGTCTCAGTCAGGTAGCGCCAAATCGTTTGAGGGCTGGCTGAAATTGCTCGTTCTGTACCAAAATAAATCGTCTGGTTTTCTAAGCGAAAGGTATCTTTCATTTTGTTTCTCTCCTTTATTTATTATTCATGAAGTTCTAAAGGTAGTCCATCTGGATCAAAAAAGAAGGTCATTTTTTCACCCGTAAAATCATCTACTCGTAGCGGTTCTGTTTCAATTCCTTGCTCATTTAAAAAAGCAATCACTTCTTCAATATGTTCAACTTTAAAAGCTAAATGACGTAATCCTAAAGCTTCAGGATAAGAGGGGCGAGCGGGAAATTGATCAGAAATGAAAATTTCTAATTCTTGGCTGCCTAATTTTAAATCTAATTTAATATCATTTTTTTCGGGACGATGATTTTCGCGAAGAACTTCAAAGCCCAACTTTTCGACATAAAAATTTTTAGTTGCTTGATAATTTGAGGCATTGATTGCCACATGATGAATTTCTTTAAAAAACATTTTTCATACTCCTTTTCGTTTTTTCCCTCTGTAGTATAGCAATAAAGAAGCAGCTAAAAAAGCGTTCTGTTTGACTCTTTAAGAAAAGACAAGGGATTTGTAAAAAAATAAAATTCTTTTTTTGAAAGAAAGCGCTTGCCAAAAAAAGAATAATCAAGTATGATGTATATACAACTTAATTGTATATACAAGTTTGAGAGGAGAATGTAAAATGGGTAAGTTTCAAAGCGATGCACAGCAGTTGTTGAAAGCAGTAGGAGGCAAAGAAAATATTTCAGCTGTTTCTCATTGTGCAACTCGAATGCGTTTTGTATTAAAAGATCCAAAAAAAGCGGATGTACCTGTGATTGAAGATATTCCTTCTGTAAAAGGAACCTTTACAAATGCTGGACAGTTTCAAGTAATTATTGGGAATGAAGTCCCACAATTTTATAATGATTTTTCTGCAATTTCCGGTTTAGAAGGGGTTTCAAAAGAAGAAGGGAAAGCAGCTGCCAAAAGTAATTTGAGTCCTGTTCAACGAGTTGTTTCTGTTTTAGCTGAGATTTTTACACCATTAATTCCTGCACTTGTTATCGGGGGATTGATTTTAGGGTTCCGCAATATTTTGGAAGGGGTTCCATTTGGCTTTCTTGATGGTCAAACAATCGTGGAAGTTTCTCAATTTTGGAATGGGGTCAATTCATTCTTATGGTTAATCGGCGAAGCAATTTTCCACTTCTTGCCAGTTGGGATTACGTGGAGTATTACGAAGAAAATGGGAACCACACAAATCTTGGGGATTGTCCTAGGGATTACATTAGTCTCACCACAACTTCTGAATGCTTATTCAGTTGCGACGACTAAAGCAGCAGAAGTTCCTTTCTGGGATTTTGGGTTTGCTCAAGTTAACATGATTGGTTATCAAGCGCAAGTTATCCCAGCTATGTTAGCCGGCTTCTTGCTTGCCTATCTTGAAATTTTCTTTAGAAAAGTGATTCCTCAAGCAATTTCAATGATTTTTGTCCCATTGTTTGCTTTAGTACCAACAGTATTGGCTGCACATGTCATTTTAGGACCAATCGGTTGGACGATTGGTAGTTGGGTTTCTGATATCGTAAATGCAGGATTAACGTCAACATTTAATTGGTTATTTGGCGCCGTCTTTGGCTTTATGTACGCACCATTAGTCATCACTGGGTTGCATCATATGAGTAATGCGATTGATTTACAGTTGATTGCTGACTTTCAGTCAACCAACTTATGGCCAATGATTGCTCTATCAAATATTGCACAAGGTTCAGCGGTTTTAGCAGTTATCTTTATGCATCGTGGAAACAAAAAAGAAGAACAAGTTTCGATTCCAGCAATGATTTCTTGTTACCTAGGTGTGACTGAACCAGCGATGTTTGGGATCAACTTAAAATATGTTTATCCATTTGTTGCGGGCATGATTGGTTCAGCAATGGCAGGAATGTTTGCCACTTTAATGGGCGTTCGTGCGACAAGTATAGGCGTCGGTGGCTTGCCAGGAATTTTATCTATTGTGCCACAATATTACTTGCCGTTTTTAGGCGCAATGGTGATTGCCATTATTGTACCAATGGGCTTAACTTATATTTTCAGAAAGAAAGGCATCTTTAATAAAGTCGATCCAGTTGATGAAGCAACAGGGATGTTATACAGCGAAGAAGGGTAATCGCTTTTTGAAGTAAAGAAGAATTTGTAGATATTTGTCTACGAATTCTTCTTCTTTTTATAGAAACTATTGGCTTTTTTCTCTCTTTCAGTTAGACTAAAAAGGTTGAGAAAAGGAGAGCGTAAAAATGGATATTTATTTAAAAAAAGCAATTTTACACATTATTGATCGAGAAACTGGGACGCCGGTTTTCTCTGAAAAGGAACTAGATTTAACGACCGAGTATATTCGAACGTATTTAACTGCAAAAATTTCAAAACTTTCGACTGCACAAACAAAGACTGGAACATTGGCGGAAAATAGTTCCTTTGTTGACACGTTACGTGGGATTCCTAGTGATTTTGTGAAGAAAAGCCAAGAAGTTACCCAACATTGGTATGATGTTTATTCAGGAAGCGAAGATGCGCCTAGTGCTGATATTTTGTTCATTTTATATGAATTAGATACGGTGTTACATGTCGCAATGATTAAATTAAACTATAAAGAAAGTTACACGCATTACGTCGACTATGAAGAAGAATCCGTTTATAACAAACTGATTATCAATCGAGCAATTTTGTCTTCAAAATCACAAAAACCAGATGAAGGAATTACAGTTGACTTAGATACATTAGCGTTTGAATTACTAGAGAAAAGATATGAATTTTCAGGAGAAAAAATCTGGTATTTCTCTGAAAAAGTGATTGAGACGCAAGCGGCACCTTCCATGGAAGAAAATATCAAAGAAATTAAAAAGGCAGTCAAACGCATTGGAAAGAAATTTAACGAAGATGAGTTTGAACTAATGGCTTCTGTAAAAGAAGCGGTATATGATAGCATTGAGGAAACGGGAACGATTGACAATGAGCAGATTGCTGAGCAAGTATTTAAAGAAAATGTATCAGCTAAATTAGCTTACCAAGAAGAAGTGAATGAGTCGAAGTTTGTCGACAAAACACCGCCAGTCAGAGAATCTCGCGAAATTTCTGAAAAGAAATTTGGCAAACAAAAGTTAAAAATGGATAACGGTATTGAATTAATTGTTCCGTTAGATGTTTACCGCAATGGGGATTTAATTGAATTTGTTAATAATCCAGATGGCACAGTGTCCATCATGCTAAAAAATATCGAAAAAATTAGTAATCAATTATAAAGAAAAAAAGCCGTTGGCAAGCGACCAACGGTTTTTTCTTTATTTTAATTTTTCTAAAGCTTTTTCAGGGACTTCTTTTTCTGTCACTTCATTCCAGCTGATCACACCTTTACGGGGATTGACTTTCAATTTTAGATAGGCTTTCATACGCAAAGGTTGATCACGATATTCGTTTAATTCAACGGTCTTTTCTTCACCGTTTTTATTAAACGCAGGTTGTTGATAGTAATACAAAGTCGTCGGTTCACCAGAAGCTGATTTTTCATCTTTCTTTTCACCAGATGTTGTGATTTGTGTATAGTAGGCTTCTCCGCCGTAATAGTAATTATAAACGCCCCAGCTACCGCCAGCTAAAATGACTATGGGAATTAATATTTTTAGTAATGTTTTCATTTTCCTCACCTCAAGGAATAGTATGCCTTTTTTTTGGGAAATTTGCCATATTTTTTTCCGTTAATTGAGTGACACTTTTGTTAGTTTTGGCACTTTCTTGAAAAATTCATCATTTTTTTAAACAAAAGACAACGTTTGTCGCTCCCTTTTTTTCACTATCATGCTACAATAAAGAAAAAAAGATGGAGGTAGAGGACAATGATGCCCTTTTATTTTGGAATCGATCCAACCTATATATTGGTAATTATCGGAATTGCGATTTCTGGTGCGGCCTCCGCATATGTTAACAGTACCTTTCGTAAATATGATCAAGTACGAAGCAGTAAACATGTTACAGGCACGCAGGCAGCACAATATATTTTACAAAAAGAACAAATTAATGATGTCGGAGTTCAGCAAATTGCTGGTGATTTAACCGACAATTATAATTCTGGAAACAAAATGTTGAGTCTATCCGAAGCCACTGCTCAATCGACATCGGTCGCGGCTATTGGCGTGGCGGCTCATGAATGCGGACATGCGGTACAAGATCATACGAACTATGTGCCTTTACGTCTTCGTGCAGCCATTGTTCCAGTTGCCAACATCGGTTCAACCATCTCCTTTCCACTAATTTTGATTGGTGTTTTATTTAGTTGGAATCAAACATTAATCAACATTGGAATTTTGGCTTTTTCATTAGCCTTGATTTTTCAATTGGTGACTTTACCGGTGGAGTTTAATGCGTCTAGACGTGCATTAAGTATTCTTTCTGAAGGTGGGTTATTAACAGAAGAAGAAGTCCCAATGGCCAGAAAAGTTCTTTTTGCAGCTGCACTTACCTACGTAGCAGCGGCGCTTTCGACCTTTTTACAACTTTTACGTTTGGTTATTTTATTTGGTGGCAACAACCGCCGAGACTAAGTGCCAGCAAAGGTCTTTCTATTACGCATAAAAGTAATAATATGTTATGATTAAAATAGAAAATAACAGAGGAGCTGAAGGAAATGAAAGCATCAACAAAAATTGGTATCGGTTTAAGCATTGCTGCAGTTGCAAGTGTCTCTGTTGCAGTCATCGCTTCTGAAAAAATTATTAAGAAGGTATCTCATGTTTCCAATCGTTATAAAGTTAAAAAGTTTGTAGACGATAAATTTGATGGAAACCAAAAATTATTATCGATTGTCGATGATTTATCCGATGATGAATTAGATTCTGTTTTAAATGTTGTTGATCGTGTGAAAGATGGCGGTTCAAAATTAGCTGAATATGGCGAAAAAGTTAAAGACAATACAGATTCTTTAAAAGAACGCTTTTTCACATTTATTGAAGATGCAATGAAGTAAAAAAGATGGCCTAGGCCATCTTTTTTTTATAAAAATAATTCTTTTGTTTCAACATAATAGCCTCTGCCACCAACTAGAACTTGATCAATTGTCTTTTGAGGTGTAGTGTTCAAACGCACTAAGACTTCTGAAGGAGCGTTTAAGGTATAACCTTGGGCAAAAGTGTAATTGGTTTTTTGTAAAATTTGGTGATGGCGCAGATAACAAGCTAACGCACCGTTTGATGTACCAGTAGCAGCTTCTTCATCGATGTCATAAAGGGGTGCAAAATTCCTACAAATGATATTTTCTTCAGACAAAGCAAAAAGATGCATCCCAATAACTCCATACTTTTGACTAAGTAACTTAATTTTTTCAAAGTTTGGTTGTAAATCCTGTAATAATTGCGCATTTTTAATGGGAACCAAAATATCTTTTAGACCCGTTGACACAATCTGGATAGGAAAAGCTGTTGCCACTGCGTTTAAATCAAAGCAGCCGCTCAATTCTTCTAAAGTGAGCGTATCATAAAAAGTTGGGACAGTTTGTTCCATAAATAGTTGTTCATCGTTCGCCGTGATTGCGAGCAAACCGCTGTTCGTTTCGATTGTATATGCTGTTTGCAATAATTTATTTAAGTGCTTCATAATGGTGAAAGCGCCAATTGTCGCGTGGCCACATAAGTCGACTTCTTCTTTTGGCGTAAAATATTCAAGGCGGAAATCAGCAATCTTTGAGTCTGAAATAAAAGCAGTTTCTGCAAATCCTAGTTCTTTGGCGATGGCCATTTTTTGGGTTCTCGTTAAGGGCTGTGTCATAAAAACAACGCCTGCTTTGTTGCCACCTTCGTGGTTTTTACTAAATGCACTAGCGACATATGCGGTAATTTTCATTGGAACGCCTACTTTCTAATTGGGAATAAAAAACATACGAGTACAAAATGGACGTACTACTTTCTTAATAACAAATAACAAAAGATTAAATCATCCATTTTTTTTAAAGATAAGCCAGTTTGTTCAAAAAACTTTTCCAACCGATAGTGTAAAGTATTTCGATGCATAAATAAATCTTTTGCAGTGGAGCTGATATTGCCTTGATTTTTCCACAAAGCGCTGATGATTGGCTGAATATCGGTGTCTTTATTTAATAAACGACGATAATACTCAACAAGTACATTTTGGCTCATGGCTTCCTTGGTAAAATAGTGGAGGGCAACATCAGTTAAACTAAAAACAGTCGTCCGACTAGAGGAATTAAGTTCTTCTGAAAAAATACGTTGTTCTTCATGGAAACAACGCCGGAGAATGTCTTCAGAGGAATAAAAATTGCCAACAAATACAGCACTAGTGCAATCAAAGTCTGTATCTAATGTTAAAAAGATCCCTTGAATTTCTTCTTGTTGAAAGGTATTTTTTGACTGTTCTTCAACTAAAATATACATATTATTACTTGGACTGAAACAATCAACTGTATCTGGAAACATCTTTGTTAAATTAAATTGCCATTCAGCTTGTAATTCTTTTGTGACATTCGTTTGAATTTGCAACATACGAAAGGTCCCTTCGGCAGGTAATTTTGCCTGTTGAAATAAGTAACTGAACCAAGGATGGTTACCAGTAATTGTTGGGTTTTCAGAAATTGGAAAAAGCGCTTCCAACAAATGCTGTTCTTTAATGCTTAAGAAAGCTTTATTCACAATGAAAAATTGGTCGTCAACAGGAATTGAATAGGTGGCTTCGGAACCAATTGTTTTTGATAAATAGCCTTTGGGATAAAGCTGAGATAAATTTTCAATAATCATAGACACACCTCACTGATTTATTGTACCATGAAGCAAGACAGAAGTTTAGTGGGAAAAAGCCGAAAGGTGGAAATTAATTGGGAAAAAAAGAAACAACGTTAACACAAGAAGAAAAAGAATTTTTTATGCGAGAAGCCATTGCAGAAGCGAAAAAAGCAGAAGGTTTGGCTGAGGTGCCTATTGGAGCTGTGATAGTTCGTCAAGGGGAAATTATTGGCCGCGGGCATAATCTGAGAGAAGCACGGCAAGAAGCAACGGCGCATGCAGAAATGTATGCAATCCAAGAAGCGTGTCGCGGGATAGAAAATTGGCGTCTAGAAGAAACCCAATTATTTGTAACTTTAGAGCCTTGTCCAATGTGTAGTGGGGCGATGCTTTTAGCACGAATTCCAGAAGTTTATTATGGCGCAACTGATCCTAAAGCAGGCACTGCTGGGACTTTGATGAATTTATTAGAAGATGAACGCTTCAATCATGTGGCCTATGTCGAAGCAGGCGTTTTAGAAGAAGAGTGTCGCTTATTGCTAGTTCAGTTCTTTAAAAGGTTACGGGCAAAGAAAAAAGAAGAGAAACTTTTAAAAAATCAAAAGAAAGACTAGTCAAAAGAATAAAAATACGTTATACTAGGTTTTGCCGAAAGGCTAGGACAATGGCGGGCTAGTGAATTGTGTCAGATCCGGAAGGAAGCAGCACTAAGCAAGTGCCGCCATGTGTCTGATTGAATAAGGAACGTATCAAGGCTGAGAAGCCTTTTTTATTTTATCTAAAATTAAAAAGACAGGAAAGTTGGTCGCTTTCCTGTCTTTTTTTGTGGATTCAAGATAATACAGCAGCTGCTAAAGCTTGTTGAATAGCAACAATATCTTTATCTTTTCTAAATTGAAGACTTACTGAAGGTAACTCAGCACTTGAAATCCATATCTTTAGTTCTGCATCTAGGTCGAAATGTCCACTAGTTTCAACAGAAAAGCGTGAAATAGATTTGTAGGGAATCGATTTATAATCAACTTTTTTACCTGTAATTCCTTGTTTATCGACTAAAATTAAGCGTTTATCTGTAAAGACAATTAAATCTCTTACTAAAGTGAAGGCCATATCTACTTTTTCGTTAGGGATTAAAACATCCCGTAATTCTTTTTCAGCTGTTTCATTGTTATTTTGTGTTGCATTCCCTAATAATCCATCAAATAATCCCATGTTAATTCTCCAATTCTACTTTTTTGAAAAAAATTCTTTTATTTAAAAGTAAACTTATATCGTGTAAAAGAATCCGCTTTCAATTTGATTATAACGTTAAAGGTCCTTCGAATGCAATTGATTTTTTAGCATAAGAAAGTGAGGCCTAAATCGCTGCAACTTAGGCCTCACTTTCTAAATTTTAAAAGAACCTACTGAATAAAAGCAGTTTCTTCTTATTTTTTGGAGCTAAAAACTTTGGTTTCAACATTTGGTAGGACTATGCCCAATCGCCATTTCTAAAAACTGGAACAATCGTCCCGTCTTCCTTAATGCCGTCAATATTCATTTTGTCAGATCCTACCATAAAGTCCACATGTGTTTGGCTACGATTTAAACCAGCTTCAGCTAATTCTTCTTCGCTCATCTCCGTGCCGCCTTGTAAGTTGAAGGCATAGGCCGAACCAAAGGCTAAATGATTAGAGGCGTTTTCATCGAACAATGTATTATAAAAAATCAAACCGGATTGTGAAATTGGTGAAGGGTCTGGTACTAAAGCAACTTCTCCTAAGTGTTTGGCACCTTCATCAATAGCTAAGAGATTTTTCAATGCTTCTTCGCCTTGTTCAGCTGAGAAGTCAACAACTTTTCCATCTTTAAATGTAAATTTCATTCCCGAAATGATTGTGCCAGCATAACTTAGTGGTTTTGTACTAGAGACATAACCATCAACGCGGCGACTATCTGGAGCGGTGAAAACTTCTTCTGTTGGCATATTAGCCATGAATTCTTCTCCACGCGCGTTATAACTACCAGCGCCTTCCCATAAATGGTTTTTAGGCAAACCAATCGTTAAATCTGTCCCAGGAGCTGTGTAGTGTAAAGCAGTAAATTGTTGTTCGTTTAATTCAGCCGCTTTTTCTTGTAATTTTTTATCATGGATATCCCAAGCAATGACTGGGTTTTCTTCATAAATTCGTGTTGTTTTGAAAATTTCATTCCAAAGTGCATCAACTTGTTCTTCACTTGTTGCTAATTCTGGAAAGACTTTAGCTGCCCAGCCTTCACTAGCAGCAGCTACAACAGTCCAACTTACTTTGTTGGCTTGCGTTGCTTTTCGTAGGTTGACCAATGCTTTCCCATTAGCCGTTTGGAAAGCTGCTACACGTTGTGCATCCACGCCAGCTAATGCATCAGGATTAGAAGAAACCACGCTAATTCGGCTTGCGCCTTTGGCAATCCAATCATCGGTTTGATCAATTTTATATTGAGGAACATTTTCAATACGATCAGTTGCAGCATGGGCTAAAAATTCACGTTGAATGGTTTCGTCGCTCCATTGAACAATTACTTCGGCCGCGCCTAAGCGATAAGCTTCTTCCGTAATTAAGCGGGCAAGGGGCGCTTGATCGACACTGATTTGTAAAACAACCGTATGATTGTCCTGAACATTGACACCCGTTTCAGCAATTAAACGTGCATATTTCTTTAGATTTTCATTAAAATTCTCTAAGGTCATTCGTGATTCCTCCTTCATTTTGATGGGTAATGACTGCTCATATCATAACACGGAAGAGCAGGGAACTCAACGAAATAAAGCCTTTATCAACTGTTATTTTAAGTTGGGGTAAAAGTTGTCGTGCTCCCGCTCAGTGAACTTTTGTACAAAGAGTTGTTCTAATTTTGCATAATAGAAAAATCGTGTTACAATAACCATAAGCATTTATTTGGAAGCGTTGTATATGAATGAATAAAGGGGATAGGGAATTATGGCAAGAAAAAAAACCATTACGAAAGAGCAGATTTTAACAGCTGCCTATGAAGTAGTCGCCACTGAAGGATTTTCGAAGTTCACTGCACGTAATATTGCTAATAAAATGAAATGTTCCACCCAACCGATTTATTTGGAATTTAAAAACATGGATGATTTACGCGATGCTTTATTCCAAAAAATTCATAAATACTTAGCGAAAGAAGTCTTTCCAGTAAAACATACTGGGAATACAATTGTTGATTTGGCTTTAAACTATATTCATTTTGCGACAAGTGAAAGTAAGTTATACCGTGCGCTTTATTTAGAAGAATATGGTGGCGGCAAAAAAATGCAAGAATTCTCTTATCACTATTTTACTGAAGCGGTAAAAGCTGATCCTGAGTATGCTAATTTAAACGATGTTCAAATCGACTCTTTACACATGGGAACATGGGTGGTCGCTACTGGTGTGGCTGCATTGATGACTTCTGGAATTATCCATCCTTCAGAAGAACAAATCATTCATTTAATGAAAGATAGTATTGAAGCAATTCTTGAACGAGATGAACCAATTGATATTGACCTATAAAAATTAAAAAAAGTGTAACCTCATGCTGATAGCTTCTGTGAGGTTACAGCAAAAGACTGTTTCTTAAAAGAACGGTCTTTTTTTGTTAAGTGTATTAATGGTAGATTATTCGCAACCATGCTACAGTAAAGAAGAGAAATAGAAAGGGGCAAAAAACATGAACCGAGTGAAAGATAAGCGTTTATGGATAAGTATTGTAGGAATTACCGGACTAGGGCTCTTGTCGGGCTTATTTTCAGTAAATGCGAGAGAATATTATCAAGCGTTGAGATTACCAAGTTTTGCTCCGCCAGGCTGGTTATTTGGACCAGTGTGGTTGGTGTTGTATATTTTTATGGGCATTACTTTTTATTTCATCTTAGTTCATCCAAATAAACAACAGAAAAAACGGATGATTACGCTATTTATTTTACAATTTATTGCAAACTTTTTCTGGACATTTTTCTTTTTTTCTTTACAAAATAATTTATTATCTGTGATTGATATCTCATTGTTATGGCTATTATTAATAGTTCAACAGTGGGACTACTTGCGTTATAAATTAATAACGCGTGGCTGGTTGATGATTCCTTATATTCTTTGGGTTACTTTTGCGGCAGCTTTAAATTACAGTATTTTATTTTTAAATTAGGAATATCAAAACACCAGAGAAAAATGGGAACTGAGCCGACCCCCAAAAGTTAGACCTAGAAATCTAACTTTTGGAGGTTTTTTTGTATGGCAAAATACAGTTTTGAATTTAAACTTAAACTTGTTCATGACTACTTATCTGGTCAAGGAGGTCTAAGGTTTCTCGCAAAGAAGTATGGGTTTAAAGATAGTTCTCAAATAAGCAAATGGATAAATGCCTATAAAGAACTTGGTGAAGAAGGCCTACTTCGCAGTCGAAAAAATAAGAATTACTCTGTTCAATTTAAGCTAGATGCGATAGAGTTATATTTAACAACAGAGTTGTCCTATCAAGAAGTAGCTAATCTTCTAAAAATGAACAATCCATCATTGATTGCGAATTGGCTTAGAACGTATCAGAAGTTTGGTATAGAGGGACTCTCTAAACAGAAAGGACGTCCACCTACCATGTCTAAAAAGAAACGAAATGAACCCCAACCACTACCAAGTGAACGATCTCAAGTAGAGAAACTAGAAAAAGAAAATAGAATGTTAAAAATTGAGAATGCCTATTTAAAAGAATTGAGGAGACTGCGTTTAGAGGACGAACAAAAAATGAACGAATCGCACGAATCATTCACAGTCTCCGAAGACACTTTCGATTAAAAGATATTTTGGAAACCCTAAGGTTTCCAAAATCTACTTACATGTACTGGCAAAAACGCCTCGACAGAACAGCTTCAACACAAATCATTGAAGAAGAAATTCAAGCGATTCGTAAAAAACATCAACATTATGGCTATAGAAGGATGACCCAAGAATTGAAACGACGTGGATTTCAAGTGAATAAAAAGAAAGTCCAGCGATTAATACAAAAGTTAAAGTTACAAGTCAAAGCTTTTACTAAGAAATCAAGAAAATATAATTCCTATAAAGGAACCGTTGGTAAAATCGCTAAAAATTTGATTCGTCGCCGATTTAAAACTTCTGTTCCTCATCAAAAAATTACAACTGATACAACTGAATTTAAGTACTTTGAAGCAGATAACGCAGGCATCTTTCGTCAGAAAAAACTATACTTAGATCCATTTATGGATATGTATAATAGTGAAATTCTAAGCTATAGCCTTTCTACTCAACCAAATGGTAAAACAGTTATGGAAGGTCTGAAAGAAGCAATTTCTCAAACAAATGATTGTCCCTATCGGCGCACCTTTCACTCTGATCAAGGCTGGGCTTATCAAATGAATGTCTATATACAAACATTAAAGGACAACAATATCTTTCAAAGTATGTCTCGAAAAGGAACCTGTTTAGATAATTCTCCTATGGAGAATTTCTTCAGTATCCTAAAACAAGAAGTGTACTATGGAAAAATCTATCAAAGTCAAAATGAATTGAGAGAAGCAATTGAGAACTACATTTATTATTACAATCATCACCGAATCAAGGAAAAACTTAACTGGAAAAGCCCAGTAGAATTTCGACAATTCAATCAAAAAACTGCATAAAAATAGAGTGGAAAAATCCACTCTATAAAAAGTCTAACTTTTTGGGGTCACTACAAACTAGCCATTTTCTCTGGTGTTTTTTTTATTTATTTCAACGTAGTTATTCTGCGGCAGTTGCTAATTTTTTCGCAAATTCTTCTAAACGTTGGATGTCGTCTTCTTCAGCGGCTAAATCAACTTTAACGCTGTCGGCGCCTTTTTTTGCCCCAATTTGAGTAAAGACTGCTTCGAAGTCGTCCACCGATTTACAAAAATCATCATAAAACGTGTCTCCTGAACCACAAACGCCGAAGATTTTTCCTGATAAATCAATTTCTTGTAAGTCTTCATAAAAGTCGACAATTTCATCAGGTAAATCGCCATCGCCATACGTATATGTAGCTACTACACAGATATCGGCCTCTTCAAAATCAGCGGCATCGACTTGCGTACACTCATCAATTTCAACCTCTAATTCTAAATCTTCAAATGCTTCTGCAACAATGTCGGCAATTTCTTCTGTATTCCCAGTCATGCTTGCATACACAATTTTAGCTAACGTCATAAACTTTCTTCCCCCTCATACAATTCTGTCACTTATTATAGCAGATGCGCATTTCTTATAAAAGACTAGCGAGTGCTTTTATTAAGGGACTTTTTGAAAATTGGTGTTTGAACAATCTTTTTTGCAAAAAATGTGATAAAATAATTTGAATGAAACAAGTTTAGGAGAGATAGTATGATTACATTAAAATCACCACGAGAAATTGAAATGATGGATGAATCAGGGGAATTATTAGCGGATGTTCACCGTCATTTACGGACGTTTATTAAACCTGGCATTACAAGCTGGGATATTGAAGTATTTGTGAGAGCCTTTATTGAAAGTCATGGTGGCGTGGCGGCTCAAATTGGCTATGAAGGTTACAAATATGCTACTTGTTGTAGTATCAACGACGAAATCTGCCACGGATTTCCTCGTAAAAAAGTATTAAAAGATGGCGACCTAATCAAAGTAGATATGTGTGTCGACTTAAAGGGCGCAATCTCTGATTCATGCTGGTCTTATGTCGTGGGTGAATCAACACCTGAAATTGACCGCTTGATGGAAGTAACCAAAAAAGCGCTATATCTTGGAATTGACCAAGCACAAGTAGGAAATAGAATTGGCGACATTGGTCATGCAATTCAAACGTATGTAGAAGGAGAAGGCTATGGGGTTGTTCGCGACTTTGTAGGCCACGGCATTGGCCCAACTATTCATGAAAGTCCAATGATTCCTCACTATGGTGAAGCAGGTAAAGGACTACGTTTAAAAGAGGGAATGGTTATTACCATTGAGCCAATGGTTAACACAGGAACTTGGCGCATGAAAATGGACCCAAATGGTTGGACTGCTTATACTGAAGATGGCGGTCTAAGCTGTCAATATGAACATTCATTAGCGATTACGAAAGAAGGTCCAAGAATCTTAACGTCACAAGGCGAAGAATTGACTTATTAATAAGGAGAGTGTGTGATGAAGTTTCTCGACAACATCAAAAAGAATCAATCTTTGATGCGTTTTATTGAGACAACGCAAAGTCACATGGTCACAGCCGAAATAGGCAACAGCTCAGTGGTTGTTGCCTATTATTTATTACTCTCGCTGTTTCCATTACTGATTGCGGTAGGTAATGTCTTACCTTATTTAAGAATCGACCCTAATTCTGTGTTGCCTTATATTGCAGAGGCGATTCCGAAAGATGTTTATAAGAACTTAGAACCAGCGATTCGTTCACTACTGACTCAACGTTCAGGCGGGTTGCTTTCTGTTTCCGCTTTAGCAGCATTTTGGAGTGCCAGTCAAAGTATTAATGCACTACAAAACGCGATGAATAAAGCTTTTGGTGTCGAACAAAGGAAAAATTTTATTCTCGTAAGAGTGGTCTCATTTTTAGTTATTTTGTTATTTATGGTAGCGATTGTTGGTGTAGTAGTAATTTTAGGTCTGGGTCAGTACATTATTGAATTACTGCAACCAATTTTCCATTACTCAACGTCTGTGATCGATACTTTCCAAGCGTTAAAATGGCCGTTAACGACCGTTGTTTTATTAGTGATTATGTGTTTGATTTATGCGGTCGTTCCTAATCGGAAATTATCGTTACGTTCTATTTTGCCAGGGGCTATTTTTTCGACAGTCGGTTGGATGCTATTATCACAAATTTTTGGTTTGTACGTAAAATATTTTAGTTCTAGAATCGCAAGTTATCAAATCATCGGGAGTTTTATCATCTTGATGTTATGGCTGAATTTTGCTGCCACGATTATTATTTTAGGAGCAATTGTCAACGCTGTCGTCGATGAATACTTATCTGGAGATAAAGAAAAGAAACAACCAAGTTTTGAACAACGCTTGTTTAGATGGTTTAAAAAGAAAAATAAATAGATTTCTTTAAAAAAGTCTAAACCGTTGCCAGAACACATGTTTCAGCTTGTAAATGCTTCAGTTTACGGTATAATATACCCTGAACGAGAAGAAAGTGGGTTCGACTATGTCACTATTTATTTATGAAGTTTTAATACGTTTATTTATGACATTTATCTTATCTTTGCTATTAACACCACTTGTTAAGCTTCTAGCGTTTCGGATTGGCGCCTACGATGCACCAGGAGAGCGACGAATCAATACCAAAAATATGCCTACAGCAGGAGGACTTGCAATCTACATTGCTTTTGCTAGTTCATGTTTATTGATTTTTCGTTCGATTATCCCACAAGATTATATTTGGCCGATTATTTTGGCTGGTGGAATGGTTGTTTTGACAGGCCTCATTGATGATATTAAAGAGATTACTCCAATGAAAAAAACAATCGGTATTTTGTTAGCAGCATTAGTTATTTATTTTGTTGCTGGAATTCGGATAGATTTTGTGACGTTGCCAGTTGTTGGAATGATTGATTTGCGCTGGTTTAGTTTACCATTAACTTTATTGTGGATTTTAGCGATTACGAATGCAGTAAATTTAATTGATGGTTTGGATGGTTTAGCATCAGGCGTATCCATTATTGGATTAACCACGATTGGTATTACAGGGTATTTTTTCCTACATGCTAAAACGGTCTATATTCCAATTGTTATTTTTATTTTAGTTGCTAGCATTGCGGGATTTTTCCCATACAATTTTTATCCGGCTAAAATATTTCTAGGAGATACTGGGGCGTTATTCCTCGGGTTTATGATTGCAGTAATGTCGTTACAGGGCTTAAAAAATGCTACGTTTATTACGGTAATTACGCCAATGGTGATTTTAGGTGTGCCAATTACGGATACGGTTTATGCAATTATTCGACGGCTATTGAACAAGAAGCCCATTTCCTCAGCAGATAAAATGCATTTGCATCACCGCTTGTTATCTTTAGGTTTTACCCATAAAGGGGCGGTCATGACTATTTATGCGTTAGCGTTAGTTTTTTCCTTTGTTTCTTTATTGTTCAGCTATTCAAGTACAGTAGCATCAATTTTATTAATTGTCTTTTGTTTAATTGGCTTAGAATTATTTATTGAATTAATCGGTCTAGTTGGCGAAGGGCATCAACCGTTGATGTATTTGTTACGGATTTTAGGGAATCGTGAATATCGTCAGGAGCAAATGAAAAAGCGACTTGGCAAGCATTCTAAGAGAAAGTAAAGAAATCTTTAGGTTGCTTTGCGAGAGCGTGAACCTATGATATAATTCCATTAAACTTAAAAAAGTATATGTGTGAAACATATGCTTTTTTTTTAAGACGATGTTTCAGTAGTAAGGAGAAATGAGCATGCAAGAAATGGTAACAATCTCGATTGTCACTTATAATAGTCGTTACATTTTTAATGTATTAGACCAATTAAAAGCCGAACTAGGTACTAATAGTATCTATGATATTCATATCTATGACAATCATTCTGAAACAGCGTATCTTGAAAAATTAACAACATATGAACCATTTATTACTATCCATCGCGCTGAAGAAAATCAAGGGTTTGGTCATGGTCATAATCAAGTGTTATTCAATGCTTCGACAAAGTATGCAATTATTTTTAATCCCGATGTTTTGGTTACTAAAGACGTGCTTGATCGTCTATTAGACCGTATCAAAATAGATAAGAACATTGCAGTCGTTAGCCCTAAAGTGCTAAATGAAGATGGCACGACGCAATATTTAGTTCGTCAAAAATTAGATGTTTTCGATTATATGTTACGTTTTATTCCCTTTCAATTTGTAAAGAAAATTTTTGATAAACGTTTGAGTATTTATGAATGTCGCGATTTGTCGGATACAGAAACAACGGATATTAAAATGGGCTCAGGCTGTTTTATGTTGATTGATCGTGAAAAATTCGTTGAAATTGGTGGGTTCGATGAACGTTTCTTCATGTACTTTGAAGACAACGATTTATGTTTACGCTTTGGCAAAGCAGGCTATCGGATTCTCTATACGCCTTTTGAAACGGTTGTTCACATGTATGAAAAGGGCGCCCATAAAAGTCGAAAATTGTTTAAAATCTTTATGCAATCAATGGGGAAATTTTTTAACAAATGGGGCTGGAGGTTCTTTTAATGAGTCAAAGATTAGCGGTAGTCATCGTCTTATATCAAATGAAAATGGCTGATACGCCGAATTATTTGTTATTAAAAGAAGTGGTAAATCATCCCGAATTGCACTTATTTATTTATGACAACAGCCCACTTCCTCAAGAAGATGCATTATTTTTACAACAAAATGTTACTTATCGACATAATCCTGATAATCCAGGCCTAGCGACCGCTTATAATGAAGCGATTGCTTTTAGTCAAACGAATCAATGTGAATTATTGTTGCTCCTTGATCAAGACACAGAAGTACCAGCTTCTTATTTTGATACGTTGATCATCATGCCGTTAGATCCGACTGTGGCAGTCTATGTTCCAATTGTAGAAGCAAATGGACAACAAATTTCGCCAGTATATAGTGATCAATATGTTGGACTTAAAGGAGCAAAGCCAACAGCAGGGATAGCCAACCAACCGTTGATGGCTATCAATTCTGGTACAGTCATTACGGCAGAAACACTGCGCTGGTTGGAAGGATTTTCGGAAGAATTTCCTTTGGACTATTTAGATCATTGGTTCTTTTATCAATTGAATCAAGCCAATAAAAAGATTGAAGTCTTACCAATCCACCTAAAACAAGAATTGTCTGTTTTAGATTATCGTACAATGAGTCCTCAACGTTATCGCTCTATTATTGAAGCAGAAACGTTATTTTATCGTCGATATGATCAAGAAAAGTTTTCCCATCATCGACGCCATTTATTTTTACGCAGTAGTAAGCAATTTTTAACTGTCAAAAATCGCCAAATTTGGCGGCAAACATTGGCAGAATTTCTCAAGTTAATGAAAGGATAATCTATGATCTCAGTTTGTATTGCGACATATAATGGAGAAAAATATCTCGCGGAACAATTAGATAGTATTCTTTTACAAGTCAGTGAAGAAGATGAACTAATTATTTCAGATGATGGTTCTACTGATCATACGTTGGAAATTTTGAGGACGTATGCAGCGAATTATCCCCAAATTCAATTGTTACAAGGTCCAGGGCAAGGAGTGATTGCTAATTTTGCATTTGCGCTTACGCATACGAAAGGCGAAGTGATATTTTTAGCAGATCAAGATGATGTTTGGTTGCCAAATAAAGTAACGACGGTGACAGAATATTTTGAAGCGCACCCTGACATTCAAGTGGTTATTAGTGACTTGAAAATTGTTGATGCGGATTTACAAGTTACCAATCCCTCTTATTTTAAGTTCCGAAAAGTCAAACCAGGGTTTTGGCGAAATGCGATAAAAAGTGGCTATATTGGGGCAGGTATGGCCTTTCGTCAAGAGATGAAAAATGTCATTTTACCCATTCCGCCAGAAGTTCCTATGCATGATATGTGGATTGGCTTATTAGCTGCACGGAAGAAGCAAACGGGTCTCATTAAAGAACCATTAGTGCTTTACCGAAGACATGGAGCGAATGTCAGCCCTATTATTACCAAAACAAGTTTCCAACAAAAATTAAATTGGCGTGTGAATTTATTAAAAGCTTTACATCAGCGTTTAAAGGAACAACGCTAAACTTTTACAGATTTGTAAAATTTACGTAAAAAACATGACAAACCCTATGCTTAATGCGATAATAGGGAAGGATATTTGGTTTTATAGAAACTAAAAATAGAAGTATTTAAGGAGATTGTTCATGAAAGGAATTATTTTAGCAGGCGGAAGCGGGACACGCTTATATCCGTTAACAAAAGCAACATCAAAACAATTAATGCCAATTTACGACAAACCAATGATTTATTACCCAATGTCAACGTTAATGTTGGCGGGAATTAATGAAATTTTGATTATCTCTACACCAGAAGATACACCACGTTTTGAAAGCTTATTCGGCGATGGCCATGATTTAGGCATTCATATCGAATACGCGGTACAAGAAAGCCCAGATGGTTTGGCGCAAGCATTTATTATTGGTGAAGAATTTATTGGTGATGACAGTGTCTGCTTAGTTTTAGGGGACAATATTTATTATGGTGGCGGCTTATCAAAAATGTTGCAACGAGCGGCTTCTAAAGAGTCAGGGGCAACAGTCTTTGGTTACCATGTAAATGATCCAGAGCGTTTCGGCGTGGTAGAATTTGATGAAGAGATGCGGGCGCTTTCTATTGAAGAAAAACCAGCACAACCGAAGTCAAATTACGCAGTGACAGGTTTGTATTTTTACGACAATGAAGTGGTTGAAATTGCGAAAGGGATCAAACCGTCAGAACGTGGGGAATTAGAAATAACAGACGTTAATAAAGTCTACCTTGAAAAAAATAAACTTTCTGTTGAGGTAATGGGCCGTGGCTTTGCTTGGTTAGATACAGGCACACACGAATCCTTATTAGAAGCGTCAACATTTATTGAAACAATTGAAAAACGTCAAAATTTAAAAGTCGCTTGTTTGGAAGAAATTGCTTATCGAATGGGCTATATTACAAAAGAACAATTGGTAGAATTGGCACAACCATTGAAGAAAAATGGCTACGGCCAATACTTGCTACGTTTAGCAGCAGAATAGGAGCGAAGAAACGTGAAAGTTATTGATACAAAATTACAAGATGTCAAAATTATCGAAATGGATGTTTTCGGTGATCATCGTGGCTTTTTTACAGAAAGTTATTCCAAAGCTAAATTTGCAGAACATGGATTAGACTTTGATTTTGTCCAAGATAATCATTCATTATCAACAGAAGCAGGTGTCTTGCGTGGATTGCATTTTCAAAAAGGCGAAGCTGCGCAAACCAAACTAATTCGCGTTGTAACAGGTGCGGTATTAGATGTGATTGTTGATATTCGTAAAGGGAGTCCAACCTATGGTCAATGGGAAGGCTACATTTTATCAGAACATAATCACCGTCAGCTTTTAGTACCAAAAGGTTTTGCCCATGGTTTTGTCACTTTGACACCGAACGTGAACTTTATGTACAAGTGTGACAATTACTATAATGCGGCAGCAGACGGCGGTATTGCTTTTAACGATCCAGCGTTAGCTATTGATTGGCCAATTGCGCCAGAAAAAGCGATTACGTCAGAAAAGGATCAAAAACATCCAACCTTAAAAGAATTTGAAGCGGAAAATCCGTTTATCTATGGCGAAATTTAAGAAAAAAGTAGGAGAGTTTCAATTATGAAAAAAATCATCGTAACAGGTGGAGCTGGTTTTATCGGCTCAAATTTTGTTCATTATGTTGTAAAGAATCATCCAGAAGTTCATGTAACTGTATTAGATAAATTAACGTATGCAGGAAATGAAAAAAATCTTGAAGGTCTACCAAGTGATCGCGTGGAATTAGTCGTAGGAGATATCGCTGATGCTGAATTAGTTAATCGTTTAGTCGCTGAAACAGATGCGGTCGTTCACTATGCTGCTGAATCGCATAACGACAACTCATTAAACGACCCATTCCCATTTGTACAAACCAATCTGATTGGGACGTACACATTGATCGAAGCTTGCCGTAAAAACAATGTTCGTTACCACCATGTATCGACTGATGAAGTTTATGGCGATTTACCTTTAAGAGAAGATTTACCAGGACATGGAGAAGGCGAAGGGGAAAAATTCACTGCCGAAACGCCTTACAATCCTTCAAGTCCTTATTCTTCAACAAAAGCAGGCTCTGACTTGTTAGTCAAAGCGTGGGTTCGTTCTTTCAACTTACAAGCAACAATTTCAAATTGTTCAAATAACTATGGGCCATATCAACATATTGAAAAATTTATTCCTCGTCAAATTACCAATGTCTTAAGTGGCATTACACCAAAACTTTATGGTGCTGGTAAAAATGTTCGTGACTGGATTCATACAAACGACCATTCTTCGGCTGTTTGGGCAATTTTAACAAAAGGACAAATTGGCGAAACGTATTTAATTGGAGCCGATGGTGAAGAAGACAATAAAACAGTGATGGAATTAATTTTAGAATTAATGGGACAACCTGTTGATGCCTATGAGCATGTCAACGATCGTGCAGGACATGACTTACGTTATGCGATTGATTCAACCAGATTACGCGAAGAATTAGGTTGGGAACCAGAATTCACGAATTTCCGTGAAGGCTTGGCAGAAACAATCAAGTGGTATACAGAAAATGAAGACTGGTGGCGTGCAGATAAAGAAGCTGTTGAAGCAAAATATGCACAAAATGGTCAGTAATTTTTTCTGACATGTGAGATAACAGTCGAAAGGCGATGGCAAAGTACAAAAGTTACTTTGCCCTGCCTTTTTTTCAAGAAGGAGCGAAAAAAAATGATTTTAATTACTGGTGGAAATGGCCAATTGGGCACAGAATTACGTCACCTATTAGACGAACAAGGAATTGAGTATGTTTCAACGGATTCCACAGAATTAGATATTACTGATGCGGATAGTACGTTGGCAAAAGTGAAAGAAATTCAACCAAGCGTCATTTATCATTGTGCTGCTTATACAGCTGTTGATAAAGCAGAAGACGAAGGCAAGGAATTAGATGAAAAAGTGAATGTAGATGGCACACGTCATGTTGCAGAAGCTGCTAAAGCAGTGGGGGCGACACTTGTTTATGTAAGTACAGATTATATTTTTGATGGAACTAAAAAAGAAGGCGTCTATGCGATTGATGATCAACCGAATCCTTTAAATGAGTATGGTCGGACGAAGTTATTAGGTGAACAAGCGGTACAAGAAATCCTGGACGACTATTATATTATTCGAACATCATGGGTATTTGGCCAATACGGTCATAACTTTGTCTTTACCATGCAAAAATTAGCGGAAACAAGAGACCAACTAACGGTAGTGGACGATCAGTTTGGCCGCCCAACTTGGACAAGAACGTTAGCCGAATTTATGGCATTTGTTATTGCAGAAAAAGCACCATTTGGTGTTTATCATTTGTCTAATGAAAACAGCTGTAGCTGGTATCAGTTTGCTAAAGAAATTTTAAAAGATACTGAAGTGGAAGTACTGCCAGTGGATTCAACTCAATTTCCACAAAAGGCGCAAAGACCACAATATTCTGTCATGGATTTAAGTAAAACAGAAGCGTTAGGCTTTAAAATTCCTACTTGGCAAGAAGCCTTAGCACAAATGTTAGAAAATGTTCAACAATAAATTGTTTTGTGTAAGTGAGGGGTTTTGTTAGAGAAAAAGTGGAAAGGTGTTTCTCTTTATGAAGGTACTTTTAATCATTCCTGCTTACAATGAGGAAGAAAACATTTTGCGGACGATTGCTTCCATTGAAACATTTAAACAGGAAGTTACGCATTTTCAACATGAATTGGATTATGTGGTAATTAATGATGGCTCGACAGATGGAACCAAACAAATTTTAGAAGCCAACCAAATTAATGCCATTCATTTAGTGTTGAATTTAGGTATTGGCGGGGCGGTACAGACCGGCTATAAATATGCCTTAGAAAATGAGTATGATGTTGCGGTTCAGTTTGATGGTGATGGTCAACATGATATCAATAGTTTACCTATTTTACTGGAACCATTAGCAGAGGGTAAATGTGATTTTTCGATTGGCTCTCGTTTCATTCCTGGAAACGAAGCGTCTTTTCAAAGTACGAAAATGCGCCGTTTTGGTATTCGTTTGTTATCCTTTTGTATTCGAATGGCTTCTGGTAAAACAATTTATGATGTGACTTCTGGTTATCGAGCAGGAAATCGGAAAGTGATTGCTTTTTTTGCAAAGCGTTATCCGACAAATTATCCCGAGCCAGAATCGATTGTTCACTTAATTAAAAAACGCTTTGTGATTGTTGAAAGACCTGTCAATATGATGGAACGGCTTGGTGGTGTTTCTTCGATTCGTGCCTTGGCTTCTGTGAAGTATATGCTGGAAGTCGGCTCAGCAATTCTGATTGCTGCCTTTATGAAGGAGGGAGATTAATGCTACCAACCGTGTTATGGCTAGCTTTATTTTTATTTGCAATTGGCTTTTTCTTATACATTATTCGAGGGATTAATAAAAATATTTTTCTCCTAAAAAATGCTTTGATTTGGTTATTAATCTCAATTGTCTTAATTATTTTTGCTATTTTCCCGCATGTGGCAGAATGGTTAGCAATGGCCTTTGGGTTTGAAACAACATCAAACTTCTTATTATCAGCTGCGGTGATTGTCCTTTTAATTATGGAAATTAAAAATTCTGTGTTGATTTCAAAACACGAAAATCGCATTAAAACATTATTGCAGGAATTATCTATCATGAAATCTGAAGAAAATAAAAAAGATCGCTAATGTGTAGTGACCCTTAAAAGTTGGACCTGAAAGTCTAATTTTTAAGGGTCAGCTCAATGAATAGCGATCTTTTTTATTTAAGATTCATAATCACAATGCCGACAATAATAACCACAGCACCAATAAGGGCATTCGTTGTAATTGTCTCTTTTAGAATAAGATTTGAAGCAATTAAAATAGCGATGTTTGTACAGGCAACGCCTAAAGGAACAATGTAAGAAACATCGGAACGACTAATAATTAACATCCATAAAATAAAACTAATTAAATAACAAAATAAACCTAATAAAGATATAAGTGAGATATTCATTGAAAAGATTGTTTGTTGGAGTTGGATGTTCAAACTGCTAGAACCTAGTTTAAATAAGACCAGACCAGCAGAAGACAGAAATACGTAAATAATAAAAAGAACCATAATTTCCCTTCTCTCAAAAATAGTTTCCGTGCAAAAAATGCAAGACCTCCATTATTGTAGCATAATCTCCTAAAAATTGGACAAGATTTTTTAATATAGCGAAATCAGTTAAATTTTTCTTTATAAAAAGGGGTCTACTATTGAAAAGCTAGGCGTTTATCGATAAAATAGAAATGTTGTTTAAAATGGCATTTTTGTATTCAAAAATTTTAGATAAAAATAGTTTATTACGGAAGGAATAAGTATATGTTTAAAGAAACATTTTCAATTTTCAAGAATATTTTTCAGAACAAAAAATTGTTACTACAATTTTCATTTAATGATTTTAAGGCCAAGTATGCTGGTTCAGCACTAGGAATTGTCTGGGCGTTTTTAACGCCATTAGTAACTGTTTTGACGTATTGGTTTGTCTTTTCTGTAGGCCTTCGTTCTAGAGCAGGCGACAATATGCCGTTCATTGTCTATTTAGTAACAGGGATGGTACCTTGGTTCTTCTTTTCAGATTCGTTATTATCAGCCACGAATGTGTTTCGTGAATATAGTTATTTAGTTAAAAAAGTCGTGTTTAATGTACAAATTTTACCAACGTCTAAAATTTTATCGAACTTGTACACCCACTTGTTTTTCATTCTAATTGGTTTTGTAATTACTACAGCTAACGGTTATTACCCAAGTCTGTACAGTTTGCAATTAATTTACTACTTAGCTTGTTTATTAGTCTTTTTAACAGCAATTACGTGGATTACTGCTTCAACACAACCATTTTTACCTGATATTATGCAATTTATCAATATCATTATGCAAACAGTTATGTGGACATTGCCAATTTTATGGCAACCAACTGGAATGATTGCGACAATCTTAAAAATCAATCCATTATATTATATTGTTCAAGGATACCGCGAATCTTATTTAGGCGGTGCATGGTTCTGGGAACATTGGCAATATAGCTTATATTTCTGGGGAGTTACTATTGTTTTACTATTAATTGGCTCAACCGTGTTTAGACGCTTAAAACCACATTTTTCAGATGTACTATAAGGAGAGAACGACATGTCAGAATATGCAATCGATATCCAACATATTACCAAAACATACAACATGTATAAAAAGCCGTCCGATCGGTTTAAAGAAGCGCTTAGTCCAACTAAAAAATCTTACCACGATTTGTTTTATGCGTTAGACGATGTCACGATGCAAATTAAAAAAGGCGAGATGATTGGTTTTGTCGGCGAAAATGGCTCTGGGAAATCAACCATGTTAAAAATTATTACAGGAGTACTAACACCAACCTCCGGGTCCATGGTGATTAATGGGAAAATTTCAGCGTTGCTTGAATTAGGTTCAGGTTTTAACCCTGAATATTCAGGATATGAAAATATTTTCTTAAATGGAATGGTCTTGGGTTTTTCCCGAGAAGAGATGGAAGAGCGTGTCCAAGATGTCATTGATTTTGCTGACATCGGCGATCATTTGTATCAACCAGTTAAGACATACTCTAGTGGTATGTTTGTCCGCTTGGCTTTTGCGGTAGCTATTAACGTGGACCCAGATATTTTAATTGTCGATGAAGCGTTGGCTGTCGGGGATTTAGAGTTTCAATTAAAATGTATGGAAAAATTTACGGAAATTAAAAATTCTGGTAAAACAATTTTATTTGTTTCTCACGATGTAAACTCCATCCGTCGTTTTTGTGATAGAACTTTTTGGTTGCAACACGGGAAAGTCGTTGAATATGGAGATACGATGGACGTGACTACCAATTACGAAAACTTTTTGAAAAAGAAATCAATTAAAACAGTTGACCGCGAAGCGACCATGAAAGATGAAACCCCAACACCAGATATTATTGAGGTGGATCATGCGGAACTTTTAAATGCGGATTATGAACCATTAGAAATGGTAACGCAAGATGAAAAAGTGATTGTAAAAATTGAATATACTGTCAAAAATGACCAAATTAAGAAGCCTGTTTGTGGGGTCGCTATTCGAACAGTGGACAACCATTATGTCTGTGGCTTAAATACGTTATTAGATGGCGTGCAAATTCCTTGGAAAAAAGGACGGAATGTTTTTTATTTAGAATATGAAAAAATGTCATTATTAACAGGTGAATATTATTTTGATATTGCTTTCTTTGAGGAACATGCAACAGTCCCATTAGTCTACAAAACAAAATACGTGACGATGTTTATTACCGGTCGTTATGCCGGAGAAGGAATTGTCATCTTAGATCATAAATGGAAGGATACGACAAAAGATGAAGTATGATTTTGAAATGGAAACAGACGAGAGTACCAGTGTTGGGAAAATCGTAGCACAAATCAAAGAAAATAGTGATGTCTTGGAATTTGGTCCAGGTAATGGGCGAATGACTAGCTATTTGATGGAAGAAAAAAAGTGCCAGGTCTCAATTGTTGAATTAGACAAAGAACTTTATGATCATGTCAGTCAATTTTCAACAGATGCCTTTTATGGCAATATTGATGAAAATGATTGGGTCGAATACTTTGCTGGTAAGACGTTTGATTATATCGTTTTTGCGGATGTGTTGGAACATTTAATGAATCCTCAAAGCGCCTTAGCAAAAGTTAAACCATTTTTAAAACCAGGCGGTCAAATCTTAATCACTTTCCCTAATTTGGCGCATAATTCGGTCTTAATTGATTTATTTAATAATCGTTTAACGTGGAATGAAACTGGGCTGTTGGATGCTACGCATAAATCATTCTATTTACAAGAAGGATTTGAAAAAGTTTTTGCAGAAGTTGGTTTATACATTGCCAAAGAAGATTTTACATTTAATCAAGTTGGCTACAACGAAATTCCTACGACATATGAAGCGTTACCTGTAGAAGTACAAGCAGCTTTTAAAGCGCGTCCCTTTGGTGAAGTGTATCAGTACTTTTTTGCCTTGACTGCTGAACCAGTAGAACAGCCAGAGCGAGTGACACCAGTAAATTCATACAATGAAAAAAACGTTCATATTTTAATTAATTGCGGCGAAGAAAAAGAGACTGAGTTGGATCAACCAGTTGATTTACAAAAACCTGAAACAAAACAGTTCCAACTGAAGATACCAGAAGACGTCCAACTGATAAAATTATTCCCAAGTTTAACGGGGGCAATTGTCAAATTATCCATGACGATAGACGGCGAGACAGTCCCAGTCGCAGCCACGAATGCTTTTCTGGTACAAGAGAATATCTATTATTTCTTAGATACGCAAGTCCCTGTAATCGAAGTAACCGATGCACAAATGGCAGGCAAAGACCTGACAGTAGCCATTGATTATTTCTTTGAAGGCAACTATTCAGAACGTGAAAATACCTTTATTCATGCACTGTTAGATGAAAGAAATCAATTTTTAGAAGAAATGAATAAACAGACGGAGACTGCCCCTATGCCTACTGGAAAATATAAACGAATCACGTTAACTAAATTTGATAAAATGATTAATTTAACCATCGACGATATTGCTCGCGATGTAGAAAATAACGTTTCTGTTATCAGAGGGTGGGCGTATGACAAACAAACAAATTATCCGCTAAGATTCAGCATTGCAGAAGCTAGTGAATCAGTCACTTATACGGTGGAAACAGAATATCGTCGGGATGTTATTGATATGTTTGAATTAGAAGGCGATCAAGATTATGGTTTTGTCATTACGATTAAAGACCCAGAAGATTTACCAGCCTACACGCTAAACATTGACACCAAATCAGGCCAGAAGGTTCAATACGTGGTGGAACGTCCAAACATGGTTCAACCAGGCACGAAATTTGATCGAGCATGGCGTTCGATTCAGACACGTGGTTTCATGGGCTCAGTGAAGTGGTGCTTTAAACGACAAGAAAAAGCAGAAGCCCCTGTTGACGTGGAGGCAGTTTTAGCGGAAATTAAAACGTTCCAATTCCAGCCTAAAATTTCTGTCGCTGTGCCTGTTTATAATGTCGAAGAAAAATGGCTTGCAGCATGTGTCTCTTCTTTACAAAATCAGTACTATGAAAATTGGGAGTTATGTTTAGCAGATGATGCATCGCCAAGCGAACATATTAAGCCCATGCTAGAAAAATATAAAGAACTAGATCAACGAATCAAAGTTATTTATCGCGAAGAAAACGGACATATTTCAGAAGCAACTAACTCAGCTTTGTCGATTGCTACTGGCGATTTTATTGGTTTCATGGATAACGATGATGAATTAGCGCCACAAGCATTATATGAAGTGGTTAAAGCTTTAAATACAGATCCAACGATTGATTTTCTTTATACTGATGAAGATAAAATTACAGAAAATGGTCGTCGCTTCAACGCGTTTTACAAATCGGACTGGAATCCAGAACTGATTTTAAATCATAATTACATTACACACTTTGTTGTTGTGAAACGTGATTTATTAGAAAAAGTAGGCGGATTGAACTCAGCATATAACGGTGCTCAAGACTATGATTTCGTATTACGAGCAACGGAACAAGCAATGAAAATCAAGCATATTCCTGGTATGATGTATCATTGGCGTGCCATTGAATCATCGACTGCTCTAAACCCTGAAAGCAAAGGTTACGCCTATGTAGCTGGTCAAAAAGCGGTCCAAGCGGCGACGGAACGCCGTGGCTTAAAAGCACAAGTAGAGATTGCCGAATTTTATGGTTCCTATAAAATTAACTATCTTTATGATCATGTGCCGATGGTATCATTGATTATTACGAATGATACAGAGAATATGAGTAGTTACTTACGTCAATTATTAGAAAAAACTGCCTATACAAATTATGAAATTCTATTGCCTGCACGCTTCGAGAATCAAATAAATATCCAAAATGACCGTCTTCGTTATGTTTCAACAGAAACTCGTCATGGCATGATTCAAGCTGCTAAGGGAGAATATGTGGCTTTATTAAATGCTGGATTGGTACCAACGAAAAATGATTGGTTAAAAGAGTTAATGAACATTGGTCAACAAGAGACCTCTGGTTTAGTGACTGGCCGCGTAGTTGACGCACGCTATCGCGTGGAAACAGTGGGAGTATCAGTTGATACAGACAAAGGTCGATTACTTTATCCTGAAAAAGGCACCCCTGGTAAAAGCTTAGGTTACTATTACAGAATTGCTTTACCAAGAAATATTCAAGCAGCAACTGAAGACTGCTTACTATTCAACAAACAACTTTACCTAAATTTAGAAGGAATTAACGAAAGCTTAGGAAAAGAATGGATGGGTGTCGATTTATCGTTACAATTTGCTAGCGCTGGTAAACGAAATGTATATGTGTCCTATGCAATTTTGAAAGCAGACGAAAAAATGCAAAACCATGATAAAAAAGGATCTTATAAAGAACTTGCGGAAAAATGGACCGCGGAAGCTTTAGTTGATCCCTACCGAAATCCGAAACATCTATAAGGAGAATGCACATGAATGAAGACATTAAGGTGATCTTTGATAGTATCTATCGCGACAAAACAACAAATAATTTAACCATTACAGGTTGGGCGTTGGATACAATCACTAAAGAAAGCCCAACTTTCACAATTAATAATGAAAACCAAGTGTCCGCTTATAACATTCAGCGCGTTTTACGTGAAGATGTTAATCAAATTTATCAAACAGAGCCTGCGATTGAAGCTGGCTTTGTTGTTACACTTGAAGGAATTAAACAAAAAAAAGTACTCCCTTTTCATTTTCAATCATCAGCACATGTTGTAACGGTGGATTTTCCCTTGAATAAAAAATATCCAGTGATTCCAGGGACAGAAGATAAAGTGACTCGTCTTTGGATAAAAGCCAAAAAAGGATTTAAGTATATGGCTAAAAATGGTATTTCTCATACCATTCAACGAGCGAAAATTGAGAAACTAAGAAATCAAGCTTCGTATCCTAACTGGTTAGCTAGAAATGAAGTACTAGACATAGAAGCGATGACGCAAGAAATCGCAACATTTCATTATCAGCCTAAAATTTCCATTGCGATGCCAGTGTATAATGTTGAAGAAAAATGGCTTCGGTTGTGCATTGATTCTATTTTGAATCAAGTCTATACTAACTGGGAATTATGTATGGCCGATGACGCCTCAACAGATCCTAATGTCAAAAAGATTTTAACAGAGTACCAGCAATTGGATGAGCGAATTCGGGTCGTCTTTCGTGAACAAAATGGTCATATTTCCGAAGCAACCAACTCTGCTTTAGCGATTGCTACCGGAGAATTTGTCGCCTTACTAGACAACGATGATGAATTAGCGATCAATGCTTTTTATGAAGTGGTTAAAGTGCTGAATGAAAACCCAGAACTGGATTTAATTTATAGTGATGAAGATAAGATTGACATGGATGGAAATCGTTCTGATCCAGCCTTTAAACCAGATTGGTCACCTGATTTACTTTTAGGAACCAATTACATTTCGCATTTAGGCGTGTATCGTCGGAGTATTCTAGAAGAAATTGGCGGCTTTCGAAAAGGTTACGAAGGTTCTCAAGACTACGATTTAGTCTTAAGATTTACTGAAAAAACGACAAAAGAACGCATCAAACATATTCCAAAAGTTCTTTACTATTGGCGGATGCTGCCAACCTCAACAGCAGTGGATCAGGGCTCCAAAGGTTATGCTTTTGAAGCGGGGCTAAGAGCCGTGCAAGATGCGCTCGTTCGTCGAGGAATTAATGGTCATGCAACGCATGGGGCGGCGAATGGCTTATACGATGTTTATTATGACATTAAATCCGACAAGTTAGTCTCAATTATTATTCCAACTAAAAATGGCTATAAAGACGTACAACGTTGTGTTTCATCGATTATTGAAAAAACAACCTACCAAAATTACGAGATTATTATGGCTGATAATGGAAGTACAGATCCAAAAATGCACGAATTGTATGCAGAATTTGAACAACAATTACCTGGCCGCTTTTTCGTTGAATCAATCGATATTCCATTCAATTTCTCAACTATTAACAATCGTGCAGTGAAAAAAGCGCACGGAGAGTATTTATTATTTTTAAATAATGATACCGAAGTGATTACAGAGAATTGGTTAACCTTGATGGTTTCATTTGCTCAGCAAGAACGGATTGGCTGTGTAGGTGCTAAATTATTGTATCCAAATAATACGGTCCAACACGCAGGCGTTATTTTAGGATTAGGTGGCGTCGCTGGGCATGGTCATTATGGTTATCCCCATGGTGACTTAGGCTATTTTGGTCGGTTAGCTATTAATGTTAATTATTCAGCAGTAACTGCCGCATGCTTACTTATGAAAAAAGCAGATTTTGATGCAGTTGGTGGTTTTGAAGAAGCGTTTACCGTAGCTTTCAATGATGTTGATTTATGCTTGAAAGTCCAAGCTTTAGGACGTGACAATGTCTGGCTTCATGAAGTAGAGCTTTATCATTTTGAATCTCAAACTCGTGGATATGATGATAAAGGCAAAAAGAAAAAACGTTTTGAACAAGAAAAAGTGATGATGGAAGAAAAATGGGGACCTTTAATTGAAAATGATCCATTTTATAATCCTAATTTGACAAGGGATATTCCCAACTTTTCATTACGAATTGACTAGATGCAATTGCGGATGACGAAATGGAGCGAAAAGATGGAACAACAACTAACTACAAGAAAAGAAAAACAACCATTACGCAACCAAGCTGAGCAGAGCGCTCGCTTGGTTGATCATTTGTTACGCTGGCGCTATCTGCTAGCGGCAGTCATTTTTATTTTACTGGTAGCCTTTAAAGTCCATGGTAGTTCATTAAACATGTGGGATGCGTATGTTTCTGAATATGCGGATGGTCAAAAAAGTTCATTAATTGCTGGTGAACCAAGAGGTGTTCGCTCGGATGAATGGCTCGTTCAAACCCCATTTAGCCTCTCACAAACACAAACAGGTTTGAAAACACATAATGATGTGATTACGTTAAATGGGCAAGACATGGTGGTAGGCTATAATTCACCAGCATGGAATCTGGCCACGTTAGCGAAACCTTTTACGTGGGGCTATGTACTATTAGGCAAAGAATATGGCTTATCGTGGTATTGGAATCTTAAATTAATTGGCTTAATTTTATTTTCTTTTGAAATTGGTTTGATCGTCACACGGCGGAATAAATATTTAGCTTTGTTAGCAAGTGTTTGGATTCCGTTTTCTTCGGCCCTTCAATGGTGGTTTGTCTCGCCAGTTGGAGATTTAGTATTTTTTGGTTTAGGTTTTTTAGTGGGAATTTATAATTATTTCTATTATCATAGTAGTGTTCGACGTCGTGTCATTTGTGCGATAACGGCTGTTATTATGGCCTCAGGATTTGTTTTAGTTATTTATCCTGCGTTACAAGTACCACTTGGTTATTTGATTTTATTATTTTTAATTTTATTCTTTTTAGAATTTCGTAAAAAAATTAAGTTGGATAAGTGGGATGGGGTCCTGATAGGTGGGGCACTCTTGATGACGGCGATTATTGTTGGCGGATCGTTATATGGCTCATTGGATTCCTTAAAAGCAGTAATGGATACCGCTTATCCAGGAAAACGGGTAAGTTTAGGTGGCGATATGCCTAAACGCGATATTTTGTTATTTTTAACAAATTGGAAAATGCCGTTTCAAGATGTTCCATATTCAAATAATTCGGAAATCAGTAGTTTTTATCAATTATTTTTTGTTATTTTGCCGCTCTCACCATTTATTTTTTATAAAAAAATCAAAGAAAACATTTACGGTTTTGTCTTATTCGTGTATTGTTTATTTAACTTAGTTTGGATGAGCGTTCAATTTCCAACAATTTTTGCTAAGTTGACATTGTGGTCTTATGTGCCAGAACAACGGGCGATGTTATCCTTCGGGTTTGCCGCTGTGTTGTTAAGTTTATGGTTCATCGATTATTTATGGAATCGCCAAGCAAAAATTCCAATGATGGCCTGGTTAGGGGCGCTAGGATTAAATGTTGTTCTGTATTTCTTTGTTTTATATACGGGCAATTTACGGTTATACGTTACACGAATGGACATCATTGGTGTCTTAGTTGTCGCTACCGTTTTAATTGTTGCTTTATTTAAACGTTGGCGCACGTTATTTGTCCTTGTCTTATTAGGAATCATTATGGTTTCTGGTGCCTTTGTTAATCCAATTTCTCGAGGCGTTTCTGCTGTCTATGGTAAAAAATTAGCGGTAGAAGTGGAAGAAATTAACAAAAAAGACCCCAACCAATTGTGGGTGGGCGAACGCTTGATGTATGGCTATTTGCCAATGTTAGGTTTGCATACATTTAACGGTGTTGCTTTTACGCCTGACTTAGAGGCTTGGAAACCATTAGATCCAAAAGGAAAAGACACATTTATTTATAATCGCTATGCGCACATCAATGTTGAAGTAGGAAATCAGACCCCTGTTTTAGAGTTGATGCAAAAAGATGCGATTATTGCTCGTTTATCTCCAGAAAAATTAAAAGAATATGGGATTAAATATGCGGTCGTTTATAAACCATTAGAACCGTTAGACACACCAACGATTCATTTTGAAAAATTATATGGACCTGATCAGAACGGGGCATATATTTATCGAATAAACGACTAGTGATTCATTCATGGAATGAGGTTTGAATATGGGAAAAGTATTGAATAGAATCGGTCGACTTATTTTATTAGTTACAATGATCGGCTCGTATACGATGTGGGTCGTAGGAATTGATGCGCCAGTCACAAAATATATGTATGCCAATAGTTCAATTTTATTATTAATAGCAGTAATACTTGTACTGCTATTAAATTGTACGAAATTAAAATTTATTGACTGGCTGACCGTAGCGTTGGCGCTAGCCACCTGGCTCTTGTTTCACTTTACGGAATCAATCCGTCATAGCACGATGCAAACAGATACAATGATTCCTTTAATTATTTTGTTGGTTCTTTGTTTTAAAGTTTGTGTCTTTGATCGTTTGGATCAAACGCTTTTATTAATTGTCTCTTTAGTTGCTTTGAGTGCGACTTTGTATCGGATGTCCGTGGAGTTGCCTCAGTTGATTCCAGCAGACGAAATTTTTAAAGAATCAAATAAACTAGAAAGTATTTGGATTAATACCAATACGATTGGTGCAACGTTGATGTTTTCAACAATGATGGCCAGTAGTTTGATCAAAGCATATAGAAATAAGGTTTTTAACCTGCTGCTTTTACCTGTATACATTGGTGGTGTTTTAGGTACATGGGTCAGTCAATCAAAAACCTCTTTTGCCATTTTAGTTGGTTTTATTCTGGTGGATAATCTTTTACCAAAACGTTTCTTGCAACGTTCGAAAGTTTGGCTGTTTGGTTTTGTCGGAGTAGCTGCATTGGGACCATTGTTATTTTACTTATGTGCGGAATCGGATACTGTTGATTTATTTACAGGAAGAGAACGAATTTGGCATGAGTTTTTTGCTAAATGGTTATCTGATCCTCAACATATTAAAGTCGGTATGGAGCCTTTTGTGGCCTCATGGAAACCGCTGGGGACACATAATGCTTTTCTATTTACGTTAAGTAATTTTGGTGTCATCGGCTATCTGATTTTATTTGGTTTTTTAGTCAGTATGATTTTATTGATTGGTTTCCGCAAAAAAACATTGGATCGTTTGCAAGTTAGTTTACTTTTAGGCTTCCTTTTAATCTGGATTCATTCATTTATGGAAGATATTTTATTAGCGCCTCATTGGATGCCGATTGTTTATAGTTTCCTTGGGCTAGCCTTCTACTTCCGGCCAGAGAAAAAACGAGGAAGACATGAAAGACCAACGACACCTAAAAGAAGAAAACGAGTGAAACAAACAAGTCCTGTTAGCAATGAAGAGCGCCCGATAGCATCTGTTGACGAAGAGGGCTGGGACCAACCTGAAGAATTAAGTCGTGTCCAAAGACATCGCAGATAATTTTCATCCTATAGAACTTTCTTGTCCGCTGACATTATGGTATTATAGGGGTTGCATGTTATTACAAATAATGTAATTACTGGAAGTGAAGAGAGGAAGTTTTTAATGACATCAAAAAGTGAATGGAGTAATGCAAGACGAATTGTAATTATTTTAGCAGACGTTTTGCTCTATAATTTATCAATCATCTTAGGGTTTATGGTGAAATTTGGCCGAGAAATTCCTTCATTTAACTTTGTGGCTTATGAAAAATCTGCAATTTACATTTCAATCTTTTTTATCTTTTTGAATTTGTTGTTAGGTTCGTATATTTTTTATAATCGCAAAATTAGTGACATCATTTTTGTCACGGTGATTGGTCAAATTTTAATGACTTTAACGATTATGATTGTGACATTTGCCGGACGTTGGTTTACGTTCCCACGTTCTGTTTTAGGATATTCCTTTATAATCGGAATTATTGTTCTAAGTCTTTGGCGAATTCTTGTTTATTATCTTTACTTAAAGGTCAGCAATGAGCGAAAAGTTGTTTTACTAGGTAAAGAAAATCAAGTCATGCGTTCAATTCAAAACTTTATGTCTGATAAAAATAACAAGCATAAAGTAACGAGCGTTGTTGTCAGCAATTACTATGAAAACTTAAAAAAAATTATCGATGAAATCGATATTGTTTATATTTCAAGTAATGTTGATGAGAACGAAAAAGTAAAATTGTATCAATTAATTGTCAAACACAAGAAAAAAATCTTTTTAGATACAAGTTTTGAAAATCTAATTATGTTAAAACCAAACATGATGAACTTTGAAGATGAAAGTATTATCGAAGTCTCAAATTTTGAAATCCAACCAGAAGAGAATTTTATTAAACGTTTATTCGATATTTTAGTCTCTGTTTGCCTATTTGTGATTACCTCACCCTTAATGCTTATTGCAGCGATTTTAGTCAAAGCAACCTCACCGGGACCAGTGATTTACAAACAAACTCGGATTACATTAGATCAACGTGAGTTCTCGATTTTAAAATTTAGAACGATGTCGGCAACAGCAGAAGCAAAATCAGGTCCAGTCTTATCTACAAGTAACGACAGTCGCGTCACTACAGTTGGTAAATACTTGCGCGCTTTACGTATTGATGAGTTGCCACAACTAATCAATGTTATTCGCGGGGATATGTCCATTGTCGGACCACGTCCTGAACGACCATTCTTTGTTGATCAATTTAATCAGGAAAACCCGAATTACTATTTACGTCACAATGTACGTGCGGGGATTACTGGCTATGCCCAAGTTTATGGGAAGTATGCTTCTGACTACAATAGTAAATTGAACTTTGATTTACTGTACATCAAGAATTATTCATTGCTATTGGATATGAAAATTCTGCTTCAAACCATCAAAATTCTCTTTGATAAAGTATCATCAAGAGGATTGGATGAGTCTGAAGAACGTGAAGAATTGACGATGGATTATTGTAAAGAGAATGCTATTAGAATTTACCGTTAAGAGGAGCAGTGGCTCCTCTTTTTTTCAAAAAAAGAGAGACTTCTAACAAAGCTTGAAAAATCAGGAATTCTATGTAAAAATATATAAGCGTGGATGAAAAAAGAAATAGGGGTGAAGAAATGGAAAAGTTACCAGTAAGTGTCTTACTTTCCATTTATATAAAAGAGCGTCCTGAATATGTTATTGCATGTTTAGACAGTATTTTTAATCAAACTGTAAAAGTCGATGAAATAGTATTAGTAGAAGACGGTCCTGTAACTGAAGAAATGACAGTCATTGTAGATAAATATAAAGAAACGCATCCAGAAGTGCTTCATGTTTTACCTCTAGAAAATAATGTTGGTTTAGGTAAAGCGTTGGCAGAAGGGGTTAAAGCTTGTCGTAATGAACTGATAGCACGAATGGATGCAGATGATATTATGAAGACGGATCGGATTGAAAAGCAATGGCAACTATTTCAAAAAAATCCTAACTTGGTCATTACCGGTTCTAACATTATCGAATTTGAAGGGAACATAGAAAATGTTTTGGGTTATCGTAACCTTCCCAGTTCTAATGAGGATATTCGTGAATTTTCCAAAAGAAGAAACCCGTTTAATCATATGACTGTCATGTATAGGAAGTCAGACATTTTAGAGGTCGGTAACTATCTGCCAATGTCAGGGTTTGAAGATTATTATTTGTGGGTGCGGTTATTGAAAAAAGGAAAAGAAGCTCAGAACCTTTCTGAACATTTAGTCTATGCTCGAACAGGCAGTGATATGTACGCACGGCGTGGTGGTTGGCAGTATTTTAAGTCAGGACTAAAAGGACGCAAAGAAATCTATCAAGCAGGACTTGGTAGTTTTAAAGATTTTTTTGTGAGTTCCAGTGCGCATGTTGTCGTAAGTTTGATGCCAAATACTTTACGAGGTAAATTTTATGAAAAGTTTTTAAGGAAAGAAAATGATTAAGATTGAGGTAAAATTATGCAAGAGATGTCCCAGACAGATTTAAAAGAAATACAAGCTGTAACATTAACTATGTCCAAATATTTTGTGCAATTTTGTCAAGAAAATAATTTATTATGTTATTTCTGTGGCGGTGGTTGTATTGGTGCTGTACGCAATCAAGGATTTATTCCGTGGGATGATGATTTGGATTTTTTTATGCCACGACCAGACTATGAAAAATTAAAAAAGCTATGGCCACAGAAAGCAGATATAAATAGATATCCATTATTAGTTGCTTCTAAAACATATAATGATCATAATTCATTTATAACTATTAGGGATACTGCCACTACTTTTATTAAACCCTATCAAGAGGATTTAGATATCCCTCATGGTTTACCAATTGATATTTTTCCGTTAGATGGTGCGCCAGAAGGAAATTTGCGAAGAAAAATCCAAAAGTTTTGGGCACTGATTTATGCGTTATTTTGTTCGCAAGTTGTTCCAGAAAAACATGGTGGTCTGATGGCTATAGGAAGCAAGGTTCTATTAGGGATTTTTTCTTCAAGCAAAATTCGCTATCATATTTGGCGCTTTGCTGAAAAAAGAATGACTAAGTATTCCTTCGGCTCCACTCCTTATGTTACAGAATTATGTGTCGGACCACGCTACATGGGTAATATTTATCATTTGGAAGATTTTAAATCTGCTATTTTTGTTCCATTTGAAGATACAAAAATGCCAATACCAGTGGGCTACAAGAGCTACTTAACACAGGTTTTTGGGGACTATATGCAATTGCCACCAGAGGAAGATCGCCAACCCCATCATGAAGCGATAATTGTTGATACTAAAAAATCGTATACAGAATATCTTTAAAAACTTCAATTATTTATACCGAGGCTGAACGTTATCTATAAATAGCGTTCAGCATTTTGTTGTAAAAAAATAAATAACACAATCAATGTAATAAAAAGATAAAGTTTAGAAATAAAATAGTAAAAAAAAGTTAGCAAGATTTTCTTGACGTAAGTTGAAAATTATTAGAAAATTATTTGAAACTAGTGCTCATTCTAATCAGTTTTGGGAAATTTCAATTTGAAAAGTAAAAAATTGTTGGTTTCAAGTAAAATTTACATACTATAATTAAATGAGGATTAATTGTAAACAATACGCAAAAAGAAGGGTTAAATAATGAAGAGAATAAATAAAATATCTGTTATTACAATGCTAATGTTGACAGCATTGGTTCCTAGTTCATCAATAGTGTATGCAATCGATGCATCAAGTAGTGAAAGTGCAGAAGAAGTAATTTCTACGGATACAGCAGAAACACTAAACTCTACGTCATCTAGCGGGGAAACTTCGACAGAAAGTTCTTCTAGCGCCTCATGTTCAGTTCCTTCGGAAACAAAAAATAGTTTGGACACGAGTGATGCTAAAGACACTTGGCAATCAAAAGATGCTGAAGAAACTTCAGAAACGACTAGTTCTTCAGAATCTAATAATAAAGATGAAGACGAAATCGTAATAACAGAGGATATGAACAAACCTATGGGATCAGGAATGAAAGGAACGAGAAGAAAAAGAGCCGCATATGCCTACGGTGATCCTATTAGCATAACAGAGGCAAATCGTCCGCCTAAAAACTTTATCGATGTATCTTCTTGGAATGGTAGTTTAAGTGTAGCAAATTATCAAACTATGAAAAGTTATGGGATAGGCGGAGTGGTCGTTAAAATGACCGAAGCGACAACTTATCAAAATCCAGAAAGATTTGCACAAGTTCAAAATGCAAATGCAGTGGGAATAAAAGTATCCGCCTATCACTATAGTCACTTTACAACAAAAGATCAGGCAATAAAAGAAGCAAACTACTTTGCCGATACAGCAATTAATACTGGATTACCAAAAGATACTTTAATGATTAATGATGCAGAAGAAGGTAGCATGAATAATGGACAATTGACAGCTAATTCAATTGCTTTTGCTAATCAATTAAAAGCAAGAGGCTTTACGAATGTATTACATTATTCAATGGCAGCCTGGTTTACAGAAGGAGTTTTATCGCCTACACAACTAGGGACTGAAAATATTTGGATTGCTCAGTATCCTTTTGAACCGACTGCAGATCAGTTATGGCACAAAAATGAAGGTTATGCGGCATGGCAATGGTCTTCTTTATTAACAATTCCAGGTGTTGATATCGGCGTAGGTGTGTTTGATATTAATGCTGATTACACTGGACGATTTACATCTAGTGGTGGAAAACAGTATGATGTAATTTTAGATGAAAAACAATATGATTACACGGCAAAAGTAAAACCAGCAGCTGAATCAGGAAAACATGGCGTGTTTAATGGGATTATGAATACAGCTCCTGGGATCGTTAATATCGGTATGGGAGATAAATATGCGAACCAAAGTGTTCATATCATAGGATATGCCAAAACAAGCCGGACAGAGTTACTCCATTTTACAGTAGGTGGAAAAGATGCAGGCTGGATGGACAAACGAGCATTCACAGCTACGCTAGATAAAGCTACGTATAGTAAAATGAGTCGTGGAGCCAAAATAGGCGATGCAGCAGTTTCATCGAAGCATGGATTATATACAAAACCAAATAATACAGCAGAAGATGGAGAAAAAATAGGTTTAGGCTCTCTATATGCAAATCAAAACGTGCAGATCATTCAATCCGCTGAACTATCAACAGGTGTTACGGCTTATCAATTTCAAATAAATGGACAAACAATCGGCTGGTTGGACAGCCGTGCCTTCAGCAATGTGTATGATGAGCTGCTAGACGAAAAACGCTATGATTACATGGCAAAAGTAAAACCAGCAGCTGAATCAGGAAAACATGGCGTGTTTAATGGGATTATGAATACAGCTCCTGGAATCGTTAATATCGGTATGGGAGATAAATATGCGAACCAAAGTGTTCATATCATAGGATATGCCAAAACAAGCCGGACAGAGTTACTCCATTTTACAGTAGGTGGAAAAGATGCAGGCTGGATGGACAAACGAGCATTCACAGCTACGCTAGATAAAGCTACGTATAGTAAAATGAGTCGTGGAGCCAAAATAGGCGATGCAGCAGCTTCATCGAAGCATGGATTATATACAAAACCAAATAATACAGCAGAAGATGGAGAAAAAATAGGTTTAGGCTCTCTATATGCAAATCAAAACGTGCAGATCATTCAATCCGCTGAACTATCAACAGGTGTTACGGCTTATCAATTTCAAATAAATGGACAAACAATCGGCTGGTTGGACAGCCGTGCCTTCAGCAATGTGTATGATGAGCTGCTAGACGAAAAACGCTATGATTACATGGCAAAAGTAAAACCAGCAGCTGAATCAGGAAAACATGGCGTGTTTAATGGGATTATGAATACAGCTCCTGGAATCGTTAATATCGGTATGGGAGATAAATATGCGAACCAAAGTGTTCATATCATAGGATATGCCAAAACAAGCCGGACAGAGTTACTCCATTTTACAGTAGGTGGAAAAGATGCAGGCTGGATGGACAAACGAGCATTCACAGCTACGCTAGATAAAGCTACGTATAGTAAAATGAGTCGTGGAGCCAAAATAGGCGATGCAGCAGCTTCATCGAAGCATGGATTATATACAAAACCAAATAATACAGCAGAAGATGGAGAAAAAATAGGTTTAGGCTCTCTATATGCAAATCAAAACGTGCAGATCATTCAATCCGCTGAACTATCAACAGGTGTTACGGCTTATCAATTTCAAATAAATGGACAAACAATCGGCTGGTTGGACAGCCGTGCCTTCAGCAATGTGTATGATGAGCTGCTAGACGAAAAACGCTATGATTACATGGCAAAAGTAAAACCAGCAGCTGAATCAGGAAAACATGGCGTGTTTAATGGGATTATGAATACAGCTCCTGGAATCGTTAATATCGGTATGGGAGATAAATATGCGAACCAAAGCGTTCATATCATAGGATATGCCAAAACAAGCCGGACAGAGTTACTCCATTTTACAGTAGGTGGAAAAGATGCAGGCTGGATGGACAAACGAGCATTCACAGCTACGCTAGATAAAGCTACGTATAGTAAAATGAGTCGTGGAGCCAAAATAGGCGATGCAGCAGTTTCATCGAAGCATGGATTATATACAAAACCAAATAATACAGCAGAAGATGGAGAAAAAATAGGTTTAGGCTCTCTATATGCAAATCAAAACGTGCAGATCATTCAATCCGCTGAACTATCAACAGGTGTTACGGCTTATCAATTTCAAATAAATGGTCGAACAATTGGTTGGTTGGATAGCCGCGCCTTTAAAATGTAGAATAAGTTTATAAAGGTAACGACCAAACAATCTATCGAGGTTCTTTGTCAAATAGTATTGCTAAATAAAAATAGTGAACATCGTGAAAGTCAGAGGAGAAAATCCTCTGGCTTCTTTATTTTTTATTAAGTGCTTCTTATTATGAAATTATTTTTTCTCAAACATATGGTCACGGTCTATTTAACGTATTTAAATAATAAATAGTATTTTCTGAAATACTTGTATCCGCGATAAATGGCATTGACATGCATGATATTTAAATCGATTTTTACTCACTTCTAAATACGGCTTGAGTTCTACTATTTGAATTCTACAGAATTTTGAGATGTTCTTTGTGAATCAAAAAGTATAGGGTTTTTATCGTTTGTCCGTAATTTTTTTATTAAAATAACGAACAAAAATATTTACAGTTCGATTAAGGTCTACGATAAATTATTGAAACTTACTGTTAGTTATGAGAAAATGTAAAAGATTGAATGCAGTTTTGGCTGTGTTGATGAATATATAAGTTAAACAAAATTGAAATAAAACTAGTTGTTGACTAGTTAGAGAAAGGATTTTGTATCAAATGATTACAGCTTTAATTATTGCCGGTGGGGTCGGTAAACGAATGGGGCAGGAGATTCCTAAACAATTTATTATGGTAGAGGAAAAACCAATAATTATCTACACATTGGAATCTTTTCAAAAGCATCCACTCATTGATCGAATCTTAGTTGTGTGTAAAAAAGGTTGGGAACAAACACTAGATGCCTATGCAAAAGAGTACCATATTGACAAATTACAATGGATTATTCCAGGAGGAAATTCTGGTCAAGAATCAATTAACAATGGGGTTAATTTCTTAAAAGAACATTCAAACCCAGAAGATACTATTGTTATCCATGACGGAATTCGCCCATTAGTTGATGAATTAGTTTTATCTGATGTAATTGTTAAGTGTCAAGAATACGGAAATGCAGTGACTTCGTTGCCATATAATGAACAAATTTTTGTAAAAGAAACTGAGGAAACAACTCGACAATATATTAATCGTGAAACATTACGTCGCGTGTCAACACCACAAGCCTATAAATTTGAAAAATTAACTTGGGCTTACGAAAAAGCATTCCGTGAGAATATTGGTATTTCTGAATCGTCATATACAAATACTATGATGGTGGATTTAGGCGAAACATTGTATTTTGCTGCGGGTTCGGATAAAAATATTAAATTGACTACATCGGATGACTTAGAATTATTTAAAGCTTATTTAAAAATGAAGGATTAGGAGATATAGGCATGGAGTTAATTGATAATCCAATTTATCAATCTGAATTGAAAAAAGTGATGAATCACGCAGTTAATCTGGTTAATTTAGATAAAAAATCAATTTTGATGATTGGTGCTTCTGGAATGATAGGATCTTTTTTGATAGACACGTTGATGGCTGCAAATGAACAATTAGGAATACAAATCAAGATATATGCAATGGGAAGGAACCGTTTGAAACTTGAAAAGCGGTTTGAAAAGTATCTTCAGTTAGACACTTTTGAAATTGTTGAAGGTGATGTCACGAATTCTATACCAAAAGAGGTTCAAGCTGATTATTTGATACATGGTGCGAGCAATACGCACCCCAGAGCTTACGTAACCGATCCAATTGGTACAATTATGACTAATCTTGTTGGTACAGAGCAAGTATTGAAGCATGCTGTAGCAACCCGTCCTGTTAGAGTGTTATTCTTATCAACGGTAGAAATTTATGGGGAAAATCGTGGTGATGTAGAAAAGTTCACAGAGGATTACTGTGGATATATCGATTGCAACACTTTGAGAGCAGGTTATCCTGAAGGGAAAAGAGTTAGTGAGTCATTATGTCAAGCTTATATTGAAAAATATGATCTTGATATTGTGATTCCAAGACTTTGCCGTACATTTGGCCCCACAATGCTTTTATCTGATACGAAAGCCTCTTCACAATTTATTTTGAATGCTGTTGAACAAAAAGATATTATTTTAAAAAGTGAAGGAAATCAGTATTTTTCATATATCTATGTGGGGGATGCTGTTTCTGCTATTCTTCATTTGTTACTTGAAGGTAAAAAGGGAGAGGCATACAACGTTTCTTCAGAAAATTTTGATTTGCGATTAAAAGAACTAGCGCAACAATTAGCTGAAATCAGTGATAAAAAAGTGATTTTTGATTTGCCAGATGGCATAGAACAAAAAGGTTTTTCAACAGCTAGTACAGCAATACTTGACAATAAGAAAATCAAAGAAAATGGGTGGTACCCAATATTTGAATTAAGAGAGTCTTTGAAAAATACAGTAGAATTAGTTAAAGGTGAGAAGTAAAATGTGTGAGATTAGTATTATTGTTCCCGTTTATAAAGTAGAACCATATTTAAGAAAATGTTTGGATTCAATCTTAGCACAAACATTTACTAATTTTGAAGTTATATTGGTCGATGATGGTTCTCCTGACAATAGTGGTAAAATATGTGATGAATACGCAATAAAAGATAGTCGTGTTCGTGTTATTCACAAAGAAAATGGTGGCTTAAGTAGCGCTAGAAATGCTGGAATTGATATTGCCCAAGGAAAATATTTGGGGTTTGTTGACAGTGATGATTATATTGCTGAAGATATGTATGAGGTGTTATATGAGAATTTGAAATTTTATGATGCCGATATTAGTTCTGTGGAAATAATTCCTTTTCGTGATGATAAGTACGAGAATACTAGCAAAGAAAAAAAAGAAATTCTATTAAATAAAAAAGAAGCGATAAAGTCGGTTTTAGAAGGAACAGATTTTTATGCATATGCTTGGAATAAACTTTATCGTAAAGAACTTTTTTATAACAACCGATATTTAGAGGGTGAAACTTTTGAAGATGCCTATATAATTATAGATATATTACTTGAAACTGATAAAATCATTGTATCAAATGAAGAAAAATACTTTTATTTACAAAGAAATGATAGTATAATGGGCCAAAAATTTTCTAAGAAAACTTTGGATGTCATAAAGGCTTGGCAGTATAATCAGAAAAAAATATTGAATCATTTTCCTGATTTAAAAGATTCGTATAATCGTAGATTATGTTGGGCGTATTTTTATGTTTTAGATAAGCTAATTTTATCAAGTAACTATAAGCAAATTCCCGAGACAAAAGAAATTATTGAATTTTTAAAAAAAAATAGAAATTTTATATTATCTTATAAAGGATTCACTAAATCAAGAAAAATTGCAATTGTTGCTTTAAGTTTTGGAAGTGTATGGTATAAAAAACTAGTAGAGTATCGATTGAAAAAACTTGATTAGTTGAGTTTGTAAAAATTAAAGCGGAGGGGTTATATGAAACAATCACGTCTTTACTATTCAATAATGAACTCGTCTATTTCTACTTTAGTATTTTTTCTAAAATTAATTATGCAATTTGTGGTACGGACATTCTTTATAAGATATTTAGGGGTAACTTATTTAGGGCTGAATGGTCTTTTTACGAATGTACTTAGCATTTTATCTTTAGCTGAACTTGGAATAGGTACCTCTATTGTATATTCTATGTATAAGCCTATAGCAGTAGGTGATAAAGAAGAGATAAATGCGTTAATGGATTTGTATAAGAAAGCTTATCATTTTATAGGGGTTGGAGTTGCGGTTATAGGAGTCAGCATTATCCCACTTTTCCCTTATATTTCTGGTGACTATTCAATTAGTAATCAATTTATTTTGTATTATTTATTGTACTTATCAAATTCTGTTTTAAGTTATTTTTTTACGTATAAGCGATCACTGTTGATAGCACATCAACGAACGTATATTGTAAATTTGAATGATTTTATTTTTTTACTGTTAAGTAATGTTTTTCAAATATATTTACTTATACATTATAAAAGTTTTTCACTATATCTAATTGTCCAACTAGTTTTTACACTATTGGGAAATGTAAGTATTTCTTTAAAAGTAGATAAAGATTACAATGAATTGAAAAGATACTCAAAAAAACAACTATCTAAAGAAAAAATGAATAGTATTAAAAGAAATGTAATTGGAAATATGAGTTCTAAAATTGGCGGAGTTATTGTTATGGGAACTGACAGTATCCTAATTTCTAGTTTTGTTGGTCTATCAGCAGTGGGTTTTTACTCGAACTATACAATGATAGTTAATAACGTACAAAACCTATGTAAACAAGTAACTAACTCAATAACTGCTAGTATTGGTAATTATATTGTTAGCGCAAGCACAAAAGATGCATTGGATTTGTTTAAAAAACACTTATTTGTAAATTATTCAATGTTATATTTTTCCACTTTAATTCTTGCTTCAGTGCTTAATCCATTTATAATTTGGTGGATTGGCGATAAATATGTTTTGCCTTCTTTTACAGTTTTTTTAATTATTATTAATTTAGTTGTTCAAATGTTTAGAAATACAAGCTTTGTCTTTATAGATTCATATGGTCTATATTGGATTCAGAGATGGAAATCTATTATTGAAGCCACAATTAATTTAACTTGCTCATTGATCTTATTAATATTTTTTAATATGGGTATAAACGGTGTGCTTTTAGGTACATTAATATCTTCACTAGGCTATGTGTTATGGGTAGAAGTGTTTTACATTTTTAAGTATGGGCTTAAGGTAAGTATGTCTGTATATATAAAGTTGTTTTCAAAATACTGCTTTTTGTTAGGTTTAGCTACTCTAATCACTGTTTACGCACAATCTTTAATTGCTTATAGTGGTTTAGTTAGTATAATATACAAAGCAATTATGTCAATTTTTATTGGTGGAGTTCTGTATTTAGTTTTTTACTCACGCTCAAGTGAGTTTAAATATCTACTGAATATTGCAAAAAAAGTCTTAGGGAGGAAATCTTGATGAATATCTGCATAGTCAGTCCTTCTCTTGGTTATGGTGGATCTAATATCATTGCTGCAACACTTGGAAAAGAACTGAACAAGAATCACAACCTAGTATATTATTCATACAAGTATACAGACAATTATTCTAATCTTCCTGAAGAAAAAATATATTTTTTTAAAGGAAGACATAGCAAATTGTTAGATAAGTTTAAAAAAGGTATAGAGTATATCTTTAGTGGAGGAAAGTTTACGCCATATAAATACTATAAAGGAGAAATAAAACAGCTTTCCGAATTAATAGAAACATTTAATATAGATTGTATTATTCTAAATTCTTTTACTGCGGTATCTATTTTTGCAATTCCTTTGAAAAAAAAATATCCCAAAGTTAAACAAATAGCATGGATGCATGAATCTGCAGAACAGACTTTTGGCTCCTTAGTTAAAAACTATTTAAAGTCATATGAAGAATCTTTAGCAAGTGTTGATAGAATAGTTTGTTTAACACAAACAGATTTAAAAGCCTACAGTAAATTCAATCATAATTCAGTAATAATTCATAATCCTGTTACTTTTAATACCAGTGTGAAGTCTAAATTAAAGGAAAGAGTAATTTCTTTTACTTCTAGATTAGATGTGGAAATTAAAGGGCTTGACTATCTTATTGAAGTAGCAAAAACTATACCTAGTACTTGGAAAATACGAGTGGCGGCAAATGGTAGTAAGAATCAAGTAAAAAAATTCTTAAGTCTTATAAAAGAAAATGGCGTAGAAAATGTAATTGAATATGTTGGAGCTTTGAATGGGGAGGCATTAATAGATCATTATGTTAATAGTTCAATTTTTATATCCACTTCAAGAATTGAATCATTTCAGCTTGTCTTAATCGAAGCAATGGAGTGCGGGTTACCAGTAATAAGTTTTAAACATAGTGGAGCTAAAGAAATTTTAGATAATGGTAGATATGGTGTTTTAATTGAAAACTACAAAATTAATAAAATGTCTAGTGAAATAAATAAACTATGTAATAGTTATGAAGAGCGTTTAAAATGGCAGAATATTTCTTTAAAAAGAGTTAACGATTTTAATATGGACGAAATAAAAGTACATTGGATACAACTTTTAGACAATTTAGGAGTGAAATAATGGATAATTTAAAAAAAATTTTTTATTTGGAAAAATCATATTTACTTATTTTGATTTTTTCATTGATTATTAGATCTATGAATATATACAGCTTGTTGCCATCAACATTAGACAACATCCTGTTTTCCTGTTTAGCTTTTTTAGGTTTTTTTGTAGTTCTTTATGAATTATATAATTTTTTAATGGAAAAAAATAAAGATTGGACTGATTGGTTAATTTTGATATTTTTGCTTGCATTCCTGATATCTATAATATTAAATAGGAACTACGGAATGAGTAGTAATTTAAAATTGCTAGTATGGAATAGTATTTATGTGATTGGAATATACCAATTTATCAAAAGACAAAAGAATAGTTTTCTAATAATAGATTATATAAATTATATTGTCATGGTAGGGATGTTTCTATTATCAATTATATCTCTAGTTATGTATCTTTTTCAATACAGTTACGTTTATGTCTATGGACCAGGACCTAGAGACCACATAAGAATAGGTTTTCTAGAATCTAGATTATTTGGAGTTTTTGGAGATCCTAATTATGGTGCAACTACTGCTTTAGTTACTATTATATTATGTTTATATTATTTGTTTAAGTATTTAAATACAAAAAAAATATTTATCAAAATTTTTTTAGTAGTCAATATTGTAGTCCAATTCTTTACTTTGTTATTAACAGGATCGAGAAGCGCTTTACTTTTAAGCTATTTAGCAGTTGGTTTTCTTGCTTTTTCAATAATTTTTTACAAACAAGGGGTTAAAAAGACACCTGTATTAAAAAAGATTTTATATTCTTGTATGTTTACTTTATTAGTCTTATTCGGTTATTTAATAGTTCAGAATGGAACAAAAGATGTGTTAGTTACTGTACCTAATAAGATTTACTCAGCAGTGTATAAAAAAGAAGAGGTCAACGGAGAAATTACGGGAAAGAGAAAAGAACCTATAAGTTTAGATCGTAAAGATGTTGTGGATAATTCGGATATATCAAACATGCGTTTCTCTATTTGGAAAAGTTCGGTTGAAATATTCAAAACTTCTCCTATCTATGGAACTTCTCCAAGAAATCTATTATCATATGCTCATGATAAATTGCCAAATACTTTTATTTCCCAAAAGTCAATAGTAGTGCATAATACTTTTTTGAATATCTTGACAAGCGTTGGTCTACTTGGGTTTATTCCTTTTATGATATTTTTGATATTTAATGGGATAAAAATTATATTTTGTTATTATTTTTATCAAAGGGAGTTAAATTTACAATTTTTAACTTTACTTACTATTCAAATCATTTTAGTTTTTTCAGGTCTGTTTAATAATGAAATTATTTTAGTAAATACAGTAGGATCTTTCTTGTTTTGGAGTTATTTAGGTGCATTAAATGGATATCTAAAGGAAATTTCAATAAAAAGAAGTCAAAAATAAATTTGCCAAAAGTTGTACAATAATGTGTATTATGTTTAGATTTTAAACATACAATCTGTATTAATTATTATACTTATAGTAAACTTCTACTGCTAAATAGAATTTAAAAGGGTAAGTGGTATAAAAAAGCTTTAATATATCCGTTCATTATGAAAGCAGACCAAAATGAATTTAATTGGAGTGGGAAACTTGAGTAACTTTTTAATCACAGGCGGTTCCGGCTTTATCGGTTCGACCTTAGCAAATTATTATAGTAAAGACAATCAAGTTGTGGTCATTGATGATTTATCAATGGGCCAAACTGAAAATTTAAACACATCTGAAAATATCACGTTCATTGAAGGTAGCGTGATTGATCAACAATTAATGGAAAAAGTACTGCAAGAGTATCAGTTCGATTACATTTTTCACTTAGCAGCGATTGCTAGTGTAGCAGATTCAGTAGCACGTCCAGTGGAAACACACCAAGTGAATTTTGAGAGTGTGTTACAATTACTGGAATTAATTCGGAAATACCAGAAAGATTTAAAACGTTTGGTGTTTGCTTCTTCTGCAGCGGTTTACGGCGATGAGCCAACTTTACCAAAACAGGAAGAATCAGTAATTCGTCCATTAACGCCTTATGCAGTGGATAAATTTGCTTCTGAAAAATATGTGTTAAACTATTGTCATTTATATGATGTTCCAACAAGCGCTGTTCGCTTCTTTAACGTATACGGGCCAAACCAAAATCCTAATTCGCCTTATTCTGGCGTTATTTCGATTGTGATGGACTCTTACAAACGCTTATTAGCCAATCAAGAAGTGACATTCAATATCTTTGGTGATGGAAAACAATCCCGTGATTTTGTCTTTGTTGAGGACGTGGTTCAAGCATTGAATCTTGTCGCTCATTCTGACCAATCACTTGGGGAAGTGTATAATGTCGGGACTGGGAAAGCAACCGATTTAAATGAGTTAATTTCTTCTTTAAATGATATTATGAAAGTCACTTTACCAGTTGAATACAAAGAAGCGCGAGCTGGGGACATCAAAGATTCCTTAGCGGATATATCTAAATTACGTGCCATTGGTTATGAACCAAAATATAGTATTCAATCCGGTTTGGATAAATATGTTAAGTATGAACTAAAAGATTAAGAGAATAAAAAGACGGATTTGAGACTAAATTGTTTATAAGACTTAGAGAGTGGGACATCATCAGTCGCTTTGATTGATGTCTTGCTCTTTCTTTTCTTTTTTCCATATTTGAACCCACCTCACTCCAATGGTACAATAAACAAGATTGGAGTGAGAGCATGACAGATATTATTGCACATCGAGGAAGTAAGGGCACCCATCCTGAAAATACGTGTATTGCTTTCAGAGAGGCTGTTCGTGTTGGTGCTGAAGGAATTGAATTAGATGTTCATCTTTCTAAAGATGGTTATTTAATCGTTATGCACGATGAAACGGTGGATCGTACGACAGATGGTCATGGTGAAATCCAACAGTTAACATTAAACGAATTAAAACAACTAGATGCTGGAAGCTGGTTTCAGAAAAATCCTTCTGTTCAATGTGTTCCAACATTGGAAGATGTTTTAAATTGTCTTGAAGAAGAACAATTCAATGGTTTTTTGAATATTGAACTTAAAACGGATATTATCCATTATGAAGGAATTGAGAAAAAAGTCGTCCAACAAATGAAGCAAAAAAACTGGCCGTTTCGTTATTTATATTCCAGTTTTTATTTTCCAAGTTTAGTTAAATTAAAAAAAGCTGATCCTAAGACAGAAATTGCCTTTATTTATGAATCTGCAGAGGATTTAAGTCAAGCGGGACCGGCATTCGCGCTTGTCGATAGTTTACATCCAAAAATGTCTTGGGTGTTGGCTCATGAAAAAGAACTTATCACAATTGGGAAACCGCTGCGGCCGTGGACTGTTAATCGGATGGAAGAAATGGAAAATTGTTTTCAGCTAAAATTGGCGGGTGTTCATACGGATTTTCCTGAAGAAGCAAAATTTGCTCGTCAAAATTGGCAAGAAGAAGGAGAAACATAATTGGAGAAAGTATTAGTTATTGTAGGACCCACTGCGGTGGGGAAAACAGCATTAAGTATTGCTTTAGCAAAAAAATTTAATGGTGAAATTATTAGCGGTGACTCCATGCAAGTTTATCGCTCGTTAGACATTGGCACCGCTAAAGTCACAGAAACAGAAAAAGAAGGAATTCCTCACTATTTAATTGATTGCCGTGAAGTCAGCGAAACATATTCTGCCGCTGATTTTCAGAAAGAGGGTCGTCAAAAAATCAAAGAAATTACTGAAAAAGGGAAACTACCAATTATCGTTGGAGGAACAGGTTTGTATATTCAATCACTCCTTTATGATTTTCAACTAGGAAGTCGTGAGATAGATGACTCGCCTGAAATTAGAGAAACGTACAATTTATTTGCGGAAGAAAAAGGGAATCAAGCCTTATGGCAGTTATTACAACAAAAGGATCCTCTAGCGGCTAACAGCATTCATTTTAATAATCGTAAAAAAGTGATTCGTGCGTTAGAGGTCTTTGACAAAACCGGTTATAGTATTTTGACCCCAAAGGAAAAACCAGCTCGTCTCTATGATTATTATTTGTTAGGTTTGGAAACAGATCGCGCTTTATTATATGAACGTATTAATCAGCGGGTGGATCAAATGATGACAGAAGGGCTGTTGGAAGAAGCAAAACAGATGTTTCAGCAACCACATGCACAAGCAGCTCAAGGTATTGGCTATAAAGAATTTTTCCCGTATTTTTCCGGTGAACAATCATTAGAGATGGCGGTTGAAACAGTCAAACAGCAATCGCGGCGATATGCCAAACGTCAATTGACTTGGTTTAGAAATCGAATGGCTGCGCATTGGTGGGATTTGGTTCAGCAGCCAACAGATTTGCCCAAGTTGGAAAATGAAGTAGCGGAATGGCTACAACAGAAGGAGAGTGAGTAGGCGATGACCACTCATGAAAAAGTGATTCTAGTAGGAGTTGAGACGGAAAAAAATTATCAGACATTTTCTGCATCAATGGAAGAACTGGCGAATTTAACGGAAACCGCTAATGGAGAAGTGGTGTTTGTTTTAACGCAAAAACGACCACAAGTTGATCGACAAACCGTAATCGGTAAGGGGAAATTGGAAGAATTAATTCAATTAATAGATGCCTATGAAGCGGATCTTGTGATTTTTAATCATGAGCTCACACCGCGCCAAAATCAACTGTTATCTGAAGCGTTAGCTGTGCGAGTAATTGATCGTGTACAATTAATTTTGGATATCTTTGCTTTGCGTGCGCGCTCCAAAGAAGGAAAGTTACAAGTTGAATTAGCACAATTGGATTATTTATTGCCTCGCTTGGCTGGGCAAGGAAAACAGTTGTCACGACTTGGAGGAGGTATTGGGACACGCGGGCCTGGTGAAACGAAATTAGAGTCGGACCGCCGCCACATTCGGAATAAAATCTTAGGCATCCGTCGTGAGTTAAAAGAAGTCACTGCTCATCGTGAACGAAGCCGCCAGAAAAGACAAAATTCAGAACTATTTCAAATTGGCTTGATTGGTTATACCAATGCTGGCAAATCAACTATTCTCAACATGTTGACAACAGCAGGAACTTATTCAGAGGATCAATTGTTTGCAACGTTAGATCCTTTAACTAAAAAATGGCAATTGCCTCAAGGCATGGAAGTTACGCTGACCGATACGGTCGGCTTCATTCAAGATTTACCAACACAACTGATTGAAGCCTTTCAGTCGACATTGGAAGAAAGTCGGACGATGGATTTACTGCTCCATGTGGTGGATGCAAGTGCGCCAGATCGTTTACAACATGAACGCACAGTTCAAACATTGATTAAAGAATTAGCATTGGAAAATATTCCATGCTTGACGGTTTATAATAAAAGAGATCAAGTGGACAGCAAAGAATTTGTCCCAACCTTATTTCCCAATGTATTGATCTCAACTAAAATTTCTGAAGATAAAGAACGACTGGTTCAAGCTATCCGTGCCCAAATGATGGAATTACTCGAGCCTTATCAATTAGAAATTAGCCCAACTGACGGACAAATATTAAGTGAACTTCGCCGGATGACACTAATGATTTCAGAAGAATATGCTGAAAATGAAAATCGGTATATCGTGAAAGGCTTTGCGAAAAAAGAGTCTAAATGGTTGGCTGAATCCGAAAAAGAATAAAAAATGGTAAGTTGATTAGAAATGATTTGTAAAAACAAATCATTTCTATTTTTTTGGTTAGCAGGAGAAAATCAGCCATGAAAAGATGGAAAAGTCCATATTTATCAGGTTTTTTGTTTTATGTTAGAAAATCTAACATAAGTTCTTGACAATTTGTCATTCTATTGTTATTCTAAGAAATAACTAAGAGAGGAGGATGGAGATGAGAGAAAAAGAGTTACGCCGTTCCATGTCAGTTTTTCCAATTGGTACAGTTATGAAACTAACGGATTTGACCGCTCGACAAATTCGCTACTATGAAGAACAGGGATTGATTCATCCAGAACGTAGTGAGGGCAACCGACGCATGTATTCTTTAAATGATATTGATGTTTTGTTAGAAATTAAAGATTATTTATCTGATGGATTGAACATGGCAGGGATTAAGCGTGTGTATGAAATGAAATTAGAGGAACAAAAAAACACCGCCGAGGCAACTCGTCCGTTAACCGATGCAGATGTTCGTCAGATTTTATACGACGAAATCCTTTCGCAAGGAGGACTTACTCAGCAAAATCCGTTCCAATCGAATGTACCAAGGCTTTAACGTTTCAGCAGCCAATAAAAATGAAGGATGGGGATCAGACCGATGACAAGAAAAGCCAAAACGGCAGAAGAGATTAAACATATTGCAGAAGAAGAAAACGTACGTTTTTTACGACTAATGTTTACCGACATTATGGGAACAATTAAAAATGTTGAAGTTCCTGTGAGTCAGCTAGATAAAGTATTAGATAATAAAATGATGTTTGATGGGTCATCCATCGAAGGATTCGTTCGTATCGAAGAAAGTGACATGTATTTATACCCTGATCTATCTACATGGATGATTTTTCCGTGGGAAAGCGACCATGGAAAAGTTGCGCGCTTAATTTGTGATATTTACAATCCTGATGGTACCCCTTTTGCCGGAGATCCCCGCGGTAATTTAAAACGCGCCTTAGCAGATATGAAAGAATTAGGCTTTACTTCTTTTAACTTAGGACCAGAACCAGAATTTTTCCTATTTAAATTAGATGAGAATGGTGAAATTACCACTGACTTGAATGATAAAGGTGGCTATTTTGATTTTGCGCCAACCGATTTAGGTGAAAATTGTCGCCGTGATATTGTTTTAGAGTTAGAAAGTTTAGGCTTTGAAGTGGAAGCTTCGCATCATGAAGTAGCACCTGGTCAACATGAAATTGACTTTAAATATGCTGATGTAGTTGATGCTTGTGACAATATTCAAACGTTCAAATTAGTTGTGAAAACTATTGCGCGCAAACATGGCTTGCACGCAACATTTATGCCAAAACCTTTGTTTGGAATTAATGGTTCTGGTATGCACTGCAATATGTCATTATTTAATGAAGAAGGTAATGTTTTTTATGACGAGTCAGGAGAGATGGGCTTAAGTCAAACTGCGTATCATTTCTTAGGTGGTTTATTAAAACATGCCCGTGCCTATACTGCGGTATGTAACCCAACAGTGAACTCTTATAAACGCTTGGTACCAGGTTATGAAGCACCTGTTTATGTAGCTTGGAGCGGCAGAAATCGTTCACCACTCATTCGAGTTCCTGAATCTCGTGGTTTATCGACTCGTTTAGAGTTACGTTCTGTCGATCCTTCAGCGAATCCGTATTTAACAATGGCAGTCTTATTACAAGCAGGTTTGGATGGTATCCGTAATGAACTTACGCCACCGCCAGCGGTTGATCGTAACATTTATGTGATGAATGAGGAAGAACGTCAACATGCACAAATTGAAGATTTGCCATCAACCTTACACAATGCCATCAAAGAATTACGTAAAGATCAAGTAATGATTGATGCATTAGGTCGTCATATTTTTGCCAATTTTGTAGAAGCGAAACGAATGGAATGGGCAGCCTTCCGTCAAACCGTTTCTGAATGGGAAAGAGAACAATATTTGGAGTTGTACTAAAAGCTGTTACTTTTAATAATCTTAATGTTTAGAAAGAGGGAGATAAGTCGAAACGCTTATCTCCCTCTTTCATTTTTTAGTTTGTGAACGAATAGATAATTTCTATTTCACAAAATAAAGTAATTTTAATTCAGTGAAATAGTTTGTTTATAGGGGGAAAAGGGGGTTTTTCTCAATTTCTCTTTTATTTTTAAGCAAAAAAATTGACAAAATCTTTCATAATTTGTGAAATTCCGCTATAATAAACAAGAATATGCGTGCAACTATTCTATTTTTTAGATATAAAGGATGAGAAAAACATGCGGAAAATGAAAACAATGGATGGAAATGCTGCAGCAGCTTATATTTCCTACGCCTTTACAGAATTAGCAGCCATTTATCCAATAACACCAAGTTCAACGATGGCTGAGCTTGTTGATCAGTGGTCGGCCGAAGGTAAGAAAAATATCTTTGGTCAACCTGTGAAAGTAGTTGAAATGCAATCGGAAGCTGGTGCTGCCGGCGTGGTCCATGGCTCTTTAAAAACAGGCGCGCTTACCACGACCTATACGGCTTCACAAGGGTTACTTTTGATGATTCCTAATATGTACAAAATAGCTGGAGAACTATTACCATCTGTTTTTCATGTGGCGAGCCGAGCTTTAACCACGAATGCTTTAAATATTTTTGGTGATCAAGGAGACGTAATGGCCGCACGCCAAACAGGCTTTGCTATGTTGTCAGAAAGCAGTGTGCAAGAAGTGATGGATTTGGCACCAGTGGCTCACTTGGCTTCGATTGAAGCGAGTGTTCCATTTATGAACTTTTTTGATGGCTTTAGAACAAGTCATGAAATTCAAAAAGTGGCAGTTCTTGACTATGAAGAATTAGCACCCTTAGTAAATCAAGAGAAATTAGCCGAATTCCGTCGTCGGAGCATGAATCCGAATCACCCTTCCGTTAGCGGAATGAACCAAAATCCAGATATTCACTTTCAACAACGAGAAACAATAAATCCTTATTATGAAAAATTACCTAGTATTGTTCAAAAATATATGACAGAAATTAACCGGTTACGGGGAACTAATTATGATTTGGTGACGTATTATGGCGCAGAAGATGCAGAAGAAGTGATCGTTACAATGGGTTCAGTTGCGCAAACAATTGAACAGACGGTTGATTATTTACAAGAACAAGGAAGAAAAGTTGGCTTTCTTAATGTCCATCTTTATCGGCCATTTCCAGTTGAAACATTTCTCGAAAAAATACCACAATCAGTTAAAGCAATTGCTGTTTTGGATCGGACGAAAGAGCCCGGTGCTGGTGGCGAACCGTTATTATTGGATGTCCAAAGTGCGATGTATGAAGCGGACATTCGCCCAACAATTATTGGTGGGCGCTATGGTTTAGGTTCTAAAGATGTGCTGCCAAATCAGATTGTTGCGGTTTTTGATGAATTAATGAAAGAACGTTCTGCCATGAAGAAGCGTTTTACAATTGGGATTGATGATGATTTAACTTATACTTCATTAGAAGTTGGCAAACCACTTGATTTGACGAATCCGAAAACCTATCAAGCTAAATTTTGGGGCTTTGGTTCTGATGGCACAGTAGGGGCGAACAAGTCAGCAATTAAGATTATCGGTGATCATACAGACAAGTATGCGCAAGGATTTTTCTATTATGATTCAAAAAAATCAGGCGGGTTGACCGTTTCTCATTTACGTTTTGGCGAGACGCCTATTCGTTCAACGTACCTCATTGAACATTCTGATTTTGTAGCCTGTCATACAGCCGCTTATTTGCATACCTATGATTTAGTAAAAGGGTTAAAAAAAGGCGGGACTTTCCTCTTAAATACCATTTGGAATGATGAACAACTAGCACGATTTTTACCAAATCAATTAAAACGGTATCTAGCTGAAAATGAGATTCAGTTTTATACAATCAATGCAGTGAAATTAGCTAGTGAAGTCGGACTAGGCGGGCGAATTAATACCGCAATGGAAACAGCTTTCTTCAAATTAGCGGAAATCATGCCTTTTGAGCAAGTGTTACCAATTTTAAAAGACGAAGCATTGAAAAGTTATGGTCATAAGTCCATGAAAGTTGTCGAAAAAAATATTCAAGCAATCGATAAGACCGTTGAATTGTTGCATCAGGTACCTGTTCCAGCAGAGTGGAGAACGCTTGAAGTTCAACCGCGAAAACGTTCAGAAAATGTTAGTGATTTTGTTCATGAAATTGTTGAACCGATTAATCGTCAAGAAGGGAATGCGTTATCTGTTGCGACACTAGCGAAAAATGGGATGACAGATGGGCGGATGCCTTTGGGAACTGCGGCAGTTGAAAAACGTGGAGTTGCATTAGAAGTACCTGAGTGGATTAGCGATCGGTGTACTATGTGTAATGAGTGTGCCTTTGTATGTCCTCATGCGGCGATACGACCATTCTTAGCCGATGAAGAAGAAATGACTGAAGCGCCAGAAGGATTCATTGTGCGTGATCTACGTGGTGCCGACGGCTTGAAATATCGTATCCAAGTCTCAGTCAAAGATTGTACTGGCTGTGGACTTTGTGTTGAAGCTTGTCCAGCTAAAGGCAAAGCTTTAGTAATGAAACCTTATGAAGAAGAAAAAGAGCAGGCTATGAATTGGGCGTTTGCTATGACGTTACGTCAAAAGGAAAACCCAGCAAAACCGAATACTGTTTTAGGTTCGCAATTTAATAAACCTTTATTAGAGTTTTCTGGTGCTTGTTCTGGTTGCGGCGAAACGCCTTATGTTAAATTATTGACGCAAATGTTTGGTGACCGAATGCTGATTGCTAATGCAACAGGTTGCTCATCGATTTGGGGTGCTGCAGCGGGTGTGACACCATACACTACTAATGAACAAGGACAAGGTCCAGCTTGGTCAAATTCTCTTTTAGAGGATAATGCCGAGTTTGGTTACGGCATGTTGTTAGCAACGCAAGCTCGTCGCGAACGTTTAGCTAGTAAAATGACCAAAGCTTTTTCTGTAGCCAGTGACTCGTTGCGTCTATTGATGGAAGATTGGATAGCACATCTGTCAGAAAGTGAAGGTACGCAACAACGTGCAGCTAAATTACGTGCAGCTTTGCTTGAAGAAAAAACGAATCAACCTTTATTGGAATCAATTTATGACGATCAAGATCTTTTTGTCAAACCAAGTCAGTGGATGATTGGTGGGGACGGCTGGGCCTACGATATTGGCTACGGCGGGATTGACCACGTGTTAGCCAGTGGCGCGGATGTAAATATGTTAGTTCTAGATAATGAAGTCTATTCCAACACAGGTGGCCAAACTTCCAAAGCAACTCCTGCATCAGCGATTGCGAAATTTGCTGCCAGTGGGAAGTATGCCTCTAAAAAAGATTTAGGGATGATGGCAATGACTTATGAAAATGTCTATGTCGCTCAAATTGCCTCAGGTGCAAACCAAATGCAGACGATTAAAGCTTTTGAAGAAGCAGAAAAGTTCCCTGGACCATCGATTATTATTGCTTATACGCCATGTATTACACATGGTTTAGCGGGTGGGATGAGTCAAACGTTGAAAGAAGCGAAAGACGCGGTTCATTCAGGTTACTGGTCTTTATATCGCTATAATCCATTATTGCGAGAAAAAGGCAAAGAACCAATGACATTGGATTTCAAAAAACCAGATTTTTCATTAATGAAAGAGTTTATGCGCCAACAAGTTCGCTTTGCATCCTTAGAATCTAGTCAACCAGATACAGCGGAATTGTTATTTAATAAAACAATTAATGATGCTAAGAGACGGTTCTATAATTATGCTCGTTTAGCTGGTCAAGAAGAAAAAATTCGAGCAAAACTTGAAAAACAAAGTGAACCAGAAATAAATGCGCCAGAGAACGAGAAGCCACGAGTGAAAAAAGAACGCGTAGTTGATCCGGAAGCGGAAGCAAGAAGGGCTGCCCGTCGCGCTGAACGAGCAGCCAAGAGAAAACAACGTGGGCAAGATTAAATAGAAATCAAAAAAACGTGTCTGAGCTTTTTGCTTAGACACGTTTTTTAGTTAGAAATGCGATTTTTTGATGAAAATTTCAAGTTATTTGAAAAAGTTCCTAAATTTTTTTGATGTTTCCGCTTGCGTTCTGTGATGAAAGAAAATAATGTGGTATACTTGTTAGGAAATCTTGAGAGAGAAGTGAGGGGTATGATGTCGTTTCAATTGAATCAATTATTAGATTTGAATTATTGGCAGCAAGTCATCTCAACGGATTTCTTATCTAAGGATTTTGTTATCAATATCATAGATATCCTAGTCGTATGGTACCTCGTTTACAAATTAATCATGCTTGTTCGTGGAACAAAAGCAGTCCAACTATTAAAAGGTGTCGCTGTTTTTATCATTATCCGCATTCTAAGTGAGATAATTGGTCTACATACATTATCTTGGTTAATGAATCAAGTCATCATGTATGGTGTAATCGCCGCGGTTGTTATTTTTCAACCAGAAGTGCGAAGAGGGCTGGAACATCTAGGGAGAAGTTCGTTTTTCCGCCCGAATAAAGGTGCGCAACAAGAAGATGAGCGTATTATTCAGGCCTTTGACAAAGCCATTCAGTACATGTCAAAACGGAAAATTGGTGCTTTGATAACCATTGAACGCAATACTGGTTTAGATGAATACATTGAGACAGGTATTGATTTGGATGCTGATATTACTGGTGAATTACTGATTAATATTTTCATTCCAAATACACCACTACATGATGGTGCAGTGATTATCAAAAATGAAAAAATTGCTGTTGCTAGTGCGTATTTACCGCTATCAGAAAGCAATTTAATTCCAAAAGAATTTGGAACGCGCCATAGAGCCGCAGTCGGTATCAGTGAAGTCAGTGACGCCATTACGATTGTTGTTTCTGAAGAAACTGGTGACGTTAGTTTGACGTTGAACAATGAATTAATTCCTGGACTAACGCAAGAAGAGTATTTAACAATTTTGCGTAAGGAGTTAATTTCGGAATCATCGGAAGATAAAAAAAGTGCTTTGCAGCATTTTATCGATGATGTAACAAAGGGGGTTAAACGCAAATGAGAAAAGCCTCCCAAAAAAGCTGGTTTAATGGTTTGCTTTCATTGCTGTTTGCATTGTTGTTATTTTTTAATGCCAATGCAACAGGCAATAATCCCTCCAATTCAGGTTCAAGCCAAACGTATAGTGAGACATTGAATAATATTCCGGTCCAAGTCCAATACGATAAAGACAAATATTATGTCTCTGGATTTGAAGAGAGTGTAAATGTTCATTTACGTAGTGCGAACCGCATTCAATTAAACATGGAATCAAATGCTGACACACGAAATTTCCAAGTGGTCGCAGACTTAACCAAATTGCCATTAGGGACTTCGGAAGTACCCTTGACAGTGCGGGGACTAAGTTCAGCTGTTACAGCTGAAATTGAACCGAAAACAGTGACTGTAACGATTGAAAAGAGAGTAACAAAAAAATTCGATGTAGAAGCACAACTTTCTGATAACATTGAAAAAGAAGGCTACAAAGTAAAAAATATTTCTGTAGATCCAAAAACCGTAGAAGTAACAACTGGAGAAGAAACAGCGAAAGCAATTGACAAAGTGATTGCGCCAGTCTCAAGTGCCAAACAAACAATTGATACGATTAAACAAACGGTAAATGTCCAAGCGCTAGATGCCAAAGGTCAAGTCCTAAGTATCGAAAATCCAGCACCACAAGTCAAAGTAACAGTAGGCTTAACTGCGCCAACAAAAGATGTACCACTGAATGTTAGTATGACAGGTACGCCACCAGCTGGGATCGCTCATTACAATTATAGTTTATCAACGTACCAAGTTAGGGTCAGTGGTCCGCAATCAATTTTAGATACGCTAGAATCAATTGAGGTACCGGTAGACATTTCTGATATTCGCAAAGAAACAAAACAATCAGTGACTATTCCCGTTGATGGAGAATACGTAGTTACACCAGATGAGGTTGACGTTTCTTTGAGCCCCGTGTACAATCAACAACAGTCATCAAATACAAATGAAACTTCAGGGGAACCTGCAAGTTCAACAACGGTTGGCTCAGGTAGCCAAGCAGTACAACCAAGTACATCCAGTCAAGTAGAATCAAATACTTCTGAAACAACAAGTGAGGGATCAACAGTAGAAAGTACAACTGCTGGTTCAACTGAAAATACAGAGAATCAAGTGACTAAGGAGAATCAAAATGGGTAAATATTTTGGAACAGATGGTGTAAGAGGAATTGCAAATAAGGAGTTAACACCTGAATTAGCTTTTAAATTAGGACGTTACGGTGGTTATGTGTTGAGTCAACATGAAGATAGTTCAAGAAAACCTCGTGTTCTCGTAGGCCGCGATACACGTATTTCAGGTGAGATGTTGGAACAAGCATTGATTGCTGGATTATTATCAGTCGGAATTGAAGTTTTCCAATTAGGGGTGATTTCAACACCTGGTGTAGCATATCTTACTCGTTTACAAAAAGCATCCGCTGGCGTAATGATTTCAGCTTCACATAATCCTGCGGAAGACAATGGGATTAAGTTTTTTGGGGCAGATGGCTTCAAATTAGTAGACGATCAGGAAGCAGAAATTGAAGCATTGTTAGACGCAGAAGAAGACACCTTACCAAGACCTTCTGCAGAAGGCTTAGGCTCATTAGATGAATTTCCAGAAGGCTTACTAAAATATTCGCAATTTTTAGTTCAAAGTATTCCTGGCGATTTAGCAGATATGACTGTTTGTTTAGATGCGGCCAACGGAGCAACTGCAACAGCAGTCAATCGTGTCTTCGCGGATTTAGAGACAGATTTCTATACAATGGGAACAAGTCCTAATGGATTGAATATCAATGATGGTGTGGGTTCCACTCATCCTGAAGCTTTGGCAGAAATGGTTGTTGAAAAAGACGCGGATGCTGGTTTGGCTTTCGATGGCGACGGCGATAGAATTATTGCGGTCGATGAATTAGGACGAATTATCGATGGTGATAAAATCATGTATATTTGTGCCAAGTATTTAGCTGAGAAAAAACGTTTGAAAAAAGATACAATCGTTACAACGGTGATGAGTAATCTAGGTTTCCATAAAGCTGTAGAAGAAATTGGCTTAAAAGATGTGGTAACGCAAGTGGGTGATCGCTATGTTGTAGAAGAAATGCGTAAAAATGATTACAATTTTGGTGGCGAACAATCTGGTCACATGATCTTTTTAGATTACAACACAACAGGTGATGGCATGCTTTCAGGGATTCAATTGTTGAATGTTATGAAGCAAACGGGCAAAAAATTATCTGAATTAGCGGATGAAGTGACGATTTATCCACAAAAATTAGTCAATATTCGTGTCACAGATAAAAATGGTGCAATGGAAGTTCCGGCAATCAAAGCAGTTGTCGAACAAGCAGAAGCAGAAATGAATGGCGAAGGTCGTATTTTAGTTCGTCCTTCTGGAACAGAACCATTGTTACGTGTGATGGCTGAAGCGCCAACACAAGAAAAAGTTGATTATTACGTTGATAAAATTGCCGAAGTAGTACGTGCAGAAATCGGCGTTGAATAAGAACCAATTAGAAACCAGACACTTAATGCTAGCTTGCGTTAAGTGTCTGGTTTCTTTGTTGGAAATCAAAAAAAGAAAATAGCTAATAAGCTCCGTCTATCATTGACATAGAGCGGTTAAAAGGGTACTATTTTAGAAGTAAGATGCACCGCGTATCTTCTTTTTTTATTTGATAAAATCAAGAAGGGAGCGGCTGTAAATCAATGGAGTTATAGAATGGAGGAGCGAAATGAAAGAAAAAATGTCCGTCAAGACAATTGTAGCAATTGGAATTGGCTCTGCAGTTTTTGTTATTTTAGGTCGATTCGTTGTAATTCCAACTGGGATTCCTAATACGAACTTAGAAACGTCGTATCCATTTCTTGCTTTAATGTCAGTTGTTTTTGGACCAGTAGCTGGAGGGCTAATTGGTTTGATTGGTCACACATTAAAAGATTTTACCACGTATGGTAGCGCTTGGTGGAGCTGGATTATTTGTTCAGGAATTATTGGTATTATTTTTGGCTTCGCTGGTCGTAAAATGGATCTTCAACATGGTGAATTTACAACAAATGACATGGTGCGTTTCAATATTTTCCAAGCCTTTGGTAATATCGTCGTTTGGGGCTTAATCGCGCCTAGTTTGGATATTTTGATTTATAGTGAACCCGCAAGTAAAGTGTTTACACAAGGAGTATTCGCGACTGTTTCAAATATTGTCGCTGTGGGGATTATTGGAACATTGTTGATGAAAGCTTATGCATCAACAAGAACAAAGAAAGGCAGTTTATCAAAAGATTAAGAAACTGTCGAAATAATTTAAATGGTTAAGGGTCTGCCCTAGTAATTACTTTGCTAATGCTCAGACCCTTTCTTTTATGGAGAAACTGAGGTGAGGCCGAATGAAAAAACCAATCATTACTTTTAATAATTTTTCCTTTCAATATCATAGCCAATCTGAACCAACATTAAAGGGGATTCAATTAACCATCTATGAAGGAGAAAAGGTTTTAATCGTTGGGCCTAGTGGTAGTGGCAAATCAACATTGGCGCAATGTATCAACGGGTTAATTCCCAATATTTATGAAGGTGAGATTCAAGGAACAGCTACGGTTGCTGGTAAAAATATCCAAGAAACAAGTCTATTTGATTTGTCTTTTGATGTAGGAACTGTTTTGCAAGATACCGATGGGCAGTTTATCGGCTTAACGGTTGCTGAGGATATTGCTTTTGCTTTAGAAAACGATGCAGTTGAACAAGCAGAAATGAAAAAAGCGGTCCACAAATGGTCTGAGATTGTTGAGCTGAATCAGCTATTACAACACCGTCCACAAGATTTGTCAGGTGGTCAAAAACAACGTGTATCTATGGCGGGCGTTCTAATTAACCAATCAAAAATTTTACTTTTTGATGAACCTTTGGCTAATCTTGACCCTCGAGCGGGACAAGAAACAATGACTTTGATTGACACCATTCAACAAGAAACAAAAGCGACTGTTTTAATAATAGAACATCGCTTAGAGGACGTTCTTTGCGAATCAGTTGATCGAATTATTGTCATGAATGAGGGCGCAATTATTTCTGACACAACACCAGATGAATTGTTACGTCAAGATACGTTGACCCAACAAGGGATTCGTGAACCTTTGTACGTTACAGCCATGAAATATGCTGGGATTGATTTAACAAAAGTTAGTCATTTAGACAAATTAGCCGAAGTATCAGGCGAAACGGTTTTGCCTAAAATGACACAGTGGTCTGTCCAACCTAGTTCAGTTAGTGCAGTCAAAGGAGCTGAACTATTACGTTTGGAACAAGTGTCCTATCAATATGATCGTCACGGTGAAAAAGTGTTAGATGACTTCTCAGTAACTATTCATCATGGAGAAATGATCAGCATTGTAGGAAAAAATGGTGCCGGGAAGTCTACACTTTCTAAAATAATTTGCGGGTTCATCACGCCTCAATCAGGCAAGATTTTATGGGAAGGACAGGATTTTTCCAATTATTCAATCAAAGAACGTGCAGATAAAATTGGTTATGTGATGCAAAATCCCAATCAAATGATTTCTAAAAAAATGATTTTTGAAGAAGTAGCTTTAGGATTAGTTTTACGAGATGTGCCACAAGCAGAAATTGAGGAACGTGTGACGAATATTTTACATATTTGTGGGCTGTATCCCTTCCGGAACTGGCCGATTTCTGCGTTGAGTTTTGGGCAGAAAAAACGGGTAACTATTGCATCAATCTTAGTTTTAGAACCTGAATTATTAATTTTAGATGAACCAACAGCTGGGCAAGATTTTAAACATTATACAGAAATGATGACATTTTTAGAAGAATTGAACCGCTTAGGTGTGACTATTTTAATGATCACTCACGATATGCACTTAATGTTGGAATATACAACACGTGCGTTAGTAGTTTGTGATGGACGTTTACTAGCAGATGCGACTCCAGTTGCTGTCTTAACAGATGAAAAATTAATTCAAGCAGCTTCTTTAAAAGAAACGAGCTTGTTTACCTTTGCTAAAGCGTTAGGCTTGGAAAATCCCTTGCTATTTACGGAAAAATTTGTTGCTTACGATCGTGAGGTGCGTTTTGGATGAGTGAACGACAAATGTTAGGCTATCATCCTGATTCAACCTGGATTCATCGCTTAAACGGCACAAGCAAATTAGTCTTTTTAATCGTTGTCTCTGTGGCTTGTATGACCACGTATGATACTCGTTATCTGTTAGGAATGTCTGTGGTTTCGCTTGTTTTGTTAAAATTATCAAATATTAAATGGCATCAAATATCTTTTGTTATTAAATTTATTGCTATTTTTTCTTTGTTAAATATCTTAACGGTTTACCTTTTTGCACCTGAATATGGGGTTGATTTATATCAGTCACGTACCGTGATTTGGGAAGGAATCGGACGGTTTACTTTGACACAAGAAGAATTATTTTATGAATTTAATTTAGTTTTAAAATATTTCTGTACGATTCCGTTGGCATTAATCTTTTTATTAACAACAAATCCTAGTGAATTTGCCTCCAGCTTGAATCGAATTGGTGTGAGTTATCGGATTAGTTATGCAGTAGCGCTGGCTATTCGTTATATTCCCGATATCCAAGAAGATTTTTTTAATATTTCTTTAGCACAACAAGCGCGAGGTTATGAGATGTCTAAAAAGGGACGGTTAGGCCAACGAATCAAAGGCGTAGCACAAATCGTTTTACCCTTAATCCTATCTAGTTTAGATCGAATTGAAACTGTGAGTACCGCTATGGAATTAAGGCGTTTTGGTCAAAAGAAAAATCGAACGTGGTATGCGCAACAACCTTTTCATCTGCGTGATTTTTCGGTAATGATACTTGCCTTATGCTTATTAGGAATCAGTTTCTGGTTGTTCCATGTGAATGGTGGCCGGTTTTATAATCCATTCCAATAAATAACAAATTGATAAGGTTCTATAAATAGAACGGATATTTTTTTATTATTAAGAATCTAGTACTTTCTCTTACTATGAGTGTACTAGATTCTTTTTTTACAACTTTAAAGAACTAGACCAATTTTCGTTTTTTTAGATTTTTGTTGACAAGTACCTACTTTTAATTGTATGATTGTTTATGTTTCTACGGAATATATTTACAAAGGAGGTATATAGACCAATATAGGATAGCGCCAGACCTGAACGTTCAGGTGACGAGGAGAGAGCTTATCGAAGATTCGGCGGGTGGCTCTAGGGACTGCACTCTACAGATAACAAAGAAAAACTAATTGTGAAGTTAGAACAAAGCGGTTATCACGTAGGTAGAAACATATAATGGGATTTGCTAGTTAAACAGGACCTAGTAAATACAGAATTTCAATTGGAAAGTAGGAATTAGCATTATGTGTGGAATTGTCGGAATGATTGGAAAAGAAAATGTCACGGAAAGTTTGATTCAAGGATTAACAAAATTGGAATATAGAGGTTATGATTCTGCTGGGATTTGTGTGAATGATCAAAGCCAACAGCCCCATGTAGTTAAGGCAGTTGGGGGCATTGCCGATTTAGCAGCAAAATTAACGCCAGAAATCGATGGAACAGTTGGTATTGGTCATACTCGTTGGGCCACTCATGGCGAACCAACTGTCGCCAATGCACATCCCCATGTTTCAAGCGATCAACGCTTTGCATTAGTGCATAATGGTGTCATTGAAAACTTTGAAGAATTAAAAGAACAATTTTTAAGTGGTGCTCACTTAATTGGTGATACAGATACTGAAATCGTCGTTCAATTAATTGCACATTTTGCTGAAAATGGTTTTTCAACAAAAGATGCTTTTAAAGCGGCTTTAGCCGAAATTAAAGGTTCATACGCTTTTGCATTAATGGATAAAATGGACCCCAATACTATCTACGTAGCGAAAAATAAAAGCCCGTTACTTATCGGTCTAGGTGAAGGCTTTAATGTTATTTGTAGTGACGCGATGGCGATGATTAAAGAAACCAATCAATTTGTTGAGATTGTTGATGGTGAAATTGTAACTGTTACAGCGGACAAAGTAGTAATCGAAACGCCAGAAGGACAAGTAATCAACCGAGAACCTTTTGAAGCGCAATTAGATTTAAATGACATTGAAAAAGGAACATATCCGTTTTATATGCTCAAAGAAATTGATGAACAACCTGCAGTGATGCGCAAAATTGTTCAAGCGTATACTCAAGGTGAAAAAGTGACTTTAGATGAGGCGTTACTGGAAAAAATTAATCAATGTGACCGAATTTACATTATTGCTTGTGGGACAAGTTATAATGCAGGTTGGGTCGGAAAATCTTTAATTGAAACGATTGCCAGTATACCTGTGGAAGTTCATTTATCAAGCGAATTTGGCTACAACATGCCTATTTTATCTGAAAAACCGTTCTTCATTTTCTTAAGCCAAAGTGGTGAAACGGCAGATAGTCGCCAAGTACTGGTACAGGTTAATGAATTAGGGCATCCATCACTTACATTAACAAATGTTGCTGGCTCAACATTATCACGTGAAGCGGACGATACCTTGTTATTACACGCAGGACCAGAAATTGCTGTCGCTTCCACCAAAGCTTATACTGCTCAAATCGCTGTCTTAGCTATTTTAGCAAAAGCAATTGGTGAAGAACGCCAAACATTAGCAGCCGTCTCATTTGATGTGGCTCACGAATTGAGCGTGGTAGCAGCTGTCATGGAAACCTTGATTGATGAAAAACAACAAATGAAAGCCTTGGTGGAAGATTATCTGACGTATACTCGAAATGCCTTCTATATCGGGCGAGGAGTCGACTATTATGTGTCGATGGAAGCGGCCTTGAAGTTGAAAGAAATTTCCTACATTCAAGCAGAAGGCTTTGCGGCAGGTGAATTGAAGCATGGAACGATTGCCTTAATTGAAGAAGGAACACCTGTGATTGGGATTGTGACAGATGCCAAAGTCGCAGCCCATACAAGAGGCAATTTAAAGGAAGTCGAAAGTCGTGGAGCAAGAAATATTGTGATTGCTTTGGAATCCTTGGCAAAACCACAGGACCAACTGATTATTCCAGATGTTCATCCGTTACTTTCTGCCTTAGTTAGCATTGTTCCAGGCCAATTATTAGCGTACTATGCAACCTTACAAAGAGGCTACGATGTTGATAAACCAAGGAACTTAGCCAAAAGTGTAACTGTTGAGTAAATCAAGAACCTGAGAGAAAGATGTTCAACGGGTTTTCATGAGTTTTAATATCTGAGACAAAAATCACTTTAGATTTTTGTCTCAGATATTTTTTATAAAAGAAAGATATTCAGTCAAAAATGAAAGATTCCAAAGAAATTCTTTTTTTCCGTTGAAAACTGTTTGCATTTTAGCAAAATTAGATATAATTAATAAGAACCGAAAAATAAGAATTAGCCAGTGAGGTAACTTTGTTTGAAAGAAAGCAAAAAGTAGGTTAAGCTGAAAAGTGCTAATTTATTTAACAAAAAAAGATTGTGAGTTGTTTGATATGGATCAGTTTAGTACATTAACTGAACAAGAATTTACTACCTTTGCAATGACACATCCTGCAGGTAACTTTTTAGAAACACCCGAAATGAAACATTTATTGGAACGACGTGGCTGGCATTGTGAATACGTTGGCGTCAAACGAGAAGGCCAACTAATTGCTGCGTGTATCCTAAGCAAGAAAAAAGTCAAAATTGGTTATGCTTTCGACATTGACGGCGGAATTTTGATGGATTATACAGATAAAAAATGTGTAGAAGCCTTTTTCACAGGCTTAAAAAAATATGTGAAAAAAAATGATGGCCTTTATTTAACCTTTACTCCAAATAAACAAATTTGTTTACGTGATTTTAATGGCGGTGAAGTTGAAAAGGTCAATCAAGAAACATTTGACTATTTCACATCAATTGGTTTTGAACACCAAGGGTTTGATGTGCACAATTTTGATGGCGCGCCACGTTGGCTGTTTGTCAAAGATATGGCTGGATTAACAGAAGAAGAGCTTTGGAAATCTTATGGAAAAGATGCTAAATATGACATCAAGAAAACATGGGAATATGGAGTAACAACCCGAGAACTTCGTTACGAAGAGCTACCTCTCTTTAAGAAATTAACGGAAGAAACAAGTGCACGGCGTAATTTTGAAGATAAGGATTTAGCTTATTACCAAGCTGTTTATGAAGAGTTTGGCGAACGAGCGAAATTTATGGTGGCGGAACTAAACTTTGCTACTTATTTAGAAAATCTTCATGAGAAATTACGCAAATTACAAGAGACGCTCAACGAAGTCAATGAAGCGTTAATTGCCAATCCTAAAAGCCGTAAAAAAAATAACCAGAAACGTGAATTTGAAGATGAAGTTCGTACCGTGCGCAAACGGATTGACGAGGCTAAAGAAATGAAAACATCAGATGAACCTGAAATTTTAGCAGGCGCCTTATTCATTGTTCATCCACAAGAAGTGGTTTACTTGTTTAGTGGTACGTATGAAAAATATAAACAATACTATGCACCGTATTTAATTCAACATAAAATGTTAACTTACACAGTAGAAAATAACATTCCCAAATATAATTTTTATGGCGTTGACGGTGTCTTTGATGGAAGTGATGGGGTTCTTAAATTCAAACAATCCTTTGGCGGTCATGTCGAAGAATTAATGGGCAATTTCCAATGGAAAGCCAAACCAATGAAATATGCCTTATATCACGCATTAAAAACAATTAAAGAAAAAGTCTAAAATTAAAACCCAATCCTTAAAAAGGAATGGCAAAGTGAGGCGTTTAAATGGAAAATCAAGTTGAGGTTATGACGTATGCACAGTTAAAGGAAATTATGCAGGCGTTAGAAGCAAACGAAGCGATTACAGAAGATACAAAGATCTTTATTGATACAGGATGGGATAGCGTGCAAGAAGTAGCCCCAGATGCGGTCAGTATTGAAAAAGTTGCTAAATTTACAGTAGCAGATGTTTTAACAAACGAAAGTTTTGCTGGGTATAGTTTAGAAGAAAAGGCGGAGAAGTTGAACGCTGAGGGCGACCTAGAAACGGCAATTATTATTCGTAATCTTTACTAAAAAAGTCCGTTTGAATAGTTAAAATCGAGGTCGGGACAGAACCGTTTAGCTCCGAGCAACGCGTAGTGTTGGTTCTGTTCCCGCCGGTTATCAGGTTTTGAGCCTGGAGCAAAAATCCAAAGTGATTTTTGTCCCAGGCTCATCTGCTTTAAATAAGAAATAAAGGAGGTTAGATATGAGTACCATTCATGAATTTCCAAAAAACTATGAACGTTTTATTGCACAAGGAGAAGAAGCACTTGTAGAACATAATCAGATCGCCGCTTTAGAAAATTTTCAACAAGCCTATCAGCTACAACAAACGCCGCCAGTAAACCAAAAAATTGTCCAATTATTGTTGGAAATGGGTGAAGCTGACGAAGCACTAGCATTGGCAGAAGCGTTCCAAGAGACTTATTTTGAGAACCTTGAAACAGCGGCAATTTATATGCAAATTTATAGTCAAAGTCGTCGCTTTATTGAAGGGTATATTTTATTGAAGCAATTACTTCAAACTAAAAAAATAACGCTAGCACAACAAAAAACGTTAGAACAGCAATTAATGCAAGTGGAAGAGGCGTATCAACAATTAGAAACGCAGCAAATTCAAGCAATTAAAAGGAACTTGTTAGTAAGCGATCAATTGCCCGTTTATCAACAATTAGCGAACATTAAAACCAGTTTATATTTGCCTAAACCAGTATTTGTGGAAGTCGCAAAAGATTTAGTTATGAACCAAGCACTTAGTTATTTTGCTCGGGAATGGTTCATTGAAGAATTAGCACTGTTGCAATTTTCAGAGCCACTGACTTTTCTTTGGTATGACAATCAGCCTCAGACAGTCTTACTAGAAGGAAAAAATGGACCGTTAAATACGCCGATCTATTCCGAAATTTGTACTGAACTTAGGAATCGTTTAGAAAATGATGATCCAATTATGCTGCAGCATTTGGAAGAAGAAATTCGGTTGCATCTTGCCTATTTGTATCCATTAGCAGAGACGGTTATTTCAGATCCAACTATCTGGGTCTTGGGTTATTTGGCAACCTACTATCCTGAATATATTGAAAAAGAATTGACTGAAGCAAAAGGCCATCAAATCGCTGCTGTTCAAAAAGTTCAACAGGCGATACGAACGGCTTTTACACAAATAATGCTTTAAAAAATGGCACGTCCTAAAAACGAGGACGTGCCATTTTTTCGGTTTCAGAAATTTGCTGAATCTGCTCTAATTGCTTTTCTTGACTGATTATTGCGGATAATAGAAAAAAGCAAGACAGAAATAAGTAAAAAGGATTCCTTGAATCAAGCAAATCACAACGAACAATGGCGTTGCTCCTGGAAAAGAATCAGAAATCCGTGTAATTAAAAATTCAACTAACCATAAAATCATTGAAAATAAAAATAATTTTTTCTGATGAGTTCTCATAGTCCGCAACAACCTTTCTGGTGATTTTCACTTCTCTATCATAACATAGAAAACGAGCTGTTTTTTCTCAAAAATTTTGTTACTTCATAAGAAAAGTGGGAAATAAGCAAGTTTCAGGAAGTACTAGCTTTACCGAAAAGAATACTTAATCCATCTTAATCAAACCATACAGTCACGTTTATTGCAAAAGAAGTGTTTTTGGATGAAACAAATTATTTCATAAACACAAATATTTCTTTGTTGTTTGTATAAATGTCATAAAAGTGATTACTTACTACTTTTTGATTTTTAGACATATCCGTATCGGTCAGTGGTGCCATCTCTACTCCTAAATTCGATGAAGTATTGAACCAAACGTAATTAGGGAAATATAGACCGTCATTTGGTGGCACGATTTTTGAAAGAATTGGGTAGTTTCGACTTGTATTAGCATAAACAGTTGAATTTTTGAAAAACGTATTTAAATAAACTTTTTTTCGTTCGTTTGTTACAACATTTTTTAAATCATCTGTTAAAACAGCTGCTTGGCGATTGAATGCTTCTTTTTGATAGTTTAATGTGGAAGAATACACCAAAACAAACGATAAAATATAATAAGATAACAAGCTGGCCACAAGTAACGAAGTTAGATAAATTGCTTTCACTTGTCGATTGTTAAATAAACTTAACATGCTGATTGTAACAAAAACAGCAAATCCGTAAATATAGCGAGGCGCATCACCAGCGATATTTCTTGAATAGACAATAAAAATACCAAAACTTAAGAGAGAAGCAAGTCCTAAATACAAGATACAATAAAGGAAACTTAGGCCTAAGTTGATTTTGCTATTTGATAGATGACTAATAAAAAATAAAACAAGCAGCAGGAGCAGTAATAAAAGCCATAAACGATTACTTTGATTCAATAGCTCTGAAAAATAATGGTAACTATTTTGATAAGCCACACTGGGAATATCGTGCAAACTTGGTAAGGCCTGACTGCCCCCAATGTTGTTTGTTGCGGAAGGTACAAATTTTAACTCGATAAGGTAGCTGACTATAGAAAGTAGATAAGCGATAGCAGCAAGTGCGACTTTTTTACAAAGAGCAATGAAATTTTCTCCAGCAAGTAACTGCTTGAAAGTAAGGAATAAGACGATAACTATATAAATTCCTGACGAGGCTTGGTAAGTATTAAACATAACAAACAGTGAAAAGACAGAAACCAAGAAAAACGTAAAAGAATTACGCTGCCACCAATAAAAAGGAAGAAACGAACAAAAAATACTCAATGCCATATAGGGACTATCAAACCTGAAACTAAGACATTGAAGGAACCAAGGATTGAGGCCAATTAAAGTAGCTACTAAAGAGGAACCCCAGCTAATTTTTTGGTCATTGATGATATAAATAGCCAGTATGCTTGTGAGAGATAAGATAAGACCTGTTAGAATCGGTGTGGTCAAGCCCAGATCTGTCAAATGACGACTTCCTTGAACAAACCATGAGAGAAATTCACTGCCCCAACGTGCGTAAGTCGTACCAAAATCTGTCATTCCAGCGACTTGGCGAGCATTATCATCTAAGTAAGGGAAATTGATAATGCCGATGGATAAAACTGCCACTTGATAAATTAAAATGATCAATAGAAGATAGGCTTTATTTTCAATACACCAATTCTTTAAATCAAATTTTTTTGATTCTGTAGGTAATTGTTTCATCATTGTACTCCACTCCAATAATTATTTAACAATTAAAATATACCATAACGAGTGGAATGAAGAAATTGCTTTTGTTATTTTCTCATCTTGACAGAACACTAAGTGTAGGCAAAACAAAAAATCCCAACTCTTTATTAAAGAGTTGGGATTTTACCAAAAAGCCACCTGCCGGGCTTGAACCGGCGACCCCCACCTTACCATGGTGGTGCTCTACCAACTGAGCTAAGGCGGCGTTTTCAAAGGCTAAACTAACTCGAGGATTGCAACGAAGTGAAACCCATAGAGTTCACTTTCAAAGGCTACACTGCGACGAGTAATCGTCAAAGTTCCTTTTGAAAAATCGTACAAATCTCGTGCACAAGAAATAGAATAACGTATTGACGAAAGTTTGTCAATTGCTCTTTCGTAAAAAAAGAAAAATGATTTTTTTCTAAGAAAAACTGTTGACAATCTCTTTTTTCTCTAGTAAAGTGTAAATCAACATCACAGATAACTATTCATTCGTTGAAGAGAAGAGTAAATTTTGATGACCTTCAAAAGAGAGTCCTGATTGGTGAAAAGGGACAAGGTTCAGAAAAGTTGAAGATGGCCTCTGAGAATAAATTGCTGATAAGTAAGCAATTTCGGCTAAGCACCCGTTACCATGTGCACCAAGTTAATAAAGACTTGGATAAGAGATGAGATATAAAGAATCAGTTATATTTCGAAAAAAGGTGGTACCGCGAATCATTCGCCCTTTACTAGCAAAATGTTAGTGAAGGGCTTTTTGCTGGGAATCACTACGACTGGCGCGAAGCGACAGAGTAGATGATGAACAGTACAAGATGACCGAAGGGCAAGTTGTGTCATTTGCACGAAAGTGTTCCTACGATTCTCGCCACAGTCAAATCCTGTTGAGAAGAACTACGACTGATGCAAAGAGAGAGCAGCTATTATCTGCGATTACTCGATGCTTGAAGGGGTAGGAACTCTAGTCTGTTTGATTTTGAAAATAAACGAAAATCAGTTTAAAATGAATAGAAATAAAAAAGCAGTGATATAGTAAGTACAAGACTTGATTTGTCTAACAGAGAGCCTAGGTAGCTGAGAATAGGTGACAAAGACGTTTTGGAAAATGGCTATTGAGCAAGCGCTCCGAGTGTTAAACACAAGGCGGCGACGGGGGCTCCCGTTATCGAGCTAGGGTATCGAACATGTTGTTCCGTACTTGAAAAGGGAATTTGTGTGAGCAAATTCTGAACATGAGGTGGTAACACGCAAAAAAGCGTCCTCAACGATACAACTCGAGTTGTGTCGTTGAGGATGCTTTTTTCTTTTTTATGAAAAAATGCAGGTTGGTAAGAATGAAGGGGGATAAAGAATGATTGAACTAAAAAATATCAGTGTGACATTTCAACAAAAAAAACAAGAAATTCAGGCTGTCCAAGATGTTTCTTTGACAATTGATAAAGGGGATATCTACGGAATCGTTGGTTATTCCGGTGCTGGAAAAAGTACGCTAGTACGGGTAATTAATTTATTGCAACGACCAACAGCGGGCACCGTTATTATTAACAAAGAAAATATTTTAACTTTTTCTAAAAAGGAATTACGACAACAACGAAAAAAGATTGGAATGATTTTTCAACATTTTAATTTGATGAAAGAGCGGACTATATTTAGTAATATCGATTTTTCATTAAAATATTCTGGGCTAAGTAAAAGTGAACGGCGTCAAAAAATCAGCCATTTATTAGAGCTAGTTGGACTAAGTGAAAAACGGGACGCTTACCCCAGTCAACTATCAGGAGGGCAAAAACAGCGGGTTGCGATTGCCCGCGCTTTAGCAAATGATCCTGAAATTTTACTTTGTGATGAAGCGACGAGTGCGTTAGATCCAAAAACAACGGGACAGATTTTAGCCTTGTTAAAAAAGTTAAATCAAGAACTGAACTTGACGATTGTCTTAATCACCCATGAAATGCAAGTGGTTAAAGAAATTTGTAATAAAGTCGCGGTGATGGAAAATGGCTGCGTTGTCGAATCAAACGATATTGTTTCGATTTTTAGTCAACCCCAACAACCTTTAACCAAAGATTTTATTCGGACAGCAACTCATATTGACCAAGCATTAACCACGATTCTTGAACATCCTAAATTAGCTGATTTAGATAAAAATCAAGAATTAATTGAATTTTCTTATGTGGGAGATCAAACGAACGAGCCATTAATTGCACAATTGTATAGCCAATATCAGGTATATACAAATATCCTTTATGGCAATGTCGAAATTGTTCAAAACGTTCCTATTGGCCATTTAATTGTGGTGCTTTCTGGTGATGAGGCCCAGCGTCAACAAGCCCTTACTTATTTAGCGAAACAAGGCGTGCGAACCAATGTTTTGAAAACCTATCAGCAAACGAAGCAAAAGCAGAACTTACAGGTGATTTAAAAAAGGAGTGAACTGAGAATGTATCAATTATTTGAGAAATATTTTCCGAATGTTGTCCAATTAAAACAAGAGTTTCTTCAAAGTACATGGGAAACAGTATACATGGTTTTTTGGACAGCCTTGATTGCTGGTGTGTTAGGAGTCTTGTTGGGTGTCGTGCTTGTCAGTACTGGCCCCAGTGGTGTTTTGAAAAATCCACCCCTGTATAGTGTCTTAGAAAAAATTATTAATGTTTGCCGCTCTATTCCTTTCATTATTATGCTCGCACTGATTCAACCGTTAACACGAATTTTGGCAGGAACAACAATTGGTACAACCGCAGCGTTAGTCCCATTAGTTATTGGCGTAATCCCGTTCTTCGCGCGCCAAATTGAAAATGCGTTATTAGAAGTGGATCCTGGCGTTATTGAAGCGGCAGAAGCCATGGGGACGAGTCCCTTAGGGATTATTTTTCGGGTTTATCTAATTGAAGGGTTACCAAGTATTATTCGTGTTTCAGCGGTGACAATTATTAATTTGATTGGATTAACAGCCATGGCAGGAGCGATTGGAGCCGGTGGTCTGGGCAACTTAGCGATTACTCGAGGATACAATCGGTTTCAAACCGATGTGACATTTATGGCCACGTTAATTATTTTAATTATGGTATTTATCAGTCAAGCCATTAGTAATCAATTAATCAAAAAAACATCACATTAGAAAAAAGGAGAAATGACAAATGAAAAAATTTAGTAAATTAATTGGACTTATTGGGGTATTAGCTTTTACGATTGCAGGTTGTGCATCGGGGTCTGCGAAGGATACTAAGACAGAAACCGTTAAACTAGGGGTTGTAGGAACAAAAAATGATGAATGGGAATCGGTCAAAGACCGTTTGAAAAAGAAAAATATTGATCTACAATTGGTAGAATTTACAGACTATACGCAACCCAATGCAGCATTAGCAGAAAAAGAAATTGATTTAAATGCCTTTCAGCATCAAATCTTTTTAGACAATTACAATAAAGAACATGGGACGAAATTAGTATCAATTGGCAATACAGTCAATGCACCATTGGGAATTTACGCCAATAAATTGAAAGATATCACGAAAATTAAAGACGGCGGAGAAATTGCTATTCCTAATGACCCAACGAATGGTGGGCGGGCGTTAATTTTATTACAAACTGCAGGACTGATAAAAGTTGATCCTGCGAAACAGCAACTACCGACTGTCAGTGATATTACTGAAAATAAACGCCAATTGAAAATAACTGAATTAGATGCTACGCAAACAGCGCGCGCTTTACAAGATGTCGATGCTTCAGTGATTAATAGCGGCATGGCTGTCGATGCTGGGTATACACCAGATAAAGATGCTATTTTCTTAGAACCTGTAAACGAAAAAGCGAAACCTTATGTGAACATTGTCGTGGCCCGAAAAGAAGATCAAGAGAATAAACTTTATCAAAAAGTTGTAGAAGAATATCAACAAGAAGAAACGAAAAAGATCATTGCAGAAACATCAAAAGGCGCCAATGTTCCAGCCTGGGAAACATTTGGTAAAAAATAAAGGAGGCATTTATAATGAGTACAACAACGATTCAAACAATCCAAGAAACTATTTCTACAGAAAAGGAATGGATAATCCATTTAAGACGTCATTTTCATCAATACCCTGAAGCAAGTTTAAAAGAATATGAAACGATTAAGCGAATTAAAGAAGAACTACTAGCCTTAGCTATTCCTTTTGTAGAAGTAGGGGAAACGGGTGTTTTAGCAACCATAGAAGGAGGTCTTGGCGCTGGCAAAACGATTTTGTTACGTGCAGATATTGATGCGTTGGAATTGCCAGATGCAACAGGCGCTGCCTATGCTTCTAAAAATCCAGGACTCAATCATGCTTGTGGACACGATGGTCATGCGGCAGCATTGCTAGGTGCAGCTAAAGTGCTCAAAAAACATCAGGATACCTTTTCAGGAACGATTAAACTGGCCTTCCAGCCAGCTGAAGAAATTGGTGCAGGCGCTCGACAATTTGTGGAAGGAAATTATTTAGAAGCAATCGACCAAGTGTTTGGGATTCATTTAGATTCCAGTGTGCCGGTTGGAAAATTAATCGCTACCAAAGGCGCCACCAACGCCTCTTGTGATATTTTTAAAATTGAAGTCAGTGGTCAAAGTAGTCACGTCGCCCAACCACAGAATGGCCGAGATGCTGTTTTAGCAGCGGCCAGTATCGTTGTGGAATTACAAAAAATTGTAGCTCGCGAGATTGATCCTTTAGATTCTGTCGTAGTAGGAATTGGCGTTTTACAAGCAGGAACACGCTATAATATTGTAGCAAACCAGGCAACCATTGAAGGTACTGTTCGAACATTTAGTCAGGAAACGCGCCAATTTGTTTTACAACGAGTCGAAGAAATTGCCCATGAAATTGCCCAGTCTCATCGCACAGAAATTGCTGATTTTTCTGTTTATGCGGCAGCGAATCCATTAATTAATGAAGAACAAGCAACCAACCGTGCACAGCAGGTAGCCAGTGAAATTGTTGGTTTTGAAAATGTTGTGACCGATCATCCTAAAAGTTTAGGGGCGGATGATTTTGCTGATTACTTAGCGGTAATTCCTGGTATCTATGGACGGGTCGGTTCACGAAACCCTGAAAATCCTGCTACTCATTTTGGACACCATCATGAACAATTTGATATTGATGAACGTGCCTTACTTTTAGCAGCAGAGTACCACGTACGCTATGCATTAAATTATTTATCAGAATAATAGGGATAGGGAGCCGACAAAATGATTGTTTGTGGGCTCCTTTCGTTATAAACCAACGTGGCTTGCTTTCTTGTCATACTATGATAGAATACAAGCATAAGAAAGGTGATTCACATGTTTTTTGTTTTAACTGATAAATTAACAAGAAAAGTAGCTCCCGATAGTTTAAGAACAGATGAAGCACTGTTGTGGAGCCGAGCAATTAATTTCTTCATCGCTTGATAGCACATTTTTTGACTAGAAAAGCTAGTCTTATTTGAGTGTACGTACAAGCGGTTGTCGGGATTTCTGTCAGGATGGACGACGTGCAGACGTGGTTCTTTTTTTGTTGTCCCAAAATAATCAGTTAACAAGAAAGAAGTGACGAAAATGAGTATTTTAACTATTGAACATTTAACGCATCGGTTTGGCGAAAAGGTCTTGTATGAAGAGGCTTCATTGCAAGTGAATAAAGGGGATCATTTAGGCTTAACTGGCCAAAATGGTGTCGGCAAATCCACCTTAATTAAAATTTTAACGGGGGAAGTATTGTCAGACGAAGGAACGATTCAGTGGCAAAAAAATTGCAAGATTGGGTACTTGGATCAGCATGTTTCTGTAGAACAATCACTAACGATGGTTGATTTTTTGAAACAAGCCTTTCAAGAACTTTTTGATAAAGAAGCGAAACTGACAAAACTTTATGAAGAATACAGTCAAACGGCTTCGGAAAAACTTTTAGAACAAGCAGGCAAGTTACAAACAGATTTAGATGAAAGTAATTTTTACCAAATCGACACGATTATTCAGGATTTAGCCAATGGGTTAGGACTACAAGCAATTGGTTTGGATAAAAAGTTAGGGGAGCTAAGCGGTGGTCAACGTTCAAAAGTGATTTTAGCAAAATTATTGTTAGAGGCCCCTGATGTGTTACTTTTAGATGAACCCACCAACTATTTAGATGATACACATATTCAATGGCTTGTTCGCTATCTGAATAATTTTGAAGGAAGCTTTCTATTAGTCTCCCATGATTATCAATTTTTAAATGAAGTGACGAATTGCATCGCAGATATTGAGTTTGGCAAATTAACCAAATATACTGGAAATGTAGAAAAATCTTTTGCACAAAAAGAGCAGAATAAGCAAACCTATTTGAAACAGTATCAGGCCCAACAAGAAAAAATTGAAAAAATGGAAGCCTATATTCGTAAATACAAAGCTGGAAATCGAGCAACGATGGCTAAAAGTCGACAAAAACAATTGGACCGGTTGGAACGATTGACTCCGCCTGGTTCCTTGACTAAGCCGGCGATTGAATTTCCTTATCAAGGGTTAGTTGCAACGCAAGCACTAACGACCCAGAAGTTAGTTGTCGGCTATCGGGAACCTTTGTTAGAACCGTTAGATTTAATGGTTCATGTCGGTGAAAAAGTCGCATTGAAAGGCTTTAATGGGATTGGCAAATCAACATTAATTAAAACGTTGACGAAAGTGATTCCTTCATTAGATGGAGAATTTCATTATCCGCTGAATACAAAAATTGCTTATTTTACCCAAGACTTAGCGTGGCCTAATGAGCAGTTAACGCCGCTAGACTATTTATCAGATCGTTTTCCAGATACAACGATTAAAGAGCGAAGAAGTCATTTGGCTAGGGCAGGTTTACCAGATAAGTTAGCAATGCAGTCGTTAGCCCTGTTAAGCGGTGGTGAGCAAACAAAAGTAAAACTAGCGGAACTAATGATGCAAACTAGTAATTTGTTATTTTTAGATGAGCCAACCAATCATATTGATGAAGCGGCCAAAAAAAGTTTACAAGAAGCAATTCACGTTTACCCAGGAACGGTTTTTCTGGTTTCCCATGAAGCAGATTTTTATGAGGAAATTGTGGATCGAGTAATTGATATTGAGGAATTAGTTAAATAAAGAAGAAAGAACCAAGTTGAGGGGGAGTCAACTTGGTTCTTTCTTCTTTATTATTTATTTACTCATTAAGCCATCATGGATTTTTGTTAAATTCCAGTTCATCATGCTGTAGTACGTATCGCCTTCTGTTCCTTCTTTGGCAAGAGAGTCTGTGAAAAGTGTATCGTAAATTGGTCGTTTCACTTCTTTTGAGACCCGTTCCATACTACGTTTATCGACACTGGTTTCAACAAATAACACAGGTGCTTTTGATTTCTTAATGGTATCAATAATCGTGGTCATTTGTTCAGGTGTTCCTTGACTTTCTGTGTTAATTTCCCAAATATAAGCGGCATTTAAATCATAAGCTTTGGAGAAATATTTAAAGGCACCTTCACTTGTAACTAATAATTTTTTATCATCAGGAATATCAGCAAATTTAGCTTTGGCTTCCTCATGTAGTTTGCTAAGTTTTTCGGTATAATTTTTCGCGTTTTCTGTATAGAAATCTTTATTTTTTGGATCTTTTTCTACTAACACGTCACGAATGTTTTCTACATATTTAATGCCATTTTCAATGTCTAACCAAGCATGTGGATCTTCTGTTTGTTCTTGACCGGCACTTGTTAAATATTGTGGCGTAACATTTTTGCTTGTAGAAAAGTAATCTTTATTCTCAACTTTTTTGGCCGTTTTCATTAATTTGTTAAACCAGCCATTTCCGCCTGTTTCTAAGTTCAAGCCGTTAAAGAATAAAATGTCCGCTTCAGAAGCTTTCGCAATGTCTTCTGGTAACGGTTCATATTCGTGAGGGTCTGTCCCAATTGGCACAATACTATGCAGCTCAATTTTGTCTTGCCCAACATTTTTCACTAAATCAGATAGGATCGAGTTCGTTGTCACAATTGCTAATTTTTCTTTCTTTTCAGCGGCTTGATTCCCGCAAGCAGCTAACGTTAACCCTGCTAAAAGTGTTAAAAAAAATAAACTAAATTTTTTCATTCGTTGATTCCTCCATTTCTTTCTGACGGTTTACAAATACTAGGCCTTTCTTTGGTGAGAAAAAGAAAGCCAATAAAAAGAATAAGGCGGCGGTTAAAACAATCGTCGCACCAGAAGCTAAGTTATAAGAATAACTGAAGAATAGGCCAATCACTGAACTTAAAATCCCAAAAGTAGAGGCTAAGCCAATCATTGTTGGTAAGTGATTTGTTAATAGATAAGCTGTTGCCGCTGGTGTAATCAGCATGGCAATGACTAAAATAGTTCCGACGGTTTGTAAAGAAGAAACAGCGACTAATGTTAGTAAAAACATCAATGCATAGTGGAAAAATTGAATATTTAAACCATAAGCCTGAGCCATTGTGGGATCAAAAGAAGTGAGTTGCAACTCTTTATAAAACAATGCCACAAAAATCAAAACAATCACACCGACGACACAAGTAATTAAAATATCGGTATCTGCGACCGCTAATACATTTCCAAACAGAATATGATATAAATCGGTGGAACTTTTTGCAAAAGAGATAAAAATAATCCCTAAAGCAAAAAAAGAACTAAAGACAACACCAATGGCAGTATCATTTTTTAGTGGACTTTTTTGGGTAATAAAGCCGATCGATAATGCAGCTAATAAGCCAAAAATAGAAGCGCCAAAAATATAATTGAAACCAAACATATAAGAAACAGCGACCCCTGGTAAAACAGCATGGGAAATCGCATCACCCATCAAAGACATCCCACGTAAAATAATGAATGAACCAATTACCCCTGAAATGAGTCCGACAATTACAGACGTCAAAAGGGCATTCTGTAAAAATTGATAACGGAATAAACCATCAATAAATGCAGCAATCATTTTGCAACCCCCTGTATTAATAAATCACCTAACAAATCACCGTATGCTTCTTGTAGCGTTTCTGCAGTAAACGTTTGTTCAACAGGACCCGCAGCAATTAGCCGGTTTTTCAAAACGATTAATTCATCAAAATAGTGGGACACTTTGTGCAAATCATGGTGAACAATGATAATCATTTTACCTTGATTTTTTAATGATTTGAGAATATCCATAATCACTTTTTCACTAGACATATCAATGCCGACGAAAGGTTCATCTAAAAAAATCACCTCAGCACCTTGGGCCAAAACACGGGCAATAAACACACGTTGTAATTGGCCACCAGAAAGTTCGCCAATCTGGCGTTGCGCATAGTCTTCTAATTGCACCATTTTTAATGCAGCCATGGCTGCTTGCTTTTCTTTCTTTCCTGGGCGTTTTAATAGTCCCAAGTTTGGATAGGTTCCTAGCAAGACCGTTTCAAAAACGCTAATTGGGAAACTAAGATCCAAGGCGCTACGTTGTTCTACATAGGCAATGGTTGTTTTTTGTTGGTCAATCGCTTGATTATTTAACAAAACATCACGTTCCTTTGTTTTAATCAAGCCTAATAACCCTTTAATAAATGTTGACTTTCCAGCACCATTTGGTCCGATAATTCCAGTAATTTTACCGGAGGGAATAGTAACGTGGATATTATTTAAAGCGGTCCGTCCTTGATATTGAACGGTTAACGCTTGAACAGCTAAGTTAAAGCTTTTTCTCATGAAATTCCTCCTTTTTAGGTTTGCCTTAAAATCAGTATAAGGGATAGTTTAAGAAAATGCAAATAATTTTTAGGCGCACCTAAATACAAGCGCTTTTTTCACAAAGAAAACCGTTTCTTTCAATAAATTAAGGAGGATCCCATGATTTTTATGACAAAAAATGGTAGAATATGAATGAAAACGACTATTATTTTATATTGACGGAGGATATCATGACCGAAAACTATCAAGATGACACCTTACGCATCTTCAGTTTAAATGCAAATCGACCACTTGCTGAAAAAATCGCAGCATCAGTAGGAACAGAATTAGGAAAAAGCACCGTGCGCCAATTTAGTGATGGCGAAATTCAAATTAATATTGAAGAAAGTATTCGTGGCGATCATGTCTACATCATCCAAGCAACGAATGCTCCTGTAAATGATCATTTGATGGAATTGCTTATTTTAATTGATGCATTAAAACGTGCTAGCGCAAAAACAATTAATGTTATTTTGCCTTACTATGGTTATGCTCGCCAAGACCGCACAGCGAAACCAAGAGAGCCCATTACTGCGAAATTAGTTGCTAATATGTTGGTAGAGGCAGGCGCAACACGTTTGTTAACATTAGACTTGCATACTGTTCAAGTCCAAGGATTTTTTGATATCCCAGTAGATAATTTATTTACAATGCCTTTGTTTGCTCATTATTATCGTCAACAAGCATTAGTAGGGGAAGAAATTGTGATTGTTTCGCCTAAAAACAGTGGCGTTCAACGCGCACGTAGTTTATCGGAGTACTTAGATGCGACCTTAGCAATTGTCGACCATGAAGAGATTGATGGGGTGCGTCAAGAAGGTTACGTTATTGGGAATGTCGCTGGGAAAAAATGTATTCTTGTTGATGACATTTTGAATACTGGTCAAACGTTAGCCACAGCGGCGGAAGTTTTAATGAAAAATGGTGCGCAAGAAGTGTATGCTTGCGCCTCGCATGGTTTGTTATCAGAAGGCGCAAAAGCAACCTTAGAAAATGCGCCAATTAAGGAAATTAGTATTACTGACTCTGTTTATACGACAGCAGACCGCCAACCAGCAACCTTGAATATTATTTCTTGCGCTGAGTTAATGGGGGAAGCGTTACTTCGTATCCATGAAAATAAACCAATGAGTCCATTATTCCGTTTAGAACCAAAAGGAGAATAAGTGATTCCTTAAACTAGAAATAGGTCTAACAACTTTAATAGTGTTGGGCCTATTTTTCTTATCTCTTTAATAAATAGAAGAGAAAGTATTCTGATTTTGTGTTTTAAGCTTTTTATGCTAGAATAACGCCAGAACATAAGGAAAGGGACGAGTCATTTGGAACCCATTTATTTAGATCATGCGGCAACAACACCGCTTCATCCAACGGTCATTCAAGCGATGACTGAAAATATGCAAACGACTTTTGGCAATCCATCAAGTATTCATCAGTTTGGACGAAAGGCACACGGTCTTCTGGAAGAAGTGCGTCAAACGATTGCCGAGAGCTTACAAGCCAAACCCCACGAAATTATTTTTAATAGTGGTGGCACAGAAGGGGATAACACAGCCATCTTGGCAGTTGCTTTTTCTCGTCAAAAGGAAGGAAAACATATTATTACTACGGCAATTGAACATCCCGCTGTGTTACGAACGATGGAATACTTAGAAACGTTAGGCTTTGAAGTGACTTACTTGCCTGTGAATGAAAATGGTCAGATTTCAATGGATCAATTCAAAAAGTCTTTACGCGAAGAAACGATCTTGGTTTCAATGATGTATGGCAATAATGAAATTGGAAATCGATTACCGATTGCTGAAGTTGGTGCAATTCTTAAAAATCATTCGGCGATTTTTCATACAGATGCCGTCCAAGCTTATGGAAGTGAAGTCATTTTACCTCATGAATTAGGGATCGACTTATTAAGTATTTCCGCTCATAAAATCAATGGTCCAAAAGGCGTAGGTTTTTTATTTAAAAGCGATGCAATCCAATTACCACCTCTTTTACATGGTGGGGAACAAGAAGAAAAACGACGTGCGGGCACGGAAAACTTAGCTGGAATTATTGGCATGGGTACTGCCGTTTCATTACTAACTTCTACAGAAAAGCAAGCAAGAAAAACAGCCTATCAAAGTTTTCAAACGATTATTTTAAAAGCGTTAGAAGAAGCCAATATTGATTTTTCAATTAATGGTGAACCAACCAATCGTTTAGCGCATGTCTTAAATCTTCATTTAAAAGGAATTCCCAGTGATTTGCTCTTAATGCATTTGGACTTAAGAGGTATTGCGATTTCAACAGGCTCGGCTTGTACAGCGGGAACTGTGGATCCTTCGCACGTGTTGACAGCGATGTATGGAGAAAATTCCTCAGCTATTAAAGAATCAATCCGGATTAGTTTTGGCTACGGGAACACACCAGAAGAAATTGCGACTTTTTCTGAAGTACTAGTTGCAGTGATTCAACAATTGAAAAAATAATCTGATTGCGGCAGCTACAGGTTTTCGCTATAATGAAGATAACAATGAAAATAACGAGGTGGAACCCATGGCATTTACAACAACGGCTGCTGTTGAAGGCTCAACAGTTTTTTACAAAGTACATCCTAGTGCAAAACGCTATACATTAAAAGATAACGGCTTTACTGAAACAAAATCAGGGAACTTTCAATTGATTCGTTCCTTAGATCCAACGCCTCAGAGAAATGAAGGCTTCAAATTGAAAATTACGATCACTGCTGATCTAAAAGAGTTGAAAATGTCCATTACAACGGCAAATGGTTTAAAACCAATGAATATTTTCAAGAATGAACAACATGAAATGAGTAAAGAAAAATACTTTTTCTTAATGGATGGCTTAATTAGCCGTGGTGTATTAGAGAAAGTAGAATAATTTAGAGAAACCTGAAGAAACAAGTGAAAGTAGCTTGTTCCTTCAGGTTTTCTGTTTCTTTGAAAGCAATAGCTTGTTGGCTGTGTCTTTGTTCCAAGTATTTTCTCATTATACGCCCGGCTTGCTTTACTTATTTCAAAAAAATAGTATAATGAAAAGCACTGAAAAGTTACGACCTTCAAATCGTGGATGATTTCAGAATCTAATTGAAATGATGGTGATAAAATGGCAGATAACAGCAAAACGCGTGTCGTGGTAGGCATGAGTGGCGGTGTCGATTCATCTGTCACAGCGTTGCTTTTAAAAGAGCAAGGCTATGATGTAATTGGGATCTTTATGAAAAATTGGGACGATACAGACGAAAATGGTGTCTGTACCGCAACTGAGGATTATAAAGATGTCGCAAAAGTAGCGGATCAAATTGGGATTCCGTATTATTCGGTCAATTTTGAAAAAGAATATTGGGACCGTGTGTTTGAATATTTTTTAGCAGAATATCGGTTAGGACGGACACCAAATCCAGATGTCATGTGTAATAAAGAAATTAAATTTAAAGCATTCCTAGATTATGCCATGCAACTAGGCGCTGACTATGTTGCAACTGGCCACTATGCGCAAGTAGAAACGGATGAAAATGGCGTAGTGCATATGTTACGTGGAATTGACAATAATAAAGACCAAACCTATTTTTTAAGCCAATTATCACAAGCACAATTGGCAAAAACAATGTTTCCATTGGGTGGCATGGAAAAATCAGAAGTTCGTGCAATTGCTGAACGTGCTGGATTAGCCACAGCCAAGAAAAAAGACTCAACGGGCGTTTGTTTTATTGGTGAAAAGAATTTCAAAGAATTTTTGAGTAATTATTTACCAGCTAAAAAAGGCAACATGGTGACAGAAGAGGGCGAAATCAAAGGACAACATGATGGTCTGATGTATTATACTATCGGTCAACGCCAAGGCTTAGGAATTGGTGGTGGCGGTAAAACACAAGAACCATGGTTTGTAATTGGGAAAGATTTAACCACCAATACATTATATGTGGGACAAGGATTTCACCATGAAAAACTATATGCAACACATTTAGAAGCCAGTGAGGTTCATTTTACTGTTGATACACCAATGCCAAAAGAGTTTGACTGTACGGCTAAATTCCGTTATCGTCAAGCAGATATTCCAGTGCATGTTTCCTTATCTGAAGATGGCACAAAAGCAACCGTTACGTTTAAGGAACCAGCGCGCGCAGTCACTCCAGGTCAAGCTGTTGTTTTTTATGATGGGATGGAATGCTTAGGGGGCGGCTTAATTGATCGCGTCTACCAAGATGAAAAAGAACTACAATACGTCTAAAAAGTTTCACGAGTTGTGAAACAAAAAGGATGAAGTTAATCAAAAGAAAAGCAGATATGCTGGTCATAAAACCAGTAAATATCCGCTTTTCTTTTTTGTTTTATATGCCTATTTTTTTTGAAATAAGAAAAAGAGAAAAATTAAAAATTCAAATTGTGGATAACTTTTCTGTGTATAACTTAGTCATCATTTTTCTCTTTTTTTAATTCGGCGGTGCTTCGACGAACCCATAGAAGGTTAAGGAGAACCAGACAAGAAGTGGAAATAAAGACCCCACGATAACCGAAAGCGGCAGATACGCTTGAACCAATCATAGGACCAATCACATTTCCTGTCGCTTGGAAAGATTGATTGTAACTGAAAATACGACCTGCAGCGTCACTTGGGGAATAACGAGTGATCAACGTTTGAACAGCTGGTAGTAAACAGGCATCGGAAATCCCAACTAAGAAACGAAGCATAGCAAGCTGCCAGACATTTTGAACAAAGGCCATTGGTAGATAAACGAAAATGGCTAAAATTAAGCCAATTGTCAAGATGCGTTCACTGCCAATACGATCGCCTAACCGGCCGAAACGAGGGGCGGCTATTAACGTTGCAATCCCTGGAATAGAAGCAATGACTCCGCTGATTAAGGTGACATTTCCGTGACCACCCAACAATTGTTGAATATATAAACTGATGATGGGACTAATTGAATTATTGGAAGCTTGAATGATTAATGTCGTAATAAACATTCCAAGAATCACGTGGGGATGTTCTAGTTTTTTTAAAATTTGTTTCCCAGATGCGGCTTGATTTTTTTCAATTGGCACAAACTCTTCATGGACAAAGACAAGACTCAAAACAAAAACGAGTAATAAAATCGTACCAGTAATGAAAAAGGTTGGCCGATAACCGAAAATAGACGCAGTGACACCGCCCAAAAGAGGACCAAGCAACGTGCCGGTAACAGAACCAGTGGCTAAAGTACCAAGCACTTGACCGCTTTTTTCCTTAGGTGTGCCTGTAGCAACTAACGCAGTCGCATTACTGATATAACCGGAAAAAACACCTTGTAATAAGCGCAAGCCAATCAATTGATAAACACTTGTGACTGCGCCCATTAAACTAATGACGATAGCCATCCCTAATGAAGCACGTAATAACATTAACTTGCGTCCTTTTCGGTCGGCTAAACGGCCCCACCAAGGAGAAACAATGGTCGTGACTAAAAAAGTGGAGGAGAACGTGATTCCGCTCCAAAAATTCAATTGTTGGTGGGTAAAAGTACCTAATGTGTTGATATAAAGAGGCATGAATGGCATCACTAAGCTAAAGCCAATACCAGCCATAAATGTGCCAAACCATAAAACGAGCAGATTTTTTTCCCAAGGTTGTCTTGGACGGAAAATTTTACTTTTAATTAATTCATACATTCTATTTCCTCACTTTCTAGTAAAGAAATTCAAATTTGGCTTTGGCGAGTCGTTGATCATTCAATGCTTGATGCAATTCATTCGCAAAAAAGCCTTCTTTTAAATTTAGTGGATTTTTTGTAGCGTATACATATAACGTATAGGTGTGCACACCAGAGCGAGGGCTTAACCCCAGATAACGTTCGGTTAACTCAGGTAACGTTTCAGTGGCAAGCGTAGGAATCATCTGTTTCCCCAAAGGAGAAGCAAGACTATTTTTTCCTTGAATGGTAGGCTTGAGTGCTGTTCGACTAAAGTCTTCAGGAATCTCATTGGTTACAGGAACATTGGCAGCTAACCAATGAATAAAAGGGAAACCGATTAGAGGAATCGTGTCATAATCAATTAATTCCCAGGATAAATAGCGGGCTTCTTTAGGAATGGCCGCTAAAGAAATAGGAAAAGATAAAATAGGACGTTCGTGTAATAAAAATTCTGCACTGGTTCGTTTGCCATAACGATCGGCCAAATGAGAACGGTTGGTAATATGCATGCCAAACAGCCTTCTTTCAAAAATGATGTTTACAAATTATTATTATAAACTATAATTTATAGTTTAAAAAGAGTCAATAGATATGATAAACTAATACTTGTCCAAAATTTAAGAATTGGAGGCGTCAGAAAGATGGCAAAAAAACGGAATTTAACGAAAGCCAAAATCCTTGAAAGTGCCCGCAACCTAGCGGAAGAATTGGGCGTTCAACAATTAACCTTTCAAAATTTAGCCGTTGATTTAGGCATCAAGTATCCTTCACTCTATAATCACTTTAAAAATATTGCTGAAGTAAAAAATGCTCTAGTGGACTTGTTAATTCAAGAATTAAATGATGCATTGCGAAGAGCCTTAGTGGGTAAGAGTGGCGCAGAAGCAATTCGGATATATGCTGAAACGTACCAACAATTTGCTTTTGAAAATTCTGCAGTCTATGAATTACTTATCAGTGTGCCGAAAACGCAAAACCAACAATTAATTGAAGGCATCCATGAAACCAATCAAATTATTTTACAACTTTTAGCTTTTTATCCATTTAATAATGAAGAACGACTGCATAAAAGTCGAGAATTACGTAGCTTAATCCATGGTTATATTACCTTACGTTTTTTAGGTTATTTTCAACGCGAAGAAGCCACGCCGGAAGAAAGTTATCGTCGCATGATTGAAGATTTTATTGTTTCTTTAGAAGTGGCAGGATAAAATAAATTTCAAAAATTTCTCAGTCCGAAACCAAATCCTTGCAACTTTTTCAGAAAGTGACTATGATACCTACAGTAGCAAAAAAAGGAGCGGTTCAATGTATCAAGTAATTACAATGTATGGCGACAATGAACCTTGGTGGTTTTTTGATGATTGGCAAGAGGACATTGTTCAAGAAAAAACCTTCGATAACTTGACCGATGCAGAGACATATTATGTGGAAGTTTGGCAAAAACTTTCTCAGAATTATACATACGTCAACACAAAGCCTAATTATTTAACGGCTTTCTGGAATGATGGGGAAGAACGCTGGTGTGAAGAATGCGATGAAGATTTACAACAATACTTCGGTTTAGCATTACTAGAAAATCATCATGCAGTTACTTTTGAAAATAAAGCTGAGTTTACCACAATATCCAATCATTTTGGCAAAACAAAATTCTGCAAACGGAAAGTTATTTGAAACGCATGAGTTTAAAGAAAAACCTCAGGGAATTTTCTTTAAACTCTTTTTCTATTCTCGGAATTTAGAGAAAATCGAGCTAATATTTGGTATAATACGAAAAGATAGCACTCAAAAAGGAGCGAAACTAGTGGTTGCAAAACAATTAATTATTGCTGAAAAACCTAGCGTAGCAAAAGATTTAAGCCGCGTTTTAGGAGCAAATCAAAAAAATAAGAATTATTATGAAGGACCCAACGTGATTGTCACCTGGGCTTTAGGCCATCTCTTAGGACTAAAAATGCCAGAAGATTTAAACAAAGAATGGCAAACGTGGCAAATGGAAACTTTACCGATGATTCCTAAGAATTTAGGGATTAAACCGTTACCGAAAACGGGACATCAATTAAAAGCGATTAAACAATTAGCTAATCGTAAAGATGTTTCTGAAGCCGTGATTGCCACCGATGCTGGTCGTGAAGGTGAATTAGTGGCCCGCTGGATTTTAGAATATGTCCGTTTTAACAAACCAGTCAAACGCTTATGGATTTCATCTCAAACAGACAAAGCCATTAAAGACGGGTTTAAGAAAATTCGCCCAGCGAAAGACTACGATAATTTGTATTACTCTGCCTTGGCGCGCGCAAAAGCTGACTGGTTAGTTGGGCTAAACGTCACACGGGCCTTGACAGTGAAATATCAAGATAACTTATCCGCAGGTCGTGTTCAAACACCAACTTTAGCAATGGTACGCCAACAAGAAAAAACGATTGAACAATTTAAGCCTCAAACTTATTTTACTATCTCGTTATCTGTTGAATCAGAAAAAGCAAAGATGACCCAAAAAAATCCATACGCTTTGAAAGAACGGCAGGAAGCAGAACAATTAGTCAAAGAACTCTCAAAACAAAAGGGCTTAGTTACCGATATCCAAGAAAAAGTTAAAACAGAAAATGCGCCGTTACCGTATGATCTAACCGAAATCCAGCGTGAAGCCAATCAGCGATTCCAATTTTCTGCAAAGAAAACGTTGTCTCTTGTACAAAGTTTATACGAAACCCATAAAATTGTTTCCTATCCTCGAACTGACAGCAAATATCTAACAACGGATATGAAAGGAACGATGAAAGAACGCCTTCAAGCCATTGCTGATTTTTCACCTGAAGTGAAAGGCTACCTTAAAAATGGGGCTGTTGTTAAACAACAAAAAGTTTTCCAAAATGCAAAAGTCACGGATCACCATGGGTTGATTCCAACTGAACAACGTCCTCGTTATGAAAAGCTAAGCAATGATGAACAAAAAATCTATCAAATGATTGTTCAACGATTCTTAGGTTTGTTTGCTGAGCCAAACCAAACCAAACAAACAAAAGTTACAGTCGCTTTTGGAAAAGAAACATTTGTCTTTCATCAAAATAAAGTAGTTGTTGCTGGCTGGAAAACAACAGCCGAACAGCCGCTATCCACTGTCCAATGGCAAAAAGGCATGACCGTTGCGCCAAACTTTACCATTAACAAAGAATTAACATCGCCGCCAAAACCATTAACCGAAGGAACGTTGTTAGGAAAAATGGAGAAACACAGTTTAGGCACACCGGCAACGCGAGCTGAAATTATTGAAAAACTGATTAAATCAGAATTGATGGAACGAACCAATAGCGGTTTAAGTGTCTCTGCCAAAGGAAAGCAACTATTAGACTTGGTGAATCCATCACTTGTGACACCTGAACTAACCGAAAAATGGGAAAAGTCGCTCGAAGCAATCGCTTCGGGTCAACAAAAGAGTCAACTTTTCTTAAAGGATATTGAAGAGGATACGAAAAAATTAGTCCGTGAAATTAAACAAAGCGAGAAAAAATATCAAGATTTTTCCATTACGCAAAAAAAATGTCCAGATTGTGGCTCAAACTTACGGGAAAAAAATACGAAAGATGGGAAGATTTACGTTTGTACAAACCAAGAATGTTCTTATCGTCGGCGAAAAGATCCTAAAGTATCCAATCACCGTTGCCCACAATGTCATAAAAAAATGGTCATCATAGAAGGAAAAAATGGTCGTTCTTTCAAATGTAAATTCTGTTCGATTACTGAAAAAATTCCCGATAAAAAAGAACGAAAACAAAAAATGACTAAACATGAAGAACGTCGTTTGATGAAAAAATATTCACAACCAGACGAACCAGAAGAAAGTGCTTTAGCACAGGCCTTAAAAGCCGCTATGAACCAAGAGTAGCGATTTGACGAATGTTGGCTCTAAATAATCAAGTCATCCTTGTTGGTCTTTAGTAAACTTTCAAATAGAAAGAGAGGGACACGGATGCTCGCAAATTTGAATCAAGCAATGGATTATATTGAAGAACATTTAACGGAAGAAGTATCCTTCGATGAATTGGCGAAAAAGACAGGGATTTCTGTTTACCATTTTAAACGAACTTTTTCGTTTATTGCGGGGATGAGTCTGGCTGAGTATATTAAAAAGAGACGTTTGGCGGAAGCAAATTTAGCATTACTTGCTGGTGAAAAAGTGACAGATGTAGCTTTTAAATATGGTTATCAAAGTATTGAAGGATTCTCAAGAGCCTTTCGCGATTGGTCAGGACAAGCCCCTTCTGAAGTAATGAAAACACAAATCCAAAAAACGTTCCCTAAATTCTCTTTCTATATTGATATTAAAGGAGGACAATCAATGGATGTTAAATTGATTGAAAAACCAGCGTTTCAAATAGTCGGAGTTAGTCAGAAGGTTCCCTTGCAGTATCAAGGGGAAAATCAAGCAATCATGGAATTGGCACAGCGCATTACACCACAACAACGAGCGGAAATGCATACATTTGATGACATATATCCTCATCAAGTAGTAAATGCTTCTTTTGACTTTCAAGAGGGACGAACAACAGAAGGTGGAGAAATGACACACATGATTGGCTTTGCCACTTCGCAAGAAAATACCTATGAAGATTTGGAGCAACTAAGCGTACCTGCTCATACATGGGCGGTTTTTCCAAATGAAGGTCCTTTCCCACAAACTTTACAAGAAACCTGGGCAAGGATATTCTCTGAATGGTTGCCTTCATCTGGTTACCAAGTCGTTGCAGCACCAGAAATTTCGTTTACGCAATATCAAGGACCAGCAGAAGCTAAGTACAGTGAAATCTGGCTCGCTGTTACAGCTACTAAATAAAGAAAACCCACCATTGAAAAATGGTGGGTTTTTCCGCCAAGAAGGAGAAAGTTTGGTATAATAAACGTGAAGAAAAAAATCAGACCTTTCTAAACTGAAATCTAGCTATGGATAAGTGATGCGAATACGGAATCATGGAGAAAAAATAATTCTCCGAGGTTTTAGAGTCATGTTGTTTAGAATGGTACCAAAACAAATAATGCCTAGTTATAAAACCTATACAAGTTTTAGAGTCATGTTGTTTAGAATGGTACCAAAACTCTTATCTCTATACTCTAACTCTATACTCTGTTTTAGAGTCATGTTGTTTAGAATGGTACCAAAACTTCGGTTCGTCTAGTTGTTTTAAATCGTCTGTTTTAGAGTCATGTTGTTTAGAATGGTACCAAAACGTTTCGGCAAGGCGAACCCTGGTATTTGGTGTTTTAGAGCCATGTTGTTAAAAAACAAACTATCACCTCAAGCAATCCGTAATTTTCATCACAAGATTAGAATTTTTATCATCAAAGCCGAGCTACTTCAATTTTCGGAAACTAATCAAGTGATAAGTCAAAATGTTGATAGATTGAGATTAGTTCTTCCTTTTTTTAGGAAGGGCTTTTTTTATTGATAGAAGAAAGGGAAGAAATCTTGGTAGCACCTAAAAAAATTGTGAGAAATGCTTCTGTATTGTTTGGTTTCTGCCTCAGAAAGTTGTATACTTAGATTGGAATTATTCTATATTACATGCATTTTCACACTTTTTGGAAAAGTTCACTTGAATTTTCTTTTAGTTTTGTAGATAAAAGGAGTCATCGCTAATGGAAATGAACAATTCAGGTAAGCTTGTTTCTTTGTGTGGAGGCAAATCAGGGAGGAAATAATATGTTTGATATTGTAACATTGGCGAGAATCCAATTTGCGATGACAACAGTTTTCCACTTTTTCTTCGTACCGTTTTCAATAGGATTAGCACTTGTTGTAGCAATTATGGAAACAATGTACGTTGTGAAAAAAGAGGAACGTTATCGTAAAATGGCCAAGTTTTGGGGAAATATATTCCTATTAAGCTTCGCTGTTGGGGTTGTAACCGGGATTATTCAAGAATTTCAGTTTGGGATGAACTGGTCTGATTATTCTCGATTCGTCGGAGATATTTTTGGGGCACCGTTGGCGGTAGAAGCGCTCTTAGCTTTCTTCTTAGAGTCAACATTCTTAGGTTTATGGATCTTTACTTGGGATAAAATGAATCCAAAAGTTCACGTAACCTTTATCTGGTTAGTCGTATTCGGTTCAATGATGTCTGCTTTCTGGATTTTAGTTGCCAATAGTTTTATGCAACATCCAGTAGGTTATGTCATCAATAATGGCCGTGCTGAAATGGTGGACTTTGTAGCTGTCATCAGCAATCCAAAAGTTTGGTATGAATTTTCACACGTTATCATGGGCGCCTTTACATTGGGCGGCATGGCAGTAGCTGGTATGGCTGCTTTCCAATTGTTGAAAAAACGGGATATTTCATTCCACAAAGCATCTATGCGCATTGGTTTATGGGTTACTTTGTTCGGTTCAATCGGCGTTTTATTAGCTGGCGACTTGCAAATGAAAGCTCTAATTGAAGGACAACCAATGAAATTTGCGGCGATGGAGGGGGCCTATGAAGACTCTGATGATCCTGCTGCTTGGACATTGATTGCTTGGGCAGATGAACGAGAACATAAACAAGTTTTTGGTATCGATATTCCATATATGCTAAGTATTTTATCGTATAACAAATTATCAGGTTCGGTTGATGGGATGGATACAGTCAACAAGCGCTTGGTAGAAAAATATGGGGATGATAAAAATTATTATCCACCAGTTAACACTTTATTCTGGAGCTTCCGTATCATGGCTGGTTTTGGTGCCTTAATGTTATTGGTTGCTGCCTTAGGACTATTCTTTACAAGGAAGAAAAAACCATCGCTGTACGAGAAGAAATGGATGCTGTGGGTTGTTGCTTTATGTACGTTCGCACCATTCCTTGCGAATACAACAGGTTGGTTAGTCACTGAATTAGGTCGTTATCCGTGGACTGTCTATGGACTATTTACGATTGAACAAAGTGTTTCACCAAATGTATCGGTTGCTTCATTAATTACGTCAAATGTCATTTATTTCTTATTATTTGCTGGTTTAGGTAGTGTCATGGTTTACTTGGTTATTTTAGAATTACGTAAAGGACCAGACTATGAAGCGAAAAAATTAGCGAAAGAAAATGAACCAGCGTTGGATCCATTTGATAAGGGGGTATTTGGCGAATGAGTACACTACAATTATTATGGTTTGTCCTTATCGGCGTTTTATTCTCAGGTTTCTTCTTCTTAGAAGGCTTTGACTTTGGTGTTGGAATGGCCGTTCAAACGTTGGCACACAATGACGACGAAAAAGATCAAGTCGTTGCAACAATTGGACCTGTCTGGGACGGAAACGAAGTTTGGCTATTAACAGCGGGCGGCGCAATGTTTGCCTCTTTCCCATATTGGTATGCTTCATTATTTAGTGGCTACTATTTAATTCTATTTACGATTTTATTTGGCTTAATTATTCGCGGAGTTTCCTTTGAATTCCGCCATAACATGCCGGAAGGTAAACGTCGTCGGATGTGGAACTGGACGCTATCAATTGGTAGTTTCCTTGTACCGTTCTTCTTTGGTATTTTGTTTATCAGCTTAGTCCAAGGAATGCCTTTAGATGCAAACGGCAATATGCATGCGCAATTTACGGATTATTTTAATCTGTTTTCAATTGTTGGTGGAGTAGCCTTAACATTACTTTGCTACTTACACGGCATGAACTATATTGCTTTAAAAACAGAAGGCCCAATTCGCGAACGTGCTCGAAATTATGCAGAAATCTTATACGGCGTTTTATATGTCGGTTTAGTTGTTTTTGCAGTGTTGATGTACTTCAAAACGGACTTTTATGAAAAGAACTTTGCGGTCACTTTAATTTTAACGTTAGCAATTGTGGTCTTAACGGTCATTGCTAATGTTGGGGTGTTTAAACGCAAAGAAATGTTAGCTTTTCTAGCGAGTGGTTTAACATTAGTTGTACTAGTTGCTCTCTTGTTCAGTGGCTTGTTCCCACGTGTTATGATTGGTAGTGAAGGTTTTGATTTGTTGATTAAAGATGCAACAAGCACACCATATACACTAAAAATTATGACGTGGATTTCTTTAAGCATTTTACCATTCGTGTTAGCTTATACTGCTTGGTCCTATTATATTTTCAGAAAACGTATTTCACAGACAGCCGTACCAGAGGGGTATTAAATCTATGATTGATAAAGACATCTTACAGATGCCTAAAATCAAAAAAATTCTTGTCTTGCTTGCAGGTTTTTCTTTCCTGCAAGCAGTCTTTATAATTGGGCAAGCTTTTTTTCTTTCAAAAGCCATTGTCGGCCTTTGGAGTGGCGGGCATCTTAACCAACAACTACAGAGTATTTTACTCTTTTTTATTTTTTATCTTGGTCGACATGTTATTACGTATTTTCGTGAGAGAATGCTCGATACATTTAGTTATGAACGCTCGAAAGAATTACGCGAACAATTATTAACTAAAATTTTCCGTTTGGGGCCAAATGTTGTTCAAAAAAATGGGACTGGAAATATGGTTACCATGGCTTTAGAAGGCATTAGTCAAACCGAAAATTATTTACAATTGATTTTGACAAAAATGATGAATATGATGATTATTCCTTGGATTATTTTGGCCTTTGTTTTTACACAAGATATTCGTTCAGGCGTAACATTGCTGATTGTTTTTCCGATTATTATTATTTTTATGATTGTGTTAGGTTATGCAGCACAAAGTAAAGCGGACAAGCAATATGCGGCGTTTCAAATGCTTTCCAATCATTTTATTGATTCCTTGCGAGGAATTGACACACTGAAACTGTTTGGGTTGAGCAAAAAATATGCTGGGAGTATTTATCATACAAGTGAACGATTCAGAAAAGCGACCATGAGTACATTGAAAATTGCTATTTTATCAACCTTTGCGTTAGACTTTTTTACGACATTATCGGTAGCTGTTGTGGCAGTTTTCCTTGGATTAAGTTTATTAAACGGCACGATTTTATTATTTCCTGCCTTGGTTACTTTAATTTTAGCACCTGAGTTCTTTTTACCGATTCGTGATTTTTCAAGTGATTATCACGCAACCTTAGATGGAAAAAACTCTTTTCAAGCGATCCAAGCGGTATTAGCATTGCCAGAAGCAGAACAAACCGATGTGCTCACGTTAGATGATTGGCATCAAGAAAGTCAGTTGTCAGTCACAGCGTTAAATTTTTCCTATGAAGATGCAACGCAAGAAGCGATTCAATCGTTACAATTCTCTGTTGATGGTCGTAAAAAGATTGGAATTATCGGGGCGAGTGGTTCTGGTAAGTCAACGTTAATTAATTTATTAAGTGGCTTTTTATTACCAACAGAAGAAACGAGTCAATTGGCGATAAATGGCCAAACGATTCCACATTTTTTACAAAAAGACTGGCAAAAACAAATCCTTTATATTCCGCAAGCGCCATATATTTTCCAGGATACTTTGGCAAACAATATTCGCTTTTATACACCTGAAGCAACAGATGAGGCGATTCAGCAAGCGATTCAGTTAGTTGGCTTAGACGAGCTGGTTAAAGATCTTCCCGAAGGAATTCATACCTTGATTGGGGAAAGTGGTCGAATGTTAAGTGGGGGACAAGCGCAACGAGTAGCGTTGGCCCGCGCCTTTGTCGATCAAAAACGCCACGTCTTGCTGTTTGATGAGCCGACAGCGCATTTGGATATTGAAACAGAAGTTGAAATGAAAGAGCGCATGTTGCCATTAATGAACAATCATCTTGTCTTCTTTGCGACACATCGTCTGCATTGGATGGAAGAAATGGATTACATTTTAGTGATGGAAAAAGGTCAATTAGTGGAACAAGGAACGTTAGCAGAGTTGATTGAAAAAGATGGCTACTATGTTCAATTAATGAAGCAAATGAGAGGAGGACGCCAATGATGGAAAAACAGCCGACAACGAAAGACGTTTGGAAAAACGATCAATGGGTTCGTCCTTTCTTAAAACGCTATAAAAAAACCTTGTATTTTGCCTTACTTTTAGGCTTCTTGACGTTCTTTAGCGCAGGGGCATTAATGTTTACGTCTGGTTACTTAATCAGTCGTGCGGCTTCCTTACCAGAGAATATTTTATTAATTTATATTCCCATTGTTTTAACAAGAGCATTCGGGATTGGCCGTCCTGTTTTTCGTTATGTGGAGCGTCTAACGAGTCATAACTGGGTGTTAAAAATGACCTCTGATCTGCGCTTGAAACTTTATAATGTACTAGAAAAAGATGCGATTTTCTTTAAGACAAAATATCGCACTGGGGATATCTTAGGTTTGCTTTCGGAGGATATTAATCATATCCAAAACTTGTATTTACGAACGATTTTCCCAACCGTTATTGCTTGGATTTTGTATATCTTTTTAGTGATTGCATTAGGTTTCTTTTCTTGGTGGTTTGCTTTATGCATGTTACTGATGTTAGGAGTGGTTGTTTTTCTATTACCACTTGTTTCAGTTCTAGTGAATGGTGCGCGTCAAGAAAAACATAAATATGCCAAAAATGAGTTATATCAAACACTAACCGACAATATTCTAGGTGTGTCTGATTGGGTATTTAGTCAACGAGGCTCTGAATTCGTTGCTCGTTATGAAACAGATGAAGCAAACGTTCGTGCATTAGATGAAAAAATGAAGCAATTTAACCGTGGCCGAGACTTTGTTTTACAACTTCTGTTTGGTGTGATTGCGATTGCTGTCTTAGCTTGGACAAGTGTGCGGTTTCCAGGTAATCATGGGGGCGCAGCCAATTGGATTGGTGCCTTTGTTTTAACCGTTTTTCCGTTAATTGATGCCTTTGCTCCGCTACCTGCTGCAGCACAGGAAACAACGATTTATAAGGATTCCATTCGTCGTTTTAATGAGCTTCCTGAAGGGGAAGATGACTCAACAGAAGCGCCTGTTCAGCCAAATGGCACCAGTTTATCGATAGAACATTTGTCTTTTGCATATGAAAATCAAGCGAAAAAGGTATTAAATGACTTATCGTTAACAATTCCTGAAAAACAAAAATTAGCGATTTTAGGGCGCAGTGGTTCCGGAAAGAGTACGTTGGCTTCGCTCATTCGTGGTGATTTACGGCCTACTTCGGGAGAAATCCTTTTAGGAAATATCCCAACTGAGGCATTTGGTGAGACGATGACTGAATATATTGGGGTTATGCACCAAGCACCGTACCTATTTCGAACAACCATTTTAAATAATATTCGGATTGGTAGAGAAGAAGCAAGCGAAGCAGAAGTTTGGGCGGTTTTAGAAAAAGTTGGCTTAAAAGAAATGGTTACCCAATTACCAGAAGGTTTACAAACAATGGTGGATGAAGCAGGTTTGCGTTTTTCTGGTGGCGAACGACATCGCTTGGCGCTAGCGCGGATTCTTTTGCAAGATACACCGATTGTGTTATTAGACGAACCAACTACTGGTTTAGATCCAATTACAGAACAGCAATTGCTGGAAACTTTTTTTGAGGCATTAAAAGATAAAACCGTCATCTGGATTACCCACCATTTGCAAGGTGTAACTTTGATGGATCAAGTGATCTTTATTGAAGATGGCCAATTAGAGATGAGTGGTACTCCAGAGGAATTACTTGCAACCAATGCGCATTATCAGAAACTTTACCGAATTGATCGTGGCATTAGTTCTTTCGAGGAATAAAAAAACGACTGGTTGTTGATTAAAGCAAACAATCAGTCGTTTTTCTATTTCAATTAATGGCAATTCTTCTATAAAACGTTTAAAATGAACGATGTAATAAGAGCTCAGTTAAGGAAAGTAAGGTTTCTTTTGCTGTGCCATCAGGCAATTGTTGAATATCAGTGATTGCTTTGTTGGTTACTTTTTTAGCAAAAGCTTGTGCTTCTGTAACGCCATGATAGTCATTGACTAGCGCCGCAACTTCAGCTGCCTCTTCTAAGGTAATGGCACGTCCTTTATCCAAATAAGGGCTGAATACGTCAGGTGCTGCTTGATAAGCGAAGAGAAGAGGTAACGTATAAACACCTTGTGACAAGTCTTCTAAAGCGGGCTTTTTCAAGGTTTCCGTGTCGGCAGTATAATCTAAAATATCGTCATAGACTTGAAAAGCAATGCCAATATGACGGCCAATTCGTTTAGCTAAACGTTGGACTTCTTTTGAACTATGACCGAAATAGGCCCCTTCAAGACAGCTTAGTGAAAAAAGTTCGGCTGTTTTGCCGTTGACACTTCTTAAATAAGCAGGAATCGACATGCGGCGGTCAAATCGATGACTCATTTGATCGAGTTCACCAAGTAATAACCGTTTCATTCCTTGTGCATTGATTTTCATAAATTCAGAGCCATTCATGGCATCTGCAATCAAAGTAAAGAATTCAGTGAATAGTAAATCACCTGTGTAAACAGCCACGTCTTTACCATATTGTGATTGAATAGTCACAGCGCCTCGGCGCAATGGAGAATCGTCAATAATGTCATCGTGAATCAACGTAGCCATATGTAGGATTTCCAAAGATGCAGCTATTTTTAATAATTGTTGTTTCTCTTGTTTTTCTTCATCACCCAGTTGAGCAAAAAGAAAGAAAAAAGCGGGGCGTAATAATTTGCCGCCAGAACGAGCCAAAGTTACTAAGGCTTCTTCAATGTCTTCGTTGCGTGTTTGCAACGTTTGTTCAATTAATTCACATGTTTCCGTTAAAGAACGTTCAACGTCAGGAAACGACTTCCAAAATGTGTTCATAAATATACTACGATCCTTTCAGTGGTTCAATACTATTTGATTGTATACGAATTGGCGAAAGAAATACAGTAATTAAGTTTTAAAAGTAACAAAGTTTGTAAAAAAGTAGCGGAGGGATAGTTTGAATCGAGAAATATTTTTTGAATTAGTAGAATTAAAAGCAAAAACAGCGAGTGTTTTGCCATTTTTGTTAGGAATTTGTTTTAGTTGGTACCAATATGGGCGACTTCATGTTGGTTATGTTTTAATTTTTTTCATTGCGATGTTTATTTTTAATATGGCGGTCGATATTTTAGATAATTATAATGATTACCATCATGCCACAGAAGTTCATGATTATAAGGAAAAAACGAATATTATCGGTCGAGAAAATTTATCTTTGCCATTAATACGCAAAATGATTTTTTGGATGATTCTCGTTTCTGCTTTGATGGGGATTGGGTTGTCATTCATTGTCGGCTGGCCGCTATTAATTATGGGTCTTTATTGTTACTTAATTGGTATTTTTTATTCATCGGGACCGAAACCTTTGTCCAGTCTACCATTAGGGGAAGTTTTCTCAGGATTTACAATGGGGTTCATGATTACCCTTATTTGTGTCTACATTAATACGTTTGAAGTTTTCAATTGGTCAGCAGCTAATTTATGGGGGATTTTCTTAGTCGCCTTACCTAACACTTGTTACATTGCTAACTTAATGTTAGCAAATAATATCTGTGACTTAGAGGAAGATGAAAATAACAAGAGATATACATTAGTTCATTACCTTGGCAAAGCAAGTTCTTTGAAATTATTCGTCGGATTAAATACAATAGCAATGTTAGCCATTTTGTTAGCTGTCGGTTTAGGATTAACCCCGCCAACAATGTTACTCATGCTTTTAACTTTACCTTTTGTACGGAAACAAACCCAAGCCTTACTGAAGGAACAAGTGAAGAGTAAAACATTTGTTTGTGCTGTGAAGATCTTAGCTGTGGGAGCAACTGCACAAGTGCTATTTTTTGCCATAGGTTTGTGGTGGCTGTAAATTTTTTATAGAGTGGAAGGGAATCAAAATGAATAAGAAACATGTTGTTATTTTAGGTGCTGGTTACGCAGGCTTAAAAACATTACGCGAATTACAAAAAGGCGCCAAAGACGTCGAAATTACTTTAGTGGATCGTAACAACTATCACTACGAAGCAACGGATTTGCATGAAGTTGCTGCTGGAACACAACCAGCTGAAAAAATCACATACAATATTATGGATGTTGTCGATGAAAAAATGACCACCTTTATCCAAGGAACAGTTAAAACAATTGATGCTGCAACACAAACAGTTGCTTTAGAAGATGGCCAAACAATCAATTATGATTACTTAGTTGTTTCTCTTGGGTTTGAATCAGAATCATTTGGTATCCCTGGTGTGCAAGAACATGCTCTACAAATGGTAGATGTGAAAACGGCTTTAAACGTGTATGAACATATCCAAGAACAAATGCGTCAATACAAAGCAACTCAAAACGAAGAATTCTTAAAAATTGTTGTCTGCGGAGCAGGCTTTACAGGGATTGAATTATTAGGTTCTCTTGTTGAAAACAAACCAAAATTTGCTGAAATCGCAGGTATCTCAGCAGATCAAATCCAAATTTATTGTGTCGAAGCAGTTACTCGCCTATTGCCGATGTTTAACGAAAAACTTGCGAACTATGGTGTGCAATTATTAAAAGATTCAGCTATTCATTTATTATTAGGTAAACCGATTAAAGAAATCAAACCAGGCGCAGTTGTTTATCAAGATAACGAAGCAGGCGACTTGGCAGAACTTTCTGCTAAAACAATTATTTGGACAACGGGTGTTAGTGGAAGCCACGTTGTAGGCGATTCTGGATTTGAAGCTCGTCGTGGTCGTGTCATGGTTCAACCAGATTTAACAGATGCGAACCATAGCAACGTCTATATTATTGGTGACTGCTCAGCAGTTATGGATACAGAAACTAATCGACCTTACCCAACGACAGCACAAATCGCCTTGAAAATGGGCGCTCATGCTGCTAAAAATATTCAAGCACAATTGAAAGGGGAAGCAACTAAACCTTTCAGCTTTAAATCACAAGGTTCTGTTTGTTCTGTCGGAAATACACGTGCTTTAGGAATTGTTGGTAAAACAGACATTAAAGGATACCCAGCTTCATTCATGAAAAAAATTATTATGAACAAAGCGCTCTTTGAAACAGGTGGTACCAAAGAAATGATGGCTAAAGGTCGTTTCGACTTATACCATTAAGAATCAGCAAAATAAGAAATAATGAGGTCGGGACAGAACCGTTTAGCTCCGAGAAATAAGAAGAAATTTCCGAAAATTGCTCTTTAATTTTTGGAGAATTTCGGCTTATTTCCGAAGGAGTTGGTTCTGTTCCCGCCGTTTATCAGTTTTTGAGCGTGGAGCAAAAATTCAAAGTGATTTTTGTCCCACGCTCATTTTTCTTAAATGAAAGTTTTTAAAAAATTTCCATGATTTTTCAAGTAAAATGAGGTGGGCACTTTTGTTCGATTCCATTTTTATGTATAATGAGAAGTGATGGAAAGAGGGAAGTTAAATGGCACAAAAAAGAGCAACAAATAAGAAAAAAAGTACGACAAAGAAAAAGACCAAAAAACAACAGCAACAACAAGAACGTTTAAATTATATGTTTCTTGGCCTGATTTTTATTTTATTCGGTGTCTTTGGACTCTTTCGCTTAGGGTTTTTAGGCACGTTATTAGCGAATTGTTTACGCTTAGTTGTAGGTAATACCTTTCCATTTGCAGCGATTTTACTAATCCTGTATGGCTTATTAGTCATGATTTATGGGAAAGATTTTCCGTTAAAAAGAGGGCGCCCTATTTTTGGGGCTGTTCTGATTTATATTAGTGTTTTGTTATTTTTCCATGCCTTTATGTTTCGAAATGTTAGTGGCAGTCAACCAGATATTTTAGGTAACACTTGGGAATTTTTGCAAAGCGATTTAAAAGCCAACCAAGTGACGCAAAACGTAGGGGGCGGTATGATTGGCGCGCTGCTTTATCAAGGAACGTACTTTTTGGTGGCACAATTTGGTAGCTATTTAATTGCTACATTGCTACTGTTAGCGGGTATTTTCTTGATGAGTATGTGGGATTTTCAGCAAATTGTTGATCATTTCCAAAGTATTCAAGATCGCCTAAGTCATGTTTCGGCAAAATCACAGGCGCGACAAGAAGAAAAAGAGGCGAAGCGAGCAGCGAAGAAAGAAGCCAAAGCTGCAGAACGCCAAGCAAAAATTGAAGCCGCTGCCCAACAAAAATTACAAGAACGGGAACGTATGGAACAAGCGGCAGCCGAGCGCTTAACAAAAACACCAGTTGAAACCCACCAACCAATGGTGGAAGAACCGGCTGCACCAACGCCTGTTCAAATTGATTCGTTTCAACAGCAAAATCAGGCGATGCCTGTACCACCAATTGCAGCAACAAAACCGCAACGAGAGCAGGAAGAAGAGGCGGCAGATGAAGCTGGTGTTCTCGAATTTAAAATTTCTGAAGAAGCGGAAGATCGTGATTATCAACTACCACCAACTGATTTGTTAGATACAATTCAAGCAACGGATCAAAGTGGTGAATATGAAAAAATCGAAAAAAATATTGGCGTCTTAGAACAAACCTTCAAGAGTTTTGGTGTTGATGCTAAAGTAGTCAAAGCTAGTTTAGGACCATCTGTCACAAAATTTGAAGTTCAACCCGCTGTTGGGGTAAAAGTTAGCAAAATTGTTAACTTGACGGATGACATTGCTTTAGCGCTTGCGGCCAAAGATGTTCGTATGGAGGCCCCGATTCCTGGGAAATCACTAATCGGGATTGAAGTTCCTAATAGTGCAATTAGTACAGTATCCTTTAGAGATATTGTTGAGGCACAACCAAGTCATCCAGATAAACTATTAGAAGTACCTTTAGGTCGAGATATTTCAGGGATGGTTCAAACTGCAGATCTATCAAAAATGCCGCATTTATTAATTGCGGGATCGACAGGGAGTGGGAAATCGGTTGCTATCAATGGCATCATCACAGGTATTTTGATGCAAGCGAAACCTCATGAAGTAAAATTAATGATGATTGACCCGAAAATGGTAGAATTGAATGTGTATAACGGGATTCCTCATTTATTAACGCCAGTGGTTACTAATCCGAGAAAAGCGGCACAAGCCCTGCAAAAAGTAGTTCAAGAAATGGAATTTCGTTATGAAAAATTTGCAGCAACAGGCGTCCGAAATATCACTGGTTACAATCAACTAATTCAACAGAAAAATGCGGAAGATGGCGAAAATCGTCCGATTCTGCCATTTATTGTTGTCATTGTTGATGAGTTAGCTGATTTAATGATGGTGGCAAGTAACGAAGTAGAAGATGCGATTATCCGCTTAGCCCAAATGGCACGGGCAGCAGGCATTCATATGATTTTAGCGACACAACGGCCAAGTGTGGATGTCATTACAGGAATCATCAAAGCAAATGTCCCTTCTCGAATGGCTTTTGCGGTCTCAAGTGGGACAGACTCGCGTACCATTATTGATACCAACGGGGCGGAGAAATTATTAGGTCGAGGCGATATGCTCTTCTTACCAATGGGAGAAAATAAACCAATTCGTATCCAAGGGGCCTTTATCTCTGATCAAGAAGTCGAACGAGTGGTTGCGTTTGTAACGGACCAACAAGAAGCTGAATATCAAGAAAGTATGATGCCAACAGATGAACCGACCACTTCAGGCGGTGGCGAAGCTCCTCAAGATGAGTTGTTTGAAGAAGCGAAAAACTTGGTGGTTGAAATGCAAACAGCTAGTATTTCATTGCTACAAAGACGTTTTAGAATTGGCTATAATCGTGCGGCTCGCTTAGTAGATGAATTGGAAGCACACGGAGTTATTGGACCATCAGAAGGTAGCAAACCAAGAAAAGTCTTTCTACAAGCGGAATCAGAAGAGGCAGCAACCGAGACGTCAGAACAATAAACAAAAAGAACTAAAATAGATAAATTTATCTATTTTTGTTCTTTTTTTATAATTTCAGCAAAGCATCATGTTATAATCATCATTTTCTGGTAAAATAGAAAGGAATAGTGCGGTTGGGAGGGAGCGTATCATGAGAAGAAAGAGCGTGCTTTATTTAGAAGTAGCAGATCAGATTAAAGAAGATATTTTGAGTGGCAAGTATCCAGTAGGAACGTTTTTACCAACAGAAACAGAATTGGAAGAGATGTTTAACGTTAGTAAAATTACGATTCGGCGGGCAATCGAAATGTTAGCAACGGAAGAATTTGTTGAGAAAAAAAGTGGCCGGGGCACAACTGTGTTAAGCAATCGTCCCTATAATAAACTATCAAAAGCAGGGACATTCACTGAATTTTTGAATGAATCAGGTCAGAAAGTAACTAAAAAAGTTTTACAAGTTGAAAACTTGACGTTGTCAAAAGAGATGCCGGCTTATCAATTTTTAGGAGAAGAAGTGGTTCACCTTTCACGGTTATATCTAATCGATGAACAACCCTATATTTATTTTAATTACTATTTGCCAGCTGCCATGAAAGACGTATCATTGACTGAATACAAAGAAGAATCCTTGTATCGTTTGATGGATCGACATGCCATTGAAATTTATAAATTTGAAGACCGTTTTGAAGTTGCAACTTTGACAGAAGCAGAGCAAAAGATGTTGCAAACAACTGAAACAACGGGCTTAAAAAGAATTCGGCGTTCGTTAAGCCCAACAGGTCGTTGCGTAGAATATTCAGAAGCTATTTATAATACGAAGATTCATCCTTATGTGATTGAATATGAAGCATAACTTTTAAAAGAATAACAGTGCACTTACAGTAATGTAAGTTCATTGTTATTCTTTTCTATTGTCGTTTTTTTTCGTTTTCGATACACTAAATGAGTGAGAAGAATAGGAGTGGAAAATATGTTAGAAGTACAAAATTTGAAAAAAGTTTACGGAAACGAAATTAAATATGAAGCTTTAAAAGGGATTAATTTAACTGTCCAAGATGGTGAATTTATTGGTATTATGGGACCTTCTGGAAGTGGGAAAAGTACACTTTTAAATTTATTGGCAACAATCGATAGTCCAACAGACGGTGAAATACTTTTAAATGGAAAAAATCCAAACAATTTGAATCAAGAACAAATTGCTAAATTCCGTCGTACAGAATTAGGATTTGTTTTTCAAAGCTTTAATTTAATGCCAACATTAACTGTTGAAGAAAATATTATTTTGCCATTGACACTTGATGGAGAAAAAGTCTCTGTAATGAAACGACAATTAGCAGAATTAAGTGAGCGTTTAGGTATCAATCATCTGTTGAAAAAACGAATTGCAGAAATTTCTGGTGGACAAGCACAACGGGTCGCCGTTGCTCGGGCAATGATTCATCATCCACAATTATTATTGGCTGATGAACCAACAGGAAACTTAGATACGAAATCATCTAAGGATGTGATGGGCTTGTTACAACAATTAAACGAAGAAGAAGCGGCGACTATTTTAATGGTGACCCATGATCCGCTAGCCGCAAGTTATTGCAAGCGCATTGTCTTTATTAAAGATGGTGAATTAATTGATGAAATTATCCAAAACGGCAACCAAAAAGAGTTCTACGATTTAATCATGGTGAAACTGGCTGAGATTGAAGGTGTCGATAATGAATTTTAATCAGTTTGTTATAAGAAACACGATTCGAAATAAGCATTTATACTTGGCTTATTTCCTAAGTACAATGTTTTCTGTGATGATCTTTTTTACGTTCACTGGTTTTGTCTTTCACCCAGCCTTAGCTAATGGTTTAAATCCTAAAGCACAAATGGGAATGACGGCTGCGGCAATTATAATCTATGGTTTCTCTTTCTTATTTGTTTTATACTCGATGGATGTCTTTATCCAATCTCGAAAAAAAGAGTTTGGAACCTTGATGATTCAAGGGATGAGTCCAAAACAGTTAAAGAAAATGATTTTTATTGAAAACTTAGTGATTGGTTTCTTTGCTACAATTTTTGGTAGCATTTTAGGTGTTGGATTTTCACAGTTTATTTTATGGATTAGTAATTTATTGATGCATCTAGGTTTAGGTTTTTATTTGCCAGTGATGCCGTTTATCATTACTGTCATTTCATTTGCGGTCTTGTTTTTAGTAATTTCTTTCTTTATTCAATTCCGCTTGCCAAAAGCGACACTTCAAGAGCTATTAAAAGCAGGAGAAATGGGTAAAGGTGAAATCAAAAGCTCTAAAGTTAAATCTTTCTTAGCCGTGTTGCTTTTAGTTGTCGGTTACGGAATTGCTTTAGTTGCTAAGGGACAGTTAGTTTTAATGGTGATGTTCCCAGTAATTTTCTTAGTTATTTTAGGGACAAAATTCTTATTTGACCAATTGAGTGTTTCTGTCATTGAACGTTTAAAACGGAAACCAAAAATCTTTTGGAAAAAAACCAATATGGTCGTTTTATCAGATTTAGCATTCCGCATGAAAGATAATGCACGTTCGTTCTTCTTGGTTTCGGTGATATCAACGGTTGCTTTTGCTGCCATTGGAACGTTATACGGCGTGAACGAGATGATTTTTAAAGGAATAAGTTCTGTACCGTACGAACTGACATTGTCTGATTCGACCAACCCAGAAAATCAAGAAATGAAACAATTTGCGACAAAAACATTCCAAGAAAAAAATATTCAGTTTGATCAGATTGATTACACAATGTACAAAACAAGTGCCGGTATCCAATTAATCAAAACATCTGAATATAATAAACTTGCAAAATTTATAGATGAACCAACTTTAACAGGTGAGAAAGTAGTTAATTTATCACAAAAAGATGCTCCTTCTGCTGCATCAGTAGATGTTAAATCTGTTCAATTGGGAAATGATCAAGTTTTAAACATTGATAAAACAGAAGAAACCAATGTATTACCGACTTTTGGCGGTGTGGTTGTTATCCCAGATAGTACCTCAACTGATGGAATCAAAGCGGAAACAGAAACAATTTGGCAGCCCAAAGCAGGAACCAATCGTGAAGAATTGATAGAAGCAGAAAATATCATTGGTGACAAGTATCCCATGTTAGTAGGAACAGCTGCAATGTCGGCAGCCATTACGCAACATTATACGCCAGTTCTATTTGTCGGACTATTTATCGGTATCGTGTTCTTTGTCTCTGCGGGTAGTTTCTTATACTTCCGTTTATACAGTGATATGAATACAGACGTTGAAAAATTCAAGATGATTTACAAACTTGGTTTGACGAAAAAAGAATTGAAGAAAATGATTTACCAACAAGTAGGTATTTTATTCTTTACCCCAATTGTTGTTTCATTTATTCATGGAGCTGTTGCTTTGAAAGCAATGTATGCTGTCTTAGATCAGCCAATGCAATTAGCTGGCTGGGAAGTTTTAGGTGTTTTCTTATTGATTCAGGTCGTTTACTATTTAATTGCTAGAACGTTCTACTTCAAAAAAGTTTATCACTTAGTGAAAGATTAATTATAAAAAATCGTTAAGCATGCACGCTTAACGATTTTTTTTGATGTTCTTCGTGATATTGCATTCAAAGTGAGAATACGTTATAGTTATGAAGCGAATGTAATAGCAGAAATGAGGAAAAGAAATGCAGAAAGAATCCATTTATGGACTGACGAGAGAACAGCTTGTGGACTGGTTTTTAGCCCATGGCGAGAAGAAATTTCGCGCAACACAAGTGTGGGAATGGTTGTATACAAAACGTGTTGCTTCATTTAGTGAAATGTCGAACATTTCTAAATCGTTGATGACTTTATTAGAAGAAAATTTTTCATTAAATCCATTAAAACAAGTCATTGTGCAAGAAGCGCAAGATGGTACCGTGAAATATTTATTTGAATTACCAGATAAAAATATGATTGAAACAGTCTTAATGCGTCAAGAATATGGATTATCTGTTTGTGTGACCACTCAAGTTGGCTGCAATATTGGGTGTACATTTTGTGCTAGTGGGCTATTAAAAAAACAAAGAGATTTAACTGCTGGCGAGATTGTTGCCCAAATTATGTGGGTGCAACATTATTTCGATGAACGTGGGTTGGATGAACGTGTTAGCCATGTCGTTGTGATGGGAATTGGTGAACCATTTGATAATTATGCCAATGTTATGAACTTTTTACGAACGATTAATGATGATAAAGGCTTGGCTATTGGTGCCCGCCATATTACAGTTTCAACAAGTGGTTTAGTGCCAAAAATTCGTGAATTTGCAGACAGTGGACTACAAGTAAACTTAGCAATCTCATTACATGCTCCTAACAACGAAGTTCGTACATCAATTATGCGGATTAATCGTAGTTTTCCAATTGAAAAATTAATGGCAGCAATTGATGAATACATTGAAAAAACCAACCGACGTGTTACATTTGAATATATTATGTTGAGTCAAGTGAACGACCGACCAGAACATGCTCAACAATTAGCAGATTTACTACGGAATAAGAAAAAACTTTCTTATGTTAATCTGATTCCGTATAACCCAGTGAGTGAACACGATCAATATAGCCGAAGCTCTAAAGAAGCGGTTTTAAAATTTTATGATGTACTCAAAAAGAATGGCATCAATTGTGTTATTCGTAAAGAGCATGGAACAGATATTGATGCGGCTTGCGGACAATTACGTAGCAAACAAATGAAAAAAGAAAAAGTCAAAAACCAATAACGTAGTTAAAATCGGATCAGAAAGGTTTCTTTTTGATTCGATTTTTCATTTATTTAATGAAAAATCGTAAATTTCTCAATTCTTGTTTATAAACAAAAGATGAATGCTCTAAAACTTTTATGACAAATTTTCTTTTTGTGGTTTTCAAACTTGAAATTCTAAAAGAAATAGCTATACTGAAAAGAGATCGTTACAGAATTTTTCATGAAAACAGCTATTATTTTCGTTATCTTTTCAAAAAAGTGGAAATTTTGTTACGCTTGTTTAGTTTAAATGAAATGAGGGAGTCTATGGAGAAAAAGCAATTAAAAAGAGAGATCACAACGTTTGGTGCGTTATCCACGGTAATGGGTACGGTGATTGGCGCTGGTGTTTTCTTTAAAGCTGCGAGTGTCGTTGGACACGCACAGTCAGCTAGTTTAGCTATTTTTGCTTGGGTGTTAGGTGGTGCCTTAACCATTTGTGCAGGATTAACCAGCGCCGAACTTGCTACAGCAATCCCTGAAACAGGTGGCGCAGTGAAGTATATTGAATATACATATGGTAAATTAGCTGGTTTTCTTTTAGGGTGGGCACAAAGTATCATTTATTATCCTGCCAACATTTCGGCGTTATCCATTATTTTTAGTACACAACTAATCAATTTGTTTCATTTATCGGCAAATTTATTGATTCCAATTGCCATTCTTGCGGGAACTAGTATTACCGTAATTAATTTATTAGGAACAAAAATTGCTTCTTTGGTCCAATCCACGACATTGGTAGTAAAACTGATTCCAATTGCCTTGATTTCTTTAGTAGGATTATTTACTCCAGGACAGGTAGCTGTTTCACTTTTTCCTGTTGAAACAACAGCGAATACTGGCTTTTTAGTTGCTTTTAGTGGCGCCTTAGTTGCCACCATGTTTGCTTATGATGGCTGGCTAGGTGTGGGTAACGTGGCTGGTGAAATGAAGCGACCAGAAAGAGACTTGCCTAAAGCCATTATTTTTGGTTTGTTATTGATTACTTTAATTTATGCCTTAATTAATTTTGTGTTTCTAAAAACATTACCAATTGAGCAAATCGCTGGGAATTTGAATGCAGCTTCGGATGCTTCTGTGGCTATTTTTGGACCAATTGGCGGCAAAATCGTAACTATTGGGATTTTAATCTCTGTATATGGTGCGTTAAACGGCTACACAATGACAGGGATTCGGATTCCTTATGCCTTAGCCTTAGATAATCTGATGCCTTTTAGTCGTCAGTTTCAAAAGTTGTCTAAACGCTTTGTTGTTCCTTACGTTGCTGGAATTTTTCAGTTAGCCGTGGCCATTATTATGATGTTTTTCGGGACCTTCGATTTATTGACGGATATGTTAGTTTTTGTTATGTGGCTGTTTAATCTATTAATTTTCTTAGCCGTTTTTATTTTAAGAAAACGAGAACCTGAATTAAAACGACCGTATAAAGTTCCTGGCTATCCAATTATTCCAATTATCGCAAGTCTAGGTGGTATCTTCATCTTGGTTACAACGAGTATTACACAGCCTATTCTAGCATTGATTGGTATAGGGATTACGCTTTTAGGAATTCCAGTTTATTTAGTTAATAAACAAAAAACGAAGCCAAAAACGTAAACGATCCAATCGGATTATCATAGTTTTTCTCAAAAATTTTGTGATTCAGAGAAATTTTTGAAAACTAAACGCAAGATTTTTTTAGTATAATACTAAGTGTCTAGGAGTTCCACTATTTTGGGGAAGATAGATGGACAGCGCAAACTTCAAAAAAAGAACCTTCATCTTATTGGTGAAGGTTCTTTTTTTTTGCTGAAATCATAAAATAAATGCGTAGTTTATTAGTGAGAGGAGGAAATGAATGACTGAAAATGTAAAGAAATTGGCCCATCAATTAATTGAATGGGGCGTCCTTCATGGGGCGCAAGACGTTTATTTTTTACCCAATGATACCGAAATAGCTATCTCTTTTCGGACAGGGATGCAACGGACACTTTACACACAAGTTTCCGCAGAAATAGGCGAAAAGTTAATTTTCCACTTTAAATTTATCGGCGGCATGGATGTCGGAGAAAGACGAAAAGCACAATTAGGTGCGACAACTTATCTAATTGGCGAGACGAAGCAACGCTTGCGTTTATCATCTGTGGGAGATTTTCAGAATCGAGAGAGCTTGGTAATTCGTTTTTTGCACCGATTTGGTGAACAAGCTGAACATTTTTTCTTTCCCCACCAGCTGAATGAAATTGAAGCATCTTGTCAGAAACGAGGACTTTATTTATTCAGTGGGCCAGTTGGTTCTGGGAAAACAACAACCATGTATCGTGTGGCTAAACAAAGAAGTGGCGAACAACAAGTGATAGCGATTGAGGATCCTGTTGAAATTGAGGAAAAGCAGTTTTTACAGTTGCAAACAAATGAAAAAATTCAGTTAACTTATGAAGCCTTAATCAAAGTTTGCTTGCGCCATCATCCTGATATTTTGATTATTGGTGAAATTCGTGATGGCGAGACGGCTCAAGCAGTTATTCGAGCCGCCTTAACGGGTCATACTATTTTTGCGACAATTCACGCCCGTAACTTATTGGGAGTACAACGGCGTTTGATAGAATTAGGTGGCCCAGAGCATGAATTGGCTGAATGCTTGCAAGGTATCATTTATCAACAGATTTTGACAACCACGATCAATAAGGAACAAGTAGCGGGAATTCTTTATGATTATTTCTTCTTTAAGGAAGCCGTTATAAAGAGTAGTTGGCAAAAGAATCTAAGAAAGGCGTGGGCGTATGGGTTTATTACAGAAAAAACGTATTTTCAAGCCATCGAATAAATTAACGAAAAAACAACAGCAGCTTTTTCTGAAACTATTAGCGGATTTGCTTGCAAATGGTTTTAATATACAAGAAAGCTTTTCCTTCATGAAAAAATCAAACGCATTACCCCAGCACAGTATAACTTTTTTAGTTGAAGGCTTTTCCTCAGGCGTTGCCTTACAAGCTTTAGTCGAAGAATTAGGATTTTCAACAATGGTCTCGGCACAATTGTCGTTTGCTACTGCACACGGGGATTTGGTAGGGACACTACAAGCGATTTCCGAACATTTTTTTCAAACGGAAAAATATCGGCAACAGTTCTTTAAAATAATTAGTTATCCGCTGCTCCTGATTGTTTTTTTGATTCTCGTCATTGTTGGTATTCGGCAATTTTTATTGCCCCAATTAATGGAAAATGATGCCAATAGTTATTCTAAAAATATTGGGATTCTTCTGATTGTTTACAGTCCATACATTCTGGTTACCTTAGTTTTTGTCCTCTCATTTAGTTTCTTCATTTTAAACCGTTATTTGAAGCATCAGTCTGCTATTCAGCGGGCCTTCGTATATCTGAAACTGCCAATTATCCGTGGCCTTTATCGGGAATACGTCAGTGCTTTTTTTGCACTAGAATGGGGGAAGTTGCTTGCGCAAGGATTAGAAATGAAAGAGGTCATCGATTTGATGCGCCATACAACCAATTACCCCTTAATGAAAGAATTAGCTGGAGCAATTAGTGAAGGACTGCTAGTTGGTGAAACTTTACATAGACAATTAGCTGCTTATCCTTTTTTTACGAAAGCATTGGGTTTAATGATTCAACAAGGAGAAGTAAAAGGAAAATTAGGCAAGGAGTTGATGGTTTATAGTAATGTCTGTTTCCAAGGTTTTTTCAAAAAAATTGAACGAGTCATTACCCTTGTTCAACCATTTATTTTTATCATAATTGCTTGTTTAATTATCGGTGTCTATGGGGCAATGTTGCTGCCTATTTATGGCAATATGGAAGGAGTTTTATAATGAAAAAGAAACAAAAATACGCAGGATTTACATTATTAGAAATGTTGATTGTCTTATTGATTATTTCCGTATTGATTTTACTTTTTGTCCCTAACTTAGCGAAACATAAAGAAACAGTTGACAAAAAAGGCAATGAAGCAATCGTAAAAATTGTAGAATCACAAATCGAGCTCTATACACTAGAAAAAAATAAGACGCCTTCTTTAAATGAATTAGTCAACGAAGGCTACATTACTAAAGAGCAGTTAGATAAATATACAGCAGAAAAGCAATGAACAAGTCAGCAGGATTCACATTAATGGAAACACTTGCTAGTTTGACGATTGTTTGCTTTATGACTATGCTCCCAACACTCGCTATTCACCGCTGGCAAGAAACATTAAAAATTGAACAGTTTCTTGCTACGGTAGAAAAACAACTTCGTTTTGCGCAACAGCAAGCAATTGTTTTAGAGGAAACACAAGAAGTTTGGTTTTTTGAAGAACAACAAAGCTTTTCATTTCCTGATAAATTGAACCAATCAGCTCGAAGGACTTCGCTAGCTGTACCTGAAAAAATGACAGTGAGTGGCCCAAGCAAATTCAGTTTTCTTCATTCGTCAGGGAACAATGGCCGTTTAGTAAAATATATTTTTACTTGGACTGAAAAGAAACAGCAACTTATTTTACAATTTCAGATGGGAAGTGGTGGAACGCATATATATCAATGGTTTTGGATGTTTTTACCACAAATTTACCACAAATCACAAGTTCTCAATAAGTTTATCCATCATATCAGCTGTTTCTTTTTCTTCTTCTTTTAATACATCGCTATAAACATCCAAAGTTATATTAATATTCTTGTGTCCTAACCGAGTTGAAACGTACTTAATGTTTGCTCCTGCTTCAATTAAAAACGTTGCATGGGTATGTCTTAGGCCGTGTACGGTTATGTTTTGAACTTCTGCCTTTTCACATAACAGGCGAAACATATACGTAATTCTAGATTGTTTGATAGGTAAATTTCTAGAACTTAAAATAAAGTAGTCCTTATCTTTTAAAATTATTCCTTCTTTGAAAAGGCGTTCTTTCTCGTGATTTTTGTATTTTTTTATTAAAGTGAGTAATGAGTTGTCAAAATAAACTTTACGAATACTAGTTTTTGTTTTCGGCTTATTTTCACCATAATCGCCACGTGTAGAATTGATATCGAAATATTTTTCGTTTAAATCAATATCACTCCAACGCAGCCCCATCAATTCGCCTTTTCTCATTCCAGATTTTAGCAGAGTCAAAAATATAACTTGTGTTTGAATATCTTCGTTTTCTAAAACCGCTACAAATCGCTGTAATTCCTTTTTAGAGAATGAACGAACATTATTACTTAAATCAAATTTAAAGCCTGTTAGCGTGTTGCTAGGGATGATTTGATTGTGTACCGCAGCGTTAATCATCCTCATTACAATTTTATGCCACGTTTGAATCGTAGATTCTGTATATTTGTTTTCTTGTCTTAATTTGTCAATAAATTCTCGCTTATAGGTAATCTTATTTAAAGAAGATAGTTTCTGATTTCCAATTAATGGTGATATGTGAAATTTGATAGCAGATTCAATATTTTGTTTTGTTGAAACACTCCAATTGTCTTGGGCGTAAGGTATCCAGACTTTGATCCATTCATCTATGGTGAGTTGTTTATTTTCGACGAAGGAAGTATTTTGTGTTTCTAAATCATATTGGATTTTTAGCAATGCTTTATTCGCCGCTCTTTCACTTTCAAATCCACGTTTGCTAGCTTCTTTTCGGTGTTTTAGAGAGTTGTAATAAGGATAGCGATATCCCCAAAAAGTTCCTTTTTTATTTGAGTAAGAAAAAACATATTTGTATTTTTTGGACCAATTTAGTTTCGCCATATTTTCACGTCCTTTTCTTTGTGGTAAAATAGGCGTAACAAAATAAGCCTATTTTGGTTCTATTTTTAACGCACTAACTTCTTAGCCGGAGAGGGTGCGTTATTTTTTTATTTCCTCTTTTAGTTGTTCAATCGTAGTTTCTAATTGATCAATTTTATTAATTAGTAATTCAATTTTATCATTTGATTTTTCATCTTCATTATTACTTTTATTAAAATATTCTGTAATAGTTGAAGTAAGCATACCAATAAATCCAATTCCTAAAATCATTAAAATGATTGCCGCAACTCTACCTAATGGCGTAGCTGGTGAAATATCGCCATAACCAACAGTAGTTGTGGTCACTAAAGCCCACCAAAATGCATCAATATACGGGACATTTTCTGCATATGAGTAAATCATTGCTGAAACAACAATAAGAACTGAGCTTAAATAAATCACGTTTAAAAATCCATTCGTATTTAAAAATGATTTAGTGTTTCTTGTTAATTTGCCAACCACACCTATCGCTCTTGTTAGCTTTGCAAGTCTAGCTATTTTAGCTATTCGAAACAACCTAGCGATTCTAAAGAAAGAAAAAATAGCATCAAAAGGAATTATCGCAATCAGATCAAAAATATTTTCTTTAAAAAAATTGATTTTATTTTTTGAGATAATGAATCTAACAATGTAGTCAATTGTAAATGTGATTAAGATAAAATTATCAATAATGTTAAACGGCGGATTACTAATATTAATGACATTTGAAAAATCAAAAATAACTAAAGCAATTGAAATTAATGCTAAAACAACAATAGAGTAATTATAGATTTTTTGATTTATCTTCAATGAAATTCTCTCACTCTCTAAATAGCAAGCTTTTTATTTTAAATAAGTTTCTTGTCCCATCTTTAAATTGTAATGGGTAATCACATTAGAATAATTAAATTGCCCATCATGTTTTTCAATAAGGCATTTAAACATATGATGATCTGCCTCAGATTCCATCTTATTTCTAAAAGAAGGAATTTTATATAACTCCATGTAATCCGAATGGGAAACAACATGTTTGAACTCATGGAATATAGACTCTTCTTGTTCTTCAATAGATAAATTTTGATTTACGAAAATTATTCTTTTGACTGGCTCGTAACATGCGCGCTTATTTATTGGAGCGAAAACTAACTCTACTTCATATTCTTCCACCAACTCTTTGATACTTTTCATATAGCACAACCTTTAAATTATTTTCCGAATCTCCCTTTTAAGTAAGCACGAATAACTTCCCGATCATGATCATCCAAAGGCTCACCATCGAAACTCATCACATTGTCTAAAATTTCATCCAAATCATCAGATTGCTTTGGTTTATTAGAGATTTCACGACCCAATAAATAATCCGTTGAAACTCCAAAATAATTTGCGACAGCTTCTAATTTATCGATAGAAGGCTTGCTTTTTTTCCAAGCATACAATGAATTTCGACTAAAATTTAACTTTTCTTCAAGTTCCACAATAGATATTTTCTGACTATCTGCTAATTTTTTAACTCTATCAAATACAGTCATATTAAGCTTTCCTCCATAAGCTTCGGATATATCTATAAAAAAAAGTAGAAAATCAGTTGACATCTACAAAACTTTTTAATATACTATGTCCGTAAGCTAAATTATTAGCTAATAAGTTCGCAAATAAAACCGAGAAACAAACTAAAAAATCGTTGGGGAACGGTAAAAAGTGTTGTTTTACTAGGCTTAAAAAGTCTTATTTAGCTATGCACTTATTCTACAAAATATTATAGAATAAGTCAATAAAATTTATTAAATTAGCTAATTTTTTAGCTTACAAATAAAAATAAAGGGGTGTGAGTAATAAATATGTCACAAGACTTAGCAATCGACGTAAGAGCAGCTCTAATTCGTGCAGGGAAAAACCAATCTTGGTTAGCAAAACAACTAGGGATTTCAAGTCCGTACTTATCAGATATCCTTCACGGTCGCAGACGTTCAGAAGAGCAAGTTCAGAAAATCAAAAAAATCTTAAATATCAAGTGAGGTGATTAGAATGGAAAATTTTCTAGATTCATCTTCAAAAAACTTTCTATACAACATTATTGAAAAAATCCTGAGAAAAATGTTTGAACAAGTCATAAATGAAGCTAGTCAAGGATTAAATGAACGTGCTGAGTATTTAGACATCAAACAATTATCGTCTAGATATTCAATGTCTGTTCCTGAAGTTGAACAAAATTTTGTAAAAGACAAACGTATGCAAATGATCGAAAAAAGAAAGCCTGGTACTAGCAAGGGAAAAAGATATTGGCCTGCTAAAGAAGCTATAAAAATTTGTAATGACATCATGAATCATTGGGATTAAAGGAAAGAGCGATACAGAAACAATTTAAGGAGGAAAAAATGGACAACTTAGTAATTATGAAAAACCAACAAGCAGTAACAACTAGTTTACAAGTTGCTGAAGTATTTGAAAAACAACATAAGCATGTTATTGAAGCAATAGAGGCTAAAATTCAATCGGCCGAAAATTCGGCTTATTACCAAAACATGTTTGCTGAAGGAGAATACAAAGATTCAAGAGGTAGAAAACAAAGATTGTACTACATGAATCGAGATGGCTTTTCTTTCATTGCATTTGGATTCACTGGAAAAAAAGCAGATTCATTCAAACTGAAATACATTGAAGCATTCAATCGAATGGAAAAAGAAATTCAACAGCCTAAATTACCAACCTCAAAGCGAGAATTAGCTTTACTAGCTTTATCAGCAAATGAAGAAACAAATGAGCGTGTAGATGTAATTGAAAAAGAAGTAGCCGACTTAAAAGACAATCAAAAAATCGGTGCAGATGATTATGGCTACTTATCACGTCGAGTTCATCAACGAGTAGCAGAAGTTGCAAGAGGATTTGGGAAAATCACAAAGGAACAGCGTGGAAAGTTATACAAAGATATTAATTCAGGTATTAAGCAAATTACAGGCGTGGGTACCAGATCACAATTAAGAGAAAAACATTATCCAATGGTAATTGAATATATCAATGACTGGGAGCCGTCCACAGCCACAAAAACAGTTGTAAGACAAATGAGTTTAGACTTAAACGACATAGCGTAGGGAGAATATTATGGCTTATACAACTGAACAAGAAAGTTGGATACTCAACCAAATCAAAAAAGAGCGTAAACAGCTACAAGATGATAGAGCAGCGCTTAGACAATCAGAACAACTGACCGAAGGAAAAGCCTATCAAATTGAAAGAGAACTTGAATTTTTAAGATATTTAGAAATTCAAAATAGAATCCATGTATAAGGAGAATCCTGTGGAAATAATTAAATATAAAGGTAAAGAATTAAAAGTTATAGATACTACGGGAAACTATAGAAATACTCTTGTAGTAATTTTTAAGGGGCAACATCGTTTGTACCACAAGAAATCTAAATCAATTATCGGCGGAGATAACAAACTAAATGAAGCAAAATTGAATCAGGGATTTCGAGGATCAGTATTAAGTACGATTTAGGAGGAATGAAAATGAATAAAAGAGGGTTAGCGGCAATTGCCAAACATCCTAGGGTTCGAATGAGACGAGTTCAAGCAATTGCGTATGTAAGTCTGATAGGTAACGTCGTATTTTTAATTTGTATTTTTGCAATGGCTATTGCAGGTAGATAGAAAAGGGGAATATGAAATACTAAACAAAATATCCAAAGAACAAAAGAAAACAAATAAATAGCTCCAAACTATTCCGAGTAGCATGGAGCGGAAGAATAATAATTTAAATCATTATGGCAACATCAATAAACTATCAGAGGAAATAGATAAAACTATTCCAAATATCAGAAACCATATGTAGTATCAACAACAATTGTTTTCGGGTCGATTCCTAATCTAATGGATTCGATGATATCAATTACAGAAGCTTTATAGTAGTACGTTTTACTGGATGATACTACTTCATGTTCACTTGTTTTAATTAAAAAGTAGTACTTACCATCACTAGATTTTTTTATAACAAAATACATGAGCATCCCTCCAAGCTTAGTAAATAAATTATACCAGAGAAAGGAATAAAAAGAATGACCAGAATAGAAAAACTAGAGCAAACGAAAAAACTTGCTGATTTATGGTACCAGCAACAAAAAAATAAAATATACATTGCACAACAAAAAGAGCGCAGAGGTGTCGCATGACGACAAAAAAGCGACTTAAGCCGGCAAGCAATAAGTCGCATACAAAAATTATACAAGAAAAATTATATCACAGAAATGAGGTCTTGTGAATGAATCGTAGTGAAGCAGATGCATTAGATCGATTTTTAACAGAGCCGCCTAAAAAGCAAAACAAGGAACAATATGAAAACGATGAAATTGATAGTACTGACTTTTTCGGAAATGAAATTGCAGATGAAGATGGAGTATTTCAGATGTGGTTTAAAATCTTTAAATATGATAAAAAAGCACAGCTAAAGTGTCATGAATTAACAGCTATTGTCACTCAAAATAGCATTGTAGATGTAATAGAAGAATTTGACCAACGGTATTTAGAAAAGATTGATTACATCGGTTTAGGCAAAGTATACAAGGAGGCACTATTAAATGACTGAGAAAAAGATTATTACAGATTTTCAAAAAATGACTGAAATAGATGTATCAAAACGTATACAACAAAAAGGAAAGTTCAATTATCTACCGTGGTCCGATGCTCACGAACTTATGAAGAAGCACGATCCAAAGGCCATTATTTCTATTCGTGAGTTTGAACATTGGATGGTAGTTAAGGGAGAGCGAAAAGAGTTTTTAGTATCAAAAGAATTACCATATCAGACAACAAATGGTGGTTCATATGTAGAAGTATCTGTACTTTTTAAAGAAGTCGAAGAAACAGAAATATACCCTATTTTAGATTTTAAAAATAACGATGTAACATCGCCGACAATGACGCAGGTAAATAAAGCATTGAAACGTGCATTTGTTAAGGCGTTAGCAAAACATGGGTTAGGATTATATATCTATAGAGGTGAAGATTTACCAGAGCCACCAACAATTGAAGTGAAAGACCTGGAAAAAACAGAAGTAGCATTATCAGCATTGAGCGAAATCGTTGGTTTTGATGCAACAGAAGAAATGATTAAGCGTTTAAATTTATGGATTGAAGAGAGCTATCCACAATTAGATAAAATAACAAAACTAGAACAAATGAACAAACAACATTATGGAATGATTGGCCGTCTAATCGCTCAAGCTACGAACCAAGCAGAAAAGGCAAAAAAAGAAAAGAAGTGATTGAATGATTGGAAAAATCATAAATCATAAAGGGAATAAATTGGCCATCGAATTTGAGGATGAAATAAATTCAAATTTTCTCGAACTTCTGGCTAATAACGATGATAATTTAGCGAAAGTTGAATTCTTAGATAATCGACAGATGTCTCAAAAACAGAATGCACTTTCTCACGTTCTAATAGCCGATGTGGCACGTTGGAGCTATGACGAACCTAAATGGATTGAAAGTGTCTTGAAATACTACTACGAGGCTAAGAGTGGTGTTTATTTTGAACATAGTAGAGCTACCAAAAATGAAGCGACTGAGTGGATCGGTTTCTTGATTGAGTTCATTTTGAAAAACGATATACCATTGGAAAAAAGATACCAATACTTGCTTGAAAATAATAAATGGTTTTATTACTGCCTGAAATATCGTAAGTGCTGTATTTGCGGTAAGCATGCTGACGTTTGCCATATTGAAGTTGTTGGTATGGGGCGTAATCGTAAAAAGATTAATCATGAGACATTCACATTTTATGCTGGTTGCCGTCAACACCATCAAGAGGAACACCAAATAGGCACTAAGAACTTCTTGAATAAGTATCAAATTAAACCAGTGAAATTAAACATCGAAGAACGTAAGAAACTGAACATAGGAGGATGATTTAAATGCCAAACTGGGCAGAGGGAACACTTAAAATTAGAGGAAAAAAAGAGAATGTAATCAGATTTTTGAAAGAGGGGATAATTGCTTCACCTAATTTTAAAATGACTGAAGATGGACCAGTCACAGTCCCACAAAAGGTTGAAATTTCTGAAGATGATTATTCAACCACATTGTACAGTGAGAACGAATTCTACATCAATAATACCAGACGTGCTTTCATAGATAGAAAAGAGATAGAAGTATGGCACGAAGAATGTGATGAAGCGTTAGCAGAGATATTAGATTTTAAACAGGCTTGGGGTGTTATCGAAGAAGATTTTGAAGGTATTTCAAAAAAATATAATATCGATATTAAAATTTTTGTTTTTGAACAGGGGATGGAGTTCACACAAGAAGTTGAAATTATAGAAGGGGAAACAACTAAAAATATTGTGAAAAAATACGATGACTATTTTTGGGAAGTGCCGTTTTCAACTATAGGAGGTTAGATAATTGGCTGAAAGAAGAATGTTTGCAAAGACCATCATTGATAGCGATGCATTTTTAGACATGCCGCTGTCAACTCAATCTCTTTATTTTCATTTGTCAATGCGAGCGGATGATGATGGATTTATTAATAATCCTAAGAAGATCCAACGAATGGTTGGATGTGGAGATGATGATTTAAAGCTATTAATGGCCAAAAGATTTATTTTAGTTTTTGATAGCGGGGTTATTGTTATCAAGCATTGGAAAATTCATAACTATATCCGAAATGATCGATACAAACCAACTCTATATCAAGAAGAAAAGGCTGAATTAGCTGAGAAAAATAGTAAAGCATATACCTTTAAAACCGAGATTATAGAGAGTGAAAACAATCTTGGTATACCAGATGACAACCGCATGGGATACCAAATGGATACACAGGTTAGGTTAGGTAAGGATAGGTTAGTTAAGGATAAAAAAAAGAATAGTGTTGAGCCGAGCTCAACTATGCATGAATTATTCGAAAAAGTTTGGAAAACTTATCCAAAGAAAACCAACAAGAAAAAAGCTAGAGAACAATTTTTAAAGAAGTTCAAGACGGAAGAAGATTTAGAGTCGTTTAAAAAAGGATATAAAGACTATCTTGCGTATATTAAATTAAACGATTGGTACCATCCACAAGAATTATTTCGTTGGATCCGTGATGATCGTTATAACGATGAATATGATTTATCTCAAACAAATAAACAGCCTGCGTATTCTAAGGCGCCAGTGAGACAAGAGCAGTTACCAAATTGGAATGGGATGCAAGAAGATATACCTTTATCACCTGAAGAATTAGCTGAATTAGAACGACAAAAACAAGAATTATTAGGAGAGTGACAATATGATAAACCAAGTTGTGTTAGTTGGACGTTTAACGAAAGATATAGATTTACGCTACACCGCAAGTGGTTCTGCAGTTGGAAGCTTTACTCTTGCTGTGAACCGTAACTTTACAAACCAAAACGGCGAACGAGAAGCGGATTTTATCAACTGTGTAATTTGGCGTAAGCCTGCTGAAACAATGGCTAATTATGCTCGTAAAGGAACATTATTAGGAGTTGTTGGCAGAATTCAAACTCGTAATTATGACAACCAACAAGGCCAACGTGTATATGTGACTGAAGTTGTTTGCGAAAGTTTCCAATTATTAGAGTCAAAAAGCACCAATGAGAATAGAAATAGCATTCAGAGTTCGCAGAATAGCGTTACAGGCGTTCAAAATAATTTTGAGAGTAATTATGCCACAAATCAAAACAAAGGCTTAAATCAGCAAAATAGCAGCCAACAAATGTCGTTTGGTGGAGATGTAGATCCGTTCGCAGGTGCAGGTAATTCAATCGACATTAGCGATGATGATCTGCCTTTTTAGGAGGTTAAAAAATGAACAGTGTAATTTTTGAAGATATAGCACGTATTCAAGCTGAAAAAAAGCAAACGCGAAAAGAAATGCTCAAGTTAATGAATGAAAACCCGGATTGGTATAAACATCCAAAAAGCATGGTCTATCGACAAATTAAAATGCTTGGTAAGGATATTGGTGAGCAAACAATGGATAAATCTAAACCAATCAACTCAATTGATAAAGACAAGTTCACCATTCAAGAATATTTGTATTTGCAGTGGGTTGGTTATTCAGTGAATGCAATCATAGAAGCGTTAGGAATGCCTAGAAGCAAATTTTGGGAATATAAAGCTGAACATTTAAATTAGGTTTATGAAGTGAAAGCGAGTGTTCATGTTGCTGGAGATTTATTACACGCCAACATCCGCTATTATTGCGGATGCACTGGCTAAAACATATGAAGTCGTTTCTTTAGAAACAGCTAGAAATATTGCCAAGAAATTTAAAGCTAGTTTGAAGCAGAAAACGGACCTTTATGTAATTGAAGGTATTTTGATTGATGCTGGTTATAAAAACGAACCAGTGAATTTATAAGGAAGGAGTGGAGGTTTGGTCGACCACAAAGAGTTCTTTACTCCTTTGAAATTATGCAGAGAGAAACAGAAACGAAAATACAATTATTTAACGATCATTTTCAAAATTATAAGCGATATGGAATACCCAAAGCACAACTAGTTATTGCAGACATTCCTTATAATCTAGGCAAAAATGCATATGCATCAAGTTCTGCATGGTACGAAGGCGGAAAAATTGAAAATGGAGAATCGAATAAAGCGAATAAAAGTTTTTTTGATACCGATGAAAATTTCAGAATATCAGAATTTATGCACTTTTGTTCAAAAATGTTAAAAAAAGAACCGAAAGAAGTAGGGAAAGCGCCAGCTATGATTGTGTTCTGTGCCTTTCAACAGCTTCAAATGGTGATTGACTATGGTGAACGGTACGGCTTTAAAAATCACATTCCACTAGTTTTTATTAAGAAATCCAGTCCTCAGGTACTAAAAGCAAATATGAAAATCGTAGGGGCTACAGAATATGCGCTCGTTCTTTACAGAGAAAAACTTCCGAAATTCAATAACGACGGCCGTATGGTTCTAAATTGGTTTGAATGGGAAACGGATAACAGTTATCCAAAAATACATCCGACCCAGAAACCAATACCTGTTATTAAACGATTAATTGAAATTTTTACAGATTATGGAGATGTTGTAATTGATCCATGTGCTGGCAGTGGTTCTACGCTTAGAGCGGCTGCAGAACTCAATAGAAATGCTTATGGCTTTGAAATAAAGAAAGAGATGTACGAAGTTGCACAGAAAAAAATGTTGTCAAATATCCCAATGGGGCTATTTATATGAACTGGAGAACAGCTGTCATTATTTTAGAAAGTGAGTGAAGAAGGAGGTTTAGGAATGTTTAATACACACAATACACAAACACAAAAGCTCAATTTCACCGCCGTTAGTGGAAACCTGATTAAGAGCTGTCAAGATAGTTTTTTTGTTAGATTCCACTTAAAAAGCGAATTGTCTAAAAGACTTTTAGCCAGCAATCCATTTTACGGAGACAAAAGAGCAGTTGTTTTGCAATCTATGGTGGTTGGAGATATGGAAGTTTTATGCGAAGTCATTTATAGAGATGACTACGAAAAAATGTTTGATAAATTTAAGGAGGAATCGGAATGAGCTACGAAATAACATATGACGAGAACGTCAGCAATAATGTGCAACGAAAGAATATTGTTGTCAATAGTAGGAATTTATACAAAGTTTATCTTGAAAAAGAAGCCTATCGTAAAAATGAGGAGACGGGTGTTGATTACACATTAGACATTAAATGTGATGAAACTGGCGTCAATGTACAAGCGGTGTTACCACACGAAGTCATGAATGAATTAGGTAACATGATAAGTGATAGTCTTGAATTTTAGGAGGAAGCAGAGTGAAACGATTAAAAATAAGCTATATAGATTTAGCTGTAATAATTGAAAGCATCTATTACGGAGAAGATGAAGATGTATCTGATATTGAGGACTTATTGAAATATTTGCGTAATAACGGACATCTGTCTACTGTTTTAACAGTTTCAAGGGGGATTAGCGATGAATAAACAAGAATGTCAAATATGTGACAAAAATCATTTTTTAGAAGACAGCTGTGGCGGGAAATGGAGTCTAAAAGACGACACGCTAATAATCAAACAAAGTTTTCAAGAATACGCAGGTGGCCCATTTGTCGAAGAAATTGTAACGCAAAAAATAAACTATTGTCCGTTTTGCGGGAAAGAAGTTAGGAGTTGGTGGAGATGAATAAACAAGAATTGATTGAGAAATACAAAACAAAGTATGCAGAAGAACCAAAAGATTGGAGACTTCCATCGGTTAATGCCTCAAGACAAGCCTTATACTCAAATTTTATTAATGACTTAGAAAAGCTAGACGAGCCGAAAAAAGTCGTTGTTCCGAAGTTTGTAGCTGATGAGTTAGAAAAGTTAGCAGATAAATATCTAACACTAAGAGATATTTATACTGGCGATGTTCATTGGTTAAATAACGGTACTGTCTATCTTGAGGGAAAAGAGCTAGAACTAGCAAACTGGTTAAATAAAAATGAAACTACTTTTGAATATGCTTGGATTCATGGCTATGAAGTCGAGAAAGAGCAGTTGTATTGGGCGGTCAGAGGTGTTACAGATTATTTTAGATGCGACGAGAAAATTATTGTTTTTAAAAAGGAAGAAGAAGCGTTGGAAGTTGCTAATCTCATTGGTATAAATACAGAAGTTAAAAAAATGAATAGTATCGATTGCTCAGAATGCATATCAATTGAAGAGTTAAGGAATGAAAATGAAGAACCTCTATTTTATGTTGCTTTACCAAAAATCGGTGACACAGAGTTTTGTTATCTTTGGACTGATACCGATGGAGCTGTATATACACAAGGCAATAAAGGGTTATGCATCGGAAGACTGAAACATACAGAACAAGAAATAAAATCGATTGATGAACGTTACTGGCCGTTTGCTGTGAAAGTTGATGGTGAATAGATGAAACGCAACTGGAAAAGAGTAATAAATAAAGTTAGCGGCGTTGCAATAATGATTCTTGTAGCAAAAGCAACCGTGAGCCATTTCGTGTATGGAAATGACATAACAAGTAGTGACCTCGTTTATTTCCTTTCATGCTCGTTTATTTTGGGATTAGGGCTATATTTAGGAGGTTCAAGTGTATGAGTTATCCAGAAGTTTATATCTTAGGAAGGCAAGTCGATGGCGTTTATGTTGAGTATTCAGAACCATATCTTTCAAAAAAAGAAGCTGAATTTGATAAGCATCACTATGAAATGGGCCAATCAATGTCACATGATGCTGGCACTTGGAAAATTTTAAAGTATGGCAGACCGATAACGGTCGAATTAAACAATAAAAAAGCCAACCGACCACTGGTTGACTAAGAAGAATATTTTACCAGAAAAGTGGTAGCTTGTGATATGTGAGGTTACTTTGCCCCAAACATTGGTCACAATAAAAATATTTTATCATGAGTAAAGAAAGCTGCCAACAAAAAAAGCCGGATTCCTCCGACCGTTGGTAATATTCTCGACACGAATATTATACCACAAACGGGGGAATCAAGGTATGGTACTTTTTGACGTAAAGAAATATGAAACACCAGATGCAAAGGACGTAGATATGGAGCAAACTAAACATAACGTCAGTGTGTTCCTGTCTGCCTATCTTGCTGCTAGATGTCGTGTTGGCCAGCCGAGGGAACCAAAAGTAACAGCTTCATTCTCTTTGGTTCCACCATCAACGGCCAATAACGTTTTCGAAGCAGAGCAAATGTTAATCCAGAAAGAAGAAGCACAAGAAGAGTTTGATTATCTTCATAAGCTTTTTGTTAGAGGTTATTCTGCGATTCAGCATCCGCACAAACCAGATGTTACCGAGCGAAGAAAAAGGATTTTCTATGATCGATACATCAACGGTAATCCAATCTATCTAGCAGCACAACGAAACTGTATCAGCGAAGAATCAGTGAAACAAGAATCTAATATGATCATTGTTCAATTTGCTTCAGCGCTGGAATTGGTTGCTTTTAAGTAGCCATTTATTACACTTTTTATACCTCTTTTATACACTTTATCTACACTTCATATACCTTTGAAACGGATTATTATGATAGTGTCAAAAAAATAAGAAATGCGACACACTTACACAAATACATTAACGGAACGATTGCCTACTTATTTTTTTGATTTGAGATCACAAGGAAGTAAAAAAATCTACTTTCTTCGTTTAGTCACTTGTGATCTCATTTAGATTCTCTCGCAAACCACAAATTATAAAACTAAAGAAGTGAGGTGAATAACCTCCTCTTTTTTCTAAAAGTTTGCAAGGGATATATTTGGCGATTGCTAGCATATGCAAAAAAAGACAGACAGAAAGGAAGATTTATATGTTATTGCAAATTGATAAGTTTAATAAAAAAGAATTAGAAGGTAAAGAAGCAGCGAAACTTTTAGTGGACTATATCGGAGGGGTTTCAGGGACTTCTTGTGATAGTGACGCAGTTAAAGTTTTTAACAAGAGTAACCCGATTGTCATTACATTTGGCAAGGAGCAAACAACTGCAATTAACCTGCCATATTACGAAGATTTTAAAATTGTTGCAGTATGGCTCTTAAATGATGAAGGTAAAACACTTCGTAAATTAATATAAAATAAGCAGTCCGTTAAAAGACTGCTTATAAATAATTATTTTCTATACTTTGTATTATCACATCTAGGACATGGCGGCAGTGTATCTGTTTTGTCATCTAATACAACTTGCTGACCGCAATTAGTACAAGTATAGGTGCCTTTGCCTGGCTTTTCACCTGTAGAATAAGTCATGTTATCACCTCCTTACTTGAAGTATACACCTTAGAATATAATTAACAATAGGAAGTGACATTTTGATGGAATATAGCTCAGTTGGTAGAGCATACGACTGTTAATCGTAGGGTCATGAGTTCGAGTCTCGTTATTCCAGTAAGTAGCTATGCTACTTAAATAAAAAAATCGTCAATAAGTCAAATGTAACTACCTTTACGATCAGATGACGGTTAAGATTTTCCTTCCTATCTAAGGCTGCACTTTCACCGTGCAGTCTTTTTTTATACGTAAAAAAACCACTAGACTATGGAATCTAGTGGGTAGGTAGCAGACTATATTACAAAAAGATGGGTTTTCTAGGTGTAAATAACTGTTTCAGCATTTAAGGAGTTGCTACCCAAAAGCATTATAGCAAATTAATAGTGATAGACATTATCCAATTTATGTAAGAAATGACATATTTAGTACATAAAATTAATTAAGAATGTCTCTTTTAGTATGTAAAAAACCGCTAATATCGGAAAATTAGCGGATAGGCAGTTATAGTAAGACTTGTTGATAGAATTTTAAATCGCAAAATCTAAATTCATCAAGAAGGAATTTCTGCCTGTAAAAAATTCTAACAAATATTAAAAAAAATTGTAAAACATTTATGTGTTTGTTTTTTTTACATTAATTGCAATCGAGCTTCAGATGATGAGTTAGTAACTATGTTTACTGAACAACAAAAAAACCACCAGTGAAATTAATCATGGGTGGTTAGGTAGCTAGTACGATATGAGGAATTTCATGTGCAAGAAATTTTCTAAGGTATGTCGCTACCCGTAAATAAATTATAGCAAATCATTCATTAATTGTCTTGTCTGATGCATATAAAAACCGCTAGTGGTGACATACTAGCGGTTAGGTAGCGAATTCTGTGTCTTTTCATGGAATTATGAATTACATAAGGTGTTGATTAAAAATAAAAGGAGTTGCTACCTAATAAAATTATAACAAATAAGAATGAAGAATAAAAGAGATTGCCTTGATGGCTTCTTTTTTTGTTTGGAGGGAATGAAGGATGGATAATTATTGGTACATATCCCTGAACCACTATTATCCGAAACCCATGAAAAACCAACATAAACGGGTAGTAATGTCGGTGCAGATTAATAAATACTATTCCATTATTGAGATGACACGTGAGGCGACAGCACAAGAGATTGATTACTGTAAGTTGGTGTATTGAGGTCATGGATGTTGGGATGGCAAGCATGTACAAGAAAATGTAAGGAAATACAGATAGAGAGAAGGTGAGTTCGTGAGTATGATACCTAGAAGAATATCACAACCATTCTATAAATCTAAAGCGTGGCGTAACTGTAGAGCAGGTTATATCAAATCAGTTGGCGGATTGTGTGAAAGATGTATAAAGAAGAATAAGATTGTCAAAGGATATATAGTCCACCATAAGCAACACCTAACAGAGGAGACTATACATGATCCGGATGTATCACTGGCATGGAGTAACTTAGAATACTTATGTCTTGATTGTCACAACAAAGAACATTTCGAAAAAGAAAAAATAATTAATGATGATGTAATGTTTGATGATAACGGCAACCTTATCCCCCGTTCAAATCGAAAAAAATAAATCGGTTAGGGAACGGGAAGGGAACTCCGAAAAACACACAGGGTAATTCCATATAACCCCCACCCCAAAAGAAAGGAGGATTTAGATGGACGATAAGAAGAGAAAGCGTCTAGTAACGAATGAGATAAAGCGATTAACGAATATTTTCAAAGAAGTTGATAGCAAGAAACAACGAACAATCAAAGGCTTGATTGAAGAATCAGCATTTATGAAGGTAACTTTGCTTGAATTAAAAGAAATTATTCAAAATGAAGGTGTAATAAATGAAATGCCACAAGGTGATTACTCAATTATGCGAGAACATCCTGCTTTGAAGTCGTATAACACAACTATACAACGATATACGACGGTTACTGAGAAACTTCTTGGTTTGTTACCTAAAGATGTACCTAAGAATGATGATGGTTTATCTGAATTTAGCGCCTTTCTAAATGAAAGGGTGGACTAACGTGGATTATCAAGAAACGAACATTTTTAAGTACTGGAAGAGCTTTAGACAAAACGGTGGAAATACTGTAGTCTCTGTAAAGATATTCAAACTATATAAAAAATTAGTCGCTGATCTGAAAAATACAGATAGCGACTATTATTTTGATAAAAAACGTGCGAAACATCCAATTGAGTTTATAGAAAAATTTTGTCACCCATCAAAAGGGAAGCAAGCGAACAAGCCTTTAAAATTGATGCTTTGGCAAAAGGCAATGATTGAAGCGATATTTGGGTTTGTTGATATTGAAGGCAACAGAAAGTATCAGCGAGTATTCCTGCTAATAGGTCGTAAGAATGGTAAATCAGCAATAGCTTCGGCAATAGGTTTATACATGATGATTGCTGATCAGGAAAATGGATCTCAGATTTTAGCAACCGCTGCTAAGAAAGACCAAGCGAAAATTATTTGGCAAGAAGCGAAATTGATGGTTAAAAAATCGCCAACGCTTAGAAAAATGATTAAAGCTAGAGTTGCCGATATTGTAGCCGAATTTAATGATGCTGAATTTAAACCCTTGGCTAGTGATTCAGACAGTTTAGATGGTTTGAATGCGCATTGCTCGTTAATGGATGAAATTCACTCATGGAAAGGGCGTGGTGGACGTCCATTATATGACGTAATTGTTGATAGTATGTCGGCTCGTGAGCAACCACTCATTTTAATTACTACAACTTCTGGAACAACTCGTGAAGATATCTTTGATGAACTTCGTGAAGAAATGGGAGATATCATTGATGGCTGGGATAATGCTGAAGGTTATCATGATGAACGTACTATTCCATTTATGTACGAATTAGACGATCCAGAGGAATGGCGAGATGAAGAAATGTGGATTAAAGCTAATCCTGGTGTCGGTGTTATCAAGAAACAGCAATCATTAAAAGAAAAAGTTGACTTAGCGAAACAGAATCCTCGCATGGTTCGCAATATGCTGTGTAAGGAATTCAATATCAATGAGTCGGATACGGATGCTTGGTTAAGCTTTAATGATTACAATAACGAATCAACTTTTAACGTTCAGGAACTTAAACCACGCTATTTTATTGGTGGTATAGACTTATCAGCAACCACTGACTTGACTTGTGCCACTGCTGTTTTTGGTATTGCAGATGAGCCGAACAAGCTTTATGTCATGCAACAGTATTTTATGCCAAGCGATTTGTTTGAAGAGCGTATGAAAGACGATAAGGTACCCTATGACAAGTGGAAAGATCAAGGAATTATCATACTATCTGGCGATAGTAAAGTTGATTACAAAGACATAACAAAATGGTACCTGAAATTGCAGATGGAGTACGATATCTATCCGTTCAAAATCGGATATGATGCTTGGAGTTCAGGATATCTAATCGATGAATTGAAAAATGTTTTCGGTCCTTCTGTTCCCGAAGCTATTTACCAAGGATTTAAATCACTTTCTGCCCCAATGAAAGCTTTGGGTGCTGATCTAATGAGTGGTAATATCAATTACAACAATAACGGGTTATTGAAATGGTGTATCTCTAATACTCGTGTCAAAACGGACGAGAACGCCAATATAAAACCGGTTAAGGGGAACAATCCAAGAAAGCGTATTGATGGTTTGGCAAGTCTTTTAGACGCATATGCAACCTATGAGCGATATATGGAAGAATACCTTGGATTGATTTAGAAAGGGGTGAGAAATTGAAATTATTTAATCGGAAAGTAACCGAAACTCCGAAAACTGTAACGAAGTTTCAAATGATAGACGAACCTAGTTCGGGATTTGTTGGGTTTAGCGGAAATGTTTATGAAGCCGATATTGTACGAAGTGCTGTACGACCTCTTGCAAATGCAGTTGGAAAGACAGTGCCAAAACACAGGGTTAGTGACAAGATTAATCCTAATATTGCTATCTCGATGGTGCTTCAAGAACCGAACGCTATAATGAGTATGCAAATGCTGCTTGAAAAAACAATTTGGCAGTATCGTGTAAATGGAAATGCCTTTATTTATGTAGAAAAAGGTGATAACGGAAAACCTATTGCCCTTTATCCAATTGTTTCTCATTCTTTGGAATTATTAGTCAATCCTAGAGGAGAGTATTTTATTAAATTTATTCTGCGTGATGGTAAATCTTATACTTTTAAATATAGGGACCTTATCCATATCAGGAATGACTTTACTTCAAATGAAATATTAGGGGATAGTTTAGCTCCTTCTCTTTTGCCGTTACTTGAAGTAGTCCAAACAACAGATCAAGGGATTATTGCGGCGATTCGTAACTCGAATGTTGTGAAGTGGTTACTTAAGTTTAATCAAACATTGCGACCGGAAGATATCAAAGAAAATACGAAGCAATTCGTAGAAGATTTTTTAAGAACAGACTCAGAAGGGATTGGAGCGGCCGGTGTAGATTCTAAAGCTGATGCTACTCAGGTACAACCGTATTCGTATGTTCCTGAAGAAAAACAATCTGCCGCAACCAGAAAACGTATTTTAGACCTTTTTAATTCAAATGATGCTATTGTAAAATCGGATTTCACTGAAAATCAGTGGATAGCATACTACGAAACACAAATTGAACCAGTGTTAATCCAGTTATCAGATGGATTTACTAAGGCATTTTTCAGTAGGCGAGAAAGGGCGTTAGGTAACTTGATTATGTTTGAATCTAACAATCTTCAATTTGCAAGTATGCAAACCAAACTTCAAATGGTTGGTTGGCTAGATCGTGGAGTGATGACCGTTAATGAATACAGGATGATTGCTTTAGGACTAGAACCTGTTGAGGGTGGAGATGTTCGGTTACTGCGGAAAGATACGGATAGATTTGGGGAAAACAATATGAGTGAGGAGGATGTAAATGAAGAAGATTCAATTTAAGGGCGACGTCGTTTCTGATAATGTCGGCAAGCTTTTTGAGTGGTTTGATTTGGATGCTATTTATCCAGAAAACGTCAGACGAAAGTTAGAAGATGCTGGAAATGAAGATGTAGAGATTACATTAACCACAAATGGAGGTTCGGTATTTGCTGGACAAGAGATTTACGACATTATCAAAAACCACGAAGGCAAAACGACTGTTAAGTTAAGCGGTTTGGTAGCCAGTATCGGTACATTGATTACATGCGCATTTGATGAAGTGCTTGTAAGTCCAGTAGCTACGTTTATGATCCACAATCCAACACTAGCTGATGTTAGTGGCGAGAAAAAGGATATGGAAAAAGCGGCTCAACTTTTAACTACCGTTGAAAATTCTTTGCTAGATGCTTATGTAGCAAAAACAGGACTAGACAAAGAAGGATTGGCAGATTTAATGGCAAAAGAAACATTCATGACCGCACAAGAAGTAATTGATTATGGATTTGCTGATGGAATGGTTGAAGATTCAGAAAGCGAGTTGCTTTTAGTAGCTGGTTTCGAGAGTTTAGCCAATTCGTCATTTATCAAAAAACTACAAAATATGAAGGAAAAAGAAGAACGTGATTTGGCAGAGGCTAAGTTGCGTTTTTTGCGTTTCAAGGAGGATAAAAAATGAATTTCGAAGAAATCCAAAAATTATTAGAAGAAGGCAAGACAGCAGAAGCAAATGCAGCATTGGATCAACTTATGAAAGACAATCCAGAAGCTAAAGCAATCTTTGAAGAACCAAAAACAGCGAAAGTCGAAGACAAAGCGCTGGAAAATAAAAAACCAGAAGAGGTGGCAAATTTGACAAAAGTTGAAGAAGTAAAAGATGTAGCAACACCAAAATATGAAGAAGTATTTGCGAAAGTGTTATTAGGTCGTGATTTGGAACCCCAAGATAAGGCTGTCTATGAAAAGGTTAATAATGCAGCTTATACTCATCAAGTATCGAACCAACCAATTTTGGTTCCTGAAACAACGCTATCTGGAATTTTAGGATTAATCGAAGAGCAACATCCTTTCTATGGTGATATCCGAAAATTGAATGTGCGTGGTGGAATCACGGTCAAAAAACATAAATCAATCAAGTCAGGTGATGCTAATACGTATGCAGAAGGCGTGGAAGCTGACTATGAAGAAAATGAATTTGTAGATGTGAAGTTAGATGGACATGAAATTGTCAAAGATGTTGAAGTATCTTTTAAATTAGAAGCAATGTCGATCCCTGAATTCTTGACTTATATTCAAACTGAATTAGCAACTCGAATCGGATACAAGTTGGGTAACTTGGCCTTTACCGGTTCTGGAACTGGCGATAATCCTATGGGTGTAGTAACAGAATTAACTACAAACTCAGCCGATCAAATCATTGATACTGCTGAAGCCGATGTTATTGCTTATTCGGATGTTACAAAATTACGGTCAAAAGTAAAATCTCAATTTAAATCTGGTCTTAAATTTTATGCTTCTTCAGACACAATTTGGAATCGCTTGGCGAATATTGTAGACAAAAACGGACGACCTATTTTTATTGCTAATCCAACGACTGAAGGTGTTGGATACCTTCTGGGAACGCCTGTTGCTGAAGATGATGGTGCTGGCGTAGACCGCGTAGTTCTTGGAAACCCAGGTCAGGGAATGATTGAAAATACGAATGAACCATTGTCTGTTTCCTCAGAGCGTAATCTTAAAGGACGAAAAACTTTATATCAAGGTTATATGATTACTGACTTTACAGTAACTTATCCTGAAGCTTTCGCAATTCTTAATGTGAAGAAAGCTGCTGAAGGTGGAGCGGGGGAGTAATTTCCCCTACTTCGTTAGGGGTAGCCGACTTAGCAAAGCCGACTAGTGACAATACTGTTGTGGAAATCAAAGCCTATTTAGATACGGTTGGTATTTCTTACAAATCCAATGCTACTAAATCAGAATTATTGGAATTGGTAGGTGAATAGATTGGAAAGTAATTTGTTAGATAACCTAAAAAAACATATCCGATTAGAGGAGGGCATGGATGTTTCTATGCTCTCTTTTTATACGGATTCAGCGAAACGATATGTAAAAAAGAAAATTGGTTATGAGCAAGAGTACCTAGAAATTATGGTTACTACAATTATGTTTGAACACCGACTTTCTTCCGCTGATCTTGAGGAAGCGTTATTGGCTTTAGAACCTATTTTTGCTTTGGAGGTGTTGACAGATGAGCCTTCTAAATGATTTACAATGGGTTGCTGAATTGCAATTAATTGAAGATAGCATGGACGACAATGATAGACCCCGTGAAAAGCGAACGAAAATTCGTGATTTGTATTATATAGAAATTGGTATAACTGCAGAAGAGAAATATCTATCGCAACAAGCTAAGACAAATGTCGTAAGGCGTGTTAAATGCCGCTGGGATAAATCTGTCAATGAGAAAACAAATGGCCTTAAAATTGATGGTGTTGAATACAATATCACTCGTATTTACACGTTACCTAAACGTCAAGAAATGGAGTTGAGTTTGGCTTATGTCGATTAGTTTTGAAAAATTAAGGGCAACACTAAAAACAGTAGGTGTACCTGTGACACGTGACAAAGCGGAAAAAGAAACAGACTATCCATATATCGTGTATTCCAATGTCAGCAAAGGTAAAAAGATGGCTTCTTCTAAAGTTCATAGGCGATTGCCATATTATCAAATTTCTTTCTATACAACAGGTACGGAAAAAGATTTAACTGATTTAGAAAATGCATTGGAAAACGCTGGTATTCCTTATACTGATTTTGTAGGTATTCAGGGTGATGAAAACGATGATACAGTGACGAATTTTTATACGTATATAAGGTGTTTAGAAGATGGCCAATAATAATGGGTTTGCAGATATGGCTGACTATTTGGGAACTCTTGCACAGGTAGATCCTACAAAATTGTCTTTAGAATCATTAACGGATGCAGCCAATTTTTATAGAGAACAGTTGCTGCCAAAAATACCTAAATCACTATTAAAGAAAAAACATATGGCTGATCAGGTAAAAGTCATTATAGAAGATGACCAAGTGCAGGTTGCGTTTGAAGGAACTGCCTTTTACTGGCGATTTGCTGAAAATGGTACAAAGAATCAAAAAGCCCAGCATTTTGCTAGTGGTACGTTTGAACAAAATAAAGATCAGATTGAAAAAATCATGACACAACAAATATTAGATTTATGGGAAGGATGAGTAATTTGGGAAAACAAGATGTGTATTATTTTGAAGGATTAGATGACATCTTAATTGCCATGATGGCAACGCCTGATGAAGTTGGGGTGGCACCAACTTATAGCGAAGTAATTAGACTGGCTATTGCAACAAAACTTGCCATTAAGGGAAATGGCTCGGCACTAGTTAAATGGGCATCAAGTAAAATGTTTCGCCGTGTAAGTCGCGAGACAGAACACGAGATTGGATTAGATCACGTGGGGATTCCTATCGAAGTAATGGACGAGATAAAAGGATTGCTTGCAGAAGCAGGCGTAACATTTGGAAAAAATACGGCTCGTGAATTTCCTTACTTTGCATTTGGATTCATTGGAAATATTGAAGGCGGAGGAAAAAAAGCAGTTTGGTATCCAAAAACGCAATTATCCAATGTCATTGATGAAGAATATGCAACTGCAGAAGATGACACAAAAATTGACGATGTAACTGCTAATTTTGTTGCTAACGGTTTGAAGTATAACAACGTTATGTATGCAAGTTTCGATTCTAACCGATTAAGTGCAAAACCAGGAGACTTTGAAAAATTCATTGCACAACCTATTTACGATGAAGAACAATGGAAAAAATTAGTAACTCCATCAACACCAGGGGGTGGCGGTGAATAATGGCAAAGTTAGCTGATTATGGGATTGTCGTTTCAGACACACCAACTGTCACAATTAAAGGTCATCAGTTCCCAATCTTGTTAACCATGGAAACCATGGAGCATATTGCGGATATTTATGATGACGACTATTCAAAATTTGAAGAAGATATGAACGCAATGCTAAACAAGAGTGGTGGACGTATCTCTTCAAAAGATTTATCTGCTTCAGATTTAAAGATCATGCGTGCTTTAATTTATGGCATGTTAAAAACTGGCGGATTAGACGAAACACCAGAAACAATTTTTAAATTCTTAGGAATGAATTCTACGGTTGTTGAAGTTTATGGGGCCTGCATGGAGGTATTCGCAGCACAGAATTTTCAAGATGTTGATGTAAAAAAATCCAAGAAGCCACAAGATTATCAAACTCCGCAACAAAAGAAAAACAAAAAGAAAAAACACAAACGGAAGTAGGAACGCCCTGGGCTTTTTACTTATACGTCGCCCTTACTCTTTTAGGATGGAGTGAGGGTTTCTTTTTGAAATCAACACCGAACTTGTGGCTTAAGTCATACATACAGTGGTTAACGAGTAATACGGAGTTTGAACCACCTGCAAGTGTGACTATGGATAAAAGTCCTTGGTGGTAGGAAAGGAGCGCTAACGTGTCAAAGAAAGAATCTGATGTTGTCTTAAATTTTAAGACAAACGGAGAAGTCAATTATTCTCGAACAATCAAAGATATCAACAAAGAAATGAACTTAGCGGCTACCGAGTACAAAAACCAGGTATCCGCTATGGATAAAGATGCAACACAAACTGAAAAATTAACGGCAACTAAGAAAAAGCTTGAAAAGCAATTATCTTTAGCCGAACAAAGAACCAAATTATTACGTGAGGAATACGAAAAATCAGTTAAAGAAACTGGGCAGTATTCAGAGCAATCACAAAAGCTTTACAAACGCTTGTTGGAATCAGAAACAGGTGAAAATAAATTACGATCTGCATTAGAAAGTACCAATGAAGCTTTGAAAGAACAAGGTGACTTGTCTGTTAAGACTGCCGAGAAGTTAGCTAAAATTGAAAAAGCTGGGGACAAAATGAAATCTGTCGGTAAGAAGATGACTGTTGGTTTAACAGCACCGATCATGGGAATTGGCGCCGCTTCTATTGCTGCGTTTAAAGAATTAGATGACAGTTTGGACAGTATCACAACGGCTACTGGTGCTACAGGAGAGCAACTAGAATCATTGCAAGACAGCTTTAAAACAGTAGCTGGCCAAATTCCAACAGATATGGAAAATATATCAACTGGGATTGGTGAAGTGAATACACAATTCGGCTTGATGGATAAGCAATTAGAAGACACCACAGGCCGAATGCTTAAGTTTTCAGAAATTAATGGATCAGATGTTTCTCAATCAACTATCAATGCGAAAAAATCAATGGACCTTTTTAGATTATCTATCGAGGACTTGCCAATGATTTTGGATTCAGTATCTAAAACTAGCCAGGATACTGGAGTAGGGGTAGATCAGTTATTTGATGCAGTAAATAGAGGAGCGCCCCAACTCAAAGCTATGGGACTTGGTTTTTCTGAATCAACTACATTAATAGGTCAAATGGAAAAAGCTGGTATAGATTCGGCAGGAACGCTTGGGTATTTAGCGAAAGCTAGTGTCGTTTATGCAAAGGATAACAAAACTATGCAGGATGGATTAAGCGGAACAATTGAATCTATTAAAGGTGCAACAACTGAACAAGAAAAACTTACTATTGCAAGCGAAGTATTCGGAACTAAAGCTGCATCAAAAATGGTAGAAGCAATTGATAGTGGTGCATTGTCAATGGATGGATTAGCAGATTCAGCTAAAAATGCGGCTGGCACTGTAGATCAAACATTTAATGATATTTTGGATCCAATCGACCAAGCAAAAATTGCACAGAATCAATTTAAAATTGCAATGGGTGAGCTTGGTGAGCAAGTGCAAATTGCGCTTCTTCCTGCTTTTGAAGCGGCAAGTAACGCGATTCAAAAGGTTTCAACGTGGTTTAGTGGATTGACCGACAATCAAAAGCAAACAATTATTACCATTGCAGGTGTAGTCGCGGCTATTGGACCAGTATTGGTGGTTTTAGGAACACTTGCTAGTTCCATTAGTAGTCTGATTCCAGTAATTACCTTTATTGCTTCACCTATTGGAATTGTAATTGCTGCACTAGCTGCTTTTGTTGCTGGAATAGTGATTGCTTATAACAAAGTAGGATGGTTTAGAGATTTTATCAATGCGTCCTTTAATGTGATCAAAGATATAGTGGTTGGTGTATTCAAAGTTTTAGCAGATACGACAAAGTCTACTTTTGATTTCATCACAGGCTTTATTGGCGGCGCTATGAATGGTGCTGCAAAAATTATTGGCGATTACGTAAATGCAATTAAGCGTATTTTTGGCGGTATCGTTGATTTTGTAACGGGAGTATTTACTGGAGACTGGTCAAGAGCGTGGCAAGGTGTTGTTGATATTTTTGGCGGAATTTTTGAAGGAATTGCTGCAGTAGCAAAAGCACCAATTAATGCCATGATTACTCTAATTAATGGTTTTTTAGGTGGTTTAAACAATATCAAAATACCAAAATGGGTACCTGGCGTTGGTGGCAAAGGCTTTAGTATTGCACAAATTCCATATCTTGCTGAAGGCGGTCATATGATCAATGGCCAAGCAATCGTTGGTGAAGCTGGTCCTGAATTATTAACAGCAAAAAATGGCAAGACTACAGTCACACCACTTTCACAAGAAGAAAAAGCTCGCGGGATTGGTGGTGCCTTGAAAGGCGGAAAAACTATCGAACAACATGTTTATTTTGGCCAAGTGGATGCAAATAATCCAAGCGAGTTAGATCGGATGAATCGCAAACTATATAAAGCAAGTGCGCAAGCTTTCTATGACTTAGGGGGTGTGCCAACATGATTTTTATGAATCGTGATGAACCTAATTTCATTTGGAAAGGTTTGAATGCAGTTCGTGATATGGGATGTATCATCGAAAATGAACTGCCAGACATTTTACCAAACAAGCGATATGATACGTATTCCATCGTTGGTAGAAGTGGTGAATTTAATGAAACATTCAACGACTATGAACCTTTTGATTATGAAATTGAGGACGTAACTATTCCTTATGAGAACTTAAAAGAAGTCAAGCGTTGGTTAACTGGTAAAAGCAAGCTTATCACTCATAATAACGAGGGCAAATATTTAGATGCTATTTGTGCAATAAGCAAGCCAATCTCATTCAAAAATGAATGGGGTGTTTTTTATACCTTTAACATTGAATTTAGATGCCAACCTTTCAAGAGAAAAGTAAGTGAACAGCCTGTACTAATTAAAACAAAAACAGTTGAAATCACTGATCACGGTGACGAATCAGCATTTCCTTATATCGAGATTTATTCAAAAGGCGGCGATATTACGTTAAGCGTTGGTAGTAATTCACTAACGATTTTACGTACACAAACAGGAATCGTCACTATTGATAACGAAAAAGGGAAAGTGATACAAGAAGGGCTACCACTATTTACTCGTGGTAGTTGGATAGAAACGAATCCTGGTCAAAACACATTAAACATATCAGGGAATTTCACAGAAGCTAAGTTTTGGAATAGGAGCGCGTATTTATGACACAAAATTTTATTTATGCATATACGGCTATTCCTGAAAATCTAAATGATAACGGAATGGCTTTGCCAGATTGGCAAGATTTACCAGAAATTAACCGTGTGTTAAATGGTGCGTATCGATTCTATGGTAACTATGCAAGAGATGGCCAATATCGCTCGTACTTAAAAAAGGGAAACTTTTTAAAGGCACAAGTTGAAGATGGGTCATATCAATATTTTGAGATTTACAATATTAAAAAAAATCTGCAGTCAGTTTCAGTTACAGCGAGACACATCGGTTTTATGGCGAATAAGAATTTCATTATTAATTCATTTACTGCTAACGGAAATGGCACGCAAATCATGAACAATTTAAAGGCTGCATTAACGTTTAAGCAACGATTTAATTATTTGTCGAATATCGGTACTACACATCAGTTTACAGCCAAGCAGGTTGGGCCAATCGATGCAATCGTTGGTTCTAACAATGGTAACCAAAATTTAACAGGTGTTACTGGTGGGGAATTAGAGATGGATAACTTTAATTTGAAACTGGTTAAACAAATTGGATCGGACAATGGCTTTAGAATTGATTTTGGGGTTAATTTGGAAGCTATAGATGAGGACTTTGACGATGAATCGATTATAAACAGTCTCTTTCTTATCGGTGGTGTGCCAGAAAATGACTATGACCAAGACAAAGAACCAATCACGCATGGCTTTTTAGAAATTGCTGGTGTAAATGATAGTAATCGAAGAATTGGAAAACGTGAAAATTCGGAATGTAAAACAGTTGAGGAGCTTAAAGAATGGGGTCAGTCATTGTTTGACAAAGACCGTATTCATGAACCAAAAGTAACGCACACCATTAGCATGGTAGCATTAGAACACACATTGGAGTATGAAGATATTTACGAAGAGCTTTCTTCTTTGCATTTTGGTGATGTAGCGCATGTCAGAGCAAAAGAAGTTGGTATTGAAGTAACAGAACGTATGGTTGAATATACTTGGTTCCCAACTTTAGGCAAATTCAAAGATATTGTTTTGGGAAATGATTTATCACTCTACACCTCAACTGCAAATAATCAAACCCAAGAATTGAAACGGAAAATCGACAATAGAACGGAAACGCTAGTACAAAATGTTTTAAACGCAACGGCATGGATCACTGGTAATAGTGGCGGACATGTCGTTTTTCGTCCAGAAAAAGCGCCGTCAGAAATTCTTATCATGGATACAAATAAAATAGCAACAGCGAAGCGTGTTTGGCGTTGGAACTTAAACGGTTTAGGATATTCCGATAACGGCGTTAATGGTCCGTTCGGGCTTGCTATGACTTCTAAGGGAGAAATCGTTGCTGACTTTATTAAAGTGGGCATTATTAACGCGAATGTTTTACAAACAAGTTTCAATAAAGCAACTGGAGATGTACTTAAACTAGTATCTGGTGCTTTACAAATTTGGAATGAAAAGACAAAAATCATGGAATTGACCAAAAAAGGTATGGAATTTTGGGATGGGTCAAGTCATGTTGGTACGATGGGAACAAAAGGTAATCCATTTCCAGAATTAACAGATGAAAACGGTAATTCAATCGTCACAGATGGAAAATCATTGTTATTAGTTGGTGATGGTCGGAAAAACTTGATTGGTTTATCAAATGAAACTGGTAGTGGTCTTGCAATATCAGGTACTAGCCAATGGCATTTAGGGAATTTCTTTTATTTTATCGGAAAAGGAAATCCATCAACAATTTTTGTTGATGAAATCAATGCCAAAAAAATACTCATCAATGGTAAAGAAGTTATACCTGGTCAAAATGGCGGTGGTAATGGTGGTGGAACAGGTGGATATCCGCCAGAAATCACAAGTGATTCTGATAAATTTGCATGGGATTTGTGGAGCTATCTACTAGGTAATGGCTACAGTAAAGCAGCTGCTGCGGGCATACTTGGAAATGTTCAAGGCGAAGTTGGTCCCAATATGAATCCAGATACAGAACAAAATGGCGGTCCTGGTTATGGGTGGGTTCAATGGGACGGATCAGCGTATCCGTTGGTGGGCGCACCAACTTGGAATGGTCGAGAATATGTACAACGCTTAATTGCTGCCGCTGGTATCAAACAAGACTACAGGACTTCATTCGCTCAGGCACAATTGATTAACTGGTGTATGTTCAACGGGCAATGGTTAGGACAAGTAAGTCCATTAACAGTTGATGAATTTAAAGTTGTTAGCTCGCCTAAAACCGCTGCTTATGCGTTTGAATTAAACTTTGAACGTCCAGCTGCAGCACATCCAGAAAGACAAACCTATGCACAAACATGGTATGACAAATTTAAAGATTTGAAAGCTTCTACCGCGACAGGGAAAGCTGGAATTGAACATTTGGAGACCTTAATGGGCAAATGGCTTGGTAATGGGCAATGTTATGCAGTTCCAGCCGAATACTCTGGTTTTATGGGCGGCTGTGGTTTGGGTGCAGGTACAATTTATGGATTGTCCCATGTCATTGGTGATACATCATCGGCTGCAGATATTGGCGAAGCGTACGATTGGAATGCGGTTGGTTGGAAAGTAATCTCAAATCCTACTTATAAAGATTTAGTCGTAGGAGCTATCGTCAATATTAGACGAAGTGGACAATGGGGAACTGGTTGGACAGTAGACCCCGCATATGGTCACACAGGCGTGATTTATGGCTTAGAGAACGGACGTATCCAAACCATAGAACAGAATGCCGAGCAAGGGCAAATTGTCGCAAAATACGACCGTCTTTATTTTGACGGTTCTATTCAATCAATAGTAATACCACCAAAATAACGAAAGGAGGGTTTTTATGGTTAAATGGCAAGCGACACTAAGTACCACAGAACCTTATAATTATGTTGGCATTATTAATGTCCGTCAGGGGAATAAGAATACAGAAAAATTAGAAGTAAATATCGTAGAAAATGCTTTGCCATTAGATCTAACTAATTGCAAGGTATTTTTTGAATCTGTAATCAGTAATAAATACCCTATTCAGCGGCCAGCAACGGTTGTAGATGCGCGTAGTGGGATCATTCAGTACACTTTTGATGAATATTCTATGCAGTCGCTACATCGCCAAGAAGCTTATTTTACGATTTATAACGGTGAAGAATTAATTGGTTCAACACAGAATTTTTCTTATTTCGTCATTAAAGCAGCTTCTAAAACAGAAGGTGAAATGGGGTCATACTGGCAGTCAATTGAAGATTTAATAGCGGATATGACCGCCTTTATCAATGAAAATAAAGGTGATTTCACAGCATGGATGAACGCTAGAAAAGAAGAGTTTGAAAAATGGCGTAAAAATCAACAAGATACATTTGAGGCTTGGCGAAACGGTCAAGAATCAGATTATCTAATGTGGTTCGAATCAATCAAAGATATTTTAAAAACTGTTGATCCAGGCGGCACAATGTTAGCCGAATTAATGGATGCACGTGTAGACATACAAGGAGTGCGTCACAATTCACTTTCAGAGCGTTTATTGGCTGATATGAATTATTTGTATCATCGGCTAGAGGAACGGCTATACACCATCAAATACGGTAATGTAACCACGTTAGAAATTTTAGAAGATGATTCATTTTCTAAGAATCATGAAGTTGAACTGGTGGGTACAGTCAATTTCCCAATCGAGGAAGGGGCGTTAATCATAGCGACAGTTGATGATCCAAAACAAAATGTTTTTACGATTGAAGGTGTAAATAATGGTTGATGCTAAGAGAATGATGGAAACTGATGAAAATGGTATTAAACGTCAGTTTTTTCCTATTACACATTTTTCAGCTATCCTTGGTTTATCAGAGATAATGAACGGACAGGCAAAAGTTTTATCTGTAAACGGAAAAACTGGAGCAGTGATTATTACACGTGCAGACTTAGATCTGCCAAGCGATGGCATTATGATATCACAACAAGAGTATGACAAAATGTTAAAAATTATAGCCGATTATGAAGCTGGAAAACTAGGTGGTTCTGGTGTTGAGTTTGAAAAAGTAAAAGGAGATGAAGAAATAAATGCCTGATTTATATGTAGTGAAAAAAGACGGCGTAGCTATTGATGTACAAACTAGTACAGCTGGTGTTGTTGGATTAAATGAATTTGTTGATGGAAAAATTAGTGGTGCTGAAGCAGGCACTGTCTCGTCTGTAAATGGTCATACAGGTGAAGTTGTTTTAACTGCTTCTGATGTAAAAGCACTGCCAGACACAACTATTATTCCAACACTTCCTGGCAATGCCACTTCTGAAAAAGACGGTTTAATGTCCAAATCGGATAAAGAAAAATTGGATGCATTACCAGTTTTTACATTTGAAAAGGTAGGTGAAGCGTAATGTCAGATATCGTTCAGCTAAAAGAAAATGGTGTCAATAAGTACATGAAAACACACGCAGATGCCATTGATGGTATTGAAGGCAAATTAGTAAAGGCTGTTGGAAATGAAACTATTCTAGGTACTAAAAATTTTCAAGATGGAATTCAAGTAAAAGGAAAAGAGCCAGTCCTTACAAATGCTAAAGCAGATTATGCAATGGTAGATAAGGATAACAACGCTTCTGTGATGTCAGGTGGTTCTCTAAAATTATACCGACGGGGAGATCTGGTATATCTCACAGGATCATTCCAATTATCTGCTTTAAAAGATAACCAGGCGGTGTGGTTCAACATTCCAACATGGGCATATCCGATTGAAGCGGTTCGAATGTATGGCAAAACCAGCGATGACAAAATGTGCTTGTTATACATGAACACAGCAGATAACTCAAATATTGTATGTAAAGATAGTGTCGCAAAAGGAGCATGGATTACTATTTCAAGTTGTTGGATGGCTAAAAATCCATATTAAAGGAGGAAAATAAAATGAAAGTAGTATACAAAGTATTGTACCCAATGGGTTTTGAAAAAAACGAAGTAGAGGATAATTTTCCAACATCTTTACCTTTTGTTGAGATTAAACCGCTTGAAGCTTTGGACAATGAACAATCACAATTCTTTAATTTTTCAGAACAAAAATGGGAAGAAGCAGTCACACAAGATTATTCGAAGAAATTAAATCTGTTAGAAAACCTTTCAGCAGTATTAGAAGCGGATAACGCTGTTTTAAAACAAGCAAATGAAAAACTAGCTGCTAAAGCAGAATCATTAGCTCAAATCAATTCAAAGACCATGCTTACTTCGCTTCAAAATACTAAAGAAATTGATGCGATTAAAGAACAAATCGGAGGTGCAAAATAATGTATTCATACGATGACATTAAGTTAATGTTTGACTGGGGGCTGTTTACTCCTGAACAGGTCGCAGAATTTGTACCTAGTTGTATTACAGAAGAGGAATTTACTAAAATGACAGGTGAACCGTTTAGCGAAGGCTAAGCGGTTTTATTGTAAGTAGAAAGTAGGTGCAGGATGAACTTAACACTAGAACAATGGTTAGCGGTGATTACATTTTTAGGCGGAATTATCTTCGCATTAATGAAATTCTATCATGTCTTCTCTCAATTAGAAGATAGCATGAAAGAACTAAAACAAGCTGTTGACCGATTAAATAACCATGAGGTGCGCATTAGTCGATTGGAAGAACAAAATAAAACCCTCTTTCGAGGAATTGGAGGAAATAAAAATGATTGATTGGAAGTCAAGAATAAAAAATAAACAATTCTGGTTGTCTCTTATTCCTGCAGTTTTGTTACTTATTCAAGTAGTTGCAGTTCCTTTTGGGTATAAATTTCAAATTGATGTGATTAATCAGCAATTGCTAGATGTTATCAATGCAGTGTTTGTTGTATTAACTATTTTAGGAATTGTGACAGACCATACAACACCTGGATTATCAGATAGAAAAGGAGACAAATAGATGAAAAAGAAACTATTAGTAACATTATTGGTAGGCCTGTTTTTTTTAGCGCCAGTTAGTACATTTGCTGCAAAAGGAGATCAAGGCGTTGACTGGGCGATTTACCAAGGTGAACAAGGCCGTTTTGGCTATGCACATGATAAATTTACTATCGCTCAAATTGGTGGTTACAATGCTAGTGGAATTTATGAGCAGTATACGTATAAAACGCAAGTAGCAAGTGCCATTGCTCAAGGAAAACGAGCGCACAGTTATATATGGTACGATACGTTCGGTAGCATGGATATTGCTAAAACAACAATGGATTACTTCTTGCCACGCATCCAAACGCCTAAAAATTCCATTGTTGCATTAGATTTTGAACATGGGGCTAGTCCTGATGTAAACGCAAATACAGAAACGATTTTGTATGGTATGCGCCGTATCAAACAAGCAGGGTATACGCCAATGTATTATTCATACAAGCCTTTTACGTTGCAATACGTGGACTATCAACGAATTATTAAAGAGTTCCCTAATTCCTTATGGATTGCTGCATATCCTAGCTATGATGTAACACCAAGTCCGTTATATAACTATTTCCCTAGTATGGATGGTATCGCAATTTGGCAATTTACCTCAACTTATATTGCAGGCGGTTTAGATGGTAACGTAGACCTAACAGGAATTACGGATAACGGATATACGGCTACTGACAAACCAGAAACGGACACACCAGCAACAGAAGCCGGTGAAGAAACTGAAAAAACACCAAATTCAGATGTTAAAGTTGGCGATATGGTCAAAGTGAAATTTAACGTAGATGCATGGGCAACTGGCGAAGCTATTCCAGATTGGGTAAAAGGCAACAGCTACAAAGTGCAAGAAGTAACTGGAAGCAGAGTATTGCTTGGAGGTATCTTGTCATGGATAAGCAAAGGTGATATTGAATTATTGCCAGATGCGGCAACTGTTCCTGATAAACAACCAGAAGCAACACACGTAGTCCAATATGGTGAAACATTATCAAGTATTGCTTACCAACATGGCACAGACTATCAAACATTGTCTGCATTAAATGGATTGGCTAATCCAAACCTTATTTATCCTGGCCAAGTTTTGAAAGTCAATGGATCAGCAACAAATAATGTTTATACTGTCAAGTTTGGTGATAATTTATCAAGTATTGCCACTAAACTCGGTACCACATACCAAGCTTTAGCCCAACGGAACGGACTATTTAATCCAAACTTAATTTATCCAGGTCAAACATTGAACTATTAAAAAAGTTCTTGCCTAAAAGGAAAAGCAGCAGTACAATGAACTTGTCTAAGACATAATTTTTCATAAACCGCCCTCTACCAGGCTAGGGCGGTTTTGTTTTACATAAAATATATGTTTTGGTATAGTCAAATCCATTTAAGTTTATCATTAAACTTAAATTCCAAACATTGCCGCTCACAATCCTGATGACAGGTTGTGGGTGATTTTGTTTTCAGGACCATTAGCTCAGTTGGTTAGAGCAAACGGCTCATAACCGTTCGGTCGATGGTTCGAATCCGTCATGGTCCATAAGAACATGATTGATAATTTTTCAATCACTAACAAGAAATAATTGCTTTAATACATTATTCTAATACAGGTATGCTTTTATAGCCTACATAATTAGATGCCACATTATAAAAAGCTCTTTCAGTATTATCAAAGTTGAGTAAGTTTAATTTTTTAGTTAAAATTTTATCTCGAAATTCATCTACGGGGACTTTTTCTAATGCACTTAGCTCTTCTTTGGTTGATTTAACAAGCATGTAGTTATCTGTTTCTCCGTTATCATTATCAATTTGAAGAAAAATTTGATAATTATTAGGACTATAGGGGACATAGAGCATTAAGTCGTGAAATAATTTATTACCGTCTTTACCTTCATTCATGTTAGCGGTAAAAAAGTTATCGGCGATACGAGCTAGAGTTGAGAAAGTTTTATTTATTAAATCTGGTTGGGTAGCTAATTCATCTAATGCATTCGGTATCTCTAAAGAAGCAGTGTCATTAATGAGTTTAGTTGAAAAATAAGCCTTACTATCATTGTTAGTCAACTTTTCGTAATTTATATAGGTAATTACTATAGGATCAGAATTTTGTTTTTGAGATTTATTTTTTAGTCCAATATAATAGCCTTCAAGGTTTGACAAATTTGTTGAAAAAATTTTTTTTGAAGAAGGTTTAGTTTCTTCTTTATGTTCTTCAACAAGCACTCGTTTTTTTGAGTTTTGATTAAGTGCAAAACATCCTACTGTAATGATAACAAGCGATAGTATAATTAATTTTATAGGTAGTTTTTTAGTTCTAAAATTATCATGGCCTAAGTGCACTATAATTCCCCATTTCATAAAAATTTTATTGATTCAAGTATATGTCATTTTATTATATCATAAACTTTTTCAGTGATTCGAATTAGTTAATTGGAATTCAGTATAAAATAACGTGGATTTTCAATTTTTCGTGGGCAGAAACGTGGGCATAAAGTTGTAAAAGTTACTCAAAGTTGTTTAAACACAAGACATATAATTGTTTATCTTAAGCTAATTTAAGTTAATTCTTATTGTTATTTAGTAACTCGTAACGCGTAGGTCACAGGTTCGATCCCTTTATGGTCCATAGTAAAACACCTAGCTCTCTTTCTTATGAGAGATAGGTGTTTTTTTGTTATGTTAATATTTTTTGTTGAAAAAAGGAACAAACGTTCGTATAATGTATCTGATAGGAGAGTGTATCAGATGGTGAAACGAACGAAAAAAGAGTTTAAACCTTACAACGATTATGTTGACCGTCCTTTTGAATTAAAGTGGCCCACAGCTTTTCCATTGGGTGAATTAACAGAAGCAATTAAAAACACAGACGAATACCACGCTCGAAATATTGATAGACTACCACAGCAATCCCAAAAGCAAATAGAATATTTTTTAGATCGCTCTATTAAGCAAAATAAGGTACTAGAAATTCAACTGAACTCATTAGATGAATATGATCGTGTAAAACCACATGTTTTTGGTGTTTTCCGTGGGATGGCAGAATTCGATGTTGTGCTGATTGGTGAACAAGAAATCGATTTTTATGATATTAGAAACGTCCAGATTCATAATTTCACGAAATGGAGTGAAGAACATATGCCTGAAGAAAATCCATTTGAAAAAGAAACAGAACGTTGCGAAACGATAGATGAATTTGTGGACGAATATTTCAATGATGAATGGATAGAATAATTAAAAACGTAAAAGCTCTGCTTCTCAGTTACGGGAAGTAGAGCTTTTTTTGCATTCTATTTTTACCACAAAATTTACCACAGATTTGCGGTATTATTTACATATCTTAGATTATTAAAAATGAAAAAACAGCTATTTAATGCGTATTGTATGATGTTTTTATTCCTTAAATTGTTATGGAATTTCAGATGGGGAGTGGCAAATATACGAAGAAAATTAACTATTTATAGCGGTTTTATTTTATTAGAGAGTCTCGTTAGTTTTAGTATTGTATGTGTGGTAGCAGGGATATTCTCCCTGACTATTACACAATTAATTCAGCAAAATTATCAACGGGAGCAAGAATTAACGCGCACTCGTCTAGGATACGAAGCAATTTTATTTTTAGAGCAGACGAGTGATTTACGTTTCAAAGAGCGGATATATCAAGGAGAAACTTACCGATTTTCTTTGATGGAGAACGATGGAAGAAGGATACTAAAAGTCACAGATTCAAGAGGAGCGATTTTGATTGGTCAATAAAAAATATGCGGGTTTTACGATGTTAGAGTGTTTAGTAGCACTAGTCGTTTTAAGTTGTATGTGTCAATTGTTTCAGTTGATGATTCAACAAAGTTTTATCGGAAATCAATATTTGAAAAACAATGATTCGAAATCCTGGCATATTTTTTTAATTCAATTAGAAAAAGAATATCAAAAGCTCGTTTTCCAAACAGGCTCTGCTCAAGAGATTTCTTTCCTCGACTCAGAAACAAACAAGACTATTTCAATTCAAATCAAAGAAGATAAAATTATTAAGCGAGTCAATGGTAAAGGCTATCAACCGCTGTTAATTGGTATCAAAAATGGCCAGTTTAAAAATGAAGGACAATCGTTTACTTTGGAAGTTACTTTTACTTCTGGAAAAACATTTGATAGTTTTTTTCCGATAAAGGGAGAATTTTAATGAGGCAAAAATATTCAGGAAACTTATTGTTCACGGCCATGGCCTTTGTTTATTTGATGAGTTTTCTCGCCCTTCAGTTACTAGAAGAACGTCAGTTAACACAAAAATTTACGCAAGCTACCCAGGAATACTATGCAGGGAAAAGTATCCTTCATTTATTTCTTGCAGATGTTAAACAAAATAGACGAAAGTTAAAAACAGAAGAAAGGCTCGTATACGCGCAAGTGACCCTCGATTATACATACAAAAATGAACAATTAAGAATAACTGTTTTATTAAACAAATCTGGTCGAAAATACCAATATCAAGAGAGAGTTTCTCATCAAAAAAAAGCGGAAACAATACTGGAATAGCGTTGTTTTTCTACAAATTATTAGATTTTAGAAGAAAGACAGTAAAGGCATTGATTATTCTTTCTTTTTTCGTTAAAATAAAACAGGTATGGAAGTTGTTACATTTTGAATAGAATAGAGGTGCTAATTTGTTCCCAGAAAAAATTGAAGAGGCTTTCGAGCCAATGGAACAAGCAATCCAGTTATTGCAACAGTCATTGGATACTTCTTTTTTAGATGCGTATATTGAAAATGGTGAAAATATTTTAGATGATTTTCAAGTACGAGTACTTGACGGAGTACCTAATCCAGAGACAGTGAAACAATTAGAAACGCTGTATCATACGATTAAAAAAATTGATTTAGCTCCTGAAGATGTGCGACGCTTGTCCCAATTACTTTTGTTAAAAGGAACGAGAAAAGAGCAGCTTCAAGCAAATCATCAATTGACGCCAGACGGTATTGGCTTTTTGTTTGTTTATTTAGTAGAACAATTAACAAATAAATCTGAGCCATTAAAAATTTTAGATCCTGCTTCAGGAATGGGAAATTTACTGTTAACGGTTCTGCTGAACCTTGAAACAGCTGGTTACAAAGTTTCTGGTTATGGTGTGGATATCGATGAAACACTTTTGGCGGTATCTTCTGTGAACAATGCTTGGTCACAAGCCAATATTCAGTTGTTCCATCAAGACGGATTGCAAGATTTGTTATTGGATCCAGTTGATTTAGCATTAAGTGACTTGCCGATTGGCTATTATCCAAATGATGAGCGAGCGAAGGGATTTGCTGCTGCTGCTGAGGAAGGCCATAGTTATGCGCATCATTTATTAATGGAGCAAGCCATGAAATACGTGAAGCCAGCAGGGTTTGGCTTATTCTTAATCCCGACAAATATTTTAGAGACTGAGCAAAGTGAATTCTTTAAAAATTGGTTGACAAAAAACGTCTATTTACAAGGAATGATACAGTTACCTGATGAATTGTTTAAGTCAGAACAATCACGTAAAAGTATCTTGCTTGTTCAAAACAAGGGTGCAGATGCTGAGCAAGTGAAGGAAGTTTTGTTAGCAAAACTTGCCTCTTTGAAAGATATCAATAAAGTAACGGAGTTCTTTAAACAATTTGAAGCTTGGAAAGCTTCAAATTTAAAATAAAATAGTAACGAAGAGGAGAAAATTATGTCTAAAACAATTGCAATTAATGCAGGTAGTTCAAGTTTAAAATGGCAATTATACCAAATGCCAAATGAAGAAGTGATCGCTAAAGGAATCGTTGAACGTATTGGCTTAAAAGATTCTATCTTCACAATTAAATATGGTGAAGGACAAAAATATGAAGTAATTGTAGATATTGATAACCATGAAGTGGCAGTAAAAATGTTACTAGACCAATTAATCGACTTAAACATTTTAGGTTCTTATGATGAAATTACTGGTGTTGGTCACCGTGTAGTTGCTGGTGGAGAAGAATTTAAAGATTCTGTTGTTATTACAGACGAAGTATTAGAAAAAATTGAAGCTTTATCTGAATTAGCACCTTTACACAACCCAGCGAATGCAATGGGGATTAAAGCATTTAAACATATCTTACCAGAAATCATTAGCGTGGCAGTCTTTGATACGTCGTTCCACACAACAATGCCAGAACACAACTATTTATATAGTGTACCGCGTGAATACTATGAAAAATTTGCTGCACGTAAATATGGGGCACATGGAACAAGTCATCGTTATGTCTCTCAACGTGCTGCAGAAATGTTAGGTCGTCCAATTGAAGACTTAAAAATTATCACTTGTCACTTAGGAAATGGTGCTTCAATCACTGCAGTTGATGGTGGTAAATCAGTCGATACATCAATGGGCTTCACTCCTCTTGCTGGCGTTACAATGGGGACTCGTTCAGGGGATGTTGATGCGTCACTATTGCCTTATTTAATGACAAAACTTGGCTTGACTGATGTACAAGACATGGTTGATATTTTAAACAAAAAATCTGGTTTATTAGGTTTAACAAATGGTTTATCAAGCGACATGCGTGATATTCAATCAAACTTAGATAAACCTGAAGTTCAAACAGCATACAACATTTTTATCGATCGTATTCGTAAATACATTGGTAGCTATGTCACTGTTATGAATGGCGTTGATGCGATTGTCTTTACTGCTGGAATCGGTGAAAATGCAGTTGGCGTTCGTAAAGATATTATTGATGGCATGACTTGGTTTGGTTGTGAAATCGATGATGACAAAAATAATGTACACGGTGAAGAAGCAGTTATCTCAACTGATGATTCAAAAATCAAGCTTCTATTAGTACCAACTGATGAAGAGTTAATGATTGCCCGTGACGTAGAACGTCTAAAATAATTAAACGAGCACACCTTGTGAGACGCTCTCACAAGGTGTGCTTAATAGGTCAATAAAGAGAAACTGAGCCAACTATCAAAAGTGATAGTTGGCTCAGTTTCTTCTTATTTTTTATTTTTCTTCATTTTTTGGTAATTTGTTGTCTAAATCCGTCCGTACAACGAGAACATCGCAGCTAGCGTTACGGATAACTGATTCAGAGACAGAGCCAATAAATAAACGCTCAACGGCATTTAATCCAGTTGCTCCTAACATAATTAAATCAATGTTGTATTCTTTTGGTAATTCTTTGGCAATAATGTTCTTAGGAGAACCATAGGCTAGAACGCTAGAGACTTTTGTTTGTCCCATATCCACCGCTTGTTGTTGGTAGGTGTCTAAGGTTTCTTTTGCCATTGACATTGCTTCTTCTGCTAGCGCACCATCAAAAGAGGACACTGATTGGAAAGAGCGCGTATCAACAACATGTGCTAATAGTAATTCAGCATCGTTTCGTTTAGCGACGTTGACCGCTTTTTTAAAGGCTAAGTCTGCTTCGTCAGAACCATCGATTGCTATCATAATTTTTTGATATTGTTGTAACATAATAACCGCTCCTTTCAGCGTAAAAAAAATCATTAATTGTTTCTATAATAATTGTAAAACAAACAAAGAAAAAAAGAAACTGAAACCGCTTCTTTTTTTTCTGAATATTGGCATTTTTTTGTAAAAAAAGAACCTGGGACAAAAATCACTTTGGATTTTTGTCCCAGGCTTAAAAATTGATAAACGGCGGAAACAGAAGCAACTCCTTCGGAAATAAGCCGAAATTCTCCAAAAATTAAAGAACAATTTTCGAAAATTCCTTCTTATTTCTCGGAGTTAAACACTTCTGTCCCGACCTCTTTAAATTCATCGTCTTTTATGACATTTTTTTTGCAAAAGTTAAACTAAACAACGTTGAAAGTAATAAAACAAAAAAGATAAAACCAATTGACAATAACGGGCGATTAAAAATAGCCGCTAGAACACCTAGAATGGCGATAATCAAGTAATAACGCCCAAAACGTTCGATAAACTGTTGACTTTCTGTTGCAGTTTCTTTTTTTAAGAGTGGTAAAAAAGCTGCACTTTTCTTCATCAAATAATAACTGGCTACGCCTGTGACAACGGCGAGTAATAGTACGAGTATACGAATCATCTTGTCCTCCAAAAAAAAACAACTTGCCAGAGCAAATTGTTTAGAAATCTTCATAAAAATGGTAAAATCCGTCGATGCCGGTAATCGTCCTAGAGTATTGAACCCGCAAGATAAGCAGGTGGGTTCCTCGATCGCAGTATTGAACTACCAAAAGAAAAGGCATGTTACCAACTTTGATACAAGCAGGATCCCTAGATATCAATAAAAATGTTCGGTCAACACAGTGAAAGGACAACGCGTACATCACAGATTTACCATCTTTATAATAGCATACTCTCTCAAAATCGGCAACGAGATTGTTTCTTTTTTTGAAAGCGTATTATTTTGTTATTTTTTCTGTTTCCATTCTTGGATACGCTTGAGTTGCTGATGTAAGGCTTGTTCATATTTACCAATATCAATCGGTTCGTAATAACGTGCCTCTTTTAATTTGTCAGGTAAGTATTGTTGATTGACCCAACCGTTTTCAAAATTATGTGGGTATTGATAACCAATGCCACGGTTTAATTCTTTGGCTCCAGCATAGTGGGCATCACGCAAATGATCAGGAACATCTCCCACAGAGCCTTGTCGAATATCTGCCAAAGCAGCATCAATCGCTGTGACTGCAGAATTTGATTTTGGGGATAGACATAAATCAATGACGACACTAGCTAGAGGAATCCTAGCTTCTGGAAACCCTAGCTTTTCGGCGGCTTGAACAGCGGTGACTGTCCGAGCGGCGGCCGCAGGATTCCCAAGACCGATATCCTCGTAAGCAATGACCATTAAACGACGACAAATAATCGGTAAATCACCTGCTTCAACTAAGCGACCCAAATAATGAAGTGCAGCATCTACATCGCTTCCTCGAATTGACTTTTGGAAAGCGGAAATCACGTCATAATGGGCATCGCCATCTTTATCATGGGTTAAGGCTTTTCGTTGCACGCACTCTTCAATAATCGGTAAGGTGATCTTAATTTCGCCTTGTTCATTTTTTGGTGTTGATTTAACAGCTAATTCTAGTCCATTTAGTGCACTACGTAAGTCACCGTTCGTTGCGCGTGTCAAATGTTGTAATGCTTTTTCTTCTAAGTGGACGGGATAATCGCCTAAGCCACGTGTGCTATCGGTTAAGGCTTCTTGAATCGCTTGCTGAATGTCTGTTTCTGTTAAGGGCTTTACTTCAAAAATTTGCGTGCGACTACGAATCGCAGGGTTAATTGTAATATATGGATTTTCGGTAGTGGCTCCAATCATAATAATTCGTCCGTTTTCTAAATGAGGGAGCAAAAAATCTTGTTTTGTTTTATCTAATCGGTGAATTTCATCAAGCAGTAAAATCACTGTGCCACTCATTTTGGCTTCTTCAGCAACGATTTGTAAATCTTTTTTGGTGTCTGTGGCCGCGTTCAACATGCGAAAGGCATAATTTGTTGAACCAGCGATTGCGCTGGCAATACTGGTTTTTCCAGTGCCAGGCGGCCCATAAAGAATCATCGATGAAAGCATTTTGGCTTCGACCATCCGACGAATAATTTTACCAGGGCCGACTAAATGTTGTTGACCAACTACTTCGTCTAAGTGACGAGGTCGCATTCGATAGGCTAAAGGTTGTTGCATAAAAGGACCTCCTTTTTCATAATCATCTTATTATAACATAAAGAACGTACATTCGCTTTTTGGTGGTTTTTTGGGTTTTAGATGGATATAGCGGAAGGTTTCGTGTATGATAGGGAGTGGTGAAAGAAATGAAAGAAACGATAAATATCTTTAACACAAAAACAACTGAAGAAGTGGCACAATACTTGTTAGGGATGTATTTAGAGCACGAAACAGCAACAGGCGTTTTAGGTGGGTACATTGTGGATGCAGAAGCTTATTTAGGTCCTGATGATGAGGCGGCCCATAGCTTTGGCTTGAGAAAAACGCCACGCTTACAAGCCATGTATGACAAACCAGGCACGATTTATTTATATACTATGCACACGCATTTAATTTTAAATATGGTGACACAAGAACAAGGCAAACCACAAGGGGTGATGATCCGCGCGATTGAACCTGTTGAAGGTGTCGATAAAATGATTGAAAATCGCCAAGGACGTCAAGGCGTGGAATTGACCAATGGACCAGGTAAATTAGTTGCAGCCTTAGGAATTGATAAGCAATTATATGGGCAGTCGATTTTTTCTAGTTCGTTACGGCTCGTGCCAGAAAAACGAAAATTTCCGAAAAAAATTGAGGCACTACCACGAATTGGAATTCCCAATAAAGGTCGTTGGACAGAGTTGCCTTTAAGATACGTCGTGGCTGGCAATCCATATATTTCTAAACAAAAAAGAACAGCAGTAGACCAAATAGATTTTGGCTGGAAGGATGAAGAAAATGAAAAAAGCAACAATGCTCACATACTTAGAGGAACAACTTGAAAAACACTTAGCAGATTACGAAGTAGGCCTTGATTGGGATCGCAAAAACCATACCATCGAAGTCATTGTTCGTTTATATGCAGAAAACAATGAACAAGTGGCGATTGATGATGTTGACGGTACGCTTTCAGAAGAAGAATTCATTGAATTTGAAGATGGCTTGTTATTTTATAATCCGCAAAAGTCAGTCGTTGATGACGAAGAGTATTTAGTCACAATTCCTTATGAAGGAAAAAAAGGGCTACGCAAAGCAGTTTTAGACGGATTCATTCACTATTTAAAAGTGGTTTTAGATGAAGGGCAAAGTGATTTGTTAGACTTTTTATCAGATGAAACAGCGGAAGTTTTTGAATTGCATTGGGAGCCAGCAGATTTTGAAGCGATGATTAAAAAAATGGCAGAAACAGAAAAAGAACAATGGATTGCGTATCCAAGTTATTAATTTAGAGGTGAGAACATGAAGTGGACAGAAGTAAAAGTAGAAACGGCTAGCGAAGCAGTTGAAGCAATTTCAAACATTATGATGGAAGCTGGCGCAAGTGGTGTGGCCATTGAAGATGCGTTGGACATTGAAAATTTTGAAAGTGATCTGTATGGGGAAATTTTAGATAAAGAGCAATTCACCCACATTAAAGAAGGGGCGATTGTGATGGCTTATTTTCCTGAAACAACCTTCTTACCAGAAATTTTACCATTTATGAAAGAAAATATTTTACGCTTGCCTGAGTACGGCTTATCCATTGGTAAAAACGAAATGACAATTAGTGAAGTAGCAGAAAGCGACTGGGCAACTGCTTGGAAAAAATATTATCATCCTGTCCGTGTCACACGATTCTTAACGATTGTGCCAAGTTGGGAAGCCTATCACGCACAAGATGAAGCAGAAAAAATTATCACATTGGATCCGGGCATGGCTTTCGGTACAGGCACGCATCCAACGACTCGTTTAACCTTGCAAGCTTTAGAAACTGTTTTACGTGGTGGCGAAACAGTTCTAGATGTAGGAACGGGTTCTGGTGTTTTGAGTATTGCAAGTCGCTATTTAGGGGCTAAAGACGTCTACGCATATGATTTAGATGAAGTAGCAGTTGCAGCGGCAAAAGAAAATATGGATTTAAATCCCATTGCGGCCGATGTTCATGTGTCAGCCAATGATTTACTAAAAGGGATTGACCATTCTGCTGATGTAATCGTCGCAAATATTTTGGCAGATATTATTGTGTTAATGATTGAAGATGCTTGGCGTTTGCTAAAACAAGACGGTACCTTCATTATTTCTGGAATTATTGAAGATAAAAAAGCAATGGTTTTAGAAGCACTAACGAAAGTCGGTTTTGTGGTGGACCAACTCTTTAATCAAGGCGATTGGTATGCGATTATCTTGAAGAAACCAGAGGAAGAGTAAAATGCAACGGTATTTCATGAAAGAAGATTATCAAGAAAAAGATTTGTATAAAGTCGCAGATGAAAACTATCATCATATTGTGCGAGTTATGCGAATGACGCCGAATGATCATTGTTATTTAGTATTTCAAAATAAAACTGCCATTTTAGCTGAGATTGTGGAAATTGATTCAACATCTGTTTACTTTAAAGAAATTAGTAAAGAAGAAATGGACAAAGAATTGCCAATTGAAGTGACGATTGCGTGTGGGTTACCAAAAGGGGACAAGTTAGAATGGATTGTTCAAAAAGGTACGGAGCTAGGTGGCAATCAGTTTATCGGCTTTCCTGCGAAAACTTCCGTTGTCAAATGGGACCACAAAAAAAGAGCAGCCAAAGAAAAAAGATTACAAAAAATTGCCACAGAAGCGGCGGAGCAATCGCATCGGCAGCAGACACCAAGTGTTTCTTTGGTGGAAAAAACACAAGAAATCATTGCACAATTTGACTCATATGACACAGTCTTGGTTGCGTATGAAGAATCAGCAAAACAAGGAGAAAAAAGTCAATTAGCACAAGTATTATCCACTTGCCAGCCAGGCGCACGTTTGTGTGTGCTCTTTGGACCTGAAGGTGGCTTTGCACCGCAAGAAATTGAACAATTTCTGCAGGCTGGGGCGAAACTTTGCGGGTTGGGTCCGAGAATTTTACGAGCAGAAACAGCACCGTTGTATCTTTTAAGTGCGGTTAGCTACCAAATGGAACTTTTAAATTAAACGAAAGCCCGCCTGTAAAATTCTTGTAGGCATTCTCTTTGAATAAACAGAGAGTAAAAAAGCGACAGTGATTGAAATTTAAGGGAAATTTAGTATAATAGAGTTGTTGAAAGTGCTACTGTTTCAAGTGGTACTTTTCTTTTTTATTAAAATAGATAAAACGTGAACGAAGTGTTCTTTATCCAAAGGTCACCTTCATAGAGGAGTGAATACCATGCCAAAAGAAGAAATACTGACAGGCCCAGCGGTCATCAAAATTGTAAGTACCTATATGGGACCAGAACATGTTGAGTTGGTTCAAAAAGCATTAACTTATGCTGAAAAAGCACACGAAGGTCAAGTCCGACAATCAGGTGAACCTTACATCATCCATCCGATTCAAGTGGCAGGCATTCTGGCTGAATTACATATGGATCCCCATACTGTAGCAACAGGATTTTTACATGATGTTGTCGAAGATACGGACGTAACACTGGACGATTTAAAAGAAGAATTTGGCGAAGACATCGCAATGTTAGTCGATGGCGTAACGAAACTAGGAAAAATTAAATATAAATCTCATGAAGAACAATTAGCCGAAAACCATCGGAAAATGTTATTGGCAATGGCGCAAGATTTACGGGTCATTATGGTGAAACTAGCCGATCGTTTGCACAATATGCGCACATTGAAACATTTACGTGAAGATAAGCAACGACGGATTGCACAAGAAACTTTAGAAATTTATGCGCCTTTAGCACATCGCTTAGGGATTAGTCGAATTAAATGGGAATTAGAAGATACTGCCTTACGTTATATTAACCCCAACCAATACTATCGAATTGTTAATTTGATGCAAAGTAAACGCGATGAACGTGAAGCTTATGTGGCAGAAGCAGTCGAAGATATTCGTTTAGCTACGGAAGATTTAGAAATTTACGCAGAAATATATGGTCGACCAAAACATATTTATTCAATCTATCGTAAAATGAAGGACCAAAAGAAACAGTTTAATGAAATCTATGACTTATTAGCCATTCGTGTTATTGTCGATTCCATTAAAGATTGCTATGCCGTGTTAGGGGCGATTCATACACGTTGGACACCAATGCCAGGTCGCTTTAAAGATTATATTGCTATGCCAAAAGCGAATATGTATCAATCTATCCATACGACAGTTATTGGGCCAAAAGGGAATCCAGTAGAGGTCCAAATTCGGACCCATGAGATGCACCAAATCGCCGAATTTGGGGTGGCGGCTCACTGGGCCTATAAAGAAGGCAAAGCGGAAAAAATTGAAACAGATGAACTGACGAAGCAAGTCGATTGGTTCCATGAAATTATTGAATTACAAGATGAAAGCTATGATGCTTCTGAATTTATGCAAGGTGTGAAAGAAGACATTTTTAGCGACAAAGTCTATGTCTTTACGCCAAGCGGAGATGTAACCGAACTGCCAAAAGGCTCCGGACCACTAGATTTTGCCTACAGCATTCATACTGAAATTGGAAATAAAACAACCGGTGCGAAGGTCAACGGCAAAATGGTACAGTTAGACTATGTCCTAAAAAATGGGGATATTATTGAAGTCCTAACATCACCGAATTCTTTCGGACCTAGCCGCGACTGGCTGAAAATGGTTAAAACAAGTAAAGCCAAAAATAAAATCAAACGTTTCTTTAAAGAACAAGACCGTGAAGATAACATTATTAAAGGGCATGATGCTGTCATTAAATACATGACAGAAATCGGCTTTACACCGAAAGAATTTTTAACGAAGAATAAAATGGCGGAAGTGCTAGATAAATTTAAATTTCAAACGGAAGATGATTTATTTGCGGCAGTGGGTTATGGCGAAGTAAGTGCGCAAGTAGTGTGCAATCGTTTAACAGAAAAAGAACGCCGCGAACAAGAGTTGGAACGTCAACGTCAAGAAGCAGAAGAGTTGTTAAATCAGCCAGCTAAAAAAGAATCAGAAAAAATGAAAGTTCGTCATGAAGGCGGCATCGTGATTCAAGGGGTGGACAACCTATTGATTCGTTTAAGCCGCTGTTGTAATCCAGTGCCTGGTGATGAAATCGTTGGTTACATTACCAAAGGACGTGGCGTTTCAATTCATCGTGCGGACTGTCCTAACGTACAACATCAAGAAGAACTAGCACAACGTCTAATTGAAGTTGAGTGGGAAGATACCGAGCACAGTCGCAAAGAATACGCTGCCGATTTGGAGATTTACGGCTATGATCGTAGTGGCTTACTGAGTGATGTTTTACAAGTCATTAGTTCGATGACAAAAAATTTAGTCGGCGTTGAAGCTCGTCCATCCAAAGATAAGATGGCCCAGATTCATGTCACTGTGAAAATTCAAAACCTTTCTCATTTAAAAACCATCGTTGACAAAATTAAAAGTGTACCAGATGTTTATAGTGTTCGTCGAACCAATGGGTAAGTGTTAAAAGTGAGGCAAAAAAGATGAAAGTAGTTATTCAAAGAGTCAGTCAAGCACAAGTTGCGATAGAAGAGCAGATAGTGGGACAAATCAAACAAGGCTTCATGGTGCTAGTGGGCATCCATCAAGAAGACACGCCAGAAGATGTGGCTTATGTTGTTGGCAAAATCAGTAAATTACGTGTTTTTGAAGATGACGAAGGAAAAATGAATCGCAGCATTCAAGAGATTGAAGGATCAATTCTAAGTATCTCTCAATTTACCCTCTATGCAAAAACTAAAAAAGGCAATCGTCCCAGTTTTATTGAAGCGGCTCGTCCAGATGTGGCGATTCCTTTGTATGAATTATTTAATCAACAATTAGAAGCAGAAGGAATAGCGGTAGCCACAGGAGAATTTGGCGCGGATATGCAAGTGTCATTGACCAATGATGGTCCAGTGACCATTGTGATTGATACACGAGAAAAATAATTGATTTTCCTGTCGGAACCCCTTGACTTTCTAAGAGAACTTTAGTAGTTTATAGATAATATTAAAAATCTACGAAGGAACGAGTAAGTTTCATCTGTCTGCGAAGAGAGAGTTGCCGTGGCTGAGAGCAACTTCAACAGTGAAAGTGAAAGACATTCTGGAGATGGACGGAAGAAAAGCCGTCCCGTTACGAGCGTTAATCGTTGAGGAAAGAGTAAAATCTTTCAAAACTAGGTGGTACCGTGTAAAAGAGACTTTTACGCCCTTGTATGTTCAACATACAAGGGCTTTTTTCATTTTTAGAAAAAAGAAAATGGCGCACACATTTTTGTGGAATGATAGAAGGAGAGAAAGACAATGAGTTATCAAAAACCAAAAGGAACAAACGATATTTTGCCAGGAACTTCTGAAAAATGGCAATTTGTGGAAGAAACAGCTCGTTTGATTTTTAAAGATTATCAATACCAAGAAATCAGAACCCCGATTTTTGAACATTATGAAGTGATATCTCGCAGTGTTGGCGATACTACAGATATTGTTTCAAAAGAAATGTATGATTTTTATGATAAAGGAGACCGTCACGTGACGCTACGTCCTGAGGGGACAGCGCCAATTGTTCGGGCCTTCGTTGAAAATAAATTATATGGTCCGGAATATACGAAACCATATAAAACCTATTACATGGGGCCGATGTTCCGCTATGAACGCCCACAAGCTGGTCGTTTGCGTCAATTCCATCAAATTGGTGTGGAAGCATTTGGTAGTGAAAATCCAGCATTGGATGTTGAAATCATGGCTATGGCTTTGGACTTCTTCAAACAATTAGGCATCCAACAAATCAAATTAGTTATTAATTCCTTGGGGGATAAAGAAACACGTGCTACGTACCGTCAAGCATTAATCGATTATTTAGAGCCCCATATGGCAGAATTAAGCGAGGATTCACAACGTCGCTTACACGAAAATCCATTGCGGGTGTTAGACAGCAAAGATAAAAAAGACAAGGTGATTGTCGCGGAAGCGCCCTCCATTTTAGATTATTTAAATGAACCATCTAAAGCACATTTTGAAGCAGTAACTGATATGTTAGATTTACTAGAAATTCCTTATGAAATTGATAGTAATATGGTTCGCGGTCTGGATTATTACACACACACAATTTTTGAAATTATGAGTGAAGCGCCTAAAATGGGGGCGCAATCAACTATTTGTGCAGGGGGCCGATACAATGGTTTAGTTGAAGAATTAGGCGGCCCAGACACACCAGGTTTTGGTTTTGGTATGGGCATTGAACGAGTGTTGTTAACAATGGAAGCTGAAGAAGTTGTGATTCCAGCGTTATCTGAATTAGACGCATATGTGGTTGGCATTGGTTCAGAAACCAACGTCGCAGCTTTGCAACTTGTTCAAAGCATTCGTAACTTTGGTTTCTCAGCTGATCGTGATTACATGAATCGCAAACCAAAAGCGCAATTTAAAACGGCCGATAAATTACAAGCAAAGTTAGTTTTAACAATCGGTGAAAATGAATTGAATGAAGGCATTGTCAACGTAAAATCAATGGCAACACGCGAAGAAAAAGCCTTCCCGTTAAGTGCTATTCATGATTCATTTGATGAAGTGTATGACGAAATGATGACAAAAATGATTGAAGAATAAAAAGGAGAGATTGAGAAATGGCAAAACGCACAACCTATTGCGGCAATGTATCTGCCGAATTTATTGAAAAAGAAGTTGTATTAAAAGGATGGGTTCAAAAACGTCGTGACTTAGGAGGCGTTATCTTTATTGATTTACGTGACCGTGAAGGAATCGTCCAAGTGGTCTTTAACCCAGAAAAGTCAAAAGAAGCATGGGAAATTGCTGATAAATGTCGTAGTGAATACGTCATCGAAGTTAAAGGTCAAGTCGTTTATCGTGATAAAGAAGCGATTAATCCAAAAATGAAAACTGGCGAGTTTGAAGTGATGGCGACTGATATTACGATTTTAAATACTGCGAAAACAACGCCATTTACCATTGAAGATGACAATAACGTTAATGACGAATTGCGCATGAAATATCGTTATTTAGATTTGCGTCGTCCATCAATGACAAACAACATTAAATTACGTCACCAAGTAACGAAAACAATCCGTCACTATTTAGATAATCATGACTTTTTAGACATTGAAACTCCTTATTTAGGCAAATCAACACCAGAAGGCGCTCGCGATTATTTGGTTCCTTCTCGTGTCCATGCCGGTCATTTTTATGCTTTACCACAATCACCACAACTCTTTAAACAATTATTAATGGGGGCAGGCTTCGATCGCTATTACCAAATCGTTCGCTGTTTCCGTGATGAAGATTTACGAGGCGACCGTCAACCAGAATTTACACAAATCGATATCGAAACGACCTTTTTAACACCAGAAGAAATTCAAACATATACAGAAAATATGTTGGCTGAAGTGATGAAAGAGACAAAAGGAATTGAGATTTCTGTTCCGTTTCCACGAATGAGCTATGACGAAGCGATGGCACGCTATGGTAGCGATAAACCCGACACTCGTTTTGCTATGGAATTAATTGATGTTGCAGATGTAGTGAAAGACGTAGACTTCAAAGTTTTCCAAGCAGCGTTGGAAAATGGTGGACATGTGAAGGCTTTGAATGCAAAAGGCGCCGCAGATAAGTATTCTCGTAAAGATATGGATAACTTAGGTAAGTATGTGAGTCAATTTGGCGCAAAAGGCTTAGCTTGGTTAAAAGTTGAAGAAGATGGCTTAAAAGGACCAATTGCTAAATTCTTAACAGAAGTTAGTGATGAATTAATTGCTGCTACCAATGCAGAAGTCGGTGATATTTTAATGTTTGGTGCCGATAAACCTGAAATCGTAGCCGCTGCTTTAGGTGCGGTACGTACACGTTTAGGTAAAGAATTAGGTTTAATTGATGAATCGAAATTCAATTTCTTATGGATTGTGGATTGGCCGTTGTTTGAATATGATGAAGAAGCTGGCCGCTATGTTTCTGCTCATCATCCATTTACACAACCAAAAGCAGAGGATGTGGCCCGCTTAGCAACAGACCCAGCCTCTGTGTATGCGGAAGCTTACGATGTTGTCTTAAACGGCTACGAATTAGGTGGCGGCTCATTACGGATCCATACACGAGAATTACAAGAAAAAATGTTTGAAACGTTAGGTTTTACAAAAGAAGAAGCACAAGACCAATTTGGTTTCTTGCTAGACGCATTAGATTACGGCTTCCCGCCACATGGAGGGATTGCTTTAGGGCTAGACCGCTTAGCAATGCTATTGGCTGGGGAAGAAAATATTCGTGAAGTGATTGCCTTCCCTAAAAACGGGAAAGCAATTGACCCAATGAACAACGCACCAAGTTTAGTTTCTCCATTACAATTGTTTGAATTAAACATTGATGTAACAGCCATTGACGAATAAGTGTTAAATCCAAAGAAAGAGTGACTTCATTGACGGATGAGGTCACTCTTTCTTTAGGAAGGAAAAAGATAACGAAAGACTTAAAAAGTGGCTGAGCTAAAAATCTGCCAATTGGCTGTTTTTTCTTTTTAGAAAACTTTGTATGATAACTGAGTGTATAAAGGAGCGAAACAAATGACAAAAATAATTTTAACAATTGGCGGTTCCGATCCTTTTTCAGGTGGCGGGATTCAAACAGATTTAAAAACGTTTGAAAATCATCAAGTCTTTGGCTTATCAACTTTAACTTGCCTTGCTACAGCCCCCAAGAATCATTTTCAGATTCATGACCTTGAGACTTCTTTGGTGAAAGAGCAACTCGCTTCCATACCTGCCGGGAGTTTAGACGGCATCAAGATTGGCTTGATTCACAGTGAAGAAAGTATGCTACAAATTGCAACCTTTTTGAAAAAGCACGCAGGTCTGCCGGTGGTGTTGGATCCTGTCTTGGCTTTTAAAGAAACGACTTCAGTTTATGAAAAAAGATACATGCAGTTATTGATTGAAAAACTTTTTCCATTCGCAACGATTATAACGCCTAATTTAAAAGAAGCAGAATTACTCATTGGCAGAAAATTAACAACCGTCGAAGAAGTCCAACAAGCGGCGGAAGAGTTAAACTCTTTAGGAGCGGCAACGGTGGTGATTAAAGGCGGTAATCGTTGGCTTGGTCAAGAAGCACGTGACTTTTTTTATGATGGACAACAACATATTCAATTGGTCAAAGAAAAAGTAATGGCCCACACCATTGATGGCGCTGGTTGTTCCTTTGCCTCTGCAATAGGTGCGAATTTAGTTAAAGGATATCCGTTAATTGAAGCAGTTGATTTAGCAAAAACATACGTTCATGAAGCCATTGTTTCTGGGGTCCAGCTAAATGCAGATTTTGGAAGTGTGTGGCATGAAGGATTACTAGCAGGAGGTGTGGCGGATAATGACAAGAAAAATTAGTCTATATGCAGTAATTACCGCTTTAACAGTGGCTGTGTCAATGGTCTTTATTATCCCCGTCCCAGCAACAAATGGCTTTGTTACATTGGCGGATGCAGGGATTTACATTGCTAGTTTACTTTTTGGTCCGATTGGTGGCTTGACAGTCGGAGCTTTAAGCGGTGGTTTAATTGATTTATTGTCAGGCTATCCACAATGGTTCGTTTTTTCGTTATTGATTCATGGCGGACAAGGTTGGTTAGCAGGGCACTTCTTTAATAAAAATAAAAAGATGCAAACGCTAGGATTACTTTTAGCCAGTCTCCTCATGATTAGCGGGTATGCTTTAGCGACTAGCTGGCTTTACGGCGTGGGTGCGGGGATTGCCTCATTACCAGGGAATATCATTCAATCCTTATTTGGGGTGATTGTAGCATTGCCTCTTAGTCAAACATTAAAACGTGTGTTACCAAAAAATGGTCGTTTAGAAGAAAGAAGGATGAACAAATGACTATCGATGAAAAAATGTTAAAAGAACAGTTAGTGACAATTACAGAGGAAGTCATTACAGCAGGAAATTTACAAAAAGGGGACCTATTTGTTTTAGGTTGTACCACCAGCGAGGTAGTAGGTGGCGTCATTGGTAAAAATTCCAGTGCCGAAGTAGGACAATGGATTGTCTCAACCTTAATTGAACAATTAGATAAAAAAGGCATCTCTTTGGCTGTCCAAGGATGCGAACATATTAATCGTGCTTTAGCGATGGAACGTCGTGTGGCTGAAGAAAAAGGCTTTGAAATTGTCTCGGTAGTACCACAATTACATGCTGGCGGTTCTTGTTCAGTGGCTGCCTTTGAAAAATTTGATGAACCTGTGGAAGTGGAGCATATTGTTGCTCAAGCAGGGATTGACATTGGCGATACATCTATCGGTATGCATGTAAAACATGTGCAAGTTCCTCTTCGCTTGAGCATTCGAACGTTAGGTGCGGCTCATGTTACAGCATTATATTCTCGTCCTAAATATATTGGTGGACCAAGAGCCCATTATGAAACAACCCAAGAACGAAATCGTTAAGATTTCGTTCTTTTTTCATTTCTATAAACATTTGATGAATCTTCCGTAATTATTATAGGAATCTCTTTTTTTCTCTCGGTAAACCACGTATAATATGAAAAGAAATGTAATTTATTGAAAACCTGAAACGAGGCTATTATTTATGAAAAAAATTTATGACGGACTGCCAGTTCATGACTATACAACAAAATTTTCCGTGTCGATTGTCTATGCTATTCTTGCGTCAATTGCCATGAACTTTTTCTATCAACCAGGAAATATTTATTCCAGTGGCTTAACAGGCTTGGCCCAAATTTTAACAACCCTCTCAACAAAAATTGTCGGTTTTAATGTGCCTGTCTCCATTACATTGTATCTTTTAAATGTGCCGTTATTCTTTATTGCGTGGAAAAAAATAGGTAAGAAGTTTACAATTTTTACTTTCATTACCGTGACTTTAACTTCATTATTTATGCATATTGTTCCGCAAACGGTGATGACTCAAGATCCAATTATCTGTGCTATTTTTGGTGGGGCGATTTCGGGATCAGGAATTGGTTTTGTTTTAAAAAACGGGGTTTCTTCTGGGGGCTTAGATATTCTAAGCATTACCATTCGGAAAAAAACGGGGCGTTCCGTTGGCTCGATTTCAATTTATTTTAACGCACTAATTGTCTTCGTTGCAGGTTATTTATTTGGCTGGCAGTACATGTTCTACAGTGCGTTATCAATTTTTGTAAGTGGGAAGGTCACAGATGCCGTTTATACTAAGCAAAAGAAAATGCAAGTTATGATTGTCACCAAAAACCCAGATCGAGTCGTGGATGAGATTCAAAAGAAAATGCGCCGCGGTATTACAATTATTCATGAAGCGGAAGGGGCATATCGCCACGACCGCCAAACTGTTTTGCTAACTATTGTGACACGCTTTGAGTTGCCAAGTTTAGAAGCAGCCATGAAAGAAAGTGATCCGAATGCCTTTGTCAGCATCTCAGATAATGTTAAAATTTTAGGACGTTTTTACGAAGAAGATTACAAATAAAAGGATATGAAGCAACGGGAGAAGGGCTGTGTCTATTCTTTCGTTGCTTTTTTTGAAAAATGAGTAAAAAATGCTTTGTGAGAGGACCTGAAATTCCCATTTAAACAAGAAGTTAATTGAAAGACGTTCGTGAATTTCTTTGCTTTTGGTTTAATTAGATCTGATTATTCGGAAATAAGTCGCTATTGTTTCTCACAAACGAATGCTTTGTTTGGATTTGAAAGAAAACGATGAAAAAAGAATCATTTTTATTGAAAAGACCCAAAAAAACTGGTACACTAAGTGTGTAATTGATAAGTACTTTTAATACTGTTATGAATAAATAGTAGGAAAAACGAACATCAATTCTATTTTTTTAAAGTTCATAGGTCGTTTTCAGTCTTACTTGGACATATTTCGACCCACAAAAGGAGCGCATCATGTTAAAAGAATTTAAAATGATTGAAGCAGTTGCTCCAGATATGCTCGATGTATTACAAGAAAGATTTCAAATTCTTCGCAATATTTATTGGATGCAACCTATTGGACGTAGAAGTTTATCAGAAACGATGGGAATTACAGAGCGAGTCTTGCGTACAGAAACAGATGTTTTAAAGCAGCTCAACCTGATTGAACCTTCAAAAAGCGGAATGACATTAACAGAACGCGGTTTGGAAGTCTACCAAGGCTTAGAATTAGTCATGAATCAATTGCTTGGCATGCACCAAATCGAAAAAGAAATGACACAGTACTTTGGCATTCAACGTTGTATCGTTGTTGCAGGAGATAGTGATATCCAAAAGAAAGTTCTTTCGGACTTTGGAGATGTCTTAACCAATACGCTGAATTTACTCTTACCAAATGGTGAGAATACAATTGCGGTTATGGGTGGGACAACAATGGCCATGGTGGCCGAAAATATGGGATCACTAGAAACTGAAAAACGTCATAATTTGTTTGTTCCAGCCAGAGGAGGGATTGGTGAAGCAGTTTCTGTCCAAGCCAATTCAATTAGTGCTGTAATGGCCAACAAAACGGGTGGTAACTACCGGGCGTTATATGTCCCAGAACAATTGAGTCGTGAAACGTATAATAGTTTATTACAAGAACCCTCGATTCAAGAAGTTCTTACGTTAATTAGTCATGCCAACTGTGTGGTGCACAGTATTGGTCGAGCGTTGCACATGGCGGCACGCCGAAAAATGTCTGATGACGAAATGGTTATGCTCAAACAAAAAAATGCCGTGGCAGAATCGTTTGGTTATTTCTTTGATGAAGAAGGAAAAGTGGTCTATAAAATTCCACGAATTGGCCTTCAATTAAAAAACTTACAAGAAATTCCCTATGTCGTCGCAATTGCGGGCGGCAAAACGAAAGCCAAAGCCATTCGCGCATATATGAAAAATGCACCAAAACAAACGTGGCTCATCACAGATGAAGCTGCCGCAAACGAGATTTTAAAAGGGGGAACCCTTTAAAATAAAAAATTTTTGATTTTCATAAGGAGGAAATCTTTAATGACAGTTAAAGTAGGTATTAATGGATTTGGACGTATCGGACGCTTAGCTTTCCGTCGTATCCAAGATGTAGAAGGAATCGAAGTAGTTGCAATCAACGACTTAACAGATGCTAAAATGTTAGCACACTTGTTAAAATATGATACAACTCAAGGCCGTTTCAACGGTACAGTTGAAGTTCACGAAGGTTCATTCAACGTTAACGGCAAAGAAATCAAAGTTTTAGCTAACCGTAACCCTGAAGAATTACCATGGGGCGAATTAGGCGTAGACATCGTTTTAGAATGTACTGGTTTCTTTACTTCTAAAGAAGCTGCTGAAAAACATTTAACTGCTGGTGCAAAACGTGTAGTTATTTCAGCTCCTGGTGGTAACGATGTACCAACAATCGTTTACAACACAAACCATGAAACATTAACTGGAGAAGAAACTGTAATTTCAGGCGCTTCTTGTACTACAAACTGCTTAGCTCCAATGGCTAAAGCTTTACATGACAACTTTGGTGTTGTTGAAGGTTTAATGACAACTATCCACGCTTACACAGGTGACCAAATGACATTAGACGGACCACATCCTAAAGGCGACTTCCGTCGTGCGCGCGCTGCTGCTGCAAACATCGTACCTAACTCAACTGGTGCTGCTAAAGCAATCGGCTTAGTAATCCCAGAATTGAACGGTAAATTAGATGGCGCTGCTCAACGTGTTCCTGTAGCAACTGGTTCATTAACTGAATTAGTTACTGTATTAGACAAAGAAGTTACTGTTGATGAAGTGAATGCAGTAATGGAAAAAGCTGCTAACGAATCTTATGGTTATAACACAGACGAAATCGTTTCTTCTGATATCGTAGGTATGACTTACGGTTCATTATTCGATGCAACTCAAACAAAAGTTATGACAGTTGGCGACAAACAATTAGTTAAAACTGTTGCTTGGTATGACAACGAAATGTCATACACTGCTCAATTAGTTCGTACTTTAGAATACTTCGCTAACTTATAAGATTCATTCTTATCATTAGTGAAATTTGAACAATTGTGAAATAATAAGCGGGGAAGCAACGCGCTTCTCCGCTTTCTTTTTTTAAAAAAGAAAAATCCTAAAATTGACAATACAGGAGGTCTACTCATGGCTAAAAAGACAATTAAAGATGTAGATTTAAAAGACAAAAAAGTCCTTGTCCGTGTTGACTTTAACGTTCCGTTAAAAGATGGCGTGATCACAAACGATAATCGTATCGTAGCGGCTTTACCAACAATCAAATACGTGATTGAAAATGGCGGAAAAGCAATTCTTTTCTCTCATTTAGGTCGTGTAAAAACAGAAGAAGACAAAGCTGGCAAATCATTAAAACCAGTGGCTGAACGTTTAAGCGAATTACTAGGTCAACCAGTTACTTTTGTTCCAGAAACACGTGGTAAAGAATTAGAAGACGCTGTTAACAATATGAAAGATGGCGACGTTTTAGTATTTGAAAACACTCGTTTTGAAGATGTTGACGGCAAAAAAGAAAGCGGCAATGACGCTGAATTGGGTAAATACTGGGCTTCTTTAGGCGATGTATTTGTCAATGATGCTTTTGGTACTGCACACCGTGCACATGCCTCAAACGTTGGAATTGCTTCAACTGGTATCCCAACAGTTGCTGGTTTCTTAATGGAAAAAGAAATTAAATTCATCGGCGAAGCTGTTGAAAATCCAAAACGTCCATTCGTAGCAATCTTGGGTGGCGCAAAAGTTTCTGACAAAATCGCTGTCATTGAAAACCTAATTGAAAAAGCCGATAAAATTTTAATCGGTGGCGGTATGGCTTACACATTCATGAAAGCACAAGGCTATAGTGTTGGTTTATCTTTACTTGAAGAAGATAAAGTGGACTTAGCGAAAAGCTTAATGGAAAAAGCTGGCGACAAATTAGTTTTACCGGTTGATACAGTTGTCTCTAAAGAGTTCAGCAATGACGCTCCTTTCCACACGGTTCCTTCAACTGAAATCCCAGATGATGAAGAAGGCTTGGATATCGGTGAAAAAACAATTGAATTATTCGCTAACGAATTACAAGGTGCGAAAACAGTTGTTTGGAATGGTCCAATGGGCGTATTTGAAATGAGTAACTTTGCCAAAGGAACAATTGGTGTTTGTGAAGCGATTGCTAATTTAGAAGACGCAACAACAATCATCGGTGGCGGGGACTCTGCTGCTGCAGCAATTCAATTAGGCTACGAAAACAAATTCTCTCACATCTCAACAGGTGGCGGAGCAAGTTTAGAATTATTAGAAGGCAAAACTTTACCAGGTTTAGCTTCTATTAACGATAAATAATCAGTTTAAAAGACAATATTTTTAAAAAAAGAAAAGGATGTGCTTTTCATGCGCAAACCAATTATCGCTGGTAACTGGAAAATGAACAAAACTTTAAGCGAAGCACAAAGCTTTGCAGAAGCAGTAAAAAATGCTGTTCCATCAAACGACGTTGTTGACGCTGTGATTGGATCTCCAGCATTATTCTTAGCTCCTTTAGCTTGGAACCTAAAAGATTCTGAAGTGAAATTAGCTGCACAAAACTGCTACTGGGAAAACGCTGGTGCCTTCACTGGTGAAAACTCACCAGCTGCAATTGCAGATTTAGGTGTGAACTATGTGATTATCGGACACTCTGAACGTCGCGAATATTTCCACGAAACAGATGAAGATATCAATAAAAAAGCCAAAGCAATCTTTGCAAATGGTATGACACCAATCTTCTGTTGTGGTGAAACTTTAGAAACGTATGAAGCTGGTAAAACAGCGGAATGGATCGAAAGTCAAATCACTAACGGCTTAGTTGGTTTATCAAACGAACAAGTTGCTTCAATGGTTATCGCTTACGAACCAATCTGGGCAATCGGAACTGGTAAATCTGCAGATGCTAATATTGCAGATGAAATCTGTGGTGTTGTTCGTTCAACAGTTGAAAAATTATACGGCAAAGAAGTTTCTGAAGCTGTTCGTATTCAATACGGTGGTTCTGTTAAACCAGAAAACATCGCTGAATATATGGCAAAAGAAAACGTTGACGGTGCTTTAGTCGGCGGCGCAAGCTTAGAAGCAGACTCATTCCTAGCTTTATTAGATGCTGTAAAATAAGAAATCACTAACGGTAACGTTTTCTCAATGACTTTTGCAAAAAAATGTTTGCATAGTTTGCGAGAATTAACTACAATCATACATGAGGGAATCCCCTTAGTATAAATACAAACTCAAAGGAGAGACAAAACATGTCAATTATTACTGATATTTACGCACGCGAAGTCTTAGACTCACGCGGTAACCCAACAATCGAAGTAGAAGTTTACACTGAAAGCGGAGCTTTCGGCCGTGGAATGGTTCCTTCAGGAGCTTCAACTGGTGAATACGAAGCAGTTGAATTACGTGATGGCGACAAAGCTCGTTACTTAGGTAAAGGTGTTACTAAAGCTGTAGATAACGTAAACAACATCATTGCTGAAGCAATCATCGGTTACGATGTACGCGATCAAATGGCTATCGATAAAGCAATGATCGATTTAGATGGAACTCCTAACAAAGGTAAATTAGGTGCTAACGCTATTCTTGGTGTGTCTATCGCCGTAGCTCGTGCTGCTGCTGATTACCTAGAAGTGCCTTTATATCACTACTTAGGCGGATTCAATACAAAAGTATTACCAACTCCAATGATGAATATCATCAACGGTGGATCACATGCTGACAACAGTATTGACTTCCAAGAATTCATGATCATGCCTGTAGGTGCGCCTACATTCAAAGAAGCTTTACGTATGGGTGCAGAAGTATTCCACGCATTAGCTTCAATCTTAAAAGGTCGCGGCTTAGCTACTTCAGTAGGTGACGAAGGTGGTTTTGCTCCTAACTTAGGTTCAAACGAAGAAGGTTTCGAAGTAATCATCGAAGCTATCGAAAAAGCTGGCTATGTTCCTGGTAAAGACGTTGTTCTTGCTATGGATGCTGCTTCTTCAGAATTCTACGACAAAGAAAAAGGCGTTTACGTTTTAGCTGACTCAGGCGAAGGCGAAAAAACAACTGAAGAAATGATCGCGTTCTACGAAGAATTAGTTTCTAAATACCCAATCATTTCAATCGAAGACGGCTTAGACGAAAACGACTGGGACGGATTCAAAAAATTAACTGAAGTATTAGGCGACAAAGTTCAATTAGTTGGTGACGATTTATTCGTAACAAACACAACTAAATTAGCTGAAGGTATCGAAAAAGGTATCGCTAACTCAATCCTAATCAAAGTTAACCAAATCGGTACTTTAACTGAAACATTTGAAGCAATCGAAATGGCTAAAGAAGCTGGCTACACTGCAGTTGTATCTCACCGTTCTGGTGAAACAGAAGATTCAACAATCTCTGATATCGCTGTTGCAACAAACGCTGGCCAAATCAAAACTGGTTCATTAAGCCGTACTGACCGTATTGCTAAATACAACCAATTATTACGTATTGAAGATCAATTAGGCGATGTAGCTGAATACAAAGGCTTAAAATCTTTCTACAACTTAAAAAACAAATAATTCATTAAATGAATAACGCTTAAAGGGACAATTGGTTAATGAACCAATTCTCCTTATACTCGGACGTAAAAACACGCCTTTCTGCAAAGAAAGGCGTGTTTTTTTATATTTATAAAAATATTGAAAAAAATAGATTAGAAATAACTTCAACCGTACATCGCTCTATAATCACTTGTTTAAAAATAACAAAACATTAACAAAACAACATTATATAAAAATTTAATAAAACAAAATAATTGTTATTTTATAATTTTAGTATTGACTGGTTTCAGATAACGCTGTACGCTTAAAGAAATAGTATAGAATTTCACAAAAAAATGAAAACACAAATTTAACTTGGAGGATGTTGAGTAGTGAGCAATGGGAAAAAGATTTTTATTAGTCATAGTTCAAAGGATCAAGAATATGTGGATGCGTTTATCCAATTATTGAAAAAGTTTGGGTTTCGAACACAGGATATTTTTTATAGTTCCACTATTGAAACGGGTGTACAACCAGGAGAATTAATTTTTGACACGATTAAAAGGGAGCTAACCAATCAACCTGTCATGCTGTATTTTTTATCTGATCATTATTATCAGAGTATTCCATGTTTAAACGAAATGGGTGCTTCTTGGATGCTATCAGATAAACACTATCCAATTGCGTTAAATAATTTTTCTATGAAAGATATGAAAGGTGTTATTAGTAGTGAGCGTTTGGCGATTGCGTTTAATGATAAGACAAGTACTAATGAAATAAACTGCTTATTAAAAAAGTTATCTCATGACACAGATGTACAAGCTGAGCCAGATTTTGAACTAAACGTTGAGAAAAATATTCAGCCATTCCAAAATAAACTGACACAACTGATTCGGCAAGCAAGTTATTTAAAACCTGATGAAAAGGGATATTTTGAAACGACTCTTAGCACTCATCGTCCTGTGTATGGCACAGCAAAAGGAGTGTATGACTGTTTTAAATTACCTAGCTTAATTGAGCCTAAAAGTTTAGGTTTAGACACGCTATCAGAGGATGAAAGTCATTGGCTATTCTTTTTTCTTACGTGGGGAACTTTTCAAGAAGGCGAAAAAGTGCGGTTTAAATTGAAAAAGGATAAGGCGTATAACAATCGGGAATTTAGTGATATTGGTAAATGTAAAAATATTTACGTCTCTTATTTAGAGAAGGTAGAGTAATTGGAGGAGGTAATAAATGAAAATGAATTGGCGTCAGTTGGTTGGTACATATCGTATTTCTGATAATGGTAAACAATATCAAAATGACTGGTTAAATAAGCAAGTTGATTTAGCCACAGAACTTCGTAAATCTTTTGATAGTGACTATCGTAGAGTAATTAAAAGTGATGCATTTAGACGTTTACAAGACAAAACACAAGTTTTTCCTTTAGAACGTAATGATTTTGTAAGAACGCGTTTAACGCATAGCTTAGAAGTGGCAATGCATAGCAGGGATATACTTAGATTAGTTATTTCACAGTTGAACGAACGAAACATTGAGGTTATGGAATTATCAGAATGCTATCGGTTGTTAGAAACAGCTGCATTAATCCATGATATTGGCAATCCCCCTTTTGGACATTTTGGGGAAGAAGCCATTCGTATTTGGTTTGAAAAAAATGGTCCTTTGTATGCTTGTTGGTCTGATTTTTCGGAGCAACAACAAAATGATTTTCTTAACTTTGAAGGCAACGCTCAAACCATCCGACTTTTAACAAAACTGCATCATGATAATGGGACTTCTAAAGCAGGAATGAAACTAACAGCCACGACATTAGATACAGTTATCAAATATACGGCATCTTCAGATCAATTAAATAAGCAACAGCTTTTGTCTAAAAAAGTTGGCTATTTTTACTCGGAAAAACAAGTGTTTAACGCCATTAAATTTGCGACAGGAACACAAAATAAGCGACACCCATTAGTCTTTTTGTTAGAAGCTTCAGATGATATCGCCTATACTTTTTCAGATATCGAAGATGCCTATAATTATGGTTTATACAGCTATCAAGATTTAAAGCAGTTTGTTGATTCGCAAACAGGAACAAAAAAATTTTTAATGTTAGAAAAAGATAAAACAGAAGAAGCTACCTTACAAGAATTTTTGAGAAAGACACAAAGGGCTGTTTGTCAAAGCGTAGCGAAAAATTTTGCTAATCATTATGACTTAATTATGAGAGGTATCTATCATAATGAAATTATCATTGAAGATTGTGATGAAGTGAAATGCTTTCAGGCATTAAAAAACTTTTCTAGAGTCTATGTTTTTCAAACAAAAACAATTTTGGATCAAGAGGTATTAGGCTTCAATATCATCAATCGTTTACTAGATGAATTTGTTCCAGTCGTACTAAAATACGAAAAAGTTTCCATGAATAAGTATGAGGAGCGAATCTTTAATAATATTTCGGAAAGCGCGAAAGCGTTGTATAGAAGAGAAGCAAAGAACGCTACAGAAGCAGAAAAAGACTATTATCGTTTGAAAATGGCGGTGGACTTTGTATGTAATATGACGGATGGATATGCCAAAAAAGTTTATGATACATTATTCACTTAAAATTTGAGAAAAAGCTTCTCAGCGGTTGCCGCCGCTGAAGAAAACTAGTTCATTGCACAGGATGATCGTTTCAGTAAAAATTTTAAAGATGCTAGTAATTTCACTGAAAATCGGGTACACTAAAATTAGCTAGTGTAACTAGCAAAAAAGGCAACTGGAATAGATAGGTTGTGCTGTCTATGAAGGGCTTTGTTTGTCAGGTGGTGCTGACATGCAAAGTGCCTTTTTTCTTTTTCTCAACATTTTAAGGACAAAAAACGATTGCAACATGTCACAATCGCTAACCTCGGAGAAAAAGGAATTTTTCTCCAATGGCCATTTCGATAACCTGTTGTGTGTTTCGAAACATTCAGAACGGTGGTGCGTTCTTTCAGTGCCTAATTATCCAATTCGTTTCTTGTTCCTCTATTTACAGTATACTGAATGAAAGCCTATTCTGCAATGATAGAATCAGGTTCCTGTGATTAAATAACATAAAAAATGGGCTCCTTATATAAAGAAAAATAACAAAAGAAATTTTTACTAGAAGAGTCAATTTTACTGCTTTTTAAATTTTTTACGGCACTTATTCTTTTAACATGGTATTAAAGTTTAAATTTAAGAGAAGTATAGTATAATGAGAAGGAGTTATTTTTTCAGAAAGTAGGAAAACCAATGACAAAACCGAAAATCTATACAATGACCTTTGCCAGTGTTTACCCGCTATATATCCAAAAAGCAGAACGTAAAAATCGAACGCAAGCGGAGGTTGACGAAATTATTTATTGGTTAACTGGTTATGATGAAAAAGGCTTGCAACAACAATTGGCTCAAAAAGTAACGATGGAAACATTTTTTGAAGAAGCACCCAATTTTAATGAAAACGCCCAATTGATCAAAGGCGTAATTTGTGGATATCGCGTGGAAGAAATTGAAGATCCTTTAATGCAAAAAATCCGTTACCTAGATAAATTAATCGACGAATTGGCCAAGGGAAAAGCGATGGAAAAAATTTTAAGAACATGAAAACAGGGTCTCATTGAGACCCTGTTTTCATGTTTTCTTGTACACGGAATTTAACTATTTCCTGTATTAATGAAAGAGGTAACTTTTGCGTGTAGGGAAATTGAATGGCACCTTTCGAGGTTTTAAAAGGGCGTAATTCTTTGCTGAAACGTTGGATGGCTGATGGCGTAGGATAGAAACCTAAATGTTGCTTGGCCGCCGCAAAATGCACTAAATTGCCATTTAAGTAAAAGGTCGGCATTCCATAAGCGATTTTTTCAGTAGTCTCCTGAGGAACAACTGCTAAAATTGCTTGGTAGATTTCTGTTAACTGTGTTTGATGTTGGGGTTGCTGGCGAATATAGTTTGCAATGATGGTCATATAAAAACACCTCCGTTTGTTTCAGTATACTATGTAAAAAATAAAAGGCGAAGAAGATACAAAAAAACCGTCTAGTATTTTTTCTTTACTAAACGGCTTTTAGCTTAAATAACTACCTAAAGGGTCTTGCATGGAAATGTTTGTCACTCCTTAGTTTAATTGTTTTAAGTGTGCAATTGCTTCTTCAATTGTGTGACCAGTTGCTGTTTTACTTTCATTTTTTGCATCAAAAACAATGAAAATATTTTTGTCTGTGTCTAATTGAATACGGTATTGAATGTTTTTTACTTTGTAAGTCATAGTTATTCTCCTTTCATAAAGTACTCTAAAAAGGCGACGATAACTGATAACGAAATTCCATTGTTACTATAACACTGGAAAATTATTTTTGCAACAAATAACATTTTTTCTTTACCATTCCTTAGACTTCTTTGCTAGCTACTTCTTTACATTCTTTTTCAAGAAGCATAAAATAAATACATTACTAGTTTTTGAATAGGAGATCGATGTGAAAAAGAGAGTTGAAAAATTTAGGCGATGGCCCTACCGCTACCTTTTGTATGGAATCGGGTTCATCTTATTAGTTATTTTTAGTAATTTATATTTGCAATGGTGTCAGAATAACTTGTCTGTTGATTTAGCCTTCAAGTTTGCTTTTTCGTGGCATACGGAAAAGTTTTTCTTAGGTTGTTTTGTGCTAAGCGTTTTTTTACTTTTTTTATGTAGTTTGGCAGGTTCATTAGGAGTTGGCGCTCTTTTATATAGTGTCATAATAGGTGTTTTAGGATTTGCGGACTATCAAAAGATGTTTTATCGTGTCGAACCTATTTACCCAGACGACTTAAAAATGATCACAGAAGTTAGTTTATTAAAAGAAATGGTTGGTTTATGGCCGTTTATTTTTGTGGTTGCGTTAGGTTGTGTAGCACTTTTTTTCTTAGGAAAAGCCTTTTATAAAAGTTTCTTTTTATCGAAGAAAAAACAAACAATTCGTGTGTTAAGTCTTGTTCTTTCGATTGGTCTATTTTCATATATTGGTGATTTTAACAATCCGCAAAATTTGTTACGTAAAGCCTATAATAAAACCGCGTTATGGATTCCTTACAGCCAAAAAATGAATTACTACAATACAGGATTTATTGGTGGTTTTCTATATAATTTAAAAGTAGAGGCTATGGACCAACCAAAGGGTTATTCAAAAGAAGCTATTTCAGAAATTACTCAGAAATATCAAAAGTTGGCCGAGGCGAAAACAGTGCCGAGCAATGAGCAACCAAATATTGTGTTTGTCATGAGTGAAAGTTTTTCAAATCCAGATCATCTGAAAGGTTTGTCCATTATTGGTAACCCTTTAGCTGATTATCAGCAAATCGCTGATAAAACTTACAGTGGCCAGATGCTTTCACAAAACTACGGGGGCGGAACTGCGAATATTGAATTTGAAGCCCTAACAAGTTTTTCGATGGAATTAATGAATGCCCAAATGACTACACCTTATACGATGATGATTCCTAAGATGACGGAATTGCCTTCCATTGTTTCATTACTTAAGGAACAAAAGTACCAAACAACGGCTATTCATCCGTACAATACATCTATGTATAAACGAAAAGATGTGTATAAAATTTTAGGTTTTGATCAATTTATCAATGAAAAAACAATGAACTATACGGATAAACTAGAAAATAATCCTTACATTTCAGATCAAGCAGCGTATCAGGAAGTGACGACACTGCTTAAAGAAAAAGAGCAACCGCAATTCATTCATTTAGTTACTATGCAAACACATATGCCCTATGAAAATAAATACACAACGTCCAATTATTTTTCTCAAGGAAACGGCAATCAAGTCGCGCTCAATAATTACTTGCAAGATATTGCCTACAGTAGCGAAGCTTTGAAAAATTTCCTACAAGAAATCGAAAAAATGCCCAAACGCACATTAGTCGTTTTTTGGGGAGATCACTTACCAAGTATTTATGATGAAAACATTCAAGCGTTGAATGAAGGAGCAGCCCTTCACCAGACAGAATTTCTAATGTATGATACGGCGAACCAGTTAACAGAAAAAAATCAGCATCAAGCAACTATTAGTCCATTTTATTTTGCTCCCTCACTTTTCCAACAAAGCGGCTTACCGCAATCGGGATTTTACGCTATGCTAAATGAGGTACAAGAACAATTGCCTGCTTTTGAAAAGGGGAATTACTATCTCGGTGGGGAATGGAAAAAAACAGTAGAAATGAATAAAAAGCAAGAACAACTATATGAGGAATACCGACTGATTCAATATGACATTGTTTCAGGGAAGCAATATAGTTTAGAAAATCAATTTTTTAGCTAAAAAAAACACACGAAAAATATTCGTGTGTTTTTTGATTTTTATTTTAAAGTTTTACGATAAACAATGACATAATAGCTGAAAGCTAACAGGCAGGCAAAACTTAAAAAGTAAAGCGGTAAGACCCAAATGGTGCCATTGTGAAAGTAACTAATCAAATAGGTAAAGAAACTAACAAACAAGTAATAGACAAAACTAAAAATCCCACTGGCAGTACCAATTACAGATTCATAGCCTTTTAAGGCCATACTTAAGGCATTGGGCAAAGTAATATTAATCCCTAAGAAAAAGAGAAAAATAAACAAAATAAGACCAATGATTGATTCAAATTGTGTCATTATTAATAAACAGCAAGCCGCAAAGATACTTAGCAGCAAACCAGCAAAGGCAATTTTTTCCGCTGACCAATATCCTAGCAACCAATTGATAAGAACCGCAGCAAGAATACTAGACACAGCTAAAACTAAACCAAGAAAGCCATATTGGACACTGCTAAAGCCAAAGTGATTGATGAAAATAAACGGAGCTTCTGCATAGTAGCTAAACAATAAACCATTAATGCCCCCAATCAATAAGCCGTAGCACCAAACTTTCGAGTCGAAGGAAAGGCGTTTCGCCACGGACCAAAAAGGCGCTTTCGTTAAGGTATTTCCTAAGTGAAAGGTTTCTGGTAAACGATAAAAACTATAGAAAAGTAATAGAACAGCCATGACAATTAAGGTGCTAAAGACATGCTGATAGCCAAAATAGGTTTGAACAAGTCCGCCGACTAAGGGTCCGATGGCAGGAGATAGCGATAGAGCAGCGCTTGTTTGAGCAAAAATTTTCCCTCTTTGAAGATCGTTAAAGCTTTCCCGCATCATCGATTGGGTAATAACAGAACCAACGCTTGCACCAAATGCTTGAATTAAACGGAAGAATAACAGCCAAGGAAATGTCGGACTCAAAAAAAGGCCAATATTTCCAATTAAATAGCATAAAATTCCTAATAACATAGCTGGGCGACGTCCAATCGTATCGGATAAAATTCCCCAGAATAAAACGCCAACGGCAAAGGCAACAAAATAAATACTCATGGTTAATTGTGCCACGCTATCGTGAATGTTAAAAGCAGAACTAAGCGCTGGTAAAATGGGTGTGAAAATCGACTCGCTGATTTGTGGAAATCCCACAAGCAAAATAATAATTAGTAATGATGGGACGGTGTTTCGGGTGTTTTTCATAATTTTTCTCCTTAAAAGTTTAATCTAATCAAAAACACCCATTGTCTTTTACAACCGCCAAATTTAAAATAAGTAAAATAATGTCACCAACTTTCCTTAAAATTTTTTATTATACAAAGTCTAAATGAAGAAGCGCTTCTTCTTGACTAAATTCATAAGTGTAGCGACCGGATAAACCGGCAAGCTCACCTGATGCTTGAAATAGTTCACCTGGGCAGTCTAAAAGACCCTGTGTAAACGTCCCTTTTTCGCAAGCCGTAAAGGTGCCTTTTTTTCCTAAATAAGTTCCTTCGAAATGTAGGAAACCGACCACTTGAGCCACAGCTTCAAGCCCATCTGCCATTGAAGAGCCTTGATAAGTCATTAAGTATTCCACAGAAGCTGTCCCAGATAAGGCGCCTGACAATTGATAAGTAGCGCTCGCTTGATTCACTGGGAAATTTTCATTAAGATTGTCAATCGGTTGTTCTTGCCAACTAGATACAGTAAATGATGCTTGCTCCATTGCTGTCCCTTCTTTCTTATTAATAAGAATAGGGTAGCGGGAAGCGCACTATTTGTCAACAATCCACCACTTTAACTCTTCATTTTTTGCACAAAAGAATGTAACGCTAAGCGGTTGATGTGATAAGCAGTTCCTTGTTTTTGAATAAAGCCGCGCTCTCGAAATTGTTTGAAGGTATAAATAAGATGGCGATAACTAACCCCTAAGTATTCGGCAATCTCAGTATGTTTTTCTTTATAAACATCTTCGTGATTAGCGGCAACCAATAGCAATTCCGCTAGCCGATAACTTAGTTCATAGGTCTGATTCGTTGTAAAGTGGTCCACCCGTTGGAGCATTTTTTTCCCTAGATAATGGCTGAGTTGCTGCATAAAAAGTACCTTGTTTTTTTAAACAGTTTCTGCGTAAGCTAAAGGAATAGCCAAACAACAGGTTTCACCTAAGGCGATAACGTCCTTGGTTATCGTTTCCGCTTGAACTAATGTTAAATCGCCAATTAAATCACCTGTCGTTAAAAACTGAACAATGGATTGGCGGCCATTGCGTTCTGTTTTTAAAATTTTTGCTTTTCCTTTGATTAAATAAAAAAGATAATTTAATGGCTCTGCTTGGTGATGAATGAATTCTTGATTTTCAAAATCGATAATAAAACTGTGTTTTAAATCAGTTTCATTAAAAAAAGGCGTATTTTTAGCTAATTCTTGTTTCGGTGATCTTTGGTAGGCTGTTTTAAGCATTTTTTCTCCTTGTAATAGGAGATATCTCCTATTTGTTTCTTCTATTGTAGCACATAATAGACGTATCAAGAGTAGAGGAGTTTTTATAATGTGGAAGAAAAAAATTGTGCTATCGTTTCTTTTTTATTTAATTAGTGCATTGGGCATCAGTTTGACAATTCAAGCAGGCATTGGAGTTAGTAGTTTTAATGCATTTAATGTGACCTTTGCAACACTTACTCATTTAAAAGTCGGAACTGTTACCACAGCTATCAATTTAGCTTTTTTAGGCACGTGTTGGTTGTTAGATCAGCAGCGTAAAATTCAGGACTATTTGATTATTTTGGTGGCGTTAATTGGCTTTGGTTTTGTCATTAATTTTTTCTTATATCAATTATTTGGTTCGCTTGTTTTTCAAAATTATTTGGTTAAAATTGTTCTATTTATTTTAGGGACAATCATAGCAGGAATCGGGACAGGACAGGTAGTTGCGCTAGGTGTTTTGCAATTTCCTATTGAAAAATTTTGTACACTTATTTCTGAAAGAACGCGCTATAGTTTTCAAGTTTATCGTTATTTTGTTGATATTTTTTGTGTCAGTTTGGCACTAGGATTGTCCATTAGTTATCATTTGCCGATTTTTGTTCGTGAAGGAACCGTGATTAGTCTTTTCTTACTTTCTTGGGTTATTAGTTGGTCGCGAAAGCGGGGGCAACAACGTATTTTACGAATACAAATCAAGAAACTGGAATCCGAATGAAAGGATTTCAGTTTTTTTCAAATGAGCAGAACTTTTATTTGAAAAAAAGAGTGGAAAACGGTATACTAATTAAGTAATTATTCATAACATTGGTTCTCCAATCAATGTTAAATAGTTTTTTCATGAGGGAGTAACTGACAGTATTTATGCTGTGACAACATCACCAACTCCGAAAGCAATTTCTGGTGTTGTCTTAAACGGTGAGACTTATGTATGTTCGACGAAGTAGCATACACAAGTCTATTTTTTTTCATTTATTTTTGATGAAATGTAAAATAGTACTTGAAGGATGCTGCAAAAAATAGAGGAGGAAGAACATGTCAGAAGAAAAGAAAACACAATTGTCTGAAGCGTTTTACGCACAAGACGACACAGTTGTTTTGGAGAAAATGAACACAACAACTGATGGATTAAGTGCACAGGAGGCTCAAAAGCGTTTAGAAACGTACGGGGAAAATGTGCTAGATGAAGGGAAGAAAAAATCACTTGCCGTGAAATTCTTTGAGCAATTCAAAGATTTTATGATTATTGTTTTATTAGCGGCAGCGGTCATTTCAGCCGTCTTTTCCCATGATGTGGTAGACTCGATTATCATCTTAGTGGTTGTTATCTTGAACGCCATCTTTGGGGTCATTCAAGAAGCCAAAGCGGAACAAGCCATTGAAGCATTAAAAGAAATGTCTTCACCAAATGCGAATGTTCGCCGTGATGGACACGTCATTACTGTTAAAAGTGATGAATTAGTACCAGGCGACATTGTTTTATTAGAAGCAGGGGATGTCGTTCCAGCTGATTTACGTTTATTGGAAGCGAATAGCTTAAAAATTGAAGAAGCAGCGTTAACCGGTGAATCTGTTCCAGTTGAAAAAGAAGTAACCATCTTAGAGGGAACCGATATTGGTATCGGTGACCGAATCAATATGGCTTATTCCAATAGTAATGTGACGTATGGACGTGGTCTTGGCGTTGTGGTTGGCACAGGAATGAATACAGAAGTCGGTAAAATTGCTGGCATGCTAGCAAGCGAACAAGAAACGGAAACGCCTTTAAAACAAAACTTAAACCAATTGGGTAAAATGTTAACAATTGCCATTTTAGTCATTGCAGCGGTGATGTTTGTGGTAGGAATGATGAATGGTCGTTCATGGATTGACATGTTATTAACGTCAATTTCGTTAGCTGTAGCGGCAATTCCAGAAGGATTACCAGCGATTGTCACGATTATTTTGGCTTTAGGTACCCAAAAAATGGCCAAGAAAAATGCGATTGTCCGTAAGTTACCAGCCGTTGAAACATTAGGAAGTACAGATATTATCTGTTCAGATAAAACAGGTACGTTAACCTTAAATCAAATGACCGTTGAAGCGTTGTATACAGATGGTCAAGTTTTATCTGCTTCCACAGAAATCCCTGCCGATAATATGGCTTTAAAAATCATGAACTTTACGAATGATACAAAAATCGCTCAAGATGGTTCATTAATTGGTGACCCAACAGAAACTGCCTTAGTACAATTTGGTTTAGATCATGCGTTTAATGTAACCGAAAAAGTAGCAGCTGAACCTCGTGTGGCAGAGATTCCTTTTGACTCTGATCGTAAATTAATGACTACTGTTCATGAATTAAAAACAGGTGGCTTCCTAGTTTCTGTCAAAGGTGCACCAGATGAATTATTGAAACGTTGTACGGAAATCTTATCAAATGGAGAAACAAGTCCATTAGATGAAACAAAACGTCAAGAAATTTTGAAAACAAACACCTCATTAGCGAAACAAGCCTTACGTGTTTTAGGAATGGCTTATAAATATGTTGAGACGATTCCAGCCGAAATGAGTTCTGAACTTGTGGAAAAAGATTTAACATTTACTGGTTTAGTCGGTATGATTGACCCAGAAAGAAAAGAAGCTGCAGATGCTGTAAAAGTCGCGAAAGAAGCGGGTATTCGTCCAATTATGATTACGGGTGACCACCGTGATACAGCAGAAGCAATTGCGGCACGTTTAGGCATCATCAAAGAAGGCGACGACGATGCAGTCATTACAGGCGCTGAATTAAATGAATTGTCAGATGAAAAATTCGCACAAGTCGTGGGACACTACTCTGTCTATGCTCGTGTTTCACCAGAACACAAGGTTCGGATTGTTAAAGCGTGGCAACAAGAAGGAAAAGTGGTTGCTATGACTGGTGATGGCGTAAATGATGCCCCAGCCTTAAAAGCTGCTGACATCGGGATTGGTATGGGAATTACCGGAACAGAAGTATCAAAAGGTGCTTCAGATATGGTCCTTGCCGATGATAACTTTTCAACAATTATTGTAGCGGTAGAAGAAGGACGTAAAGTCTTCTCAAATATCCAAAAAACGATTCAATATTTACTTTCAGCTAACTTAGGGGAAGTATTAACCTTGTTTATTGCAACAATGCTCAATTGGGATACCTTGTTACCTGTTCACTTATTGTGGATTAACTTAGTAACAGATACTTTCCCAGCGATTGCGTTAGGTGTGGAACCAGCAGAACGTGATGTGATGAGCCATGAACCTCGTGGTAAAAAATCGAACTTCTTCTCTGGCGGCGTTTTAAGCAGTGTTGTTTATCAAGGGATTACGCAAGGGGCATTGACTTTGATTGTGTACAAAATGTCAATTATGTTCCCAGCACATACCGCAGCTAACACAAACTTATCGGCGCAAGCGTTGTATGATTTACAACACGGCGATGCTTTAACCATGGCCTTCGCTACTTTGGGATTAATTCAATTGTTCCATGCCTTTAATGTGAAGTCGATTTATCAATCAATTTTCAAAGTTGGCTTATTCCGCAACAAATCATTTAACTATGGGATTCTTGTTTCGTTCTTGCTATTAGCTGCAACGATTGTTATTCCAGGATTTAATGATTTATTCAGCGTCACACATTTAGATGCATATCAATGGGCAATTGTAGCAGGTACTTCTTTTGCTATCATCCCAATTGTGGAAATTGTGAAGTTCTTCCAACGTAAAGCAGGTAAAGGTGCTTAATAAATAAGAAAAGAAAATTGGCTGGTACTTAAACCAGTCAATTTTTCTTTATGTAAGGAGTGAAAGGGCTTGAAACGGAAAATTATTTTCGAAACACAACGACTTATTGTCAGAGAATGGCAGTCGAAAGATGAAGTGGAATTGAAAAAATTTTTGCAAGATGAAAATGTGATGTATGCTTATGAACACGCTTTTTCTGATGAAGAGGTCGCAAACTGGCTAAAGTGGAACTTACAGTCCTATCAAGAATACGGCTACGGCTTATGGGCGTTAGAGAAGAAACGAACAGGCGAAGTCATCGGCGAGTGTGGTCTCACCAATCAATTAGTAAAAGGTAAGAGCTATCCAGAAATTGGTTATCATTTATGTGTGAAAGAATGGCACAAAGGGTATGCGATTGAAGCTGCCGCAGCGACAAAACAGTACGCATTCGATGTATTAAATTTTCCAGAAGTTATTTCAACGATTCGTGATACGAACGTAGCCTCTATGAATGTCGCTATTCGAAACCAGATGCTTGTTAGGGATCGATACATTAAAACATATCGTGGCAAAACGATGCCTCACTATGTTTTCTCTGTTAAAAATCAAAAGAATAAAGACTGAAAAAGTGCCACTTGTCAGATGGAATAGAAAAAGTGTAAAATGGAGTGAAAGAGAAAAGGGAAAAGAGGGATGGTTATGAGACCAAATTTAGGATTTTACGTTCAAACAATTAATGATATCGTTAAAACAACAGAAGATATTGGCGAAGTCATGAATCCATATTACGAAGAAGTTCGTCAAGCGATCGATAAGAATAAAGTGAATGATTTAACAGCCGAACGAATTGCAGAAATTCAAGCAAAATTTAAAGAAGGTACTGAAAAATATGAATTAATGCTCAAAAAAGTCGGAACATTAAAACCAACACCACAAGTACTTGGTATTCACAAAAAATTTCAACATGCTTATACAGAATATGTAGCAGGATGCAATGAAATGATTTTAGCAACAGATCCAGAAACAGGTATTGATGCAGATTTATTTAATACTTCAGAGGAAAAGCAGGATCAAGCAACGGATGAATTAACCTTTGCCATTACGCGAATGAGCAACATTCTTTTGAAAAAATAAAAAACTAATAAAAATAACTAACGAATTTAATATTTTTTTCATGTCTTTTTTATGGACAAAAGAGAAAGTGTATTGTATTATTAATTCATACCAACAACAACCTTTTTATTTTTCATTTTACTCTTATTGAGTAAATACTCCTTTTCCATCGGCAAAACTGCCGGTGGTTTTTTTTGTTATTTTTTTTATTTAATAATAAAACAACCTTTGATTTTATTAAAATCAAAGGTTGTTTTAGCTTGTTAATTTTCAACATTTCGCACATAATCATCAAAGTATTGAATTAACTCTTTCTTGATTTGTTGATAATCTGCTTCAGAATAGTTCTTTTCTTCTAGCGTACCATTAAAAAATGGCAAATTTAGTTCTTCTTTTAAACGTTCAATCACTTCTTCTTGCTTCATAAGGACCCCTTCTCAACGAATTGTTCTCTTCTATTATAGAACATTGTAGTCATCCGTCAATTGTTCAAAGGCAACTTTCATTTCCTCTAGACGTTCATTCAATTGATTGGTTTCATCTTCTTCATTGAAAAAATGTTGTTTTAATTCAAAATAAAAATTTTCGAAGGCTTGGAAAAAAGGCTCAGACTTGTTGTTTTCAAGAGCAGGAACACTTGTGTAGAGAACACGAGCGCTATGATAGTAAGTAAAAACCTCGTTAATATTTAATAAAATACGCGCTTCTTCTGGGCGTGGTCGACTTGTAACTAAGTCATGTAAAGATAAACTTTTTGTATGGGTTTCAGATAAATAAAATAAAAATAGTTCCAATTGCTCTTTTGTTGCAGACATGAAAACTCCTCCTCAAACAGTAGTAACATTTATTATAAATGAAAATGAAAGTGCTTGAAAAGCAATGCGCTCAGCAAAAATAATTATTTTAAGGGAAAACTATAGTTGTTGCTTTAGCATTCTTTTTAATCATGATAAACTGAGAGAAGTATAATAGGTCCTGACAGAGGAGGAAACAAATGAAAATTGTGATTATTGGTGCATCATTCGCAGGTATTTCCGCAGCAATTGCTTCAAGGAAAAAATATCCCCAAGCAGAAATTTCTTTAATTGACAAACAAGCAACAGTGGGGTATTTATCTGGTGGCTTAAGTGCGTATTTTAATCATACCATCAATGAATTACACGAAGCACGTTACATAACGGAAGAGGAATTACGTCGTCAAAAGATTCAGTTGCTTTTAAATAGAGAAGTCGTGGCAATGGATGTTGAGAACCAATTGATTGCTTGGGCACAAAAGGAAGAGCAACAGTGGTATTCTTATGATAAATTGATTTTAGCGACAGGCGCGAGCCAGTTTTCCACGCAAATTCGTGGTAGTCAAACAGAAAAACTACTCAAATATAAATTTTTATCAGGTGCTTTAGCGGCTGTTCCATTACTGGAAAAGAGCCAGACAGTAGCCGTCATTGGTGCAGGACCCATTGGAATGGAAGCTATTGATTTTCTTGTGAAAATGAAGAAAACGGTCCATGTCTTTGAAAGCTTGGAAAATCTATTGCCTAAATATTTTGATAAAGAAATGGTCGCAGAAGTTCAAAAATCTTTGGAAAAACAAGCAGTAATTTTCCATTTTGAAGAAACGGTCCTAGGAATTGAAGAAACAGCAAATGGTATTGTTCTTGAAACAAGCGAGCAGGAAATTTCTTGTGACAGTGGGATTTTTGCTTTAAACTTACATCCTCAATTAGCCTATTTAGATAAAAAAATTCAACGAAATCTGGATCAGACAATCGCGGTGGATGCTTATTTACAAACTTCAGTGCCGAATGTTTTTGCCATCGGAGATTGCATTTCAGTTATGAATGAACCAGTCGCGGAAACTTTTTATGCTCCGTTAGTGAACAATGCGGTACGAACTGGCTTAGTAGTCGCCAACAATTTAGAAGAAAAAACACACCGATTCATTGGCTCTTTGCGAACAATGGGAACAAAAGTGGGGGACTATTACCTTGCTAGTACAGGTCTAACCGAAACGGAAGGTTTATTTTTTCCGCAAACACTTGCTTCCGTAATTGTTAGACAGCCAGCGCCGCCTCTACAACATGGGACAGAAATTTTAGGCAAATTAATCTATGATAAAGTGACACAACGGGTCCTTGGGGCACAGCTTTGTTCAAAAAACAATTGTTTAGAAAAAATAAATACGTTAGCATTAAGTATCCAAACAGGTCAGACACTGACAGACCTATTACAAAAAGATTATTTTTATCAACCTTCCTTAACCAATATTTATGATATTACAAATTTGATGGGTGCTTCGGCTTATTGGAGAGAGAACGATGAAAGTTGAGACGTTATTAGAAAAGAAAGCGATGCGACAATTATTAACGGTGCAACAAACCATCTTAGCAGGCGGCACCTGCTCAGTCTCTGATTTAACAGCATTTTTAGCGGTCACAAAAGCCTCCTTTGAAAAAGACTTAGAGGATTTACATTATTTTTTGAAACCTTTTGGACAGGATTGTCAGCTTACTTATGATGGCCAACAGCTATCAATCACCTTATCGGATTTTTTTTCGTTGAATCATTTAATTGAAGCATTTGTAAAAGAGTCTCTTAAATTTCAACTTTTAGATTATTTATATCGTAATAAAGAGTTTTCTATTGTTCAATTAACGACTAAATTTATGATTAGTGAGTCTTCTTTATTTCGAAAGATTAAGGAACTCAATCAATTGTTAGCCGCCTTTGATTTGCAAATAAAAAATGGACAACTACAGGGAGAAGAATTGCAGATTCGTTACTTTTACTTTCAGTTGTATTGGTATATTACTCCCTATGAAACACACCAGAAAAAAACGATGTCCCCGTTAAATAAACGGATAATTGAAGGGATTGAGACTGGCTTAGGTTTTACTTTTAATGAACATAATGCGTTAAAAGTTAGCCTTTGGTTGAGTATTACGAAAAAGCGCCTAGCGGTCACTTCAAAAAAATATCAACAATTGAGAAAGAAAATGATTGATTTTAAAGAAGATCCGTTATTTAAGCAAGTTCGACAATTGTTTTTCCGTTTTTCTAGTCGCTATTCATTAGAATTAGACGAAGGAGAAAGCATGATTCATTTTGTTTTTCTAATCACAATGTCGGTCTTACCAGAATCAGCTTTTGATGAATATTCCTTAATTCGGGGACGTCGTTCCGCTGTTTCTTTAGCTGATACGTTTATCTTGGAAAATGTGGTCTTGTATTATCGGCCCCATAAATTTGAACCTACTCTTGAGAAAACCATGGCTTACTATTTTTCACAAATTCATGGAAAACTGTATTTTTTTAAAGGAGAATTGGAAGTCTTTGATCGGGCTCATATCTGGGAAAAAGAACAGCAATTATCTAGTCGGGAATTAGCTTCTTTTTCAACAACGTTATTAGAAAAAGCTTTAGCTTGTTTTGATGAAACGTATCAACCAGGAGATAGTTTGCATGAACTTTCTCTGGTCAAATATTTAAGCGTGTTGGCATTAATTGAATTTAAAATGATTGGTGAAATAAAAATTGGAATTCATTTAGCAATGGATGCTCTTTATCAAGCGGCGTTAACACAAGTATTAATGCTTAGTCTTAAAAATATGAATGGCACGCTGGTGGAGAGGTATCAGCCTGAACAAACATATGATTTAATTGTGACCAATTATCAGCAAACGAGCTATCAAGGAACACCGGAAGTCTATGTTTTGTCAGAATTAAGTTCGACCTATGATGTGCAACAATTAAAAAAGAAAATACGCACCTTGCGGGAGAAATAAACAAAAGGTTGGTGTGACGGAAATTGTCTGATCCTCGCACCAGCCTTTTTACAACTAAAAGTCGAAAATTAGGCTTTTTTAAACAAAAATGTTTCTTTTTATTGAAAAATTAGAGATAATAAAAGTATTATTGAAAGCGTTGTCTTTGTTGGTTTTAGTAGAAATCCTTTCAATTTTTTTAAAATAAAAAAAGTTTTTGACATGTTTAGTTATTCTTTTGTTTGTAAGATAGGGACATAAAGAAAACGATTTCAAAAACGTTTAGGAGGAATTATCATGGCAGAAGAAAAATACATTATGGCGATTGATCAAGGAACGACTAGTTCTCGTGCAATTATTTTTGATAAAAAAGGAAACAAAATTGGTAGTTCACAAAAGGAATTTACTCAATATTTTCCTAATGCAGGCTGGGTGGAACATAATGCCAATGAAATTTGGAATTCTGTTCAATCCGTTATTGCAGGTTCTTTAATTGAGTCAGGAGTGAAACCAACGGATATTGCCGGAATTGGGATTACAAACCAACGGGAAACAACCGTTGTTTGGGACAAAGCAACTGGGTTACCCATTTATAACGCAATTGTTTGGCAATCACGCCAAACGACACCCATTGCTGATCAACTAAAAGAAGATGGCTACAGCGAAATGATTCATGAAAAAACTGGGTTAATCATTGATGCTTATTTCTCAGCAACGAAGGTTCGTTGGATCTTAGATCACGTAGAAGGTGCGCAAGAACGTGCAGAAAATGGAGAATTGATGTTTGGGACAATTGACACTTGGCTCGTTTGGAAATTAACGGGAGATACTCATGTCACTGATTATTCAAATGCAAGTCGGACGATGTTGTTTAATATCCATGATTTAGATTGGGATCAAGAAATTTTGGATCTTTTAAATATCCCACGAGTGATGTTACCGAAAGTCGTTTCGAACTCTGAAGTGTATGGATTAACAAAAAATTACCATTTTTACGGAAGTGAAGTTCCTATCGCTGGGATGGCTGGTGACCAACAAGCCGCTTTATTTGGTCAAATGGCCTTTGAACCTGGGATGGTTAAAAATACCTATGGAACAGGCTCATTTATTGTCATGAACACTGGCGAAGAACCTCAACTTTCTAAAAATAATCTGCTTACCACTATTGGCTATGGCATTAACGGCAAAGTATATTATGCCTTGGAAGGAAGTATCTTCGTGGCTGGTTCAGCGATTCAATGGTTACGAGATGGCTTAAAAATGTTGCAAACGGCTGCGGAATCTGAAGCAGTAGCCAAAGCGTCAACAGGGCACAATGAAGTTTATGTGGTTCCTGCATTCACTGGTTTGGGCGCACCATATTGGGATTCACAAGCGCGTGGGGCTGTCTTTGGATTAACACGCGGTACCACGAGAGAAGATTTTGTCAAAGCGACACTTCAAGCAGTTGCGTATCAAGTTCGTGACATTATTGACACGATGAAAGAAGATACAGGCATAGACATTCCTGTCTTAAAAGTAGACGGTGGAGCAGCAAACAATGATTTCTTGATGCAATTCCAAGCAGATATTTTAAACACTGCTGTTCAAAGAGCCCATAACTTAGAAACAACGGCCTTAGGCGCAGCTTTCTTGGCGGGCTTAGCGGTTGGCTTCTGGAAAGACTTAGAAGAAATCAAAGCATTCCAAGAAGAAGGACAACAATTTGAACCAATTATGGCGGAAGAAGAACGAGAAGATTTATATGAAGGTTGGCAACAAGCAGTAGCAGCTACCCAACAATTCAAACGTAAAAATAAGTAAATGGAAAAGGGGAATTTTCTATGACTTTCTCAATAGAAACACGCCGACAATCAATCGACGCTTTAAAAACACAACACTTAGATGTCTTAATTATTGGTGGTGGCATTACTGGCGCAGGCGTTGCCCTGCAAGCCAGTGCCGCTAAAATGAAGACAGGGTTAATTGAAATGCAGGATTTCGCAGAGGGCACCTCTTCACGATCAACCAAATTAGTTCATGGTGGTATCCGCTATTTGAAAACGTTTGACGTGGAGGTGGTAGCAGATACAGTGAAAGAACGAGCCGTCGTTCAATCCATTGCGCCACACATCCCTAAAGCGGATCCCATGTTATTGCCGATTTATGATGAGCCAAATGCAACATTTAATCTATTTTCTGTCAAAATAGCAATGGATTTATATGATCAGTTAGCTGATGTAACAGGTACCAAGTACGCCAACTATTTGTTAACAAAAGAAGAGGTTTTGGCACGTGAGCCACAACTAAAAAGTGAAGGTTTACAAGGTGGCGGTGTTTATTTAGATTACCGAAATAATGATGCTCGTTTAGTTATTGAAAATATTAAACAAGCAGTAGCTGACGGGGCACATGCTGTGAGTCGGGTTCAAGCGGTTGGCTTTTTATACAATGATGAAGGGAAAATTACTGGCATTCAAGCAAAGGACCTACTAACTGACGAACAGTTTGAGATTCACGCAGATGTTGTGATTAATACTACTGGTCCTTGGTCAGATAAATTAAGAGGCTTAGACAAAAATGATTCATTTACACCACAAATGCGTCCAACCAAAGGGGTTCATTTAGTTGTCGACAAAAGCCGTTTAAATGTTCCTCAACCAACGTATTTTGATACAGGTAAACAAGATGGCCGCATGGTCTTCGTTGTTCCAAGAGAAGAAAAAACATATTTTGGGACGACGGATACAGATTACCATGGAGACTTTCAACATCCAACAGTAGAACAAAGTGATGTGGATTACCTATTGGAAGTAGTCAATAATCGTTATCCAGAGGTACAATTGACAATTGATGATATTGAAGCCAGCTGGGCTGGCTTACGACCTTTAATTTCTGCTAACGGTGGCTCAGATTATAACGGGGGAAACAATGGCAAACTTTCAGATAAAAGTATTGATGAAGTCATTGATGTCGTTGACAGATACCAAAAAAACCAAACAGATAAACGAGAAATTGAAGAAGTCCTAAACCATCTAGAAGACAGTTTGGTGGAAAATAAAGTCAATCCTTCAGCTGTCTCTCGAGGCAGCTCATTGGAAAGATCAGCGGATGGCTTGCTCACTTTGGCTGGTGGGAAATTAACAGATTATCGTAAAATGGCAGAAGGTGCGATGAAAATGATTCAAACCATCTTAGCAGAAGAATACCAGAAAGAATTCACCTTAATTGATTCTAAAAACTATCCAGTTTCAGGCGGGAAATTGAACCCTGCAACGGTAGACGAAGAATTAGAAGCGTTGGCAAAACATGGCGTATCTAAAGGGTTAAGTGAAAAGGATGCACTATACTTAGCTCATTTATATGGCTCCAACGTACCAACTGTTTTTGAAATGATTGATGATGCCAAAGTAATTCCTGGTTTAACCTTAACAGAAACTGTCTCTTTAAACTATGCGATGGAAGAAGAAATGGCTTTAACACCCGTCGACTTTTTATTGCGACGGACCAACCACTTATTATTTATGCGTGATCGTTTGGACCAAGTGAAAGCGGGAGTCATTGAAGAAATGGCACAGCATTATCAATGGACAGCGGAAGAAAGAGCACGACACATTGAAACATTAGAAAAAGTAATTGAAGAATCAGATTTAAAAAATTTGAAAGTAGGGTGAAAAAAATGGGAACTTCGATGATGACACAATTATTCGGTGAATTTTTCGGAACAATGATTTTAGTTTTACTAGGGGATGGCGTCTGTGCCGCAGTTAACTTGAAGAAAAGCAAAGCCTTTGCTTCTGGTTGGGTCGTTATTGCTTTAGGTTGGGGCGCTGCTGTTACATTAGCTGTTTACATGTCTGGGTATATGAGTCCAGCGCATTTAAATCCTGCTGTAACAGTTGCGATGGCAATTACTGGAAACTTTGAATGGGGCATGGTTTTACCTTATATCGTAGCTCAAGTCCTAGGCGGTTTTATTGGTGGTTTAGTTGTCTGGTTAGCTTATTTACCCCATTGGAACATTACAGAAGACAAAGGTGCTATTTTAGGAACCTTCGCTACTGGTCCAGCTGTCCGTAACTATCCAGCCAATGTTTTAACAGAAATTATCGGCACATTTGTCTTGGTTTTTGGCTTACTAGCCTTTTCTCAAAACGACTTAGCGGCTGGCATTAACCCAATGCTTGTTGGGATTTTGGTCTTAGGACTAGGTCTATCATTAGGCGGACCTACAGGTTATGCAATTAACCCTGCACGTGATTTAGGACCTCGTTTAGCGCACCAAATTATTCCTGTGAAAACAAAAGGTGATTCTGATTGGGCTTATTCTTGGGTGCCAATTGTGGGACCTATCTTAGGTGCTTCATTAGCTGCAGTAATTTATTTATTCACTATTTAATAAAATGAAATGTAAATAGTTGTTTTAGACAATAAAAAACGCTTGTGAGAAGTAATCAATTCTTGCAAGTGTTTTTTGCTACATATTAAACCAAAAAAGATTTCGTTAGACATTTAGACAATTTGTCCAAATGCGGAACAGAACAATTTTCCTATATGATACAATAAAAGTGCACAAGTAATTGGGGAGTAACATTTCATACTTATTTGTCAATTTTAAGCTGGACAATGTGTTCAGTAATATATACTAATTTAAAAAGGAGTACATGATTTGAATGGGATAATGGTTTTGTTAGTGGGCGCTGGGTACATCGGTTGGGTTATTTATAGAAATGGTCGTACGTATTTCCGTTATAAAAAAAATCTAAAAAAATATCAAACGACGCACCATCTAACGGACAGTGACCTAGAGATGTATCAAAGAATTATGGACGAATTAAAAAAACAAATTATTTATTTAAACGAACTAACGAATAAGTCACGAAATTAAAAAAAAATTGAACAAGTAGAACTGGGTGTTGCTTCCGCTAAGGGCATCTTTAAACACTTAGTGAAGTATCCAGAAGCAATTACTCATTTTAGTGATTTTTTATATCATAAGGTACCAGAGATTTTACGAGCATCAGAACGGTTTTTAAGCATTAAAGAAGATAAATTGTCAACAGAAGAAATAACCCTTGCAACCAATGGTATCTTAAGTACCATACGAGTGTTGTCGGAAAGTATCACAGATGATTACGAAAAATTAGTCTCCGAAGCATCTGAGGAAATTGCCTTATCAAAAAAATTAGTGGAGAGAAAAAATGGCTAAACAAAAGAATTTTTATGATACATATGATGCGCTTTTTCAAAAGCCAAAATGGTCGTTTTTTCCTGTCACAAGAACAGACACAGTAAAGCAACTTCCTAACCCAAATAAAAAAGTGGTAAAACCACAGACGAAAAAAAAGAAAAAACAAAAAAAGAACAAAAAAATTATTTGGATAGGCATTGCTGTAGCAATTGGCTTTATAGTATATATTGATCTTGCGGAGAAAGATGATTATTGGGATTACTCCGCTTCATCAGAAGATGTTTATCCTTTAAAAGAAGCTGGACTTACCACAACTGGACCTGTTGATTTAGAAAAACCACTAAAAGTCACAATAGAAGAAAATAAACTTTTATTTAATCAAGGCTACCAAATAGAAATTATCGGCGATGCCGATATTGAAACCAGTGGCGGAAAGAACTTTTTAATTTTACCTTCTACAGAGGAGTATCCAGATACAAAATATCTAGGCAATATCAGTTTTTATGAAAAAAGAGACTATTATACATCGGCAGGTATGTACCTTTCTGGCAATCTTGTCAACAGTCTTTCTGATTATTTGGATACAAGTAAAGAGTTTATCAAAGCATACCCAATTGATAAAATTGCTGATGTACAAACCGGCTATATTTTAAAACGGAATCAAGGATATACAGACATCTCAAAATATTATCTCTTTAAAGATGGAACAGGATTTGAATTAGAAGTCTCTGTTGACCAATTGGAAAAGGTCAAAGATCCCAAAGACTATTCTTCTTTTGTAAAAACATACGCAAAAGAAGTCGCTTTTATAGAAAAAAGTTTTAAATTTGAGTCTACTGATGAGGAATCTCGATAGAGAAAATAGTTTTCAGCTTCAAGTAGCGCCTAGCAATACCTTTGTTGAAAAAATGTAAGAGCCTGAGACAAAAATCACTTTGGATTTTTGTCTCAGGCTTATAAACTGATCAGCGGTGGAAGCGTAGCACTTTAAGGACTGAAGTACGACGTGTACCCACTTACTAGATTGTCTTTGAAGGTAACGTAGAAAAGAACAGCAATATACAAGCGACCTACAAACTATTTTCTGTCAGACTAAAACTGGCAGAAGTGGTTTGTAGGTCGCTTGTTTTCATTATGGTTGGTGAGACAAGTTAGCGCTTGTGGTGTTTGTTTTAATATTGCAAATCAAAAATGGCGATACTTATTTTACTGAAAATTAGTTCCCAATCTTCTCGGGTTAATTCTTCTTCTAAAATGTAAATTCGGTCTATTTCTTTTGGTAAATCAAATAAGGGATAGTCAGTAATCACAATATCACAACTAGAAAAATCGGTTCGTTCAAAAATAATATCCTCACTAAATGCTTGCTTGATTTTCATCATAATAAAGCTAGCAATGTAAAAATCGCGAGAATATGCAACACCAATTTTAATTTTTTTGCGGGGACTATAGTGCTTATAAATTCGTAACAACAATTCACATGTCCAAATTGGGTTCTCCTGATCCTTAAATCTTAACTGATAAGAGGAATGCGCTGAAAAATTTTGATAAAAAGCATAAATTTCTTTCTGTAAATCTTTTTGATAAGTACTATTTTTATTGACTAAAAAATCTAGAATTGCGGTATTTGGTTGCTGTGAAATAAATAATTGGTTATAGATAATATTTTTAAATAAAATAAGTAAGAAGTAATGACGATCAAATTCACGCATTTTTGGAATTTGAAAAACTTCGCAAAAATTGGTTAATAAAGAATCAACGTAGAAATATTCTGGGCAAGAAATTTCATTTAGAGCAGCCAGTAAATCTTTGGCTCGTTTTGCTGAATCAAAATTATCAATGGCAATGGGTGCAATGATATCTACAACCCGCTGTTGATCTTCTGAAAAATTTGATTGGGAACAAAAAATAGTTTGTTTTGAGTCTGAGAAAAGCCTTAAATAAGGATGTTCTTCAAATTCTTTTTGGAGATCATCTTCACAAGTATATGGAAAGCGATATTTTGCGATGTGTAAAAGTAAATTTAATTTTAGTAGAGAAGCGTGTTCCAAGCGTTCAAGAATTTCTGGTTTAATATGCTGCGTCAGTATATCTTCAAAATAAGTAGAGGTATAACGTGGTAAGGCTAAGGTATTTAAAAAGATGGTCCAGTAGACATCAAGAAAAGCATATAGGACTTGAAATTCAGAACCTGTAATCACTTTACTCGCCGAGGGGGAAAAATGGACGGAAATTCCATACAAACCAAATAGTTTATTAATGTTATTTAACCGTTTGTAAATGTAAGATGAGCTAAAATTAGTTTCTTGACTCACTTTCCAGACAGAATTGTTTTCTTTTTTGATAATTGCTTGAAAAAGAATGAAGTCAGTAGAATGGACGCAGTAATAATTAAATAATAAAAAATAGTGGGAAAGAAAATCATTGGAAGTCGTATGTAATGAAATTTTTCCGTGATGTATCTGAATCTCTAAGGTATTTTCAGGAAGGGTTGCTAAGTCTTCTTGAATTTCACGAAGATAAATTGATAAATTTTTAGTAGAAAGATCGAATTTTCGGGCAACACTAGATAAATCAAGGTTTGTTTGTTTTGCTAAGTATAAAAAGACAGCCAATTTTTTTTGTGTTTTCTTTGAAAGTAAAAATGTTTTTATGGCATCTTGTGTTTTGATGAGACTCACTCCTTAGTAATAACTTCTCTTTTATTATAATAGTTCGCCTAATAAATTGTAATAAAAAAGAACAATTCTCATTGGTTTATGAGAAAATAACAAGATATTCAGCAGGAAAACACCTGTGTCAGTCGACACAGGTGTTACGATGAGCAAAAAGAGCGGGTTCTTTTTTTATCAAATAATTTTCCAAAGTGACGTGATCAACTAAAGAATCAATCACCCCTTCTTTAGAAACTGAAAATCCTGCAGCCTGAATTGCTATTTGAATGGCTGCTTCAGTCGGATAACCTTTCGAAAGATAGGAGGCGAGCGCGCTGATAAAGCTGTCACTGGCACCAGTGCTATCCACAGCTATATTTTCTGTTGCAGGAAAATAGTGGCACACTTGGTGTGTTTTTAATAACACGCCTTTTTTTCCTAAAGTAACAATGACATTTTTTACGCCCGTTTCTAAGAAGTACGCCGCTTTCTCTTCTAATGTACCAGTATCTGGTTGAAGTTCCAATAATTCATCTTCATTGGGAATGAAAAAATCAACCTTTTCTAGTATATTCACTGGAATATGATGAATAGCAGCTGGTTTTAAAATAATCGGTACCCCTGAATGTTGGGCGATTTCACAAGCCTTTTCTACAGCAGACAAAGGAATTTCTGTTTGAATGAGACAAAAACTGGCATCCATAAATAGGTGTTTTTGCTGTGCGATTTTTTTAGGTGTAAGCGCTGTGTTTGCACCAGGTAAGATTGAAATCATGGAGTCGCCGCTTGTCTCAACATAAATATAAGCTTGACCAGTCTCAGTATCTTGAATACGTGTGATACCATCTGTCGTAACGTGGTATTTTTCTAATTCTTTATATAAGTAATTCGCATCTGTGTCTGAGCCTAAACAACCAATTAAGGTGGCCTGATGCCCCAGTTTGGTTAAGCCAACAGCTTGATTTAATCCTTTTCCGCCGGGGAATTTAGCATAGCTAGACAGAAAATTTGTTTTGCCGTTATGTGGTAAATTTGTTGAATACAGATAATTATCAACGTTTAAACTACCCACTACAATCATTTTGCTATGTGGATTAACACTAGACATGCCTAATGTATTTTTGTGATCTAGCACCAATTTTTCAGCCTCATTAATCAAGGCTGTTTTTTCTTTGCGTTTGTTAAGCAATGATAAGGCTAACTGGCTGCCAAACGTCTCTGTATCTAATAAGACGGAAGAAATATGATCAGGTAAAAATGAACGATCAATTTTTCGCTTAATTGCGAGTAAAGAGTAATTATCGGGGGTTCGCAAACCGCTCTGCTTTAAAAGCTGTTCCAAAAAAACAGCCTGGGTATAGTCATCAGTAAGGATACCCGTAATCCCATCTGTGATAAGCTGATTACTGAAATCAGCAGGGATAGTAGTTAAAATATTTTCTTTACTAAAGGGTAAATTGACATCAAATAAGGCTTTTTTATAGCCTGCAATAATTGCTTCTTTATATTTTGGGTTAGTGACGAAATAACTAATTTTTTTATGGTTATTCTGTAATAATTCTTGGGTTAAAACATAACTAGCTTCTTCATAAAGCCCCGCTAGAGAAGGTAATTCGTTAGTTGAGTGATTGACGAAATAGTAAGGAATCGTTAATTCTTCTATAAATTTCGCGTATTGTTTACTGTTTTCATTGATTGGGTCCCAAATAATGCCACTGGCTTGTTTTAAAGTTGGCGAGGTAATATTTTTCAGTTCTTGTTCTAAACTACCGTGACTATTTAAAATCAAGCAGTTATAGCCATTTTCTTGAGCTTTATCAATAAAGCTCGTAACCCAAGCCTCAAAAGTTTCATGGCTATTTAATAATAACACGAAGGTTTTTGTAGTACTATTTGTGACGAGATTTGCTGAGTAAGGTGTGTAGTTGTAATCTCGAACGATTTTTAAGACACGCTCACGGGTTTCTTTACTAATAGTTTGATCTTTATTATTTATAATTTTGGATACAGTTGAAGCGGAAACGCCAGCTAATTTTGCAATATCTTTAATATTCATCATTTTCGTCCTTTCACTGAACTCTTTTTTATAGTAAGCATTCTAAAAGCAGAAAGTCAAGAAAAAGCCTAATTATTTATTATTTAGAAATTCTGCTTGACTTTTAATGAAAGCGCTGTTAATCTCAAATTAAGAAAACGTTTCCGGAAATGTTTTTCCTAAATGTGAATGGAGGAAGAAAAATGGATACAAAGAAAAGACCGATCATTATTGATACGGACCCAGGAATTGATGATGCTGTAGCTTTAGCGATTGCACTGAATCATCCTAACCTAGAAGTTCGCTTAATAACGACGGTTGCAGGGAATGTAGATGTAGAAAAAACAACAAATAATGCCTTGAAACTTGTCGATTTTTTTGGGAAAAAGGTTCCTGTAGCCAAGGGGTGTAATTGTCCGTTACTTATTCAATTGGAAGATTCTGCTGAGATTCATGGGGAGAATGGCATGGATGGCTTTGAGTTTCCGCAACCTATCTCTACGTGTTTAGATATTCATGCAGTGGAAGCTATGCGAAAAGAAATTCTGTCTAGTGATGTTCCTTTGACCATTGTTCCAATTGCTGCATTAACGAATATTGCTTTGTTACTGACCCTCTATCCAGAAGTCAAAGAAAATATTGCAGAAATCGTCATGATGGGAGGCTCATTAGCAAGGGGAAATACAAATACAAGTGCCGAATTTAATACGTATGTCGATCCACACGCTGCACAAATTGTTTTCCAATCAGGTGTCCCGCTAACAATGGTAGGATTAGATGTTACAAGTCAAGCTGTGTTAACGAATCATGAAGTAACAGCCATCAGAGCGCTTGGCAGAGTGGGGGAAATGTTTTATGGTCTTTTCCGTCATTATAGAGGCGGCAGTTTAACTACAGGTTTGAAAATGCATGATGTCTGTGCGATTGCTTATTTAACTTCACCAGAATTATTTGAGACAACTGAAACGTTCATTGAAGTTGCTTTGGAAGGTCCAGCTGCGGGAGCTACTGTTGCGGATTTAAAAATGAAGTATCATAAAAACACGAATGCCGTTGCCTGTATAGATGTAAACGTTGAAGCTTTTCAAAAATGGGTTGTCGAAAAAATGAAAGCGGTTAATTAACTGAAGGAGGATAAGTATGATTGAAAGTTTATTGGTATTGGTCGTTTTAGTTGTTGTAGCCTATTTGATTGTAAAAAATTATCATCCCGCACTCAGCTTAATTATTGGTGCGCTTGTTCTACTTGCATGTGCATGGATGTTAGGACATCCCATTTATCCTGCAGGAGAAGGAACCGGTTTTGGATTATTTGATATTTTCTTGAAGTTTAAAGATACAATTATTGCACAAGTGAGTTCAGCAGGAATTGTAATTATGATTCTTTTTGGTTATTCAGGCTATATGAATGCAATCGGGGCCAATCAGATGGCTGTCAACTTTTTGGTGAAACCATTAATGAAGATTAAACGTAAATCGTTATTTGTCCCTGTGGTCTTTTTAATTGGAAATTTAATGTCACTAGTAGTTCCTAGTGCATCAAGCTTAGCGATTATTTTAATGTCTATATTATATCCGATGCTAGCCAGCATGGGGATTTCATCATTAACTGCTGCAGGTGTGATTGCAATGACGGCAACTATCATGCCAACACCTTTAGGCGCGGATAACGTAATCGCCGCAAATACCCTTGGTTATGATGTGTTAAATTATGTTGTATGGAATGCCAAAATTTCGCTGCCATCGTTATTAATCATTGCGGTTGCACAGTACTTCTGGCAAAAATACTGCGATAAAAAAGAAGGTGATGCTGCCTATGTCTCATTAAATGAAGAAGGCTTAAGCAAACAAAAAGAATTTGATGTTCCTAAATTTTATGCAATATTGCCAATATTACCGCTATTATTAATTGTTGGAGTGGGAATCGCAGGAATGTTTATTAAAGGAATAACGATGGATATTTTTGTTCTTACATTTATTTCTTTCTTCATTGCTGTATTGGTTGAGACGCTTCGCTTGAAATCTTTTAAAAAGGTTCAAGATACGGCTGTCGAGATGTTTAAAGGAATGGGGCAAGGGTTTAGTCAAGTTGTGATGCTTGTCGTAGGCGGTTCATTGTTCACGTCTGCGATTCAAACGTTAGGAATTATTGATAGTATTATGGCATCTGTCGAAGCATCAAGTTCAGCAGGAATTGTCACGACCTTAATTTTCAGCGGTGCAACGACCCTTTTTGGAATTTTAAGCGGTGGTGGACTGGCAATGTTTTATGCGGTTATCGAACTAATCCCTGGAATTGCCGAAAAAGCTGGGATTGATGGCATCTTAATTTCCTTGCCAATGCAGATGATCGCGAATTTAACTAGAACGATTTCTCCTGTAGCAGCAGTTGTCATGATTGTCGCATCAACAGTAGGAGTTAGTCCCATCAGAATTTTAAAACGGACGAGTGTACCGACCATCATTGGCATTATTAGTGTGATTGTCTTGTCGATTCTATTGTTACCTTATTAAGAGAATAAACAATGAAAATTAGAGTGGCTGATGAGAAAGAGTTACCGATGATTCTTCAATTTTTAACAGAAGTAAAGGCATACATGGATGTTGTGGGCATTACACAGTGGACAAAGGACTACCCTTCTCAAGAAGATATCCAAGAAGACATTACAAAAAAACGGTTGTATTTGCTAGTGCACGAAGAAATGATTTTTTCAATGGCAACGTTCTGTATGGAGCAGGAACAAGACTTTGTTTGGTTAAAGCGCTTTGCAACTTCGCCTAATTATATTGCCAAGGGTTATGGCAGTTTGTTGTTCCATGAATTGGAGAAACGAGCAGTCTGGGAAGGAAGACGTAAAATGTATGCTCAAACTAATCATACAAACCATAGAATGATTCGATTTTTCGAAAGTAAAGGGTTCACAAAAATTCATGAATCTTTACAAATGAATCGCTTAGACTTTGGCTCTTTTTATTTATACGTTAAAGAATTGGAGAACTAATCCATCGTTTAAAATAAGAAAACAGGGAGCGTGGGACAAAAATCACTTTGGATTTTTGCTCCACGCTCAAAAACTGATAAACGGCGGGAACAGAAGCAACTCCTTCGGAAATAAGCCGAAATTCTCCAAAAATTAAAGAACAATTTTCGGAAATTCCTTCTTATTTCTCGGAGTTAAACGCTTCTGTCCGGACCTCCTGTTATTTTCCAAGGAAATAGTCAACTTAATTATACAAATAAAACACAAACACATTCGGGAACGGCAACATCTTTTTGAATCATTTCTAATAAGCCTGTTTCTTGGTTCCGACGATAAAGTGTTAAGTTATCAGAGTCTTGATTAGCGACAACGATGAAATCTTCAGAAGGATCTAAATCGAAATCTCTTGGAATATCGCCTTCTGTTGAAATTAATTGAATTCGTTCAATTGCTTCGCCGTTTTCTGAAACAGCATAGACAGCAATTGAGTTATGGCCACGGTTTGAAGCATAAAGGAAACGGCCATCAGAAGAAATACGAATCGCAGCACCACCATTAAACGCATCATAATCAGCAGGTAAAGTAGAAACTTTTTGTAATTCAGTGAAAGAACCATCTGTTTCATCATATGAAAGAACTGAAACAGTGCTATCTAATTCACCAAATAAATAAGCCAATGATTTTGTTGGGTGGAACACTAAATGACGTGGACCAGTCCCTGGCTCAGTCACGAATTGAGCGATTTCAGAAAGCTTTCCATCTAAGCTAACATTATACGTATACACACGATCGGTTCCTAGATCACAGACGACTAAGCGTTGATCAGGCGTCAAATCTGTGTAATGAACATGGGCATTGTTTTGGTTTTCATGAGGACCAGTTGGCTCTGTATGAATCACTTTGTCAGCATCTTCCAAAGAACCATCTTCTAAGATACGATACACGTGAACGATACCTTGGTGATAATTTGCTGCATAGACAAGTTGTCGGTTTTCGTCAACAGCTACATAACATGGCGGCGCACCTTCCTCAGTTACTTTATTCAATAAGTTAAAATGGTCCATTTCTGGTTGATAAGCGGCAGTGCCACCTTCACCGTCAACACTAGTGACGCTAAAAAGTTCGCCCTTTTGACTCAGAGCAAGATAGGTAGGACTCGTTTCTTCTAACAAAAGTGTCGCTTCTGTTAAACGACCTTGTGTCGTATCTAATGCAATTTTATAAATGCCTTGGCTGGCTCTTCGAGTATAGGTACCTAGTAAAATTTGTTCTAACATCACAATTCCTCCAATTTGTTTCAACACAATCACTTTTTATGAAAGTGCTTTTATATAATGTAGTATACCATAAGAAGTCTAAGAACAATAAAACTTTCTATCTGAGATGTTCGCATTTTAAAGTGGTTTGTGCTATTATGATGAGAGACTGTGATGACAGTCATTTTTTGATTTTTAGAGGGGTGACGAACATGTACGACAATACGGATAATAACGGGACCGTTCGTTGTTCATTTTGTGGGAAAACACAAGAAGAAGTAAAAAAAATTGTTGCTGGTCCGGGTGTCTATATTTGTAATGAATGTATTGATCTATGTAAAGAGATTATTGATGAAGAATTTTATGATGAAGCAGTCCGAGAATTAACGGATGTGCCAAAACCCCAAGAAATTTTAAATGTTTTAAATGAATATGTTATTGGACAAGAACGTGCAAAACGCACACTTTCTGTTGCTGTTTACAATCACTATAAACGTGTGAATCAATCAGAAACAGCTGCAACTCAAGATGACGTTGAATTGCAAAAAAGTAACATTTGTTTAATTGGACCAACAGGTTCAGGTAAAACTTTCTTGGCTCAAACGTTAGCAAAAACATTAAATGTACCTTTTGCAATCGCTGATGCGACCAGTTTAACAGAAGCAGGTTATGTAGGGGAAGATGTTGAAAACATCCTTTTAAAATTACTACAATCTGCTGACTATAATGTTGAACGTGCGGAAAAGGGCATTATCTATATTGATGAGATTGATAAAATTGCCCGTAAGAGTGAAAATGTTTCGATTACTCGAGATGTTTCAGGTGAGGGTGTTCAACAAGCCTTACTAAAAATTCTTGAAGGAACAGTTGCAAGTGTACCACCACAAGGGGGCCGCAAACATCCACATCAAGAATTTATCCAAATTGACACAACGAATGTTCTCTTCATCGTTGGTGGAGCATTTGATGGAATTGAAACCATTGTTAAAAACCGCTTAGGCGAAAAAACTATTGGTTTTGGTAAAACTAATTCTGCTTTAAATGAAGAAGAAAGCATCATGCAACATATTATTCCAGAAGATTTATTGAAATTTGGTTTAATTCCAGAATTTATTGGACGCTTACCTGTAATGGCTGCGCTTGATAAATTAACGAATGATGATTTAGTTCGAATTTTAACAGAACCGAAGAATGCCTTGGTGAAACAATATCAAAAATTATTGTCTCTTGATGACACTAAATTAGAATTTGAACCAGAAGCATTAAAAGCCATCGCAGCCAAAGCCATTGAACGTAATACTGGCGCACGCGGACTTCGTTCAATCATTGAAGAAATTATGATGGACGTAATGTTTGATGTTCCTTCAGATGAAAGCATTGAAAAAGTTATCATTACTAAAATGGCCGCTGAAGGTACCGGTAAACCAACAATTATTTATAACAAAAAAGATAAAGAAGCTGTATAAGATTGAAGCTGAAAACAGCTCTTTCGGCGGATCTCCGAAAGAGCTGTTTTTGTTAAGCTTTTGAATGAAAGACTGAATAGAAGAACGGAGGAAAACAATGAACGTACATAATGCAGAAATCGTGATTAGTGCGGTATCCCCTAAACAATATCCTGAATCTCAATTACCGGAGATTGCTTTAGCTGGACGTTCGAACGTTGGAAAATCATCTTTTATTAATACCTTGATTAATCGTAAAAATTTAGCAAGAACTTCAGGCAAACCTGGTAAAACGCAAACGCTAAACTTTTATTTAATTGAGGACGCCTTACACTTTGTGGATGTTCCTGGCTATGGTTATGCCAAAGTTTCTAAAACAGAACGTGCGAAGTGGGGAAAAATGATTGAAACGTATATCACGCAACGTGAGCAATTACGTGCAGTCGTTTCTTTAATTGATTTACGTCATCCGCCGACCCAAGATGATATCCAAATGTATGAATTTTTGAAATACTATGATTTGCCAGTTATTATTGTGGCAACTAAGGCAGACAAAATTCCGCGGGGCAAATGGAACAAACATGAGAGTGTCATCAAAAAAGCCTTGAATTTTGATAAACAAGATGACTTTATTATTTTCTCTTCTGAAACAAAAGAAGGAAAAGAAGCAGCTTGGACAGCAATTGAAAAATTTCTATAGAAAAAAACAAGCAAAATTACTCTTTTGCTTGTTTTTTTGCTTCTTCTTTTTTTGCTTCTTGTCGTTGTTTTGCCAGTTCTTCAAGAGGTACTTCTTTCTTTAATGGATCAACGGCGAAAGAATCGAAGAGTTTATCTAAGTCATTGGAACGTTCAAATTTTAATCCCATTTACTAAGCCTCCATTCCTTTTTTTATAGTGTAGCACGTTTTTTTTCATTTGGATAGCAACAGAAATGTAAGAATTCGTCATAGGTGCACCTGGTGTAATTTCTCGTAACTAAGACTTGCCAAACATGAAAAAACAAGCTATTCTTTAGTAAGAATTAGTTAGAAAGAAGGCACTTTATGAAAAATCCGTTAATCGGCGGTGTTCGTTTTTATCAACGATTTATTTCTCCAGGATTGCCTGCACGTTGTCGCTATTACCCAACGTGTTCACAATATATGATTGATGCAATTCATACACATGGAAGTGTCAAAGGAACAACGATGGGGGTAGCACGGATTTTACGATGTCATCCTTTTGTTAAAGGCGGCATTGACTATGTTCCGTTGAAATTTCGCTTGACGAAAAATCCTGATGAGACCTATCATGGACCGTATACGTATCGAAGAAATAAGAAAACAGAAGTAGAAAAGGATGGATAAATATGGCAATTTTAGCATTTGATCTTGGCGGTTCTTCCGTGAAATACGGCGTTTGGACAGGCAAAGAATTAACAAATCAAGGGAGCTTTCCAACACCTGGCTCTTGGGAAGAAATGAAAGCGCATTTATATTCGGTTTATGCAGACAAAAGAAATGAGTCGATTAGTGGTGTTGCTTTTAGTTCACCTGGAGTAGTTGACGAAAAAAGTCAACAGATTTTAGGGATTTCCGCCATTCCATATATTCATCATTTTAACATTTATGAAGAATTAGAAGCGTTGTTTGGGTTACCAGTGACTATCGAAAATGATGCGAATTGTGCTGGTTTAGCTGAGATATATGAAGGCGCGGCGAAAGGGAAAAAAGAAGTGCTTTTTGTCGTTATTGGGACAGGAATTGGCGGAGCGATTTTTCGCAATGGCGAATTGTACAAAGGCGCTCATTTATATGGAGGCGAGTTTGGACTGAACTTTTTAAGTAATGGCCAAACATTCAGTGAAATTGGCACAGCTGTCAAAATGGCTCAGCGTTATTGTGAACGAATTGGAGTCGAAAAACAGGCGGTGACAGGAGAAGAAGTTTTTGAACTGGCACAACGAGGGGATGAGGTTGCTCGCGAAGAAGTCAATAATTTTTATGATTATTTAACACAAGGATTATTCGGATTACAGTTTTCTTATGATCCTGAAATGATTGTACTTGGAGGCGGTGTTTCTGCTAAAGAAGGCTTATTAGCAGAGATTAATCGCCGGATGCTAACGCATTTACAGACCTTTGAATTAAAAGATTTTGTTCCAGAAATCGTGACCTGCCATTATCAAAATGATGCCAACTTGATTGGCGCAGCCGCCAACTTTCAAGCAAAAACGAATTGGGAACTATAAAGAAACAGCCGATTGTTATTCTCTTCAATCGGCTGTTTCTTTATTTATTTGCCTTGTCGTCAGTGTTTTCTTCTGCAGCAATCCGCGCTTGAACTTGTTGGCGTAAAGCTTCTAGTTCTTTTTCCTTCTTTTCTAATTCAGCTAAATCTTCAGAAATTTCATGGGCTTCTTCTGCTGGCTTAGGTTGTAAAAAGACGTTTAAACCAATCGCTATAAAGGTCCCAATGAATGTATCCAACACACGTTCCATTGCATATTGAAAGGAATCGCTTTGCGGAATACTTAAAGAAATCATTAAAAGTGTCGCAGTTGCAGAAATGATTCCAGCATTGTTATTAATCCCATCAGAAACAACGATGACGATAATGACTAAAAGTGGTAGTAGCATTAATTCTACTAAGTTTTGATTAGGAAAATAATCTTGTGCTAGTACATAAAGCAAAGCTAAAAAGCCACCCAATGTGTTTCCAATAATGCGCGATTTTCCAAAAGACAAACTGGTATTTAAATCTTGTCTTAGCGAAAAAACAGCTGCTAAACAGGCAATCATAGGTGAGCCACGATGGAAAAATTGAAATAAAAGAATACACAGCATGACAGCAATTGCTGTTTTTAACGTTCGCATGCCTAAACGAAATCGACCCACTATCATAAATATTCGCTCCTAAATAACTTTTCTCTTTAATGATAACCGAAATAGAGGTAAAATTACTAGAGAAAAGTGAAGAATTATTATTTTTTAAGGGGAGTATGCATGAAAATTGGTTTACGAACAGTCAAGACAGCCATTAGCGCTGCATTAGCAATGATTATTGCGGAAAAACTGGGATTACTTTATGCCCCTTCGGCAGGGATTATTTCAGTTTTAAGTGTTACTAGCACGAAAAAAACATCTGTCATGACAGGAATTTATCGTTTGTTATCCTTAGCTTTAGCAACTATTTTAGCGTATATTTGTTTTACTTTTTTAGGTTTTACAGCGATTGCTTTTGGTATTTTTTTGTTATTATTTATTCCAGCAGCTGTGTATTTTCAATTATCTGATGGGATTGTTGTGAGTTCCGTTTTGGTAACTCATTATTTAGTCGAAAAAAATCTTTCTTGGGCGATTATTGGAAATGAGTTTTTATTAATGAGTATTGGTGTGGGACTAGCGTTATTAGCTAATTCTTATATGCCTGATACAGAAAAACGTTTAAGAGAAGACCAAGAAGTCATTGAAACAATGTTTCGTAAAATTTTAAGGGAAATGGCGCTACATTTAAACAACGCTGCAGGAGAGCGAAATTTGGTCATGCATTGTGCAGATTTAAAAACCTTTATTCGCACAGGCGAGACGTGGGCCAAAAATCATGCCGAGAATCAATTGCTGTCTACCAATACGTATTATTTAGAGTACTTTGCGATGAGAAAAATGCAAAGTAATATTCTAAAAAACATGTTGGAATTATTAGAAGATATTACTGTTGATGCGCAACAAGTTCGCTATATTCAACAATTATTGGAATATACGGCAGAAACATTTGCAGAGAATAATGATGGACAAGAAATTATGAATCGAATTAAGACCGTTTATGAAACTTATCGCACAAAACCATTGCCGCAAACAAGGAGTGAATTTGAAAATCGGGCGCGACTCTTTCAGTTTTTACAATTGTTTCAGTCATTCATTCAAGTCAAAGCGGACTTTGCCAAATTACAACTAGATAAATAAACAAAAAAGAAACCTTTTTAAACGGAGGTTTCTTTTTTTGTTCTCTTAAAAATTCAGGCAAGTTCTTTAGTATTCATTGAGAATGTGTTAAACTAATGAGAAAGAAAAATAAAAGGAATGACCGCAATGGATAATGCTCAAGTGAAGAGAAAACATTTCCGTTTTCCAGCATATGATGATGAACAGGGCGTAAAATTACCAACAGATAATGAACGTAACTTATTTCAAGATGATCTGATTGGTAAAGCAATGTCAGGTAGCAGAAGAACTGCAACATCTGCCGAAGATACCAGACAAAGCACACCATCCGTCCAACAACCAACAACGAATCAATCAACTACAAATAAACAAACACAACAATTAACAGCAGCACAACAAGAGCAATTAGCACGTCATCGTTCTAATTTGCCAGACTACACAAAACATGCTAGTAAAGCAACGAAAAATAAACAAGCAACGAAAAAAAATAATAGCCTTTTTGGGACGCCAAAAGGAAATGGCTGGACACAAACGTATAAAAAAAAAGAAGTCGTAGCGAAACCAAGTAGACCTGCCGCATCACCATTAGTGCAGAAAACGACACCTTCTTATTTTGTTCCTAAATATATCCCGGCTTCTGTGATTCCTGAGGAACAGGAACCTAGTTTTACTGAAGAAGAGTTGCTAAAAGCAATGAAAAAAGATCGGCGTTCATATGTCATTCTTGATGATGAACCAACGGCTTTTCAAGTGAAAGATACGGAAGAAGATCCAACGGTGCGGAAATTTAATATTCCAACCTCAAAACCTGAGATTCCTTTAACTAGACGACAATATCAACAAATCAAACCAGACTTAGAACGTTTTGGCGAAGATGCGTTGGATTTACGTTCGCGTTCCCGTTTGAATGCCGCAAAGAAAAATGCTAAAAGTCAAACTGCCTATGGGAAAAAATTAGCTAAAGCAAATGCTCAAGTGGAGCCGGAAGCACCTGTGACAGAAGAAAAGAAAAAGGGCATCTTGGATAAACCATTAAGTGGGATGCTAGAAGATTCAAGTTCTGTATTAGAAAACAGTAAATATTTTAGTTAAGAGATGAAACTTGCATGTGGAATTGAAACATGTAAGTTTTTTATTCTGTTTTAATAGTTGATTATTTTTTTGTTTTATACGATAATGAATCTCGTATGATTGAAATTTTTTTAAAAAAGGTATGTTTTATATAGTGACAGAGAAGAGGATTATAATGGGAAATCAAGAGAACAAATTATACCATTTTGTCGGAATTAAAGGTTCTGGCATGAGCTCATTAGCGTTGGTCTTACACCAAAAAGGCTACAACGTTCAAGGATCAGACGTAGAAGAGTATTTCTTTACACAACGGGATCTTGAAAAATCAGGTGTCCCTATTTTACCATTTAATGCAGATAATATTGATAAAGACATGATTGTTATTGCTGGAAATGCTTTTCCAGATACCCATGAGGAAATCGCCCGCGCCATCGAATTAGGCGCAGAAGTAATTCGTTACCACGATTTCATTGCTCGTTTTATCGAACCGTACACAAGCATTGCTGTAACAGGGTCACATGGGAAAACAAGTACGACTGGTTTGCTAGCACATGTATTAAGTGGTATCAATCCAACTAGTTATTTAATAGGTGATGGCACTGGCCACGGCGAACCAGATGCTGATTTCTTTGCATTTGAAGCGTGTGAATATCGCCGTCATTTCTTGGCTTATTCACCAGATTATGCGATTATGACGAATATCGATTTTGATCATCCAGATTACTACAAGAGCATTGAGGACGTTTTTTCAGCGTTCCAAACAATGGCTCATCAAGTCAAAAAAGGAATTTTTGCTTATGGTGATGATAAGTATCTTCGCCAGTTAGAATCAGAAGTGCCAGTTTATTATTATGGCGTCAGCGAAGAGGATGATATCCAAGCCCGAAATATTCAACGAACAACGGAAGGCTCATCTTTTGATGTTTATCACAAGGATGATTTTGTAGGTCATTTTGTCTTACCAGCATTTGGTCATCACAATATCATGAATGCGCTAGGTGTGATTGCTGTGGCTTATTTTGAAAAACTTGATATGCAAAAAGTCGCAGAAGAAATGCTAAGTTTTAAAGGTGTAAAACGTCGTTTTAGCGAGAAAAAAGTCAGTGACATGATTATTGTTGATGATTATGCGCACCATCCAGCTGAAATTAAAGCAACGATTGATGGCGCTCGTCAAAAATATCCTGACAAAGAAATTATTGCTGTCTTCCAGCCACATACATTTACACGAACAATTGCCTTAATGGATGAATTTGCTGAAGCACTGGATTTGGCAGATGAAGTATTCTTATGTAATATTTTTGGCTCTGCGCGTGAAACACAAGGCGAGGTACGCATTGAAGATTTAGGTGAAAAAATTCAAAAAGGTGGACAAGTAATTACCGAAGATAATGTGTCACCTTTACTAGATTTTGAAAATGCAGTGGTGGTCTTTATGGGCGCTGGCGACGTTCAGAAATTTGAACAAGCTTACGAAACATTACTAAGTAACACAACTAGAAACGTTTTATAAGAGAACATAAATAAAATCGGGACAGGGGTATCTGGCTTCAAAAAATAAGAAGCTGCTCCTGTTCCGTTGTTTGTTTTTAGGATGCTAGCATGGCAGATAAGTTGGTTTTGTTTAAACATCCTTTAAAGACTACTTTTTAACTTGCCTTTTAAGTACATTTTGGTACAATTATCTTATCAATAACGGAGGTGTACTAATTTGAATATCGGAAAACCGAGAAAATTAGGCAAAACCATCGAAGATATCGAAGAGGGAGATTCGTTGTCCTTGACAGAGTCAATTGAAGACAAGGACTTATTACTTTACTTGGGCTTGACCAATGATGCGAATCCTTTATATATCCAACATGATTATGCCCAAAAAACAGAATATGAAAAACCAATCGTACCATCAATTATGCTGATGGGAATTATCACTAGTGCGATTTCAAAACATTTACCAGGACCAGGTTCACATGTTGTGAATTTCTCTGTGAACTTTGTGGAACCCGTTTTTCATTACGAAACATTGACTTTCCAATTAGAAGTAATCAAAGTCGACAAAATGAAAGATGTGATTACCATTTCAGTTGAGGCTGTTAATGAGCAAGAAAATCGCGTGTTAGATGCAGTGGTGATGGTTCAACCACCCCAAGTGACGATTGATGAACTAACAGAGAAAGAAGGGACTTTAACTTATGAATAATCAAGAGTATATCCAAACTGGCACAGGTTTGAATAAATTTTATGCCAAAATTTACGGATTTTTAGCGTTAGGAATTGGTATTAGCGCAATCATGGCTTATGCAATGACGACTGTCTTTTTACCTGTTCTAGCTACTTTATTCAAATCAAGCTTAGCTTTTTGGATGATTTGGCTTGTTGAAATTGGCTTAGTTTTATATCTAGGCGCAAAAGCACAGAAGAATCCAACCATTGCGATTGCAGGATTTGTTGCGTATGCATTATTAAATGGTGTCACTTTATCCGTGACGTTATTAATGTATACTGGTGGAACAGTGGCCGGCGCATTTTTAAGTGCAGCAGCTACCTTTGGCGCGATGTCATTAGTAGGTGTCTTTACGAAGAAAGACCTATCAGCAGTTGGTCATGCCGCTTATAGTGCCTTAATCGGAATTATCATTGCGATGTTGCTAAATATGTTCCTTTTACACAGTAATGCTGTAGAATTCTTTATTTCCATTTTAATGGTCCTAATTTTCTCAGGGATTACTGCTTATGATAACCAACGTATACGCCAAGTCTATGCGCAAACAGGTGATCAAGCAGGTACTGGGATGGCCGTTTTCTTCGCATTACAATTATACCTTGACTTCATCAACTTATTCTTAGCTTTCTTAAGAATTTTTGGTAAAAACAACTAACATGAACGTAAAAGAGCCAATCTGCTCAGCAGATTGGCTCTTTTTTTAACCCATTCCAATAGCGAAATTCAACAGTTTATCGGAGTATGTTGGATTTTCTAAATCGGTTTTCATTGTTTCATTCAGTAGACTGAGCTGATCGGTAATGATACCATCGACGCCATAAAAAATCATTCGCGTCATAACATCTTCATCATTTGCTGTCCAAGCATAAACCTTTTTCCCATCATGATGAGCGGCATTTACAAAGTTACGATTCATTGTACTGTATTCCATAGTAAAAAAGTCAACTGGCATTTTAGGCGGTCCCACAATGTTGAAAGGAATAACGTAGCCTACATAAAAGCGTGGTTCTTCTTTCTTTAAGGCCATCGCCGTATCATAGGTTAAGGTATGAAGGATATGGCCGTTTTCTAAAATATTTTCACGGTATTGTTTGACAAAGCGCTGTACTAAATCAGGGCTATCCTGAGGCGTGGTTTTGATTTCAATTAATAAACGTTGTTTTAATTGATTGGCTTTGGCTAAATAATCATCGAAAGAAACCATTTTAGCAGTTTGACCATTTTCTGTGACATTCATATTCGTTAATTCTTTAAGTGTTAATTGATTTGGTCGTTTATTAACACCCGTTAACGCCCGCAAATTAAAATCGTGCATGACAATAAATTGATGGTCTTTGGTTTCTTGAATATCCATTTCAACATAATCAGGTTTTGCCTTATTGGTCTCGATTAAAGAGTCCAAGGTGTTTTGAACGCCATTGTTACCATTAACACCGCGATGGGAGATGGTAACCGGTTTTCGGTCAGGTGTATGACTTAGGTAATTCGTATTATAGGTGCCTACACCAATTCCGAAGATGATTGCAATCAAACAAAAAAGAACGACTCTGAAGGTGGTCCATTCTACCCGAACCTCTGATTTCTGGGTGAACCATTCTGGCGTGTCAGGCAAAATCCCTTCATCCTCCATATCATCAACAATAATGTGAAAAATAGCAACACTAGACAACACCAAGTTTAAGAGCATCATAACCTGAAGGAGTGTCATAGCGATGACAGCGCTAGGTAAAGACCACTCAGGTTTAAACGTTTCGACTGCGGTTTGACCTAAAAATATCAAGAAATAGCCAGCCGTAAAAATCCCTAAAACAGTTCCACCAATGATAATAAATTGTCCTAAAATCTGGAAAAAGCGCCGCTTTGTAATTTGCCAACTACGTTTTAAAGACTCACGAAAACCAACATCACGTAAAATCAACTCTGGAAGGGCAAAAGCAAGTCGAATCGCTAAATATAAGATAATCAGTTCTAACAATACGAAACCAATAATAATAATGACGCGATTTGCAAAAATAAAATCTAAGATAAAGGCTGGAATCTTAACTCTTGTTAATAAATAAGAGCGGAAGGTTAACCCACTTAATGGTAAAATCAAAAAGAAATATGCCAGGAAAAACAGAAAGGTAATTCCTCGAACTTTTTTGATCTGAAGCAAGGTGCCGTGCAATAATTGCGTTAGAGTAATTGGTTGCTTTTTCTTAATAAAATAGACACTAAGCAATAAAAAGGTAAATTCAAAAAAGAGCGCCAGTAAAATTAACAGCCCAATTAGTAAAAAAGTCAAAAGGACATAGGGATGTTGCGTAGCAATTGCCCCTAAGTTATCATAGGAAATATAATCAATCCCACCTTCTTTGAGTACCAATTTGGACAAACTTGTCAATAAAGGCAATAGAACGAATAACATAAATCCGTGCATCAAGAGCACATCGCGAAAATACGCCGTTGTCCCTTTAAGAAAATCTAGCGTATTCACAATACTATTTTTAAAATAACTAAACATCAAAAGTCCCCCAGTTTCTACCAAAATTCCATAATAAAAGGACTAAATCAAACTGACACAGGCAGAGTTTTGATTTAGTCCGTTCGCTTTTTTATTTATTTTACATTCCCAGTAAGCTAGTTAAAAATGTACCGCCATAAATTAACGCAAGACTATATAAATAGATAGAAGCAGGTTTTGCTAATAAAATAATCAGAGTAAATTTTTTCACAGACATTTTTGTTAAACCGGCCATTAAACAAAGCGCATCATCCGGTGCAATCGGGAAGAAAATTGCTAAAGCAAACAATCGTTCAAAACGTTTTTCATTGTCTAACCAACCGATATACTTGTTATATGTTTTATCACTGACAAGGCTCATAATGAATGGTTTCCCATAATTACGACCTAATAAGAAAATGATAATAGAGCCAAGTGCAATACCAACGTAATTATAGACGAAGCCCATTGTTGGCCCGAAAATCAAGACCCCTGCAGCACAGCTAACACCACCAGGAATAATCGGAATAACCACTTGAATAATCTGAATTAACATGAAAATAATCGGACCGAGAATGACAGATTGCCCTACTAGTCCTCTTAGTGCATTGATGTCCTTGAAGACACCTAATCGGATAAAATAGATGGTTGCAATTATGGTTGCAACAATGCCCAAAATGGAAATAATATTAACAATTTTTCTAGATAGGGTAACACTCACATTTCTCATCTCCTTTAGTTATACTCATCGTACTTTTAGTATATAACTTTTTATCAATAAAAAACATCGTTTGTTCTTTCTGCAAACGAACAAAGTTGTAAGATACACATCATTTGATAAGTTTATTATACAAAAAAAGAGACAGAAAAGACATCCTACTTAAGACCCATTCTGCACTGATCTTTCGAAAGAGAGTAAAAGAAACGAAAGTGGCGCATTTTTTAGTAATATTATAGAGGGGCAAAGAGTGAAATTAAATTTGCATCCACGTCTTTAATGATTGCGTATCGTTGGCCCCAAGGTGCATTCCAAGGTTCTTTAAAAACAATGTAACCAGCTTGGCTCATTTTTTTCACGGTGTTATCAACTTCTGCGGCCGTTTCACAAAGAAAAGCAAGTTCGATTTTATCGCCTTGCTGGCTAGGCGCAAACCCATAGACACCAGTAATCATTTGTAGTGAATTTAAAGAAATCCTGACGCCATTGTTTTGTAATTCTGTGTAATCGGGTGAAGCTTCTCCCAGCACGTTAAAACCTAGCGTTTGGTAAAAAGAGAGTGCTTGTGTCATATCGTTGACGATAATACCGACCATATCTAACTTCATCCTCATAACCTCCGATCTATGATAAAATAAGTGTAAGGGATTTTTTGGTAAAAACCAAACGATTTATAGCGAAAGTGCTTAAAAAATTAGAATGTAACAGTTTACAACGAAGAATAAGAAGACTATAATTATGTTAACTAGTTTTAGGTGTGCCTAAAAGTGAAATGTGTGAACAAGATAGATTGAGGGATGTTGGATGAAAGAAAAGAAAACGGAAAAAATGCTTAATTATGCAAATGGACCTAGTTTAGAAGAGATAAATAATACCGTCGAGGTACCTAAAAACGCAAGCTTTTGGCGAACTTTGTTAGCCTATAGCGGACCTGGCGCTTTAGTGGCTGTTGGTTATATGGATCCAGGAAATTGGATTACGTCAATTGCTGGCGGAGCGGAATATAAGTACACGTTACTTAGTGTGATTTTACTTTCTAGTTTAGTTGCCATGTTACTACAAAGTATGGCTGCACGCTTAGGAATCGTGACAGGAATGGATTTAGCTCAAGCGACTAGAGAGCATACAAGTAAACGAACGGGCGTTGCCTTGTGGGTGGTGACGGAGTTAGCCATAATGGCAACAGATATCGCTGAGGTAATTGGTGGTGCCGTTGCTTTGCAATTATTATTTGGTTTTCCATTATTAATTGGTGTGTTGATAACAACGTTTGATGTTTTATTACTTTTGCTACTGACAAAGTTAGGCTTTCGCAAAATCGAAGCAATTGTTTCTTGTTTAATTGCAGTCATCTTTTTTGTTTTTGCTTATGAAGTGGCATTAGCAGATCCAAATGTTGGTGAAGTATTACGAGGTTTTATTCCAGACACAAAAATAGCGACAGATAAATCCATGTTATTTTTAGCCTTGGGGATCGTTGGAGCGACAGTCATGCCTCATAACTTATATTTGCATTCTTCCATTGCGCAAGCACGGAAATTTGATCGTAACGATGATGCTGAGAAAGCCAAAGCAATTCGTTTCACTACTTGGGATTCAAATATTCAATTAACTGTCGCTTTTGTCGTAAATTGTTTGTTGTTAATTTTAGGAGGAGCATTATTTTATGGAACCAACAGTGAATTAGGTAAATTTGTTGATTTATTTGATGCTCTGAAAAATCCAGATATTGTTGGTAATATTGCTAGCCCAGTGTTAAGTATTCTTTTTGCAATTGCTTTACTGGCTTCGGGTCAAAATTCAACGATTACAGGTACGCTGTCAGGACAAATTGTAATGGAAGGCTTTATCCATTTAAAAATGCCGTTATGGGCACGACGAGTGTTAACTCGTTTGTTAGCAATTGTGCCAGTCATTATCTGTGTCATTATTTATGGCGGTAGCGAAACGGCTGTTGAAGACTTGTTGCTTTATACGCAAGTTTTCCTAAGTATTGCTTTGCCAGTGTCGATTATTCCTTTAACGATGTATACAAGTGATAAAAAATTAATGGGCCAATTTGCGAATCCAGCGTGGGTGAAATTTTTAGCTTGGATTATTGCAATTGCCTTGACGTTATTGAATTTATTTTTAATTTATGGCACATTAACTGGTTTAACGAATTAATAAAAACAAAGGCTGACTAGAAAAGTTGGCCTTTGTTTTTTCATAGAATTTGCGCGTAAGAAATGGTAGAATAGGAAAGATGAAATACAAGGAAGAGAGGCTTTCACGTGACAGATTATTTAAATGTAGGAAAAATTGTGAACACACAAGGAATCAAAGGAGAAGTTCGGGTCATTTCGAAAACGGATTTTCCAGAAGAACGTTATCAAAAAGGGGCAACGTTACTGCTATTTCAAGAGAAAAAAGCACCAATTGAATTGGTCGTGAAGTCCCACCGCAAGCATAAGAATTTTGACATTTTAAGCTTTGAAGGACATCCAAATATCAATGATGTTGAAAAATATCGTGACGGTATTTTAAAAGTTGCAAAAGACAATCTCGCTGAATTGGCAGAGGACGAATTTTATTATCACCAAATCATTGGTGCCACTGTTTATGATGAAACCGGTAGTGAACTGGGAAAAATTAAAGAAATTTTATCTCCTGGTGCGAATGATGTGTGGGTCGTCCAACGACCAAAGAAAAAAGATTTACTTTTACCGTATATTGAAGGCGTTGTTACAAAAGTCGATGTCGAAAATCAACGGATTGATGTGGACATTCCAGAAGGATTGATTGACGATGAGAATTGATGTATTAACTCTTTTTCCTAGAATGTTTGAAGGACCAATGGGGGAATCAATTATTGGGAAAGCTCGGGAAAAGCAGTTATTAGAATTGAATGTCTCTAATTTTCGCAATTTTTCAGATAACAAACATCAAACGGTCGATGATTATCCGTATGGCGGTGGCGCGGGGATGCTTTTAAAAGTACAGCCGATCTATGATAATCTAAAGGCAATTGAAGAAGAGACAAACAATCAACCAAAACGGGTCATCTTATTAGATCCGGCAGGAAAACCGTTTAATCAAAAAATGGCCGAAGAATTTTCTCAAGAAGACCATTTAGTTTTTATTTGTGGACATTATGAAGGCTATGATGAGCGGATTCGCACCTTGGTTACAGATGAAGTTTCGTTGGGGGATTACGTTTTAACAGGGGGCGAATTAGGCGCAATGGTCATGATTGATGCGACAGTCCGTTTATTACCTGATGTCTTAGGTAACGATCTTTCTGCACAAACGGATTCACATTCCACTGGCCTATTAGAACATCCACAATATACCAGACCTGCTATTTTCAATGATATGGAAGTCCCTGCCGTGCTAACGAATGGTAACCATAAATTAATTGCAGAATGGCAACTAAAAGAATCATTACGACGGACCTTTTTGCGTCGACCTGACATGTTAGAATCATTAGAAATGACGCCTGAAATGTTGAAGTTATTAGAGGAAATTAAACAAGAAGAACAAAAATAAGGGAACTTTCAAGAAAATTCTCTTTACAGCTCATTTTGTCTATGGTACACTAATTTGGTGAGTGCAATGCGCTCTAACTATTACAATATTCCGCTGTGGCAGAAGTGACCATAAGAATATTTGGGAATAAGGAGAAGGATAAAATGAATCCATTAATTCAAGAATTAACACAAGAACAATTACGTACGGATATTCCTGCGTTCCGCCCTGGTGACACTGTTCGCGTTCATGCGAAAGTAGTCGAAGGTACTCGTGAACGTATCCAGTTATTCGAAGGTGTTGTAATTAAACGCCGTGGTGCTGGAATCAGCGAAACTTACACAGTACGTAAAGTTTCAAATGGTGTTGGTGTGGAACGTACATTCCCATTACACACACCACGTGTTGCTCAAATTGAAGTGGTTCGCTACGGTAAAGTACGTCGTGCAAAACTTTACTACTTACGCGCATTACACGGAAAAGCAGCTCGTATCAAAGAAATCCGTCGTTAATCTTTACTATTCGACAAACGAACACCCTCTTGCTGAGCAAGAGGGTGTTTTTGTGTGTAATTAAGCAGAAAATCAACATTGCCTTTTTTTGAAGTCACATAAGTGTGAAAATTAGGTTTTTGGACAATGATTCAGAAATCTTTTGAAAATTGAAGGTGTGAGGAAATTTAGAAAGATAAAAAGAGGGAGTACTGAAAACCGAAATTTCAGTTAAGTGCTTGGATCAAGAAACAAAAACTACGTTAGTTTGTCAATATCAGTTGAAATTGGAGAAGAAGCAGAATGGGGTGATAGTATTGGCAAATTAATTATTTAAGGTCATCGTTACAGGATTTTTGTTTTTTATATTCAATCAAAAAGAAATAAATACAAAGAACACAGATAAGTATTTTAGCAAGTAACCAATAAATAGCAGGACTGTTGGTGCTATAAGAATAATAGAAACCGTAGAAGGTCCAGCTGATTCGTGAAAAAATCAGATAAATACAGAGTTTATTGAAAAAATTAAAAAAACTTTTAGATAGTAGCTATGTGTAATTGAGGTAAAAAAGGATATAATTTTTATTGTTAGTATAAGAATACAGGATCATGAATAATTCTCGACTGATCTTTGACGTTTTTCTTTCCTATATTTAAGTAACTACAAATTTAAAATGAAATCCCTTTACTCGAGTATGAGTAAAGGGATTTTCTATTACCAATTATAGCTTGTAATCAATTCTACAGTATTGTAACCAGATTTTTTATATGTGTGGTATCCGCGCAACCGTAACTTAATAGATTCATCATAAAAAGAACTGACACAGTGTGATTTGCTGGTTCTTTCTATGCTCCTACTGTTATCAAGTTACGAAGTAGATTATTCAAATTATTTGTGTAATCTATGAATATATCATGTTGTTACTCTTTTTAGTTGTGTAATTAAATTTGATAAATATGTGGAAAAAATAGGGAATTTTTTGTCCAGTAATTTACTAAAATAGAAGTGAGCATTAGAGTCTTTACATGGTAACTTAAATTATATCTGGAAAGGAATGAAATTCTGTATTTATTATTTGTTGGATAAATAAGGTTATCACTGATGCAAAATATACAATGGAGGAATGAACATGAAATACAATAAAAGTTTAAGAGATCCTTGGGTTTTAGAAGTACAACAATGGCTAAACGAAACATATGGAAGTAATCCGAATTATGGTTCTGTTGCAGAAACTGGTCAAACTGGTTGGAACACAATCTATGGAATTATCCGAGCAATTCAATTAGAACTAAAGGTAACAGATACACCTGTCGATAATTTTGGAGATGGAACTGCAGCAGCATGGGATAGCCAAGTAACACCAAATTTGGCTATTGGTTATAAAAACGGTAATATTGTAACGTTAATTGACGCTGGATTTCGTTGTAAAGGGATGGGTTCTGGAAAATTTGATGATACGTACTCAAAAGAGAATGTGTCAGCGTTAACTGATTTAAAAGAAACTGCTGGATTTAGCAAGCCAGATAGTAAATTCAATTCGATGTGGGCCCGTGCGTTATTTGATATGAGTGCCTTTATTTTGGTTCCTGGCGGTGATGAACGAACAAGACAAATGCAACAAGATTTAAATAATAAATATTATCAATGGACAGGAATTTTACCTTGCGATGGAATTTATCAGCGTGCTACCAATACAGCTTTGATTTATGGCGTTCAGGTAGAAGAAGGTTTAGGAGATATTGCTAACGGCGTGTTTGGTCCGACCACTCAAAAAGTCTATGGTGAGATTGCTGACAGTCACCAATTGTCTTCTTATCCTGAATTAGTAACATTAATCCAGTATGCATTGTACCAAAATCTAATCAATGTTTTACCAAGTAGTGTGCCTTTTTCAGGATCGATAGACGTGGAAACATCGTTTGCTATTGGTTTATTCCAATCATTTTTACATTTAAATGAGGTCGAAACAGGTTATCCTGATTTATCGACAGCGATGTCTTTATTATTATCTTCAGGAAATCCAGATCGTAGTTTTACAGCGGTGGATACTGCTGAACAATTAACACCTGCACAAATTGAAACCTTAAAAGCGGCGGGGGTTAAATATGTTGGACGTTATTTAACCGGAACGGTAGGTTCTGAATTTAAGCCTAAATATTTAACACTTAGTGAAGCGAATAATATTATCGCTGCCGAAATGGCTATCATTCCCCTTTACCAAGATAACTTTCCAACTGTTGATTACTACACGTATGGTCAAGGGGTTTCTGATGCACGATCAGCTTTTGAGGCAGCAGACAATCTAGGATTTTCAACAGATTCAATTATTTATTTTGCTGTTGATGTGGATGCATTAGATTCAGATATTACTACCAATATTATTCCTTATTTTAACGGTTTATTTGATACGATGAAATATAATAATCGCTATAACATTGGAATTTATGGAACAAGAAATGCGTGCATGCGTGTAGTTGATGCAGGATATGCGGTAGCTAGTTATGTATCCAATATGTCTACAGGCTGGTCAGGTAATTTAGGCTTTTCACAGCCAGCTTCTTGGGCTTTTGATCAGTTTGCTGAGCCAACAGGTGGTATTGGTACAGGCGATGGTTTAGTGATGATTGATAAAGTAAATGTATCTGGTACTGATTCAGGTGTGACTTCTGTATCGAAAAAAGATCCAGCTATTAGTATGCTACGAGGCTTAGGGATTGAATTAATCAATGATATCTTAAATAGTGAACAATTTGAATTTGGGAAAGAATTTGTTATTTTTGAGTGGGGAATTTTTAAATTAACTCAAACGTTAGCAGCCCAAGCCCAATCATCAGATGCTAATGATTTTTCGTTTAAATTTAGTATAATGAATGGAAAATTTGATCCAGCTTTTACTGGACAAATCGAAGATGTTCTAGGTTCGGGAATCACAGCCCAAATTGAAAATAGCGTTTCTGGATTAACAGGCGCAATTGAAACAGGGGATGCTGAATTTAGTGGTGGTTATAAAGAGGGTGTCATTTCTGGTTCGATTACCTTTAACATGACAAGAAATACGGTGGATGGTACAGAGATTACAACTTCTGTAAAATACAATCTTGAAATAGATTTAGGTAAAATTGGTAAACCGTTCCAAGATGCCCTTGATTGGATTAAAGGAAAAGTAAGTAATGAGTTTCTTGGTTACTTTTTGTTTGCAATTTTGGTGATTGTTTTGGCAGGGGTTGCTATTTCTAGTGGTGTGTCAATTACAGCTGTAGCAGCTTTCTCATTTATCGTTTCTACTTTAACTTCACTTATGAGCTCAATCAAATTTTAAATAAACTGGTTTAGCAAAACACATCAGATATTTGACTATCTGATGTGTTTGTTAGTTTAAAAATAAAGAGCCTACAATTCCCCATATTCCTAGTAAGAATAGTACACGACTACACTTTGTGATATGAGTATTGATTTGTTCTTTATCTTCGGATTTAATTTTTACAATGTTTAGTTCGTTTTCCGGATGTGTTTTTAGATATTGTTGAAGTATAAGGGATTTTTTTGTATCCACTTTGCGAGTAAATAGGAGTAAAATACTATCTGAAATAGATACTATTCCCAAATAGAGAAAATCAATATTTTTTTTACCTATTATTGGTTGGTTAGTAATAGAAGGAAAGAATTTAGGAAGTAGTAGTCCTATAAAAAAAGCAATAACCAAACTTATCGAAAGTTGTATGTTTCTCTGAGTTTTAAAGTTAGAATCTACAGATTCTAAATACTTCTGTATCCTTTTATTATTCTTTTTCAATTGCTTTAGTGAAACCTTAGGATACGTTTTCTTTTTCAATCGAATTAATTGTATGAACTTGATTGTTATCATAATAATTAGTAAAAAAAGGCCTATAAAGTAAACCAGATATAGAATGTCATTAATCATAGAAAAACTCCTTAATTTTGAATGTATATGAAAAAATCATACGATGAGAATAGACTGTATTATATCATAGATCGTGCTGATTGACATTGTATCTAAATACCTTATTTTACGCTTACTTAGAATAGTATTTAGCTAAGTAAAGCTTTTAAAAAAAGGAATGTAGATGCTAAACTTGAATAAATCTTCTCAATAGTGTATTTTAACTACTTTATTGTAAATTTTTAATGTAGTAGGTTGTTAATTAGTGTAACATTAAATATAGGAAGCGCTTCCTTTTTTGTTGTGAAAGATAAGGAGAAGGTTATTTTGAAAAAATATAACATGTTTATAGGCAGTTTATTGTCATTGATACTTTTATCCAGCTGTAGTATAGGCGTAAGTTCTAAAAATAGAGCAAGCGAAAGCTCCACTGAAGTAGCAAAGACGAAACCAATTGTTGAATATAGGCAAGGAGAAACTTTGGCATTAGAAGATATGAGTATTGAAGAATTATACAAAATATTTGGGAATAACGTCGATGAACGAATATCTTTTTTTACAACAAATTACAATGAAAATGACACCTTTGTTGTTCTAGATGATTATACATTACTTAATGGAAAAGCGGTAACTGAAATGGCAGAAGTAAACTCAAATACGGATCCGCATCGTTTTAACTTGAAACAATTAAAAGAAATTTTAACTAAAAATAAAGAGGAACTATCAAATTTTGACAAATAATTATTTAAGGGGAAAAATTCATGAAAAAAATTTTTGGTCTAATTATTTTAGGTTCAGCTTTTCTTGGAGGAATAATGCAAGTTGATGCCGCTGAGTATAGGGAAGGTGGAAGCATTTTTTCTACTTCAAAAGTAGAAACTTTTCAAAAAGAGGAACAAACAAATTATAGATTTGTTGGATTCTCAGAATCAGAAAAAGTTTTGAAGTTACCAAGCGGAGAGTATCTTCAAGGGAAAATGATTGTAAAAACAGGTTTAACAGAAGTTGTGTTAGATAGTAGTTCTAATCCAGAAGCAATGACGTTAGAAGAGGCTAAAAAGACAGTTACTAAAGATGAGGTGTCAACACAACAATCTTTCTTACGTGGTGAGGTTCCAACTTTTACATTAAGACAATTGGAATATGGAGCAATTGTTGATGGCGCATTTTCTTCAGGTGCTGGTTGGCACTCAATCCCTTATGTTTATCAATCTATTGCAGGAGGTCCATACACGAGATTTGGAACATTTGGTGATTCTGCAAGAGTGGGTACCGCTCAACAAGCAGTACAAACGTTTTTAGGGAATATCCAAGGGACGGAATTATCTGCAAACACTTATCAATATTTTTCTGGAATTAATACAATCTATACGTACTATCCAGATAATTCTAATTATGCTCAAACATATCAAGTTGCAAATATCTAATTACAATATAGTCGTATTTGAAATGAAATAGAATAAAAAGACAAAGATTATTTTCTTTGTCTTTTTTAGGTTTGATTAAATATTTGCAACGTAGTAGTAGGCTCCAGATACAGGATTTAACGTATAATAAATAGCTAACCAAGGAAATCCCGGTGTTGTTTCCCCGGGAGCTTTATAGGTATATCCTTCGGAAACATATAAAGGCTTACCTCTGTAAGACCCTGCCCATGTGCTATGAGCTTCATTAGGCCCCCCAATGTTTCCATCGTCAACAAATGTCTGCCATCCTAGATAAATTCCTGTTCCTGCTGCAGGCATAAATCCACGACCACCAAATCGCCAACCACTACCACTAAATTTAGAAGACCAGTACTGGCCACCTGTTTGTAGAACCATATAAGAAGTTTGTGGTGGTGGAGTAGTTCCTCTGGGAGCAATTACATTTTTATCTAATTGATTATTTTGTTCTGATAATTTAATTGAATGCTTGACTTCTTTGACTGTCGTCTTCTTTAAATCGGTATCACTGTCATATACAGCCAATACTTGTTCTGGATTATCCGAAGAGACTTCATAAGCTTTGCCATGAAGATAACCTCCGTCGGGAAGTTGAATTAAAGAATCTGAGTCGTTTAATGTTCCAAAAACAGTTGAAGTTCTGTCCTGTATTTCCTGAGTTATAGGTTTTAATTCAGCTCCATACGCGTTAGAACTGGTAAAAAAAATAACACCTAACCCAATGAACGGTAAAAGATAACATTTTTTCATTATTTAAGCTCCTTATCACTTATCTTTGTAGTAATTTTTTCAATTCTTTAATACTGACTGCATTTGGATCAGTTTCACTATCTACTAGAATTTTATCTTGGTCTTGTGGTGAAGTAAATTGTCCGCTGAATACTCCTCCATCAGAAAGGACAACAACTAATGTTGAATCGTCCTGATTATTCAAGAATTCAGGTGTTTCATGTCCAACTATTTTACGTAAGTCATTGCCGCTCATATTTTTAGTGTTTACTGTAAGTGATGAATGTTCTTGCTTTGATTCAATAGTACTATTCGAATTGTCTTGATTTAAATTGCTAGCTTTAACGTCGTTGGTCGGCCTGATCAAGACTAATGTAGATAATACAAGTGTCATAGCCGTTATTACCTTTAAGAACTTAGTTTTACTCAAGTGAGCCCCTCCTTTCCTTCTATTATTTAATTACACATAAAATGTTAGCATAGTAGCAATTTTGTGTAAACGATTTCTGAAATATTCTTAAAGAAAGTTGCTAGTGTTCCCCTTTGTCAAAATACAGCTGTAAACTTAGAATGAGTTAAACAAAAGCCGAATTACTTATCAATGGTTCTTTAGGTTATGATTATCAGCTGCATAGATGATACTTCTATTCAAATTTTTACCAGGTATATAGTAGGACATTCAAGTTGGGCATACATCATTTATGTAAAATATGAGTATAATCAATTTTTACATTTAATAATGCTAATTTAACAATTTGTTGTGGAGTAAGATTATCGTGTAAAATAAAGTAAAAGCATAATATTTAAAAAAAGACAGGAGAATAGTTTAAGAAAATGAATAATGAAGAACAACAAACAAAACAAGAATGTAGAACTTTGAAAAAAGTAAAAGAAGAATTGAATAACAATTCAAAGTATTTAATAGAAATGTTAGACGCGCTTACACCCAATCCAAAGCCAAATGACTTTCCCGACTTTATAATGCCTGATGGGTTTTTGGAACTTTTTTTAGTCACTTCTTCTACCGAAAGTAAGAAAAAAGGAGCGGAGCATATAAAAAGACAAAGAATGTTCGAGAGCCGAAGTAATGAGATAAAAGAAGGGCTGAGCGATGAAGATACTTTTGCTAGACATAGATTAACGTATTCCAATAATCATTTAAAGGAAAACCTATTAAAGTCGTGTAAGAAAAACATAGATACTCATATTCAAAAATTAAAAACTTACAAGGGTAATAAAACTCATGGAATATTTTTAATAGAATATAATGAAGAAAGTGCATTATCAATGGCTGAAGTAATCTCTGTATCAGATGTCAATCATGTGCAACCCAAAATTTTTGATCACTATGTTTTTAGTAAAGATAAAGATATGTTACAACTTCTTAATGTTTACAATGAAGAAATAGAATTCTTTATTGTTTCTACAAAATTTAATGGAACGGAAGTAATAAAAGTACGCGATATTCCTAACATTATAGACAGCCTACCTTATGAATACATTGTGAAGAGCAATTATGGAGTAGTTGAAACGGAAGCTTGGTTTAAAGAGTAGACCAAATATTTTTAAGCGGTTTTTGGAGTACAGTTATGGTATATTGAATAAGACACAACCAAGTTGTGTCTTATTCACGAAAAACCAAGGGGGGTCAGAAACTTGAAAGTTTTTGAGCCTTTTTTGAGCTATAAAACTAGATAGTTGTTACTTTTCTTTTTAAGTAGCAAAATAATTTGTTGTTAAATAGCAAATTTTCTTAAAAAGAACTTCTACTATTATTCATTTTAGACTTTATACTTTCTGGTGTTGATAAAAATACCAACATCAGAAAGTATAGAGCTATTTAATAGTGATTGATTCCAAACTCAATAATTTATCTTTTATCAGTTCTAAAACCTCTTATTCTTTTGCAGACATTGTTGTGCTGTTAACTAAATAGTGATAGTAAAAAAGTTTGTGGGTTAAGGCTATTTTTTGAAGTCCATCATTACTGCTAATAAAACTTGCTGGGAGAATGGTAACACGGTTACTGAGAGTCAGCATATTTTTAACAATTTGTAAATCTTCTCGAATGACTACATTATTTTTCGGTATTTTATACAAATCGAAAAAAATTTGTACGCTATGAGCTAGAGAGGAGTTAACCTGACTTTGAATGAAAGATAACGCACGATAATCCGAGTAGTCAGTTAATGTATTATCTTTTGAACAAACCAAAAAGAGTTCTTCTTGGTAAAATAAGGTTGTCTCGAAATGAGGATTAGAATCTAATTTAATTGGACTTTCTATTATTCGAATCTCTCCTTGTTGGACATTAAGTTGTCTACAAGTATCTTCTTTAAACAGACATAATTTTTCGTATTGATCAAAAATTTTAGAAATATTTTGTTCCATTGCGTAATCGGTTATAAGTATCGGAATATGTCTGAAATCGTTTAATAGAAAATGCTTGTTCATCTCAGTAATTGTTTCTTCAATTTTGTTTGCATAATTCAAAAAGATTTCTCCATCATGAGTTAAAGTGATTTTATGCTTTCCACGGCTACGCTCGATTAACTTTTTTCCAAGAAAATCTTCTAATCTAAAAATAGTTTTAGAAATTGCTGATTGTGACATATGCTCATGTTCAGATGCTTTAAAAAAAGTTTCTTCTTGACAGATTTTACAATAAATAGATATATCTTCTAGATTCATAAAAACACATCCTCATTTAAAAATTGATAGTTCAAGTAAATCAGTTGTTTCTGAAAAAATATAAGCAATGATAAATAGAAAGCTTTGGTTACTGGTCAAAGTTTCCATTTAACATTGCTTATCTAAATTAATTCGTAAATAATTATTTGTTATTGATTTAACGACTTTAAGGCGTTAGCGATCATAATTTCAACATTTTTCTTTGGCATAATGGCTAACAGTTCAGTTATTTGTGGAGCAGATTTATTATCTGTAAAAACAACATTTAATGGCATATAGAGATTTCGTCCACTTTGGCCAGTTTCTTTTTGTATAGCCAATAGAATGGAGTCATAGTCAATTGGTTCAACAGCATTTTGGATTTCTTTTTGCATAACTAATAAAATTTTATGGACATTATTTTTATCAAATTCTGCTAAGTCTGCATAGGAAAAGTTGTGTCTATCTGAATTTTTAATAAAATAAATTTTTTCCATAAAAGTCATTAGTGTTTTTGCTTCAGCACGGTAAAGTTGAATCACTTTTTTTATAAAATCTAGATTCTCTTGCATTTTTAGCTCTTTTAATTTTAATGCTGTATCTGTTTCAGCTGCATTTATTAAAGTTACTATTCGATTGGCTAATTCAGCAATTGGAATTTTTTTAATGTATTCACTATTAATCCAGTCTAATTTTTTTTGATCAAAATAAGCAGGGGAAGCAGACATTCGATGAATATCAAAAGCTTCAATTAGCTCATCTCTAGTAAACAACTCTTTTTCGCCAATAGGGGACCAGCCTAAAAAAGCAATGAAATTTACTAATGCTTCGTTTAAATAACCAAATTTTCTGTATTGACTAATAAACTGTAAGGTATTTTTGTCACGCTTGCTTAATTTTTTGTGGGTTTCTAAACTGTAAATTAATGTAATGTGACCAAATAGTGGTTGAGGGATACCTAATGCTTCATAAACAGCAAGTTGTTTCGGCGTATTGGCGATGTGATCATCGCCACGTAGTACATGACTGATTTTCATTAAGTAGTCGTCAATTACGACTGCAAAATTATAGGTTGCCATCCCGTTACTTTTTTCAATAATAAAGTCTCCACCAATATTATCAGAGTTAAAAGAAACAGTACCTGTTCCTAATCACTAGATATCAAGGAATAGAATTTTATGGAAATCGGTGGAGTTATTAAGAAAAATTATGGTGGTCACAACAGAAAAAATTGAACGTGAGAGTTGATAAATTTATCGCAACGCATTAGTCATCGAGAGGTTATTTTAGCAAGAATATATTTGGTGATGACAGCAAAGTCATAGCTGATACTAACTAAATAAACACAGGTAGGCACCAATTATAAACAAAAAAAGAGAAAAGAGGAGAGTAAAATGGCCACACGTAAAAATCTAGGAGATCCTTGGGTTTTAGAGGTCCAACAATGGTTAAATAAAACATTTGGAAGCAATCCAAACTATGGTAGTGTAGCAGAAACAGGACAAACAGGGTGGGGGATACAGTCTATGGAATCATTCGAGCAATTCAGTTAGAGCTGAAAGTTACAGATACACCAGTAAATAATTTTGGAGCTGGAACTGCAGCTGCTCGGGATAATCAAGTAACTCCTAACTTAGCTATCGGTTATAAAAATGGAAATATTGTAAAGTTAATTGATGCAGGATTTCGTTGTAAAGGAATGGGTTCTGGAAAATTTGATGATACTTATTCAAAAGAAAATGTATCAGCTTTAACTGAAATAAAAAAAGCTGCTGGATTTAGCAAACCAGATAGTAAATTCAATCCGATGTGGGCCCGTGCATTATTTGATATGAGTGCCTGGCGGTGATGGACGAACAAGACAAATGCAACAAGATTTAAATAATAAATATTACCAATGAACAGGGATTTTACCATGTGATGGGATTCATCAGCGTGCAACGAATACAGCCTTGATTTATGGAGTGCAAGTTGAAGAAGGACTAGGGGATATCGCTAACGTCGTGTTTGGTCCTATCACTCAACAAGACTACAGAGAAATTTGAAGACAGTGTTTCCAGATTAACAAGCGCCATTGAAACAGGAGATGCTGGATTTAGTGGTGGTTATAAGGATGGCGTCATTTCTGGTTCGATTACCTTTAATATGACAAAAAATACAGTGGACGGTACAGAAATTACAACGTCTGTAAAATATAATCTTGAGATTGACTTGGGCAAAATTGGTAAACCATTCCAAGATGTGCTTGATTGGATTCAAAATACAGTAGTAAGTAGTGTCTTTGGATGGTTTTTATTTGTATCATTCATAATAGTTTGTGCGGGTGCTGTGATGTATGCAGGAGCTGCATTAACAAGTCATGAAATTATTACACTAATAGTTTCGGCAGTAACTTTCTTAGCTAGTTCAATTAAATTTTAGTCTGAAATGATACAAAGACAGAGAGGTTCATTACCCCCTCTGTTTTTTGTATCATTTAGAAAAAATAATGTATTACAAAAAGCAATCCACATACAAGTAACGAAATACCAAATTTTTTACAAACATTTAATATTTTTTCTTTTTCTCCTTTGTTAATTTGAATCACACCAAGCTCGTTTTTAGGTTGTCTTTTCAAATATTGGCAGAGTATTTTATCTTTATTGATATCCATTTTCAAATTAAATAAAACTAAGATACTGAGAATAATGCTTGCGATTCCTATATAAAGCGAAACAAGTCTTTTATTTTCTAGTTTATTCTGATTAATAAACTGTATTAAATTTGGAAAGACTAATCCTAAAAATAAATTAATTACTAAAAATAAACAGAGAGTAACTTTTTTTTGAATCTTAAATATTGGATTTTCACTTTCTAAATAGTTTTGTATCTTTTTGTTATAAATTTTCAATTGTTGTAGAGTTAATGTTGGTCGATACTTTTTATTTAACAATAACAATTGTACTAGATACTTCAAAGTAAAAACGATTGAGATAGCTATGAGTATGTAATAAAAAAATAGCATGGTGTCATGAAACATAGTAATCACTCCTTAATAATTTTCAATTCAAAGACAGAGGATATTGAAAACATTATTTGTTAAATAAATAGTCTATCTATAATAACCATATTCCTAGTATATATAGCAACCGGCTACACTTTGTAATCTGTTGATAGATTTTTTATTGTCTAGTTTGAATGATATTTAGTTCACTTTCTGAATCGTTTTTTAGATATCAATGGGGTAGTAGTGTTTTTTGTCTACCTATGTGACGATTAAAGCTTCTTTTTGATAAATTTAAAAAAAATAAATTGACTATCAATTTCAGAAATAAAAATGAGAAATATAATTTAGTAGACAGTTAGTTTTTTCAGTTTAGATTTTAAATAAAAGTAACACTTATACGTTTTTTTCATATCTTTAACGAGTTTTCTTGAAAATAGTTCTTTCCGGTTGTTGTAGATATGAAAAAACATATTTGTAATACAGGAGGAATAAAAATGAATAATTCACTAAAAAAACTTATTCATTGTACATTTGATAGCTATTGTTGCACGGTTATTAGAAACGAAGTCAGAAACATTCAAAAGCAATATAAAAGATTTCGAGAGCGGCAATTTCTCTTAAATGAGTTAACGGAACGAGAATTTGAGGAATAATCTTATATAGATTTAAACATAGAAAATAGTGAAGTATTTTTTACTTGTGGAATGAAGATTTTAGTAGCCACTCCTGAATTGGCAGAAGCTATCAATAAATTGCCTGAGGAACTAAAACGTATCATTCTTTTATTTTATTATGCTGGTTACAATGATCGAGAAATAGGTGAACCGATTGGTTTAAGTGCGGGGAGTATCTGGTATCAACGCCAGAAAGCTGTCAAACAGTTGAAATACACTTTGGAGAAAATTCAAGATGAAAAATAATCAGTTTATGTATGCTACTTGTACAATAAGTAGGTTTTATTTCAATGTCCAAAGTTTTAAAACACTATCAAGATTATATCTGCCGATTCTCTTTACTAATGTTTATGAAGAAGGAAGAACAACAACGATTCAAGTAGATGAATTTATGAAACGACGTTTAGAAACAAAGTTGATGGAAGCCGTGTTGAAGTATAAGGTTTTAGATTGAGAAGCGAATAAAGGATCAGAAAGTATTACGTCATCGTGCTTTCTGATCCTTTAAGCAAAAAATTAAGTTCGTAAAAATTACAGGTTTGATTTTCCCCAGTCGTTTAGAAAAAGTAGAGATGGGACAAGTTCTTTTCCTTTGTCTGTCAAAGCATAGTCAACTTTAGGTGGAATTTCATGATAGTCGGTTCTTTTAACCAAATGAACATCCACTAACGTTTCTAAGCACCGTGTTAGCATTACATTGGTTATACCATCAACTTCTCGTTTTAAGTGATTAAATCGAATAGAAGGATGTTGGGAAAGCACCCACAATATTTTTAACTTCCATTTTCCTCCCAAAATATCCATGACTTTAGATACACCACATTCATTATTATTCATTCGATTTCCTCCAATTTTACAGTAACAAAAAAGTGCGTACTTTTCTTTTTGATATCTACTATTATAATAGAGATATATTAATAGAAAAGAGATGTTTCCTAATGAATCACTTAGAATTTTTGAATGCACGATCCTCTGTTAGAGACTTTGATCCGAAGAACATTATTAAGAAGCCTGTTATTGAAGAAATGGTAAGAAATGCCGCAAATGCACCATCAAGCAATAATTTTCAACCCTGGAAAGTGGTTGCTGTTGCCAACAAAGAAAAGCAGAAAAAGTTAATGGCATTTGCTGGAGGACAAAAACAAGTGGAGGATGCATCTGTCGTATACATTCTCTTTGGAGATTTGAGTTTGTATAATATTGAAAAAATTATGCAGTTTAATTTAAATAAGGGAATTTTAAATGCCAAAGACATGGAAAGTAAAGCTAATCGAGTTCAAGCTTATTTAGATTTACACCCTGAAGATGCTGGAATTGAGGGGCTAAAATTCGATCTAGGATTATTTTCAATGAATCTAATGCATGTTGTCCGTACGTTTGGTTATGAGTCAGTACCCATGAGAGGAGTAGATTTTGGGAAAGTGAAAGAATACTTACATGTTCCAGAAAACTATAAAGCGATGTTGATGTTACCTGTTGGGAAGGCGATAAAGTCCGGTTATCCACATGTTCGTTATGAGTTAGAAGATTTTTTTCAAATAGTTAGGTGATAGGTTTATTTATACATAGAAATGTATAGGAATGTTTCAAAAAAGTATTTAATAATTTTATTAACTATCAAAAAACATATATTACTAATTAAATATGCTGTTTTAAGTATGTTATAAGAAATTTGAAAAGGAAACTAAAACTTTTTAGTATATATGTAGTATGGAAGGTACTGTTAACAACTGAATTACGATATATGATAATTACCCAAGTCCAAAAGAATTAAGGAATACGATATAATAACAGAAGAAAATTTGAATAATGAGAGGCTGTGACAGACGTGCTTAGCTTAGAGAAGCAAGAAAAGTATCAAAAAGTTATTTTTTGATACTTTTACTTTATAAATAAAAATAATTAGTAGCAAAAATATGGCAGTTTGTGAATAATTTATGTGGGGAAATGTATATAAGGCTTACATTATTGGATTTATTTTATATGAAAATCTATTTCAATCTTAGATAAAATTAGGAAATGATTTCACTGGTGCAACAGTATTTTCGGCATTTAACAAAAATATTCGAATAAACACATAAAAAAGTGGAAACATTAATCAGTATGAAGACAAAATATGTCAAAGTTTCGAGCACTTAAATACTTATTTCTCACTGAAGATAGGGTGGTTGATCAATTACTAGGTTTTCAATATTTCTGTATCAGATGGAACTTTTTTACGAATTGGCTGAAACTTTTCTAGACAAAGAGCCCTACTTACTTTTTATCTTGTTGAAAGAACTCACAGAAATATTAGATGGCTAATTTTACGAGAAACTTCAAACTCTTTTGATCTAAGAAAAAGGTATTGAAAATACACTGAAAAAATTTTTTTATAAAAATAATAATATATCCTACGGATTTAATTTATTTGAGAAGAAGAGAATTAGAGCCAGTTTAATCAATCAAAAATAATCAAAGTAAAATAGAAAAAATCTGTGACAGAGTATGATTTTTTTTATTTTACTTTGTTTTTTAACTCATCAGCCCTTATCAACAAAGAATAGTTTTGCTATAGGAGATATATTTAGATAATAAGTGGCAATTCAAGTTAGGCAGAATCATTCAATAAAATTATTAAAAACTGAGATATTTTTAGAAAATTTTAGCTTTTTAAAAGAGTAAATATATTCAAATTTATATTGAAGTTAATATTATTTATTGAGTATTAAAAATTAATGGAAAGAGGGAGGCTTAAACTTGTCTCTTATATACCATTGATTACTAAGGATATGCTTATTGAGTTGTAAAATAATTAAGGTTTATGGAGTCTCACTTAATATATAATTTTTATACTTTTGTTATGAAACATCCTAAGTTTTAAATAGATGCATGGTTGCAAATTCTTTATATAAATTTGGACCACAAGCAATTATGTCTTTTTCTGTTGCTGTTAATAAGCTATAGTCAGTTCCATCTAGTTCTTTAAATAAAATATTTGCTTCATCAGCAAATATTTTACCAGCAGCAATATCCCAGAATTTCATATGTCCCTTGCCCAACATAATATCTATATTTCCGAGAGCAAGTTCTACAAATCCTAATGATGCACAAGGCATATACCCTAGATGTCGACAATTATTTATTACATCCCTAACATTATATTCATTTGAATATATATAATTAAAGCGACAATAAAAAGTGGAATCTTTCAATTTTTTGTCTTGTCTAGGAGCTACTTTAATACCATTTATAAAGATTCCTTCTCCTTGTAATACAGAGTACAAAATATCGTTAGCCACATCATAAATGAATCCTAGTATGCCTATGCCATTTCTGTACAACCCAACTGATATTGCAAAATCTTTTCTTTTGTACACCAAATTAGACGTACCGTCTATAGGGTCTATTCCCCATACATAGCCCGACCAATCCACAGCAGTATCTCCATAACCTTCTTCGCTTATGATTGTATGACTTGGAAACATTTTCTTAATCTTTTCTACTAAAAATAATTCTACCATTCTATCTATATTTGTTACAAAATCATGTTCATTTTTTTTTGTATCTATATCAAGAGGGTTTTCTAATAAAGATTTTATCAATTTTCCAGCTTCCAATACATAGTGTTGCGTATGAAAATAAATTTCATATGATTCTGATTTCATTATTTAATAATCCCTCCCATAGATAAGAGTGTACCAATAATTAATAGTCCAATAATTAAAGGAACAACAAATTTTCCATTGTTTTTCCTCAAAAATTTATAGCAAAAAAAGGTTAATAATACAGGAAGAAGGTTAGGAAGTATTCTATCTAACATTTCTTGGATATTTAATACATTATCTTTACCTAGCGTAAACTCAATCCCGCTCTCCAATTTAACATTGTTAACAATAAGAGCTGCGACAGTAATGGTTCCCATAGCATTTGCTGCAGTAGATATTCTAGAGATCAACTTTTTGCTATTTTTTCCTTCAAGTATAGAAACTCCTTTTTTATAACCAAAGGTTAAACCATAATACTTAAGAGGCATCCAGACTACGTTAATGAGTATTAACATCAATATAGGACCTAACAAACTACCATTCATTGCCAAACTTGCCCCAATACTGCCACATATTGCAAGCCAAGTGTAACTTAGAATGCTATCCCCCAAACCAGCTAAAGGTCCCATTAAACTAACTTTTGTGGTTGTTACTATCTCTTTTTCAGTTTCATCAGTTGTTTCCTCTAATGCCATTGAAGTACCTAGTAATAAAAACTGAGCAACATGATGAGTTACCATATATTCAAGATGTCTCTGCATAGCAAGGGATATCTCTGACTCTGGTCTATCTTTATATTTTTTTCGTAAAAAAGGTAACATAGAATATAAGTAACCTAGATTACCTCCCCGTTCTGCATTACCAGACACTCCGAGTAATTGGGCTCGCCAAAACATTTTTTTTAAATCTTTATCTGTCATTAGATCTTTATTGTTCATAAATCATACTCCTCATCTATTTGGATGGATTTATTTATATTATCTTTTGATGAATTATTATTTTTTGATGTTATTAAAATATCATAAAAATAAGCAATTGCTATTCCCAATATTGCTACAGCAATTATAGGAAGTTTGAGATACGCTGCGAGTACATAGCCAATTAGTAAGAACACCCAAGATGTTTTGTCTATTAGCATTCTCAGTAACATAGCGAAACCAACAGCAGCAACCATTTTTGAGGCAATTGATACTCCAGTTAAAACAGTTTCTGGTATAAAGGATAAAATAGAATCAATAACAGGTACACCTAGATATACAACAATAAATATAGGAATGATGCGAGTTGAGGCTGTTATAATTCCACCGATCCATTGAAGTCTATTAATTTTATTTGAATACAGTTCTGCTTTTTCAGCAATATTATCTGCTCTATGAGCTAAACCTATATTAACTGTTTGAGCAATAATATTTAATTGCTGAACTAAAAGTGCAGAGGGCATGGCAACAGCTATACCAGTAGCTAAACCACCACCAGATAGTACTCCCATAGAAACGCCAATGATTGAACCAGCGATAATATCTGGAGGAGTATAAATGCCTACATTATTTGTACCTAACCACATTAACTCCAAAGTTGCAGCAATAATAATACCGTTTGAAATATCTCCAGTGATAATTGCTGCACCAGCGCCAGCTAACAAAGGTTTTTGAAAACCAAAATGCCAAGCTTTCCCATCAAACATACAAAAACCGCCCCAGAGGGCCAGTAAGATTGCTTTTATTAACATAGTAATTACTCCTTATTATTAATTAATGTAATTAGATCATTTTTTTCATCTCTAGGAACTGTTTGAACAATTAAATTAACATTTTTTAAATCAATAAATGCTTGTTTCTCTAAGTTTGAAATATGAACTGCTTTAGAGATTCTCGTTCTTTCTTCAGAGGCCCTCATACCACCAATATAGACAGTATCAATTTCTATCCCAGAATCGATTATTTTTTTTAGGTCAAATGGATTAGTTAAGAGGAGCAACGTTTTTCGGGTGATATTTGTTTTATTCATGACTTCTAGAAATTTATTTACTCCAAATATGTGTATTTTAATACCAGTAGGCGCAGCAATGAGGGCCATATTTTTTTTCAATTCATTATTAGCAACTTCATCATCTACTATTAAAACTTGTTCGATATCATAGTCCTTTAACCAAGTTGTAGCAACTTGTCCGTGAATAAGACGATCATCAATTCTAACTAATTCAAATAACATATTATAATCTCTCCTTAATAAATTTGTTTAAATTAACCAAATAGTACTCCCAATTCTCAGATAAATAACTTTCTACTTGGTCAAAATTTGATAAATTTTGTGTTGAAATGTCTAGTAATAAAGGTAAATTAAATCCAGAAAAAAGCTGTATATTGTATCCTTCCAAAATTAATTGAATGACTGCATTAGATGGTGTTCCTCCTTGAATATCCGAGAATACTAAAAATCTTTCTTTGTTGGATAGATCTAAAGTAGTCTTAATTTTCTCTTTTAGTTCCTCTATTCCTTCTCCGTAATCTAAACCTAAAGATTTCCAGTTGTCATTAATTCCTGCAATCATATTTAATGTGTTTAAAGCAGCTTTAGAAAATTCTCCATGTGAAACTAATAATACGAGCATATTCTCCATTAATTGTTTGCCTCCTTTTTATCCAAACGTGTATATACATGTTGTGGTTATAGTATACTCTTGAAAGGAAACGTTTGCAAAACTGATTTTAGTCATAAGTAATGAAGTTAATTGAAGTTCTAGTAGTAATTTAGTGTTTTTGTCAAGGCGTTTACTTAGATGATTTGTAGGGATATTATTCTGAATCTAAAAGGTATTGAGTCAGTGATGAAACAATTATAGAATGAAAAAAATGTTAGAAAAAGAAGTGTACCAATAACAATTTTAGCAGTTGATTTTTATGTAATGTCTGGAAAAGTGAAATATGGCATCGTTAGTTATAATGAAATTATGGATATCGTTAAGAAAGAGGTTGTAGGTTACGATAATATAAACGGAATAGGAATTTCGGAATAATTAAATGATTTCCCTGTATGAGCTGGAGATATCGTTGAATTAACTCATAGAGAGTCAGAGAAACATGTTAAACGATATAAAGCTTATTCAAATAGCTAAAAATACGTATTACTACAAAATTATGGAAAAGCGATTGGGAGAGGGTTGATGATCCTTATTCAGATAAGTTTAATCACAAAGAACACTACTATAAAAGAAAGGGATACTTTGCCACCAGAAGATAAGAAAGGAATCCAGTAGGTTTTGCGAAATTCGTTATAACAGGAGCTGTAAATACAAGTAAGATTTAAACTTATGTGTATGTATGGAACAGTCCTGAAGACAGCTACTATCTTATTTTAAAGAAGCTGAAGTATTTGGTACTAGAAAATAAACCAATAGGAAACATATACAAAGCCACTGTTCCAAAGTAGAATTCTATTAATGATATATAAGAGTAAACAACTTTGGATATGAATTAATAACATAAAAAGTACTTAACTCATTTAAAATAATTAATTTTAGTAAGGTATTCTTATTTTTATATAAAAAATGTAGATATCAATCAATTTGATTAACATCTGTATTTCTTTATTAGGCATTACATAATCTAGGTAAGGATAAATTCCTTGTTGGTTATTAAAGGCCATGTGCGAGTAATCTCGTGTATTTAAATGTTGTATCATCCGAATTGGGCATTTCAACAGCTAGTAAATATAAGCAATGAGCGAAATCAGATGCTTTTTTAGCGAAATTGCGTTTTTAATTTATAGTAATAATCCACCAAATAATTTGGCCTACAGTTTTTCATCTAATCATGTTCAATAGAGGGTAAAATCATCTGTTGATGCATTTGCTCTCTATTTTTAGTATTTTTGTGTGTAATTAAGTAGAAAATCAACATTGACTAAGACCAGAAATACTTCCTTTAGTGCTCCGAGTTGCTCTAATATAAGACACCAAATTGATAACCATTTGCTTGATAAAACTCTATTAATTGTGGCAATGCTTGTTTTGTTAATTCCTTATCTACTGAATCATGCATTAAGACTACTCTAATATTATAATCCGGATAAACCTCAAGTGAATGTTGATGGAAAGCGAGCATTTCTGCGACTGTAGTAGGCTGTCTGTCTAACGGCTCCGCATCTCCAACCATCGCATTCCAGTCAATCCAATGGATGCCAAGTTGTTTGAATAATTCATCAGATTTTTCTGTACCTCCCCATGACATATGACCTCCTGGGTATCGCCAGAGAGTTGTTTGAAATGTTTCGCCCAATATTTTTTTAAGAGAGTTCTCCATGTCCGCTATTTCCGCTTGTATTTCTTCAGTGTTGACAATCCCGTTTGGATATAACGTTGCATAATCATGAGTTGAACTATGAAAGCCTATTGAATGTCCTTCTGCAACTTCGCGTGTCACTATCTTTTGATTTTCGGAAGTTAGGGTATTTCCTACAAGAAAAAAAGTTGCGTGGACGTTATACTTTTTTAATGCATCTAGGACTTGTGGGGTTATTTGATTATTAACGCCATCATCAAAGGTTAAGAATACTAATTTTTCACCTTTGTAAGGTTCTTCTCCAGTTATATATTTTCTGATTTTGTCTGCTGAGTAAGCATATTTTTTTGATGAAATAGTCATGTGTGTTGATTCCTTTTCTAACTTGGTCGGGGAATCTTTTTTTGCAGTTGAATTTTTAGTCGATGTCTGCGTAGTATCATCATTTTTACTTGTTATCTTGGGTTGAGTTAATAGGAACGTTTGAATGAAAACAAGAACAATGAGGATTAACGCACTAAATAATACATACCCGTTTATTTTGAATTTTCTTTTCTTATGTCGCATACTTTCACTCCTCTTTGGTTAATGAAAAAGTTAAAAAATACATCTCCACGTTATACAAAATTGAAAGTCCTATTAGTTATAGACGAATTTGAGGACCAAAAAGTTTCAATTTTTTCAATTTAGTTAGTTGTTTATTTAATAAAAAATAAAAGGTTGCTAGAGGATGAAAGGAGTATAATTTATTTATCTAGAAGAGTAATCGGAATGAGAAAGGGCTGTGGAAATGGATCATCAACAGGTGTTGAAAAATGAAATTAAACAATATTTAGTGAGTAAAAACTGTGAGAAGACGTATTATCATTGTATGGAAGTTGGAGAGTATGCCTATCAACTCGGTGAAAAATATTTAACTAGTCCAGAAAAAGTAAGTATTGCAGGATATTTACACGATATCTCTGCGGTTTATCCAAATAATCAGAGAATTAATGTCGCACAAAAATATGGGATTGAATTAAACGAAGCAGAAATGGCCTTTCCAATGATAATTCATCAAAAAATTTCTAAGTCTATTGCGAAAATGGATTTTGGTATTGAAGACAATGAAATTTTATCAGCGATTGAATGCCATACAACATTGAAGAAAAACTATTCGGACATAGATTTAGTTTTGTTTGTCGCTGATAAAATAAAGTGGGATCAAGAAGGTAAACCACCATACTTAGATGGTTTATTACAAGCTTTAAACTGTTCTTTAGAAAATGCCGCATATTTCTATATCGATTATATTTTGAAACACGATATTAAAGTCGTGCATCCTTGGTTATGGGATGCTTACAATCAACTTAATTTGATAATTAAATAACAAATAAACATAGCCGTTTTTAGTCGAGTTTTGCTGGTGAGAAAAGTGGAAAAGTAGTACAGTATTCTTGTCAGAAAGAAGGGATTCCCAATGAAAAAAATAATCTTGATAGGTCTTTTATTGAGTATTTTATCAGGATGTTCTTCCAACAAAAGTGGTGATAGCACTGCAAGCAAATCAAGCAAGCCGACAGCAACTTGAATAAGACAAAAGCTAGTTGTGTATTATTCAACTAAAAATAAAGGGGTCAAAAACTTAAACGTTTTGACCTCTTTGGTTTGTATTGATGTACTTGTTGAATTCAATAGTTTTGAAAAATTTGTGTTCAGAATAAATATTTTCCTATGTAATTGCAACTTATGATGTACCAGTAGGATGAAAAAAATAGTGGTTGATGTCCATCAATAAAAAGGGAAGGAAAAGGTTTGTATGCAAATTTATGCTCATGAAAGAGGAAATTCTTATAGATGTACCTATTTTATAAGTTTTCATGAAGAAGAATTAGTAATAGCGTTGGTATGGGAAGATATTTTTTTTTACTTATAACAAGGAAGAGATAGAAAGTAGAATAAACAAGGTGATGGATTTGGGAACTTCAGTAAAACTAGCTCTTTATCAATTCATAGAAAAAACAAATTATTTGCTGTATCTATCTTACAAGGAATTACACTAAAATTATGCACAAAAAAAGCAATCGACCACTGATTGTTTTTATTTTATTTACCAGATAAATAGCCAGCCGTTTTCAGACGACTGGCCAAAGAGATAAATTTGTAAAGAAGTGATTTTTGCTTCATATAACCATTCTATACCATTTAATGATTTAACAAATAATTATTTTATTAAAAGAGATTAAAAAAATAGAAAACACAGGATACTTCGTTGACGGTCAAAATTTTAGAGACCAGAATACTTTTAAAATAACTATTTGTTTTGTTTGTATTTTATGTATTCATAGAATGTTAAAAATAAACAGACACTGAAGAATAATGTTAAAACTAACTTAGAAACTACACTATTAACTTGATATATTTGTAACAAGAACACAAAAGATACTATCAAATTACTCAACGATTTTGATTTAGAATACTTTTTCTTTTTAATTTCGTACAAAATTGAAAAGAAAAGCCAACCTATAAGTACTAAAATTAGGATAGGTTGTTCCCAGGCTCTGGAATAACCAAATTTGATGAAGAAAAATAATAATGTGAAAATTAGAATAACCGTATAAATTAAATAGTTTTTGTATGATATCAGATTCATGATTATCCTCCTAATATTTGTTGTTTACACAATTCTAATACAGGTGTGCAATAATGTAAAGGCTTACAAAAAATATTTTATAGAGGAGAGTTAATATGAAAAAGTTTTTTTTGTGTTCTATTGTTGCAATTAGTTTAATGGGTGGGATTGGTGTGCCAAGTGTGGCTATGGCAGCAAGTAATGAAGAAATGAATATGGTTGAGCAAAGCAAAGAGGAAGAAGTAGCTACAAGAGAATTTTTAGCAATGCAAGATCAGATTACTTCGGTTTTACAGATTGAAGATGGTCATTATGTTTACAACAAAGATGATGTAAGAAACATTGTTTATAGTTTTGATTTTGATAAACTTAATCAGCAATTAGATTTAAATTACACTAAAGAAACATTTTACAATATTGCTATAGAGTCAATCGATCAGACTAAGTTTAAAGAGAATAAGTTCACTACTTACAATACAAACCCTTATAATAAAAATGATTTTCAAGAAGGATGGAATTACTATCGTAGTTGGCAAGATCATAACACTGCAAAAACCTCTATAAAAAATATGTATGATGCTGCTGATGTATTAACAGCAGGAGCTGGTATAGGGGGAATAGTAGGAATATTTTCTTCAGGACCATTAGCGCCTTTTGTTGGTATTATGGCTGGTGTTTCTGGTTTAACAGCATTGTATTTCCAAAATATGGCTAGAAACACTGAATATAAAAATAATTATTCAGGGATTGTTCTTGAAGTGAATAAATTTACGGCTGTATATGATGTATGGTCTCAAAGTGAATATAAAGGTTAACCAGAATTTTAAAAGATTTTTTCCTGCAATATTTTAAGAGAGTATTCTTAATATTGCAGGTATTTTTGCAAAAATATTGGTAAGTAACAAATCAATGAAGATGAGGAGTGTTAATCTTTGAAAAAGAAAAAAGTTTCTTTCTTTAAATTATATATGTTAATTGTTTCACTAACTTTATTTTTGGGCTGTGGAAGCCAAGTTTTTGCTGCTTCAGCACCTCAAATGAAGAGCTTAGAAGGATTCAATTCTCTTGAAAAATATGACGATTTGCAAGGAACTGAGCATGCTTTTGCGAAGGTTCTTAATTACAAAACGAAGCGAACAGGTATTACTGCTAAATCTATTTTAAAATATGTCTATCCTACAAGAAGGGATAAAGAACTAGAAAATTCTTCAGCGTCTATAAAAGATTGCATGAGATATGCAGAATCTTTGGGAGTTACTATGCAATGGAATGATGAGACTACAATTAAATATGACAATATTAAACAACAAATTGACAGTTTAAATCCCGTTCTTTTGTGCTTTAAACCAGATAAATTCGATTGGATGGAGCCTTATTTACTTACAGTTGCATATGGATATGTATACGTTGAAGGAGATGGTCAAGTGAACAAAAACTTTATGATGGCTAGTATTTGGAATTCCAAATATATAACGCCAACCACAATTAATGTGAATAGTAATGTGAATAATTTACGTGTAACTGATTTTTCAACAAATGGGAATCCCCAAAAAGATTATTCATACATTGGATCTATTACACTAAATTAAACATTTCAAGGAGTGAATTTAATTGAGAGCAAAAAAAATTTTTGGTGGTATGATTTTATTTGTATTGAGTATGTTAGTAGGAATTCCAGCATTTGCAGCAGAATCTAATACTTCTTCTTTGTACATTCAAACAGAGGCAGTGAATCAAGAACTGACAGCGCAAGCACAAAAAAATTGGAAATTTTATTTCGAAAATTTGTCAATAATGGAAAACACAGATTCTTTGAATGTAGATGAATTCTATTTAGGACAGCCATTTTTGCTTACAAATGAAGTAATCTATGAAGATGCGTTCTTTCCTATTATTAACAAACAAACAGGAACTATTGCAAATCTTTTAGAGATTTCAATGATAAATAGCAAACCGTCAATAACAATATCAAGTCAATTTGTAGAGCAATTAAATAATTTGACAACTACATCAGAAGGTTCATGTTTTTCATTGAAAGTAGATAATGACACACAACAACTAGTTATTGAAAAACAAGCTTACAATGATCAGTCAGTAAATATTATGCAAACAGCAAAAGAATCTACTAGACAGAAGCGCTCTGTACCAGATGATATTGTACCAGAGTACACTAGAAAAGTTATACCAAACTGGATGATTACTGAAACTCAAACATATGCTCCCTGGTGTACACGGTATGCTCTGACAGCAATGATGAACACTGTGGAAGGAAATGAAATTTCTAATGCAAAAGATTTATTAAAAAAAGAATATCCTAATGCTACAGAAGAGCAACTACTGAATACTGATTATGTCACTGGAGGAACTATGTCAGAAGTCATTAAGGTGATGCAAAGAGAATATGGTTATACATTAGACATGGCTATAAAACCTTTAGATAGAAATGGTGTGAAGGAACAAATCGATAAAAATGCACCAATTTATGTTTCTTTAAAACCCACATACGAAGGCTCGGATTATAAAGGGCATGCAATTGTGTTGATGGGGTACATCGTTCCAAGTAACCCTTCAGCTGAATCATATTATTATTTTTGGAATCCTTGGTGGAATAAAGTAATGTTAACGAATCAACAAGATATTAGTCATTGGAATTTAAATTCGTACGTATATAATTGGGCATTCTCGGGAATTAATTTACGTAAAGAACCCTTAAAAGTTTCTGAAAATCCAGTGACGGTTACTGAGGTAAGTAAAACAATGATGGTTAATAACCAGTCTGGAACAATTAAAACTTTACCAACAGGACGTATTGGATCAGAATACATTAATTCTTCTGGAAAATTTGCTGGATGGGTCGTAACGGCTACTCAAGAAACTGGAACAAATTTGTATTGTAATGAATTAAAAGGATGGGTTGAAAAAAGTGCATTGACAGAAGTAATTTCAATGAGTATTCCTACAAAAATCGTTAATTCAGGCTTTTCTATTGATTATATTCCATGGCAATCAGGTATTCAGCACATAGGATACACAAAAGACCATATAAATCAGTCTGTAACCATAATTGCTCGTAATGGTTCATATTACTTCGTGCCAGATTTAGGTTGGATAGATAAGAAAGCGTTTAGTGTAAGCACACAAAGTCAAGTAGATGCTATAAAGAACAGCAATACTGTTACTAATACAAAATGGACTATTAAAAATACAGAAAATCATTTAACTGTTTTGAACAATGGAAAATCAATAGACACTTTGCCTTGGGGGAAAAAAGGATTCAATAACTTAAGTAATGTCAATAATCATGCTAGTCAATATATTCACATCACGCAGGATGCAGGTTCGTATGTGTATAGTCCAGACTTAAGGGGCTGGGTAGATAAAAAAGGATTAAATTTTAAATGATATTTATTTTAGAAAATAAATTTACAAAAAAGTACCAGCATGGTATGGAACTGACCCAATAAACTAAGACAAAATAAAAAAGCACCTCTTGTTGAATTTACGGTAAAATGAATTTAACTAGGAGGTGCTTTTTCAATGGGAAATCGAGTTTCTTATCCGATTCACATCAAAGAAATGGCTATACAGGCGAAAAAAGAGAATATTCCTGTAAAAATAATTATGGGAAATTTTTATGCTAGATCTCTATTTGACTAGGCTCAAATAGATCTAAATCAATCGTTGGAGTGATATCTGTTTATATAAAGATAGGCTAAATTGTCATTTTTTTACGAATCGTCGTTCATGTTAAAATAAATGGAGAAATGTTTTAGTATTCATAGTAAGTATTTTATCGTAGAATAAAAGATATACTAACAATGGAGCGATGAAAATGCTAAAAGAAGAAAGATTAAATGCGATAGTCTCTCTAGTAGATCAAAAAGGGGCAATCAAAGTTACTGAAATTATGGAACGATTAAATGTTTCGGATATGACTGTTCGTAGAGATTTGACAGAATTAGAAGCAACGGGGCGTTTAAAACGAGTACATGGAGGAGCTAGCAGTTTAAATACATATCGTCCACATGAATTGTCTCATGCTGATAAACAAATTATTAATAGTGTTGAAAAAAAAGAAATTGTCCAAAAAGCATTAAGTTTAATTCACGAAGAAGAAACTATCTTCCTAGGACCAGGAACAACTATTGAACTTTTGGCCGAGGCAATGGAATTTAAACATTTAAGAGTAGTAACAAACTGTTTGCCTGTGTTTGAAACGTTAAGTAAAAAAAAGAATGCGTTGACCATTTATTTGGTTGGTGGAGAAATGCGACTTTTAACTAAATCTTTTTTTGGTGAAATCGCTAATAAAGCATTAGAAGAAATGCATTTCCATAAAGCATTTTTTAGTTGTAATGCGTTAAAAGATAATAAAATTATGACAGCCACTATTGAAGAAGGACAAACACAAGCTATTGCATTAGATAACTCAATAGAAAAATATTTGTTAATGGATACTTCTAAAGTAGAGAAACAGGATTTTTATTCTTTTTATCAATTAGAAGAAGTGACAGCGGTAGTTACAAATAAAGATAAATTTGACACATCTAAAGTATTGGAAAAAGTTGTCAGGGTGATCTACTAAAAAGAAGAGGTGCATCTGCACCTCTTCTTTTTAGTTCCCCTTATTGAGCTTTTTGAGCGTAAATAATATTTCGCTTCTTCATTTGTTTTGCATACCAAATGAAAATCAGTAGATAGGCGACTAGCGCCAGACATGCGTATAAAATAAATTCTAGTTGACCTTGTGATGCATTGCCGACTAAGTATCCTAAGAATTTTTCCATTGGCCCTTCCATGGTAGTATGTGAAATTAAAGTATTATTATTTAGACCCGCTGGGAAAGCACCAACTTTTTTTGCGGTTTCGGTAACGAACGGTGCAATTAGGGTACCAGACCATAAGAACAAAGGTAATTCGATTGCTCCAATGATAATCATTCGGATGAGTTTACCTCTTGTTACTACTAGTAGAGCAGGGGTTACACCCATTGCAATAATTCCGCCAAGTGGTAAAAGTTTGTTGCCAGGTAGGACAATGGCTTCTAATAGCATAATTGGAGCCAATACGTTAGCTGCTGCCCAGATTTCAGCACGACCAGCTAAGAAAGGCCAATCTAAACCAATATTAAGTGTACGCCCTTTTAATTTATTCGAAGCAAAATCAGTGATACCTTGTGATAAAGGCTCAACTGCAGCGATAAACCAAGTTCCAATTAAAGAGAATAGTTCCAAACAGACTGCAGCCGTAAAGGATAGAGAAAAAATTTGCGTGGGTGTTTGGCCAGCTAAAAGACCCACAAAAATCCCTAAGTAAATCCCGATGGCAAATTTTGATCCCCAAAAGCCAATTTTACTATTCAATTTGGCAGCGTCAAAATCGTATTTATCTAACCAAGGGAAAAGCTTATCAAAAATTTTATCAAAAACCATAATGATTGGGTTCATCATATAGTTCATATGCGTGGTAGTCATAGGATTGGTATCTGGGGCGTTAAGTAAATCGTTAAACGTTGGTTTCATTAAGTCAGAATTGATAATTTTTAAAACACCTATGAAAATAACTAAGATTGTTGCAATTATTAAGTTTGCGCCACAAAAAATAGCAAATAAACCAACAATCGATAGATGCCAAATGTCGAAAATATCCACATCTAATGTGTTTGTTTTATTTAGAATTAACATAATGACATTGACAATCACCATAATTAAAAGAAAGTAAAGGGTGTAAGGAGATCCCCAAGTGATGGTGGCTAAAGGTGCCCAACCAACATCAGTAACATTTAAAGAAATTCCTGTACGTTCTACGAAAGAGGCCATTGCATCTGAGAAAGCAGTAGTTAAAATTCCTATAATAGCACTGATACCAGTTAAAGCAATTCCTAGTTTAAGACCACCTTCTAATGCGCGAGTGGGTTTTACCTTAAAACAAAGGGCAATCAGTGTTAAAACAATAGTCATTAAAGGAGCAGCACCTAAATCAATTAAAGGTTTAAAAATTGTATTTGCTAGGTCAATAATCGTATTCATTTATTTTCTCCTTCATAAGCTAAGATAACAAAATTTTTATCTTAGTTTTGTTATTGTTGACAGTGAAGCGTAAGTAATTAGTCTGAAAAGGAAATCATTTGTTTAAAGAGTGAATGATACTTTCCATTTGTTGATAAACAGGTTCAGCCATTGCTGGAATTCGATAAAGAATTGCGCCTGCATCAACTACAGGAATCGTGATTGGGAAACCCAAATCTGTTTTGGCGATTTGGGCGAAAATATCATAGTGGGATAGCATCTCTTGATTGATATCTTTAATCATTACGGCATCGCAAGAAACTTGGTAGCCTCTTTTAGATAATTCTGTTTCTAATGCAGATTTGATTTGATGGCTAGAGTTTACCCCAGCCCCACATGCAGCTAAAATTTTAATCATGTTAAATCTCTCCTTTAAAATTTTTTTGTAAAAAACGATAAACTTCTTCTTTATCTTCACATTGAAAAAAAGCCAATAGTGATGAACGGTCTGTCGTGTTAATAAAATCCATGATAGTCGCTAAAAGACCCGTTTGTTCAATACCGTTTTCATTTAAAATCATGAAAAGAAAGGAAACAGAGAGCGTTTCATCTGGGATAATCATGTTATGAAATGATAAGGATTGTTTCAATTTAATCGGGATAATTCTTGTCGTCCGTACAAAGGTACTTTCGGTATGCGGAATGGCGATATTCGGTAGTGCAGGATCAATCGGTGTTAAACTTAAACCAGTCGGATAGTTGTGTTCTCGTTCCAATAAATTAGTTAGAAAATCAGGTGTAACTAATTTCTTTTTTAACAAGTCTAAATAAACTTCTTCAAAAACTTCTTCTTGTGTTTTTTTGTTTGAAATATAGGTAGTATCTAATGAAAAAATCGATGTTTTAATAACCATAGAACCCCTCGTTTCTTTAATATATTATTATTTATTTACAAGTATAATATAAAACGCTTTCAAAAAGATGTCAACACAATATTAAACAATAATAAACAAAAAAGAAAATAAATGTTGAATAAAGTTCGATATTGTTTTATTATGTTTTCGAGAAGGGGATTTGAGTTTAAAGAAAGGGACAGAATTTTAATAGTAGATACACGAGGTAAGGAGGAAAACAAAATGCGTGTCATACTTGGTTCAGATTTAGATGGAATAAAATTAAAAGCAGAAATGAAACAATACTTATTGCAAGAAAAAGTTGAGGTAATCGATAAAAGTGAAAGTGCTTCGGAAGACTTTATAGAAGCAACGCTTGCTGTTGCTCATGAAGTTTTAAAGGATACTGAAAGTTTAGGAATCGTTTTTGATGGTTATGGGGCAGGTAGTTTTATGACTGCTGCTAAAATTAAAGGAATGATTGTCGCTGAGTTGTCAGATGAGCGTTCTGCATATATGGCGCGAGAACACAACAATGCTCGGATGATCACGGTGGGCGCAAAAATTGTTGGAACGGAACTAGCCAAAAACATAATAAAAGAATTCTTAACAGGTCATTATGCAGGCGGGCGTCATCAAATACGTGTAGATATGTTAAATAAAATGGCTTAACAAATAATAGAAAGGAAGTGTTTTTATGAAAATTGCCATTGGTTGTGATCATATTGTGACGGATACCAAAATAGCAGTTTCTGATTTTTTGAAAGCAAAGGGATATGAAATTTTAGATGTAGGCACGTATGATTTTACTCGAACTCACTATCCTATTTTCGGAAAAAAAGTGGGAGAAGCCGTAATGAGCAATCAGGCTGATTTGGGTATATGTATTTGCGGAACAGGCGTTGGAATTAACAATGCGGTTAACAAAGTGCCGGGTATCCGTTCTGCTTTAGTTCGCGATATGACTACAGCGTTGTATGCGAAAGAGGAATTGAACGCAAATGTTATTGGTTTCGGTGGGAAAATAACAGGAGAATTCTTGATCTGTGATATCGCTGCTGCCTTTATTGAAGCACACTATCATCCAACAGAAGACAACGAACAACTAATTGAAAAAATTAATCAAGTTGAAAAACAACATCCAGAACAACAAGATGCGCACTTTTTCGATGAATTTTTAGATAAATGGCAACGAGGAGCCTATCATGATTAGTACGTAATCAATGAGGGTTACTTAAGAAAGCGGTCTTAAATAATAATCATTGGTATTTGAGTTAAATTCCCCTTCATTAATTTTTATTGCTGTTTTAACGTAGCACTGTAAAGAGCATTATTAATAAAAAGTAGTAACAAAGGAACAAATTGAAGGCTATACAGGTAACCATAAAAAGTACACGAGTTCTTTTCTCGTGTACTTTTTATGGTTTCACTGCTTGTTTTATTTTAGTAATTATTTTTCTATAAAAATAGTCCCAGAATTATTAAAATAATCCCGATAACTAAACTGCCGATGCCAGAAGCCGTACCATATTTTTTACTTAGATGTATATCAGTAGTATTTTTAGGAATCAAGTTTGAGAAAAAATAAAATTTTTTTACCAAGATTAGATATGCAACAAGTAAAAGTAATAGTCCTAAGAGAAGATAACTAAGATTTTCAGCTAATAAATCTAGATGAGCTAATAACAATATCCCCAAAAAGAGGCCTACCAATCCATATTTCATCGTTTTTTCTTTTGCTGACATATAAATATCCCTACTTTACTTTTTAATTTATTAAGAGCATAAAACCATAGATTCGATATAAGTTCATTTTGTTGTATCCAAAAGAGCATGACCTGGAATGACCTATATAATTAGAAAATTGGAGTGATATATAGTTATTTTACCATAGCTTAAATGAGTTGATTAACTCCGAATAATGTACAACTATGTACACCTATTGTGGGTGGAATGTGTGTTGGGACTTTGCTAACCTAATAGTTGAAAAAATGAATCAATAAATTTAGAAAAGGGACTATTCAAAAGCAACTTTTTTGGGAATTGCTATATTATTTATTTTTTTAAGCGTAATCAACTAAATGTTTTTATGGATAAAGAAAGTCATTGTTCCTTGTTATCAAGCTACAACAGCCAAATTCATTAGAACTTTTTTAGTGAATGACTTTAATTTTAGAAAGGTACTGTTGTTAAACATTCATGCTATCAAAGGAGTGTGAGGCGAACGAAGCAAGTATTTTCATTTTATAAAAGTTGTATTATGGACTCTTAAAAAGAGGTGATTTAAAAAATTTTGAAGTAGAAATGTTAAGAAAGGAGAGAGGAAATGACTTATTTAGTTCTGGTCAGTCATGGCGATTTTGCTAGAGGGTTAAAAAATTCATTAGGGATGTTTGCTAGCGAGGAGATAGAGAAAGTCAGAGTGTTTGGCTTACAACCTGGTGAATCTACCGACAATTTTGGTAAGCGGTTTCTTTGTGAAGTTGAAAAATTACCGCAGGAAACGAGGCTAATCGTTTTGGCTGATATTGTAGGCGGGAGTCCACTTGCTACTATTTGTAAAGTATTAGATAAGCAAAAAATGCTAGAAAATTCTCTGATTGTTGGAGGAGTGAATTTTCCAATGGCTTTAAATGCGCTTTTATTGAAAGAAACTAGTGAATTATCTGATTTGAAAAAAATGATAGTAGCGGATGCTTGTCATGGCATTAGAGAGTTAACTATAACTGAGGACGATGTAACTGAAGAGGATATCTAAAGGAGAAGATGAACATGTCAATTTCTTTTGTTCGAATCGATGATCGAATGATTCATGGCTTAATTACTTTACGTTGGACTAAAGAAATGCCTTGTGATGGCATTATAGCTGTGAATGACAAAGCAGCAAGTAACCCTATTTTAAAGGAAGCTTATAAAGCAGCTGCACAAGATAAAAAAACCTTTATTTGGACAATGGCGCATTTTTTTGATGTAAAGGATAAAGTATTAGCGTCTAAGTCAAAATACTTTTTGATTACAAAGAGCCCTTTGGATATGAAAAAAATTTTGGTGGATTGGCATTTTGTTCCAAGTGAAGTAAAAATGATTAATGTTGGACCGGGAAATGACCGCGAAGGGACAATTAAATTAGGGGATAACCAATCCTTTACAGCAGAAGAAGCAGCGGCTTTTGAAGAAATTGAAAAGGCTGGTTACAAAGTGGATTTTGCCTTGTTACCTGATCAACGAATTGGTTCTTGGGCGCATTTTAAAGCTAAATTTGGTTACTGATTCTAGAAGTTTTGAAAAGAGGAGAGTAGTATTATGACAATCAACTGGATACAAGCGGCTATTTTAGGCCTATTTGCTTGTCTGTGTTCAAATTCTTGTATGGCTGGACAAGCGGTGGGAAATTATACGATTGGGCGTCCTTTAGTCGGCGGATTAGTTTGTGGCATTATTTTAGGAGATTTAAAATTAGGAATCGCTTGTGGCGTAGCAATGCAATTAGTTTACATTGCTTTGGTCACACCTGGAGGCACAGTGTCTGCTGATGTGCGGGCAATTTCATATATCGGGATTCCTTTGGCGATGGTGGCGATTTCGACCAAAGGGTTAGATCCACTTGGCGGCTCTGCAGCCGACCTAGCTAAATCGGTCGGCACATTAGTTGGAACGATCGGAACGGTATTATTTTATTCTGTTGCTGCGTTAAATTTAGTTTGGCAATCGTTTGGTTGGAAAGATATAAAAAAAGGCAAGCTTGATCATTTATATGCCATTAATTTTGGTTGGCCGTGGATTTCTCATCTACTTTTTTCCTTTTTGCCAACCGTGATTTTAACCTATTTTGGGGCTACGGCTGTTACAGCAATGAGAGATGCATTACCTATGGATGGTCTTGCAATGAAAACGCTTTTTACTGTAGGTGGCATGCTTCCGTGTGTGGGAATTGCAATTTTGTTACGTCAAATTGTTAATAAGAACATTGATTTTGTACCTTTTTTTGTAGGGTTCACATTAGCTGCTTCATTAAAACTCAATTTAGTCTCAATAACGATTATTGCGCTTCTTTTTGCTGTAATTTTTTATAAAATTGCTTTGATTAAAAACAATACTAAACTGGTTGATTCAACAGGAAGTCTGACGAATGATGATGAAGAGGAGGACATATGAGATGGAAGAGTTGAAAGCAAATAAATTAGACCAAAAAACGTTAAAGCATTCTTTTCATTTATGGTTTTGGGGAGCGTTAACTTGTTTTTCACAACAGCATATGCAAACCTTCGGCTATCTTTCTTCAATGCTTCCTATTATCAAAAAACTTTATCCAAAACATGAAGACCAAGTGAAAGCCATTCAAGCATATACAGCTTTTTTTAACACAAATCCAATGCTTGGAACGGTCATTGTTGGTGTGACTGCTAGTATGGAAGAGGCTAGAGCAAGTAAGAATGAAATTGATGGAGAAACCATTAATGATATGAGGGCAGGATTAATGGGGCCAATTGCAGGGATTGGTGATTCATTAGTTGATGGTACCTTAATTCCTATCTTGTTAGGAATTTCCTTAGGAATGTCCACGGGCGGTTCGCCAATTGGTGCCATATTTTATATTATTGTTTGGACGTTAATTTCCTATTTTGGCCAACGCTTTTTGTATTTTAGAGGCTATCATTTTGGCGATAAAGCAGTAAGTTTCTTAGTTGGGAAAGAAGGAGCCGCCGTTAGAGTTGCTATCGGAGTTATCGGTAGTATGGTTGTTGGTGGGGTCCTTGCATCTTGGGTAAATGTAACTACTTCTCTTAAATTAATAGGTGCTGACGGAAAAGTTTTCCTTAAACTGCAAGATAAAATTGACAGTATTTATCCAGGATTATTAACGATACTTGTTACCTTGTTTTGTTGGTGGTTAATGTCCAAAAAACATGTTTCCGCTATTTGGACGATGCTTATTTTAGTTGTTATTTCTCTCGTTGGCGTTTTATTAGGTGTTTTCAATCCAGGATTAACTTACTGAACAATCACCAAAAAGGACTCTAGCTGTTAGAGCAAACTGACTTTTGCAGAAAACCGATGACGAAAAAGCTAATAAATTAAATTCTTACTCTCTAAGACACAGAAAAAATCTTGTGATTAAAATAAAAATATATAAAATAGAAGAAATTTAGAGACTAGCTTCTATTTTATATATTTTTTTGTTTTAGAAATTTAGTTGGTTTATTAGAATTTTAGGAAAAATTTTACGAAAAGTGTCGCAAAAATGGCTCCTAAAAACGGTGCAGTTCCGGGAACAATCAACCCATATTGCCAATCATTATTGGTTTTATTTTTGATTGGTAAAAGTTGATAGGCGATACGAGGACCTAAATCACGTGCTTGATTCATTGCGAATCCTGTAGTACCACCTAGCCCCATGCCGATTGCCCAAACAAGCAAGCCAACAGCAATGGGTAGTTGTGTTTCGTAGGAATGTGCAATCGCTAAAATAGATGTTAAAAAAATGAATGTTGCAAAAGTTTCAACAAAATAGTTTCTTGGTAAATTTCGTTGGTTCGGATTTGTAGAAAAAATATTACGAATGGCGATCGGATCGACACTATCGGCGGATAGCTTGAAATGATCAGCATACATAATATAAACAATGACGGCGCCACAAATGCCGCCTAACATTTCAGCGATGACATAGGGAATGAAGTAAGACCATGGAATCATTCCTAAAATAGCTTGAGCGAGGGCCATTGCTGGATTAATACAGACTCCGCCAAAGACGAACAGAACAACAGAGATTCCAAAAGCCCAAGTAGTGATTGCAAACATGTGACCAGAACCAGCGTATTTTGTTCGTTTTAGGACATCGTCGCAGTGAACACCTACCCCAAATACGATCATTAATGCAGTTCCCATAAATTCTGATAAGATATGATGAAACATAAGATAAAGCTCCTTTAATCAATAGTTTTATTATTTAATGTTTGGACGAGGCGATAGACTTCCTCAATTGTAAAATTATATTGTTTAGCAATTCGTTCACAATCTTGGTATTCAATAGACTCGTTCAATAGGCCATGATAATGATTTTTTTTAATATGGACCTTACCAAAAGGTGTTTCCAAGATTTTGAAAGAACGGTCCATCACACTACGTTCCATTGTTTGAAAACGCATACCAATTGTAGAAGTATGTTTAAAGAGTAGTTCTGTAAAATATTCTTTTTCCTCTGTTGTTGTTAAAACCGTTAATAGAATGGCACTTCGGTTTTTTTTCATATGAATGGGCGTGAAAAAAACATCTAGAGCACCATGCTCCAATAATAGATCCATTACGTAACCTAACTGTTCAGGTGTTTGATTGTCTATATTTGTTTCAATTTTTAAGACTTGGTCATGGTGTTCTGTCCTCTTTTTTTTACTATGTGTTTCAGTAAAGATTGATCCTCTGAGGGCATTGAATTTGCCGGTTTCTCGTTTGCCAAATCCGTAACCTATTTTTTCAATTAATCGTTGTTCTGGTGCGACAAATAGAGGACTAAGTTCTTTAAAAATAGCTAAGCCAGTCGGTGTGACAAGTTCAGTTTTTATCTCAAAGTCTTGTTGAATGATTAAATTTGTTTCTTTACGTAATTCCATCACCGCGGGAACTGGTATTGGCATGACTCCATGGGCAATTGTGATAGTACCACTTCCATCTGTAATTGGCGTTGAATAGACTTGTTCAATCTCTAACTGTTCCCATAGGATAAAAAAGCCAACGATGTCAACAATTGAATCAATTGCTCCGACTTCATGAAAATGAATAGTGTCAATTGTTTGTTGATGAACAGCAGCTTCAGCTTTTGCAATGTCATAGAAAACATTTTTACTATGTTTTTTTACAAAATTGGACAAGTCGCTTTTTTCAATTAATGTATAAATATCTTTTAAATTTCTAGAATGGCTATGATGATGTGCATGTTCTTTCGTTTCATGATGTTCATTTTCGTGGTGAGGAGAGAGACTGTGTTTTATACCGTAATCCTTTTTTCCATGTTGTAGGAGAACATCGAAATCTGTTCCGTAAATACAACTTTTAGCAATTCGTTGGGCTTGAATGGTGAACCCATCGATGGGAAGTTTTTTTAATTCGATTAACAGTTTGTTTAAATCCCCGCCTAAGTCAAGCAACAATCCATTTAACATATCACCACTAAGACCAGAAAATGGTTCTAAAAATAAGCTTTTCATAGTGAAGACTCCTTTATTTGATTAATCATACTTGCATTATAAGCGGCACCAAACCCGTTATCTATGTTGACTACACTAACGCCAGAGGAACAACTATTTAGCATTCCTAAAAGAGCAGTCAGTCCTTGGAAATTGCTGCCGTAGCCTATGCTAGTAGGGACGGCAATCACTGGCACGCTAACTAGTCCGCCTAGCACGGACACTAGTGCGCCTTCCATACCTGCAATCACAATAACCACCGAAGCCTGTTGAATCTCATCTAGGTGAGCGAACAAACGATGAATGCCAGAAACGCCTACATCATAGATACGTTTTATTTGATTCCCGAAAGTTTCTGCAGTGATTGCTGCTTCTTCAGCAACGGACATGTCTGACGTTCCAGCAGTAACTATCGCAATATAGTTTTTTGTTGTAGTCTCCATTTGGTTGATAACGAAACAACGTGCAAGTTCATAGTAGGTTCCATGAGGAAAGTTCGACTCTAAAGGCTGGGCTTTTTGTTGTGAAACGCGAGTAACTAAAATTGTATTGTTTTCTTTTCTTAAGCTATTGATAATTTTGATGAGTTGCTCAATTGTTTTCCCTTCCCCATAAACGACTTCTGGATAACCAGTTCTTTCTTTACGCTGCGTATCAATTTTTGCAAAGTCTAATTCGCAAAAGCCATTTAATTTGTTTGTTGCTTCTTCTAAAGATAATTTTCCCTCTTTAAAAGCTCCTAAAATTTCTTTCGGTTGCATAATACAACGCTCCTTATTCCTGATTTCTCAAGGATCATTATTCTACAATGACAGACAAGCCATCTCGAATCACAGTCACTTTTGCATTTAGACCTTCTCTTTCAAATGCTCGCTCTAACGCTTCATCAAACGTTTTTGCTATTTCCATATGCATCGAAGTGATAAGCTCAGGATCAACAAGATCTGAAACAAAAATTATATGATGATGAACTAAAATTCGCGCTAAAATTTGCGAAGTCCATTGATCTGGCACGGTTTCTAATCGTGGTGTATGGATGGCTGCTTCTAAAAATTCGTTTGGATTTTTAACATTGGCAATATTTTCATAAAAACCTTCACCACCGTGACCATCACGACACCCAGCGACCATAATAATGACACCGCCGTCTTTATTGGTTGCTTCTGCAGCGGTCATCCCTTTAACTGCTTGATAAATGTTTTGATCAAGTGGAAATCCGCCATTCGTTGAAACCGCAATGTCGCAAGGTATTTTTTTGACACGGGCAATTTCTTTTACAAAGTTACAACCAACTTTATGCGCTTCAACCATATCACCTGCGAAGGAACCAATAATTTTTTTGTCACCATCTAAAACGACATTAACAATAAAAGCTAGATTCGCTTTAGCGGCAGCGTAGACCATATCATTATGAATCGGATTATCCGTTAAATTTCCTGTCCGTGAGTTGGAGGAATCAATAAATTCTCCAGAATGGTTAGCCATGATGGTTTTATAAGAAGCAATTCCAGGTAAAACAGATTTACGTCCACCAGAAAATCCTGCAAAAAAGTGTGATTCAATAAACCCTTCGGCCAGCAGTAAATCTGCTTCTGCTGCAATGCGATTAATGATACAATCGCCCCCTGAAGGTAGTTGACCGATTTTGACCATTGAGGAATCATCAGTAGAGATATGCATAACGATTTCTTCATTCTCTACAATCGCTTTACCATATTTGCTAATCAGTTCTTCTCGTGTAGAAGGGCGATGAAAGCCTGTAGCAACTAAAATCCGGATTCTAGCTGTTTTGTTCACTGAACGAATTCTACGCAAAATAATTGGGGTGATAATATGTGAAGGAACGGGACGTGTGTGATCGGAACTAATGAGGACAATGTCTTTTTTACCCTTAGCTAATTCTTCTAATGGAAGGCTTCCAATAGGATTGTCCAGCGATTTTTCGACTGTTTCTTTCTCAGTATATGGATTTGAAAAATGTTCAGCTTTTGATTCGAGAAGCCCAATAAAATTTTTATCGGGAATTCTTGCAGTAATCATTTTCTTGTCATAAGGTAGGTTAATTTCTACCATAGCAATCATCTCCTAAGTAATATTTTACGAGACTAAGTATAATGAAATTTAGGAATCACACAGTCCTTATTGTGGGTAACATTTGCTAACAAAAGGTTGGTGAGAGTGTTTATAATAGTTAACGAATCAAACAGAAACTTAGTCAAAGGAGTGACAATTATGGAGTCAGATTATCTTACAGCTTTCTTAGATAGAAAGAAGACACCGATTATCAAAAAAAAACGCCATACTTATCTCGCTTATCATGGATTGGAGGAAGCGTACACCTATGTATTAAAGAAAGGGGTCGTTAAGACGAGTATTATTTTAAAGGATGGACGAGAATTTAATCTGTCGTATATTGTGTCTCCTGACATTATTTCATTGTTACGTGATGAAGTATCAAATTATACATCTGCTCCTTTTAATATCCGCATTGAGTCGGAAGAGGCTAGCTTTTATCGGATACCAAGGACTGTATTTTGGGAATATGTTAGAGAAGATGCTGTTCTTCAAGATTATGTACGGGATTACTACCGTGCAAAATTATCGGAGAGTATTAGTTCCTTACAGAATATGACAATGAATGGTAAGAAAGGGGCTGTTTGTACTTTTATTTACCAATTAATTGATTTGTTTGGTGTACAGACAGAGGAAGGAATATTAATTGATTTTCAAGTAACTAATGAGGATATTGCGGGGTTTTGCGGGATTTCAACGAGAAATAGCGTAAACCGAATTATCCATGATTTAAAAGAGGAAAAAGTCATCGATATCAAAAAACAAAAAATTGTGATTTACGATCAAAGTTATTTAGCTGATTATATTGATCGATAAGATAGGAGTCTGACGAACATGCATATTCCAGAAAATTATTTAAGCCCACAAACTTGCGCAGTGATGGGCGCGATTATGGTACCTGTCTGGTACCGCGCTGTAAAAAAAGTTGACGTTCAAATTAAATTAAAAAAAGATACAGGGACCATGTTAGGGATTTCCTCCTCCTTGTCATTTTTAATAATGATGTTTAATTTGCCAGTACCTGGTGGAACAACTGCGCACGCTGTTGGGGCTGTTCTCATCGCATTATTGATGGGACCTTGGGCCGCGACGCTGTCTGTTTCGGTGGCTTTACTATTACAGGCTTGTTTATTTGGTGATGGTGGTATATTAGCTTTTGGTGCAAACGCCTTTTCTATGGCGTTTGTGATGCCATTCGTGGGATATGGAGTTTATAAGCTAGTTACGCGTGTAAAAAAATTTGAAACAATGGGTCTTTTCTTAGCTGGGTATCTTGGTGTAAATGTGGCGGCATTTTCTACTTCTGTATTATTAGGTATCCAACCCTTACTATTCCATGAAGCGAATGGTACGCCACTTTATAACCCATATGGTCTTTCTATAACTATACCAGCAATGATGAGTGTCCATCTGTTAGTAATAGGAATTGTTGAAGGTCTCTTCACCGTGTGTGTCTATAATTTTGTAAAAAGTGTGTCAAAAGATGCAATTTTTATCGAAGAAAAGAAGAAAAGGACTCCGTTGTTGCGATTAAAGAGACTGTTATTGGTTATGGTAATTTTATGTCCATTAGGTTTGATTGATCATGCCACTGCTTGGGGTGAATGGGATTTATCTGAATTAGTCAAGAATTTAAAACAGAATCATTTACCTGCAGTACAACCAAAAGGTATGGTGAATGGTTTTTCATTTCATGCACTTTTCAGTGATTACTTTATTCCAGGACTGCCATTAGCACTTGGATATATTTTAAGTGGCGTAACAGCCATAATCGTTTTTTTACTCATTTTTCGTTTATTTAATGGAAGAAGGCAAAGTTGATGCCTGAATGGATGAAAGAATCTTCCACGTCCCTTGAACCTAATAAAAAAGAAACCTTTATGCTTAAAAATCGAAAAGGAATCCTTTTTTTATTAAATAAATTTCAGGTGAGTGGGAAACGCAATAAGACTATTCTCAGTGATATACACCCAGCAATTCAACTGATCAGTACTTTTTTACTAATTGTTTTAATCAGCACAGCACAAAAAGTTCTTGTTTTGTGGCTCTTAGGCATCTACCTAGGCATGTTACTTTTAGTTGAAAAACCAACTATTCTACGAAACATTGTCAAAAAAGCTAGTATCCTCATTTTGATGCCGCTGATTATCTATTTACCGATCTTTTTTTTAGGTCAATTTAGTTTATTATTTATTGTTCATTTGTTTTTTTTAGCCATAGCGATTAGTCAATATATGGAAACAACCAACATGAATCAATTTATAGCAGCATTAAAAATCTTTCATTTTCCGAATATAATACTTTTACAATTAGATATTACGATTAAATATATCTTTTTCTTTGGAAATCTCTTAATCCAACTGCTTGCCGCTGTAGAAGCTAGAGCAGTTGGTGGAAATATCCAGTTGAGTACGGGTAGTAATTTAATCAGTCTAATTTCTTTAAAATCTTTTACGTATGGGGAAAAGTTGGACATGGTGATGGAAGCAAGAGGATATACTGGTCAATATTATCGAGTAAAGCAACCATTAAAAACGAAAGATTTTTTGGTTAGTATTGCCTATCTTTTATTTTTCGGGGGGTTGCTTTATTTAGGGAGGAACTAATATGTATCGAGTAAATCATTTGGTTTATCGCTATCAAACGAAGCCTGTTTTTTCGCCTTGTAATTTGGAAATAGCCAGAGGAGAATATCTGGTTTTGATGGGAGATAACGGCAGTGGAAAATCCACTTTTTTAAATTTGCTCGCAGGTTTTTTAAAACCTTCCGAGGGAACGATTTATTTTATGGAACAATCATTAACGGCCTGGAAAAAAGACCCTATTCATAAAAAGAAGTATTATGCTCATTTGGGTATATTATTTCAAGAGACGGACACACAATTATTTAATGCAACAGTTTATGACGAATTGGCATTTGGCCCTAGACAGCTCCAACTATCCGAGCATGAAACAGCAAAAAGAATTAATGATTGTTTGAATTTATTAAAAATTACCCATTTAAGCAATCAAGTGCCTTATCAATTATCGGGAGGAGAAAAGAAAAAAGTGGCTTTTGCTAGTCTGTTAGTAATGAATCCAGACGTGTATTTATTAGATGAGCCGTTTGCTGGGTTGACAAAAGAATCGGAAAAATTATTTAAAAAGATAATAAAAAATCTGCATCAACTTGGTAAAACAATTATCCTTTCCACCCATGACTATTTGAGTATTTGCGAGGAAGCTGATTCCATTTTATTGTTTGATTCGGCTGTTACAAGGTATTCAAAGGAAGAGATAGAAGCCAATGCTAACTTGTTACAACATTTAAAACGGTATTAAGTGTACAAATATTGACAATAATTGATACTATGAATCGTGATTTTTTCTAATGTGGAGATGTCTATAATTAATTATGTAAAAGAAAATCAATAGGAGATGGTTTAAATGTCTGTCATGAAAACGAAAGAACAAAATTTAGTTCGCGAATTACAAAAAATGGATAAGTTGGCTGTTGCATATTCAGGTGGAATTGATAGCTCTTACTTGCTAAAAAAAGCTTTGGACACTTTAGGTGCTGAAAATGTACTTGCGGTTGTTGTAAATTCAGAATTATTTTCTGATGATGAGTTTGATAAAGCGGTCGATTTAGCTAATGGATTGGGAGCAAATGTGTTAGGCCTTGAAATGAGCGAATTAGCGGATGATAGAATCGTTGCAAATAACCCTAATAGCTGGTTCTACAGTAAAAAATTATTATATAAAACTATTCGTTCAGCTATTCAGAAAGAGGGATTTGATGTTCTTGCCGATGGGATGATTATGGATGATAATACTGACTTTCGTCCTGGATTAAGAGCAAGAGATCAAGAAGGGGTCATCAGTCCGCTACAACAAGCTAAATTATATAAAATCGAAATACGTCAACTTGCTAAAGACGCAGGTATTTCCAATTGGAGTAAAGTTGCCTCATGTAGCATTGCTTCAAGAATTCCTTATGGCATTAAGTTAACACGCTCAGCTATTGATCAAGTATTTGCTAGTGAAAAATATTTACGGGAAATAGGTTTTCCAATTGTCCGTGTCAGAGCACATCATGATTTAGCACGGATTGAAATTCCAGAAGACAAACTTTCTCTGTTATTAGAAAACAGAGAAAAAATTGCAGATTATCTTAAAAAACAAGGATTTAATTATGTAACTTTTGACTTAGAAGGATTTAAATCTGGTCGAATGAATGATATCCTCACAGAAACTGAAAAAAAAGTTTTTTGTGAATGTTAGACAGATAAGTTTATAAAATTGAGTCGGTGTAACGGAGTCAGGACAGGGGTATTCCGTTACAAAAACCAAATTTTCTGCTCGATTAGGTCGGTTGTTTTCATTGATTACTCTGCCAGTAGATTATCAACTTTTAAGCCTAGGAAAAATTCCCTTTGGATTTTTCCTAGGCTTTTTGTCTATTTAATCATTTGATATTTGCTAAAAAGAAATTAGCTGTAGAATTTTTTAAGATTACCAGTGATTGTTCAATTTGAGGAAAATAAATGGATTGTTTGGACTGGTTGATTAGTCGATTATTTTTGGGATTCGTGAGTGAAAGTATTTGCTGTGAATAGTTAAATAACTCAGTGTTTAGTGTGTCCGGCCTAACTGGCGTTAATTTTTTTAAGTAGTATTGTGTTTTCATAAGTTCTAAAAGAAGCTCTTCCATAGCAGTTTGCATTTCCAACAGTTGATCATTTAGTTGTTTTTGTTGCATTAAGCTTTCAGCAGAGGCATCGTTACTATAAATAGGAGATTCAAGAACAATTTCTTGAATAGAATAGTTTACTCTACGTTGTACTCGATAAGCTAGTACCCAAGCATCACTTGGTAACGTGGTCTCTTCATTGATTAACGCTAGCAAAATAGAGCTGATCGTTTTTGACCAACTATTGATATTTTTACGTAATACTTGACTATGCCATGTTGGGAAAATAAAAAACATAACAAAAGCAATCAGCGCACCAATAATTACATCAAAAACTCTTGTATAGCCTGCAGAACTACCACCTAATGTGAAAGTTAACCAAGTGGTCACACTTAGCATTAGAAATGCTTGACTTAATTTACGGACGGTTTCATACAATATAACTAGCAAACAAGACAATAACATTGGCCATAAAGGATTTAGGTTTGTTAAGTTAGCAATTAATTGGGACAAAAAGATGCCTAAACAACCACCTAAAATAGAACCAATAGTTCTTGAAGTGATTTTACCGAGTGTACCATGATAACCTGGCATAACCATTAAACAACCAGAAATAACTACCCAGAATTCGTGATTAGCTAAAGGCAAAGGGTACATGTAATTAAGAATAAGCGAACAAAAATGACACACTAAACCAGTTAAAGCTAAACGAATTGCGAATCTAGCAGAGCTGCCTTTGTAAGAATGAAGGATCTCTTTGGCTTCTGCAAGTCCTTCTTTTGTGGGTAAGAAAGATTTAAATGAGATTTTTTTAAAGGATTGTTCGTTTTGTATCAGAAGGATTGCTGATTTTATTTCGGTGTTTGCTGAAGCAAATTCTTGAAGAGGCAGGGTTAATTGTTCTCCTTTTAAAAAGAGTTGAATTGCTTTTAAAGCAGGAAGATTTTCAGCTGCATTGGTTGAATCTAACGAGCCTGCAATTGCATCTGCTTGTGAAACCAAGGGATAAATCCATGGTGTTTTTTGATGATTGACCCAGGGCATTGTTTCAACAGATTCGCGTACTTTTATTCTGAAATGGACATAGCGTGCGGGTTTTCCTTGTGCTAATAAATATAATTGCTCATATAAATCGGCTACTAATTTTCGTGCCTCATTGTTTTGCGGCTTAGAATAAAGACAATAGAACAAACAAAGGATGGACATACCTAAAATTATTGCACCCAGACCTTCAAAAGTTTGACCAATAGACAAATTGCCTTTTAATTGCGCACCAGCTAGTAAAGAAATGGTCCCAAAGAGACATCGAATATACAGACCAATACTAAAGTTTCTTACAATCCCTGAAAAATACAAACCAAGGACGAATAATAAAATAATGAATATACTTGACGACTGTAAAAGTATCCCCAGACTGGCACCAAGAAAAATCATTAAAATACCATCTATGGCACTTCTTTGTGGAGAGCTATGTCGTGGTAAGACACAAATTACAGTGCCCAAAAAGCTACCAACATTTACTAAAACAAAAGCGAAAGGAAAGACTATTGTTAGAACAGCACCAACAGCATTTGCAATAATGATACTAAGAACAAGGGCAAACCAGTTCTGTCTTGTATCAAAAGTTAGTATAGGGCGACTATACGCCCAAGACGATTCTAAGAAAACCTCAAAAAATTTTTTGATAGATAATTTCACAAAACATTCCTTCTTTAAAAATTATTAGAAGCTAAAAAATTATTCCTCTGCTAGTATACACCTCTAAATTTTTTTTTCAAATTTGCTCTTTTTAAGAAAACTCACAATTATAGTCCAACATTAAGTTTAGCCATATATTTTTGTTGAATAAATTCTGTAAGCTCATGCCAACTTTCTTCATTTTCAATGGAATCTAAGTAGAAAATATCTTGATTAGAAGTAGCTTTTTCGAAGGAATCTGTGATGATGATATCCGCATTTGTGAAGTCTTCGGTAATAGAGATTGCGTTTGTATTATATAAGGAGGATAACCGTGTTTTAATAAAATAACTTGCATAAAAATCTTTGATAATTTGTAAATAGATTCTCACTTGTACTTTTTTTTCGGACACAGACAATGTGTAAAGCAGTTGACTGAGTAACTCTAAATGCGTTTCTTGGTGAACTAATTTTGCCACCGTTCCTTTTATTCGATTAAAGTATGCCACATCTGACGGAGTACAAATTTCTGGCTGCGGTAAATAAAGTGTTAAAAAAGTATAATAATTGCCCTCCGTTAAAAAGTACCAAGCATTAAAAATAGAAAGATAGTAAACGTATTGATAATCATGCTGATTTGTCAGTAAGTAGGCTACTTGCTTAAACAATTTTTTTGATAAAACACAATAAGGATGGTTAGATTCTATAAATAATTTTTCTATTTGTTTCGTTTGCTTTTCCGAAAAGATATAAGGAATAAAAATGCGAGATAAAAAATTAAAGTATAAAATTTCAGTTTTTCTTGTTTCGCATTGAATGTCAGCGAAGGAGTGTTCAAGAAAAAATAAAGTCACATGACTGTATTGATTGATCAGAATAAAAAAAGAATGCAGGTTTTTAGAGTGCGGCATCTTTAAGAAGTTTTGTGCACTTGTTCTAGTTTTAAATATCGCATATAAAATATAAAACGCTCTTTTCTTCATTCGGACATTTTTATAGGATCGTTCAAGAAGTTCATCGGGTAGACTTTTTTTTATTTCTTCAAGACTTATTTTAGAGAAAGGCCAAGCCAATTCTTGAAAGGAATCTTGTAGGAAAATGAAAGAAAACACTCGAATCGATAATTCATTGCCAGTTAATTGATAAATACCCTTAATACTAACGATTACTATATCAAAAATTTTAAAAAAGTTATTCAGTTGTTTCGTGATTTTTACCAGATAATGTTCAGAAATATATAAAACTTTAATTAATTCGTTTTTATCAATGGAAGAATGTGTGACCAATTGTACGCAATAATTAAATTGTACATTGTTTTTTAAAAGATTGAGTTTTAACGTGTAGGCGTATTCGACCGCGCTTTTTCGGTACGCTGGATTTACACAAACAATGCCATTATTGTTAGAGACAATAAAATGTTGGATTTGATAAGTATCCTCGAATTCTTGATTTATTTTTATCAGATTTTCCTTGACCGTTCTTTTTGAAATTTTTAAATTGGAAGAAATTTCATTTAATGACGTATGAGCTCGCTTCACTATATAAAATAAAATTTCTAGCTCATTCGTTAGGTAGGATGGAAACATGTTATGGACCTCCAAAAGTAAAATTTAGGTTCATTGTAGTCTACTTTCTTTAAATTTTTGTATTGATATGTTAACACAAGCGCAATAAGAAGCGGCCATCACAATTAATGTACAGCCTTATACATTAATTGTGTGTGGCAAAGCAATTTCAATGTTGATAAGCTAGCAGTAGTTAGAATAATTATTATTTAGTTTCTAATTCCAAAAAAGGTCAAGGTGAGTAAGCAATGAAAAAAATCAACGAACAATTAAAAATGAAAATGCCAACCTACAAAAGAAAAAAAAGCATTGCTTATTTCTTTTACTCTTGTCTACTATTGGTAACGATTTCTTGTTTTTTGAGCTTGCACTTTCAAGAATGCGAGGCAGCTTCACTCTATCAAGCGGGAGGGATAGCCATTGATTTGAGAACTGATTTACCTTATGGAATGGAGATAAGCCATGACGATGGTGGTGGTCCTGATGGATCATTTGGAGGAAAATTACACGTAAAATTATACGGAACAGTGGACACTTCTCATACACAAAAAATTACTGCTCTTGCTTTCGATACCGATGGGATGCAATATGGTCTGATGTTTCATTTACCAGAAAATATAAGTGCAGATAATTTTAAAGCGGCTTATGACAAGTCTTATGCGGATAATCCAGAAAATTTTTATTCAATTAGTGGACAAAAAAATACACGAATATCAATCATCAACACAAAAGGAATGCGGACGTTTAACGGTTTTTCAGAAGATGGTTCACCAGGGTGGGGTGATCCCGAACAAGACTATAGTGGGATTGATACTGAGCATCAGGTGATGTTTTGTGAACGTGGAGATTCTATTGATTTGTCTCTTGGGAAAATTTATGACATTTGGAGTAATGAACCTGATAAAACTAAAATAACATTTGAGCTTCATTTTGATTTAGATGTGGCAACTTTGATGAAAGATGGCGATTCGAAGGATTATTCCCTCAATAAAAGTTTAACGAAACATCGCTTACCTGTATCAAATGTTTTGTCGGATGGTAATGAGAGTGATCAATTTTCGTTATCGGCAGATTTTTTTGGCCGGACGTATGAATTGGGTAGATTTTCAGATACAACGAATACAGTTAATCATAATATGGTAACGGCTAGTGCAGACATGTGGTTACGTGCGACAAGTTTAGCGGCAGCAGCAAAGCAAGATCCAAATAATTTGAATCATCAAATTATCACTGGAATCACCGGAAAAGTGGCTACTTGGTCTTCTTATATCTCGCCATGGGACAGCGGTGATAAGGACAATCCATTATCCAATTACAATACCCAAGATGCCTCTAAATATCCTGAAATACCTGAAAGCAAAACGATGTTACCAGGGGATTTTTTATCACCAAAGTTTACGATGAACCAAAGACAAGACAATCCGCTTAATTGGACAGATGGGTATGTTGCTCAACGGTTTGCGCGTGTAGTTAATTTTCATACTCACACAGTTGATCCTAAGGCCAATGTGAATGTCTCTTCACAACAACAAAACGGGTTAACAACCTATTTATTTAGTGGCAAAGATGGTTGTGGGCTGCCGTTAGTCAACCCGCCAGGAACGGATTCTTCAGAGCCCACAGATAAAACATATATGCGCGTCACAATAGATCCATACCAAGTGCCAAGTTTAGAAAAGGCAGCTTTTGTTAAAGGTCAAACAACATTTCACCCGCAACAAAAGATACCAGTAGAACTAACCGTTAAGGCTCCGACAACTAGAAAAGTTCAGATTGAAGAAAAAATTTCAGGTGCTGCCCAAACTGATTTTCATAAAATTGGGGAGCAAGATTTAAAAAATTTACCAGTCACAGATGATTGCGTTAGTTTTAACTATTTAGCAGATGCTTTACCAACTTCAGGAGATTACACATTAACATTTAGAATTCTTGATGTTGATGATACATCTAAAAGCTACTCAAATGAGAAAAGTTTAGCTGTGCACATTGATCAAGCGCAAATTAAAGTTAAATCTCAAGATACGATTTATCAATATACTCAATGGCAACCAGAAAGTGAAGTGACTAGCTTACAAACACCAGATGGTAAAAAAGGTGATTTTCGAGACGTAAGTGTCACCATATATAAACTGGACGGAGAGCAAAAGGTCCCAGTAGATGCGGTGGATACAAAAGTGGTTGGTAAATATGAAATTGATTATAACTACCTAGGATTAGAGGCGCAGACTGCACTAGAAGTCATTCCCTCTTCAGCTCATATTGGTGCACATAACGACAGCTTTTCTGTGGGGACGCCCTTCGATCCAAAACGTCTTTTTGATAGTGCAACAGATAATGATGGACAGTCCATTCCTTATAGTAAGATAACGATTCGCTATACGCCTGATCAGGTAAACGATGAAGTAGCAGGCGTCTATAAAATTACTTATGATATCTCTAAAATAGTAGGTTTTAGTAAAAGTATTACTGTTGATTGGACCTACTATTACTCTAATCGTCTAGACTTTTATCACTTATCTGAACAACTAATGCCTTTTGAGAACGTAAAATTTAATGGCCAAGATCAAACACAGACATTAAAAAGTTGTGAGATGAACATTGAAGATACGGGGGATCCTAATCGGACAACTGGCTGGCAGCTTGAAGTAGCCTATAATTTAAATGATCAGAAAACACAAGCGTGGAAAGACGCAGGGCTTGATCTCACGCTAAATCCAAAGTCAGTCGATTATGTAACAACTGAGCAAAATATCATGGTTAACGATGAGCAACAATTAGTAGCTGGCGTAAGTAACCAATCTATCAAAAATAAAAAAGTTTTGACGAAATTACAATTATTGCCCACATTAACTATTTCAAAAGTCACACCTGCTGATAAATATGAAGCTCAGTTAATTTGGAACTTAGAAGCAACACCGTAAGGGAAGAGGGAATAGCTGTGAAATGGTTTATCTATGATTTATTGTTTGTTGCCTTTATTCTCGGTTTGCCAATTCAAGCACAAGCTGAAGACAAGACAACTGACGCACAAGCTGGCACAAAAGTCATGGTAATAGTGAAAGAGAGTGAGGATATTGTTCCACATCCCAATGAGCTTATACCGCAGACTAACGATATGCCAACTTCACGAGGACAACCTAATTTTTTACCAAAAACAAACGAGATTACGTCTCAAGAGACGATTTTAGGAATCGTGGTACTCGGAAGTACATTAATCGTCGGACTTTATAAAGAAAAGAGGAAAAATAATGAATAAAAAAATAATTGGTTTAACTGTCACTTTAGGAACGGGGATTTTTTTAATTGGACAACAAACTGTGAATGCGGCTGATAATACCAATACTACAGCGAATGTGTCGGTTTTGGGTGGCGGATTAACCATTACACCATTAGCACAAATTAACTTTGGGACGGTGACAAAAGACGGCCAAGATCATACGCAACCAGATCAAAGCAAGTCGCAACTTATCATTAATGATAATCGTGGGACAACGAATACAGGTTGGTATCTGACAGCGAATTTAGAAGATAAAGGAAAAGGTGTCACCGGCTTAGACGGAATGACACTTCATTTAGACACTAAAAAACCTGACGGATCTTCTGAAAAAGGTACCTTTACGGGCGTTGATTTAACCACAGATGCTTCAACCATTATTTCGCTAGATAAAAGTGATATCCGTTTATCAGACACTGTCACGACAGCCGATTTAAATGCAACGTTAAATATACCTAAAAGTATTGCTGCAAATACCTACTCTGGGACCATCGTCTGGAATGCCATCGATGGAGCACCCGCCTAAGAATTTAACATAAAACGATGTAAGAAAACGAGGCAGATAAATTGAAAAGAATTTTAAAGATACTTTTTATATTGACTATTCTCTGTTTAGGTGGAGCGATGCGTGCCTGGGCAGATCCGTCTAATACCAATAGTTCAGCAACAATTGACAATGCGAATGCGTATACAGTCACACCCGTTTTCGGAGCAACTCAAAATAACAAAACCAGTAATTTTTTTGATATGACATTAACTCCGAAACAAAAAGATACATTCAAATTAACGATAACCAATACTACGCCGAACCCTCAAAAATTTAAAGTTCAGGTAAATACAGCAACAACAAATAGTAATGGGATAGTTGACTATACAAAAAGTAGCTTTGAAAAAGATCCATCGATGAGTTTGGTACTTAGTGATTTGATTAGTCCCAATAGGAAGGACATTAGTGTTCCTGGTAAACAATCACAAACGATTGATTTTCAAATAACGATGCCAGAAAAGTTATTCTCAGGAATTTTATTAGGTGGAGTGACGATTCGACCTGTAGAGATAGCTGGGGACCAAAGCAAGGGTGGGATTCAAAATGTTTATATGCATACGATTGCTATTCGGGTGAATGAAACAGCAGAGACCATACCTGCAAAATTGGAAAGTGGTTCTGTTAAAATTGGGCAAATTAACCGCCACAATACTGTTTCGATGGAAATTAAAAATCCACAGCGGAAGTTATTGTCAAAAGTCGAAGGAGATTTTTTTGTTAAAGAAAAAGGAACAAACAAAACGATCATTCACGAAAAGAAAAATAATCTTAGTTTTGCACCAAACACAAGGTTTGACCTACCTATTTTACTGAAAGATTCGTTTAAACCTAGAGACTATACCTATACCATTAAGTTGAAAAACCATGAGGGGAGCTGGACGTTCTCAAAAGATTTCACGATAAACAAAAAGCAAGCTGATCAGTATAATAAGCGTTCTGTTGATCATAAAGTCAAAAACCTTCACTGGCTTAAGTACCTCATGGCGTTTTTAATTCTAGTTATTTTAGGTACCGTCTGCTATATCTTGGGAAAAAAGAAGGGAAAAATGAGGTTGTAAAACCTGCCTTTAAAATAGTTGACAATTATGCAGAAAAAATCATGCCAGTATGAATTATCTATGACATAAGGGAAGAATAGCTGTCTAGCAAGGATAAACTGTCAAATTAGCGTTAATTTACGCAAGTCATTGGTGTTCCTTATTTTGAAAAGTAGTATTATACTGTTATTGTTCAATGATTCACAATAGAAACAAGGGGGAAAGAACCATGTATAAAGCAATTGTCGCAGCAAAAGGAAAAACAACAAAAATTGTTGAAAAAGAATCGCGTCCATTGAAAGATAATGAAGCGCGGTTGAAAATGGAAGTCTGTGGTGTCTGTCATACGGATTTACACGTTAAGAATGCAGATTTTGGCGATGTTAGCGGTTGTACCTTAGGTCACGAAGGAATTGGGATTGTGACGGAGGTTGGAAAAGACGTTACTAGTTTAAAAATTGGTGATCGTGCATCTGTTGCATGGTTTTATGAAGGCTGCGGCCATTGCGAATATTGTACTTCTGGTCGAGAAACGCTTTGTCGTTCAGTAAAAAATGCTGGATATACAGTTGATGGTGCCATGGCCGAAGAATGCATCGTCACAGACGGTTATGCAGTGAAGGTGCCAGAAAATTTAGCATCAGAGCCAGCTTCCTCTATTACTTGTGCAGGGGTAACAACCTACAAAGCGATAAAAGAATCTGGGATTCGTCCAGGTCAATGGCTAATGATTTCAGGATTAGGTGGGCTAGGTAATCTAGCTTTACAATATGCCAAGCATGTCTTTAATGCCAAAGTAGTAGCTGTTGATGTGAATGATGATCAGTTAGTTTTTGCGAAAGAAATGGGTGCTGATCTTTTAATTAATCCAGTTAAAGATCCTGATTTTGCTGCACAACTTCAAAAAGAAATTGGTGGTGTCCATGCAGCAGTAGTCACTGCGGTAGCTAAATCAGCATTTAATGGCGCAGTCGATGCAGTCCGTGCGGGAGGAACGGTTGTCGCCGTTGGATTGCCTGTTGAGACAATGGATTTATCTATTCCACGTCTTGTTCTTGATGGCATTCACGTAGTCGGATCGTTAGTTGGAACCCGTCAAGATTTAAGCGAAGCTTTCCAATTCGGTGCAGAAGGAAAAGTTGTTCCTGTTTGTCAAACACGCCAACCAGAAGAAATTAATGCTATTTTTGAAGAAATGGAACAAGGAAAAATTCGCGGGCGAATGGTCATTGATTTTCGCAGTTAATTCAGTTTTTTAGCGATTCGTTGATTTAATCTGAAAACCATGAAAGGGTGGATGGAATGTTTGCGAATCTTACTCTCCGTGAGAGACGACTGCTTAAGCAAGCACAAGTGGGAGCCACAATTAGCTTTATTCTTTTGTTTGTACCAATTCTGACAATCAGTCTTTTGCATACCAGTGATTTATTAGCAAAATGGCTAGGTATAGTTGGGGTAATTATGGTTTTACCATTGTTGTATTTTGCGTGGCAGATTTTAAAGATAGCCTATAAAGATCAAAAAGATAATCCAACGCCTCCTTTGTGGGTTCCGAAAGTTTATGGGATTGGGCTTTCGATCAATCCCTATCACCGGTTTGGAAAGTTAATTTTTATATTGCTAGCGGTACTGATAGTTGGCATCATCATTAGTTTGCTTTTCACACCAGCAAGTCAAATCAATCACTAAAAAACGAGTAATTAACACCCTCTTGCTGAGCAGGAGGGTGTTGATTATTTTTAAATAGACTAGATTTGAGCAACAGGTATTAGATTTTTGAAAAAAGTCTTTCTTTTTCTGATGTAGATATTTTCGCAATAAAATCATCATTATAAGTGAATTAACTGGTTTATCAAGGGTTAATACTCGTTAATGGTGGCTGCTATAATTAACCGTTGACAAACACAAAAAAACCATCATACGATAATTATGTTATTAAAAAAGTGAAAAATTGGTAGTCAACAAATGAAAACGCATTCATCGAGAAATTGTGATTCTGTACTAAAATTTTTATATAAGATGAAAATGGATTGTTTTCATTTAATAATTTATTGAAAGGATGTGTTTATGAAGGGTTTACTGAAACTGACTTGCTAACAGTCTCAGTAAACTAAGAAAATCGTTATGACTTTTCATCTGGATAAAACTTTGTTGGGTTTTGGATTTTGTGAGTAATTGTGTCGGAACTATTCTATGGGGAGCAATTTTAAGGAGGAAAAAATGAACAAAGAGTATCAGGGTAAAAAAATTTACGGTAAAAAGCACTGGTTGACATTTTTATTAGTGAGTTCGTCTGTATTGGCGTTCCATTCGCTTGTTACGATGGATTCTCAAGTGGTTGATGCGCAAGAGCAAACAGCAAAAGAAGACGTAGCTGATTCAGCAACGTCAGTCGGAGCAATTGTGTCGATTGAAAAAGCGGAGAAAAACTTTGTCATTACGTATGCTTCTGGAAAAAAAGCACAAATTAGTATTTTAAACGACCATCTTTTTCGCTATCATCTAGATCCAACTGGTAAATTTGAAGAATATCCAACGCCAAATGATCCAAAGCATGTTGCGAAAATTACGGCTAAAACAATGGCCGACTATGGCACACAAGCCTTTGAGCAAACGAACGTCACAGATTCAGGAAACCAATTTATTCTAGAAAATAATGGTTTAAAAATTATGTTCGAAAAAGAAAGCGCTTTAATGGAAGTTCTAGACAAGAAAAAGAATCAAGTCATTTTAGAAGAAACCGCTCCGCTATCCTTTAAAAATGATAAAGCTACACAAACGTTAAAACAAAGTAGTCAAGAAAATTATTTTGGCGGAGGAACTCAAAATGGTCGATTTACGCATAAAGGAACAGCTATCCAGATTGTCAATACGAACAATTGGGTAGATGGCGGAGTAGCATCGCCTAACCCATTTTATTGGTCAACTGCAGGGTATGGCGTTGTTCGAAATACATGGAAACCTGGCAACTATGATTTTGGAAGTCATGATCCACAAACAACCACAACAACGCACGAAGGAACAGATTTTGATGCTTTTTATTTCTTTAATGATTCCTCAGCAGGTATTTTAAAAGATTACTATGAATTAACCGGGAAACCAGCTTTGATGCCAGAATACGGGTTCTATGAAGCGCATTTAAACGCGTATAATCGGGACTATTGGGTGAAAGTAGCAGAAGGAACCGCGGGAGCAGTTAAGTTTGAAGATGGTAATTTTTACAAAGAATACCAACCAGGCGATCTAGGAAACTTAAATGGCACGCTAGAATCTTTAAATGGAGAAAAAGAGAATTATCAATTTTCTGCACGCGCAGTTATTGATCGATATAAGAAAAACGATATGCCGTTAGGGTGGTTCTTGCCAAATGACGGCTACGGTGCTGGCTATGGCCAAACAGATTCATTGGACGGCGATGTACAAAACTTAAAAGAATTTACAGAGTATGCTCAAGCCAATGGTGTTGAAGTGGGGCTGTGGACCCAATCTAATCTCCATCCAGCGGATCCTAAAAATCCTAAAAAAGGAGAACGGGATATTGCGAAAGAAGTTAGTGTCGCTGGTGTTAAAGCTCTCAAAACTGACGTGGCGTGGGTCGGGTATGGGTATTCCTTTGGCTTAAATGGTGTAGAAGATGCCGCGAATGTTTTTGTAAAAGAAACAGACGGCGCAGTTCGTCCGATGATTGTTTCATTAGATGGTTGGGCCGGAACCCAACGGCACGCTGGTATCTGGACAGGCGATCAAACGGGTGGTCAATGGGAATATATTCGCTTCCATATCCCAACATATATCGGGACTTCGTTGTCTGGACAACCAAATGTCGGTTCAGATATGGATGGAATTTTTGGTGGAAAAAATAAAGAGGTCAACATACGTGATTTCCAATGGAAAACTTTTACACCAGTGCAGCTAAATATGGACGGCTGGGGCTCCAATCCAAAAACGCCATTTGCTTTTGATCAAGAAGCCACAGATTTGAACCGAGCGTATCTAAAATTAAAATCAATGATGATGCCTTATAACTACAGTATTGCCAAGGAATCAGTTGATGGACTACCAATGGTACGGGCCATGGCTTTAGAATTTCCTAATGAAGGAACAACATATACAAAAGATTCTCAATACCAATATATGTGGGGACCCAATTTACTCGTTGCCCCAATTTATAATGGCAATCAAGATGAGGCAGGAAATTCAATCCGTGATGGAATCTACTTACCAGATGAAAAACAAGTCTGGGTTGACTTATTTACAGGCGAAAAATATCAAGGTGGCCGTGTCTTAAATGGAGTAAAAACACCGCTGTGGAAGGTGCCCGTTTTCGTCAAAGATGGCAGTATTATCCCAATGACGAATCCAAACAACAATCCAAAGGAAATCCAACGGGATCAACGATCTTTCTTGATTTATCCAAATGGCGCCACTTCTTTTAATATGTATGAAGATGACGGAATTTCAACTAGTTATGAAGCTGGGCAATCAGCTACGACTAAAATAAATAGTCAAGGCCCTAAATCAAACGAAAAAGGTGATCTGACCGTTACTATCGAACCGACAAAAGGAAGTTATAGTGGCTTTGTTGATGAACGAAGCACCACGCTTGATTTGCTAGCTTCAGAAGCGCCCGAAAGCGTAACAGCAATGGTGGGGGGAACAGAAGTAACCTTGAAACAAGCAGCTAATAAAGAAGAATTTTTAGCTGGCACAAATCTATATTATTTTGATAAAGAATTCCAAGTGAATCAGTATCTTTCTGAAGCTTCAGGAGAAAAACTGAACCAATCAGCGTTATCAGTAAAACTAGCGAAACAATCTGTGACCGCCAAAGATGTTCAAATAACTGTCAAAGGTTTCATTAATAAAGGAACGGTTGACGGAGGAAATACAACGGTCGATGACCAGTTAACTATTCCGGCAAATGTCGCAATCAATGAAGAAAAAACAACGCCATCTTCTTTGACTCTTCAATGGGATCAAGTAACTGAGGCAACAAGCTATGAAGTAGAGCGTGACGGGACTGTTTTCGGAAATATTCAAACGAATACAGCAACATTTGATGGATTTTCCTTTTTAAGCGAACATACTTTTCGAGTTCGAGCTGTTGGAAAAAACGGGGTCTCTGAATGGAGTGAACCGATTAAAGGAAAAACACAAGATGATCCCTATAAAGAAACAATTAATCAAGTCAAAGCAACAAGTAATTTACCAGAACAACCAGGCGCAGAATTGAAGAAATTAACAGATAAAGATTTAAGTACAGGCTGGCATACGAACTGGTCAACCGGCATCGCTAATCCAAGTGATGGGAATTTCTTGACTTTAAAATTTGATCTTGGTGCGGAGTATCAAATGGATAAAATTGAATACTTGCCAAGAGACAATGCCGGCAACGGAAATATTTTGCAACTCCAGTATCGGACGTCGAAAGATGGAGCTAATTGGACAGAGTTTTCAGAACCTATTAACTGGAAGCAAGATGCTTTGACAAAAACCATTGAAACGAAGGACCAAGCGTATCGTTTTGTTGAAATGAAGGTATTAAAATCGGTGGGTAATTTTGGCTCTGGTCGTGAGATGCTCTTTTACAAACAACCAGGAACAGAAGGAATCTTACATGGAGACATTACTAACGATGGAACGATTGATGAAAATGATGCAATGAGTTATCGAAACTATACAGGCTTAGAATCGGTGGACAGTGACTTTAATGGCTATGTTGAAAAAGGCGATTTAAATAAAAATGGGGTAATTGATGCTTATGATATCAGTTATGTTTTACGACAATTAGATGGTGGGATTGAGATACCTGATGTCGAAGAAATTGCGGGCGGTTTATCCCTTGCTGTGGTTAATGAAAATGGCAAGGATACCTATCTTCCTGGCGATACATTAACCTTTACACTTAAAGGTCAAGACTTAAAAAACATTAATGCGTTAAGCACCAAAATGTCCTTTGATTCTAGCAAATTTGAACTTGTCGGTCAGCCTGCAACCACGAATAATACAAAACAAATGGAAAATTATTCTAAATATCGGAAACATTCAAATGGTGTGGAGAATCTATATTTAGTTCTTAGTAATCAAGGAAATAAACAATTGTTAAATGGTTCAATGGACTTAGTTACCTTTAAAGTTAAAGTAAAAGAAACAACTCGCGTAAAACGTGCGACAACTGTTGAGCAGCCATTACAATTTGATATGAGTCAAGGCTTATTAGTAGGCCAAGGATTCCAACAAGCCACACTTTCAGATTTTTCTGTAACGGTGAAACCAACAGAGCTAGTAGATAAAGAGTTATTACAAGCGCTAATTACGCTAAATCAAGCACGTGTCGAAAAAGAATATACGCCTGAAACTTGGGCAATCTTTAAACCAATCTTAGATGAGGCAGTAGCTGTTCTAGCCAATGAACAAGCCACACAGACAGACGTTTCTGCTGCTGTGGAAAACCTAGAAAAGGCTGCAAGTCAGTTGGAAAAAATTCCTGATGTAGCGAATAAAGCTGATTTAGAAAAAGCAATTCAAGAGGGGCTGGCGAAGAAACCAAGTGATGGGCAAGAATTCACCGAAGAAACTAAAAAAGTTCTCGAAGAGTCATTAGCAGCAGCTCAAAAAGTATTTGCTCAAGAAAAAGTTACCCAAGAAGAAATAGACCAAGCGACTAAAACATTGCGTGAAGCAATTGCACAATTAAAAGAACAACCCGTCGCCGTTGATAAGGAAACCTTAAAAGAGAAAATCGCTCAAGCCCGAGGAAGAAAGCCGGAAGAAGGATACCAATTTACAAAAGAAACAGAAAAACAATTGCAAGAAGCAATTCAAGCGGCTGAAGCAATCGTAGCGAAAGAAACGGCGACAAAAGAAGAAGTCTCAGAGGCTCTAAACGCATTGGAAACTGCAATGGCTCAATTAAAAGAAGTACCCCTTGTAAATAAAGACCAATTACAAGAAGTTGTCAAACGAGCGCAGCAAGTCACTCCAAGTGAAGGGCACCAATTTACTGCCTCCTCGTTACAAGATTTACAAAAAGCGCTTTTAGCAGCTAAAAACACATTGGAAAACCCAGCAGCTAATCAAAAAATGATTGATGAAGCGGTTGCTGAATTAACTAGTGCCATCGATGGGTTACAAGAAGAAGCGTTAGTTACAGATAAAAAAGCCTTAGAGGCAATGATAGCCAAAGCAAAAGCAATCAAACCATCTGCCGGAAAAGAATTTACCAGCGAGTCTAAAGCGCGCTTAACTGAAGCAATTGACCAAGCGGAAGGGATTTTAGCTGATAAAAATGCTCGGCAAGAACAAATTGATACTGCTGAAAAAAATGTAAAAACTGCTTTGGATAGTTTAGAGGAACAAGTCCTTCAAACGGATAAAACAAAGTTGAAAGAACTGCTTCAAAAAGCAGAAACCTTGAAACCTAAAGCAGGAAAACAATTTACAAAAGCATCGCAAGAAGCTTTAGCTGAAGCAATTAAACAAGCAAAAGCACTTGTTGAGGACCCAAATGCGACGCAAGAAGCTGTGGACAAATGTTTAAGTATTTTAGCACAAGCCATTGAAGCAATGGCAGAAGAGCCAATCAGTAGCAACTCTACAGGCAACAATGGAAATCATAGCACGGTTAGCGGGACTGGTGGTGTAACCAGCCCAGGAAAGGGCACAGCAACAGGTGGAACGACAACGAAAACCACCACTTCTGGTACTTTGCCAAAAGCAAATGAAGTTGTTTCGCCAATCTGGTCAATCAGTGGTTTTCTATTGATAGTAAGTATTGGTTTAGGAAAATTATTCTTCAAAAATAAAAAAGAGCAAAATTAGCGTATCATTAACTTACAAGGCGCATTTGTACAAAAACAGTGTGCAAATGCGCAAGTAAGTAATAGGAGAGGATTTTTACGAATGAAAAGAAAGAAAATCAAGAATCAACTACTTGTTTTAACAAGTATTCTCGTTCTTCTGAGTTTGGAAGTCGCTCCAGTTGTTACGTTGGCTGCAGAATTACCAAGTAGCTCGCTACAAACAGCTCTGTCCTCGGAAACGACAATTACTTCGGAAGAAAAAGTAATTGAAACAACCGAAACAACCGAAACAACTGTTGCTACATCGACAACGTCCACTAGTAGTTCGTCATCTGAATCAAGTAGTTCTACCGATACGACTACCGAATCAACGAGTCATTCAACGACAGAAACGACAACCACAAATACTAGTTCTGAAACAAAAAAAGAACCTACAGAGCCAACGGTATCATCAGAAATCACGCAGCCTGTTGAACAATCGCAACCACCACAAGTTCCTGTGACCAAGCAAGAACCCGAAGAACCTATTCAAGTTCCTGAAGCCAACAATAACTTTGTTGAAGAAAATCAGGCTGTATCGTTAAATCCGTCCCTCAAAGTAGATGAAATAGCTTCTTCAAATTTAAAAGGCTACGAACTTCCACTGTTGTCGTCTTTTGGCGAAAAGAAACGGGCAGTCGTGGTCGCTGAAGCATTAAGACACGTTGGGAAAACAAAAAAAGAATTTAATTTGACGGAGCAAGCATTGACCAGTAGTTTCCTTGCCCAAAAAATTTACCAACAATTATTTAAAATAGACATTGGCAGTACACCGCAAGAACAAATGACATTTGGTAAAGCTCGTTCTATAGAGGAGGCAGAACCTGGTGATCTGATTTTTTGGCAAACAGCTGAAGGAAAAACGCTTCAAAATGGTGTTTATCTTGGCCAAGGAAAATATTTAATTGCCGCAGCGGAAGCGGATTCTAAGGAGGAACCAGAAGTAATCGCTCAGTTAGAGAATATCTATACTGCCAAACAACAACCAGACTCAAAAGAGGAAATACGCTTGGTAGTGACTAATCCTTTTAAGGAGTTCACATTAACGGAGTATGGCAAAGAAGTTTTAGCAACATATGGTGCGTCATTTGAAATGCAGAAGTCAGAACAAACCACAGCGTTTATTAAAAAAATTGGTGAGACAGCCAGAGAACTTGGCGAAAAATACGATGTTTTTGCATCAGTGATGATAGCTCAGGCTATTTTAGAAAGTGGCTCTGGCGAAAGTCAACTAGCCAAAGAACCTTATTATAATCTCTTTGGCGTGAAAGGTTCGTTCCAAGGAAATAGTGTTAGCTTTTCAACAAAAGAGGCTGATCAGAGGGGCCAACTTTATACAATTTCCGCTGGGTTTCGCGATTACGGTGGCTATAATGACTCACTGCAAGATTATGTTCAATTACTCCGACAAGGGATTGACGGAAACCAAGATTTTTATAAACCGGCGTGGCGTTCGGAAGCCAAAAACTACCTTCAAGCAACGCGTTTTTTAACAGGTAAATATGCAACAGACAAGCAATACGATAATAAATTAAATTCGTTAATTGCGGTTTATAACTTAACGCAATTTGATTTACCAAAAACAGTGGACGGTTTGATTATCCAATCTAAAAATGAGCTGTCGGAAGCGGAACAGCAACAAATGCATTTTCCAGTCTATGATGGGATCAATTATAATCGGAGTGGTAGCTATCCCGTGGGCCAGTGTACGTGGTATGTCTATAATCGTTTCAAACAGTTGGGCACTTCTGTGGATGAATTTATGGGAAATGGCAGTGACTGGGGAAGAAAAGGACGTGCATTAGGCTATCAAGTTAGTTCATTGCCTAAAGCTGGTCGTGCGATTAGTTTCCAACCAGGAGTTGCTGGCGCAGATAATCAATATGGACATGTTGCTTTTGTTGAAGCGGTCACTTCTGATGGAATCATTATTTCTGAAAGCAATGTCATCAATGATCAAACGATTTCGTATCGTGTCTTACCTAATGTAATTGCTTATAGTAGTGGCGTGACCTACATTGGCGCTTAATCGACTCATTCAACAGGAAGAAGTGTGGATGTTTAAGTAAAAAATTAGCGCAATGATCCATGTGTGAACTAACAAATTAAAATAACCAGAATCGACCAATGAATTGATTTTGTCATGTATAAAATGACAAGAACAGTTTGGCGGTTGATTCTTTGTTTTTCATCAACGAAGAGACAATAGTCCTCATGATTCGTTAGAAAAAGATGAATAGTCCAAAGTACTCTTTCTTGATGCTTTGTTATTTTATGTTTTTGTTTGCAGGAAACTACTGAAATCGCTATACTAAATTTATGTGAATATACTAACAGACAATCAATTTTTTATCTCTTTTATTGTTGCATAAATTGATTGAACATTATAATCATTTGTCTTTTGTTGTGTAATTTTATATCTTCTTGAGAAAGGGATGAGTGAACAAATGGCTATTTATATATTAGAAGACCAAATTATTCAAGCAAAAGCGTTAGAAGCATTGGTAACAAATATCCTACATTCAAGAAATATTTATAATGAAACAATCCATTTATTTTCACGTTCAGATGAATTATTACAAGTGGCACACCAGGACGCCCAACTAAATATCTTTTTCCTAGATATTCAAATGAACAATCATATCCAGGCAGGATTTGAGGTTGCTAAAGAAATTAGAAAAACAGACAGTGAAAGTCTGATTGTATTTATTTCTACTCACACAGAATTAGTTTTAACCTCCTACAAATATATGGTTTCAGCTCTTCAATTTATTCAAAAGAACGTGGATTTTCTAGATTTCCAAAAAGAAGTTGAAACATGTGTCGACGCATATATTCAACAAAAAGAAAATATAAAGACAAAAAGTGAATATATTATCATTAACTTAAAAGCGTCTTCTATAAAAATGGATATTAATGATATTTATTTCTTTCAAACGGAATACGATCATCGTGTGTCAATGGTTGGTAAAAATTTTAAAAGAGAATTTTATGGAACGTTATCAAAAATTGAACAACTGCATCCAGATTTGATTAGAGTCCATCAATCAATCATCATTAATAAAAAATATGCGTCAAAATTAAATTATAAAACGCATCTTTTAACTATGAGAGACGGAACGGAAGTACCAGTCTCAAGAAGATATTATACTCAGGTTAAGGCGCTGTTTCTTACTTAGGGAGGGATAATGACTAATTAAGGAATTATCTATCTATTAGTCGCTATATTCGTTATAATTTAGTGCAATACTTGAAGAGGAGGGCGATATGCTAATCGATTGGATTCTAAAAAATATTATGGATATGGATCAGGAAGATCAATCAGGAAAAACACAATGGACAAAATATTATCTAACCGTTTATTTTTCTGGCTTATTTAATTTTCTGATGATTCTGATTTTATCAGTTTTATTTGGGACGTTAAGCGAAACCTTTATTGTATACGTCGTACTGATTTTTTTACGGCCTGTCGCAGGTGGCTGGCATGCGAAAACCAAATGGCTCTGTCGTCTAGAAAGCATTGTTATCTATGTTGCCATACCATTTGTATTGAAAAATTTTTCTGTGAGCTTACCGTTTATTTATAAAATTCTATTGATTTTCCTCTTAGTTGTATTATTTTATTGGTATGCGCCACAAGGAACAGCGATTGAACCTGTTCAGCCATCTGATTTAAACGTGCTCAAAAAGCAAAGCCTTATAAGGGTGTGTTTACTTATTTTATGTAGTCTGTTTGTCAAAGAAAAGATTGCTTCAGTAATACTCTACGGTCTCGTCATCCAAGGTCTGATGATACTCCCTGTAACAAAAAATTTAATTGAAGGAAGTGTTTTTATGAAATTTGGTAAAAAAATAATTAAAAATGTTATTGAAAAAAGAGTTGCAAAAGTTAGTGATGGTGTGGGAACTAAGCCTAGATTAAATCAAAATTCGCCCAATATATTTGGACAATGGATGGGACAAACTGAAAAACCTAAAAAGAATATTGAAAAATGATTTTGTTGTTATTAGCTACTAACGTTTTGCTGGCATCTAGCTTTATCGTTTTTGTCTTTTTACGAGTAACATTGATCAAGATTGAATGTAAAATACCGTTACTTTCATTGCTTATTGTCATTAATCTTTGTTCGTTTGCGGCATTAATGTTGGGCTACTCTTGGTTGATTTATGCGCTGACAGTCGTTATTTTTACAGGATTTTTACTCATTCACAAAAAGAGGTTCTCAATTTTTAAAGCGATATTTTTATCCGTTTTTACATTGCTTATGGTTTCGTTTATCAATTACACGGAGCAAACGATTTTAAGTGTTTTTTTTCAACAGATTTATCAAAATAAATTATTATGGATTGCCTCAAATGTTCTTCTGTTGCTTATAAATATCTGGATTGCTTTAAAAATTCCTAATAGTGTTTTTTTAAGATTAAATCGTGTGTTAGAAAATAGCCGAATTTTTTTTGGTTGTTTACTTTTATTGTTGATTCTGTTATTACTTTTTGTGTTTTTGATTTCGCCAGAGATTTCACCTGACTTTATGCGAGGATTTGTCACGGTAAATAGTTCTAAATTGGAGTTATTAATAAGTGTAGGTTTATTTTTAATTCTGATTGGCTTAGTCATTGAAGCTTATTTGGAAGAACAACGTATCAACACTCAATTATTGAATAATTTAACGATTTATACTGAAAAAATAGAATCCATTAACGAAGAGCTAGCGATGTTTCGTCATGACTATAAAAATTTATTGTATAGTTTACAAATTGCTATTTCATACGAAGATATTCTGGAAATCAAAAGAATTTATGAAGAAACGATTGCACCAACCAAAAAAATTATTGATAATGAAGAATTTGAACTTATGAAGTTAAATCGTTTGAAAAATATGGAACTTAAGGCACTCATAAGTATGAAAATTAATACCGCAAAGCAAGCAAAACTAAAAGTGATTGTTGATGTGCCAGAAGTATTTATTCTTGATACATCAATCGACTTAGTGGTTGTGATTCGTTTGTTGGCTATTCTATTAGATAACGCGATTGAAAACAGTGCAAAATCAGAATTGAAAATGTTCGCTATCTCGATTTTCAATAAAAATGAAACACAAGAGTTTGTGATAACAAATAGTGTCCAAGCCGAATTTGATTTTAGGGTTATGAAGAAAACCAAATTTAGTTCTAAAAGTAACCCTGAAGAGCACGGTTGGGGATTGTTATACGTAAAAGAAATTGTTGATTTTTCAGATCAATTTGATTTGCAAACGTTCTTCAATGAAGGATCGGTTACTCAACATTTAATTATTGAAAAAAATCATAATAGTAAAAAAGTTGTTAACGAATGAATTTGTTAACAACTTTTTTGCTATGGTATTGAGTTATGAGGGGCAATACAGGGAAAAATGTCGGCTGATTAAGGAATTTAGATAGTGCCGGTTAGGTAGTTGTCTATAATGAAAATAGCAACAAATATTTACGCAGGGAAAGGGGCGGTCGTTTAACGGGAAAAATTAGGGAGGATAAAGCAATACTTTTGTTGGGAAAAGAAATAAAAGGAAACTGGGGAAGGAGTTAATTGTTTGATGAAGGGAAATAAAATTTTATACATTTTAGGTACAGGCATCTTTGTTGGAAGTTCATGTCTATTTTCTTCACTTTTTGTAGCAGCAGAAGAACAAGTTTATTCAGAAAGTGAAGTTTCAACAGTTTTATCGAAGTTGGAAAAGGAGGCAATTTCTGAGGCAGCTGCTGAACAATATACGGTTGTAGATCGAAAAGAAGATGCGTGGGGGATGAAGCATCTTAAGTTAGAAAAGCAAACGGAAGGCGTTACTGTTGATTCAGATAATGTGATTATTCATTTAGATAAAAATGGTGCAGTAACAAGTGTTACAGGAAATCCAGTTGATCAAGTAGTGAAAATTCAATCGGTTGATGCAATCGGTGAAGAAGGAGTTAAAAAAATTATTGCTTCTGATAATCCGGAAACTAAAGATCTTGTCTTTTTAGCTATTGACAAACGTGTAAATAATGAAGGGCAATTATTTTATAAAGTCAGAGTAACTTCTTCACCAACTGGTGACCCCATATCATTGGTTTATAAAGTAAATGCTACAGATGGAACAATTATGGAAAAACAAGATTTAACGGAACATGTCGGTAGTGAAGTAACGTTAAAAAACTCTTTTCAAGTAACGTTTAATGTACCAGTTGAAAAAAGCAATACGGGAATTGCTTTACACGGAACGGATAACACAGGGGTTTACCATGCAGTAGTTGATGGCAAAAATAATTATTCTATTATTCAAGCACCATCACTAGCAGCATTAAATCAGAATGCTGTTGACGCCTATACGCATGGAAAATTTGTAAAAACATATTATGAAGATCATTTCCAACGACACAGTATTGATGATCGAGGGATGCCCATCTTGTCAGTTGTTGATGAACAACATCCAGATGCTTATGACAATGCTTTTTGGGATGGAAAAGCAATGCGTTATGGTGAAACAAGTACACCAACAGGAAAAACGTATGCTTCCTCTTTAGATGTAGTTGGTCATGAAATGACACATGGTGTGACGGAACATACTGCCGGTTTAGAATATTTAGGACAATCAGGTGCCTTGAATGAATCTTATTCTGATTTGATGGGTTATATTATTTCGGGTGCATCTAATCCAGAAATTGGTGCGGATACTCAGAGTGTTGACCGAAAAACAGGTATTCGAAATTTACAAACGCCAAGTAAACACGGACAACCAGAAACCATGGCTCAATACGACGATCGAGCACGGTATAAAGGAACGCCTTATTATGATCAAGGCGGTGTTCATTATAATAGTGGAATTATTAATCGGATTGGTTACACCATTATCCAGAACTTAGGCATTGAAAAAGCACAGACTATTTTCTACAGCTCGTTAGTAAATTACTTAACACCTAAAGCACAATTCAGTGATGCTCGTGATGCGATGCTTGCTGCTGCAAAAGTTCAATATGGCGATGAAGCAGCTTCAGTGGTGTCAGCAGCCTTTAACTCTGCTGGAATCGGAGCTAAAGAAGACATTCAGGTAAACCAACCAAGTGAATCTGTTCTGGTCAATGAATGAAAAAAATTCCCCAATTAAATAAAAATGGATAAGGAGTGGCATGATCTTATGAAAAAGTTCTCCATACGAAAAATTAGTGCTGGTTTTTTGTTTCTGATTTTAGTAACTTTGATCGCCGGTTTTAGCCTGTCTGCAAATGCAGAAGAGTATATCGTTCCTGCCGAAAGTCATTCACGACAAAAAAGATCGTTACTGGACCCTGAAGACAGAAGACAAGAAGTGGCAGATACAACCGAAGCGCCTTTTGCGTCAATCGGAAGAATCATTTCCCCTGCCAGTAAACCAGGCTATATTTCTTTAGGAACAGGCTTTGTTGTTGGAACTAATACAATTGTCACCAATAATCATGTGGCTGAAAGTTTTAAGAATGCCAAAGTATTAAATCCGAATGCCAAAGATGATGCTTGGTTTTATCCAGGTCGAGATGGCAGTGCGACACCATTTGGCAAATTCAAAGTGATTGATGTAGCTTTTTCCCCGAATGCGGATATTGCGGTCGTGACTGTCGACAAACAAAACGATCGTCCAGATGGCCCAGAGTTGGGAGAAATTTTAACGCCATTTGTTTTGAAAAAGTTTGAATCTTCAGATACCCATGTCACAATATCAGGCTATCCAGGTGAGAAAAACCACACACAATGGTCTCATGAAAATGATTTGTTTACATCTAACTTTACAGACTTAGAAAATCCATTACTATTTTATGATATCGATACAACCGGTGGTCAATCTGGTTCACCAATCTATAATGATCAGTTTGAAGTAGTTGGTGTTCATTCCAATGGCGGCATTAAGCAAACAGGAAATCATGGTCAAAGACTAAATGAAGTGAATTATAACTTTATTGTTAATCGAGTGAATGAAGAAGAAAATAAACGTTTATCCGCTGTGCCAGCAGCGTAAAGAACCATAAAAATACTCGGAATTTCCAGAATCACGGGAAATCTCGAGTATTTTTGTTTTTTAAGATAGTGTAAGTTACGATAAAAGTACCTTGTAATTATCGGTTAAAAGCATATAATAGTGCTGAAAAGAAGGCAAATAATCCGATTAAGTTAGTATTTCTAAACCATCATAACTCGTAATGATTTCATGCTTTTGAGATAAAGCCGCCATCTCCGCATAAGACAAGCCGCCATTGTGAGAAAAATGGTTGGCAACGTAAATCGTTTTATCTGTGACGAGTTTTCTTTCTTTTAATTCTGCAATTAATTTTAAATTTTCTTCCCAATTCATATGACTATTGCCAGTTTCGTTTGTTTGACTAGTACAATCTAAAGAAACAATACTAAGAAGTAAGTGGCTCTTTTCAAGATATTCAAACATTTCTGACGTAAAGTAACCTGTATCATGGGTGGATAAAAAAGCATCTTTACCATCGTCTATAACGAAAATAAAACAATCTTCACTGAAATTTCCATGTTGTGCAGGAAGGGGATAAATCGTATAGTTCGCAATAGTAAAACATTTGTAGGGCTGAATAACCTGATAATGTAATCGGGTATCATCTTGACGACCTTCTAAATCAAAGGCGCGCTGATAAAACGTCTTAACTGCTTCATTTCCGTAAACAGTTAAACGATTGGGAATATCTAATGCATAACCAGACATTCGATAAGCCAAATCCTCGCCGTAAAAATGATCGGAATGCCAATGAGAGATTAGTAAAGAGTCAAAGTCTGCAAAACACAAGTCATACTGCAACAAATGTAAATAAGAATCCCCTGGAAAATCAATCAGCAGGACATCATCAATAATTAATTGAGTTTGTGTACGAATTTCTCGTCCTTTTTTCTCTCGAGCATACTTACATAATTTACAATTACAAAAAATTCCTGGAATCCGTTCTGCTGCACCCGTACCTAAATAGTTGATTTTCATTGGGAGTACCTAACCTTTCTTTGACAGTCTTCATACTTAGTAGATAACGCTGAACTTTAAAGTAAATGGGCATGGAAACTGAAACATTTGTTGTGTCCATCTTACCTTTTTTAGAAAAGAATTGAAATGGAATTTCTTAAGTAAATTTGCGTAAAATAGAAAAAGCTAGACGCCTTTTTTAATAAGCTGAATTTGTTGCGAATGTTCATGCTATTTCCGAGAAAAAGTTTTACCAAAGGCACTTTCATATTCATCTACTATTAGTTATAGAAAAATAACAAGATGGACATAGCTTATTAGAGCAAAAATAACTACGCTATTGATAAAGAGTGAGGCGTGTTTTGAACAGGTTGCGTGGGCAAATGAATTTGAATAAAAGGGATGACAAAAGATGACTATTGAAAAATTAGAATATTTTTATACCATTGCAAAATATAATAGTATTTCCAAAGCAGCCTCTGAACTCCATGTTAGTAAATCAACCTTAAGTGCGTCATTAAAAGATTTGGAAAGTGAATTGGGCCATTTACTTTTTGACCGTAACGGTAATTCTTTGACGTTAAATTCCTATGGTGATAAAATCGTCCAATCTGTATATATCATTTTAAACGAGGCCAAGAAAATGAAACTTAATTTGCATGAAATGATTGAGAATCCAGTGATGCGTTTAGGTTTTGGAAATACGTCCTTGATGTATAAAGTGACAGAGAATGAGGATCAACTGAATCGTTTTTGGGAATGTTACCATGGTTCATCGTTTGAGTTATTGAATAAATTGGAGAATCATGAGTTGGATTTTGTGATTACTTCTGCAGATGTGAATAGTCCAGTTTTAAAGAAAGAACAATTAATTGAACTAAAAATGTATCTTTGTGTTTCAAGAGAAATTAAACAAGAAATTGAGGAAGAAGGCTTCACCTGTTTGACCAACTATCCATTTCTATTTTTGCCTCATCACTTAGATCATTTAGAAGCTACCAAGAGTGTGCTAGAAATGTTGCAATTAACAAGTCCGCTTGTTTGTTGCTACGATACATTGATGCTTACTCGTCTCATTGAAAAAAGTAAAGGAGTTTATGCGGTAATCTCTCTTCGGAAAGAACAACTGCAGGAAATTGATTCTAAACTCTTCTTTTTACCGATTGAACGAAAACAAAAATTTTATTTATACCGAAATGTTTCCAGTTCGGTTTTTGTCCAACCTGGTCAAATCAAGGCAACTTTACAAAAGTTGCTAGAGACTTAGCCATTAAAATTACTTTGGAATAGTTACCAAAAATAGCTTTATTCGCTTAGATTTACTTCTGCTGCGGATAAGGCTATTTTTGTTGTTCATTGTTTAAAAGAGATGCTCAATTATGGGGCTGTTCGATATTTCTGAACAGAATGTTCAATTATTTAATAACTTAAGAATCGATAAATCGTATCTATTACGGTTCAATTTAAAGGGGTTCTGGTGTATAGTTTGGCTATCTAAAGATTTACTTTTTTAAATATAAAATAACTAAATGGCAAGGAATATAAAGAACTGTTGATACGTGAGTACTTGCGATAACTGTGTCGTTAGAAGTTTAAGTGTCATTGTTGCTTTTCCTGTTTTATGTAGTTGCTAGAAAGGACTGTTTTTATGATCGATAGAAAAAAAGTTATTTTGTATACTTGTTGCATGAGTTTGTTTGTAGTGACCATGGATGTTACGGTTGTCAATGTGGCGTTACCATCCATTCAAAGTGATTTTCACACGAATCTGTCTACATTACAGTGGGTAACAGATGGGTACACTTTAATGGTAGCATCCTTATTATTGTTGTCTGGGTCTACAGCAGATCGAATTGGCCGTAAACGAGTTCTTCAATTGGGCTTAGCCTGTTTTGGTTTAGCGTCTTTCCTATGTGGGATTTCGCAAACCCCAGGGCAATTGATCGCGTTTCGCATGTTGCAAGGGATTGGTGGTTCTATGTTAAATCCGGTAGCAATGTCTATTATTACACAGGTATTTACTGAAAAGTTAGAACGAGCGAAAGCAATTGGCTTGTGGGGCTCTGTTACAGGGATTTCCTTAGGCATGGGTCCGATTATTGGCGGACTGATTGTTTCTTATTTTAGCTGGCGGTATGTCTTTTTTGTAAATGTACCGATCATTGCTGCGGCAATCATCCTTACACAAAAGTTTGTACCAGAGTCAAAAGTAGAGAAAACGGCGAAAAATGATTTTGTTGGTCAAGCATTGATGATTCTTTTTCTATTTAGTTCTATCTATTCCATTATCGGACTACCTAGAAAAGGGCTTTTCGCGCCTGATATTTTAAGTACTGGGATAATCGGCTGCTTAGCCATTGCCATTTTCTTTATTTATGAATATAACATTGACAATCCGTTAATCAACCCGCGTTTCTTTTTATCTATTCCATTTACATCGGCTTCTTTTTTAGCTATTTTTGGCTTTATCATATATAACGGCTATTTATTTTTAAACACGCTATATTTGCAAGAAATGAGAGGCTTCAGCCCGTTGGAAGCTGGCTTATCAACCATTCCTTTGGCTTTTGTTAGTTTTCTTGTTGCACCGAGAGCCGGCGAAATGGTAGGGAGAATAGGGACGAAACGTCCTATTATGCTTTGTGGTATTTCAATGTTGGCTGTTAGCTTTTTACAATTATTTGTAACTAAAACAACGCCTATGATTATTTTATTTGTTATTTATATCTTTTTAGGCATTGGGTTTGGGATGTTAAATTCGCCGATTACCATTACAGCGATTGAAGGAATGCCACTTTCTCAGTCAGGAACGGCAGCAGCCATTGCGGTGACATGTAAGCAAATTGGCAATTCTTTAGGGGTTGCGCTACCAAGTCTTTTAATTACAAAGCCTATTACTAGTTCGCTTACTCGAACACCTTTTACAAACGTATGGCTTTTATTTGGATGTTGCGCCATTGCGATTATCTTTTTAAGTTATTTATCCAATTCTCCGCTAGCGAAAAAGTCATTGCGCAGAGTTAGGTTTTATTTTTAACAAATCAAGATTTTTTTGAAGGGAAAGGAAGACAAACTTAGATGAAAAAAATAAATAACCGATTAGGACTCTTTTTATTTTTTGTTTTACTCTTTTGGGCAAAAACGATTCTGGCGTATTACCTAGATTTCTCATTGGGCGTTAAGGGCAGTCTCCAACGAGAAATTTTATGGTTCAATCCAGTTGCTACTACGCTGTTATTATTTGGCTTTAGTTTGTATTTTAAAAAGCATAAAACATTTATGCTTAGTTTAACTCTTTTAAATGTTTTAAATACATTAATTTTATATTTGAATATTATTTTTTATCGTGAATTCACTGACTTTATTACCATCCAATCTGTTTTTGGCTTTTCAAAAGTTTCAGAAGGGATTTCTGGTGATTTACTTGCTTTAATGAGAGTCCACGATGTCTTTTATTGGCTAGATACTTTAGTACTGCTCGTTTTGGTATTTTACTCTTTTAAACAGCGACGGAATCATCAAGTCTTTATGACCAAACCTATCAACAGAAGATTGGCAATCTCAATTAGTTGTTTAAGTGTCTTGCTCTTTTCGGTTAACTTATTTTTAAGCGAAACCGATCGTCCTCAATTGCTTCAAAGAATTTTTGACCGTAATTATATTGTAAAATATCTTGGCTTGGATGCATTCACAGCCATCGATGGTGTCAAAACAGCCATGTCAAATGAGGTAAGAGCAGAAGCTAGTTCAAACGAATTACCTGAAATCATGAAATTTACCAAGCAAAACAATTTACCGCTTAATCCGCAGTATGCCGGGATTGCCAAAGGGAAAAATATATTTGTGATTCATTTAGAAAGTTTTCAACAATTTTTGATTAATATGAAAGTCCAAGGCCAAGAGGTTACACCGTTTTTAAATCAGCTTTATCAAAACAAAGCGACAATCAGTTTTGATAATTTCTTTCATGAAGTAGGGCAAGGAAAAACGAGTGATGCGGAGAACATGTTGGAAACAGGAACATTCGGGTTACCGCAAGGCTCTCTTTTTACACAATTAGGATCAGACAATACTTTCGAAGCGGCTCCCGCAGTTTTAGGACAAAAAGGCTATACAACCGCTGTTTTCCATGGAAATGTGGGGAGTTTTTGGAATCGAGACCATGTGTATAAAAACTTAGGTTATCAATACTTTTTTGATCGGTCATATTTTTCAAAAGATGACAAAATGCTAGGTTACGGTATTTTAGATAAACAATTGTTGCGTGAATCAGCTAGTGAGCTTGAACATTTACAGCAGCCATTCTATGCGAAGTTTTTAACTGTGACCAATCATACCCCTTATTATACGGATGACCAAAACTTCCCGTTTCCTAAATTGAACACAGGCAATTCGATTGTGGATGATTATGTTCGAACAGCGCACTATTTGGATCAATCGCTAGAACAATTTTTCCATTACTTGCAAACAACAAGTTTATACAATCATTCTATTTTTGTTATTTATGGTGACCACTTCGGTATTTCAGATGCGAACAACAAGGACTTATGTAAAGCCTTCAACCGCGATCCAAAAACGTGGACAAACTATGACAATGCGCAATTGCAAAGAGTACCTTTGATGTTTTACATGCCAGGCTATACGCAAGGGAAAATCATGCACGAATATGGTGGGGAAATTGACGTTTTACCGACACTGTACCATCTTTTAGGTGTCGATGATAAAAATTATATCCATTTTGGCACGGACCTTTTATCTCCTCAATATAAACAAGTGGTTCCTTTTAGAAATGGCGATTTTGTAACGCCTCAATTTTCTTATCTAGGTGGGGAAATCTACAATAATCAAGGAAAAAAATTAGACCAAGTTCCAGCAGATTTAAAAGCAGAAGTCACGAAAGATAACGATTGGGTGAAAAAATCGTTAAGTTTATCTGACAAATTAAATCAGGAAAACCTTTTACGTTTTTATAAACCACAAGGATTCCAAGAAGTGCAACCAAAGGACTACAACTATGATGTGGCTTTTGAAAAAAACAAAGTCTTAGAAGTAGAAAAACAAAAAAATGCACAGTCAACCAGCTTGTTTAGTCAAAATGGCAATCAAACGACAGTCCAAAATTATCCGACTACGCCATAGATCATTTAAGAAGGATAACTTTTGTAAGGGAAAAAGGATCTTGTATGAAGTGAAGGACAAAAATCATTTTAGATTTTTGTCCTTTATTTTTTTCTAAGAAAGAGAAAAAATATTAAATTGTATGATATTTTGACACAACTTTATAAGAAAGCGATTTCAAAATCAGGAAATGTTGTTTTGATTTAAGTATACTATGGATGTTCTGAATTGTAATAATTCTAAATTGATCAAAACTTCAGTTTGGGGGTGCTATTCGATTAATGGTAAGGGGGATAACAAATGAAAAAATTTAGTAGACAATTGCTTATAATGCTAATGATGATTGGATGTATTCAAATATCTACTAGTTTTGGACAGGATGCTTTTGCAATTAGCGAAAAAAGTAACGTTGGCATTACCTTTAAAAGCAATATGCCACAACAAAAAACGAATAATTCAGATGTACAAACACAAAACAGCAAAAAGTATCACGAAATGAAATCCCAGAAATTATTTCCAATGACTAATGAACTAAAAAATCATTTTTTTATGCTTAGTGGTTGGTTACTTATTGGCGGATTACTATTATGGATATTTTTCAAAAGAAGAAAGAAGGAAACAGAACAATGAAAAAAATGATTTTAATTACGGCATTATTTAGTTGTGCAACATTAGGTAGTACAGTCGTTCATGCTGAAGATAAAGATGCTACAAGTACAGCAAAAATCGGCATCTCACAAGCAGATCCAGATAATCCTGTTGGACCAATTGATCCTATTGATCCAGATGATAATCCTAATTCCAATGATCCAACAGGAAACACTGGGGTCTTGCGTATCGATTACATTTCTAATATTGATTTTGGTACGCAAACAATTTCTGGTTCTACAGAAACGTATGCCGCACAAAAACCTTCTTTACGTACAGAAGCTCAAGTATCCGATTTACGGGGAACTGGTGCAGGTTGGAATTTACAAGTCAATTATGATAGCGAAAGTGCTGGATTCAAAACACAAAGTGGGCAAGAATTGAAGGGGGCACAATTAACTTTACCTAACGGCACGCCTAAAACGGTGAATGATAATCAATCTGCAACGCCATCTACAGCAGTTGTAACAGTTAACACAGAAGCCCAAAATATCATGACCTCAGCAGTGAATACAGGGTTAGGAACATGGGCAGATCAAATGACTACAACAGATGTTTCTTTGAAAGTTCCTTCTGGAAATTTGGCTGGGGATTACACAGCGACTCTTGAATGGACGTTAACGGATGCACCCGCTTAAAAAAAGTTACAAACACATAAAGGAGAATGAATATGAAAAAAAGTATCTTATATTCTTTAGCAGCGACAACATTATTGTCTGCAACACTTTTGACTGGAATTTTAGCAAATGCAGCCGAGTCAGGTGATGCAACAACGACTACAGCAAAAGTCACTTTTACTGGAGGAAACGATGATCCAGTTAATCCGGTTGATCCAGACGATCCAGATAATCCTGTCAATCCGGTTGACCCAGATGATCCAGATAATCATGGAACAGATGATAATGGTCCTTTATCTATTGATTATGTCTCTAATATTAGTTTTGGGACCCAAGAAATCTCTAGTGATAGTCAAGTATATAGCGCTTTAAATGCTGAACCACATGTCCAAATTACTGATAAACGTGGTGTTGAAGGAGGGTGGACTTTAACCGCAAGTGCTTCTAAATTTAAAGCAGAGGATCAATCTGAATTAAAAGGGGCCGTCTTATCGTTTGAAAATGGAGTTGCTCGAAAAAAATCAGATAATACCAGTGCACAACCTACTGTAAACGAAGATGTAACTTTCAATAATACTGAAGCACAAAATGTCATGTCAGCAGCTAGTCTGGCAGGAGAAGGAACCTGGCTAGATGTGTTTCCTGGTGAAGAAGGACATAATACAGATGTTCAACTAGCCGTTCCCTCAGGAAGTGCTCAGGCAAAAGAATATACAGCGACGATTACTTGGACTTTAACTGCTGGTCCAATTGATGTGCATGAATAAGAGCGGACCTCGTTTCTCCCTCATTAAAAGTTGTTTGTTTATCGGAATAAGTTTTATTATTTTAGGAATGAACAATGTAAAAGTGTATGCTGATTCTTCAGAATCAGCATACAGTGTTAGCGCAAATCTTCCATCTTTTCAAAATAATAAAAAGCTTTCTTATTTTGACTTATTATTAAAACCGAGTCAAAAAGAACAAGTTTCTATTCATGTAAAGAATAATAGTCAAGAGAAGGCGACTTACCTTGTCGATGTTAATAATGCTGTAACGAATAGTAATGGTGTCATTGATTATGGACAAAAAAACGTAAAAAAAGATGTATCAGCTGATTATGTGTTAAATCAATTGGTTTCACCAGAGACACAAGAGGTGACATTACAACCTGGAGAAGCAAAAGATATTCCCTTTCAAATAAAGATGCCAAAACAAGCTTTTACAGGGATAATTCTTGGTGGCATTCATATCACTAAAAAAGATACGCTAAGTAAAAAGGTTAGTGGGACAGCAATAAGAAATAAATATGCCTATGTAATCGGAATGAAATTAGAAACGAATACAAATAAAGTAACGCCAGATTTAAAATTACTAGCTGCGCGGCCCGGTTTAGAAAATTCGTATACGACTATTTTTGCAAATGTCCAAAATCCAACACCAACAATTATCAGTAAAGTAAGTTTTGACGCAACAATTACAAAAAAAGGTTCTAAAAAGGTTCTTTATAAATCGAAAAAAGAAAATATGTCCATTGCGCCTAATACAAATTTTAACTTTCCAATTGGCTTAAATAAAGAAAAGATTACACCAGGTAACTACACCGTCACAATTGATGCTAAAGAAGGGACTACCAATAAAACTTGGCATTTGACGACTGATTTCGAAATACAAGCTAAAAAAGCAGAAAAAATAAATAAAAAAGCTGTTCTAGAAAACAAAGGAGTTCCGTATTTACCGATCATTATCGTGGTAGGTTTATTATTAATAGGGATTATTCTAGTTTTAAGTTATAAATTACTTAAACAAAAGAAGTAGGTGAGCATATTCAATGAACATAATTAATAAAAAATTTTTTGCCACCAATTGTTTAGTTCTAATGTGTGCCATTTTTATTTCTCTGATTTTTTTTTCAGGGAATGTTTTAGCCGCAGACTACCCAGATAATCAAGAAGCAACCATTTTGGGTGGTCATGTGAAAGCTACAATTGCTTATGAAAAAGACCATTCACCGTACTATACCGCTGTTGGGGACACGGTCACAGTCAATACAACTTTGGAAAAACTAGATGATGGTGTCTTACCTGAATCTTTTAATCAATCTTCCATGTTAGTTCTTTTTCCAGATGAAACACAAGGTTTGAAATTAGAAGGAGAACCAACGTTTATTTATAAAAGAGGAAGTTTATCTGATACTGGCTCATTCGTTAATACTTCTAAAGAACTTCATCGAGATATATTTTGGGCCTTTAATGCAGAAGCACAAGTGATGTATCATGATACTGTTTCCTATGATGGTCGGATGACAGAACTTCAAGTAACGAATCAATATGATGATGGTCCTTATGATGACACTTATCGAATTTCCAATTTGTTAATAAACAAAGGAGATAAAATTATTCTTTCGTATAAAGCCAAGGTTACAGAGGAAGCGTTAAAAAATAAAGAGTTTTCTCTGCATTCAGGTATTTATGACAGCTCTAAAGGTGATTTTGATTGGGAGGATTTTTTAACTACGAAAATGCCAGCTATTCAAAGTATCAATGTATCTTTTGATGAGGAAAGTAAAAATAAAGTAGTCGACATCACTGATGCAAATTCCTACCATATAACTTTAACCGGTACATGGACTGGAAATATAGCGGATCTAAACCCCACGTTAACTGTTAATGGTCAAACTGTTGCGATACCAACTGGGAGTTTTCAAAAAGAGGGAACATTTTCAATACCCGTTGATTTAACTAATATAGGAATGATTGGACAAAATAAAACACAGATTGAAATAAAAGATAGTATGGGGCAAACCGCATCCGATAACGGGATACTAACGTTGGTACAAAAAAATACACCTCCTCAACTTCAGTTGGTGGACGCATTATCAAATAAAACTATTCCGATAACACCGAATCTTTCATCCTTTAAAGTGGAAGGACAATGGAAAGACGCTGAGAGTCAAACGGGTACTCTTTATTACAAATTAAATGGGGTAGAACATCTACTAGAAAATTCTGTAGCGAATGCAAATAAAGGGAGTTGGAATGCTTTTTCACAAGAAATGCCATTAGCCGATTTAAAACTTGGAGCGAATGTTGTTGAAATTTATGTGGTAGATACAGAGGGACTCAAGTCAAATGTTGCAACTTTTACCTTACAATTAATGGAAGGCACTGTACATTTTAAATCTGTTGATTCAGTCCTATCTTTTCAAGATGCTGTTATTAATGGACAAACAGTTCACTCTCTTCCTCAAAAACCAGTCGATATAAAAATTGAAGATACCACGCGTTCACCAGGAAACTGGCAATTAGTAGTCAGCCAAATAAGCACATTTAAAAATGCGCAAAGAGAACTTCCAGCTGTTCTCAGTTATCAAAATAATAGAGATAATTTAGTCATTACGAATAATCAACAAGTTACCTTACCTGTTGTCAAAGAAACTGACACGGAATATGGTCTGATACAAGATGGAAATCATCAATTTGATTTAGCGATTTCATCGAATGCATATATTGGCGATTATCAATCTGAGTTAGAATGGACAATTATTGAAGCGCCCTAGTTAAAAAGAAAGAAAAACATAAATCCTTTGTTTTTCTTTCTTTTTTGGTATGATAATATAGGTTAGCAAGTCAGGAGTGGAAGTAAAATAATGGAATTAATTGTATTTGTGGGTATGGTGTATGTAAATATTTTAATAGGCATCAATCTATTATTTCAGGAGCGAAGTACGTACTTTTTTACTATCTTTTATTTATTATTGGCGGTTTGTAATTTACTTATGATAAAATATACATTCTTTTTTTTATTTCTGCTCTATTTTTCTCAATGTTACTATATCTATATTAAAGTAGAGAACATTTATCTTTCTATCTTACTAAATAATTTTTTAATGAGTTGTGGGGGATTAATTATCTTCTTGTGTATTGATCTTCCACGATATCTAGTATTCAATCATTTATATATTACTGTTTTTCTAGAAATCGCTATGACAGTAGTTTTATGTTTGTACTTGAAGCATCTTGATAAAAAATATCATATTTTTGACTATTTTACAGATTATACGAAAAAAATGAAAAGCATTACCTTATTGTCTACTTTAATGATGGCAGGACTTTATTTTCTACATGCACAAGTGAACCTATATTCACTAGATTACGTGTTAACTTCAATTATTATGTTAGGATTCAACCTTTTTAGTAGTGTAGCTTTTATAGTGTTCATTATTAACAGAAAACGTAAGGAATTTGTTACTTCTTACTTAAAAGATTTAAAAGAAACACAAGAATATTACAATAAATTAGATGAATTTCGTCATGATTATTTAAATTTTATTGCCGCTTTAGAATATGGAATTAGTCACCAGACGCCAGAAGAGGCACAAGAACTGATAACTCATTTTAAAGAGTATTCTCTAGAGAGGATAGAAGATGCTAGACATAATCCAATGAAAAAGATTACAGACCCAGTGATTAAAGGTTTACTTTATGACTTTATCGATAAAGCAGAAAAGAATAATAGGTCATACTCTATTCAAGTTTTAAATGTGATTTCAACGGTTGCTGTGGACTATATCGACTTGATCCGTCTACTTTCTATTGCTTTAAACAATGCCATTGAGCATTATTCGGCAACAGATAATAATCAACCGATTGTTATCTGTTTAAACGAAAAAGATCAGGCTTTTCATTTTTTAGTTAGAAATCCTGCGATAATTGACCATGGTGGCAATTTAACGGTACTTTTAAAAGGTGGTCATTCCGAGAAAAAAGCAGGAGGACTAGGGCTTTATAATTTTTCAAGAATTGTTAACCTGTATAACAATATTAATTATGATTTGCGCTATGATAAACAAGAGAAACTGTTTGAATTATCTTTAACTATTTCTTTTAAGTAAACAAAAAGCAGGCATATTTTGCCTGCTTTTTGTTTATCCTAGAGCATCAATGTACGTAAGTAATTTCTTTATGCTGGTAGCACTCAATGCCAAACACTCTTCGTTTTTAAAAATAACTTCCAATGTATTTTTATTTATTTCTTTAATATTATACGGATTAATGGAAAAGCTTTTTAAATCGTTAAAGTAATGATAAGGAGCAAGTAATTGTTTTAAATTTTTCATTTTATCTTGAATGATAAAATTTTCTGTTGTACCGAAAAATTCTATAGACGAACGAAATCCTTTAATAGTGGAGAGGTAATTAATTTCATCTGGATGAATCAGATAGACTTTTGAAGAACCTTTAAGTTCAATAAGAGCAGTTGTGTTATTAACTTTTTTTAATCTAGATACCAAGATATTTTCCAGAGCTAAAAATACGTTGCTCATTTCATTTTTAGAGAGATATAAATCAGGTCGAATATGTTGATTGATAATTTCTAAACCTTTAGTTGTATCATTTGATAAAAAGATGATGTAGCAATCAGGATTAATTAGTCGAATCTTTTTTGCAAAATCAATACCAGAATGAAGGGATTGCAAATCAATATCAATTAAGAAGATATCGGAGACTGAAAAATCAAAAGTATCTAGTTTTTTATAAATACTTTCTAATTTATTATTGGGAAATATCTCTACAGGAACAGAACGTAAACTTTCATAGTTGTGGCGTTCTTTTTTAAATCGCTCTTGATGAAAAGGATTGTCTTCAATGTAATAAATTTTCATAAATTTACGCTCTCCTACCTACATATTTCTTACTTAAGTATAACAGAAATAAGTTAGGAAGAGAAAGTGCTACGTATACTTTCTTCCATAAGGCTAATACTGTAAAAGTCACAAAAATGAACCTATTAATAGATAGTTTTAATATACTCAAAGTATTGCTGATATTTGCGAGAAAAATTATCCATCTCTAATAAATGAAAAATTTGAAAGGCCTCATTAACTTTTTTTGTACCCGCAAGTTGTGCTCCTTTGGCATAGCAAAGCAATCCTTCTAAGAATAAAGCCATTGTTTTTCCGTATAAATCTCGAATTTCTAACATTGCTCGAAACTGTTTCAAATAACTTAGCCCTTCGTTGAGATACTTGTTGTTTACACAGAGAAGGATGGTATTGATGAGTATTTTGCTATATGGAGAATTGTAGCCATTAGAAGCAGAATAAAGATTTCTTTTTTTGAGCAATCGATTGACAATAATTAACAAAGTTTCGATAGGAATTTCGTCCATAATCGTAATGAACATCGTGACTTCCCTACTTGTCCAGTTCTCTAAGTTCATCAAGTTTTGAACAATATTTGTTATATTTTCGGCGACGACATTGCCGCCCAAACGATAAATAAACAGGTTAATTAATTGAATCGTAATTTCTTCTTCGTGTGGCAGTTTTCCAGTTAAAATCGCTGTTTTATAGTCCTCAAGACCTTTCATATTTCCTGCATGATAAAGTTCGGTAATCTCAAACCAAGTCTGATCTTTTAAAGCTTTCTGATAGCCATTGTGAATATACATAAATTCTTCTAATCGAACATTCAAATTTTTTATGATCTCCATAAATATATCGATGGTAGGGGTACTAATGTTTCGTTCAATTCGGCTGTAATAGCTCAGTGTCACAACTCCTTGGCAAACATCTTTTTGAGTTAACCCTTTGTCTTTTCGAATTTTTCTGATTGTTTGACCATACACGCCAGTTTCCCTCCTTGGTCTCTGAAAGTTTCTTACTGTTTCCCTATTATACCATCATAGAAAGGTCTTTCTCTAATGAAAATGACTTATAGTACATCTTTTTTAAAAAGGAAAAACATCTTGTGTTATGCTCCAATTCAGGCTAATTATCTTTTAGATGGTTAAGGTCATTTTTTGAAAATTTTAAAAAGGATGGGATAGGATGAAAAAAAGTATTTTATCAACAATAGCAGTACTGGGAGTGACTTTGGGAGGTGGCGCAATCAATTCGTATGCCGATGAAGCGAACCCAACAGCTGAATTGACAAGTGAAGCATCTTTGACAATTCAACCAGGAATCTTAAATTTAGATGCAGTTTCTAACTTTAATTTTGGAGAGCTAACGATTCAAGATGTTGCGGAATCTGATCAAACATTGACTGGAACACCAGAGATAACGAAAGTATCTGATTATCGAGGGCCAAACGAATCTGGCTGGATGTTGTCGTTAAAACTATCAGATATTAAAAATGAAAATAACGTAAAATTACAATCTGCGAAATTAAATTTAGCAACCACACGTGCAAAAGGTGATGCGACAGTTACTGCTACGACAACAATTGATGCTGGCACGACTGAGCCGACACTTGTCGCTAGTGCAAACGGAACAACTGGATTGGCAGCGAATGAATTTGATTTATCAAACACAACGTTAACTTTTCCTAAACAAAATATTAATAGTGGCCGCTACAGAGGGACGGTTACTTGGGTGTTAACAAACGCTTATACCCCTGAATGAAGCAATCTAGACAAAAAAATTTAATATTTTGTCTGTAAGTTAAATGGCTCAACAATAGAGTTGAAATTTTGGCTGTTAGGAGGAGAGAGCATGACGGTTAAAAGTAACACTACTTTTTTGTTATTTTTTTTCACATTATGTAGCATATTTTTTAGCATAAATAGTAAAGTACTGTCTGTAGAGGCGGAAACGACCGCTTTTACTGTGACACCCGAGTATCCTGAAAATCAAGTATCAGAAGCTACATATTTTGATTTATATCTTCAGGAAAATAAACAAACGTTGACTATTCTAGTTACAAATACATCTGAACAAACATTGCAAGTAAAAGCGGGTGCTTTAAACAGTTATACAACATCTACGGGCATAATTGCTTATCAAAGCCGTGAAACTGCAGAAATGTATCAGGGACAGTCATTTACTCAATTTGTTGAACCAAAACAACAAATCATAAGTCTGCAGCCTTCTGAAAGTAAAAAAGTTTCGTTTCAGTTAGACAGTCAACGACAAAAAATTACTGGTGAAGTGTTAGGTGCTTTTGCTTTTGAAACAATTACTTCCCCAAACCAAGAAAAAGCAATGCATTCAATGATTCAGGCAAAATATCTAACCCAAATCGGTGTCAGGTTACGCACCGATTTGGGTTCACTGCCTGAGCCTAATTTACTTTTTGACAAAACTGAGCCCGTCATAAAAAATGATACTGTAGTTATCAAAAGTACCTTGATAAACAACCAGCCTACCGCACTTGGTAAGGTAAACGTTGAGACAACTGTCTATGATAAAACAAATAAAAAAATAATTGGTGCGAAAAAAGCAGACAACTATCAAATTGCTCCTAACTCCTTGATTCCAATTTTAACAGAGTTAAAGGAAGAAACTTTAAAATCTGGAACATATAATGTTCATATCGCAATTCATTCCTCAAAAGGCAACTGGGTGTTCGATGACTCGTTTACTATTTCTGCTGCTCAAGCGAAAGCAATTAATCAAAAAACAGTCTTTTTCACCAAACAGAAAGATGAATCTATTATATTTTCAATTTTAGTTGGAATGCTGATTGTGTTTTTACTAGCAATTCTGGGCTTACTTTGGAAATATTACCAATTAAAAAATAAAAAGAGGGTGAATCAAGAATGAAGCCCAGCAAATTAGGCGGCTTGTTTTTTTTACTTTCCTGTTTATTACTTTTCTTTGGTGGTCTATTTTTCCTTCCCAGTGAAGGGTTAGCAGAGATTATTGAACCAGCGTTTGAGACATTGCCAATTGATCAAACGATGATTTCGACGGTAGGAAAAGCGGGAAGTCCGAGTGGATCTGAAAATCACCGCTATGTTCAGATTAATGATACAACACCGAGTTCTAGTGGGGCAGTTTGGTTTAATAACCCAGTGAGTTTTACAAATGATTTTAAAATTGAGATGGCTTTTTATATTGAAAATGTAACAAATGATAGTGATGGATTAACATTTGTTATGCAAAGTAATGGTCCGACAGCAATAGCGGAAGAAGCTGGTCCAACGATTGGAGTATGGGCAAACACAGGAGATTCTACACCATTAAGTAAGGGGGCAATTCCTAACAGTTTGGCGATTGAATTTGATACCTTCTATAACAATAATAGTAATCTTATTGCAAACGATGGCATGATGGATCGTGATACAAGTTCCAAAGGTCATCATATTGCCTGGGCTTATCCGGGGGCAGAAACTTCCTATACAAAAGATGGTATTTTTAAGATTGACAAAGTCCTTCATCACCGAAATGAAAAAGGAGTGACAGATTTATCTGATAGTAAGTGGCATAAATTTATCGTGGAATTTAAACGAGAAGCGGGAACATTTACCTATTCTGTTCCTGATTATGCCTTAAATATTACGATTCCTGTGGATACGGAGTTTAAAAATAACTTAGGCTTAAATGAAAATAAACGTGTTTATTTTGGATTTACTGGAGCAAACGGGGGCTATGCACAAGCAAAAGCTATTTCATTTACAAATGTGGAAGGGCTGGTAGATTTGCAATTACGTACGGGTGTTGCACAATCAGCGGATAACCAATTGCTAGCAGACACTGGGATTCCTCAAAACGAAGTTCATTCTGTCGACAGAAGTCAAGAAATCACGTATATGACAGCGATTGATTATTTACAAACAAGTGATTTACTTCGTTTACAAGCCGGGACGAGGATCCAAATGACACTCCCTGATAACTTTGAAGTGCTAGAGAATAAGGTTTACTTCGGGAGTGCTCAAGAAATTGGGACAGGCGCTCAACCAACGGGAGGACAAGAACTCCCTTTTACAAGAGAAAAAGACAAAATAGTCATTACATTACCGGCACTTGAAAGAGGCACGTTGTATGGTCTTTATTTCAAAGTGAAAAATAAGCTCGTTCAAATAAATAGCCTGCTGGATTTAACTGTTCCTGTTTCTAGTACTTTTTCCGGGAATGCTTTTTCTAAACCAGTGACTACCGGGGATCCAGCTGCCCATTATTACAAGCTAACAGGGAAATGGATGCCGACAATTACAACTGGTCATTCTTCTGCAACGGAGGCAGCTCAGTCTCCTCAAATTGTAAGACAAAAACGTAAGGCCTACCTTCCTGTTCAAATTGAAGATGAAAATTCTACGTCCACTAAACTATTTATGAGTCCTATTGTTTCAGAAGAAGAATTAGCTACGACTACTTTTATTGAAAAAGCACATCTTTCGAGAGAAAATTTAACGGAGAATTTTGAAACAACTATTGAATACGAAACTTCACAGCTTCAACCTGAAAAAATGTATTACGTAGGTATGTATACAGTAGATGCTGAAGGCAATCAATCAGAAACCAAAATTCAAGCCATTGATTTCAAAGGAATTATAGAATTAACAACAGTTCCTACTGCTTTTGTTGGAAACACTTTGACAATCAACGAATTAGTTCAAACGAAGCGTGAAGATGGTTATTTCTATATGAAAATAGAAAATTTACCAGAGAATGATTCGTTGACAATTACAAATACAAGTAGTTACTCTTGGGAATTAAGCGGACAACTAGCAACTATCGTTGAACAACTAGAAAGCTGGGGACAAGAGGTCTCTCTTTGTTTTTTTGAAAAGAATACTCAAACATTACTTTTTCAATTAACCAAAGATGAACAGTTAATTCTAAAGCAAGAAGTAGAAGGTAAGGATGTAACTAAAAGTTTAAATGATTATGATCTCTATTTTCGTTTTAAAGCTGATCCTTTAAAGGTTGTACCAGGACGGTATTCAGGAAATGTTAGATGGCGGTTATCAGAAGTTAAGCCTTGAAAATGAGAATATTTTTAAAGATTATTAAACAAAAAACTGACTACTTAACTGAGTAGTCAGTTTTTTATTGGTAATATTTTTTTAAAATATTAAAACAAATAAGAAAATCTAGAAGCAATACTTTTATCCGAAGTAAAAAAATAGTAGTGGCAGTATTAAGTAGGTTTTGTTTCGCTTAATATATCCCTAAAATAGAGGTCTATTATTTATTTTTGTTCCCTCATAAATATTATTTTATAGCCATAAAATATATTTTTATTATAATTATATTATAAATTAATGAGCATATAATTTGCAGATAAGTTTTTCAGGGCCTATTCTGAATAGGAACTTAGCTATAAAAATAAAAGAGGAGAGTGGTTTTGATGAGAAAAACTCAGAAGATTGTGCCAATTGTGACAGCTTCAGACGAAAATTATGCTCCTTATTTGAATGTAATGATGACAACTGTTTTAGAAAATTGTCATGCGGAGAGATCTGTTCATTTTTATGTGATTGATGATGGGCTGTCGCTATCTAGCAAAAAAGCACTCCAAGAAACGGTTAGTAGTAACTCACAAAATGCGACTGTTGAATTTCTAACAGCAGACAAAGAAGTCTATCAAAATTTTTTAGTGAGTGATCATATTACAACGACCGCATACTTACGCATTTCTTTACCGTCACTTTTACAAAAATATAGCTATAAAAAGGTTCTTTATTTAGATGCAGATACGCTTGTTTTAGATGATATTGTCCAGTTGTATGATACGCCATTAGTGAACCAAACGATTGGCGCGGTTATTGATCCTGGTCAAGCATATGCTTTGAAACGTTTGGGCATCCGTTCCTCCGATTATTATTTTAATTCAGGAGTTATGATTATTGATATTGACCGATGGAACGAGAAAGCAATCACCCAAAAAACAATTCAGTATCTAGAAGAAAATGGGGACCGCATAGTTTATCATGACCAAGATGCTTTAAACGCCGTTCTTTATGAAGATTGGCTAGCTTTAGAACCAAGATGGAATATGCAGACGTCTTTAGTTTTTAATCGTCATGAAGCGCCTAATGAGGCTTACCAAAAATTATATGCAGCGGGAAATCAAGAGCCAGCGATTATTCATTTTACTGGTCACGATAAACCCTGGAATACGTTAGAAAATCATCCTTATACAGCTCTTTATCTAAACAAGTTAAAGAAAGTAGGTGCAAGAAATGGAAAATAGAAAAGAATTAGCGATTGTCTCATGTTGCAATACCAACTTTGTACCGCATCTTGCTGCTATGTTTGTTTCAATTTTAGAAAATAGTCCTTCAGCGGCAGCTGTTCATTTTTATGTGATTGATGACAATATCAATTTTGAAAGCAAGCAACTACTGTATTTTACGATTAAACATACCCAAATCAATGCAGAGTTAACATTTTTAAAAATCAACCCCCATTTTTTCAAAAATGTTGTAACCAGTGAACGAATTCCCAAAACAGCTTACTACAGGATTGCTATTCCAGAGCTGTTTAGAGGAAGCCAGATCGAACGGCTGTTGTATATGGATTGTGACATGATTGCCTTAGATGATGTCGCAAAATTATGGACAGTTGATTTAGGTGAAAATATCATCGCCGCTGTTGAAGATGCAGGGTTCCATCAACGTTTGGAAAAAATGGCGATTCCTGCAGAATCTATGTGTTATTTTAACTCAGGCTTGTTGCTAATCGATGTTAAAAAATGGTTGAATTTAGATGTAACCACTAAAGTCTTAAGATTTATTGAAGAAAATCCAGATAAATTACGTTTCCATGATCAAGATGCATTGAATGCGGTTTTACACGACCGTTGGACCTTGTTGCATCCTAAGTGGAACGCCCAAGGCTATATTCTATCAAAAGCAAAAAAACATCCGACTATTTATGGAGAAAGACAATATGAAGAAACGAGAAGAGCACCATCCATTATCCACTTTACTGGCCATGTCAAACCTTGGACGAAAGAATTTCAGTGGTATACCAAGCGTTATTATGATCAATATGCGAACAGGACGGCCTTTCGTTGTGTCAACACATTCAATCAATATTTATCTTATACGAAAATTAGCAGAAGGATTGAATATGCTCAATAATGAATATTGTCATGGATTTCGTAAAATCAGTTACTTGTTAGTTGTTGCCAGAACCAAACAATAGAAAGGAAGAAGTCGGGATAGAACTGTTTTTCAGATTTTGAGTATGAGACAAAAATCTAAAGTGATTTTTGTCTCATACTCTTTTTTGTCTATTTAAAATAAAGCCAGCAACTGGTATCATATTTAAGGATGGTTTTTTATAAAAAAATGATTTCTTTAGGAAAAAAATATTACAATAAAGAAAAATAAAAAAATGTAAACGTTGTCATTTCAAGGTTATAGCGGTATGAAGATATTTATTAATACTTTTTATTGACAAAATAAAAAAAACCACCGTACTATTGGTTTGTGGTTATAACCAGTTAGGGTAAAGGAGAAAGTTATGGAAAATGCCTTTAAAAACAAAGCTTTGTATCATCAACTTGTTGATTTGCTGCAGGAACGAATCGAAACATGCATGATTCCTCATGACAAGTTGCCCTCTGAACGTGAATTGACTGCACAATATGGAGTGAGTCGGACGACGGTCCGGTTAGCGCTACAAGAACTAGAAAATAGAGGTTCCATCTATCGTCGTCATGGCAAAGGAACATTTGTTTCAGATATAAAAAAAGAGGCCGCTGATTTAGCTGGCGCATATAGTTTTACAGAACAAATGAAAGGGCTGGGTCGAAAACCACATACCCGTATATTATCCTTCGAAAAATTGGAAGCGGATAAATTTATTTGTCAGCATTTGAATCTTTCGTTAGGAGAGGCAGTTTTTAAATTAAGTCGGTTACGGATTGCTGATAACGAGCCATTAATGGTTGAAGACACATACTTGCCTGTGAAATTTTTCTTATCACTCACGGATCAATTACTACGTAGCAAGCCATTATATGATCTATTTTCGGAAGATTTTAAGCAAACCGTTCGTTTAGCTGATGAAGAATTATACGCTAGCATTGCGTCAAAAGAAGATGCCAAATTATTGATGATTCCAGAAGGAGCGCCAGTCCTTCATTTAGCACGCCAGACATATAACATGAAAAATGAAATTATTGAATTTACGTTGAGTGTGGCGCGAGCAGATCAATTTCATTATCAGATACGCCATATTCGGAATAGTTAGGAGAGTTAAGTATGTTTACAGCAGAAAAAGAAGAACTAGAACAACTAGGAGCGGAAATCACGACACGTGAAATTCGTCAGCAACCTGAGCTTTGGCAAGAAACCGTGACACTTTATCATGAAAATCAAACAGCTTTGGAAAACTTTTTAAAAGAAGTCCAAGCCAAAGCGCAAGGAAAACGCACAAGAGTAATTTTTACAGGAGCAGGGACTTCGCAATATGTCGGTGATACGGTTGTACCTTATCTCCGAGCACACGGCGAAACACAAGCCTTTTCATTCGAAAGTATTGGGACAACGGATATTGTGGCCAAACCAGAAGATTATCTGATTAAAGACGAACCAACATTGTTAGTTTCGTTTGCAAGAAGTGGAAATAGTCCTGAAAGTTTAGCGGCAGTTGAAGTAGCTAATCAAGTGGTTGAAACAATTCATCATTTAGCGATCACTTGTGCCGAAGAAGGACAACTGGCACAAATAAGCCAAAAAGAAGAAAACAGCTTTTTATTCTTAATGCCAACACGTTCCAATGATGGTGGTTTTGCGATGACTGGTAGCTTTTCTTGCATGACCTTGGGTACATTACTACTCTTTGATCAAACAGCCTTTGAGCAAAAACAAGATTATGTAACCGCTCTAATTAAATTAGGTGAAGAAGTGCTATCCCGTGAAGAAGAATTAAATGAAATTGTTAACCTTGATTTTGAACGCATTGTTTATGTTGGTTCTGGAAGTTTAGCTGGTTTGACAAGAGAAGCGCAATTAAAAATCTTAGAACTAACAGCCGGCAAAGTTGCCACAATTTTTGACTCTTCTATGGGCTTCCGTCATGGACCAAAATCATTTATTAATGAAAAAACAATAATGTTTGGTTTTGTTAATAATACACCATACACAAGAGATTATGATTTGGATATCTTAGAAGAAGTTCACGGTGACGAAATTGCGGCGGGTGTTTTTGCGATTGCTCAACCTGGCAAACGTAATTTCTCAGGTTCAACTATTGAATATTCCGCAGAAACTGCTCTATTACCTGATGGCTATTTAGCATTAGCAGATATCATGGTAGCCCAAACAGTCGCACTTTTAACATCTATTAAAGTTGGAAATAAACCGGATACCCCTTCACCGACAGGTACAGTGAATCGTGTGGTTAAAGGCGTAACGATTTATGACTATAAATAATACAACATTTGGAGGAGGAACTATGCTTACGTTAACAGCTGGAAAAAAAGCGGCAATGGATCGTTTGTCAACCCAAGAAGGAATCATTAGCGCGTTGGCCATTGATCAACGAGGTGCCTTGAAAAAAATGATCAAAGCACTAGATGTAGAGCCAACTGATGCACAAATTGAAACGTTTAAAGAATTAGTCTCGAAAGAATTGACACCTTATGCGTCTGCCATTTTATTGGATCCAGAATATGGATTGCCTGCTGCAAAAGCACGCGATACCGAGGCTGGATTGTTACTCGCTTATGAAAAAACGGGCTATGATGCAACAACTCCGGGACGATTGCCTGATTTACTAGCAGATTGGTCTGTTTTACGCTTGAAAGAAGAAGGCGCAGATGCGATTAAATTTTTACTATACTATGATGTGGATGAGGATCCAGAAATCAATCATCAAAAACATGTATTTATTGAACGCTTAGGGAGTGAATGTGCAGAAGAAGACCTACCATTTTACTTAGAATTAGTTTCTTACGATGCACAAATAGCAGATGCGACTTCTTTAGAATATGCAAAAGTTAAACCGCATAAAGTGAATGAAATGATGAAAGAATTTTCTAAACCCCAATATAAAGTAGATGTATTGAAAGTGGAAGTTCCAGTTAATATGAATTTTGTAGAAGGTTTTGCGCCGGCTGAAACAGCGTATACAAAAGAGGAAGCGGCGAATTATTTCTTAGAACAAAGTCAAGCCACTGATTTACCATTTATCTTTTTAAGTGCCGGTGTCTCAACAGAGCTATTCCAAGAAACACTACGTTTCGCTAAAGAAGCTGGTTCAACATTTAATGGTGTTTTATGTGGCCGTGCTACGTGGAAAAATGGCGTGAAACCTTTCGTTGAAGCAGGAGAAACTGCGGCTTGTGATTGGTTAAAAACAGAAGGCCGAGAAAACATTGAAAGTTTAAATGAAGTCATCGCGGCAACCGCCAGCTCTTGGCATGCAAAAGTTCAAGTAAACGAAGGGTAATTGGGAGGCATAGCTGTGATAGTAACAGTAACAATGAATCCGTCAATTGATATCTCCTACCTATTAGATCATCTAAAGCTTGATACCGTTAATCGGACCAGTCAGGTGACCAAAACCCCTGGTGGCAAAGGATTAAATGTCACTCGTGTCATTCATGATTTAGGTGGAGATGTTATCGCTACCGGCGTTCTTGGTGGTTTTCATGGGGCGTTTATTGCAAACGAGTTAAAGAAAGCAAACATCCCCCAAGCATTTACGTCAATCAAAGAAGAAACGCGTGATTCGATTGCGATTTTGCACGAAGGGAATCAAACTGAAATTTTAGAAGCTGGACCGACTGTTTCCCCAGAAGAAATCAGTAACTTCCTTGAAAATTTCGATCAATTAATTAAGCAAGCAGAAATTGTCACAATTTCTGGCAGTTTAGCGAAAGGATTACCAACAAATTTTTATCAAGAATTAGTTCAAAAAGCTCACGCACAAGAGGTTAAAGTACTACTAGATACTTCTGGTGATAGTTTAAGGCAAGTTCTTCAAGGACCATGGAAACCGTATTTAATTAAACCTAACTTAGAGGAACTAGAAGGATTACTAGAGCAAGATTTTTCAGAAAATCCATTAGCAGCTGTGCAAACAGCTTTAACAAAACCAATGTTTGCTGGAATTGAATGGATTGTCGTATCTTTAGGAAAAGATGGTGCAATTGTCAAACATCAAGATCAATTCTATCGTGTAAAAATTCCAACGATTCAAGCTAAAAATCCTGTTGGTTCAGGAGATGCAACCATTGCTGGTCTTGCATATGGACTAGCCAAGGATGCCCCAGCGGCCGAACTGCTAAAATGGGGCATGGCGGCTGGAATGGCTAATGCCCAAGAAAGAACGACTGGGCATGTAGACGTAGAGAACGTGAAGAAACATCTTATGAACATCCAAGTAGTCGAAATTGCTAAATAAAGAGCTTTCTTTATTTAGCAATTATCCAGTAATTGAAAGCGTTTACTAGAAAGGGTGGCAATGTGGAAAGATTTGAAATTAAAGAGGAGTTTCTTTTAAATGGTCAACCATTTAAAATTTTATCAGGCGCTATTCATTATTTTCGTGTAGATCCCTCAGATTGGTATCATTCACTTTATAACTTGAAAGCTTTAGGCTTCAATACAGTTGAGACATATGTACCATGGAATTTACATGAACCGCAAAAAGGAACATTTCATTTTGAGGGAATATTAGATTTGGAGCGCTTTTTAAAATTAGCACAAGAACTTGGACTATATGCGATTGTGCGGCCGTCTCCTTATATTTGTGCAGAATGGGAGTTTGGCGGTTTTCCAGCATGGCTATTAAATGAACCAGGACGGATGCGTTCGAATAATCCAACCTATCTGAAGCATGTTGCGGAATATTATGATGTTTTAATGGAAAAAATTGTTCCGCATCAACTTGCTAACGGTGGCAATATTTTAATGATTCAAATCGAAAACGAATATGGTTCATTTGGCGAAGAAAAAGCGTATTTACGGGCGATTCGCGATTTGATGATTGCACGCGGCGTGACAGCACCATTTTTTACTTCTGACGGGCCATGGCGCGCAACATTGCGGGCAGGCAGCATGATTGAAGATGATATTTTAGTAACTGGGAATTTTGGCTCAAAAGCCAAAGAAAATTTCGGTATGATGCAAGCCTTTTTTGAAGAACATGGTAAAAAATGGCCGTTAATGTGTATGGAATTTTGGGATGGCTGGTTTAATCGTTGGAAAGAGCCAATTATTAAACGAGATCCGCAAGAATTGGCTGAATCAGTTAGAGAAGCATTAGCATTAGGCAGTATCAACTTATATATGTTTCATGGCGGCACCAATTTTGGGTTTATGAATGGCTGCTCCGCACGAGGAACCATTGATTTACCACAAATCACTTCCTATGATTATGATGCGCCACTTGATGAACAAGGGAACCCAACCGAAAAGTATTTTGCGTTACAAAAAATGCTTCACGAAGAGTACCCTGCGTTACCACAAGCTGAACCACTAGTAAAAGATTCTTTTGCGCAAACAGCAATTCCTTTAACAAACAAAGTGAGTTTGTTTGCGACTTTAGAAACGATTAGTCAGCCAGTGGTCAGCGTTTATCCGCAAACCATGGAACAATTAGGACAAAATACCGGCTATCTTCTTTACCGAACAAGCATTGAAAAAGATGCTGCAGAAGAAAAGCTAAGAGTGATTGACGGTCGTGATCGTCTGCAATTATTTGTCAATCAGGTACATCAAGCAACGCAATATCAAACGGAAATTGGTGAAGATATTTACGTTACACTGCCGCAAGAGAATAATCAAATCGATGTTTTAATGGAAAATATGGGTCGTGTCAATTACGGGCATAAACTATTTGCAGATACTCAGAAAAAAGGGATTCGAACGGGTGTCATGGCAGATTTACATTTTATGACGCAATGGCAACAATATTGTTTACCTATGACAAGCTGTGAACAGGTAGACTATTCAAGAGAATGGCAACCTGATCAACCAAGCTTTTACCAGTATCATATGGAGTTAGCAGAAGTGAAAGATACATTTATTGATGTTTCTAAATTCGGCAAAGGAATTGTTTTTGTTAACCAAACCAATCTTGGTCGTTTCTGGAATGTTGGTCCGACGCTTTCCTTATATATTCCCAAAGGATTATTAAAAGAAGGGCAAAATGAGATCGTCATTTTTGAAACGGAAGGAACGTACCAACCAGAAATTCAGTTAGTAAAAGAACCACTATATAAAGAAATGAAAGAGGGATTACAATGAGTATTATTGGCGTAAGAATTGATGGACGTTTGATTCATGGACAAGTGGCAAATTTATGGGCGACAAAATTGAATATTTCCAGAATTATGGTCGTTGATGATGAGGTTGCAGGGAATGCCATTGAAAAAAGTGGCTTGAAATTAGCAACACCAGCTGGCGTGAAACTAAGCGTGTTACCAGTTGAAAAAGCTGCTCAAAATATTTTAGCAGGAAAATACGACTCACAACGTTTACTAATTGTGGTACGGAAACCAGATCGTTTATTAAAACTAGTAGAACTTGGGGTGCCGATTAAAGAAATCAATGTTGGGAACATGTCACAAACAAACGAAACACGGTCTATTACTAAGTCAATCAATGTGGTCGATCAAGATATTGAGGTTTTTAAAGAGTTAAATGCTAAAGGTGTCCATCTGATTGCTCAAATGGTGCCAAGTGACAAAGCGGAAGACTTTATGAGTTTGATAACAAAATAGGAGGGAACAAAAAATGAATATCTTATGGTGGCAGATCTTATTATTAACATTATACGCAGGATACCAAATTTTAGATGAATTACAAATTTATTCTTCATTAAGTGCGCCAGTGTTTGCAGGTCTTTTTGCAGGATTAGTGATGGGGGATATTAAAGCAGGACTTATTATTGGTGGAAGTATGCAATTAACTGTATTAGGAGTTGGGACTTTCGGGGGTGCCTCCAAAATTGATGCTAACTCAGGTACGATTCTTGCCACAGCATTTTCTGTGTCTTTAGGAATGAACCCTGAACAAGCAATCGCTGCTATTGCAGTACCAGTTGCTAGTTTAATGATTCAATTAGACATTTTGGCTCGTTTTGCGAATACCTACTTTGCACATCGAATTGATAAAATGGTCGAAGATATGAACTACAAAGGAATTGAACGTAACTTCTTAATGGGTGCCTTACCTTGGTCTCTTTCTCGAATGATTCCAGTCTTCTTAGCACTTGCTTTTGGTGGTGGTTTAGTACAAAAAGTTGTATCTGTCCTAAATGGCGATTTGAAATGGTTAGGTGATGGCTTGTCTGTTGCTGGGGCGGTCTTACCAGCGGTCGGTTTTGCAATTTTACTACGTTACTTACCAGTGAAAAAACATTTCCCTTATTTAATTCTTGGTTTCACTGTAACTGCTTTACTAGGAACAATCTTTACAAACATGCAACTTTTAGGAACATCTGTTGCGAGCGTTGTGAAAGACTTCAGTGGTGTATTTAACGCACTACCAATGTTAGCAGTCGCTTTAATTGGTTTCGCTTTAGCCGCAATTAGCTACAAAAATGGCCAAATGATTCCGAGTGGGCCAGCAGCCAAAAAAGAACATGCAGCGAATGATTCAGACGAAGGAGAGATTGAAGATGACGAAATCTAATTATAAATTGACGAAAGAAGATTTTAAACAAATTAATCGCAGAAGCTTGTTTACTTTCCAATTAGGTTGGAACTACGAAAGAATGCAAGGATCAGGTTACTTGTATACGATTTTGCCGCAATTGCGTAAAATTTATGGGGATGATACGCCTGAATTAAAAGAAGTAATGAAAACACACACGCAATTTTTCAATACTTCAAACTTCTTTAATACGATTATTACAGGGATCGATTTGGCCATTGAAGAAAAAGAAGGCACTGCTGGAAAACAAACAGTTTCAGGTTTGAAAACTGGTTTAATGGGACCGTTTGCAGCAATTGGGGATTCAATTTTCGCAGCTTTAATTCCAACTATTTTTGGGGCGCTAGCTGCCAACATGGCGATTAATGGCAACCCAACTGGTATCTTTATCTGGATTGTTGCTCAAATTGCCGTGATGGTCTTCCGTTGGAAACAATTGGAATTTGCGTATCGCGAAGGAATTTCTTTGGTAACAACTATGCAACACCGCTTAACTGCCTTAACAGACGCTGCAACTTTACTAGGGGTCTTCATGGTTGGCGCTTTAGTAGCAACGATGGTTAATGTGAAACTATCATGGGCACCAAGCATTGGGGATGTAACACTTAACATGCAAAATAACTTGGATATGATTTTACCACGTCTACTCCCTGCAGGAATTGTTGGTGGCGTTTATTGGATGCTAGGTAAAAAGAATATGACGTCTACTAAAGCCATTTTTATCGTATTAATTGTCTGTGTCGCATTGTCTGCGTTAGGTGTTATTTCAAAATAAGTAAGACAGGAGAAAATCGATGAGTGAACATTTAGTTTTAGTAAGTCATGGCCGTTTTTGCGAGGAATTGAAAAAAAGTGCGGAGATGATTATGGGACCGCAAGAAACAATTTCCACTGTTGCTTTATTACCAGAAGAAGGTGAAGCTGACTTTTTAGAAAAATTTGAAGCGATTACGGAATCGTTAGAAGATTTTGTTGTCTTTGCTGATCTATTAGGGGGAACACCTTGTAATATTTTATCCAAAAAAATTATGCAAGGTGCTTCGTTTGACTTATATACTGGGATGAATTTACCGATGGTTATCAGCTATGTAAATGCAAATTTATTAGCGATTGAAGGTGACTATGTTAAGGAATCAGCAGAAAGTATTGTGAAAGTCAACGAATTGCTGCTAAATGTTGCAGTAGATGATGAGGATGAATAATTCTGACTTGTTGTCGTAAGTAATTAAAGTTTTTAAGAGAATGATTTAGAGATGGACGTTCCAAAAATAAAAGAATTTATTTTTGGAACGCCCCTTTAATTGTTAATAGTGAAAGCGTGTTCAAAAATGTTAGGGGGCTGATTTATCAGATGAAACATGGAAAAATAAAACGATTTAGTACATTGACACTATTGGCAAGCGCAACGATTTTAGTACCATTAAGTACGTCTGCAGAAGAAACAACAAACAGCAGCACTGAAACAAGCTCATCAATGGTGGAACCTGCCGCAACAGAAGAAAAATTGTGGCAATCTGATTTTCCAGGAGGGAAAATTGGTGAGTGGCAAGATGTGATTGGTAAAACAAATCGAGAATTAGCAGGAGAGTCATTGGCGATTTCACGAGATGCAGCAGCAGGTAATAATGCCGTATCTTTAAATTTAGATTCCCCTAAATTAGCTGATGGTGAAGTAGAAACAAAGTTTAAATACACTGCTGGAAGCGGTCGAACGGGTGTGATTATTCGTGGTAATACCAAAGATAGCTGGGTTTTTGTAGGCTATAACGCGAATGGCAAATGGTTAGTTGAAAGCCCTAATTCGTGGAATGATTCAATTTCTGGGCCAACGTTAAATGAAGATACGAATTATTTGTTGAAAGTACGTTATGTTGGTGAAAAAATTACTATCTGGCTTAACACCACGTTGATTTACGAAGGAGAACCTGTTTTGGCCAACGGAGACAAAATTCCAACAGAAGCCGGACATGTGGGTGTCCGTTTGTGGTACGACAAAAAAATTGTCAATTATGACTATTTTAAAAATGGCCCCGTAGATAGCATTCCAGAAATTGTGCCAGAAGTGACGCAAATTGCGCCAGTCAAAGTTTTTACAAAAATTGGTGTCGCACCAAAATTACCGAAACAAGTAAAAGTGACCTATAATACTGGTAAAGAAGCCAATGAAGCAGTCCGTTGGGATGAAATCGATCCTGATGCATACAAAGAACCAGGAACTTTTGAAGTCGACGGTACTTTGGAAAATACAAATATCAAAGCAAAAGCCAGCGTTGTTGTTGCTAAAGACAATGAAGCTGAAAAAGGCGACAAAATCTCTTCCGCAGATTTAACAGCCGTGGTTGATCCACAATTTCCACGAATTATTCGCTACGAAGACCCTCAGAGTAATCAAGTGATTTTTAATGGCCAACACGAGAAAATTGACCAAGTAATGATTGATGGCAAAGCATATAAAGCAACTGCTGAAAAACAGAAGAGTGAAGCAAATCAAGCCGTTTATAACGTAGCTGTCCCAGAAATTGGTTTGCGTTTCACAACGACATTGACTGTTTCCGAAGGCCAAGAATTAGCTATGAAACTCTCAGATATTCGTGAAGAAGGAACCAAAATACACACAATTTCAATTCCAAATCAAGGCTTGATTTCTGTCAATAGTACAGATGAAGGGGCGACTTTTGCTGGCGTTGTGATGAATACTGGGACAAATGCAAATAACGGAAATAAAAATGGTGATACTATCCAAGATTTAACTACAACAAGCCAAGAAGAAACGAAAAAATATATGTATGGTTTCTTAAATACAGCAAATTATGCTGCAAGTTTTTGGACGAACGCCTATGGAGACGGCTCTGTCGATGGTAGTGACAACAATCGAATCCATAAACAAACAAAAGAAGCAGCGACTGGTTTTGTAACAACCTTGTCAAGTGGGGCATGGACCTATCGACCATTTGATGCACCGGAAGATTACACAACTGGAGAAACGCCAGAAGTGAAAGTTAAATTCTCAAAAGATAGCAACGACGACAATCGGGTGGATTGGCAAGATGCGGCAATTGGGTTCCGTTCAATTATGAATAACCCAATGGGCGCGGAAAAAGTCCCTGAATTAGTCAACCAACGGATTCCTTTTAACTTTGCTAGTCAGGCGACAAATCCATTCTTAGTGACGTTAGACGAATCAAAACGTATTTACAATTTAACAGATGGATTAGGACAAATGAATTTACTAAAAGGGTATCAAAATGAAGGACATGATTCTGCGCATCCAGATTACGGTGCTATTGGTCAGCGACCTGGTGGGGAACAAGCGTTGAATCAATTAATTGATGAAGGACATAAATTAAATGCCGTTTTCGGTGTGCATATTAATGACACCGAGTCTTACCCAGAAGCAAAAGGATTTAATGAGGAATTAGTTGATCCAACGAAGCGTGGCTGGGATTGGTTAGATCCGTCTTATTTTATTAAACAAAGACCAGATGCATTGAGTGGTCGTCGCTATGAGCGCTTTAAAGAATTAAAACAAAAAGCACCGAATCTAGATTATATTTATGTTGATGTTTGGGGCAACCAAGGCGAATCAGGTTGGGCAAGTCGTCAACTAAGTAAAGAAATTAATTCACTCGGTTGGTTTACAACCAATGAATTTCCGAATGCTTTAGAGTATGACTCGGTTTGGAACCATTGGTCTGCAGAAAAAGATTACGGCGGTACAACAACGAAAGGCTTTAACAGTACAATCGTTCGTTTTATTCGGAATCATCAAAAAGACACTTGGATTATTTCCGACAACCCTTTGTTAGGTGGAGCTGAATTTGAAGCCTATGAAGGTTGGGTGGGTAAAACCAATTTTAATACCTATCGCCAAAAAACTTTTGCCATTAATGTCCCAACTAAGTTCTTACAACATTACCAAATTACAAACTGGGAAACTACAACAGCAGAAGATGGTCAAATCTATGGCACAATTAAATTAGCGAACGGTGCTGAAAAAGTGACCGTTACTCAAGCAGATGCTAATTCGCCAAGAAGCATTACGTTAAATGAGACAGAAGTTCTAAAAGGTGATGCGTATCTACTGCCTTGGAATGTCAATGGTCAAGACAAACTATATCACTGGAATCCAAAAGGCGGTACCAGCACTTGGTCATTGGATAAGAAAATGCAAGGAAAAACGAATTTACATTTATATGAATTAACAGATCAAGGGCGTATTGACAAAGGCGTAATTGCCACTACAAATAACCAAGTGACCATCCAAGCCGAGGCTAATACACCGTATGTCATTGCTGAACCTGACAGTATTGAACCGATGACATTCGGAACAGGAACACCATTTAAAGATCCTGGATTTAATGAAGCCAATACCTTGAAAAATAACTGGAAAGTTTTCCGAGGTGATGGAGAGGTTAAAAAAGATGCCAACGGTGATTATGTCTTTAGTTCAGAAAAAGAAAGAACCGAAATCAAACAAGACATCAATCTTCCTAAACCAGGAAAATATAGTTTGTATCTAAACACAGAAACACATGATCGTAAAGCCACAGTAACTGTTAAAATTGGTGGTAAGAAATATACGCGGACAGTGAATAATTCGGTTGCCCAAAACTACATTCAGGCAGATATTAACCATACAAGCAGGAAAAATCCGCAGTATATGCAAAATATGCGAATTGATTTTGAAATCCCAGATAATGCCAAAAAAGGCTCGGTGACGTTAGCGGTTGATAAAGGCAATTCCGTTACAAAATTTGATGATTTACGAATTGTTGAGCGTCAAACTGATATCATGAACCCAGACAAACAAACAGTTATTAAGCAAGATTTTGAAGACACACAAGCAGTTGGGTTATATCCGTTTGTTAAAGGCTCAGCTGGTGGTGTAGAAGATCCACGGATTCATTTATCAGAAAGAAATGAACCTTACACACAATATGGATGGAATGGAAATCTTGTTTCAGATGTATTAGAAGGCAACTGGTCCTTGAAAGCCCATAAACAAGGAGCAGGTTTGATGCTTCAAACAATTCCACAAAATATTAAATTTGAACCGAACAAGAAATATACGGTCCAATTTGATTATCAAACTGATGGTGAAAATGTCTTTACTGCTGGGACCATTAATGGGGAGTTGAAAAATAACAATGACTTTAAGCCAGTCGGTGAATTGACTTCGACAGCAGCAAATGGTCAAACCAAGCATTATGAAGCAGAAATAATTGGGGATGCTTCAGGAAACACTACGTTTGGTATTTTTACAACAGGTGCCGATAAAGATTTCATTATGGATAACTTTACGGTCACAGTGGAATCGAAAAAATAAATTTAGTCTATCTAAGCAACTTGGGCTACAAGTTAAACGTACTTGTAGCCCAAGTTGCTTCTTTTATGAAAAGAAGCAAGGCCTAGTGCCTCATTTTTATACTGCAGAATAAACAGACACATTTTTAAAGTGTCAGGCTTCTTTGTGTATTTCATCAAGAACGAATGGACAAACTTGCCTTTTGCCACAAATCGTTTACAATTACAATGATAGGCATAATTTATTTAGAGGTGAAGTGATTGAAGAAATACAATGTTGATTGGAATTACTGGGTTGTCCGCTTTTTATTTGTAATGGCGCTGATTGTTGGCTATTTATTAATCACGAATTATCAGCACTTTGTCCATAGTGTTTCGGGTTTGTTAGGCATCTTATCCCCATTCATTACTGGGTTCGTGATTGCTTATTTATTGAGTGGAAGTCAGAAAAAAATCGAGGGATTACTAGAAAGAGTACCTTTACCAGTCGTTAAAAAAGCGAAACACGGCTTGAGTGTACTCCTTTTATACCTGATTATTTTGTTTATTTTTGTCTTGACATTAAACTATATCGTTCCGCTACTCATTAGTAATTTAGTAGATTTAGCAAACTCTTTACCCACTTTTTATGATCACATGGTTCAGTTTGTGATGAGTTTAGAAGATAAAGGGATTTTAAAAACAGCCGCGATTGAAAAATATTTAAATAGTGTCCTTAAAGATTTGTCGCCGGAACGTTTTTTAAATCAATGGACACAAGCGTTATTTTCATTAGGAACGTTGACTAAAAATGTTTCCTCATTCTTTTTAAATGCATTTTTAACGTTGATTATCTCAATCTATGCGCTGGTATTTAAGCAATCTATTTTGACATTTGTTGAAAAGGCTGCCCACAAATTGCTGTCTGAAAAAGTGTACAAGCAAACACAAACCTGGTTAAATACAACGAATAAAATTTTCTATAAATTTATCAGTTGCCAATTTCTTGATGCCTGTATAATTGGCGTTTCATCAACGATTTTGTTAAGTATTTTAAATGTGAAATTTGCTGTGACTTTAGGAATTTTATTAGGTATTTGTAATATGATTCCTTATTTTGGCTCGATTTTTGCATCAATTGTTGCTGGTGTGATTACGCTTTTCACAGGTGGTGTTACTCAAGCAATTACGGTGTTACTAGTTTTATTAATTTTACAACAAATTGACGGCAATATTATTGGTCCTCGAATTATGGGAGATGCCCTAAATGTCAATCCGATTTTAATTATTGTTTCAATCACGATTGGGGGAGCGTACTTCGGCGTCTTAGGGATGTTTTTAGCAGTTCCTGTTGCTGCAATCATTAAAATTATTGTCTCGGAGTGGCTAAATGAATCAAAAGAAAATGATAAGATTGTAGATTCTATTGAATCCTAAAGTAAAACTTTTCGTCTCGCGTTGACGAAAAGTTTTTTAGTGGAAAAGAAAGTTTAATTATTCAGAGTTTTTGATATGCTATACTTAAAATAAATAGAAAATCAAAATTGAGGTGAATAAATGCAGCTTTTAAAAAAATATGGCGGCTATTTTTTAGTTTTAGGGGTCTTACTTGATTTTTTTACACCTTATTATGTCGGATTCAAAGATCAAGGTTACAATCAATTGACAGAAGTAATTAGCTTATTAGGTGAGGTGAATAGTCCAGTTAGGGAAAACTTTAATCGGTTAACTATCATTGCGGGAATGTTGATGTTAGCAAGTTTACCTAGGATATATGCTATTTTTTCCAGAAAAACGAAAAAAGGTGCTTGGTTAGTAGTGGCAATGATTGGCGCTTATGGTTTATTTGATTGTATTTTCAGTGGGCTCTTCAGCGTAGACACTTCAAGCGCTGGCACAGTTGCTGCCGCGCTTCATAACGGAGGATCAGCAGTCGGTTATACAGGCTTTTTGTTGTTATCAGGCGTCTTAACCATTATCTATAGTAAATACGGTTCGAAAAAAAATAAAAACCTTTTTGGCTTTTTGTTTATTTTATGTATGCTTGCAGCCGGCTTATATGGCTTAGCAAGGATTCCACAGCTACAACAGGTAAAACCATTTAATTATTTAGGCTTATGGCAAAGAGTGAGTTCATTTTGTAATTATCTACCAATGCTGGCACTGTGTTTACAAACTAAAACCAATGACAAATTTGATTGAACATTTGTCATTGGTTTTTTACTAGTTAAAATTGTCTGGTAATAACTTAATTATTGGCTACGGTGACTTCACCAGTAACAGTGGCACCATCTTTTTCTAAGTCAGCAGAATCTTTGTATTCTTGTTTATCAAAAGTAATATTGCCATTAACTTTGGTACCATTTAAAGTAAAGCCATTTGCTTTCACCTCAATATCACCTTTGACAGTCCCATGAACGATGTTGAAATTTTCAGAAGAAACGATTAGCTTAGGAACCGTGATTTCATATTCAGCAGTTACTTTTTTATTATCATCTTGAGAATAAAGCGCTAATTTACGATAGACATCGTTGGAATCTTTCCCCTTATCATGGAAAGTACCAGCAACTGTTACCTCTTTATCAAAAGTGACATTGTCAGTAGCTGCGACAATCCAATTTCCTTTATCACTTAACGCCATTTCGAGCTCTTCAGGCTTGGCACTAATTGAAGCACCAGAGACTACTTCTGTACTTGAATTAGCTGTTTCTTTGCTACTAGAACTACTATCTGTTTTTTTATCAGATGAACAAGCACTAAGCAGCACAAGAGCAGCAGTTGCCGTCAAAACAGTGGTGAGTACTTTAGACATTTTCATGAAAATCCCTCCAAAAAATTTATTTATTTCTTCCTTTATCATAACTGATTCAAAGGGAAATGAGTAATCATACACTCAAAGATTGAGAAGTTTGGCCAACGGGAAATTAGGCTTATTCTCTCAAGAATGTTCAGGAAATATTCAAAGTAATCATTTCTTTTTCAAATGTTCCTTTTCTGTAGTAAGCTAGTAATAGACAGAATTTAAGGAGGAGATTTTGATGCCTTGGAATATGAATGATTATCCTACATCAATGAAAAATTTAGCACCTTTGATTCGGAAAAAAGCGATAGATATTGGCAATGCGTTGCTTGCGGATGGCTACCCTGATGATCGCGCCATTCCAATTGCGATTAGTCAAGCGGAGAAATGGTATCAAGAGGCAAGTGAAGCAGACAAAAAAGCCTTCGAACAAGAAGCAAATCCTACGAAACAAGATTCGCATAAACAGGATAAACATGCGGGAAAATTATTAACGGCGGCTGTCAACGTTAAATATAAAGACGGCCAATGGTTGGTGATTTCAGACAGCGCTGAAAAAGCAAGTAATACATTTACCCACAAACAAGAGGCGGTTGAACGAGCTCAAGAAATTGCTCGGAATAAGCAAACAAAGCTGAAAATCTATAAGCAAGATGGTACGTTACAAGAAACCAAAGAATATACTGAATAATTTTTCGAAACCTTGATATTCCGTTGCAATTCAAGAAACGGTTATCAAGGTTTTTTTGCGAGGAGAAATGGACAAGTAAGAAAAAATAACAAAAGTTAAGAATGAGAATAAGACTTGCTTTTCTAGTTTTTGGTGGGTACAATTACACTAATTAAGATAAAAAATCAAAATAATTGAGGTGCTACGACAATGGAAAAAGCCAATCTTGATTGGAATAATTTAGGATTTTCTTACATTAAAACGCCCTTTCGTTATATTAGTTATTGGCGAGATGGCAAGTGGGAAGAAGGCACGCTAACAGATAACAATCAGTTAACGATTAGTGAAGGTTCGCCTGCTCTACATTATGGCCAACAATGTTTTGAAGGATTAAAAGCGTATCAATGTGCAGATGGTTCTGTCAATTTGTTTCGTCCAGATGAAAATGCCAAACGGCTACAAAAAAGTTGTGCGCGTCTACTGATGCCACAAGTGCCAGTAGAAACCTTTGTTTCTGCATGCCAAGAAGTGGTGAAAGCCAACCTTGCTTATTTACCGCCATATGGAACGGGCGGTACGTTGTATCTTCGCCCTTATATGATTGGTGTCGGCGATAATATTGGCGTAGCACCTGCCAAAGAATACATTTTTTCTATTTTTTGCGTGCCGGTTGGTTCGTATTTTAAAAATGGTTTAGCACCAACCAACTTTATCGTTTCTGAATATGATCGAGCAGCGGGTCGAGGAACTGGGGCCGCTAAAGTGGGGGGCAATTATGCAGCTAGTCTTTTACCAGGTGCAGAAGCACATGAGAAAGAATTTAGTGATTGCATTTATTTAGATCCGTATACGCATACGAAAATTGAAGAAGTTGGTGCAGCCAATTTCTTTGGCATAACCAAAGAGGGTACTTTTATTACGCCGAAATCAGCGTCTATTTTACCAAGTATTACTAAATATTCATTATTGACGCTAGCAAAAGAACGTTTAGGGATGACGGCGCTTGAAGGAGACGTTTACATTGATCGATTAGCGGACTTCTCCGAAGCGGGTGCTTGTGGCACAGCGGCGATTATTTCTCCTATTGGTGGGATTCAAAACGGCACAGATTTCCATGTATTTTATAGTGAAACGGAAGTTGGACCAGTGACTAAGCAACTATATGATGAACTGGTTGGCATACAGTTTGGTGACAAAGAAGCGCCAGAAGGCTGGATTGTAAAAGTTTAAAGAGACAAAAAAGAGAGAATTCATGCTCTCTTTTTTTTGTGTAGAATATTCAGAATTTTCTATAAAAAGATTGACTTTAATACTATTTAAAGGAATAATGGAAGATACAAGATTTAAAAAAGGAGGGAAAGCTATTGCTTATTAAATCAGCAGAATCAGAAGAAATGACGATTTTTTTTGATAAAGAAAACCAACCAAATACACAAGTTCAAATGGGCATTATTACATTACAGCCTGGTGAAAAACGGCCTTTAGCTGGATATGCTCGCCATGAACAGGATGAATATTCTTATGTGATTTCTGGCGAAGCACATACGATTTTAGAAGATGGTCAAGACTTAGTTGGAAAAGCTGGACAAGCCCAATTAATTGAAGCTGGTGAGGGGCACATTAATTATAATGATGGGGTGGAGCCAGCGGTCGTTGTCTGGATGCTTGTGGAAAGGACAGAATAAAAGGGGAGCTGTCTTTTTTTAAGTAAGAGCATAAAAAAATGAAGAGTTATAGGAGAAAGAAGATGAAAAAGTATTTAAAAATCACAATGGTTTGTATTTTATTGGTAGGATTTTTAGCTGGGTGTACCAATAAAAATGAAAATAAAAAGAAACAGAAAAATACCAAAGAAGCCGTTCAACTGATGTCACCTTCAGAATTAACAACGCTCAACACCTCTGTATTATTGGATTTTCCAGATGCTATTGTCCAAACAGCAGCGTTTGAAGGGTTATATAGTTTAGATGAACAAGACCAATTGGTACCAGCCGTAGCAAAAGCATTGCCGACGATTTCAGAAGATGGAAAAACCTACACGATTTCTTTGAGAAAAGAAGCGGTTTGGAGTAACGATGATCCTGTCACGGCACATGATTTTGAATATGCTTGGAAAAAAATGATTGATCCTAAAAACGGCTTTGTCTATAGTTTCCTCATCGTTGAAACAATTCAAAATGGTGCAGAAATCTCAGCGGGTAAATTAGCTCCCAATGAACTTGGTGTCACAGCTGTGGATGATTATACATTAAAGGTGACGCTCAAAGAGCCAAAACCGTACTTTACGTCCTTATTAGCTTTTCCTACATTTTTCCCGCAAAATCAAAAAGTAGTCGAACAATTTGGTGCAGACTATGGAACTGCTAGCGATAAAGTCGTCTATAATGGCCCGTTTGTGGTAAAAGATTGGCAGCAAACAAAGATGGACTGGCAACTAGCAAAAAATAATCGCTATTGGGATCACCAGAACGTGCGCTCAGACATTATCAATTATACGGTTATCAAAGAAACATCTACCGCATTGAATCTTTTTGAAGATGGACAATTAGATGTGGCTACACTAAGTGGTGAATTGGCGCAACAGAATAAAAATAATACGTTGTATCATTCGTACCTAACAGCGACAATGAACTATTTGCGCTTAAATCAAAAACGAAAAGGGCAAGCAACGCCGCTTGCAAACGAAAACCTGCGTAAAGCATTGGCTTTAGGAATAGATAAAGAAAATCTAGTCAATAATATTATTGCAGATGGTTCTAAAGCTTTACATGGTGCGATTACGGAAGGCTTTGTGGCGAATCCCACAACGGGACTCGATTTTCGTCAAGAAGCAGGTAATTTAATGGTTTATAACAAAGAAAAAGCGCAAAGTTATTGGAAAAAAGCACAAGCAGAATTAGGAGAAAAGGTTAACGTTGAATTGATGGTAACAGATGATGGTTCTTACAAAAAAATTGGTGAAAGTTTGCAAGGCTCGCTACAAGAACTGTTTCCTGGTTTGACAATAGAGCTAACCGTATTGCCAACGGAAGCTGCATTGAACTTTGGGCGAGAAAGCGACTATGATTTATTCTTAATTTACTGGACACCAGACTATCAAGACCCTATTTCTACCCTGATGACTTTATACAAGGGCAATGATCGCAATTATCAGAACCCTGTCTATGACAAATTATTAGATGAAGCAGCCACAACCTATGCCTTAGAGCCAGAAAAAAGATGGGCGACACTGATTGCAGCTGAAAAAGAAGTGATTGAAACGACTGCTGGCATGATTCCACTTAGCCAAAATGAACAAACAGGCCTGCAAAATGATAAAGTCAAAGGCTTGAATTTTCATACCTTTGGCGCTCCATTAACGTTAAAAAATGTTTATAAGGAAAAATAAAAAGAGAGCCTGAGCTGAAAATCGCTTTTGATTTTCGGCCCAGGCTTAAATCCTGCTTTTTAACCCAAAATTTGTCACCATTTAGCCTTTTCGGGTTTTATCTCGAACGCTTCTGTTCTAATAGTTCAGAATCAGGTGCAGTGTGGGGCTGGGCATTTTTTTTCATATATGTCGGCAAGGCTTGACTAATCTTCGTTGGTAAAACAACATAGTCGGTTTTGGCCAAATCATCTCCAATGAGACTGTGTAAGTAGACGGCGCCAGCAATGGTTTCAATTGTCGGCTTAAACTGAGCTAAAAAACCAGCAATGATGCCAGCCAAGGTATCCCCAGTTCCGCCAGTAGCCATCCCAGGGTTGCCACCTGTATTTTGAAAAGGTTCTCCTGCGTGGAAAATTGTGGTGCGATGACTTTTTAAAACAATCGTACTGCCTAATTTTGCTTGTTGGCGCTGGTTATTTGCCAGTGTTTGTTGCTCGATAGGTAAGTGACTCAAACGTTGCCATTCCATTTGATGAGGTGTGAAAACAACTTTTTCAGGATAGGTAAGGGAAAAATTGCCTTGGCTAAACAGGGTAATTGCTGAGCCATCGATAATTAACCATTGTTGTTTTTGATGTTGGGCGAGTACCATCTTTAATATTTGTTGTGCAGTAGCATCTAAGCCTAAACCTGGACCAATTAAAATAACATCCGCTTGCTCTACGACGTTCGTCAGAAGGACTGTTTCTTCAAAGCCCACGACCATCGCTTCTGGGCATCTTGCATGTAAAGGCCCGTGATTTTTAACATCAGTAATCACAGTGGTGAGACCAGCGCCACTATTGATACACGCTTCGGTACTCATGATGATGGCTCCGCCATATTGTCGGTTTCCTCCGATTAATACAACACGCCCAAAATTACTTTTATAAGAGTTAGAGGGGCGTTGAGTGATGACTTCCTCTAAAATGTCCTTGCTTAAATAGCGCATTCTATCACTCCTTTTCTTGGGATTTCTTTGTTCTCAGTATACTACAAGAGCCCCGAAAAAATCAGTTTATTTAATGTTAAAAGTTACTCTATTGAAGGTAATGAGGTGTATAATAAGGACCAGATAAATGAGTTAGGAGAGTGAAACAGATGGAAGAGAAAAAAACATTTTATATGAGTGGCTACGTAGGAATTGCGAGCTTATTAGTTATTTTAATTGCGGGAATTGGTTTATTTATTTATGGAGCGAGTCATACTAATGGTGTTCTTGTTGTTTTAGGTATTATTTTGTTAGTTGGGGCTATTTTATTTTTAAGTTCCTTAACCATTGTTAGTCCCAATCAGGCGAAAGCTATTTTATTTTTTGGTCGCTACTTAGGTACGATTAAAGAAAATGGGTTGTTTATTACCATTCCATTTACGCAAAAAATGAACATTTCTTTGAAAGTACGAAATTTCAATAGTTCTCTATTAAAAGTCAATGACTCTGACGGGAATCCAATCGAAATCTCTGCGGTCATCGTTTTTCGGGTAGTCGATACAGCTAAGGCGTTATTTAATGTCGATTATTATCAAGACTTTGTGGAAATTCAAAGCGAAACGGCAATCCGGCATGTAGCAACACAATATCCTTATGACACTTTTTCAGATAATGATGTAACTCTGCGAGGAAATACCGAACAAATTTCCGAGGAGTTAACCAAAGAATTGCAAGAACGCTTAGCAGTGGCTGGTGTAGAGGTTATCGAAACACGGTTGAATCATTTAGCTTATGCAACTGAAATTGCTAGCTCCATGTTGCAAAGACAGCAAGCAAAAGCAATCTTAGCGGCTCGACAAACAATTGTTGAAGGTGCGGTAAGCATGACACAAATGGCCTTAGAACAGATTGAAGAAGGGCAAGAAATTAATTTTACCGATGAACGAAAAGTACAACTTATTAATAATTTACTAGTCTCAATCATTACTGATAAGGGCACACAACCAGTTATTAATACAGGCGACGTTTCTTCTTAAAGAGGAAGCAACGCTGAAAATAGCAAAAAAAGAGTCATCTTTCCGATGACTCTTTTTTTGATAAACACGAACATTATATAATTTTAATCTATAATATTTCGGTTTTTCTTTGACATCTCTTTTTCTCATTGTTAGAATAACAGTGAAAAAAGGCGGAAGGAGTTATTACATTCATGAAACCATTAGTCGCTGTGATTATGGGAAGTACCTCAGACTGGGCAACGATGAAAGCTGCTTGTCTTGTGTTGGAAGAGTTGGGAATTCCTTATGAAAAACGAGTGATATCAGCACATAGGACCCCTGATTTGATGTTTCGTTTTGCAGAGGAATCACGAACAAAAGGATTGAAGGTTATTATCGCTGGCGCTGGTGGAGCGGCCCATTTACCAGGGATGGTAGCTGCAAAGACAACCTTACCTGTCATTGGTGTTCCAGTTAAAACACGAACATTAAACGGTATTGATTCACTGTTGTCTATTGTGCAGATGCCAGGGGGAGTTCCTGTAGCAACAACTGCGATTGGCTCAGCAGGTGCTACCAATGCTGGGTTATTAGCTGCAGAAATACTAAGTATTGATGATTTACAGTTAGCAGAAAGAATCCAAGCAAAACGACAATCATTGGAAAAAGCGGTTATGGAAAGTGGGGAACAACTTGAATAAACCTTTAAAAGTCGGAGCAACTATTGGCATTATAGGTGGGGGACAGTTAGGGCGAATGCTAGTCATGAGTGGTAAAAAAATGGGTTTCCAAATGATTGTGTTGGACCCAACGCTCAATAGTCCAGCTGGTCAAGTAGCTGACCGTCAAATTGTGGCAGCCTTTGATCAGATATCTGCTTTAACTGAACTAGCAGAGTTATGTGATGTGATCACCTATGAATTTGAAAATATTGAAGTGGCCTCCCTAGAAAAGGCCATTCCACTAGAAAAGCTGCCACAAGGAACAGAATTGTTAAAAATTACTCAAAATCGATTGCTTGAAAAAACGTTTCTTCAATCGATTGGCTGTAAGATTGCCCCTTTTGCGGAAGTGAAAAGTCAGAAAGAGCTGCCACAAGCAATAGAAAAGATTGGTTTTCCATGTGTCTTAAAAACTATTCAAGGTGGATACGATGGAAAAGGACAAGTCGTCTTAAAATGCGAAGAGGATTTCTCCCAAGCGACTAAATTATTAGCTAACGCCACTTGTGAATTAGAAAAGTGGGTGCCTTTCACTAAAGAACTTTCAATCATCGTTGCAGGGAATAAGCATGGTTACCAAAGCTTTCCTGTATCTGAAAACATTCATCGAAAGAATATCTTGCATGAATCAATTGTGCCAGCTCGAATTTCTGAGAATGTGCAACAAAAAGCAGCGGAATTGGCGCAACACATTGCTGAGGAATTAAATTTATCTGGGGTTTTAGCTATCGAAATGTTTTTAACGGATTCAGAAGAGTTGTACGTCAATGAATTAGCGCCACGGCCTCATAACTCAGGTCATTACTCTATTGAAGCTTGCTCATTTAGTCAATTTGATGCGCATATTCGAGGGATTAGCAATTGGGGCATTGGGTTACCCCAGTTACTTCAACCAGTGGTTATGGTGAATCTCTTAGGCGAACACTTAGAAAAAAGCTACCAATTATGCACGTCAAAACCCACTTGGCAAGTCCATTACTATGGAAAAGCCGAATCAAAAGTAGGCAGAAAAATGGGCCACGTCACCATTACAACACCTTGTTTATCAGAAACGTTAAAGGAAATTGAGACTGTTGGTATTTGGAATGTAACTTAATAAATGCTTGCTCCAAGCAAGTTTTTTATTTTTACATTCGATAAACACGAACGATTATTGTTTTTTTGTAACTAATGTAAGTCTTTGTCTGATGTAAATCGGCTGGCTTAGAAAGAATAGGGTTCATGAAGCTAACGAGAAGAGGGAAAGAATGGAAAAGAAAGCACTTGTGTATACAGGAAAAGCGAAGAAGTTGTATCAAACAGAAAATGCAGCGGTTCTTTTTGTGGAATATCTTGATCAAGCAACAGCTTTAAACGGTCAAAAAAAAGACAAAGTTCTTGGGAAAGGCGCTTTAAATAATCAAATCACTAGTCTTATTTTTGAATATTTACAGCAACAGAAGATTCCCAATCATTTTATCAAAAAAGTATCTGAACACGAACAATTAATTCAGGCCGTAGAAATGATTCCTTTGGAAGTTGTCGTACGTAATTATGCGGCAGGAAGTTTTTCAAAGCGTTTAGCGATTGAAGAGGGCACTAAATTAGTGACGCCCATTATCGAATTTTATTACAAAGAAGATCGTCTGGATGATCCTTTTATTAACGAAGACCATATTCAATTTCTAAAAGTAGCCACTCCTGCTGAAATTGTGGAGATTAAAGCATTGGCTTTACAAATTAATCAGGCGCTTAGTCAACTCTTTCAACGCCTCAATATTTGTTTGATCGATTTTAAAATCGAGATTGGTCGGACGAAGGCCAATCAATTGTTACTGGCAGATGAAATTTCTCCAGACACCTGTCGTTTATGGGATTTAAACACAAACGAACATCTGGATAAAGATGTTTATCGCCGTGAATTAGGAGAAATAGTTCCTGTATATGAAGAAGTTTTACAACGTTTACTAACAGCTAATTGAGGAGGAAGCGCGTATGTATTTTGTCAAAGTCTATGTTACGTATAAAGAATCAATTTTGGATCCCCAAGGTGAAGCGGTTAAGGAAGCAGTCCATCGGCTTGGTTTTACAGAAGTAGCCGAAATCCGTGTCGGTAAGTATTTTGAAATGCACGTCCAGCAGACAGAAGCAATTGAAGAGAAAATTGAACAAATTTGTGATCAACTATTAGCCAATGTAAATATGGAATCCTATCGTTTTGAAATTTTATCTTTGGAGGAAATTTAAATGAAATTGGCAGTGATTGTTTTTCCAGGATCCAATTGTGATGCAGACTTATTGTGGGCTGTCAAAGAGGTGATGGGCGTCGATGCAGAATTTGTCCGACACGATGCCACTTCTTTAGCAAAATTTGATGGCGTATTGTTGCCGGGCGGTTTTTCTTATGGCGATTACTTACGTTGTGGTGCAATTGCTCGGTTTTCGCCAATTATCAATGAGGTGATTCGCTTTGCTACAGAAGGCAAAATGGTTTTTGGTACTTGTAATGGCTTTCAAATTTTAACAGAAATTGGCTTGCTTCCTGGTACGTTGTTAAGAAATGATTCGCTTCGTTTTATTTGTAAAAGTGTCCCATTGAAAGTGAATACGCACACAAAGTTTACAAGCGAGTATCCTGAAAATGTTTCGATACATTTACCAGTAGCGCATGGCGAAGGGAATTACTATTGTGATGAAAAAACGTTGAAAGAGCTGAAAGAAAAGAACCAAATTGTTTTTACGTATCAAGAAAAGGTGAACGGTAGTCTTGCGAATATTGCTGGTATTTGTAATGAACAGGGCAATGTTCTAGGAATGATGCCTCATCCGGAACGAGCGATGGAAGAATTGTTAGGTTCAACAGATGGACGCAGCTTTTTTGCTTCAATCATTAAAAACTTTGGAAAGGAATTAAGCCAATGATGAATGAACCAACACCAAAAGAAATCAAGGAGACACGGTTGTATGCAGAATGGGGACTAACAGATGAAGAATATCATCAGATTGAGACCATTTTGCAAAGAGAACCTAATTATACAGAAACTGGCTTATTCTCCGTGATGTGGAGTGAACATTGCTCTTACAAAAATTCCAAGCCCGTTTTAAAAAAGTTTCCGACGGAAGGGCCACAAGTGCTTCAAGGCCCTGGTGAAGGAGCTGGGATTGTCGATATTGGTGACGGATTAGCTGTTGTTTTTAAAGCAGAGAGCCATAATCATCCTTCTGCAGTAGAACCTTACGAAGGAGCAGCTACAGGCGTTGGTGGAATTATTCGCGATATTTTCAGTATGGGGGCGCGGCCGATTGCTTTACTGGATTCGTTAAGATTTGGCGAACTGACGGATGCACGAACACGTTATTTGTTTCAAGAAGTTGTGGCGGGGATTAGCGGTTATGGAAATTGTATTGGTATTCCAACCGTTGGCGGCGAAATTGCTTTTGAGCCATGTTATCAAGGAAACCCACTTGTCAATGCTATGTGTGTGGGATTGATTCGTCATGATGAGATTCAAAAAGGCCAAGCAAAAGGCGTCGGAAATAGCATTCTTTACGTAGGTGCGAAAACAGGACGTGATGGAATTCATGGTGCGACCTTTGCTTCAGAAGAATTTAGTGAAGGTGAAGAACAGCAACGATCTGCGGTACAAGTAGGTGATCCGTTTATGGAAAAATTATTATTGGAAGCTTGTCTTGATTTAATCAAAAATCATCAAGATATTTTAATCGGCATCCAAGATATGGGGGCGGCTGGCTTGGTTTCTTCAAGTGCTGAAATGGCATCAAAAGCAGGTTCAGGCTTGATTCTAGAGCTGGATAAAGTTCCGCAGAGAGAGACGCTGATGAGCCCCTATGAAATGCTCTTGTCTGAGTCCCAAGAACGGATGTTAATCTGTGTGGAAAAAGGAGCAGAACAGCAAGTTTGTGAATTGTTTCAAACGTATGACTTAGAAGCGGTAGCGATTGGATCCGTAACAGATGATGGACAGTATCGTGTCTTTCACGGTGGCAAAATAGTCGCAGATGTACCAGTAGATGCTTTGGCAGAAGAAGCCCCTGTCTACCAGAAAGCCTATCAAGAACCAGAGCGGATGCGTGCTTTTAAAAAATTAGCGCCCTTCATTCCAGAAATTACGAATAGCACGGAATTATTAAAACGCCTATTACAACAGCCAACGATTGCATCGAAAAAATCAGTTTACGAAACCTATGATAGTCAAGTACAAACGAATACAGTGGTGCAACCAGGAAGTGATGCAGCTGTTTTAAGAGTGCGGGGCACCAATAAAGCCTTAGCGATGACGACAGATTGTAATAGCCGTTATTTGTATTTAAATCCTGAAATTGGTGGGCAAATTGCGGTTGCAGAAGCAGCCCGTAATATTGTAGCAAGTGGAGCACAACCTTTGGCTATCACTGATTGCTTGAATTATGGTTCCCCTGATAAACCAGAAAGTTTTTGGGAATTATGGACGTCGGCGGATGGAATCGCCGCAGCCTGCCGTCAGCTAGGAACACCCGTGATTTCAGGGAACGTCTCTCTTTACAATGAAACAGATGGTCAAGCCATTTATCCAACGCCAATGATCGGCATGGTGGGAGTGATTGAAGATGTTTCACAAATTACCACACAAGCGTTTAAACAAGTTGATGACTTAATTTATCTCATCGGTGAAACCCACGCAGATTTTAACGGCTCAGAAATTCAAAAAATGCAACTGGGTCGAATTGAAGGGCAATTACGCTCATTTGATTTAAAAGAGGAAAAAGCAAACCAAGAATTAGTTTTAAAAGCAATTCAAGCAGGCCTAGTTGCTAGCGCGCATGATTGCGCTGAAGGCGGCGTTGCCGTTGCTTTAGCCGAGTCGGCTTTTGCTAACGAACTGGGGTTACAGGTGACACTGCCATTAACAAAAGAATATCTATTTGCGGAGACGCAATCCCGTTTTATTCTTTCAGTTAGTCCCCAGCATCAAGAAGCGTTTGAAACACTTATCGGAAGAAAAGCCCAACATATTGGAAAAGTGACTGAAACTGGTTTGGTCATTCATGCGTTAGATGATGTGATCAATTGTTCAACAAAAGAAGCCAAAGCCTTATGGGAGGATGCGATTCCATGTCTTATGAAGCAAAAAGCTTAAATGAAGAGTGTGGTATTTTTGGTATTTGGGGTCATCCTGATGCGGCACAAGTGACCTATTTTGGCTTACACAGCTTACAGCATCGAGGCCAAGAAGGCGCGGGAATTGTGGCGAACAATTCTGGGAAATTAGATGGCCACCGTGATTTAGGTTTATTAGCAGAAGTATTCCAAAAGCAAGAACAACTGAATGCGTTAGAAGGAACGGCGGCTATTGGTCATGTACGCTATGCAACCGCTGGTACGGGTAGCGTGGATAATATTCAGCCATTTTTATTTAAATTTTATGATAGTCAAATTGGGTTAGCACACAATGGCAATTTGACAAATGCCAAGCGTTTACGAAAACAACTAGAAAGAGAAGGAGCTATTTTTCATTCCAATTCAGACACTGAAATTTTAATGCACTTGATTCGAAAAAGCACTGCTGCCTCGTTTCTCGATAAATTAAAAGAGAGCTTGAATTTGGTTAAGGGTGGCTTTGCTTATCTTTTATTAACAGAAACGATGATGATTGCTGCACTGGATCCCAACGGCTTTCGCCCTCTCTCCATCGGACAAATGAACAATGGGGCGTACGTTGTGGCATCCGAAACGTGTGCATTAGAAACAGTTGGGGCTAGCTTTATTCAAGATGTGGCGCCTGGTGAAGTAGTCATCATTTCTGATGAAGGCTTGAAAATAGAGGTTTTCACTACGGAAGTCCAACCGGCGATTTGCGCAATGGAATATATTTATTTTGCACGACCAGATTCAAATATTGCTGGAGTTAATGTGCATACAGCTCGTAAAAGAATGGGGAAGAACTTGGCAATCGAAAGTCCAGTCGCAGCTGATATGGTGATTGGGGTGCCCAACTCGTCATTGTCTGCAGCTAGCGGCTATGCAGAAGAAGCACAGATACCTTACGAACTAGGTTTAGTAAAAAATCAATATGTCGCTCGAACATTCATCCAGCCGACACAAGAATTAAGAGAACAAGGTGTCCGTATGAAACTATCGGCAGTTCGTGGCGTGGTCAAAGGAAAAAAAGTCATTTTAGTAGATGATTCGATTGTTCGCGGGACCACTATTCGGCGCATTATTCATTTATTAAAAGAAGCAGAAGCGCAAGAAGTTCATGTCAGAATTGCTTCACCACCATTAAAATATCCGTGTTTTTATGGCATTGATATACAGACGCGGGACGAACTAATTGCGGCAAACTATTCAATTGAAGAAATCAAAGAGCAGATTGGCGCAGATTCGCTGGCTTTTTTGAGTGAAGCAGGGCTGATTGATGGGATTCAATTAAATTATGATGCTCCTTATTCTGGGCTGTGTATGGCTTACTTTAATGGAGACTATCCAACGCCTTTGTATGATTATGAAGAACAATATCAAGCATCCTTGAAAAAAGAAACTAGGAGGAATTGACATGGAAAATGCCTATTCAAAAGCTGGTGTAAATGTTGAGGCGGGATACGAAGTAGTAGAACGAATTCAAAAGCATAGCCAAAAAACACAACGGACGGGAACGTTGGGCATGCTTGGTGGTTTTGGTGGTTGTTTTGATTTAAGCAGTTACAAGCTTAAAGAACCAGTTTTGGTATCAGGAACGGATGGCGTAGGCACAAAGTTACTCTTGGCAATTGAAGAACAGAGACACGAGACAATCGGAATTGATTGTGTAGCAATGTGTGTCAATGATGTCGTCGCACAAGGCGCCGAACCGTTATATTTTTTAGATTATTTAGCGTTAGGGACCGTTAATCCAGCTAAAGTTGAAGCAATTGTTGCGGGTGTTGCGGCTGGCTGTTGTGAGGCGAATGCAGCCTTAATTGGGGGCGAAACAGCTGAAATGCCTGATATGTATGAAGCAGATGCTTATGACGTGGCTGGTTTTGCCGTGGGTATTGCTGAGAAAAGTCAACTCTTGACTCCAAGTAACGTAAAAGAAGGCGATTTCTTGATTGGTCTTCCTTCAAGTGGTCTTCATTCTAATGGTTACTCTTTAGTAAGAAATGTTTTTTTTAAGAAACATTCGTTTAAAACAACGGACAAGCTTCCAGAATTGGCACCCAAAACGTTAGGGGAAGAATTATTAACACCAACAAAAATTTATGTGAAGGAATTATTGCCATTGTTAAAAGCAGGACTCGTGCATGGGGCTGCGCATATTACCGGCGGCGGGTTTTTAGAAAATCTACCAAGAATGTTTTCTTCCACATTAGCTGCAGAGATTCAATTAAATAGTTGGCCAGTGCTACCAATTTTTAAATTGATTCAAAAATACGGTGAAATTCCACCTGAAGAAATGTATGAAATTTTCAATATGGGCTTAGGAATGATTTTAGCGGTGAGTCCAGAGCATGTTGAAAAAGTTCAGGAGCTTTTGCCAGAAGCTTTTGAAATTGGTCGTTTGGTACCTAGGAAAACGAAAGCCGTTATTTTTAAGGAAGCCTTATGAAGATAGCTGTTTTTGCATCTGGCAATGGTAGCAATTTTGAGGCGATTGCTGCAGCTTTTTCCCAGAAAAAAATCGCAGGGCAGTTGAGCTTAGTCTTTTGTGACCAGCCTGAAGCCTATGTATTGACCCGTGCCCGAAAACGCAAGATTCCCGTTGTTTGCTTTTCGCCATCTGATTTTTCATCTCGTGAGCAATATGAGGAACAAGTATTGAAACATTTAAAAGAGCATCAGATCGATTTAATCGTGTTAGCTGGTTATTTGAGAATTATCGGCAAGACTTTACTGGAGGCTTATTCAAAGAGAATCGTCAATATTCATCCTTCTCTATTACCTAGTTTTCCAGGTCTTCACGGAATTGAAGAGGCATTTCATTATGGAGTGAAAATAACAGGAATCACTATCCATTATGTTGACTCTGGGGTTGATACAGGACCGATTATTTTTCAAACAACCACCAAGATTGATACCGAAGATACAGTGGACACATTAGCAGAGAAAATTCATGCTCTTGAGCACGAATGGTACCCAAAAATAATTTCACAAATTGTAAAGGAGACAATGAAATGACCAAAAGAGCATTGATTAGCGTTTCAGACAAAACAGGAGTGACAACATTTGCAGCAGGCTTAGTTGCAAATGGCTTTGAAATTATCTCCACTGGGGGAACAAGGACTGTCTTGGAAGAAGCGGGGGTACCGACACTTGCTATTGACGACATCACTGGCTTTCCAGAAATGTTAGATGGTCGTGTCAAAACGTTACATCCGAATATCCATGGCGGACTTTTGGCAAAAAGGGGAAACCAAACGCATCAAAAAGCACTGACTGAACAAGGCATTCAATTTATTGACCTTGTAGTAGTGAATCTTTATCCATTTAAAGAAACAATTTTAAAACCAGCGATCTCTGAAGCAGAAGCGATTGAAATGATTGATATTGGCGGTCCTAGCATGTTACGTTCAGCGGCAAAAAATTATCAAGACGTAACAGCAGTGGTTGATCCTAGTGATTATGAACAGGTATTAAGTGAAATTAGCAGCACTGGAACTAGCCAGTTAGCCACTAGAAAAAGATTAGCAGCAAAAGTCTTTCGTCATACCGCTGCTTATGACGCGCTTATCGCTGACTATTTAACGACGCAAGTGGGTGAAACTGAGCCAGAGAAACAAACGCTTACTTATGAACGTAAGCAAACATTGCGCTATGGTGAAAATAGCCATCAACAGGCCACCTTTTATCAATCCGTTGTACCTGTATCATTATCCATTGCTTCCGCTCGACAACTTCATGGCAAAGAACTTTCATATAATAATATTCGAGATGCTGATGCAGCGCTCCGGATTGCTAGCGAGTTTACAGAACCAACGGTCGTCGCTGTTAAACATATGAACCCATGTGGAATTGGAACAGGAAAAACGATTTTAGCAGCCTATCGTCAGGCATTTGAAGCAGATCCAGTTTCAATTTTTGGTGGCATTGTTGTTTTGAATCGTCCAGTGGACCAAGCGACTGCGGCTGAAATGAATCAAATCTTTTTAGAGATAATTATTGCGCCTAGTTTTGAGGAAGAAGCTCTGGCATTGTTATCTCAGAAAAAGAATCTTCGTTTGTTAACGTTAGATTTTCATGCTCAAGAAAAAAAAGCGGCGGAATTAGTTTCTGTTATGGGCGGGTTATTAATTCAAGAACAAGATACAGTTGTTGAAAATGAACAAGCATGGCAAGTAGTTACAGAGCGCCAACCCACACCAGCCGAAAGAGACGCCTTGAACTTTGCTTGGAAAGCAGTCAAGCATGTAAAATCAAATGCTATTGTTTTAACCAATGAAAGCCAAACGGTGGGGATTGGCGCTGGTCAAATGAATCGAATTGGTTCAGTAAAAATTGCAGTTGATCAAGCCCAAGCAGCTGGAAAATTACAAGGGGCCGTCTTAGCAAGTGATGCCTTTTTCCCCATGGCAGATAGCGTGGAATATGCTGCACAACATGGTATTCAAGCAATTATTCAGCCAGGCGGGAGCATTAAAGACCAAGCATCAATCGATCTAGCGAATCATTATGGCATTGCGATGATTTTTACTGGGACTCGTCATTTCAAACATTAATTTTTAAAGGAGAAACCGATGAATATATTAGTGATTGGGCGTGGTGGTCGTGAACATGCAATCGCCAAAAAATTACAGCAAGAAGACAAAGTCAAGACTGTTTATTGTGCACCAGGTAATCCTGGTATGAGTGGTGATAATATTCGGACTGTACCTATCGGTGAAGAGCAGCAAACGGAACTAATTCAATTTTCGAAGGATAATCAGATTGATTGGACATTCGTCGGACCGGAAACGCCATTAATTGAAGGGATTGTAGATGCCTTTCAAGCAGCGGGATTACTGATTTTTGGCCCGACAAAAGCAGCTGCAATAATTGAAGGTTCAAAAAGTTTTGCGAAAGATTTTATGCAAAAATACCAGATTCCAACGGCGGAATATCGGGTCTTTCGACGTTTGGCACCTGCCTTAGAATATATTGAACAGCAAGGAGTACCAATTGTTATTAAGGCGGATGGTTTGGCAGCTGGAAAAGGGGTAGTAGTTGCCGAAACAAAAACAGCCGCAAAACGGGCGCTAGTTGCGATGATGGAGGATCAACAATTTGGAGTAAGCGGTCAAACGGTTGTAATCGAAGAATTTTTGCAAGGAGAAGAATTTTCCTTAATGGCTTTTGTTTCTAATGAGAAGGTATATCCGATGGTGATTGCTCAAGATCATAAGCGGATTTTCGATGGGGATGCTGGTCCGAATACAGGGGGGATGGGTGCTTACACACCAGTGCCTCAGATCCCAGAAGAAGCGGTTCAGCAAGCCATTAGCCAAGTCCTGAAACCGACTGCTAAAGGAATGGTGGCTGAAAAACGTCCGTTTCAAGGGATTTTATATGCTGGTTTAATCCAAACAGCAACTGGCCCCAAGGTTATTGAATTTAATGCTCGATTTGGGGATCCAGAAACACAAGTTGTGTTGGCACGTTTAGAGAGTCCCCTTTCAGAAATAATTTCTTCATTGCTGGTGAAAGAGCAACCAACGATTGCATGGAATGAGTTAGCGAGTGTTGGTGTTGTTGTAGCAGCAGAAGGCTATCCTAATCAATACAAGACAAATCTACCATTGCCAGAAATGTCTGGTGAAACCATCTATTATGCAGGGGTAACTCGTTCAGAACAGGCTCTGGTTTCGGCTGGCGGACGAATCTTTTTAGCAGAAGCAACTGCTTCGACTCTTGAAGAAGCCCGCAAAAAAGTTTATCAAACATTGGATAATTACTCATTTCCTGGAATGTACTATCGAAAAGATATAGGTGTGAAAGGCTTGATTTAAGGTTTTTAAAAACAGAGGCAAGGACATTTAATCGAATGTTTCCTTGTCTTTTTTTTATTGCAAATTCAGATAGGGAGGCATAAACTGAAAGTATATCTATCATTAAATAGAGGAGAAAACTAAGATAATGAGAAACAAGCAGATTGAAAAAGTTAGTCAACGGTTGTTTATTGTTACAAGTGTCTTGGCAGTCAGTTTACTGTTATTAAGTGTGGTGGTTTATCCTGATTTACCAGCTCATGTGCCCATTCATGTGAATTTTTTGGGCGAGGGTAATTCGTTTGGCCCAAGATCTAGTATATTTATGTGGCCAGCGGTCCTGTTTGGCTTGAGTATTTATCAACGAAGTTATCAATCAGTACAACCATATGGCAGATGGCTGAAGGTATTATTAATCATTGTTAATCTTGGCGCTTTGTTTAGTATTCTGCGTCTATTTATTCATTTGTTGGTTTGAAGGGGTCGAAAGGTGAGAAAATGAGAAAGTTAATTTTAGTTTTTGTGGGTTGTGCCATGGCCTTTTGTTTATGGCCTAATCAAGCGGCGGCTGTAGCTGGTGGCTATGGCGGCGGACGTGTAGAAAGTCCAAGCGGAGGTAATCCCTCGAATGGTTTTTCGCCAAGCGGTGATGGATCAAGAAGTTATGTTCATCATAACGAGACCGGGAACAGCAACACAACGCCACTGGAAGGCTTAATTTCAACAGTGTTTTTTGTTCTTTTTGGGGGCGCGATGATTTGGCAAAGACGCCGTAGAAATCAACCAGTCGATGAAGACGCTTTTCAAGAAATGTGGGCAGCATTACCTGGAACATCAAAAGAAAAAAAGGCACTCTTAAAAGAAATACAACAAACGTTTTTAGAAATACAACAAGCGTGGGATCAAGAAAATTTGTCTGTAGTCAAAGATAACTATACAGAAAAACTTTATCAAAAACATCTTGCAGTATTACAAGAAAATCAACAAGCGGGCATCAGAAATCATGTAAAAAAAGTGAAAGTAGCGCCAGCTTCGAATTATCATCATATTAGTGAAACCAGTTTTTCACTGATGCTTCATTTTTCTTGTATTGACTACGAGGAAGATACTCAAAGCGGTCGTGTTTTATCGGGATACAAGCATCAAAAACAATATTTTTCACAACTTTGGTATTTTGATTACAATCCATCTCTTGGAAAATGGCAAGGAGACTTCATTCAACCTAAAGGATAGTGCTAAAAAGCGCTTGGGGTTTAAATCCCAAGCGCTTTTTTATTCTTCGATGCGTTTTACAAGCTGTATTTTTTTATTTAATACGTAAATCAGGATGCCGCCGACTGTCATTGAAAGAAGTTCACCAAGTCCAACGGTCAACCATGTGTACCAAAAAGGTAACTGATAAAAGAACGTTAAGGGTCCGGCAACAGTGAACATGGACAAAGCAAAAAGAATGGCCGTCAGCATTAGTTTAATCAATAAATTTTGCTGATTTTTTGTCGCAAAATAGGCAATCCATAAGACTGCGCACGTTCCAGCGCTACCGATGACTATATCGATGATACCAAGAGGCGAAGCGGTGTTGGCAATCGCAACCCCTAACGTAATGGACCAGATATATCGCTTGTTAAAAACGCCTAAATAATTAAATAATTCGGCAAGACGAAGCTGTATCGGACCAAAACTAAGCGGAGCGAGAAGTACAGTGACAACGACATACAAAGCGGTAACCAGCGCCATTTTAGCCAACGCCGTAGCTGACCACGTACTGGTTTGTGGATTTGATGAATGATTCATTTAAGATTCTCCTTTATAAAACAACGACGTGTTTTAGTGATAACCATAACCAAAGGAAGGGCAGCAAAGCCAACTGAAGTGTTATGGTGTGAGTTGCCTCACTGTGTTACATGTTACTGAAGAACAGACACTCTGTAAAGTCTTTTTATTTCATGGTCCAACCACCATCAATGGTCATAACTGTGCCATGGATATAATCAGCGTCATCACTAGCTAGAAATAATGAAAGTTTTGCCACCTCTTGTGGCTGTGCCCAACGGCCCGCAGGTGTTTCACTTGCTACCCAAGTAGCCATTTCACCTTCTCCTGCAAAATCAGCTGCGTTCATGGGTGTTTGGATGGCACCTGGCGCAATCGCATTTGCTCGAATGCCTAATTTGGCATAATCGTAGGAAAGTTGTTTTGTATACCCGATGATTGCGTGTTTGGAGGCAGTGTACGCTGCGCCGCCGCCCCCAGCTACTAAGCCAGCGATAGATGCCATATTAACGATTACTCCTTTTTTTTGTTGGAGGAAATAAGGTAATATGGCATTGGTCACTAAAAAGACACTTTTTAAATTGGTTGCTAAAATTTGATCCCATAAAGCTTCCGAAGTTTCTAGAGAAGGACGATAATCATCTAAAATACCTGCCGTATTTAATAAAATATCAATTTGGCCGTTGTCTTTCACAATTTGTTTCATCGTGGCTTGCACAAATGAGGGAGAAGACACATCACCGACAAAATAAGTAAATGGCTTAGTAGAATCTAGGTTAACCAGTGCGGCTGTCTGCTTTAACCCCGTTTCGTCTAGGTCGATGCCAATAACTTCAGCACCTTGCTCAGCAAAGGCAATTGCTTGTGCTTGGCCAATCCCTGAAGCTGCACCGGTTACAAGCACCCGTTTTGTTTCAAATTCTTTTGGCATAAGAAAAACTCCTTTAAACATTTAAAAATTAAGGTCTGGAAGAACGAGCAATCGCCGTAATCTGCCAGACCTTATGTGTGTAGTTATGCTTCAACAATCACCCAATCTTCTGCTAAGACATCACAAGGTGTTGGTGAAAACATGCTGTAGCCTTCATCAGAAGTTTTGATTAAAAAATACGGGGTAACTTGTAAAAATTCACCTTCGGAGGTGCCAATTTCATCACGTAATTCAATAAAAAGTTCAAAACCGCTCCAGCCTTTACGTACGGCTTTTTTTCCTGCTTTAATCTGTGGCAATACTTCTTCAAATGTCATTTGCTTGTGCTCCTTTTTCGTTAAATGGTAGTTCGTGATAGCTCGTTGCGCCTTTTTCAATTGTCAACTGACCGTTAAGTAAATCCGTCATTTCAGCTATAAATGTTTCTGTTGCTTGTTCATCTACTAAACAAATTAACTGAATAGACTCTGTGTAAATAGTTTCTTTAAGCGTGTAGGGACTATGTTCTAAAAAGGCCTGGGCTTTTCCTAATAAAGGATAGGCGATCGTAATCAATAGCTCTTGTTGCAATTTGCCAATGACTAAACCAATTTCATCTAAAGTGTGGGAAAGAGCATGACTATATGCTCGGATTAAACCACCAGTGCCTAATTTTATTCCGCCAAAATAACGAGTGACAACAGCCACTACGTTGATTAACTCTTTTTTCTTTAAGACTTCCAGCATTGGAACACCAGCAGTGCCACTAGGTTCGCCGTCATCGCTGCTCCGCTGAATGTCATTTTTTTCGCCGATCACAAAAGCACTACAATTATGATTGGCTTTCCAATGTTCTTTTTTTATTGCGGCGATAAAGGCTTTTGCTTCTTCTTCTGATGTTACGCGCTTTACAGAACAGATAAATCGCGATTTCTTGATTTCAATCTCGCTGAAACCATCTTGTTTGACTGTAATATAGCTTTCTAACATATGGGTATCCTTTTCTCTCGTAATAAAGTCAGTATAAAAAAGAATCAACTGAATAGCAACTTTTTCTCTCATCTTTTTTATGAGATTTTTGGAAAAAAACGTTATAATAAGGTATGATAGAGAAAAGGGAGGCGCTGGAAAATGGTACATACACGACAGAAAAAATATGATACAATTACTCATTATTTGAAAACGAATGGCGGTTCCCAAGTTACCTTGACCTTTACCCAGTTTGATGAATTGTTATTCCCTCATTCTGGTTTACCAAAAACTGCTAAGACAGATGTCGATTGGTGGGCAAACGATTATAAGCATCCAGAAAAGGGCGCTTATGGTTGGTTGAATGCGAGTTACCAAGTAGTTCAAGTGAATTTGGAAAAAGAATATGTGGTATTTAATAAATTACTGAAATCAGCATGGTACGTTTAAACCAAGATTGTATCCGCTTTAAAAAACAAGAATGATTGACAAAAATTAACTTTACACTATAATATTTTTAATAGATAATGTTGAAAATTGAAAAAGGCAATGGTAAAAGGGGCTGTTAAAATGTCAAAAAAAACAATTATGTTAGTTTGCTCCGCAGGAATGAGTACTAGTTTACTTGTTACAAAAATGCAAAAAGCAGCATTTAATCAAGGCTTAGATGCCCATATATTTGCGGCTTCTGCATCGGAAGCAGACACAAATTTAGAAAATAATCCAGTCGATGTGTTATTGTTAGGTCCACAAGTTCGTTATATGAAGAGTGATTTTGAAAAGCGTCTATCACCAAAAGGTATCCCAACAGATGTCATTAGCATGTCTGATTACGGCTTAATGAACGGGGAAAAAGTGTTGGAACAAGCCTTGGATTTGTTAGCACAAGCAGATAAAAAAGAGTAAAAACAAGTTGTTTTTTCGAGAATCTTCGAAAAAGCAACTTGTCTTTTTTTATGACTTTAGTTAATTAGAATTGAGCTGAAGCAGTCATTCTGGTTTATCAGTTCCATAAATTATAGAGCCGAAATTAGTCCTGTGAGCTAGAGAAAGACAACTGTCTTTAATTTTTTACTTTAATCTAGATACTAAAAAAACATACTTAACAATCTATTTTGTGAATAATGAACACCTTTTTCTGTAGTCTAAAAGTAGTAAAAAGTAGTAATTCAAAGAATGATTAACAATATTTTTATATACGAGTCATTATAGTATGGCATAAGCAATTCGAATAACAGACTTATTCAGCAAATAAATGAGAGAGAATTCTGTTTTTGTTGTTTAAAAATAATGAGGTTATTTCATAAGGCATACTTTCTTCATACGTGATTTCTAAAGGACTATCTTTATCAAAAGAAATAATTTGTGAGTCAGGCATTGCAAGTAATATAGGTGAATGAGAGACAATAATAAACTGAGACCCCTCATCAATTAGTTTTTTTATAGATATCATTAAGGCTAGTTGGCGTTGAGGTGAGAGAGCCGCTTCAGGCTCATCTAACAGGTACAGACCATTTCCTCTAAACCGATGGTTCACCAGATTCAAAAAACTTTCGCCGTGTGATTGATGATGTAGGGATTTATCGCCATATTCAGAAAAATCTAAGTCTATATTTTCTGCATATGTAGCGACATTGTAGAAACTTTCAGCTCTTAAAAAGAAGCCATCCGTAGCACGCTTTACACTTTTTCCAACAGTTAAATAATTATGTAAATCCAAGTGAGTATCGTTTGTAGAGAAATTAAAATTAATACTACCGCCTTCAGGATTAAATCCCCAATTGACTGCGATTGCTTCTAATAAAGTGGATTTTCCAGTTCCATTTTCACCTGAAAAAAAAGTAATAGGTTTTTTAAAATTTAGTGAATTAAATTTATTCAGCCCTTCAATTTTTGAAAAAACAGAATCTTCTTCAAAAGCTTTGAGTTCTAGTCTTTTTAAAAAAATATTTTCCATGATAAAGCTTGCTCCTTTCTAGTCTTTTCAAATTAAAGCTTGAATTACTAGATATACTTTAACATTAATTTTTCTTTAAAGGTAGATAAATTTGTTTATAAAAAAGCTGCATATAGGTAAGTCGAAAGTAGAAGATTCGTGTAAACAATAAAGCGTATCAAGAGTTTGTTTAGTAGGTAACGACTAGATAAGAATAGAAAGATAACGGTGGGAGATCTCCTTTTTCGCAAAAAAGCTAGAGAAATGCGTATTTTATAATTGAGGTGGTTAACATGGAAGATTTGCATGGACGTAAAATAATTCTTGAAGAAACAGAACCTTCAATACAGACAAAACTGGTTTATTTACCAACAATGTTAGAGCGTTCACCCCTAACAATTCAATGTCAGCGGTGCGGGGAAGTCGTATCCAAAAAAGAAAACAGACTGGCGACAAATGTATACTACTGTCATGCGTGCATTCAATTAGGCCGTGTGACTTCTTGTCAAAAATTTTGTCATTTACCAGAAAGGCCCAATAGCCCAAGAACTGTCTTTTTTGAGTGGTCTGGACAATTAACAAAGGGACAGCAAGCGATCTCGGTTGAACTTTGTGAGACAGCAAAAGCAAGAGAGAATCGCTTAGTGTGGGCAGTTACAGGTGCAGGCAAAACAGAAATGTTATTTGCTGTTTTGCACCAAACCTTACAAGAAGGGGGGCGGATTGCGCTGGCTTCGCCGCGTGTCGATGTTTGCTTAGAACTGTTTCCCAGAATCCAAGCGGTTTTTCCTCATGAAGCAATTGCTTTACTTCATGGAAACAGTCAAGAACCGTATCGTTATACGAAACTAGTGATTTGCACCACCCATCAATTATTGAAATTCCATCAAGCATTTGATTTACTTATCGTTGATGAAGTCGACTCTTTTCCTTTTGTTAATAACGAGCATCTTTATTATGGAGTGCGTAACGCACGAAAAAAAAGAAGTAGTTTGGTGTACTTAACAGCAACCCCTACGAAAGAATTACGGAAGCTTTTACAGCAAAAGAAGTTAGCGGCCAGTATTTTGCCAGCAAGATATCATCGTAGGCCATTACCTGTGCCACGCCGATTTTGGGTTCAGTCGTGGCAACGTATTTCTAGCAAAAATATTAAAATCATTGCACATCATTTGAAACGTTTATTGGTGCGTAATTCAGTTTTATTATTTTGCCCAAGCATTCCATTAATTCACCAATTGCATCCATTAATAGCTGAGCGATTTTCCGACAAAGAAGTTGTCGCCGTTTATGGTAGTGATGAACTTCGCCTAGAAAAAGTTCAAGCAATGCGTCAGCAGAAAACGGATATTTTGATCACTACAACCATTTTAGAACGTGGTGTGACTTTTGATGCAGTCTCAGTTATTGTTTATGGTGCCAATCATCGAGTCTTCACTTCTTCAACACTTGTCCAAATTGCGGGCCGAGTCGATCGAAGACAAGAATTCAATTACGGCGAAGTTTTATTTTTACATGATGGGGAAACAAGAGACATGAAAGAGGCAATTCGGCAAATAAAGCAAATGAATCGCTTGGCTAGCAAACGAGGGATGTTAGATGGATTGTAAAAATTGCGCAAGCCCCATTCGTTTGGAGATAACATTAAAAATGCTCTTACGTTTTAAAAAATGGGCGAGGCCTTCACTTTGCCAGCACTGCCAAGCAAAGTTCCAGAAACTGCCAATGATAGGCACTTGTTTTGGCTGTAGTCGCGTCAGCCAAGAGCGCTATTGTTTTGATTGTCAAAGGTGGCAGCTGCTTTATCCAGAGTATTCTTTTCATAATGCAGCGTTGTTTCATTATGATGAAGGAATGCAAGAGTGGATGGAACGCTATAAATTTCAAGGAGACTACCGCTTAAGAACGTGTTTTAATGAGGAAATCAACTTTTACTTTCAGCAACAATCTGTGGACTATATTATTCCGATACCCTTATCCGAAAAACGAATGCAAAAACGAGGCTTCAACCAAGTAATTGGCTTACTAGAAGCGGCTGATGTTCCGTACAGCCCTTTTTTAATTAGAAAAGAGGAAAATGTTCCGCAATCTAAGAAAACTAGAAAGGAAAGGATGCGGTTGCAACAACCATTTGCCATCCAAAAAGAAAACCAAAAAAAATTAAAAAATTGTTCTGTTATTTTGGTGGATGACATCTATACCACTGGACGAACTCTTTTCCACGCAGCTGCTGTTATCAATGACTGTTATCCTAAAAGTTTGAATACGTTTACTCTCGCGCGGTAAAAAGAAAATAATTCATAAATTTGATGACTATTTTGTTGGCAAAACCCAGATTATTCGATATAATGAAATTAAGAAGAAGGGAATTAAAGAGTGGTCCTTTAATCTTTTCTTTACTGGTAGATGAAAGGGGTAATTGTTATGTTTAGATATAATGTACGTGGAGAAAATATCGAGGTAACCGAAGCGATTCGAGACTATGTTGAGAAAAAAGTCGGTAAATTAGAAAGATATTTCAGCGATTCACCTGAAGCAACGGTTCACGTGAATTTGAAAGTGTACACTGAAAAAACAGCCAAAGTCGAGGTTACTATTCCTCTTCCTTATCTAGTTTTACGAGCTGAAGAAACGTCACCTGATTTATACGCAAGTATTGATTTGGTTGTCGATAAATTAGAACGACAAATTCGTAAATTTAAAACAAAAATCAACAGAAAATCTCGTGAAACAGGACGTAACAATACAAAAGCCGCTGTCTTCTTAGTTGGTGAAGAAACAGAAGAAACACCTTCAGAATTAGACATCGTTCGTACAAAACGTCTATCATTAAAACCGATGGACAGTGAAGAAGCTGTTTTACAAATGAACATGTTAGGACACAACTTCTTCATTTTTGAAGATGCTGAAACAAATGGAACAAGCATTGTTTACCGTCGTAAAGATGGCAAATATGGCTTGATTGAAACAGACTAAAGCTTAAAATAAGAGCTGAAATGCCTTCGTGCATTTCAGCTCTTTAAACATCTTTAAAGCACAGAGTAAAGAAAAAATAAAGAAATACATAAAATAACTTTAAAAGTTCCTCTTTTAAAGGAAAATGTCTGTAAAATAGAGAGAAATGGTTTTCTTTCTCGTCAAGTAATGATAAAATAAAACGGATAGATTGTGCTTCTTGTACAAAAAGGATACAAAAATAAAAAGAGGTAATTGAAAGGAACACAGATACCAATGGCAAATTTTTTGAAAAAAATGATTGAAAACGATAAAAAAGAATTAAGACGATTAGAAAAAATCGCCGATAAAATTGATGCACATGCAAGTGCAATGGAACAACTAAGCGATGAACAATTACGTGAAAAAACAGATGAATTTAAAGCCCGTTATCAAAAAGGGGAAACCTTAGACGAACTATTACCAGAAGCGTTTGCGGTTGTCCGTGAAGCTGCTAAACGAGTACTAGGTTTATTCCCATACCGTGTCCAATTAATGGGTGGGATTGTGCTTCATGACGGGAACATTCCTGAAATGAGAACAGGTGAAGGGAAAACCTTGACTGCCACAATGCCTGTATACTTGAATGCACTATCTGGCGAAGGAGTACACGTTGTTACAGTTAATGAATACTTAGCAACCCGTGACTCTAACGAAATGGGAGAATTATATAATTTCTTAGGCTTAAGCGTTGGTTTAAACATTAACTCTAAATCTTCTGATGAAAAACGTGAAGCGTATAACTGTGATATCACTTATAGTACAAATAACGAATTAGGATTTGACTATTTGCGTGATAACATGGTTGTTTATCGCAGCCAAATGGTTCAACGTCCATTAAACTATGCAATTGTCGATGAAGTGGATTCAATCTTAATTGATGAAGCAAGAACCCCATTAATTATTTCTGGACAAGCTGAAAAATCGACAGCACTCTATACGCGTGCCGATAATTTTGTCAAACGCTTAAAAGAAGACGAAGATTACAAAATTGATATTCAGTCTAAAACAATTGGCTTAACAGAAGCAGGGATTGAAAAAGCGGAACAAACTTTCGGATTGGATAACCTTTACGATATTGAAAATACAGCATTAACGCACCATTTAGATCAAGCGTTACGGGCAAACTATATCATGTTACTAGACATTGATTACGTGGTTCAAGACAATAAAGTCTTAATTGTTGACCAATTTACTGGTCGTATCATGGATGGTCGTCGTTATTCTGATGGCTTGCATCAAGCGATTGAAGCAAAAGAAGGCGTCGAAATTGAAGATGAAACAAAAACAATGGCGACGATTACGTTCCAAAACTACTTCCGGATGTACAAAAAACTAGCCGGGATGACTGGTACTGCTAAAACAGAAGAAGAAGAATTCCGTGAAATTTACAATATTCAAGTCATTCAAATTCCAACCAATCGTCCAATTATCCGTGACGATCGTCCAGATTTACTTTATCCAACCTTAGAAAGTAAATTTAATGCAGTGGTGGAAGATATTAAAGAACGTTACCACAAAGGACAACCAGTGTTGGTGGGGACTGTTGCGGTAGAAACGTCAGAATTACTTTCTGATAAATTAAACGCAGCTAAAATTCCTCATGAAGTATTAAATGCGAAAAATCACTTTAAAGAAGCTGAAATCATTATGAATGCCGGTCAAAAAGGCGCAGTTACAATTGCAACAAATATGGCTGGTCGTGGAACGGATATTAAACTTGGTTTAGGTGTACTTGAACTAGGTGGTCTAGCAGTTATCGGGACAGAACGTCATGAGTCACGTCGTATTGATAATCAGTTGCGTGGACGTGCAGGACGTCAAGGGGATCCAGGGGTTTCACAATTTTATTTATCTTTAGAAGATGACTTAATGAAACGCTTTGGTTCAGAACGAATTAAAACATTCTTAGAACGAATGAATGTGCAAGAAGAAGATGCAGTTATTCAAAGTAAAATGTTTACTCGCCAAGTAGAATCTGCTCAAAAACGTGTGGAAGGAAATAACTATGATACACGTAAAAATGTCTTACAATACGATGACGTGATGCGCGAGCAACGTGAAGTTATTTATGCGCAACGACAAGAAGTGATTATGGAAGAAAATGACTTGTCTGATGTATTGATGGGCATGGTAAAACGGACGATTGGCCGAGTGGTGGATAGCCATACACAATTAGAAAAAGAAGAATGGAATTTAGATGGGATTGTCGATTTTGCAGCCTCAACACTTGTCCATGAAGATACGATTTCTAAAAAAGATTTAGAAAATAAATCAGCTGAAGAAATCAAAGACTACTTAGTGGCACGTGCGCAAGAAGTATTTGAAGAAAAATCTCAACAATTGAATGGCCAAGAACAATTGCTAGAATTTGAAAAAGTAGTCATCTTGCGTGTTGTCGATACTAAATGGACAGATCACATTGATGCAATGGATCAATTACGCCAATCTGTCGGCTTACGTGCGTACGGTCAAAACAACCCATTAGTAGAATATCAAACAGAAGGTTATTCTATGTATAACAATATGGTGGGTTCAATCGAATATGAAGTAACACGTTTATTCATGAAATCGGAAATTCGCCAAAATGTCCAACGTGAGCAAGTAGCTCAAGGACAAGCGGAACATCCAGAAACAGAACAAGATGCAGCTGCACAAAGCAACACAAGTGCGAAGCGTCAACCTGTGCGTGTAGATAAAAAAGTGGGCCGTAATGATTTATGCCCATGCGGAAGTGGCAAAAAATTCAAAAATTGTCATGGAAGAAACGCTTAATTAAAGAAAAAACGCAGGGTGGGGCAATTTGTCCCGCCTTTGCTCTTTTTACAATAAAGAGAAAGAAGGAATCATTTTGGAAAACCCAGAAATTCGTACATTATTAGACGAAATGACACAAAAAATTACTAGCTTCAGGAGGTCTCTTTGACTTAGACCAGTTAGAAGAAGACATTGCCGAGGCGGAAAATCGGATGGGAGAACCTGGTTTTTGGGACAACACAGAAACGGCTCAAAAGCTAATTAACGAAACCAATAGTTTGAAAGAAAAATATCAACAATTTCATCAGCTCTCTGAGGAACTTGACGAATTAACGGTTATGTTTGAATTACAACAAGAAGAATATGATGCAGAGATTCAAGAAGAATTGGAAGAAAGAATTCATCTCTTGCAAGAACGTTTAACAACGTATGAGCTATCCTTACTACTAAATGAGCCATATGATCATAATAACGCCCTAATTGAATTACACCCTGGTGCCGGTGGTACTGAGTCACAAGACTGGGGAAGTATGCTTTTACGAATGTATACACGTTGGGCAGAAAGTCACGGTTTCCAAGTTGAAACGTTGGATTACCAAGCTGGAGATGAAGCAGGGATTAAAAGTGTCACCTTATTAATCAAAGGTTACAATGCTTATGGCTACCTAAAATCTGAAAAAGGTGTCCATCGTCTTGTACGGATTTCGCCCTTTGATTCCGCTAAACGCCGTCATACTTCGTTTTGTTCAGTTGATGTAATGCCTGAATTAGACGATACAATAGAAATTGCGATCAATCCAGATGACTTAAAAATTGATACCTATCGAGCAAGTGGTGCTGGTGGTCAGCATATTAATAAAACAGAATCGGCTGTTCGAATCACACATATTCCAACAGGTACCGTTGTCGCAAGCCAAGCACAGCGTTCTCAATTAAAAAACCGTGAGCAAGCAATGAGTATGTTAAAAGCCAAATTATATCAATTGGAAATGGAAAAGAAAGCCCAAGAAGCAGCAAGTTTACGTGGTGAACAAATGGAAATTGGCTGGGGCTCACAAATCCGTTCTTACGTGTTCCATCCGTATTCAATGGTCAAAGACCATCGGACAAATTACGAAACCGGTAATGTACAAGCTGTGATGGATGGAGACCTTGATGGTTTCATTGATGCCTACTTAAAACAGCGCTTAAGTTAAGCTCTTCATTAAATTGAAATAAAAATGTAACTTAATGCAAGAAGTTTGCAATATTCACATGTTATAATAAGTAGGATTGAAGAAAAAAGAGATGGAGAGAACGCCATGATTGAAATGAAAGATGTAATGAAGAAATATTCGAATGGTACAACAGCGATTCGGAATATTTCAGTAGAGATTGACCAAGGCGAGTTCGTCTATGTGGTTGGTCCCTCAGGTGCAGGGAAATCAACCTTTATTAGATTAATGTATCGTGAAGAAAAAGCAACAAAAGGTAATTTGACAGTTGCAGGTCATGATTTAATGAAAATAAAAAATAAAGAAGTTCCTTATTTACGTCGTGAAATCGGCATCGTTTTCCAAGACTATAAACTATTACCAAAGAAAACTGTGTATGAGAATGTGGCCTATGCGATGCAAGTTATCGGACGACGTCCTCGCGAAATCAAAAAACGCGTGATGGAAGTTTTAGATTTAGTCGGTCTAAAACATAAGGTACGTGTTTTTCCAAGCGAACTTTCTGGTGGGGAACAGCAACGGGTATCCATTGCACGAGCAATTGTAAATACACCGAAAGTTTTAATTGCCGATGAACCAACTGGGAACTTAGATCCAGAGAATTCATGGGAAATCATGAAATTGTTGGACCGGATTAACGCACAAGGAACAACAGTCGTGATGGCAACGCATAATAGTACAATTGTAAATACGATTCGTCACCGTGTTATTGCCATTGAAAATGGTCGCATTATCCGTGACCAAGTGGAAGGAGAATACGGCTACGATGATTAGAACATTCTTTTCTCATTTATTTGAAAGTATCAAAAGTTTAAAACGGAACGGTTGGATGACTGTTGCCTCAGCAAGTGCGGTTACAATTACATTAGTTTTAGTTGGTATTTTTATGGGCGTTATTTTTAATGCAACGAAACTTGCTGATGATGTCGAAAAAAACGTGACAGTGTCTGTTTTTGTCGATATTGGTACAAAACAAAATGAAATGAAAACATTAGAAAAACAACTTAAAGGATTAGACAATGTTGAAGATATTTCTTATTCAAACAAAGATCAACAATTGAAAAAAATCCAAGAACAAATGGGGGATGCCTGGAATCTTTTCGAAGGCGACAGTAACCCATTATACGATGTGTATTATGTCCGTGCGAAAACACCAGAAGACACGAAAGATATTGCGAAACAAGCAGCTAAATTCCCAAGTGTTTTTAAAGCCGATTACGGTGGTGTAAACTCAGACAAAATCTTTAAAATCGCTCAAACCGTTCGAACTTGGGGCTTAGCAGCTGCTGCATTACTTTTATTCGTTGCAGTGTTCTTAATTTCCAACACCATTCGGATTACGATTTTATCTCGTCAAAAAGAAATCCAAATTATGCGTCTTGTAGGAGCGAAAAACAGTTTCATTCGTTGGCCGTTTTTCTTAGAAGGTGCTTGGATTGGGTTGATTGGCGCAATCGTGCCAGTCATTATTATGACGTTAGGCTACCATCAAGTTTATAACATGTTTAACCCGCAGTTATTGCGTTCGAATTATTCATTAATTCGTCCAGAAGATTTTATCTGGAAAGTCAATCTATTAATGATTGCAACAGGAATGATTATTGGATCACTAGGTTCAGTTATTTCAATGCGTCGTTTCTTGAAAATTTAAACGAAAAAAAGCTCTCCATTTTGGAGAGCTTTTTTTGTTTTAGTTTTAAAATACTTGTTATTTAATTTAAGAGTTTTCTCAGTTGTACCAACAAATTGATAACTTATAATTTTCAAGTCCTACATATAATGGTAAAATAGAATAGATTGAAATTAATTGGAGGAATAATGAATCGATGAAAAAAAGATTGCTATTATTTATTGGTTTGGCAAGTATACTTACTTTGACAGGATGTGCAAAATGGATTGATCGTGGTGAATCCATTACAGCGGTAGGCTCATCAGCTTTACAACCATTAGTAGAGACAGCAAGTGAGGAATATCAAAGCCAAAATCCGGGAAGATTTATTAATGTCCAAGGTGGCGGAAGCGGAACAGGTCTGAGTCAAGTCCAATCTGGCGCGGTAGACATTGGTAATTCTGATTTATTTGCAGAAGAGAAAAAGGGCATCAAAGCGGAAGACTTAATTGATCATAAAGTTGCTGTCGTTGGGATTACACCAATCGTTAACAAAAATGTCGGTGTCAAAGATATCTCAATGGAAAATTTAAAGAAAATCTTTTTAGGTGAAGTAACAAACTGGAAAGAACTTGGCGGGAAAGACCAAAAAATTGTTATTTTGAACAGAGCGGCCGGTAGTGGTACGCGGGCTACTTTTGAAAAATGGGTCTTGGGAGATAAAACAGCCATTCGTGCGCAAGAACAAGATTCCAGCGGCATGGTTCGTTCCATTGTTTCTGATACACCAGGAGCGATTAGTTATACCGCATTTTCATATGTTACTGATGAAGTAGCTACGTTAAGCATTGATGGTGTTCAGCCAACAGATGAAAATGTAATGAACAATAAATGGATTATTTGGTCTTATGAACACATGTACACCCGTAAAAATCCAAGTGATTTAACCAAAGAGTTTTTAGACTTTATGTTGTCAGATGATATCCAAGAACGTGTGATTGGTCAATTAGGGTATATTCCTGTTTCGAAAATGGAAATTGAACGGGATTGGCAAGGAAATGTCATTAAATAATTCTCTTAACACAAAATTTACAAACTTAACATAAAATTTACATGTTATTAAAAACAAATTGATGTAAAAAAGGTACACTATTTTTATCTGTAAAAGTTGGATTGTTTGAGGAGGAAATATTCTTGGAAGATGTACAGAAAAAATTATTAACAAAATCGAAAAGAGCCAAGATGGAGCAACGAGGGAAATTTATTAGTTTCCTATGTATTGCCTTAATTGTAGCAGTGGTTGTTTCAATTTTCTATTTTGTTGCAAGTAAAGGACTTGCTACATTCTTTAAAGATAAGATTAATGTGTTTGATTTCTTATTTGGAACAAACTGGAACCCAAGTGATATCGGCGCAGACGGTAAACCCATGGTTGGGGCTTTACCGATGATTGCGGGTTCCTTTATTGTAACGTTTTTGTCAGCGATTGTTGCGACACCATTTGCGATTGGAGCGGCTGTTTTTATGACAGAAATTTCACCTAAAAAAGGAGCGAAATTTTTACAACCAGTTATTGAATTACTTGTAGGGATTCCCTCTGTTGTTTATGGATTTATTGGTTTATCTGTCATTGTTCCTTTTGTCCGTTCAATCTTTGGCGGAACTGGCTTCGGTATTTTAGCTGGTACGTTTGTGCTATTTGTTATGATTTTACCAACGGTTACTACGATGACCGTAGATGCATTAAAAGCTGTGCCTCGACATTATCGTGAAGCTTCATTAGCGCTTGGTGCTACGCGTTGGCAAACGATTTATAAAGTTGTCTTGCGGGCAGCTGTGCCTGGTATTTTAACTGCGGTTGTCTTTGGTATGGCTCGTGCGTTTGGTGAAGCCTTAGCAATCCAAATGGTAATCGGAAATGCAGCTGTGATGCCAACTAGTTTGACAACACCAGCTTCGACACTAACAAGTATTTTGACAATGGGGATTGGGAATACAATTATGGGAACAGTTGAAAACAACGTTCTTTGGTCTTTAGCCTTGATTCTATTGTTGATGTCTTTACTATTCAACATTGTTATCCGAATTATCGGTAAGAGAGGAGCCTTAAAATAATGAATGCAAAAAAAGCAGATAAAATCGCAACAGGTATCTTATATGCCGTATCTGGCGTCATTGTTTTAATTTTGGCGGCCTTACTGATTTACATTTTAGCTAGAGGAATTCCTCATATTTCGTGGGAATTTTTAACACAACCATCCAGAGCCTATCAAGTTGGTGGTGGGATTGGTATTCAGCTTTTCAACTCACTATATTTACTATTGATTACAATGATTATTAGTATTCCAATTTCATTGGGTGCTGGAATTTACTTATCGGAATATGCGAAAAAGAATTGGTTAACTGATTTAATTCGTACCTCGATTGAAATTTTGAGTTCATTGCCTTCCGTTGTTGTCGGGCTGTTCGGCTTCTTGATTTTCGTTGTACAAATCGGATATGGCTTTTCAATCTTATCAGGTGCGTTAGCATTAACATTTTTTAACTTACCATTATTGACTAGAAATGTTGAGGAATCTTTGAAAGCCATTCATTATACACAGCGTGAAGCGGGGTTAGCCTTAGGTCTTTCACGTTGGGAAACAGTTAAAAAAGTTATTTTGCCAGAAGCATTACCAGGAATTTTGACAGGTGTTATTTTGAGTTCTGGTCGGATTTTCGGTGAAGCCGCTGCGTTAATTTATACAGCAGGACAAAGCGCACCTGCCTTAGATTTCAGTAATTGGAATCCATTGAGCGTTTCAAGTCCAATTAGCATTTTCCGTCAAGCGGAAACGTTGGCTGTGCATATTTGGAAAATTAATACCGAAGGAACGATGCCAGATGGCGCTGCGGTCTCAGCAGGTGCCTCCGCTGTGTTAATTTTAGTAGTTTTACTTTTCAATTTCGGCGCTCGTTTTATCGGCAACCGTCTTTATAAGAGAATGACATCAGCTTAATGTTAGGGGAATTAGCATGAAAGAATACAATTTAAATGATACCCATTTACTTCAACTAGATAGCCAAAAAGACCCGATTGCGTTACACACGGAAGATTTACATGTCTTTTACGGGGACAATGAGGCTATCAAAGGTGTTGATTTGCAATTTGAAAAGAACAAAATAACCGCCTTAATTGGACCTTCTGGTTGCGGTAAATCCACGTATTTACGTTCGCTAAATCGTATGAACGATGGCATTGCCAATTCACGTGTTACTGGAAAAATCATGTATAAAGATGTCGATGTCAATACGAAAGAAGTTGACGTCTACGAAATGAGAAAACGCATTGGCATGGTTTTTCAGCGGCCCAATCCATTTAGTAAATCTATCTATGAAAATATCACATTCGCATTGAAACAGCATGGTGAAAAGGATAAGAAAAAATTAGATGAAATCGTTGAAACAAGTTTGAAGCAAGCCGCACTTTGGGATCAAGTAAAAGATAACTTAAACAAAAGCGCCTTAGCTCTGTCTGGTGGGCAACAACAACGTTTGTGTATCGCTCGGGCAATTGCGATGAAACCAGATATTCTGTTGTTAGATGAACCGGCAAGCGCGTTAGATCCGATTTCAACAGGAACGGTTGAAGAAACGTTAGTGAATTTAAAAGATGATTACACGATCATCATTGTGACACATAACATGCAACAAGCGGCGCGGATTAGTGACTATACAGCTTTCTTCTATATGGGCAAAGTCATTGAATACGACCATACAAGAAAAATCTTTACACGACCAAAAATTCAAGCAACGGAAGACTACGTTTCAGGACATTTTGGTTAGGAGGAGCAAGATGGGCAAAGAAATTATTTCATCAAAAGATTTACATTTATATTACGGGAAAAAAGAAGCATTGAAAGGCATTGATTTAACTTTTAATCAAGGAGAATTAACTGCCATGATTGGTCCTTCTGGTTGCGGGAAGTCAACGTATTTACGTTGCTTGAATCGTATGAATGATTTAATCCCAGACGTAACTATTACTGGAAGTGTTGTCTATAAAGGAAAAGATATTTATGGACCGAAAACAGATAACGTTGAATTACGTAAAGAAATTGGGATGGTTTTCCAACAACCTAATCCATTTCCATTTTCAGTTTATGAAAATGTGATTTATGGCTTGCGCCTAAAAGGAGTCAAAGACAAGCAAGTCTTAGATGAAGCAGTTGAAACCAGTTTGAAAGCTGCTGCCGTTTGGGAGGATGTCAAAGATAAACTTCACAAAAGTGCACTTTCACTTTCTGGTGGACAACAACAGCGGGTTTGTATCGCTCGTGTTTTAGCTGTGGAACCAGATATTATTTTATTAGATGAACCAACTAGCGCCTTGGACCCAGTTTCTAGTGGTAAAATTGAAAACATGCTGTTAACATTAAAAGAGAAATATACCATGATTATGGTGACACATAATATGTCGCAAGCATCACGGATCTCTGATAAAACGGCCTTCTTTTTACAAGGTGATTTAATTGAATTTAATGACACGAAAAAAGTATTTTTAAATCCAAAAGAAAAACAAACAGAAGATTACATTTCTGGTAAATTTGGTTAAAAGGGGGAAAAAGAATGTTACGGACACAATTTGAAGAAGAACTATTGAATCTGCACAATCAATTTTATGAAATGGGTATGATGGTTAGTAGTGCCGTCCATAAATCCGTGAAGGCATATATTAATCATGATAAAAAATTGGCTCAAGAAGTGATTGATCGCGATATTGAAATTAATGATATGGAAGTCAAACTTGAGAAAAAGAGTTTTGAAATGATTGCGTTACAACAACCAGTGACAACAGACTTACGTATGATTATCACTGTTATGAAAGCTAGTTCGGATTTAGAAAGAATGGCGGACCATGCCGTTTCAATTGCTAAATCAACGATTCGCTTAAAAGGAGAAACACGTATTCCTGAAATTGAAAAAGAAATTTCAGATATGTCTGATTATGTGAAAAAAATGGTGGATAATGTTTTAATCGCCTACGTTAAAACGGATCAAAAAGATGCACGAATGATTGCACAAATGGATGATCGTACTAATGAATATTTCGATAGTATTTACAAACATGCCGTAGAAGCAATGAAAGCTAATCCAGAAACGGTCATTAGCGGAACTGATTATCTACATGTGGCACAATACTTGGAAAGAATTGGCGACTATGTCACAAATATTTGTGAGTGGATTGTTTACTTGGCAACTGGTAAAATTACCGAATTGAATAGTAATCGTGACGAACAATTTTAAGAAAAACAAATAAAAAAACTAGGAGACGGCCTTTTTTAGACCAATTCCTAGTTTTTTTAGCGTAAAATGAACTGATTTCATAAAACTAGTCCTTACTAATGAGAAGAAATCGTTCTTAAGTCCTATGACAAATGATCAAAAACAAGGCATAATAATGCATGTAAGGAAAACACTATTGAGTGAAAAATTTGCTAAGGAGGCAATATCCATGAAAGAAAGAGAACGCGTATTAGAATTAGTGAAAAAAGGTATTCTAACGTCAGAAGAAGCGTTAATTTTATTAGAAAATATGGCAACTGAAAAAGATGAAAAACAAATCGAAAAAGCTGCTGAAAAAGTTGATACACAAAATATTGGAACAACAAATAAAGAAGATCAAGTCGCAGATTTAATGGATGCATTAGAAAAAGGCGAATCAGAAGGACCTACTGTTGATTCGTTTGAAGAAAATACACAGGACAGTGCAGAAAAAGATCGTGAAAACTTAGAAAGAATTCTTGATGAGTTAGCAACAAAAGCCAATCGTGCTTCGGCTGAATTGGACGAAGTCAACGCAGAAATTGCCGGCATAAAAGAAGAAATTAAAGAAGTCGCAGAAGAAATTGGAACATTAGATACAAAAGAAGAGTTAGATGCATTAACAGAAGATGAACAAGTTCAACGAAAAGACTTGCACGTTTTACTTGCACAATTAGAAGAAAAATTAGCGACTCAAAGTACTGAAAAAACAGCACTGGAAGAAGAACTAAAAAACATTCGTAAAGAACAATGGAAAGGTCAATGGAATGATACAAAAGAAAAAGTTTCTTCTCAATTCTCTGAAGAGTGGAAAGATCAAGCCACAGACACCTTTAACCAAGTCGGCGGCAAAGTTGCCGAAGTTGGCGGCCAAGTGGGAGAATTCTTGAAAAAAACATTTAATTCTTTCAGTGACACCATGAATGATAATGTGGAATGGAAAGACATTAAAATGAAAGTTCCTGGTGTGGCAACAACTAAGTTTGAACATGAGTTTAATTATCCAAATCCACAAGCAAGTTTAATTGATGTCAAGGTAGCAAATGGTACCGTGGTTTTCAAAACTTGGGATCAAGAAGATGTGAAAGTCGAAGCAAAAATCAAATTATATGGTAAAATGGCAGGAGATTCACCAATGGAAGCTTTCTTAGAACGAAGTGACATTGATGTGGATGATGAAACGATTTCTTTCCAAGTGCCAAACAAACGGGTGAAAGCAGATTTAACGTTCTATTTACCAAAACGCACTTACGATCATGTATCTGTTAAATTATTAAACGGAAATGTCTTAGTAGAAGAGTTAACAGCGAAAGATGTTTACACAAAATCAACGAATGGGACGATTACGTTTAAAAAAATTGATGCAACTATGTTAGAAATTGAAGGCGTGAATGGTGAAATTAAAGTCCTAGAAGGAACGATTTTAGATAACATTATTGAAACAGTCAATGGTGATGTGTCTATTTCCGCGGCACCAGAAAGTCTAAGTGTCTCTCTGATTAATGGAGATATCCGCATTACAGCTAAAGAAAAAACGCTTCGCCGTGTTGAAGCAAGCTCTGCAAATGGGAATATCAAGTTAGCCTTGCCAAATGACTTAGGCGTTGAAGGGCAAGTGAAAACGAATTTAGGTAGTATTAACAGCCGTTTAACAGATATTGAAGTTGTCCGTGAAAAGAAAGATCGCGGCAATCAACAATTACATTTTAGACGTGTACTGGAAGAATCAATGGCTCAAATTAATGCTTCTACAACAACGGGAAGTATTTTCCTAAAAGATACGGATAAATAATTAATAATTTTAAGCTAGATGGGCTGACGAATCAGCCTTTCTAGTGTAAAATTTAGTAGACGAGGTGAAAACATATGAAAAGAAAACTAACAAAATCTCCGAATAACGTGGTTTTAACAGGAAGCTTAGCTGGGATTGCTGATTGGCTAGGAATTGACCCAACAATTATTCGTGTCGTTTATGTCTTGCTCAGCTTTTTCTCAGCAGGATTTCCAGGCATTCTCTTATACATTGCCTTAGCAGTCTTGATCCCTTCTGGAAGAACAGGAAGCGATCGCGGCTACGGCCATCAAAATCCTTATAATAGAAATGTTCGCAATGAAAATCCTTATGCTGCCAATAAAAAGCAACGTAAAGAAGCGGAAAAAATTGATGATGACGAATGGAGTGACTTTTAATGACATATTTTCAGCGATTGGTTGTTAATACACTGACATTCATTTCTTTATCAGTTGTTTTTCCTGGCATGATTCATGTGAGAGGCATAATGCCTGCAATTATTGCCGCCTTTGTTCTCTCAATCCTAAATATGTTGGTGAAACCAGTCTTAACAATCTTGTCGCTCCCATTTACTTTATTAACGTTTGGTCTATTTAGCTTTGTTGTCAATGCAGCGATTTTACAAATGACCTCGTTTTTTGTGGGGGAAATGAACTTTGGCTTCTCAAGTTTTTGGGCAGCGGTGCTAATGGCTGTAATTATGTCAATTGTCAATACGATCGTTACGGATCACAATTTATCTAAATATGAATAAAAAAAGCCTGAAGAACGTAGCATAAAATGCGTTCTTCAGGCTTTTTCGATGGTTAAATTTTCTAGGTGACATTCTGGATGGCGGCTGATATAGCCATATAAAATGTTTAAAAAATCAACTTGTTGCTTCGAGTAATGCTCAATTGTTTTCGGTGGTTTTTTGGGCATGATTTTTTTTGCTAGTTCAAGCGGTGAATATTTTTGAAACGTTTGTTTAGTTACAACACGTGTTGCTACCACCAAGCCTTGGTAAATTAAATAGTATTTGATTTTTTTCTGACAAGGTAACCACATCAGTTGCCAATCTCGTTGGTTAGCTTGACTAATTCGTTGATTTTGGTTTGCAAAGCGCGTCAGAAAGAGCCAATCTTCCTTGAGTTTTGCCGCTTTTTCGAAGGCTTGTTTTTCAGCAGCTTCTTGCATTTGTTGAGCAATTCGTTTGATTGGTTCTCGTCCTTGATTATGGAAAAAGTCGAACAATTCTTGTTGAAATAGTTCGGTCGGAATGGCACTCTCTTTTTGAAAGGTTTGATGCCAATAGTTGGTTGGGACGAGATCGTAGATACTATCCAAAATTATTTTTAAACGGTTTAATTTTCGGCGAATCGAATAAGGACCAAAACAGTTCTCTTTAGTGGGAATATTTAAGAGTTTAATCTCTAATTGCCGCTCATTAACGGCTACCGATACATAAGAATATTGTTCATAAGCATTCATTTGGCGATTGTAGCGCGGCCGATACTGTTGAATCAGTTGACATTCTAGAAGGAGCGCATCCAATTCTGTGTCAGTATGGAGAACATCGAAGTCTATAATTTGTTTGACTAAACGCATCGTCTTTCGAGAATGTTGATTACTATTAATAAAATAGCTCGACACGCGATTTTTTAATTTTTTGGCTTTACCCACATAAATAATTGTGTCGGTTGCGTCTTTCATTAAATAAACACCAGGCGTTAACGGTAATTGATGGGCTTTTTCCTTTAAATATTCTTTCATAAGTTTCCTCTTTTCTTAAAAGGATCGGCTTCAAGTATACAAAGTTTTCTGAAATAGTCAAGTAACAGAAATAGCATAGGTAATTTCACTGAAAAATAGTTTCATTTTTTTGAAATATGATAATTCTAGGAATTATCTAGTGAATAGCTAGAAACTTGTATTTTTAAATGATAAAATATAACAAGTAGCAGAAAGGACTGACATTCGATATGACAGAAGTGGTAAAGATTTATCAACTGGTAGAAAATCTTTCTTTAGAAGTAGTATACGGAGATGAAGAAAGCTTAAATAGAACAATCAAAACTGGTGAAATTTCCCGGCCAGGTTTAGAATTAACTGGGTATTTTAATTATTATTCCCATGACCGTTTACAATTATTTGGGAGCAAAGAAATTACCTTTGCGGAACGAATGATGCCTGAAGAGCGTTTATTAGTGATGCGCCGTTTATGTGCGAAAGATACTCCAGCCTTTATAGTATCCAGAGGACTAGAAATCCCCGAAGAATTAATTACAGCAGCAAAAGAAAATGGCGTTTCTGTATTACGTTCACCGATTTCAACTTCCCGTTTACTAGGGGAACTATCCAGTTATTTAGATGGCCGTTTAGCTGTTCGCACAAGTGTCCATGGGGTTTTAGTTGATGTTTATGGACTTGGTGTTTTGATTCAAGGAGATAGCGGTATTGGTAAAAGTGAAACAGCTTTAGAGCTTATTAAACGTGGACATCGGCTAATCGCAGACGATCGTGTCGATGTTTATCAGCAAGATGAATTAACCGTGGTTGGAGAGCCACCAAAAATTTTGCAGCATTTAATTGAAATTCGTGGTATCGGAATTATTGACGTCATGAACCTGTTTGGAGCTAGTGCGGTCCGTGGCTTTATGCAAGTTCAATTGGTCGTTTATTTAGAGGCATGGGAAAAAGACAAGAAATATGATCGTCTTGGTAGTGATGATGCAATGGTTGAAATAGCTAACGTTGATGTCCCTCAGATTCGTATTCCTGTTAAGACCGGCCGAAATGTGGCCATTATCATTGAAGTGGCAGCAATGAACTTCCGCGCGAAAACAATGGGTTATGATGCAACAAAAACGTTCGAAGAGCGCTTAACCCGTTTGATTGAAGAAAATTCAGGAGAATAGAAGGAGAAGATGTGATGATGTTAGCTCAAGTAAATTCAATTGCATTTCGCCTTTTCGGTATTCCCGTCTATTGGTATGCAATTATTATTGTTTCAGGGATTGCTTTAGCTGTTTGGCTAAGTAGTCGTGAAGCCGTTCGTGTTGGTTTAAAAGAAGATGATGTCTTTGACTTTATGCTCTGGGGATTACCTGCAGCAATTGTTGGCGCGCGCTTGTATTACGTCGCTTTTCAATGGCAAGACTATGTAGACAATCCGATTGAAATTTTCTTTACTCGAAATGGTGGCTTAGCGATTTATGGTGGTCTTATTGGTGGGGGACTGGCGCTGTTTTTCTTTACGCGTCATCGTTTCATTTCTACATGGACTTTTTTAGATATTGCTGCACCAAGTGTGATTTTAGCGCAAGCAATTGGTCGTTGGGGCAACTTTATGAATCATGAAGCCTATGGGCCAGCGACCACCAGACAATTTTTAGAAAATCTCCATTTACCAACGTTTATCATTGATAACATGAATATCAACGGAACGTATCATCAACCAACATTTTTATATGAATCTGTCTGGAATGTTTTAGGCTTTATCGTTTTAGTGTTATTACGCAAAAAGCCACACTTTTTAAAAGAAGGCGAAGTCTTTTTAGGTTATATAATATGGTATTCTTTCGGCCGTTTCTTCATCGAAGGCTTACGGATGGACAGTTTGTATGCGTTTAGTAACATTCGTGTCTCACAATTGTTGTCTTTAGTGATGTTCGTGGCAGCAATTGTTATTGTGATCGTTCGTAGAAGAAATCCCAATTTGAAATTTTACAATCGGGAGAAACAAAAGAAAAAAATAACAACTTCTTAATCCAACTTGATCGAAGAATATGGTAAACTAAAGAAGTAACGTTGTTTAGCGAAAGGAGAGTTTCACCGATGAAACAAAAAGTCGCTGTTTTAGGTCCAGGTTCCTGGGGGACAGCTTTAGCTCAAGTATTAGCCGAAAATGGACACGAGGTCTGTATTTGGGGAAATAAACCAGAGCAAATCGATGAAATAAATACAAAACACACCAACAAACATTATTTACCAGAATTAATCTTACCTACTTCAATTCAGGCAACCACTGATTTAGCCACTGCTTTAGTAGATGTGGATGCGGTACTGTTTGTGGTACCAACTAAAGCCATTCGTTCAGTAGCACAAGAAGTGGCCCAACATTTAAAAACAAAACCAATTATTATTCATGCAAGTAAAGGGCTCGAACAAGGTACACATAAGCGGATTTCAGAAGTGATAGCGGAAGAGATTCCAGCAGAAAAACGGCAAGGAATTGTGGTTTTATCTGGTCCAAGCCATGCAGAAGAAGTCGCTGTTCATGACATCACAACCATTACAGCAGCAAGCGAAAATTTAGCAGACGCTGTGTATGTGCAAGAGTTGTTTATGAATGATTACTTTAGAATTTATACGAATGATGATGTGATTGGTGTAGAAACAGGGGCGGCCTTAAAAAATATTATTGCTTTGGGCGCCGGAGCGATTCATGGCTTAGGCTTTGGTGATAATGCCAAAGCGGCAATTATGACTCGTGGTTTAGCAGAAATTAGTCGTTTAGGGGTTGCGATGGGAGCAAACCCATTAACATTTATTGGTTTAAGTGGTGTTGGGGATTTAATTGTTACTTGTACAAGTGTCCATTCTCGAAATTGGCGTGCGGGTAATTTATTAGGAAAAGGCCATAAGTTAGATGAAGTCTTAGAAAACATGGGTATGATTGTGGAAGGTGTTTCAACAACTAAAGCAGCCTATGAATTGGCACAACAATTAGAAGTCGAAATGCCAATCACAGAAACAATCTACAATGTCTTGTACAATGACGAAGATGTACAACAAGCAGCAAAAGAAATCATGTTGCGCGATGGCAAAACCGAAAACGAATTTACACTTGATTTTTAGGAGGAAAAAAGATGAAAGTTAAAAAGGCAGTTATTCCAGCAGCTGGGTTAGGAACACGTTTCTTGCCGGCTACCAAAGCGATGGCAAAAGAAATGTTACCGATTGTTGATAAACCAACGATTCAATTTATTGTAGAAGAAGCACTAGCTTCAGGAATCGAAGATATTTTAATTGTGACAGGCAAAGCCAAACGTCCGATTGAAGATCATTTCGATTCAAATGTTGAATTAGAAAATAACTTAAAAGAAAAAAATAAAACCGATTTATTGAAATTAGTCGAAGAAACAACGGATGTTAATTTACATTTTATTCGTCAATCCCATCCGAAAGGCTTAGGACACGCTGTTTTACAAGCGAAAGCATTTGTTGGCAATGAACCTTTTGTCGTGATGTTAGGCGACGATTTAATGGAAGATAAAGTGCCATTAACGAAACAATTAATGGATGATTACGAACAAACACATGCTTCGACAATTGCGGTAATGAAAGTACCCCATGAAGATACTTCAAAATATGGTATTATCAACCCAGAAAAAGAAATCGAAAAAGGACTATACAATGTCGAGAATTTTGTTGAAAAACCAAAACCCGAGGAAGCACCAAGTGATTTAGCGATTATCGGCCGTTATTTATTAACCCCTGAAATTTTTGATGTACTTGAAAATCAAAAACCAGGCGCTGGTAACGAAATTCAGTTAACAGATGCGATTGACACTTTAAATAAAACACAACGCGTTTTTGCTCGTGAGTTTAAAGGAGAACGTTACGACGTTGGCGATAAATTTGGGTTTATGAAAACAAGCATTGAATATGGTTTGACTCATCCAGAAGTAAAAGATAATTTACGAGAATACATTATTAATTTAGGTGCTCAATTAGCGAAAAAAGAGCAACCAAAAGAAAAATAAATAAAAATAAGCGTAAAATTTCAATTCGTTAGAAGGAAATTTTACGCTTATTTTCTTAAAGAAAACGGCATGAGAATTTTATAAAATAAATTGTCATTCTTAGCTTTATGAGTTGTGAAAAATATAAGTTGGTGTTATCCTAAGATTATAAATAAAATTTCAGAGGGGAGTAATGATATGTCAGGTGGGGAAATTGCTGCCTTAATTGCAGCGGTAGCATTTGTTGTTTTAGTCATCTTTTTAGTACTTGTGTTATATAAAGTTTCTCAAGTTGTTTCAAAAATTGAAGATACAATTGATGAAACAAATACAACAATCAAAGTCGTGACTAGCGATGTGAATGTATTGAGTCGCCAAGTGGAAGGCTTGCTTGTTAAAAGTAATGAACTATTGACAGATGTGAATCAAAAAGTGGCAACGATTGATCCGTTGTTTACGGCCGTTGCTGATTTAAGCGAAAGTGTCTCTGAATTGAACACCTCAAGTAAACATTTGATTACAAAGGTAGGAACCGTAGGGAAAGGCACAGCGAAAGCTGGTTTAGTGAGTAAAGTAGGCGGTTCTGCTTTTAGAGCAATGCGTTCAAAAAATAAAAAAACAAATAACTAATTGGAGGAGATTTTTATGGCTAAAAAAGGCGGATTTTTCTTAGGAGCAGTAATTGGTGGAACAGCAGCAGCCGTTGCCGCATTATTACTTGCACCAAAATCAGGTAAAGAATTACGTGATGATTTATCAAATCAAACAGATGATTTAAAAAACAAAGCGCAAGATTACACAGATTATGCTGTTCAAAAAGGAACAGAATTAACAGAAATCGCAAAACAAAAAGCCGGCGTTTTATCAGATCAAGCCTCTGATTTGGCAGGTTCTGTCAAAGAAAAAACAAAAGATTCATTGGATAAAGCACAAGGTGTTTCTGGCGACATGCTTGATAACTTTAAAAAACAAACAGGTGATTTATCTGATCAATTTAAAAAAGCAGCTGACGATGCTCAAGATCACGCAGAAGATTTAGGTGAAATTGCCGAAGATGCAGCAGAAGATATCTATATTGACGTTAAAGATTCTGCGGCAGCGGCCAAAGAAACTGTTTCTGCTGGTGTCGATGAAGCAAAAGAAACCACCAAAGATGTTCCTGAAAAAGCTGCAGAAGCAAAAGAAGATGTTAAAGATGCAGCGAAAGACGTAAAAAAAGAATTTAAAGGGTAACAAGCGTTTAGCTTATGAAAGTTAGCAACGGATCGTGTTGCTTTTGTTCAGCGGCTTACCTTAAAATTTAGAAATGAGGCCATCAGTCCGGTTGACTGATGGCCTCATTTTATTTTTATGCTATTCAATAATTTGCAATTCTTTGGTTGTCTTAGTGAATGGTTCGGATCCTGTTTTCGTTACGTGTAAACAATCTTCAATACGAACGCCTACTTTTCCAGGAATGTAAATACCGGGCTCAATAGAGAAACACATACCTTCTTCAATGACTAAATCATTGCCATGAACTAGCGATGGGTATTCATGGACAGTGGTTCCAATGCCATGGCCTAAGCGATGGTTAAAGTATTCACCATAACCAGCTTTTGTGATTACACCTCGAGCAATATCATCTAATTCGCCTGCTGTAACACCAGGTTTCACCGCTTCAGTTGCTGCTAATTGTGCTTCTAAAACAATTCCATAAATTTCTTTTTGGAAATCAGAAGGTTCCAAGTAGCTGACTGTTCGTGTGGCATCACTACAATAGCCATTATGAACGACACCTAAATCAAATAGCACTAAGTCATGGGGCTCAATTTTTGTTTCGCCAGGTACCCCGTGAGGACTAGCTCCGTTTTTTCCTGTTAAGACTAACGTATCAAAACTCATTGAGCGAATACCTTGACGTTTTAATTGATACTCGATTTCTGCAACAATTTCTTGTTCCGCAACGCCTGCTTGAATTGCTTTGAAGCCAATCTCAAAAGCGACATCAGCCCAACTACCAGCTTCTAGTAAACGTTGAATTTCAGGTTCCGTTTTAATTAATTGAAGTTTTTCAATTAAAGGCGTAACATCATGCGAAAAATCGCTAGCTGGGAAATAGGTTTTCAATTGATCGAAACGAGCTAAAGAAAGAGCTTGTTTTTCTAAAGCAAAGCGTGGTGTGCCTTGTGTCCGTTTATTTAATAAAGCTGCAATTTTTTCCCAAGGATTTTCGCTATCTAAATAACCATAAACAGGATAAGTCCAACTACTATTTTCGGCATCTTCGACTTCTAATGCAGGTGTAAATAAAAATGATTGGTCGTCCGCAGCGATAAACAAAGCTAACACGCGCTCATGAGGTTCGCTTTCGTAACCGGAAAAGTAAGCGATATGACCAGGATCACTAATATAAGTGAAGTCAATCTTTTCTTGGTGCATCCAATTTTTTAAATCGGCAATTTTTTCTTGATTCATAAAACATCCTTCTTTCTTTTATTCTGAAGTGAATCACAGTACTATCATAACATGAAATGACAAAAAGTTCCTTTTGAAATGGAAAGTAAATTTTCATGAAAAAACGATAAAACGGTTGCAAAAATAGAAGAATTTTGATATTCTAGGCTAGGAAAGAAATGTAAACAGTGTTTTCAGAAAATGAGAACAAATTCATATTTATAGGAGAAGAAACATGGAAAAACAAACAATTACAATTTATGATGTTGCTAGAGAGGCAAATGTATCTATGGCTACTGTTTCTCGTGTTGTCAATGGTAATCCCAATGTAAAACCAGCAACGCGTAAAAAAGTCTTAGAAGTGATTGATCGCTTAGATTACCGTCCTAACGCAGTCGCACGTGGTTTAGCAAGTAAAAAAACGACAACAGTGGGTGTCATTATTCCAGATGTTAGTAATGCATTTTTTGCTTCATTAGCACGTGGCATTGACGACGTGGCTACAATGTATAAATATAATATCATTTTAGCTAATTCAGATGGAGACGATCAAAAAGAAGTTACTGTATTAAACAATTTACTTGCCAAGCAAGTAGATGGGATTATCTTTATGGGTCATCGCATTACAGATGATATTCGTGGTGAATTTTCACGTTCAAAAACACCTGTTGTCTTAGCAGGTTCAATTGATCCAGATGAACAAGTTGGTAGCGTTAATATTGATTACACAGAAGCAACGAAAGATGCAACAGCGACTTTAGCGAAAAATGGGAACAAAAAAATTGCTTTTGTTAGTGGTGCATTAATCGATCCAATTAATGGTCAAAACCGAATGAAAGGCTACAAAGAAGCTTTAGCGGAAAATGGCTTGTCTTATAATGAAGGCTTAGTTTTTGAATCTGAATATAAATTTAAAGCAGGGATTAATTTGGCTGAGCGTGTCCGTAACAGTGGAGCAACAGCTGCCTTTGTTACAGACGATGAGCTAGCGATTGGTTTATTAGATGGGATGCTAGATGCTGGTGTGAAAGTTCCAGAAGAATTTGAAATCATTACAAGCAATAACTCATTGCTTACAGAAGTCTCTCGTCCACGTCTATCAAGTATTACACAACCTTTATATGATATCGGTGCCGTGTCAATGCGCTTATTAACAAAACTAATGAACAAAGAAGAAATTGAAGAAAAAACAGTTGTTTTACCTTATGGAATTGATCAAAAAGGTTCAACAAAATAAATTGAATTAAACGGCCAAACTAAGAGCGTTAACTCTTAGTTTAGCCGTTTTTTGATACCTAAAAATGAGCCAGAAAACGTATTTTTCTGGCTCATTTTAGCGAGTTAATTATTGTTCTTTTTATTATCGTTGTTTTTATTGTTGTTGTTATTATTTGTAGTGGCACGTGGAGCAAGATTTCCCCAGTAAGAAGCGTAATTGCTGTCTGTTCCACCGATCCCAAATTTATAGGTACTTTGTGGTGCACCATCTTTGGCATAGTATGAAGTCGTTGTTTTGCCAGGTGTATTGAACTTGGCACCATTATAGGTAATTGAGCCAGGCTTTTCACCAGTAAATTCAGAAACTTTTGATTTAATGACACTTGGATCTAATTCAAATTTTTGACCAATGCCAAACAATTCTGGATTCGCATAGTACAGCGCGTTAGCTAAGTTCGCCATATAATTCCCGTTATTGTCGCCGCTGGTCGTCGTCATTGGCGCTGGTAGATCATGTCCTGACCAAGAACTTAGTGTCACAGTCGGGGTAGAGACAATCAGCCATGAATCTTTATAGTCATTAGTTGTCCCAGTTTTTCCAACCCAATCAGCACTGGCTAAATGAGGATTCAAGCCAGCTAATGTTGGTTTGAATTTTGTCGTATTCGCAGAATCCACCACTGAGCGCAACAAGTCATTCATAATAGAAGCGGTCGCCGGTGAATAAACTTGCGTTCCTTCATCTTTGTGTTCGTAGACCACATGTCCGCTATTGTCTGTGATTTTTTCAATCATGTAGGCTTTTTGATATTTACCTTTGTTAGCAAGCGCTTGGAAGCCGTTTGTTTGTGTTACAACATTTGTTTCTACTGAACCCAATGGCGCAGATTCGTAAGCCCAAGCATCTGAAGCTGGATAGTTCATTTTACTTAAGTAGTGATTGTAAGAGAAATTATCATCACCCATTTTTTTCCTTAGTTCATTATTAACATGAACGACAGGGATATTGAAAGACCAATTCAAGGCATTCCGAACAGTCACGAATTGATTTAAATCCACATTTGTGGAATTAACAAATTCTGTACCATCAGCATAAGTCGTTGGGTAGTTGGCCAGACGACTTTCAGAACCAATGAGTCCTTGATCAATCGCAGGACCATAGACAGAAATTGGTTTAATCGTAGAACCAACTTGACGATCGGCATTAAAGGCATGGTTGTTTTGATTAATATCGAAGTTTCTGCCTCCGATAAAACCGAGGATACGACCAGTAGCGTTATCCATTAAAATATTCCCAGTTTCAATCATTGTATTGCCATTGACATCTGCAGTGCCATCATCAAGCAAATAACCATAATTTGCGACAGCGGTTTGCATCGTGTTATAAATGTTCTGATCAATGGTCGATTGGATTGTATAGCCTTGCGACTGGATTTCGCGACGTGCTTGTTCTTCATATTGATCTAAACCAACTTGATCTAAATCATCACGATTAACTTTAGCTTTTTTCATATCTAAATCCATGACAATCTCAACTGCTTTATCTAACACCGTATAGTATAGATAGCCTTCTGTATTGACATTGGCCTGTTCAGTTGGTAAAAAGTCTTTTTTCAAGTCGTAAGCTTTGGCTTCTTCATATTCCTTTTGTGAAATTGCTTTTTCTCGGTACATACTGAAAAGAACAAAATCTTTTCTCTTCATTCCTAAAGACAAATCGTCTTTCAAGGCACCAGTGTTAGTATAGGGCGTGTAAACAATGGGACTTTGGGGAAGTCCTGCGATAAAGGCCGCTTGAGGAAGATTCAAGTCCTTGGCACTTTTACCAAAGAGTCCTTTGGCTGCTTCTTCCACGCCTGCAATATTTTCACCTTTGTTATTACGACCAAAAGGGGAGACATTTAGATAAGTTGTCACGATTTCGTCCTTAGAAAAGTATTTTTCAATACGTAAAGCTAATAAAATTTCGTTGGCTTTCCGTTTAAAGGTCGTTTCATCAGTTAAAATCTGTTGCTTGACCAATTGCTGAGTCAATGTTGAACCACCAGAAGAACCGCCGATACCTGTCGCATCAGAAATCAACGCTCGAACTAGCGCTTTTGGTACCACCCCATGATGTTCTTCAAAATATTCATCTTCTGTTGAAATAATGGCTTTTTTTAGCAATGGAGACATTTGATCGCCATTAATTCGTGTCCGAATTAAATCTGATTTGATGTTAGCAATCGGAGTACCATCTGCGTAAGTCATTTTTGACACTTCGGTAATATCACTGATTTCTTTTTGCAATTCTTCCTTCGTTGGGGGCTGTGTATCTTCAACTAGAAAAGCAAAATAGCCCATTCCGATACCTAAGCCAAGAGAGCCACCTAAGACAATCAGAATAACCCCAAAAACCACTAATGACTGAAAAACGCGAATAATGACATTTAAAATAAGTAAAAAGACATTGCCGCCAGAAGAGGTCGTTGGTTTTTGCTTATTGTTACTTGAATTATTTTTCAAAAGCTTCACCTCAATAAAATGATACATTCTGTGTTATTATAGCAAAAAAAAGCTTCTATGAATAGTTTCTACACCAATTGCCATTTTTTGTTGAAAAAACTTAAGAGAAAATAGGGAAATCTCATTTTTTGACTTTTCAAGTGTGACAGAATCGGTTACTATGAATAGGGGAATTTGATCTATTATTATGTTTTACTATAGGAGGAAAATCATGAATTCAGCTTTTTTTGAAGAATTAAAAGCCCGTGGGTTGGTCTACCAAGTCACAGATGAAGAAGCCTTACAAAAACAATTAAATGAAGAATCTGTTAAATTATATATCGGCTTTGATCCAACGGCAGACAGTTTACACATCGGGCATCTACTGCCAATTCTTATGTTACGTCGTTTCCAACAAAATGGTCATGTGCCCATTGCTTTAGTTGGTGGTGGAACAGGCATGATTGGTGATCCATCATTCAAAGATGCAGAACGTAGTTTAAACACACTTGATACAGTGAAAGCTTGGTCTGAAAGTATTAAGGGCCAGTTGTCACGTTTTATCGATTTTGAAGATGAAAAAAATCCAGCGATTCTAGCAAATAACTATGATTGGCTTGGAGAACTTTCATTAATTGATTTCTTACGTGATGTGGGAAAAAACTTTACAATTAATTATATGATGAGTAAAGAAAGCGTGAAACGCCGAATCGAAACAGGAATTTCTTATACTGAATTTGCGTATCAATTATTACAAGCGTATGATTTCTTGAAATTGTACGAAACAGAAGGCTGTTTATTGCAATTAGGCGGCAGTGATCAATGGGGAAACATTACTTCAGGGATTGAATTATTACGCCGAGAACAAGAAGTTCAAGGATTTGGCTTAACTATGCCTTTAATTACAAAAGCAGATGGCACCAAATTTGGTAAAACAGAAGGAAACGCAGTTTGGCTAGATGCGGAAAAAACTTCGCCATATGAATTTTATCAATTCTGGATTAACACAGATGATCGTGATGTCGTGAAGTTCTTGAAATACTTTACTTTCTTAACATTGGATGAAATTGCAACAATTGAAGAAGAATTTACAGCGAACCCAGGTCAACGTGCTGCGCAAAAAGCGTTAGCCAAAGAAGTCACTACTTTAGTCCACGGTGAAGCAGCCTATCATCAAGCGGTTAAAATTTCAGAAGCTTTATTCAGCGGGGATATCCAAAGCTTAACAGCAGAAGAAATTAAACAAGGCTTTAAAGATGTACCAACGTACGAGGTGCAACCAGAGGATCAATTAAGTTTAGTCGACTTATTAGTTACCTCAAAAATAGAACCATCCAAACGTCAAGCCCGTGAAGATGTTCAAAATGGAGCGATTTACGTCAATGGAGAACGTAGACAAGATTTAGCAGCTGAATTGACAGAAACTGATAAAATCGAAGGACAATTTACTGTGATTCGTCGCGGTAAGAAAAAATATTTCTTGTTAAAATACTAAAAAAATGAAAGCTTGGGACGAAGGTCGTTTAGACAACAGGTTCCAAGCTTTCGCTTTTAAAAAAGATAAATAGGGATTAATTCTGTTACAAAAAACTCTTTTTTACTATTGGGCATATTCAATTACAGATAACTTGTGCTATGCTAGAATAAAAAGTGCAGTCGCTATAAGGAGTAGGTTATGAAATCAATTGTCGAAAAGTTAAACTTAACGAAGTATCAGCAACTAGTTATTTTAAATAGACCACAGGGAGAGTATCTATCTGAATTTGCTTCAGCCGCGCAGCAATTACCCTCAGAACCAGTTGAGCTGATTTTTGCATTTGTGAAAACAATGGCGGAATTTCAAGAGATTGTTTCAATGGTGATTGAAGGTCAACATTTAGTAGAAAATGGGTTGTTATATGTGGCTTATCCGAAAAAAGGCAATAAAATGTATCCAACCTTTGTCCACCGAGATGAAATTTTTCCAACATTACAAGTAAACGAGGCAGATGGGTATATTAAAGGCTCAACCTTAAAATTTAATCGCATGGTTAGTTTAGATGAGACTTTTACGGTTGTCGGCATGAAGAATGTTCTTAAAAAGCTAGCGAAGAATCAGACCAGTTCTGCTGTTGGGGATTATGTTCAATATTTACCGGAAATTGAAGCGTTGGTACAAACAGAACCAGCTGCTGCAGCGACATTCGCTGCATTAACGCCTGGTTATCAAAAAGAGTGGGCGCGGTATGTATTTAGTGCAAAGCGAGCGGAGACACGGAAAAAGCGGCAAACTGAAATGTTAGTCATTTTAAAAGAAGGCTATAAAACCAAAGCGCTTTATCAGCAAAGGAAGAAATAATGGCGCAGTCAATTGAAACAGTTACAGCATACATCGAAACAGTTGAACCAAACTGGCGAATTGCTTATCAGCAAGTATTAGATGTCGTTTCGCAAAATTTGCCAGCAGGATTTGAATTAACAATGCAATATGGCATGCCAACCTTTGTTGTGCCGCTTTCAGTATTTCCAGAAGGCTATCTTAACCGTGGTGATGAACCGTTACCATTTATCAGCTTAGGGGCTACTAAAAGGCAAGTAGCTTTATATCACATGGGATTAATGGGAAATGAAGCCATCCGAAGTTGGTTTCAAGAAGCCTATCAGGAACAAGTGTCAACAAAGCTAAACATGGGGAAAAGTTGTCTTCGCTTCACTAATCCTAAGCGAATACCCTATGAACTAATTGGCGAATTAGTAACAAAAATCACGCTAGAAGAATGGCTGCAACAGTATCAACACTACCAAAAGAAAAAGAAGAATTATTAGGAGGAACCACATGTTATTAGGATCACACGTTAGTATGAGTGGCAAGAAAATGCTATTAGGCTCTGCCGAGGAAGCGGCTAGTTATGGCTCAACAACCTTTATGATTTATACAGGCGCGCCACAAAACACGCGCCGGAAACCGATTGAAGAAATGAATATTGAAGCTGGGCAAGCTTTTATGAAGGAACACAATTTAAGTAATATCGTCGTTCATGCCCCGTATATTATTAATTTAGGTAATACAATTAAAACGGAAAATTTCGGTTTTGCCGTAGACTTTTTGCGTCAAGAAATTGAGCGAGCACAAGCGTTGGGAGCAACGCAAATCACGTTACATCCAGGTGCGCATGTTGGTGCAGGTCCAGAAGCCGGCATTAAACAAATTGTTAAAGGTCTAAACGAAGTCTTGTGGAAAGAGCAAATCCCTCAAATCGCTTTAGAAACAATGGCTGGTAAAGGAACCGAAATCGGCCGTACGTTTGACGAACTAGCTGCGATTATTGACGGAGTTACGCTAAATGATAAGCTTTCTGTCACTCTGGATACTTGCCACATTAATGATGCAGGGTATAATGTAAAAGATGATTTTGATGGCGTATTAGTTGAATTTGATAAAATTATCGGATTGGATCGTTTAAAAGTTATTCATGTGAATGATTCTAAAAATCCTATGGGCTCACATAAAGATCGTCATGCCAATATTGGCTTTGGCACTATTGGTTTTGAAGCTTTAAACGGTGTGGTTCACCATGAAAAATTAACTGCTTTACCAAAAATTTTAGAAACACCTTATGTCGGAGAAGACAAAAAAAATAAAAAGGCCCCTTACGGCTTTGAAATTGCGATGTTAAAAAATCAAACATTTGATCCAGAATTATTAGAAAAAATTCAAGGACAAAACTAAAGCAACAATCGCTCTTAAAGGTCCTATTGACATTTAAGAGCGTATATTTTTGACTTTTAATCACTATTTTGCAAAAAAATCAGACTTTTTTCATTATTTAAGAGAAATCCCGCAAAAAGAACTTTTCTTTTTTTGCTATTTCTAGTAAAATAATTCATTGAGAGCAAAACTATACGGAGAGGAGAGAGTTTCAATGGCAACAGGTTGGGTAGTATTAATCGCAGTAATCGCTTTATTAGTAGGCGCTGCAGGGGGCTTTTTCCTTGCACGCAAATATATGCAAGATTATTTCAAAAAAAATCCTCCCGTTAATGAGGATATGTTACGCATGATGATGGCATCAATGGGTCAAAAACCGTCAGAGAAAAAGGTTAGACAAATGATGCAACAAATGAAAAACCAAGGAAAATAGTAAAGGTTATTCAGGTAATCATGAATAAGTGTAAAAACGGGCTGATTTTCAGTCCGTTTTTTTGTTGTTTTGCGGGAGAATAGGATAATCTAGGAGGAAAAGAGCGAGACGTTTAATCAAAAACAACAATAACGAAGAAACCTTCTAGCTCGAAAGTAGTCTTCGTAGAACAACAAAGTAAAAGGAGGGACAACTGAATGTCCATATTCAAAAAATTAGGCTGGTTTTTTAAGCAAGAGAAAAAAAGTTATATTATTGGGGTTTTCTCATTAATGATGGTCGCTCTTGTTCAATTAGTCCCGCCCAAAGTTATTGGCGTCGTTGTAGATGAAATCGTTAACAAAGAAATTCGCTTAACGAAAATTATCGTGTGGATTGTACTCTTGATTGGTGCTGGGCTTGCCCAATATCTTTTTCGCTATATTTGGCGGATGCATATTTGGGGGAGTGCCGCTCGTTTGGAAAAAGAGCTACGGACTCAATTATTTCATCATTTCACAAAAATGGATAGCATCTTTTATCAGAAATATCGGACAGGTGACTTGATGGCGCATGCAACCAATGATTTAAATGCCATCCAAAATGTGGCTGGAGCTGGGATTTTAACGTTTGCCGACTCTGTGATTACGGGAGGAACAACGATTATCGCAATGGTTCTATTTGTCGATTGGCGCTTAACATTAATTGCTTTATTACCGCTGCCTTTATTAGCCGTCACTTCACGAGTTCTAGGTTCTAAGTTGCATGATGCCTTTCGAGATTCACAAGCTGCTTTTTCAGCGATTAATGATAAAACACAAGAAAGTATTACTGGAATTAAAGTCATTAAAACATTTGGGCAAGAAAAAGAAGATCTTGCTGATTTTACAGAGAAAATTGATGATGCTATCGTCAAAAATAAACGAACGAACTTTTTAGATGCACTATTTGATCCGTTTATTACGCTGATTATTGGTGTTTCTTATGTTTTGACAATTATTATTGGTGGTCGTTTCATCATGGAAGGAACGATTAGTTTAGGTCAGTTGGTCTCTTTCATTGCCTATATTGGGATGCTAGTTTGGCCAATGTTTGCGATTGGGCGCTTATTTAATGTGTTAGAACGTGGGAATGCTAGTTACGATCGTGTGAACGAATTATTACATGAAAAAACGCATATTATCGAACGAAAAGATGCCATCAAAACAATGGCGCAAGGGACAATTTCAATGAAGATTGATTCTTTTTCTTATCCAAAAGAAGAGACGGTGGCGTTGGAAAATATCCAATTTTCGTTGCAAGAAGGAGAAACCTTGGGGATTGTTGGCAAAACAGGCGCTGGTAAAACCACTATTTTGAAGTTGTTGATGCGTGAATATGACCAATACCAAGGAACGATTTCCTTTGGAAAACATGACATTAAAAATTACACATTAGATGCATTAATGGGTGCAATGGGGTACGTGCCACAGGACCACTTTCTCTTTTCCATGACGGTACGAGATAACATTCGTTTTGCTAAACCAGACTTGGAACAAGCGGCAGTTGAACAAGCGGCAGCATTAGCATTTATTAACCAAGAAATTAAAGCATTCCCTGAAGGCTATGACACAATGGTTGGGGAACGTGGCGTTTCGCTTTCTGGAGGACAAAAACAACGGATTTCTATTGCACGGGCCTTGATTGTTGAACCAGAATTGTTAATTTTAGACGATGCCTTATCTGCAGTCGATGCGAAGACTGAAGATGCGATTTTATCAAATCTAAAAGAAACGCGCCAAGAAAAAACCACTATCATTACAGCGCATCGTTTAAGTAGTGTCATGCATGCAAAAGAAATCTTAGTGTTGGATGAAGGGAAAATTATTGAACGGGGGACGCATCAAGAGTTACTGGCTCAGAAGGGTTGGTATCAGCGGATGTGGGAAAAACAGCAATTAGAAGCGAAAATTGAAGGAAGTGAGAGTTAATGGAAGAAAAGTATCAATCCGAATGGTCCAGAGAGTTACCGATGAAAGAACAATTAACGATTGTTCAGCGTTTGTTTCGTTTTGCCAAACCGTTTCGACGCATGTTTTACACAGCTATTCTCTTTGCATTTGGCTTATCAATTATCAATATTCTTTTGCCTAGAGTCATTCAAGTTTTTATGGATAATTATTTAACGCCTAAAACTGCTACAATGCAAGTGATTCTAACTTTTGCTGCTATTTATTTTTTGGGTGTCATTGTCAAAAGTATTGTTTGGTTTTTCCAATGGTATTTGTATTCGATGGCTTCTTTAAAAACGTATCAATATATACGAGTGAAATTATTTGAAAAATTACACACTTTAGGTATGCGTTATTTTGATCAAACACCAGCGGGTTCGACGGTGTCTCGTGTTACAAATGACACAGAAACATTGTTTGAATTCTGGTATGTATTCCTAATGGTGATTACAGGAATTTTTGCCGTAATCTCGTCATTTTTTGCAATGTTTCAACTCAGTCCAGAAATCTCATTTTATTGTCTAATTTTCTTGCCAATTTTATTAGTTGTGATTTGGTATTACCAAAAATTTAGTTCAAAATTATATCGCAGTATGCGGGAAAAATTAAGTCAATTAAACACCAAACTAAATGAATACATCTCTGGTATGCAAATCATTCAACAATTTCGCCAAGAAAAGCGTTTGGAAAAAGAATTTGAGGAAACCAATGATGATTATTTAAAAACACGAGTAGCAATGATTCGTATGAATTCGTTATTATTAAGTCCCATCATTAATTTGTTGTATACGTTGGCGATTGCATTGGCCTTAACTATGTTTGGCATCGATGCTTTACATTCTCCTGTAGAAGCGGGGATGATTTATGCTTTTGTAACGTATGTACAAGCTTTTTTTAATCCGATGACACAAATGATGGACTTTCTAAGTATCTTTACAGATGGGATTGTCGCAGGTAGCCGTATTTTAAAAATTATGGATACGGAAGAATTAACGCCGCAACAATCAGTAGGTGCGAGTGGGGAAATTATTCGCGGGAAAATTGAATTTCGCAATGTTACTTTTTCTTATGACGGCAAAAACGAAGTATTGAAAAATATTAGCTTTGTTGCAAATCCCGGGGAAACCGTCGCTTTAGTCGGTCATACAGGAAGTGGTAAAAGTTCAATTATTAATGTACTCATGCGTTTCTATGAATTTTATGAAGGGCAGATTTTAATTGATGATCGAGACATTCGTGATTTTCCCATGACAGAATTACGGGAAAAGATGGGCTTGGTATTACAGGATGCTTTCATGTTTTATGGAGATATTGCTGGAAATATCCGTTTACTGAATCCAACTATCACAGATGAACAAATTAAACAGGCTGCGGAATTTGTTCAGGCGGATAAATTTATCCACACGTTACCCAATACCTATCATGCGAAAGTCATTGAACGAGGAGCGAGTTATTCTAGCGGACAACGTCAATTAATTTCGTTTGCACGAACGATTGTGACTGATCCCAAAATTTTAGTTTTAGATGAAGCAACCGCTAATATTGATACAGAAACAGAAGGATTGATTCAAGAAGGATTAGCCAAAATGCGTCAAGGGAGAACGACAATTGCGATTGCGCATCGCCTTTCGACGATTCGTGACGCAAACTTGATTTTAGTTTTAGACAAAGGGCAGATTGTAGAACGAGGAACGCATGAAACGTTACTGGCAGAAGGTGGCCTTTATGCGGATATGTATCAGTTACAAAGTACGGAAGTTTAACGTAACAACTGAAAGAGTTAAATAACCCAAACAAAGGCATTTAGTGTTAGGAAATTCCTAATTCTAGGTGTCTTTGTAGCTCTTTAAATTGCAAAAAAGAATAGAAATGGTATGATATGAAGAGAGAAAAACAAACGAGGAAGTTAGGTGGAACTGTGAAGCCAGTTATAGTCAAAAATGTGCGAATAGGTGAAGGGAATCCCAAAATTGTGGTGCCCATTGTTGCTCCAACAGCCGAGGATATTTTGGCCGAAGCAACGGCGAGCCAAACACTAGATTGTGATTTGGTGGAATGGCGTTTAGACTATTATGAAAATGTCGCTGATTTTTCCGATGTATGTAATCTTTCACAACAAGTAATGGAACGGTTGGGGCAAAAACCGTTATTGTTAACTTTTCGTACACAAAAAGAAGGCGGCGAAATGGCTTTTTCCGAGGAAAATTATTTTGCTTTGTATCATGAATTAGTGAAAAAGGGTGCGTTGGATTTATTGGATATTGAATTATTTGCGAATCCGCTGGCGGCAGATACGTTAATTCACGAAGCTAAAAAGATGGGGATTAAAATTGTTCTCTGTAATCACGACTTTCAGAAAACACCGTCGCAAGAGGAGATTGTCGCGCGATTACGCCAAATGCAAATGCGTCAGGCGGATATTTGTAAAATAGCTGTGATGCCACAAGATGCGACAGATGTACTTACGTTACTTTCAGCAACCAATGAAATGTACACCCATTATGCATCCGTCCCAATCGTTACTATGTCAATGGGACAGTTAGGGATGATTAGTCGCGTAACAGGTCAACTGTTCGGATCGGCACTAACTTTTGGCTCCGCCCAGCAAGCGTCTGCACCAGGCCAACTATCCGTACAAGTATTAAGAAATTATTTAAAGACATTCGAACAAAACAAGTGATTCAGAAGGTGAAAAAAGTGGCAAAGAAAAAAACACAACAAAAAACGAATGCGATGCGCATGGTAGAACAACATAAAGTACCATATAAAGAATATGAATTCGCTTGGAGTGAAGATCATTTAAGTGCAGAAAGTGTCGCTGAAAGTTTAGGTATTGACAAAGGACGAATTTTTAAAACCTTGGTTACAGTAGGTAATAAAACAGGTCCAGTCGTGGCTGTCATTCCTGGTAATCAAGAATTAGATTTAAAAAAATTAGCGAAAGCTAGTGGCAACAAAAAGGTAGAAATGCTTCACTTAAAAGATTTAGAAGCAACCACAGGCTATATTCGTGGGGGCTGTTCACCAATTGGGATGAAAAAACAATTTCCCACCTATTTGGCTGAAAAAGCTCAACAATATTCTGCAATTATTGTTTCTGCAGGCAAACGTGGCATGCAAATTGAATTAGCTCCTGAAGCAATCCTTTCGCTAACCAATGGACAATTTGCGGAAATAACGACAAAAGAATAAGTGGCTATAAGAAGAAGTCGAGACAGAACCGTTTATCTGTTTTTAAACGTGGAGCAAAAATCGCTAGGGATTTTTGCTCCACGTGTTTAATTATCAAATTAATAAAGGAAAAGCATTAAGTAAACAGTGCTACTTTTTATTGGAATAAAATTTTTGTAATGCTTGCCGTGCAAGCATATCGGCCGCTTTGTTTTGACTTTCAGGTAGCCATTTGATTAAGAGCAAAGGAAAATTCTTTTCTAGTTGTTGATATTCTGCTAAATAAGGCTGGTACTTTTCATTTTTAGCATAGTTTTTTTCAATTGTTTGGACAACAATTTTACTATCTGAGTGGAGAAGAACGGTTTGTTGATTGTCTTCATTGGCAATCGCTTGTTTTAAAGCTTCAATCAGCACTTTAAATTCGGCTTCGTGATTACTAACAATGCCTAAAGGCACATGCAATTGTTGCCGCGATTGGTCGGTGAGGTAAACGATACCGCCGCCAGATTCACCTGGATTGCCTTTTGTTGCAGCATCTACATAAATTCTTAACATAAAATTACTCCTAATTTCTTTTTGTTCTTAAAAAAAGTATGTTACTATTATAACATATTTAAATTTAGCGGCGTTGATCCAGAAGTAGTGAGGGCACTTTATGAAAAAACAGAAATTTTATTGGCAGCCAGAATTAGCATCAACAATTATTTACTGGTCTTGCACATTTTGTATATTATTTATTAGTTTAATTTTAGCATTGGAAAATAATGGTCCTTACTTGATTAGTAATCTGGTGATGGTTCCATTTTTTGTGTTTGCTTATCTAGGAATTGCGCGGTCTTTTAACATGACAGAAACATCTTTAATTGTCAGAGATGTTTTATGGTTTCGTAAAAAAGCACTTCCGCTTTCTCAGATAGAAAAAGTAACCTACAATGAAAAAAGCATCGAAATTTTTTCCTCAGAATTTAAGGAAGGCTCAAAAGTCTTTTTAATGAAAAAGAAAACGATTCCGTTATTTCTTGAGGCACTTAAGGTAAAAAAGCCTGAATTGAAGGTAGCAGAAGATCATTCTTTGGGCCTTCATAAAAAAGAAGAAAAAAACAAGAGTGAGTCATAAGTCGAAACGACTGGTGACCCACTCTCAAAATCTTAAAATAATCAGCTGAAACAAACGCTACGTTTACTTACTTTTTGGAGCTAAGCGCTGTTGGTTCAGCTTTTTTAGTTATCTATTTTTTTGACATGTGCTGCTTGTAGCCCACGATTGCCTTCCATTATCTCGAATTCTACAGATTGATTCTCATCAAGTGATTTGAATCCGTCACCTTCTATAGCAGTGAAGTGGACAAAAATCTCATCTTCTTCGTTGTAAACGATAAAACCATAACCTTTTCTGTTATCGAACCATTTGACAATTCCTTTTTGCATCCAATTCACGCTCCTTTTAGATTTGTAAAGACACTTTCATTATACGAGAAAAGGCTACCAAACGTCAATGGTTGGGTTGTTTAAAAAAGGTTATTCTAGCCATTCTATTCAATACAAGCTATAATTTAAAAGAAACAATGTGTCACAAAGACGATAAAGAATTGAAAAGGGGTCCGTTATGAAGACAGATATTAACATTGCACAAGCAGCAACATTAAAACCTATTCAAGAGATTGCCGAAACAATCGGTCTTTCAGAAGATTCGCTCGAACTTTATGGAAAATACAAAGCGAAAATAGATTTTCCAACGCTTCAATCCTTAGAAGCGCAACCAGAAGGTAAATTAATCCTCGTTACATCGATTAATCCAACACCAGCAGGAGAAGGAAAGTCAACCGTGACCATTGGTTTAGGAGATGCATTAAATCAAATCAATAAAAAAACAGTTATTGCCCTAAGAGAACCATCATTAGGTCCTGTGATGGGGATTAAAGGTGGCGCAACAGGTGGCGGTTACGCACAAGTATTACCAATGGAAGAAATCAATTTGCATTTTACTGGTGATATGCATGCGATTACGACAGCCAATAATGCCTTAGCTGCGTTACTAGATAATCATTTACAGCAAGGAAATGAATTAAAGATTGATTCTCGACGGGTGATTTGGAAACGGGCAGTGGATCTAAATGATCGTGCGCTCAGACAGGTCGTTGTTGGTTTAGGCGGTCCTTTCCAAGGTGTACCAAGAGAAGACGGTTTCGATATTACTGTGGCGAGCGAAATTATGGCGATTCTTTGTTTAGCGCAAAATTTAACGGACTTAAAAGAACGCTTAAGTCGGATTATTGTCGCCTATAATGACCAAAGAGAGCCGGTGACGGTTAAAGATTTAAACGTGGCAGGTGCCCTGACTTTATTATTAAAAGACGCCTTAAAACCTAATTTAGTTCAAACGATTGAAGGAACTCCAGCTTTTGTTCACGGTGGTCCTTTTGCCAATATCGCTCATGGATGTAACAGTATTTTAGCGACAAAAACGGCTTTGCATCTAGGGGATTATGTCGTAACAGAAGCAGGTTTTGGTGGCGACTTAGGTGGCGAAAAATTTTTAGATATTAAAGTACCTTCTTTAGGAAAAGCACCCGATGCCGTTGTGATTGTGGCAACGATTCGCGCGTTGAAAATGCATGGCGGTTTGGCGAAAGATCAGTTAGCAGAAGAAAATTTACCAGCGTTACAAAAAGGCTTTACCAACTTAGAAAAACATATTCAAAACATGCAACGTTATGATGTACCAGTAGTTGTTGCAATTAATGAATTTACACAGGATACAGAGAAGGAAATTCAACTGTTGAAAGAAGCTTGCCAAGCGTTAGGCGTGCCCGTCGAGTTAACAAGTGTTTGGGCGCAAGGTGGCGCAGGTGGCACGAATCTAGCGGAAACAGTAGTAGCAGAGATTGAAGCCAATACAAAACAGTTTCAGCCTTTATATAATCCTCGCCAAACTATTGAAGAAAAAATTCAAGCCATTGTACAAACGATTTACGGCGGGGAACAGGCGATTTTTTCTCCGAAAGCGCAAAAACAAATCGCAGACTTTACAAAAAATGGTTGGGATCAATTACCAATTTGCATGGCGAAGACACAGTATTCACTTTCTGACGATCCTCAAAAATTAGGACGGCCAGAAGGATTTACGATTACGATTCGTGAGCTAGTTCCAAAAATCGGTGCAGGGTTTATCGTGGCGTTAACGGGTGACATTTTAACGATGCCTGGCTTGCCGAAAGTTCCAGCTGCGTTAAATATGGATGTGGACGAAACGGGTCAAGCGAGCGGTCTCTTTTAAAGCCGCTCTTTCCTGAGACCTATTTTTAGTATATACTTGAAAGTAGCTCAATAAAAAATAATGACGGAAATTTATTGCGTAGTTTATTATAAGGAGCAACGACTATGGGGGAACGAGCAGATACATTTTTAGCACACTTTAATCGCATTGAAAAGTGGATGAGAGAGAGACTGAACAATCCTGTCAACATGGGATTCAGTGAAATGACAAGACGTCTTTCCCGAAAAGAAAAAGGACAGATTGCTCAATTTGAAGAGGATTTGCTTCAAATGGCTCAGTTAAGAAATGCCATCGTTCATGAGCGAATTGCTGATGATTTTGTAATTGCAGAGCCAAACGAATGGGCAGTTCAACGAATTGAAACGATTGAACAAGCTTTAACAAAACCAGAAAAAGTAGTGCCTAAATTTGCGAAACGTGTTACAGCTTTTGAAATCACCACTTCTTTAGAAACGTTATTAACGATTATTGCAAAAAAACAATATTCTCAATTTCCGATTTATGAAAAAGGTGTATTTAAAGGATTAATCACGGTTCGAGGGATTGGTGTATGGTTTGCCATTGAGAGCACCAAAGGCGAAGTTCACATTGCCAACCGAACGGTGCGAGAATTGTTGGCATCAAATTATAAACGCAGCAACTATCAATTTGTTTCAATTGAAGCAACCGTTTTTGAAGTTGAACAAATGTTTCGGGAGCAGCCACGCTTAGAAGCTGTGCTTATTAGTAAAAGTGGCCATCCTAATGGTGAGTTAGTAGGCATTGTTCGACCAAGAGATTTAGCAAGTATTCATAGAGAAAAGGAATGACGCGATTGTTAGTAGTATATTTTTTAATCAGTGCCTTATTAGTAGGGCTTGACCAATGGAGCAAATATTTGACGGTCCAAAACATTTCTTTGGGTGAAACAAAAGAATTCATTCCTGGATTTTTGTCGCTGACCCATTTAAGAAATACCGGAGCCGCTTGGAGCTTATTAGAAGGAAAGATGATATTCTTTTATGTCATCACAGTAATTGTTAGTGTCGTGATTATTTATTTATTAATTAAGAATTATAAAAAAAGTATCTGGTATTCTGTAGGTTTATCTTTTGTCTTAGCAGGTGCCATTGGGAATTTTATTGATCGTGTACGTTTAGGCTACGTGGTGGACATGCTCCAAACGGATTTTATGAATTTTCCTATTTTTAATGTTGCAGATAGTACGTTAGTGGTCGGCGTTATTTGTATATTTATTTATTTGATTTTAGATGAAAAAGCAGCAAAGGAAGGCAAAAATGGAACAAATTAACGTAACGATTCAAACAGAAAAAGGCCGGATTGATAAAGTATTAAGTGAACATTTACCCAATCATTCCCGCTCGCAAATTCAACAATGGTTAAAAGAAAAACACGTAACAGTTAACGGTGAAACGGTCCGCGCAAATTACAAAGTTACAGCAGGCGATGAAATTGTGGTAACAATTCCTGAACCAGAAGTGCTAGATATGGTAGCAGAGGATATTCCTTTGACCATTGTTTATGAAGACAATGATGTGATTGTCGTCAACAAACCTCAAGGCATGGTTGTTCATCCTTCGGCAGGGCATCCCAATGGTACATTAGTGAACGCGTTACTTCATCATGCGGATCACTTATCGGCGATTAATGATGTGGTGCGACCCGGAATTGTTCATCGAATTGATAAAGATACTTCGGGGCTATTGATGGTGGCTAAAAATGATCAAGCCCATGAATCATTAGCGAAACAGCTAAAAGAAAAAACATCGTTACGTAAATACGTTGCCTTGGTCCACGGTGTTATTCCTCACGATAAGGGAGAAATAAATGCGCCTATTGGTCGTTCCAAGGTTGACCGTAAAATGCAAGCGGTCATTGAAGGCGGTAAAGAAGCAGTCACGCATTTTACTGTTTTAGAGCGTTTTGATGCATTTACCTTAGTTGAATTACAACTAGAAACAGGCCGGACACATCAAATCCGTGTTCACATGAAATATATCGGTTATCCATTAGCTGGAGATCCATTGTATGGACCGAAAAAAACATTGCCTGGCAATGGACAATTTTTACATGCGAAGTTATTAGGCTTTACACATCCTACTACAGGTGAACAATTAGTCTTTGAAGCACCTTTACCAGAAGTTTTTGAAAAAACTTTACACCAATTAAGAAATAATCATTGATTTTTTTCTGAAGAAGAGGTAAACTCTTTTTTAAGAAGAAAAATAACTAAATAACTGTAACCTTTAAGTTTAGTCCCGTGAGGCTAAGAAGGAATCATGCAAAAGAACACTAGGTGCGCTTAGTTAGTAAGTTGTGTGGGCTACATGGTACCCTTGTACCTTTTTAAACTGTAACCAACATCCTCCTATCCTCATACGGGTAGGAGGATTTTTTGTTGGAAAAAATAACAGGACAATTTCAATAAAAATCCACTTATTTTTCAGCTGCTCAATTGAAGGAAGAATCGCTGACCCCAAGACAGCGAGGACGTAGATAAAAAAGAAATGAGGAGGAAATTATTATGCCAAAGAAAGAAGTTGTTGACGCAGTCACAATGAAACGAGCGCTTACTCGAATCTCGTATGAAATTATTGAAAGAAACAAAGGAATTCAAGACATTGTTTTAGTAGGAATTAAAACACGTGGGATATACATTGCACAACGTCTATCCGAACGCTTAAAACAATTAGAAGAGATTGACGTGCCAGTTGGTGAATTAGATATTACTTTGTATCGTGATGATGTGAAAGATATGGAGGAACCTGAATTACATTCTTCTGACGTACCAGTCTCAATTGAAGGTAAAGAAGTTATTTTAGTGGATGATGTCTTGTACACGGGCCGGACCATTCGTGCTGCGATGGACGCTGTTATGGATTTAGGTCGTCCGAGAAAAATCTCTTTAGCAGTCTTAGTAGATCGTGGGCATCGGGAACTACCGATTCGTGCCGATTATGTAGGAAAAAATATTCCAACATCAAAAACTGAGGAAATTATTGTGGAAATGGAAGAGCGTGACGGCGCAGATCGTATTATGATCAGTAAAGGAAACGAATAAAAAGGAGTGAACAACGTTGTCAGAAAAAGAATTTCGAAATGAGGATGCAGTCTTAGATATTAAAGACAGACCGCAAGCTTTTCACTGGGTTGGCCTAAGTTTACAACATTTATTTACGATGTTTGGTGCAACGGTTTTAGTACCAATCTTAGTGGGAATTGACCCAGGGATTGCGTTAGTCAGTTCAGGATTAGGAACAATGGTCTATCTGATTACTACAAAAGGAAAAATCCCCGCCTATCTTGGCAGTAGCTTTGCTTTTATTGCAGCGATGCAGATGTTAATGAAGAGTGATGGTTATCCAGCCATTGCCCAAGGTGCTATGACAACCGGCTTGGTATACCTAATCGTTTCATTAATCATTAAAAAAATTGGTTCCGACTGGTTGGATAAAATTTTACCGCCTATCGTTGTAGGACCTGTCGTGATGGTTATCGGTTTAGGCTTGGCAGCTAATGCCGCAAATAACGCAATGTATAACAACAACGTTTATGATTTTAAATATATTGCCGTAGCCTTGATTACTTTAGGCTTAACCATTTTTTACAACATGTTTTTCAAAGGCTTCCTAGGATTAATTCCAATTCTTTTGGGAATTGTTAGTGGGTACCTGGTCGCTTTAGCTTTCGGAATTATTGACTTAACCCCTATTAAAGAAGCTGCGTGGTTTGCTTTACCGAATTTTGAAGTACCTTTTGTTCAATATGAACCGAAATTGTATTTAAATGCTATTACAACAATGGCACCAATTGCTTTTGTAACAATGACAGAACATATTGGTCATTTAATGGTCTTGAATAAATTAACCAAGCGCAACTTTTTCCAAGACCCAGGCTTATCTAAAACTTTAATGGGAGATGGCTTAGCGCAAATTGTAGCAGGTTTTGTTGGTGGACCGCCAGTTACAAGTTATGGTGAAAATATCGGCGTGCTGGCAATTACAAGAGTACACAGTGTCTTCGTAATTGGTGGAGCCGCGGTGTTCGCTGTAGCTTTAGGATTTGTTGGGAAATTAAGTGCCTTGATTCTAAGTATCCCAGGACCAGTTATTTCAGGAATTAGTTTCGTCTTGTTCGGTGTGATTGCCGCAAGTGGTTTGAAAATCTTAATCGATAATAAGATTAATTTTGATAAGAAAAAGAATTTATTGATTGCTTCAGTAATTTTAGTCATCGGCATTGGTGGCTTAGTCTTCAAAGTAGGAACCTTTGAATTGTCTTCAATGGCATTAGCAACCGTCTTAGGAATTGTTTTGAATTTAATTTTACCGGAAAACGCACGTAGCGAAGAACAGTAGGAGGACTGGACGAATGATTATTACATCTGAACGAATTAGTTTAAAACATCTTTTAACTGCTGAGGCTTTAACCGACCGTGAAGTCATGGGGTTAATCCGTCGCGCAGGAGAATTTAAACAGGGGGCAAAATGGCACCCAGAAGAACGTCAATATTTTGCAACAAACTTGTTTTTTGAAAATAGTACTCGAACACATAAAAGTTTTGAGGTAGCTGAGAAAAAATTAGGCTTAGAAGTGATTGAGTTTGAAGCAAGTAGAAGTTCTGTTCAAAAAGGAGAAACGTTATACGACACAGTACTAACGATGTCGGCAATTGGTGTAGATGTAGCAGTCATTCGTCATGGTAAAGAAAATTATTACGATGAATTGATTCAAAGTAAAACGATTCAATGTTCTATTATTAACGGTGGGGACGGGAGTGGACAACACCCTACACAATGTTTATTGGATCTGATGACCATTTATGAAGAATTTGGTGGATTTGAAGGCTTGAAAGTGGCGATTGTGGGAGATATTACACATTCTCGCGTTGCTAAATCAAATATGCAGTTATTAAACCGTTTAGGCGCTGAAATTTATTTTTCAGGTCCAGAAGAGTGGTATGATCATCAGTTTGATGTCTATGGACAATATGTGGCATTAGATGAAATTGTTGAAAAAGTCGATGTGATGATGTTGCTTCGCGTGCAGCACGAACGTCATGATGGTAAGGAAAGTTTTTCAAAAGAAGGCTATCATTTGGAATATGGTTTAACCAACGAACGGGCAACTCGTTTACAGAAACACGCAATTATTATGCATCCAGCGCCAGTCAATCGGGATGTTGAACTGGCAGATGAATTAGTGGAAAGTCTGCAATCAAGAATCGTCGCGCAAATGAGTAACGGAGTCTTTATGCGCATGGCAATTTTAGAAGCAATTTTACATGGAAAGGCCTAGGTGGAGAAATGAAGACGTTAATTAAGAATGGAAAAATCATCAAAAAAGAGAATCAATTGATTGAGGCAGCACTTTGGCTAGAAAATGGTGTGATTCACGCAATCGGAGAATCGTTTGACGAAGCAGATTTTGAGCAAGTGTTTGATGCGAACGGGCAACTAATCACGCCAGGCTTGGTGGATGTGCATGTTCACTTTAGAGAACCAGGCTTTACGTATAAAGAAACGATTAAAACGGGTAGTAAAGCTGCTGCTCGCGGTGGTTTTACTACGGTTTGCGCAATGCCCAATTTGAATCCAGTACCAGATACGGCTGAAAAATTAAGTGAGGTTTACGACTTAATTCAAAAAGATGCAGTCGTAAAAGTTTTACAATATGCCCCCATTACAGAAGAGCTACGGAGTGAAGTTTTAACCAATCAGAAGGCCTTAAAAGAAGCGGGCGCCTTTGCATTTACGAATGATGGTGTTGGTGTCCAAACGGCAGGAACGATGTACTTAGCCATGAAAGAAGCGGCTGCATTAAATATGGCGCTTGTTGCGCACACGGAAGATGAATCTTTATTATTTGGTGGTGTGATGCATGAAGGAGAAGTTTCTAAGAAATTAGGCCTACCAGGGATTTTAAGTGCAACGGAAGCTTCACAAATTGCTCGGGATATTACTTTAGCGAAAGAAACAGGCGTTCATTATCATGTTTGTCATGTTTCAACAGAAGAAAGCGTGCGCGTTATTCGAGATGCTAAAAAAGCAGGGATTCACGTAACAGCCGAAGTTTCGCCACACCATTTAATTTTAGTCGATGAGGATATTCCTGGTGACGAAGGGTTTTGGAAAATGAACCCGCCATTACGTGGTTTAGCAGATCGACAAGCATTGATTGACGGCTTGTTAGATGGCACGATTGACTGTATTGCTACCGACCATGCGCCCCATGGTTTAGAAGAAAAACAACAATCATTTTTAAACGCACCTTTTGGTATTGTCGGTAGTGAAACGGCCTTCCAATTGATTTATACGAACTTTGTCGAAACAGGCATTTTCACATTAGAACAAGTGATTGATTGGATGGCAGTGAAACCGGCAGAAATTTTTGGATTAAACGCAGGAACACTAACAATTGGTGCACCAGCAGATATTGCAGTTTTTGACTTAGCAACAGCTGCACCAATTGATGCAGAAGCATTTGAATCAATGGCTGTCAATACACCATTTACAGGGTGGACAGTCAAAGGAAAGACACTTATGACATTTGTTGACGGAGCATTAGCTTGGTCGGAGGAGGCGCAGTAGGTTTGAAAAGGTTATTGATTTTAGAAGACGGAACAGTATTTGAAGGAAAAGCGTTTGGTGCAGAAGGCAATGTAGTAGGAGAAGTTGTTTTTACTACTGGCATGACAGGTTACCAAGAAGCAATTACTGACCAAAGTTTTAATGGACAAATGATTACTTTTACGTATCCATTAGTTGGAAATTACGGGGTCAACCGAGATGATTATGAATCCATTGCACCAACCTGTAAAGGTGTCATTGTTAAAGAGCATGCGCGGGTTGCTTCAAATTGGCGTCAACAAATGACCTTGGATGAATTTTTAAAGCGCAAAGGGATTCCGGGAATTTCAGGAATTGATACCCGTGCGCTGACTCGTAAATTACGATCAGCTGGAACAATGAAAGGGAGCATCATTGATGCCGTGGATGATTTGCCGCATGCGTTTGATCAATTAAAAGCGACAGTCATGCCGAAAAATCAAGTGGCACAAGTCTCCACCACTAAGCCTTATCCGAGTCCAGGTATTGGGCGTAATGTAGTCGTCGTTGATTTTGGGTTGAAACATAGTATTTTGCGAGAATTATCAAAACGGCAATGCAACTTAACCGTGTTGCCTTATAATACAACGGCCGAAGAGATTTTAGAATTAAGTCCCGATGGTGTCATGTTGACAAATGGGCCTGGAGATCCCAAAGATGTGCCTGAAGCTATTGAAATGATTCAAGCAATCCAAGGAAAAGTTCCAATTTTCGGCATCTGCTTAGGTCATCAGTTATTTTCATTAGCGAATGGTGCGGATACGTATAAGATGAAGTTTGGACATCGCGGTTTGAATCATCCTGTACGAGAAATTGCAACAGGGCGCATTGATTTCACTTCACAAAACCACGGATATGCCGTAGATGAAGCAACAATTGATCCAGAAAAATTACTTGTGACCCACGTGGAAGTCAATGATGGAACGGTTGAAGGCGTGCGTCATCGAGATTATCCAGCTTTTACTGTGCAATATCACCCAGATGCGGCTCCAGGACCGCACGATGGTCTTCATTTATTTGACGAATTTATGGAATTAATGGATGCATGGAAGGAGCAAAACTAATGCCAAAACGAACGGACATCAAGAAAATCATGGTGATTGGTTCAGGACCAATCATTATTGGACAAGCAGCAGAATTTGACTATGCAGGCACACAAGCCTGTTTAGCGTTAAAAGAAGAAGGGTATGAAGTTGTTTTAGTAAACTCAAATCCAGCGACCATCATGACCGATAAAGAAATCGCGGATCATGTTTATATTGAACCGATTACTTTAGAATTTGTTTCAAGAATTTTGCGAAAAGAACGTCCTGATGCTCTTCTACCAACATTAGGTGGTCAAACTGGATTAAATATGGCGATGGAATTATCGGAATCAGGAATTTTAGATGAGCTAAATGTAGAATTGCTAGGAACAAAGCTCAGTGCGATTGACCAAGCGGAAGACCGTGATTTATTTAAACAATTGATGGAAGAATTAGAACAACCGATTCCAGAAAGTGAAATTGTCAATACGGTGGAACAAGCCGTGGCTTTTGCCAAACGAATTGGCTATCCAATTATCGTTCGTCCCGCATTTACTTTAGGTGGAACAGGCAGCGGCATGTGTGATACGGAAGAAGAACTCCGTCAGATCGCCGAAAACGGTCTGAAATTATCACCAGTTACACAATGTTTAATTGAAAAAAGTATTGCTGGTTTTAAAGAAATTGAATATGAAGTGATGCGTGATTCGGCTGATAATGCGATTGTGGTTTGTAACATGGAAAACTTTGATCCTGTCGGCATTCACACTGGGGATTCGATTGTTTTTGCTCCGAGTCAAACCTTATCAGATTATGAATACCAAATGTTGCGAGATGCGTCCTTGAAAATTATTCGTGCATTAAAAATTGAAGGTGGCTGTAATGTTCAATTAGCTTTGGACCCGCATAGCTTTAATTATTATGTGATTGAAGTGAATCCTCGTGTTTCTCGCTCATCTGCACTTGCTAGTAAAGCCACAGGGTATCCCATTGCGAAGTTAGCCGCAAAAATTGCTGTTGGTTTAACATTAGATGAAATGAAAAATCCAGTTACTGGAACCACTTATGCCGAATTTGAACCGGCTTTGGACTATGTTGTTTCCAAAATTCCTCGTTGGCCTTTTGACAAATTTGAAAAAGGTGCTCGAGAACTAGGAACGCAAATGAAAGCAACCGGGGAAGTCATGGCAATTGGCCGCAATATTGAAGAATCCTTATTAAAAGCAGTTCGTTCTTTAGAAATTGGTGCTTATCACAACGAATTAGCAGAACTAAGTCATGTCAGTGATCTGGAATTAACGAAGAAAATGGTTCATGCGCAAGATGATCGATTGTTCTACTTATCAGAAGCCATTCGCAGAGGATATAGCATCGAAGAATTACAAAGTTTAACGAAAATTGATTTATTCTTCTTGGATAAACTTTTACACATTATCGAAATTGAAACGACCCTTGAAAGTCACGTGGACAACGTAGCTGTCTTGAAAGAAGCCAAACAAAATGGTTTTTCTGATCGGAAAATTGCGGCACTTTGGGGACAAACAGAACAAGCCATTGCTGACTTCCGCAGAGCCAATCAAATTGTGCCCGTCTATAAAATGGTCGATACGTGTGCTGCAGAGTTTGAATCACACACGCCTTATTTTTATAGCACGTATGAAGTGGAAAACGAAAGCAATGTTTCGAAAAAGCCTTCTGTACTAGTATTAGGTTCTGGTCCCATTCGCATTGGTCAAGGGGTCGAGTTTGATTATGCAACGGTTCATTCTGTCAAAGCGATCCAAGCGGCTGGTTATGAAGCAATTATTATGAATAGTAATCCTGAAACAGTTTCAACAGATTTCTCTGTTTCTGATAAATTATACTTTGAGCCATTAACTTTAGAAGACGTCATGAATGTGATTGATTTAGAAAATCCGATTGGCGTGATCGTCCAATTTGGTGGACAAACAGCGATTAATTTAGCTGAGCCGCTCACAAAACAAGGCGTTAAAATTCTTGGAACAACGATTGAAGATTTAGATCGTGCGGAAAATCGTGATTTATTTGAACAAGCTTTGCAAGAGTTAGCGATTCCTCAACCACCAGGAGATACGGCCACAAGTGCAGAAGAAGCAGTCGTGATTGCTGATCGTATCGGCTATCCCGTTTTAGTGCGTCCAAGTTATGTTTTAGGTGGTCGTGCAATGGAAATTGTCGAAAATCAAAAGGATTTGGAAGATTATATGCGATACGCAGTCAAAGCTTCTCCAGAACATCCTGTCTTGGTTGATAGCTATTTATTGGGACAGGAATGTGAAGTTGATGCCATTTGTGATGGTGAAACAGTACTAATTCCAGGGATTATGGAACATATTGAACGAGCTGGCGTGCATTCTGGTGATTCAATGGCGGTTTATCCACCGCAGTATCTTTCTCAAGAAATTCAAACAACGATTGCCGATTATACAAAAAAACTGGCACTTGGTTTAAACTGTGTAGGCATGATGAATATTCAATTTGTTATTCATGAAAATCGTGTTTATGTGATTGAAGTGAATCCTCGTGCGAGTCGAACAGTTCCTTTCTTAAGTAAAATCACAGGGATTCCGATGGCCCAAGTTGCTACAAAAGCGATTCTTGGTGAGAAACTGACTGACCTAGGATATCAAGATGGGTTATACCCTGAAAGTAAACAAGTTCATGTGAAAGCCCCTGTATTCTCCTTTACGAAACTACAAAAAGTAGATACGTACTTAGGGCCTGAAATGAAATCAACTGGGGAAGTTATGGGTAGTGATTATTATTTAGAAAAAGCCTTGTATAAAGCCTTTGAAGCATCTGGCTTGCATTTGCCAAGTTATGGGGCTGTACTTTTCACCATTGCTGATGAAACAAAAGAAGAGGCGTTAGAAATTGCTAAGCGTTTTTCAGCAATTGGCTATAGTTTAGTCGCAACGGAAGGAACCGCTGACTTTTTAGCGAAGCATCAGTTGCCTGTTAAGAAAGTGACGAAAATTTCTAATCCTGAAGGGGAAACCGTGCTGGATGTCATTCGTAATGGGAATGCACAAGTGGTAATCAATACCATGGATAAAAATCGTTCCAGTGCCAACCAAGATGGGTTTTCAATCCGTCGGGAAGCAGTCGAACATGGGATTCCATTGTTTACCTCACTTGACACAGCGAATGCGATTTTAAAAGTTTTAGAATCAAGAGCCTTTACGACAGAAGCCATTTAAGCAAAAATCTGGAACAATCGTCTGAGGAGGACTGTTCCAGATTCTTTTACGAAGAAATAGAAAATCATTTATAGGGGAATCAGAGAATAAAGGAGTGAAGGATACTGATGCAGAGAAAGCAAGAAATGATGACCATTGTAGCTCAAAAACAGTTAGCGCCACGGATTTATCAGTTAGACTTACAAGGCGAGTTAGTGAAAGAGATGACACGACCTGGACAGTTTGTGCATATCAAGGTTCCGCGTGCAGATTTACTTTTGCGGCGACCGATTAGCATCAACCAAATTGATCATTCGAACGAAACCTGTCGTTTGATTTATCGAGTCGAAGGCGCTGGAACGGAAGTGTTTGCCACCATGAAGGCTGGTGAACAATTAGATATTTTAGGTCCTTTAGGAAACGGCTTTGATATAACTACCGTAGCAGCTGGTCAAACTGCTTTTATCGTTGGCGGAGGAATCGGGATTCCCCCATTGTATGAATTATCAAAGCAACTCAATGAAAAAGGCGTGAAAGTGATTCATTTTCTTGGTTATGCATCAAAAGAGGTTTCTTATTACCAACAAGAATTTATGGCATTAGGAGAAACACATTTTGCCACAGATGACGGCTCGTTTGGCGCTCATGGCAACGTGGGCCGTTTATTGTCAGAAGCGTTAGCAAAAGGACGGATCCCTGATGCAGTTTATGCATGTGGTGCGAATGGTATGTTAAAAGCAATTGATTCTTTATTTCCAACACATCCACACGTTTACCTTTCTTTAGAAGAACGGATGGCCTGTGGAATTGGGGCTTGCTATGCCTGCGTTTGCCATAAAAAAGGAGACACTACTGGAGCAAAAAGTGTCAAGGTCTGTGATGAAGGTCCGATTTTTAAAGCAAGTGAGGTTATCTTATGATGAAAAATCCTTTAGCTGTTTCAATTCCAGGTTTAACATTAAAAAATCCAATTATTCCCGCCAGTGGTTGCTTTGGGTTCGGGGAAGAATATGCTAACTATTATGACCTTGATCAATTAGGTTCAATTATGATTAAGGCAACAACGCCCCAAGCACGATATGGAAATCCCACACCACGTGTAGCTGAAACACCTAGTGGTATGCTAAATGCCATTGGATTGCAGAATCCAGGCTTAGACGTGGTTATGCAAGAAAAATTACCGAAATTAGAAAAATACCCTAACTTACCGATTATCGCAAATGTTGCAGGTGCTTGCGAAGAAGACTATGTGGCTGTTTGCGCAAAAATTGGGCAAGCGCCTAACGTCAAAGCAATTGAACTGAATATTTCCTGTCCCAATGTGAAACATGGCGGCATAGCTTTTGGTACAGATCCAGAGGTTGCTTTTCAATTAACACAAGCAGTCAAAAAAGTCGCCTCTGTTCCGATTTATGTTAAACTATCACCAAACGTAACGGACATTGTGCCGATCGCCCAAGCAATTGAAGCAGGGGGCGCAGACGGTTTTTCTATGATTAATACATTGCTAGGGATGCGCATTGATTTAAAAACGAGAAAACCTATTTTAGCCAATCAAACTGGTGGACTATCTGGCCCAGCCATTAAACCTGTTGCCATTCGCTTAATCCGACAAGTCGCCAGTGTTTCTCAGTTGCCAATTATTGGAATGGGCGGTGTTCAAACAGTGGACGATGTCTTGGAAATGTTCATGGCAGGTGCTAGCGCTGTCGGTGTTGGTACGGCCAACTTTACAGATCCATATATTTGTCCGAAGTTGATTGACGGATTACCTAAGCGAATGGAAGAGTTAGGTATTGAATCGTTGGAACAATTAATTAAAGAAGTGAGAGAGGGGCAGTAAAATGCACGATAGACCAATTATTGCGTTAGATTTTCCCACGCAAAAAGAAGTGGCTGTTTTTTTAGAAAAATTTCCTAAGGAAGAAGCCTTGTTTGTTAAAGTGGGGATGGAACTTTTTTACGCAGAAGGACCAGCGATTGTTCGCTGGCTTAAAGAACAAGGACATGATGTTTTCTTGGATTTAAAATTACATGATATTCCGAATACTGTGGAAAAAGCGATGACAAATTTAGCAAAATTAGGCGTTGCCATTACCAATGTCCATGCAGCAGGGGGCGTTCGAATGATGCAAGCAGCTAAGGAAGGTCTAATCAAAGGGACTCAGCCAGGCGCTAAGGTTCCTGAGTTAATTGCTGTAACCCAGTTGACTTCTACTAGTGAAGAAGAGATGCACCACGATCAATTAATCAACGTTTCTTTAGAGACAAGTGTCATTCATTATGCTAAATGTGCGGAAAAAGCGGGTCTGGATGGAGTGGTTTGCTCGGCCTTAGAAGCACGTGGTATTCAAGAAGCAACCAAGCAGACGTTTATTTGCTTAACACCTGGTATTCGCCCAGCGGGAAGTGCGGTAGGTGACCAGCAACGGGTCGTTACGCCGCAACATGCTCGCGAAATCGGGTCCACATATATCGTTGTTGGCCGACCTATTACCCAAGCAGAAAATCCTTATGAAGCCTATCAAGAAATCAAAAAAGACTGGAGCGGAAAGTAACATGACAAAAGTAGCAAAAAAGATTGCCAAAGATTTATTAGATATTGAAGCGGTATTTTTAAACCCTAATGAGCCGTTTACCTGGGCTAGTGGCATAAAAAGCCCGATTTATTGTGATAACCGTATCACGATGAGTTATCCTGCTGTGCGTAAAGAAATTGCAGAAGGCTTAGCGGCAAAAATTAAAGAGACTTTCCCAGAAGTCGAAGTGATTGCTGGGACAGCTACCGCAGGGATTCCACATGCGGCATGGGTAGCCGATATTTTAGGATTACCAATGGTTTATATCCGCAGTAAAGCCAAAGACCACGGCAAAGGGAATCAAATTGAAGGCCGAATTTCTGAAGAACAAAAAATGGTAGTTATCGAGGATTTAATTTCAACCGGCGGTAGCGTGTTAGAAGCGGCAGAAGCGGCGGAACGTGAAGGAGCAACGGTTTTAGGCGTTGCGGCAATCTTCACTTATGAGTTACCCAAAGGAACGGTAAATTTTGCAGATAAACAGATGACGTTACTAACGTTAACCAATTACTCAACTTTAATTGATGCTGCATTAGAAGCAAATTATATCGAAGAAAAAGATGTTACCTTATTACAAGAATGGAAAAAAGATCCTGAAAACTGGGGCAAATAAACGTTGAACTAAAGATAGTTCTTGTCGTCTGATTTTTAGTGTCATTTTCAGTAACCAGATTTAACGGTAGGAGAACTTAGGTCATTTGCCGAGGAGCGTAATGATCTAAGTTCTTTTGTTTGACGTAGAAAAGATGTTAGGATAGAGTTTTAACATGAGTTTTACCTGATTACTATGTGGAAATGAAGGAAGAGTGTATGAAAAAAATAAAAAATATGGACGTTGAATGGAGCTATACAGGCAACGATGGACCGGAACATTGGCATACGCTATGTGACTGGTTTGCAGAAGGTGCTAAGTTTGCTTATCAATCGCCAATTGCTTTAGAAAAAGAAAGTGCTGAGACAGTAAATTCTCAGATTACGTTTCATTATAAAAAAGAAGAATTCACTGAAAAAGAATTCAAAAATACGTTTCATTTTGTACCACCAAATACGGAAAGTTACGTAATGTTTGAAAATGTTGCGTATCATTTAACCGATATCCATTTTCATATGCCTAGCGAACATTTGCTGTCGGGAAAGCAGTATCCGCTAGAATTCCATTTGGTTCATATGAATGATGCTGGCGAAAATTTAGTTGTCGGTTGCCTGTTTACCATCACAGAGGAAGAAAATCGTTTTTCAGAAGCGAATCATCCGATGGACTGGGAAAACGGCACGCACCAACAATGGTTTAATCCGTCAATCTTTTTACCAGAGGAGCGTCTACACTACCATTATGTAGGCTCGTTAACAACACCGCCAACTAAGGGTCCAGTGAAATGGTTTGTATTTGATACCATTCAAAAAATGGATCAAGCTTTTTTAAATAAGATCAAGGAAGGTATGTTGGCCTTTAACAATCGGCCCCTTCAGCCGTTGAATGGGCGTAAGATTTATTTTTCAAATGATTAGTGTGTGGAGGAAAAAGTGTTGAATATTCAACAAATGAAGTATGTTGCTGCCATAGCTAACAATGGGAGTTTTCGGGAAGCAGCCAAAAAACTATTTATTACACAACCTAGCTTGTCAAATAGTATTCGGGAATTAGAAGAAGAACTAGGAATTTCCCTCTTTTTACGTACCAATAAGGGCGCTTTTTTAACAGAAGAAGGAATGGTTTTTTTAGAACAAGCAGAGAAAGTCTTAGTTCAAATGGAGTTATTGGAAAATCGCTATCGCGAGACAGTGACCAGCGAACGATTCTCCATCTCTTCACAACATTACGATTTTTTAGGTGAGGTAATTGCCAAAGTTCTTAAAAAGTATGGGGATCAATATAAAGATTTTCGTGTCTTTGAAACCACAACCTTAAAAGTAATTGAAGACGTCAAAGGATTTCACAGTGAATTGGGGATTATTTATTTAAATGAACAAAATAGTGTCAGTATTGAACGGTATTTAGAACAAGCTAATCTAGCCTACGAGGTAATTAGTACTTTTAATACACACATTTTTTTAGGAAATCATCATCCTTTAGCCAAGCAAAAAGAAATTCATTTAGAGGAATTAGTTCCCTATCCACAAGTTCGCTTTAATCAAGAAGGAAGCAATTTTTCCTATTTTTCTGAAGATTTAGTTGAAATTCCTGAACAGGAATCGGTCATTCATACTACGGATCGTGGAACCTTGATGAATTTGTTGGTAGAAACCAATGCTTATGCTTCTGGTTCAGGTGTCGTAACGGGTTTTACGAAGAAAGAAATTCGGTTAGTGCCATTGGCGCCAGCTTTGGAAAATCGTATTTGTTTACTCTTTCCCAAAAATCGGGAAATCAGTCCGATTGGTCGCTACTTTATCAAAGAACTAAAAGCGTTGTTTAAAAAAGAGGTAGATACCAAAACGTTTAGCACTAAGGAATAAAAAGAAGAGGTCGGGACAGAAGTGTTTAACTCCGAGAAATAAGAAGGAATTTCCGAAAATTGTTCTTTAATTTTTGGAGAATTTCGGCTTATTTCCGAAGGAGTTGCTTCTGTTCCCGCCGTTTATTAGTTTTTGAGCGTGGAGCCAAAATCCAAAGTGATTTTTGTCCCACGCTCTTCTTTTTTGGCTCATTTTGAAACAGTAGAAATGGTTTCTCTTTCAATTAATGTGACAGGTACTTGAATGTCTTCTATGATTTGAATGTCTTGTTGCATCGTTTGTAATAACACTTCACCAGCTAGTTTTCCCATTTCTTTAAAGTCTTGCGCCATGGTTGTTAATGGCGGTTCGACAAATGCTGCTGCTTGAATATCGTCAAAACCAATAATCGATAATTCTTCTGGCACATGAATACCTAGGTTTTTACAGTTTCGTAAACAATGTAACGCGCTGAAGTCATTATCGCAGACCACGGCTGTGAGTTGGTGCGCCTCAAAATACTGTTTAAAGTTGTGTTCATCTAAGAGATTGGTTTCCGTGATTGCTGTATGGAACGCCAGATTGGCTTCTTTTAAAGCTTGGAGATAACCTAAATAACGTTGCCGAACGGATTGTAGGGCCGGACTTCCTGAAAGGATATATCCAATTTTTGTATGTCCTAAGCCAATTAAGCGTTCGGTTGCTGTTTTACCACCAGCAAAGTTGTCTGATTGAATGGTTGCAAAAGGTAAATCATGGATCTTTTTATCCAAGACAACGACTGGAAAATTCATCAAAGCCAACTCGAACAGTAAGTCGAGGTAGTCATTACTAGTAGCAGCATAATAGACAAGCCCGGCAAACTCATTCACAATGTCCGCAGCATTTTTCTCTCTCAAAAAATTAGGCGAGGTCATAAAGACTTCTAAACCAGCTGCTTGAATAGTAGGGGCCAAACCGCTATAGAAATTTCCTACTGATAAATCGTCTGCAAAAGGCAATAAAAAAAGAACTTTATTTAAAGAGGTATGAAGAGGATGCTTTGGTGCTTGAACAAAACTTCCTTTTCCTTGGTGACGTTGGATTACGCCTTGCGTTTCCAACTCAGTTAGCGCTCGTTTGGACGTAATTCTACTGACGTTAAACTGAGCCGATAATTCTTTTTCGGTAGGCACTTGCGCTCCAACAGGCAATCGCCCTGAATCAATTTCATTTTGTAAATAATCAATAATTTGTTGATATAATGGTTGCTTCATTCATTTCACCTCACAATAAGATATATCTTATTTATAGTTTACCATAAATTAATTGGTTTTAAAATGAAAAAAATGATCGAAATCACTAGACAAAGTGAAATGTAAACGCTATAATTCAAGTGTGAAATGATATATCAAATTTAAGAGGTGACGAGAATGGTTTATACAGAAGTTCCAAAATCCGTAGCAACATTTATGGAGAAAATTACAGAAAAATGCGGTGAAGCACATCAAGATTGGGCAAAAAACTTTCAGGCGGCCTTTGCCAATACTTTACTAACAACAGTGAAACGTCAAGAAGATGGTACTACCTTTTTATTAACAGGCGATATTCCAGCAATGTGGTTGAGAGACTCAACAGCACAAGTTCGTCCCTATTTAGTGATTGCGAAAGAAGACGAAGACCTTGCTCAAATGATTGCTGGTTTGGTTAAACGCCAGTTTCGTTATATTTGCATTGATCCTTATGCCAATGCGTTTAATGAAACAGATAATCATGCAGGCCATCAAACTGATAAGACCGAAATGAATGGCTGGATTTGGGAACGGAAATATGAAATTGATTCATTATGTTACCCGGTCCAATTAGCCTATTTACTTTATAAAAATACTGGGATGACCGAACAATTTAATTCAGATTTTGTGGAAGGCGTTAAAAAAATTCTCAACGTTTTCACAACAGAACAAGATCACGCACAGTCACCTTATTTATTTGAACGAGATACGTGGCGTCAAGAAGATACGTTGGTTGAAGCAGGGAAAGGAACACCAGTTGGCAAAACAGGGATGACATGGTCAGGCTTCCGTCCTAGTGATGATGCCTGCCAATATGGTTACTTAGTTCCTTCTAACATGTTTGCAGTCGTAATTTTAGGCTATATTCAAGAAATTTTCTCTGATGTTTTAGAAGATGCTACGATTGTGGCGATTGCTAAAAAATTACAAGAAGAGATTGAAGAAGGCATTCAAACATTTGGACGAACAAAAAATCAAAATAACGAAACGATTTATGCGTATGAAGTGGATGGCTTAGGCAATGCTAGCGTGATGGATGACAGTAATGTTCCCAATTTAGTAGCAGCCCCTTATCTGGGTTATTGTTCAACAGAGGATGAACAATATTTAACAACGCGTCAAACCTTATTAAGTAAAGAAAATCCTTACTTCTATGAAGGCAAATACGCGAAAGGGATTGGTAGCTCGCATACACCAGAAAATTACGTGTGGCCGATTGCTTTAGCAATGGAAGGAATGACAACCAAAGATAAAGCTGAAAAAGAACGAATTTTAGATTTATTAGTTGCCACAGATGCGGGGACTCATTTGATGCATGAAGGTTTTGACGTAGATAATCCTGAAAATTATACAAGAGAATGGTTTTCATGGGCTAATATGATGTTTTGTGAATTAGTTATGGATTATTTTGACATCCGAGTGGAAAAATAGGAGGAAAAGTGATGATAAAGAAAAAAGTCTATATTGTTTCCCATAGTCATTGGGATCGTGAATGGTATCTTCCTTATGAAGAACATCATATGCGCTTAATTGAATTAGTGGATAATGTATTAGATTTAATTGAAAATGATCCAGAGTTTAACAGTTTCCATTTAGATGGACAAACGATTATCTTAGACGACTATTTACAAGTTCGCCCAGAGAAAAAAGAAGCCGTGAAAAAAGCTGTCCAAGCAGGCAAACTAAAAATCGGACCATTTTATATTTTACAAGATGACTTTTTAATTAGCTCTGAATCCAATGTTCGAAACATGCTGATTGGGCATTTAGAAAGTCAAAAATGGGGAGCACCAGTTCAATTAGGTTACTTCCCGGATACATTTGGTAACATGGGTCAAACGCCTCAAATGATGCAATTAGCAAATCTGCCTGCGGCTGCCTTTGGACGCGGGGTGAAACCGATTGGCTTTGATAATCAAGTCTTAGAAAGCGACTATAGCTCACAATATTCTGAAATGTGGTGGGAAGGTCCTGACCAAACGAAAATTTTCGGCTTGCTTTTTGCGAACTGGTATAGTAACGGGAACGAAATTCCTTCAGAAAAAGAAGCGGCAATCGCTTTTTGGAAACAAAAATTGGCTGATGTGGAACGTTACGCTTCCACAAACCATTTATTGATGATGAATGGGGTCGACCACCAACCTGTACAAAGAGATATTACTAAGGCCATCGCTTTAGCCAATGAACTATTCCCAGAATATGAATTTATTCATTCCAATTTCGATGACTATTTGAAAGCTGTTCAAGAGGAGTTACCAGAAGATTTAGGAACAGTAACAGGCGAATTAACGAGTCAAGAAACGGATGGCTGGTACACATTAGCCAATACTTCTTCTGCTCGCGTCTATTTAAAACAGTGGAACACAAAAGTGCAACACCAATTAGAAAATATCGCAGAACCTTTAGCAGCAATGGCTTACGAAGTAACTGGCGACTACCCACATGACCAATTTGATTATGCTTGGAAAACATTGCTTCAAAACCATCCGCACGATAGTATTTGTGGCTGTTCTGTCGACGAGGTTCACCGAGGCATGATGACTCGCTTTGAAAATGCCAATGATGTCGGGCATTTCTTAGCAGATGAAGCAACACGACAATTAACAGAAGCAATTAATACAAGTGTTTTCCCAGAAAAAGCGCACCCGTTTGTTTTGTTTAATACTAGTGGCTATCAGAAAACGGAGGTTGTCACTGTGGAAGTGGAGATTGAACGATTGCCATTTTATACAGGAAAACCTGAAGATCTTTATCATGAATTAAAACAAAAAGCCACCCCAGATTATCAAGTGATTGATCCAACTGGAAAAGCCGTTGCAAGCCGTATTGTCAAAGAAGATGTTCGTTTTGGTTACGATTTACCTAAAGATGCTTTCCGTCAACCGTACATGGCTAAATACTTAACGGTCGAATTATCTGTCAAAGAAATGGCGCCATTCTCTTGGGATAGCTTTGCATTGATTCAAGGAGAAACGAAAGCTTTTGAAGGAAGTCTTTTGGCTCAACCAGCAACAAATGAAATGGAAAACGAATTTATTCAAGTGAAAATTGAAAACAATGGTAGCTTAACCATTGCTGACAAAAAAACAGGAGAAACATTTTCAAAATTGTTAACATTTGAAGATACTGGCGACATTGGGAATGAATATATCTTTTTCAAACCGACCGAAGACCAAGGAATTACAACCGAAAATGTAACGGCTGAAATTACGAATAAAGAAAATTCCCCTGTAAAAGCAAGTTATCAAATTAAACAAACCGTCATGTTACCAGTTTCAGCAGATGAACGATTAGAAGAAGAACAAAAGGCTGTTCGTGAGTTTAGAGAACGCCAAGCACAACGTTCAACGACGCTTCGCCCGTTCGAAATAACGACAGTGGTTACAATGATCAAAGAAAGTAACCAATTATTCTTTGAAACAACCATTAATAATCAAATCAAAGATCATCGTTTACGCGTGCTTTTCCCAACTGGCATGGTCACAGAAACACACGAAGCGGATAGTATTTATGAAGTCGTGACACGACCAAATCAAGTAAGCGACACATGGGAAAATCCAACAAACCCGCAGCACCAACAAGCGTTTGTGAATGTTCATGACCAAAACAAAGGCGTGACTATCTTCAATGAAGGCTTAAATGAGTATGAAGTCTTGGCAGATGGAACCATTGCGGTCACATTAATTCGTTGTGTTGGCGAACTAGGTGATTGGGGCTATTTTGCGACACCAGAAGCACAATGCCAAGGAGAATATATCTTTAAATATGGTTTGTCATTGCATGGAAAACCAGAAGAACGCTTTGCTACGTATCAACAAGCCTATAGTGCACAAATTCCTTTTACTGCAGCTACTACTGCGCGTCATGAAGGTAAACTAGCACCGAACCATGTTTATTTGACAACGGCAGAAGGACCGATTGGTTGGACAGCCGTTAAACGTCAAGAGCAAACGAATCATTTAGTCGTTCGTGGCTTTAATCTAACAGCGCAAAATATTCCTTGTGAACTTCACAAAGAGACACAACCAGCGACTTGTTTAACAAATGTATTAGAAGAACCGTTGACACCAGCGATAGAAGTTGATACACCATTACGTCCGTTTGAAATTCGGACATGGCGTTTCGAAAAATAAATAAATAGGAGAACTTTGTTGAAAAGGACAAAGTTCTCCTATTTTCTTCTCTGCCGTTTTTTTGAGATATTTATAATAAAAATCTAGCGAAACAATGAGAAAATCATTCATTTTACGGTCAATTTGTGCTACTATAACGTCAACTGAAGGAGTGAAGCTAAATGGATTTAACCAATCGTTTTAATCGTCAAGTAAATAAAATTGCTGTTTCTTTAATTCGTCAATTTGACGAACAAGTCTCAGGAATTGAAGGTATTTTAAAATTAACGCTAGGAGAGCCGGATTTTAACACACCTGAGCATGTCAAAAAAGCAGCCAAAGAAGCAATTGATGCGAATTTTTCTCATTATACAGGGATGTCTGGTTTGTTAGATGTTCGTGAAGCAGCCGCTTATTTTATGAAAGAAAAGTATCATTTGACTTACCAGCCTGCGACAGAAATTTTAGTAACAGTTGGAGCAACAGAAGCGATTTCAGCTTCGTTATTAGCAATTTTAGAACAAGGTGACAAAGTGCTATTGCCAGCACCTATTTACCCAGGGTATGAACCAATTATTACATTGGCGGGGGCGGAACCGGTATATTTGGATACACGAGACAATGATTTTGTCTTGACCCCTGAAATGATTGAAGCGGCAATGGCCGAGCATGGGGAACAAGTCAAAGCAATTATTTTAAATTATCCTAGCAACCCAACTGGTGTCACCTATAACCGCCAAGAGTTGCAAGCAATTGCTGATGTTCTAAAAAAATACGACATTTTTGTGATTAGTGATGAAATTTATAGTGAGTTAACTTATGATGAGAGTCATGTTTCGATTGCTGAAATGTTACGTGACCAAACGATTTTAATTAACGGTTTGTCGAAATCACATGCTATGACAGGCTGGCGGATTGGCTTTATTTTTGCACCAGCGATTTTAACAGCGGAGATCATTAAAGTTCATCAGTATTTAGTTACTGCGGCTGCAACTGTGTCTCAAAAAGCGGCTGTTCGTGCCCTAATCGAAGGAATGCATGATGCTGAAATTATGAAAGAAGAGTATCGGAAACGGCGCGATTTTGTTTATGAACAGATGACTCAATTGGGGTTTGAGGTTGCACGTCCAAATGGCGCCTTTTATATTTTTGCTAAGATTCCTACTGGTTATGAACAAGATTCTATGAAATTTTGTATTGATTTAGCGCAAAAAGAAGCAGTAGCGTTGATTCCAGGTATTTCTTTTGGTCCAGAAGCAGAAGGATACGTCCGAATTAGTTATGCGTCCGATATGGATAAATTAACAACGGCCATGGAACGAATCGCACATTACATGGCGACACAACGCATAACGCACTAGCCTTTATAGATTCTTTACACACCTTTACCTTTTATTTACATTTAATTGAAACAGAATTAACAGAGTCTTGGTAGACTAAACTTGTAACTAATTGAAAAGGAAGTGCAAAGATGAAAAAACGTGTAATTGCAGCAACTATGCTGAGTCTAGGGTTATTATTAACTGGGTGCGGAGCTCAAGGAGGCACAACTGAAAAATCCAGCGAAGCGGATAGTAACAAACCAGTTAAAATTGTCGCTGTTGGTTCCACCGCTTTACAACCGTTAGTAGATGCTGCGAAAGATCAATTTACACAAGAACATCCTAATTATACAGTTTCTGTCCAAGGTGGCGGTAGCGGAACAGGACTTTCGCAAGTTGCAGATGGCGCAGTGACCATTGGAAATTCCGATGTGTTTGCCGAAGAGAAAGATGGCGTGGATGCCTCTAAATTAGTCGATCATCGGGTGGCCGTGGTCGGTATGGGACCAGTGGTCAACAAAGAAGTCGGCGTGAAGAATTTAACGAAGCAACAATTGATTGATGTCTTTACTGGCAAAGTCAAAAACTGGAAAGAAGTGGGCGGCAAAGATCAAGAAATCGTCGTAATAAACCGCGCAAACGGAAGTGGCACCCGAGCAACATTTGAAAAATGGGGCTTAGATGGAGCTAAACCAGTTCAATCACAAGAACAAGATTCTTCGGGAACAGTTCGTAAAATTGTTGAACAAACACCAGGAGCAATCAGCTATTTAGCTTTTTCTTATATGGATGATTCCACCGTTGCCTTAAGCATTGATGGTGTTGAACCAAAAGAAGAACACGTGAAAGACAATTCATGGAAAATCTGGTCTTATGAACATATGTATACAAAAGGGGAGCCTAATAAAGAAGTAAAAGCCTTCTTAGACTATATGGTCACCGATGATGTTCAAAAGACAATTGTCAAAGACTTAGGTTATTTAGCCATCACAGACATGCAAGTAGAACGTGATGTAAATGGAAAAGTAACTGAAAAATAAACAAAAAAACTCAGCCAATAAACAGGATTTGTAGTGACCCCAAAAAGTTAGACTTTTTATAGAGTGGATTTTTCCACTCTATTTTTATGCAGTTTTTTGATTGAATTGTCGAAATTCTACTGGGCTTTTCCAGTTAAGTTTTTCCTTGATTCGGTGATGATTGTAATAATAAATGTAGTTCTCAATTGCTTCTCTCAATTCATTTTGACTTTGATAGATTTTTCCATAGTACACTTCTTGTTTTAGGATACTGAAGAAATTCTCCATAGGAGAATTATCTAAACAGGTTCCTTTTCGAGACATACTTTGAAAGATATTGTTGTCCTTTAATGTTTGTATATAGACATTCATTTGATAAGCCCAGCCTTGATCAGAGTGAAAGGTGCGCCGATAGGGACAATCATTTGTTTGAGAAATTGCTTCTTTCAGACCTTCCATAACTGTTTTACCATTTGGTTGAGTAGAAAGGCTATAGCTTAGAATTTCACTATTATACATATCCATAAATGGATCTAAGTATAGTTTTTTCTGACGAAAGATGCCTGCGTTATCTGCTTCAAAGTACTTAAATTCAGTTGTATCAGTTGTAATTTTTTGATGAGGAACAGAAGTTTTAAATCGGCGACGAATCAAATTTTTAGCGATTTTACCAACGGTTCCTTTATAGGAATTATATTTTCTTGATTTCTTAGTAAAAGCTTTGACTTGTAACTTTAACTTTTGTATTAATCGCTGGACTTTCTTTTTATTCACTTGAAATCCACGTCGTTTCAATTCTTGGGTCATCCTTCTATAGCCATAATGTTGATGTTTTTTACGAATCGCTTGAATTTCTTCTTCAATGATTTGTGTTGAAGCTGTTCTGTCGAGGCGTTTTTGCCAGTACATGTAAGTAGATTTTGGAAACCTTAGGGTTTCCAAAATATCTTTTAATCGAAAGTGTCTTCGGAGACTGTGAATGATTCGTGCGATTCGTTCATTTTTTGTTCGTCCTCTAAACGCAGTCTCCTCAATTCTTTTAAATAGGCATTCTCAATTTTTAACATTCTATTTTCTTTTTCTAGTTTCTCTACTTGAGATCGTTCACTTGGTAGTGGTTGGGGTTCATTTCGTTTCTTTTTAGACATGGTAGGTGGACGTCCTTTCTGTTTAGAGAGTCCCTCTATACCAAACTTCTGATACGTTCTAAGCCAATTCGCAATCAATGATGGATTGTTCATTTTTAGAAGATTAGCTACTTCTTGATAGGACAACTCTGTTGTTAAATATAACTCTATCGCATCTAGCTTAAATTGAACAGAGTAATTCTTATTTTTTCGACTGCGAAGTAGGCCTTCTTCACCAAGTTCTTTATAGGCATTTATCCATTTGCTTATTTGAGAACTATCTTTAAACCCATACTTCTTTGCGAGAAACCTTAGACCTCCTTGACCAGATAAGTAGTCATGAACAAGTTTAAGTTTAAATTCAAAACTGTATTTTGCCATACAAAAAAACCTCCAAAAGTTAGATTTCTAGGTCTAACTTTTGGGGGTCGGCTCAATTGGCTGAGTTTTTTTAGGCTTCTTTTTTTGTTAAAGGTAAGGTGATTGTAAAAGTGGTCCCTAAGCCTAAGTGACTATCAATGGCGATTTTACCGCCTAATAATTCTGTGTAATTTTGGACAATAGCTAGACCTAGACCGGTGCCACCAGAATGACGGCTACGTGCTTTATCGACACGATAGAACCGTTCAAAGATCCGTTCTTGGTCTTTTTGACTAATGCCAATGCCAGTATCTTGAACAGATAAACGTAATTGCTGATTTTCAATAGCATAAGAAATAGTAATCTGTCCATTTTCTTGGGAATACTGTATGGCATTTTCAATTAGATTCTTCACGATTGGATAAAACAATTCGTATTTGGTGAAAAACTGGCTCTCTGGCAGACCATGAACGACTGTTTTCAGCTGTTTTGCTGCCAATTGTTGCTGATAAGAACCGAGAATTTCTGTAATAAATTTTTCTAAAGTAATTTCTTGTTCTGCATAAGGAATTGTTGCGCTGCCCCGAGAAAGTTCTAAAATTTCTTGAATTAATTGTTGCAGACGCTGGGCATCTTTTTGCATGATGTGCAAAAATTGATCAAGGACTTTCGGATCTTCTTTGGCGCCATCTATGAGTGTCTCGGTAAAGCCCAAAAGAGAAGTGACAGGCGTTTTTAATTCATGAGACACGTTTGATACAAAATCTTTTTGCATTTTTTCTAGTTGGCGAACGCGCGTTAAATCATAGGCAATTCCTAACACTTGATAATCATTGGCGCTTTGATCATCCAAGTAACGAAGAGAGAGATCTAATCGTAAAGGTGTTGGTCCTTGTGTCACAGTGATTTCTTGATGTAAACTGTTTTTTTCAGCAACGACTTGATGGATTAAATGAATCAAATCGGCGTCTTGAATCACTTCAAGATAATTGCTTTGCATATTTTTAGCAGAGAGTCCTAACATTTCTTGCATTTTAGGATTCAACAGACGAAGCCGTCCTTGCGTATCAATGATAAAGACACCAATCATCAGCTCATCTAAAAGTTCGTGAAATTGCTCATCCGCAGACGTATACGCTTTATACGTTTGACTTACTTGTTGACTCAGTAAGTTAATAGTTTCGTAAAGTTCATTCCATTCAGAAGATTGCTGGATAATGGATCGATTTTCATCTGGATGTTTAAGCATTCGTTTCAGAATCGGTAAGACAGTCACTAGCGGTTGATTTTTTTGTCGTAACAGTAAAAAGATAAACAAGGTAATTAGGAGGAACAAGATGCCAAATGTAAAGATAATATAGCGACGAAAAGATTGGATATTTTTAGAAAATAGCGCAGTTTGTTCCGAAATCCGAATAATGCCAACGATTTCTCCTGATTTTAAAACAGGCGTGGCAACGTACAGAAGTTCTTTATTTAACGTTTTACTCTTTCGTAAAGCTGAACCATAGGTAGCTCCTGATAGAACCGCAGCGATTTCAGGCCGTTTTTTGTGCGACTCTAGCGGTTCATTTTGGCTGCTGTCAAAAAAGACGGTACCATTTTTTTGCAACAAAGTTACCCGTTCTTCTGCATCATCTAACGCATGGGTGACAAGGAGTTGTTGTTGGTTTGTCAGTTGCCCTTTTTCGAAAACGGAAGGGGGCAACTGGTCTGTTAAAAGGGTATTTTTTCTTCTTAAATAGGTTTCTTGCTGAGCAACCATTTCTTTTTGAAAGAAAAAATTGGTCGCTGCAATACTCCCGACAAATAATAAAAGCATGACTGCCGCAACTAAAAAATATTCAATCCGCAGTCTCTTTTTCATCGTTTTGGCTCCTGAAAACGGTAGCCGAAGCCACGGACAGTTACTAAGTAAACGGGCCGTTTGGGATCGGGCTCGATTTTATCACGTAAATGACTAATGTGGACATCGACGATGCGACTTTGTCCAGCGAAGTCATATTGCCAAATTCGCTCCAACAAGGTTTCCCGATTAATGACCCGATCTTTGCGTTTCATGAAGTAAACGAGTAATTCAAATTCTTTCGGTGTTAGCTCAATGGGCTGATTGCGCACAAAGACTTCATAATTTTGTTCATCCACACGAATCTCGCCAATCACAAGCGGAGCTTTAGGTGTGTCCTCTTGAAGCGTTTCGGTCGTGGTAGGTTTTAAACGACGAAAGATAGCTTTCATGCGTGCTAGGACTTCTCTGGGACTAAAAGGTTTTGTTAAATAATCATCTGCCCCAATTTCTAAGCCGATGATTTTATCTACTTGTTCATCTTTGGCAGTTAAAATCAAAATAGGCGTGTCAATTTTTTCTCGACGAAGTGCCTTGGTAATTTCTAAGCCATCCATACCAGGAAGCATTACATCTAAAATTATAAAATCATATTGATTAGACAAAGCTAATTCGAAGCCGTTTTTACCATTTTCGGAAGTAGTCACCTGATAGCCTTCTTTTTCCAAATTAAAGGTTAACAAAGTTAAAATCGATGGTTCATCATCGACGACAAGAACTTTTTTCATTTACATAACTCCTTCAAGAAATTTCTGAAAATAAGTGTATATTTCACTATTGTTAGTTTAACATATTTTTAGAGGAAGAACGTACTTTAAAGTAAGCGAGAATGCTACTTTTGAGAAAAGTCAACTCATGGTATAATAGAGAAATGAAATGAGGAGAAGCGAATGATTGGTATTAGTAGTTGCTTAGGTGGGATTTGTTGCCGTTACGATGGAAAATCTCAAGAACAAGAAGCGTTAAAACAACTTGTAACTAATGGAAAAGCAATAATGATTTGTCCCGAAGTTTTAGGAGAGTTGCCCATTCCACGTCCGCCAGCAGAAATCATTGGCGGGGACGGCTTTGATGTTTGGGCGAATACTGCTTATGTATATACGGATAACGGGGAAGATGTGACTGTGGCATTTAAAGCAGGGGCACAACGCGCGTATCAAAAATTAAAAGCCCAACAAATTACAACCTTAATTTTGAAAGAAAAAAGTCCCAGCTGTGGCAGCCAGCTGATTTATGATGGACAATTTTCTGGCATTAAAAAAGCTGGAGTTGGAGTCGCAACTGCTTATTTTATTCAACAAGGAATGACCGTTTATTCTGAAGAAACATGGCAACTTGCGGACATTTCTTTTTAAAAGGTAAAAACTTAGTAAAAAAAGATTGACTATTCCCTATGAAATCGGTAACCTATAAGGGATTGAAGATGGGAGCACGGCTCATGGAAATGGAAAAAACAAACCGCATGAATGCGTTATTTGAATTTTATTCGACATTATTAACGGAAAAGCAGATGAATTATATGGAGCTTTACTATGCTGATGACTTTTCTTTAGGAGAAATTGCGGAAGAATATGAGGTTAGTCGCCAAGCGGTTTATGATAACATTAAACGAACCGAAAAAATTTTAGAAGAATACGAAAAAAAGTTACATCTTTATTCAAACTATGTTGTACGGAAAGAATATCTTGAACAACTACAGCAGTATGTTCAAGAAACTTATCCCAAAGATAGTGAAATCAAAAAATATATTGAACAAATTCAAGAAATAGAGGAATGAAACTATGGCTTTTGAGAGTTTAACAAACCGCCTACAACAGGCAATGAGTAAAATCCGTCGTAAGGGAAAAGTTTCCGAAGCCGACGTAAAAGAAATGATGCGAGAAATCCGTTTGGCTTTATTAGAAGCCGACGTTAATTTACAAGTGGTCAAAGATTTCACAAAACGTGTCAGAGAACGGGCAGTAGGAGTCGAAGTATTAGAAAGCTTATCACCAGCCCAACAAATTGTAAAAATTGTTGATGAAGAATTAACGAAAACGTTAGGTTCAGAAACGGTTGAACTGAATAAATCTCCAAAAATCCCAACAGTGATTATGATGACAGGGTTACAAGGGGCTGGTAAAACAACTTTTACTGGTAAATTAGCCAAACACTTAATGAAAACTGAAAACGCTCGTCCGCTTTTAATCGCTGGTGACGTTTATCGTCCAGCAGCGATTGATCAGTTGAAGGTTTTAGGTCAACAATTAGAAGTTCCCGTTTTTGATATGGGAACCGATGCTAATCCAGTGGAAATTGTTCGTCAAGGGTTAGCGTTAGCAAAAGAAAAGAAAAATGATTATGTCTTAATTGATACGGCCGGCCGTTTACACATTGACGAAGCTTTAATGGACGAATTGAAACAAATTAAAGAGTTGGCTAATCCCAATGAAATTCTGTTAGTTGTTGATGCGATGACGGGGCAAGATGCTGTCAACGTTGCAGATAGTTTTAATGAACAGCTTGGAATTACTGGGGTTGTTATTACCAAAATGGACGGCGATACTCGTGGGGGGGCTGCGCTGTCAATTCGGGCAGTAACGGGGGCTCCGATTAAATTTGTCGGTTCTGGTGAAAAATTAACCGATTTAGAAATTTTCCATCCCGATCGTATGTCAAGTCGTATCCTAGGTATGGGGGACATGTTGACGCTAATTGAAAAAGCGCAACAAGATTACGATGAGAAAAAAGCAGAAGAACTTGCTCAAAAAATGAAAGAAAACAGTTTTGACTTTAACGATTTCATTGAGCAATTGGATCAAGTTATGGGCATGGGACCGATTGAAGACTTATTAAAAATGATCCCTGGAATGAGTAACATGCCTGGTATTGAAAATGTCAAAGTCGATCCAAAAGATGTGGCACGGAAACGGGCGATGGTCTTATCAATGACCCCTGCAGAACGTGAAAATCCTGATCTATTAAATCCTAGTCGCCGCCGTAGAATTGCAGCTGGTTCAGGAAATAGTGTGGTTGAAGTCAATCGTATGATTAAACAATTTAAAGAATCCAAAAAAATGATGCAACAAATGTCCAAAGGGGATATGAACATTCCTGGTATGGATCAAATGCTAGGTGGCGGCGTTAAAGGCAAGCTAGGTAAAATGGCCATGAATCGTATGATGAAGAAAAACAAAAAGAAGAAAAAGAAAAAAAGATAAACAGGCTTTAGTTAATTATCATAATAAACAGAAAGTGCGCCATCAGTCTCTTCGACTGATGGCGCACTTTCTGTTTAAGCGTAGTTTTGGATAATTGCGTTTAACGCTTCGGCAAAACCAGCGCCGTGTTGTTCATAATATGACGTAAATCGTTCATCGCCAACATACATAAGGCCTAAGCCTTTGTGTGCTTCTGGCGAATAGCTTGACCAAGAGTACATTAACCAATCTTTGTGTAATTGGAAAATTTCTTGCGCAAGTTGACTAGTCAACTTGGGTGATTTTTGATACATGGCTAACTTAGAAAATAAATCTTTTTCCACGTTCTGCATTGCTTGCATGTCTTTTTCCGTCAAGTTTAAATATTTTTTGTTGGCTTGTTCAATCGTTTCGTTGCCATATTTTTCCCGAATCTCTTTACCATATTTTTCTTCGTTTTCTTGAACTCGTTGTTGTTTGAATGCTTCGAATTTTTGCTGATCTGACATGTTTATCTCTCCTTTGTAATGGTGTAAGGTTTGTTGAACAGAGGCTAAAAGACGATCAATTTCATTGCGCTTTTCCAATAGTTTTTGTTGATGCTCGTATAAAGCCTGTTCAACATTAAAGTCAGGTTGCTCCAAAATTTCTTTAATTTCATCTAGTTTCAGATCCAATTCACGGTAAAAAAGAATTTGTTGCAAACGATTCACCTCGGCTTGCCCGTAAATTCGATAACCAGAAGAATTAATTCTGGCTGGTTGAAGAAGACCAATTTCATCATAATATCGTAACGTCCGTGCACTGACGCCAGATAGTGAAGCCATTTTTTTAATTGTATATTCCATCATTCATTCCTCCTGACAAAATCTATCATAAACCTTTACGTAACGAGAAGGTCAAGCAAAAAAATAAAAAAAGTGAGACAACCTGTAAAAAGTTGCCTCACTTTTTCTCGATTGATTCAATTAGGCAGTTAAGCGATTAAAGAAATCCACGTAAGCATCTACAATTGATTGTAAGAAGCCAACAGTGCCATCAATAATTTTACCATCTTCATCAATTAAGTTCGTAATACCGCCAATATAGGCTTCAGGTTGTTGTAAAGTTGGAACATTTAAGAAGACTAATGATTGTCTTAAATGATGGTTTGCACCAAATCCGCTAATTGCACCTGGTGAAACACTCACCACAAGTCCGGGTTTTTTATCCCAAACGCTTTCGCCATACGGACGTGAACCGACATCCAATGCATTTTTTAAAACAGCTGGTACTGAACGGTTATATTCTGGTGTTACAAACATCACGCCATCTACTTGTTTAACTTCTTCACGGAATGTTGTCCAAGCTTCGGTGGGGGTTCCTTCATCATCCAAATCTTGGTTGTATAACTCTAAATCACCAATGTTAATAAAAACAGGTTCGAAATCAGCTGGAAATAAGTCCGCCATTGTTTTTGCTACCAATTTGTTAAATGAATCTTTTCTTAAACTCCCTACAAAAATACCAATTTTTTTTGTCATGTAAATCCCTCCATTTTTCTTTTACTTACTTTATGATAGTACTTTTTCAAAAAAAGCGCAAACGTTTTATCCTTGTACATTGTTGAACTTCGTAACTTCACGTATAATAGCTAGTAAAAGGACGAGTAAAGGAGCAACTGCTTGAATAAAAAAATAAAATGGCGCCGACAGTTAACACAGTTGGAGAAACAGACATTGACTGAATTAAAAAACAAGGAAATGATTAAACAAGGAACTTTTTATAAATTGGAACAAACATTTCCTGAGGAATCAGCTTATACTTATTATGGTTTATACAGGAAGGAACAAACCATTCAAGCATATATCGTAGGGTATTGTTTTGATGGGGAAACCTTGGAAGCGACGATTGTTGCGCCAAATGTAGGACCATTTTTTGAAGAACTTGTTCAAGAACTCGAAAAGCAAGCAGCTTTGTGGGGAATGAAAGAAGTCTTTCTCGTGATGGACGACAAGCAATCTGTTGGCCTGAATTATTTTAATAGACAAGGAATTGTGCCAGCTTTTTCAGAACAGTATCTGGTTTTTCAAAGAGAAACTTACTCACAGGCGTTGGCGAAGCTGACACTTCTCCGACCACAAGTGGCTGATTTGGATTCCTTGGCTAGGTTACTCGAAGGTACGCCTTTGCCGGAGGACCTTCAACGAACACTTATTTATAAAGAAAACAATCAACTTTTAGCCACGCTACGTTTGGATCATTTTGAAAACGAATGGGGGATTTATGGCTTTGTTGTGACAAAAACGCAACGAGGTCGTGGCCTTGGCCGTCAAGTGTTACAGTCTGCACTCCGAATGATTTTAGAAAATTCAGCCTCAGCGACTATTTTTTTAGAAGTTGAAACAGAAAATCAAGCAGCGCTTCATCTCTATCAAACAGAAGGCTTTCAAGTGAGAAACCAGTACAACTATTATCAAATTTTGTAAAAATTCTTCATTATTTCGTTTGTTTTCCTGCAAATTGGCTAAAAAAATTGAAAAAAAGTAAAGGTGTCAAGAAAAAACTCTTTACAGGTTGTTGTTAATCTGTTAAACTAACTCTTGTGATTAAGTTAATGGAGGTGTATTTAATAATGGCAGTTAAAATTCGTTTAAAACGTATGGGTTCTAAAAAGAGTCCTTTTTACCGTATTGTAGTAGCTGATTCTCGTTCTCCTCGTGATGGACGTTTCATCGAAACTGTAGGTACTTACAACCCTTTGAAAGACCCTGCAGAAGTAGTTTTAAAAGAAGATTTAGTTTTAGATTGGTTATCTAAAGGTGCGCAACCTTCTGATACAGTTCGTAACATCCTTTCAAAAGAAGGCGTTATGAAAAAACATCATGAAGCTAAAAACGTTAAGAAATAAGGTGATTGAATATGGCAGATGTGAAAGAGTTAATTTTAACTATTGTCCGTCCGTTAGTCAGTCAACCTGAAGCAGTCTCATTAGAAATTGAGGAATCAACTGATTTCCTCGAGTATAATTTGACTGTGGCCAAAGAAGATATTGGACGTATCATTGGTAAACAAGGGCGTGTTGCAAAAGCAATTCGGACAATTGTTTATAGTGTACGTATCGATGGTCCGAAAAAGGTCCGTTTAAATATTCTTGATGGTAAATAAGCATTAACAAGGAGGTAGCCTAGCTATCTTCTTTTTTTATACATAACCAAAAAGTTTTCATTGCTAGAAACAGGCCTTTCTTGCTAAAATAGATGTATCCAGAATAAAGGAGCGATTTGTATGGCAAAACGAATTATCATTATGAACTTTGATATTGAAAGTAAATCGTACCAAGCATTTTCCGAAATAAAAAAGATGCAGGCAGAAAGACAGCTTAAAGGTGAGCAAATGGCGGTTGTTACGCATGTTAATGATGGCCAGCATCAATTTAAAATCAATGATTTTATCGATTTTACAGGCAACAATCATACATCAAAAGATAGCATGATTGGAATGCTAGTAGGCATATTAGGTGGTCCTCTGGGCATTCTTTTTGGCTGGTTTGCTGGAAGTATGTATGGTGCAAGCAAAGACGCCAAAGAAATTCAAGAAGCACAAACGGTTTTTGAACATGTGATTCAAAAGATTGATGAAGGACAAACGGGATTGTTATTAATTGCAGAAGAAGAAGACAATCGTCCGCTCAACCAATTGGTTATGTTTGACTTAGGTGGCGAAATCACGCGGCTTGATTTAGAGGAAGTCCAACAAGAAATTAACGATGCGAACGAAGTTGCAAATGAAGCGAAACAATCGTGGCAAGCAAAAAAAGAACAACATAAAGAAGCGACATCGAAAGAAGAATAAGGAGCAAAGACTGTTTTCTGAATAAAGGGAAACAGTCTTTTAAAATACTAAGAAATCACGGTTTTTTATGGTAGTTTGCTAATTTTTTGTTATTTTATCGTAAAATACGGTAAACTAAGAAGAAAACTTTGAGAAAATGGATAAATTATTATTTGCTAAAGGAGCAAACTTCTTCTAAAATAAAAAGGAAGTTTAAAAGAAAGTATGGTAGCAGATGGAAATACAATTTTTAGGAACAGGCGCTGGTGTGCCAGCAAAACATCGCAATGTCACAGGGATTGCGTTGAAATTATTAGATGAACGAAATGCAGTTTGGCTCTTCGATTGTGGGGAAGGGACGCAATTGCAAATTTTAAAAAGTAGTATTCGCCCAAGAAAAATTGAAAAGATTTTTATTACACATTTACATGGGGATCATATTTTTGGTTTACCTGGTTTGTTAAGTAGTCGTTCTTTTCAGGGCGGGACAGAACCTTTAGAAATCTATGGACCAGTTGGGGTTGCTGACTTTGTCAAGACTTCTTTACGGGTCTCGCAATCGCGGTTGTCCTATCCACTGAAATTTATTGAATTAACGAAAGAAAATGACGTTATTTTTAAAGATAAACAATTCACTGTTCGCTGTAATATCTTGGACCATGGCATCACGAGCTTTGGCTATCGAATTGAGGAAGCAGCGCATGAAGGAGAATTACAAGTAGAGAAACTTCAAGCTTTAGGGATTCCTTCTGGGCCATTGTATGGCAAACTCAAACGTGGTGAAACGATTGTTTTTGATGGACAGGAAATTAATGGACAAGCGTTTGTGGGAGAGCGTAAACCTGGACGAATCGTGACGATTTTAGGAGACACTCGCAAAACCAAAAATAGCGTAACCTTAGCACGACGAGCGGATGTTTTAGTCCATGAAAGTACGTTTAATAAACACGAAGCAAAAATGGCAAAAGCCTACTTCCACTCAACCAGTCAACAAGCAGCTGAAGTTGCAAAAGAAGCGCAAGTAAAACAACTTATCTTAACGCATATTAGTGCCCGTTATTTAACCAAAGAGGCCTATCAGCTTCAAGAAGAAGCCCAAGAAATTTTCCCCAATACAAAAATCGTGAAAGATATGGATATCATTGAGATTCCATTTGCCAATGAAGGAGGAGCTTAGATGGATTTAACAAATAAAGTCGTTGTCGTAACTGGAGGTTCAGCTGGTTTAGGTGAACAAATTTGTTATGAAGCAGCTAAACAAGGGGCAGTCGTCGTTGTCTGCGCCCGCAGAATTAATTTGATTGGTAAAGTTCGCGAGCAGTGTGCCGCTTTAAGCGGACGAGAAGCATTTTCTTATCAATTAGATATTGCCGATCCAGAAAGCGTTGAACGTGTGGTTGAAGCTATTTCAGCAGAAGTTGGTTCTATAGATGTTTTAGTCAATAATGCTGGTTTTGGCTTGTTTGAAAATTTTGTTGAGATTGACTTGGCTGTTGCGCGCCAAATGTTTGATGTCAACGTTTTAGGAATGATGACGTTTACTCAAAAAGTAGCTATTAAAATGATTGAAGCTGGACAAGGACATATTATCAACGTTGCTTCAATGGCTGGGAAGATGGCTACAGCTAAATCAACCGTTTATTCTGCAACGAAATTTGCTGTGTTAGGTTTTTCAAATGCTTTACGTTTAGAATTGAAACCGTTGGGTGTAGCAGTAACGACTGTCAATCCAGGACCAATCCAAACAGAATTCTTTGATAAAGCGGACCCGACAGGCACTTATCTAGCTGCGGTGGATAAAATTGTTTTAGACCCTACGAAATTAGCGAGAGAAGTGGTTGGGAGTATGGGGACTTCTCGACGTGAGATTAATCGTCCGTTTGTCATGGAAGCGGCTGCCCGCTTTTATACATTGTTTCCACATTTAGGAGATTTCATAGCGGGAAATATTTTAAATAAAAAATAAAGGAGTCGATCAAGTCATGAAAAATCAATGGCGTGTTATTTTGGGCCTTGTGTTGGTCTTAATTGTTGTTATTTTTGCTGTTTTAAATAATCAAGCTGTTCCAGTAAACTTTGGTTTTACTAAAATTAGTGGACCGTTAATCTTAATTATTTTAGGTTCTGCAATTATTGGCGCACTAGTTGGGTTACTAACCTCCACAACCACCATTTGGAACCAACGTAAGGAATTAAAAGCTGTACAAAAAGAGTTGGATATTTATAAAAATGATATGGATAAATTAGTCAAAGAAGAAACGGAAAAAGTTCAACGTTCTTTTGATAATCAATTGGCTGATTTGCAAGCCAAACAAGCGGCAGCACCACAAGTCGCAGAACCAGTGGTCAACGAACAAACATCAAACACAGAAGTAGACGCAACGCCTGTGTCAGGTAGTCGTATTGATCGTTATGTGAAACCTCGTGTGAATGAAGAGGAACAAAAATAAGGAAGAGACTTTATCACTAAGTTTCTTTTAAAATAAAACTGTGATATCTGCTATTTATCTAACAGATATCACAGTTTTTTTCTCAGATTTAAAAAAATGCTTTCTTTAGTTTTTGGAAAAATTTTGCTATAATTACTTGGTTAGGAGTGACGTCGTGAAAAAATCAAACTATCAATGGCAGTTACAGACAAAGACAGAATTACCTGTAGAATTTATAGAACAATTAAAAAAAGAAGAAATTAATCCATTAATTGGCCAACTTTTATGGCACCGCAATATCCGGACAGAAGAAGCATTACGTAAGTTTCTACATCCGACTATCGAAGATATTTATGATCCGTTCTTAATGCATGATATGGAGAAAGCGGTAGCCCGTATCCAGCAAGCCGTCGAAGCGGGTGAACAAATCCTTGTCTATGGGGATTATGATGCAGATGGCATCACTAGTACCACGGTTATGAAAGAAGCAATCGAATTAGTCGGTGGCATGGTTCAGTACTTTCTACCAAATCGTTTTGTTCATGGATATGGACCTAATAAAGACGTATTTGCCGAACAAATTGAACAAGGAGTCCAATTAATTGTAACCGTTGATAATGGTGTAGCCGGACATGAAGCAATTAACTACGCTATGGCACAAGGAGTAGATGTAATCGTTACTGACCATCATGAATTGCCTGAACAATTACCAGAGGCCTATGCGCTTGTCCACCCTAGACATCCGCAAGGTGACTATCCTTTTGGAGATTTAGCTGGTGTTGGCGTGGCTTTCAAAGTCGCTACTGCGTTACTTGGTGAATTGCCAATTGAGTTATTAGATTTGGTAGCAATTGGGACGATTGCTGACTTGGTTTCATTAACCGATGAAAATAGAACGTTTGTCAAAATGGGCCTTCAAATGATTCAAACTGGTGATCGAATTGGTTTAGACGTTTTACTACAAGAAGCGGGTGTGAAAAAGGAAGCTGTTTCAGAAGAATCAATTGGCTTTACCATCGGACCCCGTTTAAATGCGTTAGGTCGATTAGGGGAAGCCGCACCAGGTGTTGAATTGATGACTACATTTGATGAAGAGCAAGCACTGGAAATCGCTAAATATATTGATCAACAAAACAATGAACGAAAAGACATTGTAACGACGATTGCCAAAGAAGCGCTGGATTTAATCGACCCGAATGCGCCGGTCCATATTTTAGCGAAACAAGGCTGGCATGAAGGCGTCTTAGGGATTGTCGCGGGCCGCATTATGCAAGAAACAGGGAAACCAACCATTATTTTAGCAATAGATGAATCTGGTACGACCGCTAAAGGCTCTGGACGTAGCATTAGCGCATTGAATCTCTATGAGGCGTTGAACGAAGTGCGTGAGCAATTCACTCATTTTGGTGGGCATCATATGGCAGCGGGAATGACTTTACCTGTTGAAAATATTCCTTTTGTTCAAGAACATTTGGCACACTTTATTGAAAAAAATCAAATTGATATGGCTAATGGACAAGAGTTGCTCATTAGTGAGAGCTTAGCGGTTTCGCAGGCAACGACTGCTTTTATTGATCAATTGCGTATTTTGGCGCCTTTTGGGACTGATAATACTGTGCCAACTTTTGTATTTAAGGAAATCACGCCTACGCAAATTCGTCAAATTGGTGCAGATAATGCACATCTGAAATTTCAAATGAATCAAGAAGGGGCACAATTGGATGCAATTGCTTTTCAAATGGGGCCTCAAGCGGATGAACTAGCACAAGGAACCGCCGATGTGGCAGGCCAACTTTCTATCAATGAATGGAATGGTCGTAAGAAACCACAATTAATGGTGACTGATTTTGCTGTATCGGGAAGACAATTATTTGATTTTCGTGGCAAAAATAATCAAACGAAACCAATTCCTTCAGAAGCAACAGCTTATCTTTTGTTTGATGAAAAAAATCAAAAATTCATTTCAGATCCAACCGCTAATATTATTGTTTGGTCAAACCAAGAAGAATTGGTGGAAGCTGTTTCTCAAAATCAAATCGAACAACTGGTTTTTGTCGACTGTCCTGTGGAAGCAATCACGGTTAAAGAAATTGTTGAAGCGACTGAGATACAACGTATATACATGATGTTTATTTCACCAGAAGAAGCTTATTTAAACGGTATGGCTTCACGTGAACAATTTGCAACATTGTATAAATTTATTTTGCAGCAAAAAGAAGTAAATCTACGTTCCCAGCTATCGAAGGTGGCAAATTACTTAAATATCCAAGAAAAATTATTAATTTTCATGATACAGGTGTTTTTTGACTTAGGATTTGTTACAATAGAAAGCGGTGTTTTAAACAGTATTGAGAAACCCGACAATCGACCATTGACTGAAAGTCAAGTGTACCAACAACGATTGAAAAAAATAAAAACAGAAGAATTTCTACTTTACAGTGATTGTCAAACAATACAACAATGGCTGTGGAATGAGGAGGACAAATAAAAATGGATTTAAGAGATTACATTGCAAGCATTCCAGATTATCCTGAGAAAGGGATCGTGTTCCGTGACATTTCTCCATTAATGGCTAATGGGGATGCCTACCGTGAAGCAACAAAACAAATCGTGGATTACGCGAAAGAAAAAAGAATTGATATGGTTGTAGGACCGGAAGCTCGTGGCTTTATTGTCGGCTGTCCAGTGGCTTATGAACTAGGGGTTGGCTTTGCTCCGGTTCGTAAAAAAGGAAAACTTCCTCGTGAAACCATCGAAGTGACTTATGACTTAGAATATGGTTCAGATACATTAACGTTGCACAAAGATGCCATCACACCAGGTCAACGTGTTTTGATTTGTGATGACTTGTTAGCAACTGGTGGTACAATTAAAGCAACCATCGAATTAGTCGAACAATTAGGTGGTATTGTGGTTGGTTGTGCGTTCCTAATTGAATTAATGGATTTACATGGCCGCGATAAAATTGATGGCTACGATATTGTTACCTTAATGGAATACTAATCTAATTTAATTAGAAAGAGCGAAGGATTTAATCCTTCGCTCTTTCTTTGACATATTTATAAAAACGGAGCGTAGCTTGGGGGGAACACACCGTTTTATTATTTATTAAGGGAACTTACGATAAACGTATCTTGCTTGCTGTTGTTTACGTGTACGTGTATAACGCTTCTCATCCCATGACATAAACCAAAGAATAAATAACGGCGTCACGATCATAAAAGCAAGACGTAATCCTAATGTTCCCAAAAAAATACCTATAACCAATACAAAAAATAAAAATCCAACACGACGAATTGCTTCCATGTGTATCACCTCTTCATTTGATTCGAACGAGTGTTCGTATTGTTATTATACGAATGTATGTTCGTTTTGTAAAGTCTTTTCTACTAATTTATGTTAAAATAATTCGAAAAGAAGAATAATCCTTTATAATAAAGAGATTTAGGGCAATAAAAGAACACGATGCTTTGAGCATCGTGTTCTTATTGTGCTGTGATTACGTATAAAAGAGAACAGAAAAATACATGAGGATCGCTGCAAGCATGACGAACAAGTGCCAAACCACATGCATAAACCGCACATTTTTCAATGAATAGAAGGCTGCACCTAATGTGTAAGACACACCCCCTGCGACCAATAACGCTGTTCCTGTAAACCCAAGAGATTCATATAACGGACGAGCAGCGATGATACAGAGCCAACCTAAAACAATATAAATAATCGTTGAAATGTTTTTCACTGTTTCTTGTTTATGCAACGTGAGGGATTTATAGACAATACCGACAATGGCGATTAACCAGACTAAACTAAATAAGGTCCAACCTAACCAACCGCCAATACTAATTAAGCAAAACGGCGTATAGCTGCCAGCAATCAATAAGAAAATAGAACTATGATCGAAGACCTGAAAGACCTTTTTGGCTCTTGTAAAAATTAAACTATGAAATAACGTTGAAGATAAAAAAAGTAGAATCAACATGGAGCCATAAATAGCATAAGATACCACGTGAATCGGTGAGCCTAAACGAGCTCCTTTAACAAGTAAAATGACTAAGCCAGCAATACTTAAACCTGCGCCTATGCCATGTGTAACTGCATTTAAGACTTCGTTCACGATTAGGTATTTTTTTGAGAAATGCGTTTTTTCCAATAAATTCACTTCCTTTATTTTAATTTGATGAAAAATTCGGCAGTGTCTGTTATACTATAACTAGATAATTAACCGTTTAATGGTATTCTACCATGAAAACAGGTTCCTTTTAAAGAAAGAGTGATAAATTTATGACAAACGTTAAAATCGTAACGGATTCTTCATGTACGATGGAAAAAAGTCTTAGAGATGAATTAAATATCCATATGATGCCTTTATCAATTATGGTTGATGGCGTTGTTTATCCAGATGATGATCATTTGCCAGGCGAAAAATTTATGGACATGATGGCTAATGCGAAGGCCTTACCCAAAACCAGTCAACCACCAATTGGTGAATTTGTAGAATTATATGATCGCTTAGGTGAAGATGGCAGTGAAGTAATTTCGATTCACATGACAAAAGGCTTAAGTGGAACGGTTGAAGCGGCCCGTCAAGCTAGCAACTTATCATCAAGTAAAGTAACGGTGATTGATAGCGATTTTACAGACCAAGGTTTGTCTTTCCAAGTCATTCAAGCAGCAAAATTGGCACAAGCGGGAGCGGGTGTTCCAGAAATTTTAGCTGAAATTGAACGCGTCAAACAAAATACTAAATTATACATTGGCATTTCAACATTGGATAATTTGGTTAAAGGTGGACGAATCAGCCGTACAACAGGATTATTATCAAACATTTTTAATATGAAAGTTGTCATGGACTTTGAAAATACGGAATTGATTCCTGTAGCGAAAGGCCGCGGCGTTAAAACGTTTAATAAATGGTTTGACGAATTGAAATCAGAATTAAGTAAGATTCCAAATGTTCGACAAATTGGCATTTCTCATGCGGATGGGCTAGAACTAGCAAATGGATTCAAAGAAGGATTACAAGCAATCTTTAAAGACATGGATATTCCCGTATTACATACGAATCCAGTCATTGCAACACATACAGGAAAAAATGCCTTTGCTATTATGTACTATACAGACTAAGAAATAACGAGGTTGGGTCTCACTCTTAAATGAGTAGACGCAACCTCTTTCTAACAAGAAAAGGAAAATTTCTTGTTAGTTTATTTAAAAGGAAGTGACGAAGATGAAAAAACAAACACAGCATATTTTGCTGACCGTCTTAACACCTATCCTCATTGCGCTAGGTGTTTTTACATTGTTAAGTGTGGCCATCCCCAAAGCAAAGCCACTATTAAAGCAAGAGAAAGTGGCCACAACTGCTCAAAAAAATCAAAAAGAAGTCATTCATTATACAGCAATCGGTGATTCTTTAACTGAAGGAATTGGCGATTTGACGAATAGTGGAGGTTTTGTTCCTATTGTGGCAGATGATTTAAAAGAACACTACAACTTGAACGGTGTTCAAACAGACAATTTTGGGAAAAATGGGGATCGTAGTGACCAAATTTTAAAACGAATCAAAGAAAAACCTGAAATTCAAAAGGGCCTTGCCTCTGCGGACGTGATTACGCTAACGGTTGGTGGAAATGACTTAATGAAAGTAATTAGTAGTAATATTTTCGACTTGAAAGTCAGCTCGTTCAATCGTCCACAAAAAGCCTATCAACGCCGAGTAAGACGACTACTTGAAGAAATCCGAGAGTACAACGAGAAGGCCCCTATTTATGTCTTAGGAATTTACAATCCCTTCTACTTAAACTTTTCCGAAATTACAGAAATGCAAGAAATCGTTGATAACTGGAATCAAGCAACCGAAGAAATGGTTCAAGAGCAAAAACGAGCCTATTTCATTCCTATCAATGATTTACTCTATAAAGGTCGTGGCGATGAAGTTGGCGTAACTGGTGGCGACTCAGAAACTACAGGAAGTAGTGCTAGCAAAGAGGATTTAAACAATTTGTTATATGAAGAAGATCGCTTCCATCCAAATAATCTTGGCTACCAAATTATGGCCGGAGCTGTCCGGGATGAAATGGTCAAGACAGAGAAAGAATGGATAACAAAATCAGAAGGTAGTGAATAAAATGAATGAAGAAAAGCCAAAAACAAGTAAATCAATTAAAAAGACACAACCAACCAATCCTAAACGAAATCCCTGGAAAATCGCTTTTCTTGTTCTAGTGGGTTTAGTCATTGGTAGTGTAGCTTTCGTGACATTTCGAGCAACACAAGTTCGCGAACCAGATTTAAAGAAAATACCAGCAATTGTTGAAAAAGAAGGCGAGCCAGTCGTCACCATTCAGTCAAAAAAACAACAAGTGAACAAACTGATTGACTTTTATTTAGCCGACTTTCAAAAAGGCTCGGAGATCAAATATAAATTTTATTTAGAAAATGATGCTTTATTAAATGGAACATTTCAGGTGTTAGGGCATGACATTCCTTTTTACTTATATTTTGATCCTTACGTGATGGCGAATGGTAATGTACAATTAAAAGCAAAAAGTTTATCTATAGGAACGTTAGGCTTGCCAATTAAAGAAGTATTGAAATTTGCTAAACGTTCTTACAAACTACCTAAATGGGTTGAAATCAATCCAGATGATCAAACTGTTTTATTACGTTTAGATCAGTTTAGAATGCAAAATGGTCTATTTGTTCGAGCAGAAAAGATTAATTTAGTTGACGATGACATTCGGATGAATATATACTTGCCAAAAGAGAAATAAAAAAGGAGTGTTAGAGATGGAAGAAAAAGCAATTTTTGCAGGCGGCTGTTTCTGGTGTATGGTGCAGCCTTTTGACACACAACCAGGGATTATCTCAGTTGTTTCGGGTTATACAGGTGGGCATGTGCCTAATCCAACATATGAACAGGTTCTAACACACACAACAGGCCATACGGAAGCAGTAGAAATCACTTTTGATCCAGCGATTATTTCTTACGAACAATTAGTGGATATTTATTGGCAACAAACGGATCCTACTGATGCTTTCGGTCAGTTTCAAGACCGCGGCGATAATTATCGGCCAGTTATTTTTTATCGTTCTCAAGAACAAAAAGAAATTGCTGAGAAAAGTAAAGAACGTCTAGCTAATAGCGGCCGTTTTACAGAACCAATTGTTACCACTATCGAACCAGCAGCACCATTTTATCCTGCTGAAGAATACCATCAAGACTTTTATAAAAAAGACGCTTTGCGTTATGGATTGTCCCATCAACGTAGAAGTGAATTTATCGAAGAAAAATGGAGTGATTAATTTACATGAGACGAAGCTTTTACCATTACTTAATGACATTAAAAGGTCCGGCTAAAGATCCTGAAACTGATTTTGCCAATGAAGCGGCCAAAGATATTCAGTTTCCAAAACAAACCGAGGATTATCATGAACTTTCTTCTTATTTAGAAATGAATGCTGACTATTTAAGTAACATGGACATCTTTGATGAGTTATGGGAAAAGTACCTTGAAAACAATAAATAAATCCAGAGGAAAAGCAAACAAAGCTTTTCCTCTTTTTTCATTCATGTTATAGTAAACAAAAGTAGTGACGAATTTGTTAGAAATGAGATGAAATCTATGAAGAACAAACGAACTGTTCCTTTTTATCAATATATTATTTCGCTCCTCTGTGTCGCATTTTTAGCTGGAGGAAGTAGTTATATTTATTTTGATCATCGTGTTAAAAAGATGAGTCAAGAAGGGGCAATTACCAATGCTGATTTAAGCAAAGTGCAGGATTTATATAATGAAATTAGTACCAATTATGTAGGTGAAGTAGATAAAAATGAATTAGTTGAAGGCGCCTTAAAAGGCATGTCTGAAGCCATTGGAGATCCATACTCAACTTATCTAAATGAATCTGCTGCCAATGATTTAAACGAAAGCTTATCTGGCGATTTTGAAGGAATTGGTGCCACTATGACAATGAAAGATGGCGAACCAGTTGTAGCAGAGGCCCCTGTAGCAGATTCCCCAGCTGAAAAAGCGGGAATCAAAGAAGGCGATATTATTGAAAAAGTTGATGGTACAGCTACAAAAGGGATGAAACTAGCAGAAGTCGTCTCAAAAGTCCGAGGTAAAAAAGGAACTTCCGTTGAATTGACTATCCAAAGAGAGGGAGAAACTAAAAATATCTTAATCAAACGTGGGAAAATTCCCGTTAAAACAGTGACAGGTGAGTTAGACAAAAAAGATGCACAAATTGGCTCGATTAAAATTTCGTCCTTTGGTAAAAAAACATATCAAGAATTGAAAGAAACAATCACGAATTTACGTGACAAAGGAGCTAAATCCTTTGTAATTGATGTACGCCAAAACCCTGGTGGACTGCTAGATCAAGCAGAGCGAATGGCCAGTATGTTTTTAAAAAATGGCGAAACAATTGTTCAATTTGAAGACAAAAAAGGTCGTACGATGAAAGAAGTTGCTTCCAAAGAATTAGACGACGGCTTTAAAGTAAAAGAACCTGTTGCAGTTATCATTGATGGCAATAGTGCCAGTGCATCCGAAATTTTTGCTGCAGCACTGCATGAATCTGCGAATTTCCCATTAATTGGAACGAAAACATTTGGCAAAGGAACGGTCCAAACGGTGAAGGATTTAAATGACCAAACCGAAATAAAATTGACTGTTTTAAAATGGTTAACACCAAAAGGCGAATGGATCAACGAAAAAGGAATTGAACCAACCATCAAAGCTGATTACCCCGAGTATGCCTATTTAAAATTGATTCCTCGCGATAAAACGCTAAAAGAAGGAGATCAATCTGAAGATATTCAGAACTTAAATGCTATTTTAGCTGTATTAGCGTATCCTGTTGATGAAAACAATGCAAACTACACCGCAGAAACAAAAGCAGCGGTTAGCGATCTTCAACAGAAAAATGGCTTGCCTGTAACTGGAGAAATCGACAATGAAACAGCCACAAAAATTGAAGCCACTTTAGGTAAATTAATTCTTGAAAATGACGCTGCCTACGATACAGCAGTCAAAGAAATTCAAAAAAACTAGAAAAAAGGTGGCACGAAGTTGAAGAAGAAACGTGATTATGTTGGGTATTTAATGTACTTTCTGAAAATCTTAGTACCTGCAATCGTAGCCGTTTTTATTTTAAGAGGATTTTTCCTGATTCCTGTTCGGGTGGATGGCCATTCCATGCAAAAAACCTTGAATCAAGGAGATATGATTGTGATGGAAAAATTCTCCGCCATTAAACGGTTTGATGTGGTGGTCTTTAAAACAGACACAGGATCGATTCTGATTAAACGTGTGATTGGTTTACCAGGAGAAGCTGTGCGTTACGAAAACGATCAATTATATGTCAATAATCAGCCAATCGCTGAACCGTATTTAACTAAAAACAGAAAAAAAGATCATGAAACGATGCCTTACACTACGAATTTTGATTCAAAAGAATTGTTAATGCAAGAAAAATTACCTAAAGATAGCTATTTTGTGCTTGGTGATAATCGCCGTATGTCCAAAGACAGCCGTTCTTTTGGTGCAATACATGCAGATCAAATCTTAGGGAAAGCACAATTTGTTTATTACCCACTCACTCATATGAAGATCATTCCTAAATAAGTAAGACCATTAGTTCGTTTATTTAAATAACGACTAGTGGTCTTTTCTAATCTGAAAAATTGTTCTCTTAGCTGAAAAATGTTAAGGTTAAAGTAATGATAGATGTAGGAGGTCATGCAAGTGATTAGAAAAACAATTTTAGCAAGTTCTATCTTAGGCGTTGGGTTACTGATTGGTGCATGTGGAAACCAAACCCAAAACCAAATGAATTCAACCAATACCAGTGAATCATCACAGTCTAAAGTAACCGAATCAAGTCGCAAGTCATCTGAAAGTGCGTCTAATAACGAAGGTGTATCAAGCGATTCTAGTAAATCCACAAGTTCCACTACAGAATCAGAAATGTTAAAAGGTCTGGCGGAAGAAAAAACGCTAAAAGAAAAAATTCCGTCCTTAAATCAAACAACGATTAAGAAAGTCACTGATAATGAGTATAAACGCGTTCTTGTGATGGAAGAAAAGGCTACAGGAACGACCTATAAAAGTATTTTGATAAAAAAGCAAAATCGCTTAAAAATTGTCAACGAAACAACCGATGAATTGTTATACAATGGAACCCTATAAGAACGAAACCATTCAATAAACTCAAAAGTATCGCCATTGTTTTCAAAGAAAAATTTCTTTGGAAACAATGGTTTTTTATTGACAAAAGAATTTCTAGGATATATAGTTAGTTACATAAGCAGTTAACCATTTAAGCGAGGTGTAAAAATGGAATTTAATTTTTCGGGGGAAAAGCCTTTATTTCAGCAAGTAGCCGATCAGATTGCCGAAGGAATTTTTAATGGCGCTTACTTAGAAGGCGAACAAATTCCCTCAACCACAGAAATATCAAAAAGTTACCAAATCAATCCAGCCACCGTTTTAAAAGGAATGAATTTATTAGTAGAACGACAGCTGATTGAAAAGAAACGGGGGATTGGCATGTTTGTTTTACCAGGCGCTCAAGAGAGAGTAAGAAGTGCACGGAAAGAAGAATTTTTAAATAAAGAAGTCTTAGAAGTTGTCGCAGAAGCTAAAAAATTAGGGATTACAGCTGAACAATTAAAACAACTAATTGAAAGAGGGTATGACGCATGAGTTTGCGGGTGGAATCAGTAAGCAAAAAATATCATCAAAAAAAAGCACTAGATAATATTTCAATTACTTTTGAAAAAGAAACGATTTATGGGCTCTTAGGCAGAAACGGGGCTGGTAAAAGTACGTTATTAAATATCATAAATAATCGAAGTTTTGCCACTTCAGGTTCCGTTAAATTGGCGGGAGAAACAGTGACCGATAATGAGGCTGCTTTGACTCATATTTACTTAATGAGTGAAGATAATTTGTTTCCTCCTCAGTTAAAAATTAAAGATATTTTTAAAACGACTGAAGGTTTTTATGGATCCTTTGACTGGTCTTTAGCCGAACAAATGTTAAGCGATTTTGGTTTAGATAGTAAAAAGACATTCAAAAAATTATCAACTGGTTATCGGAGTATTGCTAAACTAATAGTGGCGCTATCCGTCCCCTGTGAGTATATTTTTTTAGATGAGCCAGTCTTAGGTTTAGACGCCAATCATCGGGAATTATTTTATACTTATTTAATTGAGACATACCAAGAACGTCCCCGTACGTTTGTGATTTCTACCCATTTGATTGAAGAAATTGCGAATTTATTAGAAGATATTATCATCATTGATCAAGGAAAATTGATTCGCGCAGAATCTATTGAAACAATTTTGAAAAACGGTCGCATTGTTTCTGGGCCGAAAGAACAAGTAGAGCGCTATACTCAGTCATTGGAAATCTTAGGCATGGACACTTTAGGTGGGGCAGTTACGGCTTACGTGTACGGCGACTTGCCGACTGAAAAAGCAGAGGTTCAAATTGCGCCGCTAAATTTACAAACATATTTTGTGCAATTAACCAATAGAAAGAAGGAAAAGTAAAATGAAATTTAAAACAGCTTTGCAGTATCGTGTTATTTATCAAGTCCGTTCTTTAGCAATTTATTTTGGCTTTTATGCTTTGTTCGGCATTCTTTTTCCTCTTATTGGCTTGCTCTTTTCTAACGACGTAAATACTGTCAGCTCTGATGCAGTAATTCCTTGTCTGGTTTTTATGGGGATACTATCATTTTTAGGGGTAAACACAGATTTTAAACTGTTTATTCAAAACGGGCTTTCCCGCTGGACGATTTTTTTGGTGAATTTTGTAAGTAATGCTATTTTATCTTTGGTTGGATCCTTGGCTGTACTTGTACTGATTAAAGTATTTAGCGGCAATTTCATTTCTCATTTTCAATTATCAATGAAATTAATTGATGTCTATGCGCAAGGAAACTTTTTCATGTCGTGGTTGCTCTTTTTTATCTTACTAATGCTTAGTGGCTCACTTGGCTTGTTAGCAGGTGTCTTTAATGATCGGATAGATGGCGTAAAAAAACTCATTGTTTTATTGCTGTTATTAATGATTCCTATTTTACTGGGCACGATTGCACAATTAGGGGGGGCACCAATGCGCCTGAGAATGCTCCATGTCTTGCAAGCAATGGTTGGTTATCAATCCACTGGTTTTACTGTCCTACCACTTCTTCTGACAATCAGTTGCTTTGTTGGCATTAATCTTGGTTTGGCCTATTTATTGAATAAACATCGTGAAATTAAACGCGTAAATGCATAACTAATTAATAAGAACATGTTCAATGAGGTGAATTTGGAACATGTTCTTATTGTTTTAATTAAGAGATACATCGGAAGTACCATGACAAAGGAAAGGGCTTCCGTCAAAATAGAAAGAGAAGAAAGGAGTATGAAAAGAGTAAAAAACTTTGTAAATAAGTAAACGACAAAGAATGAAAAATGGAGGGGTAACATGGCGGTAATTGAAGCAAAAAATATTAAAAAAAGTTATGGAAAGAACGAAACAAAATTTGATGCGTTAAAAGGTGTTGATTTAAAAGTTGAAAAAGGTGAATCTGTGGCCATAATTGGTAAAAGTGGCTCTGGGAAATCAACATTTATGCACATTTTGGCATTGTTAGATCAACCAACTTCAGGAGATATTTATTTAAATGGTAAAAATGTTACTAGTATTAGAAAGAAAGTGCTGAATAAAACGAGAAATGAAGAATTTGGTTTTGTTTTTCAACAATTCTTTATGAATGCCAAGGATACAGTTTTAAATAATGTTCTTTTACCATTAAAAATTGGTGGTATTTCCGGTAGCAAGAGGAAAAAGATGGCTTTAGATGCGTTAAAAGCAGTCGGTTTGGAAGATAAAGTTCAAAATAAAGCGAATAATTTATCTGGTGGCCAAAAACAACGGGTATGTATAGCGCGTGCTTTAGTTAATAATCCGCAAATTATTTTTGCAGATGAACCTACAGGGAATTTAGATTCTGCCACTGGGAAGAAAATTGAAGAATTGTTATTTGATTTAAATAAAAATAAAGGAATTACCTTAATTATTGTGACACATGATCCAGACTTAGCAGCACGTTGTGATCGGCAAGTTCATGTTCGAGACGGCTTGATTGTAGGAGGAGATGAGTAAATGAAATTTAGAGATATTTTAAAATCAGCTAGTACCAATTTAATGCGTAATAAAGGTCGAACCGTATTGACCATTATTGCAATCTTTATTGGAGCATTTACCATAGCTTTAACTACAGGAGTCAATATTGGTGTAAATGATTATATTGACAAACAAGTCGGCAGTGTCGGTGGTGCAAATCAGTTATTTATTCAGCCAAAAATGGAGATGAATGTTGGTAACGGAACAGAACCAAGTAAATATAATCCAGAGAAAAAAACCAGTACGATTCAACAACAAAGTATGCTTGCTGAAAAAGATATTGAGAAGATTAAAAAAATCTCGGATGTTACATCAGTTGAACCAATGAAATCCGTTGCTATCGATTATATAAAAGGAGCAGATAAGCATAAATATGTATTTTCAGCAACTTCTGCGCTAGATGAGATGACCATTGATTTAGAGGCTGGCCGTAAAGTTTCGCAAACGAGCCAGGACTTCGAAATTAATTTGTCACCAGAATATGTAAAAGCGCTCGGCTATACATCTAGTAAAGCTGCCGTGGGAGAAACAGTTCAATTAGGTATCTCAAGTTCCTTGAAAGGACAAGAGCAAGTTATTGAAGCAAAAATTGTTGGAGTTAGAAATGCCAGTGTCATTCAAAATGGGCTCTCGCTGATGAATAAAGCATTGATTGATAAAGTTGTCTCAATCAATCAAGCAGATCTTCCAGAACATTTAAAAAATCAATACGCGATGATTATTGCTGAAGTTAAAAAAGACAGCACGCCAGAGCAGATTAAGGACATCAAAAAAGATTTAGACAAAGCTGGCTATTTGGCGACTACTGTCGAAGATGAAATTGGCATGATTCGTAATATAATCAATGCAATCACTGGCGTTTTAACCATGTTTGGTGCAATTGCCTTGTTAGCTGCAAGCTTTGGCATTATTAACACGCTGTATATGTCTGTCCAAGAAAGAACGCGAGAAATTGGTTTAATGAAAGCCATGGGACTTAGCAATGGGAAAGTCTTTACAATTTTTAGTGTTGAGGCGGCTTTAATTGGCTTTTTTGGCTCAATATTAGGCATTTTAGGAGCTGTTGGGGTTGGAAATCTAGTTAATCGTTTGTCAACGGATTCTTTTTTAAAGGCTTTAACAGGATTTAAATTAATTCAATTTTCATTGCCATCTTCATTAACGATTATCTTAGTTATTATGTTTATTGCTTTTTTAGCAGGAACTTTACCAGCTCGAAGAGCAGCAAAATTAGATCCAATTGAATCTTTACGTTATGAATAATAGACTAAAAACAGCCACTTTCTCTCAATTTAACTAAAGCATATTCTTATATAAAAAGAAGGCAATAGGCGTATACTAAAAGTGTGAAAAATGAAACAAATGAGAGGAAGTTGGTTTATGAAAGCTGTTGTGATTAATCAGTACGGAAGTAAAGAGGTACTTGAAGAAGCAGAAGTAACACTGCCAGAATTATCGGAACATCAAGTGTTGGTAAAAGAATACGCGACATCAATTAATCCGATTGATTGGAAATTGCGTGAAGGATATTTAAAACAGATGTTTGATTGGTCCTTTCCGATTATTCTTGGTTGGGATGTCGCTGGTGTGATTACAGAGGTGGGGAGTCAAGTAACGGATTGGCAAGTTGGCGATAAAGTTTTTGCTCGTCCTGAAACTACTCGTTTTGGTACCTATGCAGAAGTAACGATTGTGGATGATTATTTATTAGCAAAAATCCCTGAAACAATTAGCTTTGAAGAAGCGGCTGCCGTTCCGTTGGCTGGTTTAACCGCTTGGCAAGCATTGTTTGATCATGGTCACCTTAAAGAAGGAGAAACTGTTTTAATTCATGCTGGTGCAGGTGGGGTCGGTACTTATGCGATTCAACTAGCAAAAGAAGCGGGCGCACATGTCATCACGACCGCTAGCGCAAAAAATCATGCCTTACTGAAAAAAATTGGTGCAGATGAAGTGATTGATTATCATACAACGAATTTTGCAGAGGTATTAACTGATGTTGATTTGGTTTTTGATACAATGGGTGGTGAGGTTCAAAAAAATAGTTTTGACGTCTTAAAACCAAACACAGGTCGTCTTGTTTCAATTGTGGGCATTGAAGATAAACAATTGGCAGCCGAAAAAAATATTTCTGCTGAAAGTATTTGGCTTCAACCAAATGGAGAACAATTACAAAAAATTGCTGATTTGATGGCAGCTGGAAAAGTGAAATCAATTATTGGTGAAGTTTTCCCTTTTTCTAGACAAGGGATTTATGATGCACATGCACTCAGTGAAACGCACCATGCAGTTGGTAAAATAGTTGTTCAAATGGCAGAATAAAAAGAAGATCAGACAGTGAATTATCTTAAAATAGAAAAAGTGAGCCTGGGACAAAAATCCAAAGAGATTTTTGTCCCAGGCTCAAAACCTGATAAACGGCGGGAACAGAACCAACTCCTTCGGAAATAAGCCGAAATTCTCCAAAAATTAAAGAGCAATTTTCGGAAATTTCTTCTTATTTCTCGGAGCTAAACGGTTCTGTCCCGACCTCACTTTTTTGTTAAGAGGACAGATGTGCCAACCAAGTTTGTGTTTCCTTAATTTCTTGATAAGTTAATTGATGACTTTGTGTCCAAACCTCTTGTACGGTTGCTCCATGATTCTGAAATAGTTGAATCACACGCATACTCTCAGGAAGTGGGACAATCGGGTCATGCTCTCCTAGAGATAATAAAACAGAAGTGTCGGTCAAGTCTGGTTGATTGGTCAATTCAACAGGAAACATGGGATGATAGAGGACAGCTTGATGGTAACTATCGGGATGAGTAAGCAATAATTGAATAGCGATATTGGCCCCATTTGAATAGCCAATAAAAATAATTTTATCCAATGAAAATTGATGCTCGTTAGCGGCTTGTTGAATAAACTTATGAAGCGCCTCGCCGCGTTTTTCTAGATCTTCTAAGTCATAATGACCTTCCGCTAGGCGCTTAAAATAACGATTCATTCCATTTTCTGAAACATCACCACGAATACTTAGCACAGTAGCTTGTTTATTTAGTTCTTGGGCAATTGGTAGGAGAGATGTTTCATCACCACCTGTACCGTGAAGTAGCACAAAGACAGGTGCTTCAGGATGTCCTTTTTTAAAAATTGAATGCATGTTTTTTCCTCCTTAGGCTCGTTTTGTATTGAAAGGCTTGATAACACTCTCAATATACTCACGACGGTTTTCTAAAAATGGTGCAAGAGATAACTTTTCTCCTAATGTTTCGTAAGGTTCATCCCCCATAAATCCTGGTTCATCGGTGGCTAATTCGACTAAAATATGCCCAATGCGAACATACAATGATTCAAAATAATAACGATCGACATAGCCAGAGTTTTGTAAGCCTAAATGATCAAAGAGCGCTTGCCAAGTCCCAAGTGATTTACGATCCGCTAGGCGGAACGCAACGTGATGTACTTCACCATATCCTTGTTGCGCTTGTGAGCTAGTATCATCGTCTACCAAAACGACTTGGGCACCATTGCCACCTTGGCCAACTTCTAGTAAATAGCGATTGCCTTCTTGTGCCACTAGGTGAAAGCCTAGAATTTCTTCAAAGACTTCTTTGAATTCATGAAAATAGGAAATAGCTATTTCGACAGGTCCTAAGCCATAAATCGCAAATTCTGTTGGAACAGGTCCTTTTTTCCAAGGGGTGCCCGCTGCAACGCCCTGATTTAATTCATCAGAGATTAATTGATACGCTTGATCATCAAAATCCCAGAAGCGAAGGACTTTTTTGCCAAATTCTTCAGAAATACCTGTGTGTTTGACCGCAAATTCATTGAAGCGATTTTCATAATAAGTCAAAGCTGCATCTGAAGGAACCCGGAACCCTGTTCTTGAAATTGTATTGGTTCCTTTTAATCCTTTAGGGTTATTGGGAAAATCGAAAAAGGTCATGGTTGTACCTGGTGTACCCAAATCATCAGCAAAATAGGTATGGTAAGTATAGATATCATCTTGATTCACTGTTTTTTTGACTAAACGCATCCCTAAAACATCCGTAAAGAAGTGATAGTTTTTTTCTGCATCACTTGTCATAGCTGTAACGTGGTGGATTCCTAATAATTGATCTTCTTTTTTCATCATTATTTCCTCATTTCGTTTCATTTGTTATTTTTCGTAAAGTTTTTTGAAGAAGTGTTAATTCTTCGGAAGAGAGTTGTTCAAATGCTTCTGCAATTCGCTTTGCATGCGTCGGGAAAATTTCTTTAATTAATGTTTTTCCAGCTTCTGTTAATTCAACGTAAGTAATGCGTCGGTCTTTTTCACTGGGGGTGCGCGTTACATAGCCTTTTTTATGTAATTGGTCAATAACATAAGTGGTGCTACTGCTAGCAATTAAAATTTTCTCCTTAATTTTTTGGATGGTCTGAGGACCTTTATGGAGTAACAGCTCTAATACTGAAAATTCTGTAATGTTTAAGTCATAACAAGTGACATCTTGCTTGGCAAGTTGCTCTAGTTGATGGCTGGTTCTTAATAAACCGATATAGGCTTTTAAAGCTTCTTGCTGTTGGCTCATTGTTTCACCTCTTTTTATTTCGAATTCGAGATAAATATAACTTACTTTTGGTAAGCAATCAATTAATATGCTTAAAAAGACAGCCAGCAAAAAATGTGAATTTTTGCTGGCTGTCTTTTTTGTTTAATTTAGAAGATCGTTGGAACTAAGCCGCCATCGATTCTTAAGGCTTCGCCTGAGAAGGAAGAAGAATCCGGGCTGGCCACAAAGGTAACAAAACGACCAATTTCTTCTGGTCGAATGAGCCGTTGGATTTGTGAACGAGAACGATGATTTTTCATGAAATCTTTTTCCCAATCCTCTTTGGGAATGTCTGAATCAGTGTACATATCTTCCAACATTTTTTCTACACCTTCGGTAAGGGTTGAGCCAGGCATAACCGTGTTAACGGTGACATGTGTGCCGACAGTTAAGTTGGATAAACTTTTAGCTAAGGAAAGATTCATCGTTTTTGTCATGCTATATTGGGGCATTTCGCCAGAAGGCATCACCGCTTCTTCGCTAGCAATGAAAATAATGCGACCAAAATCTTGTGCAAGCATTTTAGGTAGATAAGCTTTTGCTAATGCATTGCCTGACAACACGTTCACAGTAAAAAATTTTTCCCAAGTGGCGTCATCGATGTCCCAGTATTCCATTGGCTCAAAAATCCCCATATTGTTCACTAAAATGTCGACTTTAGGGAATTTTTCAAGCAAAGTAGCTCGTTGACTTTCAATGGAAATATCGGCAGTCCCTGCTTGAGGATGAGTGTCTGGAAACATTGTTTGTATTTCTTTAACAACTTTAGTTACTTCGGCTTCATTGCGCCCATTGATAATGACATCGGTCCCTTCACGAGCCATTTCAATCGCAATTGCTTTGCCAATTCCTTTGGTTGAACCAGTAATTAATGCTAATTTATTCGTTAAGTGTAAATCCATTTAAATCCCTCCAACGTTTGTCTATCTCTAGTGTAGGTCTTTTTCTGGACTTTTAAAAGGAAAAAGTTTTTTCGGCCCTAGGGAAACAAGCCCCAATAATTACTTAACAGCTGAGTTTTCACTTTTTGGGCGTAAAACGAGTAATTATTGTCAGTAAAAAAGCGTCACTTTTTTGATAGAATAACTAGAGACGAAATTGGCTAAGACCAATTTTGTAAAATTGTACATAAAAAAGAAGAGTGGGAATGCTATGAAGAAACAATATTACTGGAATATACCCGATAACTTATTAAACTCGTTAAAACAGCGGAAAAAGTTATACAACTTTTATAAAAATGAACAAAATAAGGCAAGAGAATTAGTAGAGAATTGTCAGTCGGTTCTTTTTCCTGAATTAGTCGCTTCGCTGAATAAAATAGATGAGCGGATTAAATTATTGATATTCTATCAAAATTTAGAAGATTGTGAGCTTTCAGAAGAAGAAATTATTACTGTGATTGAGCGAGAATATTTTGTGACTTTTTATGAAACAATTGAAGAACCGACCACTGAAATTATTAGTAGTCATTCTATGTATTATTTATTGCAACAGCCGACTAAAGAAATGCTTTGGGATTTAGACTTTAGTAACATGTTAAAACAAGGTCAGTTAGTTGATTTAATGGATTACCAAAAATTGACCAAATGTTATCAAAAGCTACAGAATCAAGCTAAAAATTTGATTGAAAAATTAAATAAAGAAACATTTTACACATTTTATAGTCAACTTTTATTGATTGATTGCCAATGTAAATTATTAATAGAAGAGGCGCTTCTAAAAGAAGAATCATTGATGACGGTCGATGAATGCTTAATAGCCATTAAGCAAGAAATTCGAAAAATTCATTTTGAACAATTTAAATACCAACATTATTTATTTGAAGATTTATCTTTGCGGTACCAAGTTTAACGAAAGTGACAAAAAGAATGGTTGAATCTAACAAGAATGTTCGTTGTTTTCTGTTATATAAAAAGATATGATAGTTTCTGTAGAAAAAATAAAGGAGACGATTCATGAACGCAAATCGCTTAAAGTTATTGATGATGGGGTTAATGGTTCTTGACCATATTAGTTATTTTGTTCCGCCAGAATGGGCACTGATTTTTCATGTAATTACTCGTTGTGTCGGTGTGTTTTTTGGTTACATGGCTGTAGAAGGTTTCAACTATACACGGAATGTTTATCGCTACAATGGTCGTTTGTATATTTGGGCAGCAATCATGTTTGTTGGAAATACGCTTCTAAATCATTTAGTGAATAATCCAGCTGTCGCTGTTCACAACAATATTTTCTTCACCTTAGCCCTTGGTGTCAGTATGTTAATTGTGACAAAAGCGATGCTAGAGATGCCAAAAATCAGTTTAAAAATTGTTTTATTGATTAGTATATTAGCAATTTTAGGAATAGGAGCAATGTTTGCTGAAGGTGGCATTGTGATGTTACCTTTTATGTTGATTACGTATCTAGCCAGAAAGAGACTTGTCTTACGGAACTGTTTATATGGTGCATTAGCGCTCTTTTTCTTAGTTACAAGTTTTCAATGGTTGGGAGATTGGCCAACGACAATTGAAATGTTAGCTTATAATTCTGATTTTATGTTTATCACTGTGTTACCATTTATATCGCTTTACAATGGTGAGAGAGGGAGCAAAGCACCATTTTTCAAATATTTATTTTACGGATTCTATCCGCTTCATTTATGGCTGATTGCATTGATAGCCAATTACGTTCATTAAACCTTTTTATATTAAAAGAATAAAAACAGCGGCTCACAAAAATGTGAGTCGCTATTTTTTTAGATGGGTAAGATACTGATTCCTAAAAGAAGAGTGACAAGTAGAAAAACAAAAAGCACAATTCGCTTATCATGAACCAGTAAGGCAATGTATTCTCGGATTAGAGCAGTTGGTAAAAAATATAAGGCAGTTGGCGCCCCGACACCTTCAGCTTTTAAGCCGACACGATGGGCATACATAGCTCCTCGTAAGACATGATAGTTATTTGTTGAAAAAATAACAGAGGGTTGTTTAGAATCAGACGGCATCTTTTGCCAATCTGCCTGAATTATTGCTTTAGAAAACAACATATTTTCATAAGTGGTTGTGGATTGGTCCTCCATCAAAATTGCTTCTGCAGGAATATTTTGTGAAAGCAAATATTTTTTCATTGCGAAAGCTTCGGCCACAGGTTCGTCAGGACCTTGACCCCCGCTGACTACAAATTTAGCGGTGGGATTTTTTTCATAATATTCAATCCCTTTATCTAATCGACTCTTCAAAAGTGGAGGTACTTCCTCGCTACGAATTCCCGAGCCTAAAACAATGATATAGTCAACCGCTTTTTTTAAAGGAATCATTTGGTACATCCATGAATACAAGACGTAAGCAGCAAATAGAAAGGTCAGCAAAAGATCCATTAACAATAGAAAAAGTAAGAACAGAAAAAGGACATAGGGTACTTGCATTGTACCAATCGATAATAAATAAAGAAAGGCTGGTAAAGCAATTAATAAGTTCAACCCTAAGCCCGCCGACAATTTAGCCGTGACACTTTTGCCTTCTTTCGTTTGCATCGTACGTGAGTTAAAAATAAAGTAAAGGCAAATGCCGATAAACACAGCGGGAATTAATAGATAAGCAATGGCTAAGGTAATGAGGTCGCCATTCTTAAAATGTAAATAAATTTTGTCTAGTCCGATAAATAGTAAGGTGACTAATGACAATAAGGTGCCAGAAGCCAAAGTGATACCGCCGAGGATACTGCGGTTATTAATTTTTAATATACCAAATCCTAGTAGGGCGATAAACAAAAAGAATAGTAGTGCCATTTAATTCCTCCTAAAAATAAGTATCTAAAGTATAACATGGTTTAGAATCTGACATGAATAAACAGCTGTGCCGAAGCATAAGTTTTCCTTTCATTCTTAGAAAAGAAGTTTTTTCATGAAAAGTAAATTAGATAACAATTGTTTAGAGAAAGAAAAGCTTGATTTACTGAGCTTTTCCTTCTCTATAAAAAATATTAATAAGGACATAAAAATTAACAATTTGTATGCGCTTACATACTAAGGTAGATTTAAAGTGTAAAGAAGAAAAAATGAGGTGAGAAAATGATCACTGTTTCAATTGCAGGAGGTTCACAACCAGAGATTTTACAGCTAGTTAAAAAAGCGCTAAAAGAAGCCGAGCAACCGTTGCAGTTTATTGTATTTGATACAAATGAAAATCTTGATACTGAAAATCTCTGGAAATATGTTCATTGCTCAGATGAGGCCGCGGTAGCACAGGAAGCTGTCAGTCTAGTTGCAACCGGTCAAGCACAAATTTTATTGAAAGGAATTATTCAGACTCACACATTACTGAAAGAAATGTTGAAAAGCGAGCATCAATTAAAAAATAAACCGATTCTTTCCCATGTAGCAATGGTGGAGCTGCCTGCGGGAAAAACCTTCTTGTTAACCGATTGTGCGATGAATATCGCCCCCACTCAAGCGACACTCATTGAAATTGTTGCAAATGCTAAAGAAGTCGCCCAAAAATTGGGACTGCACCACCCGAAAATTGCTTTGTTAAGCGCAGCGGAAAATTTTAATCCTAAAATGCCTTCGTCTGTTTTAGCAAAAGAAGTCACGGCACATTTTAATGATCAACAAGAGGCTACGGTTTTTGGGCCACTTTCGCTTGATTTAGCGACCTCTGAAGAAGCGGTTGCGCATAAACGTTACAGCGGTCCTATCATGGGGGATGCAGATATTTTAGTGGTCCCAACTATTGATGTTGGCAATTGTTTATACAAATCATTAACCTTGTTTGGGCACGCCAAGGTGGGAGGAACGATTGTTGGCACAAAAGTCCCAGTCGTTTTAACATCTAGAAGTGATTCGACAGAAAGCAAATTTCATTCATTAAGATTTGCCATGAGACAAGTTTAAAAAAAGGAGCAGAAAACAATGGAAACAGTATTGGTTATTAATCCTGGATCGACCTCCACGAAGTTAGCGCTTTTTGCTAATCATGATTGCTTGGCGGAAGAAACGCTTAGACATAGCGTCCAAGAATTGGCACCTTTTGAAAATGTTGTCAGTCAAACACCATTTCGAAAACAAATGATCGCGGAATTTTTAGAAACACATAACATCACACAATTAGCCGCTGTCGTAGGGCGTGGTGGTTTGCTTAAGCCTATTCCTGGCGGTACGTATCTTGTCGATCAACAAATGCTAGAAGACTTGCGGACAGAACGCTTTAATACCCATGCTTCAAATTTAGGGGCGATTTTAGCTAATGAGTTTGCAGAAAAATATCACGTGCCAGCCTTTATTGTCGATCCTGTTGTTGTAGATGAGCTACAGCCATTAGCCAGGATTTCCGGATTAAAAGGCATTCACCGGCGTAGCGTTGGTCACGCCTTAAATCAAAAAGCGGTCGCTCGAAAAATCGCTGAGGATTTAGGAAAAACATATGAGCAAAGCAATTTTATCGTTGTTCATTTAGGTGGGGGCATTAGCTTGGGGGCGCATCAAAAAGGCCGCATGGTGGATGTGGTAAATGGGCTTGATGGTGAAGGTCCTTATACGCCAGAACGCAGTGGTGCCTTACCGCTCGTTGAATTTGCACAATGGATACTTGAACAGGAGTTGACGATTAGCCAAGTGAAAAAGCTAATTGCGGGAAATAGCGGACTTAAATCATACCTAGGTGAAACAGATTTACGGCATATCCAAGCACAAATAGCTGCAGGTGATCAAACAGCAAATTACTATTTAAAAGGAATGTGTTACCAAATCGCAAAAAGTATTGGCGAGATGGCCGTGGTTCTTGAAGGCACAATTGATGCAATTATTTTAACAGGGGGCGCAGCCTATTCGCAAACCGTTGTTCAAGAAATTAGTCAAAAAGTCACTTGGATTGCACCAATTAAGGTTTACCCAGGTGAAATGGAGATGGCTGCTTTATATGAAGGCGTCAATCGAGTATTAACAGGGGAAGAACAAGCTTTAAATTATAGTGAAGCAAAAATTGAGCAGGAGTGATCAAAATGGCGGAACAAACAGATTTACTGATTTTAGGTGGCGGAACAGGAGGCTATGTAGCAGCAATTCGAGCCGCACAAAAAGGGCTAAAAGTCACAATTGTTGAAAAATACAAATTAGGTGGCACTTGTTTGCACAAAGGCTGTATCCCTACAAAAGCTTTATTAAGAAGCGCAGAGGTTTTTGATACCTTAAAACAAGCGGCTTCTTTTGGGATTGAAACAGAGGCAGCGTCCATTGATTTTTCTAAAATACAACAACGGAAAGAAGGAATTATTGAGCAGTTACACAAAGGTGTTGAAGGCTTATGCAAAAAAAATAAAATCAAAATTTTAGCAGGCGAAGGTGCGATTTTAGGTCCCTCTATTTTTTCACCAGTCTCTGGCGCAGTGGCAGTTACGTTTAATGATCCAACACGGGAAGAAGAAATTATCGTTCCTAAAAATGTCATTATTGCGACAGGTTCTAGTCCTAAAACGTTACCTAATTTGCCATTGGATGAAGAATTTATCTTATCTTCTGATGGGATGCTTGAATTAGAAGAGCTACCAGAATCAATTGCAATTATTGGTGGTGGCGTTATTGGTGTCGAGTGGGCTTCTTTATTAAATAGTTTAGGTGTCAACGTAACTATCATTGAATTTTTGGATCGGTTACTTATAAATGAGAGTGCAACAATTTCTAAAGAATTAAAGAAACGTTTAGAGCAACGAGGAATTAACATTTTATTAGGTAGCAAAGTCCAAGAAGCGAAAGTTACCGGGCAGAAGGTTCAAATAGAAGTTGCAGGACAAGAAACCCTCACCGTTGACAAAGTCATGGTAGCAATTGGACGTCAGCCCAATATCAATAAGTTAGGGTTACAGAATACCTCAGTGAAATATACTGACAAAGGCATTGAAGTAAATGAATTTTATCAAACCACAGAAGGACATATTTATGCGATTGGCGATTGTATCGATACACTTCAACTAGCGCATGTGGCTATGAAAGAAGGAGAGCTAGCTGTTCAGCATCTTTTAGGCGAGACAGTTGAACCTTTAAATTATACAAACGTGCCTCGAGGTGTTTATACAAATCCTGAAATAGCAAGTGTCGGCTATACTAGAGAAACTTTACCAGCAGATAAAGAAGTAGTGATTGGTACCTTTAATTTTAATGGTAATGGTAAATCACTTGTTTATGGAGAAACAGATGGCTTTATAGAAGTAATTCGTGACAAGAAGACCGATGATTTATTAGGGGTTTCTATGATTGGGCCACATGTCACGGATTTAATTGCCGAAGCAAGTACTGCCATGTATTTAGATGCCGCGCCCATTGAAATTGGTGAAGCAATCCATGCGCATCCAACAATGACAGAAGTATTGCAAGAAGCAGCCTTAGATACTTATGGCTTAGCGATTCACAAATAGAGAAAGGTTGATGAAAATGAAAGCGCTTAAAAAAACAGGTTTATCAAAAGAAGAATTGATTCAGGCATATCGTCAAGTACTACGAGGACGTCGTTTAGACGAACGGTTGTGGCAATTAACAAGGATTGGTAAGACCTCTTTCAATATTTCTGGTCAAGGGGCAGAAGTTGCACAAGTAGCGATGGCGATGGCTTTTGATCCTCAAAAAGATTATTTTTTACCGTATTATCGTGATATGACCGCGTGCTTGGTTTGGGGCATGACCTCCAAAGATATTTTAATGGGTTCTTTTGGAAAAGAAGCGGATCCTTCTTCCCATGGTCGTCAAATGCCGAATCATTATGGTTCAAAAGAGCATAATATTGTTTCCTTCTCTTCAACAGTAAGTACACAAATGCCATTAGCGACAGGTGTTGGTTATGCAGCGCAACTTCAAAAAACTGATTTTGTTGCATTGACCACCACTGGGGAAGGCTCTGCCAATCAAGGAGAAGTCCAAGAAGCTATGAACTTTGCAGGCGTAAAAAAATTACCCGTCATTTTTGTTGTTGAAAATAATGAATATGCGATTTCTGTCCCAATTGAAGAACAGTATGCCAATAAACGAATGGCCGATCGCGCGAAAGCTTATGGCTTTGAAGGTGTGACCGTTGATGGTAGTGATTTTACTGCAGTCTATCTAGCATTTAAAGAAGCAGTAAAAGCGGCTCGCGGGAAAAAAGGACCAAAATTGATTGAATTAATGGTTTCTCGCTTGACTTCTCATTCCGCTGATGATGATCAATCTGTTTATCGTTCAAAAGAAGAAATTGAAGAGATGAAAAAGAACGATGCAGTGAAGCTTTTTGAAAAACAATTATTAGAAGAGGGCTATTTAACAGACGAAGACATTGCCAAAATTGATGAAGAAATTCGTGCAGAAATCAATCAAGCAACGGATGAAGCAGAAGCAATGCCAGATCCTGTACCGACATCAATTTTAGAAGAAGTGTATGCAAAATAAGAGAAGAGGAGAAGAAATATAATGGCTGAGATGACTTATTTAGAAGCAATTAACTTAGGAATTTCTGAAGAAATGGCTCGTGATGAAAAAGTAGTTATTTTTGGGGAAGATGTCGGCGGCGACAAAGGCGGCGTGTTCGGTGTAACAAAGGGCTTGGCTGCTAAATACGGTGACGAGCGTTGTTTTAATACACCGTTAACAGAAGGCTTAATTGGTGGTTTAGCTGTCGGCTTAGGTTTAATGGGCTATCGCGCAATTGGTGAATTTCAATTTGCGGATTACATTTTGCCTGCAACCAATCAATTGTTATCAGAGGCTCGGACAATGCGCTACAGAACAAAAGGCGATTGGACTGCGCCGATCGTTTATCGGACCCCTTATGGCGGCGGTGTTCGTGGTGGGCTGTATCATTCTCAGTCTACAGAAAAAGTTTTTTGTGGACAACCAGGATTAAGAGTGGTGACCCCCTCTAATCCTTATGATGCAAAAGGGATGATTAAAGCAGCGATTCGTTCCGATGATCCAGTCATTTTTTACGAACATAAGCGTTTATATCGTTTACTAAAAGATGAAGTGCCTGCAGATGATTATATCGTACCAATTGACAAAGCCAATGTCGTTAGAACGGGTAGTGATTTAACCGTGATTAGTTACGGCATGACCTTGCAATTAGCTTTAGCTGCGGCGGAAAAACTAGCCGCTGAAGGAATTGATGCCGAAATCGTCGATGTTCGCTCATTATATCCTTTAGATCGCGAAACATTAGTAGCTGCAGCTAAGAAAACAGGGAAGGTTTTACTCGTAACAGAAGACAATAAAGAAGGCAGCGTGATGAGTGAAATTGCGGCAATGATTTCAGAAGATGCTCTCTTTGATTTAGATGCACCGATTCAACGACTTGCAGGACCTGATTGTCCAAGCATGCCTTATGCATTACCTTTAGAAAGAGAATTTTTAATCAATGAAGAGCAAGTATTAGCAGCAATGAAAGAATTAGCAGAATTTTAATTGAAGCAAGGAGGAAAAAATAAATGGCCACAAAAGAAATCAAAATGCCTCATCTAGGCGAAAGTGTCACAGAGGCAGCCATTGTCCAATGGTTAGTTAAACCAGGAGATTCAGTGAAACGTTATGATCCCTTAATGGAAGTCGTTTCTGATAAAGTCACCACGGAAGTCCCATCAGATTTTGATGGTGTAGTAAAAGAATTTCTGATTTCTCTAGATACAGATGTGCCCATCGGAACAGCGGTGATGACGTTAGAGACAGAAGAAACAACCGAAAAAACAGAAGAAGCTACTTTAGCACCAGTGAAAGAAGCAAGTGCGGAACAAGCACAAGAACATGAAACGGTTGAAACAACAAGCACTGCGACGTCCCATCAAAAAAATAATGGTCGTTATTCCCCAGCAGTCCTTAAAATTGCCCAAGAAAAAAAGATTGATTTAACACAAGTTACAGGGACAGGTCGTGATGGTCGAATTACTAGAAAAGATGTTACAAACTTTACACCAACACAGGCAAGAACGCCTGAGAAAACAGTGAGTCCAGGAACTAGCCCTTCAATTTCAGAGGAGCCAGTTGCTTCGCAAAATGAAAGCGCCGCAACAGCTAGTCCAACTGAAACAACCACAGATAAAATTGTCTCTGCAGATCCTGTACGTAAAGCAATTGCTAAAAAAATGGTCCAAAGTGTCAACGAAATCCCTCACGCTTGGTTAATGGTGGAAGCGGATGTGACCAACTTAGTCCAACTTAGAAATTCATTAAAAGATGAATTTAAACAACAAGAAGGCCTGTCTCTAAGCTTCTTCCCATTTTTTGCCAAAGCAGTCATTCAAGCGTTAAAGAAAAATCCAAAAATCAATACATCTTGGGATGATGGCTCAATTATTTATCATAAAGATGTTAATTTATCCATAGCTGTAACGACAGACGAGCATCTTTACGTGCCAGTGATTCAACAAGCGGATAACTATTCGATTGCAGGGCTAGCTAAAGAAATCAATCGCTTGGCACAAGAAGTCCGACAAGGAACGCTAGCAAGCAAAGAAATGCAAGGAGGGACCTTTACTCTTAATAATACTGGAACACTAGGTTCCGTCCAATCGATGGGAATTATTAACCATCCACAAGCTGCGATATTACAAGTAGAGTCAATTAATAAACGCCTTGTGCCAACCGCAGATGGAGGCTTTAAAGTGGCAGATATGGTTAATTTATGTCTTTCTATTGATCATCGAATTTTAGATGGACAACAAGCAGGTAAGTTCTTGCGAGATGTTAAAGATAATTTAGCGAAATATAATGCGGATACGGATGTATATTAAAAATCGTTCCTTGCTTTAGTTAAATAAAAAGCGCCTCAAAGAAATAAGCGCTCTTCTTTGAGGCCGCTCTTTATCTAATAGAAAGTTCAATCATTCTCAAACTTGTTCTAAAAAAACAAAAATAATCAATAGGAGTGTTGAAAATGCCCACTGATAAACTGGATGCTCAATTAACCCCAAGAATATTTTTTAACAAAGTGTTAGCTGGAACAGCTTCCGGCACCATTATCGCCTTAATTCCCAATGCTGTATTAGGAGCCATTTTAAAATATTTTGCAGAATACAAGATTATCGAAATGATTATTCATGCGGCGCAAATTTTCCAACTAGCCACCCCTTTAATTATTGGTGGACTGATTGCTTTTCAATTTGGCTTAACGCCACAAAAAATGATGATTGCTGGCGGTGCAGCATTTGCTGGCTCTGGCGTGATTAAATTTAATTCAGAAGTGAAAGGCTTTATTGGTGCAGGCACTGGTGACATCATTAATATTATGATTACCGCTTCTGTTGCAGTCTTACTTTTATTAGTCATCGATAAAAAATTCGGTTCAGTGGAAATCATTGCTTTACCGATCGTTGTTGGAGTAGGTGCAGGCTTGTTTGGCATGTTGATTTACCCATATGTGACACAGATCACGGTCGCCATCGGGAAAGTGATTAACAATTTTACTGATTTCCAGCCAATTATCATGAGTATTTTAATTGCTTGTTCATTTGCTGCACTGATTATTTCACCAATCACTACTGTGGCAATCGGTTTGGCGATTCAGTTGAATGGCTTGTCTGCAGGTGCTGCCGCAATGGGAATTGCAGCCACAACTGTTGTTCTTGTGATTAATTCTTGGAATGTCAACCAATCGGGAGTGACACTGGCTGTCTCTTTGGGCGGTATGAAAATGATGATGCCTAACTTATTTAAATACCCAATTATTTTAATTCCTTGTTTATTTACAGCGACTATTTCAGCAATTCCTGTGGTTCTATTCAACATTTCAGGAACCCCACAATCGGCTGGATTTGGCTTGGTTGGACTCGTGGGGCCACTTGCTTCATTGGATGCGGGCTTAGGGATCTTACCCTTACTCTTTTCTTGGTTTGTTGTTCCAATTGTCGCGGGTTTATTCTCAAAATTCTTATTTGAAAAAGTGTTGAAACTTTATGATAGTAAAGTCGTCTTTGCTTATCAAGGCTAGGCTATCCATTAATTTTCTTTAATGATTTGGATAAAATCTCTAACATCTTCTGTCATACTAAAATCGCGGCGCAAAGCAATGCCGATGGGGAAATAGTCAAACTTATCTTTTAAAGGAATCCATTTCAGTCCCTGACTTTTTCCCACTTCATAATATTCAATCGGCAGCAAACAAATCGAATTATTTTTTTGTAAACTATAAAGAAGTACTTGTAAATCATCGTTATGCAAAATGATATTCGGCTCATAACCGAAGCTCCGAGTCCGATCTAGTAGTAGGCGACCAATCATAAAATTATCACTTAACGATGAAAATCGTTGATCTTTCAAATCTTTAAAAGTTAATTTTTCATATTGGGAGAGAGGATTTGATTCTGGTACCACGACATAAACATGGTAGCCTTTGGTAGTCGTTTCTAAAGGTTCAATATGAATAATTTCAGGTAAGGTATTTGGGAAAGAAATTAGTCCCATATCAATTTCTTTATTTGCTAACATCGTTTGTAATTTTGGCGAGCCGTCTTGCTGTAATATTAAATTCACATGTGGATGGGTTGTTAAAAATCGTGAAATTTCTTTCATAAATTGTACAGCAAATAAAGTAGTTAACCCTAAACGCAATTGCTTTTTAACTGGTTTCTGGTTCATTTCACGAATATCTGTTACCAATTGATCGAATTGAAAAACAACTTCTTGGCCATGTTCATATAAATAAACACCTGTATCAGTTAATTGAAACGGTTGATCAGAATGATCAAACAACGCTGTGCCTAACTCAGATTCCATTTTTTTCAATGCTAAAGAAAGTGTTGGTTGGGTGACAAATAAATTGCGAGCGGCCGCCGATAAACTGCGGGTATTAACAATTTCAATGAAGTACTTTAAAAGCTGAATATTCATCAGAAACTCCCTTTCTTTTTAAAAGCGCTTACACAAATGCGCTTGGATAAAAAATAACAAATAGATCACTTATAATATAACATATGTTTTGCCTTTTTATTGCTATAAAAGTAAGAGATAGAGATTTTCTTAGCAGATTTTTACCTAAAAATAAAAAATTGAACGGAGGAAAAGAAATGAAGATTATTATCGCAGGTGCTGGCGCTATGGGCAGTCGCTTTGGACTAATGTTACATCAAGCAAGAAATGATGTTATTTTTGTCGATGGTTGGCCAGAACATATTGAAGCAATAAGAAAAAACGGGTTAGTTGCTGATTTTAATGGCGAAGTGGTGACCGCTAAAATTCCTATCTATCCTCAGACAGAAGTAGCAAGCATCGATTTTACAGCAGACTTAGTTATCCTATTTACAAAAGCAATGCAACTGGAAGGAATGCTTGAAGCATTAGAACATTTCCTTAATAAAAATACAAAAGTTTTATGCTTGTTAAATGGAATTGGTCACGAAGATATTATCAAAAAATACGTGCCTTACGAAAATATTTTATTAGGAAACACAATGTGGACCGCTGGTTTAGAAGGACCGGGTAAAGTAAAATTATTTGGCAATGGTTCGATTGATTTACAAAATTTAGGAGCGCAAAGTGAACAAGCAGCAGAAGCAGTCATTAAGGTATTAAATAACGCTGGCTTAAATGCACGTTATTCTGAGAATATTTTATCATCCATTTATAAGAAGGCCTGTGTGAATGGAACAATGAATGGTTTATGTACTTTGTTGGATTGTAATATGGCAGACTTTGGCGAAACAGAGCAAGCAGATCAAATTGTTCAACAAATAGTTAATGAATTTTTAGCAGTCGCTGAAGTGGAACAAGTTACGTTAGATAAACAAGCAGTTCTTCAACAAATCCGCTCGTGTTATAATCGAGAAACAATTGGTTTGCACCATCCATCGATGTATCAGGACTTAATAACCAATCATCGTTTAACCGAAATTGATTATATCAATGGAGCAATTGTTCGCAAAGGGAAAGCCTATGGGATTGCTACACCGTACTGTCAGTTTTTAACAGAGTTAATTCATTGTAAAGAAAATTTACTTCATGCGAAATAACGAGTAAAAACAGAAATACTCTTGAGTCGGGCTTGAGAAGAGCTTGACCTACTTCTTTCTATACTTTGCCAGTGTACAAGGCTGAGACAAAATCCAAAGTGAGTTTGTTTCAGCTTTTTTGTTTTTTTAAGAACACTACAGAAAATACATCAAATCCGTGAAAAATATGTTAAACTAGAGAAGGTGTTTTTTCGCAAGAATCTACGCGGAACACAGGACTCGTTGAAGAATTGAATCAAAGAAACAATGTGTTAAAGAAGGGATTTGAACAGATTATGACCATTCAATGGTTTCCCGGCCATATGGCCAAAGCAAGAAGAGAAGTTTCTGAAAAAATCAAATATGTCGATATTGTATTTGAACTAGTTGATGCGCGGTTACCGCTTTCTTCCCGTAACCCAATGATGGACCAAATTGTCCAACAAAAACCACGATTAGTCCTTTTAAATAAAGGGGACTTAGCAGATAACGACCAAAATAAAAAATGGCAACATTACTTTCAAAAGAAAGGATACCAAACCCTAGTCATCAATGCCCAACAAAATAAAGGAATCAATAAAATTGTGCCAGCAGCCAAGGAAGCGTTAAAAGAAAAATTGGCTCGTGAACAGGCGAAAGGCTTGAAACCGCGTGCGATTCGTGCCATGTGTATTGGGATCCCCAATGTTGGTAAGTCAACCTTAATGAATCGTTTAGTCGGAAAAAAAATTGCGCAAACTGGGAACAAGCCAGGTGTGACAAAAGGACAACAATGGTTACGCTCTGGTTCCCAATTGGAATTACTGGATACACCAGGAATTCTTTGGCCAAAATTTGAAGATGAAGAAATTGGGAAAAAATTAGCTTTAACTGGCGCTATAAAAGATCAATTATTGCATTTAGATGATTTGGCGATTTATGGATTAGAATTTTTTGCACGTTTTTATCCGCAACGTTTGACGGAACGATATGGTTTAACAGAGGAAGAGCTATTTTTACCTGCCCCAGAACAGTTGATGTTAATTAGCCAAAAACGTGGTTTTAGAGATGATTATAATCGAGCCAGCGAAATGATTATTTTAGAAATTCGCAGTGGAAAATTAGGTACGTATACTTTGGACCGCTGGGAAGAACTAGGAGACGAATAACATGGCAAAAGAGTCGATTCAGGCAATCAAAGAAGCGTTGTTAACGGTCACTGATGCAACCGATGAACGATTAGCAAGCTGGCGAGAAGATGAACGTTCAGGAGTGCAACAAGCGATCAAACAATGGGAACGTCGCCAGTTAGCCAAAGAAAAAGAGTGGCAACTTTTTAAAGAAATGAGTCAATTTGAGGAAGCGGCCTATAAAAAAGGCCATCGTTTAATTGCAGGAATTGATGAAGTAGGCCGCGGACCATTAGCTGGTCCTGTTGTGACAGCTGCAGTTATTTTGCCGAAAGATTGTCAATTATTAGGCTTAAATGATTCAAAAAAACTATCTGCTAAAAAACGGGAAACGTTATATAACCAGATTCAAGAACAGGCTGTCGCTATCGGGTTAGGTATCGCTGATCAAGGAGTTATTGATCAGATTAATATTTATCAAGCAACTAAACAAGCGATGAAAATGGCAATTGACGATTTAGCTTTTACACCAGATTATTTATTAATTGATGCAATGCAGTTAGACGTTCCCCAACCACAAGAAAGTTTGATTAAAGGGGATGCACGGTCCATTTCAATTGCAGCAGCCAGTATTATTGCAAAAGTAACAAGAGATCGATTAATGGAAGAATATGATGAATTATATCCTGGATATGGATTTAAAAACAATGCAGGTTATGGAACAAAAGAACATCTTCTCGGGTTAGAAAAATACGGTGTAACACCCATTCATCGACGTACGTTTGCGCCAATAAAAGATATGATTTAAAAATAAAACACTTTTTTTACGTATTCTTATTTTAAGAAGATGTGAAAGAGGTGTTTTTTGTTGGAAATTTTACAACGACAATTATTATTTAAATTAGCGGTATGCCAAGGAATTGGCAATTTAGGGATCTTAAAAGTGTTACAAGAAGCTATCGCACAAAAGCGTGTTGATTTTTCCAGTACAGAAATTATTAGAATTGCTGAAATCAAGAAATATCGTGAATTATTTGAACAATCTTGGTTACACCATACGATTCATAGTGAAGCGTTATATATACGACAATGCCAACACCAATTTATGACAATTTTAGATGCCGTCTATCCTAAATTATTACGAGAAATTTATAATCCACCAGCAATTCTTTTTTATAGAGGAAATTTACAATTGTTGAGCAGAAGGAAAATTGGCATCGTCGGCGCTCGCTACGCCACTTCGTATGGGTTAAGAGTGACTGAAGCTCTGGTTCCTAAAATAGTCAAAGAAGGGTTCACAATCGTCAGCGGTCTTGCCAAAGGTATCGATAGTCGTAGCCATGAGATGGCCATCCAGAACGGGGGTCAGACAATTGGAATTTTAGGCACTGGATTAGATGTATATTATCCGTATGAAAAGAAAGAATTACAGCAAACTATGAAGCAGAATCAGCTTGTTTTAACAGAATATGTGAATGGGAGTGGGCCGAAAAAATATCATTTTCCTGCACGTAATCGCATTATTGCTGGATTATCTTTAGGGGTCTGCGTGATGGAAGCTCGTAAGAATAGTGGCTCTTTAATTACTGCACAAGCGGCGATGGATTACGGGCGCGAGGTATTTGCCGTACCGGGAAGTATTTTCCAGTCTTTTTCAACAGGCTGCCATGAATTAATTCAGGACGGCGCTAAATGTGTTCAGACAATTGATGATATTTGTGAAGAATTGTGACTTTTACTAATTGTGAATTGACAACCTACGTTCACTTCGGTACTATTTAATCAGATTTTAATCTTTTGGTTGGTAGTTAGGAGTGTCTAAATGGAAACGGTTGTTAGAAAAAGATGGTTGTTTGGTATGCAGCTACTGGGCTTTTTGATTTTGGATCAAATTCCTTTGATGATGGTCTCACTTGTTCAATTTTCTACAGAAAATTTTTGGTTTCGCTTTGTTAGTGGATTAGTGGCTGTTGGACTTGGTGCCTATTTCGTCTATCTATTTGTTGCTTTTTTGAAAAAGAAAAAGCTCATAACTTGGACTTTTTTAGGAATCAAAGAAACCTTGCCAGTGGTCTTGTTAGGTTTGGTGATAATCTTTTGTGTGGGAATATTTGGTGATTTCTTATTACGTCTGGAAGGACTAGAGACGACCTCTAACCAACAAAGTGTTGAAGAAATTGTCCAAGCCATTCCTAAAGGACTTATACTTATTTTTGCAGGTGTGATTGGGCCAATTTTCGAAGAGGGAATTTTTCGTGTCGGGATTCAAGCGTTTTTCAAGCCAGCTTCAAAAATAGGCATACTCGTTTCTTCTATTTTATTTGCACTTGTGCACACGCCCACAGATATAGGTAGTTTTGTTATTTATTGGGGCATGGGTTTAGCTTTAAGTTGGGTCTATCTACGCACGGGTCGCTTTGAAGCTACTGTCTTGACTCATTTTATTTGGAATGTTTTGGGTATTTTAATGCTTTAGGATAAAATCTATAAATCATAGGCATTTTTTATTTATAAATTCGGACAGTCAAACAGAAATGACAGAAATGTTAGAAAGCCTAGTCTTGACAAACCTATTCTATATAGCATATGATGTATTACGATTTGTGCGTTTTTTACATATATTATATAGTAGGAAAGCGAACGCGAAAGGAGCTAATTGAATGGCCTATAAGTATCTCGTGATTGTAGAATCACCTGCCAAAGCCAAAACAATTGAAAAATATCTAGGAAGAAACTACAAGGTGGTTGCCAGTGTTGGTCACATTCGCGATTTACCAAAAAGTAAAATGGGGATTGATATTGAAAATAATTATGAACCTCATTATATTTCGATTCGCGGAAAAGGCGATGTCATCAAAAGTTTAAAAGCGGCTGCAAAAAAAGCTGAAAAAGTCTATCTCGCAGCCGATCCGGACCGAGAAGGTGAAGCAATTGCTTGGCATTTAGCTTATCTTCTTGGCCTTGATTTAAAAGATAAAAACCGTGTGGTATTCAATGAGATCACTAAAGAAGCAGTAAAAGCGGCATTTAAAGAACCTAGAACCATCAACGTTGATTTAGTTGATGCACAACAAGCACGGCGCATTTTAGACCGTTTAGTTGGATACTCGATTAGTCCTATTTTATGGCGTAAAGTCAAAAAAGGTTTGAGTGCTGGTCGTGTGCAATCTGTTGCTTTAAAAATGATTATTGATCGAGAAAATGAAATTCGAGAATTTAAACCTGAAGAATATTGGAGCATTGATGGGAATTTCCAAAAAGGTCGCAAGAAATTCAAAGCAAATTTCTGGGGCGTAGATGGTAAAAAGAAAAAATTACCAAATGCAGAAGCGGTGAAAGAAATCACTTCTCGGATTGACGGTAAAGATTACGATGTTACAAAAGTTGAGAAAAAAGAACGGAAACGTAATCCTGCATTACCTTTTACAACCAGTAGTTTACAACAAGAAGCGGCACGTAAATTAAATTTCCGTACCCGTAAAACCATGATGGTTGCGCAACAATTGTATGAGGGAATTGCTTTAGGGAAACAAGGCACTGTGGGGCTGATTACTTACATGCGTACAGACTCAACCAGAATTGCTGATTCCGCCAAAGCAGAAGCTGCTGAATTCATTGAAAAGACCTACGGAGATGAGTTCTCAGCACATGGCGGCCGCAAAGCAAAAAATACGCAAGGTGCACAAGATGCCCATGAAGCGGTTCGTCCGTCAAGCGTTTTAAGAACACCCGATGAAATGAAGAAGTATTTAGATAAAGATCAATTAAAATTATATACTCTTATTTGGTCGCGCTTTGTTGCTAGTCAAATGACACCAGCGATTTTAGATACCATGAAGGTCACGCTTCAACAAAACGGCGTAACGTTTATTGCCAATGGCTCCAAAGTGAAATTTAAAGGGTTTATGCAAGTATACGTTGAAGGACGCGATGATGGTAAAGAAGACAAGGAAAATATTTTACCTGAATTAGTAGAAGGTGACGTTGTTAAATCGGTCGATATCGAACCGAAACAACACTTTACTCAACCACCGGCTCGTTTTAGTGAAGCCACGTTAATCCGGACTTTAGAAGAAAATGGTGTGGGCCGACCATCAACGTATGCGCCAACATTAGAAACCATTCAACGGCGTTATTACGTGAAGCTAACGAATAAACGGTTTGAACCAACGGAATTAGGTGAAATTGTGAATTCCCTAGTTTCAGAGTTTTTCCCACAAATTGTCGATACACATTTTACAGCGACAATGGAAACGGACCTAGATAAAGTCGGTGAAGGCCAAGAAAAATGGGTTGAAGTTGTCGATCGTTTCTACAAGCCCTTCGAAAAAGAATTAACAAATGCCGAAGAAAAAATTGAAAAAATCCAAATTAAAGATGAACCAGCAGGCTTTGACTGCGAACTATGTGGACATCCAATGGTGATTAAGCTGGGTCGCTACGGGAAATTTTATGCATGTAGTAATTTCCCAGATTGTCGGAATACAAAAGCGATCGTTAAAGAAATTGGCGTGACGTGCCCTGTGTGTCACGAAGGACAAGTTATCGAACGCAAATCAAAGAAAAATCGGATTTTCTATGGCTGTAGTCGGTACCCAGAGTGTGACTTCACTTCTTGGGACAAACCAGTAGGCCGACCATGTCCAAAATGTGGGCAATATTTAGTAGAGAAAAAAGTTAAAGGCGGCAAACAAGTCGTTTGTATCAATGGCGATTATGAAGAAAACGTCCAAAAATAAGAAAAATTGAGACCGAAGAATTTACTTCGGTCTTCTCTTTTAGTAAAATGAATTGAGTTTGTAAGAGACAGCTCTTAACTTCTTGACATAGAAAGGAATTTTTATACATGACAAAAAAAGTCACAATTATTGGTGCCGGTTTAGCTGGAAGTGAAGCGGCATGGCAAGTGGCCAATGCTGGCGTACCAGTTGATTTATATGAAATGCGCCCTGTCAAAAAGACACCAGCGCATCAAACAGAAAATTTTGCAGAGTTAGTTTGTTCTAATTCATTACGTGGAAATAGTTTAACCAATGCGGTAGGTGTTTTGAAAGAAGAAATGCGCCGTTTAAATTCAATCATTATTGGTAGTGCAGATCAAACCGCTGTACCAGCTGGCGGCGCCTTAGCAGTTGACCGTGATTCTTTTTCTGAAACAATCACTGAAAAAATTAAAAGTCATCCATTAATTACAATCAAAAATGAAGAGATCACCGATATTCCGGAAGGGATTGTAATTATTGCAACGGGTCCCTTAACCTCTGAAAGCTTATCTCAAAAAATTCAAGAATTTAATGGTTCTGAAGGCTTTTATTTTTACGATGCAGCAGCACCAATTATTGATAAATCAACAATTGACATGGATAAAGTTTATTTAAAATCTCGTTATAACAAGGGGGAAGCGGCTTACTTAAATTGTCCGATGACTGAAGAAGAGTTCAATGCTTTTCATGAAGCGCTAGTCAATGCAGAAGTGGTTCCTTTACGCACGTTTGAAAAAGAGAAGTTTTTCGAAGGCTGTATGCCCATCGAAGTAATGGCGCAACGTGGCATTAAAACCATGTTGTTTGGCCCAATGAAACCTGTCGGACTAGAAGACCCTAAAACAGGTAAACGCCCGTATGCTGTAATTCAATTACGTCAAGACAATGCTGCAGCTTCTTTATACAATATTGTTGGTTTCCAAACGCATTTAAAATGGGGTGAACAAAAACGAGTATTCCGTATGATTCCGGGATTAGAAAATGCTGAATTTGTTCGCTATGGCGTCATGCATCGTAATAGTTTTATGAATTCTCCAGAGTTGCTAAAACCAACCTACCAATCAAAAAAACGTGACGATCTGTTTTTTGCTGGACAAATGACTGGTGTTGAAGGATATGTTGAAAGCGCGGCAAGTGGTTTACTCGCAGGTATTAACGCAGCTCGTCTTGCCAAAGGGGAAGAGCCGATTGAATTCCCTCGCGAAACGACTTTAGGAAGTATGGCTTATTATATTACACATGCAGAAGGCAAACATTTCCAACCAATGAATGCAAACTTTGGGCTTTTCCCAGAGTTACCTGAACGAATTCGTGACAAAAAAGAACGCTATGAAGCAATTGCTAATCGGGCCTTAGATGTCCAAGCTCAAGTTATCCAATCTTTAGACTAAAGTAGAAAAAATATGAGAAAAGACCGAGCATCATTGCTAAGAAATGCGATGATACTCAGTCTTTTAATTTTTAGAAAAAAATAACAAAAGCTAAAGAATAGTTAAAATTGTGAACATATTTAGAAATATTGATTAAATTCTGACAACTTAATTGTCTTTTGAAAAAGGTTATGCTAAAGTTACTTTGTAATCGAATGAGGAGGGCTATCACATGGAAGAAAAGAATTGGCCTGAGTTATTTGCTCGTTATCTTATTGTCGAAAGAGGCTATTCAGAAAAAACAAAAAAAGCATATCAAGAAGATATACAACATTTTTTTTCGTTTTTAAAGACTTCAGGTAATGACAATTATTTGACTGTGGAACATTTGGATGTTCGGGCTTATTTGAGCGAATTGTACGATCAGGAATATAGCCGTAATTCGATTAGTCGAAAAATTGCCAGTTTGCGTTCTTTTTATCAATTCTTATTAAAAAATGAAGCAATCCAAGAGAATCCTTTTTCCTATGTTCATATGAAAAAGAAACAGTTACGGTTGCCCCGTTTTTTTTATGAAAAAGAAATGGATGCATTATTTGAGAGCGCACAAGGCGAGCAACCGCTTGATTTGAGAAATCAAGCGTTGCTAGAAGTTCTGTATGGGACTGGTATTCGGGTCAGTGAATGTGCGAACTTAACGGTGGACGCAGTTGACTTTCAAGCTTCTGTTTTATTGGTTCACGGAAAAGGAAATAAAGACCGTTATGTGCCTTTTGGTTCATTTGCACAAGACGCCTTAAAGGATTACTTAGAGAATGGCCGCGCGCTATTAATGACAAAATATCAAAAAAAACATCCGTATGTCTTTGTTAATCATCATGGTGAACAAATCACGCCAACAGGGATTGAATATGTCTTAAACCAACTAATTAAAAAAAGTTCATTAAATGCGGAAATTCATCCCCACATGTTACGCCATACATTTGCGACACATTTATTAAATAATGGCGCCGATATGCGGACAGTTCAAGAATTATTAGGACATGCTAATTTATCAACAACTCAGATATATGCGCATGTGACAAAAGAAAGTTTACAAAAAAATTATCGAACGTTTCATCCTCGTGCATAATGGAGGTAAACGTCTAGGAGGAACAATAATGGTTGAATCACAATTTCACTCTACAACAATTTGTGCAGTCGAAAAAGATGGAAAATTTGCAATGGCTGGTGACGGCCAAGTAACAATGGGCGAATCTGTCGTTATGAAAGGTACGGCCAAAAAAGTGCGCCGTATTTACAATGATGAAGTCGTTGTCGGTTTTGCAGGAAGTGTGGCAGATGCCTTTACATTAGAAGAAAAGTTTGAAGGAAAATTAAATGAATACAACGGAAACTTAACGAGAGCTGCGGTTGAGTTAGCCCAAGAGTGGCGTACACAACAGTCTATGCAAAAATTAGAAGCTATGCTGATTGTGATGAATAAGGAAGAAATGCTCTTAGTTTCAGGAACTGGGGAAGTCATTACACCAGACGATGGTATTTTAGCAATTGGTTCAGGCGGTAATTTTGCTTTGTCCGCTGCAAGAGCCATGAAAAACTTTGGCGATAAAGAAATGCCAGCGAAAGAGATTGCTAAAAATGCCTTAAATATTGCTGCAGATATCTGTGTATTTACGAATCATAATATCATTGTAGAAGAATTATAAGCGAGGGAAAATCCATGAATGAATTAAACAAAACACCAAAAGAAATAGTCAAAGAACTAGATCAATATATTGTTGGACAGCAAGCTGCCAAAAAATCAGTGGCGGTAGCTTTACGTAACCGCTATCGTCGCTTGCAATTAGAAGAAAATATGCAACAAGATATTACGCCTAAAAACTTACTAATGATTGGACCAACAGGTGTTGGTAAAACTGAGATTGCTCGTCGTCTCGCAAAAATTGTCAATGCGCCTTTTGTAAAAGTTGAAGCAACCAAATTTACAGAAGTAGGCTATGTCGGTCGGGATGTCGAATCAATGGTTCGGGATTTAGTAGAAAATGCGATCCAAATTGTTGAAAAACAACAATACAGTCGCGTGTACGCGCAAGCGTTGAAAAAGGCCAATCAACGTTTAGTCAAAGTATTAGTGCCTGGAATTAAAAAAGAACAAAAACAGGCTGGCGGTAATCAATTTGAACAAATGATGAACATGTTTAACATGGCTCAGCAACAGCAAGAAGCACAAGAAGAAGTAACGGAAGATATTCGAGCGAATCGCCGAACAATTTTGGAACAGCTGGAAAAAGGTCTATTAGATAATCGTGAAGTAACAATTGAAATTGAAGAACCGAAGAAAACGATGCCAGCTATGAACAATGGCCTAGAACAAATGGGTATCGACTTAAATGAAACGTTAGGCGCTCTGTCACCAAAGAAAAAAATTGAACGTACTGTAACGGTGAAAGAAGCACAAGAATTATTAGTGAAAGAAGAATCAGCAAAAATTGTCAATGATGCTGATATTCATAGTGAAGCGATTCGTTTAGCTGAATCAAGCGGAATTATTTTTATCGATGAGATTGATAAAATCACCTCTAAAAGTCAACAAAATTCGGGCGAAGTCTCTCGTGAAGGAGTACAAAGAGACATTTTGCCGATTGTTGAAGGCTCCCAAGTTAACACGAAGTATGGTCCTTTACAAACGGATCACATTTTATTTATCGCTTCAGGTGCTTTCCACTTGTCAAAACCAAGTGACTTGATTCCAGAATTACAAGGCCGCTTCCCAATTCGAGTTGAATTAGATGATTTAACGGCTGATGACTTCGTAAGTATCTTAACTGAGCCAAATAATGCTTTAATTAAACAATATGTAGCATTAATCGGTACAGAAAATGTTTCAGTCATCTTTACAAAAGAAGCAATTGAACGGTTAGCACACATCGCTTATGATGTAAACCGTGATACAGATAATATTGGGGCGCGTCGTTTACACACAATTTTAGAACGTTTATTAGAAGATTTATTATATGAAGCACCAGATATGCAAATGGGTGAAATTACGATTACCGAAGCATATGTCAATGAAAAATTGAATGACATTGTTCAAAATGAAGATTTAAGTCGTTACATCTTATAAAAAAGGCTGGAGGAGAAAAGATGGCTACATTATTAGAAAAAACACGTCAAGTGAACGAGCTTTTGCAAAAAAATAATTTGTTTGACGTACAAGCAGAACTTCCGTACAACAAAATGGCAATGATTTTAGGGGATATTTTAGAAAGTAATGCGTATATTATTAGCAGTTCAGGGGATTTGTTGGGGTATACTGAAAAATTAGATGTTAATAATGCCCGTATCAAAAATATGTTTAAAGAGAAAAAATTTCCTCAAGGATACACCGAGGCCGTGGATATGCTCAAAGTAACCGAAGCCAATATTCCAATAGACAGTGATTTAACTGCATTTCCTTTTGAATCACGAGAGCTGTATCCGTTTGGGTTAACCACTATTGTGCCTTTGTACGGTGCTGGCAAACGCTTGGGTACGATTATTTTAGCGCGTGTTGAAAAATCCTTTAACGAGGATGATTTAGTGTTAGCTGAATATAGTGCGACCGTTGTCGGCATGCAAATTTTGTATCATCAATCCAGAACAATTGAAGCAGAAGTTCGCAGTGCGACTGCCGTGCAAATGGCCATCAACACTCTTTCCTATAGTGAATTAAAAGCCGTCCATGCTATTTTTGAAGCCTTAGATGGCGAAGAAGGTCGTTTAACCGCTTCAAGTATTGCAGACGAAATAGGCATTACTCGTTCCGTAATTGTGAATGCCTTAAGAAAATTAGAATCAGCTGGAATTATTGAATCACGTTCTCTTGGTATGAAAGGGACTTATTTAAAAGTATTAAATCAACAATTTATTAAAGAGTTGGAAAAATAAGCAATAGCTCGTATCAACTAGGAGGACAACGCAATGACTGTACAAATTGAAAATGAATTTCTAATCGCAACATTTGCTGAAGAAGGAGCAGAATTAGTAAGTTTACAATCAAAAGAAACCGGCATTGAATATATTTGGCAAGGAAATCCTGAATTTTGGGCCCGCCATGCGCCCGTACTTTTTCCGATTGTCGGTCGTCTAAAAGAAGATACGTATATGTACCAAAATCAAGCGTATCATTTAACTCAACATGGTTTTGCTCGTGATCAAGTATTTGATGTGATTGAAAAAGGTGGAGAAGAAGTTTCTTTTTCACTAAAATCAACAAAAGCAACCAAGAAGAAGTATCCTTTTGATTTTGAACTAGTGATTACTTATACATTAGAACATCAAGAATTGACTGTAAACTACCAAGTAGAAAACACAGGGAAAGAAGAGATGTATTTTGGGATTGGTGGTCATCCCGCCTTTAATGTACCTTTAGAATCTTCACTAACGTTTGAAGATTATTATCTAAGTTTTTCACCTAAAAAATCACGGACACAGATTCCCTTAGCAGGCCCGTTTATTGATTTAGCGAATAAAACGCTAGCCCAAACGAATACCAGCTTTGACTTAACGCATCAATTATTTGAAAATGATGCAATGATTTTTGAAACAAAAGGTCAAACAGCAATTACGATTGCCACAGACGAAAGTGACCATCAAGTCACTTTGAGTTATCCAGAAATGCCTTTTGTGGGGATTTGGTCACCGACACCGAAAGAAGCGCCTTTTGTCTGTATCGAACCTTGGTGCGGGATTGCTGATGCTGTCGACGCAACTGGCCAACTTGCTGAAAAATTTGGCATCAATAAGTTACCAGCTAACGAACTATTTAAAACACAGTATATGATTAGTGTAAAATAAAGAAAAAGGCTGTGAACATTATTTGCTCACAGCCTTTTTCTTTATTTTTTTGCACGTAAGCCAAAAGAAAGGCGACTTTCTGTTCCATTTTTAATTCGCTGAATGTTTTCACGATGACGGACAAAGATAAAAGTAGTCAAAGCAATCGCAATCACGGTTAATAACCAGTTAAATGTTGGTAAAATTGCTGGGACAGTGAAAGGCAAAATAATAGTAGAAAGTGTAATTAGTACAGCGCTAATCATACTTGTTAAACTCACCATACTGGTTAGATACAGACAAATCACAAAAATAAGAGCAGAATAAATAAAAAATGTGGGGCTGTATGCTAATAACATGCCAGCGCTAGTGGCTACGGCTTTACCACCTTTGAAATTGGCAAAAATAGGGAAGGTATGCCCTAAAACAGCTGCTACCCCAAAGAAGAGCGGATTCACGCCTTGTAAACCAAACAAATAGGGTAATGAAGTGGCTAACGTTCCTTTCAAGATATCCATTAATAATACCGTAATTCCGGCAGGTTTCCCTAAGACACGAAATGTATTGGTTGTTCCTGTATTCCCACTCCCAAATTGGCGTATATCTTTTTTAAAGAAAAGTTTACCAATCCAAACACCTGAGGGAATCGAACCTAATAAATAGGCAACAAGTAACAAAATGACGATTTTCATCAAGTTAACCTCTTTCTTATTCAAACTAGGATTTATTTTATCATGAATAGAAAAACGGAACAACGTCTAATAACTAAAACAAGAAAAGTTTTTCTTTTGCTTGAGGAAGCGTTGACAAATGGTTGATAACCGTTATAATAAATGTGTGTCATTAGACAAAGACGTCTAATCACTGGTTTGAAAATTAGTTATCAACGAAGATACAATATATATGTACTTATGAAGTGTCAGGGAAAGAGGTGCGAATCCTCTACAGACCTACCTACTGTATGGTGGATGAAACCAATAAGACCACAGATTATTCTGGAAGGATTGGGAGTAAGAAGAAGCTAAGTCAGGATACCGGCTTGATAAGTCTAATCATTCTTTTGTAGGAAAAAGAAGGGGCTTTGAAGATAACTGGCTGAGTATATCATTAGCATAGTTAAGTGACTGCTTTTTTTCTATTGGAGAAAAAAGTGGTTTTTTTGTATTGTTTTGACGTTGAGACAAAGGAGGTTCATTTCAGAAAATTTTCCCCAAAATAAAATAGACGAATGCGAGGATGAAAAAATGAAAAAATTTACTTTAACAATGATGACTTTAGGTTTAGTAGCAACACTTGGCTTAGCAGGGTGTGGTAAACAGGAAAAGAAAGCAACTACCTCTTCTGAAAAAACAGAAGTAACGTTACCAACCAAAGACCGTAGCGGCAAAGAAATTACTTTACCCAAAGAGGCAACCAAAATTATTTCCCTAGTGCCATCAACAACAGAAGTGATTGAAGACTTAGGTAAAACCGATCAATTAATCGCAGTTGATACTCAAAGTAGCACAATGATGACTGATTTAAAAAAATTACCACAAATGGATATGATGGCTGTCGATGCAGAAAAATTGATTGCCTTGAAACCACAAATTGTTTATGTGAATGACATCAATTTAGCTAGCTCAGAAAGTGTTTGGAAACAAGTGGAAGATGCTGGAATTACAGTCGTTAATATCCCCACTAGTACAAGTATCAAAGCAATCAAAGAAGACGTCCAATTCATCGCGGATAGCTTATCTGAACATGAAAAAGGACAAAAGTTAATCAAAACAATGGATCAAGAAATCGACGAAGTAGCCAAAATTGGGAAAACTATTAAAAAACCAAAAACTGTTTTGTTTGAAGTAGCTGCCTTACCAGACATTTATAGCTTTGGTAATGGGACGTTTTTAAATGAAATGATTGAAACAATTGGGGCAAAAAATGTTTTGGCAAATGAAAAAGGCTGGTTACCAGTGACAGAAGAAGCGGCCATTGCTGCAAAACCAGAAGTCATTTTAACCAATGTTAACTATATGAAAGATCCCGCCAAAGAAATTTTAGCTCGTAAAAACTGGGAAAACGTTCCTGCAGTTCAAAACAAAGAAGTTTTCGAAATCGATAACATGTCTAGCTCTTTACCAAATAACCACATTACCAAAGCATTAAAACAAATGGCAAAAGCTGTTTATCCAGAGGAATACAAGGATTTAAAAGATGAGTAAAAAAACGTGTCTCATACTGATGCTCTTGATCAGTATGAGCATGCTCTTTTTGGGTATTAAAATTGGAAGTGTTCAGATTTCGTTAACGGATTTGCTTCAAATTTTAGTGAAAAAGACGGTTTCAGAAGACGGGATTTTAGAGGGAATCATCTGGAATGTTCGGTTACCACGTGTCGTGATGGCCTATCTCGTGGGCGCAGGCTTAGCAGTAAGTGGCACGGTGATGCAATCACTCTTAGGTAATCCTTTAGCTTCTTCGTATACTTTGGGTGTATCAGCGGGAGCATCCTTAGGCGCTGCGTTAATCATGGTAACTGGAGTAACTGCTTCGATCTTAGGGGCATTTTTATTGCCTTTAACTGGTTTTATCTTTGGCTTAGCAACGGTCTTTTTAGTTTTGTTATTTACGCAAACAATGGATAGTCAAATGTCCAATCAAACAGTTGTTTTAGTGGGAATGATTATGACCTTATTTGTCGGTGCTATTTTGACGTTGATTACAGCACTTTTCCAAGATTATTTGAAACAATTAGTCTTTTGGCAAATGGGTAGTTTTTCTGGCAGTAATTGGCAAAAAATTGCTATTTATTGTCCAATCTTGCTTGTCAGCTGTCTGTTTCTTTGGTTTGATGCCAACGCATTGGATGTTCTCGGTTTAGGAGAAGAACATGCGATGTTAGCGGGAGTAGAAGTCAAAACAGCAAAACTACGCATTATTCTTTTGGCTAGTTTACTAGCAGGAAGTGCGGTTTCATTTGTCGGTGTGATTGGTTTTGTTGATTTAATAGCACCACATATTGTCCGTCGCTATTTAGGGGCGACTCATCGCTGGCTGATTCCCGGTTCGGCAATTTTAGGTGGGACCATCATGGTAATAGGGGACACAATTGCTCGCACGATTTTATCACCAAGAGAAATTCCCATCGGGGCCGTAACAGCCTTGATTGGAGCGCCATTCTTCTTGTATATTTACTTTAAAAAAAGGGGCGTTGCTGCATGATTGAATTAAAAAAAACAGCTGTAACACTCCAACAAACCCCCATTTTAAAAGATATTTCCCTCGTTTTTCCGACAGGTAGTAAAACTTGTATTTTAGGTCCAAATGGTTGCGGTAAAACGACACTTTTAAAAACGATTGCCGGACTTGTCCCTTATAGTGGTTCTGTTTTAATTGATGGTCAAGAAGTTCATGGACAAAAGCGGAAGGAATTGGCAACGAAAGTAGCGATGATGAGTCAATTCACGACAGTTGCTTTTGATTATACGGTTTACGAAACAGTTTTGATGGGGGCGTATCGACAACAAGCACAACGTTTTTTACCTATTGTTTCTAAACAAGAAAAAGAACGAGTCCTTTATTATTTAGAACGCACGGGTTTATTGCCTTTAAAAGATAAAGTTGTCAATCAGCTTTCAGGAGGACAACAACAACGAGTATTTTTGGCTAAATTATTTGTACAAGATCCAGAAATTATTTTATTGGATGAACCCAATAATCATTTGGATATTCGGTATCAACAAGAATTGATTCAGCAGTTAAATGAGTGGAGTGCGCAAGAAGGGAAAACGTTAATCGGGGTGTTTCATGATATCCGTTTAGCGTTAACGCTAAGTGAAAAAATTGTGTTTATGAAGCAAGGGAAAGTGGCCGCGCAAGGTGATTTTCAAACGTTGGCTTCCAAAGAATTTTTACAAACAATTTTTGAAACAGATATTGTCTCCTATTTTCAGAAACAACATAAAGTTTGGGAAACTATTCAATAATTTTGACAAGTTTTTTGGAAACAGGTAAGATAAAGGCAAAGAATCAGAAACACAATGGCGTGTTTTAACAAATCGGCAAAGGAGCCCAAGACTAAGTACGTGATGGTACTTGCTTTGGGCTCCTTTTTTATGGAGGTAGCGATGAAACGAATCATTTTAATGGGAGCTATCGGGTGTGGCAAAACCACGTTATGTCAAGCTCTGCAAGGCAAAGAATTAATTTATGATAAAACACAGGCGGTGGAATTTCATGCAGAAATGATTGATACACCGGGCGAGTTTATTTTGCATCGGCAATATTATAATGCGTTAAACGTCACAGCGGCAGAAGCAGATGTGATCGGTTTGGTTCAAAGTGCTGTAGAAACACAACAAGTTTTTTCACCAGGATTTGGTAGTATTTTCCCGAAAGAAATCATTGGTATTTTAACCAAGATTGATTTAGCACAAGATTCTCAGCAGTTAGAGATTGTTCGGCAACAATTAAAAAGTGCAGGTGCAACAAGAATTTTTGAAATTTCTTCTGTTGAAAAAATTGGCTTGCAAGAATTAGTAGATTATTTAGAGGAGGATGAAGCAGAATGAAAATTTATACAAAAACTGGCGATAAGGGAATGACGAAATTAGTCGGCAGCTCAACCGTCGCTAAGGATTCTGATCGAGTTGAAAGTTATGGAACGATTGATGAATTGAATTCTTGGGTCGGCTATATTATCAGCCAACTTCCACAAGAAAATCAAGAAATTAAAGAAGAACTAGAAGCTTTACAACATTTACTTTTTGATGCGGGAACAGATTTGTCAACACCGATTGAAGCACAACGACCATTTAAATTACAAAAGGAAAGTGTGCATTGGCTAGAACAGCGGATTGATTTCTACACTGCACAATCACCAGATATTGATCGTTTTATTTTACCTGGCGGAACCCCAGCAGCCAGTATGGTTCATGTGGCTCGGACGATTGCACGGCGCGCAGAACGCATCATTGTTCGTTTAAATTGGACAGCCAAAATTAACGAAGAGGTATTAATTTTTACCAATCGTTTATCAGATTATTTTTATGCGTTGGCTCGCTATTTAAATGTTCAAGCACAACGACCTGATGTTTTTTATGAACGAAGCGAAAAGGTTTTCCATAAAATTAAAGAAGATGGATTGTAAACAGTTGCTTTTCTAAAAAACTTATGGTAAATTTCAGATAGATTAAACGAATATTTTATGAAAAATATGAATGGAAGCCAGTGAGAATCTGGCACGGTCCCGCCACTGTGAAGAAGCAAGGTTGCTTTTAAGTCAGGTCTTTTCATTTTTTCATTATTGGGCATGCTGTTTCGAGGCAAAACAGGATGTTTCTTAACAACGCTTGTGTTGAAAATCCAGCCCAAGATATTTGTATTAATCCAATTAATGGCACGAGGAAGTGCTTTTGGGAATTTTGGGCTGGTCTTTCAATGTTGAAGGAGATTTCAGGTACAATGACGTACTGCTATATTCCCTTTTTTTATTGACAATTAATTAAAGGCGTTGTACTCTATGGATAAGGTTTCGTGTACAATGGCGTATACATAAGGAAGCAAAGACGCTTCAGACAGATGATTTTTCGTTTGTTTGAAGTGTCTTTTTGTATTTTATTAAGGAGGAATTGAGATGAGAACAATTCATTTCCCTACCGAACTATGGGTAGGAGAAGGCGCATTAGCCAATTTGGAAACACTTCATGATAGACGTGTTTTCATTGTCACAGATCCATTCATGGTTGATTCTGGATTTGTGAATGAAGTGACAAAGCATTTAACAAAAAGTGAATGGCAAATTTTTAGTGACATCATCCCCGATCCACCAATTGATAAGATTGCTGCGGGAATTAAGCAGTTAGCGGCATTTCAAGGAGATACGATATTAGCTTTAGGTGGGGGATCCGCTATTGATGCGGCCAAAGCAATGAAATTTTTTGGCAAACGTACTTTGCAAACTCAGATTGCTGAGTTTATTGCGGTTCCTACAACTAGTGGAACTGGTTCAGAAGTTACGAATTTTTCAGTGATTACGGTTGCAGAAACTGGCACCAAAATCCCGCTTGTAACGGATGAAATTCAACCAGAAATTGCGATTTTAGATACAAATTTAGTGATGAGTGTGCCACCAAAAATCACAGCGGATACAGGAATGGACGTCTTAACGCATGTTATTGAAGCGTATGTTTCAACAGAAGCAAATCCGATTTCAGATGCGTTGTGCGAAAAAGTCGTTCGCTTAGTATTCGACAATTTAGAAATAGCCTTTAATGAGGGTAGCAACCAACAAGCCCGTGAAAATATGCATTTAGCTTCATGTATGGCAGGGATGGCGTTTAATGTTACTTCGTTAGGCTTGAATCACGGTATTGCTCATGCGGCCGGTGCGCGTTTACATGTGCCACATGGACGAATGAATGCAATGCTCTTACCGGAAGTCATTGCATATAACAGTGGCTTAGCGAATGGCAAAGTCACCAACGAACCAACAGCTAAACGTTATGCGCAGTTAGCAAATTGTCTAAATGATACACAGACAACCAATGCACGGATTGGTGTTCAACAATTTATTCGACAAATCAAGCAACTCCGTCAAAAATTAAACATGCCTGCCACTTTTAGTGACTATGGTTTACCAAAAGAAGAAGTCCAAGCTGCGATCCCAAAAATAGCTGAAGGCGCATTGATGGATGGTTGCACCAAAACAAATCCTGTCCAACCAACAGCAGCAGAAGTGACAAAAATTTTAAATTCTATCTTATAAGCGATTGACAGGATGAAATCGATAACATATAATGTGGGTAGCACAACGGCGTGCTTCAAAATTTAAGAGCAAAGAAGCTCCTTAGTAGAAAGCGAAAGTGGAACCTTTACGTTTTTTATTGAGGATTTTTTATTTGCTAAATTAAAGGAGCGAGTCTGGTTGGAAGAAAAACAACGAATGATTCAAGAATATGTTCCTGGGAAACAAGTAACGTTAGCGCACATCATTGCTAGTCCTAATAAAGAAATTTATACAAAATTAGGGTTGCCAGAAGGCACCAGCAATGCACTAGGTATTTTGACAATCACTCCGAGCGAAGCGGCAATTATCGCTGTTGATATTGCGACTAAAAGCGGAGATATCCAAATCGGTTTTATTGATCGTTTTTCTGGATCGGTAGTCATTTCTGGTGACGTAAGCTCAGTGGAAGCAGCCTTACAAGCGGTGATTGAAGGTTTACAACAGATTTTAAACTTTTCTGTAACTTGTAAAATTACCAGAACATAGCGTTGAAAGGACAAGGGCGTGAAGAAAATGGATGGACGAATTGTAATAGTCGATGATGAACCTATTACGAGACTCGATATTCGTGATATTGTGATAGAAGCAGGGTACGAAGTAGTCGGTGAAGCAGCCGATGGTTTTGAAGCAATTGAAGTATGTAAAAAAACACAACCTGACCTAGTATTAATGGACATTCAAATGCCAATTTTAGATGGTCTAAAAGCAGGTAAAAAAATTGTTCAAGACCAACTAGCCAGTAGTATTGTCTTTTTATCTGCATACAGTGACGTACAAAATACGGACAAGGCTAAAAAATTAGGCGCACTGGGTTATTTAGTTAAACCTCTAGATGAAAAATCATTAATACCTACAATTGAAATGAGCATTGAACGAGGCAAACAAACGCAGCTGTTACTAAATCAAATCGATAAATTAAGTTTAAAATTAGAAGAACGTAAAATTATCGAAAAAGCCAAAGGTATTCTTGTAAAAGAAAATCATATATCGGAAGAAGAAGCCTACCAAATGTTGCGTACGTTAAGTATGAACAAACGCGCACGTATGAGTGAAATTGCAGAATTGATTGTAATGGATGATGAATAAATGAAACGATTAGAGCAATTATGTCACCAATATACCAATCTTTCAGAATCAGACATTAAAGAATTACAACGTACAGCACGTTATCTTTCTTCGACGACACTCTATCAAAGTGCAGATGTTTTTATTGATGTGTATAAGGAAATGTCACAGCAAGCACTAGTCGTTTATCATAAGCCGCCTGCGAAGACAACTTCTTTATATAGCGGAGATGTCGTCGGGATGGAAGCTTTATTAAAAAATGAACCTGGTGTTCTTCGTACCATGCAGACTAGCTTAAATAGCATTGGTTTGTTAGCAGTGACTCAGGAAAATCGTTTGATTAAGCAAAATATCTATCCCATTCGCAATGAACATCGAACGATTGGTGTCATTATTGTCGAGATTGCGGCAGATGAAGAGATTCAAGCGGACTTACAAAAAGAGGAGCTAAATAACTGCCAGTTAGCAAAAGTAGCGAAATCAACTAGTCAAGTCGATGCATTATTTATTGATCAATTGGCAGAAGCCGTTTTGATTTTTGATGCGGCGGGTCACTTATTAATTACCAATCACAATGCACAAGAGCTTTATCGCAAACTTGGTTATCGGGACAATATCATTGGAATGAGCTATGACAATTTGTCCATCGATTATACAACTTTTGAATATGTGTTGTATCAAATGAAATATAAAATGAGTAATCAACCAATTGAAAGCAAAACGACCTACCTTAATTATTATTTTAAGGTTCGGAAAGTGTGGTTGGCATCAGAAGAACAACTGATTATGATTATTCAAGACAATACAGAATTTAAAGAAAAAGAAGCGGAAATTATTTCCAAATCTGTTGCGATTCGTGAAATTCATCATCGTGTTAAAAATAACTTGCAATCGGTGGTTTCCTTATTGCGTATTCAAGAACGGCGAACGCAAAGCCCCGAAGCAAAGAAAGTCCTTCATGAAAGTGTCAATCGAATTATGGCGATTGCAGCCACCCATGAATTGCTGTCAAAACAAGTCAAAGATGACGTTGCTTTACGGCAAACATTGGAAGCAGTGATGTATAATTTTAGACATCTTTTTCAAGGCGCACAACCCATTGAGATGATGATGGATGTTGATCCAGCCATTATGGTTTCTAGCGAACAAATGGTCACCATTTCCCTTGTTGTCAACGAACTATTACAAAACATTTTTGATCACGCATTTGAGCCACAAACAAGTGGCGTTGTTAAACTTAGTGGAACATTAGATAATAAAATGATTACCATTACTGTTACAGATAATGGTAAAGGCTATGACGTTCATCAAAGTAACGAGACCAGTTTAGGTTTGATGATTGTCAAAAGCTACGTAAAAGATAAATTAAAAGGAAAAATTACAATTGAATCCAATAAACAGGGAACTAAAACCTGTTTCTATTTCGAACAGAACACCAGTGATGTTGTTCATTGATTAAGCAAAGGCGCTTAAAGAAAAGTAGAAAGAAATTTTCTAACGATTCTTTAAGTGCCTTTTTGTATGCAAAAGGAGGCGAGTCAGGCGATGTCGAAGGAAACACTTTTAACCGTAGGGATTGATTTAGGGACGTCTACAACCCAATTAGTCTTGTCAGAATTAACTGTTGAAAATTTTGCCTCTGCGTTTACAGTACCACGTATCAGCATTTCTGATAAAAAAGTCATTTACCGAAGTGACATTATCTTTACACCCTTACTTAACCAATCAGAAATTGATGCAGAACCTATCAAAGCGTTTGTAGCGGAGCAATATCGCCAAGCAGGCATTCATAAACAAGATATTCAAATGGGTGCGGTAATTATCACAGGTGAAACTGCTCGAAAAAGCAATGCCAACAATGTGCTACGAGCACTTAGTGGCTATGCAGGTGATTTTGTCGTTGCTACGGCTGGTCCTGATTTAGAAAGTATCATTGCCGGGAAAGGCGCTGGTGCTCAAACTTATTCTGAAACGAAACGCAAACCGGTGGTTAATTTAGACATTGGTGGGGGAACGACAAATTTAGCTGTCTTTAAAGATGGCGAAGTGATTGACACGGCTTGTTTTGACATTGGCGGACGCTTAATTAAATTAGATCAACAACAAAAAATCACCTATATAGCTCCGAAGATTCAAGAAATTATAAATAAAAAAGGGCTAACCTTGCACCTTGGTGACCAAGCCACCGAACAAAACTTACTGCCAATTATTTCGGAATTAGTTGCCGTGTTAGAAAATAGCATTGGCTTGGGGACACAAAGTCCGTTCTACCAGTTATTAGTAACCAACCATCCACTACGAAAAGCTGAGGAATTACCAATTGTAACATTTTCTGGTGGTGTGGCTGATTGCTTAAATACGACAAGTACGAATCTCTTTAAATATGGGGACATCGGCTTACTTTTAGGGAAATACTTGAGAAAGTCACTAATTTTTTCGGAAAAAGAAGTCTTAGAAAGCGCAGAAACAATCCGAGCGACGGTCGTCGGAGCAGGTTCACATACTGCTGAAATTAGCGGAAGTACGATCGCTTATCGTGAGCAAATTTTGCCGGTAAAAAATATCCCAATTCTAAAATTAGCGCAAGAGGATGAAACCCTTACTGTGACAGAATTAGGCCAGCGAATCCAAGAAAAACTCAATTGGCATCGTATTGAAGAAACGCCCCAGATTGCTCTAGCAATTAGAGGCATGAGTAATCCAACATTTGCTGATATTCAACGCTATGGTCAAGGGATTGTGGAAGGATTAGCTAGTTTAGTTGCTGAACAAATTCCCATTATTGTTATGGTGGATGAAGACATGGCGAAAGCTTTAGGGCATGCCTTAAGTGCCCATCTGCCAAAAGACTATCCGTTTATCTGTCTTGACTCGGTCAAAGTAGAAAACGGTGATTATGTAGATATCGGTTTACCAGTGGCAGAAGGAGCCGTCCTTCCAGTCATTGTTAAGACCTTAGTATTTAATTAAAAAGGAGCGACACAAAGATGATTTTAAAAACCAAACTATTTGGCAAAGTCTATCAATTTACATCCGTTAAAGAAGTCTTAGCCAAAGCCAATGAAGAAAAGTCTGGCGACAAGTTAGCTGGCGTAGCTGCTAATTCGGCCGAAGAACGCGTGGCAGCAAAAGTCGTTTTATCGGAATTGTCCTTAAATGACTTGTTTAACAATCCCGTTGTTGATTATGACGAAGACGAAGTGACACGCATTATTATTGACCAAGTCAATATGCGAATTTTTGAAAGTATTAAACATTGGACAGTCGCAGAATTACGCGAATTTATCTTATCTTCGGAAACAACCGATTTTGATATCAAACGAATTTCCCGTGGACTAACTTCAGAAATGATTGCTGCTGTCTGTAAATTAATGTCCAACATGGATCTAATTGTTGGCGCAAAAAAAATCAATATTGAAAAAACCGCCAACACAACAATTGGCCGTCCCGGAACTTTTTCAAATCGTTTACAGCCGAACCATCCAACCGATAATGTCGATGGCATTATGGCATCAGTTATGGAAGGTCTTTCTTATGGCGCCGGTGATGCTTTAATTGGTTTGAATCCTGTTGATGATTCTACAGAAAGTGTTAAACGGATCTTAAACAAATTTGAAGAGTTCCGCAGCGAATGGGAAATTCCAACACAAACTTGCGTGCTTGCTCACGTAACGACACAAATGGAAGCCATGCGTCAAGGCGCGCCAACTGGCTTAGTCTTTCAATCCATCGCTGGTTCAGAAAAAGGGAACACAGCATTTGGTTTAAATGCAGAAATTTTAGCTGAAGCACAAGATTTAGCGCTTCACAGTGGTCAAGCAGCTGGTCCTAATGTGATGTATTTTGAAACAGGTCAAGGCTCAGAACTTTCTTCTGAAGCGAACTTTGGCGCAGACCAAGTGACAATGGAAGCGCGTTGTTATGGCTTAGCCAAAAAATTTGATCCGTATATTGTAAATACCGTTGTTGGCTTTATTGGACCAGAATATCTTTACGATTCAAAACAAGTCATCCGCGCTGGTTTAGAAGATCATTTCATGGGCAAATTAACAGGAATTTCAATGGGTTGTGATGTCTGCTACACCAACCATATGAAAGCTGATCAAAATGATATGGAAAACTTAGCAATGTTATTAGCAACAGCTGGTTGTACGTATATCATGGGGATTCCTCATGGCGATGATGTCATGTTAAATTATCAAACAACTGGGTTCCATGAAACTGCGACGATTCGTGAAACATTAGGCTTACGTCCAATTAAAGAATTTGAAGAATGGATGGAAAAAATGGGCTTAATGGAAAACGGAAAATTAACAAGTCGCGCTGGCGATGCATCTGTATTTATTAAATAAACGAGGTGAGAATACAAATGAACGAAAAAGAATTAAAAGAAATGATTGCCGGAATTTTAACAGAAATGGTCGCTGACAATCAAGCGGTTTCGACTGCCACTGTGACTGCTGAAGAAAAACCAGTCACAACACACGTCACTGAAACGACAGAAATTGAAGAAGGCCTAATTCCTGACATTACTGAAGTAGATTTACGTAAACAATTACTATTGAAAAATGCCGTAGATCCTGAAGCACTATTAAAAATGAAAGCTTTCTCGCCAGCTCGTTTAGGCGTTGGTCGTGCAGGGACGCGTTATATGACTAGTTCAACATTACGTTTCCGAGCAGACCATGCGGCAGCACAAGATGCAGTCTTTTCAGACGTAAGCGAAGACTTGGTAAAAGAAATGAATTTTATTTCTACAAAAACAATCTGTAACAGTAAAGATGAATATTTAACACGTCCAGATTATGGTCGTCAATTTGATGAAGAAAATAGTGAAATCATTCGGAAAAATACGACACCAAAAGCCAAAATCCAAATGGTCGTAGGGGATGGCCTTAGTTCAGCTGCTATCGAAGCGAATATTAAAGAAGTCCTACCAGCAATTAAACAAGGATTAAACATGTACAACTTAGATTTCGACAATGTAGTTTTTGTTAAATATTGTCGCGTGCCAGCAATGGATAAAATTGGTGAAATCACTGACGCTGATGTTGTTTGCTTGCTAGTTGGCGAACGTCCTGGTTTAGTAACAGCTGAATCTATGAGTGCCTACATTGCTTACAAACCAACTGTCGGTATGCCAGAAGCACGGCGGACAGTTATTTCAAATATTCACAAAGGTGGGACACCGGCTGTTGAAGCAGGGGCCTACATTGCCGAAATTATTAAAAAAATGTTAGACAAGAAAAAATCTGGTATTGATTTAAAAGAAGCTGAATAAAGGAGGATTTCTCATGAAAAATGATCGTCTAGGCGCAAATGTCCTAAGTATGAAAGTCATTCCCAATGTCGATCCGGCATTAGCAAAAGAATTATCATTGAAACCAGAACATCGCTCATTAGGAATTGTTACTTCCGATTGTGATGATGTCACTTATGTTGCATTAGATGAAGCAACCAAAGCCGCCGATGTTACTGTAGTTTACGGTAAAAGTATGTATGCTGGCGCAGCAAATGCTTCAACCAAATTAGCCGGTGAAGTGATTGGCATTATTGCTGGTCCGAGTCCTGCCGAAGTCAATAGTGGCTTGAGTGTCATTACGCAAGTCATTGAAGAAGAAGCCAGCTTCTATAGTGCTAACGAAGATGACAGCATTGTTTATTTTGCACATGTAGTATCAAGAACGGGTAGCTTTTTATCTGAACAAGCGAATATTCCTGAAGGTGAAGCGATTGCTTATCTGATTGCACCACCGCTAGAAGCAATGGTTGGCTTAGATGCAGCAATGAAAGCTGCCGATGTTCAAATGGGTGTCTTTTATGGCCCACCTTCTGAAACGAACTTTGGCGGCGCCTTATTGACAGGTAGTCAATCTGCATGTAAAGCTGCTTGCAGTGCGTTTGAACAAGTCATTCAAAATATCGCTGACAATCCGTTGAGTTATTAAGGATGTGACCTGAATGAAAGCATTAGGAATGGTCGAAGTCAAAGGATTTTTAGGTGCCATTAGTGTGGCCGATGCGGCATTGAAAGCCGCCGACGTTACTTTGTTAAAAGCTGAAATTATTAATGGCGGTTTAACAACTGTGGAACTGATTGGTGACGTTGCCGCGGTTCAAGCTGCCGTTGAAGTAGGTACGGAAGTAGCTAAAGAATTAAATTGTTTAATTGCTCATCATGTGATCTCACGGGTTGATGCTCAAACGGAAGTGATTTTATCAGATCCAGAACCCAAGTCAGCACCTGAACCGATGGAACAAGTAGAAGTAATTGAAGAAGAGATTGAAACACCAGATTTGGAAGAACACACAGGCACACGCCAAAAATTAGAAACACAACGCGTGGTTGATTTACGCAAACAAGCCTACAAAATGAACCTAAGTAGTTTAAAGAAAAGTGAGATTAAATTTGCCAATAAAGAAGCTTTAATTCAAGCAATCATGGCTGAAATAGAAAGAAGTGAAGACGAGTGGAATTAGTAGATAAAGACTTACGTTCCATCCAAGAAACAAGAAATTTAATCAGAAAAGCCAAAGAGGCACAGCAAGTATTAGCAACATTTTCGCAAAAACAAATCGATGCGATTGTTCAAGCGGTTTCAGAGGCTACATTTAACCAACGAGAAAAGTTAGCGAAAATGGCCAATGAAGAAACAGGATTTGGTATCTATGAAGATAAAATCATCAAAAATGCTTTCGCTTCAAAAGTAGTATATGACGAAATGAAGGACAAAGCTACAGTTGGTGTGATCCATGATGATGCTGCCAAAAAAGTCACTGAAATTGCTGTCCCAGTGGGTGTAATTGCAGGATTAATTCCTTCTACCAACCCGACATCAACAGTCATTTACAAAGCATTAATTTCATTAAAAGCTGCCAACAGCATTGTTTTTTCACCACATCCCAATGCGTTGAAATCGATTATTGAAACAGTGGAAATTATCCAAAAAGCGGCTATTGCTGCAGGGGCACCAGAAGGTTGTGTCTCGGTCATCAAAACGCCAACTATGCAAGCGACCAGCGAATTAATGAAAAATAAAGAAACAAATTTAATTTTAGCTACTGGTGGAAACGCAATGGTTAAAGCCGCGTACTCTTCTGGAACACCAGCAATCGGTGTTGGGCCTGGTAATGGACCAGCCTACATCGAACGAAGCGCAAATGTTCCTCATGCAGTGAAACAAATAATGGATTCAAAAACTTTCGATAACGGTACAATTTGTGCATCGGAACAATCAATTATTGTTGAAACTGTCAACCGTGAAGCGGTCAAAGAAGAGTTAATTAAGCAGGGAGCGTATTTCTTAAGTCCAGCCGAAGCCGACAAATTAGCTAAATTTATTTTACGACCAAACGGTACAATGAACCCGCAAATCGTAGGACGTTCCGTTCAACATATTGCTTCATTAGTCGGTTTATCTATTCCAAAAGATCGCCGCTTAATTGTTGCCGAGGAAACACATGTAGGCTTGAAATATCCATTTTCAAGAGAAAAATTGGCACCGATTATTGCTTTCTATACAGTTGAAAACTGGGAAGCAGCTTGCGCGTTATCAATTGAAATTTTGAAAGGTGAAGGTGCGGGTCATACGATGGGTATTCACACAGAAAACAAAGAAGTCATTCGTGAATTTGGCTTAAGAAAACCCGTCTCTCGTTTGCTTGTTAACACCTCTGGTACACTTGGCGGAATTGGTGCTTCAACTAACTTAGTGCCAGCATTAACACTAGGTTGTGGCGCAGTTGGTGGCAGCTCAACTTCTGATAATATTGGAGTTGAAAATCTGTTCAATTTACGTCGTGTTGCATATGGCGTGCGTGATTTAGAAGAGATTCGTCAAGAATTTGGTCAAACATCAACCACATCTGTGGCTACTTCTTGCGAAACAACCAATCAAGAAGAACTAGTAAATGCCGTGGTGGCTCAAGTTTTAGCTCGCTTAAACTAACAAGAAACGAGCGAGTAAGAGTAAAACAAATGAATTATTGGATTTAGGGTTTGGGACCTAAGTCAAATTGATAATTGTCCCAAATTTTTAAAAATAAAACATACATCTTAGGAGGAAATTATAATGTCAAGTACAAATGCTTTAGGAATGATCGAAACTCGTGGTTTAGTAGGTGCTGTTGAAGCAGCCGATGCAATGGTGAAAGCGGCAAACGTTACTTTAATTGGAAAAGAACAAGTCGGTGGCGGTTTAGTTACAGTAATGGTTCGCGGTGACGTTGGTGCCGTGAAAGCAGCAACAGATGCTGGTGCTGCTGCAGCAGAACGTGTTGGCGAATTATTATCTGTCCATGTAATTCCACGTCCACATACGGAAGTAGACGCTATTTTACCACACGCAACAACTGAATTATAATTTTGATTTTTTGGGGCAGAGGTAGGTTCATTACTTCTGTCCTAAACTTTCATTGAGGAGGGGTGTTATGACAGTTATTACAGAAGATATGCTTCGCATCAAAAGGCTAAAAAAAGAACTAGAAGATGGCACGGATTTTGTGTTTCCTGTAGGCAGTTTTCTGACGCCAGCCGCCAAAAGCTATCTACGCGAGCATCAGATTAATAGCAGCTTCTCTTCAACAAACCCATTGCTTTCTGAGGTTCATTCAGTGAAGGCCTCCTCACAAAAACAAGAACATTTATCGAAAGAAACAATTTATGAGATTCGGCACTTAAGCCATCTATTGTATTTGCCTTTCTTAACGAATGAAGCGTTATCAACAGAAGGTTGGTTATATTTCGAACAACAACAACAGTGGTTAGAGAAATTTATTTTAGAACAGTCGCTTGTAATGGAACCAGTCATTTTGGAATCAAAGGTAACTATTCTAACTAACCAACAGAGACAATGGCGCTATTCCTCAAAAGAAATTCAATTACAACTAGATAAAATTATTCTCCAGTTAAAAGGAGAATCACAACTGTTCGGCCTTTTTCAATCTTGGGCTACAGAATTAATTAGCACCATGGCTGAAATATCACGAAACTAGGAGATGAACAAATTGGATTCAATGAATGAAATTGTTGAAGAAGTTGTTAAACGAATTCAGCAACAACAACAAAATACTTTTGAAGTTGAAGCTTCTGGCCGACATGTTCATTTGTCTCGTCAAGAGATTGATGCATTATTTGGACCAGGATATCAACTAACAAAAGTGAAAGATTTATCACAACCTGGACAGTTCGTTTGTAAAGAACGAATTACGGTTGCTGGACCTAAAGGACTTTTTCAAAATGTGGTTATTTTAGGCCCTGAACGTAGCGAATCACAAGTCGAAGTTTCTATGACGGATACGCGTATTTTAGGAATTAATGCCCCAGTTAGAGAGAGTGGCAAGACAGAAGGGACACCTGGCGTCACGCTGATGAACGGATCAGCAGTTGTGACATTAAGTCACGGCTTAATTGTTGCCAAACGTCACATTCACATGACACCTGAAGACGCCTTGAAAAATAAAGTAAGCAATAGCCAAATTGTGCAAGTCAAAGTGGAAGGCACACGTCCGTTAATCTTTGATGATGTGGTTGTGCGAATCAGTCCGCGATTTGCAACGTACATGCACATTGACTACGATGAAGCCAACGCTTGCGGCTTAACCAAAGGAGCTCGTGGCTATATTCTTAAGTAAAAGGAGGCAAGACAATGAACGTTTCTGAAATGGAAAATTTGATTCAACAGATTACTGATCGAATTTGCCAACAATTGCTGTCGTCGTCTTATTCAGTGGCTTTAGCAGAAGCAAAAGAAGCATTTCCTGAAGAAATGTTTGTTCGTTTTCCTGATGTAAATTGGGTAACCAAGGAGCAGAAGCTAGCACGAGGCTTGGTTGTAAAGAGGCTAACGATTTCCCAAGTAAATGCGATTGCGCATTTACAGGAAACGGATGAATTAGTCAAAAACATCTTAGCATTCTTATTTGAAGGTAAGCCGGTATTGGTTTTAACCCCAATACCTTCAGTGAGTAAAAATTCACGATTGAAGTATCGTTTGAAACAAACGATTCAGGAAAACGTGGACATGTGCCAACAGTTTGGGCTGATTTTTTATCATGATTCAGAAAATTACGCTGTGTTTCAGGCGGCCTGTCAAAAACAACTTCGTTCTTTAGCTGAGACCAAACGAACCTACATTACTGAAAAACAATTGATAAGAATGACAGAATCAGGTGTTTCTTTAAGTAAAAACGCCTATTTAACCCCGTTAGCGAAAGATTATGCTAGGAAACATCAATTGCTGACGTAAGGAGGAAAAACGATGCTTTTAGGAAAAGTGACTGGTAGCCTTTGGTCAACAAGAAAAGATGAAAAATTAAATGGCTGGAAATTTATGATGGTTGATATTTTGAATCAAGAGGACGAAAAGCAAGGATTTCTAATTGCTGCTGACAACGCTGGAGCTGGTGTCGGGGACAAAGTGTTAATTAGTCAAGGCAATGCTGCCCGTATTTCGGCAGAAGATCCGAATGTCCCAATTGATGCAATGATTGTTGGTGTCATTGATTCTACAGAGGAAGAATAGGGAGGACGAGACATGAGCATTAATGAAATTATTATGTATATTATGGTTCTTTTCATGATTATTGGAGGAATCGATAAATGTATTGGCAACAAACTAGGTTTAGGGGAGCAATTTGAGGAAGGGATTATGGCTATGGGTTCTCTAGCGCTTTCTATGGTAGGGATTATCACTTTAGCGCCTGTCTTAGCCAATCTTTTAAGTCCGATTGTCGTTCCTGTCTATGAATTACTAGGGGCTGATCCAGCAATGTTTGCCACAACCTTATTGGCCAATGATATGGGCGGCTTTGCGTTAGCGCAACAATTAGCCAATGATCCACAAGCTGGTTTATTTGCGGGGGCAATCTTAGGCGCAATGATGGGGCCAACGTTAGTCTTTACAATTCCAGTAGCGCTTGGCATTATCCAAAAGGACGACCAACAATTCTTAGCAACAGGTGTTTTGAGCGGGATTATTACAATTCCTTTTGGTTTATTAGCAGGTGGTTTAACAGCTGGCATGCCATTGTCATTGATTATTCCTAACTTAATTCCAATTATTATTGTTGCCGCTTTAATTATTTTAGGTTTATGGTTAGCGCCAAAGGGCATGATTAAAGGCTTCCAAATTTTTGGCCAAGGCGTAGTGATTGTCGCTATCTTTGGTTTAGTTGTCGGGGCGATTCAACTATTATTAGGAATTACAGTTATTCCTGGTATCGCACCAGTTACTGAAGGAATTGAAGTCGTTGGCGGGATTGCTTTAACTTTAGCTGGCGCTTTCTGTTTAGTAGCAGTGATTACGAAAGTCTTTAATAAACCATTGATGAAACTAGGAAAAGTTTTAGGAATGAATGAAGTAGCGGCTGCAGGAATGGTTGCTACATTAGCTAACAATATTCCTATGTTCCAAATGTTAAAAGACATGGATAATCGAGGAAAAATTATTAATATCGCTTTTGCTGTTTCGGCTTCTTTCGTTTTAGGTGACCACCTTGGTTTTACTGCAGGCGTAGCAAAAGAAATGATTTTTCCAATGATTGTTGGCAAATTAGTTGGAGGGATTACCGCCATTTTTGTGGCTATCTTTATGGCAAATCGAATGCTAGGGAAACCCGAAACAGAAGTGAAATAATGAGGTGTAAATATGACAGAATTAAATCGTGAAATGATTGAAACGCTTGTTCGACAAATTGTCACAGAAAAATTAATGCCGACTAAACAAGTGGATCCCAGTGGAATTATGTCCATCAAATTACCCGAAATTGACGTAACAGAAGACGATCGCTTAGATACAGGCAACCCAGCGGACATTGTTTACACAAAAGATCTGTTTTCTTTAGAAGAAAGCCCGCGCCTTGGTTGCGGTTTAATGGTGATGAAAGATACCACCTTCGATTGGACACTAGAATACGATGAAATTGATTATATTATTTCAGGACAACTGGATATACTGATTGACGGACGTAAAATTTCTGCAACAGCCGGCGAAATTATTTTAATCCCGAAAAGTAGCAAAATTCAATTTTCAGTGACGGGTGATGCCCGCTTTGTCTACGTGACTTATCCAGCAGATTGGCAAAGCCAATAATTATTTTGTCGGTATTCAGAGAATAATTTTGCCAAAACCCTTTACTCAGCGTTATAATAAATAAGAACGAAAAAAGGGGTTGAGTGAATGACATTTGAGAATCCAAGTCAAAATCAAATTTTTGATATTCTAAAACAAGCAAAAAATATTGCGGTGGTTGGTTTGAGTAACAAGCCCGACCGCACAAGTTACAAAATTGCAGAAATTTTACAGCAACATGGCTATCGTGTGTTACCTGTCAATCCAGTTTTAAAAGGCGAAACGGTGCTTGGCGAAACGGTTTATGGGGCATTAACAGAGATTCCTGAAAAGATTGATATTGTTGACGTCTTTCGGCGGAGTGAATTTTTGCCAGAAGTGGCCGCAGAAACATTGAAAACAGAAGCGCCTGTCTTTTGGGCCCAACTAGGTTTGGAAAATGAAGAGGCAGCGAACTTGTTATTAAATGAAGGTCGTCAAGTTATTATGGACCGTTGTATTAAAATTGAATTGGCAAAAATGGCAGATGCTGAATAAACACGTGTAATTTTATAAAGAAAGAGCGTCCTGAACGGAAAGCTCTTTTTTTTTTGACCCAGATAGAGTATTATTGTAATGATGGTTTTAGAAGGAGCGAACGGAAAACGCAAGAAACCCGCTCACTCTTCTTCTAATTCTTTAAGAAATAGTTAATGTACGCTTATTAACTAAACGAGAATCTAAGTATAAGGAGTTTTTTCTTTGGCTAAAAAAATTAACAATGAGTACAATGATGCCTCTATCCAAGTCCTAGAAGGATTGGAAGCAGTGAGGAAAAGACCTGGTATGTATATCGGTTCAACCGATAGCCGTGGACTCCATCACTTAGTCTATGAAATTGTCGATAACGCAGTCGATGAAGCGTTATCTGGCTACGGGAATGAAATCAACGTAACTATCCAAAAAGATAATAGTATTTGTGTTGCAGACTCTGGCCGCGGAATGCCAACAGGGATGCATGCTTCTGGTATCCCAACAGTAGAAGTAATTTTTACTGTCTTACATGCGGGTGGTAAGTTTGGCCAAGGTGGCTATAAAACTTCAGGCGGACTCCATGGGGTAGGTGCCAGTGTTGTTAATGCCTTATCTAAGTGGTTAGAAGTTCATATTGTTCGTGATGGCGTAGAATACATGGAACGATTTGAGGACGGCGGTAAACCAGTTGGTACCTTAAAAAAAATCGGCAAAACAAAAAAACGCAACGGCACCTCCGTTACTTTTTTACCTGACGACACCATTTTCTCTACGACAAATTTTTCTTACGAAATTTTAGCAGAACGTTTGAGAGAATCAGCTTTCTTATTAAAAGGCGTCAAAATTACTTTAACAGATGAACGTGGGGAAGAACCCAAAGAAGAAGTCTTCCACTATGAAGAAGGCATTAAAGAATTTGTTGCCTATCTAAATGAAGAAAAAGATACATTAACACCCGTTGTTTATTTTTCAGGAGCCAAAGAAGGTATTGAAGTTGAATTAGCTTACCAATACAACGATGGCTATTCTGAAAATGTTTTATCTTTCGTTAACAATGTCCGCACAAAAGATGGCGGTACCCACGAAGTCGGTATGAAAACGTCAATGACAAAGGCGTACAATGAATATGCACGGAAAGTGGGACTATTAAAAGAAAAAGATAAAAATTTAGAAGGTAGCGACTTCCGTGAAGGCTTAGCAGCCGTCCTTTCTATTCGAGTACCAGAAAACTTACTACAGTTCGAGGGCCAAACCAAAGGGAAATTAGGTACACCTTTAGCAAGAACCGTTGTCGACAACGTCGTAGGCGAACAAATGGGCTTCTATTTACAAGAAAACAGTGAAATGAGTCAATCATTAATTCGGAAAGCGATTAAAGCCCGTGAAGCCCGTGAAGCGGCTCGTAAAGCCCGTGAAGAAAGCCGGAACGGTAAAAAACGGAAAAAAGGTGAATCGTTACTTTCTGGAAAATTAACCCCGGCTCAATCCAGAAATCCTAAGAAAAATGAACTATATCTTGTCGAAGGAGACTCGGCCGGTGGTTCAGCAAAACAAGGACGCGATCGGAAGTTTCAAGCCATTTTACCGCTACGAGGAAAAGTCATTAATACGGAAAAAGCGAAAATGCAAGACATCTTGAAAAATGAAGAAATCAATACTATGATCTATACGATTGGCGCAGGCGTTGGTCCTGAATTTTCAATTGAAGATTGTAATTATGATAAAATCATCATCATGACCGATGCGGATACCGATGGTGCCCATATTCAAGTGTTGCTATTAACGTTCTTCTATCGTTATATGAAACCATTAATTGAAGCTGGCAAAGTCTACATTGCCTTACCACCACTTTATAAAGTCTCTAAAGGAACTGGAAAAAAATCAGTCATTGAGTATGCTTGGACCGATGGTGAATTGGCAGAAGTGATTGATAAAGTTGGTAAAGGCTATATGCTCCAACGCTATAAAGGTCTGGGGGAAATGAATGCAGAACAACTTTGGGAAACAACGATGGATCCTGAAACTAGAACCTTAATTCGTGTTCGGATTGATGATGCAGCTCAAGCAGAACGCCGTGTGACCACATTAATGGGCGACAAAGTCGAACCTCGTCGAAAATGGATTGAACAACATGTTCAATTTACATTGGAAGAAGATGGCAGTATTTTAGATCGTTCAGAAGAAGACACTTCTGCACCAACAGGAGAAAGTCTTTTAGATGCGGAAAAAACAAAAGAAGCAGAACAAACCGATGACACTGAAATCAGTTTGTTTGACATAGAGTAGGGAGTGACAATTTTGGAAAAACGCCAAGAAGTTCAAGAATTAACCCTTGAAGAAGTAATGGGCGATCGTTTTGGAAGATATTCCAAATACATCATTCAAGAACGGGCCCTACCAGATATTCGAGATGGGCTAAAACCAGTACAACGCCGCATTCTCTTTTCAATGAATAAAGACGGCAATACCTTTGATAAAGGCTTTCGTAAATCAGCAAAATCTGTCGGAAACATTATGGGGAATTATCATCCCCATGGCGACAGTAGTATTTATGAAGCGATGGTGCGTCTAAGTCAAGACTGGAAATTACGGGAAGTACTAATTGAAATGCACGGAAACAACGGAAGTATGGATGGCGACCCACCAGCGGCGATGCGTTATACAGAAGCTCGTTTATCACAGTTAAGTGGTGAGTTGTTAAAAGATATCGACAAAAATACCGTCGATTTCGTCTGGAATTTTGACGATACAGAAAAAGAACCCACTGTTTTACCAGCCAAATATCCTAATTTATTGGTAAACGGCTCAACGGGGATTTCAGCAGGCTATGCAACAGAAATTCCTACGCATAATTTAGCGGAAATCATTGATGGAACTGTGTATTTAATTGATCATCCTAATGCAAGTTTAGAGAAATTAATGGAATACATTCCAGGACCAGATTTCCCAACAGGTGGGATCCTACAAGGAAAAGCAGAAATTAAAAAAGCCTACGAAACCGGCCGTGGTAAAGTAATTTTACGTGCGAAGACAAAGATTGAGCCCTTAAAAGGCGGCAAACAACAAATTGTCATTTCTGAAATTCCTTATGAAGTCAACAAAGCAACGCTAGTGAAGAAGATGGATGAAATCCGTTTAAATAAAAAAGTAGACGGCATTGCCGAAGTTCGTGACGAAAGTGACAGAACTGGCTTGCAAATTGTTGTTGAACTAAAAAAAGATGTCAATGCAGAAGGTATTTTAAATTATCTATTTAAAAACACTGAATTGCAAATCAATTACAACTTTAACATGGTAGCCATCGACAACATGACCCCGCAACAAGTGGGCCTAAAACGGATTTTAGAAAGTTACATTACGCACCGCAAATCAGTTATCATTAACCGTTGTCAATTTGAGTTGGACAAAGCTCGCAAACGTGAGCACATTGTTGCTGGTTTAATTAAAGCATTGTCTATCTTAGATAAAGTGATTGCAACAATCCGTGGAAGTAAAGATAAAAAAGATGCGAAGAAGAACTTAGTATCCGACTATGCGTTTACTGAAGAACAAGCTGAAGCAATCGTTACTTTACAGCTATACCGTTTAACCAATACGGATATTACTGATTTACAAGAAGAAGCGAAAACTTTAGAACAACAAATTGCTGAGTTATTGAACATTTTAAACAATGAAAAAGAACTATTCTCAGTCATGAAAAAAGAACTTCGCGAAGTTAAAAAGCAATATGGCAATCCGCGCTTAACTCAAATTGAAGAGGAAATCCAAGAAATCAAGATTGAAACAGCCGTGTTAGTTGCGCAGGAAGACGTGGTCGTAACCGTGACGCACGAAGGCTATATCAAGCGGAGTAGTATTCGTTCTTATACAGCATCAAAACCAGAAGAAATCGGCATGAAAGAAGGCGACTTTTTACTATATGCTGGCGAAGTCAATACATTAGATCATCTTTTACTAGTAACAAATAAAGGGAATATGATCTATCGCCCCGTCCATGAGTTGCCAGATTTACGCTGGAAAGAAATTGGCGAACATATTTCTCAAACCATTTTAAATCTTGCTATCGATGAATCGATTATTGCTGTATATCCTTATAAAGAGTTAAGTCCGACAAAAACCTTTGTTTTCATTACAAAAGCTGGCATGATTAAACAGACCAAAATGGCTGATTTTGAGCCTTGGCGCACTTATAAGAGCCGCCCGACATCTTGTATGAAATTAAAATCAGACCAAGATGAAATTACCAATGTTTATTTAACAAATGATCAAGACTTATTGGATGTTTTCCTCGTTAGCAATCGCGGTTTTGGCTTACGTTATCCATTATATGAAGTACCAGTCGTGGGTAGTAAAGCGGCTGGAGTTAAATCAATGAACCTCAAAGAAGACGATTATGTCGTTAATGGTTTACTGGTTCATTCTGAAGGGGATACACCGATTGTCATCGTTACCCAACGTGGCGGTGTTAAACGCATGTTAGCCCAAGAATTAACACAATTAGGACGAGCAAAACGTGGACTAATGGTCTTGCGGGAATTGAAGAAAAATCCACATCGTGTTGTCTTTATGTCTGAAAGTACCGATTTAGATTTATTAGTTACTACGCAAAAAGGCACACAAGAAGTTATTCAGTCGAAAAACTATCCAATCAGTGAACGAACATCCAACGGTTCCTTTGTCATCGATGAACAAAAAGATGGCCAAGTAATGGAAGTCCACGAGATGCATTCTGCAGTGATTGAAGAAGAACAAACAAACTAAACTGTGTTATAAATATCTCCACAGCAGCCATCTGTATTAATACAGATGGCTGCTGTTTTTAATACAGAAGTACATTTTTCACAAGTGATAACAACTATAAATCGTTCTTATTTTCACAAGTATAAATGTTTATATATCAGCGTTTAGAATCTTCGTTCCCCATTTATTTATTAAGAAAGTGCAATAAATAATAAAAAAACGCTTGCATCTAAAAGGTTATGTGTTATACTAATCACATAAAGCTGTTACATACAATCAAGTAGCAGTTAACTAAGGAGGCAAACACTTCATGAAACAATGGGAAGGCTTTAAAGGCGACAAATGGAGAACAAGCGTTGACACTCGTGATTTTATTCAAAACAACTACACAGAGTACAAAGGCGACGACAGTTTCTTAGAACCAATCGCTCCGAGCACTGACAAATTATGGACAAAACTACAAGAATTATTTGAAATCCAACATGAAAAAAATGGCGTTTATGACATGGATAGCGATATCCCAGCAACTATTACGTCACATGAACCTGGTTACTTAATCAAAGAAGAAGAAAAAATTGTCGGTTTACAAACAGATGTACCATTAAAACAAGCATTTATGCCATTCGGTGGTATTAAAATGGCGAACAATGCCTTAGTTTCAAATGGTTATGAAACTGACGAAGAAATGACAAAAATCTTCACAGAATACAGAAAAACACATAACCAAGGTGTTTTTGATGCCTACACAGCTGAAATGCGTTTAGCACGTAAAAACAAAATCATTACTGGTCTTCCAGATGCTTATGGCCGTGGCCGTATTATCGGTGACTATCGTCGTATCGCATTATATGGTATCGACTACTTAATGGAACAAAAGAAAAAAGATCATGATAACACTGGTAACAAAGAAATGACAGACGATGTTATTCGCTTACGTGAAGAAATTTCTGAACAATACCGTGCGTTAAATGACTTAAAACAAATGGCTGCTTCTTATGGTTTCGATATTTCTCGTCCTGCTGCAAATGCGCAAGAAGCAATCCAATGGTTATACTTTGGTTACCTAGGTGCCATTAAATCTCAAAATGGTGCGGCAATGTCAATTGGTCGTATCTCAGCATTCTTAGATATCTATATCCAACGTGACTTAGAAGCAGGTTTAATCACTGAATTTGAAGCACAAGAAATGATTGACCATTTAATCATGAAATTACGTATGGTTAAATTTGCACGTACACCAGAATACAACCAATTATTCTCTGGTTATCCAATTTGGGCAACATTATCTATTGCTGGTATGGGTATTGACGGTCGTTCATTAGTTACCAAAAATGACTTCCGTATCTTACACACCTTAACAAACATGGGACCATCTCCAGAACCTAACTTAACTGTATTGTATTCTTCTCACTTACCAGAAGGTTTCAGAACATATGCAGCTAAAATCGCGAAAGAAAGCTCATCTATCCAATTTGAAAACGATGACTTATTACGTGAAAACTGGGGCTCTGACGACTGTGCAATCGCATGTTGTGTTTCTGCAACAGTTATGGGTAAAGATATGCAATTCTTCGGCGCTCGTGCGAACTTAGCGAAAGCTGTTCTTTATGCAATTAACGGCGGGGTCGACGAAAAAACTAAAATGCAAGTAGCACCAAAATATCGTCCAATGACTGGTGACAAATTAGATTACCACGAATTCATGGAACGCTATAAAGACATCTTAGACTGGTTAGCTGAATTGTACGTTAACACATTAAATATTATTCATTACATGCATGATAAATATGCATATGAAGCACCACAATTAGCTTTAATGGATACTGATTTACAACGGACATTCGCAACTGGTATTGCCGGAATCTCTCATGCGACTGATAGTATCATGGCAATTAAACACGGTGAAGTAGAAGTAATCCGTGACGAAGATGGTATGGCAATTGATTATGTACCAACAAAAGAATTCCCAACATACGGAAACGATAACGAAGAAGCCGATGCAATGGCTAACTGGATTTTAGATTACTTTATGACACAAATTAAACGTCAACACACATACCGTAACTCTAAACCAACGACTTCATTATTAACAATCACTTCAAACGTTGTTTATGGTAAAGCAACAGGGAACACGCCTGACGGACGTCGTGCCGGCAAACCTCTTGCACCAGGTGCGAACCCAAGTTATCAAGACGGTAAATTCTTAGGTGAGAAAAATGGCTTGTTAGCTTCATTAAACTCAACAGCTCGTTTAGAATATACAATCGCTTTAGATGGTATTTCTAATACACAAACCATCAACCCTAATGGTTTAGGTAAAGACGACGATACAAGAATTAACAACTTACGTAACGTATTAGATGGCTACTTCGATAAAGGTGGTTACCACTTAAACGTAAACGTATTTACAAACGAATTATTATTAGATGCACAAGCACATCCAGAAAAATATCCAAACTTAACTATCCGTGTATCTGGATATGCCGTGAAATTCCGTGACTTAACTCCTGAACAACAAGCAGACGTTATCTCAAGAACTTCACACGACAGACTATAAAAAACATTTACATTATTTAACTGAAAGGGTGACATTCAACGTGTCATCCTTTTCGTTTGAAAGAAGAGGGATCATTATGACAACACCAGTTACAGGTAGAATTCATTCAACAGAAAATTTTGGTACCGTTGATGGCCCAGGTGTCCGTTTTATCGTATTTACACAAGGGTGTCGCATGAGATGTCAATTCTGTCATAATCCAGATACTTGGAAAATTGGTTCCGGTGGTCGTGTGGTGACGACTGACGAAGTATTAGAGGAAGCATTACGTTTTCGCTCTTATTGGGGCGAAAAGGGTGGTATCACTGTCAGTGGTGGTGAGCCGCTATTGCAAATGGACTTTTTGATCGATTTATTTAAAAAAGCCAAAGCACAAGGCATTCATACAACCTTAGATACGTGTGGCAAGCCTTTTACTCGGGAAGAACCCTTCATTAGTCAATTTGATGAATTGATGAAGTATACAGATTTACTCTTATTTGACATCAAACATATTGATAACGAGCAACATAAACTGTTAACAACGCAATCAAATGATAATATTTTAGAGATGGCTACCTATTTATCTGAAATTGACAAACCTGTTTGGATTCGCCACGTATTGGTGCCTCAACGTAGTGATTACGACGAATATTTAATCCGTCTGGATGCCTTCATAAAAACATTAAACAATGTAGATAAAGTTGAAGTGCTTCCTTACCATACGATGGGCAAGTACAAATGGGAAGAACTAGGTATTCCTTATCCATTAGAAGGAATTGAGCCTCCTAAAAATGATCGTGTTGAAAATGCGAAAAAACTACTACATGTCGAGGACTATCAAGGTTATCTAGCACGTTAACAAACGAAAAAATAGAAAAGAAGACAATTTTTTTGTTGTTTCTTTTCTATTTTTTGTTATCATTAAGAGTGAATCAAAACCAAGGAGTGTGTATTATGTCAAAAATTTTAGTTTTTGGACACCAAAATCCTGATACAGATGCTATCGGAGCAGCAATTAGTTTTGCTTACTTACAAAAAGAATTAGGAAAAGAGACAGAAGCTGTCGCTTTAGGAACACCAAGTGAAGAAACTCAATATGCCTTAGATTATTTTAATATTGAAGCACCACGTGTTGTCACTGAAGCAGCTAGCGAAACAAACCAAGTCATGTTAGTGGATCATAACGAATTCCAACAAAGCATTTCAGATATCGCTGAAGTAAACATTTTAGCAGTAGTGGATCATCACCGGATTGCCAACTTCGAAACAGCAGATCCATTGTATTATCGTGCAGAACCAGTAGGGTGTACCAGTACAATCATCTATAAAATGTTTAAAGAAAATAACGTGACAATTCCAGCTCAAATTGCTGGTATGATGGTCTCAGCGATTATTTCTGATACATTATTATTTAAATCACCAACTTGCACACAAGAAGACATCGATGCAGCGCACGCCCTAGCTGATATTGCTGAAATCAATTTAGAAGGCTATGGTCTTGACTTATTAAAAGCAGGAACAAATTTAAGCGATAAATCAGCTGAAGTCCTTTTAGATTTAGATGCTAAGAGCTTCCCAATGAACGGCAAAACAGTTCGCGTTGCCCAAGTAAATACCGTCGATTTAGCAGAAGTTTTAGATCGTCAAGCTGAATTAGAAGCAGCTATGGCCGCAGAAAATGCAGCCAATAATTATGACTTGTTTGTCTTAATTATTACGAATATCCTAGACAGTGATTCTGAATTATTAGCGATTGGTGCGGAACAAGCCAAAATTGAAGCAGCGTTCAATGTAACATTAGTTAACAATCGTGCGTTCTTACCCGGCGTTGTTTCTCGTAAAAAACAAGTAGTACCACAATTAACAGAAGTCTTTAACTAAAACCGTAAGCGCCTAAGCAACGCGATAAATTCCTTGTTGCTTAGGCGCTTCAATAGTAAAGGGGCGTTAACATGAATGATTTAGCAATTTACTATCATTCTCCGCAACAAACGAAACAATACAATCATTTGCTCAACCAATCACTTTTTTTCCCTCTTGTTACTTTTATGTATGAACATCGGGAAGAAAGAATCATTTTAAGACAATTAAAAGCGGCTTTTGCAACAGAAGCCAAGTTAGAACAATTTTTATCAGAAATGATTGATTGTCAGTTAATCATTCGGGAAAATCGTCAATATCGTTTGAATTTTCCTATTTATACGGCAGCTGAAGTTGCGAGTTTGCCCTTGGCTGAAGACGAACTTCCTAAGTTTAAAGGAACTGTAACAGAGCAATTATTTTGGCTAGCTGAATCTTTTTGGCCACAAGTGTTTCCAGAAGAGGAAGACTATTTTTTTGGCGTGAGCGGTGGCCTCACATTTTATCAAAAACAAAGATTGGCCTCGGCACAACTATCTATAATTACGCTTGAAAAAGAAAAGACAGAGGTTCCAACAATGCCTCGTTATTTTGATTACTTGGGCAAAGAGCAATCCTTGCCAGAAGCCTTCAGCGCTTTATATGACTTGCTAGGGGACGTAAATCCTGAATACTATCTTTCGCAAGCGAGAAGAGTCATTAAACAAGCTCTGCGAGGCCGCAAAGTCAGTACTGTGCCTAATATTTTTCAAGAAAGTTTGCACTTGACCCAAGTGATTACGATTGACCAGGACCACTTAAAACTCCTTTTACCAGTAGCAACGGAACAAGCCGAGCCTTTAGAAGCACAGTCGGATATTCTAGCATTTTATTATGAAAAAATTGCTAACCGATCGGCCATCGAACGCTTAGTTTTTATGCAACAATTGATTGAGCAACTAGGTACGAACTCTCTAAGTTATCTTAGAATAAATTAAAGTTACGATAATTTTATTATGTAAACTAAAAATCAATAACAAGAAATGGCGCCGCTTCTTAGTGAGAAATGGCGTCATTTCTTTTGCGAACTTTTTTCGTCCAAAAACCACCGGAAATGAACTTAGGCTCATAGGAAATGATAAATGCTCTCGGCTCTAATTGATTGATTAATTTGTACAATGTACGTTCGTTTTTTCTTGGGGAAAGGATTTCTAAAACCATTCGTTCTCCTTCGCGTCCGTAGGCGACACTTTGCGTAACACCATAGCCGTGTTCACGAAGTGTTTCTGGTAAATGAAATTGTTCAGTAGTAGAAGGGAGGATAACCGATACCATAATATAACCCAAGGCCAAATAGTCTTCGATTTTAATTCCTACACTAATGCCAACAGCGTAACCAAGCGCATAAACAAGTAAATTTAAAGGATTGTCTAACCGATTCAGAACCATACTCAGCCCTAAGACATAAATTGTTATTTCAGCCATACTAACCAGCGGTGCAATAACCCGATAACCTTTCATCGTTAACATAAAACGAATAGTATTTAAGGTAATATACGCAAAATTAATGATAAAAATCATAGCTAACATTTTCAAATCAACGACCATAAAATAAGTACCTCTTTTCAAAATCTTTACATCCAGCCCTCATTATAGTACAGAAAAACTGAGAATCAAAGGCGAAACACTTATAGAAATGAATTCTTTTTTGAATACTCGCTCATATTATTCGCCTAATTTAACTGTTATTTGATATAATCTTAGTATGAAGTAAGAAGGAGGTAAGCGATGAAAATTTTTGTTTGGATTTTGTTATTTTTATTAGTAATTAACGTTATTGCTGCCTTAATTACTGTTTTTAGAAAACCTCGTAGTATTTCCAGCGTTTTAGCATGGATGATGACGTTGATTTTCTTGCCTGGTATCGGCTTTATTATTTACTTATTCTGTGGGCGAGGTATCGATGGACAAGAAGTTTTTAAATTGTCTGATGATGAAAAACAAATGGTTCAACGAATTAAAGAAAAAGTGGACGTTGATAACAAAAAAGCAGGGCGCGATAAACGTTATGATTTACTTTATGATGCGAAAGTTTTAAATCGTTATTTCCGGAATATGGACGCATCACCGTTGGCCAAAAGAAATAGTTTGCAATTATTCACAGATGGCCAAGAAAAATTCCAAGCATTATTTGAAGATATTCGTGCAGCGAAAGAAACCGTTCATGTGGAGTATTATGCGTTTTTTAATGACACAATTGGCAATCAATTTTTAGATGTATTAATCGAAAAGTTGCATGAAGGCGTGGAAGTTTACTTAATTTACGATCCTTGGGGTTCACCCGGCGCAAATAAAAAGTTTTTTGCTCGTTACGTTGACGCTGGAGGAAAAGTAGCTCCCTTTATTACTTCTCGTGATATGATCCGTAAAACACGTCTAAATTATCACTTGCATCGGAAAATTGTTGTCATCGATGGGAAAATTGGCTGGACCGGCGGGTTCAATGTTGGGGATCAATATTTGAATGTCACCGAAAAATTTGGTTACTGGCGAGATACCCATATTCGTTTGGTCGGGACGGCCGTATTTTCATTGCAAGAGATATTTATCATGGATTGGAATGCTTCAGTCAAATATCCTGAAGAACGTATGACGTATCATGAAAAATATTTTAAATTACCAGAAGATCATGAAGTGGAGCATTTGTCCTTACAAGTTGTTTCAGATGGTCCTGATTCAGAAGAAGAAATTTTGAAAAGCGGGTTTGTTCGGATGATTTTTTCTGCAGAAAAGAGCGTCTGGATTCAAACACCGTATTTAATCCCTGATGATAGTATGATTAATGCGTTGTTAGTGGCGGTTCGTTCGGGTGTCGACGTGCGAATTATGATTCCTTGTATGCCTGACCATCCCTTTATTTACCGTGCAACACAATATTACGCAAATTACTTACACAAACGCGGCATTAAAATTTATATTTATGATAGTGGGTTTATTCATGCAAAAACAATGGTAATTGATGATGAATTAGCTATGGTTGGCACAACAAACCAAGATATTCGCAGTTATTCATTGAATTTCGAGGTAAGTACGTTTATTTACAATCCCGACATTGCGTGGATGTTAGCGCAAGTCTTTGAAGAAGATATAGAAAAAAGTGTCTTACTAACCGACGAGATAATTAAAAAACAAGGGTACTGGCTACGCTTCAAGCAAAACTTTTCACGCTTGTTGTCCCCAGTCTTGTAATCAAATAAATCAGCAGTGAATGTAGTAAACTACTATTTTCACTGCTGATTTTTAGTAACAAAACACTGAGGTGGTCTACCTAATTCATTGATAATCCCTCTAAATAATGGTAAATTAAAAATAAATTCAATCAGCTATTCTATCGTGAGAAACATAGTTATTACGTAGATCAGATCAAAGGGACATTCACGACGAGCAAATATTGAGTGTGTTTGCTGAAACGTGCATGTGTGATTTGGTCTTTTTTATTGAGCTGTTATTTTATAGATAAGGAGTGGTCACCATGGACTACCTAGCAATAGCAAAAGAAATTTTGAAAGACGTAGGTGGCAAAGACAATATCGTGGATGTCACACATTGTTATACACGATTGCGTTTCGTATTGAGAGACACGAAACAAGCGAACAAAGAAGCCTTACTACAAACAGAAGGTGTCATTTCTGTTGTTGAAAGCGGCGGGCAGTATCAAGTGGTTTTAGGCAATAAAGTCGCGCATGTCTATAATGCTCTAGAACCTTTGTTGGCTCAGCAACTTACGACCAAAACATCCACAAAAGAAAAAAATTCATTAGGCAATCGAATTTTAAATACTGTTGCCGCGATTTTCACGCCTGTCGTACCAGCAATTGCCGCTTCTGGCATGTTAAAAGGAATTTTAGCTATTGCTGTGATGGTCGCAAACAATTTTTACGAGGTCGATTTAAAACCTTTGAATACGTATATTATTTTAAGCGCCGCTTCCGATGCACTTTTTTATTTTATGCCAGTTATTTTAGGTTATTCAGCTGCTAAGGTTTTCAAAACAAACGAATATATCGCCATGGTAATTGGTGCTACCTTATGTTATCCGACCATCGTTTCATTAATGACTGAAAAATCAGCGGTTACCTTGTTTGGATTACATGTGACCAAAGCCAATTATGTTTCCACGGTAATTCCAATTATTCTTGCAATTTTTATGTTAGCTTATGTGCAACGCTTTTTGGAAAAAGTGATTCCAGAAGTTCTAAAAATCATTATGGTTCCTACGCTGTCATTACTTTTAATGATTCCAGCCACTTTATTATTATTTGGACCAATAGGGATTTATTTAGGTGACGGCGTGAATTGGTTGTATTATTATATAATGAATTTGAGTCCCATCTTGTTAGGCGGTTTTATCGGCGGAATTTGGTGTGTCTTAGTCATTTTTGGGGCTCACCGTGGGCTTGTGCCAATTGGGATTAATGATGTCGCTCGAACAGGACGGCAAAATTTGCTAGCGTTTGCTGGTGCAGCGAACTTTTCTCAAGCGGGCGCCGCATTTGGCGTGTTTGTCCGCACAAAAAATAAAGACTTGAAAGCTGTTGCTGCCTCTGCAACAGTGACTGCATTATTTGGTATCACAGAACCAGCCATTTATGGGGCAAACTTGCGGTTAAAAAAACCGATGATTTATGCGGTGGCTAGCGGAGCAGCAGGTGGGGCCTTAATGGGCTGGGGCGGTTCCTACGGGACAGCCTTCGCTAACCAAGGACTCTTGACCATCCCAGTTTACGCAGAAGCAGGAACCAAAGCCTTTATTTGTTATTTATTAGGTTGTGGCATTGCTTTTTTTGGTGCATTTCTATTAACGATTTTTCTAGGCTTTAATGATTTACCGCTTGACGAGTCACGTCAAGAACCCAGCTTAAAGACCGAGGCAACGACCGTCAAAGAAAAACAACGGATTCAAGCACCTGTTCAAGGACAACTCGTATCTTTAGACCAAATCAACGATGAAGTCTTTGCTTCTCAACAAATGGGAAAAACACTAGCTATTTATCCGACAGAGGAACAAATTGTTTCACCAGGAAATGGGCAAGTGACGGCTTTATATCCAACTCATCATGCAATTGGCTTAAAGTTAGACAATGGTGCTGAAATCCTCCTTCACATTGGAATCAATACAGTCGAATTAAAAGGGCGGGGATTTGAAACGTTCGTAAAAGCAGGAGAAAGGGTCAGAGTAGGACAAAAACTGCTCTCTTTTGATAAACAAATCATCCAAGCTGCTGGTTATGATCCAACCGTCTTAGTCATCGTAACAAATACTGCGGAAATGGCTATAATTGAGACAACCAAACAAACAGAGATTACACCACAAACAAATCTATTTTTCATGCAAGTAAAGGAGCAAAACTAATGGTTAAACAATTTAAGAACGATTTTTTATGGGGAGCTTCTTCCTCCGCTTTTCAAATTGAGGGCGCTTGGAATGAGGACGGCAAAGGCCTAACAGTTGCTGATTACAATTCTTTTAAAAAGTCAGCTGTACAAGCAGATACGAAAGTCGCCAGCGATTTTTACCATCGTTTCAAAGAGGACATTGCGTTAATGAAAGAATTAGGCTTAAAAACCTATCGTTTTTCTCTTTCATGGGCACGAATCATTCCAACAGGTGATGGCGAAAGCAATCAAGCCGGCATCGATTTTTATAATGCCGTCATTGATACACTTTTAGAAAACGATATTTTGCCGTTTGTCACACTTTATCATTTTGATTTACCTTTTGCGTTGGTGGAAAAATACAATGGTTGGGCGGATCGTCGCTGCGTTTCCGCATTTCAACGCTATGCGCAAGTCTGTTATCAAGCGTTTGGTGATCGAGTCAAAAATTGGCAAGTTACAAACGAACAAAACTTAATGATTCGTGTCGATGAACGAATGAATATGTACGACGTTGCACCAGAAAATGCTGAAAAAATTCGTGCACAAATGGATTACCATATGTTTGTTGCCCATGCGTTAGCGACGAATGATTGTCACCAATTGGTCGCTGGGGGAAAAGTCGGTCCCTCTGTTTCCTCAACGATGACTTATCCTAGTTCTAATAAGCCTGAAGATGTTTGGGCGGCTCGTATGAATGATAACTTTAAAACGAATTACGCTCTAGAAATGTATTGTTTTGGCGAATACCCAGGTTACTATCAAGAGTATTTGACCAAATGTGGCATTTATCCCGAAACACAGCCAGAAGATCAAGCAATTTTGAAAGCCGCTAAACCAGATTTTATCGCTCTTAATTATTATCGGACGTTAGTCGCTAGCTATTTACCGACAGATGAGCAACACCCATTGGGTACGAAAGAAAAGGACATTGATTTTGATCTATACGGTTATTTTAAAATCGAAAAAAATCAACATTTAAAAACCTCTAAGTATGGTGCCCAAATTGATCCAACTGGTCTACGTTTAGTTTTAAATGATTATTATCGTCAATACCGTTTGCCGTTAATCATTACAGAAAACGGCTTAGGCACACCAGATCACCTAACAGAGGACGGAAAAATTCATGATGATTATCGAATTGCGTATTTGCATGATCATATTGCTGCTTGTCATGCGGCTATTTCTGACGGCGTTGAGTTGTTTGGCTATTGCCCTTGGTCGGTCATGGATATTTTAAGTTCTCATCAAGGATTCAAAAAACGCTACGGTTTTATTTACGTCAATCGTGAAGACCATGAGTTAAAAGATTTACGACGCATTAAAAAAGATAGTTTTTATTGGTACCAATCAGTGATTAAAAATAATGGGTTACCAGAAGAATAGTAACCAAAAAGGATCATCCATTGCATAAGTGGGTGATCCTTTTGTTTTCAAGTTCTGTCATTCCGTGTTAGACTTAAATTAATAAACCCATTAAAGGTGGTGAGAGAGATGAATAATTACGATTTATGGAAATGGGCTGCCGGGAAACGAACCGAAAAAGATAAAAATGAAACCTATAGCGCCAAAAATTGGTGGTATGTTTTACTAATGCTCGGTGTATTTGTAGGGATCATGTTGTTGTATTATTTAATCTCTGTGCTTTGGAATTAAGGGAAAATGGGCAAATGAGGAATTAAGAATAAAAAAAGACACCTTTTGTAGTGACCCCAAAAAGTTAGACTTTTTATAGAGTGGATTTTTCCACTCTATTTTTATGCAGTTTTTTGATTGAATTGTCGAAATTCTACTGGGCTTTTCCAGTTAAGTTTTTCCTTGATTCGGTGATGATTGTAATAATAAATGTAGTTCTCAATTGCTTCTCTCAATTCATTTTGACTTTGATAGATTTTTCCATAGTACACTTCTTGTTTTAGGATACTGAAGAAATTCTCCATAGGAGAATTATCTAAACAGGTTCCTTTTCGAGACATACTTTGAAAGATATTGTTGTCCTTTAATGTTTGTATATAGACATTCATTTGATAAGCCCAGCCTTGATCAGAGTGAAAGGTGCGCCGATAGGGACAATCATTTGTTTGAGAAATTGCTTCTTTCAGACCTTCCATAACTGTTTTACCATTTGGTTGAGTAGAAAGGCTATAGCTTAGAATTTCACTATTATACATATCCATAAATGGATCTAAGTATAGTTTTTTCTGACGAAAGATGCCTGCGTTATCTGCTTCAAAGTACTTAAATTCAGTTGTATCAGTTGTAATTTTTTGATGAGGAACAGAAGTTTTAAATCGGCGACGAATCAAATTTTTAGCGATTTTACCAACGGTTCCTTTATAGGAATTATATTTTCTTGATTTCTTAGTAAAAGCTTTGACTTGTAACTTTAACTTTTGTATTAATCGCTGGACTTTCTTTTTATTCACTTGAAATCCACGTCGTTTCAATTCTTGGGTCATCCTTCTATAGCCATAATGTTGATGTTTTTTACGAATCGCTTGAATTTCTTCTTCAATGATTTGTGTTGAAGCTGTTCTGTCGAGGCGTTTTTGCCAGTACATGTAAGTAGATTTTGGAAACCTTAGGGTTTCCAAAATATCTTTTAATCGAAAGTGTCTTCGGAGACTGTGAATGATTCGTGCGATTCGTTCATTTTTTGTTCGTCCTCTAAACGCAGTCTCCTCAATTCTTTTAAATAGGCATTCTCAATTTTTAACATTCTATTTTCTTTTTCTAGTTTCTCTACTTGAGATCGTTCACTTGGTAGTGGTTGGGGTTCATTTCGTTTCTTTTTAGACATGGTAGGTGGACGTCCTTTCTGTTTAGAGAGTCCCTCTATACCAAACTTCTGATACGTTCTAAGCCAATTCGCAATCAATGATGGATTGTTCATTTTTAGAAGATTAGCTACTTCTTGATAGGACAACTCTGTTGTTAAATATAACTCTATCGCATCTAGCTTAAATTGAACAGAGTAATTCTTATTTTTTCGACTGCGAAGTAGGCCTTCTTCACCAAGTTCTTTATAGGCATTTATCCATTTGCTTATTTGAGAACTATCTTTAAACCCATACTTCTTTGCGAGAAACCTTAGACCTCCTTGACCAGATAAGTAGTCATGAACAAGTTTAAGTTTAAATTCAAAACTGTATTTTGCCATACAAAAAAACCTCCAAAAGTTAGATTTCTAGGTCTAACTTTTGGGGGTCGGCTCATTTTCAGGTGTCTTTTTTAACAGGATTCAGACAATGATAGCTGAATTGGAATAGGATAATTTTCCTCGAGCGCAACATCAGGATCCTTCATTCTACGAAGCAGTAAGTCAATCATAACGTCACACATCTCGTCGATTGGCTGCACAATGGTTGATAGTTGTGGGGCAATTCTTTTGATTAATTTTGTCCCATCATAACCAATTACTTTTAATTCTTCAGGAATGGCTATCTTCAATTTTTGAGCAATATTCATAACTGTAATTGCTGTCAAATCATCGGTACAAAAGATGCCGTCTACAGTTTTATTTTGAAGCAAACGTTCGATTTCTAGATTTTTTAATGTTGTAGAGGTTCCATTATCAATTTGTAGAATCGTTTTTTCTGCGCCATATTTTTCCATCGTTTGTTTATAACCAGCCAATCGATAATCGCTAGGTGCGCCTGTGTTATTAGCACCAGTAATAATTGCAATCTTTTGTGCACCACTTGCAAATAAGGCTTCAGTGGCTTTTTGGCCACCTTGAAAGTTTTGCGAAGAGACAATTGGAATGCCAGGTGCCAAGAAACGGTCAAAGGAAACAATAGGTAGTGAAACATTTTCATATTCGTTAATAGCTAAGTTATGGCTACCAGTGATTACACCGTCCACTTTATTTGCAGCGAGCATTCGTAAATAGGCGCGCTCTTTTTCTGGATCTTTTTCACTATCACATAAAATCACTTTATATCCTTGAACAAAGAGCTTTCTTTCCAGTGTTTCAATTAATTCACCAAAAAATGGATGACTAACAGAAGGGAAGACTAAACCAATCAGCTGCGTACTTTTTCCTTGGAGGCTTCTGGCTAATCCATTAGGTTGATAATTTAATTCTTCCATCGCTTGATGAACTTTATCAATTGTTTTTTGACTAAGATAACCATAATTATTAATCACGCGGCTCACCGTTGTCGGGCTCACCCCAGCAAGCTTTGCTACATCCGTTAATTTAACCACCATCAAAATTCACCATCATTCCTAATTATTCGTATTTTCCAGCTCATAAAAACAAGCTTTTGCCGTCTTGGATAGATGAAGATACTGTTGCGCTTTATCTGGAAAGAAGCGACCAGTCATCGTTTTTTCACCTTTATTTACATAGATTTCTGCAACAGAGCAATCAACAAAAATAGTTAACTGAACTGACTTATTTTTCCTAATTTTAGTTTCACGAATTGTGCCATACTTTTCAGCAAAAGGTTGGCCAGCAAATGTTCGATCAAGGGTTATTTTACCATGAATCGTATCAATTGTAATTAAAAGTCCTTTTGAACCCGTTTCGTTCGCTAAAAGCCGAATAAAAGCAATCTCATTTTTGGGAATATCCACTTCTAATTCAAAAGAAGCAGTAGATAAAAAATGGCAGCCATTTGATAAAGTAGTGGCGGATTGACGAAGCATTTTTGTTTCAGAAACTGGATATTGAAATAGTTTCCCGTTGTGAATTGTGAGTTCTTTAACCAGACTTAAGCCATTTGCCCAACCCTCCACATCACTTGGGTAAGTGATTTCTGGCAATCCAATCCAACTGACCGCAAGTGCACGACCATCTGGCGCATTAAAGGCTTGAGTGGCGTAGACATCAAATCCTTCATCTAAATTTTCAAAAGGCCTAGCCTGAACTAAAGAAAGATTCTCCAAATCAAACGTTTCGGCCAATGTGTACATATTCGGATAGATATTCTGATAACTTTTTACAGATGGAGATAGACCTTGTGGGCAAAATAATAAGACAGGCTGGCCATCAATAAATACCAAATTGGGGCATTCAACCATGTAGCCTAATTCTTGGTCGGTGAACGTCAATTCGCCAAGTTGATGAAAATTGTGTACGTTTCGATCTTTAGAAAAATAGACCACAATTTTTCCTTGTCCATTTAAATCACTAGCACCAATTAATAAAACAAGTCCTTCTTGATAAGGAAATACCATCGGATCACGAAAATGGGAAGAATAATTGGGGTCAATAGGTAGGAATGGTGTTGATTCCTTTGTGATCGCACCTAAAGAATTCAGCCATGCAATATTTTGATATGCAAATCGTTGCCAAGTTTGATCACGAACATTTCCTGTATAAAATAAACATAGTTGGTTATCTATTGGTAAAGCTGAGCCTGAATAGACGCCATGAGAATCATATTCAGAGTCGGGATAAAGGGCAATTCCTTCATAATCCCAGTGAATTAAGTCGGAGGAAGTTAAGTGGGCCCAACTTTTTAGTCCGTGAACACTCCCGAAAGGAAACGCTTGATAAAATAAATGCCACTGGTTATTGAAATACGAAAAACCGTTGGGATCATTTAGTAGTCCTGTCTGTGGTTGAATATGATACTTAAAACGCCAACTAGATTGCGCGATAATAGAAGTTAGATTTTCGAGGTGAGCAGATGTCCAAGAAGAATAAGGCGCATAACGTAATTCATCAGTCCATTGGTTCATGATGCTTGACATAAGTAATGTCTCCTTTATTAGAAAATAGTAGTTAGTCTAATAGTATAAACAAATCAGAAAAAAGTCAAACGTATAACATATATAAATCTATTTAAATCAAAAGAATATTATAATTTAAATTTATTTATGATAAACGTTTGACATATTACGCAAAAACGAGTATCATACAAAATGTAAAAACGGTTACAGAAAAAGTTAACAGGACTAGTTTAAGAGTGAGGAGAACCAGAATGAACAGAAATTGGTGGAAAAAAGAAGTGGCCTATCAAATTTATCCACGTAGCTTTTCGGATAGTAATAATGACGGAATTGGTGATTTACAAGGCATTATTCAAAAACTGGATTACTTAGAAAATTTAGGAATTACGCTGATTTGGCTGAGTCCAATGTACCCGTCGCCAATGGCTGACAATGGATATGATATTTCAGACTATTATGGTATTTCTAGCGATTTTGGTACAATGGCAGACTTCGATGAACTCATTGAAGAAGCAAAAAAACGAAACATAAAAGTTATTTTAGATTTGGTGGTAAACCATACATCTGATGAACATGCTTGGTTTCAAGATGTTTTAAAAAATCCTCAAAGTCGTTTTCGAGACTTTTATATTATAAAAGAAGGACAAGAAGCACCTACAAATTGGCGGTCTAACTTCGGTGGTAGTGTTTGGGAAAAATTACCTGGGGAAGATGCCTACTACTTTCATGCCTTTCATAAAAAACAGCCGGATTTAAATTGGGAAAATCCTGAACTACGCAAAGAAATCTATCAAATGATTCGTTTTTGGTTAAACAAAGGAATTGCTGGTTTTCGTGTAGATGCGATTAATTTTATTAAGAAAGATTTGACTTGGACAAACTTACCTGCTGATGGGGCAGATCAATTAGCCAAAGTAACAAAAGCTAGTAGAAACATGCCAGGAATGAGTGACTTTCTGAACGAATTAAGAGAAAAAGCTTTTGCTGGTTTTGATATTGTCACAGTTGCTGAAGCGGCCGGCGTCAATTATCCAAATTTATCAGAATTTATTGGAGAAACAGGGTATTTCGACATGATTTTTGACTTCAAATGGGCTGATTTGGATGTGAAATCAGGAAGCGAATGGTTTTATAGAATCAATTGGTCTTGGAATGATTTACGCACATTAATTTTCAAACAGCAAGAAGCCATGCAAGAGGCTGGTTGGAGTGCAAATTTTATTGAAAATCATGATCAACCTCGAGCGACAACGAAATATTTAAAAGAACAGGCTCAACAGCCAAATGCGGTTAAAACATTCGGCGCCATGTATTTCTTTTTAAGGGGCACGCCTTTTATTTACCAAGGACAAGAATTAGGAATGACCAATTTTGAAAGGGGTTCGATTGATGAATTCGATGATATTTCTAGCATTGATCAATACTATCGAGCAATAAAAGAAGGATTTACGCCCAAAGAAGCCTTGTCACTTGTCAATTTGCGTAGTCGAGACAATGCCCGCACGCCTTTTCCATGGAATGATTCTATGTATGGCGGTTTTTCAAGCGTCAAACCTTGGTTAGGAATGGTGGATAATTATAAAGAAATCAATGCCGAAGCAGAAATAAAAAATAGTCAAAGTATTTTTCATTTCTATAAGCGGATGATTGCATTTCGTCAAAAGAGTCCCTATACAGACATCTTACTTTATGGAACATTTGAGGGACTATCAAATCTTCCAGATAATGTTATTGCTTATAAACGCAAATTAAATGAAAAAACGATTTACGCCTTTTTTAATTTTGGTGAGGCGGTTCCAATCCCTCATTATTTAGTTAATGGCACAGTTATTTTTGATACACAGTCTGAAGAACGAGAGCAATTAGTTCAGCAGGGAACATTATTAAAAAGCTATCAAGGACTATTGATTACTATAAATGAGTAGCTAGGAGGAGTATAACATGGCAGAAAATTATCAGCAGGCAGCCAAAGACATTATTCAATTAATCGGTATGGATAACATTATATCGGTCACCCATTGTCAAACGCGGTTACGTTTTATTTTGAAGGACCACGAACAAGTAGATGGTAAACAACTAGAAAAAATCGATTTAGTCAAGGGTGTTTTTTATAATGGTGGTCAATACCAAGTGATTTTAGGAACTGGTATTGTGACTAAAGTGTATGATGAAATAGAAAAACTTGGAATCAATGTTGTGTCAAAAGCAGAGCAAACAGCAATTTTAAAAAATAATGAAACGGGCATGCGCAAAACAATGCGCATTTTAAGTGAAATATTCATTCCAATTGTTCCAGTAATTGCAGCAACAGGATTGTTCCTAGGGTTAAAAGGTGTTATTTTTAACGACACTTTTTTACAATTATTCGGAGCAAGTGTAGCCAATATTCCTGAAAGCTTTCAACAAATTGTCTCTGTCATTACAGATACCGTCTTTGCCTTTTTGCCAGCTTTGATTGTTTGGTCTACCTTTAAAGCATTTAATGCGACACCTGTAATCGGGATTGTTATTGGTTTAATGATGGTATCACCCATTTTACCAAACGCTTATGCAGTTGCAACACCAGATTCTGGCGTGAAAGCTATTATGGCTTTTGGTTTTATCCCAGTTGTCGGTGCACAAGGTTCCGTTTTAAGTGCAATTGCTGCTGGTATAATTGGCGCAAAGATTGAACTTTTTTTCCGAAAAAAGATGCCGAATATTCTTGATCAAATTTTTACACCTTTTATGACTATGTTAATTACTTTTTTAATCATGATTCTCGGAATTGGCCCAATTTTGCATACCGTTGAGTTAGGCATGGTAGATGTTGTCCAATGGTTGATTGGGTTGCCCTTAGGACTAGGTGGTTTCGTGATTGGTGCCTCATATCCTTTAATGGTTTTGATTGGTATTCATCATACACTAACTATGGTAGAAACATCATTATTAGCAAATACAGGATTTAATGCATTGATTACAATATGTGCCATGTATGGGTTTGCCAACGTTGGCAGTTGTTTAGCTTTTGCGAAAAAAGCGCAAGATAGCAAAGTGAAGTCGACGGCCATCGGTTCTATGTTGTCTCAATTATTTGGAGTTAGTGAGCCTGTGTTATTCGGATTACTTATTCGTTGGAACTTAAAACCGCTGCTATGTGTCTTGTTTACATCAGGTTTAGGCGGAGCAATTTTAGCTATTTTTCATATTCAATCAAATTCTTATGGATTAGCCGTTATTCCTTCTTTCTTAATGTATATCTATAGTGCACATCAATTAGTGATCTATTTATTAGTCGCACTTTTATCTGTCGGTGTATGTTATGCATTAACCAGTCTATTTGCAATTCCGCAAGAAGTTTTGATTTCAGATAAAGTAATCGAAGAGGAAGAACGCGAAGTCTTTGAAATGCAACACAATACCTTAGATGAACAACTTTTTTCTCCAGTAACTGGTTACGCAATGAATCTTACTGCTGTTAATGACCCGGTATTTTCAAGCGAGATGATGGGCAAAGGTTTAGCAATCATGCCAACAGCGAACAAGGTTTACGCGCCTGCAGATGGTTTATTAAACTTGGTTGCAGAAACTGGACACGCTTATGGTATCCAAACGGACGCAGGAGCTGAAGTATTAATTCATATAGGAATTGATACTGTCACATTGGGGCAGGAGGTCTTTCAGACACAAGTAACCCAAGGTCACCGTGTTAAAAAAGGAGATCTTTTAGGAACGTTCGATCGAAAAGCCATTAAAGAAGCTGGGCTTGACTCAACTGTCATGGTTATTATTACAAATACTTCAAGTTATTTAAGCGTAGAGCCAACGATGTCAGATCATAATGAAATTACGCCGGAACAAATCATTTTAAATCTAAATACACCTAACTAAACAAAAGAACAGCAAGAAGTATTCTTCACTTCTTGCTGTTCTTTTTCTTAATAAAAAACCAATGATTTTCAGTTGTATTTGTCTATCCGTTTGTAGTATGATTGAGTCAGTTTTAAAGGAAACATGCCAAGTATGGAAAACCATACTTGACACGCATTGACTAATTAAACATGGGGAACGTTGCCATAAGTTGATGTTCCAGTCAATAATGCAAGTAAATCAAACATAGCATGTACCTCCTTTAATTGATAATCAAAGTATAACATCTTTTAATGAATTTACATAATAATACAAGTGGAGGTCTGTTCGTGAAGGTAGCAGGAGACAAAATAAAACAAGCGAGAAAACTTAAAAAAATCACACAATCAGAGCTGGCTAACGGCATCTGTACGCAAGCAACAATTAGTAATATTGAAAACCGTAATCTATGTGACAGTTTAGATATTTTCTCATCTATTTGCCTCCGATTAGATTTAGAAGTAGAAGAATGCATGATGATTTCTGAAGAAAAGAAAATTGAAAATCTACTAAACAAAGTCGAGGATTTATCTTTACGGTTATTTCACTTAGAGGCCTACAATTTATTACAAGAAGTGCCTGAAGGTCTTATCTTATCTAATAATGAACTAACGACTAAATTGTTATATTATAAGGGAATTACTTGTTTATTAGGAAAAAAAGATAAAGCAGAGGCCTTGTTTTACCTATACCGGGGCGCGGAAATTGACCGTAAAGTCAATATTTACAACATTTTAAGCCTTAATGCGCTAGGTACGCTATATGAACTGGAAAAAGATATGAGAAAAGCGCAAGTATATTACGAAAAATCATTACAAGAATTGGAACAATTTAAATTAGAATGTTCCTTGGAGCGTTGTAGAATTTATTATAATTCTGCTAAATTCTACTCGGAAATGAAAGACTACCAAAAAAGTGTCATTTTAAGCGAAAAAGGGATTCAGATTTGTCGTGACAAACACTCCATTTATTTGCTAGATTATCTTTTATATGAAAAAGCCTTTAACAAACAAATGCTCGGGGAAGACACAGCCGATGACTATCGTCAAGCCTATTATTTTACACAATTTTTTGGCAATACAGAAGTCCTACAATATATTGAGAAAGATATGAAAGCTTTTAATATTTCCTATTAATTTAATCAAAAAGCCGATAAAAGCTGAAAATCCAGTTTTTATCGGCTTTTTGAAAAGTCTAGGCAAGTTGCTTTTAAAAATCAGCAGTCACGGTTACGATAAGCAAGACGAAGTATTTAGGAGGATTTAAAAATGAAAAGAGTAATGTGGTTTAGACGTGATTTACGATTACAAGATAATAAAGCATTAGCACACGCGTTACAAAATTCTGCAGCTGATGAATTGATTTTATTATTCCAAATGAATCCTCAACAATTTATTCAAGAAAGTGCTAATTATAACGCTTTTTTTGCAAGTTTAGCCTCGTTTAAAGAACGAATCGATCAAGAGGCACATTTACAAATCATGGTCGGCGAACCATTAGATTTATTTTCACGTTTGAAACGCAAATTACCCGATTGGCAGGTCATTTATTTTAATGAAGATACTTGTGGCTTTGGGGCAAAGCGGGACCAGCAAGCTATGCGCTTTTTTGAAGAAAATAATATTCAGTCTTTCTCTTTTCAAGATGCCTATTTGCATGGCTCTGAAGAAATTAAGAAGAACGATGACAGCAAGTACCAAGTGTTTACGCCCTATTACAATAAATGGAAAGAGGCGCCTAAAGAAACCCCGATTCCTGTTTCCTATACAGCTGAAAAAATTTTTAGTGCGTGTCTTTTTCCAGAAGAGGAAGCAGCATATGGGGAACAGATTGCGAGGATTCCTTTAAAGCACTATAGTGTCGGCGAAAAAACAGCCAGAAGGCGCTTAAATACTTTTATTGATCAAAAACTTCAATCCTATGAAAATAAGCGTGATTTTCCTTATCAGGATCAAACGAGTCATCTGTCTACTTTTTTAAGAACGGGAGAACTTTCGATTCGCACTATTTGGCAAGAGCTTGCATCTGCGCCTTCTAGCTTAAGTAAAGAAACCTTCAAAAAAGAATTAGCTTGGCGCGACTTTTACAATATGATCTATAGTACGTTTCCACAACAAAAAGAGGAAGCTATTCAAGAAAAATTTCGTTATATTCAATGGACAAATGACCCAGAAATGTTTGTCAAGTGGCAAAAAGGGGAGACGGGGTACCCTATAATTGATGCCGCCATGCGACAACTGAATCAAACTGGTTGGATGCACAACCGCTTAAGAATGATAACTGCCTCTTTTTTAGTTAAAAATTTACACATCGATTGGCGTTGGGGTGAAAAATACTTTCAAAAAATGTTGATTGATTATGATGCCGCCAATAATATCGGTGGCTGGCAATGGGCTGCTTCGACAGGAACGGACGCTGTCCCGTATTTTCGGATTTTTAATCCAATTATCCAGTCAAAAAAATTTGATAATGACGGCCAGTTCATCAAAAAATATGTTCCAGAACTTAAGCAAGTGCCACAAAAGTATATTCATCAACCAAATCTAATGAACGAAGCCTTACAAACGCAATATCATGTACATTTAGGAGAAAATTATCCAAAACCCATTGTCGATTATGCATCAAGTAAAAAACAAACATTGTTTCTATATGAAGCGAGCAAAGAAATTCATCAAGAAATGAACAATCCAAGGTTTCAATAAACAGTAAACCCAACTAGCTTAGCAAACAACTTGTAAGGTTAGTTGGGTAAATTAATTAGTCGAAAGAGAAGTGCAATTTATCGGCTAAAGTTTTTTATTTTATTCTAGTTTACATAATATACATTATACAAAGTAGAGTAAAAAGCATTGAAAAGCAAACAAAACCAGTCTTTAAGTTTATCTAGACTGGTTTTTTGTCACGTACGTTATATAAATTATGCTTGTTGCTTGATGGCTTGTGCGACACGTGCTCCATATTCTGGATTTACTCTAGTGAACAAATCAATTTGACGCGCGATGATTTCTTGATTTTTCACTTGACCTAAAGATGCCGCTATATTGTTAATTAAGTTTTCTTTTTCTTCGCTTGGCAGCAAATTATACAAAGCGTTTGCTTGTGTAAAGTGATCTTGATCATAGCTATAATTACCAACATTTCCTTCAACTTCAAAGGAACTAATTTTCGCCTTAGGATCTTCTTTTGGTGTTTCAGTATAACTATTTGGTTCGTAATTAATTTCGCTATTGCCATTGTCAAAACGCATATTGCCGTCTTTTTGGTAGTTATTTACAGGCGCTTTTGCTTGGTTGATTGGCAATTGGTGACTATTAGCGCCCACGCGATGACGATGTGCGTCCCCATAAGCGAACAAACGTCCTTGCAATAATTTATCTGGAGAAGCTTCAATACCAGGAACGAAATTCCCTGGTGAAAAGGTTACTTGTTCAACCTCTGCAAAATAATTCTCTGGATTTCTATTTAAAGTCATCGTGCCAACTTCAATCAGCGGATACTCTTTTTGAGAAACCGTTTTTGTTACATCAAAAAGTGTTTCTTTCATTGTTAACGCATCTGCATACGGGATAATTTGCACAGATAATGTCCAAGAAGGAAATTCTTGATTTTCAATTGCATTATGCAAATCTTCAATATGGAAATCTGGGTTTTTCCCAGCAATTTCTTCTGCTAATTGACTCTCTAGATTTTTGATTCCTTGATTCGTCTTGAAGTGATATTTAACAAAAAATACTTCTCCAGCAGCATTGACCCATTTGAATGTATGGCTACCAAAACCATGCATGTGACGGAACGACAACGGAATGCCACGATCACTCATTAAAATTGTTACTTGATGAAGGCTTTCCGGTGAATGAGACCAAAAATCCCAAACTGCTTCTGGACTTTTCAAATGCGTCCGCGGATTTCTTTTTTGGCTATGAATAAAATCTGGAAACTTAATTGCATCACGAATGAAAAAAATGGGCGTATTATTGCCAACTAAGTCGTAATTTCCTTCATCTGTATAGAATTTAAGCGCAAAACCGCGAGGATCACGCAATGTATCTGATGAACCTAACTCTCCAGCTACAGTTGAAAAACGAGCGAATAAAGGTGTTTCTTTGCCAACTTCAGATAAAAAATCGGCTTTAGTATATTGTGCCATTGATTGGCTCACCTTGAAAATCCCATGAGCACCAGCACCTTTGGCATGAACAACCCGTTCTGGCACGCGCTCACGATTAAAATGAGCTAATTTTTCTAATAAATGAACGTCTTGGATTAGGACAGGACCAAATTCTCCTGCAGTTAGCGAATTTTGATTATCGCCAACTGGACTTCCTTGTGACGTAGTTAAATGTTGATTTTTCACCTAAAACACTCCTTCATCTAAAATTATACTCATTGTATAAAAAAACCACTCTGCATAACAAAAATAATGCTTAAAAACACTCGAAAACATTTGTTATTTAATAGAATGATTAAAAATAGCAGTAGAATTTAAATCAAAAACAAATGTATTAACTTTAAACTGTTTACGCCATTAAAAATAACAACCAATAATTCAAAGAAAACTAAAATGCTGTTTTTTTATTCAAAAAAGACCTAGCATCCCAATCATGCTAGGTCTTTCGTTACTTTTTTGAGCGACCGTTTTTATTGGTCATTCAGCGTTATTGATTGATCGCAACAGTCGTGTCTTCAGTCGATAGACCTGTCATAGAGGTGCTATCGGAAAATATTTTTTCAACTTCTTGTTCTGATAAAATATTTTCTTTCTTAGGCATTGAAATTGTCGCTTTTTTGGCTTTTTGTGTAATGCTAATTTTACTAGATAATGATTCAAGTCCCATGTCAACGTTCTTGTCTTGCTGCGGTTTCACATTAATCAACATATTTGTTTTATTTTCTTTTGTATTAACAGAAACTTTGGCAGAAACATCTTTGATTTTTTCGAAAGGATCTTGTTCTTTACCTTTTTCAGATGTTTCTGTCGTAATTTTGATTAACTTTTGTAATTCTTTTTTTGTAAACGTATGGGTAATGGTGTCCCCTTTTTTCTCGAACGTATCCTTGTCTAATCCTTCTAAAAACTCTTTGTATTCCTTAGCAGACTGTTTTCGTTCTTTTTCCGATTCTTGATACTCTTTGATTGTATCTTGCCATTCTTTCGTACTTTCCTCGTTCATGGCTAAAAGATCAATGTATTTTCCTTTTAGTTTTTCTGTATCTAACTGAGAACTATCGATAGCACCGTCAGTCATTGAGTCTGCGACAGCGACAATATATTCCATCATATCTGTTGCTAAATAGAGTTTTGGCTCTTTGCCTTCGTTATCTACTGATCCAACCAATGAAATCGGTACATCCATTCCCATCGCTTTTAATTTCATCTCTAAGTTGAATGCTTTTTCTTTTTTGGCATCTACTTGAATCTTCCCAGAAAGCGATGCGTTTTTGATTTGCGTGATGAGCATCCCAATCATAGGATTCGTTTGTGCACTATCTTCTTGTGAAAATTTCATGTCACTAATTGACATAGAGAAATCCCAAACCCCAGATTCTTGTGCGTTTTGATTGCCAATCCCTTGAATGAACTCATCTTTCGCACTTTTGCCACAACCTGTCAGTAACAAAGCTGAACAGAAAACGCCTGCGACAATCCCCACTTTTCTTTTTAACACACTTTTTCCCCCTCATTATATAAAAAATTAATTCCCTTTTATTAAGAATAGCAAACATTGCTTATAAATAGCAATGTTTAATTTTAGATTTCCTCTCTTTTAATAAGTGGGATTGATTTAATCTTTTAGGTTTGAATCATTAAGCTGTATTATTTTTAAAATAAAATTGCTTTTCGCCAAAAAATACTGGGAAAAGTTCTGCTAAACTGCCAGCTAAAGGACCTTCTCGCAATTCTTTTTCAGTGACCCAAAACAAGGGTTGTTCCGTTTCTTCTGGTAGTTCATCCGCTGTTTCTGCAATGAATAATGTGGCTAATTCCCGCGCACCTGAACAATCATTCAGCCATTCTGCAACACCTACTAATTGTGGCTTCAGCACTAATCCTGTTTCTTCAAGGAGTTCGCGAACCATGGCTGTTTCCATGCCCTCGTTTTTTTCAACATGTCCGCCAGGAAACGTCCAACCAGGCCAATCCTTTTTTTGTCGTTCTTGCACAAGGATTTCATTTTTCTGATTTCTAATCATACATAATGTTGTTAATTCTACTTCAAAATTCCGATTCATTTGGCACCTCATCATTTTTTCCTTTGTTAAGGTTACGATACAGAAAAACAGAGAAAGATTCAACTAATAATTTTCTCTGTTTTATCATCTAACTCTTTAATAAGTCGTATTGCGATTGATATAAATGATGATATAACGCATGTTTTGCCATTAGTTGATCATGAGATCCTTCTTCCACAATACGACCACCATCAATATAGAAAATTTTATCGCTATTTTTGATGGTAGAAAGTCGATGAGCAATAATAAACGATGTCCGTCCTTTTAGAAGTTGTTGTAGTCCTTCTTGTAACAATTCTTCTGTTTTTGTATCAATACTGGAGGTTGCTTCGTCTAAAATTAAAATTTTGGGATCTGCCAGTAAAGCACGAGCAAATGAAATTAATTGGCGTTGTCCTGCCGAGAGTGTACTACCCCGCTCTTCCACAACTGTTTCATAGCCATCTTTTAAATCCTTGATAAAGTCGTGCGCACGAACAATTTTTGCGGCTTGGATAACTTCTTCCTCTGTGGCTGTTAAATTTCCGTACCGAATGTTTTCAATAATTGTTCCTGAAAAAATAAACGTATCTTGAAGCATTACCCCCATTTGTTTCCTTAACGAACGGAGTGTCACATCGCGAACATCATAACCATCAATTTTAACGGCCCCTTCATTCACATCATAAAAACGACTTAACAAATTGATGATTGTTGTTTTACCCGCACCTGTTGGCCCAACCAAGGCGATTGTTTGTCCTGGCTCAATATGAAAACTAACATCGGTCAAAATATTTTTTCCTTCTTCATAACGGAAATAAACATGCTGAAAGTCGACGGTTCCTTTAATTGGCGGCAACGCAATAGCGTGCGGCGCATCTTGAATTTCTGGAACAACATCCATCGTTTCAAAAATCCTTTCCAAATAGGCAGTTGCAGTAATCAGAGAATTGTAGAAGTTACCAATATTGATGACTGGATTCCAAAAGTTATTGATATAACCGATAAAAGCAATTAGCGTCCCAGTGGTAACGGACACACCTAATTGACGGATTCCTACGAAATAGATAAAACAAGTCGTAATGACGGATATATTTTGCACTGCTGGCCATAATAAATACTGGACACGCACAGCTTTCATAAAGGATTGACGATATTCTTCGCTTACCTCGTTAAAAATCTGGAAATTTTCATCTTCTCGTGCAAAAGATTGTGTAATTTTAATTCCTGAAATACTTTCATGAATATAGGCATTTAAGTTTGATTGTTTATTGCTAAGCTCTTGGTAAGCTTTCCGTTGTTTCCCTTGGATAAACAGAACCATCACGAACAACACAGGCAATAGCAGTAAACTGTATAAGGTTAATTTCACATCAATAAATAACATGAAAATTAAGGTAATAATCACATTAAATAAATCAGAAATTAAATTGATCAATCCGTTACTTAATAAATCACTTAACGTATTGATGTAATTGACCACCCGAATTAAGATTTTTCCATGCGGCCGACTGTCAAAGTAAGAAAATGGTAATTTTTGTAGATGCTCAAAAATTGAAAAACGCATATCTTTTAAAATATCTTGTCCAATTTCTGTGATGGCATATATCCGATAACGCATACACCAACCAATAATCACCAAGGAAAATAGGAAAATAGCTCCTAGTATCAAGAGTAACGAGAGATTCTTTTGTGGAATTACTTGGTCAATCGCAATTTTAGTAAAGTAAGGGCCTAACATACTTGCCAGATTAGCTAATATGATGACAAATAATGTTTTAAAAACAGCTTTTTTGTAAGGCTTAATATAGGCGCCTAATCGTTTATAGTGGGACCAATTAAATTCTTTTTCTAAAGTCTCATCCACATCAAACGTATTTCTAGCCACGCGACTCACCTTCCTTTGTCAGACCTAATTGTTTTTGATATACGTCAAAATATTTGCCTTTTTGTTCGACTAATTCGCTATGCGTACCGCTTTCCACCACACGGCCTTTTTCCATCATCAAAATTAAATTGGCCTCTCTCACAGAAGAAATTCGGTGGGCGATAATAAATGTCGTTTTCTTTTCCGTCAAACGACCTAGTTCTTTTTGAATTTTTGATTCTGTTTCCATATCAACAGCGGAAGTTGTGTCATCTAAAATTAAAATAGCTGGATCTTTGGTTAAGGCACGGGCCAGTGAAATCCGCTGTTTTTGGCCACCAGATAGGCCAACGCCGCGTTCACCAACAATTGTTGCATAACCTTCGGGCATTCTGGAAATAAAGCTATGGGCATCAGCAATTTCAGCCATCATTTGCACTTGTTCCAAGTTAGCCAATGTGTTACCAAAAGCAATGTTATCTTCTATTGTATTGGAAAAAAGAAAGACATCTTGCATAACCATGGAGATATTTTCTCGCAATTTACGAACAGAATAGCTTTTAGCATCTTTTCCATCAATATAAACAGTGCCTTTTGTTGGATCATAGAACCGAGCGATTAAGTTAACTAAAGTGGTTTTGCCTGAACCAGTTTCCCCTAAAATACCAATTGTTTCACCAGGTTTTGCTGAAAATGAAACATCCGATAAAATAGGGGTTTCTGGATCATCTGAAAAATGAAAGGACACGTGATCAAACGTCACATAACCTTGGATTGGTTCTGCTTCTTTTTCCCGAGCAATGGGAATCTTCGGTTTCGTTGCTAATAACTGACGAATTTTAATGGACGATGCCGTAAAGCGTTGCACATCATTGATCAACCAGCCACTCATTCGCATCGGCATGTTCAACATCCAGAGAAAGCCGTTAAAGGCAACTAAATCACCAATTGTCATCCGACCTTGAATTACAAAGAGGCCACCAAGAACTAAGGCAATAACATTTAAACTACCTGCAAAACCGTCTAACCACGGTAAATATTTTTTAGAGACATCTGCGGAAGCCATATTCCATTTTTTATAGTCTTCATTGTGCTTGTTAAACTTTTCAATTTCATAAGGTTCTTGTGAAAAAGCTTTAACCACCCGATTTCCACCAATATTTTCTTCGACCATTGAATTTAACCGAGAAAAACTTTCCCGGATCTCAAAAAATACCGGATGCGATTCCTTCGACATTTTTTGTGTTAACAGAAAAATCAAAGGTGTAATTAAAATTAATGCCAGCATCAATTGCCAATTGATCGTCCCCATCACAATCACGGCTGCGATGAACCATAAAATACATTCTAAGAGGTTATAAGTGACCCAAGAAACAAAATGGCGGATAGCGTCTGTATCCCCTGTCATTCGCGCCATAATATCGCCAACACGTGTATGATTAAAGAAATCAAAATCTAATTCTTGAAGTTTGACATACATATCTTTTCTTAAGTCAAATAACGCAGATTGTCCAACCGATTCAAACAAGACTTGATAACTATAACGAACAACTGTCCGAATAACGGTCACCCCAATCATAATCCCAAGAATTGGGACAAGCTCTTCAGTTTTCCCCTGATTGATTACTTGGTCTACAATTCTGCCAGATAACAATGGAATAATAACAATTAAAATAGCGTTAATAACGACAAAAATAACAGCTAGCAGTAACTTATTCTTATTTTTTTTAGCATATTGCCAAATCCATTCAAAACTATTCATTTTCTCCCCTACTCTCTCTTGTTTTTATGGACGTGTATAAGATTACTGTTTTTTTATAGGAAAAGAAATGGGCATTCTTGTATATTTTGATGTACAATATAGTATAGAAAGCGGATACAAGTAGGAGTGATTTTTTATGAACTACACAAATAGTCGAACGTTTAATCCTGAAATTTTATATGCCTTCGATCCTTGGAACGAAGAGACCCACCCTTATAATTGTCATCATCATGAATTTCTGGAAATATCTATTCTTTTAGAAGGTGAATCTGAATATATTGTTCAAGGGCAACAGTACCATGCCACTGCTGGTACGGTGTTTCTTTTTAATCCGCGAACGGAACATGGTGAGCAACAAAAAGCAGGAACTTACTCACATCAACTACACATTGGCATTTCAAATCTCTATTTAGAAGGCTTAGCGCGAAACGTATTTCCAAATAAATCAGCTTTATTAGATTTAAGTCATTTACATGGTGCTTTTTTAGAAAAAGCTTGGCAAATTGTTCATGAATTAAACCATCAAGAAGTTGAATCAGCGTTACAAATTAAAGCTTTAGTTATTGAACTATTGGTCTATATTTTAAGAAGTTTAGTAGTTGATCAAGAAAATAAAATTGAAACTCGGCTATCGAAAACGGAAAAAAGAAAACGAAATTTAGTCAATCATACGATTTATTATCTGGAAACGCACCATGACGAAGAAATTACTTTGGAACAGTTAGCTGAAATGTTATATGTGACCCCGACTTATTTGTCGAAAACCTTTAAAGCGGCCACAGGCGTTGGGCCAATCAATTATTTAATTCAAATCCGCTTAAACCATGCGAAAGAATTGCTGAAAAATGATTCCTTAAGTGTCAAAGAAGTGGCAAAAACGGTTGGTTACGAAGATGCCTATCATTTTAGTAAATTATTCAAAAAATATTATGGAAAATCCCCTTCACAATTTTAAGATAAAAAAACAAGGAATCGTCGGCTTCGTTGCGTCCGTTTCCTTGTTTTTGCTTTACGTTGACTCTTTTAACTGTTTCGTCATTGTATAATCGGTATGGCGTTCATTTCCCATATAAAAATCATGTTCATCTGTTTTGACGAAGCCTAATGATTGATAGAATTTTTGCGCTGGATGATTATGTTCCCAAACACCTAACCAAACCGTCTCTTTTTCTGCTTCTTCTGCTAATTCAATTGCTTTCGTAATCAAATGTTTGCCTAAGCCTAAACGCTTAAAAGATTTACGAATATAAATGCGCTCAACTTGTAACGCTTGTGGATGTTGATAGGTAATCTGAGCATCACCGTGATTTAATTTCACATAACCTGCAAGTTCATTATTATAAAAAGCAAAGAAATATTGCGAATCTTTATGTAAGATTTCGCTTTCTAAAACTGCTGGACTAAATTTCCTCTCATAATGTGCCTGTAAATCCTCTTCGTTTTCGCCATCTCCATAAGTATCTGCAAAAGTCTCTTGGCAAATGGCCTCTAATTCTGGTACGTCTGCGACGGTACACTCTCTAATAAATACTGACATACTAAAACTCCTTTGTAGATTAAATCAACTGTTTAATTAAAATTAAACAAGGATTCCAAGCGTCCCATAATGTCGGAAAAACCTCAAGGCGCTTAAAACCCAATGATTCGTAAAAACGAATAGTATGATCGTACACGGAATAATTTCCTTCGTCAACTGTTTTGACTTGAATAAAAAAATAGTTATTTTTAGAATACGTTTCCACGCTTTCTATCAATAACTTGCCGATACCTTTGCGATGATACCGCTTTTTAACTGCCATACAATGGATTTCTACTGTATCTTTACTTGTTTCTGAAAGTGTTATAAAACCGAGTATTTTATTCTCTACATCCTTTGCCACCCACATAGGTAAAGTGCTAGCTATATCGATATACTTGCGGGTCTCTTTTTCAAGGCCAAACCATTCTGGAAGATTAAACAATACTTCTTGTGCTGCCTGAGTCTTTTTATCTGCATTTTTTTCCCTTATAATTATAAATTCTTTCAATTTACAACCTCCTTTTTGTTTACATAACAAAATTATTGTATACCCAATCTTTTTTATTAAATAATAGCATAGGTAGTTTAAAAATGTAAGTTAGTCATTTATTCTTTATTATTTCCTTAAAACGACGCCTTTTCTCGCTAAATCTGCCCTTCCTTTGTTTTTTTCTGTTAAACTAAACGTATTAAGTCTATGAGGAGCGTGCGTATATGGATTATCTGAACACCTATAAGCGGTTGCTAGCATTGGCAGATGCAGGTCTTTTTTACGGGAAAGATGCTTTTGATCAAGAACGTTACCAAGAACTACGAGAACTTACGTTACAACTTATTAGCACAACCGGACACGAAGCGGCTGTTTTGCCCGACTTAGAAAAAATCTTAACTAAAGAGGAAGGTTATCCAACACCGAAAGTAGATGTTCGCGGTTTAATAAAAAAAGAGAATCGTTTTTTATTAGTTGAAGATTTACGGACCAAAGAATGGTCATTACCTGGTGGCTATGCCGAAATTGGCTGCTCCCCTAAAGAAAATATTGAAAAAGAAGTATTGGAAGAAACTGGCTTAGTTGTTACAGCAAAAGAATTGCTTGCTGTTTATGATACAGATAAACGAAAAGACATTCCTCAACTATTTCAGTACTATAAAATGATCTTTTCTTGTGAGATTTTAGAAAATCATCCCTTTGAAAAAAACATTGAAACCTCGAATTGTGCTTATTTTTCTTTAGATAATCTCCCCTCTCTTTCTATCAAACGAACAACGAAAGAGCAATTAATGGCATTAATGAACCAAACAACTGGAGCGCTTAGTGACTAACAAAAAGGATGAAGAACTTCTGTTCTTCATCCTTTTTCTATTATTAATTACATATTTTCTAAAGCGGCTTGGGCTAATAAGTTTAAGTAGTTCCAAGGGCGATCAAAATGTGGTTGGAAGAAGAAATCAGAAATCGCTAAATCTTCGACAGTCATTTTATTTTGGACCGCTAATGATAAAGTATTGGCAGATTGTGTGATATCATATTTAGACATCAATTGACCACCAACAATGCGTTGTGTTCCTTTTTCATAGACTAATTCCATCAGAACTTTTTCAGTTGTTGGCATAAACTCTGGACGATAGTTATCTTCGAAAACAGTCGCTTCGACATCTAGTCCGTTTAATTTGGCACTTTCTTTTGTCACACCTGTTGAACCAATTTTCCAACCGAATAAATATAAACCAGAAGTTCCCTGTGTGCCACGATAAGCCAATTTTTGTTCAGTCAAATTACGACCTACTAGCATACCTTGACGAACAGCATTCGTTGCTAATGGGATATAATTTTTTGTTTGACTTGGGTTGTAGTGAACAACTGCACTATCACCCGCAGCAAAAATATCAGGATTGCTTGTTTGCATATACTCATTGACTTCGATTGCACCATTTGGTAACATGTCAACTTTATCTTTTAATAATTCTGTATTTGGACGGAAACCAACACACATAATCACCATATCTGCTTCGAATTCTTGACTTGGTGTAATGACTTTTGCTACTTTTCCTTGCTCATCTGCTACGAATTGTTGGACATTTTCACCTAAAGCTAAATTAACGCCACGATCAACTAATTCTTTTTCTAGAACATCTGTGAATGGCTTATCTAAATATTTATTTAAAATGCGGTCTAACCCGTCAACTAAAGTAACTTGTTTACCTGATTCTACAAAAGCTTCTACTAATTCAATACCAATATAACCGCCACCAACGACAACGACACGTTTGGCATCTTTCGCTTTTTCGATGATCACGTTGGCTTGTGAATAGTTTTTACATAATAAAATATTTTCAGCATCAATTCCTGGAATTGGTGGAATAATTGGCCAAGAACCAGTTGTCATTACTAATTTATCATAAGAAACGGTCTCAGTTGCGCCCGTTTGTAAGTTTTTCGCTGTAACAGTTTTGTCGTCCACGTTGATTTCTTCAACATTGTGTTCCATCTTCACTGTTGCTCCTAAAGAAGCCAGTTCTTCTGGATTTGAATAAAATAAATCAGCAGCATTTTTAACTACGCCTCCAACGTACAAGGCAATTCCGCAAGATAGGAAGGAAATATTGTCATTTCTTTCATATACAGTGACTTCCGCCTCCGGGTGATTTGCTAAAATACTTTTAACTGCTGAAGTTCCAGCATGGGTACATCCTACGACTACGACTTTCATGTTGTAAATCCCTTCTTTCACAATCTTTGTTTTGCAGAGGTGACGTCTCCCTCTGTCTGTTTAAAATATATCAGAGGAATCAAGCTTATTCGAGTTCTATGCTTGTGAATCGCATATAAAAAAATTCACAAACTGTTGCTAATTCTTAATAATAGCTAGTTAATTTTTTGTTTTTAAGAATTTAAAAGTCAATAACCACACAAAAAAACAAGCATAAGAGTGAAAACTCTTACGCTTGTGAAATTTGCCTAGACAAGTGACTTATCTTTTGATAAATTTTTAACAGTATGTAATTTTTTACACATTCTCCTGTTGTGCTTGTTGGCAATCTGGACATAATCCATATAATTCTAAACGATGTTCATTAATTTCGAAGCCTGTTAATTTACTAGCGGCCATTTCAACGTCCTCTAACCCTGGATAATGAAAATCAACGATTTTACCACATTTTTGACAAATCACGTGATAATGTTTCTTCGAACTAAAATCAAAACGACTAGATGCATCGCCATAACTCATTTCTTGAACGAAACCGATTTCAGTAAATAAACGTAGATTGTTGTAAACCGTTGCTACACTCATATTTGGAAAATGATCTTCTAGTGCGCGATAAATTTCATCAGCTGTTGGGTGTGTATGATTTTCGATTAAATATTCCAAGATAGCATAACGTTGCGGAGTAATTCGGATATTGGCTTCTTTTAATTCAGCAAGTGCATTTTTAACCAATACGTTGTCCATCTTTGTATCCCTCCCCTGTCTATCTTTCTTAAATAATACTATTTCTTATTACGATTGACAAGAATTATTGTAGGATTCTCGTGGAAAAAACGAGCATTTTACTAAACTAAGAGAAATGCTCGTTTTTTGGCGTGTTTTTTATTCTGGAAATTCGTAAAGAGCTGTCGAAAGATAACGTTCACCGTTATCCGGAACCAGCGCTAAGACACGTTTGCCTGCGCCTAATTCGACTGCCAAATCAATGGCAGCTTTAATTGCTGCCCCTGCTGAAATCCCCACAAGGATACCTTCTTTTGGCCCCATTAAACGAGCAGTTTCTAATGCGTCTTCACTAGAAACAGCGGCAACTTTTTGATAAACGGTGGTGTCTAAAACTTCTGGGACAAAACCAGCGCCTATTCCTTGGATTTTATGTGGACCTGGTTCGCCACCTTCTAAAACAGGCGACTCTGTTGGTTCTACTGCAACAATTTCAATATCTGGAAAAATCCGTTTCAATTCATGGCCAACTCCTGTAACGGTTCCTCCAGTGCCAACACCAGAAACAAACGCATCTAAGCCACGTTTACCAAAGACATCAACAATTTCTTTTCCTGTTTTTTGTTCATGTACCATTGGATTAGCTGGATTATTAAATTGCAAAGGCATGAAGTACCCGTGTTCTTCTGCTAATGCTGTAGCTTTTGCAATTGCCCCTTTCATTCCTTCGGCACCAGGGGTTAATAATAGATCAGCCCCATATGCTTGCATTAATTTGCGGCGTTCAATACTCATAGTATCTGGCATCACAATCTTAACTGGATATCCCAACGCAGCACCTACCATTGCTAACCCAATGCCTGTATTACCACTAGTCGGCTCAATAATCGTTTGTCCAGGTTTTAGGCGACCATCTGCTTCGGCTTGTTGGATCATGCTTAAAGCAATTCGATCTTTCACACTGCCACCAGGATTAAAGAACTCTAGTTTAACAAAAACATCTGCAGCTCCTTCTGGTACCATCCGTTTTAATTTCACAACTGGGCTTTGACCAATTAACTCTGTTACTGATTTTACATAACCTTTAGTCATAATCCTACATCCTCCAATTTTACAAACAATATAATAATTCTTTCTCTAAGCATAGCTCAAAAAAACGATTTCTACCAGAAAAACGAATTTTAGTTTGTGAAAAATTAAATAAAAAAACGGATTAGGCTCATCAAATAATTGCTGCTAGCCCTACCTATTTTCACGATAAAAGACCTTACAAAAACTACTGCTTTTGTAAGGTCTTTCTTCAACTAAATAATTGCAGAATTAACCGATTTGGATGGTTTGACCCACCGATAAAACAGAATCCAATGTTAATCCATTTAGTGACATTAAATTATCAACTGTCGTTCCAAAACGTGCAGCAATGTCCCACAATGTGTCGCCGTTTGCGACAGTGTAACTTTGACTAGCTACAGTTTCTGCTGTTGCTGTTGCAGAAGCCGCTGTATCGATTGTTGTATCAACGGTTCCCGTTGTATCTGAATAACTAGTGGTTTGAGCGACTGGTGCTCCCCAATCATATTGAGTTAAATTATATGCTTCAATTAACCAATTCAATTTTTCGGCATAGCCTGGATCAGTTGCATAACTTCCAGCTAAAGCGGCTGTTGCATCGCGATAACTGCTAGTATTACTCTTCCAAACGCCTGAATAATGGTATGTATCCCCAAAAGCAGTGGAACGAATAACATTGGCATGATCTTGGAACGATTCCGCATAAGAATTATAACTTCTAAATGCTGCTGTGACGGTCACCCATTGTCCGTCTAAATATTCTTTTGTTGGCATATAAACAGATTGTCCATTATAACTTCCTTTTACACCAAACAAGTTATAGTTCGGTGCAGATGCTAACCCAGAACTACCATAACTACTTTCTAGCAACGCTTGAGCAATCATGACGGAAGCATACATATCATTGCTATTGGCAACGGCTGCTGCTGAATTTCCGATTTCATTAATAAATGCTTGCTGGCTTGATTCTGCTTGGGCAGGTACCGCAGCACCAACCACAGGTGCTAAAATCATTGAAGTCCCCGCAACGGCGGTAGCACGTTTATAAGCTTTTTGCTTTTTAAGAGCTTTTTGAATATGTTTACTACTTCTTGTTAACTGTTCGCTCATTCATTTTTCCTCCTCACTGTCTCACTTTTCTATTTTACCGTTAATTTCCTATTGAAACAAGAAATAAACGTATTAAATTTTGAGTTTTAAAATTTCTGTAATGTAATTGAAATCTTGTTTGTATTTAATTAACCCTCTTCACACTTGTGAAAACAACCACTTCTTCTTTTCAATTTGATGAGATTTTTGTTATTTATCCTCTTACTTTTCTTTATTTATTGTGATAAAATTTTTAATGGACTTGTCACTTTTTGAACAAACTTTATAAGAGAAGTCTGTTTTTGTAATCAAAACAACTATTGCCGAGTAGTTGTTGTATTACAAAATGAATTACATAGAAATGTAGGTGGTTAGATGAAGAAACAACAATCGGGTTTAACAAATCAAGTGACGTTTTTATTAGCGTTAACTTGCGGGGTCGTGGTCGCCAATATGTATTATATTCAACCAATTGGCACCCAAATTGCTCAGGCCTTTCAAGTCAGTATTGGTTCTATTGGTTTTGTTACTATGCTGACCCAATTAGGCTATGCGCTAGGCTTACTTTTTCTTGTTCCATTAGGCGATGTCGTTGATCGTCGCAAATTAATCATTCGAGTAGCCGCGCTCTCCTCGCTGTCTCTAAGTGCTGCATTTTTTGCACCAAGTTTTCTCCTGTTTGCACTCTCTTCTTTTTTTATCGGGCTGCTCTCTATTGTCGCCCAAATTATTATTCCTTATGCTGCGGTCATGGCGGGACCAGCGAACCGTGGTAAAGTAACAGGTCGAATGCTGGGCGGACTATTGACAGGAATTTTATTGTCTCGAACGATCTCGGGTTTCATTGCTAGTGCAGCTTCTTGGCGAACAGTCTACCTAATCGCCGTAATATTCGTGTTAGCATTGGTCGTTCTACTTCAATTAAAATTGCCCAAAACAGTGATACATACTCAAACTTCAAATCGATTAACTTATTTAGGTTCTTTGAAAAGTCTTCCTAAGCTAATCAAATCGCAACCTTTGTTAAGAGAAGCAACTGTCAATGGCTTTTTTATGTTTGCAACCTTTTCAATCTTTTGGTCTACATTAATTTTCTTTGTTAGTAGTCCAGCTTATTATTGGGGACCGAAAGAAGTCGGTATTTTAGCAATTTTTGGTTTATCGGGAGCATTCGTAGCACCCATCATTGGTCGTCTATCCGATTATTATCCAGAGCGGAAGATTGTTTTGATTGGCCTGTTGATGCAGTTCGGTAGTTTTATCTTACTTTTTCTAGGTGGAACACATGTGGTCTTACTAATCTTAGCAATTATTGTTTTAGATATCGGTACTCAATTTGGGCAAGTAGCCAATCAAACACGCGTCCAAAATTTGGGAGAAGAAGCCAGCAATCGTAACAATACCGTCTTTATGTTTTTCTATTTCATCGGCGGTTCACTGGGTTCATTGATTGGTACATTAATGTGGCAAAACTATGGTTGGTCTGGTGTTACTTTAACTGGTATTGGGTTCCAATTGTTCGCATTATTTTTTCACTTTATGCTCTTTGCTCCCAAAAAGAAATGAAGCAAAAAAACCTGAATGCTATCACAAGCATTCAGGTTTTTTATCGTTTATTTATAGTGATTTATAGGTATTAACCACATTTTCAGGAGTAAAGCCGAATTTTTCAAGAACTAGACCGCCAGGTGCAGAAGCGCCGAAGTGATCAATTGTAATTGTTTTGCCTTCCGTCCCTACATAGCGTTCCCAACCAAAGCTTGCTGCAGCTTCAATCGCCACACGTTTTGTCACAGCTTTAGGTAACACACTTTCTTTATATTCAGCAGATTGTTTTTCAAATAAATCAAAACTTGGCATTGACACGACAGATACATCGATGCCTTCTTCCGCTAATTTCGCTTGTGCTTCCACCGCTAGATTTACTTCAGAACCAGTCGCAATTAAAATCCCTGCTGGTTGTTCACCTTTTTGTGGTGACAATACATAAGCACCTTTTTGAACAGAATCAGAAGCGTGTTCTAACGTTCCTTCTAAAACAGGTAAGTTTTGACGACTTAGAACTAAAATAGTTGGTGTTTCCGTAGAAGTCATAGCAATTCTCCAAGCAGCAACAGTTTCATTGCCGTCTGCTGGACGAATCACATGAACATTTGGAATGCAACGAACACTTGCTAATTGCTCAATTGGTTCGTGTGTTGGCCCATCTTCACCCACCGCAACAGAGTCATGCGTTAAGACGTAAGTTACAGGAACTTTTTGTAAAGCGGCTAAACGGATTGCTGGACGTAAGTAGTCAGTAAAGACGAAGAATGTCCCGCCATAAACATGGCTACCACCATGTAATTGAATCCCGTTCATTGCTGCAGCCATTGCAAATTCGCGAACACCAAACCAAATATTACGGCCTTCGTATTGACCAGGTTCGAAATCTTTTTCTGCAGCAACCATTGTATTATTTGAGGCAGATAAATCAGCTGAACCGCCCCAGAAACTTGGAACAACTTTTGAAATAGCTTGAATCGTTTCTTTACTTGTTACACGACTTGCGGCACTTGTTCCTAGTTCATATTTAGGTAATTCTTGTTCCCAACCTTCAGGTAATTGGTTGGCAAAAGCTTCTTTAAATTGTTTGGCTAATTCTGGATGCGCATGTTCATAGTTCTTAAACATCTCATTCCAAGCCTCTTCAGCTTTTTGGCCTTCGTCAATCATCGTTTCTTTAAAACGAGCAGCGACTTCCTCTGGCACAGTAAAGTCAGGGTATTCCCAACCATAAACAGCTTTAGCCGCTGTAATGCCCTCTTCACCAATTGGCGCGCCGTGAACGGAAGATGTTCCTTCTTTTGGTGCTCCGTAACCGATGACTGTTTTAACTTCAATCAATGTTGGTTTATCCGTTTCAGCTTTAGCCGCTTCAATCGCAGCCTCTATTTCATCTAAATCATTGCCATCTTTAACTAAAATATGTTGCCATCCGTATGCTTCATAACGAGCCCCAACATTTTCAGTAAAGGCTTTAGAAGTTGGTCCATCTAATGAGATGTCATTTGAATCGTACAAGACAATTAATTTACCTAATTTCATATGACCAGCCATTGAACTTGCTTCTTGAGAAACACCTTCCATTAAATCACCATCACCACAAATTGCGTACGTATAATGATCCATAATAGGGAAACTATCACGATTATAAGTTGCAGCTAAATGCGCTTCAGCCATTGCCATACCAACAGCCATAGCAATCCCTTGTCCTAGAGGTCCTGTTGTTGCTTCAACACCATCTGTGTGGTGCACTTCTGGATGCCCTGGTGTTTTACTATCCCATTGACGGAAATTTTTCAAATCGTCAATTGTTACGTTGTATCCTGATAGATGTAATAAGCTGTACAACATTGCAGAGCCGTGGCCTGCTGAAAGTACAAAACGATCACGATCAACCCAGTTTCTAGAAGTTGTTGGGTTCACCTTTAAATGTTTTGTCCAAAGTGCATACGCCATTGGGGCAGCACCCATTGGTAAACCAGGATGTCCTGAGTTCGCTTTTTGTACGGCTTCAATACTTAATGTCCGGATTGTATTAACGCCCAATTGATCTGTCTTGTCAAACAAAAAAATCATCTCCTAATTTAGGTTTTTTTTACCTTTATTCATAGTGTAGCTTATTTCGACAATGAAAGCAATTACTTTCTGTTGTGAAGTCCTTTTTCACGCTGAATTTTTTTTAGTTTTTCAGGAGTCACATCGGTCCCTTCTTGATCCACGACCTTCATTCCTTCGATATGGTGACGCATCCCTCCACGAAATGCTTCTAAATACTCTTTACGTAATTCTTGTTGTTCGACTTTTTCTTTCGCACTAAGTTCTTCCACTTTTGCTTTATTCGCTAATTCATTTATACGGGCAATTTTTTCTTTCGATAACATCAAAATCCCTCCTTACTCTCACTGTCTATATTATAAGAACTGCCTTAAAAAAACAACTATATTCTGATATTTATAAAACACGAACGCTTGTTTGATTTCGTTCGCATTTTATGGTACACTAATTTTATCAATTGAAAGAAGGTGCGGGTTTTGGCGAAACGTACAGAAACAAGACAATTAGAAGTACTTAAATATATATACGAACAAGTCGAATTAAAGGGCTATCCGCCAACCGTTCGCGAAATTGGGAAGGCTGTTGATTTATCCTCAACTTCTACCGTTCACGGACATTTAGCTCGTCTTGAAAAAAAGGGTCTAATCTTACGTGACCCAACAAAACCGCGAGCAATCGAATTAACACCAGAAGGCTTGGAAAAGATCGGAATTCAGCCGACAACTATTCCGATGTTAGGTGTCGTAACTGCTGGTGAACCAATTTTAGCGGTGGAAGAAGCATCAGATTTCTTCCCGTTACCTCCTGATTTACGTACAGAAGAAAATGCTTTATTTATGTTGACGATTCGAGGAGAAAGTATGATTAACGCAGGTATTCTAGATGGCGACCAAGTGATTGTTCGTAAGCAATCGAATGCCAATAATGGCGACATCGTAATCGCAATGACCGATGAAGATGAAGCAACCTGTAAACGATTCTTCCGAGAAGTAGATCATATCCGCTTGCAGCCTGAAAATGATGCATTAGCGCCTATTCTTTTAGATAACGTTACAATTTTAGGTAAAGTTGTTGGTTTATATCGCAATCATATTTAATAAAAAAAGGAAGTCACTCCGTTGAGCGGCTTCCTTTTTTGCTTGTTAACAAGTGAATAGCCTTTTGGGCTTCCTCGATAACCTCTTCTTCAGTTTCTACAGAAAGTAGATAATTTAAAGCTTCTAAACTTTGCTCGGGTTCTCTTTTTGCGAGCTGACCTAACGACCAAGCAGCTGTTCCGCGAATGACAGGACGCTGATCATTTAAACAGAGAATAATTTGTGGGATAGCTTCACGGCCGCCCAAATTCGCTAACGCAATTAAAGCATTCCGTTGCAATGGTTTTTTACCACGCCAAGAGCCTGCTAAGTGTCCGAATTGCTGTTTAAACTCTTTATTGGAAATAGTTAATAACGGTGCTAATTTGGGATAAACTTCTTCAATCTTTGGTTCCATCTCTTCATGAAAATGAAAATCTTTTCCTTTATTATAAGGGCAAACCAGCTGACAAATGTCGCAACCATAAATGACGTTACGCATTTTTTTCCGATAGTCTTCAGGCATCATGCCTTTTGTTTGCGTTTGATAAGACAAACATTTTTGAGCATTCATTCGACCGTCCCCTAACAAAGCCCCTGTAGGACACCCTGTGATACAACGAGTACAATCACCGCAACCATTTGGAACAGGTTCATCTGGTTCAAATTGAATATTGGTGGTCACCTCACCTAAATATACAAAGGAACCAAATTCTTCGGTAATCAGTAGACCATTTTTACCAATGAATCCTAAACCCGCCCGCTGAGCAACAGCGGTGTCAACATATTCGCCAGTATCTACTTGCGGCCGAAAGCGCCAGTGTTCTTTTTCTGCTTCAGTGGCAGCTTGCTCTTCAATAAAAGCAATTAATTTTTGCAACCGATCCTGCAAAATGTGATGATAATCAATTCCCCAAGAGGCTCGCGCAAATTGTCCACGCTTTTCATCTCTAGGCATTTTTTCCTGAGCTTTGGTGGGATAAGCTAAAGCAATGGAGATAATACTTTTAGGATGCTCAAACGTTTTTTCTGGGTAAATTCGTTCTTCCACATTTTGATGTTCAAATCCCGAGTTATATCCTCGCTCTCGTTGTTCATGCAGAGAATCTTCTAATTCAATAAATGGTTCAGCATGAGTAAAGCCGATTTTATCGATGCCTAAACGTTGACTCTCTTGAATAATTTTTTCTTTCAATGTCGGCATTGCTCATGACTCCCTTCATTTTATTATTTATCGTTTCGATGATACGTTTCATAGTCATGTGCATAGAGATTTTTCTCGTCCACGACGCCGGGAACAGTGGCAACTTTTTCCCAAACAGACCAGTCGATTTCTGGAAAGAAGGTGTCGCCTTCAAACGTTTCATGAATCATCGTCCGATATAAGACATCGCATGCGGGAATCAATTCTTTAAAAACGACAGAACCTCCACCAATAACGGTCACGCCTTCATACTTGTCAGCATACGCAAGAATTTCCTCTACGGAATGCATAACCAAAACGCCTTCAGCTTGGTAATCCGGATTACTGGTAAGAACAATCGTTGTTCGATTTGGTAACGGACGACATCCCATACCTTCGAAAGTTGCACGTCCTAAAACCAATGTATTATGAATTGTTTTTTCCTTGAAAAATTTCAAGTCGTTGGGTAAATGCCAAGGCAATTTGCCTTCTTTACCAATCACTCCTTGTTCATCTTGGGCCCAAATGGCTGCTAACATAGCTTCTCTCTCCTTTTTTATACGGCAATCGGCGCTTTAATCGTTGGATGTGGGTCATAGCCTTCTACTTTAATATCTTCCATATCAAAATCAAAAACAGAAGCCTTGTCTGGATTCAAAACGAGCGTTGGGAAAGAACGAACTTCTCGTGATAATTGTTCTTGCATTTGTTCCACATGATTTTGATATAAGTGGGCATCTCCTAGCGTGTGTACAAACTCCCCCACTTCTAAACCTGTTTCATGCGCAATCAGATGTGTCAATAAAGCATAGCTTGCAATGTTAAAAGGAACACCTAAAAAAACATCGGCACTGCGCTGATAAAGTTGACAGCTTAATTTTCCTTCATTTACATAAAATTGAAACATAGTGTGACAAGGCGGCAACGCCATTGAAGGCACATCTTCTGGATTCCAAGCGGAAACAATTAAACGGCGAGAATCAGGATTGGTTTTAATCATTTCAATCACATTAGCTAATTGATCGATAAAGCTACCATCTTTGGTTTCCCAGTGACGCCATTGTGCACCATAAATATTCCCTAATTCACCATATTTTTCTGCAAACTCTGCATCATTTAAAATGGCATCACAGAATTTTTGATGTTCTTCTTTGTATTGTTCTGCAAACGCTGGATCTTGTAAGACACGATGCCCAAAATCCGTCATGTCTGGTCCTTGATAATCTGCGCTTTTTACGTAACGTTCGAACGCCCATTCATCCCAAATATGATTATTTCGCTCTAACAAATAGCGAATATTCGTGTCGCCTTTTAAAAACCACAATAACTCACTTTTAATCAAGCCAAACGGTACTCGTTTGGTTGTTAGTAAGGGAAATCCTTTGGCCAAATCAAAACGCATTTGATAGCCAAATAAACTATACGTCCCAGTTCCTGTACGGTCTTCTTTAAAATGACCTTCTTCTAAAATCTTTTTTCCTAGCGCTAAGTATGCTTCTTCCATCTTATTCCCTCCGTCTCTTAATCCGCGTATTCACTCAAGTATTCCCAACGATTCATTTTTTCTTCTAACAATTGTTCCGTTGCTGTTACTGCTTCTTGCAATTCTTGTAAACGAACAAAATCATCACCCTGATGATTCATTTCTTCAGTTAATGTTTCTAATTTCGTTTCTAATTGTGTGATGTCTTCTTCAATTGTTGCCCACTCTTTTTGTTCCATATAAGTCAGCTTTGTTTTTTCTTTCTTTTCTGTCGATGCTTCTTTTACTGGTTTATTGAGCGGTTTTTCTTTGACCTTTTCTTGTTCTTTTTGGTTCGCCAAATATTCACTCATCGTGCCATAAAATGATAGGATCTGACCATTTCCTTGAAAAACTAACAATTTATCCATTGTTTTATCCAAGAAATAACGGTCATGAGAAACCGCAATTACCGCTCCTTTAAACGTTTGGATATAATCTTCTAAAATGGTCAACGTATCAATGTCCAAATCATTGGTTGGCTCATCCAATAATAACACGTTAGGCTGACTAATTAATAATTTTAAGAGATATAACCGGCGTTTTTCTCCACCAGACAGTTTGCCAATCAGTGTGCCATGCATAAAACGAGGAAATAAAAAGCGCTCTAACATTTCAGCGACCCCAACGCTGCTTCCATCACTTCGTTTCACTTCTTCTGCTGCTTCTTGCAAATAAGCAATCATCCGTTGATTAGGGTCCATTTCTTCGTTTTGCTGGGTATAATAGCCAATTCGGACGGTTTCACCGATACTATATAGGCCACTCTCTAAAGGAATGCGGCCAGCTAAAATATTTAATAATGTGGATTTGCCTGCACCGTTTTTACCAGTAATGCCAATTCGATCGTTTGCTTGAATGAGTAAATTAAAGTCTTTCAAAAGCTGTTTATGATCAATGGCATAATTTCCTTCCTTGATTTCCAGAACTTTTTTCCCTAAACGTTGCGTGGCAAAGTCTGCTTCTAAGGTGCCATTGGTTTGTACCTGATGCAAGTTTTCTTTTAAATCCTGAAACCGATCAATTCTTGCTTGCTGTTTCGTTCCTCGTGCTTGAACGCCTGCTCGCATCCACGCAAGTTCTTGTTTGAAGAGGCGTTTTCTTTTTTCTTCTTGTTCTACAGCGACACGTTCACGTTCGGCTTTTTCCATCACATACGTTTCATAGTTTCCTTTGTATTCATACAGTTTTCCAAAAGAAAGTTCGAAAATCCGATTGGTTACTCGATCTAAAAAGTAGCGGTCATGGGTCACCATTAAAACCGCGCCACGATAGTTATTTAAAAAGTTTTCCAGCCATTCAATCGTTTCATAATCCAGATGGTTCGTTGGTTCATCCAATAACAGTAAATCGGGCGCTTCAATTAAGACTTGCGCCAAGCTTACTCGTTTTAACTGCCCGCCAGAAAGCTCACCTATTTTCTTTTCCAATGTGGGAATGCCTAATTTTTGTAAAATAATTTTTGCATTGGTATCTGCTGTCCAAGCATCTTGTTTATTCATGGCTTCTTCTGCTTGCGTGTAACGTCTTTGAACCCCTTCGTCTAAACCATTCTCACTTAAAGCAGCTAACGCTAATTCATAATTTTTGACCGCTTTTATGATCGGGCTGTCTCCCTGAAACACGGCTTCTGCAATCGTAATATTCTCGTCAAATGTTTGATTCTGGGAAAGGTACCCAATTTGATAATCACTTGGCTGCTGAATTGCAGCAAGATCACCATCACCGCTATCTACGCCAGCAATAATATTTAATAAACTGGTTTTCCCTGTGCCGTTAATCCCAATTAAACCAATGCGATCTTTTTCATGAATCAAAAAAGAAAGATGATCAAATAGTGTTTTTTCCCCATATGTTTTGGTTAAATCTGTTACTTTTAATTCTTTCACCGACACTACCAACTCCTTCTATTTTGGTCTTGCTTATTGTATCAAAAATCAGCGTATGCGGCTACCAAAAAAATAAATTATAGACGTTCAGAATAATCTTCGTCAAGAGAGAATTTCATATGTAGCGAACCTTAACCTTGGATAAAAATTCAAACCCGTTTTGTCCAAGGTTCTGTATGTTCTTTATTTTCTTGATAAATAGCCTCGAGCAAGCTCCCAAACATTGTCTTCATAATTACTAAAAACTGTGTATATATCTTTTCCCAAAAGATTGAACAGTGAAATACAGGAAACACTGGGATCACAACCTTCAATATAAATATGCGTATGATTTTTTGTTGGATTTACCAATCAAATTCCAAGTCCGTAATGTTCTTTTTCATTTCCTGCATGTTTTTTAATCATTTCTGAAATGCTCTTTTCAGATAAGATTTCATAGGAGAACAGTCCATCCCAAAAGTTACAGTTGTTTCATTCAGGACTAAGATGCCTTGCATCGCCAACTGCATTTCCTCTAAGCTAGTGGCGAACAGGTTTTTGGTTTGTCGGTCAAACTCATTGAGCTTTTGTATTTGCTTGTGGAGTTTGTCAATGTCTTGAAGGTTGCGACTTGTAGATTGGTATTATGTAAGTTTTGTTATCGTGTATTAATAATTTTTAAATCCAGGTTCTATATTTATTTTAAACAGAGTGATTGCGGTTTAAATTGACCACAATCACTCTGTTTTTTCTGATAGATACAGCTATATTTTATTAGCCATTGGCAACTGGATTAGTAAATTTAGCCTTATTAATCAAGACTTCACTATCAGATAGTGAAGTGTTTTTTTATTTAATTTCCAATGTAACTTTCAGCAATATCAATATCTTTAGTCATGTCTAACTTAGGAAATTTTTTATCAAGATTTCTTAAACAAGTAATAAATCTTTTACTTTGAAGTTGTTCAGATATATCTTCAAAAATTTCACTGATATAGTATAGATTCTCCTCATTGCATTCATTAAGATAATCTATTGTTTCATCTTCGTTTTGAGTTAAAAGTATCGTCATTTCATTCCAACACTTTTCTATTCCGTAATCATCATTTATATTTAAACCTTTTCTTTCTTTTAAAATAGCTTCCATTTTATTTTTTAATTCCATGAATCTTCTCCTCCTACTTTATGGCTGTTTTGTTCCATCTGGAAATACAGTTGCAGGTTTTCCATCAGTTTTTATTACTCCAACTCGTACACCATTAAACTCACCAAAAACAGCTTCCCCGTCTTTAGCACTAGCAAAATTTTGTTGACTAGCAACATGTTGCCCTGCATTTTCTATATCTTTATTCGTCCAATTTTCTGGAAACCATGATTGATTATTTCCAGTTCTTTTAACTTTAACCTTATGGTCTGGTACATTCCCAGTCCTAACACCATTAGGATAAGTTTTTTCAATATTTACTTCAAACCCATTTTCTTTTAGGTAATTAATGTTAGACTGACCATGCCCGCCACCTTTCATTTTAGACACTTTTCCTGTTGACGGATTAACAGTAAAATCTCCAACATTCGAATGTTTCAAACTTTGTTCTGGAATTTCAACTTTAGGCACCTTACTTTCACTGACTTTCTTAGAAAAAGTCTGCGCATTCCTTACCGACGCAACGCCCATTCCTAACATCCACAAGGAATCCCACAAACCTGACTCTTGGATTTCATCCATGACTCCTTGGCCTTTTGACAGGAGACCTAATCCTCTTACTCTGTCATCTTTTTCAAAGTAATTATAGCCTTTTTTCTGTTGGTTATTGGCTCGTGTTGTCAGTTCTTTCGGGGTCAATTCTACTACATCTAAGTCGTATTTTTTTACTAGAGAAGCCAAGTCTCCTGATAGTTTTTCCTCGTCTATTCGGTAGGAATAGCCGTCCTTTTCTAACATGTAATACTCAAAGCCGCGTGATCTATCCTGAACACGAATAATCGTACAGCCTTCTAATAATTGTTTGTCAGTCACTTCATTTTTAGTATCTTTTTTTATTTCCGTGAAGTAACTTTTATCGACATCACTTGGTAATTTGTCTGCTATATCTACCAAGCTAGATAACTATCTGTTGATATTAGTATAAAAAAACTAACATTTGTTATGTATTTCACTTATATATTTAAATAAGTGATTCTAACCATAATTACAGTTAGAATCACTTATCATTTTCTTTAGCTATTTCTTTCTATTCACAATTAGTTTCTTCATCGTTCTTCTTTGCATATTCACTTTTATTATATACTTTCGATACTTTCACTAGCCAATAGACAATTGCTAGAACCATTGCTAATGGAATAATTTTCATAAAAAGTTCCATGAGATTCCTCCTCCCTTTTAAAGTCTAAAACTATGTTTATCCTCCAACAAATTGATAAGTTTACTAATAAGATAAACCCATCTCCTGCAACGTACCTGTTAGTATATTTATAAGTAAGGTATAAGTGCCATTGGCAACTTGATTAGTGAGTTATGGCTTACTATTCAAGTCTCTATCTTCTCGATTCTCTTCGAGTGATAGAGTGCCTTTTTTATTTAGTTTTCAAATTCCCCCTTAGAACTAGTTAAATATTCTTGCCAAGATTCTTCCATACTTTTTCCATCTAATGAAGGCATATATCCAATAAATCCAGCCATGTCTTCTGGATAATCAAAATCAGCATAGATTTCTTCAACTTTTTCGTTAAAATTTTCATAATTAGATTTCTTAGCATATAGTTCTTTCAAAATAAAGTATCTCCATTTATCTTGTATCGTGCTATCATCTTCACTATCTTCTAAATTACCCAATTCATAAATATATGGTAATATGTCCTCATATTCATCAGCTATCGCTATTTTTAGAACCCAATCAAACCCTAGTATGCCTTCATCGAGAATACGTGTAGCATAATTTATAACATCACTTCGGGCAATTATTTTGTTTTCCATCCCATATAGTATTTCTTGCCAACTCCAGTTAGTTTTTGTTTGAGAAAAACTAAAAAAATCATACTTGTTACTCAAATTTAATATCCTCCTTTAGGAACTTTTTGATTTGGAAAACCTGTGATTTTGCCACCTTCAATAAATCTTTGATGAGTTATTTTTCCTGTTGAATCTAAAATATACTCATATATGCCATCTAGTCCATTAAAATCTTCATTTATTTGAAGTATGGAGTAAGATTTATTATCGCTACCAGTAAAACTCGTAACTCTTCCTTTTGCCAACTGTTCTTCTGTGATAAAACTTGCAGCTCTATGGCTTGAATCATCTTTTAATCCACTACCAATCCTATCAGCATTAGGTATTTCTTTAGAAGCATACTCTCCTTTTAGCTTTTCAAATTGAGACAAGTCTTTAGAAGTTGTTTCAGGTACACTAGCTTTCTTATAAGTCACATTCCCAGTACTTTTAGGCTTATCTAACACATAAGTCTTTCCGTTTTTGCTTCCTCTTAAAGCAGCGTTATCCGTTCCTTTAACTCCGTTAGAAAATGTCTGCGCATTCCTTACCGATGCAACGCCCATTCCTAACGTCCACAAGGAATCCCACAAACCTGACTCTTGGATTTCATCCATGACTCCTTGGCCTTTTGACAGGAGACCTAATCCTCTTACTCTGTCATCTTTTTCAAAGTAATTATAGCCTTTTTTCTGTTGGTTATTGGCTCGTGTTGTCAGTTCTTTCGGGGTCAATTCTACTACATCTAAGTCGTATTTTTTTACTAGAGAAGCCAAGTCTCCTGATAGTTTTTCCTCGTCTATTCGGTAGGAATAGCCGTCCTTTTCTAGCATGTAATAATTGAAACCGTTCTTTTTATCATGAACATAAAGAATGGTGCAACCCGCTAACAGCTGTTTGTCAGTCACTTCATTTTTAGTATCTTTTTTAATTTCCGTAAAGTAACTTTTATCAACACCACTTGGCAAGGTGTAGAGGCCGTTGCTTTTGACAGTTGTTTCATTTAGGACTAAGATGCCTTGCATCGCCAACTGCATTTCTTCTAAGCTAGTGGCGAATAGGTTTTTGGTTTGTCGGTCAAACTCATTGAGCTTTTGTATTTGCTTGTGGAGCTTATCAATGTCCTGTTGCATGCTTTCTGCCATCTTAATAAAGGTCCGTTGGGCATTTTGTAAGAGTTCATAAATTCCTGGAATTGGCTGACTATGGGCTAGCGTGGCGACTGCCCTAGCAGAATCGTGCAATAATTGTTGGTTGGCTTTCATGATTTTTATTTTCAATTTGAGTTTATCTTCATCTAAAAAACCTTCACTGGCAATAAACGCATCCGCAGCGCTGTATTTGGCCAAATCACTTTGGACATTATCAACGGCGGCAGTCATTCGATGAATCGTCGGAATCACTAATTCTGAAAATAGCCCTTTTCCCGCATTATAGGCAGCACCAGACAATGTATGACCGTCGATAGCTGCGATTAGTTGCTGACAACCTGCTGTTAGCTCACTGGTGGTTGTTCGGGCAACTGCTAGGTTGCTGGACAGCGCGCGCATCATTGCTGAAGAATCGCTACTGGAGTAGATTAATCCCATGACAACCGACTCCTTTCTCTTTGGAGCTGTAGTCGTTCTTCATTCGATTGTGCGGTTGCTTTTGTGTATCTTTGACTTAATTCATGTGTCTGTTGTTGTAAAAAGCCCCTTAAATAGCGTTGTTTTCCAGCGAGCTCCTCTTGCTCCCAACGCGTCGACTTACCGCCTTTATGAATCACTTCTGCGTTGAGTTGCTCAAGTTCGCGAAAATTTCTAGTTAGTTCAGACTCTAGTGTACCAAAAATGGTTTGGATTTGCTTCTTTTCCTTCGACAATTGATCCATCGCTCGTTCTTTTTCGACAATCTGTTCCGCATAGTTCCTTCTTAATTTTTCATTCGTATCCTTTCCCATCGATTCTCCTTATTTAAACGTTGTTTGGCTATCTCTAGCCGCCATCGTTGCCGCTAATTTGGGGAATTTATTGGCTTGTGCGTTGACACCATTGACTACTTTTGCTAATTGATTGAGCAGTTGATTACTGACTTTAACCCCTTTTTTCATGCTTGAAATATTGCTTTCTCCTAAATGACATGTTTGATTTTTATTCACAGATACATTCTTGATCCCGGCAATTGCCTTTTGGGCAGCGCCTTGATTGGATGCAATTTTTACCATCAACTTCCTCCTTTAATTATTATATAAAAAGAGCATTCAAAAGAATGCCCTTTCAATTCATTAAAAATCAGAAGAAATTTCTTACTCTTCTGAGTCTTCATGTGCTCGAAACATCTGATTATATCTTTCTTCATCTTCTTGATTATCTCTAATGACTTTAGATAAAGTGAATGAAGAAGAAATTAACCCTACCGATCCCATTAAATAATATCCCTTTACCATTAAAGGCTCCTTTAATGTATAAAGTCCCACCAAAATTAATACCACAAAGAACAGAAACGAACCCCATGCTAACATCACAAAAGCTGGTGTGTTTCGATAAGCTTTTTTCTTTAAATGATTATTCATTTTCCCCTCCAACAACTATAATTATTTAAAAACCAAATGAATGTGCATCCTGTTGATCTCGTTGTGCGACAGTATCAGCGTATTTGTTCAATTGTTGATTGATGCTAATAAGTAATTCTTCCATTTTTTTCACGTTACCCTCTAATTGATTATATTGTTCCAAGTACGCTTGAAATGCTTCGCCTTTCCATTGTTGCGAAATTTGTTGATTCATTGAATTAACTTTGCGAATTGCATCGTTAATTTGATTCGAGGCTTGTGCGTAAACTTTAGCTTGACTCTTAAGTTGTTCTGGAGTTACCGCAACTGTCCCCACCATTTTCACCACTCCTTTTTAATCGTATATTTATTATTACAATAATTAAATTGTACACACAAACACTACATAAATAAAGGGTTTTTTTAACGAAATATTAAAAATTGTTATTAAATAACGTTTTAGGCATATATCAAGAAATATAAACAAACGTTGCGAATAATCATTAAAATATTTATTTTATTAAAAATTATATCTATCAATGGATTTTGTTATTATTTTTAATTAAATGTATAATTATTATAAAGAAAAAACCACCGTAAAAATTCTTTAAAATAAAAAATTTTACGGTGGTTTTTAGTCTGTACTTAAAATTTAGTTATAGGATTTTTAAATTTTGAAGGAGATATCAACTCTTCTCATACACTATTACTTATTCTTTATTAAAATTTTTAACAAATCGTTTCAGCGGAACGTTATTCACTTCGCCGCTAATCGAATAACTCTCTAATAAATTGACATTTTTTCGTAACTCGTTCGCTTCGATAATTGAAATGCGTTCAGATTGTTCGTAATGATCAATCATCCGTCGTTCTTCTTGGAAGCCTAATAATAGGTCTTTGACATAGTCTGTCTCCGTATGAACAATATACGAATCAATAAATTCGCCTTTTTCAAACTTATGGGCTAAATCCAAGCGTCCGTCAATGAAGAAATCAATTAAATCATCATCATAAACACCGCGCAAATTATCTAAACTCTTCAGAATAACTTGAGAATTTCTTAGAAAAACTTGGCGAATATTTTCTAGTTCTTCATTTCGTAATTCTTTTTCTTCTTCAGAAGCTTCACCACGATTGAAAAATAGCTTAGGATGTAAAAGAATCGAAATGATTTGTCGAGCAAATAATAACCAAAAGCCTACAATCGATAATAATTGTTTGGCAATCGACCGTTGCATCCGTGTAATCAAGCGTTGATACATACGATAACTTCTGACACTAATTTCTCCTTGTTTTAGACTTTCTTCTAAGCCGTCTCGTTCAATGGACACAATTAACGTCCGCAACTCTTGCACTTCTTGTTTTCGTTCCGCACTTAGCTGCTCGGTATACAATTCTTTTAAACGATCTTGATAATTTTCAATGACCGCATTCATTTCACCACGAGGATTCTCTTCATTTTGCTGTTTTAAGACATCAATGACATCACGTAATAAATCAATTTCGACTGACTCTTCATTTTCCACTTCCGTCTCTGAATCAGTTAAAAATGGTAAAACTAGAATCCCACCAATCAGAGTCACCAAAATAACACAAGCCGTAATGAATAGTAATAACGGTCGTTCTTTAAAATGCTCCCCGTTAATCGCTGTTGGCAAAATAAAGATGGTGGCTAAACTCACTGTTCCTTTAACACCGCCAAAAGTTAAAATCAGCATTTCATTCATTGCGTTTTTAACTTTCTTAAGTCCATGTTGAAGCGTGTAAACACTGAAAATGGCTAAGAAACGAATCAAAAAGACAACGGCGCTAATAATTAGAACAACCATTAGTAGGAACCAGTTTGAATATTGTTGGTCAATCCAAATTGGCGAAAACACTTGAGAAAGTTCAATTCCTAAGAATAAGAAAACTAAGGCATTTAAAGTGAACTCAATCATACTCCAAATACTTTCGCCAACATTTGACAGCTCTGCTTCAAAAAGCGAAACTTTTTTCAAACTAGACGCTTGCATAATTCCAGCAATCACAGCAGCAATAATTCCAGAAACGCCAATCAACTCTGAAATTAAATAAGCAATAAATGGCAAGAGTAATTCAATCAACAAGTAGCCTGTAACATCTTTTGCCACTGCAGTTTCAAGTAAATGAACAATTTGCTGTTTTAATAGAACTAACACGATTCCGACTACCGCTCCACCAATACTGGAAATAACCAAGGTCCCTGCCGCTTCCACCGGCGAAAATGACCCCGTTAATAAAGCCGCTAATGCAAATTGAAAGGCTGTAACGCCTGATGCATCATTAATGAGTCCTTCACCAGATAAAATGTTCATCGAACGTTCAGGAATGTCAATTCGACCTGATAACGAACCTACCGCCACCGCATCCGTTGGCCCTAGAGCCGCTCCAAAAGCGAAGCAAGCGGCTAATGGTAAAGTAGGCAAAATCATATGCAGGGTCCAGCCGACTCCGACTAAGGTAATTAACACACCAAAAAAGGCCAAGAAAAGAATCATCCCGAAATTTTTCATCATTGCTTTCAGATTGATTAGCTCCCCTTCTCTAAATAAAAGCGGTGCAATAATCATTACTAAAAACACTTCAGGCTCAAATTCAATTTCCTGCCCCATTTTAGTTAAACCAATTAGAACGCCTACAATAATTTGCACAATTGGCAGCGGAATGACGGGAACAATCCGGTTGAATATGTTTGAGAAGGTAATAGACAGTGCAAAAACAATGATTAGAAAGGTAAATTCCATCCTATCATTCCCTTCTATATTAAATTTTTATTGACTTACCGATCAAAACATTTAAGTAATTTTTTCTTTTTAAGAATAATTTTCTTTTCGACTTCTTCTAACTCAGAACTGCGTTCGCAAAGTTCCAATTGAGCGCGTCGTGCTTCTAAACGAAGAAGTTCTCCTTTAATTAATTCAATTTTTTTGTAGCGTAAGAAATTTTTCTTTTGCATACGTTCTGCAAAGTGTTGTCGTTTTTCTTCAGGGATTGCTTGATATTTCTTTTTCAAGTCAGCGACACACTTTTCAAATTCTTCACTCACCGAAACAACTTCCTTCCAAAATTTAATCTGACTAATTATAACAAATTTTACCAAAAGTACAAGCAAAATTGCTTTCTTTTTTTCAAAAGAAATTCAGACAAAACTTAACGCGGGAAAAGCTGATTTCTAGGAGCTGAACATGGTTAATCTTCATTAACAATAATATCAATTTCTGCCTCTTCATTCATCCGTGTTGAAAGAAAAAGAACCATTTCTTCTAGTGGCGCAGAAAAGCGTAAAACCACCCCTCTTCTGCCTTTTTTTAAATACCCTAAACGAATACCGTTCGGCTTTTGAACAAGGACAATCTTTTCGATATCTTTAAAGGCCGTACCCCGATTGTCAAAAGGATGCGTAATAATACAGTCCTCCGCAAAACCTCTTGCATCGTAAAGAAAACTGAAGATAATCAAAATATATAACACACTTCGAATCATTTCAATTTTATCTCCTGCCGAAAATGCATTGGCCAGAATCATTAAACTAAAAAAAGCAACTAAATATTTTGTTGTAGGATGTTTTACAGCCGGAATTACAATACTTTTACGTACGAAGTAAAAGTAACCATACATAACGACGACAAATAAAAATAGCAATAACGTAAATCCATCAATAATCACAAACGACTCCTTTATTTCTTTTTCTTTTGAATATCTGTTAATATATCATTTATTTCTTTAATTTCTTTTTTTGATTCGTTAATCTTTTTGATAACCGCCTCACGGTTTTTTCCAGGCGGTAAGTCAATTGATTCTTGGTAGTAGTTTGCTAAAGCTTGAACTTTTTTCATTTTTTCGCTTTGCAACAAGGCTATATTTCTTTTCATTTAACCGCCTCCTCTTCCTTAGTATACATTACTTTGTAAGGAATTGCTTAATTTGCAAGATATTTTCTAATAAAAAGAAGTAATTTTACATTTTCTTATAAACAAAAAGTATCCGGCTGAGTAACAGCAGCGAACGATAAAATAATAGAATAAAAAATGAGACAGAAGTAGTTTACTTTTGTCTCATCTTTTATTATTGAGCTGAAATCGCTAAACCAATTGCTTTTTCCCCTAGGTGGGTCCCGATAACTGGACCAAAATGACCGATTTCAATTTCTGCATTTGGGTATAGCTTTTGTAATTTTGCTTGTTCTTTTTCAGCAACGATGCGGTTATTGGCATGAATCACGTACAGTTTAACTGGCGCTTCAATCCCTGCGTTTCGTTCACCAATAATCTTTTCTGCACGAGCAAAAGCTTTCTTTGTTGAACGGATTTTTTCAAATAATACAATCTTTCCATCTTCAAAAGTCAAGATAGGTTTAATCTTCAATAGCCCAGCGATCAAGGCTGCGCCATTCGTTAAGCGACCGCCACGAACTAAGTTGTTCAGATCTTCTACAATTAGATATGCATACGTATTATCACGAATTAAATCTAATTTGGCAAAAATTTCTTCTAAGCTGGCTTTTTCTTCTGTTAAATCTAAAGCAGCTTCTACCATGTGTCCCATTGGCATACTTGTAATTTTTGAGTCATATGGATACAAAGCAACGCCTGGGATTTCATCAGTAAGTCCGTGCAATGTATGAACAAAACCAGAGATTCCTGAAGAAAGATGAATGCTGATGATGGTGTCGTACCCTTGTTCAGCGATTGATTTGTAAAGCTCTAACACTTCTCCTAAAGCAGGTTGTGAAGTCGTCGGAAATTCTTTACTATTATTTAGCAATGCATAATATTCATCTGCTTCAATGTCAATGCCTTCGTTGTATATTTTTCCATCTAAAATGACTGGGATGGGAATTACAAAAAGATTCGGATGATCTTTAATGCGCTCGGGTAAATAAGCTGTACTATCTGTCACAATAGCAATTTTCATTTTGTAACCTCGTTTCACTAATTTTCCACGTTGTTTCTAATATAGCATAAAAAAGGATATTTTAAAATGCTTTCCTTATTCGTTCAGGAATTTTTCGATGGCGTCAGCATTTTTTTGTTCATCTACTTCTAAAATACTGCCTGCATAAGAGGATTCACCAAAATTCCAAGAATCTGGTACCGGAACCGATAATGACTCAACCCCTGCTTTTCCTTTAATCAGCAATGATGGTCCGTTCGTTAACATGAAACTGACAGGCACATCTGTCGACATATAGCCGACTAATTTCCCAAGTGATTCTGGGGTTCTTAATAAAGTCATTGGATTTTTCATTTGGCTCATTACAGCTGACATAACTTGTTGTTGGCGACGAACCCGACCAAAGTCGCCTTCTTCATCCATCCTAAAGCGAGCGTATTGAAGTAAGACATGTCCATCCATGACCTGTTGCCCTTTTTCAATATCAACGCCATCTAAATTCAGTGATTTTTCTGCATCGATTTTGACACCTTTTGGAAACATAGAGTCAACAATTTTTTCAAATGATTGGAAATCTACCTTAGCATAATATTTCGTATCTAAATTAAAGTTTTGTTTTAACGTTTCACGAACCAATTCAGCACCGCCATAAGCGTATGCGGCATTAATTTTATTCGGCCCGACACCAGGAATGTCCACGAATGTATCACGCATAAATGAAATTAATTTCGGTTTTTTTGATGGTCCATTTAGTTGGAGAACCATTATTGTGTCGGCTCGTCCAGCATCTTCCCCACGTGTATCGCTGCCAAGAATTAAAATATTCTTAGCCCCGTTGCTACTTTTGACACCATTAAATGTTTCTACTTTTTCTTGAGGCAACGAGTCATCATGTTCTGCTGCAGATTTTCCTTTTAAAAACATGACTGTACTATAGGCAAATAACAGAATCAATAGGATCACTAGCCATTTGAAAAAGCGTTTTGTTTTTGATTTTTTACGTTTCTTTTTTGGTTTCTTGTCTTTTTTTCCGCGGGGTGGTTGGTCAGAACCGTTGCCACCACCTGAATCTGTTTGATGTCGCCTCTCACTTCTGCGACTGTCCTCAGTATAGCTGTCTTCGTAAACTGGCTCTTGAAGGCTTTCAGCTAGCTCTTCTGGTTCTTCTTCTCTATGTTCACCCATTGATTTTCGGGGATTAAAGGTCTTTTTATGCTCTGCTGGTCTCGATTTTTCATGAATATGTTTATAACGATCTACACGACTCATCGTGTCACTCCTTTACCTCTGTGTTTTATCACCTTTCTTAGGATACCTCATTTCGCAGGAAATTCCTATTACAAATATGTAATTTAATAAAAAATGAAACTCACTTTATCTAATAAGTAAGCTTCATTTTCATTTTTAACTCTTTAAAGTGTGGACAAAACATAGATCGGGTAATCCCCTAAAATTTTTATTTCTGCGCCAATCAGTTCCAGTTCTGTTAAAGCTGCTTCAATTAATTTTTCTGGTTGATCTTTCACTAAGTCCATTAAAAAGAAGTACTCTCCTAGCTTTGTTTTCAACGGCCGCGATTCTATTTTGCTAAGATTAATCCCTCGCCAACTAAACACGCTTAATGCTTTGTGTAAAGAGCCAGGAACATTACTTGGCATCGTAATCGCCAGCGTTATTTTTTTCTCAGATAGCGGGAAAGAAATCGCTAAATTTTCAGAACCAAGAACCCAAAATCGGGTTTGATTTACCGATAAATCTTGTATATTTTTTTCAACAATGGTCAAATCATACATTTCCGCAGAAAGTTTTGGTGCAATAGCTGCAAAAGGTAATTCTGGATGTTCTGCAATGTATTTGGCGGCGTAAGCTGTTGAAGGCGTTGCTTCTAAAATCGCTTCAGGAAAGTTTTTCGCTAGAAACATCTGCGATTGAGCTAATGCTTGCGGGTGTGATAAAATTTTCTGACTTTGTTGCCAGATCGATTGATTCTCTTTTGCCACCATTAATTGTTGTTGAATTGGTAAAACCAACTCTGCTTGGACAGGTAACTGCGCTTGATGATACAAATAATCTATCGATGCATTAACGGTTCCTTCAATCGTGTTTTCTATTGGGATAATGCTCCATGCCACTTCTTGCTGTTCAATTGCTTTCAAGCAAGCTGGAATCGATGCGTACGGTATCAATGTAGCATCAGGAAAAGCAGCCAACGTTGCACTGTACGTAAAGGAACCAATCGGGCCTAAATAACCAACTTTCATCGTTTCTCTACTCCTTTAATTGTTGCAGAATTTCATTGATAATTTCTTCTGGTGAGCGATTGGTCGTATCAATTGTCATCTTCGCACATTCTTCATAAAAATTTTTACGAGACTCAAATAAAGTAATGATTTCTTTTGAAGAACGTTCTATAGCTAAGGGGCGTTGGTTTTCAGTATCTTCTGCGATTCTTTTTGACAGCTCTTCTGGTGTCGCATGTAAATAAATCACTTGCTGAAAAGATTTTAATAAGCTACGATTTTCTGGTCCGACAACAATCCCGCCACCAGTTGAAAGGACGGCTGTATTTTTTGACAGCTCCTTTAAAAGTTGGGTTTCCTGTTCTCGGAAAGCTGCTTCACCATATTTTTCGAAATAGTCAGGAATTGAGCGTCCTATTTTTTCAATTAACGCTGTATCTAAATCAAGATGAGGCATCTTTAGTTTATTGGCCAAACTTTGGCCGATAGTTGTTTTACCCGCACCCATGAAACCAATTAAAACAATGCTTTCCATGGTTCGTTATCCTCCTTCGTTAACAACTTAAACGTTCTAAGTCGTCAAAAAATGCTGGATAAGAAACTGAAACTGCTTCAGCCTTATCTAATTCAACAGTGCCTTCTTTTACAAGTAATGCAGCAATTTGTAACATCATCCCGATACGATGATCCCCATAACTGGTAACTCTTCCACCATGTAAAGAAGTTGGTCCATGTATAATTAAGCCATCATCAGTAGGCGTGATGTCGGCGCCTAAAATTGTTAATTCTTTCGCTACTGCATCAATCCGATTGGTTTCTTTGACTTTCAATTCTTCTGCATCTCGAATGATTGTCGTGCCAGTAGCCTGAGTAGCTAACAAAGCAATAATCGGTAACTCATCAATTAAACGTGGGATAATAGCGCCACCAATCTCTGTAGCTGTTAATTGACTCGTTTTTACAAGTAAATCGCCAGAGTGATTGGCCTCATCTTCATTTAAAATAGTGACGGAACCACCCATGTTTTTAATCACATCTAAAATACCTGTCCGCGTTTGATTTAAGCCAACATTTTTCAGAAGTATCTCGCTATCTGGGACTACTAAACCCGCAACTAAAAAGAAAGCTGCAGAAGAGATATCACCAGGAACTACCACATTTTGACCTGTTAATTGTTGCGGTCCAGTTAACATAATTTTTTTACCGTCTACTTCAAGTGTCCCACCAAATTGTCGAATCATCTCTTCTGTATGATCACGTGTCTTTTCTTTCTCAACCACTACAGAAGTGCCCTCGGCTTGCAAAGCGGCGAATAAAATAGCCGATTTCACTTGAGCACTTGCAACAGGCATTGTGTAGTCAATCGGTTGCAAATTTTGAGTCCCGCGAATAGAAATTGGCGGAAACTCCGTTTGCTGAACCCCTTGACATTCCGCTCCCATTTGGTTTAAAGGAAGCATCACACGATTCATCGGTCGTTTGGCAATAGACGCATCACCAGCTAGGCGCGTTTCAAAGGGACAGCCAGCTAAAATGCCCAGCATCAGACGAATTGTTGTCCCTGAATTTCCAACATCAATTGTATTCTTCGCCTTTTTTAAGCCTACAAATCCTTGCCCCTCAACGATGATTGTCGTCCCGTCATCTTCAATGTTCACACCTAAAGAACGAAACGCCGCTAAGGTACTTAAACAATCTTCGCCTCTTAGAAAATTTGTAATCGTCGTTTTTCCAGAAGAAATCGCTCCAAACATAATACTTCTATGGGAAATCGATTTGTCGCTAGGAACCATCAGAGTCCCTTGTAAATGTTTCACATTTGTACGTAGTTGCACCCTCATCACCTCTTATTTTTCGTAACACGTATAGTTCGTTTTTTTAAATAAAATTTGTTTTGCAGCTTGGCAGTCTGGTTGATTTTTAAAAGACAATTGAAGAATCCCATAGATTTCTTCTCTCGTTTCTAAAATTTTAATATTTGTAAGAGAAAGGTCCGCTTCGCCTAAAATTTGCGTAATTTCAGCAATGATTCCTGCTTGATCTGGTACATCAACAAACAGATCATAGAAAGCTGGGATTGTGCCTTCTTTATGAATGGGCAACTGAGCACGTGTTTCTTTGGCCTTATCAAAAAAATTACGAATAGCTGGGGCATTTTTTTCTGTTAACCATTGGCAAACAGTAGTCATCTCTTTTTGCCAATTTTCTAGTAAGTCCAATAATACTAAGCGATTGCTTAATAAAATATCCGTCCACATCGTTGCATCAGAGGAAGCAATTCGAGTAATATCTCTAAATCCTCCAGCCGCTAGCTGCTGTGCTCTAGGGTAAGTGGTATTCAGTTGCTGACTTTCGTTCACTAAAGCTGCGGCAACAATATGTGGCAAGTGACTTAGAGCACCAGTAATTTCATCATGTTCCTGTGCAGGCATCGTAATAAACTTCGCATGCGTTCCTTTTAGTAACGTTTGTAACTCCTGAATCTGTTTGCTTTTTTCGCCATGGTCATCGGTAAAAATATAGTAGGCATTTTCAAACAAACGTTCATCAGCGGCTGTTACGCCGGATTTATGTGAACCAGCCATTGGATGACCACCAATAAAATTTTTCATGTTAAGCTTTGTTGCTAACTGATTAATTTCCACCTTGGTACTACCCACATCTGTGATCAGAGCAGTTTCTAGTGATAATTGGTTTAATTCTTCTAGTTGTACTAAAGTTGCTTTAACTGGGGAACAAAGAAAAATAATCTCTGCTCGTCTTGCCCCACTTGTTAAAGATTCAGCTACCTCGTCAATTAGACCCGTTTTCTTAGCAAATTCAGTTGACTCCGCTTGATTATCGAAACCGATAATCTCACTGTTTGGATGCCCTTTTTTGATACACAAAGCCAGTGAACTCCCGATTAGCCCTAATCCTACGATTAAAATACGTTTCTTCATTTTTTCCCTCCATATACTTGCGACTTTCTTCCATTAAAAGTTTTGAGTATATAGACGATAACGTTTCACTGCTTCTTTCATTTGTTCAAATGAGTCACTATCAAATTTTTCGAGCATAGCCTTCGCTACTTCCGTTGCAACAACGGCTTCACAAACAACGCTAGCGGCCGGTACCGCCGTGCTATCAGAGCGCTCAACGCTGGCCTTATAAGGCTCTTTTGTATCAATATTCACGCTTTGTAATGGTTTATAAAGGGTTGGAATAGGTTTCATGACACCACGAACGATGATTGGCATTCCGTTGGTCATTCCTCCTTCAAAACCACCTAAATTGTTGGAAGTTCTGGTATAACCAGTACTTTCGTCCCAAACAATCTCGTCCATCACTTGACTACCAGGGCGTTGCGCCATTTCAAATCCAATGCCAAACTCAGCACCTTTAAAAGCATTGATGCTTACAACAGCTTGCGCAATTTTGGCATCTAGTTTACGATCCCATTGAACATAGCTACCTAAACCAGCTGGAACGCCGCCCACAAGTACTTCTACTACCCCACCAATTGTATCGCCATTTTTCTTGGTTTGGTCAATTAGTTCTTTCATTTTTTCTTCTACGGAAGGATCTAATACGCGAACGGCAGATTGTTCAGATCGTTCTTGAATTTCACGAATCGTTAAATTTTCAGGAATCGTAGCTTCAATCCCGCCTAATACCGCGACATGCCCAGCGACTTGGATATCCAGTTCAGCTAAGAGTTTTTTAGCAACCGCACCAATCGCCACACGCATCGTTGTTTCTCGTGCCGAAGACCGTTCTAAAACATTCCGTAAATCATCATGTTGATATTTCATGCCACCGACTAAATCAGCATGTCCTGGACGTGGTTTGCTGACGCGGCGGATTTTCTTTTGTTTTTCAGGAACTGGCTCTACTGACATCACGGAGGTCCAATTTTTCCAGTCTTTGTTTTCGACAATCAACGTTACTGGTGAGCCAAGTGTTTTACCATGCCGAATGCCCGAAGTAATACGTACTTGGTCTTTTTCAATTTTCATCCGTCCCCCACGACCGTAACCGCCTTGACGTCTTGCTAATTCTCGGTTAATCTCTTCGCTACTTAAAGGCAAGCCGGCTGGTAAGCCTTCAATAATAGCAGTTAATTCAGGTCCATGTGATTCACCTGCTGTAATAAAGCGCATCTTAAATTCCTCCTTCTCTGTTTAAAAATGCTCGAATTTCTTCCGTTGGTAAAGAGACAATTTTCGCTTGACCAATTTTTTCTAAGACAATGATTTTAATCTGTCCCCCACGTGTTTTTTTATCATGTGTAATTGCTTGATAGAGACGTTCTTCTGGCCAACGATCTGTCGTTACTGGTAAATCGAACTTTTCTAGCATGGTGACCAACTCTTGGGTAGTCCCAAGTGGGGAAAGCCCTCGTTGTTCTGCGACTTGAGTTATTTGAATCATTCCTAAAGAAACGCCTTCACCGTGAGCAATCACCCCGTAACCAGCTGTATTTTCTAATGCGTGGCCAATCGTATGCCCAAAATTCAGAATCAAACGTAAGCCCAAATCTAATTCATCTTCTTCGACGACATCACGTTTAATCTTGCAACAGGCCGTGATAATTTCTTCTGCATGTGCCACTAAATCTTGTTCATTTTCCAAAGAGGATAAACGGTGCCACAATTCAACATCAGCGATAGCTGCTGATTTTACAATTTCTGCAATTCCTTCACGCACACGTCTAGGTTCTAATGTTTTAAGTGTATTAGGATCAATTAAAACCCCATCTGGTTGGGCAAAAGTACCGACAAGATTTTTGGCTTTTTTAGTGTTAACCGCTGTTTTACCTCCAATGCTACTATCTACTTGTGCCAGTAAGGTTGTTGGTACTTGCAAAAAGTGAATACCGCGCATATAGGTTGAAGCGACAAATCCAGCTAGATCTCCCACAACGCCTCCACCTAAAGCAATTAGACCATCACTTCGAGTCAATTGCTGTTCCGCTAAAAAATCATAAAGAAGCTGAGCTGTTTCGAGGCTCTTACTTTGTTCACCTGCCGCTACAGCAATCAATGATGTTTCAAAACCAGCAGCTTGCAATTCTTTCTCAACAGCTGCGCCATATAATTTATTCACCGTTTCATCGGTAATAATCGCTACCCGTTGTGGCTGCCACAGGCTACGTACCCAGGTGCCAATTTTATCTAAGGCACCTGTTTCGATGGTTAAATCATATGAATGTGTAGGTAACGTTACGGTTAATTTCATGTCCTCTACTCCTCTGTCTTTACTAATCTTCTAAAGCATTAATTTCTTTCATTGCTTTTTCGATGATATGAACTTCTTTCATCATACGTAGGTAAGTTTTTTCATTCAAGGATTGTGGCCCATCTGACCACGCATTCGCTGGATCTGGGTGAATTTCTACAATCAAGCCGTCCGCACCTGAAGCAACACCTGCTCGGGCCATTGGCGGTACTAAATCCCAGATACCAACACCATGACTCGGATCAACAATAATTGGAAAATGACTTAATTTTTTAATTAAAGGCACCGCACTTAAATCAAGTGTATTGCGCGTAGCGGTTTCGTACGTACGAATCCCACGTTCAATGAAGATCACATTGAAATTTCCTTGCGCAGCAATGTATTCAGCTGCGTTTAGCCATTCATCAATCGTACCAGCAATCCCGCGTTTTAAGCCGATAGGTTTTCCAGTTTTACCAACCGCTTGTAATAACTTGAAATTTTGCATGTTGCGCGCACCGATTTGTAAAATGTCACTGTATTTTGCGACAAGTTCTAAATTCGCTTCATCCATCACTTCTGTAATGACTTGCATATCTAATTCATCAGCCGCTTGGCGAATGTATTTCAGTCCTTCTTCTTCTAGTCCTTGGAAAGCGTATGGCGACGTTCTAGGTTTGAATGCACCACCTCGTAAAATTGTTGCACCTCCAGCTTTAGCAATTCGCGCACATTCACGAATCTGATCTAAGCTTTCGATTGAACAAGGGCCCGCCATCATGGTCATACTGCCGTCACCGATTTTAACACCGTTCACATCAACCACTGTATTCTCTGGATGAAATAAACGACTCGTTAGTTTGTAAGACAACGAAATGCGAACACTTTTTTCCACGCCTTCTAATGCTGTTAACTCTGCTTCAACTAATTTTTCTGTATCACCAATCAAGCCTATCACTGTTTTTCCATTATCTTGACTTGTTTGAGTAGTTAAGCCTGCACCTGTTACTAAATCAATGACTTGTTTCATTTGCTTTTCGGTTGCATTTTCTTTCATAATTACGATCATTATATTCTCTCCTCATGCCTTTAAACGGCGCTCTTTTTATCTATTTTCAATTTTACGTTTTACGACTGATACAGGCATTTTTTGTCCTGTCCATTGTTCAAAAGCAGCAGCTCCTTGATAAAGTAGCATGTCCAAGCCGTTGCTTGTTTCTGCACCACGTAAACGGGCTTCTTTTAATAACTGTGTTTCTCTGGGATTATAAATAGCATCATACACAAATAACTTCGGTTGAATCATTGCATAATTTTCTATAGGACTACTATGCGCATGTGGATGCATACCCACACTCGTTGCATTAACTAACAAGACGCTTTCAGCAACATCTTTTGCTAGTTTTTCAGTATCCGCTAAATCGTTTAAATGAATTACACAGTTGGTTCGTTCAGTGAAATTTGCCAGTTTTTTTTGACTGTCGTTAAAGCCCGCGCTTTTCCTGTTGTAAACGGCGATTTCTTTCACGCCATCTAAAGCAGCTTGGGCAATGATTGATAAGGCTGCACCACCTGTTCCTAAGATGGTCATTTTATTCTGAAAAACGTCAACCTTTTTCTCTTTCAAACTCCACATAAAACCAGTACCATCCGTGCTGTCTCCGTAAAGTTTTCCATCTTTGTTGACAATCGTATTAATTGCGCCAACCAGTTGAGCGGTAGGACTTAGTTCATCCATATAACTTACAGCCGCCACTTTATTGGGCATTGATAAGTTGGCCCCTAACATGTGAAACGTTCGAATCGCTTCAATTGCTTGTGGCAATGTCTCTTGTCCAACGTCAAACGCCAGATACCGAGCATCAACTCCTAAATTTTGAAATGCTGTATTATGAATCAACGGTGAAATACTGTGTCGGCTGGGTTTCGCGAATAGCCCAGCTAAACGAGTGGCTCCAGTTATTTCTTTCATCCTGTGTGCTCCTTTACGAAATTTTTTTAGTAAGTTTCTGAAATCCTAATTTTTGGCCAAACAAAAAGGATATTCACAGTAAATTTTAAGAAAAATCTACAGTGAATACCCTACAAAAAAGCAATATAAAAGCCACTATAGATTTTCTTAAATCTACATGGCTGAAAGTCATCTTAAATTTCCCTAGCCATTATAGATACAAACGTTTGTTGTCTGTACCCATAATGTTATGAATACAAACCTATCTAAAATAGCTAAAGTAAAAGTTATTCAGTTGTGTATGGTTTTTCTTCGTTGTTGTCATAAGAATCACTCCAAAACTGATTTAATTAAGAATTGTTAACAGTATACCGCTAGAAAAAACATGTGTCAACACTTATTCCCTTATTTTTTTGACTATTTCATTAAAACCAATGTTATTTTATTCGCCAAAAGACTAAAAAAGCCACAGGAACCAGTCATTTCACTGATTCCTGTGGGGCAAAAATTATTTTAATTCTTCAGCGTATACATCGTCAACTGTTTGTGTTGGGTCGATAACAATGTATAAGTTTTTAGTTTTTTCGCTGACTTTTGTAGATTGATAGATGTTATCCAAGCCCTCATCTGTTTTATCTTTGTAAGGGAAATAAACTAAATCTGGTGTGCCATTTTTGTAAAGAATTTCCATACGTTCGATATCTTCATATTTTAAAGCACGAGAGAACATCCCTAATTCTAAGCCACCTAAGTTAATATCGTGGGTTTGAACATGATCTCCTTCTTGGAAAATTTCAATTTTGAACCCTTCACATGGATGAATTTCAACAAATTCACTACCATGGATACGGCCAAAACTTGTTGTAATATGTTTGATCCATAAATCACCAATAAAACGACGATCAATCGTCCAAGTTTCACCATTTCTGAAATAAAATTTAAGTCCTGTCATTTCTCTAGCCATAGCACAAATCTCCTTACTTAAAAATAATTTCTTACATTATTAGTTTACCATACTTTTGATAAACGGTCACAAACTTTCGCTGTAGATTCTTAATCTTTTGTTATTCTTTTTAAAAAAGAATCAATCTCAACTACTGCACGTTGGTGAGAACCTTTGGCAATTTGTCGTTCTCCTTCATAAGCAACAAATTCATAGCGTATTTTGTGTGCAGTCTGTTCAATGCTGGTCATCGTAACAACGATTGTCGCCCCTACCGCGGATGGATATAAGTGGCGCAATTCTAACACCGTTCCGACAGTTGTTTCCCCAACTGATAATTGCTCCTTCACAGCTTCTTTGGCTGTTTGTTCAACCATGGCAGCTAAAGCAGGGGTTCCTAAAACTTCTAAGTCACCAGAACCGAGCATTTTAGCCGTTTGTGATTCTTTCACCAAAAATTCTTTTGTAAACATTTCTGTTGGCATTATGCTTTCTCTCCTTTTGAACGTTGTTTTTTGGCAAACGAAAGCAGAACTTCTTGTTTATTCTCTAAGCTACCTTCAACAACGTGTTGCTCGATTTCAGCAATCAGTTCCCCTAACCATTTGCCTGGTGTTTCTTCTAAGACGGCTAAAAGGTCTTTTCCTGTTATGGCCAATTCATGTCTTTGGTGGATGGGTAATGCCTTAACTAACTCTTTTGTTACTTGTACTTGACTCTCTTGTTGGTAATAATATAAAAGCCTTTCAACAAGTACTGCTGATTCTTCGCCTAATTCATAAAGCATCATTGGCTGCCAGTCGTTACTCAAGCGAAAACGCAAACCGCGTACTAATTGTGAAACGTTTTGGATTAATTGATTTGAAAGTTTCCAAGCCTTTAAGAAGGAGCGAATTTCTGCTTCTGGTAAATTCAATGATTGGATAAGTAACGTCCACGCTTCTGCTTCTGTTTCAATTTGACGAGCAGGCAAGTCCATTAAACGAAAAAGTCCAGCCCCTTGTTCTCGTAATTTTGGACAGTATTGATAGCATTCTGTTTCAATAAACGGAGCTAAGCCACCTTGTCGATTAACCCCTAAAAGCATTTTTACAAATTCAATTGTAATGCGTTCTACTGAAATTTTTTCCAATAAAGGATGAAATTCAGCGATAGCGGCTAAGGTTTTTTCTTCAATTTTAAAATCTAATTGGCTAGCAAAGCGTAAGCCCCGCATCATCCGCAGAGCATCTTCATGAAACCGCTCATGGGGATTACCGACTGCACGAATGGTTTGATTAGTTAAATCTTCGATACCATCAAATAAATCAATGATTTCGCCTGTGCTGTCAAGCGCCAAGGCATTAATCGTAAAATCTCGCCGTTTTAAATCTTCTTTCAAGGAGCGAACAAAGGTGACTTCATCTGGTCGGCGAAAGTCTTGATAAGTTGACTCGGTACGAAAGGTTGTTACTTCATACTGTTGGTCTTCCATCAATACAAGGACTGTACCATGTTCGATACCCACATCAACGGTTCGTTTAAAAATTTGCTTGATTTCTTCTGGATAGGCACTTGTCGCAATATCGACATCATGGATTGGTTTATTTAATAAAGCATCACGGACACTGCCCCCGACAAAATACGCTTCAAAGCCCTGTGCATTGATTTCACGAATAACGGGATCGGCTTCTTTAAATTCGTTTGGAATAGTTGTCAATTTCATAGCATCTGTTCCAATCCGTAAAGTAGTTCTGTTCTCTGTACCACTTGCCGACAAGCTAACGCTACTCCTGTCATGAATGAACGCCGATCATAAGAATCATGCCGAATAGTGAGCCCTTCACCTACACTGCCAAATTGGACTTGTTGGTGTGCCACTAAACCAGGTAAGCGGACACTATGGATTCGCAGACCCTCGAAATCAGCCCCGCGTGCCCCTGGTATTGATTCTACCTCTTGCGGATTCCCTTGTTTTTTTGCTGGCCGAACTTCTTGAATCATTTCTGCAGTTTTTATAGCCGTTCCACTCGGTGCATCCAATTTGTTATCATGATGTAATTCAATGATTTCCACATCTGGAAAATACTGCGCCGCTTTTTGGGCAAATTGCATCATTAAAACTGCCCCAATTGCAAAGTTTGGCGCAATTAAGCCGCCGATGGCTTTTTCTCGAGATAGGTTTGTCAATTCGTTGATTTGTTCTTCCGTAAAGCCTGTAGTCCCAACAACAGGCGCCATACCGTGTTCCAACGCAAAACGCGTATTTGGATAGGCGGCTTCAGGAACCGTAAAATCAATCCAAACATCTGGTTTGACAGCTAGGACTTCTTCTAAGCGCTGAAAAACGGGAATTGCTGTTTCATCATTGAAAGAAACAGTTTCTTGTGCTTCATGAGGATCATACACACCTACTAATTCAAAGTCTGCGGTTTCTAAGACCATTTGTGTAGCAGTACTGCCCATCCGTCCTTTAAACCCAGCGACAATTATTTTAATCATGTGTTTTCCCATCCTTTCTTTCAAAGCGATAGCGATCCCGCTTGTTAAATTTGGCCATATTTTCTTCAAAAACTTCGGTTAAATCAATCTCTAAAGAATTTGCCATGCTAATCAATACAAAAAAGACATCTCCAAGTTCCTCTGATACTGTCTTTGGTTTTTCGTCTGCTTTTTTCTGTTTTTCACCATAATAATGATTGACTTCACGGGCTAATTCTCCGACCTCTTCCGTCAAACGAGCCATTTGTCCTAATGGTGAAAAATAGCCTGTTTTAAACTGTTGAATATAATCATCAACTTCTGTTTGCATCGATTGCAAACTACGTTGTTCTGATTCTGACATTTTACCCCAACCTTTCTTACTCTACCTCCTACATCTTATCAAAAACTTGGCTATCTGGAAAGGTTCTACTTGTTGTTTTATATAGAGAATGATACAGTTTATACTGTAAAAGGACGTGATTAAATGGAAGAACAAAGATTTTATTTTAAAGATGTGTTATTTATTGTATTAGGAAGCTGTATCTATGCCTTTGGTTTGGTTACTTTCAATATTGCCAATGACCTGGCCGAAGGTGGTGTCACGGGGATTACTTTGATTTTAAGAGCCTTATTTCATTTTAACCCAGCATATACGACATTATTAATCAATATTCCGCTCTTATTAATTGGTGGTAAAATTTTAGGCAAACGTTCCCTCTATTATACGCTAATTGGTACCGTGTCGTTATCGGTATTTTTGTGGTTTTGGCAAAAATTTCCTGTTGAAATTAATTTAGATCATGATTTATTGATTGCTGCTCTCTTAGCTGGTTTGGCCGCAGGATTCGGGAGTGGCCTTGTTTACCGCGTAGGCGGAACCACTGGTGGGACCGACGTCATTGCCCGCATTTTCGAAAAATACTTTGGGATTAGCATGGGCCGTTCGTTGTTACTTTTTGATGTTGCAGTCTTACTCCTCTCGTTAACCTATATTGATGTCAAACGAATGATGTATACTTTAATTGTGTCCTTTGTTTTCAGTCGTGTTGTTGATTCTGTACTCGATGGAGCCTATGCTGCGAAAGGAATTTTAATTGTTTCCAATCATTCCGAAGAAATCGGTCAAAGTTTAATGGCTTCTTTAGAACGCGGAGTAACATATTTAAATGGTGAAGGTGCTTATTCACAAGTGGAAAAACGGGTTCTCTACACGGTAGTCAGTCCTCGAGAAATAATGGAAGTCAAACGGATTGCTAATGAAATAGATGAAAAAGCCTTTGTGTCCATCATTAACGTACATGAAGCAATTGGCGAAGGCTTTACTTATGCAAAACCCAGCAAACAACGGCGCTTTAAATTAAAACAATAAATAAAACCCAGCATTTATTGAAAATGCTGGGTTTTATTTATTGTTGTTTCAAACGATTTAATTCATCGGATAATTCTAAAAACGCTTCTTTGTTGCCTGTTTCTAAAGCATCATCAATTTGAGCTTTAAGTAATGCCATTCGTTGCGTTTGTTCTTCTTGCTTAAAGTATTGATCAATCGCTCTGGCAACTTCCTGATCCACTTGTTCATTCCATGGCGCAAACGGATTATCTTCTAAAACAGATAAATACTGGCTCGTTTGCCAAGCCTCTGGAAATACACATTCTAAATAAAGAGCTTTCCGCCAATTCATCCGAATCTCGTGAAAAATTTGTTCCGGATCTGTAAATTCTTGTGCTTGGATAAAAAGCAATAACGGCTCCTTACCTAAACCATCCGCTACCACACGAATCCCCCGATCGGTTTTTTCTACGTTCTCAACAAAATGAACATTATTTAAAATCGCATCGTGCGTTAATAAGTAATTTAAAATCCACAGTACTTCTCTTCTTCCAAAAGGCACGGTATTCACTAACCAAGTTAAAAATTTTTTCTTTTCTGATAAACTAACAAACATCGTCGTTTCCTATCTTTCTTCCATATCTGCTAGCACAGATTGCATGTCGACATCACCAGGTTCATGTTCCAAATAATGGTGCAACAAGTGTTTTGCTTTTTCAAGTTCGCCTTCTTCTCGTAAGAACAATGCGTATTCTTTTAGAAATTCTGGTTCGTGAGACAATTCTTGCGCTGCTTGTTCGTAATGAACTTTAGCGACGGCAAAGTCTTCTAATTCGTTGTACGCTTTTGCTAAGTTCCATTCAGCATAAGGATGATCCGTTTCCTCTAAATCATTTAAAATAGTAATTACTTCCTCAAAACGCTCTTCCGTGATGTAGAGATTACTTAAGGTCAAACGACTTTCATCTGTTTTCTCACCTAATTCCAAAGCTTTTAACAACCAGTTTTCAGCACCAGCAATATCGTGTAAGCGATAGGCATTTTCAGAGGCAAATTGGTATAACTCTACTTGGAAGGGATTTTCCGCAATTCCTTCTTCGATCACCGCTTTTGCTTCCTCTAATTGCTCTTCTTCTTGGAGCGCTTCCGCTAAATATAGATAAAGTGATTGATAATGTGGATTTAGTGTTTTTAATTGCTGGAACAACGCAATGGCTTTTTGATTCTCATGTAACTGTAAATAAGTGAAAGCTAACTGGAATAAACGATCGTCTGTTTGTTCTTCTTTGACCGCGGCTTCCAAATAAGGAACTGCTTCTTCAAAATCACCTAACATGCTGTAACTACTTCCTAAGCGTTCATTCAAGGAAATAGCAGAGATTTGTGCTGTCCCGCTTTCTACAATGCTTTGATAACGAGTAATAGCCTCGACAAATTGACCATTTGTAAAGTATAGTTCTCCCAAAGCAAATTGAATTAACGGCTCTTCTGGCATAAGATTGGCTGCTTCTTTTAATTTCGCTTCACTGACTTCTGGAATCCCTAAAACTTGGTACAAATCCGCAGTAACTAAGAGGCTTTGGACATAACTGTCACTAGTTTCTGGAATTTTTTCTAAATAGATGAATGCGTCATCTATTTCATTATTTTCAATGGCGATTTCTGCTAATGGAATGTTTAAGCCATCTGCATCGGGAAATTTTTCCAACAATTGTTGGAAAATTTGTTTGGCTTCTTCTAGAAAACCTAAAGATAATAACGTTTCCCCTAAATCAGCTAAGGTATTTTCATCATCTTTCTTTAATGCTTCTTCAAACATCAACTGTGCTTCTGCTAAATTTTCAGCTTGTAATGCTTGAACCATTTTTTCACTATATGACATAATTTCCCCTCAAATCTCTTTTAAAATTTCTTGGTATCTTTCAATCGTTGTTAACAGTTGATCGGGCGTTGGCTTTAAAGTTGCTCCTAGTTGACCGATTTTTTCCAACACCATAGGAGGACCTAGTGTTTCTGTGTGAGCCAAGACTTGTTCTGCGTAATCAGCACTTAAAATTTCTTTTGGAAACGCCACCGGAAAACCTAAGCGAATAAACCAAACGATAAAATTTTTAAATTGAAAGTCAAAGTGATTGACTTGCTGGCTCCATAAAACTTGTAACAATAATCCCAATAATCGTTTCATGGGACCTGATAACAAATGGCCATTTTCGGTTGTAGCAAAGGCCGCTTCAAAAACTCGGCCAAATTGATCCACTTTTTCCCCTGCTTGTTCATAAAAGGATAACAACTCGTCTAAAATACCATTAAATGACGTTTGATTCAACCGTTTTTTATCTGGATACGTTTGGTATAGCATTTGTAAATAAGCATAATCACAGACAAGACTCGCTCGAATAAAAACGAGCAAATCAATTAAAGGAGCGGCACCTTTTTTATTGGTCAAGGTACTATCAAACAAAATTTCTTCTGAATGATTTTCTATATGCATAGTTGCATGCTGTGCTTGCTGAATTGTGACACTTGGTAAAAGTCCTTGGCGTAACGCTTGAACAGACACAGGCATCAGCCAACATTTGGAGGAACACTCACTTACTTGGTGCAAAAATGCGGTTAATTGTAGTACCCCTTCATTACCCAAACCAATCAATAAAACATCCTGATTTTCTGGCCAATCAGCTAAGAAACGTAACACACTTTCTAATTCTGATAAGTCATTGCAATGAACATCATTGCGACAAATATACCAGTTTAATCCCAACTGTTCCCCAAAGGCATAATTAATCTTCTCCGAAAAAAGATCATAGTAACGCTGATTCGCCAAAACAACGATTGACTCCGTCGTTACTGGTCGTTTTTTTAGGACGGAAGCAAATGTTTCTCCATAAATAATAGCGACCTTGTTTTCCCCTCTAGAATAGTTGTATTTCATTGATTCACCACCTTAAGACTGTTTCCTCTTCCTTCACCCCAAGTCTAGCATAACCACTAAAAAACAGCTACTGGCAACAACTTATTTTTGTCCTTCATTCATAAATCTTTCTCTTTTTATCAAAAAAGCAAGGAGCGAGTGTCGAACCGTTCCCGCTTGATTCTCGGAGCGAAGCACGTTTTTCTCACCCAAGGTTCGTTACAATTTAGCCTTTTAGCGTGCTGTTTCGACCACCTCTTAAAATAACATTTTTTATGTATGATTCAAAAAAGAACCCTTGGAAACCAAGGGTTCTAATTGTCTGTCTTATTTCACTGCATCTTTCAATGCTTTACCTGGTTTGAATGCAGGTACTTTGCTTGCAGCGATTTGAATTTCTTGTCCAGTTTGTGGGTTACGTCCTTTACGAGCTGCGCGTTCGCGAACTTCAAAGTTACCAAAACCGATTAATTGAACTTTTTCACCTTTAGCAAGAGTTTCTTGAATTGTTGAAAAGACAGCGTCTACTGCTGCAGTAGCATCTTTTTTAGTTAAACCAGTTGAAGATGCAACGTTTTCGATTAATTCTGCTTTATTTGCCATGGATCATTTCACCTCCTCTATAAGAGATACGATGTTTTTACACACCTAAAGTTCCGTCTATTTTTGAGTGGTCCAAAAACAGACAGCAAATATTGATCTGGTTCAATATTCTGTTAACAAGATAGCATAAGAAAGTTGTAATAGCAAGGTTTTTAGTGTATTTTAACCAGTTTTTTCAAAAAATAATCATTTTTTCTCAAAGTTGATAAATTTATTTGAATATCTAAAAAAAGTATGGTAGAATGCACTATTTTCGGCGTCGCGGAATGATTTTAATTGGCGTGCCCTCAAACGTAAATGCTTTTCTGATTTGATTTTCTAAAAACCGGGCATAAGAAAAGTGCATTAGTTCTTCTTCGTTGACAAAAATAACAAATGTAGGTGGTTTGACTGCCACTTGTGTTGCATAAAAAATCTTCAAACGTTTTCCTTTATCGGTTGGTGTTGGATTAATTGCTACAGCATCCATTACAACGTCATTTAACAACGCTGAAGGAATCCGTAAGTTTTGATTCATACTTACTGTTTCAATTAGTTCAGGCAGTTTGTTTAAACGTTGTTTGGTTAATGCAGACACAAAAATAATGGGTGCATAATCTAAATATTGGAATTCATCACGAATTTCCGCTTCAAAATCACGCATTGTATTTGTATCTTTTTTGACTGTATCCCATTTGTTGACCACGATAATAATACCGCGACCTGCTTCATGGGCATAGCCCGCCACACGCTTGTCTTGCTCACGAATACCTTCTTCTGCATTCAAGACCATTAAAACAATGTCTGAGCGTTCAATCGCCCGCATTGCGCGCATGACGCTATATTTTTCAGTTGATTCGTATACTTTCCCACGTTTACGCATACCAGCCGTATCAATCATTAAGAACTTTTGACCTTCTTCAGATTCAAAATACGTATCGATTGCATCTCGCGTTGTTCCTTCAATATCTGAAACAATCACGCGATCCTCACCAAGAATAGCATTAATCAATGATGATTTACCGACATTTGGACGCCCGATTAAACTGAATTTAATTGTATCTTCGTCCTCTTCTTCTGAAGTGTTAGGAAAATGTTTAACTGCTTCGTCTAACACATCGCCAATGCCTAAACCATGACTACCAGAAACTGGGAAAGGATCCCCTAGTCCTAAAGCATAAAATTCATAAATATCATTACGCATTTCAGGATTGTCAACTTTATTAACAGCTAAGATCACTGGTTTATTACTACGATATAAAATTTTTGCTACTAACTCATCTGCATCAGTAATTCCTTCACGACCACTAGCAACAAAGATAATCACATCTGCTTCATCAATCGCAATTTCTGCTTGGTGTTTGATTTGATCCATAAATGGTTCGTCACCTAAATCAATCCCACCGGTATCAATAATACTAAATTCACGCCCTAACCATTCTCCAGTTGTATAAATACGGTCGCGTGTTACGCCAGGAGTATCTTCTACAATCGAGATACGCTCACCGGCAATGCGGTTAAAAATAGTCGATTTACCGACATTCGGTCTACCGACAATCGCAATAGTTGGATTTGCCATTTGATTCCCTCCTTGAGAATTTCAATCCTTACTAGTTTACCTAATCAAACCTTAAAGTGCAAGAAAAGTTTTAGTTTCTGCTGATTTTCTAACCAATTCAAGAAAAAATGAGTTTGACATAGCCGATCTGTTTACGGCTATGTCAAACTCATAAATTTCAAGAAAGTAACGGGTTATTCCTCTTCTTTCGCGTCAGATAAAGCGTCACCTAAAATATCGCCCATGGTAAAACCAGTATTTTCTTCAGGCAATTCATATTCCTGTTCTTCTTTTGGTTCTTCTTGAGACTCAGGTTTTGGTTCTAACGCTTTGATACTTAAAGCAATACGATGTTCCTCTGGATTAACTTCTAAAACTTTCACTTGTACTTGATCCCCTTCATGAAGGACTTCATGAGGCGTTGCAATATGCTTGTGAGAAATTTGAGAAATATGCACTAATCCTTCCACACCAGGGAAAACTTCCACAAAGGCACCGAAGCTTGTTAGGCGTTTTACTGTGCCATCTAAAACAGTCCCAGCGGCTGCTTTTGTTTCGATATCTGTCCATGGTCCAGGCAATGTTTCTTTAATAGATAAAGAAATACGTCCTTCATCTGGATTAATTGAAAGAATTTTTACTTGAACGTCTTCGCCAACAGTTAACGCATCACTTGGTTTGCCCACATGCTGATGAGCAATTTCAGAAACATGAACTAAACCATCCACGCCACCTAAATCAATGAATGCGCCGAAATCTGTTAAACGAGCTACTTTCCCTTCAACAACGTCTCCGTCATGTAAAGAAGAAAGTAATTCTTCTTTTTTCGATTCTTTTTCAGCTTCAACAACTGCTTTATGTGAAAGAATTAAGCGGTTTTCTGAAGGTTCGATTTCAATAATTTTAAATGCTAGTGTTTGACCTTTATATTCAGAAAAATCTGCAACAAAATGATCTTCAACCATTGAGGCAGGAACAAATCCGCGAACACCAACATCAACAACCAAACCACCTTTAACAACATTTGTAACAGGTGCTTCGATTACTTTGCCCGCTTGGAAATCTTGTTCAATTTCTTCCCAAACTTTTTTAGCATCTAAACGGCGTTTTGACAGTAAATAACTGCCGTTTTCTTTATCTTTGCCAATTGATGTGATAACAACTAAATCTAACACATCACCGACTTTCACAAGTTCGTGTACATCTTCAACTGGTAAAGTCGATAATTCCTTTGCAGGAACAACGCCTTCAACGCCCGCTCCTTCAATGCCGACAACAACTTGTTTGTCTTCAATGGCTAAAACTTCGCCTTTAACAATATCGCCAACACTGACTTCTTGAACGCTGTTCATTGCATCTTCCATTGTTTCGTTGTTTGCTACTTGTTTGTCTTCAAAATCTGTCATGCCTCTTATCCTCCTATGCCAACAAAAATTCCAAAACTTAGCTATATATACTTACATAGTACGAGATTTTTGTAAAAAAATAAAGCGATTTCTTCTATTTTTCTTAAAATTCTTTAAAAAAGTTCAAAACCTTTTTGTTTAATCACATTTTGTATGGCGGCGACGACTTCTTCAATCGTCAACCCTGTTGTATCGATTTTCACAGCATCACTTGCTTGGACAAGGGGTGATACTTCTCTGGTTGAATCTAAATAATCCCGACGTTCAATCTCCGCCTTCAAGGTTTCAAAATCCGTCTCAATCCCTTTTTCTTGATTTTCTTTAAAACGACGTTCTGCACGTTCTTCAACGCTAGCCACCAAGAATATCTTTACTTCGGCCTTTGGTAGAACTGCAGTACCAATATCTCGACCATCCATGACAACTCCGCCGGCTTGACCAATTTTCTGTTGTAACGCCACCATTTCTTCTCTAACTTTTGCATGTTTTGAAACAGCTGAAACAGCATTCGTTACATCTGGCTGGCGAATCGCTTCGGTCACTTCATGACCATCGATAAAAACACGTTGGCCATTCTCTGCTTGCTGAAAAGAAATAGTGTGGTTGACACAAAGCGCTACTAATGGCTCTTCCGCTTGAATGTCGATTTGATTTTGCAAGGCCAAATACGTAATCGCTCGGTACATGGCCCCCGTGTCACAATACACATAATTCAATTGTTTTGCTAAAATTTTTGCAACTGTACTTTTGCCTGACGAAGCTGGTCCGTCAATAGCAATACTGATTTTCCCCATGAAAAAACTCCTTAACTGATATGCATCCTTTAAAATGCGCTTCTTCTTTTATATTAAAATCAGAAGAAAAGAACTTGGATTTAAACTGATGACGAGTTTCTAACGAAAAAGCAATAAGCCGAAATCCCTCGAAAGACGCAAAACATCTTTCGGAAATTTCTGCTTATTGGCATTCTCATGTAATCATTCGTCGCGGTTTAGCCTTGAAAGTGCTGTCCAAACCTCTTTTTCTGGATTATTTAATACGTAATGGTTGTCCTGGATAAAACACAGATGTATCAATCCCAGGATTTAACGCTAAAATTTGTTCTAATGTCATTCCGTTACGTTCGGCAACTTGACGTGCCCCTTCGCCACTTTGAACGGTATCATAAACAGGTTGTTGGTTCTGCGCTTGTTGCTGTTGTTGATTTTGAGCTTCTTGTTGTTGCTGCTCTTGTTGTTGTTGTTGTTGCTGTTGTGCTTGTTGGTCCTGTTGTTGCTGTGCAGCAGCATCAGAACTTGAAGGTGTTGTATTTTCAGCTGGTTGGCTGCTTGCTGGTTCTGAGCTTTCCACTGATTTTGACGTACTTTCTTTTTTCTTCTCTTTTGATGATGATTGGACTAATGAAGAAGATGGCTGGCTATTTTTGCTAGCACTTTCGTTCGGTTTCTTGTCTTGCATCATCCATAAGAAAGTCCCAATTGGAATGGCAATAATTAATAATAGCAAAATAACTAAAACAGTTAGAAATAATGAATTTCCTCGTTGCTGTTGGCGTTTTGCTAAACGAGAACCACCACCATTTTGATCAGGTTCATAAATTGATTGTTCCCATGGCTCACGAGCTTGGTTTTTCTTTTTGTCCTTTTTACTCACTGCTAATTTCCTCCTAAACTTCTCTCGCTTGTTATTATATCATAGCTTTTGCCAACTGCCGACTAAAAAAATGAATTAATCACGTTCTTTAAATAATTTTAGAAATTTAGAACGCCAACCTCCTTCATTTTGATTGCTGGTCTTGTTCGATTTTACTATTGAATCTTGGTAAATGTCAAAGAATAACGCACAATTATCACAACAAGTTTCCGGTGATTGTTTGACAATCGGTTCTTGAAAATAAGTTTGAATCAACGTTCTTCGACAGGTTGTGGTTTCAATATACGTCAGCATCCCTCTTAATTGCGCTTGACGATCTTTTTCTTTCTCCTCTAAACGATGCTCTAGCTCTTCAAAAGAATAATCCTTGGCTAAATAGCCTTGAACCCATTTTTGTTGTAACTCGGTGGCATTTTCTAACAAACCTGCTTGTTCTTCTCCTTCAATCAGCGATTTTAATGTCGCTCGATTCGCTCTTGTCTCTTCTAAGAAAAACCGATGAATAAATTCATCCCCTTTTTTATACAATAATAGCGCCCAACTTTTTTGACCATCACGTCCAGCTCGCCCGATTTCTTGCAGGTAATTTTCTAAGCTATCAGGCAAATCAAAATGAATCACTCCACGAACATCAGGTTTGTCGATTCCCATCCCAAAAGCATTCGTTGCACAAAGAATATCGATTTGATTATCAATAAATTGTTCTTGCAAGCGACTACGTTCACTAGCCTCCAAGCCCCCATGATAATAGGCTACCTTAAAACTGGTTTTCGCCTGAATAAGTTGACTGATTTGTTCTGTTTTGTTGCGCGTGGCGCAATAGATAATGATTTTACCAGCCGTTTTAGATAAGTAATCTAGTAATACTTCTTCTTTTTCTAACGTTTCCTTCACGAACAAGCCAATATTTTTTCGATTCACTGAAGAAAGAACTTCTTGATAGCTACCATGAGAAAATAATTGTTTTATAATTGCGTGCTGTACAACGGGTGTCGCTGTGGCAGTTAACGCCAAGGTCAAAGGAAAGTCTAGCTGTTTTTGGACCAGATCTAATTTACTATATTCAGGGCGAAAATCGACGCCCCACTGATAAACACAATGGGCTTCATCCACCACAAATAATGCAATTTTTTGGCGTTGTAACACACTAAGTACTTCTTGCTGCAAAAGCATTTCTGGGCTTAAAAACAGATAATCATATTGGAACATTTTCGCTAAAATATAACGCTTTTCTGAATACTGTAACGTACTGTTTAAGGCAACCGCACCTTTAATTCCTTGTCTTTGTAATTGACGCACCTGATCTTCCATTAACGAAAGTAAAGGAGAAACAATTACCGTTAGTCCCTCTAACTTCTGGCCCACAAATTGATAACACAATGATTTACCGGTGCCTGTTGGCAAAACAGCCAATGTATTCATACCGTCAAGTAAGTTTGTAATCACTTCTTTTTGACCAGGCTTAAACGCTGCATAACCAAATCGAGTGAATAATTCTTGTTCTAATGTCAACAACACTCACTCCTTTTCTTGCCAAATTTGTTGGATTTGATATAAGCGGAAATCTAAATAAGAAAGCGTCGCTTCTTGCGCTCGCCAATCCCGATACACCCACAACCGCGGATCTTGTTCTATTTGAGCCAATTTTTGGAGCATTGCCTCCTTTTCAAGATAAACAGACGCCTGCAGCTGCCCTTGAATAGCCAACTCTAATAGATGGTCATGAATGGTACTCGGTTTTATTTTTCGCTGCTCAGCAATTTCTTGAAGCGTCTTGCCTTCCGTTAACAATCGTTGGGTTTCTTGCATACTTTGGTTTAGATTTTTTTCTAGATACGGCCATACAAGCGTTTGTAAAGCAGGATAGTTTCCTCCGTACATTATCAACTGCAGTAAATGATGAACCGCTTGCGTGTGCCACAAACGCTGTTCAAGAGCTGTCTTATGGCTTGTTAATTGCTGAGGAACTTTGCCAGTTTGCTGATAACCAGAAAGTTGCGCAACCAAATAGTCGCTTTCTGCTTCAGGTAGTAACTCAAACCCTCGCAACAGTTCTTCTTTGATTGATTGAACGCGCTGCTCTTTCTTGTCTTGTTGTAACCATCGTTTCAAATATAGTTGCGGAATCGGTGTTGATAAAAGTGGAATATACTGTTTTTCCTCAAATGATAAATACGAAGTCACTTGCACGGCAAATTGAATGAGTTGCCAACTTTCTCGATCACTTCTGCCAAAACGATAAAGATCAATTGCAGGATAATCCAGCAACGAAAAATGGTGCTCCTTTAAAAATAGTTGCCCTTCTTTTGTTAGTTGAATTTCATTTGTCTCTTTGTGATACTGAATTTGTTTCGCCTTCGAAAGTTTTTCAAGAAATTGAAAAAAGGCTTGTTCGGAAATCGTTGGCCACCAGCCAATGAACCGTAAACAATCATATAAAAAACCATAAATCAAAACAGAACTAGTCCGTTTGCCTTTTAAAAGATGATACAAAGTTGATGCACGTACCTTGTATCCATGAGATAATAACGCTAAAATAAAAGTTGCTTCCATAGTAAACCTCTTTTAGATAGGATGTGTCACTGTTTATGCAATCACGTTTAGTTCCTGAAAAATGTATTGCTTGTGGACTTTGTCAAGTTTATGCGCCCAATATATTTGATTATGATGATCATGGGATTGTCCTTTTTAAAGACGAGCCGCATGCTCGACAACAATTTATTCCAGAAAACGAACGCGAGAATGTGTTAAAAGCGTACCGCAAATGTCCCACGCGTGCAATAGAAATAAGCAAAAATGAGTGCTAAATAATTTAGCACTCATTTTTGCTTAGAGTATTTTTTCGAGCCAAGCAAGTGTTTGTTCATCTATCGAAACAAACTGTAATTGTCCTTCTTTTAGCGGTTCTTTGACTAGATGAATTTGATCATTTAGGCCATTGATCCATTCATAACGAAGACCATTTTCTTTTGCTTTAGAATTTTTAGCTTCTAAATAATAATTGACATGGTAATTTTCTTTACCATCCAATTGTAGCGTATTAATGGTCACTTCAAAATCTGGTGAAACATCGGTCGATTTCTTTTCACGTAATCGTTCAAGTGCTTCTATAAAAGAAGGAAATTGAGGATTATTTTCCCCACCAACGAGATATTTTTTAGCAAATTCTGTACTATCCGTATGACTTTTCACTTGTTTGGCAAATGCTTGATAAAAGGTTTCTAGCGCTTTGCGGGCATCATAGTCGCTAGCTAACGGAAAATTCAATTGTAGCGTTGGATTATCGGAGAGCGCTTCGACAAAATCATTTTCACCAATCGTTTCTTTTGATGTTTGAATTTCTTCTCCATTAATCGTCTTTTTAAGTTGAATCGTCATCCCTTTGGACCAGAACAAAGGGCCAATCGTTTTGCTTCCATTCGTTAGCGTACCAACTTTCCGATCATTAATATAAATATCTGCGTCTGGCAGATTGCTTTCCACAACAAAATTCATTCGTTTAAAATCTAAAGGAATACTAGAAATATAATTTTCCTCTTCTAATAAACGGTACTCTTCTGTGATAACAGGTTCGCCGGTGCTATCTTTCACTGTGGCTGTAAAAGTATATTGTCCTGGCGCTAAGGGGCCCAATTCCTTTTGATAAGTGGTTGAGTCGGAAGTGCCCACTTCCCGCCCGTTCATTGCCAGCGTCACACCGCGCTGATTCGTCGTTAACTGAACAGAAACAGGCGTTAAAATGAATTGATAACGGTGAAAGAAAAATGCTGTTTGACTTGTTTCACGAATAGTTAAACCATGTAACTTTTTATCCTTTAATAGCGCTTTTTCTAATTTTTTTAGCTCAGTTGGATTTTTTTGATAATAAGTGATTAAAGGCTTAATGCTTTGCGGATTCACTTGAAATTCAGACTCGTTCGTCCTCATTTTTTTACTTAATTCTTGGGCATCACCATTCTCAATCGCTTCAATAAAATAAGAAATTTGTTGTTCCTTAGAAAAATAATGCGTCCCGAGAAAATAGCTACCCGCTCCAAGAACGATGAACACAAAAAGAAACGCCCAGATCCAGCTTCTTTTTGATCTGAGAGGAGTAGATTCGTTCCCTTTATTCATTGATGGTTGTGCTTGGTTTTCCTCTTGATGCATTGATTCATTCATTAGCGGAGCGCCGCATTCTTCACAAAAGGACTCCGTATCACGATTCACGTGACGACAATTTTTACACTTTTTCACTCAGGAAAACTCCTCTTTCTTTGATGATTTCTATCATACCAAGGGAAAGTTAAAATTACAATGCAGATGGTTTAGTATTTTTTAACAGAATGATGACAGATTATGACAACCTCTTTTCTTTTAGGCGTAAATTTTAAAAACCCACTGTCAAACATTGTTCAACAGCAGGTTTTTTATCATTTATTTTGTTAACGGTGTTTTTTTCTGAATAGTATGTTGTTTTTTTGATAGCCATGGCAATAACTTCGCATGTAGTACTAGAAAAACACCACTGACTAAGAGGCCTTTAATAAGGTTGAATGGCACAATACCAATCGCCACATAGCTTGCTAAAGATGTTCCTAAAAATTGTTGTGTGGTCACACCATATAATTGTAAGTAAACTGGTGTAATGACAAAATAATTCGCAATACTCATGAAAATCGTCAAGGCTAAGATCCCACTTACTAGGCCCACTATCCGATTTGTACGGATATTTTTCTTTTTACCAAAGAAATAAAAAATTGGCAAGGTGAAGATACTACTTGCTAAAAAGCTAGCGAAATCTCCCACCATATTTTGCGGTGCTAGTCCGGTTAAGAACAGGTGTAGCAACGAACGAACAAAAGCAGTAATTACTCCTGCTAACGGTCCGTACAAGAACATTCCGAGTAGAATCGGAATATCACTAAAATCGATTTTCAAAAAACTAAACGCCGGCATAATCGGAAATGCCACAAATTGTAATACTGTACCGATTGCAGCCAACATTGCAATGCTGACCATTTTTTGTACCTTGTTGTTCATCTGAAATCCTCCAATTAAGGACCCATCTTCAACGAACTTTTTGATTCGCTTCTTTGTCATACAAAAAAACCCTATTTTTCTGCAGGGAAAAATAGAGTAGGATTATCTGATGAAAAAGCGTCTCAAATAAGCCCTATCTTCTTTATCCAGACTATACTGTCGGTATTGGAATTACACCAATTCAATCGTTAAAAACGAGTCGTGGACTATAACCACCGGTCGGGAATTACACCCTGCCCCTGAAGACGAACCTTGTATTATATTTTTTTACTTACTTAGTGTAACCGATTTGAACAATGAATGCAACTAACTAAGCTTTTTTATTAAATTTCATTGATTGTTTCATTTCTCAAAAAAAACAATCCCTTCGCCATAAGCGCGAAGAGATCGAGTCATTTTATCTTATTTAGCTTGATTTAATAATTGACTGATTTCTTTTTTAGTTAAATCACGATATTGTCCTGGTCGCAAACCTTGTAAGGTCAACTCACCATAACGTTCACGTTTTAATTTTTGAACAGGGAAACCAACAGCTTGAAACATTTTCTTCACTTGATGATTACGTCCTTCATGAATCGTTAATTCCACGACACTGCTACCTGTTTTAATATCCGCTGAAAGAATTTGAAAATTGGCTGGTGCTGTGCGTTTGCCATCAATGCGAATGCCTTTGGCTAATGGCAATAGATCCCGTTTAGTAGGTACACCTTTAATTTTTGCTACGTAGACTTTATCTACTTCATGTTTAGGATGGGTTAATTTTTGTGAAAAACTTCCATCATTCGTTAAAAGTAACAACCCAGAAGTATCATAATCCAGACGACCGACTGGATAAATTCGCTCAGTAACATCTGTAAAATAATCCGTTACTACTTTACGGCCTTTATCGTCAGACACCGCAGAAATAACCCCTCTTGGTTTATAGAATAAATAATAACCATATTCTTCTTGATAAATTGGTACACCATCAACCTCAACAGTATCTTGTTTACTTACTTGCGTTCCTAATTCTTTGACCACTTGGCCATTGACTTTTACGCGGCCTTTGACAATTAATTCCTCTGCTTTGCGACGCGAAGTCACCCCAGCATGAGCAATTGCTTTTTGTAATCTTTCCATTTTTTAAGCTTCCTCGCCTTCTGTTGTTTCAGACATTGGGTTCGTTTCTTGATAACGATCAAAAAATAGATCCATTGGTAGTTCTTCTTCTAATTCATCTTCCATTTGTTGGATATCTGGTAATTCATCTAAACTTTTCAACCCAAAGTAATCCATAAAATACTTCGTTGTGCCATACAAAATCGCTCTACCAGGACCATCGACGCGGCCTTTTTCTTCTATCAACTGACGGGCAACTAACTTTTGGATAGAGCCAGAAGTCTGTACGCCACGAATTTCATCAATTTCAATACGCGAAATTGGTTGCTTATAAGCAATAATGGATAATGTTTCTAGCGCCGCTTGTGATAAGGCGTTCGACATAGGCGATTGCGCATATTTTTTTAGTAATGAGGCATATTTTTTCTTCGTTGTTAAGACAAAATGATTGCCGACTTCTAAAATATTTAACGCCGATTTATTGTCAGAAGCATAATGTTCTTTCAATTTCGTTAATTCTTCATAGGTTTTTGCTGTTGACTTCTCTAATAAGTACGCCAGCTCTTCCAAGCCAATTCCTTCTTCGCCAACCACAAATAAAATTGCTTCAATTTGACTAACTAATGTCACTGTGTTTCCTCCACCTCTGTTGTATCTTCCTGCTGGGTTTCTGTATTAAATAACAAAATTTCACTATAATTATTTTCTTGTTCAGCATAAATCACGCCTGTTTTCATTAATTCTAAAAGAGCCATGAACGTTGTCACAATTTCTTGTTTGGAATAAGAATCGAAGAAAGAATCAAACGACACTGCCTTCCCTTTCTGTACTTGGCGCATACGCTCTGAAATAGCGGTGATTTTTTCTTCGATGGAAACATCGTCACTAGCAACAGTTGTTTCAACAGGCTGGCGATTTTTTTTCTTTTCTAACATGGCGTGAAAGGCTAGAAATAAATCAATTGTATTGATTTGATTAGGCGGTAGTGTTGTATCTTCCTCTTTATAATCATCCATATCCATTGGTTCTTTTGTATAATAGAGTTTACGTTCTTCTTCTTTTTCATGTAAAACAGTCGCTGCATATTTAAATTTCCGATACTCCAATAACTGAGCTACTAAAGCTTCCCGTGGGTCTTCCTCTTCAAAAAAATTTTCATCATCAATGATCTCAAGCTCTTGTTTTGGAAGCAACATCTGACTTTTAATAGCCATTAAGGTGGCAGCCATGACTAGATATTCTCCAGCGACTTCTAACTCTAAGGTTTGCATCGCATGAATATAAGACATGTATTGTTCAGTTACTGCTGTAATGGGAATGTCATAGATATCGATTTCTAATTTTTGAATTAAATGTAGTAGAAGATCCAGTGGTCCTTCAAAGACATCTAGTTTTAAATTAATTTCTTGCAAAAACGACACCTACTTTCTTTTCTCGACTTCCTAGTTTACCATAAATTTATTCGTTTGTGGGCATTCTCGCAAATTAAGCCCGAGGAAAATGTTCCTTATAAACATCTGCCATTCGTTGTTTGGTAATATGTGTATAAATTTGTGTCGTGGAGATATCTGCATGTCCTAATAATTCTTGAACGATTCTAAGGTCTGCGCCATTTTCCAACAAATGTGTCGCAAAGCTATGCCGTAATGTATGCGGCGTAATATTTTTCTCTATCTGGGCTTCTCGGACAATCTGTTTTAAATTTTTCCAAATGCCCTGTCTAGATAACGGTTCGCCATGATGATTAACGAACAGGTGTGTTTCATTCGGATGGTTTTTAATCAATTGAGGTCTGGCTTCGTTCATATAGCGCTGAATCCATTGAATCGCATAATCGCCTAAAGGGATAATTCGTTCTTTGTCCCCTTTTCCGATTGTTTGCAATAAACCAATGGATAAATGCAGATCCCCTAATTTTATTTCAATTAGCTCACTAACTCGCAGGCCCGTTGCATACATCACTTCTAAAATAGCACGATTCCGCATACCTAGTGGTTTACTTGTATCAGGCGTTTCAATTAATCGAGTCACTTCGTCAACAGATAATGTACTTGGCAATTTTTGAACTTTCTTGGGGGAGTCAATATGTTGCATCGGATTATGTTCGCTTAAGCGTTCTTGACGTAAAAATTGATGAAATCCTCTCAAACTAGAAATCATCCGAATCACACTTGCTGAAGCTTGCTGTTCTTCGTGAAGGGATTGCAAAAATTCTGTAATCATGTAACGGTCAACTTCGTCCCAAGAATGCAGGCCTTGTTCTTGTAAAAAGGCTACGTATTTTTTTAAATCTCGTTCGTAACTCCGTCGTGTGTTATTTGATAAGCCCCGCTCTATTTGTAAATAGTGTAAATAATCGACTAATTGTTCTTCCATTATCCTTCCCTCATTTCTAGTACTATCCTATCAGATTATGCCCTAGATTGCATGGGTAAATTCCAACTTATTAAAAAAAATCAACTGACAACAAAAGACTTGTTCACTAAGTCGTTAACTTAAGAACAAGTCTTTTGTTTTTGCTACTATTAGTAAAGAATAAATTTGTTATTTTATATATTTATCTAGAAAAGCAGCTACTGTTTCCTTATATTTTTCTGGGTTTTTATTATAAGCTTTCGCATGCTCTGCTCCAGGCACGACATATTTCTCTTTAGGTCCTTGGGTTGCATTATAAACTTCGTCTAACATACTAAACGGCACAAACGTATCATTTTCACCATGAATAAAGAGCATTGGTAAATGATTCTTTTGCAATTGCTTAACAGCGCTTGCTTCCCCAAAGAAATAGCCAGCTCTAAGTTTCGTAATCCCGCTAGTAACATTAACTAATGGGAAACTTGGTAAATTGAAAAGCTCTTTCAATTGATATTGCAACTCCTGATTGACTGTAGAATAGCCACAATCTTCCACAATGGCTTTCACGTTATCTGGTAATTTTTCCCCACTCGTCATCATGACTGTAGCAGCACCCATACTGACACCGTATAAAGTGATTTGTTCTTGCTGACCATTTTCGGTTAAAACTTTCTCAATCCATTGGACATAATCTTTACGATCGGGCCAGCCGAACCCAATATAATCTCCTTGACTTTTCCCGTGACCACGCGCATCTGGCGCTAACACATTGTAGCCCCAATCATGATACATTTTCGCAAAGACAGACATCGTTTCTGCCGAACCCATATAACCATGCGCCATAATAACGGTACGATTACTTTTTTTGTCGGCTGGTAAATAAATGGCCTTTAGACGTAGCCCATCTTCCGAAGTAATTGACCATTCTTGTCGATTTTTGTCATCTTTAAACCACGCGCCTTCAGGTGTCTGGACCACTTTTGACCCTGGGGTATTCTCATTTATAAAGTCTTTCTTTCCTGGAACTACTGCATAATTATAAAAATATAAGCCTGCCGCAATTAAACCAATTGCAATTACTACAATAAGCGCAATCAAAATTTTTAACCATCGATTCATCTACGTACTCCTTTTATTTAAACTGTATGATTCATTATAAGTTGTCGCCCTTTTTTTGACAACTACCATTCAAAGATTCAGCCATCTTTCTTTACCACTACAATGGGACAATTTTGTTGCGACAAAAAAGCATAGCACAAAAATATTACCTTTTACGCTATGCTCCACTTATCTATTTATAGGAAACTAAAAATTATTTATTTTCAATAAGTTTAAAACTTGACCATGGTTTCAAAAATTCTAATAAGAAACGTTCGTCATCAGAAATACGACCAACCACATTTACACGGCCATCATTTTTCATTTCTTTTAAAGCAATTTGTGTTTCCCCTTTGTATTGTCCATAGCCAACGTTGTCAATCAAGACATCGCCTCGAACAATATCTCTCGTTGTATGAGCTGGGAAAGGACGATCTTTATAGTAAACACGTGTCATTGTTGAACGCAAAACGTAATCAGAACGATCTCCACGATAACTGTGTAAGTTATCGAACAATGCAATTCTTTCATCTTCTGTGATTTCTGGTTCTGTATCCACTTTGATCGAAGGATACGGTGCATGAAAGGCTTCTGCCATTGCTGCTAATTCTGCTTCTGAGGCATAAGCATTTCCGACAGAAATATCATCGATTAATCCTGTTAAAACTAAATGCTTAACTTGCGTTGCAATTTCTAAATCGCGGTGGTCTTCCAAAGAACATAACCCATCTTGTGTCGGCCATGGCCCAAATGTAGCATCGTGTGAGTTCACAAACGCCATCGTATTTAAATTATATTTTCTAAATTTTTCTGAACAATAAACAAAATGCTCATAGCCTAAGCCTGTATAACGATGTGGATAGAAATTATGTGAGCCTAGTAAATTTTCTGTGTTTGGTGAGTAGGCCATAATATTATCTACATAACTTGTCCCTGAACTCATATTAATTTCAATTTTAATGCCATAAGGGTTTCTTGTCATATTCGCCTCTTCTTGCCCAGTAAAACCAAGATCTAAACGAATACCGTAAGCGCCCATATCATGGAAAAATGATAAATCATCATAAGAGATGCCTAATTGTTCGAACAATGCAGGATTAATATCGACCATCACTTCCATACCTAATTGGTTGGCGTAATCTACGACTTTTTTAAACTCTGCTAATACCTTTTCCCGATCATCATTGATTTGCAATAAACTAGTAAAGACACGCTTAAAGCCGTATTTATGAGCCAAATCCAAATATGCTTTGTCCTTTTCAAATGTTGAACGTTCTGGATAAATTGAAATACCTAATTTTCCCATGTGATTGCCTCCTAAATTGTAAAACATAATAATGTATCTGCTTACATTGTAACAAAAAAAACAAAAGTGGTCTACACCTTTCCTATAGGAAATCTTATAAAAATTCCACTGGTTTGTTATCTTCTCTTTTGTTATGATAAAAAAGAACCTAATTGTCAGTGTGAAAGGAAGAGGAAAACAGATGAAACATAAGAAAATGCTTGCTGTTGCTTCAGTTGCAGCATTCACCTTGCTTTTAGCAGGCTGTAACACAACCAATAATAAAGGCACGACCGCAACGAGTGATTCTGTCGCTAAATCCAGTGAAAGCAAAACAAAGGATTCGGTCGACTTAAATTCACTAGATTTACCACAACTAGATGACAAAGTTGCCGAAGATCAAGACTTAGTCCAAATGGTTACTTCAATGGGAAATATTGAAATCAAACTATTTCCTAAACAGGCTCCAAAAACTGTCGAGAACTTTATGAAACATGCCAAAGATGGCTATTATGATGGCTTGACTTTCCACCGCGTCATCAATAACTTTATGATCCAAGGTGGCGATCCTAGCGGTGATGGAACTGGCGGAAACAGCATCTGGAATAAACCATTTGAAGATGAATTTTCAAACCAGTTATATAACATTCGTGGCGCGTTATCAATGGCGAATGCAGGACCTAATACTAACGGCAGTCAGTTCTTTATTGTCCAAAATACAGATGATCAATCTGATGGTCTTTTATATGATGATTATCCAAAAGCAATCATTGATGCTTACAAAAAAGGCGGCTATCCTTCTCTTGATAAAAAACATACTGTTTTCGGTCAAGTAACCAAAGGAATGGATATTGTCGATAAAATTGCCAAAGTCGAAGTTGGTGCCAACGATAAACCAAAAACTGATGTTAAAATTGAAAAAATCAATATTCTTCAAGAAGCAAAAAAATAACAAAAAGTCAGAACGTACGCTGAAGATACGTTCTGACTTTTTGTTATTTTTGAATCGCTTGTAATGCCTTTTCTGGTACTTGGTCTTGATTGACCTCTTCATACGTATTGATGTGGGCCCCTTTATTTGAGACTTTTAGATAATGATCTGTTTTTAATTCATGGTCCGCTGTGAAAGTTATTTCTCGCGTTTTGCCTTCCTCATCTGCGGCTACTTGCGTATAACTAGCAATTCCATAGCCATTAACGCTATCGGCTTTCTTTGTTTTAACATACACATTTCCTTCTTTAACCAATGGATTTAATTGATCTAACACACCAGCTAATTCGCCAGAGTTCTTCTCTGCGTAAAACTTGGCCCCAAATAAACCACCACCAATAACAATTGCTGTCACCACTAAAAATTTAATAAATTTCATCACATAAATCCTCCCGAGTAATTATTCTCTGTTACTTCTTCCAAAGTATAGCAAGTTTTAAACAATCCTTCCTCGGGCGCAACGACCAGTTTTTCCTCAGACTTATGTCGTATTTTTGTTATTTTGAATAAATAACAAAACACTACTCTTCTATCAATAATTGACTTAATAATTGAATTTCTTGATTCTTAGTTAAGTCAATTGTTTTCATTGTAACCGCTGTGGCTAAACCTAAATAGATTACCACCATTTTAGGAAATAATTCGACAAATTTTCCTTTGTCCATTTGTACATATTTTTTATCCAATAATAAACGCTCTTCAAAAAAAGTTTGAAGCATTTGCTGCAATTCTTCTTCATAACCATGTGCTTTCATAAATAACGCCGTATAGATTTTTTGATGTTTTTGGGCAAATAATATAAAGTTCAGACCCAATGCAATCACTGGGTCTGAGGCACCGACATCTGCTTTATAAAATAATTGCATACGATGAAATAACGATTTAATTAAGGTTCGTTTTAAATCGTCCATGTTGACAAATTCTAAATAAATTGGCTGCGTAGAAATCCCCATAGCATCTGCAATATTTCTAGCAGTTAAATTAGAAAAACCTTTATCTACTAAAATTTTTTCAGCTACGTTTAAGATTTTTTCCTTTGTATATACCTTCGTTCTAACCATTTTCATACCCCTTTTCTCTTTTAGTTAACAATAACTTTATTATGTTCACACAAAAGAAAACCATTTTCATTATATATATAATATTTTACACTTTTTTATGCGTTTCTTTTCTCAAAATTTTCTATACATTTCGAAAAAATTGAGAATTTTCATCACCTATAAACAAATAGGTCCAGAACAAAAGGTCATCACCTTTTGTTCTGGACACTAAACGGCTGCACTCTTTATTCTTCTATTTGTTTGCCTTGTTCTTTGGCAAGCTCATTTTTATCATAAGCTACAAAGAACGGATAGTAAATCAAGATGGCCACTAGAATTAAAACAATATTCAAAACAGCAGCACGCCAATCGCCGCCTGTCGCCATAAAGGCGCCAATTGGTCCTGGTAAGGTCCAAGGAGCGGTAAAGACAACTTCACTTACTAAACCTAATTTTGTGGCAAACCAAGCAATCGTTGCTAAAACCATTGGTGCAAAGATAAAAGGAATCATTAAAATCGGATTTAAGACAATCGGTACACCGAAAATAACTGGCTCATTAATATTAAAAATAGACGGTGCTAAAATAGCTTTTCCTAGTTTTGAACCATATTCTGATTTTGCCCGAAAGGCTAATAATATAGCTAAACCAATTGTGGCTCCAGCACCACCAATCCAAATGAACCATTGGTAAAAAGGTTCTGCCGCAATCCGAGGTAATGCTTCGCCAGCTGCTTTAGCAGTCGTGTTTTCCTCTAATAGTTGTAGCCATAGAGGACGCGCCAACGATCCTACGATTGAAGCGCCGTGAATCCCAAAGAACCAGAAAAATGTTGTTAAAAAGACTAACAACAAGACACTCAATAAAGAGTCCGCTGCTTGAACTAGTGGTCCTACTAAGTTCCCTACAAATGTGTGCCAATCAAAGCCTAAATAATAAGTGATTGAACCAATCAATAACATGACAATTAACGTCGGAGTCAACGATTCAAATGAACGAGCAACAGCAGGTGGAACGTTATCAGGCATTGTAATTTTGAACTTAGACTTATCTGTTACTCGATAGATTTCGACAGCAATAATTGACGTCACAATCCCGACAAACATCCCTGCACCACCCAAATTAGCCATTGGTAAAACAAACCCAGAAACGCCAGCTGCTTTACTGGCTTCTTCAGGAATCGCTACAGGTACTAATGTTAATAAAAAAGCAATCGTAGCCAAAATCCCTCCAGAGACTTGATCAAGATTATATGATTTCGCTAAACTAGCGCCAATGCCAAAAGTCGCATATAACGCCATAATGTACATTGTCATTCGGTAAGGCAATAAGATTGTAGCAGCATTACTTGTTAAAAATTGAGTAATGCCCCAAGATTCTGGTAACGGCGGAAACGCAATAATTAGAAAAAAAGAACCGACAATAATTAAAGGTAATGTCGCAATAATCCCATCCCGCACCGCACGTAAATGGCGCTGATTGGCAATTTTAGCCATTGGTCCAGCTAGATGATTTTCAATCCAAACAGTCAGTTTATCTAACATAAATAACACTCTCCTCTGTTTTTCTCTTAAAAAATAACTCCTTTAATCAGCCATAAATAAGAGATAAGCTCTAATAAAATAAGAGAAATTAAAAACAACCAAATAAAACGCTTACAAAAACCTGTTTTCGTTTCAATAAAATAATGACTATACGCTAACGCAAAAGCAATCCCAACAGGCAAAAAAATCATGGCACCAATATTAAACGGCAGACTGAAAGTCCATAATAAAACACTCGGCAACAGGACACCACATAAGAGCCCCATACTAAAAAGAAAACCGGCACTTTTAACTGAAAACTTAGGAACCATTGCTTGATTGTTTTCCATTTCAATTTCGCTCCTTTCGTTTGTTATTTTGTTACATTTAAAATTATAAGCTATTAAAAATATTATTTCAATCTATTCGCTGATTTAATACTAATTTTAAAATAAAAAACCAGTTCACTGAGTGAACTGGTTTTATGCTTATTCGACAAATTCAAATTCAAAATTACCAATCCGAACAATGTCGCCATCTTTCGCGCCACGTGCTCGTAATGCCTCATCGACACCCATACCACGTAATTGACGTGCAAAACGCATTACTGTTTCATCATGATCGAAATTCGTCATTTCAAATAATTTTTCTAATTTTTCACCAGATAAAACCCATGAAGCATCTGGTTCACGATCAATCGTAAATTCTGGACCTTCTGGTTGGAAGCCATAACGAACGGTTTCTTCCTCTACCACTTCATCTTCATATAATGGGAATTCAGGCGTTACTTCCAACAAGTCAGCTGTTGCATTTAATAAAGGTTCAATACCTTTACGAGTAACCCCAGAGATTGGGAAAATAGGTAGCTCATCAGCATACTCATCGGTGCGTTCCTTCGCAAGTTGCTCTTTAAATTTCGCTAAATTCTCTTCTGCTTCAGGCATGTCCATTTTATTGGCAACAATAATTTGAGGTCGCTCCATCAAACGTAAATTGTGTGAAGCCAATTCTTTATTGATTGCCAAATAATCTTCGTAAGGATCGCGTCCTTCCATGCCACTCATATCAATGACATGTAAAATAACACGCGTCCGTTCAATGTGGCGTAAGAACTGTGTTCCTAAGCCGACACCTTGAGAAGCTCCTTCAATTAAGCCTGGCAAATCTGCTGCAGCGAAGCTTCGACCGTCACTAGTAGTCACCATCCCTAAGTTTGGAACTAACGTCGTAAAATGATAGGCACCAATTTTCGGACGAGCGGACGAGATAACAGAGAGTAACGTTGATTTCCCTACAGAAGGAAACCCAACTAAGCCAACATCTGCTAAGACTTTTAATTCTAATTCGATTTTACGTTCTTGGCCCGGTTCGCCGTTTTCGGCAATTTCTGGTGCAGGGTTTCTTGGGGAAGCAAAGCGAATATTCCCGCGACCACCGCGTCCGCCTTTTGCTACTACTAAGGTTTGACCATTCTCAATTAAATCCCCAATTAAGGCTCCAGTTTCTGCATCACGAACTGTTGTACCTGGTGGAACTTTGACAAGTAAATCTTCTGACCCACGACCGTGCATTCCTTTACTCATACCATTTTCTCCAGGTGTCGCCTTAAAATGACGATTAAACCGGAAATCCATTAATGTGCGTAATCCTTCTTCAACAACTAAAACAACGTCGCCACCGCGACCGCCATCACCACCAGCGGGACCCCCGTCTGGTACATATTTTTCTCTACGGAAAGCAACCATTCCGTCGCCGCCTTTACCAGCTTTGACATCAATCGTCACTTGATCTAAAAACATGGACATATAATTTGTCCTCCTATTCTACTTCTACTATCTTTAATCACCTCAAAAAGCGTGATTCGAAAGTCTTTATTATTGTATCGGGAAAACAACCGTTTGTCTAGCAATTCTAGTTAGTTATCGTTGGAAAAAGCAAAATTTCTCATGAATCTTTCGCTTTCTTTTTGTCGCTTCGCTATCAGTCTTTTGACAAAAAAATTTTAGAGGTTCATACTATAGATAGTTGAAGAAAATCACTTTTTCAGCAAGGGTCCAAAGAAACACAAACATCTAAAGGAGGAATTTTTGTTATGACAGTCAAAGTAGGAATTAACGGTTTTGGAAGAATTGGTCGTTTAGCCTTTCGCCGAATAAAAGAAGTTTCTGATGATATTGAAGTTGTGGCAATCAATGATTTGACTAGCCCAACAATGTTGGCTCACTTATTACAATTTGACTCTACGCATGGCACCTATCCTGGCACCGTGACAGCCACTGAAAATGGCATTGTTGTGGACGGCGAAGAAACCCGTGTCTACGCAGAACCAGATGCAAGTAAAATCCCTTGGGTTAAAGAAAACGGAGTAGACATTGTCCTTGAATGTACAGGTTTTTATACCTCTGAAGAAAAAGCACAAGCTCATTTAGATGCAGGTGTGAAACGTGTGGTTATCTCTGCTCCTGCAGGCGCAATGAAAACAATCGTTTATAACGTCAATGATGATACACTTGATGCCAACGATAAAATCATTTCTGCCGGCTCATGTACGACAAACTGTCTAGCACCGATGGCTTACTTTTTAAATAATGAATTTGGTATTGAAGTTGGTACCATGACAACTGTTCATGCCTACACATCAACACAAATGCTATTAGATGGCCCTGTTCGTGGCGGAAATCTTCGTGCGGCACGCTCTGCTGCAGACAATACTATTCCCCATTCAACTGGTGCTGCTAAAGCAATTGGCTTAGTTATTCCAGAACTTAATGGAAAATTACAAGGCCATGCCCAACGTGTTCCCGTTGTGGATGGATCCTTAACAGAATTAGTTAGCATTTTAAAAACAAAAGTAACAGCTGATCAAGTAAATGAAGCAATGAAAAAACACACCATTGATAACCCTTCTTTCGGTTATGATGATCGTGAAATTGTTTCTGGAGACATAATCGGCACGACAGAAGGTTCGATTTTTGACCCAACGCAAACAGAAGTAACGACAGCTGGCGATTTCCAATTAGTGAAAACTGTGGCTTGGTATGACAATGAATATGGTTTTACTTGCCAAATGATTCGCTTATTGGAAAAATTCGCTAATTTATAATTCCAATGAATAAAAAACTGCCTTGCATAAATTAATGCAAGGCAGTTTTTTTAATGTTTACTTTGACAACTTTGACAAATACCATGAAAAGTTAAGCGATGATCTTTGACTAAAAAATGATACCGACTTTCAACAATTTGCTCTACTTCACCAAGCAAGTCTTCTTCCACTTCCTCAATTGTGCCACATTCTAAGCATAACAAATGGTGGTGAAAGTGTTTGGCGCCTTCTTTTCTTAAATCATAGCGAGCTAAACCATCGTTAAAGCTCACTTTATCAACGACTTTTAAGTCTGTTAAAATTTCTAGCGTTCGATAGACTGTTGCTAGACCAATTTCCGGACTTTTTTGTTTTACCAAGAAGTAAATTTCTTCTGCTGATAAATGATCTTTTTCATTTTCCAATAATACAAGTACGGTTGCTTCCCGTTGTGGTGTTAATTTAAAGCCTGATTCATGTAATTGTTTTTTTGTCTTTTTTAAAGCAGCAGTCGAATCCATTATTACAGCTCCTTGTTTAGAATGATTACAAATTAAGAAACTTAATTTATCAATCAAATTAAAATAATTATAAAAGAAATAACTGTAATTTGCAAGATATTCTCAATTAGCTACCTTAATTTTTTTCTTTTGATTGTTCCAACGAGCCAATTAGAATTGTTTTACCATCTTCTTGTTTAATTAATTTTTGTTTCATTAAATGGCCTAAGGCGCGTTTAAATTGAGCTTTACTAATGCCAAAGGTTTGTTTAATTTCATCAGGGCTTGATTTATCGGTGAAAGGAATTTGGTGATCGTTTGCTCTTTCTAAGAAAGTTAGAATCATTAACGCATCATCGCTGATTACTTCATGACTTCTTGGTTTTAATGAAAGATTCAATACGCCGTCCGGCCGCACGCCAATCACACGCCCCACTACTTTTTCACCTAAACGTGGTTCCTGGAATCGTTCAGAAGGATGGATAAATCCAATGTATAAATCATCAGTTAAAATATACGTTCCTGCAAGTTTCAGACGATACACATGCCCGGTTAAGTTTTGGTTTTGCATTTCAGCATTCCCGCGTTTTGCCATGGCTTTAAAGACTTTTTCATCTGCTAATTCGCCCCAAATGCGGTCTTTACTGTCCACTTTTAAAGTAACCATTACTCGGTCTTCTTTTTTAGGCCAAAGTTCCCGCATGGTTGGTAATTCATCCAACGAAATAACGACATCTTTATCTGGTAAGCCAACATCCACAAAGACACCTAAATCACGTCTCGTTCCTGTGACAGTACCAAAGCCATAGCTACCAATGCGCACAGTAGGAATTGTAGTTGTCAGTGCTGGCTCTTGTTTTTGATTTAAATAACCAAAGCCTTCTACAGCCTCCCCTATAGCATGCGTACCTTCTTCTTTTTTTAAACGGAATGTGATACCATTTTTTTGAACAAAATAAAATTGTTCATTTTCATCGACCACAATGCCGGTAAATGTTGTTGCTAGTAATTCTCTCATTTATCATTAACTCCTCAAGGAAAGCCAATCGAACAAAAGATTTCCGCTTTCGTTCGATTGTTTCTATTTTCTTTTATTGCCCTGCATTACGAGAAGCGTTCCCTTTGAACCAACCTGTTTTAGCATTGATTGTAACTAAATACATGTGAACATTTTTCTCTGTAGTGCCTTCTAATAATTTTGATTGATTGTTTGTTGCATAAAGATTGTAGTAACCTTCGCCATTCACAATTTTGGCAGGTTCTAAAGAATATCCGCCAGGAACCACATAGCCACGAGCAATCACTGTGTCTAAGACTTTTTCTTTCACACCTGGTGCCCATGTCCACGCTGGATTGCTACTATCAGCGATATCAGCAGCATCTGGCGCATAAAGCGGACTAGTGTAAACCCCGTCACTGTTCGGCGCCGTGTAGCCATTCGCTTCTGTTTTTGCTGGTTCTTCCTTCTTAGCGTTCTCTTTTTTCGCGGCAGCAGCTTGTTTTGCTTGTTCTTCTGCTTGTTTTGCTTGCTCTGCGGCAGCTTGTTCTTCTGCAATTCTTTTCTGTTCTTCTTCAACCTTGGTTAACGCTTGGTCAGCTGTCGTGACTTGTTTGACCAGTTCTTTTTTCAGCTTATCACTTGTTACTTTATCTACTTCTGCCTTAGCAGCTTGATACGTGTCTCGATTCAGCTGATTGGTAGTTTTTCCATCTTTATAAATGACCTCAACCGCTTTTTTAGCTTTTTGTAATTGGTTGTATTGTTGGTTCGCTTGATCGATTGCTTGGTTCATCAATTGGTCAAATGGATCATTTTCTGTTAATTTCTTTACGGAAATTGGTTGATCAGCAGCTAGAATCGCCGGTTTCAACTCATTGCCATTGACAATCGGCGCCTCAAATAATTGGTTGATTTGTTGAATGGTTTGTTGCTTCTCTTTCAATGTTTGAATTTGTTTATTTAATTGAGAATACTCTTCTGAATCTTTAATTTCCGCGACTTGTTTTGAGAGTTTTTCTGGACTAACAGTCACCATATCGGGTTTAATAAAAACTTGCTCCTTCGTGGTATAAAAGGCTGCTAGTTCATCTTTCAGCGTATCTGTTTTCTTGGTTAGTGCCGCCGCCTCTTGTGCGGCAGCTTTTTGCGTTTGATCATGATACGCCCAAGCACTACCTCCAGCTAATAAAACAACCGCAAGCGCAACGAAAACTACTTTTTTTGATGGTTTCTTCGGAGCAGGCGCTGGTTGAGCATTCCCAGTTTCATTCATCGGTGGTATCACACCTGAATCTGAAACTTTTTCCTCGGTTGCATCAGCGTCGCTCGGTGCCTCTAGCGACGCTGCACTTGTTAACCCTTCTTCAGAATCTGAAATGGATTCAGTTGGTGTTTCGGCTTGGGTTAATACTGCCTCACCGCTGTTTTCTAACTCTTGGGTCTCTGCTGTTTCTTCTGATGGATTTTCAGACATTTCTGTATCTGCTCGATGCGCTTGAATATAAGCTTGCAAAGTTTCGTTTGGTGTTACATCTTGATCTTCTATCGGTGGTTGTGAAAAAATTTCTTCTTCAGAAGTGGTAGAGATAACTTCAGTTCCTGAAATCTCTGTTAAAGCTTCCTCTTCTGACTTCACCGTCTCAGATACCTCAGCTGTTTCTGCTTCAACAGTAGTTGTTTCTTCTAAATTAACTGCTTCGTCCGTTGCTAGTTTTTCTTCTGTTGAATGAGTAGGCGTCGCTTCTGTCGCTGGTATCGTTTCCTCCACCGAATCATGAGTCTCCTCACTAGCCCCTTCTTGAAGCGCTGCTTCTGAATCAGAGCCTATTAAGTTATCTTCTATCGACTCTTCTTTTTTGTCATCATTACTTTCTTCTTCTGGTGATTCGCCAAACAGTTCCATCACATGGCCTAAGCTCATATCTTTTAACTCAGACCATTCAATATTCTCATTTAATTGATCTTCGTGTTGTTCATTTTCCTGTGTTTCAAAATCTATATTTGTTGAAGTCGTTTCCACTTCTTCTTTATCAACTGTTGTGTCAGTTAGTGAATAGCCACATGTTGGGCAGGTCGTTAATTCTGCATCGAATTCGTTCCCGCACTTCGGACATTTTTTTGTCATTCTTCCGCCTCACATTCTGCTAATATTCCATTACTTCTAATTTACCACAACTTGCGCCTTCTTCCAATAACTAGCAATGACATTTAGAGACTTTTTAAAAAACAAAAGCGGCTCTTCTCGCATGCACGAAAAGAGCCGCTAAACGGTATGTTTATTCTAAAAAGTCTTTTAATTGTTTTGAACGAGAAGGATGTCTTAGTTTTCTTAACGCTTTTGCTTCAATTTGACGAATACGTTCGCGAGTGACACCGAAAACTTTTCCGACTTCTTCTAGCGTACGTGTCCGACCATCATCTAAACCAAAACGTAAACGTAAAACATTTTCTTCACGGTCTGTTAAAGTATCCAGAACATCTTCTAGTTGTTCTTTTAACAATTCGTAAGCTGCATGTTCAGCAGGACTTGTAGCATCTTGGTCTTCAATGAAATCACCTAAATGTGAATCATCTTCTTCACCAATTGGTGTTTCTAAAGAGACTGGCTCTTGTGCGATTTTTAGGATTTCACGAACTTTTTCTGTTGGTAAATCCATTTCCGCACCAATTTCTTCTGGCGTTGGTTCTCTACCTAAATCTTGCAATAGTTGGCGTTGAATCCGAATCAATTTATTGATTGTTTCAACCATGTGAACAGGAATTCGAATTGTTCTAGCTTGGTCCGCAATTGCCCGCGTAATCGCTTGACGAATCCACCAAGTAGCATACGTAGAGAATTTGAACCCTTTACGGTAGTCAAATTTTTCAACAGCTTTCATTAAGCCCATATTACCTTCTTGAATTAAATCCAAGAATTGCATACCACGACCTACATATCGTTTGGCAATTGAAACAACCAAACGTAAGTTAGCTTCTGCTAAACGTTGTTTTGCTTCTTGATCGCCTTCTTCAATTTTAAGTGCCAATTCAACTTCTTCTGCGGCAGTTAATAATTGAACGCGCCCAATTTCTTTTAGGTACATACGCACGGGATCATTAATTTTAACACCTGTTGGCGCAGATAAGTCTTCTGCTTGGGCCTTTTCCGCTTCTTTTTCATCTTTTTTCAAGCTATGTTCACTTGGGTCTCCATTTTCATCGACCACGCTGATACCAGCATCTTCAACTTTTTGGATCAATTTTTCCATAGCTTCTGCATCCAAAGTATACGGTGTGGCTAATTGATTCGCTAAATCATCATAAACCACTGTTCCTTTAGGCTTGTTTTCTTTGATAAATGCTGCCACTGCAGCTTCATATTTTTTACTTGTTTCTTTTTCCATGAAAGAAGGCCCCCTTCATTTTTCGGTTCACGCTTGAAATAACTGATAAATCACTGGGACTTATCAAAATAAAATGAACAAAACGCTTAGTTCTATTCATTATATTGCTTAAGTAAATGTTCGTTGAGCTTTAAGCTGTCGAGCCAATTGGATAATCTCCATTGTTAATTCGGCTTCAAGCTGTTGGTTGCCCACTCGTTTTGCTTCTTGCTGTTGAATCTTTTTCTGCTCAATTGCCTCTGCAATACTTGATAAGGCAATTACATGTAATAAATCGGCAACTTCTCGCTCAGAGCTTTCTTCCGATAAATTCTGATACGCAATTTCAATTGCTAATTGTTTGGTTTGATTATCTTGCAAGAAATTAATAAAATCGGCAATGTCGAAACTTTGATGCAGTGTCGCATAACTTTCTAGCAAGAAATATAATTCTTGGTATTCATCATGAGCGAACGAAAAATCTGGCAATTGTTGAACGGTTTGCCGTACTCCTTGTTCATTCATTAAACGAAATAATAAAGAACGTTCTGCTTTTTGAACTTGTGTTAACGGTAACTTGTTTTGGACGTGATTCTCTTCAAAAACAGGTTCTTCCATTGGTGGTGGCATCATTTCATCTTGATAAAATTGTTGCCTTTCTTGCCGTTGGACTGAACGTTGCTCTTGCTTCAATTGATTGAATTGTTCTTCTAAACTATGAACAGAAAGCTGAAATTCCTGAGCAATTTGGTTTAAATAACGATCACGTTCCAAGGGAGATTGAACATTGGTTAACTCCCGTAACAATTCGTTCACATAATCCAATTGTTCTTTTTCGTTATTCATGTTTCTAGTTAACCGATGATAATTCATTTTAAAACTAAAAACTGTTTCTCGGCCATGATTGGCTAAATTTTGAAAAGCTTCTGCGCCATATTTCCGCACATATTCATCAGGATCCAGCTTTTCAGGAATGCTGACAATACTCAATTCAAAATGACTGTTTTCTTGCAATAATTGAATCGCACGGTTTGTGGCTTGAACACCGGCATTATCGCCATCGTAACAAATAACTACTTCCTTAGCGACCCGCTCCAAACGCCGAATTTGTTCATTGGTCAAACTAGTCCCCATTGAAGCCACCCCACTTTTTACGCCTGATTGCCAAGCAGCGATAACATCCATGAATCCTTCAAAAAGCAAGACTGTATTTTCTTTACGAATTTCTTTTCTGGCTTTATCAAAGTTAAACAGCGTTTCTCGCTTATTAAAAAGTGTTGTTTCAGGACTATTCAAGTATTTAGGCATCTCATCCCCTGGAAAATCAGCTGTTTTTAACAAGCGACCAGAAAAGGCGATAACATTGCCTTGGGGATCATTAATTGGAAACATGATTCGTTGATAGAAACGATCCAAAAACGTACCGTTATCTCTTTGGACAAACAGCCCAGAAGGCTCAAAAAGCGTTTCATCCAGTTGTTCGTTTTTAAAAACTTGACTTAAGAAATCACGTTTTTGCGGCGCAAATCCAATTTGAAAGGTCTCAATTAGTTCTTGTGTTAACCCCCGCTCTAATAAATAGTTTAATGCGGGTTCGCCAATTTTAGTATTCACTAAAATATGATGGTAAAGTTCTGCGGCTTTACTATGCAGTTGTAACAAACTCCGTCTTTGTTGGTTTTCTGGGGTATCCGCTACTTCACGCGGCTCTGACCAATCAAAGTCCACAGATAAATGTTCCAAATCTGCAACACGTTTCACGGATTCTGGAAAACTAATGCCTTCAATTTCTTGCAAGAAATTAAAAACAGTTCCACCTTTCCCGCAGCCAAAACAGTGAAAAATTTGTTTGTCTTCTGCTACTGAAAATGAAGGGGAACGTTCTTCGTGAAACGGACATAAACCCATATAATTTTTACCGGATTTTTTTAACTGGACATACTGCCCAATAATATCTACTATATTCGTTCGGTGACGAACTTCCTCAATGACTTCCTGAGGAATGCGTTGTGCCATTGTCCTCACCTCCTAAGAATAGCATTGTGCTAACTCATGTGATTGACCGTTTAAAAAACGCACTGTCATTTCAGTGCGAATTCCAATGGACACATTTACACATGATTTATTGTATCACATAATCGCTGTTTTTCAAGTATCTTGTTTCAACTCAACAAAAAAAGAAAGTATCTAGGACAAAAGTCATCCTGACTCCTGCCCCAGACACTAACTCTTAAAATAATCAGTTAAACATCAAGCTTGCTCCGACTTCCTTCAAGATTTAAAGAAGAACTGCATTTCTGGAGACGAATGCTTTTAGCTCAACCTCTGCTTTTTATAAATCTTTAATTGTTTTTCCAGCACGTTTCATTTGTACGAAACCAATTGTTACACGCACTACAATATTAATGGCCATCATAATAAAGAAGAGACCCATTGTTTGCGAAGTTAAGAAACCAATTTCTAAAATGTTGTGGAATAACATAGCTGCTACATAAATACCAATAATGGTACTGAAAACCAAGAAAATGCGTAATGGATTTAAAGGCAGACATGCTCGAACAACAGCCATACAGCTAATTCCAACTAATAAATAATACATTAACGTCGTGGTGTCTAAAGAAGAAAATCCTTGATTTTGTCCAATCAGATAAACAGCAATGATATTCGCTACAACTAAAAGCGCATTAACAGACGCATTTTTCAAAGCCGTTGGTAAAAACTTCCCGACAACTTTTCGTTTGTCCCCTTCGAAAGATAAGAAGAAGGCTGGATACCCTTCAATTGCTAAATCAATCAAGGTCACTTGAATCGGAATGAACGGGAACGCGATGGCCGTTAAGGCACAAATGATTGAGAGAATAAACGAATAAATCGTTTTAATGAAGAAAACACTGGAAACTCGGGTTACATTATTTACCACACGTCGTCCTTCAAACAAGACATCTGGTAACGTTGTAAAATCAGAATCTAGCAAAACTAGATTAGAAATTTGCCGAGTAGCGCCATCTCCTTCTGCCATGGCGATACTACAATCCGCTTCTCGTAACGCTAAAACATCGTTGACGCCATCGCCGGTCATCGCCACCACATGCTCTGTGTCTTTCAACTCACGTACAATGGTTCGTTTTTGCTGAGGCGATACACGTCCGAACACTGTGTATTGCTGAACTGCTTCACGCACTTCTGCTTCTGTCGTTTTGGTCGACAAATCAATATAAGACTCATAACCGGGTAGCCCAGCACGACGAGCAATATTTGAAACAGTTACCGGATTATCACCAGAAATTACTTTTAAGTCGATTCCTTCTTCTTTTAGATAAGCCAGTGTTTCTTTGGCATTTTGGCGAATTGGATCGTCAATTTCTAGAATTGCTAATGGCTCTAAATAAGGCATTTTGGTTTCGTTTAACGGTTGTTGTTCCGCAATGGCTAACATCAAGACGCGATACCCATTCTCTTGTGCTGTAAAAACAGCTTCTGGCAACCGACTATCGTCTACCAAACGCTCAGGAGCCCCTAAATAAACTGTCCCAATTTCTGGAAATTCAATAGCTCCCCATTTTCGTTCAGAAGAAAAAGCCAAGACTTCTTTTGCGCCAAATCGATTGGATACTTCATAATGATCACGAATTGCTTGCATTGTAATATTATTATCCGTACTTTCAGATAGGTAGCTTCCGATAATCTGCGGGAAGAGTTCTTCATATTTGTCATGCAAGATAATCGCCTTTTGCACTTTCATTTTACCTTCTGTAATCGTTCCAGTTTTATCTAAACACAAAGTGTCCACATGGGCCAATGTTTCAATTGAGTACATATCTTGTACTAGAATACGTTTTTTGGCTAACTTAATGACACCTGTTGTCAGCGCAATACTAATTAATAGTACTAATCCTTTTGGTAACATCCCTAACAAAGCAGCTGCAGAAGCAACAACAGATGTTTTAATGCCAGCATCTCTTAACCAAAAAGCTTCAACAAATAAAATAATCCCCAGAGGAATAATCACCCAACTTGTAAATTTAGAGACTTTACGAATCGAATTGACTAACTCTGATTGAATTGGTTTATGCACTTTGGCTTCTTGGGTGATTTTCACAGCATAGTTTTCGGCACCAACGTGGATAACACGGGCATAGGCTTGTCCGCTAACAATGAAACTTCCAGAAAGCAAGGTATCGCCGATTTCCTTTTCAATTAAATCTGATTCGCCTGTTAACAACGCTTCATTCGCTTCGACTTTACCGTCAATAACTTCCATATCAGAAGGAACTTGTTCCCCTGCAGAGATAATAACAATATCTTCCATAACTAGTTCTTTTGTATCAATTTCTTGTTGTACACCATTTCGAACAACATGAACATTTTCTTTTGCCACAATAGATAATTTTTGAACTAAATTACGGGCATGAATTTCTTGGAAAATCCCGATTGACATGTTCACAATAATAATCGCTAAGAAAGCCAGATTGGAATACGCTCCGACAAATAGTAAACAAACAGCGATTGCAAAGTTTAAAAAGTTGAATAACGTCATGACGTTATCAAAAATAATATCTTTTGTAGATTTTGCTACATTTTCCTCATAATTATTTTGAAGGCCTAACTCTTTCTGCTTGGCAACTTCTTCTGTACTTAACCCTTTTTTCAGGTCGACTTTATTCAACATCCAGCTCTTTCCCTACCTTTTCAATTAATCAGTTACATCCCTTCTAGTTTACTTGCATTTTCATGAAACTGCAAGAAAAGCCTAAAAAATTCCTGTAAGTTGAAAGAATTCTTTAGACTTTTCTCGTTTTAATTTAACTTTTCAATAAACCAACGATTCATTTTGACAATTTCCGCATAGAACATATTGCCACCATTTTGATAAAGGTAACCACCATTGTAAACTAACGCTTGCCAACGATAATAACGATATTTCGTATTTTGGTCATTCCCTAGCAACGGTGAAAGGACTTCTCTTGAATATTCTTCTGCTAACTCTGTCGTGTGTTTCCCGCCGCGTTCTTTAACAAACTGAATATAATCCAGTCCATAATTATATGCTTGTACGCCTGTCCACTCATCGCAGCCAGCTTCTTTTGCTTTCGCTAACGCTTCCGCGAGAAATTTGACGCCATGTGCGATACTTTCCTCTGGTGTTTCAATCACTTCTTGTTGTCCATAAACACTTTCACTGCTCTGCATAATATCGCCAGATTTCCCTTTAGATTCTGTATAGATAATCGCTAAAGCTAATGTTTTGTATTCGGGTATTTTATTTTTTTTGACTTCTGCTTCTACTTGTTTTTCAAAGGTCATTACCGTTTCAACATTTTGATGTATTTTATAGCCAAGATAGCCAAGACCAGCAACTAAACCAACAAACAAAAGTAGCATGATTTTATAAATTATTTTTCTTACTCTACGCATCGAATCATCCAAACTTTTTCTTTTAAGATACGTTCTATGTTACTTGAAATAACTGAAAAAAGCGAAGTTTTTGTTACTTCTTTAGTTTTATTTAATAAAAGTAACTTTTTTGTGAACAAACCGTAACTTCGCAAGATTGAACGTTTTCACCTAGAATAGAATAACAAGTAATTTTGTTCTATTGACGCTTATTTATTGCATCAAAAAAAGCCCAGATAAGAATGAACAAAATTCTTTTCTAGGCTTGACTTTATACAACTTATCTATTCTTTTAACAAACAGTCAAATGTTTTATGGAATTTTTTTCCCAGTCATTTCTTCATAGTCTCTACTCATCATTCTCCAAGCTTTTTCAATATCTTCATTCAATCCAAACAATCCACTTCTACCAACAATATAAATATCAGGTCCTGCAGCATCAATTCGCTTAAATGAATTTCTATTCGATGAGCCGTCCATTTCAATTACATAACGATACCCTTTTTCTTCACGTAAATGACGAAGAGCAACAATTTTATCAAGTGTTCCTTCAATAAATCGCTGGCCAGCAAAGCCTGGATCAACGGTCATGATTGTGATTTTATCCAACAATTCAATATATGGAAAGATTGATTCAATAGGCGTCTCGGGATTAAGGACGATCCCTGCTTTAAGATTAGCATTGTGAATTTGGTCAATTAGGCGAAATGCTAGACCATCTAAAACCTCTGCATGCATACAAATCCATTCACATTTGATATCTACTAGTTGTTGTACCCAAAAGCTTGGATTCGTAACCATTAAATGGGCAGATACTGGGAGCTTCGAAATTTTTCTTAACTCCTCAATAAACCACGGAGATAATGTAATGTTTGGCACATAGTGACCATCCATAATGTCTATGTGATACGAAGCAACATGATCATTCAAAAAGGTGATTTGTTGTTTAAACTTGTCCAAATCCATCGTCATTAGTGACGGAGAAAATTCAACTTTGTTCATTCTAATTTTCAACTCTTTCTATCTGATTATTTGGTTGATGTTTTTGAAAATTTTTCTAACTCGTTATATTCAGACGTTGACACATCTCTGACAGGCAATATAAATTGCATTAATTTTGTTGCGCTTTTTCATTTTGTTTAGAAAATCTGAATATCTTCCAAGTTTATCTCCTCTTCTTCTTTTTCTACTAAAGCTTCCATATCTTTCTCAGTTACATCTTTCTTAATAATCGCTAAAACTAAACCGGTAACCACAGCGTTTACAACAATTGCAATAACACCAGCCAGCGGTTTACTCATTGTTGGAATCATTAAAACACCGCCAAATGGAACAGTCGCATCTGCCCCTAAGATCATTGTTGTTGCGCCACCCACGAAGCCACCAATCGCTGTAGCAATGACTCCTCGGACAATATCATTCATAACTAAAGGAATAACACCTTCAACAATGTTAATCACGCCCATTGGTACGGCAGACTTTAACGTTTCAACTTCTAGTTTTGTATAAATATTTTTTCTAAATAATTTAGCAAAGAAGAAAGCTAATCCAAAGCCTATTGGCGTTGCTGTATTTACTAATTGCAATGCTGTAATTGGTCCATTAAGTCCTTCCGCTTGCATTGTCAAAACAAAGGCAAAAACAGTTTTGTTAATGGGTCCGCCATAGTCTATACCACTTAATAAACCAATTACACCACCAAAAATTAATAATGACGAGTTACCTAAGCTATCTAAAAAGTTCGTTAATAATGAAGTAAATGCCGTTATTGGGGTCCCGATAATATATACCATGATTAATCCACCAGTAATTGAGGTTAAAAATGGAATAATTAATGTTGGCATTAACCCTCTCGCCCAGTTTGGTAATTTCACATATTTTAAAATAGCTAATACAAGATATCCTGCCAAGTAACCACCTAAGATACCACCAATAAAGCCAGCGCCAACTGCATTCGCAGTTAAACCAATAATAAAGCCTGGAGCAATTCCAGGTTTACCAGCGATTGAAAAGGAAATGCCAGTAGATATAACAACCGGCAATAAGCCTAAGCCAGCGCCACCCATAGTAGCTAAAGCATCCCAAAGCGAAAATTCACCTGGTACCAAGGTTCCTTGACTTGAGCCACCAAACCCCATACCAATTGCAATTAAAAAGCCAGCTCCACAGACAATTGGAATTAAATATGAGATTGCTGTTAATAAATGACCTTTAAGATTTAACTCTTTTATTTTTTTCATTTTTATCCTCCTAAACATTGTTCTTTTATTTTATTTTCTATTTAAAAAAATTGCTGTTATGAATTCTTCTGTAGAAAATATCCACAATATGCTGTCTCAGTAATTTCATTAAGAGAATGCCTTCACTACATCCTCTGGCGATTTTGATTGAAGGAGTTCTTTCACTACTTCATCATTTCCGAGTTTTCTGGCAAACAATGATAATAGTTTAAGATGGCTAGTTGTTTCTTTATGATCATTGCCCACAGCAAAAAGAATGATTCCTTTTACGCCATTATCATCTAAAGATTCCCAAGGAATTTCTGTACTATTAATACCAATGGCCACGCCTATTTTTTTTACATACGCACTTTTGCCATGTGGAATGGCTAGATAGTTTCCGATGCCCGTTTGGCCTTCCGCCTCTCTATCATAGATATCTTTTATAAAGCCTTTTTCATCTGAAATATTGCCATTTTCAAGCAAAAGATTGGCTAATTCTTTTAACGCTTCCTCTTTTGTATTTACATTCATATTCGTTTTAACGGTTTTTAAGTCAATGATATCCTTTACTTCCATTACAATTCCTCCTAGAAGGTTACTTTTCTTGTGTCATAACTTCTTCTGCCTTTTCAATTAGTTTAGTGGGTGATTTTACAGCAACTTCTGTAGGTACTTGAATGATTCGTTTCCCATCAAAACGCTCTCTTCCAGAAATTTTTACATCAATGGCTAATATAACAATGTCCGCTTCCTTAATTTGTTCATCCGTTAGTTTGTTTTCAATCCCAATGGTCCCTTGTGTTTCTACATGGATCTCAACTCCTGCTTTTTTTGCAGCGTTCTCCAATTTTTCTTGTGCGATATATGTGTGAGCAATTCCTACTGTGCAGGCTGCTACGCCGACTATCTTCATTATTTTTCCTCCTCAAATCTTTCTATATTTTTATAAAAATCTGTTTCTGTTTTTAAACGCAACAACTTTTCTAAGAAGTCTTCATTTGCTAATTTTCTAGTAAATCGACTGATTTCTTTTTTTACTTTTAACCGTTCATTTTCTTTTAGTAAGATGACAATAATTAATTTCACTTGCTTAATGTCTGCCGTCCATTCTTGGATTTCTGTTTTTAAGCCAATCAGATATATTTCACTTTTTTTCAAGAGTGCATTTTCTAAATGTGGCAAGACAATTTGCTCTGCAATCTGATTACTTCCCATCTTCTCACGATTTACCAAAGATTCCTCAATCTGCTTTTTTTCTTCGGGCGTTAACAAAGGTGCTGCTGTTTCTGCAATGAATTGATATACTTGCTGTTTTGAAAGAAGTTCTTGGTTTAGGAAAACTTGGTATAAAGGATTAACGTTCATGATAGATTTCCTCAACTTTTCTTTGTAATCGATACTGATCATCCATTGTAAACATGGCACTTACCAACAATGATTTAATGGGGACCTTTTCCTGTAAATGAATCGTTGTAAGAATCAATTCAATATCAGAATAATCTTTTAATGATTTCTTTATATTTCGTGTGGGAATAATTTCAACAATTTGTAATTCAGGGAATTTCTTTTCAACTTTTACTCTCAATAGTTCTGAAGTTCCAATTCCAGTGGTACACATAATCAAAGTACGAATAGGTAACTGATTGGTTTCAATCATTCGCGCAAAATACAATGTAATAAACCCATTCTCATCTTCGTTTATAGCCGGCAGTTGATAGTTTTTACTTACTTGCTTAGAAACTTGCGCAATTTTTCCGAAAATTGTTTCATACGTCATTTTTATTTGATCCAATAAACTATTCTTAACATGTATGCCGTTTTCAAGACGATTTATCATTGGTTTTATATGACTAGCCAATTCAAGAAGTAGCTGATCATTATCAGTTAAAATTTTTAGTTGTGCACTCATTTCCTCTAAATAAAATTGAGTAACTTGCATTACTTTGAAAGAAAAATTAGTTACTTTACTAAATGAACCTTGCATCCTAGAAGAAACCAAATATTGATATAAGTAATAAATTTCAACGTTAGGCAGTCTCTTATTTAAATAAGTTTCAATCTGTTGAATCGTTGTTTGCGCGACCTTTTTGAGTACTAAGTCCTTTGTTAATTCTTGTTCTTCTTCGTTAGATAATTGGTATTTTTCAGAAATAGCTACTTTTCGTGAACGACTAATTAAGATATAAAGATGCGAAAAGATGTTTACGTTATATGGATGTGGAATAGTAATATCCAGTTTCTTTTCAATGTTCCTGACTTGATCTAACGTAAAAAGGACATCATAATTATTAAAATTTAATGCTTTGTTGTTTCGAAGGTCCTCAATATCGATAATGTTCAACAGTTGTATTCTATCGGAAATGGCTTTCCTGATAGCTCTTTCCTCACCGATAATTGCCAACGTTCGATTTTTCCGTTTGAGTGTTAAATCATATTTCTTTAAATCTTCGGATAATTGTTGTTCATCGCTAAATATCACAGAATCGCCAACATAATATCTTGCAAATAATTCATAAACATTTTTAGCTTGTGGAGAAGCTAACAACAATTCCTCCAGAATTCGATTGCGTCTTTCCCTTGGCGAAAAATCACTTTCTTTTTCGACTAAATGTCGATTCTGTTTCATAAATCGTTCATAGTCTAGCTTGTATCCTCGTCCTTTCTCAGATAATATGAGTGAACCTTCTGAAAATTCATCGTTAATTGTTTTTATCAAACGATAAACTGTCTTAGGAGAAGTACTTAGGCAGTTTGCCAATTCTTCTGCAGTCATATAATCTTGTTTTTTTGAGAGAAGTAACAACAATTTTTGTCCACGTTCTTTTTTCGAACTCATAGCAACCCCTCCTTGATATATTTATTATAATCCATATAAAAGAAAACGCTTCCTTGTTTTCTGTCCGTTACATTGGCCATTTTTGTGAGTGGTTGAAGTGTTCAATTATGCGAAACTTTCTAAGGCTATTTATAAATAAAAACCTGTAGAGCAAGCGATTTTGAATTACTGTCTCTACAGACACTAATACTTTCAAAGAATACAAAAAAAGGGCTGCCTTGCGGCTAGCCCTTTTTTACTTTTATTTTACGGTAACATTTCCGATTACATCATTCATTGAAGTCGTTTGACCTGCTTTTTGTAAATCGTATTGAGCAACGATATCTTGATTTGTGAAAACAACAATTAAATCTGATTTTTTGCCAGCTTGTTCTAATGCGGCTAAATCAATGGTTGCAATTTTATCGCCTTGTTTTACAACTTGGCCTTCTTCAACATGTAATGTAAATGGTCCACCTTGTAACTCAACAGTATCTAGACCCATGTGTAATAATACTTCAATGCCTGAATCTGTTTGGATACCTAACGCATGTTTTGTTGGGAAAATGCTAGTAATTTTACCAGCAACGGGTGTTGAAACTTCGCCGTCTGTTGGTACGACAGCAAAACCGTCACCCATCATTTTTGCTGAGAAAACATCATCTGGTACTTCAGAAATAGGAATAACTTTCCCATTCGCTACAGAATATAATTCAGTTTCTTTTGTTGAAACTGGTGCTTTTTCTTCAACAACTGGTTTAGAAACAGGTGTTTCTTTGACTGGTGTTGCTGGCGCTTGGTGGTTATATAATCGTTGCATTTCGTCAGCAACAAATTGTACTTCCGTACCAACAATCACTTGGATATTGGTGTCATCAATGACTTTCACACCAGGAACCCCAGTTGCTTTAATTTTTGCTTGATCCACTTTGCCTGTATCTTTCACTGTTAAGCGTAAACGAGTTGTACAGTTATCAATAGAAGTTACATTAGCATCAGCGCCTAAACCATCATAAATACGACGAGCTAGAGAAGCAAATTTGTTGTCACCTTCTGCAACATCTGGCGTTTCTTCGCCATCGCCTTCTTCACGTCCTGGTGTCATTAAGTTAAACTTAGTGATTGCAAAACGGAAACCGAAGTAGTAAATTGCTGCAAAGACAAGTCCTTGAACCACCAACATCATTGGATGATTCGCGACTGGGTTTTTCAAACTTAAGAAGAAGTCTACAAAACCTGCACTAAAGGCAAAGCCAGCTGTCCAATGCATAAACGCAGCGAATGCTAAAGAAATACCTGTAAAGACTGCATGTAAAACATATAAAGGCCAAGCAACGAACATAAATGAGAACTCTAAAGGTTCAGTTACGCCTGTAAAGAAGGCCGCAAAACCAGCAGCTAACATTAATGAAGCTGTAACTTTTTTCTTCTCAGGACGCGCACATTGATAAATAGCAAAAGCGCCTGCTGGTAAACCAAACATCATTACTGGGAAGAAACCAGCTTGATACATCCCTGTTTGTCCTACAATTGCTTTACCAGTATCTAACGCTTGTTGACCAGCTAAAAAGTTCCCAATATCATTGATACCAGCAACATCAAACCAGAAAACAGAATTCAAGGCATGGTGTAACCCTGTTGGAATTAATAGTCGGTTAAAGAAACCATACAAGCCAGCTCCTATGAAACCTAAGCTAGAGATTCCTTTACCAAAAGCAACTAATCCGTTATAAACAACTGGCCAGAAGAAGAATAAGACAGCTGAGATTGCTAACATCGAAATAGCTGACATAATAGGAACTAAACGTTTTCCACTAAAGAATGATAAAGCCATTGGCAATTTCACACCAGAGAAACGATTATACATTGCCGCGGCAACTAAACCAGCGACAATCCCGACAAAGACATTGTTGTCCATGCTGTTGAAGGCTGGGTTTACTTCAGCAATATCCTTGAAGCCTTTAATGGCTTGGATAGAAGCAGGCGCTAAAACAGTTTTTGGCACTAAATAAGCGACTAAACCAGCTAATGCTGCCGATCCATCTTTATCTTTTGACATTCCTAACGCTAAACCAACCGCAAATAACAATGCTAAGTTGTTTAAGATAGCCAAACCACCATTCATTAGAAAAGTTGTGGCTGGACTAGCGCCGATTGTTCCCACGATCCAGTTGGCAATACCGACTAATAAAGAAGCCGCTGGTAATACAGCAACTGGTAACATTAACGAACGTCCCATTCTTTGCATATACGCTTTCATTATACGTAACTCCTCACATAAACTATTTAATTTTTATTATTTGGTCATTCTTAATCGTTCAATGTGAATCGATAAATAACCAAGTTCTTCATTTGGTACTTGATAATGAAAATTTCTCATTAATAAGACTTGTACTTTTTTTGAGATTTCATAGCTTTCAGCATACTTTTTCTTTACGACTTCCAAAATTTCTTCATCTAAAACAGCATATTGATTTTGTTGGAAACGATGAATAAACAAACGTAAATGATTCACCAAACGTGAATAACTGAGACTATTTTTATCATCATGAATATCAATAGCCAATTCCTGCTCGATTAAATGAATAATTTCAGAAACGATTGTAACTTCACGGATACTTTTACTATTATCAGTACGCCCGCTGCGAGCACTATGGATATGAATTGCAATATATCCCGCTTCATCATAACTAAATGGAATCTCTAAGGTTTGTGTTAAATATTCTACAGCCCATTGAGCAATAGCAAATTCTTCACTATATAAAATCTCAATTTCACTTAAAAGCTTGTTCCGAACAATAATATTATTTTGAATATTTTCAGCTGCAAAAGCAATGTGATCACTCAACCCAATATTAATATGTTCATTCAACTTTTCACCCAATACCGTTTCAGCATGTTGGATAATTTCTTCACTCGCTAAAAAGTATTTGTCTTCAATTTGTGATAGCAGTACTTGAAGTTTTTTCAGTCCTTCTGGCTCCATCACAAACATCCGCTCCACCAATTGTCGAGATAAGACATCATTTTTAGTCTTATTAAACCCGACGCCTTTACCGACAGCTACTTTCTCCTGTCCTTCGTCAAGAACAAGTACAGCATTTTGATTTAGCACCTTTTTAATTTTCATAAATGACCCTCTTCTGCAGAAGTAATTCTAACATTTTCAGTGAAAACAACAAAAAAAGCATAGAACAATCCCGTTAAACATGTTGCGTAACCATTGTACACCACATTGTATTACGAAATTCTTCCATGCCTAGTATTATCTAGTCACATGAAAACGCTATTCATTTGTTAACAGTGCTTATTCTAACGAGTATCATTATTTTTGTCAACCTTTTTCAATTATTTTTTTATTAATTGTTGACTATTAACAAAAAAGAAGCTCTTATCGGGAAAAAAGTACCTTCAGCTAAAGGTACTTTTGTTCACTAATTTATTCTTTATAGGCATACTTATATGTGCTCGTTGCACCGAAGTTATGATACTGAATACCTTTGACACCTGGTCGTATAAGCTGACTACGAGCCTCTTGGTATAAAGGAATTAAAGCGGCATCTTCTTCCACCAATACTTTTTCAGCTTTAATTAATGTTTGCCAACGAGTTTCAGGATCATTTGCGTATTTAGTTGTTGCTTCTTCAATTAGTTGATCAAACGTTGGGCTAGAATAGTTCATACGGTTACCACTAACTGAGCTTTCTAAGAAAGTCATTGGATCCTGATAATCGGGTCCCCACATGCCAACAGACAATTCATAATCCCCTTTTCTCATTAATTCAATCGCATTATTTAAAGGAACTGTTTTGACATTAATAGTGAGACCAGGCAACGTTTCTTGTAACTGGCCTTGGATAAATTCAGCAACTTTTCGGTCACTATCACCATCTCTTGAAAGAAGTTCAATGGCTACATCTCCGTTTAGCTCTGCTTTTGCTTTATCTAAATACTCTTTGGCTTTTTTGGCGTCTGTTTTGACAAGGACGCCTGCTTCTTGACGAAAATCTTCATTCGTTTCTGGGTTATATACAAATTTTTCTGGAATGTACCCATAAATTTCTTTTGAACCATCTGCCAAAATATTATCGACTAAACTTTTTTTATCCAAAGCATAAGCTAAAGCTTTGCGGACATTCTCATTTGCAAAAATGGATGGTTTTTCGTTTCTTTTTTGGTTTAAACGTAAGGAATAGACTTTTGACCGTTCGATTGCTTCATAGTCTGGGTTGTCTCGATTTTGTTTAGCAAAATCTCCTGTTAAGACAGCCACATCTAATTCACCTGATTCGTACAAATTATAAACGGTATTGGTTTCTTTAAGAACTTCAAAATGAATCGTTTCTGATTTTACTTTTTCTTTATCGTAATAGTCGGGATTACGCACAAAATCCCACGACATCGCTGACTGATCCCAATTTTTCATTAAAAACGGACCATTAGATACAATCATTTCACTAGAAGTGCCATAGGCTTGTCCTTTTTCTTTCACGAATGCTTCGTTTTGTGGGAAAAATGGAGAAAATGCCAATAACGACGTAAAATACGGTACAGGCTTTTCCAAAGTAACCTCCAAAGTATAATCATCAAGCGCTTTGACACCCAATTCCTCTGGTGCTTTTTCCTCTTTTGTAATAGCTGTTCCGTTCAGAATCGTTCCTTCTAACAAGAAAAAGTAATTGGCTTGGTTTTTGGGATTCGCTAATTTACGCCAAGCAAAAACGAAATCATTGGCTGTTACAGCATCACCATTGGACCACTTGCCATCTTCTCTTAGTTTAATGGTATATCGTTTGCCATCCTCAGAAATTTCTGGCATCTCTTTAGCAGCAGCAGGTATTAGTTGATCTTTTTCATCCAATTGATATAACCCTTCAAAGACATTGGACTGTGCGTTAATACTGGCTTCATCTTGTGTAAAAATAGAATCCATTGAACCGATTTCCGAGTTATCCATTAAATTTAAAACTTTTTTCGAGACACTGGTTTTCTCAGTTGTTTTCTCGTCTCTTTTTGTTTCTGCTGTTGTGCCACAACCTACCAAGACCGTACTAACAAATAACATAATCCCCATCATTTTTAACTTTTTCATACTATTCCCCCTATGTGTCAATCAAACGGCAACTCTTCCATGGAAAGCCGTTCTTGCGAAACTATCAAGCATGCGTAGGGCAAGCCCTCATTTTCGTACTCAAATTCTCCCCGCTGGTTGTCAATTGGGTCTGCACGCAATTGCATTTTTGCCGGCTGAAAGTCTGCCTGGATCTCACTATTTGCGACCATTCTAAAAACATCTAAATTGCCGAAATAATGATTCCACCGCTGTCTATCCCCGTCTCGGTAAGCACCTCCGCCAAAAGATAAATCCGCAAAGAGCCAGCCGTACGGTTCTATATAAAATTGTGCCCAATCATGACAGCCTGTATAATGTGTAGAAACATATAATCCCGATTGCCATTTGGCTGGTATCCCTGCAATCCGACAAAGCGTGATAAACAAAATCGCTTGCACGCCGCAGTCACCTTTTAAATTAGTTGCAGCATACTCTGAAATATTGGAAATTGTAAAATATTCACGCATGAAAGAATAATGAATCTTTGTCGTCACAAAGTCATAAATCAAGCGTGCCTTTTTTAAGGGATTACTTTCATCGCCCACAATCTCATCTGCTAAATTTCTTAAATAAGGCGTGAATCGAATATGCGGTAACTGTTCCTCTAAATCAAAGCTTGGTTGCATTTTGTCTACGTTATTTTTTTCTAACTGTTGGTAAACCATCCGATTAACATAACAATATTCAACTGTAAACGTTTGATTTTCTTTTAAGATTGTTTCAAAACACAGTGTTCGTTGAGGCGCATCTTCTGCCGCAATATAGGTTGCTTCAGGTGACGTAGCTAGGATTTCAATTTCTGATTGTTGTTGACACGCTTTGGGCAGCGGCAAATGGACACGAACACGCTCACCTGGACGCTCAAATTCTTTTTTCACCTGAATGGTGGCTTTAATTGTTGTTCTCACTTTTCTACCACCGTTTTTTTGCATTTGTTCGATGTTCTCTTTTAGTTCTTTTTTGCGGAGAATTTCTAATTGATTGCTTTCTGCTTCCTGCAAACGTGCAACATATGCCGCATTTGTTTTAATTAAATTGGCCAAAAATCGAAGTTGGAAATACGGTTCACCGTCAATATAAACCCAGTCCACTAAACCCGTTTCTTTTAAACGAATTAATTCCTCTGTTTGATAATCCTGAAAAGTGTCTCTCATCATTTGATCAGCTTTTGCAAAGCTATGAGGATACTCATTCATACGCATCATTTTAATGACATCTTTTTCAATTATCAAACGTTCTTTTAATGCCTGCGGAAGTTCTTTTGTCAACCAAAAATCAATGGCAATATCCGCACTTGCAAAATCGCCAAATTCTTTCACCCTTTGAATTTCCTCAGGCAAAGGGACACTAAGATACTTTAAATCATACTTCATTTGTTTTACTCCTTTTTTATTGAGAAATGCCTAATCCAGCTGCTTCTCCTAATTCCAATAATGGTTTTGCTTCTAAGGATACGCCCCCAGTTACGGGCGCAGTTTCTAAACCGAATGTCGCATCTAAATCTGCTCGTGTGATATTCTTTTGAGCAGCAGCTAAATGGGCAGCAGCCGTGATGCCAATGGTTGTTTCTTCCGCCATGCAACCAATCATGCATTCGATGCCTGCTGTTTCACAAATCTGATTAATTTTCAGCGCTTCATGAATGCCGCCACACTTCATTAATTTTATATTGATAACATCGACTGTGCCTTTTTTAACTAATTCCAACGCATCTTGAGCATCAAAACAGCTTTCATCAGCCATAATTGTCGTATTAACTTGTGAAGTAACGTATTTTAGACCTTCTAAATCGCGTCTTTTAACTGGCTGTTCCACTAATTCAATTTGATAATCTGCTAATTCTTGAATCGCTTTAACTGCATCTTTGGGCGTCCAAGCCTGATTCGCATCTAAGCGGAGCTTGATATCAAAGCCAACTGCTTCACGAATCGCTTTTACTCTTGCGATATCAGCTTCAATTCCTGTTCCGACTTTAATTTTTAATGTATCAAAACCTAGTTTGACTTTTTCGACGGCTTTTTGTGCCATCACATTTGGTTCATCAATACCTAGTGTAATATCCGTTATTACTTGGTTATCATAGCCGCCTAACAATTGATAAAGAGGCAGTTGAGCTTTCTGACCCATCAAATCATAACAAGCAATATCGATTGCTGCTTTTGCCGCTGGAGCGAAAGCAGATATTTTATCCATCACTTCATGAATTTTCTCAATATTAAAGGGGTTTAAGCCAATGATTGCTTGGCCAAATAATTCGATCGTTTCAAGCGTGCCAGCCAACGTTTCACCGGTAATAAAAATGCCTGGCCCTCCTTCTCCATATCCAATAAGTCCCTCTTCTGTTTCAATTTCCACAATTGCACTATCCGCGGATTCAATCGTCCCCAAAGCGATTGTAAATGTTTCTTTCAGCTTGATTTTTGATGCCCTAACATGTACCTGCTTAATTTTCATAAAATCCTCCCTTTGATATTTTCAATTGACTGAAAATTCAGTTTTTTAAAAATATCCAAAAATTAAATTTAGATTGTTATCGATCATTCTAAACTCATTGTTTTCTAATGTCAACAAAATAATGAGATTTTGATTAAAATAAAATGAATTTCGAATTTTATGAGCTTTTTTAGTAAATCAGTAAATTCCATGACATGTGAGATACTTCTCATTTACAAACATTCTTAAAAAAGGTATGATAGTAAAGAGGCAACTTGCAAAGGAGTAGAAGACGAATGAGTGAACAACCTCAACAACGTTCAACCGAAGAAGTTGAAGCAATTAAAGAAGATATTTTAACTGCATTAGAAACAGTGATTGACCCTGAATTAGGCATCGATATTGTTAATTTAGGACTAATTTATGAAGTTGAATTTGCAGAAGAAACTGGTGATACTGTCATCAAAATGACCTTAACCACAATGGGTTGTCCGTTAGCAGATGTTTTAACAGAACAAATCCATGGTGTTTTAAAAGATATTCCTGAAGTGAATAATATCGAAGTAAAATTAGTCTGGTACCCTGCTTGGACAACGGATAAAATGAGCCGTTACGCACGAATTGCTTTGGGTATTCGCTAGTTATTTCGAGACTAATGATAAAAACCGCCTGAAAGAACTGACTGATTAGTTTTTTTATGTGGTTTTTTGTTTAGCTAATAGTTTGCTAGTCCAACTTTTATTATTTTTCTTTTTAAGCACTTAAATTTAGCTAAACGAGTCAGGCAAAAAAAAGACATGGAATCATGAAAATCCATGTCTTTTTTAGTCGGATGTTGTTTTTACTGCAGGACAGTTTTCTTCCAAAAATTCAAAAATACTACTGTAATAATTTTCAGGTTCGTAGACACTTGAAGATAAATGTGGTGCTTTAGCAACAATGAGACCTTTTTTTATCCCCTGAGTTGCCGCTAAATTTTCTTCAAACATTGTCATTGGAACAAAGCGATCACCTGTACCGTGAATAAAGAATGTGGGCAACGTATTTTTGTGTAATTGTCTCACGGAAGAAGCGGTTTTCAATTGAAAGCCATAGTTATTTAATGCTAATTGATTAGCAATTGTTAAAATAGGAAAAGCGGGTAAATGAAAAGATTCATGTAGGACATATTTAAATTCATCATAAACAGAAGTGTAGCCACAATCCACTATTAATCCGCGGACATTCGTTGGTAACTTTTCACCACTTGCCATCATGACAGTAGCCGCTCCCATGGAACCGCCCACTAAAATAATTTCTGCTTCCATATCAATGGCAAGAACTTCACTAAGCCAACTTAATAAATCTAACCGATCCAGCCATCCCATCCCAATTTTATTACCTGAACTTTTCCCGTGCGCACGCAAATCGGGAACTAAAACATTGTAGCCTTCTTCTGCAAAACGTAATGCAGTATATGCCATATCGCGTTTTCCGTTTGAACGATAACCATGCACACAAATCGCCCAACGATGGTTATCTGGATAAGGAATAAAGCACCGTGCATACAATGTTTCATCTTTAATTTTCAACCAACGATCTTCAGCAAAAGACTCTGTCCAAAAAGCTTCGCCTTCTTGTTTTTGTTGTTCTTCTATTTTTGTATATCTTGTTTCACGTTCTTGAAAATTATCAGGATTTAATAACCGATGCCCTTTTTTATGATACCAAGGGTTGTCTTTAAGCAACGCAATTTTCAAAAAATAATTGGCAATGTAAACAGAAAAAACAACGCCAATCATTGCAAAAATGATCAGTAACCCGAGGAGCCATTTCATCTGCAAATCACACCCTCTTCTAAAGTATTTCCTTCTTCATTTAATATACTATGGATTTTTCATTTCTGAAAGAAATCACCCTTACATTTTGTTATTTTTTGAAAAAAAGCAGCCGGCTCAAAAAGAGGCGGCTACTTTTAATCTATCAACAATCCAACGTTGTCATATCTTCATATGTCTCACGGCGAGCAACTAATTTTGCTTGTCCATCTTCGACAAAAACCACCGCTGGTCGAGGATTTCGGTTGTAATTACTTGCCATTGAATAACCGTAAGCCCCCGTACTACTAATGGCCAATAAATCCCCTGCTTTAACTTCTGGCAATAAAATATCTCGAAGTAAGACATCTCCTGATTCGCAATATTTACCAACCACTGTGACTTTCTTGATTGAATCATGCCCATCACGATTCGCTAGAAATCCATCATAAACCGCTTGATACAAAGCAGGCCGTATATTATCACCCATGCCACCATCTACGGAAACAAAATGACGAACACCAGGAACCTCTTTTTGCGCGCCAACTGTATATATCGTTGTGCCCGCTTCGGCAATTAAACTGCGGCCTGGTTCAATCCAAAGCTCAGGCAGTGGATACCCTAATTGTTCACAATGACCTTTCAAGGAATAAACAATTTTTTCAACAAATGTTGCTGGTGCTAATGGCTCATCTTGCTGCGTGTACTGCACACCAAAACCACCACCCATATTTAAAACACGTGCTGTAAATTGATGGACTTGCCGCCAGTCTTCTAAAATAGTGAACATTTTTTCAACAGCAGCTAAAAAGCCTTCCACAGCAAAAATTTGCGAGCCAATATGGCAATGGACCCCTTGCACATCAAAAGAGGGATTTGATAAAAGGCGAACGAGCGCTTCTGTTGCCTGGCCACTTGCAACATCAAAACCAAATTTTGAATCTTCTTGGCCTGTCAAAATGTAATCATGTGTTTCTGCATCCACACCAGGACTCACCCGAAAAAGAACTTTTTGTGTTTGGTTTCGTGTAGCTAATAATTCTTCCAACAAGTCAATTTCGTAAAAATTATCAATGACAATTGTACCTATTTTGTTATCCAAAGCATAACGTAATTCTTCAGGGGTTTTATTATTTCCATGGAACTCAATTTCCGCTGGCTCCATGCCCCCTTTTAAAGCTGTGAATAGTTCTCCACCAGAGACAACATCACAAGCAATATCTTCTTCCTTTAACACTTGATAAATAGCTAAACAACTAAATGCTTTACTTGCATAAACCACTTTATTTTTTATACCTAATTGATTTAACGTTTGTTTAAAACCACGTGCCTGCGCGCGAATATGAGCGACATCATAAACAAATAACGGCGTCCCGAATTTTTGCGCCAACTTTACGGTGTCACAACCACCGACTTCTAAATGATTTTCCCGATTCATTTTTGCTGTACCAAATAACATGTTTTCCCGCCCCTTCATTTTGTTTTATTAAAAATCATAGCATAAAACCCAGTAGCTTCCTATAATTTTCCACATTTTTCTCTGACTTTCTCCTGTTGCTTTTTCTCGCCAAATAGCCTACAATAATTGGCATACGGATAAAAAACCTTTATTATCAAGACTTTAATCTTTTAAATCAAAATTGGTATATACGAAAAAGAAAGAAGGCAGATGACTTGGCTACACTGAACCGCGATCAACAAATTGAAGAAATTATTAATTTGGAAGCAATTTTGAATTTACCGAAAGGAACAGAACATTTTGTCAGTGATTTACATGGTGAATTTGAAGCTTTTGACCATATTTTAAGAAATGGTTCTGGGCGAATCCGAGAAAAAGTTCAATTTTTATTTAAACAAGAATTAAATGCCCATCAGATGGACGAGCTTTGTTTTATTATCTACTATCCAGAAGAAAAATTAACACTTTTAGAAAATGAAAGCGCCCTCTCTTATGAATGGTGGCTATTAACGATTCGCCGTCTGGTTGAAATCGTCCGTTCTTCTTCGATGAAGTACACACGTTCTAAAGTTCGCAAAGCCCTTCCTGAAACCTATGGGTATATTCTCGAAGAATTGATTTATCAATATGATGAAACAACAACCAAAAACGGTTACTATCAACAAATTATTGAAAAAATTATTTTACTAGGTGAAGCCAAACGTTTCGTGACAGAATTAGCTTATCTAATCCAACGTCTGATTATTGATCACCTACATGTTATTGGTGATATCTATGATCGGGGGCCAGCACCAGATAAAATTATGGACCGATTAATGTCCTATCACTCCTTGGATATTCAACTAGGCAATCACGATATGATTTGGCTGGCTGCTTATAGTGGTTCACTGGCTTGTTTAGCCAATGTAGTACGTATTTGTGCTCGCTATGGAAATTTAGATCTGTTAGAAGAACGTTATGCTATCGATTTAACCGCCTTAAAAAAATTTAGTTTAGAAACGTATAAAGAAAATCCTGCTTTTGCACCCAAGAAAAATCCCTATCGTGCGTTAACTGAAGATGAAAAACAAGTAGCGATGCGTGTGCAACAAGCCATTGCCATTATTCAAGAAAAACTAGAAGGCCAAATTATTGGTCGACGTCCTGATTTTAACTTGGCACATCGGCTACGCTTAGATAAGATTCAAGGGGAAACTATTACTTTTGACGAATGTCGTTATACATTAATTAACAGCTGTTTCCAAACCGTTTCTGAAGAGCAGCCTTACCAATTAACACGTGAGGAAAAACAGATAATTGATGATTTATTAACGCAATTTCAGTCTTCGCCGCGGTTAACAAAACACATGCGCTTTCTAATGGAAAAAGCTTCTCTTTACCTTGTGTATAATCAAAATTTATTGATTCATGGCTGTCTGCCTCTGAATGCGGACGGTACTTTTCAAGCTTACACATTTAAAGGCCACTCCTATTCAGGAAAAGCTTTAGTTGACTTCTTTCAGAAAATGTTAGAAGAAGCATACGCTCAGCCTGCTATTACAGATGACTATGCGACAGATTGTTTATGGTATCTTTGGTGTGGCGAAGGTTCCTCATTATTTGGCAAACGAGCTATGAAAACCTTTGAGCGTTATTTTCTCGCTGAAAAAGAAACACATCATGAAGAAAAGAATCCTTACTACTCTTTGCGTGATACGGTTGAAGTTTGTGAAAGAATCCTAGATGAATTTGAAGTGACTGGTGAAAATCGACATATCATTAATGGCCATACACCAGTTAAACGAACAAAAGGCGAATCGCCAATCAAAGCAAATGGCACGCTTCTCGTAATTGACGGCGGCTTTTCAAAATCTTATCAGACAATTACTGGAATTGCTGGTTATACATTGTTGTACAACTCGTTCGGGTTACAACTGACCGCGCATAAATCTTTTTCTAGTAAAGAAACAGCCATTTTAAATAATCAAGACATTCATTCCATCAAACAAGTCATCGATCGCCCCTTACAGCGGCTATTAGTGAAAGATACCACTATCGGCAAAGAGCTATTAAAGCAATCGCAAGCACTCCAAAAACAAATGAAACAAAACCAGTAGTGCCGTTAAAAAGACGCTTGCGCTCTTATCCGAAAAATGATTAAATGGAGGAGTTGAGAAAAATATCTATTAGAGAAACGGAAAGGGTTTTACATTGAAGAAACAGCAACTCTCACTTTACGGCACCATTTTCTTTCTTTGCTTTTTCCTAATTGTGGGCTTCTTCTTCTCAAGTCGTGGCGAAGATTATGCCAAAGAATCTGAACAAAAAGTTACAATTGATTCCTCCAAACATGAGAAACATACGAAAGACAAGGAAGAAAACAATTCAGCAAATACAGTATTTTTTGATAAAATAAATGACCTGCTCGTCGCTTCTGTCAAAGAATTTGAAGGAACGGTCGGGATTAGTTATTTAGATTTGGAAACTGGCGAACAACGTTCTGTGAATGGCCAACATGAATTTTATACAGCTAGTACTATTAAAGTGCCCCTGACGATGCTAGTCGCCGACACGGTTGCTTCTGGTCAAAAAAAATGGACAGACCTGATTCCCTATAACGCCGAAGAAGATTATGAAGAAGGAACTGGGATCATTGCCTATAATATCCAACCAGAATATCCATTAAAAACGTTACAAGAATATGCCATCACCTATTCTGATAATATCGCTAAAAATATGCTCTATGATACATTGGGTGGTGATGCAAAAGCAAAACGAGAAATGTATCAGCGTTATTTGCACAAGACACCTTCGATTGAAGAGCCACAATTTTCTTCTGAAGATGCGCTTGTTATTCTACAAAAATTATATACTGAAAAAGCAACAAAACCAGATTACCAAGCGATTTATGATTCTATGAAACAAAGTGTTTTCCATGAAAGAATGGAAACTCCCACAACTCAAGGAAAAGTTGCTCATAAAATTGGTTCCTATGATGAATTTATTCATGATATGGGGATTTTAGAAACACCTCACCCCTTTGCTTTAGCAATTTTTACTAAAGGACCTGATAATGCTAAGAGTGCTGCGTTTATTGCTTCAGTGACAGATAAGTTATGGCAATTACAGGTGTCTGAATATCCTAATGATAACAGTTAAGAAAATACCCTTGGTTTATTAAGATGACTTAATAAACCAAGGGTATTTTTTTATTGTTTGTTATCATTATCCATTTGTACAGACAACAACTTCGTAAAACGTTCTGCCAACATTTGGTGGGCATCAATTTTTTTGGTTCCTTGTGCTTTTGCTGCAAAACTAGCAAAGTTTAAGCCAGCCCCAAATAGTTGTAACGCACCGTTGCCTAAATCTCCCTTTTTAAGAGCTTCAAGCCCATCTTCGATAAACTGGTTACTTTCATCTAAATGACACTCAGGAAGATATTTCACGCCGTGATGATATCGTTTTACATTCAGAATGATTTGCTTCGCGGCTTCTTCTGAAATAGCCGCTCCCAAGTTTAACAGTAGCTCATTGATTGGTTCCACCAAGCGAGCATAGTCACTTTCGTACTTTTGACAATTCAGTGCAATCGCTTTGCGGCGTTCTTCGTTTTTCATTTTTTCCACTCCCTTTTTTATTAAAAACGAGCACGAAAGCTACCAACTGGCTTCGCACTCGTTCTTTCTAACCACTAATTTTCTTTGTTCATGCTTTTAATTTTAATTAAACGTGTAATTTCGCCACGTTCATTTTCTTCTAATTTCATTTGAATGTAGTAAATTGTTTCTTCTAATTGCGGAATCGTCATATACTCTAAGGCGTTGACACGACGACGCGTTTTTTCAATTTCTTTTGATAATAATTGGCACGTCTTTTCAACATTTGCAAGTGCTAATAATTTCGGTAAAATGCTTGAAATTTTAGCAAAAGCTTGATCAAGCTCGCTGTTTGAATTCACGTAGCCATAATCTAAGGGTGCTTCTTGAACCGATTCATCGTAATCAAAAATCATTTTAGGAACTGGCACACTTAAGATGTTCTGTTCAATAATTTCTAATTCAACTTTTTCGGCTGGAATTGCCACTAACTCTTCAATAAAGGCTTCGTTCAACGTTGCGTTTGCCAATACAAAATTTGATAACGCATCCGTCACTTCTTGTTCAACCTGAATACGTAACTCATTGTTTTCTTTGACTAGCGCAATAAACCGTCGCATCAATTCATCTTGTTTGTCTTTCAGCAACTTATGACCTCTCGTGGCCGTAGTTAACTGTTTTTTCAATCGGGAAAGTTCCATACGGGTTGGATTAACATTTAATCGAGCCATTTTTCTACTTCCCTTCAGTTAAATATTGATCGAGCATATCCTCTTTAATTCGTTTTAGTTCTGTTCTCGGTAGCATACTTAATAGTTCCCACCCAAGATCTAACGTTTCTTCAATCGAACGGTTTATATCGAATCCTTGGTTGACATATTCTTCTTCAAAACGTTGGGCAAAGGCTGCGTAAATTTTATCGACATCGGAAAGAGCTGATTCTCCTAAAATGACAGCTAATTCTTTGGCTTGTTTCCCTTGTGCATAGGCTGAGAACAATTGATTCATCGTCGCTGCGTGATCCCCGCGCGTTTTGCCTTCGCCAGTTCCTTTGTCTTTAAGACGGGAAAGTGATGGCAATACATCAATTGGTGGTTGGATACCACTCTTATATAGTTCCCGGGACAAGATAATTTGCCCTTCTGTAATATAGCCAGTTAAATCGGGAATTGGATGTGTTTTATCCTCCTCTGGCATTGTTAAAATAGGAATCTGTGTTACGGAACCTTTTGAGCCACGAATTCGGCCTGCTCGTTCATACAACGTTGCTAAGTTCGTGTAAAGATAACCTGGGTAACCACGACGTCCTGGAACTTCACGGCGTGCTGCTGAAATTTCTCGCAACGCTTCGCAATAATTGGTCATATCCGTCATGATAACTAAGACATGCATGCCCTTTTCATAAGCTAAATATTCAGCGGCTGTCAAAGCCATTCTAGGTGTTGCAATCCGTTCAATGGCTGGATCATTCGCTAAGTTCATAAACAAGACTGAACGATCAATTGCGCCTGTTTGACGGAAATCTTCCATAAAATATTCCGCTTCTTCAAAGGTAATCCCAATGGCCGCAAAAACTACGGCAAATTCTTCTTCACTATTTAACACGTTGGCTTGTCTGGCAATTTGTGCCGCTAATTCTTTATGAGGTAAGCCAGATGCTGAAAAAACAGGTAATTTTTGACCACGAACTAAGGTATTTAAATGGTCAATCGCTGAAATCCCTGTTTGGATGAACTCATCGGGATAATCACGAGCGACTGGATTGATAACTTCGCCGTTAATATCTAATTTTTTCTCAGGTAATAATTCTGGTCCATTATCTTTTAAGCGACCTAAGCCGTCAAAAACGCGCCCCATCATATCTGGCGAAACCCCTAATTCTAAAGGATGTCCCAGAAAGCGAACTTTTGAATCACGAATATTGATGTTACTCGTTCCTTCAAATATTTGGACCATCGCTTTATCTCCATTGATTTCTAAAACTTGCCCTTGGCGAATTTCGCCATTTTGCATGCGTACTTCAATTAATTCTTCGTACTTTACGCCTGCCACTTTTTCAACAATCATCAGAGGACCAACGACTTCATTGATTGTGCGATATTCTTTAATCATTCGTCATTCCTCCTTCAGCAATGATTTCTTTTATCGTTGTTTTAATTTCTGCTTGTAAACGATCCAATTTTTCTAATTCTTCTTCTGGTAAATACTTGCTACGAGCAATGCGATCACGGATTTCAACTGTTCCCGCCATTAACTCAGAGAAATAAGTGCCTAAACTTAAGGCTTTTTGACCTTCTTCACCAAAAGTTAGAATCAATTGCAACATTTTCGCTTGTTTGGTTCGAGAAGTGAACGTATCCACGTCATCAAAAGCATTTTGTTGCAAATAGTCTTCCCGTAATGATTTGGCTGTTTCCAACGTTAAACGGTCTTTATCCGACAAGGAATCAATCCCAACCAAGCGAACAATTTCTTCCAGTTGAGATTCCTCTTGTAAAATCCGCATCCCTTCAGCTACCATAGCGGCCCAGTTTCCTTGCAATTCCAAGTCTAAATATTGCCCTACTTCTGTGGAGTAAAGAGAATAACTTTGCAACCAGTTAATAGAAGGAAAATGACGCTTTTGTGCTAATTGAGAATCTAAGCCCCAGAATACTTTAACAACGCGTAACGTATTTTGGGTGACAGGTTCTGATATGTCCCCACCAGATGGCGAAACCGCACTAATCGCTGTAATGCTTCCTTCACGATGATCTTTTCCTAACGCGATGACTTGTCCTGCTCGTTCATAATATTCAGCTAAGCGACTACCTAAATAGGCTGGATAGCCTTCATCACCAGGCATTTCTTCTAACCGGCCACTCATTTCTCGTAACGCTTCTGCCCAACGAGAAGTAGAATCCGCCATAATTGCGACTGAGTAACCCATATCACGGAAATATTCTGCAATGGTAATCCCTGTATAAATCGAGGCTTCCCGTGCCGCTACCGGCATATTTGACGTATTCGCAATTAAAATCGTCCGATTCATCAAAGACTCACCAGTTGTTGGATCAATTAATTCTGGAAATTCATTTAAAACATCTGTCATTTCATTCCCGCGTTCCCCACAACCAACGTAAACGACTAAGTCGACATCGGCCCACTTAGCAATTTGGTGCTGAACGACTGTTTTTCCAGCGCCAAATGGTCCTGGAACTGCTGCCGCTCCGCCTTTCGTAATTGGGAAAAAGGTATCAATTACGCGTTGTCCGGTCACCATCGGTACTTTGGGACTTAGTTTTTCTAAAATGGGACGTCCCCGCCGAACGGGCCATTTTTGCATCATGCTAAAACTTTCCGTTCCTTTAGCCGTTTCCACTGAGTAAACTGTTTCATCAATGGCAAAGTCACCTGCTTTAATTTCGGCAATCGTTCCTGAAACGCCGAAAGGCACCATAATTTTATGTTGAATAATCGGTGTTTCTTGAACCACACCGACGATGTCACCTGCCGACACTTCTTCACCAACTGCCACAGTCGGTTCAAACGTCCATTTTTTCTCACGATCTAACGCATCAATTTTAACGCCACGGCCTAAAAAGTTACTGTGGGTTACTTCTTGAAATGTATCCAATGGTCGTTGAATACCATCAAACATTTCGGCAATTAAACCTGGGGCTAATTCAACAGATAATGGTTCTCCTGTTGAAATAACTGGTTCTCCTGGTCCAATGCCTGTTGTTTCTTCATATACTTGAATCGAAGCGACGTCGCCTCGCATTTCAATAATCTCTCCGATAACGCCTAAATCTCCTACATGACAAATGTCTTGGATACTAGCATCTGACATGTTTTCAGCTAAAATCAAAGGGCCTGAAACTTTGACAATTTTTCCAATTTGCACGCTCATTCTCCTTTGCATTATAAAATATTTTGTCCAATTGCTTTTTCAACATTTTTTTCAATCTCACTTAAACCGATTCCGATTGTACCATTATGACTTGGGATTAAAATAATCGCTGGTGTCACTTGTTCTTTGTATCGTTCAATCGTTTCTTCTGCTAAAGTAGAGGCTTCTTCCGTTATGAAAATGACCCCAAACTTATTTTTTGCCATAGTTTCAATGGCTTCTCTAACTTGCATTTCTGAAATGGCATGATGGACCTCAAAGCCAAACAGTTTAAATGGTAAGATTGAATTTTTGTCTCCAATGACACCAATTTTATACCCCATTGACTTTTCGCATCCTTTCTCGAATTTTTTCATTTGAAAACCCACTATGTTTTCCGACCAAAATTAAACGTAGATTTTTCCATTCAACCTCTTTCGCATTCAAAAAGGCTAGTAATGGGAGCGGCCCAAAAGCAACCGTTCGCCCGTTTTCATACATTGAGGTCAGGTAATCATCTTTGAGTTTTTCAAAAGCCAATAAATTTAATTCATTGGTTTCTTTATTGATAATCTTTTCTAATAGTTGTCCGTAATTCGTTGTTCTGACAAATGCTGTAAATTCTACAAGTGACTTTTCCGCATAGGTCAACAGCTCTTTCTTTGAGAGACTGCCAGCGCTAGAAAGCACGGTTGATAAAAAGTTGCTGTTTTGATGTTGAACAATCCCTCTAGCCATCGTTGATAGATTGGTTAAATCAATAAAAGCGATGACTTCCTTCGTTAACTCTTCATAGCCCAATTCATCCGCTAATTTTCGCTGTTGCTGTAAAAATGCTCGATCATAAAGGATATCAATTGCTTGCGGCAAACCGCCTTCTTCCAGATAGGCAAAAACATCACGGATCACTTCTAATAATGCTGGCTCAAGTTCGGAAGAGTTTTTTGTATGAATGGCACTTTTGACTGTGTTTAGAGAATAACGACCATCTTCTAAATAAAGATAATCAAAATCTTTACCTGTTTGCTCAGCTTTCGTCAAAATTTTCAAGTTATGGAAGGTAAAACGCATCGTATACAACGTTACTACAGCTGGTTCTGGAGCCATTTCATATAACCAGCGATAAAGACTTCCCAGCGCTTCAGAAGAATGGTAGTCAAATTTTTCTTCAAAAGTTTCGGTTAAATAAGGTTGATAAACCGTACTTTTTAACATATTTTTAACGTCTTCAACTGTTTCCGCTTCTAAAAGTTGTTGAAACTGTTGCTCAGAAAGCAGCTCCGTTTCTTTTAAACGAATCAGCGGATTAATTTGATGATACGTTGGTTTTCTCATGCTACGTCCTCCCTTCTTAACTGAAAAGTTTTTCTGCTACTTTAAAGCCTTCTGTTTTTTGAATCTCTTCAACTAATGCTGAAAAGAGAAAATTATAATCCAAACCGTCTTTTGCAACGATAAAGCCACTTTCTTTTGGAACAACTTCCTCTGAAAGCTCCCATTGAACAGTAGCATCAGAAAGAGCGGTCAGCCATTCTTGCGTCACTTTCGTTTGAGAATACTCTCCTAAAAGAATGGTCGCTTTTCCTGTTAATTCAAGTGAACCTAATTGTGCTTTCATAAATTGTTGAAATTCTTCCGCTGACCATTCACTCATCTTTAAGACCACTTCATCAAATAATTGGTTAAGATATGCTTGTTTTTTATTTAATGCATCCTGACGAATTTCTAGTGTTTGCCGTTGTTGGCGTTGTTTAAATTCTTTTAATAATTGTTGTTGTCGTTTTTCTATTTCATGTTCTTGCTTCAGCAAAATTTCTTGTTGTGCTGCTTGGAATTCTTGATCGATGCGCGTTTGTTCACTGGTGACATAGGCTTCGACTTCTTGCTTTCCTTGTTGCTTAATTTCACTGATGATTTTTTCAATGGCATCCATCCATCTGCCTCCTCAATTATTTGACGTTCAATACAAGTAAGAAGGAAATTACGAACCCTAAGATGGCATAAGTTTCAACCATGGCAGCATAGATAATTCCTTTTGTTGCATGTTCTGGTTTCTTCGCTAAAATTTGGATCCCCGCAGCGGCTACACGACCTTGGGCAATCCCAGAGAACAATCCAGCAAAGGCAATCGGTAAAGCTGCTACAAAATAGTTCAATCCTTGAACCATACTCATATCGTTTCCTAAGTTAATATAAATTAAGAAAGCAATAACGAAACCGTATAGTCCTTGTGTACCTGGTAATAACTGTAAAATTAACGCTTGACCAAATTTTTCTGGCTGCTCCGTCGTTAAAGCTGCTGCTGCTTCCCCAGTAAAGCCAACCCCTTTGGCTGATCCAATCCCAGCAAAAATTGTCGCCATTGCCATTCCTAATACTGCAAAAACAATTCCACCATTATTATTAATTAAGTAATCCATCATCTCTATTTTCCTCCAATAAATAATTTTCTATTTTTTCTCAACATTGACATACTTTTCTTTTGTTTTTAGCGGATTAAACGCCCGGCCACCGCCTGTGTAAAATTTTCCAAAGAACTCAACATATTGCAAACGTGCGCCATGAACATAAGCACCTAATAACGATAAGAATATGTTTAACGCATGTAAAACAATTAACAGCAAGATGCCCACGCTAAAACGGGCAACTGGCGGCATGAACTCAACGAGCATATTAAACGCTGAAGCAATACTTCCCCCAGCAATTCCTAACGCCATCAAACGTGTATAACTAACTAAATCACCGACATAACCTGTCACACCGTATAGTCCATACAGTCCTTTGGCTAAACCTTTTAATTTGGCCTTCGATTGAATCATTGGAATCACAATAATTGCAATGGCAGAAAGGCTAGCTAAAATCGCACCTGCTGTAAATAAGCCTTCATTTTTAACCACTAATTTACCAACGACTAACAATGCTAAACCAAACAAAATCCCTAACCAAGCGTAACTTTCGTTAATACTATCTAAATAGCGCTTTTGTTTTGATAACTGAATCCCATTAATCATTAAACCGACAACCAATTGGATAAACCCAAAAATAACCGATAAAATAAGAATCGTATTTACATCTTCGGTCGTTGATAAAATCGGAAATGGTGATTTGATTCCAAACATTGTTGGCGGTAATGCTGCACCGAAAAACGAACCATAAATGAAGCCCCAAATAATTGTTGGAAATGATAAAATCAAGAAAAAGTCGGCAAAACGTTTCATGCCTCTCGGTAAAACAAATGCTTTCAACGCAATAATAGACAAGAGCAGCATCAGTAAGCCATAGCCAATATCTGCTACCATCATGCCAAAAAAGACTAGATAAAACGGCATCATCGCAGGTGTCGGATCAACTTCTTCATATTTTGGTAAGCTATACATCTCTGTTAACATTTCAAACGGCTGCACCAATTTATTATTCGCTAGTTTAACTGGTATATCCGTCTCAATTTCCGCCTTCGTAGGATTTTCAAAAGTAAGAGCTATTTCGTCCTTAGGAACTTTTTCTTCAATCGCTGTCAAAATATCGGCTTTTTCTTCGACTGGAATCCACGTTTGCAAGATGAAAAATGATGAAGCATTTAACAAATGTTGACGCGCTTGTTCTCTTTGGATAACCGCCAATAAGACTTCTTCAGCCAAGCAAAACGTTTCATAAAAATCATGATAAGAAGCCAGTTGTTGCTTTAAGGCTTTTTCTTCTTTTTGTAAAATTTCATATCGTTCTTTGACTTGTTGATATGCCTCTTTAGGCGGAACATCATAACGGTATTGGAGTGGTTCAAAACTATATTGGTTTAATAACTCGGTTACACTCTGCTGATGTTCCTTCAGGTAAACGAGTGTAAAATAACTATGATGCATACTTTGATAAATTTCTTCAAAATAAACCGTTGGCAATTGAGACAAAACGCTCAAGAAACTGGCTTTATTGGCTAGATTTATCGAACCATGAACGACATGACTACTTTTTAACTGCTGTTTGTGTGGTAGAACATCCAGATATTGCCAGCGGCCTAATAATTCTTCTTCTGCTTCTAACCCTTGACGATCCGTTTGAATTTGTTTCAAAGATTCTTGAATATTCTTTAATTCCGTCAAATAGCTTTGTAATGTTTTTTCATCAAAGGTTTGTTCCAACTCTTCTAAGGTGTAGACTTTTCTTTTTATCTTTAACCCTTTTCCTGAAGAGCGTGTCAAAAATAAAAGAAGCTCTTGCAATTGTTGTAGCATCGTTTCATATTTACGTAGCTGTTCAGTTGACTGTTCTGCTTGTAAAAAAGAATATTGACTCTTTAAGGCTTGTTCTTCTTCAGGCGAATGAAAAATCCGTTTTACTTCGACAATTTGCAAGCCTTGAATGGCTTGTAGAATTGCTGCTTCTTTTTCGGCAGCGGCAATTATTGTCATTTTTTCCATTTTACTAACTGCCATAAACGTCTTTCACCCTCTCAATAATTGAATCAATGACTTGTTCTTTGTTCGCTTCGTAACGTTCGTGAAGCGCTTGTTCTGTGCGCTTTGTTTCATCTAAAAGTTGTTCTTTTTCAAGTTGTAACATCTTTTCTTGCGTTGCTAGTGAATCCGTCAGCACTTTTTCAACAGCTTCTTCACTCTCTTGACGTAGTTCAGCTAAACGTTCTTGCTTCTGTTCTTCATATAAACGACAATTCATCTTAGCTTGTTGCCGATGCTCTTCCACCGCATCTTCCGCTGCCTTGATTTGCTCTAGTACTTCTTGTACCATTGTCTCCACCTCCTTAGTTTTTACACCTTTAGCATATAAGAAAAAGGACTAGCGAAATAGAGATACGCTCAGCCCTTTTGTTTTAGGTATGCAAAAAGGCGCAAACTCAAAAATTGTTCTTCTCACCCCTTGAAGAACTGAATCCTTGAAGCTTTCGCCCAACCATTCTTTATTCAATACTCTACCATCTTAGCAAAGTTTTTCGCAAAATTCAATACTTACCCAAATGAATTAAAATAACAAATTTTCACTTTTATAATAGGTAATAAAAAGGCATTATTTTTTTCGCTTTATAATTATTGATCTTGAATTTTTTTCACATAGATGTGCTATACTTACGTAAACAATTAAATTTATTTGGAGGGATCTCTGATGAATATACGATATATTTCAATCTCTGGTAATACACGCTCATTTGTTCAACGTTTAACAACTTATGCTGAAGAGCAACATCAGCACAACGAAAAAAATCCTACGATTACTTTCAAAGAAATTTCGGAAAATTCTCCGTTAGAAGTAGAAACAGAACCATTTTTTACCTTTGTGCCTACCTATTTAGATGGTGGCGATGGCATCAACAACGGCAATACCGAAATTTTAACAGAAGTCATGCGAGAATATCTTACTTTTGAAAATAATTATCGTTATTGCTCTGGCGTGGTGGGCAGCGGCAATAAAAACTTTAACCACCAATACTGCCTGACAGCTAAACAGTATGCGGAACAATTTAACTTCCCCTTCTTAGCTGATTATGAATTAAGAGGTACCCAAGCGGATATTGAACGAATTTATGCTATTTTAAAGGAAAACCAATAAGCAAGTTTCATTACTAAAAAGCTCACCTATGATAGACTACATTTTGAGGTGAAGAAAAATGAGAAATACATGGTTAGCAGAACAACTTCAGTCAATCAGCGAAGAACCCAACTCTTTTATTATCGAGGAAACCATCAAATATATTGAACAATTAGAAGATGATAATGAAAGTCTTCAAGTTGCATTGGAAGGAACCATTTGGAGTCCTAAAAAATGGAACGAACCTTTGGAAAAATAATTTAAACAGAAGAAAAGAGCCAGAAACGTAAATGTTTCTGGCTCTTTTCTTCTGTTATTTACAAATTATAGACGTGCATTTAAATCTTTTGCTAATTCTTCAAAACCTGGTTTACCTAATAAAGCGAACATGTTGCGTTTGTAAGCTTCAACACCTGGTTGATCAAATGGATTAACCCCATTTAAGTAACCTGAGATGCCCACCGCAATTTCAAAGAAGTACATAACATAACCTAATGAATAAGCATCCATTGTTGGCACTTTAACGATCATGTTTGGCACACCACCATCTGTGTGAGCAAGCAACGTACCTTCGAACGCTTTTGTATTGACGAAGTCAATTTCTTTTCCTTGTAAATAGCCTAGGCCATCTAAGTCTTCATTTTGTTCTGGAATTGAAATGCTATGGCGTGGATTTTCAATTTTAACCACTGTTTCAAATAAGTTACGCATACCCTCTTGAACATATTGACCCATAGAATGTAAGTCAGTTGAAAAGTCTGCGGCTGCTGGGAAAATACCTTTGCCATCTTTTCCTTCTGATTCACCGTATAATTGTTTCCACCATTCAGAGAAATAGTGCATGCCAGGCTCATAGTTAATTAACATTTCAGTTGTTTTGCCTTTACGATATAAAATGTTACGTAACGCAGCATATTGATAGGCTTGGTTTTCTTTTAAGTCGCTCGTTGCGCCGTATTCTTTACGTGCATCATTTGCACCTTCCATTAAACGATCAATATCCGCACCGCTAACAGCGATTGGTAAAAGACCTACTGGCGTTAAAACAGTGAAACGGCCGCCCACATCATCAGGAATCACAAATGTTTCCCAACCTTCCGCATCAGCTTCAACTTTTACTGCTCCTTTAGCACGGTCAGTTGTCGCATAAATACGTTTATTGGCTTCTTCTTTGCCATATTTATTAATTAATAACTCTTTAAAGACGCGGAAAGCAATCGCTGGTTCTGTCGTAGTTCCAGATTTTGAAATAACGTTGACAGAAAAATCACGATCACCAATCACATTGATTAAATCAGCTAAATAAGTTGAGCTGATGCTATTTCCAGCAAAGAAGATTTGTGGCGCTTTCCGTTCTTCTTTGGATAATAGATTATTAAATGAATGTGTCAAAAATTCAATTGCTGCACGGGCACCTAAATATGAACCACCGATACCAATGACTACTAATACCTCAGAGTCAGATTGAATTTTTGCTGCTGCTTTTTTAATGCGCGCGAATTCTTCTTTGTCATAGTTTTCTGGTAAATCAATCCAGCCAGTAAAATCATTACCAGCTCCTGTACCTTCACGTAATGCTTTGTCCACTGCAGTGACTTGTGTTTGCATGTATTCCAATTCATGGTCAGCAACAAATGGTGCTAATTTGGAATAATCTAATTGAATGTGTGACATTCCTTTTCCTCCTCGAAAGTAAACTTACTACATGTATACTTTACGTGTTTTTAGACATTTTTTCAAGCAAATTCTTTTGGATAGACCAATTGTTTAATTTTAACTATTTAATTAGAGATATTTATTCTCTTAATCAAACAAACCAAGAAAAAATGCTAGGAAATCCTAGCATTTTTTGTTATTAAACGAGTCCTTGACTTAGCATCGCTGCCGCTACTTTTTCAAAGCCAGCAATATTCGCACCTAAAACAAAGTTATCTCGTGCCTGATATTCGTTAGCCGTATCACGACAAATCTCATAAATGTTTTGCATAATTTGATCTAGCATACCGTCAACTTTTTCAAAGGACCAAGCTAAACGTTCAGCATTTTGGCTCATCTCTAAGGCAGAAACCGCAACACCACCTGCATTAGCGGCTTTGCCTGGACAATAAATTACAGCTGATTTAGCAAAAACGGCGACTGCTTCTAGTGTACAAGGCATATTTGCGCCTTCTGCCACGACTTTCACTCCGTTTTTCACTAAAATAGCAGCTTGCTTTTCGTTGATTTCATTTTGTGTTGCACATGGTAACGCAATGTCATACGCTGTTTCGAAATCCCAAACAGATTCTTTGTCATAATAAGTTGCGCCTTTACGTGTTTCAACATATTTTGAAATGCGTTCACGATTTTTTTCTTTTAGTTCTTTTACTAACGCCACATCAATTCCTTCTGGATCATAGACAAAACCAGACGAATCGGAACATGTGATTACTGTGGCGCCTAGCTCAGTTGCTTTTTCCATGGCATAAATTGCGACATTCCCGCTACCAGAAACAGCGACTTTTTTGCCTTCAAACGTATCGTTTTTATCTGCTAATAAATGTTTAACAAAATAAACCGTTCCATAACCCGTCGCTTCTGTTCTTGCTTGGCTTCCCCAGTATCCTAAAGGTTTTCCAGTCAACACTCCTGCATCATAGTTGCGCAAGCGTTTATACATGCCAAACAAATAACCAATTTCACGAGCGCCTACGCCAATATCGCCTGCTGGAACATCTGTACTTGGACCAATATGTTTTTGAAGTTCGGTCATGAAACTTTGACAAAAGCGCATCACTTCAGCATCTGACTTACCTTTTGGATCAAAATCACTACCGCCTTTGCCGCCACCGATTGGCAAACCAGTTAAACTATTTTTAAAAATTTGTTCAAAGGCCAAAAACTTCATCACACTTAAATTCACACTTGGATGAAACCGCAAACCACCTTTGTATGGCCCAATCGCTGAATTATATTGGACACGATAGCCTCTGTTCACATGCCAATTGCCCTGGTCATCTTGCCACGGCACACGAAATTGAAAAATACGTTCAGGTTCAATCAAGACACCTAAAACATTTGCTTCAATGTATTGAGGATTTTTTTCTAAAAAACCTTCTACGGTTGGTAAAAACTCATCGACTGCTTGTAAATATTCTGTTTGACCTTGGTCTAATTGGTGAATTTTTTCTTGAATATTTTTAACATATTGTTTTGCGTCCATTTAATCATCCTCTCATTGTTATAGGTTTATTTTAACTGAAAATTCAAAAATTACCATAGTCAAACGTTTATTTTTTTATTTATTTCTTTTTTGCATTTTTATTGCGCTAATGAAAGCGTTGACATATTTTTGTAAAGTATGTAATATAAAATTAGTAAGCAAAGATAAAAATTTGTTGATATTTTGCATTAAATACACTCTTATACATCAAGATGTATTTAAAGAAAAGAGGAATATTTATGGAAATGGAAAAATTTAAAGATGATTTAAAATCGTTAGGTAAAAGAGTAACAAAATTAAAGGAAAATATTGCTACCGAAGAAGCAACCAAAACTTCTTTAATTATGCCCTTCTTTCAAATACTGGGTTATGACATTTTTAATCCTTTGGAATTCGTTCCAGAATTTACTGCTGATGTAGGGATTAAGAAAGGGGAAAAAGTAGATTATGCGATAGTAATTGATAGTATTCCTACTATGTTAATTGAAGCAAAATCTGTCAACGAGCAATTAACAAAACATGATTCTCAATTATTTAGATATTTTGGGACTACGACATCAAAATTTGGAATATTAACAAATGGTAAAGAATATAAATTTTTTACCGATTTGGAAGAACCCAACAAAATGGACGTCTCTCCATTTTTAACTATTGATATAACTAATTTGAAGGATACACAAATACCAGAAATTGCTAAATTCCATAAAGACACATTTGATATTGATAAAATTACAAGTAGCGCTTCTGAATTGAAATATTTAAATAAATTTAAAGCTTTCTTATCAGATCAGCTTTTAGACCCTTCAGAAGATTTTGTAAAATATTTTGTTGGAGAAATTTATGGCGGAGTAAAAACTAAACAAACATTAGATAAGTTTACACCTATAATAAAAAAAGGAATAAATCAATTTATCAATGAAAAAGTAAATGAAAAGTTAAGTGCTGCATTAAATACTTCTGTTTCGGACAAAGAAGATGATTTGTCTGAACAGCCTGAAGATGAAATCGAGAATAATATAGTTACTACTCCTGAAGAATTAGAAGTTTACACAATTTCTAAACTCATTTTAAAAGATACAGTAGTGTTGGATAGGATATTTTACCGAGATAATAAAAGTTACTTTAATGTACTCCTAGATAATAATATCAGAAAATGGATTTTAAGATTTTACATGAATAATAATGGTATGAAAATAGAACTAAACAACGGATTAAAAGAATTAATTTCAATCGAATCACCATTAGATGTGTCTAATCATTCAGAAAAAATAATAAAAATTGTAAACGAGTTCTTATAAAACTAAGGAGCCAGTTAGTAAATTTTCAATTAGCTGGTTCCTTAGTTTTATTTATTTTTTTCCTTAAATCCAGAAAAAATCCCGTAATTATGGTACACTACCTATTGAATTGGAGGAGAACTATGAAGAAATTTGATGTAATTATTGTCGGTGCTGGGACGAGTGGTATGATGGCCACGATTGCGGCCGCAGAAGCTGGCGCTCAAGTATTATTGATTGAAAAAAATCGCCGTGTTGGGAAAAAATTATTAATGACTGGTGGCGGCCGCTGTAATGTAACCAATAATCGGCCCGCAGAAGAAATCATTTCATTTATTCCTGGGAATGGAAAATTTTTGTACAGCGCATTTTCACAATTTGATAACTATGATATCATGAACTTTTTTGAATCCAATGGTATTCACTTAAAAGAAGAAGATCACGGACGCATGTTCCCTGTTACAGATAAATCGAAGTCAATTGTTGATGCGCTATTTAACCGCATTAACGAATTAGGAGTCACTGTTTTTACAAAAACACAGGTCACAAAAATACTACGAAAAGACGATCAAATAATTGGCGTTGAAACCGAACTGGAAAAAATTTATGCACCGTGTGTTGTATTAACAACTGGCGGCCGCACTTATCCTTCCACAGGAGCAACTGGTGATGGCTATAAACTAGCCAAAAAAATGGGGCATACCATCAGCCCGCTCTACCCTACCGAATCGCCTGTTATTTCTGAAGAACGTTTTATCCTTGATAAAATGTTGCAAGGTCTCTCTTTACAAGATGTTAATTTAACTGTTTTGAACCAAAAAGGAAAACCTTTAGTTAATCATCAAATGGATATGCTGTTTACACATTTTGGCATTTCAGGACCTGCGGCGCTCCGCTGTTCTAGTTTTATTAACCAAGAATTAACTCGCAACGGCAATCAGCCTGTCACGGTAGCCTTGGATGTGTTTCCGACAAAATCTTTTGAAGAAGTGCTGAAAAATGTTGATTGCATGATTGAGGAACAGCCAAATAAAGTGGCAAAAAATGCCTTTCATTCTTTAATACCAGAACGTCTGCTCATTTTTTATCTAGAGAAACTAGCAATTGAAGAAGTGCCTGCCAAACAACTAACAGAAAAGCAACGTCTTTCCTTTGTGGAACTACTGAAAGACTTTCAGTTCACTGTTACGAAAACATTGCCTTTGGAAAAATCTTTTGTCACAGGCGGTGGGATTTCCCTCAAAGAAGTGACCCCTAAAACAATGGAGAGCAAATTAGTCAATGGTTTATTTTTTGCTGGTGAACTTTTAGATATTAATGGCTATACTGGAGGCTACAATGTTACAGCTGCATTTGTCACTGGACATGTTGCTGGCTCCCATGCCGCAGAAATTGCAGAATACACCTATTTACCAATTGAAGAAGTCTAAACAAAAAGTCGCTAAAATAGCGACTTTTTGTTTACTTTTTTTATTTATCAATAATTTTCCCGTTTTCTAAATAAATAGTGCGGGTGGCTACTTTTTCCACAAACGTTTCATCATGCGAAGTGAAAATTACTGTTCCTTGATAGGCACTTATAAATTCTTCAAGTGCTTGGATTGTCTCTAAATCAAGAAAATTGGTGGGTTCATCCAATAAGATGATATTATTTGGTTCTATAAATAATTGAGCCAAAGTAATTTTTATGGCTTCGCCACCACTTAGAGAAGATATCTTTGTCTGTAAATTTTCTTGTTGAAAACCTAGTCGATATAAAAGTGAACGCACAATCTTTTCAGAATAATTTGTCCGCTTCAATAAATAAGTCAACAGTGGTTCATCATTTTTTAATCGATAATCTAATTGATGATATGTTCCTAACCGGACTTTGGGAGAAAAGTAAATGGCCGGGTGACGAGCTTCAATTTGTTGAAGGAAGGTACTCTTCCCAGCACCATTTTTTCCACAAAGTGCTATTTTTTCGTTTAAAGGAATTTGAACGTTCACTTGGTTAAGAATTGTTCGATTCTCATAAGCGAAAGTTAAATTTTCAATTCTAATTGGATATGGATTGTATAAAGAGAACTGATTATTAGTAGGAAAAATAATTTTTCGCTCTTGTTTTGCTTGCGCAACATCGGGTAATCTGTCAATTCTGGCATTAATCGCTTTCGCTTGTTTTTGGAGTGCTTTTTGTACGGTATCTTTTTGTTTAGAACCAGCTAAACGACTAGGTTTAATTTGCTTTTGTTTTTGTTTTTTTGAAACATGACTAGATTTTTGCGCTTGTGCTTGTTTCTTTGTGTAAGATTCCTGTAATTTTTTCTTTTCCTTTTGATACTGATGATAGACATTATATCGTGTTTGCTGTTCCAATTCTTTTTGACGACAATAGGCATCGTAGTTTCCTAAATATTCTTTGACATGTCCATCCGAAACTTCCCAAATTTTCTCTGCTAATTGATTCAAGAAAAAGCGATCATGACTAACAAATAAAACAGTCCCATAATAATACGTTAAATCTGCCACTAACAACTGACGATGTTCTTTATCTAAATGTGTAGTTGGTTCATCTAAAATAACCCCGGTTGGATACTCTGAAAATAATGTTGCTAAGCGTTTTTGGACTTTTTCGCCACCACTTAGTTTTTGATTTTTCTGATTTAGCAAACAGTTTTTATCAGTTTTCTCTGATTCATTCGTTATTTCTTCAGCTACTTGTGCCAAGTAATGAAAGTCGTTCAATCTTTGAACTTTTCCTTTGTCTGATTGAATCTTACCCATAATTAAATTGAGCAGTGTTGATTTTCCTGCGCCGTTTTTACCAATAATCCCAATTTTTTCATTTTCATATACAAATAATTCATCAATTTCTAGAATTGGTTTTCCCGAAAAGTGAATACTTACGTCTTTCAGATGAATACTTAATTTTTTCATTTTGCCCTCTTCTTTCATTTCTGAAACGAAAGAATCTTGGGTACGCAAAAAAGGACAGCCTAATCGCTATCCTTGTAGTTTCGTATAAAAGTACACACGCCACCCATGAATTTTAATTTCAGACTTTTTGATAAGATTTATTCAATTTATTTTGTCAAAAAGTCAATCCAAATTCTGATAGATGCCAACATACAATTATACCTCCTCGTTTAATTACTCCCACATTAACACCTCTGCTTTCTTTTGTCAATTCTGACCCTAAAATGAGAGAATCGGACTTTAGTAGGATACAATTTTACCGAAACTATGGCAAAATAAAGACGGAGGTGAAAACCATGAAGATTACATTGACACGAAAAACATCAGCTTGGGGCGCGTTACGCTATTTTACATTTTATAAAAATGGTGTGCATCAAGGGAAACTTTTTACTAATGTACCTATTGAAATTGAGGCTGATCCTGGGGATGTTTTAACGTTCTATGAAGGCTGGTTCCAGTTTTATCGGCGCATTGAAGTTACTGAAGATACCAAAGAAATCACGATTATCAATTCTAAAAAATTGCAACACGTTTTTTATACCTGTGTCGTCTTATTTTTAATTTTAACGCTATTATTCCTTTCCGCACAGAAACTTTCGACATTTATTATTGCTGAAATTTTAATTTACTCTGGTATTCAGTGGCTGTTCCGCCAACAAACCTATCATTTTACTGTCAAGAAAAAAACGGAATCCTTTGCTTCCTATTCTAAAAAAAGTATCGCACACTAAACGAATCTTTAGCGTGCGATACTTTTTAATTACTTTTCATTAATTCGGCCACATATGTGACTGTTTCTGGTTGTGTTTCTTCAATTTTATTAATCGCATCTGCAAAATTCGGTAAATGCGCTTTGTGGGCAATTAATAATTCGTCCAACAAGGTCTTCGCCATGACGCCGCCAGGAACTAATGGATTAATAGTGAAAGCATGCAATGCTGCGCCGTAATCACCATTTATGGCTGCTCGAATAACCGTTTCTTCCATAGCTTTCATATTTTGAATAATTCCTCGTGCTGCTGGCGGAAAGGCTCCCCAGTTGTAAGGTTCATGGCCATGTGCTGTCACAGGACCAGACACTTCTACAACACAATCATACGGTAAATCAGTAATTGTCCCATTGTTTTCAGTAGAAACAACCATATCCGTTCGTTTATCATTATAAATTGATGCAATCATTTCACAAGCTGCATCGCTATAGTGTGTGCCGCCCCGTTCTTCTAATTCTTTTGGTTTGTAATCTAGTTTGGGATCTTTGTATAGTTCAAACAGACGACTTTCCGTTTCTTTAACCACTTGTGCTCTTGTTTCGCCCCGTTCATACTCTTCGATGGAATGCTTCAACATCTCATCTTCAATATAATAATAGCGATGATAACCACATGGTAACATTCCTAAATCTTTCAACTGTTCATAATGGAACGGCGCATCAAAAATATTTTTCAAATGACTTTCTTGCTCTTGCTTAGGCCCGTAAATTAAATCAATGAGTTCTTGTGTTCGCTCTTGTCCTTCTTTGTCCCAAACGCGGTGCCAATGGAAATGATTAATTCCAGCAAATTTAAAGAATAAGTCTTCTTCTGGAATTCCCAGCATTTCGGCCGCTTGTTTTCTATGACCAATCGGCACATTACATAAGCCAACTGTTTTTTTCCAACCGCCATGTTTAATTGCGGCTTCCGTAACCATTCCAGCTGGATTGGTAAAATTCACTAACCAAGCATCTGGGCAAAGACGTTTCATATCGTCAATAATAGCTAAAATGACAGGAATTGTTCGAAATGCTTTAAACATTCCTCCAGCGCCATTTGTTTCTTGGCCTAATACCCCATGGGACAAAGGAATCCGTTCATCTTTAATGCGAGCATCTAATAATCCTACACGAAACTGTGTTGAAACAAAATCCGCCCCTTTTAAGGCTGCTTCACGGTCCAATGTTAAATGAACTTCCCAATCTAAACCAGCAGCTTTAATCATGCGCTTCGCCATTGCACCAACGATTTCCAATTTTTCTTTACCAGCTTCAATATCGACTAACCAAATTTCCTTAATTGGCAGTTCATCTTTTCTTTTAATGTATCCTTCAATTAATTCAGGTGTATAACTAGAACCGCCACCAATTGTTGCAATTTTTAATGCTCCTCTTGTCATCCGTCTTCTTCCTCCTTGATTAAATTGTTATCGTTTACATATTTAGGATAAATTATGGGAATGTTCCCATGTCAAGCACTATTTTCAAAAAAATGTATGCTATACTTCTTATAAGAATACATTCCACTTTGGAGGTAAAAAATGACGTCTATCATTGATGTAGCAAAAGTTGCCGGTGTCTCGAAATCGACTGTTTCTCGCTTAATTTCTGGAAAAGGATATGTAAGTGCCGATAGTCAAGAAAAAATTCTCAAAGCAATGAAAGAATTAAATTATACCCCGAATTATGTGGCGCGGAATTTACGAGCAGGTGCCACAAAAACCATTGGCTTTTTAGCCCCTAGCTATTTAGGTTCCTTAGGTATTTTCTTGAATCGCTTTATTTCAATTGCCAAAAAATACAATTATTCCGTAACCTTATTTTTTACAGATGGCGATCAGCAGAAAGAAATTGATGCCTTGAACCAATTAAAATACAAACAATTAGATGGCTTGTTTTTATTGACACGAACAAATGAATGGTCGGTGATTGAGCCTTACAGCGCGTATGGCCCTTTAGCAACCTGGCATCGTATCGATTCACCCAATATATATTCTTCCTACATTGATCATTACTCTGGTTATTATCGTTCCTTAGAATATTTACAACAACAAGGATACCAAAAAATTGGTCATGTCCTCGGTAATCCCGAAAATTTAAACACGCACGCACGAAAACGTGCAATGAAAGATTTTTATGAAAACACTCAGGCACCTTGGCAAGCTGAGTGGCTGATTAATGATCAGTATACTAACCATTCTGGTCGCAAAATTGCCCATTACTGGCAACAATTAACCGAAAAGCCAGAAGCTTTGGCCTTTTATAATGATCACGTAGCAGCTGAGTTTATTTCAGAACTTGAAAATCTAAATTATGCCGTTCCTCGCGATGTCGCTGTCATTGGCTTTGATAATAGTTATGTCAGTGAATTGATGCATATTACGACTGTTGATTATGCCATTCAGTATCAAGCCGAAAACTCATTTATTTACCTATACAACCAATTAAATCAGACGAACATTCCTGAAAAAAAATTAACCGTTCGTCTAGTTGAACGACGAACGGTGCCTAAAAAAGACCCGGCAGATCAGTCACTTTGACTGATTTACCGGGTCCTTTTAGAGTTAAACAAAAATTATTTATGCTTTTGTTCATTTTTTAAAATAGAAATTGACTGTTTTAAGGATTGAATCATGCCGCCTTCGCTGTATACAAGAACGTTTGATTTGTATAAACGAGCAGAGAAGATTGTTAAAATAATTCCAAAAACTGCCAAAATCACTAATGAGACAATTGCTTCCATTGTTGATGCCGTTTCGGTCGCCAAGCGTACTGGCATAATGTATGACGAAATCAGCGGAATAAAGGAAGTCACTTTCACCACGATATTTTGCGGATCATTCGTCCCAAACGTAATGCCAATCATATAACCGATTAAACCAATATACATGATGGGCTGAACTGCTTTTGCTGTATCCTCTGGTTTGGAAACAAGAGAACCACAAAGTGCTGCCAAAACAGCAAAAACGAGAATACCAATAATGAAAAAGCCTAATGTAAAAATAAAGGTTGATGAAAAAATACTTTGTGGTGAAATACCACTTAATAGACTTTTCATAAAATCAAGATTTTTCAATTGAGAATAGCCGAGAACAAACGCCACTCCGTAAATGAAAATTTGTGTTAAAGCTACTAGAATAACCCCAGTTAATTTGCCATAAAAATGGGTTTGCGCTTTTGTACTAGAGAGAATAACTTCCATGATTCTAGTGCCTTTTTCAGAAGCAATCTCTTGGGCAATAATTGAAGAATAACTGCTGATGAAGACAAATAACAAAATTGTTATCCCCATTGCTAACGCCATTTGAATCCCTGTGTTATCTTCTCCTGTTTTTATTTTGCCATTTTCATCAAAACTAATTTTGGCTTTTTTAAATGTTGCTTGTTGATTCAACATGGCAACTTGCTCAGCTGTTAGGTTTAAACGATTGGCATTCGCCATTGTTTGTAATTGGTTTAACATTTGAGGAATTAGCATCTCGGTTGCATTTCCTAAAGAGCGTTCAGAGTAAAGCTGACCAGAAATCTGATTATCTGTAGTGTCCAAAAGTAAATAGGCATCAATTTTCTCGTCTTTTAATTGTTCTTGGGCCTTTTTCTCAGAAGAAACAGCTTTGAAAGAAAAGTCCTCTGTTTTATTCTTTGTCAACTCTTTAACCAGCGCTTGGTTTTCCGAAACCAGACCAATGGTAGTATCTCCTGAAAAACCGCTAGCTAGAGAGCCCGCTAAGTAAACAATTCCTACAAGAAGAAATGGCGCTAAAATCATGATTAAGAAAGACAGCGACTTCACATTTTTCTTATAGACATCAGTCGCAATAATCCAAAATTTACTCATCTTGCCCACCTACTTTCATTTTGAAAATTTCTTCCAATGTTGGTGGTTGTTGATTAAACATTGGAATGTAGCCGTTGGCTGTCGCTTTATCAAACAACACTTTGCCCACTTCAGCGTTTTCTAATGTCGCTTCTAAGACGCCATCTTGTCGCAAGTGTGCTTCTTTCACACCTGCTGTAGCAGCAACTTCCTCAACAGATAACGGTGATTCTAAAAATAATTTTGTTCGACCAAATTGTTGTCGAATTTCATGAACCTGACCATCTAAAACCATGCGTCCATTTTTTAACATGACTAAATGGTCACAGATTTTCTCCACATTGTCCATATTATGACTGGAAAAAATGACACAAGAACCTTGATTTTTCAATTCAATAATGCCGTCTTTTAATAATTCTGCATTAACTGGATCCAAGCCACTAAAAGGCTCGTCTAAAATAATTAACTTCGGTTCATGAATAAGTGTCGCAATCAATTGAACTTTTTGTTGATTTCCTTTTGATAAAGATTTAACTTTATCCGTTTTTTTGCCTTTAACTTGAAATTTTTCCATCCAAAAGTCAATTTTAGGTTCAATTTCTTTTTTAGTTTTTCCCCGCAACGAAGCGAAATAAATTAGTTGGTCTTCAATCGTAATTTTAGGATATAAACCCCGTTCTTCTGGTAAATAACCAATAATATTGTATTCTTTTTCGTTTAATGGTTGGCCATTCCATAAAACCGACCCGCTATCTTGTGTTAAAAAATTTAAAATCAAGCGAAACGTAGTTGTTTTTCCGGCACCATTTTGGCCAATTAATCCTAAAATTTTCCCGTCCGGTATCGTAAAGGATACATGATCAACTGCTTTAAAATCCCCAAAGGTTTTGACTAACTCTTTTACCTCTAACACATAAACGCCCCCTTCACTTTTTCTAAACCGCTGTTTAGTTACTCATATCGTATCTTTCCTGTGTTGGCTTGTCAATGACAATCGTTATGGAAAGATGTTGCACTTTAATCAGACGCTTTATTTTCTGCTAAACGAAAAAGGCCATCCGTCTCGGTAGAAATATGCACTTCATTTGCGGTCAAGCCTGTGCTTTCATAAAATGTATTTTTAAATTCCTTTGCCGATTTTGATGATTGGCAGGCCCAAATTCGACCTGTACGATTCAGCCATCTACCCAATTCATTCATTAAACGCTCATCAATCAGTAATTGATTTGGTACTTTTTTAAATTTTATTTGATAAACGGGTGTTAGTATTTTCATGATCAGACGTCCTCTCTTTTAAGTTAGTATTAGTATATCACGAAAGAAATCGTTATCATATTTTCTTGATAGTTCAACTTTTCATGAAAAAATTGAATAAAAAAACCAGACAAATTAGGAAAAGCACCTAATTGGTCTGGTTCATTTTCATTTATTTTTCTATCTCAGAGGTTGTTTCTTGGTGCAAATGACGATACACATTCTTTGCGACAGTTTCAGGTAACCCAGCTTTTCTTAATTCTTCAACACTGGCTGCCGTAATATTTTTAAGCGATTTAAATTCTTTTAAAAGATTTTTTTTGCGTTTCGGTCCCAAGCCTTCAATGTTATCTAATTTGGAAGCAAAACTATTTTTACTACGTAATTGACGATGGAATGTGATGGCGAAACGATGGACTTCATCTTGGATTCGTTGCAACAAGAAAAATTCTTGTGAGTTTCTTTCCAATGGTACAACTTCTAAGTTTGGACCAAATAAAAGTTCACTCGTTTTGTGCTTGTCGTTCTTGGCTAATCCAGCTACAGGAATATCGACTCCTAGTTGATTGGCTAACACATCTTTAGCAACATCGACTTGGCCTTTACCACCATCGATTAAAATTAAATCAGGAAAAGGCAAGCCTTCTTTTAAAACTCGTGAATATCTGCGATAAATGACTTCTCTCATAGAAGCGTAATCATCAGGACCTTGGACGGTTTTTATTTTATATTTTCGATACTCATTTTTAGCTGGCCGTCCGTCAATAAACACAACCATCGCAGAAACAGGGTTTGTTCCCATAATATTTGAATTATCAAATGCTTCAATTCGAATGGGCGCAGGTATGTTCATCGCATTGCCTAATTTTTCAACTGCGCCAATTGTTCGTTCTTGTTTCCGTACAATCAAATCGAATTTTTCATTTAAAGCAACTGCAGCATTTTTACTGGCTAATTTAACCAGTTTTTTCTTTTCTCCCCGTTGCGGCTGCAAGATTTTCGTAGCTAATAAAGCTTCGACGCTTTCTTTATCAATGTCATCAGGAATCAAGACTTCTTTTGGCACAAAATGCTCATTCTCTTGATAAAATTGTCCAATAAAAGTTAAAAATGCTTCACTGGCATCATCATAAAATGGAAAAATCGATACATCACGTTCGATTAATTTTCCTTGTCTGACAAAGAATACCTGAACACACATCCAGCCTTTATCAACAGCATAACCAAACACATCACGATCAATTAAATCTACATTCGTCATTTTTTGGCGGGTCATAACTGTTTCAATCGCTTTAATTTGATCGCGAAATTCTGCAGCTTTTTCAAATTCCATATGTGCAGCTGCATAAGCCATTTTTTCTTGTAAGCGGTCCTGAATTTCTGTATGTCCACCAGAGAGAAACCCTTTAATCTCTTCCACCATATCTTTGTAGACTTGCGGATCCACATCAAAAGCATAGGGACACAGACATTGTCCTAAATGATAATACAAACAAGGTGTTTTTTGCGACGGATTACATTTTCGCAAAGGAAAAAGCCGATCTAACAGTTTCTTTGTTTCATTCGCTGCATTTACATCTGGATATGGCCCGAAATATAACGCTTTATCTTTTAAAACCTTTCGAGTAATCATTAAACGAGGATATTTTTCGTTTGTGATTTTGATAAAAGGATAGGTTTTATCGTCTTTTAACATGATGTTATATTTGGGATTATTTTTATGGATTAAATTAATTTCTAATAAAAGTGCTTCAATATTCGATTCTGTCACAATATATTCAAAATCATCGATTTCACTGACTAATCGTTCTGTCTTAGTATCATGGCTACCACGAAAATAAGATCGGACACGGTTTTTCAAAATTTTGGCTTTCCCAACATAGATAATCGTGCCGTTTTTATCTTTCATTAAATAACAACCAGGTTGATCAGGAAGCAGTGCTAATTTATTTTTTATTCGTTCGTTCATACGATACTTCCTTTCTAACAAAATGCTTCGTCTATTATACACCTCTTTTTGTAATTAAACAAAAAAAGCCGCTACTTTATGTACGAAAGAAACAGCCTGAAAAGACAATCGCTAATGATTTCTCTTCAGACTGAATCAGACTATTCGTAATGACTAATCAACGTTTATAAGTGTTTGGCAATCATTGCTTGCAATTGGTCTTTTGTATGAACACCGACTGCTTTTTCAACAACTTCGCCATCTTTTTTCAATAGCAATGTTGGGATGCTCATGATTCCAAAACTTGCTGGTGTTGCAGGATTTTCATCCACATCCATTTTGACGATTTTCACTTCGTCTTCATCATATTCTTCAGATAATTGTTCTAAGATGGGTGCTTGCATACGACAAGGGCCACACCAAGTTGCCCAAAAGTCGATTAAGACTAATCCTTCATCTGTTTCTGTTGCAAAATCTTTATCGGTAATTGCTTGTGTCATTTCACAAACCTCCTACTCTTTACTCTTATTACATGCTTAGTATAACACGTCATCTCTAAGATAGCGAGTGTTCTGCTTACTTATTGTAAGTCCTTATTTATTGGAATTTTACGACAGTCGCACCATTACCACCTTGGTTTTGTGGCGCAAATTCATAGCTTTTCACACTGCGGTGATTTTTTAAAAATTCCGTTATTCCGGTTCTTAATGCACCTGTTCCTTTGCCGTGAACAATGGTTACTTGTGGATAGCCCGCTAGAATCGCAGCATCAATGTATTGGTCAACTTCTGCCAATGCTTCTTCGTAGCGTTTGCCACGTAAGTCTAGTTGTGTGCCAACATGACTGCTTTCTGCAGAACGAACCGTTGTAACTCTTGGTTTTGCTTCTTTTTGTGGAGCGACAGGCGTCATATCCTCTTCAGATACGTTCATTTTTAAAATGCCTAATTGGACTTGCCATTGTCCTTTGCCGTTGTCTTTTAATAAGGTCCCTCGTTGGCCGTAAGTATTGACAATTACTTCATCGCCAGCTTTTAATTTTTTCTGCTCTTTCGCCTTCTTCAGCACTTTGTTTTTAGCAAGCTTGGTTTCTTCATGGTGTAATTGAGAAAGTTGTGTTTTCGCATCAATTAACTGATGTTCTTTGACACCACCTTGTTGGCCACTTTCCAATTGCATTTTGCGAATATCAGAAATAATGGTTTCTGCGTTTTCTTCCGCTTCTGCAATAATTTTATTTGCTTCTTTCCGCGCTTTTTGTAATTCTTTTTCTCGTTCTTCAAAAAATACTTGATAGGCTTCTTTCAGTTCTTTATGCAAAGCGGCCGATTCATCGACATAGTGGCGAGCTTCTAAATATTCAGTTTCGGCCATTTTGCGACGATTTTCCAGGTCTTCAATCATTTCGTTTAAATCTTGACTTTCACCGTCCATTATTTGTTTTGCAGCTTCAATAATACTGTTGTCTAATCCAAGACGTTTCGAAATTTCAAAAGCATTACTTCGGCCAGGCACGCCAATTAATAAACGATAGGTTGGACTCAAAGTATCTACATCAAATTCCATACTGGCATTGATTGTTCCAGCTCGATTATAGCCATACACTTTTAATTCAGGATAATGGGTTGTTGCCATCACATAGGCTCCTTTAGCGCCCAATGAATCTAAAATGGCAATCGCTAAAGCGGCCCCTTCTTGCGGATCTGTCCCAGCACCTAATTCATCAAATAGTACTAAACTTTGATGATCGACTTTCTTTAAGACAGACACGATATTCGTCATATGTGAAGAGAAAGTACTTAAACTTTGTTCAATCGATTGTTCATCCCCGATATCCGCAAATACTTCTGTAAAAATACCCATTTTACTCTCTTCTTCCACTGGAATAGGTAATCCAGCTTGGCCCATTAATTGTAAAAGACCTAACGTTTTCAGAGTAATGGTTTTCCCGCCGGTATTAGGCCCCGTAATCACAATTGCTTGATATTCTTCACCAATCACAATGTCATTGGCTACAGCTTTTTCTGGATCCAATAGTGGGTGCCGGGCTTGTTTAAAAACTACATGATTTGCTTGACTAATTTCTGGAACAACTGCTTTTAGTTCTTTTCCTAGTCGCGCCTTAGCATTAATAAAATCAAGTTTACCGATGACATAAGCGTTATGCGTAATTTCTCGGCGATAAGGAACCAACTCAGCCGACAGTTCTGCCAAGATGCGAGTAATCTCATTTCTTTCGGCAATTTGTTGTTGTCGCAAATGATTATTCATTTCTAAAATTTGTTTAGGTTCAATAAATAAGGTTTGTCCTGAAGCACTTTGGTCATGAACCACGCCACCAAAAATATTTTTATATTCTTGTTTGACTGGAATCACGTAGCGTTCATTTCGCATAGTAACAAGGGCATCACTAAGGTAACGTGCGTTTTTCCCACGAATAATACTATCTAGTTCTTCTCGAATGGTCTGCTCACTACGTCGAATATTTTGCCGAATTGCCTTTAAGGCTGGCGAAGCTTCATCTGTGACGTAGCCATCATCATCAATGGCTTGTTTGAGTTGGCGATTTAATTCAGGCAAAACTTCTAGTTGCTCTCGCCACATATATAAACGTTCAAAATCCACTTCATTTTCACTTAACTCATCAAAAAAACGAGTCAGTTCTGAAGTAGTCGACAAGACACGGCCTACTTGTGCTAATTCTATGCCATTTAAATCCGCACCAATTTCAATCCGTTTCATGTGTGGTTGGATATTTTCTAATTTAGGAATGGGGATTCCACCACGTAATCGTTGAACTTTTAAACCATCCTGTGTTTCATTTAGCCATGATTGAATTTTATTTTCATCAGCAATCGGTAATAATTCCGAAACTTCGTTTGTCCCCTGAGCTGTCACAATAAATTGCAACAACTGTTGTTTTACTTTATCAAACCCTAATGTTGATAGAATACGCTGATTCATTTTTCCACCTACTTTTCTAACTTTTTCATTTGTTGAAAAGACTGAGACATAACATAAGAAGTTTCGCTTTGCTCACTTACTTCTTATCTCTATCTCAGTCCCATTCAGCTTTATTTCGTAATTGGTTCAACCCATAATTCATATGCTTGTTTTGTTAGAATTGGGGTATTTTTTACAATGCCTCGTGCCAAGCCACTTGACCGAAACTGATTTTGGACAACATCTGACGGAATCATTGACGCCGTAGCTAACACTAGAAAAAGACCCACGTATAACACAAGAACACTTAATACGCCACCTAATAGTCCATTTACCTGTTTCAAAACTGGAATAAATGTTAATCCATGTAAAAAGATCGCTAAAAAACGAACGACCAACCAGCCTGCAAACAGCAATAATAAAAACGCAACCGCTGAATAAAAGGCTTTGTCCAAGTCTAAAGAAATCTCTTGATTAAAAAAGACAAGCTTTGACGTTGGCGTAACCGATGGATATGGAATATACAATTCTAAATGAGAGGCGACCTCTTTGTAATAAGTTCGAGCAACAAAATATGAAATTAAGTAACCTACCGAATAGAGCACTTGTAAAATCAAGCCTCGTTTAGCTCCTGTATAAAATCCAAAGGCTAAAAGTAATAAAATAAGTATTGTTAACATCTTGTCATCCTTTCAGGAACTACTCCGAAACACCTTTATTTTGAATCCGCTGTTTTCGATTTTCATTCAAAATTTGTTGGGCTTCCACATGATTATGAATTTCTACATCTTCTTGTCCATTCTTTTTCAAAACATCCCGTGCTTCTTCTTCGATAATTTCCATTCGGCGCACACGATTCTCTAATTCAGCCAAACGAATGGTTTTCTGTTTTAAATCTGCTACTTGTTTTTCCAATTTTAAAGCATATTCTTGTTTTTTTAGTTGATCTGAAATTGCATTAATTGCTAATAAAACAGAAGCTTGTTCCGTATCAGTTTGCGGAGAAAGATGTTTAATTTCCGCCAGTTGTTCGTTGACAATTTTTGTGACTAAATCCATATGTTGTTTTGACTCTTGGCCAATAATTGTATACGTATGGTCTGCAATGATTGCTTTATATCGTGTTTTTTCATTTGATGCCATGTTGAGGTTCCCTCCTGTAAATCAATCCATTCTTGCTTATTGTACCATGAAAAAAAAGCGAAGCGCAATTTTCGTACAAATTCTCTCTTATTATATGCCACAAAGCGAAAAATTTAAAGATTTCTTTACAAGAACTCTGGCAATTTAAGAACGAATAGAAATTGTGTAGGAGAAAAAGCGTGGAACAAAAAGTCAAAGTGATTTTTGTCCCACGCTCAAAACCTGATAATCAGCTAAAAACGTTTGTCTCAGCTGTACTTTTTAAGGCTTAGTTATTATCTTTCATCTTTTCTACACGTAAACAACGCATAGCATTTAAAACAGCGATAATAGTTACACCAACATCAGCAAACACTGCTGCTTGCATTGAAGCCAAGCCTAATGCACCTAGTACCAAAACAATGATTTTAACAGCAATCGCAAAGATAATGTTTTGTTTAACAATTCTCAATGTTTTTCTTGATAATTTAATCGCAGAGGCGATACGACTTGGTTCATCATTCATAATCACCACATCAGCAGCTTCAATTGCCGCGTCACTTCCTAAACCACCCATGGCAATCCCAACATCAGCCCGGGCTAAAACAGGTGCATCATTCATGCCGTCACCAACAAAGGCAACTTTGTTTTTAGGTGAGGATGCTTTTAACAACTCTTCTAAACGATCCACTTTGCCATCTGGTAAAAGTTCTGCATAAACTTTGTCAACACCAACTTCTTTTGCAATAGCTTCTGCAACTTGTTGATTGTCTCCAGTCAGCATAACAGTTTGTTTGACCCCTTCAGCTTTTAATTCTTTTATTGCTGAAATGGCATCTGGTTTCAATTGATCCGCAATCACTAAGTAGCCTGCAAATTGATTATCAATAGCGACAAAAATTAAAGTTCCCGCTTCCTTCACTTCTGGTGCTTCGATACCAAATTGTTTCATTAACTTCGCATTACCGACTAAAACTGTTTTGCCTTCAATTGTGGCTTTGATACCGTGTCCGGCAACCTCTTCAATTGCTGTTGCTGGAACAGTTTCTTTGCCATAGCTTTCTTTAATAGAAATAGCAATAGGATGAGTGGATAATTGTTCTGCTGTTGCTGTTAAACGTAACAACTCTTCTTCAGGTAAAACAACACTAGTTATGTTTTGAACCACAAAATTTCCTTTTGTTAGCGTACCAGTTTTATCAAAAACAATCGTTTCCGTATTCGCTAAAATTTCTAAATAGTTGCTTCCTTTAATTAAAACACCTAGTTTGCTGGCTCCGCCAATTCCACCGAAGAAACTTAAAGGAACAGAAATGACTAAGGCACATGGACAAGAAATAACCAAGAACGTTAATGCCCGATAAACCCATTCATTAATAGAAGTATCAGGGAAAATAAATGGTGGAATCACTGCCAATAAGACAGCTAAAACAACGACAACTGGTGTATAGTAACGAGCAAATTTAGAAATAAAGTTTTCTGCAGGGGCTTTTTTACTGCTAGCATTTTCAACTAAATCTAAAATTTTGCTAACTGTTGAATCCCCAAATTTTTTCGTAACATTAATGGTCAAGGCCCCATTTTTATTGATAAAACCACCTAAGATTTCATCGCCGACTTTGACCGTTCTTGGAACGGATTCACCAGTTAACGCAGAGGTATCTACCATGCTTGATCCATCAATAATGTGGCCATCTAACGGAACTTTTTCACCTGGTTTCACTAATATTTGTTGCCCAATTTCAATTGTATCTGGAGCGACCGCTTTTATTTGTCCATTTACTAAAAGATTTGCTGAATCTGGACGAATATCCATTAATTTGGCAATTGATTTTCTGGATTGATCAACCGCAGCACTTTGGAACCATTCGCCGACTTGGTAGAACAACATTACTGCCACAGCTTCGGGATATTCCCCAATAAAGAATGCCCCGATCGTTGCCACAGACATTAAGAAATTTTCATCAAACACTTCCCCACGAAAAATATTCGTTACCGCTCGTTTGACAATGTCGCCACCAATTAAGACATAAACGACTAAATAAGACGCCAAAGCAACCCAATTATTACTTGGCTTAATGATAATAAGTGCTAAAAATAAAACAAATGCAATAATGATACGAATTAAGCGATTCTTATTTGGATTACGTCCCTCTTCTTCTTTGACATCTTTTAAAGAAATAACTTTGACATCTGGTTCTAACTTACCAATCACTGCACGCGCTTCATTTTCGACTTCTAAATCATGTCCTGATTCAACTTCCAGTGTCATTTTTTCAGCCATGAAGTCTACACGCGCTTTTTCTACTCCGTGAATTTTTTGGACAGATTTTTCAATTTTATCTGCACAACTTGCACAATCAAGTCCTTCTAGTTTATAACTCTTTTGCATTTAAACACCTTCACTCCCTATATAATAGCGATTATTCCGTTTACATGAATAACCTTTCATGAATCTATTATAAATGAAGATGCAATCATATGTCAACCGCTTCACGTAATCTTTTTCTATTTTATAGACATAATGGCATAATTGCTGTAGGTGGAATGGATAACTGAGTAATAACTTTCGGATTGAGTCTATTGCTGCCTTTCCACCAAATTTTGGTTTGTTGGTGTTGAAACCAAGCACTTTGTTCAAAAGGTGCTGACAATGTTTGTAAGTGATGCACTTCGATCTGATTGGTTGCCTGCGGTTCTGTTGTGAAATCATGGGCCCGAATTCCAATAGAATGACAAGAAATAGGAACTTCTTGTGTAACCGTTAGTGTTTGTTGCCAGCCAATCACTTGGACTCTGTGCGCATCTATGCGTTTGACAGGCCAAATATTTTTACAACCAGTGAGTTTAGCTGCTTCAATCGTTTGAGGTTGGTTAAATAATTGATTTGTTGCACCAAAAAGTGTTTGGTTTTTTGTGATTATCACTAAACTCTGACATAACTTATACAGTTCATCTAAACTATGACTCACAATTAAGGCATGTTGATTTAAATTACTTAATCGCTGTTGAAGTTCAATTTGCAGCTCTTCCTTTAAGGGTGCATCTAATGCGGAAAATGGCTCATCTAATAACAGGTAAGCCGGCTGAGCCGCTAGCATTCGTGCAAAAGCCACTCGCTGTCTTTGTCCTCCAGAAAGTTGACTAGGATATTGTTGTTGGACTTTAGTTAAGTGAAAAGATGCAAGCAATTGAGTGACCAATTGTAAATCTTTTGTCACGCACGTCAGATTTTCTACTACCGACAAATGAGGGAACAACGCATACTGTTGAAACAAAAGACCAATTTTTCGTTGTTGCGGCGACAAATTGATCTTTTTTTCAGCATCGAATAAGACTTGATCATTTAAAACAATCTGACCTTTATCCGCAGTCTCAACACCCGCAATACATTTTAATAATATACTCTTGCCACAACCAGAAGCACCTAAAATTCCCGTTGTTTGCGTCTTTGTTTCAAACTGAATTTGCAAAGTATGACTTTTCAATTCTTTTTGAATATCAACAATTAATCTCATTCCGATCTTCTCCAAGCGCGCTGACTAAAAAATTCCGTAAAAAATAAAATAATCAAGCAAAGTAATAACATAATCACAACATATTGATTGGCTAAACGCCAATCCCCACTTGCTACAGCAGAGTAGATAGCTAAAGGAAGCGTTCTTGTTTTGCCAGCAATATTCCCCGCTAACATTGTCGTCGCTCCAAATTCGCCTAACCCACGGGCAAAGGCTAACACGCCACCGGCCAAGAGACCGTTCATCGACAAAGGTAACGCAATTTTTCTAAAATATCGACTTTCCGAAAATCCGAGTGTCTGGGCCACAGCCAACAATTCACTATCCATTTGTTCAAACGCCGTTAAGGCTGAACGATACATTAAAGGAAATGAAACAGCAACGGCAGCAATAACCGTAGCTGGCCATGAAAAAACAACTTGAATGGCAAAAAAATCAAGTAAAAACTGGCCCACTGGTTGCTGAACACCAAAAATAGTTAAGAGAAAAAAACCAAAAACCGTCGGCGGTAAAACTAATGGCAACGTAAATAAACTATTCAAAAGAATTTTTAATTTACGATTTTTCAAACGAAAAACAATATACGCAACGCCTGTTCCTAAAACAAAAGTAAATAAAATGGCGATTATTGCTGTCTGAAAAGATAAAAGAATTGGTCGAACATCCATTTTCCCACCTACTTTGTTAACTTAAAGCCAATATTTTCAAAATATTTTCTGCATTGTTGACTCTGTAAAAAATTTAAAAAAGCATCCGCTGATTTTTGTTTCTTAGAGGCGGCAACTTTACCAACTGGATAGATAATTGGCTTTTTCAAAGCAGCTTCAGGCATGGCCGCAACAATCGCTACTTTTGAATTGGTTGCTGCATCTGTCGCATAAACCAAGCCAGCTTCTGCACTTGCATTAGCCACCCATTCAAGGACTTCTGTTACATTCGTGCCAAAGCTTGCGTGTTTTTCTACATAAGACCAAGCGCCTAAAGCTTTTAAGCCTTCTTCGGCATATTGACCAGCTGGAACACTTGCAGGATCACCAATTGCTATCATTTGGGCTTTTTTTAAATCAGAAAAATCATGCCACTTTGCTTGATCTTGGTTAGGCACAATAAGAACAAGCTGGTTTTCCAATAAAGGAACGACACTTTTCTTATTAATTAGTTTTTCTGCAACCAATGCATTCATTTGTTTTGTCGAAGCCGAGAAAAATACATCGGCTTTTAGGCCTTTTTCAATTTGCATCTGTAATTTTCCAGAACTATCATAGGTTCCAGTTACCTGAATATCTGGATGCTCTTTTTCAAAGGCTGGAATAATTTTCTTCTCCATGACTGATTCTAAGCTAGCTGCTGCCGCAAGGGTTATTTCTTCTTTTTTTGTTGAAACTGTTTCTTTTTGCGGCTGATTTGTACATGCAGCAATTAGGGCAACTAAACTGAATAAACTAAGCAAGAACACAGTCTTTTTTTGTTTAGACATTTGAACGCCTCTTTTCTTTTATAAATACCCGCCATAACTCAAGTCAATAATTTCAGATTTTTTAATCACTTCTTTGGCCATTAATCTTGGTAACAACAAATCAAAAACCGTTTTTTCTGAAAATAAAACACCACCTGGTAAGCCAATGATCGTTTGCTCTCCTTTATAAGCCAGCAAAAACATTGAGCCTGGTAAGACTGGTGTCCCATGGGTTACGATTTCAGCACCTGTCTGCTTAATTGCTAACGGTGTCAAATCATCAGGATCTACACTCATACCACCTGTACAAACAATCAGATCAAGCCCTTGTGCTAACATCTTTTTGATCGCAACAGTAATTTTTTGCGGCTGATCATCGACAATTTCTTGCTTGACAATCGTAACTAAAGGATACGCGGAGAACTTGGCTTTTAACACAGGGTAAAAAGCATCCTCAACCAATCCTGTGTAAACTTCACTGCCAGTAGTTACAATCCCGACCCGTATTTTTTTGAAAGGTTTCACAGAGATTAGTGGCTCAGACGTGCTGAACTGGCATGCCTTTTCTAATTGGCTTTTAGAAATTGTTAGTGGAATCACTCGAAAGGCTGCAACTTTTTCATCTTTCTGAACTTCTATATTGGTAACTTTAGTTGACAAGGCGAGACCTTCAATTTCATTTAAAGCAATTAATTTTTCTCGATTGACTTTTAAAAGACCTCTCGTGCTAGCTTTAGCAACAATTTTTCCTTCATGGACTTCACTCGGCTGACATGAGTCATCTGTTAACAGGTTATACAAAAATGTCGCTGCCTCTTCTTCATGTATTTCTGCTGGATCCAAGGAAATAAACAGATGTTTTTTCCCTAATGATAAAAGAATTGGAATATCTTCTTGAACAACTATATGTCCTTTTTTAAAACACACTTCCTTGGTCTTCCCATAGTCAATTCGCGTAATATCATGACTCAATGGAAGGCCAACTGCCTCTTCTGTTCGAATTGTTTTCATGGTTTATTCCTCATCATGTATGATTTTTTTATTTGTGATTAAATCCAAAGCGTGGGGCAAAACAGGCAACAAAAAATACAAATGTTCTGTTACACTTTTCGGGCTACCAGGCAAATTAACAATGAGCGTGCGTCCTCTTTGAACAGAAACGCCTCGACTTAACATAGCAAATGGTGTTTTTTCCAAGCTAAGTTGACGCAAGCCCTCACTGATCCCAGGAATGATTCGCTCTGCTACACGTAAGGTAGCTTCTGGGGTTCGATCCCGTTCACTCAACCCTGTGCCGCCTGTCGTTAAAATCAAATCACAGGTCTTAGACCACTCTTGCAATAGTTCTACTAATTGATTTTCTTCATCTGGTAAAATGGTTTGTTTGGTTACCTGGTAGAGCACAGGTAACTGTTCACGAATCAAGGGACCCGATTGGTCGACAGCAAGCCCTTGAAAGCAACGATCACTTAATGTTACAATGCCCACTTTAAACAACGTCTAACTGGTCTCCTTTTTTAATATGACCTTCTGTCACAACGACTGCAAAGATTCCTTCTCTAGGCATGATGCAATCGCCCACTCGCGCGTAAATCTGACAGTGTTTATGGCACTCTTTCCCAATTTGAGTAACCACCAATTCGGAATCGCCTATTTTCATTTTCGTTCCAACAGGTAATTGACGTAAATCAATCCCTGAGACGATTATGTTTTCCCCAAAAGCACCATTGCCAACCCGAGCTCCTTTTTCATTGAAAGCCGTTATTTCTTCAAAAGATAACAAACTGACTTGTCGATGCCAATTCCCGCCGTGCGCATCATTTTCTAATCCGAAACCTTTAATTAAGTTGACTTCAGGAATTTCCTTTTTCTGTGTGCCTCTTCGCGGGCTAATATTTATTGCAATAATTTCTCCTGTTTTCATACTTACCCTCCTATTTGTGACATAAATCGTTGTTCTCCTTGTTGTTCCAAGAAAAGATGTTTTTCAGGCTTACAGGCAATGCCACTCTTGATAATCCCTAACAATTCTGCTGTTTGTTCCTTAGCTAAAGCTTCCTTTAACGAGTAGCCGTCTGCAGAATGCAGGCACGTTTTTAAATGGCCGTCTGCAGTAATTCGGATTCGATTGCACGTCTCGCAAAAACAATGCCCTAATGCACTAATAAAACCTATTTTCCCTTTAAAATCTTTTAAGGCGTAATAACTAGCAGGGCCATTGCCCAATGGTTTTTGGTATGGTTGCAACATTCCATAATGTTTGGTTAAAATGGCTTCTACTTCTTCTTGCTGCTTACCCGGATGCTCCTTTCCTAATCCAATTGGCATCATTTCAATGAAACGAAGATGGACAGTCTCTTTCTTAGCGATTTCAGCCAGTTCTACAATTGTTGCTTCACTTAGCTCTTTCCTAGCTACAGTATTAATTTTGATATTAGGTAGTCCCGCATCAATCGCTTGTTCTAAGCCCGCCAGAACATTCCTTAACTGACCAACTCTTGTTATTTCTCGAAATTCTTCTGGATCCAAAGTGTCTAAGCTAATATTAACGCCGTCCAAGCCCGCCTCTTTTAATCCTTGAGCCTCACGAGCTAACTTCATGCCATTAGTCGTTAGGGTTACTTTTTCGATGCCTGAGATTTGCTTTATCCTTTTAATTAAAGAGAGTAAATTCGGTCTAACAAGCGGTTCACCACCTGTTAATTTAACTTTTTTGATGCCTTCTTTCGCTAATATCCTCAATAAAAAAATAATCTCATCATCTGTTAGAAGCTGCTCTTTTTTTAAAAAGCAAAGACCTGTTGCTGGCATGCAATACGTGCAACGTAAGTCACAACGATCTGTTAAAGACAAACGAACATAATCAATTTCACGGTTAAATGCATCTTTCATGCTGTTCACTCATCACTTTCCTTTGATTTAATTGAAGAACGAATGAAATGACCACTGCGTCCACCATTTTTCTCTAATAAACCAATGTTTGTCATTGTCATTCCTCGATCAATTGCTTTACACATGTCATAAATTGTTAAGAGTGCTGCCTGCACACCTGTTAGCGCTTCCATTTCAACGCCAGTTGAACCCACTGTTTTTGTAAAGCAACGTACTTCTAAACAAGTTTGATTGCGCCAATTAAACTGAATTTCACACTTTGTCAAAGCAACCAAATGACACAAAGGAATCCATTCAAACGTTCGTTTTGCGGCGGTAATCCCAGCGACTCTTGCTACCTGTAATACTTCACCTTTTTTAATCATTTGGGTCTGGATCGCTTCTGCTGTCGCTTCTAACATGTGAATTTCTCCATAAGCGAGGGCTGTTCTTTCAGTGTCATTTTTTTCCGAAATATCAACCATATGCACTTCTCCTTGTGTATTCAAGTGCGTAAATTCCTTACTTTGAACCATTTCTCCACCTCACATTTGACATTTGTTAACGTTTACACAATACTTCTTTTTCAAGTGTATCACTCTTGCATCAAAAAAACAATCTGGCATCCACAATTTTTTTTAGCGAGAAATCGAAGTTAAAAAAGTTAAGCGACAAAAATTACGTGCTTCGCTTAGCCTGACCAGACTTTTGTCTAAGTCTTAAAACTTGATAAGCAATAAGAGGTCGGGACAGAAGTGCTTAACTCCGAGAAATAAGAAGTAATTTCCGAAAATTGTTCTTTAATTTTTGGAGAATTTCGGCTTATTTCCGAAGGAGTTGCTTCTGTTCCCGCCGTTTATCAATTTTTAAGCCTGGAACAAAAATCCAAAGTGATTTTTGTTCCAGGCTCTTACTTTCATACTAATCTTAGGTCAGGTTGTCATCAAGTTTGCCAATAATAGACTTTTACAAGCGCGCCTTTTTTGAGTAGTACACCAGCTGGTTGTTCTAGCAGGCAATTTGTTTCTAAAGTATTTGATAAATTGGATGAAAGATGACTTTTTGTCACTAAATTTACTGTGCCATCTATTTCTTTCGCTCGGTAAAATCGACGTAGTCTACTGGGGGCTAATTCATGCGCTAAAATTACTGTTCGTTCCTTTAGATTTAACTCGACACAATTAAAAAAAGTAGCTAATAATGTCCAGTAAAAAAGATGTAAATTAACCATTGCCGCAAACGGATTGCCTGAAACGCTTAAAATGAGTGTTTTTTGAAATTGACTTCCCATAACTGGGGTTCCAGGTTTCATATTTACAAAATGAAACAACTCTGTTCCTCCGATACGTTTAATCGCTAAAGGTAAATTGTCCTTTTCACCTACCGAAACACCACCACAAGTAATTAATACATCAAGTTTTGGTGAAATCTCAATCAGCCTCTTCGCTAATTCTTCAGGATCATCTGAACAATGGTCTAGGTGGATTACTTCATTGCCACTCGCTTTGACAAAAGCTGCTAACATGTAGAGATTACTATTATAAATTTTCCCAACTGACAGCGGTTCTTCCAAAGAAACTAACTCACTACCCGTCGCTAAAATCCCCACCTTCATGCGCTTCAATACAACAACTTTATCAATCCCTTGCATTGCCAACAGACCAATCATGCGACTATTAATCTGTTGATGTTTTGCTAAAATTTTTTGCTGAAAAGCAATATCTTCTCCAATTTCCGCATAGTTTTGGCCCGCAGTGACAGAGCGAAAAATTTTAACATGGTCCTGCCCAAAATCCGTCCATTCTTGTGGCACTACAGCATCAAAATCGGTTGGAATAAAAGCACCTGTCGTTATTTTAATCGCACAGTTATTCGTCTGATTACAATAAAACATGGAATCCCCTGCCACTAAAGAACCAACGACTTTTAAACAACTTGGGCTTTCAGCAGTCGCACCTCGTGTTTCTACTGCACGAACGGCATACCCATCCATCCCGGCACGAGGAAAATGAGGAATCGCTGTCTCTGCAAAAATGGTTTCTCCGCTAATCCGCCCCAAGGAATCAAGCAGCGCCACTTCTTCTGTTTCACATTGACTCTTCATATGTTGGGTCATTTTCTCTCGTGCTTCTTCCAACTCGATCATGTTTTAACCATCCTTTTTTATTTATTCACTGGTTTAATCGCAACGGCACAAACTTTATATTCAGGAATTGTGGCGATATCATCAAATACAGCATTGGTGATTTCGTTAACATTCCCATCTGGAAAGTGGAATGTCATAAAGACTTCTTGCGGAAATACTCGATTTCCGACAGCCGCATAGGTTTCGATTTTGCCACGTCGAGAATGAACTTCAACTTTGTCACCTTCTTGGATTCCCAGAGCTTGTGCATCGACTGCATTTATCTCAATATAAGAGTGATTCGCTATTTGGTTAATCCCTTCCGTTCGTCCTGTCATTGCTCGGGTATTGTAATGGTAAAGCATTCGGCCTGTCGACATTAAATACGGGTACTCTTCATCTGGTAATTCTTGTGCTTGCTTATACGGAATTGCTTTAAATAAACCTTTCCCACGAGCAAAACTGCCCACATGCATAATCGGCGTACCTGGATCTGTCAAGCTACGACAAGGCCATTGTAAGCTCTCCTTCTCTAATCGTTCATAATTAATTCCACCAAACGAAGGCGTCACAGCTGAAATTTCTTTCATAATTTCTTTTGCAGATTCATACGCACAAGGATAGCCCATTCGTGTCATGACTTCACAAAAAATTTCATAGTCTTCTCGCGCTTGTCCTCTTGGTTCAACAGCTTTACGAACTCTTTGCACGCGCCGTTCTGTATTTGTAAATGTCCCGTCTTTTTCTGCATAACTGATGCCTGGTAAAACGACATCTGCATAAGCAGCCGTTTCTGTCATAAATAATTCTTGAACAACTAAAAAGTCTAAACTTTCTAAAGCTTGACGAACATGTCCTGTGTCTGGATCCGTAACAATTGGATCTTCTCCAAAAATATAAAGGCCTTTGACGTTTCCTGCCGCTGCTGCTGGCAAGACTTTAGTAGAAGTTAAACCTGTGTTTCGATTTAACGGCACATGCCAAGCTTTTTCAAATTTGTCGATTACTTCTGGATTATTGACTTTTTGATAGCCTGGGAAATCATAAGGCATACAGCCCATATCGCAAGCACCTTGAACATTATTTTGACCTCGCAAAGGATTGACACCACAGCCTGGTTTTCCAACTTTACCAACCAACATTGCCAAATTAGACATACTCATAACACCCTCAGTTCCTGTCGAATGTTCCGTTACGCCTAAACAATAAATGATTGGTGCTTTCTCTGCTTTTGCATACATGCGTGCTGCTTGAATTAAATCTTCTGGATGAATATGACAAATTTCTGCGACTTTTTCCGGCGTATAATCAGCCACCATTTTTTCTAAATCTGAAAATCCTTCTGTCCGTTCTTCAATAAAGTGGCGATCTGCTAAATCTTCTTTCAAAATCACATGCATCATGCCATTAGCAAATGCGACATTCGTTCCCGCCTGAACTTGTAAATGCAGTGCACTATCCTTCACTAAGTTAATTTTCCGCGGATCAACAACAACAACTTGTGTTCCTCTTTGGATGGCTTGGCGAATTTGCGCACCAATAACTGGATGAGCTTCTTCTGGATTGGAACCTACTAATAAAATCATGTCGACATCTTCAGTGATATCAGCAATAGGATTGGTCATCGCACCAGAGCCTAAGGTTTGGGCTAAACCATGGACCGAAGCCGAATGACAAACACGGGCACAGTTATCAACATTATTGGTACCAAAAGCAGCACGCACCATTTTTTGAAAGACATAATTATCTTCATTTGTTGCTCTAGAGCACGAAAAACCAGCAAGAGCATCCGCGCCGTTTTCTGCTTTAATTTCGTTAAATTTTGACGAAACAAGCGTTAAGGCTTCTTCCCAAGAAGCAGGTTCAAAAATCCCATTCCGTTTAATTAATGGCTCCGTTAAGCGATCTCCTGACCCAACAAATTTATATGAAGCAAATTTTCCTTTCACACAAAGTAAATTTTTATTAGCTGGTCCATCTAGGGGTTCAACACCCACCAAACGATTGTTTTTAACGAGTAAATTCATCTGACAGCCTGTCCCACAATGTGGACAAGTTGTAGGAATTTTCTGGGTTTCCCATTTGCGGTACTCTTTTGTATCTTTTGCTGTTAACGCTCCTGTAGGACAGGAAGAGACACAATTGCCACATGATTCACAGATAGATTGATCAAACGCCTGCCCATAACTCGGCATCATTTTTGTTTCAAAGCCACGATTAGCAATACTAAGTACATCTCTTCCCTGCCGCAATTGACAGACACGGGCACAACGACGACACATGATACACTTTTCTGGATCATAAGAGAAAAATGGATTACTGGTATCTTCTTGGTGGCAAGGCATTCTTTTCCCCTCGGTAAAGCTAGTGGCATCAATCCGATAATCTAGCGCATACTGTTGTAATTGACAATCCCCGTTTTTTCCACAAGAAAAACATTCTAATTTATGATTACTCAATAATAAATCAAGAATAAAACGCCTGGAATCAGCAACTTTTTCAGAATGTGTTGACACAACCATGTCCTCTTGACAATGTGCCGTACAAGCAGTTGTTAAGCCACCACGTCGGCCGCCTTCCACCTCAACCACGCACATCCGACAAGAACCATCAGGTGCTAATTCCTTTAAATGACAGAGCGTTGGAATTTCAACACCTAGCGCTTTCGCTGCTTCGAGAATAGTAGTCCCTTTAGGCACAGTTACTTCTTGGTTATCAATAGACAACGTAACTGTTTGCGTATGCAACTTTGTTTTCATTTTTACCAACCTCCTTTGCTGGTGGCATAGATTTCTGTTTCAGCAGTCGTTTCAAATTCTTCTGGAAACAAAGCCAATGCACTCTTCATTGGATTTGCGACGGATTGGCCCAAACCACAAGCTGATAATCGCGTGACATGCGTGAGCATCTTTTCCAATCGCGGCAAATCACTAGCTGTTGCCTCGTTCCGATTGAATTTACTCAATAATTCCAAAATCCTAGTTGTTCCCAATCGACAAGGGGTGCATTTACCACAGGACTCATGAGCAAAAAAGTCCGCCACGTGTACTAAATAGTCCACAACATTGACTGAATCATCCATTACTACAATTGCACCAGAGCCGACAGATAAGTCATGGGCCCATAAATCTTCGTAGGAATACAAACAATCTCTTAACGTTGCGACAGCACCAATTGGACCGGATTGTCCACCGAAGTGAATAAATTTTAATGCTCGACCAGTTGCAGAGCCTCCGCCGTATTGCTCGCCATAAATTATTTCTTCTAATGGTGTTCCAAGGTTGACCTCGTATAAGCCCCGATTTTTAATATGTCCAGACAAACAAATTAGCTTTGTGCCGCCACCATCGGCAGTACCCATCTCTAAAAAGGCTTGTCCACCTTCTCGTAAAATTACAGGAACACTTGCAAATGATTCAACATTATTTACTAATGTTGGTTGCAAATATAAACCAACATCTGCTAAGTGTGGTGGTTTGACACGCGGCCGCCCCGTTTTTCCTTCAATTGAATTTAAAAGTGCTGAATTTTCCCCACAAATATAGGCGCCAGCACCAGAAATAATCGTAATATCATAATTGAATCCTTCAATTCCTAAAATGTTTTCCCCTAAAAAGCCAGCTTGTCGTGCATTATCGAGTGCTTCTTGAAATGTTTTTTGGATTCTGCGATATTCTCCTCGCATATAAATATAACCTGCTTTTGCTGAAAATAAATAGCCAGCAATAATCATTCCTTCAATCACACTCAATGGATCTTCAGATAAAAGTACTTTATCCTTAAAGGTCCCTGGTTCGCCTTCATCAGCATTACAAACAATGTACTTTGTGGTTCCTTTTGCATGATAAAGATGGCGCCATTTTTTTCCTAAAGGATAGGCTGCTCCACCGCGACCTCTTAAGTGAGCAACATCCAGTTCGTTTAAAATTTCTTCATCCGATAGTGAAATTGCTCTTTTTAAACCATCAAATCCATCGTATTTACAATATTCAGAAACATCGGTCGCAGATTGCATTTTCCCCATTCTCTCTAATAACATTGGTTGGTTTCTCTTAAGCATTGACTCACCTCCTACAATCCTTCATAGCAATCATTTTGTAAATGTTGAATTAATTGATAAATTTTCTCTTCTGTTAGTTGACTAAAAACGGTGTCCTTAATTTTAATTACTGGACCTAAATCACAAGCCCCGATACAAGGAATACTGTGATACATAAATAAGCCATCTGGTGTCGGCTGATTCTCTGGCACTTCTAAAATGGTTTCTAAAACCTCTGCAACCATCGCTCCACCAGTATAATGACACGGCGTACTGTTACAAATCTTCAAGACATACTTCGCTTGCGGTTCCGTCTTTAAAATGGCATAAAAACTGACGATTTCATAGACTCGCGCTTCCGTTAAATGTAGATGCTCTGCAACTAATTGAGCTGTTTCCTGATCGATATACCCTTCCTCTGAAGCAAATTGTAATTCAATTAAAATATTTAAAATTCGTTGTGGATCAGCATCGTTTTCTAGAATAATCGCTTCTTTTTCAATTAAGCTTAATGCACACATTCCTTTTTATTCCCCCTTTTTAGTGAAACTTGAAGTTGTTCTCCTTGATAATAGATACGCAATTCTTTTGGTATTTCAGCAGATAGTAAACAAAAATCGGCTTTATCTATGACTTTTTTTGCTGATTCTTTTTGACGATTCTGGTTATTCATCATAAGAAATAGTCCTGGCTGCACAACATTACGTAATGAATTTGATTCACAAATGATTAATGCTTGGGCCGGCACAGCTTTCAGAAATTGCTGAATGGCTTCCGCCAAATTTTCTTGAAAAACTTTCAATAGAAAAACTTTTTGACAGCCTGCAGCTAATAATTTCATGGTATCTTTATTGCCAATCGTCTCTTGCTCTTCTACTAATTCATAACCAGCTGTAATACTGGTACAAATTCCGCATCCTTTTGTGCCTCGTTGACACACCCCTCGTTGACCACTAATCGTAATAATCTTCAAGCCATAAATTGGATAGACTTCTTGGTACTGTTTAATAAGAGCTTCGGCTAATGTCGTTTTGCCACTATTCCGACCAGTAGATCCAATTTGAATCATATTTGGTACCTCAATTGCCATAGAGCTCCTCCGTCTGAATCGTTTTCTCAACTCTTGGTTTGACAGTTGCTGGTTTTGTCATAAAGATCAATGGTACAGCCATAAAAAGACTGCCCCCTACCGCATTGCCTAAAAATACCCATAGTGTATTTTGCAAATAATCCCACCAACTAATTGTGGTGCTTTGTGAAAAAATTGCCGCTGGAATAATAAACGCATTGGCGACCACGTGTTGAAACCCACAAACAACGAAAACCATGACAGGAAACCACAAGCCAAACATTTTACCTAAATATGATTTTGCCAACGCTCCGAGATAAACCGCTAAACAAACAAAAATATTACAGCCAATCCCTGAAACAAAAGCAACTAGCGGTGGATCAGCAATTTTCGCCTGAGCAACTGCGACTGTTTTATCCAGAAACGCACCTTCAGTTAACCCAACAATATGGCCAAATAAATACGCCACAAGAAATCCGCCTAGACAATTGGTCAATAAAACAACTATCCAGTTATAACAAAGAGCGCCCACTCGAACCTTTTTTTGTAATACGCCTAATGTCATTACCATCATATTGCCTGTTGCTAACTCACCACCAACAAAAGTAAGCGCTATCAATCCAACTGGAAATAAAGCTCCACCCAGAAAGTTGTTAAAACTTCCCCATTCTGTGGGGGCGGTTCCAGTGATACGAATAAACGCCAAGTAACCCAGTGCAATACAAAAACCAGCCATGATGCCTAAAATACAGAGTCGAACAAACGATAATTTCCCTTTCATTTCTGCCTTATCACCTAAGCTTGCAACTATTTCTTCACTACTGAAAAAATCCATTACGATTCCTCCTTTTTATCGATACCACTGAGACAATTCTTCTTTTCGATTGACATTTTTAAGTTGATTCTCTTTTGATAGTTGCACCGTTTTTACAGATAGATGCTCAAATTCTTGCCGAATCTGATAGTTATTTTGCGCAAGCTGTTTTTGAAATGTTGGTAAACAAGAACATCGATAAAAGCCAAATAATGGTTCTTGACGACCTTCAAAATCAAAGATTGTTACTTGATTTTGTCCACGCTTAGAGGCTAACTGATACACAAGTTTAGGAGAAAAAGTTGGTATATCACAGGCAATTACAAACACTTCAGCTTTCTGAGTATAGTTCATTGCTGTCACAATCCCACCTAATGGCCCCTTTCCAAGATACATATCTTGAATGATTGTGCATTTTCTAAACGCCTTAGGAAATTTTTGACTATCATTCGTTACTAAAATAACCTCTTCGAACAGTTCCATTAACTTTTCAGCTGTTTGCAAGATCACGTATTGCCCTTGAATTTTCAATAATGCTTTATCAAATCCCATCCGTGAACTTTTCCCGCCGCATAACAGCACTGCTGTACAATCAGCAATAATTTTCGCCACCCCTTTACCATAATTTTTATTAGTTCAAAAAAATATTTTTTAGTCATGTATTAAGTCTATTATAAGACATCCCTCGTACAAGTCAATTCCTTTTAAAAAAAAAGAACGAGAAAAAGAGCGACTCTTTTTCTCGTTCTACCTTATTCATCTGTTTGACGTTTTATTTCTTCAATCTCAATGCGTAATGATTTTCGTTTCTCAATGGCGACATAAACCAATCCAATCAAAAAGGGTAACACAAAGCTACCAAATCGATACAGTAAAACAGATGCTACAGCATCAACATTGCCGACCAATGGTTTAAACAACAATAAGTAAACAAATTCAAATGGGCCAATGCCAGCAGGTGTTGGAATAACTCCTGAAAGAATAACAGCAAAACTGGTAAAGGACATCACTAATAATAAATCAATATTCGGGTGATTTTCTACTAAAACAATGTAAGGAATAATGTACCAAAATAATAATTTAAATACATTCCATGAAAAGATTCGAAGCAACGCTGAGCGATCTTGTGTAATTGTTTGGACAGCAGCCCGCAAGGAATAGATTTGTAAATTACAATTATCCACCCAATCTCTTAGTTTTGGTCGTTTAAACCAACGATTGGCAAACTTAACCAATAAAACTTGCAACTTTAAGCTACTAGATAAAATAAGTAATGCTGCAATTATTACTAATGTTAAAATAACACCTGCTAAAATGAATGGAATCATCTTAGGCGCATTTTCATAAAACAGGGAAAATTGAATAATCAAACCAATAATTGCTAAAAAAATCACGGCTGCTTTGTACATAATCATATGTAATGCCGTTATCCCTACACTTTTAGAAACAGGAATTCCCTTTTTCTTATAAAAATAAATTTCTGAAAGCAAGGTTCCCGTGCCAAATGAAATAATCCGATAAAATGCTACATAACAAGAAGTAAAAAAACCATCCACTGTCGTAAAGTCTTTGTTAAAATAACGAGCTATTTCCTTGATTGAGCGCCCTTCTGCAAATTGATAAACTACTCCAAAAAAAATAACAGCAATCAGCACCAGCCAACTCGTTTCCATCAGTTGAGCAAAAATATCACTTAATGAATTATCCATGACATAAAAGATTACGCCTAAAACGATAATCATTAACAACATATTTAAGCCAATTTTTACTTTTCCTTTCATCGCTTCTCCTTTTTTGTTCTTACTTAAACGTTAGATAGATGCAACTAATCATCGCGATTACGCCAATTGAATAACACAATGCAAAAACTGGTTTTTGGGTTTTATGATGAAATTTCTTTTGTCCCATTAGCCCACCTAGACCGCCACCGACAAGTCCTATCGTCAATAAGCGGCGTTCTGGAATACGCCAGTTCCCACGTTTTGCTTGTTTTTTATCATAACCCATCATACTAAACAATACTAAATTAATGACGAGGAAATAAATGATTACTATCCACTGAAGCATCCTTTCTGGCCTCCTAACTAGTTACTGTACTAGGATACCTTGTTCTGATTCTAATTGCAAAAAAATTTTCAATGACTCATGAAACTACAACAGGAAAGTAAGTTCTCGGTTGCCCGTTTTCTTACTTTCCTATTGAGTGCCTCATTTATTTTGCATTTAATTCAGCAATTTTAATAATCACATTGGTCGCTTTTTCCATGGCTTGTAATGAAACAAATTCAAAACGGCCATGCATATTTTCGCCACCAGCAAAGATATTTGGTGTTGGAATCCCTAAATAAGAAATTTTTGAGCCATCCGTTCCACCGCGAACAGGTTCAATAATTGGTTGAATTGACAATTCTTCCATTGCTTGTTTAGCAATTTCGACAATGGACATATCTTTTTCAATCACTTCTCGCATATTATAGTATTGATCAAATAAATCAACTTTGATTCGTTCTTCATCAAATGGTGCATTCAATGTTTGCTGAATTTCTTTAATTTTAGCTTTACGTGCTTCAAAAATCTCGCGATTGTGATCGCGAATAATATACGTCATTGTAGCTTCTTCTGGCGTTCCAGCAAACGCTGCTAAATGATAAAAGCCTTCTTCACCTTCTGTTTTTTCTGGAACTTCGTCAGCAGGTAAGGCATTATGGAAATCAATTCCTAATTGTAACGCATTAATCATTGTATTTTTTGCTGTTCCTGGATGAACGTTTTTCCCTTGAATTGTAATTTCTGCTTGCGCCGCATTAAACGTTTCAAATTGTAATTCACCTACTGGTCCGCCATCCATTGTATAAGCAAAATCCACGTTAAATTGAGCGACATCAAATTTGTCGGCACCTACACCAATTTCTTCGTCAGGACCGAAAGCCACACGAATGGTGCCATGTTTAATTTCTGGGTGATTAATTAAATATTCCATGGCTGTCATTATTTCCGCAATACCTGATTTATCATCAGCCCCTAATAAAGTGGTACCATCGGTTGTGATAAGTGTTTCACCACGATAATTTTTTAAGTTAGGAAAGTCTTTCGTATTTAAAGTGAATTTGCCTTCTTTATCTAAAGGAATCGTTGATTCTCCGTCATAGTTCTCAACAATTTGCGGAGAAACATTCACTGCATTAAAATCAGCGGTATCCATATGGGCAATAAAGCCGATTGAACGAACGTCTTTCTCCACGTTACTAGGTAACGTAGCAATCACAAAACCATTTGTTTCGTTATAAATAACATCGCTCATCCCTAATTCTTCTAATTCTTTTTTTAAGGTTTGTGCAAAGGCTACTTGCGTTTGTGTTGATGGTGTCGTTGTGCTTGTTGCATCTGAGCGTGTTTCTGTTTTCACATAGCGTAAAAAACGAGGTAATAGATTTTCATACATAAAAGAACACTCCTTTAATCTTCATTTTTTTATTTAAAACGAAATGGGTTGGTATTCGCTTCTGATTCAAAAATGGATACAGCCCACTCATTTTCTTGTTTCCATTGATTCATTAATTCCACAAGTTTTGGCTTACAAAGCGCTTCAATGTAATGACCAGGATCGATAACTGGTAAATCTTCAGCAATCATGTCATGTGCCGTATGATAATACACATCACCAGTAATATAGACATCGGCTTGTTTACGTAATGCATCATGATAGAATTTTTCACCACTTCCACCACAAATGGCTACCCGTTGAATCATTTTAGTATCATCTTTTGCAATGACCCGCAAGCCATCCAATTGGAAAGCTTCCTTGACTTGCTGTACAAAATCAGAGAGTCTCACAGGCTTGTCTAATACTCCAACCCGACCTAAACCAAATTCTTTTGATTGATTTTCAATGGTATAAACATCATACGCCGGTTCTTCATAAGGATGCGCCTGTAACATAGCTGCAAGAACTTGTTCTTGCTTAGTTTCAGGGAAAATCACTTCGATTTTTGCTTCTTGAACGACACTTTCTTGACCAATTTCGCCAATCGTGGGATTTGCTCCTTGTGTTGGTGTAAAACGTCCTGTTCCAATTAAAGAGTAACTTGTTTTAGAATAATCACCTTGAGACCCGGCGCCAGCTAGACCTAAAGCTTCTCTCATTTGCGGAGCTTCATCAATTGGCACAAAAACGGCTAATTTTTTATAAGGAACAGTATGTGTTTTAGTTAAAAAGGTGGTCTGTTTAATTCCCAATAATTCACAAAACCAATCATTTAGCCCATTGTCAATAATATCCATATTAGTATGCGCTGCGTAAACAGCAATATCGTGTTTTAATAAATCAGCGTACATTTTTTCTTGAAAATTATCTGTGGTTAATCGCTTAACTGGGCGGAAAATAGGTGGGTGTTTCGCAATAATTAAATCAACCTGCTTCTCAATTGCTTCTGCAACGACCTCAGGACGAACATCTAAGGTAACCATCACATTTTCAATTGGTTTATCTAACGTACCAATGTGCAAGCCCACAGGATCTCCCGTTTCTGCTAACCATTCGGGACAATAGTCATTGAAGCGTCGAATCAATGTCTTACCGTTCACAGCCATTGGCCAGTACCTCCTCAATTAATTGTTGGTCTTGCTGTAGTTTCGCTTGCTTTTCAATATGTTCTCCACTTGCTTTTGCTAGTTGTGCAAGAACAGTTTTGCGCTGTTTTAATTCTCGTTGCCATTTTTTGGTAAAAACGGGTCCTTGTTTTTTAATTAAAACTGGCCCAAATAGTAATTCTTGGTCCGTATAAGAAACGGATTGCTCTGTTTTTTCGGCTACGATAATTTCATACAACTTACGGTTTTCTTCCACGATTGTTTCATCAATAATACTGTAGTCGTTTGCCATTAACCAGCGGCGTAAAGTTGGTTCACCAATATTCGGTTGTAAAACAAGGCGTTCCTTCCCTGTTAAACGATTTTTTTTGCGTCCAGCTTCTAAAATATCTCGGATTAATGTGCCGCCCATTCCACAAATACTAATGACGTCTATTTGATCTTCAGGTTCAATTGCATCTAGCCCGTTCGCTAAACGTACGATAATTTTATCCGTCAAATTGGATTTACTGACTTGGGTTTTGGCAGATTGATAAGGTCCTTCTACCACTTCCCCAGCCACAGCAAAAGACAGTTTATTTTCTAACATTAAAGCAACTGGTAAATAAGCATGGTCTGAACCAATGTCTGCTAAGCGACTTCCTCTAGGGATTAAATCACCAACCGTTGCGAGACGTTTTGATAATTGATTTTCATTCATATTTTTGATTCCTCCGTTGCTTATTATACCATTGTCAATTGAAGATGAAAACTTACACATTCGTGCAATCTACTGTTTTCTCTCCTTAATCACTTATAAAAAAGAACCCCCTTCAAAATCAATTTCATAACTTTGAAGAGGGCTGTCATTATTGCTATAAAGAGCATTCTCCTTATATTAATAATAGGGAAAACATTTTTAATTAGGCATTTGCCAACCAGTTTTCAACTTCTGCTAAGGCATCCGCAATCCCTGCTGGATTTTTCCCACCAGCTTGAGCCATATCAGGACGACCACCGCCGCCACCGCCAACTTTTGGCGCAATTGCTTTGATTAAGTCACCGGCTTTTAAGCCTTTTCCGTTCATGTCTTTTGTCATAGCCGCTAACAAGCTTACTTTTTCATCTTGTGCAGTTGCTAGAACTAGTACATCAGACAATTCTTTTTGTTTCCATTGGTCAGCCAATTGGCGTAATTGATTCATGTCTTTAACATTGACTTGAGCGGCAATATAACGAACACCATTGATGTCTTTGACATCTTTAAAAATGTCACCAGCTTGTTGGTTCGCTAATTTGCCTGCCAATTGTTCGTTTTCTTTTTGTAGATCACGTAATTGTTGTTGCAATTGCTCTGTTTTCGTAACCACTTCTTTTAATTGAGGTGATTTAACTAATGTAGCAATCTCTTTCAATTGACGTTCTTCTTCTTGTAAAAGTTGATACGCTTCTTTACTCGTCACTGCTTCAATACGGCGTACTCCTGCACCAATTCCAGATTCAGAAACAATTTTGAAAATCCCGATATCTTCTGTATTAGCAACGTGTGTTCCACCACATAATTCGATAGAGTAATCCCCAATATTAACTACACGGACTTCTTTGCCATATTTTTCGCCAAATAACGCCATTGCGCCCATGTTTTTCGCTGTATCAATATCTGTTTCAATTGTGACAACAGGAATAGCTTCCCAGATTTTTTCGTTAACGATGGCTTCCATCCGCGCTAGTTCTTCTGATGTAACTTGCCCAAAATGAGTAAAGTCAAAACGTAGATGTCCTGGTGCAACTAATGAGCCTGCTTGGTTGGCATGCTCCCCTAACACATCTTTTAAAGCACGATGCAATAAATGGGTTGCCGTATGATTTTTCAAAATACGTGTCCGCATCCGTTCGTCCACTTGCAATTGATAAATTTGGCCTTCTGCTAATGGCGCCAAAACTTCTACTTTGTGTAAAAATTGACCATTTGGTGCTTTTTTCACATCCACCACGTTGGCAACGACTTCCCCTGCGGTATTTTTTACATAGCCGCGGTCAGCAATTTGTCCACCCATTTCAGCATAAAATGGTGTTTCAGCAAAAATTAATTCGGCTGTTCCTGCAGATGCTTCATTTACTAGTGCGTCACCTTGAATAATAACAAATAATTCACTATCATGTGTTAATTCTGTATAGCCAACAAATTTACTTTCTACTTTAATATCTGTTAATAAAGCAGATTGAACACCCATTGAAGTTTCTTTACTGCGGGCAGAACGAGCGCGTTCACGCTGTGCTTCCATTTCTGTTTCAAACCCAGCATGATCGACTTTCAAGCCTTCATCTTCCGCAACTTCTTCCGTTAATTCTACGGGGAAGCCAAAAGTATCATAAAGTTTGAAGATAATTTTTCCATCTAATGTATCGCCTTTTGCATCTTTAACTTCTTTAATAACCTCATTTAACATGCTTAAACCTTCATTGATGGTTTCATGGAAACGTTCTTCCTCTGTCCGAACCACTTTTTCGATGAAGTCTTTTTGTTGTAATACTTCTGGATAGTAGCTTACCATGATTTCGCCAACAACAGGCACTAATTTGTATAAAAAGGCTTCATTAATGCCTAATTTTTTCCCGTGCATTACCGCACGACGTAATAAACGACGTAACACATAGCCACGACCTTCATTTGAAGGAAGCGCACCATCACCAATTGCAAAGGATAAGGCACGAATATGGTCAGCAATCACTTTAAAGGAAACATCCGTTTGTGGTGCATCTCCATATTTCACGTTGGTTCCTAAAGCTTCTACCGCATGAATGATTGGCATAAATAAATCAGTTTCAAAATTTGTTGGTGCATCTTGAATGATAGATACAACACGTTCCAAGCCCATGCCCGTATCAATGTTTTTATGTGGTAATGGTTCATACGTATCTTCTGGTGTATGGTTAAATTCAGAGAACACTAAGTTCCAAATTTCTAAATAGCGTTCATTTTCGCCACCAGGATAATTTTCTGGATCATCTTCTGGAATATCTAAAAATTCTTCGCCGCGATCATAAAAGATTTCCGTATCCGGACCACTTGGACCAGCACCGATATCCCAGAAGTTATCTTCTACATCAATAATATGATCTTCAGATAAACCAACTTCATCACGCCAAATGCGTTTTGCTTCTGTATCTTTCGGATAAACAGTCACATATAATTTTTCTGGGTCAAAAGCAAGCCATTCAGCACCAGTTAAAAATTCCCAAGCCCAGTGAATCGCTTCATTTTTAAAATAATCTCCAATTGAGAAGTTCCCTAACATTTCAAACATTGTATGATGACGAGCCGTTTTCCCAACATTCTCAATATCATTTGTACGAATAGATTTTTGAGCATTCGTAATTCTTGGATTTTCTGGCACAACAGAGCCATCAAAATATTTTTTCAAGGTCGCAACACCAGAGTTAATCCATAATAATGTTGGATCGTTTACTGGTACTAAAGAAGCGCTTGGTTCTACAGAATGTCCTTTAGACTTAAAGAAGTCTAAATACATTTGACGAACTTGACTACTTGTTAATTCTTTCATTGATTTTCCTACTTTCTATTAATAATTAACTATTTATGTTTTGTACCCTCTTAAGTGGCAGATTGTGAACACAAAAAACACCATTGCAGTCAAGGACGATTGCTCGCGGTACCACCTTGATTGCAATGATGTTGGATCATTACCTCTTAAGCTCTATAACGCAGAGTCGCGTTGATATTTCTATCAAGTCCATCTAAAGGGAGCAAGTAAATTTATCTGATGCCCTTCTCTCAGCAATGAACGGCTTTCTGTGATCAAAATAAGATTCCTCATATCCTTTAGCTTATAGTCAAAAGTATAAGAAAGATCTGCTAAAAAGTCAATTGTTTTCGTAGGAATCTTTCCTTACTGAGCTGTTTCAAATAACGTTTGCTCTAAATAAGGCAAAATTTGTTCATTTATTTGATACCCTTTTCCCCAAGAGGTTGTAATAATCTCTTCGTTCATACCTGCATCACTAAATTTTTGTTTCACTCGTTTACATACGAAAGACAGCTGCGATTTTGTAGAAGCATCTGGCTCTTTCTGCCAAAGCAAGCGACAAATTTGATCACGATCCAACCCTTCGTGGGCATGCTGATACAAGATTTTTAAAAAGCGTTGCTCGTTTTTTGTAAAGCGAATCTTTTTTACTTGGTCATCAAGTAGCTCGGCTGTGACTTCGGCAAAACTTTGATCGACAGTGTCAATTTTTTCACGAATATCTTCCAATGAATCTTTGAGGCCTAACCACCGGATAATACCTCTTTCCTGCCAAATCTCTGCTTCACGTTTATTACACATCGATTGTGAACGTCGATAAATCGGCTTCTCTAACGATGAAAGACTTCCTAATAATCTCAAGCAATCGTTCTGAGAAAGTGTTTCGCTTAATACAATTGCATCAAAATAATTAAAAAAAGTTAACTCATGTTCTATAGTTTCTTCACAGCAGTTCGTACAAAAGACTTCATAATTTAAATGTTGTAATTGCTGCTGAAATGTTTGCTCAACTAAAATGTTCTTTGTTAATACCAAAATCCTTCTCATTTCTTCTTTCCTCCTAGAACTCTTTCTGCTACCAATAACTAAACGCACCAATCAAAATACGTTACCAAATCGCGTGTTTTCTCCATCGATTGGTTAATAAACACCTTTTTATCTTCATCTCTCTTCGCTCCTTTATTCTTTATTTTGGTGGTTATTTATATTATATTAGAAAATGATTTTTTTTGTGTGTAAAATTTTTTTATCCTCCGTAAAAAAAAATGAATTTCCTTTAATATCAACTAATAAAGCTGATTTTTTAACAAAAAAAGTGCCGAAACTTCCTACTTTTTGCTAAAACACGCCAAAAATTCTGTAATTTTATTATTTTTTTCTTGAGAAAACATCAAAATGTTGATGTTTAACACTAACATTTTGATGTTTTCGACAAAAATCTTTACAATTAATCGGTAATTTTCTCTACTTTTAACGATAATTACTTTTAAAAAAGAGTTATTTTAAAAGTGACTTAAATATTTATCATATAAAAAGTAAGGGACTAAAATCTTTACGATTCTAGTCCCTTACTTTTTATAATCCACAACGTTTTTAGTTAGAAGAATTCTTTTTTGCTTTTCTAGCAGAACGATCTTTTTGACGACGTTCAATTTTACGTTTTTTCTTATTGCTGTCTTCAATTGCCCAATTAATTTTTTTCTTGTATCCTGGTTTAATTTTTTTCTTTTTCTTTTTCACTAAACCAATTAACGTTGGGTCTAATTCTTCTCGAGATTTTTCTCGTTTTGTTCGACGGTTGCGATCATACGTCTCTACAATCTCACCATTTTTAATTTCTTTTGGTTTGAAAGAAACACCTAACTGCTCAATCTGAGTAATCGCTTCATCATCTGCTGGTGAATATAATGTTATGGCAGTCCCATTCAATCCATTACGTCCTGTGCGGCCAACCCGATGGATAAAGAAGTCCAATTCATGTGGAACTTCTGCATTGATGACATGTGAAACTCCTTCAATATCAATCCCACGTGCGGCTAAATCAGTAGCTACCACATATTGGTAGTCAAGATTTTGAACTTGACGCATCACACGTTTTCTTTCGCGTGGTGTAATGTCTCCATGAATTTTGGCAACTTTTAGGCCCTGATCTTTTAAGTAATCGGTGATTTCATCAACTCTTTGTTTAGTATTTGCAAAAACAATCGCTAAATAAGGATGCCCGATAGTCAATAATTGATAAATTATTTGATTGCTGTTTTTTCCTTTGGTGGAAATCAACCAATTGTCAATTGTTTCTGAAATAACTGCTTTTGGTTTGATATGTTCAATCACTGGATTTTCTAAATATTTTTTTAAAAATGGTCGTAATTTTTCTGGAATGGTTGCAGAAAAAACGAGCATTTGTAATTTTTCTGGCAAACGACCCGCAATTTGATCGACTTCTGCTAAAAAGCCCATATCTAATGTCATGTCTGCTTCATCGACAACAAAGGCAAAAGCCGTATGCACTTTCAAGGCTTGTTCATTCATCATATCTAAAATACGCCCTGGTGTACCAATCACCACATGAGGTTGCTGATGCTTTAATTTATTTAATTGACGTTGTTTATCTGTTCCGCCAACAAAATTTGACACTCGAATTTCTGGTTGACTGAAACGAGCCAGTTGCTGCGCTTCTTGATAAATTTGATTGGCTAATTCACGACTAGGCGCAGTAATCACAATTTGTACTTCGTCGATAGTTGGCTTAACTTTATCCATTAATGGAAGTAAAAAAGTATGCGTCTTTCCACTTCCTGTTTGCGATTGTCCAATGACACTTTTCCCTTTCTTAATGATTGGGATCAATTTTTCTTGGACTTCTGTTGGTTCTTCAAACCCTTTTTCTGCGAGTGCTTCGTTGATAAAAGGTTGAAATTGAAATTGTTTAAATGAAGGCACTTGCCTCACCTCTTCTCGTTAAATTCTTTATGCACTTTGGCATTATAACACAAAAACAACTTTTACTCACCTGCTGATTCCTTTGTTTTCGCAACTTCTAATGTACTGACTGTATAAGTATGGCTGGCTTTTTCATAAAACAACCGCCGTTTTTTACGAATCAAGGTTAACAAAACGTTGATCAAAAATAGTAAATATAAAATTAAACAGAACAAATACAGAAGCAACGACACCATTTGCAACATCCGATTAGAAGAATTCAATAAATCAGTGGCATTAGCTAGATAAATACTAATTAAACCATACACAAAATACAAATAACCGTAGCGAACAAACAAGGCTTTTAAACGAATTTTTTCATGTCCTGTTTCAACCACCCGAATGCGAACAACTTTTTTCCCTAACGTTTGACCATTTGTCAGTTTCATCATGACGATAAAGACCGCAAACACCATGATAAAGAACCACATCCGATCTGAAAAAATCGGATAATTGGTTGCCCAATTTTTATAAGCTGGAATGAAATTTAGTCCAAAAACGAGCAGGCCTTGCACAAAGCCAATCACCAACCAATCAATCCCCCATGCAAAGAAACGTCTTAACAGGCTAACTGTCTGACCTTTTTCATAAGAGGTGGCATCAATTTCTTCTCTTGTTGGCAATAAAAAGGTAAAGAGCGGCGTCAACCAATAACCGACCATGCCTCCGACGGTATTATTAATTAAATCATTGACATCCGCCAGGCGATACGAACGTGGATAAATAAAATAAAGGCCAGATAACTGTGTTAATTCAAAAAATAATGACAATAAAAAACTCGCAAGAACTGTTTTTAAAAATGAACATTTGAAATAATACCGTAAATACACACCAAAAGGTAAAACTAATAAAACATTAAACAGTGGTTCTAAAACGGCATGCTGTTTTAATGCTGGCAAATACGTACTAGGATCTTTGAGCGAAAAAACAGTTTCATTTAAAATCCCTGAAATAAAATGAAAAGGCCGCAGTTCCATTGTTGGTCCTGTGTATTGAGCCACTTCTGCCCGAGATGGCAACGGTAAAATTACCAAGAAATAGGCACATAATAAATAAAAAACAAATGAATACAAAATCATTGCTCGTGTCCAAACAAAGGAACCATATTTGCGGTATTCATAGATTAATAATGCCCCAGAAATAAAAAATGCTAGAAACGGGAAAATAATGATTGCCCATTTAATTGGTTCGCTATATACTGCCATAAAAATTCCTCCAAGATAAACAATTTCAAGTATGAATGCCTCAATAACACTATACTTGTTTCTAAAAAAATGTACCAACAATAAATTTTATTTTGCAAATCCTCTCCTTTGCAGTATCATTAAGAAAAAGGAGGACGTTCTCATGTTACAGCCATATTTTGCGTTTGGAGTGCCGCTATTTTTACTTGTGCTCTACTTACTCTTTGCACTGATTCACCGTCAAACAACGATTCATTATTTACGGTTTATTTTGTTACTTATTTCAACATTTCTCATGGTTTTTAGTTTCCAAGTATTGCAAGAATCATGGACCATCAACCCTGAAACGTTAAAAGATGCCGCTTATTCTCCGCAATGGTTATGGATTCCTTTAGGTATCGGGTTAATCCTCACACTTTACAACGCTTGGCACGGCCTTCGTACAATGATAAAATACAAGACCGATAAACATTAGTAAGAGTCTAGGACGATGGTTGTGTCCTAGACTCTTACTGTCTCATCATTCAAATGAAATTTAATTTTTCTTAACAAACTCTGATTTTAACTTCATTGGACCAAAGCCATCTACCTTACAGTCGATGTTATGATCACCTTCCACTAAACGAATGTTTTTCACTTTTGTGCCTTGTTTAATTGCGCCACTGGCACCTTTAACTTTCAAATCTTTGATTACAGTAACACTGTCACCATCCGCTAAAAGATTGCCATTTGAGTCCTTGACTACTAAGCCTTCTTCTGCAACTTCTTCTGTTGGTGACCATTCATGACCGCATTCTGGACAAATAAATAATCCGCGATCTTCATAGGCATATGCCGACCCACATTCAGGGCAGTTTGGTAATTGCTCTGTCATTAACGTTCTCCTTTGTAAAAAATAATTCTTTTTCATTTTACCTTATTTTCTAGTGAATGAAAAGTAGTCCTAATGATTTATCAACGTCCGATAACTACTTTCTAATTACTTATTTATTTTTGAGCCCACTCTTGGCAAGCTGCTTGGATTTCTTGGTAAATCACTTCAATTTCAGCCGCATCACGTGCATTAGCGCCACTTGCCAAAGGATGGCCGCCGCCATGATGTTTTTTAGCAATTGTATTAATGATTGGTCCTTTGGAACGTAACCGAACGCGATAATAACCTTCCGGCTGTTCAACAAAGATTGCCCATGAGAGAACATCTTCAATTTTTCCTGGCATTGAAACAATGGCTGCCGTTTCAGAATCGACAATATCATAACTGTTTAAAATACTTTGTGGTAAAACGACACGAGCAGCGCCATTTGCGTCGATTTCTAAATTTTGATAAATATAACCCGCTAATTTAGCAACCTTTAAAGGCATTTGGTCTAACTCACGATTTAAGTCTGCGGCATTAAAGTTAAACGTACGCAATTGCGCAGCGACAGCGAGTGTATGCGCCGAAGTGGAAGGATAAAGAAAACGTCCTGTATCCCCCACAATCCCAGCATACAATAAACGAGCTGCATTATCTGTCATCGTTAATTCTGCTAAATGCTGTTGCCAAAAATCAACAATAATTTCACTACAACTACTTGCATTTGTATTCACCCAAACTAAATCTCCATAAGGTTCATCATTCGGATGATGATCGATTTTAATTAATTGATCGCCTAAAGAAAAACGCGCATCACTAATTCTTGGAGCATTTGCAGTATCTGTTACAATGACTAATGCACCTCGATAGACATCGTCAGTAATAACGTCCATTTCAGCTAAAAACTCTAAGCCTTCCACTGGTCCGCCTACTTGATAAATATTTTTTTCAGGAAAGCTCGCTCTTAAGAGTTCTGCTAACCCAACCTGTGAGCCAATTGCATCTGGGTCGGGCCTTTGATGTCTATGAATAATAATTGTTTCATATTGTTTAATTGCTGCCATAATTTCTTTTACTACGTCCATTCTTTGTAGCCTCCTACGTTCTCTCCATCACTTGGCAAACAACAATTGCTTTTGCCACAATGACATTTTCTAAATAAACTTCAATATCTAATTTTGCAGAGCGACGACCAATTTCTAAAATCCGTGGACGAATGTCCAATTCACTTTCCAACTGGATTAGCCGCAAATAATGTAGATTCACTTGTTCAATTAGTACATTTCTTTTTTGATTCATCAACATTGTTCGTTGTGTCACGTTAGAAATAATTTCACTTAGGACACCGAACGAGATGGTACCAACACTGTTAACCATTTGGGGCGCAACCGAAAAACGAAAACGGGTTGTTTCTTTGCCATTTTCTTCAACAGGCATCACTTCCCCGGAAATTTGATCTGAAATTGTATCTGCAATTTGTGGTTGTCGTTGCACCAATTGCATAGCTTTCATCACATCTTGGCGAGAAACAATCCCAACAAGCGCTAAATCATCTTCCACCACCGGCATGACTTCTAGACCATCCCAAATCATTTGATGACTGACACTCGCTACACTCATCATCTTTTTCACAACATTGGGATCCTTTGTCATGACTTTATCCACGGTTAAATGTTCACTTTTACCAATGACATCTTTGGCTGTGACAATCCCCACTAAACGTAATTTCTTATTTACTACTGGGAAACGAGAATGATGGGTACTTTCAGATAATGCCTGATAATCTGCAATCGTTTGAGTTGTCAACAAATAATTGGTTTTTTCAAGCGCTGTATAAATATCACTGACGAGTAAAATGTCTTTTTTAATCAGCTGATCACTTAAAGCACGGTTAATCATAGTAGCCACAGTAAATGTATCATATGTGGTTCTCAAGACAGGCATACCCAGACGATCTGCTAACTGCGCAATCTCTTCAGATGTTTCAAATCCACCTGTAATTAAAACGGCTGCCCCATTTTCTAAAGCAAGCTTTTGCACGCCTTGGCGGTTACCAACAATCATTAAGGATCCGGGAGTAATATATCGCGTCATCGCGGTTTCTGTCATCGCACCAATTACAAATTTATTAAGGACTTTGTCTAGACCAGAGCTACCGCCTAACACATCCCCTTCAATAATACGGACCACTTCACCAAATGTTAATTTTTCAATATGTTTTTTTAACTTCCGCTCAATTCGTATCGTACCAACACGTTGAATGGTGGAAACAAGCCCAATATTTTCTGCATCTTTGATGGCCCGATACGCTGTTCCTTCACTAACACTTAAACTTTTGGCAATGCTTCGAACAGAGATTCGATCGCCAATCGGTAATTCTTCAATATGTTTTAAAATTTGATCATGTTTCGTCGCCATAATTTCCTCCTAAACTAGGATCGTCTCTCCTGGGTTTAATACTTTCCCGCCAACTACTTGCTCTACGAATATTGCTGGATTTTGTTGGATAACAGGAAAGGTATTGTAATGAATTGGAATGGTTATTTTGGGATTTAAGTAAGAGACTGCTTCTAGCGCATCCTCTGGTCCCATCGTGTAATTATCGCCAATTGGTAAGAACGCTACATCAATGGATTTGTCTTTTGCAAAAAGGCGCATATCTGAAAACAACGCCGTATCACCAGCGTGATAAATTTTTTTATCTTCTGCTTCTAAAATAATCCCACTTGCTTCGCCCATGTAGGTCATTACGCCGTCTATTTCATAACCGGAACTATGCAAAGCTGGCACAAATTTAACCGAACCAAAAGGAAAGACATAACGCCCACCTAGATTCATTCCATGCGCTTTTACCCCTTGCGACTGTGCATACGTAGCCACTTCAGCTATCGCAATAATCGTTGCCTTGTTGGCTTGAGCAATTGCTAGCATATCGCCAATATGATCGCTGTGTCCGTGGGTGATTAAGATGTAATCAGGGTGTAAATCTTCAAGTGAAACGTCCGCTAAAGGGTTGCCATTAATAAAAGGATCAAATAAAAGGTTCGTGCCGTCGTTTAGACGAATTTCAATACATGAATGTCCATGTCCTATCAGTTCCATTTGTATTCCTCCTACGGTATTTTCTACACACTCTTATGATAATTAATCGTCAAATTCATTCTTAAAAGTAGTACAGTTTAGTACAGTTTACTTTCTTTATTGTAACAGAGAATTAGAAATATACAATCGCATTTGCTTATTTTCTTAGCTAGTAAAGAAACAGACGAGAAAAATCATGAATCTTTCTCGTCTGCTTCTTTTTACTTATTTGGTTGTTTTCCGAAAACGTAAAATCGTTAATATAAAGGCCGCCACACATAATAGAAAGGCGACAAAAAAGGTTTCACGCATTCCCACAATAAATATATCTGGGCGATTAGCCAGATACGTGGTTACTCGTTCACCATAGGCTTCGCTCATGCCACGATATAAAATGGTCGTTGACAACGCAATCCCAATAACCATTCCTAAGTTTCTAGCAAAAGAATTCATACTTCCTGCTACACCTAAATCTTGCTTTTCAACACTGCTCATAACCATTGTATTGTTTGGAGACTGGAAAAGTGCATTTCCCAAGCCCATAATGGCTGTTGCAATCACATAATACCAGATGGGCGAATTCATATCTAAAAACATATACATTAACGACGTACAGCATAAAAGCAACAATCCGCCAAATGTTAAAATACCTGGGCCAATTTTATCCGTCAAATAGCCACTCAGAGGAGCCCCAACCACCATTAATAACGGAAATACCATCATTAATAGACCAGCATAACTAGCACTTAGTTTGCGTGCATCCTGCAAATAAAATGGAATGACAACATTTACAAAAAAGTTTGAGGCAAAAATTAAAACGGCGGACAATAAACTTAAAGTAAAAATTTTGTTTTTAAAAATTGCGAACTTGATAAGCGGGCTTTTTCTTTTCCGTTCAACCATTATAAATAATCCTAATGCGATTACTGCAATAATGAACAATAAATAGGATTGTAACGAGCCAAACCCGCTCTCTTGTCCGAGGAAAATCCCGCCGAAGAATGTCATAATCGCAATGGCAATACAAGCAAATCCTGGAAAATCGATTTTTTCTTTTGTTTTTGTAATATCTTTTGGTAGGAACTTTTCGCCAATTAAAATTGTAACTAGCCCCACAGGAACATTAATCCAAAAAATATACGACCAAGAAAAGTTTGATAAGATCAATCCACCAATCCCAGGACCAGCAATCGCGCCTAAAGAGACAAAGGCACCTACTGCACCAAGCGCCCGCCCTCTTTCATTTAAAGGGAATACTTCCGTAATAATTCCTGAATTGGTCGCCATGGTCATGCTAGCACCAATACTTTGAACGACTCGCGCAAATAATAGAAAGCTCAGCGATTGATTAAAGCCACAAAGTAATGAACCAATCGTAAAAATAACCGTGCCAATTCGATAAACTTTTATTTTTCCAAAACTGTCGCCAATTTTTCCAAATAATAATAAACAAGCACAGACAACCATTAAATAAATAGATACGACCCATTCCGCTTGATTCATGGGTACGGACATTTCTTTTGAAATAGTCGGTAAAGCAATATTTACAATGCTGGAATCTAATGTAGACATGAAGGTAAACATAGCCACAGAAACTAAGATCCACCAACGATTTTTCTGCACTTCAGAATCCTCTTGGTAACTTTTAATTTTCTCCATTGATTCATCCCCTCTCGCTCCAAAACAGTTTACTTACTAATAATAACTCTATTTCTTCTTTTTTTCATCGGAAATTTTCTAAAAAATCACTCATGAGATGTTCACCTTCTTATTACACGCTCGCAATTGACAACCATTCGCTTTTACGCTAATTTAAAATTAGCAAACGGAAAACGCAAGGAGGACTTGAAATGACCTTAATTTCTCGCATTAAACAACTAGCTCAGTCAAAGCAATTAACCCTCGCCCAATTAGAAAGAAACGTCGGCATTTCCAATGGACAAATTCGTCGTTGGGATACCTCTTCGCCTAAAGTAGAGAATCTTTTAAAAATAGCAGACTATTTTTCTGTCTCCTTGGACTATTTAATGGGCCGCACCCAACAAACAGAGATCAATCATCAGGCACCTATGACAAGCACACAAAAAGAGTTACATATTCACATTACTACGGAAGAGTTAACAGAAGAAGAAATTACTCAGTTAGAGGAAGAAGCAAATCGTTTCTTGCGGTTCCGTAAATTTGAAATGACAAATTCTTAAAGAACGTTCACTTCTCCTAGTCAATTGATAGCAAAAACTAGAACCTAAACAAAAAAACCACCACGACCGTCGTCTGTGGTGGAAATGAAGGTTGTTATTTACTCTTGGTAGGAGTAAGTATGAAAAAACCAATTCGGGATAATTGGCATAACGTAAGTATAGTGGTTTGTGCCTTTTTTATCATGAGTTTCAGCTATATTTTTTATAAAACTTTTATTAGAACACCATTAACAGTCCTTTATTTAGATTATTTAAAGCGTTTTCTTTTATTGAACATATTGTTTTAAACATTCGATTTCCTGTGCTACACTTACTTTTAGAAGGGGGATTTTATTATGGCAAATCAAAAAAAAGATAGCTTATCAACATTATTTTCTGAAGAAGTTCATGGACCGTTTGTTACTTTCTTGTTTAACACCCATGTCGCTCATCAAAACGTAGAAAAAGATTCGCTTGTTTTGAAAAATTTTGCAAAAGCGGCAAAAACACGCTTTGAAAAAAAATTTCCTGAGGAAAAATGGTCTGTTTTCCAAGAAAAAATTGACGCACTTCTAGCTGATGCTTCCTTCTGGCGCAACGGCACAGCAAGTGTTTCAATCATCTTATCTCCAGAAAACACCTTTGTTCAACGATTAGATGTGCCCGTTGACGATCAATATTACGTGGACACGATTCCTTATTTACTTGGACTAGTCAAAGACAAACAATTTAACTACCATTATTACCTACTTGCTCTAAATCGCGATTCAATGAAACTTTACAAGGTTGATCATACGACTGTGACTCCTGTTGAATTGCCTAAAGACGCGCCAACAGACGTGGTCACAGCTTTAGGTGATGAATTAACGGGTGGTAATTTAAACTTTTCAACTCAAGGTAGTTCTAACGGTTCTAAAGAAGGTGTCGCTTATCATAGCATCAATACTAAAGATAAAGAAGTTGAAATTGATTGGGTGAACTACTATCAAGCAGTCGATACTTTCTTAAAAGATCAACTGGATAATCCTGAAAAATTACCGCTTTATCTTTATGCTTTACCAGAAAACCAAACACTCTTTAAAAAGATTGCTAAAAATCCTTATTATGATTGCTCAATTTCAGTTGCTGCTTCACCTGCACAAGCAACCATTCAAGATATCCGCAGCGCTAGTGAAAAAATAGCTGCAGAGTTAACAGAAAAAGAAACAGCTTCTTATAACAAATTACTAGATCGTAAATTCTTAGATCAATTTACAGATATTTCGCCAGCGGCAGCTGACGGCAAAATTTCCCATCTTTTTATTGCAACGTCACTCTTTGTTACTGAAAACAATGAAATGTCATCTGAAGAGTATGATCGTCGCAAACTTTTAAACACCATTGCTTACCAAGTCATTCAAAACGGCGGTCAAGTTTTTGTTTTAGACCAAAAAGCTGCACCAGATGAAAAATCTTTAGCGGCTATCCTCCGTTATTAAAAACAGGCAAAAAGCCCATTGTAAGAAAGCGCCTTACAATGGGCTTTTTTTCTGAGCCTTATTGAAACAGCACTATAACAGCCTTATCTTCACTTTCTAGTTTTTAAAAAACATCCGATAAAAAAGAAAATAAGGTTATCGCTATACAAAAACCAGTTAGTATGCTATAGTAATAGATGTAGTTTTTGTTCGGTAATATGGGTAGCTGTTTCAAATAAACATCTTCCACATTTTTCACCTTTCAAGTAATTGCAAAATATGAATGTGTTATAACACACATCTAGGAGGATATTTATTATGGAAACAGGTACAGTAAAATGGTTTAACTCAGACAAAGGCTTTGGCTTCATCACTGCAGAAAACGGAAACGATGTATTCGTACATTTCTCAGCTATCCAAGGTGACGGCTTCAAAACTTTAGAAGAAGGTCAAGCAGTAACTTTCGAAATCGAAGAAGGTCAACGTGGCCCTCAAGCAACTAACGTTACTAAAGCTTAATTAAACAATACTGACTCAAAAACCTGACGTTAATCGTCAGGTTTTTTTTATAAAAAAAGAACAAGAAAACTTTCTGAAACTAAGTGCTTCCTCTATTTTTTTTGAAGAGTTTTCGTTATACTGAAGAGGAAAAATGTTTTAAAGGAGTTTATTTATGCAATTTTATAGTGATTTAACCTTTTTAGGTGTTTATTTATTGGGTCTCTTTTTCATTCCCTCGTGGCGGAAAAAGAAAAAAGAACACGATTGGTTGCCGTGGATGTTTGGCTGGACTGTCTTTATGTTCTTCTCATATGTTTTATATTTAGAAATCATTCGTGGCACAGCCTTCTTTTTAATTCCCATTGCTTTTTTTGGCTTGTTTGCGCTCTTCTACTTCAAAGAAAAAAGGCGTTTACTGAATGGAACATTATTTAATATTTTTCTTGTGGTTCTAGCGACTTATTTAGGGATTACTGCGATTCGTACAAACAACTACTTTCTAATCACCTTAGCAATTATTGCCCTGCTGGCAATTTTTATCGCTTTGGCTTTAGGACTCTATGCCTTAATTATTTTCCTCTATTGGAATGCGGTCGTTGTTATGAGAAAAGAAGGTCGGTCTCTAGGGAACTTGTTGACGTTGTTGCTGGCAATTGGCTTAACATTACTATTAATTTATAATTTCTTTTTTCAATCGTTGTTACCAACGTGGCTCTCCTTACCATTAACTATTGCGCCATTTATTTTGACTTATTTCGCGTTTGTTTTTTATAATTTTTTAACTGTTTCTACGTTGTATCAATTTAATCAGCCAAAATATACACAGGATTATATTGTTGTGTTAGGTTCGGGGTTAATCAATGGTGAGATTGTGCCGCCGTTATTGCAAGCCCGCATCAACAAAGCCATTCAATTTTACAAGGCTCAAAATCGCGCAACGTTAAATCCGCCAAAAATCGTCATGTCTGGTGGCCAAGGTCCCGATGAATTACTTCCTGAAAGTGTCGCGATGAAAATGTATGCTTTGACACAAGGTATTCCTGATGATGATATTTTAGTAGAAGCTCATTCAAAAAACACACTAGAAAATATGCGTTTTTCCAAAGAAACAATGATTGAGGATTTTGGAAATGCTAATTTCCAAGCCATTTTTACTACAAACAATTATCACCTTTTCCGAGCGGGTCTTTTCGCTCGAATGGCTGGCTTAAAAGCTGATGGCATTGGTGCAAAAACCGCTTTTTATTTTTTACCTAACGCGTTTATTCGAGAGTTCATCGCCATTGTAGTGATGTACAAACGCCGCCATATTATTGTTTGCGGCCTAGCTGCCATCGGTATGGTTATGTTATTCTTAACAGGATTGATTATTCAGTAAAGAAGGAGTTTCCCCTATGAGTTTGTATCAAAAATTTATTCAAAATGAACGTTTGCGACGTTTTTGCGTCCTTGCTTTGATTATTTTTGTGCTTTATTTATCCAGAAGTATGATTACAACAATTCTTTTAACATTTATCTTTACCTATTTAGCTGTTCGTTTGGTCCATTTTGTTCAACGCTATATGAAAATCCCGACGATTGTCATCGTTCTCTTAACCTATGCATTGGTTGTTTTTCTAATCTATTTAGCGATTACTAAATATGTTCCCGTTCTAGTTAACCAAACGACTCAAATGATTAATTCTGTAGTTGATTTTTATCAAAGTCCACATACAGATACAAATCAAGTATTGCAATTTATTGATCAATACTTGGAAAAATCTAACTTACTCTCTCAACTCCAGAATGGCGCTTCAATGATTTTACGCTACATTCAAGATATTGGCGCTGTCGGCTTATCATTTGTCATGTCCTTTATTTTAAGTTTCTTCTTTATGATTGAGAAGAAGCAAATGGCCGATTTTTCTAAGTTATTTTTAAAAAGTGATTTTGATTGGTTTTTTCAGGATATCTATTATTTCGCCAACAAGTTCGTCAACACATTTGGTGTCGTAATGGAAGCTCAGTTTTTCATTGCTGTGGTGAACACAGTCATTACTACTTTGGCCTTGGCGATAATCGGCTTTACTCAGTTACCTAGTTTAGCCATTATGATCTTCATTTTGAGCTTAGTCCCAGTTGCTGGTGTGATTATTTCCTGCATTCCGCTAAGTTTCATCGCTTATTCCCAAGGTGGCTTGAACGATGTGATTTATATCTTAGCTTTAATTACAATCGTCCATTTATTTGAATCTTACGTGCTAAATCCTAAATTCATGTCTAGTAAAACAGAGTTACCAATCTTTTATACGTTTGTCATCTTATTAGTTAGTGAGCGTCTCTTTGGTGTATGGGGACTTATTGTAGGAATCCCTGTGTTCACTTTCTTCTTAGATGTCTTAAAAGTAAAACCAATTCGTGGCCTGAAACGGCTACCTAATGTGAAAAAAAATAGTTCAGCAGAATAATTTCTGCTGAACTATTTTTTTTATTGTTTTCTTAAATCATTTAAAATAGCCATGGCTCGGTCTTGGTTCATCGTTTTTTGACGTTTTAATTGTTGAGCGACTGCCTCAACTTCTTTACCAGTAGCTCCGACCGTCATCGCTAAAGAACGTGCTTGTAGAGCCATGTGTCCTTTTTGAATTCCTTCAGAGACTAAGGCCCGTAACGCCGCTAAATTTTGTGCCAAACCAACAGCCGCTACTACTCGACTTAGTTCTTTTGCATCCGTCACTGCTAACAAATCAGCGGCTGCTTGAGATTTAGGTAAGACTTTTGTGGCACCGCCAACCGTGGCTAACGCAAGCGGAACTGAAATTTCACCAATTAGTTGTTCGCCATCCAGCGTCCAACTAGTCAAGCCTTGGTAGCGACCTTCCTTCACCGCAAAAGCATGACAAGAAGCGCTAACAGCGCGTGTATCATTTCCTGTAGCTAAAACGACAGCTTCAATGCCATTCATGATCCCTTTGTTATGCGTGACTGCCCGATAAGGATCTAATGAAGCATAGCGTGAAGCTAAAACAATTTTTTCAGCAATTTCCCGGCCATTGCTCCCCTTACTTAAACGTGAAACTGGAATAGCCGTTTTCATCGTAACAACCGACTCCGTTGCGTAATTACTTAAAATACTGAATAAAATCTTTTGCTCCGCAAACCATTCACGGAACAACTCGGCCACACCTTCCAACATAGCATTAACGATATTTGCCCCCATTGCATCCTTAACATCTACTAAAAAGTCGACAGATACAAACGATTCATCAAAAGCACGATATTGCAAATCTCTTAAGCCGCCGCCCCGTTTAACGATAGATGGATAACTTAACTCTGCTTGTTGAAAAATTTCCGCTTCTCTTACTTGTAGTTTATCAATCAATGACTCGGGATCTGCAACATCGTAAAAAACGATTTGTCCACGCATTAAGCGTTGTTGATTCACTGTTTTAAATCCTTGTGCTATTTTTGCACCATTACTCAAAGCCGCAATCACTGAGGGCTCTTCTGTCGCCATTGGTACCAAATAATCAGTTTCGTCCACTGTTAAATGTAAGCCAACGCCCATCGGCACTTCTGTTTCACTGATTTGATTTTCAATCATATGATTGGCAATCTGCGAAGATAAAGCCGTATTTTCAAATTCTTTTTTTGTATCAGCAGAAATCTGGCCTTCATTAAGAAGCGAAGCCAGGCGTTCCTCAGGACTCATTTGATAAAATCGGCTGTTTTTTTTTTGCTGAGGTCTCTCTAGTAGCATAGCGAGTCCTAAGCCACCGCCGATACATAAAGAAGCCACTCCATATTTCTTTTCTTTTTGATTTAATTGATAACTTAAACTCGTTAATAAACGAGCACCTGTGGCACCAATCGCATGACCTAATGAAATACCGCCACCATAAATGTTAACCTTCTCCTCTGGTAAAACCAGTTCTCTTTGGACCACGATTGAAGTTGCTGCAAATGCTTCGTTGATTTCATACAGATCAATTTCTTCCGTAGTAAGTTGATTCCGCGCTAACAGTTTTTGAATGGCTTTAATCGGCGAAATTCCCATATAGGCTGGATCAATACCGACTTCCACACTGTCTCGAATAATAGCTAAATAAGGAAGACCGTGTGCTTCGGCATATTCTTGTGAAGCAATAATCAAAGCAGAAGCCCCATCATTAATGGTTGATGCATTCCCTGCTGTCACAGTACCGTCTTCTTTAAAAACTGTTTTAAGCGTTCCTAGCTTCTTAACGCTCGAATTAGGGCGAATCCCTTCATCTTTCTCCACAAGCGTTCCTGACACTTCTAATGGGGCTATTTCGTCAGCGAATATCCCTTCTGCTTGTGCTTGAGCTGCTTTTAATTGTGAATGTACAGAAAATTGATCTTGCTCTTCTCTAGTTACATGATACTTTTCGGCCACATTTTCAGCAGTTAAGCCCATTGCCTGACCACTAAAGGCATCCGTTAATCCATCATACATCATACTAGAAAAAGGCGCATCATAGCTTTCTGTTTCGTAATTAAAACGTTGTAATTTAGGTGCTTGGGACATATTCTCAATCCCGCCAGCAATTAAAACTTCCGCTTCTCCTAATTGAATCAATTGTTTCGCCAAAATAACGGCCTTCATTCCTGATCCGCAGACCTCATTAACTGTCATTGCGGGAATTTCATGAGATAAACCGCTGTTTATTGCTATTTGTCGTGCGGGATTTTGGCCATTTCCAGCTTGTAAAACATTTCCAAAGATTACTTGATCAATTTCTTCAGAAATAGTGGAATGTCTTTTTAAAAGTTGTGTTGTAACATGTGTTCCTAAGTCTACGGCACTTACTTGACTTAAGCTGCCTTTATATTTTCCAATTGGTGTTCGTAATGCATCAATAATAACTACTGTTTTCAACTAAATGCACCTCCATCTTGAAATATATCATAAAATCCCAGAATCACAAGTGCCAATTACTGAATGTTAACAGACTTATAAGATATTTTTTAATAATCTATGAAGTTAATACAAAAATTCCCCATTTTGGTTCATTTCGTGCTATTTTATATAATGAATCTATTTATCGTAAAGGAGTTAAAGAAATGACAATTGGGATTGATAAAATTAGTTTTTTTGTGCCCCCTTATTATATTGATATGACGGCACTGGCTGAAGCCAGAAATGTAGACCCTGGAAAATTTCATATTGGTATTGGGCAAGACCAAATGGCGGTGAACCCAATCAGCCAAGATATTGTGACATTTGCAGCCAATGCCGCAGAAGCGATCTTGACCAAAGAAGATAAAGAGGCCATTGATATGGTGATTGTCGGGACTGAGTCCAGTATCGATGAGTCAAAAGCGGCCGCAGTTGTCTTACATCGTTTAATGGGGATTCAACCTTTCGCTCGCTCTTTCGAAATCAAGGAAGCTTGTTACGGAGCAACAGCAGGCTTACAGTTAGCTAAGAATCACGTCGCCTTACATCCAGATAAAAAAGTTTTGGTTGTAGCAGCAGATATTGCAAAATATGGCTTAAATTCTGGCGGTGAGCCTACACAAGGAGCTGGGGCGGTTGCAATGTTAGTTTCTAGTGAACCGCGCATCTTGGCTTTAAAAGAGGATAATGTGATGCTGACGCAAGATATCTATGACTTTTGGCGTCCAACAGGCCACCCGTATCCTATGGTCGATGGTCCTTTGTCAAACGAAACCTACATCCAATCTTTTGCCCAAGTCTGGGATGAACATAAAAAAAGAACCGGTCTTGATTTTGCAGATTATGATGCTTTAGCGTTCCATATTCCTTACACAAAAATGGGTAAAAAAGCCTTATTAGCAAAAATCTCCGATCAATCTGAAGCAGAACAGGAACGAATTTTAGCTCGTTATGAAGAAAGCATCATCTATAGTCGCCGCGTAGGAAACTTGTATACGGGTTCACTTTATCTGGGACTCATTTCCCTTTTAGAAAATGCAACGACTTTAACCGCAGGCAATCAAATTGGTTTATTCAGTTATGGTTCTGGTGCTGTCGCTGAATTTTTCACTGGCGAATTAGTAGCTGGTTATCAAAATCATTTACAAAAAGAAACTCATTTAGCACTGCTGGATAATCGGACAGAACTTTCTATCGCTGAATATGAAGCCATGTTTGCAGAAACTTTAGACACAGACATTGATCAAACGTTAGAAGATGAATTAAAATATAGTATTTCTGCTATTAATAATACCGTTCGTTCTTATCGAAACTAAGTATTTAAATCCCCCGATTCAATCAACAAAAGAGCTAGACATTCAAGTTTTTGCTTGAATGCCTAGCTCTTTTTATGAAAGCCAAACTTCTTTGACCCCGTCTGTCACGGCGATACCATCTGTCAAAGCTAAACGTTGTGAATAAGAAACGTAGCCATAATAAACATCAACACCGCCGCCATTGTTCCAAGTAACAGTGATTTTAACATTTGGAGTAATCGATTTTGTAGCTGGTTGGGTCGTCGGGCGATAACTAGTCGTATCATAACTTAAAATAGTGCCCGAAACTCCACTTATTTCGGCTTTTCCTGTGTAAATTTCGCCATTCGTATTCGTCTGCGTGACCGCTCCATTCGCTTCAATGATTAACCCCGCTTGCTTTTGATCTCCTCGTGGATAATAAAAAAGATACGTGGTTGCCCATTTAGCAAATTCATCTGGAATTGGTTTAAGTGATTCCGTTGGTGCCGGACTCGACTTCGTTTGCTTTTCAACCGCGACTTCTTCTTGTCTTTTTAAACCTTCATTATTTTGATTATTTAGTTTCTCAACCGTTTCTTTAACGATTGAATAATGAGGTTTCCCTAAATCGCTAACAGGAATCGTAGCTAATTTTTCTTCTGATTCTTTATATTGCCCCTCTGCCGTTAACTTTTTAGCTTCTGTAATAATGGCATCATACTTGGTTTGGTCTACGGAAGATGATGTGCTTTGTCCCGTAGCTTCGACTTGTTTTGTGACACTGGTTTTTTCCGTGGTCACGTCTGATGAATTTCCACAAGCACTTACAAACATTGAGCTAACGATTAATAAACATCCCACAATCACATGCTTTTTCATCTTTAAATCCCCCATTTGTCTATCTTTGTTATTTTTTGTTACTTAAATTATCCCATAGATGAACAAAAGAAACCATTATTTATAAAAAAGTTTAGCAAGCGCTTCAAGAGAGGCACTTGCTAAACTTTTTTCTCACTGTTATTGATTGATTACTTTGACTAGTTCTTCAAATAATAATGCACTAGATGCTGCTCCTGGATCAATATGACCAATTGCTCGTTCCCCTAAATAAGAGGCACGTCCTTTTTTCGCCACCCAATCTTTTGTTGCTTCAGCAAATTGTTCAATTTTTTCTTCATTAAATTGTTCCGTTCCAATTACTTCAGCAACAGGTGCCCAGACATCAACCATCGTTTTATCTCCTGGTTCAGCTTTGCCGCGCATCTGAATCCCAGCTAGACCTTGCTGAACAATTTCTTTTAATTGCTCTGGCGAACTGATGGTTTCCAAATCTTTTGTCGCTTTAGTCATATTCATAAACGCAGTACCATATAAAGGACCAGAAGCTCCGCCAACTTTTGAAATCAAAGCCATGGATAGGACTTTAAATGTCTCCGTGATTGTTGTTGGTACTTTTTTGTCAAACGCAATTTTGTATTCAGCCATACCACGAGCCATGTTGTTACCGTGATCCCCATCACCAATCGGCGTGTCTAATTCACTTAGATAGTCTTTTTTTTCTTCAATAACTTTTGAATAATTGTCTAACCATGTTTGAATGTCTTTTACTGTTAATTCCATCTTTTATCACCCTTACCAAGAAATTGTTGTTACATTGCTTTCTAGCGCTGTTTGCCAGTCTTTTGTCGCCAAGTCAATCATCGTTAAAGATAATCCTTGCATGTCAATAGACGTCATATAGTTACCCACTTTATGGAAGGTCACTTGAACACCTTTATCTTCTAACAATGTTAGCACGTCGTTCATAAATACAAATTGTTCCATTAATGGCGTGCCACCCATGCCATTGACAAGTACCCCTACTGTTTGTGGTTGTTGCTCATAGCTACTTAATGTTTTTTCAACTAATTCTTTCGCTAACTCTTTCGATGGTTGGATTTTTTCACGACGATAGCCTGGTTCTCCGTGAATCCCTACGCCAAATTCAATTTCATCTTCTGGTAAAGTAAAACCTGGTTTGCCAACTTCAGGCACAGTGGCTGCTTTTAAAGCCACTCCAATTGTTTTCGTGGCTGATACAATCTTTTCTCCTAAAGAAACGAGCTCTTCTAAAGAAGCACCTTGGCGGGCATGATGTCCTAAAATTTTATGGACAAGAACAGTCCCGGCAACGCCGCGTTTTCCAGCGGTATAGGTGCTATCTTCGACAGCAATATCATCATCGACAACGACCATTTCTACATGAATGTCTTCCATATCAGCCATATCTTTGGCCATTTCAAAGTTCAAAATATCGCCTGTATAATTTTTTACGATTAACAGAACACCGGCCCCTTGGTCTGCCGCTTGGATCCCTGTTAAAATTTGATCTGGTGTTGGTGAAGTAAAGACATCACCTAAAACTGCGGCATTTAACATTCCATCACCAACAAACCCAGCATGTGCAGGCTCATGACCACTTCCGCCACCAGATACTAACCCAACTTGTTTGTTTGAGTCGTTGCGAGCAATCACGCGAGAATCTTCGACTTGATGAACAAGGTTTCCATAGCTTTTCACAATTCCTTGGAGCATTTCTTCGACAATTTTACCAGGTTCATTAATAATTTTTTTCATTTAGTTCCACCCTTTCTTACCAGCATTTTGAGCTTCTGCTAAAATTTGCGTCAAATCATCTGAGACACCTGCAGTAATTGCTGCCGCAAAGGCACCTTCAACCAATGGTGCATCGACTAAATGATAATGTTTCTGTTGGTCTTCTTCTAGCATATCAAAAGCTAATTCTGAACTTAAAACGGCACTGCCTAAATCGGCAAAAATTAAAAATTCTCGGTCAGAGTCCGCTTCGTTAATCGTGTCAATGATTTTCATTGGATCTGAACCTAATGAACCATCTGATGTACCACCAAGTGAATGAATTGTAATTTCTTCACTGGCGTTCATCTGTTCAATCATCTCTTTAATACCATCTGTAATCATTTTGCTATGTGAAACGAGTAAAATATCTGCTTTCATGTGGACACTTCCTTAATCTAATTTATGTCTTGTTTTATATTCTTGTCCGACTTTATCTGCAACAATGATTGCATTCGCTACTTCTTCAACGACAATTGGGAATGGCATTGAATGAATTGATTCTTCTGGAATGCAAGCAATTTTGGCTACTTCCAACGCTTCTTCATAAGTGATTTCATCGACACCAATGTCTGAAAGCGTTAATGGTAAACCTACAGAAGCGCTAAAGTCTAAAACAGCTTCTAATTCGTCTTTTGCTGCATCTTCTAATACAAGTTGTGCAATCGTTGCAAAAGCTACTTTTTCACCATGTAAATAACTGTGCGCACCAGGTAAGACTGTCATACCGTTATGAATCGCATGCGCTGCAGCTAAACCGCCACTTTCAAAACCTAAGCCTGAAAGTAAGATATTTGTTTCGATAATCTTATTCAATGATTCAGTAACCACATTTGCATCACAAGCTAATTTCGCTTTTAACCCATCTTCCTGGAGGTTTTCCCAGCAAAGTTTTGCCATGGCCAAAGCTGCATATGTGCCGCTAGCAGCAGGCGTTAAGCCTTCTCTTGAACCCATTGGCAAACTAGCATTAACCCGAGAATATGAATTGTGTGTTGCGCGTGCTTCAAAATATGTGGATAAGGCATCCCCCATTCCAGCAACTAAAAATCTAGTTGGCGCTTTGGCAACCACTTTTGTATCAACCATAACGACGCTTGGACTTTGTTTAAAGTAAGCATAATCATCAAATGAGCCATCTTCATGATATAGTACAGCTGAATGCGAAGTTGGTGCATCTTGAGCCGCAATCGTTGGTACAATAATTAAGTTTTCACCTTCTGCTACGACTTTTGAAGCATCGATTGCTTTACCGCCACCTAAACCAATGATACAGTCTGCTTGTTCTTTTTGTCCAACGTTTTGCAAGCGCTTTGTTTCTTCACGCGTTACTTCTCCACTAAAGCCACCCTCTACGAAGGTAATGTCAAACTTTTTCGCTGTTTCTTCCAATTGTGGACGTACACGATCAACGTCAGCAGGATTTGCAATTAGTAACGCTTTTTTTCCAAAAGTTGAAACGAAGTAACCTAAGTTTAGTAATTCATCTTCCCCTTGAACATATTTCGTTGGTAAAATCAATGCTTTTCTCATGTTGATAGCCTCCTATATTTTGTTTACATACATAGTATAAAACGCTTTCATTCAAAAAGCATTGAACTTTTGGTATCGTTTTCTTGCAAAAAATGATAGAATTATTTTGTGAAATAATAAAATATTATGATTTTTAAACTTTAGATTGAAGGATTGCCTTATGACTGTAGAATTAAAAAATATTTTAGATTTAGAAAAGTGGGAAAAATTGCAAGAATCATTGGCCTTAAGCACTCGTTTAGCCATTATTTTAGTCGATTATAAAGGGCGACCTGTGACGAAACATAGTCAAGTTCAACCCTTTTGCCAACTGGTACGTCACTCCCCTGAGCTCTCGAAACTTTGTGAAAAATGTGATGCTCGTGGTGGCTTGGAAGCCGTTCGCACTGGTCAGCCTTTTATCTACCGTTGTCACTTTAACATCGTTGATATGGCCATCCCCATTATTGTTGATGACCAGTATGTAGGAGCCATTATGGCTGGTGAAGTTTTGCTCGAAGATCACCAAGAAGAGTTAGAACAGGTTTTAACCATGAATGATGCCTTCATTCAAGAATTTTTAGTAACACACCAAGAGCTGTATCAACAATACCCTGTTTTAGAACTAGCAGACTTAGAAAAGAGCGCGACATTAATCGCAGATTTAAGCCAATATATTATTTCTGAAGCCATCAAAAAAGATTATCTAATCAATACGTACAAACAATCCTTACAGATTAGTTCGCGAAAAGAAGAGCTGGAGCCATTGAATATGATCCAAAAAGATATTCAACAAACTTTATTAACTGCTCAATTAACTCCTTCAAGTGCCTATCAAACTAAAAATAAGCAATTACAACCGGTTTTAGATGCCCTTTGGGAAAACAAATCGCTGCGTTTAAATTTACAAGAACTGGCAGACCTTGTTCATTTGACACCGACGTATTTAAGTCGTTTATTAAAAGAGGAGTTTGGTATTCCCTTTAGTCAATTTTATCGACAATTAAAAATCACATGGGCTAAACAGCTTCTTTTGGAGACAGATAAAACAATTGCCCAAATCAGTGAAGATTTAGGGTTTGTTGAAGATAGCTATTTTGTCCGTATCTTTAAACAAGAAACGGGTGAAACACCTCTTAAATACCGTAAAAGAAAGAACAGAGCATAAAAAAACAACGACTCCGAGAAGTCGTTGTTTTTTTACACCTTTTGCTCTTGCTGTGGCTAATGCAACAAGTGCAAAAGGCGCATTATATCTGTCGTGCGACAAAGTGATACTATTAAATATGAATTGGTAAACCTAAAGCCAATTCAGCTGTATCCATAGTAATTTCGCCCAATGATGGGTGTGGGTGGATTGTTAAAGCAATATCTTCTGCATTCATGCCAGATTCAATAGCTAAAGCTAATTCAGAAATCATGTCACTTGCACCGACACCGGCAATTTGTGCACCGATGATGACATTGTCTTCTACAGTTGTAACTAAACGCATGAATCCTTCAGTTTTATCTAAAGAGATTGCACGGCCGTTACCAGCAAATGGGAATTTGTAGCCTTTTGCTTCGATTCCCGCTTCTTTTGCTTCTGCAACAGTCATACCAACGCTTGCCAATTCTGGATCAGTAAAGGCAACAGCTGGCATTGCTTTGTAATCAACTGCAACTTTCTTACCAGAAATTGCTTCAGCAGCAATTTTTGCTTCGTAGCTTGCTTTATGCGCTAACGCAGCACCTGGTACGATGTCGCCGATTGCGAAGATGTTTTTCACGTTAGTACGTCCTTGGTTGTCAACTGGGATTAAACCACGTTCGCCAATTTCAACGCCCGCTTGTTCTAAGCCTAAGTCGTCTGTGTTTGGACGACGTCCAACAGTGACCATTACGTAATCTGCTTCAACACTTTCTTCTTTTCCGTTAACTTCATATTTAACAGTGACGCTATCGCCATTGTCAACAGCTTCTTTAGCCATTGCAGAAGTCACGATTGTTACGTTTTTCTTCTTGAAGTCGTCTGTGACAACTTTAACCATATCTTTTTCATAAGTTGGTAAAATTGATGGGCTACCTTCTAAAATTGTTACTTCTGAACCTAAGTTAGCATAAGCGCCACCTAATTCAGCACCGATGACACCGCCACCGATAATAACGAATTTTTTAGGAACTTCTTTTAAGTTTAAACCGCCTGTAGAATCTAACACGCGTCCGCCAAATTTGAATCCTGGGATTTCAATTGGACGAGAACCTGTTGCTACAATAGCATTATTGAATGAGTAAGTTTGTGCTGAGTCTGGGTGAATAACACGCAATGTATTTTCGTCAACGAAGAATGCTTCGCCTTCAATAATTTCCACTTTGTGTTTTTTCAATAACATGCCAACGCCGCCTGTTAATGATTTAACAACTGTGTTATCTTTCCAGTCTTGTGTTTTTGCAAAGTCTAATTCGACTCCTTTAGCTGTTACACCAAAAGTTGAAGAATCTTGTGCTTCTTGGTAATGATGTCCAGCAGCAATTAAAGCTTTTGAAGGAATACATCCAACGTTTAAACAAACGCCTCCGATGTATTCACGTTCGATAATCGCAACTTTTTGACCCATTTCTGCGGCACGAATTGCAGCAACGTATCCTCCAGGTCCAGCTCCGATTACGACTGTATCTAGTTCAATGGCGAAATCTCCTACTACCATTTGTTAATCATCCTTCCATTAATAGTAATTCTGGATCAGCTAATAAGCGTTTAATGTTGTTCATTGCTTTTTGAGCAGTTGCGCCGTCAACGATACGGTGGTCAAAGCTTAATGATAATTTCATCATGCGTCCCACAACGATTTCGCCGTCTGCATTAACAACTGGTTCTTGTGCAATTGTACCAACGCCTAAAATAGCAACTTCAGGGTAGTTGATTACTGGTGTAAACCAGCCGCCACCGACTGAACCAATGTTACTAATTGTGATTGTACCATCACGCATATCTTGTGCAGTTAATTTGCCTTCGATAGCCAATGCTGCTTTTTCGTTGATTTCATCAGCGATAGCAAACATGCTCTTCGTATTAGCATTTTTAACATTTGGTACATATAAGCCATGATCTGTATCAGTAGCGATACCAATGTTAAAGTAATTTTTGTAAACAATTTCTTGTGCTGCGTCATCGATTGATGCATTCAAGATTGGGAATTTTTGAACAGTTGAAGTCAATGCTTTTACAACGTATGGTAAGAATGTTAATTTTGTACCATTTGCAGCAGCAACATCTTTAAATTTCTTACGGTGATCCCATAATTTAGAAACTTCTACTTCATCATGTAATGTTACGTGAGGAGCAGTGTGTTTGCTGTTAACCATTGCTTTAGCAATTGCTTTACGTGTTGGTGTCATTTTTTCACGTGTTTCCATTTCGCCTAAATCAGAAGTAAAGGCTTTTGGCGCTGCTTTAGGTGCAGCTGCTTCCGCTTTAGGTGCTGCTTCTGTTGCGGCAGCTTCAGTAGCTGGTGCTGCTTGAGAACCACCAGAAACAAAGGCATCAATATCCGCTTTAATGACACGGCCACCTTTACCAGTTGCAGTTACTTGTGTAATATCAACGTCTTTTTCACGCGCATACTGACGAACAGATGGCATTGCTAAAACGCGTTTGTTTGGATCAGCGGCTGCAACTACGCCTGTTGAAGCGGCTGGAGCTGATGCTTCCGCTTTAGGAGCGTCAGTAGCTGGTGCTGCGGCTGCCGGTGCTGCTGAATTATGACCAGGTGCGTCAATTTCAACTAACACGTCACCAACATTGGCAACTGTTCCTTCTGGTACAACGATATTTTTTACAGTACCTGTTACTGGTGATGGAATTTCTTCTACTGATTTGTCATTTTGTACTTCTAATAATGAATCATCTTCATTAATTGTGTCGCCAGCTTTAACGAACCATTTAACGATTTCGCCTTCGGCAATTCCTTCACCGATGTCTGGTAATTTGAATTGGAAAAATCCGCCAGCTGCTTCTGTTGTTGGTACAGCAGCAGGTTGTGCTGGTGTTTGTTCTTGTGCAGGAGCTGCTGGTGCTGCATCGTTATCTTCGTGACCAGGTGCGTCGATTTCGATTAACACGTCACCAACGTTTGCAACTGTTCCTTCTGGTACAACGATATTTTTTACAGTACCTGTTACTGGTGATGGAATTTCTTCCACTGATTTGTCATTTTGTACTTCTAATAACGTATCGTCTTCGTTGATTGTATCGCCAGGTTTTACAAACCATTTAACGATTTCGCCTTCGGCAATCCCTTCACCGATATCCGGTAATTTAAACTGATAAGCCATTTTTTAAGTCTTCCCTTCTTCGTTGGATCTGTCTATTTTCTTAGGAGCAAAACGCGGGGAAACGACTATAGTAGCTGAACATTTCATGCCTATAGCCGTATTCCACCTGTTTAATTCTTCGTTTATCTACTTCGAATAACTATTAAAATTCGACGATTTCTCTAGCTTTTGCTTCGATATCTTTCGCATTTGGTAACCAGATATTTTCTGCTTGTCCGAATGGGAATATTGTATCTGGAGCAGATACACGTCCGATTGGTGCTTCTAATGATAATACGGCACGTTCAGAAATTTCAGAAACAACCATAGCGCCAACGCCAGCTTGTTTTTGTGCTTCTTGAACGACAACCACACGGCCAGTTTTTTCAACAGAGTTAATAATTGTTTCCACATCTAAAGGAGCCACTGTACGTAAGTCAATGATTTCTGCTGAAATATTGTCTTTCGCTAAGCTATCAGCTGCTTTAATCGCTTCACGAACCATAGCACCGTAAGTGATGATTGATACGTCTGTTCCTTCACGAGTTACAGCCGCTTTATCTAAAGGCACTTCATAAGCTTCGTCTGGCACTTCCTCACGGAATGAACGGTATAATTTCATGTGCTCTAAGTAGACAACTGGATCGTTGCTACGAATAGATGAAATTAATAGTCCTTTTGCATCGTAAGGGTTTGATGGAATAACAACACGAACACCTGGTGATTGTGCGATTAATCCTTCTAAGTTATCTGAGTGAAGTTCTGGTGTATGAACACCACCACCAAATGGGGCACGAACAGTAATTGGCATATTACGAGTTCCACCCATACGGTAACGCGTACGAGCCATTTGACCAACGATTTCGTCAAATACTTCAAAAACGAAACCAAAGAATTGGATTTCAGGAACTGGACGGTAACCTTGCAAGGCAAGACCGAAAGCCAATCCACCGATACCAGATTCAGCTAAAGGTGTATCGAAGACGCGGTCTTCACCAAATTTTTCTTGTAAACCTTCAGTTGCACGGAAAACCCCACCGTTGTTACCAACGTCTTCACCGAAGATTAAGACATTTTCGTCTTTCTCTAATTCAAGAGCTAAGGCATCTGTAATTGCTTGGATCATAGTTTTTTGTGCCATTTTTATTTCGACTCCTTCGCTTCATAAAATGCAATTTGTTCTTTAATTGTTTGAGGTTGAACTTCAAACATATTTTTCAAGAAATCAGAAACTTTTTGTTTTGGCGCTTTATCCGCTTCTGCAATCGCTACTTTGATTTCTTCTTTTGTTTTTTCAATAATTTCTTCTTCTTTTGCTTCAGACCATAAGCCTTTATCTGTTAGATATTTACGGAAACGAGTCAATGGATCTTTTTGTACCCATTCGTCATCCATTTCTTTTGAACGGTAACGTGTTGGATCGTCTCCAGATAAAGTATGTGGACCATAACGATAGGTTAATGTTTCAATTAAAACTGGACCGTTTCCTGCAGCTGACCAATCGCGTGCTTCTTTTGCAATTGCGTAAACTGCTAATGGATCCATACCATCAACTTGAATACCAGGAATTCCTGCTGCAACAGCTTTTTGAGCTAAAGTTTTAGCCGCTGTTTGTTTTTCACGAGGTGTAGAAATCGCAAAACCATTGTTTTGGATAATGAAGACACCGTTTGCTTGGTAAGCACCAGCAAAGTTAATTGCTTCATAGAAGTCCCCTTGTGAAGAACCGCCGTCACCAGTATAAGTGAAGACAACATTTTCTTTTCCACGTTTTTTCAATCCTAAAGCAACACCAGCTGCTTGGATGTATTGAGCACCAATGATAATTTGTGGTGGTAATGCATTTAAATCTTCCGCGTAGTAGTTCCCTGCTACGTGACCACGAGACCATAAGAAAGCTTCTCTTAATGGTAAACCATGTTGTACTAATTGAGGTACATCACGGTAACCTGGTAGTAAGTAGTCTTCTTTTTCCATTGCAAATTGACTTGCCAATTGGCTTGCTTCTTGTCCAGCTGTTGGCGCGAAGAATCCTAAGCGTCCTTGACGGTTTAATGCAGTAGAACGTTGGTCTAACACACGAGACCAAACCATGCGTGTCATTAATTCAACTAATTCCTCATCCGATAAATCAGGTACTAAATCTTCATTCACAATTTTTCCATCTTGATCCAAGATTTGGAAAGTTGGGAAATCAGCGTCGACTTTAGCCATTAGCTCTTTAAAGTCAATAGGTTTTTGTTTCTTAGCCTTTGCCATTTTGTCACACAATCCTCTCTATTACGTTTCTTTAATTTCGATAAAAGTAAAACAGAGTGCGAAACTGTATTACTTTTTATCGACTACACTTAACAAATTATCACTAAATTCGAAAAAGCGCAAGAAAAAAACTCTAATTTCTTCATTTTTTCACAAAAGAGCAAAACCGCATGTTTTTGCAGTTTAGTGATGATTTTCACAAACAAGAAAACGGTTTCTGTTCCACACTTCTTCTGTACTATTTTTCTCCTAACTGTTATATTCTATTTTGAAAATATTATATAACAGTTCTATTAATCCGAGCCCCCTCATCCCCGAGCTGGCTAGTAATCTGATTTCCGAACTTTGCGTTTTCATGAAAATTATCTTGAAAAAACCAAAAAATAAAAACCGTCAGCCGAGTAACCTACTCAGCATGCGGTTTTTTATTTTTTAGAGAACAAAGTTTTTTTCGTTAATTTTTATTTTTTTCGGCTCGCTTTTTTGCCAAATACTTTACCTTAGGTTTTATCACGAACATTCATTGCTTAAAATCACCAAATTTTCGCAAAACGAGTAATACAGCTTAGCAAATTCTTTTCTCTTTCAGTAGATTTTACTAAATCCATTCCTTGGTAATTTTAATATATAAACGTTTAGCTACTTCAACAGTTAACATGTACGCAATGATGATTCCAAAGAACCATGGCCAGTAGTTAGCCGGAAGTTTCACAAAGTCAAAAACCTCTCTTATAGGCGTTGCTACAATCAAGAAACCGAGTAAAATTGCGCCTAAACTACTTAACATCACAGGCATTGACGCACGACTTTGAATGAATGGTATTTTCCGCGTCCGGACCATATGAACAACTAACGTTTGACTAACAAGTCCCACCATAAACCAACCTGTTTGGAATAAATGTTGAGTTGCCAAACTATTGGCGCTAAACACAAACCACATGACAAGATACGTTAGAATATCGAAAATACTACTTACCGGGCCAATACATACTGTAAATTTCGCTAGTCCGTTCGTTTCCCACCGAACAGGGCTTAATAACTCTTCTTCATCGACATTATCCCAAGGAATTGTCAACTGAGCCACATCATAAATCAAATTTTGAATCAAGAGTTGTAAGGAAAGCATTGGTAGAAATGGTAAAAAGGCACTGGCTACTAAAATTGAAAAGACATTCCCAAAATTAGAACTGATGGTAATTTTAATATATTTCATCATATTGCTAAATACTTTTCGTCCTTCAATCACACCAGATTCCAGTACATTTAAACTTTTTTCCAGTAAAATAATCGAGCTAGCATCTTTAGTAATATCAGCTGCAGTATCTACTGAAATGCCCACATCAGCTTTTCGTAATGCTGGTGCATCGTTAATGCCATCCCCCATAAAACCAACCGTATGACCTTTCGCTTGTAGCAATTCAATGATTTTAGATTTTTGCATCGGATTTAATTTGGCAAATAAATTAGTTTCTTCTACTTGCGCCCGCAACTCTTCATCTGTCATTGCTTCAATTTGAGAACCTAATAACACATGGGAAACTTCAATGCCTACATCTTTACAGACTTTTTTGGCGACAATGTCATTATCGCCCGTTAGCACTTTCACGTTGACACCATGTTCATGTAAGGAGCGGATAGCGCTGACAGCTGACTCTTTTGCTGGATCAAGAAACCCCATAAACCCAATCAATGTCATCTCTTTTTCATCTTCAACTGAATAAACTGCTTCTTTATGGACATCTTTTTTTACAGCTACCGCTAACACACGCATCCCTTGTTTGTTCATTTGAACATTCACTCGGCGTAGTTCTTCTCGTACAGCAATGCTTAATGGTACAATTTCGCCATTAATTTGCGCATGCGTGCACACTTCTTCCATTTCTTCCACGGCGCCTTTCGTAATCATCAATTGATGATCATCTGCATTCACGACAACCGTTAAGCGGCGTCTGGAAAAATCAAAAGGAATTTCATCAATTTTAGTGACATTTTTAAACGGCGTTTTCCATTGATGCTCTTCATAAAAATTAATAACGGCAATATCCATTAAATTTTTCCAACCTGTTTGATAAGAAGAATTTAAGTAGGCTAAATTTAGAACCTCGTCACTCAAATCACCTAATGGATTCAAATGTTGAACCAAAACTACACGATCTTCGGTAATCGTTCCAGTTTTATCTGTACAGAGCACATCCATACCACCCAAATTTTGGATAGCCGCTAATTCTTTAACAATGACTTTATGTTTCGATAAGGATAATGCACCCTTGGCTAAGTTACTCGTAACAATCATTGGCAACATTTCTGGTGTCAAACCAACTGCAACGGCAATCGCGAAGAAAAACGCTTCGCCCCAAGCACCTTTAGTTAAACCATTAATCAAGAAAACGATTGGAAACAAAATCATTACCATTCGTAATAAAAACTTACTGACTTTTGCTAAGCCTAAGTCAAAACTAGTTTTTCCTCGTTGTGTTGTAGCATTTTTAGCAATATCACCAAAAAATGTATGTTGCCCAGTTTTTAAAATAATCGCTTTTCCTTGTCCACTCAAGACATCTGTACCCATAAACACTAGGTCTTGCATATCTAATGCAGAAACCTCTGTTTGTTGACGATCCACACCTGCATCCACAAATTTTTCGACAGGCATGGATTCGCCTGTTAGCGACGATTGATTAACGAATAAATCTTTGGTCCAAATCAACACGGCATCTGCAGGAATCATGTCTCCTGTAGCTAAAGTTACAATGTCTCCTGGAACAATTTCGTCCATTGGAATTTCTTTCGTAATCCCTTCCCGTGTCACTGCAGCGGTGTTTTCAATTAATTCTTTTAAATCCAAACTCGCTTTTTGAGAACGATACTCTTGTATAAAAGCAATCAAGACACTGGCTAAAATCATCACGCCCATCACGATAGCGGCTTCGAAATCTTTCGTTAAAGTTGAAACGACCATCAATAAGGCTAAGACATAGACAAATGGATCTTTGAATGCACTTAAAAATAAAATAATTGCTGGGGTTGGCTTTTGTGCAGAAACTTCGTTTGGTCCAAATTCCTCTAATCTTTTTTCGGCATCTTCATTCGAGAGTCCTTTTTCAGATGTCCGTAATTCCATCATTAATTCCCGTTCAGAAAGCAACGCCAATTTACGTAATTCTTGATCTTTGGTGGCTTTTCTCATATCCATTGTTTTTTTGTTCATCATTTTCTTTTCCTCCAAGGTTGTGGTCACCTGCCGAAAAGAGTGCTAAAATCTTCTCCTTTCATTGGTGACTGTATTTTGTTTCTCTGTTCACTTCCAGGGTCTTCCATGACAGTCATCCTTTCTTTTTCTTATTTATACTTCCAGTGAATAATTGCTTTTTTGCCAAACACACAAAAAAGGACCTACTCAACAATAGAGTACGTCCCAAAATACCATCTTTAAATAAGATTCTCTATCGTTGAGCTTTAGCACTATAGGGCGTAGATAACATGTATCAGCTACATTATGAATAACCTTCACGATTATTCCTGTTCAACCAACTAAGGGTCTCTCGATCCTTTCGCGGCAGCAGCATTTGTCCAAATAGGAGCCTCACCTAACAATTATTCAATTTTTATCCACTTCTTATAATAGAGGAGTTTGACATTCTTGTCAAAAGATTTATGACTTTTTTGTTATAAATAAAAAATAACTACTTTAAAATTTCCTTTATTTCTGCTTTTCGCTCAGGAATAAACCACATGACTAAAACAATCGTATCAATAATCAGGACAGCGATTGGCGCTACCAGTTTGCCTACAATCAACGCAATAATATTCAACACAATCGAAAGCGTTAATTTTGGATAGTGGCCAAACAAACGTTGTACTTCGGATTTGGGCCCATTTGCCTGAATCAATGCCCGCACCACTAGATAATAAGCAACATCAGCTCCTAATACTACTAAGCCATACAAAGCTTGTGGCGGCCAAGAAAACGGATGTTCACCCACCCAACCAGTAACAAACGGGAAAAACGTCAACGTCAAAGTTAGAAAATTATTCATCCAAAGGACACGTCCATCAATTTTACGGACACTTTGAAATAAATGATGATGATTGTTCCAGTAAATTAATAAAGTAACAAAACTAATTAAATAAATAATGATTTTGTGTCCAGATTGAGTCAGAGCAGACCAATCTGCTTTTTCAGGAATTTTTAATTCTAAAATTAATAACGTTAAAATAATCGCAATCACTGCATCTGTAAATGCTTCTACACGTGTTTTCGGCATCATTTCCCCCTACTTTCATAAAAATTAAATAACTTACTCAAAGTAAGTATAACGCATTTCTGTAAAAATTCAATTATTTACGAAGTCTCTCGGTTGTTGAAGTTCCTAAAAACGAGTGCAAGAGCCCCACTTAAAAGTAAGCCTCTTGCACTCGTTATAGAACAAATCAGTTATCGGAATACGCCTGCCTGATAAGGTGCTAACTGCATCCGTTTCTTCACCGTAAAATCTTGATTCCCTAATAATTGTTGCCACTTTCTGCCCAGTAATTTATTCGGCAAGTCAAATTGGCACTTTTCTCCACTTAAATTGACAATCACTAACGCTGTTGCCTCAGTTGTTTTTCTTAAAAAAGCAAAAACAGACGGATGATTGGGCGCTAATAGTTCAAACTGTCCATCTGTAAAGACCGGATTGTCTTTCCGCAACGCAATTAACTTTTTATAATAGTTCAACACGGATTGCGCATCCGTTTCTTGGTCAGCCACATTTATTTCTTTGAAATTGGGATGAATTGCTAACCACGGATGCCCCGAGGTGAATGAACTTGCCTCTTGATTCGTCCACTGCATAGGCGTACGCGAATGGTCCCGCGTCCAATGCGCCACTTCTTTCAATGCTTGTTTCGCATCGTAGCCATTTTCTATAAGCAAACGATAATGGTTATGGGAATCTTTAGCATCTAACTCGTCAATCTGTTGAAACGGATAATTAACCATGCCGATTTCCTGTCCTTGATAAATAAACGGCGTTCCTCGCAAGAGCAAGGCGATTGTTCCAATCGCCTTAGCAGAATGAGAGGTTTCATTGCCTAAAATTGAATTGATTCTGGGATTATCATGATTTTCTACATATAATGCATTCCAGCCTTCTGTCCCTAAATGCTTTTGCCAGCGAGCCATTACTTTTTTATAGCCTAAAATATTTAACCGTTCTTCTCCTGGCTTCCCTTCTCGAACATTGTGCTCTAATTCAAAAATCATATTCAGATAGCCCGCATCATTGGTCCATTCCACCGCTTTTTTACTTGAAACGCCACTAGCTTCCCCCACTGTCATGATGTCATACTCAGCAAAAATAGCTTTCAAATCCAACATATAGTCTTCAATGCCTTTTACATTCATAAAGGGAGCCCACGGATTCGTGGTAATTTTAAAATCCCAAGGTTCTTTTTGGATATGGCTAATCGCATCCAATCGGAAACCATCAATTCCCAAATCTAACCACCAGCGAATCATCGCATAAATCTCTTCACGAACTTTAGGATTTTTCCAGTTCAAATCAGGTTGCTCTTTTGCAAACACATGAAAATATGCTTGTTTTGTACCCGCGTCATACGTCCAAGTCGAGCCACCAAAAAAGCTTTGCCATTCATTCGGCATACGATCTGGTGTCGCATCGGCCCATAAATAATACTCACGATACGGATTATCTAAACTTTTTTTCGCTTCTACAAACCACGGATGTTGATCACTTGTATGATTGACCACTAAATCAAGAATAATCTTCAAACCTAATTGATGCGCTTGGTCCAAAAGTTCTTGAAAATCTTCCATCGTACCAAATTCTGGCTGAATCCCTTGATAATCCGCAATATCATAACCATTGTCAACGTTTGGCGAAGTGTAAATCGGATTTAACCATAAAAAATCGACCCCTAGTTCTTTTAAATACGGTAATTTCTCAATAATTCCCTGCAAATCACCAATGCCATCCCCGTTGCTATCTTTAAAACTCCGAGGATAGATTTGATAACCGACAGCATTTTTCCACCATTGTTCCATCTTATTGACTCACTTTCACAACAAATGCTTGCCAAGGCGCTAACGAATAGTCTGCTAAAGCAGTGACATCTGTCGGCATATTTTCAATCATTACTTGTTCTACATGAACGTCTGCAGAAAATGGCCGAACTTTGTCAGAAAAGTTCGTTACAACAAGCCAGCGTTCCTCACCATAGGTACGATAAAAACTAATCACTTCGTCCACTGTTTCCAGCAATTCAAAGTCGCCCCAAACAATTAAAGGATGTTCTTTTCTCAAACGAATCATTTCTTGGTACGTATAGAATAGTGAATTTTTATCTGCCAAAGCAGCAGCGACGTTAATCGTTTGATAATTGGGATTAATATCAATCCAAGGTGTTCCAGTCGTAAAGCCAGCATTTTTTTCAGCGGTCCACTGCATAGGCCGGCGTGCATTGTCGCGACCTTTAGTATTAATTTTCAGCAAAATTTCTTCTTTAGAATATCCTTTTTCTAGATACTCATGGTACATGTTAATCGTTTCGATGTCCCGTGCTTCACGAATATCTGTAATCGGCGTATTGGTCATACCAATTTCTTCCCCTTGATAAATATAAGGTGTGCCTTTCATCATGTGCAGTAAAATAGCGAATAACTTACTACTTTCCAACCAATGTTCCTGATCATTTCCCCAACGTGAAATCATTCTCGGTAAATCATGGTTATTCCAAAATAAAGAATTCCAGCCATCATTTCCTAATTCTGTTTGCCATTTTGCAAAAACCTGTTTCAACTTGGCAACTTCCATTGGCTGAAGGTCCCATTTTTCTTTACCTGGTTGTTGATCCAAGCTCATATGTTCAAACTGAAAAATCATGGATAATTCATGACGCTCTGGACTAGAGTACATTTTTGCAATTTCAGGTGTGGCCCCCCATGTTTCACCTACAGTTAACAGCTCTTTGCCACCAAATGTCGCGGCGTTCATTTCTTGTAAATAACGATGTAAATGAGGTCCATTCGCGGTGATCTCTTCTCCTGGAATTTTACCCACTAAGTCAATTACATCTAAACGGAAACCGCCAATTCCTTTATCAATCCAAAAATTCATCATCTCGTAAACCGACTGACGCATTTGTTGGTTTTCCCAATTTAAATCTGGTTGTTTTTTACTAAACAAATGCAAATAGTATTGCCCACTCGCTTCATCAAACGTCCACGCCGAACCCGAAAAGGCAGATTTCAATCGGTTAGGCACACCGCCATCTGAAGCAGGATCAGCCCATACATAATAGTCTCGGTAGGGGTTCTCCTTGCTTTTTTTCGCTTCAATAAACCAACGATGTTCATCTGACGTATGGTTAACCACTAAATCCATAATAATTTCAATCTTTCGCTTTTTCGCTTCCTCAATTAGACGATCCATATCCGCCATCGTCCCAAACTCTGTCATAATCGCTTCATAATCAGAAATGTCATAACCATTGTCATCATTGGGTGATTGATAAACTGGTGATAACCAAATAGCCCCAATGCCTAACGTTTCCAAATAATCCAATTTTTCAATAATTCCTGGTAAATCTCCAATGCCATCTCCATTGCTATCCTTAAAACTGCGAGGATAAATCTGATAAACCACGACTTCTTGCCACCAATGTTTTTCCATTCTTCTTCACATTCCTTTGCTTAATTATTATGCTTGATATAAAAGAAAACCTTTTGGTAAAACCATTATCTGTTCTGAAGCAGTTTCGATAGAAGAACTTAGCAAAACTTCTCGATCAGTTCTATCAACAAATTGTGTCTCTTGGCCAGTATTAAAAATCCCATAGATCGTTTGTTCCTCCAAACGACAAGCGAGTCTAATCAACCCCGTTTCAAAAGAAGTTCCTGTCCAATCGATTGTTCCACCAGAAAAAACAGCCGCATACTTTTTGCGAAGGGCAATCAATGATTTTACAAATTCCTTCAAATCCAAATCTTGCTGATTTCCCTCCCAAACCATACAACGACGACAATCAGGATCCATATCACCTGTCATACCAATTTCATCACCATAGTAAAGACAAGGGACGCCTGGTTGAATATACGTAAACGCTAATACTTGGCGCATCAGCTCTTTATCCTCTTTCGTTTCATGCAATAAGCGTGGTGTATCGTGGGAATCTAAAACATTAAACTGCATTTGATTCGTTTGTTGTCGATAGAGCATTAACTGGTTGTTCATTTCAGAGAGCATCTTTTCCAAGGACAGTTCTTGCTTGACAAAGTAGCCCATAATCGCATCTGTGTATGCATAATTCATCACTGCATGAAATTCGTCTCCTTGGAGCCAGCTTTGCGACGAGTGCCAAATTTCTCCTAAAATATAAAAATCTTCTTTTGCGTCATCACATGTTTGCCGGAATTTTTTCCAGAACGCATGATCCACTTCGTTTGCCACATCTAAACGCCAGGCGTCAATATCATATTCCTCAATCCAATAACGAGCAATTTCTAAAAGATAGGCTTGCACTTCTGGATTTGCTGTATTTAATTTAGGCATATGCGGAGTGAATGCAAAAGTATCATAGGTAATGTTGCTTGCTTCTTCAAAATCAGCACTTTCTTCATAGCTAGCTGGAAACTCATTTACGTGGAACCAATCGGCATAAATTGAGTCCTGGCCATTTTTTAACACATCTTGCCATTGAGGCGAAGTGTCCCCCATATGATTAAAAACGGCGTCCAACATAATCTTAATGCCCCGTCGATGACACTCTTCGACTAAACGCTTAAAGGTAGTGCTATCACCAAAAGCTGGATCAATTTTTAAATAATCAATCGTATCATATTTGTGATTAGAAAACGCTTCAAAAATTGGGCAAAAATATAAGCCGTTAACACCTAAATCTTCAATGTAATCAAGATGATCTAGCACCCCTTGCAAATCCCCACCAAAAAAATCTTGTCGATCTGGTCTTTTAGATCCCCACGGCAACGTCCCTTCAGGATCATTGGTGGGATCACCATTTGCAAAACGCTCTGGAAATATTTGATACCAAACCGTTTCTTTCACCCATTCAGGTGCTTTAAAACGATCGACTTCATGAAAATACGGCATCCGAAAATAATTATTCGCCATCTCTAAATACTTTTCTTCTAAAGGATAAATGCCGTGTTCGCCATAAAACGCCGTCAAGCCATCCGTCCCTACTAAAGTAAAAGCATATGAAAGGCGTTTAAATTTTGCACTTAATGCAATAAACCAGTAATCATATAACTCCGTAGATACTAACTTCTCCATGGTTAACGACTGTTGGTACCACTTTTCTTTCCCTAAAAGATAAGGATCTCCTTGCACTAATTGGACAGAGGCAATGTCGCCTTTTGCCGTACGCAAACGAATATGCATTGTTTCTTCTGTATAAAGATAAGCAAATTCACTTTCTGGACGATGGTAGATTGCAGCAGTGTTCATTTAATTCTCTCCTTTAATTGTCGCTTTTCGTGTATTTTCTAATACTCGAACACATTTTAGCGCAAACGATTGCATTTGTATACCCTTTTTTATTTTTTTATTTAAAATGCTCAATTAGTGGTATACACCACTTTAAATAAACAGTATGTTATTTATAACAAAAAAACTTTTTTAACTTTCTCGATGAAAAACACTTGATTATTTCCGCAATCGGTTGCATAATAAGACTTGTAAAAAATAATTTTTGGAGGGTTCAAAAATGAAAGCGAATTGGAAAAAGATTTTAATGGGCGGTATCCTTTTAAGTGCTTCCGCGGTTTTACTTACTGCCTGTGGTGGTGCAGAAAAAACGAAAGCTGAAAATGAAAGCGGTTCAGCAAATAAAGCAGCTGGTGACGTAAAATTATGGGTTGATACTGAATATATGGGCGTCTTTAAAAAAGTTGTCGCCGATTTTGAAAAAGAAAACCCCGATATTAAAGTTAACTTAACTGCTGGAAATTCGGCAGATGCTAAAAAAGACATTGCAAAAGATCCTAAAGCTGCCGCAGATGTTTTCATGATGCCACATGATCAAATTGGTCAAATGGCAGAAGCTGGTCTGATTTACCCTAACACAAAATATGAAAAAGAAGTCAAAGAAAACAATATCGACTCAGCAGTTGCAGGGGTCACTTGGAAAGACAAAGTCTATGCCTACCCTTATGCCGTAGAGTCACAAGTTCTTTATTATAACAAAGATACGTATTCTCCAGAGGAAATCAAAACTTGGAAGTCTTTAACTGAAAAAGGCAAAATCGGTACCAATTTTGGCGAAGATGGCGCAAATTATATCTTTGGTCCTTTATTTATGAGTAACGGCGATTACTTATATGGTGAAAATGGCGAAGATCCAAAAGGTACCAACTTTAACAACCAACAAGGTATAGAAGTATTACAATGGATTGCCGATCAAAAAAATAATCCTGGTGTGATCCAATCAAATACAGAAGCATTGTCTAATCTAGGTTCTGGCAAAACGGATGCCTTCCTTTCCGGCCCTTGGTCTAAAAACGATGTAGAAAAAGCTCTTGGCGACAAAATGGGGGCCGCTGCCTACCCAACCATTGATTTTGGCAATGGAGAAAAACAAATGAAAGCTTTCTTGGGCGTTCGTAGTTTTGCTGTCAACCAACAAACACAAGCACCATTGGCCGCAATGACATTAGCAAACTATTTAACCAGTGAAAAAGCACAAATGACTTACTTCAAAGAAATCGGCTTTGTCCCTTCAAACAAAAAATTACAAACAAACGAAGAAATCACACAAGATACTGTTGCAAAAGCTATCTTAGAAATGGCGCAACCAACCCACTCTGTGGTAATGCCAAAAATCCCAGAAATCGTTTCATTCTGGCCTGCGATGGATGCAGTGATCAATGATACGTACAAAGGCAATATCAAACCTGCGGACTATCAAGCAAAATTAGATAAATTAGTCCAAGACACATCAAAAGAAGCAAAAGAATAAAAAGAGTAAAGAAATGGGACGAGCTTCAATCTGCTGTCCCATTTCCTCTATCTTTTTTATTTAAGTAGAAAGTGAGTGAACGAAGATGTTCAAGAAAAAGAAAGCCCAGACGTCATTTCGAGAGGTCTTTAAAAAAGGCGACTTCGCTACAAAACTATCTTTTTTAGTTATGGGTGCTGCAAACTTCGCCAACAAGCAGTGGTTAAAGGGAATCATCTTTTTAACAGCTGAAATTGGCTTTATCTATTGGTTAATCCGTAATGGTTTCCACGCATTAATGATGCTAGGAACACTAGGGACCCAACAGCAAGGATTAGTATATGATGATTCTTTAGGGATTGAAGTTCTAAAAGAAGGCGATAATTCAATGCTCTTATTATTATTCGGAATTGCAGCAATTTTAGTCTGTTTATCGCTAATCATTTTATATGTAATCAATTTAAAAAGCGCCCGTCACCTATATGAATTAAAGACAGCCGGCAAAAAAATTCCAACAACTATGGATGATTTACGTAGCTTGTTAAACGAACGTTTCCATGCAACTTTAATGACGATTCCCTTACTAGGCGTTCTTTTCTTTACCATCTTGCCGTTGTTATATATGATTTCCATTGCCTTTACCAACTACGACCATAACCATTTGCCACCGAAAAACCTTTTTACTTGGGTTGGATTGGCAAATCTAGGCAATGTAATCACAGGCGATATGGCTTCAACGTTCTTTCCAGTACTTGGCTGGACCTTGATTTGGGCTGTTTTCGCAACCGCAACTTGTTTCTTTTTTGGAATCATTTTAGCCTTGCTTATCAATACAAAAGGCTTAAAATATAAAGCGTTTTGGCGGACTATTTTTGTCATCACGATGGCCGTACCTCCGTTTGTTTCACTTTTAATTATGCGAAACCTCTTAAATGGTTCCGGACCTATCAATGCTCTGTTGTTAAACTGGGGCTTAATCGATTCTTCTATCCCCTTCTTAACAGATCCGAATTGGGCAAAATTAACCATTATTGTTGTCAATATGTGGATTGGTATTCCTGCTACGATGTTAATCTCTACAGGGATTATCCAAAACCTTCCTGAAGATCAAATCGAAGCAGCTAGAATTGACGGTGCAAATAAATGGCAAATTTTTAAAAGTATTACGTTTCCACAAATTCTATTTGTGATGACCCCGGCGCTGATTCAACAGTTTATTGGCAACATCAATAACTTCAATGTCATTTATCTATTAACAGGCGGTGGGCCAGCCAATTCTAACTTCTACGGTGCAGGCTCAACTGACCTTTTAGTTACCTGGCTATACAAATTGACTGTCGATACAATGGATTACAATTTAGCCTCTGTGATTGGTATTTTAATCTTCATTCTCTCCGCAGTCTTCAGTTTAATTGCCTATACACGGACGAATTCATTTAAGGAGGCGTAACTTATGGCTAAAGCAAAAAGTTACCAGAAAAAACAACGCACTGCACTTACCAGCGTTTATATCATTCTAACCATTTTAGCAGTTTTTTGGATGTTCCCCATTGTGTGGATTATCTTAACAAGTTTTCGTGGCGAAGGCGGTGCATTTGTTCCCTATATCATTCCCAAAACATTCACTTTAGAAAATTATAAAGTATTATTAACAAATCAGACTGGCAACTTCCCCTTTGTCCGTTGGTTTTTGAACACCTTGTTCGTCTCCATCGCAAGCTGTCTGTTATCAACTTTTATTACAATCGCAATGGCTTATGCGCTGTCACGGTTGCGTTTCCGCTTAAGAAAACCATTTTTAAAAGTGGCGCTCGTTTTAAATATGTTCCCTGGTTTTATGAGCATGATTGCCGTTTACTATATTTTAAAAGCCTTAAATTTAACTGAAAGTTTATTCGCTTTAATTCTGGTTTACTCTGCAGGCTCGGCGCTAGGTTTTTACATCGCCAAAGGGTTCTTCGATACCATTCCGATGGCTTTAGACGAATCGGCTATGATTGACGGTGCCAACAAGTGGCAAATTTTCACAAAAATTACGTTGCCATTGTCGAAACCAATTATTGTCTATACTTCTTTAACCGCCTTCATGGGCCCTTGGATGGATTTTATTTTCGCAAAAGTTATTATGGGTGATAAAGTTGAAAATTACACCGTTGCGATTGGTCTCTTTTCGATGATGACCAAATCAACAGCCAATTCACTATTCATGGCTTTTACAGCAGGATGTGTGCTGATTGCCATTCCAATTACTATTTTATTTATATTAATGCAACGTTTCTATGTAGAAGGCGTGACTTCTGGCTCTGTCAAAGGCTAGAAAAAACATCGTTTGGTTTATAGCCAAACGATGTTTTTTATTTTTTGGCGTTGTTTTCCTTACACGTTTTTCTTCGTAGCGCTTGATAATTGGACAAAATTTTCATGACCGCCAAAAAGTGTTGATTGACCTCTTGATAATCCTCTAAGGAAAGAACACTAAGCGTTTCAGATAGTTGCTGTTTTACTTGATTTTCTTTTTGCTTAAAGAGCTTCTCGCCTTCTTTTGTCGTATAAACATTAACCACGCGGCGATTTTCTTGATTATGGCGACGTTGAACAATCGCTCGTTCTTCTAACCCCGCAATAGAGCGACTCACTTGAACTTTCGACGTTCCTACTTGGTTGGCTAACTCCGTCATACTAATTCCTTCATTTGTTGCCACAATTAATAAAATTAACATGTCTAACTTGGTTAATTTTAGATCCTCCAAGTCTAGGTCTTTAAAAAGCAATTGGCTCATATATGAAAAAATTTCAGTAAAGACACTAATATCTAAATTTGATGAATGCTTCTCTTTATCCATATGTTCTCCCTCGTTTCCCACCTAGTGTATACTAAATTCACTTGATTATCAAATGGTAATGATTGATTTTTGTTAACTATTATGTTACGTTATACACTAACTTAAGGTTGTGTTGTTGATAAATTGGAAGAAGGATGCGAAAAATATGCTAGAACTCAAAGATATAAAAAAATATTATACTGTCGGCGGAACGACCACTAAAGCTTTAGATGGCGTCTCTGTCGCTTTTCGAAAACAAGAATTTGTAGCCATTCTGGGTCCCAGCGGCTCTGGTAAAACGACGATGTTGAATGTGATTGGCGGATTGGACAATTACGATTCTGGTGACTTAATCATTAACGGCAAATCAACAAAAAATTTTAAAGAAGCCGACTGGGATGCTTATCGGAATAACTCAATTGGTTTTATTTTTCAAAGTTACAACTTAATTAGTCATCAAGGGATTTTGGATAATGTCGAGCTTGGTATGACACTGAGTGGTATTTCAAAAGCAGAAAGACGCCAAAAAGCCGAAGATGCACTCATCCGTGTCGGTTTGAAGGACCATATCCATAAAAAACCTTCCCAATTATCTGGCGGTCAAATGCAACGGGTTGCCATTGCTCGTGCTTTAGCTAATGATCCCGATATTTTACTTTGTGACGAACCAACTGGTGCATTGGATTCAGAAACTAGCCTGCAAATTATGGCACTTATCCAAGAACTTTCGAAAGAAAAATTAGTCATTATGGTGACCCACAATCCTGAATTAGCTCATGAATACGCTGATCGAATTATTGAATTTTCAGATGGCCAAATTCGTCATGACTCGCGTCCTCATATTGAACATGAAAAAAAAGAACCTTTCGAATTGAAACGCACCAAAATGAAATTCACGACTGCGCTGCGTTTATCTTTTAATAATATCCGCACTAAAAAAGGGCGAACTTTTTTAACCGCCTTTGCTTCAAGTATCGGAATTATCAGTATCGCGATTGTCCTTTCTCTTTCAACAGGATTCCAGAAACAAATTGATAAAACTCAGTCGGAAACGTTAGCGCAATTTCCGATTACCATTTCTAAAATAGCGACAGATCAAGATCCAGAAAGTTTCAATAATCAGGACAAAAAAGGCACCTTCCCGAAAGAAAAAGAAGTGACTGCTAAAATTAGCGATGCGGACCGTGCGCAACACACGAATTTAATTGATCAAAAGTTTATTGACTATGTCAATCACATTGATCCTGAATTAAGTAATAATATCGGCTATACTCGTCTAGTCAATATGAACTTATTAAGAGAAATCAACGGGAAAGCACAAGCTGTCAAATTTTCAAACGATGCACCCGACGGCCAATCAAACGCGATGGCTTCTATGATGGCTGCCCAAACTGGCGTCGGCGTTTCTGCTTTTCCTAAACAACTAGAAAATGGAAAAAACAATTTCTTAAAAGACAATTACTCGTTGCTTGAAGGAAATTATCCAGAAAAAGAAACCGATGTCGTTTTAATCGTCGATAGTAACAATACCACCAATATTAATGCTTTAAAAAATCTTGGCTTTGACGTGAAAGATAATCAAAAGATTGCCTTTTCAGACATTGTTGGCACAAAAATGAAATTAGCCAATAATAATGCATTTTACACCAAATTACCGACAGGCAACTTCATTCCTAACCAAGATTTGCAAGCTGTTTACGGTAATCCAGAAAATACCGAATTAACAATTTCAGGGATTTTGCGAATTAAAGATTCTTCAACAATGAATCTATTAGCACCTGGAATTGCTTATAGCGATGCACTTTCAACTAATATGATTGCCAAAAACAAAACCTCTGACATTGTTAAAGCGCAAGAAGCCAGCAACACTAACGTTATGACTAACGAAACATTAGATGCTTCCGCGAAAGAAAACCTGTTGTCTTATTTAGGAGCGAACGAAATCCCTTCAAGTATTATGATTTATCCAAACGATTTCAAATCAAAAGATAAAATTCTTGATTATTTAGATGCTTATAACAAAGGAAAAGATAAAAAAGACCAAATCATCTATTCTGATTTAGCTGGAACAATGACCCGCTTAACAGGTGGTTTAATGGATGCCATCACCTATGTGCTGATTGCATTTGCTGGGATTTCCCTTGTTACAAGTATGATTATGATTGGGATTATCACCTATACTTCTGTCATTGAGCGGACCAAAGAAATCGGTATTCTGAAAGCGTTAGGAGCTCGTAAAAAAGATATTACCCGGGTGTTCGATGCCGAAACTGCTATTTTAGGCGTTGCCTCTGGTATTCTTGGTGTTGTCATTGCCTTTCTCGCAACATTTCCGATCAATGCAGTGCTCTATAACCTGACTGATTTAGAAAATGTTGCCACCTTAAATCCAATTCACGGGATTATTTTGATTGTAATTAGCACAATCTTAACCATGATTGGTGGCCATATTCCTGCCCGAATGGCAGCGAAAAAAGATGCGGCAGTTGCTTTACGTGCAGAATAAATAACAAAAAATAATCCTTTAATTTCTCTTAAAGGATTATTTTTTGTTTGTAATTTTTATAAAACCTCCGTATACTAAATGATTGTGAATACTTAATAAAAGGAAACGAGGTAATTTCATGTTAAAAAAACCATTTTTACTATTTTTTTCACTTTTAGGAGCTATTTTTATTTTAGCTAGTTGTGGCATAGGAAAAGATGCTGTCACAGATACTAAGTACAAAGTTAGTTTGCAGCAAGCTGCTGAAATCTACGAAAAAGAAGCTGGCAACAGCAAACCATTAGTAAATGTCCAATTTGATACAGAACCAGCAAGTGACTACAGCTATATCTTTACCAACGATACAGAAACACTTTACGTGAATCCTGAAACAGGAAAAGTCACCAAAAATACTGAAGCAAATCAACTTGGCGAAAACGAGACAGCCTTTTCAGCTGCTGAAGTCAAAGAATTAGGCGCTGTTAACGACGTCTTAGCCAAAGCAAAAAAAGAAGTTGGAGGACTTTCTCCACGTATTTTGACTTGGAAGTTAACCAAAAATAACAATAAACTTGTTTATACAGTAGATGTTAAAACGACTAAGGCAGATGAAAAAGTTACCTTAGATGCCAATAAATAAGCACAAGCGTATAACTTATCACGAAATAACCAAATCTTAAAATACTCTTTGGGACAGAACCTACGCATTCGGAAACCTTAACATTTTCTGAAGCCGATCGTTCTGTCCCAATTTCATTCTTTTAAGTAATAATAATTGTTCATTACCCCTGCTACCGTTATACTTAGTTTAAAAGAAAAGATGGGAGTATCAATTCATGGTTTATACAGTTGATTTTAAAGAAGTAGCCACTATTGGTTTAGAAAGTTCACCAGTGGCACCTGCCCTTGCTGGACTAAGAGCGAATGAAGCTCGCTATTTTTGGAATAAATACAAACATCGCTTTACGACCGTCCCTGCCTCTGAAGCTCCAGAAACATTGGCCTGGATTGAAAAAATTTTATTAGAACGAGAATTACATTTCCCTTACAAGCCACTTGAAATTTCTTCTTTCACTTTAGATGGCATAAAAATGGCCTATGTATTTTATGAAAACGGCTTAGCAGTTAACGTGATGTACACATTAGCTGAGGAAGGCAAACGCGCCGTTGGGTTTAAACTTTCAGATGGTATGGCAATCCCTGCAGAATTTGAAGGAAAATTCAAATTTGCTCGTCAAAAATCAAAATTAGCTGGAACCATTCGCGGCTCTTATTTTGTCATTAAAGGAACCTATTAAAAAAATGCTTTTGCCCTTATTCTTAAAGGCAAAAGCATTTTTTTATTTTAATTCTTCAATATAGTTAAATACTTGTTGTCCAGCAATACCGCCTTCACCGACCGCTGTCGTGATTTGACGCAATGTTTTTTCACGGACATCACCAATGGCATAAACACCAGGAATTTTTGTTCTCATTTCTTGGTCTGTTTCAATCCAACCAGCCTCATTCGTAATACCAGCTTTCTTAAATGGTTCTGTTAATGGATCTAGCCCCACGTAAATGAACACGCCGTTTGCTTCAATTTCAGAAACTTCATCTGTTTTGACATTCCGGGCTTTCACACCTGTCACGACCATTTCATTGCCAACAATTTCTTCGACAACTGTATCCCAAACAAAGGAAATCTTTTCATTTGCAAAGGCACGATCTTGAATGATTTTTTGCGCACGCAATTCATCACGGCGGTGAACAATCACTACTTCAGAAGCAAATTGTGTTAAATAGATTGCTTCTTCAACTGCAGAATCGCCGCCACCAACAACTACTAAGCGTTTATTTTTAAAGAAGGCACCGTCACAAACGGCACAATAAGAAACACCACGGCCAGCAAATTCTTCTTCGCCTTTTACACCCAATTTTCGGTGTTCACAGCCTGTTGCAATAATTACCGCTTTAGCTTCATAAGATTTGTCATCACAAATCACTTCTTTATAGGATCCGTGGTCTTCGATGCCCATCACAATGCCATACGCATTTTCCGTACCAAATTTTTCTACATTTTCATACATTTTATAGGCCAATTCTGGACCCATAATAGAATCAAAGCCTGGGTAATTCTCTACCTCAGCAGTGTTGTTCATTTGCCCACCAGGCGCACCGCGTTCAATCATCAATACAGAAAGATTAGACCGTGATGCATAAAGTGCTGCCGTCATCCCAGCAGGACCGGCACCAATGATAATTACATCATACATTTTATTTCCCCCAAAATTTTAAGTAAGTTTACTTTACTCCTTAAACAATTTCTTGTCTACTTTTCTGCCCTTTTTTGACATTCGGAGTAGGTGTGTCTATTACGTAAGTTATTGTACCACGGTTTTGTGTTTTCTAGGAGGGGGAAGGAAGATTAATTTAGCTATTGTATTTAAACCAGAATTCTTCAATTTTTTCTTTGAATGCTATCGTTGGATAATTCCCTCTTAAATCAAAAGTGTGTCTATCACCATCACTAAATTTTATTTGATAATTATAAATAACCTCACTTTCCATTTGTCTGAAAAGTCCTACATCAATGACCTCCGACCAACCACGCACTATTAGAAATCCCTTTTCATGATATGACAAACCATGACTGTCCATTCTATATAAAATGCCACCATATTTTCTGATATACTTAGTCTCATTAATCCCAGTTTCGATTATCAAAAAAGCAAACATACATATTAATTTAAGTAAGGATAAAGCACTGATTAGTATAGCCACTACTGTTAAAAAAACAAAAAAATTATATTACTTGTCACTGGATTTTTATAGAGTGGAAAGTAAAACCATACCAAGCAACTAAGTGTGACAAAAATAACACCTAGTCCTATACCAATTTTTTTGTACCCATCTGCCTTAGTCAGTCTCACTTCAAATATCTCTTCCTCATTTATAAACTTTTATCTTCTCTTTCCTTACGACAAAACTCTAATCAGTACAAAACTATTTAACACCAATCATCAAATCAGTGTATACCTTATTATCTATTACTTGCGGACAATAGAAAATTGGTGAAACAATTGTCAAATCTTCCTGAACAACTATAGTGATTAACTCTTCTAATGCTTTAGAGAATTCAGATAACTTATCGCCTTTTGCTCTAGTTGCTAACATATTGTTCACCTGAAAATAAGATTGGAAACGATATTCTGCTGGAAGATTCTCTTGGCATTCTTCATTGACAGGTAAAAAAACTTGAATCAGCAATTCTTCTTCACGAATGTCAGAATTCATTGAATAGAAAAAGCTGTCTGATAAAGAATAATCTGCTTCAAAAATTGTTTCCAAAGCATCTTCTAAACAACGACCCATCTCCTCTGAAGTCGTTACATAATAACGACTGATGACATTTTGATAATGTAATGATTGTTTATAGCCAATCGTTTTTCTCATTTTTTCACCTACTCTTTTGTTGGGATTAAAACATCTACCCAATATTCATCATAAACTAAGGTCATTACCAACAATAATTTATCATCAAATTCAATCTTTTGTTCCAGCAAGTAATCCGTCATTTCCTCAATATTAGCGCCAAGTTCATCATCAAAAGGAATTCTTTTACGAACTAGATGATCATAATGAATATTTTCTACAGTAAAAATCTCGCCACTTTCAACTGGCTCATTCACAGGAATATAAAATTTATACGTTTGTTCTTCTTCACTTAATTCAGTTGGTTTTAGTTCAATCATTGTTGGTCCATTTTTATAAAAACCTTCTTCATAAGTTAATTCTTCTGATTGTAAAATTAAATCCACTAATTGATCTGTTGTTGCTCGTTTTTCAATATACACTAAATTGTTCATTTCCAATGAAACTTTTTCAATCATCTTTTTCCCTCTTTTCATTAAATTAATTTCCTAAAATCGATCTATTTTTAAATTTTTCAATACCTACCAATTCCTTTGATTGAATCTTTGAAGGCTGGTTTTAAGCCTCCTTGCGTGCTTGGAGTCAAGTAAAGTCTTTGCCTTTTCTCATATCGTTATCAATGCCAGTTAATTTATCAAACTTACTCAACCATTTCCCGGCTTTTTTGATGACTAAAGTGCCGTCTGACATTCGTTTAATTCTGGAAGAAATATAGTTATTTTTTGGTTCTCTTGTTCTTCATCATTTCAATTGAATTCCCATATACAGATGTATTTTCATTTTTTTCTGATTCTTTTTTCCAATATTGTAATATTCTTGGTATTTGAAAAGTTAAAGCAAATTGCAAGGCTGATACCATTACTACCAATGCTAAATAAAAAAGATTAATATTATCCAATGCAGTAGAAGCCATGGCACCTATTATAGCTAAAATGGATAAACAATTGATATAATAGTTTGCATACTTATCTCTGATATCAAAATTATTATTTTTTAGGGAGAGATACACTAATATACTATTGATGATTATCCCTAATATCCAAAGTAATAAAACCATTAATTCACCAACAATAAATTTTTCAACAGTATTACTTAGTAAAATCGAGAAATATGATACTGTGAGAAGTAGCAACATTACCAATGAGATATACGGAATTATTACTATATACTTTTGTTTTTGATTACTTTTAAATACGACTGTACCCGTTACTATTAATACAACAAAAAATATAAGTATCCCTAATTGAACATTAGCAAAAATTATTGTATGACGATTATATATTTTTTCTTTATTTCCTGACCAATAAGTTAACAAAAAAATTGTGATAAACACTATATAACAAACCAACATTGACGAAAAAGACTTTATAGTATATTTCTTTTTGCTATTTTTTTCATAAAATTTTGGTATAAAATTAGATATTATTTGAACCATCCAGATACTCCTTTTATCATAGAGTTAACTCCTGATTTTATATTTTTTGTTATATTCATTTGTTTATCAGCCCAGTTTAAACCTTGGCTAACTATTATCCCTGCCCCCACAACAGCCCAAACTGGTGCAAATGTAGCTACACCCGCCGATACAGCTCCTATCGCCGCCGTTGTCACTGCTACTTTCCCGACATCCACCAATGCACCACCCACTTTACTTGCGGTAATTTCTTGCCCTTTCAATCCGTCTTTTCTGGCTTGTTTCTCACTCTTGCTGATTCCTTGAACGACATCTACAGCTCCTAAAGCTATGTTCAACCCTGGCACAATTTTTCCTGCACCTTTTGCATTGACTAATGCTTTGGCATCTTTCACAACACCATTAATCCCAAAACTTACGCTTTTTTTCAACGCACCACCAGCACTCTTTAAAGTTCCTTTGCCAATTCCTTTAACTGATTCTTTGAATGCTTGTTTTGATCCTTTTAATACAACATTTTTATCCACTAACTTCAATTTATCCAGTAATGAATCGCCTAAATCAGTGAACTGTTTTAAACCGCCTGAGGTGCTTAGGCGTGTAAATGATTTCCCTTGTTTTACGTATTTATCAATCCTTGTTAATTTATCTAGTTTGCTTAGATATTTTCCAGCTTTATTTATGACCAACTTACCATCTGCCATTCACTTAATTCTTGAAGAAATATAGCTATTTTTTTGTTTTCTTGTTCTTCATCATTTCAATTGAATTACCATAGATTGACGTTTGATCATTATTCGAATTATTTGGTTTCCACAGAAGAAGGATTCTATTTAAATGAATAGTTGCTAAAAGAAGAGTCATGATTAAAATACATGCACAACCTAAGATTCCCAAAAACCAATTATCTGTAAAATCTGATATAAACAGAAATACTATCCCTAATAAACTAACTCCATTGAGCAGAAAGTTAAAAAATTTATCTCTTATTTTATAATTATTTTTGATAACTGAGCGTTTAATAGAGAATAGATATAAAATTTCAGCTATTACAAATGTAACTAAAGTAGCTATACTAACTTCGACAAAAGTTTCAAAAGAATTATCTAATAAAAATGATATACAACCTAGTATCAAAAATATATCCACTATCATAGATACATAGAAAAAAATTCCTGCCCACTTATTTATACTGCTTTTGAAAACATAATTTAAATATATACTTAGATTTACAACTATTATAAATATAGTGATAAAGGTTAATATATCTAGAAATAGCTTATCAATTACTATATCATTACCAAATACATAATAAAAAATCTGCAATAAGAATGTAGCTAAAAGTATATACAAGCCTCTTTTTATTGTTCTGGTTGTTATTTTTTTCTTGCTCCTTATTTTGTATTGATTTGGAATGTAATTTTTTATTATATCTTTCATTTTCCCCACCCCGAATGCCTTTTATCATTGAATTAACTCCATGTTTTAAATTTTCTGTTGCTTTAAACTTCTTATCTAAGAAATTTATTCCCCAGGACATTGCAATACCTGCTCCTACCACACCCACAACAGGAGCGCCAAAAAATCCTGCTACAGCACCAGCCGCTCCTATCACCGCCGTTGTCACCGCCAACTTTGCTTGCGGTAATTTCATGCCCTCTCAATCCGTCTTTTCTTGCTTGTTTCTCACTCTTGCTGATTCCTTGAACGACATCTACAGCTCCTAAAGCTATGTTCAACCCCGGCACAATTTTTCCTGCACCCTTTGCATTGACTAAGGTCTTGGCATCTTTCACGACACCGTTAATCCCCAAACTTATAGTAGTTACTACTTTTTATTTTTCCTTTTCTTCATTATTTCAATGGAATTTCCATAAATAGATTTATCTAACTCTATATTTGACTCTTTTTTCCAATAGCTTACTACTCGTGAAAAGTGAAAAAAGCTTAAACATAATAACGATATTACAACAAATGGCACACCTATAAAAAGTAATTTTGTATTATCAATTGTTGTCGATAATAATAAGATAATTGTACCTATTCCTCCTAAAATATTCATATAGTAATTTGCAAATAAATCTCTAATTGAGAAATCTTGCTTTTTTAAAGAAATTTTTACTAAAAATAAATTGTACAGAAAACCAATTACTACTCCAATTAAAATAACTATACTTTCTTTTAAAAATACTTCTAAAGAATTCTCTATCAACAACGTTACTGTAGCAAGCATAAAAAATAAAAATACTACCCCAGACAAATAGACAACTATTACCAAATATTTTTGTATATGCTTATTTTTAAACAAAAATATACAAATTAAATTTATTAATAATATTCCTGTCATCCCTACAAATAAATTTCTAGAAAAAGAATTGTCAAAAATAGATCTTGTATCAGTCAATTGAAAGATTAATAGAATTGTAATTAATGTACCGTAACCACCTACAGCTAATAAAAACGAATTCATCTTAAATTCTTTCTTGCTAATTTTTTTATAAAAATCTGGTATGAAATTGTCTATAATTTTATTCATTTAAACCATCCTGAAACTCCTTTTACTAAGGAGTTTACACCTTTCTTTGCTTTATTAACAACTTTGCTTTTTTTTATAGAAAAGTCAGCCAATGCCCCTACGAGCATACCTGCTCCTACAACAACCACAACAGGAGCGCCAAAAAATCCTGCTACAGCACCTGCCGCTCCTATCGCCGCTGTTGTCACCGCCACTTTCCCGACATCCACCAATGCACCGCCAACTTTACTTGCGGTAATTTCATTCCCTTTCAATCCGTCTTTTCTGGCTTGTTTTTCACTCTTGCTTATTCCTTGAACGACATCTACAGCTCCTAAAGCTATGTTCAACCCTGGCACAATTTTTCCTGCACCTTTTGCATTGACTAATGCTTTGGCATCTTTCACAACACCATTAATCCCAAAACTTACGCTTTTTTTCAACGCACCACCAGCACTCTTTAAAGTTCCTTTGCCAATTCCTTTAACTGATTCTTTGAATGCTTGTTTTGATCCTTTTAATACAACATTTTTATCCACTAACTTCAATTTATCCAGTAATGAATCACCTAAATCAGTAAATTGTTTTAAACCGCCTGAGGTGCTTAGCCGAGTAAAGTCTTTGCCTTTTCTCATATATTTATCAATTCCGGTTAGTTTATCAAACTTACTCAACCATTTCCCGGCTTTTTTGATGACTAAAGTGCCGTCTGACATTCGTTTAATTCTGGAAGAAATATAGCTATTTTTTTGTTTTCTTGTTCTTCATCATTTCAATGGAATTTCCATATATAGATTTGTTTAGGTCAATCTCTGGTGGTTTCTTCCAATATCGTATTACGCGAGGGAAATGGAAAATTCCAACACATAAAAAACTACTTATTGCCATTAACATTCCAGTATGAAGAAGATTTTCATTATTTATTTGAGTTGCTAAAACAATCAAAATACCACCTATTATTGTTATCAAATTTATATAGTAATTGGCTCCTTTATCTCGAATAGACAAATTTGATTTAGACAGCGAAATACTCACCAGTATAAAATTATATAGAACCTCTATAGTTACAAGAATGATTACAAAAAACAATTTAAAGATAAAAGTTTCATAAGACCCATTCACTAAAGAAGTTAATAAAGCGACTATACATACACAAAAGAACATTCCCGAAAAATACAAACCTAAAGCAAAATATTTCTGAAATTCAATCTTTTTATCAAATAAAAGAAAGCCAATGATATTAAATAAAATAATTAATATCATTAAATACGAAAAAGTATTGATAAAACTATTAGATGCCTTAGATATAACTCCTTCTGAATTTCCTGCCCACTTACCCACTAACCAAAAAATAAGAAAGGAAAAATAAGATCCTACAACAATCAAAAAAGATTTTTTTGTATATATTTTTTTGCTAGTTTTTTTATAAAAGTTTGGAAGGAAGTTTTTAAAGATTTCTTTTATTTGAACCATCCAGACACTCCTTTTATCATTGAATTAACTCCTGATTTAAGTTTTTTAGTTACTTTCCATTTAGAATCTACATAATTAACTAGTGAACCCGCAACTATGCCTGCTACTACAACACCCCATACTGGTGCTGTAGCCAAAGCTGCCCCAGCCGCTCCTATCGCCGCCGTTGTCACCGCCACTTTCCCGACATCCACCAATGCACCGCCAACTTTACTTGCGGTAATTTCTTGCCCTTTCAATCCGTCTTTTCTGGCTTGTTTCTCACTCTTGCTTATTCCTTGCACAACCTCCACAGCACCTGCCGCTATGTTTAATCCGGGAATAATTTTTCCTGCACCTTTTGCATTGATTAATGCTTTGGCATCTTTCACAACACCGTTAACGCCAAAAGAAACCCCTTTCTTTAACGATTTACCCATTGATTTTAGAGTTCCCTTTGCGACTCCTTTAATACTTGCTTTACTAAAAGCTTCACCAGATTCTCTTAGAATAGACTTCTTATCTACTAAATCTAATTTGCCTAATAATTTATCTCCTAGTTTAGTAAATTCCTTTGCGGTCCCCGATGCAGTGATACTTAATGACCGGTGACCTTTTGGCACATAATCATCAATATCTGCTAATTGATCTAATTTTTTTAGCCAGCCTTTTGCTCGTCTCATTACCAATTTTCCATTTGGCAGACGTTTGATACGACTAGAAATGTATAATTTTTTCATATGGTTTATATATTTTTTTCCTGAAACAACACCTTTTGCTATCGCATGCTTAATTAATTTATCTAGTTCGTCTAACTTTTCTTCTGTTAAATTACCATCCATAGCCATTAAAATTTGATGGTCTTTTTCAAAAGCAAGTCTATCTTTTTCTTCTTCCTGGACTTTTTTATGCGCTTCTTTTATTTCATTTTTAAATGTTTTATCCGTAAATATTTCCAATGATTTGGGATTGGTATAGCTTAATCCTCCGACTTTCGCGATTTGGCTGGATTGTTGGGCTAGTTTGTCTTTAACAGCACTGTCTGCTTTGTGTCCGTTAAAGGTATCCATGCCTTTCAGCGTTTCCGTCAAAATTTTCTTAGCCTCTTCCATTTTTTTATTAAATTGATTGGATGGTGCGGAAATAGGGGCGATATGTGCTACAGAACTGTAGATGTTGCTAATTTTCTTATCTAATTTCGCAAAATTTGATAACGATGTTGAAAATTTTCCTTTCGCTTCATTTAAGGCATCTGTATCAATGATGGCTGATTCACTATTTTCCTTCACACTAGCTTTAAAATCACTAATTGTTTTTTCCATTTCTTGTGCTATTGTATGTAAAAGATCATAATAATTGGTTAGCATCGGTAGTTGATAATTACCAATTTCACCATTAATAGCTGTTTTGACTTTTCCAGATAAAGCATCACTTCCTTGGACTGTTTTCCAATCGCTTTTGGCACGATTGATTTCTGCTTGTAGTTTATTTCTAGAAGAAGTAATTTTGTTTTTAGCTTCCATCACTTCACGCATATTAATTTTCATTTGTCCACCTCCTCATTAGACATACGTACACGAATATTTTTCATCTTGCACCAATTGTTTTCTCAAAACTTCAAAAGTAAACTTTTCCTCGTACGCATTAGTAGGCCCTTCTGAGATAACTCGTTTTACCATGACCGAGTTAAAATAAATTGGCTCCACCTCTGCTTGTAATCCAAATGGCCATAAAGTTCCTACGTAATCAATCATCATTTGCGTTTCTGGAATGGTTAATTTTCTCCCTTGAACAGAAACAAATAAACCTAATTCATCTGTAGTAAAAAGCGCTTTAACATCTTCGGTTAATAATTCTTCATCTAATTCGACAATGGTTCCAATTGGATAGATTTCTGTAAAAATTGTATCAACGAAACCCATAAATCGTTTAAATTGTGGCACGGTCAATACAACTTGTTTTTTTAACCAAGCAAAAGTGACTCTTTCCTTTTCGTAATCAAAACTAATATGAATAATCGCGCCAATTCTTTGTTTATGTTCATAACTTGTGGTTTGATTGAGGAAACTTTGATAAATATTTTGAGCTAATTGGGGTTGACCGCCCAAAATTAAACCGAGTTCGTTTATGGTGTCCTTTGTTATTTCTCCAGTCAGGTTACTACTTTCTATAGTAGCCACCCACAACTCCTTTTGTTGTTGATTCATTTTTCTTCACTCCTTATTGACTAATTTTCATAGTAGCAGCTCCCGCTTTATCATCATTGGCTTTATTTTTTCCGGCAGCAATCATTTTATTGGTGCTTCCTTTTGCAAATTCTTTGTAACTTTCTAGAGAAGAATTGATTTGCTCTATCATTGTTTTGAATTCTGTAAAAGGTCGCGCATTTGTTTGAGAAAAAGATACAGTTTTCATTTTGCCAATTCTTGAAATTGTGCTGTTTGCTTTATTGACAGATTGCATCCATTCCGATAAATTTACACCGCTTTTCATTATTTTTTTCACTCCTTTATTAAGAATCCAAACTCATTGCTATTGATAATAGTGCCGAAATTTGTGAATTTAATGAACTGATTGTCATGGCTTCACGTTGCGCTTCTTCTTGTAAGTTAGACAATTTCCGTTGAAACGTTTGTAAATTTTCTTGATTTTTTGTGGCATATTTTGATAAATCACTATCTACTTTTCTAACTTTTTCATTATACTTATTCCGTCGTGTGCCTTTAAAATTACTTCCAGAAATACTCTTTAACTGACTAGAAACGGTTGATTTCAATTGATGAATACTAAGAATCTCTCGACTTAATTCACGAATTGCTTTTTCTAATTCTCGAATTTTCTGATCAATTTGATTTTTGTTGGCTTGTGCCATGTTGACCTGACTACTTAAATGACTGGCTTCAGCACGCTTTCCGGCTGCCAGTGCTCTTTTTTGCGCTTTTATTGCTTCATCACTCATGAGGTTCCTCCTTTATCGAATCCCTAAAATCGTTGAAATCACTTGAGCCAATACACCACTAGCAGTATTTAAAAATAGATTGGACGTAAAAATTTTCCGATTCATTTTAATGATTGTCTCAAATTGTTTTGCGTCTTTTTTTTCAACAGCTTTTAGCGCTTGCCTGTTGACTTGTTTTGTTTCGTCTTCATTTTTCAATGAAGTGATGACTGCTTTAAAATTAGCTTCAAGTACCGGCCAATCATAAACAGGTTGTTCATTTTTTTGATGATTCTGGTTGCCAAATATCGAATGATGAATAGTACTATCTGTGATATCCCCAACAGTAGTTGACGAATGTTCTTCATGATTATTCGAATGCATTGTATTGCCTTGTTGAATCCCTGTGTTTAGGTTGGCCTGGTTGCCATGAATTACATGGTGATTTCCTTGAATAATTTTTTGTTCCGCAATATTGATTTCTGAATACATATTTTTGTGATTGAATGCTGCTTCAACTGCATTACGGACTTTGTTTAAAAATTCAGCATCTTGAAAATAAAGGGAGTAATTATCTCCAGAATTTAGTTGAAAGATTAAATATTCTTTATTACTTTGATGTCTTTGATAAACCATATAGATATACAATCCTGTCAATCCCATAATAATTAAACTAATCCAACGTAATCCTTCAAACCGAATAGTTCCAAAAGCTAAAACAAAAATGCTTATCGCCATCACAGGAATTCTCATCCGCTTAGTTCCAGCATATATTCTGGAAATGTTACTTAATTGTAAAGTTAGATGATCAAACCTTAAAATGTTATCTTTGATAATAAAATGATTTGTTTCAATTTCTTCTTCGCTCTTTTTCATATCAATTAATTTTGACAATTCATTATTCATAATTCCACTCCTTTTTATTCACTTACTAACTTCACCCGCATTGCTGTTCGACCTTCAAAGAAATGAGATTCATCCAATTCCACGGCAGGTTCATTATAATCACTTTTCGTTTTAACAAAGCTTTGGTCTGCGAGTCTGGTACCAACCATACCCGCTGGGATATTAGCACGTAATAATTTATCGGCATCATTAAAACTGTTTTCCAATAATTTTTGATTGGTTTGGAAAATAAAATACATCGCGACTTTGCTACCTTTTTTCAGTAGGATATTTAGGTTTTCAGCACTAATAAAGGATTTTTCGACAAATTGTTGCGCTTCGGGAATATAAATCAACATCGGTTCATACTCACTAATCATTTGTCGTTGTTCAATTTCCTGTAGTAATTCATTGACAAAGTTTCCATATTCAGTTCCTGCGATCACTGTATCAAAGCTATCTGCATAACCGCCAAAACGGTCACTATGGTTAAAGATAATCCGTTCGGCACGCCCTCTAAAATGCTTCATGTCTTCGATAATCACTTTTTCAACAGATTCATTTTGTTGTGGTGTATCCTCACCAATCACAAAATAACCATGTTCTGTTGGTTTGAAGCCCACTATGTTAGTCGTTTCTTTATCAAAGGCAATAGGGAACTCCATATTTTCCAGCATTTGTTGAGCGTGTGGATGATTGTATAGATTCGCCATAGCGATTGTTTTCGGTAACATTGGGATTGGTAGCGGTCGTTCACCGCCCCATTTTTGGCTCATCTTTTCAATTTCTTGTTCTAAACGGTTTAAACGAGCGATATCATTTTCCCCTTCTGTTGGTAGATAGATTTGAATTTCTTGCGGCTGTTCCAATTTCACTTGTGCACGTCCCATAATTTCTTGTGGAATCAAAGCTTCTCGTCCAACAACATCACGAATCGCATCTTCTTCTACTAAATACAAACCGATATGTGTTGGGATATTACTTGTCATACTCATTTTAAAGCTATTTGTTCTTAGGACCGTAATAATGGTATACAAGCCAACACTTGCTCCTTCTCGTAGCAATTGATTTAAAACAGATTCAATTGGATCTTCTAATGGGCTTTCTTTGACTGCATCAAACCCATCTACAATCGTAACAATCACTGGTAATTTCTGTCCTGATTTTTCTTCGTATTGATTTAAACTAGCAACACCGTATTCAGTAAAGGCATCTTTACGCTCTTGAATTTCTTTACGAATTCGTTTTAAGAATTTAACTAATTTTTCCTCTTCTTCCAAACGGACTAAATCAGCAACGTGTGGTAATTTTTTCAATGGTAACAACCCATTTGTACCAAAATCAAACAAATTAAATTGAACTTGTTCTGGTGTATTTTTACGAGCAAAGTTCATTACTAGGGTTTGCAAAGCTGTTGATTTACCGAACCCTGGTGAACCATATAAGGCAGTATGATTTAATTCGTGCAAATCGAAATTGAAATTGACTTGTTCTTGTTTTGCTGGAATATCCATAAAACCAAAAGGAACAGAAAGTTCTCATTGTTCTTGCCATTGCGTTTTAAAAAGTGGTGAAACAATTTCTGTTGCTAATGGAGGTAACCAAGGTTTCTCTGGTAAAGTTGCTTGACTTTCTTCCGCATGCTTGGCAATTTCTTCAACAATTGCGTCTAATTGTGTTAACTCTTCCTCCGTTTTAATAGAAACCTCTTCTTCTTCGGAAAGGTCGGCAGTTAATAATTCGTATTGTCCTAATTGATTAATTGACCAAATCCTTTCATCCACTTTTTCTTCTTTGGTAGCGAATGGATCATAGTTAGCACCACTCCAAGCAGATTGGAATAATTCGTAAATTTCATTATTCCCTACTTGCAAATAAGCACGACCCGGTTGAGTAATACTAGCAGCATCTGGGGTTTTAATAATCTCATTGGAATCATTGGCGTCAGCAACTTTTAATGCCAGCTTAAACCGTGAGTTTGACCAGATTTGGTCATCAACTACGCCGCTTGGTTTTTGTGTCGCTAAAATTAAATGTACACCTAACGAACGACCAATCCGTGCAGTAGAGACAAGTTCTGCCATGAAATCTGGTTCATTGGCTTTTAATTCAGCAAATTCATCGCTGATTAAAAATAAATGGGGTAATGGCTCACTTGGATAGTTTTTCTTTTCTTCTGGGTCAGTAATTTCTTTTCCTTGTTTATATAATTTCGTATAACCATTGATGTGGTTAACCCCGTATTCTCCAAATTTTCGTTGCCGTTTTTGTAGTTCTGCACGAATACTTTGTAATGCTCTAGCTGAACTAGCTCCATCTAAGTTAGTAATCGAACCCAACAAATGAGGTAATTTTGCAAATAAGTTAGCCATTCCGCCTCCTTTAAAATCAATAGGTAAAAAACCTACATCTTCTGGAGCAAAATTAACAGCTAATGACAACATATAACTTTGAACGATTTCAGACTTACCAGAGCCAGTCGTTCCTGCGACAAGTCCATGGGCACGTTCATGTAAGTTCAAGTAAACAATGTCATCTTTGCCACGAACACCAAGAGGAACTGCTAAAGACTTAGAAGTATCGCTCTTTGCCAAATAGTATATGTTTTAATGCTATATTATGTAGAAAGGCCAGAAGTTATATTGCAACTCCAAAATCTCAACTTTTTTTAGAATTGGCATAACTATTCTGGTCTCATTCATAGAAGTTTATCCGGATTACTTTTATTTATTACTGAAAAAATCGTTATGAATATCTTCTGTTAGTTTTCATATATTTTAAATGTTTGCAACTATTATTATTTGTTCCTATACCATTCTTCTTTATCAAAAAAAAACGTTCTACGAAATTCTTCTGAATATTTTTTTATTAATGCACCTTGAATAAATTCATTCCCATCAAAAAAGGTTGTTGGAAGTAAACCTACGCAAAAACCACCGAGTATAACACCAAATCCTCCAACGACACCGTAAAGAAAATTAGTTATGTTATTTATATCAGATAATATAAAGAAAGATTTTGTTATTCTATATACTTGCATACCCACAATAGTAAATATAATCAATCTAGCTGGAAACCGACGAAGTCCTTGTTGCCATTTTTTTACGGGTAATACAAAACCGTACGTATCATTCAATACTTTTTTTGTATCGGTAACAATTATTATTACTACTAACTTATACAGTAAAATATAGTAAAGCACTATCAATAACAGTCTGATATATGTGTTCAACTGTTGAAATTGCGCAAATACGATTATCCCACTATAGCCAAATACGCTAACTTCACTCAATGAAAACAGTATCATTTTATAATTAAATCGATTCAATCCTATACAACGATTTTTTTTAGAAATTTTGAAATATAAATAGCAACTCAAAATGACAATGCCTATAAATATTTCAATAATTGCCATAAAAATTGGATATCCTTGTTTTGATACATCTTTAAAATTGTATGTTGACATTGCAATTAGAAATATAGTAGGAATTATCATCGACCCAAGCAAAATTATTTTTTTTTTGATAGAATAGCTGAGCAACGTATTCTTTTCACCTGATATATTTTCTAAAAGTATGTCGTAGTTTATATTTTTTTTTGCTTGTTCAAAGGTTATTATATTTATCATGTTATTTAAACTTTTCATAAACGCACCTCACTTCCTTTTATAAATTTTGTTATTCATTTGCGGGTTAATATTAGTGCTGCCACTATGAGCAGGCACCCCTATTTTATATTCTTTATCCGTTGGAATCACTTCATATTCTCCATGTTTTTTATATTGTTCATTTAACCATTTTCTTTTATCTTCTGCAGAAGATGACCAACCAAATCCATCTTTATCTCCCCATATTTTGGGAATAGAATTAATAATATCTTTTCCCATACGACCAGTAGTATTCACCATCCCCAACACAGCTCCAACAGGTCCTCCATATTCTGCTCCTTCTAGCGGCCCCATGTCCCAAGCAAATGAATTAATCCCACCATAAATGGCCTTACTTACATCTCCATATGCTGGACTTTTTGGATTGATATATTCTTCATAGGCATAAGAAAGTAAGGTTAAACCATCTCCTATATATAATAGTCCTTCTTTCAGTATGGGATATGCTTTTAAAAAATCAGAAACAGCTTTCAATTTTTTAAACTCAGCTAAACCTACTTTGGAACCTGCAATGATTCGTGAACCCAATGAGCTTTTTGACAAAACACCCGTCAACTGGCCCATTGGTGCTAAAACTTCCCAACCCTTTTCACTTAATTTAATTAATACCCCATATAACTGAGCTTGTTTATCTAGCGGTAATTTTTCTACCAAAATAGCCAGCTCAGAGCTTCTTAAAACTTTCAGCGCTTTTTCTTTAGGCCAATCATTCACATTTTCTTGAAAAATAAATATTTCTAATGCTGCCATTTTCAGTTTCTCTGGTACTTTATCTGAATCCAAGGCAGTAATAATATAGTTAAACAATCGTTTATCTTTTTTGACTTTTTCGATAGCTGCCGCTGGATTCTTCTTAAATAAGTCATTAATCATTTTTGCCATATTTTGTTGATTTTTCTTTGCTTCTTCTAAGCTTTCAATCCCTTGAATTTTTGTAAACCATTCTTTACTGGTTCTTTCTGGCAATGTATAACTACTTGTTTTTGTGTATGTACTTCTAAAAGGAGAAAAAATCTTCTCCTTTTAGAAAATCATTGCTATTTTTTATCTGTAAATAACTAAAAACCAAAAATCTCGCTTTCTTGATTTTCTTCCTTTCTGGATTTATCTAAATCACTTTTCCATTCAAGATAAACCTCTAAAAAGCGCGTTTCTTCTTCATCTGAAAATCCTTTAAAAATTACTTTATCAATATTTTCGTGATTAAAGAAAATAGTTGTTTCAGGATTTAAACCCGTTGGATATAGTACCGCCATATAATCTGCAAACGTATCTTTATCCGTCGCTTGATCTGTGTATACAACACCTCGACCTACTACTACTAATTTCTGTAGCCCTTCTTCTAACAATACAATACTTCCCAATGGCAATAGCTCTTTATTTTCAATCATTTCCGCTCTCCTCTTTCTTCGTACCTTTAATATGTTTGTTAAAATACTTTTCTCCATACCACTCCAATTGCGTTTTATCTTCCCATTTTCGATATTTCTCTGGATATTTATATTTGTAGTAGCCGTGTAGTAAGTAAGGAAAGAATAGATAAGCTTCTACCACAATAAACCCTACATCTATCGCTATCCACATACTTACTATTCCAATGGAACCCACAATATCTGTTCGTACCTCATTACCACTAGAAAAAATCAGTTTCCATAACATAACTATAATTACAACTATCCAGCCATATTTCATTATTAGTTTTAGTATCTTTTCCACTATTTCATCAATTTTTTCTTTCTTTGCTTCTGTTTCATATAGCATTTTTTCTACCGATTTCTTTTTACTTCTAAAGATGATATATCCTAATAATCCTAGCAACCCTGATATACCAATCATTCCTATTATTGTTAGCATTTTAAAAAACACTGTTGCGAACAAAAGATTCATTTCTATAAATAACCAAATTATATACAGATTTAGATTAAACTGACCTCGTATTCTTGAAAAGTAGTATTCACCTCGATCTCTAAAAACTATTACTAAAACGACCCATATAAAAAATAGAAAATAGAATAACCACATTGGTAAAAAATTAATCTCTGGTTTAGGAAATGAGTTCTCCCAAAATTTCCCTTCACTAGCTTCTGTAGAGACAAAAGCTAGCAAAAAATTAAGTCCTACTAAAAAGAAAAGTAAGAAAATCCCTATTATCCTAGCAAATATTTTTCTTCCACCTTCTGGATCAGGTAATCTATTCACATCTTTATTCATAAAAATAATAAAAGGATCATCTTCTAAATTTAAACTTTGTTCAAAAGTTGCATTGAATAATTTATTTTTCTTCATCCACTTCTTTCTCCGTACCTTTAATATGCTTATTAAAGTATTTTTTTCCATACCATTCCAATTGTGTTTTGCCTTCCCATTCTCGATACTCTTCTGGGTATTTATATTTGTAATAGCCGTGTAAAAGATATGGGAAGAATAGGTAGGCTTCTGCTGCTATAAATGCTATATTACATGCAAACCACATGCCTAAAACACTTATAAAACCAAATATATCTGATTTTATCCCATCGCCACTAGGAAAGAAAAATTTCCATACGATAACCACTATAACTATTACCCAACCGTATTTCATTACTAATTGAATAATTGTTTCTATAAAGTTATCTATTTTAGTTTTTTCATTTACTTTCATTTCAAGCATATTCTTATTTAGAAAATTTACCTTACTTCTGATAATTAGATATCCAATTATACATATTAATAATAAATAAATTCCCATTCCAATTAAACTTAGTGCCTTTAGAAAAAAAGTAATGAAGAATAAATTCGCTTCTAATAGAAACCATAATAAATAGTTATTACAGGTACCCATTGTAACAAAGATTTTTGTGCTAATATTTTTGTCATTCTTATGTCTTGTATATAACCATATACACAAGTATCCAGATAAAAATATCCAAAAAATAGCTTTTGGCAACAAATTTACTTCGGCTGCTGGAACAAAACTATCTTTATCCGGATGTTTCATTCCATAGTCAGTCGCTAATACAAATCCATATTGAACGGCTACCAAAATGATAGCTATGACTACTAATAAGAATTTTCTTTTTCCATTATATAACGATCTCTTTTCAGTATCCTTTATCATATACATAACTAGTTGATCATCTAATAAGTTTAAACTTTGTTCAAAGGTAGCATTGAATATTTTTTTCACACTCATCACCAACTAAAACTAATCTTAGGTATTTCAACCGAAGATAGTGCCTTTCCAATTGTTTTTCCTACTTCCTGAACGTCATCGTATACCTGTTTTACTGTGTTAAAACTCTGTTCTGCTGCTTTCCCCACTTTCTTAGATACACCATTTATAATTTTAGTTGATTTATCATATAGCTTGTAAGCCCCATCCTTAATATCATCATACGCATTCGGCCATATAAATTGTGCAACTTTATTTGCACCTCCGACTATTCCACCTAGTATAGCTCCAGGTGGTCCTGCCACAGCTCCTCCTATCGTCATCCCCTCCAACGGACCTACACTTTTCACTGTATCTATCGCTCCACCAATAACACCTTTGCCGATACTACCTGTTTTACCGTATTCATTAACAGTGCTAGACACAAATGTCACACCTAATTGTACATATGTTGCCACTTGAGCAGCTGTTCCTAGCCCTTTAGCTACACCCCAACTTTTGGCCCTTTGAATAAATTTAGAATGTTTCAGACTTTCACTTACGTAGGTTTTTATTGGATTTGTCATTTTACTAAACCATTGATATCCCTTACCTAGGGTATCTATTTTAGGAATCCACTTTCCATGTGCTATCGCTTGCCCAAAGGCCTTATATTTTTCTAAACCACTAATCAATTTTATTCGGACTTTTGACGGTAATTTATTGGCAAGCATCCAAAATTCATCATTTTTCATCAGCTTATCTACTAATGCCTTGGGATACATAGCCAACAATTGTTCCATTCGTTTCATGTTATCCGTTTTACCACTGGTTAATGGGTTCATCAATTGTTTCACTTGTGTATATAATTCTAAAAAAGCATTACTATTATTTGTCGCTATTTGCTCCTTAGCTTTAGGTTTTATTTGATTAAACCAACTTTTATCCACACCACTCGGCAATGTATAACTACCATCCGCATGAATTGTTGTTCCATTCAACACCATTATGCCTTGCATAGCCAGTTTAAATTCAGCTAGACTTCCTTGAAACAGCCCACTTATTTTGCCATTAAATTCTCTTAGCTTATTCAACTTTTTTTCAATCCGTTGAATATCCTTTTGACAGTCTTGCGCTCGCCTCGCGAAATCTCGCTGCATCCCTCTTATCATTTCTGATAGTAAGGGCTCTGGCAATGCATTGGCAATCATGTTGGCTGTACGTTCAGCGTTCTCCAAAGCTGTCTTTGAACTTTTACATAATGTTAATTGTTCATTTAAGTTGTCTTCTTCCAAATAACCTTCACTGGCAATAAAACTGTCCGCTGAAGAGAACGTATTCAAATCTCTTTGAACATTATCTACTGCACTCGAAACACGTTTGATTGTTGGAATCACTAACTCTGAAAATAACCCTTTCCCTGCGGTATACGCTGCTCCTGCTAATGTCTGGCCATCGATTGCTGCGATTAATTGCTGACTACCAGAGTTTAGATTACTGACTGCTGTCCGAGCAATAGAGAGATTCGTTGCTAATGAACTTTTGATGGCATCGCTGTCACTACTTGAATAGATTAATCCCATGGCAATTCATTCCTTTCTTTTTGATATTCAAGACGTTCTTCGTTTAATTGTTCATTTTTTCTGACACATTGTTGATAAAATTCCTGATGAACTTGTTGAAAAGTAGAGGTTTGCTTTTGCTGCTTCTGAAGATAATCTTCTTGTAGCCATCTTGCTTCTTGATTACCATTCTTAGCTAATTCATGATTCAGATTTTCTAACTTACGTATATTTCGCGTTAAATCTCCTTCTAATGTGTCAAATAAGTTTTGAACTTGTCTTTTTACACTAGAAATTGAAGATATTTCTTGCTCTTTTTCAATAATTTTTTGATTGTATTCCGCTCGTAACTGCTCATTATTTTTCATTTTATAATCCTCTTATTTAAATCTTGTCCTGCTATCACGTGCTGCGATGACTGCGGCTAATTTAGGAAACTTACTTGCTTGATTATTTACACATTCCACCATCTTTGATACGTTAGCTACAAGCTGATTACTGACTTGCGCACCTTTTTTCATACCAGAAAGATTACTCTTTCCTAATTGACATTTAGCGCCTCCACTCACCGATACATTACTAATCCCAGAAACCGCCGCTTGTGCGGCTCCTTGATTTGAGGCAATCTTTCCCATCTAGTCCTCTCCTCCTTTTCTAAAATAATAAAATGGGTCTCCATTTGTTTCCATTTCCGTTTTTTCTAGTTCACTACTTTTTTCAACCTCCGATTCAGAATCCTTTGGAAACGATTCTGCACTCCCGTTCATTTGTGAAAGTAAATTTTCCAAAAACTCTTCATCCGTTTTATCAGAAAAACCTTCAAACAAAACCTCCATAATTTGCTCTACTTCAATTGAAAAGACTTCTTGTGTTGGTATATCCCCAAAAGGATGTGGTGCAACTTTATAACGAGAAACAATTTCTCCGTTACCATTTTTGGCAATCGCTCGAGCAACAATGAAATAATATAATGTATCATTGGTTGTATCTTTTAACTTCAACACACTCCCCAATGGTAAAAAAGGGGTAGTTAAATCTTCACTCATTTGTTCACCTCCATTGGCACAACAATTTTATCTAATACTTCTTCTTTTAAGCGATGTAACACATTTTTAGGGACAGGAAGATTTTGCTGATCATAAGGAACATTTTCAACAAATGATTGATTTTGCAATGTTCCTCCGAAAAGAACTTGTTCTGTGTTTTCTTTGATTGTCGAAATAAAACTACTGTAAGTAGATGTAAGCTTTGTTGAAGTATCTAATAAAATTAACTGTAGTTTGCCGATAGGACTATTTGTTATATAAGCCAGACTATCAATATCCAATGATAATTTATCGACCAAGTCTGCCAAGCCATTAATAATCACAATTCGTTGTGTCGTTTCATCAATTAACATTGCTTCTAACGCTTCTTTCAATTCCACGTTCTGTTTTACTACTTGTGTTCGTTGAATATAAAGGGATACTTTTTCAGACCATTCTTCTAAGTTCCCCGCTACATCAATCAAGACAACTTCATAATTGACAGTTAATTCACTGATTTGCTGCATAAACCATGGAAAGATTAGTTGGGATTGTTTAGTAGATTCTGGAAAAATACCTAGCGTTTTTCTTTGGAATAAGGGTAACGTTTCTGGTTCAGCACTTAATTTGTTTAATCCCAAATATAACTGATTCAATTCTTTTTCTGGCACAAATTGTTGGAATTGTTCATGTGATAATTTTTCAGGAACCATTGGAATTCTTTCAGGACGAATTCCCACCCAGTCATGATTCATCGTAGCCACTTTGGTTTCTAAATTTTCTAATAATTCTGCACTATTTTCACCCTCTGCTGGCAAGTAAAATTGAATCGCCGTTGGCGTATCCAACATGACTTGCCCACGTCCGCTGATTGCTTGAGCCATTAAAGCATCTCTACCTAACAAGCTACCTATTTCACTTTCGTCATTTAAATAAAGAACGACTTTAGTTGCGATATTACTCATCATATTCATCCGAATACTGCCAGAACGGCTCGCAGTAAAAATTAAGTAAACGCCAAGACTAGCACCATCTCTTAAGAGTTGTAAAAGTAGCTCGTCAATCCCGTCTTTCCGTTGATCTTCTAAACTTAAACCATCATAGCTATCTAGCAAATTAATAATAATTGGTAATTTTTGCTGCGTTTTCGCTTCATACTGGATTAGACTAGCTACACCAGTTTCTTTAAATAGCTGCTTTCTTTGCGCTAGTAATTGGCTAACTCGATCCAACATTTTCTGTAATTTTTCTGCTTCTTCTAAAGTCACAATATCGGCTACATGAGGTAGATCTTTTAGTGGCAATAAGCCGTTATTTCCGAAATCAATTAAATTAAATTGAACTTGTTCAGGGGTATTCTTATGGGCAAGATTGATTGCTATCGTTTGTAAAATCGTCGATTTCCCATATCCTGGACTCGCAAAAATTGCTGTATGGCTGGACTTCTCCAAATCATATTCATAGACTTCTTGAGCTTGCTTTGCAGGAATATCAAGTAAGCCTATTGGTACTTTAAGGCTACGATCATTTGATTTTCCAATACTTGGTGTTGCTATTTTTTCTTCAAGATTAGGTAACCACGGTTTATCTGGAATCGTCAGTGTTGATTGTTCAAAAATTTCACCAATCGTAGTAATAACAGCTTCCAATTGGGTTGGTAAGTCGCTCTTATCTTTTCCTTGAACCACTTCTTCACCTGGATCATAAAGCAATTCAGTTTGTCCTAAATCATTGATCCGATATAGCCGTTCATCCACCACTTCTTCCATCACTTGGTCAGGATCGTAAGGAACCCCCGCATAACCACTTTGGAACATTTCATAAACTTCATTTTCCCCAACTTTTAAATACCCCCGACCAGGATTGGTAATTTGAGCTGCATCTGGTGTTTTTAATAATTCATTAGAATCTTGGACACTAGCCATTTTCAAAGCAATTTTGCTGGTACTATTGGCTTCAATTTGATCATTTACCACACCACTTGGTTTTTGTGTTGCCAAAATTAAATGAACACCCAATGAACGGCCAATCCGCGCCACCGAAGTTAGCTCATCTAAAAATTCTGGAACATTCGCTTTTAATTCCGCAAATTCATCAGAAACCAAAATTAAATGAGGCAATGGTTTAGTAGGATAGATAATATCAGGTTTCGGTTCGTGTCGTTGTTTGTATAAACTCATATATCCGTTGATATTATTCACACCATATTTGGCGAATTCTCGTTGACGTTTATCCAATTCTGCTTTGATACTGGCTAAGGCTCTAGCTGTTCCGGCTCCGTCTAAATTGGTAATAGCGCCCATAAAATGCGGTAGCTTATCTAATGTATTGGCTATTCCGCCACCTTTCCAATCAATAATCAACATGCCGATATCTTCAGGAGAAAAATTAATCGCTAAGCCAATTAGATAAGTTGTTAAAAATTCTGATTTTCCTGAGCCTGTGGTCCCTCCAACAAGTGCATGAGGCCCATGCAAACGTTCGTGTAAGTCCCAATAGACATAATCTGATTTACCACGCCAGCCAATTAGTGAACGAATTGATTTATTTGGCTGCGCATTCAACCAACGTTGATCGATAGTTAATTCTTCAATCCTTGTTACTTCGTATTGCTCAAGTAAACTCAGACTTTCTGGCACCGCATTCTTCTCCACTTCCACATGCTGCAAATTCGCCAAGCGCTGAATCGCATAAGCAAGCGGATAAGCAGTCGGTAAATGATTAGGAACGAAGTTTTGGTTCACATATTTATTATTTTGATTAATTAAAGTCGCCGCTTCACTACTTTGATACTCAATCAGTGTAGTTGTCGTTTCTGGTAACATATTTAAAGCATCTTTTCCCCAAATAACTGTCACACCATATTGACTCATATCTTCAGCTAAAAATTCATTTAAGCCATGCCCTGACAACCAGCTTTCTTCTAAAATCGACAGAATGTACTGTGGTTGAAAGTGAACTTTTTCATTGCCGGCTTCGCGCACTTGTTGACGACGTTTCGTAATCATTTGATAGAAAGAATTTAAAACCATATCCCTTGTTTGAGGATCGTGAACAATCCCACGCAAATTCAGGCTGCGGATTTTGACGTGTGGCAACCAACGCCAAGAATGCCAATCTTTCTGATAATCTTCCTCTGGTACTAAAGTAACAAACTCTACGTCACGATAGGAATGTAAAACAGACACTTGAAATAACAACGTTTGAATGGCTGTCCTTAAAACAGCAGGTGTTCCCGCCAATCCTAAGGTTTGTCCCATTAGTGGTACAACAATCGGCGCCTTTTCTAATTGTTTATATGGCCATACTAATTGTTCTTCAGCTTCTTGACTTAGTGAATCATCTTCCGTTGACTGATAATTTGTCGTAAAACTTGAAGAAATTTCACCAACCCCTAAGCGAACTGTCAAAAAATCTTCATTAGTCATCATGCGTTCATATATTCGCGCATGATACTCTTTTGTCATTAAGGCTAATTCGTTCATGGCAGGATTCATATATTCCAAGGCCTCTTTTTGTTCTTGTTGCAGTATACTTAAATGAGCTTTCTCTTGTATTAAATATTGTTCGTAGCTATTTGTCCGTTCGATATTCTTTTGCTTTGTTTCTTTTTTATTGGTGAAATAACTAGAGACTGAAAAACCAGCCGTCAATAAACTCGCTCCGCCCATACTAAGCATCATAATTGGATTGCCCCCACTTAAAAAGCTTGTTGCGCCACTCAAAACGACCATTCCTAAAGGTGGGACAATCGTCCGTAACAGTTCATTTTTCCCTTCTGTTTGCTTGGCTTTTGGGGCAGCAATTTCTATTTGTTTTTTTGGCTCCTTCAAGTGAATCCGTGGGCTTCGTCGAAATGACGGGAAATCGACAGGATATTCTGGAATAACCTCCTCTTCTACAATTTGCCAAGGATTCAGGGAATATGTAACTCCTAGACTTGTTAACTTTAATTGTTTTTCCCGAACTTCAATGATTAAGCCATTGACAACTAATTGATCACCGACTGCAAAAGCATAGCTTCCTTTTTCAACTAAATAATGATTGTAATAAATCGTATCTTCTCCGGGATAAATCGTTGCTGTATATTCCCCAGTTTCTGATGTTAGTGTAATATTGATGATGGCATCTGTTTCTAATGAAATCGCAGCATTTTTGGCAGAGGCAATTAAAAAATCTTTCTGCGGTTTATTGGTGGTGACAGTAATCAATTCTTCGTGGGGAAAAACAGAAAAATTTTCAGCAGAATTAAAGGTTTCACCATTACAGAATAATTCTTCATTTTCGTAAAAAAATAATTGTTGATTGATTGAAACACTTGGGTTTTTAGCCGTAATTTGACGGTGAAGAAGTTGGGGACCAAAATAAAAAATGTCAAAATAAATCATGCTAGATGTATGAATTTGATCATTCACAGAGACCAATTTTTTACTGATTTTCGTTGTCATCCGTTTTTCCTCCCAAGATTTTCATGTATTTATCAATCGCTTCTTCATATTTTGTTAACAATGCTTGTTTTTTCTCGCCGTTCATTTTGTTATTGGCTTTGGTTGCATCATATAATTTTGTATAGGCATGTAATATATATTGGTTATCGCCTAAATTTTGGGCAATATCTAATGATTTTTCAAAGTCTCCTTTGCCAATATAAATCCAATAAAGTAAGGTATTTTCACTAGATTTTTGAGATAAATTATTTAAAATTGCTGTTTTTTGTTCATTTGATAAATTATCTAGTTGGACAGAACTAACAGCAGCAACATACTTAGCTCCTATCGGTAATTCTTCTGGTGTATCTTCTTTTAATGTTTTCGTAACACTTGCATAGTCATTAGAAATATACTGCGCTTCTGCCAAACTCACTCGCTCTTGGGCTGGTAATTTTTTTAAGACATAAATACCTGTTGTAGTTGCAAAAAGTAGCGTTAAAGCCAATAACACTAAGCTGGCCCATTTAAAGGTTAAATAACTTTTTTTACTCACTAATTTGGTTTCTGCTTCACGCTTAGCTTTTTGACGAATGATTTGTTCACCAATGATTTGCTCAATTTCATTAATTGTTTTCGCCTCTTGTAATTGTTTAGATAGCGTATCTTTCAGGGTGCCATTCCCTTGAATCAATTGTTCATACTCATACTTTGGATGTAAGATTGCTAAAATCAGCGCTCGATATTGTTTAAAAAATTCTCTTTCATCTGCTGAATAAGGCACAATGACCTGCATAAAACCACGATGAGCAATTAATAATTCTTCTCCCAAGATATAGATGTTTTCTGGATGAATAAAGGGTTGGACCGGCGTACCTAAGAAATCAACCAAATAATGAACTCTTTGCGCTAACAATAATCGCTCATATTGATCCATTTTTTTTATCGCTTGTAAAATGGATTGCATATATTGATCCTTATGGTATTGAATCACTAACGCTTCTTCCGTTGCTTGTATTATTTTTCCCGATAAAAATCCACGACTTGATTTTAAAAATTGTTGAAACTGTTCTAGTCTTTCTAACTGATATTGATTTGCTTGTAATGTTACTTGAACATATTCTTTTGTTGCTTCTAAAGTGATTGTCTCTGAAATATCCTTTAACTCGCTCATCCATGTGTCTCCTTTATAATTTCTTTTACTACTAGTTGGTCGCCATTCCCTAATGGATAATCTACAATTAATTGATTATCAGCTAAATGAATTGGTTTATTCAAAACAACCAATTCAAATGATGCTGGCAAACGGTTTGGCAACAGCTCAAACGATTCGAGTAACAATTCTTTTAAACGTGCAACTGATACCTGATTAGGGATTTGCAAATCAATAATTTGATTCGACACATGTAAGCCGATACCAATCGATGTTCTTTTGTTCATGTTTCTTTCACTCCTTAATTTCCGCTTTGTGCACGATGATATGAAAAACGGTTTCCTAGAAAAACACCAACGAATAAAATAACTATACTTCCTAAAAAAATACCACTGTACAACCAAAAGTTTATGGATATTTCTCGGTGAACCTCAAGAGATTCAATGCTTTCAGGAGAAGTGACCGTTGCCGTCTCTTTGAACAGAAAAGGCCTTACCTTTTTATCAACTGCTAATGTTTTTGCATTCTGTTCTGTCCTAAATACATCATTTTTTGCTTCGTTGACAACCCTCGCTTTACTTTGATTGACTTCTTTTTCTCTCTCTGCTTTTATCGGCAAAAACAAATCTGGAATAATGAAATTCACTTCTACATTTTTTTTCTGCTGATTGTCTTGGTAGATCACTTGATTATTTATTTTTAAAGCGCCTACTTCTTCTGCTTTTGTTTTTGTTGATGACAATGACAAATAGAGCATATTAACACTTAAAACAATCACTATTTTTATTAATTTTCTCATGGCTATTCCTCCGGTCGTACAAACAAGTTAAGGACAACACCTAAAACAAGTAAAACGATTAAAATAAGGTAACTAACCCAACTAATTTGTATCCCATTTACTAAAGCAGTAAAGCCATTTTGGATATTTTGAAGCGGCGATAAACGATAGAGCCAATTGCTTAATGAGCCTACCTTTGTTGCAATGCCTAATAAAGGTGTCAACATGAAAAATAACCCCAGCATAGCTCCATAAACATATAAAGTAAGTTTTTTAAATTGGCGCAAACAAGCACAAACCAAAAGTGCACCGCTAGCAAATACTAAGAAACTATAGCTAAACCAAGCGAATCGATTTATTTGAGATACATTGAACACCAGTAGAAGTGAAAAGACACTTCCAAACAAAATAACCGTAATCAAGAGTAATAACAGATTTGGTATATTTTGCCAAACTCTGGTTGGTTCAACCAACGCATCCGCTACAGTAACTGTTCTTTTCTTCATAAAGCCTTGGAAAGTTAGCGCAATAACGAATGTTAAAATACTAACAATCAAGGTAGCGTAATAGGGAATTAAAGAGACTTGTCGTGTTTCGCCAAAGATTCCTTCTCCTTGAATTGGGCTCGCAAGGAAACTAAATACCCGTGGATTATCAGCACCGCCGTCTCTTGTATTAGCCAATACTTTTTCAAATGTTTTGGCATACTCTTCATTTTCTTTGGTTGTTTTCTTTGACTCATCAATTGAATCATTTAAGTTTGCTAAGATATTTTGCGCATGATCTTGAACTTTGGTTGTTGAGGCTTTCAATTCTTTGATAGTCGGGGCAACATCTTTGACTTTGGCTGCTGAATCAGCTGTTGTTAGACTAGTTTCTTTCGTTGTTTGCATTAACGTTTGCATCATTTTAACTAAATTTTCTGTTTCTACATCTAAAGTGGTGGTTTGATTTTCTTCTGGATGTGGATTTCTTTCATCAATTACAGAAGTAGCTCCCACTTTTCCAGCTTCTTGCCAAGTAGCATATGTCGCATTTACTTGTTTTGTTGCTTCATCAAACCATGTATTTAATTTCTCCGCTTCTCGTAATAATTTTTCAGGGACTGTCATTAAATTTAATGTTCCGTAAAGTGTTGTAGGTCGTCCGTCTGCATTTTGATCTGTCTCAGTACCAATTAATTGTTTTAATTGATTAATTTGTTCATCTGTTTCTCGATATAATTGATTTCCTGTTTTTTTATATTCGTCTAATAATTTATCTGTAATCATCATGGTTTGCTCGTTTTCAGTGATATTGTCATACATCCAATAAATGGATGTCTCACCTGCTAACTCTTCAATTGTTTTATCCTGATTTTCAGGAGCGGTTAACATTGCTGCATACTCTTGAATAGATAGACTTTGATTAGGCGTACCATATAAAGTCACAATTTGTTGTGATACAGTATCTAAAAGTTGAAATTGCTTCATGATTTCAGGAATATCGGTTACTAATGGTTGGTCCATTGCAATATACACAGCGAACGAACGTGCATTTTGAAGCTCATTATTTACCCACCAAGAATAATCAATCTGATTAAATGCTGTTTTTTGTTGTTCTGGTGTCAGTTGCCAAGCCATTGGTAAGTCAATCGTTAAGGAAAGTTTTTCTGGAAGTGGGGGCAAATCATTTGCTGGCTCAGTTACTTTTTCAGATTCTTCTTCAGATTCTTCTGCCAACTCTTCTTGCGTATTTTCTTCGTTCACTTCATCATTCTCAGGAATCTCAGCTTGTATTTTCACTGGTTTGGTAATTGTTAGCTGTGTCGGGGTAATTGCTGAAATATCAATGCTGTAACCTGCACCTGCTAACTGCTGATTCAAAGATGTTTTAATTGTTTGAACTTTTGAATCATCTAAAAGAAATGACAATTCGCCATTTTGTGTATTGGTTTGTCGTAATGAAATAACCGACTCTTGATTTGTCGCTAGTGAAAAAGTTACTTTTTCTTGTGGAATCGCTATAGTATCTTCATGAAGTTGTTTAGGTTCCAAATACATAAAGCGGCTTGAATTGGTGAAATCAAGTTCATGCTGTTCTGCATATCGCTGAATAATTTGTAACTCATCACGGAAAAGATTGCCTTGTTCAACTGAAATCCTATTATTCATTTCTAATTCACTAACGAGTCTTTCTAAACTTACAAAAGAAATTTCACTTAGTGATTCTTCCAATCTTTCCTGATAATTTTTATCTAAGTTAGGTATATTTTCTTTTTCGTTCGTAATTAACTGAATAATCGCTTGCTTAATTTGAGTGTCTGTTGCTATCTCAGGTGTTGCTTCAAGATCATTATAATATGTAGCCGCAATTTGCTTTTTTAACGCAGTTAATTGTTCTACTTGCATATGTAGTTCTGCGATTTCTTTTTGTAGTTCGCCAATGCGATTGCTTTGTGTTTCTTGAAATAATTTAGATTCTGATAAAAAGTCAGCATAAATCCCTGAGCTTCCTTGTTCACTTGGTGTGTAGAAGGAGCTAAACTGATTGATTACCGTTCCATTTAGTTGATCGAATTGTTGTTTGTATACTGTCGTGTCACTTTCCCATTGATTAGTCAATTCTTGTTTTTGTCTCTCAAACTGTTCATTAAATTGTGCAATTGATTTTTTTATTTTTTCATTTGCTTCTTTCGAATACTCGCCCACTGATTTTTTCGTATCTTCCGTTGTCTTACTAGTTGATTCTAAGCTCTGATTATTGCTTTCTAATAAGGTTTGTACTGATTTTACAAACGCTTCTTGCTCGTTTGTAAATAATTTATTGTCCTCATCTAAAATACTAGCCGTACTTAATACTGTCGTATAATTCATGGGAATTTCTTTAAATGGTTGCTGAATTGTTTCTTCTAATTGATCTTGATACAGCAACTGCGTATCAGTAATTTGGTTAACGTTTTGTTGTGCGATAACTAAATTTCCAACAATACTGGAAAAATACATCTGAATTACGCGTTGGTTAAAATCTTTCAAAATAGTATTTACTTTGTCTTGAATTGCTTGATTGGTCAATTCATTTTGTCCGTCTCGCACTTGGTATTCAACAGAAGCCTGCTCTGGACTAACAGCTTGTAGTGACAATAATTTCTCCGAAAAATCTTGCGGAATAATAATTTGGGCATCGAATTGTCCATTTTCAACCCCAGATGTTGCGATATTCCGAGTCGTTGTTTCCCATCGATTAGCTGTATCTTTGTTAATTAATGTGACAAAATCAGAACCTAATGCATAACGTTTTCCTTCAAAACTTGCGCCTTTATCTTCATTAACTAATGCGTACTGCATCTTTGTTGTCTGATCTTTGCTACTTCGAGTCACGTTCTCATCTTTAAACCCTAAATGAATGAAAAAAAGTAATAACAAGAAAGTTGCTCCAATTGCTAAGGCAAAAGGGATACCTTTTTTTATTTTCCCTTCCATTATCTTCTCTCCTTTAGAAAAAGCGCTAGTGCAATTCATTGCGCTAGCGCTTCAATCTTTGATCAATTAAAAGCCAAATGATCCTGCATCTTGACGGTCACGTTCTGCGACAGTGTCTGCATATTTGTTTAATTGTTGATTAATACTAATCAATAATTCTTCCATCTGTTTGACATTACCTTCCAATTGATTGTACTGTTCCAGATACGCTTGAAATGCTTGCCCTTTCCATTGTTGTGAAATTTGTTGGTTCATTGAATTCACTTTACGAATTGCATCTTGAATTTGAGACGATGCTTGCGAATATACTTTCGCTTGTGATTTCAGTTGTTCTGGTGTTACAGCAATTGATCCTGCCATAAGTAATCCCTCCACATTTTTTATAGTTTTATTACCTGTTACAAATATTATAACTATATATAAAAAATATAGTCAACAACTATTTAAAAATATACGTATTCGCATAAAAATAATTATAACAATAAAATAAACAAATAAAAACTCTTAAAAACAACATTACAAAACCATCCAAATCAATATTTATCAAAATAAAAACAAAAATAACTGATAAATAAAAATTATTTAAAAAATATTTAAAAAATAAATAAATTCCATTAAATCGTTATTTTTTAACGTCAGATAAATTAATAAGTAAATATACATTTTATTAAAAAAAACAATTTATTTCTTTAGCAAAAAAAATTAAAAGATAGGAAAACTTATCAATGTGATAAGTTTTCCTATCTTTTATTCATTCTTTTTCTCTACTTCTCTAAATAAAACTCAAATCGACTTCCTGCATACTGCGTACGAACATATTCAAAAGGTAGTCCGTTTTCAAAATAGGATACTTGGCGCACACGCAGAATCGCATCGCTTCGTTTAATCTCTAAATATTCTGCGATCTGTTCCGATGCTTGAACAGCAGAGATTGTTTGGTTAGAGTGGCCAATTTTGTGGCCAGATTTGGCTTCAAGTGTTTTATAAAAAGAATTCGTGATTTCAGATTTGCCATATTGCGAGACCAATGAATAAGGAATGCTCGCCACCTCAAAACAAATCGGAATGTCATCCGCAAAACGAATTCTTTCCATTCGTAAAATTGAATCTTCTGGACCTAGTTGTAATTTTTCCATCTCACTAGAACTAGGTTTCGCTACAAAATAAGACACCGTCCGACTAGAAGGAACGCGATTTTGAGACAAGGTAATTTCTGTAAAACTAGTGGTACCTGTCATTGTTTCTTGAACTTTCTTACGTGCTACATACGTTCCTGAACCAATTTTTCGTTCTAAAATCCCTTCGTCTGCTAAAGTCTGAATGGCTTGGCGTAAGGTCATTCGACTAACATCAAATTTCAAGGCTAATTCTCGCTCAGAGGGCAAACGATCCCCGATACTCCAGACACCTTTTTCAATATCTTCTTTGATTTTATCGTGAATTTGAATATAAATTGGTATATTTTGAACCATTTACGCTTCCTCCTCTTCGTTCATCTCCTCTTCTATTATAACTGGTATAGACCTTGTAAACAACCAAAAAATGATAAATAAAAGAGAAATTGGAATTTTTATCAAAGTTGGTCTAGTTGCATACTTTCTTTTATAACAAAAACATTTGGCTTAGTCAGTAAAAAGTGACCAAGTCAAATGTTTTTAAACGAATTTCTATTAGTTATTATCTTTTTACATTTTCTTCTTTCAACAACTTGTTCGCTGTGGCCATCATCAAACGGATTCGGTTCAACTGATTGACCAAAGATACCCCTGGATCATAATCCACCGCCGCAATGTTTGCTTGCGGATATTGACGTCGTAGCTCTTTCACGACCCCTTTTCCAACAATATGGTTTGGTAAACACCCAAACGGCTGCATACAAACGATGTTATTCACCTCGTGTTTTAAGAGCTCAATCATTTCAGCTGTTAAAAACCAACCTTCACCCGTATGATTGCCAATTGATAAAATTTTACTTGCATCTGCTGCCATATCATAAATGGAATGAATACCATCAAAACGAACAGATTTTCTCAATGCCTTATCCATTGGTTTTTCTACCAATTCAATGATTTTTATCGCAAATTCTGCTAAACGTTTGCTTTGTTTTGACATGCCCATATTTTCGTATTTCCAAATTTGATTGTACAAAGAATAGTTCATAAAGCCAACAATATCTGGCACAACTGCTTCAGCACCTTCTTCTTCTAGCAAACGCACAATATCATTATTCGCTGTCGGCGAATATTTCACTAAAATTTCCCCGACCACACCGACTTTTGGTTTTTTTATCTCTTGTAAAGGAATTTCATCAAACGTCCGAATAATTTTTTTCATGAAGTGATTAAATTGTGTCAGCGAACCATTCCGGACATTGGCTTCCACTCTTTTTAGCCAATCTTGGTGCAGTTGATCCACCATTCCTTTTTCTGTTTCATAAGGTCTTGTTCGATAAACTACTCGTTCGAATAAGTCACCATATAAAAAGGCAACTACTAAGCGCTTGATCATTGGCAACGTAAATTTAAATCCTGGATTGGATTCGACTCCTTTATTGCCCATCGAAACTGAAACTACAGGAACTTGAGAAAAACCAGCATCATTTAAAGCTTTTCGTAATAATGGAATGTAATTCGTTGCGCGGCAACCGCCCCCTGTTTGCGTCATTAAGACACTGACATTATCCAAATCATATTGACCACTTTCCAAAGCTTCAACTAGTTGTCCGATGGAAATAATTGCTGGGTAACACGCATCATTATTGACATATTTTAACCCGACATTCACAGCTTCTTTGTCTTGCGCAGGCAAACAGACGACATGATAGCCAGAAGCTTGTAATGCTACATCGACTAATCCAGATTGATGAATCGGGCTAAGCATTGGTAACAGTAAGGTATGTGTTTTTTTCATTTGTTTTGTAAACACAATTTTCTCCGGCTCTTCCATTTGCATATGCGGAACAAACTGTTGCTTCTCCCGCTCATTGACAGCCGCTTTCAAGGAGCGCAACCGAATACGAATTGCGCCCAAATTCGCACCTTCATCGATTTTGAGGACTGTATAAATTTTGCCAGACCGATCCATGATTTCTTCTACTTGATCGGTTGTCACAGCATCTAAGCCGCAACCAAAGGAATTCAGTTGGACAAGTTCTAAATTTTTCGTCTTAGCCACTACTTTAGCCGCCGCATATAAGCGAGAATGATAGACCCATTGATTCACCACACGTAAATTCTGCACGTCTCCAAGATGCGAGATACTGTCTTCTGTCAAGACATGGAATCCTTCCTGTGTAATGACTTCGGCAATGCCGTGATTAATTTCTGGATCCAAGTGATACGGTCGTCCCGATAAGACAATTCCTCTCTGGCCTTTTTCAGTTAACATGGCTAACGTTTCTTCGCCTTTTTCTTGAATTTCTTTTTTAAAAGCTGCTAATTCTTGATAACCATGATGCAGCGCTGTTTGAATTTCTTCTAAGGAAATCCCTAAATCAGCAAAATTTTCAGCTAAAACTTTGGCAACTGCAGCTTCATTCGCTAAATTAAGATAGGGATTTCGATAATCCACTTGGCCCTCTCTGATGGCATCCACATTATTTCGAATGACATCTGGGTAGCTTTGCACAATTGGACAATTAAAATGATTATCCGCTTCCAATGTTTCTTGCTGTTCAAAAACGACACCAGGATAAAAGATAATTGGCACTTGCGCATCAATTAATGCTTGAATATGTCCATGCGCCATTTTCGCTGGGTAACAAACCGTATCACTGGGAATCGTTTCAAGGCCTTGTTCATAGATTTGTTTATTAGAACGTGGCGATAATTCGACCCGAAAGCCCAAGTCAGTAAAAAATGTATGCCACAAAGGATAATTTTCATACATGTTTAGGACTCTAGGGATACCCACGCGCCCACGAAACGCTTTATTTTCCCGCAAAGGTCGGTACTTAAATAACTTGCGGTACTTATAATCAACCAAATTCACTTTGCGTTCTTCTCGTTTAATTTTAATTCGTGCACCACGTTCACAGCGATTTCCCGTAATAAATTGGCGCCCATCTGAAAACACTGTGACCGTTAATTGACAATTGTTTTCACACAAGCCGCAATGAGTAAATTCCTTTTCAGAGGTAAATGCCGCTAACTCTTCTAAAGAAAGAAGCGTGGTTTCTTCCCCAATTTCATAAGCGTCCAAAGCAATCAGCGCTGCTCCATAGGCCCCCATCAAACCAGCAATAGATGGACGAACCACTTCACGACCGCTAATTTTTTCAAAAGCTCTCAAGACCGCTTCATTGTAAAATGTTCCTCCCTGGCAGACAATCTTTTCTCCCAATTCTTCAGGTCGGCGAACCTTAATGACTTTATAAATGGCATTTTTGATGACTGAATAAGATAGTCCAGCAGAAATATCGCCGACAGAGGCCCCTTCTTTTTGAACCTGTTTCACTTTTGAGTTCATAAAAACAGTACACCGAGAACCTAAATCAACAGGCGCTTGCGATTCTAAAGCCGCCAAAGCAAAATCCTTCACATTATATTTTAAAGATTGCGCAAAGGTTTCGATAAAGGAACCGCACCCAGAAGAACAAGCTTCATTTAATTGTATCGAGGAAAGCACGCCATTTTTAATGGTCATCGCTTTCATATCTTGTCCTCCGATATCCAAAATAAAATCCACACCTGGCTGAAAATGGTTGGCTGCTTTGTAATGGGCCATCGTTTCAACTTCACCAATATCGACTTTTAACGCATTTTTTATTAGCTGTTCTCCATATCCTGTAACAGCCGCTTTTCCGATAAAAACTTCTTCAGGCAGTTGTTGATAAAGTGATTTCAGTACTGTCATGGTGGTTTCTAAAGGTTGCCCTTGGTTATTACCATAAAAAGAAAACAACAAATGACCATCTTCATCAATCAATGTGACTTTTGTCGTTGTAGAGCCTGCATCAATCCCTAAAAAGGTCACGCCAGTATGTTGAGATAAAGGTTTCTCCGTTGCTTGAGCTTGCGCGTGTCTTTCTCGAAAATCTGCCAAATCTTCTGCGCTGTTAAATAACGGTGGTAACGTGTCGCTCGGCTGTAAATCAGTAGCCTGGCTGTTCACTAAGCGCTGAATTAATTCTTCCAATGTACATTCGGCTGCATCTTCTGAATAAAGTGCTGCACCCATTGCTACAAACAGTTGCGGTTGTTCTGGAAAAATAACATCTTCTGGCTGAATTGCTAAGGTTTCAACAAACCGTTTTCTCAATTCTGACATGAAAAATAAAGGTCCCCCTAAAAACGCTACTTTACCTTTAATTTTGCGACCAGCAGCTAACCCGGCGATTGTTTGATTAACTACCGCTTGAAAAATACTCGCCGCGATATCTTCTTTCGCTGCTCCTTCATTGATTAAAGGTTGAACATCCGTTTTGGCAAAAACCCCACAGCGGGAAGCAATCGGATAAATAGTTTGATAATTCTTCGCCAATTCATTCACTCCATTGGCATCCGTTTTAAGTAAAACAGCCATTTGATCGATGAAGGCGCCTGTCCCACCTGCACAACTACCATTCATTCGTTGCTCTAAAGCACCATCAAAAAAAGTGATTTTTGCATCTTCTCCGCCAAGTTCAATAGCAACATCCGTTTCTGGTATTATTGTTTCAACAGTTCGTGTACACGCGATAACCTCTTGAACAAAGGGAATCCCTAATACCTCAGCCAGCCCCATACCACCAGAGCCAGTTATGCTCATTGTCACAGGTTGGTCTGCACCGATCCTTGCTAGCCCTTCTTTTAAAATGCGTTCCGTTGCTGCTTTGACATCTGAAAAATGGCGTTCATATTTTGTAAAAATAGGCTGATTTTGTTTATTTAAAAATACTAATTTTACTGTCGTTGACCCAACATCAATCCCTGCTCTCATAACCATCAATTAAAATACCCCTTCATTTCCCAACAGTTTGTTGATTATTATACAAACTGTTTGTTATAATAGATATACCTATTTTAGAAAGGTTCTAAATGATTTGCAACAAGCAATTTACCCTATTTTGTGAGATAAACAACAAAGTTTCCGCGAATGTTGACTATCTCGAAAGGAATTTATGATGGCAAAGAAAACAGACCTTAGAGTACAACGAACCAGAAAAATGATTATTGAAGCTTTTTTTAAACTTGTAGAAACGAAAGGCTACGAAGCGGTGACGATTCAGGATATTGCTGATGAAGCTATGATTAATCGTGCGACTTTTTATGCTCATTTTAAAGACAAACAGCATTTATATGATGCAATATTCACCTTTACGCTTAGTGCTTTTACCGCTATTCTTGATTCGCAACAACTGGTTAATGGCAACCGTGTCCGTGTGAAGCACATTGAAGAACTTCTGACGCAACTCTATATTAATATTCAAGAGAACAAATCTTTCTTCTTAACTATCATGGACAATAATTTCAACGAACACTTTCGAAAACGCTTAGCTGAAATTATCGAAGAAAAATATGCGACGATTTTTTCGCAGTTGCGTATTACCGAAAATGATATTGATGTACCGATAGATTTTGTTATTGAATACATGACCTCTATCTTCATCGGTACCCTTCATTGGTGGATTACTAGCGAAACAGATATGACACCCAACCACTTAGCCCAATTAGTTATCAAATTAGTTGGTAATGGGCATTTAACTGTCTTAGGTATCGAATTAGAAAAATAAAAACACCGGAGTAGACAATAATTTTGTCTGCTCCGGTGTTTCTGTTAAAGACGAATTAGTTTTTTGAACGCCACTTGATATTGTGGGCTGTATTTCTTGAAGAAGTGATTTTAACACCACTTTTGATGTTGCCTTTTTTACGAGGAATTAAGTCAACTTTGACATCATACTTACCATCGCGTGCTAAATCGTAAACATTTTCAACCATTTCTGTAATTTTTTCTTTAAAGTTCATTCTTATCAACTCCAGACTATTCTTTCTTAATACTTTAGCATATTCTTATATAAATGAAAACTTTTCTAGCCTGTACATGAGGAAAATCTTACCTCATTTTTGTTATATAATTATACAAAAAAAGAACATCTCTCTACCAGAAATGTTCTGAAAACTGGGGTAGCTGGATTCGAACCAACGCATGACGGAGTCAAAGTCCGTTGCCTTACCGCTTGGCTATACCCCAAAAAGAAAATGGAGGAAAGTGGATTCGAACCACTGAACCCTAAGGAACGGATTTACAGTCCGTCGCGTTTAGCCACTTCGCTATTCCTCCAAAAAGTCATTGTCGCTGTAACGACCTGACTTAGTTATAATACAATCTTTTCCAGAAAAAAGCAACCCTTTTTTTTAAAAAATTGTTATTTATTTTTTATTCACTTAAATTCCATTGACGAATAATTGTTTCAAAGGCTTCGTCCAGATTTTTTGCTGTACCTTCTTGCTTGCCATCAATTTCAATGATGAATTTTTTATCATTTTGCGGAATGACACGACCGATTTCTTTTTTACCAATAAATAATTTGTTCATTAAAACATTTGCTCCATTGTATTGGGCTTTTTCTTCTTCAACACGTACTTCAATATCTTTATTCTTTTTTGACATCTCTATCCCTCCAAGAACTCTATGTTATCAGAATCTTTGAAACAAAACAAGCACTCGCTATTTCTCTGTCAGATTGTTCGTTTATCGTTTCAATGCAGCATTAAGGAGTAACGAAATGCGATTCGCTACTCCTTAAAGGCTGATTTCTATTCTTTTTCTGAACCTTCTGTTGCATGATAGTTCACGCTATTTGAGGTACCTTTTTTAGAAAAGTTTTCAATTAGCTCTTTCACGTCGAGGCCCGTTGTTTCTTTTAGTGTTTCTTGTGTACCAGCCAACAAGTTTGTTGCATAATTGGTAATACGGTTGGCGCCAGAATTTTCGCCACCTGCGCCTGTATCTACCACTGAAATCTTGTCGATGTTGCCCAATGGTTGTGCTGCTTCTTTCATTAATTGTGGTAACATTTCCATCACCATACTTAACACAGCTGCTTCACCATATTCTTTAAAGGCATCAGCAATCTTTTGTTTGGCTTCGGCTTCCGCTGCACCACGAGCTAAAATAGCTTCGGCTTGCGCTTGACCTGTTAAACGCGTTTTATTGGCTTCCGCTTCGGCTAATGCTTCAACTTTGAAGCGTTCTGCTTCGGCTTCTGCCACTTCGCGTGCTTTTTGAGCAAGAGCTTCTTGTTCGCGTGCGTAACGATCTGCATCGGCTTTTTTCTTCACTTCTGAGTCGTATTGTTTTTCACGACGCGTAATTTCTTTTTCTTCTAACTCAATTTGTTTTTGACGTTCAACGACTTTGACTTCCATTTCTTGTTCCACCACGTGTTGTTGTGCACGCGCGCTTTCCAAGTTATAGGCTTGGTCTGCTTTGGCTTTGGCAATATCTTGTTCTTGTTTGTATAACGCTAATTTCAATTCTTTTTCTTTTGAAGCTTCTGCAATTTCTGTTTGACGTTGCAATTCCGCTTGTTGTGATTCTTTTTCTGCTTCCGCTTTTTTGATGCGAGTTTCTTTCAAGGCTTCTGCTTCAGCAATATCTGCATCACGTTTAACTTGAGCGATTCTTGGTTTCCCTAATGAATCCAAGTATCCATTTTTATCACGAACTTCTTTAATTGTGAACGACACAATAACTAAGCCCATTTTAGCTAAGTCAACACTGGCAACTTCTTGTACACTTTGGCTAAATTTATCACGATTTTGGTAAATTTCTTCCACTGTCATTGAACCTAAAATCGAACGTAAATGTCCTTCTAATACTTCACGTGCTTCATTTTCTAATTCTTCCGTTGTTTTTCCTAAAAATTGTTCCGCTGCTGTCGCAATTTCTTCAACTGACGAACCAATTTTAATGATTGATGTCCCATCACACATTACAGGAACCCCTTGTTCTGTGTACACTTCTGGTGTAGAAACATCTAATTTACTTGAAAGCAAACTAATTCGATTTGAACGTTGGAACACTGGTAAGACAAACGCACCACCGCCACGAACGATTTTAATTTTGTTGCCACCTTCGTCTACATGAACATTTTTAGAGCCTAGATAGCTCCCGCTGATAATTAACGCTTCATCAGGTTTGGCTGTCTGATATTTAGAAACAAACACAATTAATAACATTAATAATACTAAAACTGCAATAATAATCGGTAACAAAATTCCCATTTTCTTCTCTCCTACTCTATATTTTTAGACTGCCTTCGTAAGGAATGACATAACAAACCCGTTCTTTCAATTCAATAATCAATACCTCACTACCTCTTGGCGCAGCCACTTCTTGTGGCACATAAAATGCTGCTGGTCGACTTAACGAACCTGTGACACTCTTCAATTGAATCTCGCCCATTCCCCGGACAGGAATTGGGGTAATCACAGTAGCAACACGACCCTCCATGTCTTTTTCCGAAATAGAAATTGTGGCCTCCGAATTTTTCAAAGGGACCAACACATAAAAATTTAGGAAGAAAACAATAATGGTTGAAAGAATACCACTGACAATTAAAATAAGCCAACTATTCACCGCTGTTAACTCTTCCCCAAGGTACCCAAACAGCGAGGTGAAAGCAATCCATGGAATAATCAGCATTGGGTCCACCGGTCCATCAAAATTAAAAACATCCCCAAAAATAATTAGTAAAAAAGCGAGGACCGCGCTCCCCACTAATGCATAAAAATAAACCGTTTCCAATGGTAGACCTTCTAACACTTTTCCCACACTCCTTTCTGTGCTATAACCTAGTAATAGTGTACCAATTTTTAAATAAAAAGAGTAGTAATTTCCAAATAAATCTCAAAAGATACATCTTAAGACCTATTTTTTCTTAATAAACAAAGTATAAATTTCTAATTATCTTTTTATATTTTCTTAAATGCTCGTAAAGCCTTATTCTATGTGCTTTCGAGTATTTTTACTGTAGGAAGATACTTCACGTTTCTTTGCATATTTCCTCATGTCTTAGCTGTCAGAAGTGGTAAATAAGTAGTAAATTCATTTGTACTACTAAGCAACAAGACGCTCCTGTTGCTTCTCTTTATTCAAGCGTTTCATTTCTGCCATTGCAGAATCGAATGTTGCATGTGCGTAATAGTTCAGCGTCATGGCTATATTAGCATGTCCCATAATGTACTGTAATGCCTTTGGATTCATTCCTGCATTTGCATAGTTGGTACAGAATGTATGTCGCAAACTATGTGGAGTGATGTGTGGCAATTTATCCTCGTTATACTTATTGTATTTCTTAACAAGACCTTTCATCATGCCGTTGTAATCACTTGCCACTTTTGGATAGTTCTTTCTATTAAGAAAGAGGAAATCACTATATCCATCAATCTCAACACGCTTATCATTCTTTCGATTCGCTAACACTCGCTTAAATGCTTGATAGGCTTCTTCAACCATAGGAACTTGACGTTCGCCACTTTTGGTCTTTGGTGTTTCAATGTAGTACCCAATTTCAGTATCTCTCAATAGCTGATGGTCTATATTGACAAGACGATTCTCAAAATCTAAATCTGGAAGTGTCAAACCACCAAACTCTGAAATACGAAGACCTGTTTTTAAGAGTATCAGAATTTCATCATAATTTTTGCTGTAGGTTTTATCAGCTTTTGCAAAGGCTAACAGTTTTTCTTCCTGTTCTTCTGTTAGTACGGTCTTAGGGACAGTATCATCATCAAGAACTGCTTTCAGTTGAAAGTCAAATGGATTCTTCCGAACACAATCATCTTGTATAGCAATATAGAATGAAGCCTTTAAAGAACGTTTGTAGTTATTGATGGTTTGATAAGCATAACCATTTTCACTCATTCTAATAGCCCATTCTTTAGCGTCTGATGGCTTAATACTGTCAATACTTCTTACACCTAACTTGTCTTTCTTCAAAATATCCATAAGATATTTGCGTCCAGTTTCAGTGTTTTTTCTAACCTTTGGTCTTTGAGCGTTCTGTTTTGCGTAAAGCTGGCAGAGTGTCATTTTCTTTCCTACAACATCAATACCATCATGAATGTCTTTCTGTAACTCTGCGATTTTCTCTCTAAGTGAGATACAATCACGCTTTCCTGCTGGTACTCGGTCTGTAGCCACAAGTTTCCACGAGTAAACAAATTGCGGTTCTCCAAATGAATCTATATATTTGTATAAGTATCTTCCGTCTTTTCGTTGGCTCTCTCCAGTCTTTAAGATTCGACCTTTATTGTCACGTCTTTTTTCTGACATGGCATTTGCTCCTTTCCTTTATGGAAAGAGCCTTGATACGACTTAATACTATTTTATCATATACAAGACCCTTTGGCGACGCTAGATTGCGTCCAATGTATCTATAATTTTTTCAAATTGTTTTCGTTTAATCTGAATACGATTGCCATTCATAATCAGCCAATTTGCATTTTTATTTTCCTCTGCCAAGCGTCGTAGCTTGTTTTCGCCAATACGAAAATATTTTGACGCTTCTTCAATGGTTAGGGTATAACGTTCCCAAATAGGAATGTCAGTCTGCTTCATAAAATCCTCCTTTCCAAATCACTTATTTGGATTTCATAAAAGTTGTTTTACCAGCAATCGAACAGCTTTAGCAAAGCTCACGGGAGTTCCACCCCTGCATGGTTCTCATGTAGCCATACTCATTGCCTGCGACGGTTTTATCACGCTCGGACTATTGACTGTATGGGAGTATCATTATCACGATAAGAATGTCGTTGCAGGCAATCCTGCTAAAGATTGCTTCTCGGATCACTAACATGAATCGCTCGCTATCTTTATAAGATAGGTCATGGCGGTTAGTTCCGTTGGCTCTTTTCTTATCGAAACGTATTCGATTACTTTTATTCAGTTTTCAAAGAACAATGGCTCGTTAGCCTATCAAAACACATTGAAAGCTCAATATGCTTTGGTGGAATAACAAACCTCCCTGTTCGGGAAGCGTGGAATGGTTTAGCACGCTTCCACGAAAGGAGAGAGGATATTACTTAATTTCAAATGACAAAATCTTTGTAATCAGTCTGGTTTCCATTCTTCCACGTAAGACTTCATCAACGACCATACTTTGATTGCCATATTCATCTTTCATAAGTCGTAGGGAACGCTTCGTTATGTACCCTCTGTAATGATGTAGAATCTGGTTAATCGCTTCGGTATCGCCATCTGTTGCCTTTACAATGAGAGGAAAGGGAATCATAGGATATTGTGTTTTCATTCTTCAAATTCCTCCATAAACTTTTTAATTAAGGCTAGTCCACTGGTTCTATGCCGATAGACAGTAGAACGGTTCAATTTCAACAGGTCTGCAATTTCTGAATCGCTCATGTCCATAAAGTAAAACAGCAGTAGAATTTCACGTTTCTTGTCTGGCAACTCACGTAATGCTTCACTCAACAAATCATTTTCAACGCCTACTGATAACCCATTGAGTGTAAAAATCTGAAAGTCAGTTGAATAGTTATCTGTTGTCGCAAACTGGCTAACAAGATAATCGCCAACATCCGAAAAGGACACCTCACGCTTTGCAATCCTTGAAAGATAAAGCATATAATTCTTTCGCTCGTCTTCCATAGCACGTTTACAGATATAGTCAAACTGATTTTCTATTGTGGTCTGAAAAGAAGATGGTTTCATGTTTCTCACCCCCTTTCTGTCTAGGAAAGGAAGTGAGCCTTGCTCGTTTATCTCCTTTCACTCTTAGTCCCAATGTGAAAGGGGGATTTGTTGCATTACTGATAAATAAACTTTGTAAAAAAGTTCTGAATAGCCAAAAAAGCATATAAACAGATTTATTTCTCTGTTTACATGCTTCTGTTATTCTATCTATATGATTTATAAAACCACATTGGTGGACGTACTTATCTATTGCAGATAGACGACTTTTTTTGACAAGAACCCAATGTAAGGAAATTTATTGTATATGATGTACTTCATGGCGACGTTGACCTCCAACAAACCGCCATTTGGAAGTAATATACAATATTTTAACAGCGTAAATAGCACTACCATATAACGGTTTTTTTTATTGGCGTTTAGTAGTGCTTTTTATTAAATATAAACCTATAAACCATATAACACGTTTTTCTATACCTGTTTTTAATTCAGTAGGAACAATAAAATGTATAGAGGTGGTCTACTATGCGTAAAAAAGAAGATAAATATGATTTTAGAGCCTTTGGTTTAGCCATTAAAGAAGCTCGATTGAAACGAGGTTTAACTCGTGAACAAGTGGGAGCATTGATTGAAATTGACCCACGGTACTTAACTAATATTGAAAATAAAGGGCAACACCCCAGCATACAAGTTCTTTATGACCTTGTATCGTTACTTCATGTTTCCGTTGATGAATTTTTCTTACCTGCTAATAACTTGGTAAAAAGCACCCGACGATTACAGATAGAGAAATACATGGATAGCTTTACAGACAAAGAACTATCCTTAATGGAATCTTTAGCCAGCGGTATCAACGAAGCAAGAAACATCGAAGACTAATTAAAAGAATCCATACATAACGGAAAGAGCCGATAAAATGAGATTGTATTAATCTCATTTTATCGGCTCTGCGTCTTTGCGTCTGGCTCTGTAATCACAGTTACTTTGAACTGCTTTATTTCAATTAAATTTTCTTGTCTGCATTTCGGACAATAGAGGGGGAATTTTTTTAATTCAGTATCTTCCCTTATCTTTAATCGTGTTTTATTTCCACATACAGGACACAATATCCACTTGTAGTTTATAATAACTATCTCCTCCTTTACACTTTAATTCAAATCTTTATTAAAAAATATTTCATCTTATTTAACAAGAAACCATATTTATATAACAACATAAAATACACTAAGTTATTTTATTGAACATATATCGTACTTTATCTATCCGACTATTTGGACGACGGGGCTGGCAAACAGGTTCACCGGTAGTAACATGGTACCCTTTTAACTCTGTTAAACAAACACTACGTCCATTTGTAAAGAAAGTTAAATCACTACGATATTCTTGAATACACCGAGCAGGGATTTCTCCACTAAGAATGACCTCATTATTTTTCAATTGAGTGTCTACGATGTTCGCACAATATTTAGGAGCATCGTTGTATGCTCGTGAAAGATATTCCTGTGGCGCATAAATTTTAAAACTAAGATATGGCTCTAACAATTCTGTTCCAGCTTTTTTTAAGACTTGTTCCAATACAATAGGAGCAAGCATCCGAAAATCTGCTGGGGTACTAACAGGGCTATAGTATAAGCCATACTTAAAACAGATTTTACAGTCCGTCACATTCCAACCATACAATCCTTGTTCACAACCATAGCGTATCCCTTCCATAACTGCATTTTGAAATGATTGATTTAAGTATCCAAGAGAAACCGAGCTCTCATACTGCATTCCACTTCCCAACGGAAGCGGTGATACAGATAAACCAATGGAAGCCCAGAAAGGATTTGGCGGCACTTCGATGTGAATGGTATATTCTGCATTTTTTAACGGTCTCTCCATATAAATGACTGTAGGCTCTTTTAGTTCTATCTCCACATGATACTTTTCTTGCAACAGTGCACTAATCACTTCCATTTGTACTTTCCCTAAGAAAGAAAGTATAATTTCATGTGTCGTAGAATCCACGTAATATCGTAGAAGCGGATCACTATCTGAGATTTCCAAAAGGGCATCAAGCAACATTTCTCTCTGTTCAGGTTTACTCGGTTCAACAGTTGTTTGTAGTAGAGGGTGCGGATTTTCAATCTTTTTTCTCTGTGGCAATAGTTTTGTATCTCCAAGAACACTATTTAACTTCAAAAACTCATTTTGCAAAATAACAATTTCTCCAGAATAAGCTCTATCAATCTTACATAATTCACCATTTATTGAAGTATACATTTCTGTAACTTTTATTTTTTCTTTTTCTGATACTCTAACCGAATCTCGTAAATGTAGTACTCCACTATAAAGGCGTATATATGCAAGACGTTGTCTTTTTTTTGTATATTCAATTTTGAAAACATTTCCGCAAAGTTCAGACGGACCTCGATGTGTTGATGAATAAAATTTATTAGTAATAACTTCTATAAGGTTATCAATCCCTATATTACTTTTTGCACTTCCATGATAAAGAGGGAACAGAGAACAATTCTGAAATCTTATGCTTTCCTCTTGTTCGAGTTCCAATGCTTCTAATGATTTACCGGACATATATTTCTCTAAAAGGTCATCGTTTCCCTCTATTACCGTATCCCATTGTTCAGATTCGGTAAAGTTCGTCACACACACATTAGGATACAGTTCTACCTTCTGTTTGATTACAATTTCGGCAGAAAGTTTCTCTTTAATATCCTGATAAACCGTTGATAAATCAATTCCATTTTGGTCAATCTTATTGATAAAAAAGATTGTGGGAATCCCCATTTTCCTAAGTGCATGAAATAATATACGAGTTTGTGCTTGTACGCCATCTTTTGCAGAAATCAGTAGAATTGCCCCATCTAAAACTGATAATGAACGATATACTTCTGCTAAGAAATCCATATGTCCTGGCGTGTCTATGATGTTCACCTTCGTATTTTCCCACTGAAAAGAGGTTATTCCTGTCTGAATTGTAATTCCTCTCTGACGTTCTAAAAGCGTATTATCCGTCCTCGTTGTACCTTTGTCCACGCTTCCTAATTCTGTAATCGCTCCACTGTTATATAATAAGCTTTCTGTTAAGGTAGTTTTTCCTGCATCAACATGAGCTAAAACTCCAATATTAATAATTTTCATGTGATTTTCCTCCATTCAAAAGCCCAAAAGGGCATAAAAATCCCAGTGATAAATACTCTTATCACTGGGATTTTTATGCATAACCATAGGCATACAAAGCATACAGATATTCTCCGGATACTTTAGAATCACATGATAAAGGTATTCTTAAACTGGGTACAAAAAACTAAGCCCTCCTAAAAAAGGACATCCAATTATTTGTTCCCGCTATCAAATTGACAGTTTATTTAATAATACCTTGCCGCATATTTATTAACTCCTTTTAAATAGATACTTAAATAATAGCACGTAAGAGCATATTTGTAAAGGAATCTCCAATTTTTTATCAAAGAGAGTACGTGATTACAAAATAGCTGTAATAATGTACCAATATTTGTTATTCTATAATCTTCCAATTACTCCCGTTCTTTTCAAGTACCAAATCAAATTGAGATACCTGCGTTGCTTTGGTCTGCTGGTCGATATACTCCACTGTCAGCGATACCGTGACTTGATTATCCTTACGATTGTGAATAGGATTTACCAGTTCTTGAAAGATGTACTCTTTTCCGATTGGTTTTAATATCCCGTCATTCACATAGTAGGAAAGTTCACTGGCTGTCGCTGTAGGATAGAGCTTGAAGAACGTCGTTAAAAACTCATTGATTTCATTGGTTGTAATGGAATCAACCGTCCCCTCACTTTCAATGGCTTTTGGTTTATAACTTGATTTCTTAGGTATGTTGGTAATGGTCGGATTCTTAACCAGTACCATATTTCCAGAACCATCTACATAGACACTCACTATATAAGCAGAGTGGACGGTCTTTGTATTTTCTCCCTCTGTAATGAGCTGGTCTACACTGTAGGTTACATTAAACTCATTGTCGCCAGTTGGCTCTACCGTCCATATCTGAAATCCTCTTACAGAAGACGATACAGGAATATCTTTGCGTACTGTATCAACATTGAGAGCTTGAAGTTCATCTGTCAGATAGCCTTTTAGACTTTCCATTCGATTATCAATGGACTTATCGGATTGCTCCCATGAATAGTAGACTTTCGCAAAGTTCTCTACAAAATTTTCTACATGATGAGTATCAACGTATTCCTTTTCTATGATAGTTGTTTCGTGAATAGTATGAGTATCTATAGCTGTAAAGTGCTTGAATATCGCAAAGCTGAAACTAAGCCCTAAAAGTACCCACAAGGCAATCACAACCTTTTTATGAGGATTGACCTTATAGACACGAGGTTTCTTTTCCTTTGGTATCTGTTTTTCTTTATTCTGATTTTTTCTAAATTTCATCATTAAATCTTCCTTTCTCATTGTTTGATTCGTCCTGCTCCCACTAAATGCTGTTGCCAGTAGGGGCTTGTTAAGTCGGCATAACCGATTGGGTCGCCTGCATGAAACATACGGTTATTGCCAAGGTATATCCCAACATGAGTAATATAAGAGCCAGCGTTATAGGTAGAATGAAAGAAAACCAAATCGCCAGCTTGTGCTTCCGATAGTGGGATATGCTGGGTCACATCATATTGCTGTTGTGCGGTTCGTGGTAAGTTAATTCCAGCTTTTCCATACGTCCATTGTGTCAGTCCGCTACAATCAAAAGAAGTAGTCGGGGAAGCTCCACCGTAAACGTATCGCCAGCCCTCATATTTCAGTGCTTCGTCCATGATGGCTTGTACCGTATCATCATCAAACTCTGTTGTGACAAGATACTGCGTTACCAGTTGCACATAAAACATATTGCCATAGTTGTATCGCCAGCCCCCATTGATAGGTATGGCTATGGGATTGGGGTAAGACACTTTTTCGCCACCTGAATACTCTTTTGAGAAACTTTGAGCCAGTTCAAAGGTATATTTATTTCCACGATTAGCCACATACCCTAAGAAACCACCACCATAATTGTAGGACTGGATAACCGATTCTAAATCTACACTGAGCCTTTCGCTACTGGCTAATAATTCACTGAAATACTTCACACCTTGCTTAATGGATTCTTCTGTACTCAATGAATTAGGTGGAAGACCGAGGGATTCCGAGGACTGCATAACATCTTCCGCAGTACCGCCCGATTCCACCTGTATAATCGCAAGAAGTATGTTGACATATTCTTCAACGCCATATTCTTTGGCATATTTTTCTACCATAGGCTTATGAGCCAGCACTTCTGCGGAAACATTCACACCTCCATAATGAATATTGGAAATTCCGCTGTCCTGTTCATCTGAAAATAAAATGGCAACAAACAGAAGCAGTGAGAAGACCATCAAGAATAATCCAGAACCACCAATCACTAAAGTTTTCAACTTCATGGTTTCTTACCGACTTTCTTAATGGTGGCGGTTTTGATTGGTGGTCTACTTCTTGTATTTTGTAGTGGTACTCTTTGAACAGTAGACGGACGTTCTTTTGTGATTGGACGTTGTGAAGTTCTATCTGCTGTAGTGGTTGAAGTTGCTGGCTTTTGAACGGTTTTTTCTTGAACGGTATTGCCTTGGCGTTCCACTTTTGGACTTGAAAAATCGGACTTAACTGCTGGACGCTCTTGTTTGGCTTGTTGAGATTCCTTATATGAAGTCTGAATATTAGACTGTTTTGAGGTCTGTTCATCATGATATTGTTCTTGTCTTGTAGTCGGTCTTTCATGAACAGAAGAAGCAGGCTGTTTTTTCTGTTTGACCTGTTCCATTTCAGAGCGACGCTTCGCAATGGTTTTTCGCCTTTGTTCCTGCTGTTCCTTGCGTCCACTGGCTCTGTCCGCTTTGGTTTGAGAAATACTACTGGTTAAATCACGGACATTCTCTTTTACTTTGGATTTTCCTTGATATACTGCATATCTTGCATTGGTCGGCAAATCTTTAACCTGTTCTTTCAAACCACTAGCAGTGTCTACCATTCTGTCTTTGGTATCAGCTACTGTACCGATGGTTTGACCGATACGTTTTCCAAGTGTTGATTTTTCCTTTCCGTCTGGTCGGGAGTGATCTGCTTGTGTCCTTGCAGAACTCCCCGAACCCGACTGTCCTTTTTTACCTGTAACAATGGCAGACCCAGCCCCTAGAGTAGTCATGGAACGTCCAAGTTTCCGCTGTAGACGGTGCATGTGAGCGTGCATAAGCATACGAGGTTTTCTCATCACACGACTTCCCACACTTTGAGAATCGTTACTCTGTAGAGAAAACATACTCATTAAATCGCCCAGCTTGAAGTAGATTCCTGCAAAGGTCACAATCTGTAGAAAAGCAATCAAAAAGAACGGATAACCAGCCGATAAGGTATAGAGCATGGTTGAAATACTAAATGCTGTCGTAATAATCAATGTGATTCCAGCTCGTGTCAAAATGGTATTAAAGAGCTTTGTTATGGCTCGTTTTGACATACCATCAAATGATGGAATCATGCTTAAAATAAAGCTCACAGGCAGAAACATAGCATAGATGATAAAAAGTACCTGCGAGAAAATCATGATTCCTGTTAATAGGAATACAAATATGGAAATCCCAATATTGAAGACAAATAGGAAGAAGACTGTACCTAAACGGTTAATGGTCTTTGTAATGGTTAGATTGGTATTGCTTCTGTCTTCAATTTCTTCCGCAACAATTTTTTCTCTGTCTTCGCCATTGTTGGAATCTGGGCTGGTGGAGAGCAGGCTTTCCACACGGTCAATACCGATACTTTCAATGTCTGAACTGTTGTATTGAAGCAGTAGCCACGGTTGCTGAACCTGTATGGAAAACAGGCTATCTCTGATTAAGTCCACGCTGTCCTTGCCTTGACTATCGGAATGGGGCATGACAATCTTCGTGCCAAGTGATAAACTGGCATTACTGATGTCTGATGAAAAGTCATTGATTTTTTTAATGTAGTCGGGAGCGTAGGCAATAAAGGAAGCCGATAGGATAAACACCAGCACAAAATTCATAATGGCATGAATTGCCTTTGTGGTTTCTCTCTTTATCAGTCCCGTATAGGCAACATAAACCCCAAGAACCAAAATCAAGAGTAAGAGGAATCCAACATAGAAACCCTCTGTTGAAAATCCGTTTGCACTCACACCAGCTAAGGTCTGCATATTCTTACCAATGGAATCTGCTGTAGCGGAAATGAAGTCTAAGGAATAGGCTTCCTGTACTAAGTAACCTGTCGCATTGGAAACATACAAACTGATTGTCCAAATAAAATTGGTAATGGCATATAGTCCATACATGACCTGTTTTCCAATCCCGTCCGACCAGTTCCACGGAAGCCAGCCCCAGCTATTATCCACATAAAAATCCAGTTGATAGTTTTCAAGTGGGTATCGGCTGTATTCATTTGCCACATTGACCGTATCATCTACCAAGCCCGCAGCTTGAACCACCGTTCCCAGCATGGCTAAAAGAAAAATGGCAATCACAAGTGTGAAAGCCACTGTCATTGCCACTTTACCTAGACGTTTCAGCGTCCAGTTTGATTTTATTCTGTTTACTATTGATGGTTTCACATTTACACCTCTTTTCGCACAGGTGGTCTGGTATCAAAGGCATGGAGCAGTTCTTCAAATACAGGGTGGAACTGTATCACACCGACACGACCATATAAATCACTGATAAGGCATTGCCCGTTTTCCAAATCACGCAATCGCTTCTGATTGTTTTCGTCCTCTGGGTCTACACCAAAAAAGGCTAAGGTCTTTTTAATCTCGTTAAGGTCAGTGGAACGAAATGCAAATTTTAAGCCGAGGTTATTTTTCAGTTTTTCATCTAAGAGGTCGTCTGTATTTTGGGTCACGAAATATACCCCAGCGTTCATAGCACGACCAGCCCGAACCAGCTTCATAGATAGTGTTTTTCCTTGTGCTACCTGTAAAAAGCTCCATGCTTCGTCTAAATCTACAATCTTGAAAATGCTTCGGTCTGTATGGATAAAGTCTAAAGCAAAGGTACTAATGACAATCAGCATAGCAACGGATAAAAGCTCCATAGTGGTATATTCCTCAAAGGAAGTTTCCTTGTCGGGAAGTACCAAGTCCGCAACCTGTATAATGTTCAGTTGTTTTTCTAAGCTGATAGACTGCTCCACATAACCATTACTGAATAATAAATGTGCAAAGTCATAGTCTGTAAAACTTTCGATATGGTCGGCTATACTGGTACTTAGTGGCGTATTCTCAACCCGTAATTCCTCAATCACTTTCATCAACCCTCGTACTTCACTATTGGTTACTGCACGAATGGCTTTTCTAAGGATTGGGAAGCGTTCCCCATCACGAGAGGAAATCCCCGTAAGGAATGTCAGAATATCAATAGCCAGTGATTCAGAATCTTTGGGATTTTTCATAATCACATAAGGGTCAAGTAAGCCTTTGTTTTTCTCATCAGAAGTCAGAGTGACGATATTGATTTCATGGGAAATCTCTGGCAAGGTTTCTTTCCATCTGCCACGTTCTGCTTTTGGGTCTACAATCACTGCTTGTGCCCCATAAAGCACCGCATAATAGACGATAAGGTTATTCGCAAAGGATTTACCACCACCCAGCGAACCAACAAAAGCCGACGCTAACGCATTGGTTACTGAACCCTTAACCCCTTGACTGGCAAGAGCAGGTTTCAGATAGACATTGCGTCCAGTATCTAAGCTGTAGCCAACATAAATCCCCTCATTTTCCCCCAGCATTTGAGTAGCACCAAAACCTAAACCAGCGAGGAAATCAGAGGTCACGTATTGAATATAATCATTCATATAACGCTTGCTGGCAGGTAAAAATTCTTCATGTAAGCCGAGCATATCCCCAAATGGTCGTACCAGTTTTACGCTTAAATCGTCATAAAAATCTTTCACTTCATTACAACGACGTTTGAGTTCGTCAAGATCATTTGCTGATACCCTTACCACATAAGACAGCTTGTACATAGATTCCTTGCTTTGGTCTAAATTGGTTTCCAGCTCATTCACACTTTCCAGAGCTTCCGCCACATTGGAGCTGGTTTCATTATCACTTTGCCAAGCGTGGTTATCCAAGTCTTTCAGTTCTTTCTTTTTATTGCGGACAGTAGATAGGGCTTTACGATTCGCTACAATTTCCACATTCATTGACGTATCAATCGGGAATGTAAATTGCTGTTGCTGGTAGTAGAAGATTTCAGAGGACGGGAAGTCCAGTTCTCCGACAATGCTGTTAATGGTAAAGTAAGCTACATAGACGGTTTCATCTTCCTGCTGGATTTTCAAATATCGCTGTTTTTCTTCCACCAAACAGCGAGTAGGCTTAATCAAGTCATAGTATTTAATCAGCGTTTCATTATCCAGCTTTTTCTTTGATAGATGGTACTCATACTCTTCATAGGCAGTGCCTGTCTGTCCGTAAAGGTGTTCAATCAGATAGCCGAAGTCGTCCTTATCTAACCTGCGGATTTTGAAACGACGAGAGATTTTATTTTCTAAGAGCTTTTCCATCTTCTGAAAACGCAGGATTTCATCATTACTCATACTAACAAAATCGCCCATCAGCTTATGGTTCACATCATAGACAAAATCAGACAAAGCATTTTTTGCTTCAACGGTAAGACTTTTCATAGAAAACTCCTGATCGTTGAGAAGCAACTTAAAGCCGATAAAGAAACGGTAGTTCACTTGATTTTCGCCAATCATGGATATTAAAGCGTCTGTCTGTTGGTCGATTTTGTCATAGGCAACCGCTTTGAGCTTGCCAGTGACTTCATTTTTGGAACGCTCTTGTGCAGAACGTATGCTGGATTCTGTACTGATTTGTAAAGCATGAATTTTGCCATCACGATTTTGTGCGATAAGCTGTCTGAAAGAATCATGCACTTGTATTTTCTGTTCTGGACTTAGAAATGAGTAATTGTAAGGAACAAGCTCATAGTAAGCATAACATTCCCCGTCTTTATTCCAGACGAGATTGTTTTCAATGTATTTAATTGGATATGCCATAAAATTCACTCCTAACTGCTGTAATGGCTTCTTGTGGCTGGTTTCTGCCAAGCGTTACTTTTTTTCCTGCATAGGTCAGCTTTGGTCGCAGTGCATAAGCAATGACAGACTTCAAAAATCCATAAGGCTTTTTACCATCAAAAGTTTTTGTAGACATAAACCATGTGAAAGCCACAGGAATCCCAAAGTATTTGAGAAATGCTCCCTCTATCATGGAAAGAGGGGGCAAGTTGCCAAGTATCATCACTGCAAAGAGTGACACGACAAACCATGTCATTTGCGTAAAGGTTATGGGAAACGGAAGTCTAAAATCATTGATAGAATACAGTACCTTTTCCACAGACCAGATACTGGTATAGCTTCGTATTTTCTTCATGTAATCAATCCTTTCATAAAAAATAGGGGTAGCTGATTGAGCCACCCCGTAAAATAGAAAATCTGCCAGTAGTAATGTACCGACAGATTTAATAGACGATTTCAAAAATCCCATGATTGGTTGAGATAAACGTTCCTGAAAGGTCTAAATCCCGACCATAGGCTTGATAATCAATATAGTTTTGAAGACTAGCTGGTACTTCGCCTAAAGCACCCGTTTCTTCAATGTAGTAGCGTGCCACGTCATACATATCATCACAATCGGAATGAATGATAATATCCTCTTGATGTTCGCTTAGTTCTTCAATGCTTGAAAAATGAGTGAGCAGAGCAGATAGCTCCGATTGTAATTCTTCGGGTAATTCCGATACCATTTCCCATAGTCGATTGAGTTCGCCAATGGAAGTGTATTCGTCAACCGTAAAGGGTAACTCGTAGTCATGAATGGCGTATTCCTCATATTCATCATTCAAGCCGATTTTCTCTTTGACTTCCTCAAAGTCAATGGGAAAGGTAAACCACGCACCGACCAATTCGCCCTCATTGTATTTGCCTAAATTCGCAATATAGACTTGCATATCGTCCATATATTCACGTCCTTTCTTTGTAGAGATTCAAAAATCCCTACCGCACTTCGTTTGGTGTACCATTCCTTTGCGGAACATAAGAAAACCACTTATATTCCACAAAAGAACGGTTTTATTTAAGCACCAATAATGCGATTGAATAGCTCTAGTAAAATGTCTTTTACTCCAGCAGCGTTGAAGACTAAGCCAACCGCAATAATCGCAATAATTAAAAAGCCAATCAGTTTGCTAAACTCACGCTTGAAGCCAAGATACAAGCCAATCACAACGATTGCTAAAAGCACCAGTGATTGAGCGTTTGATAGAAACCAGTTATAAAGGTTTTGTCCAAAATTCATAAAAATGTTCTCCTCTCTATATTCAATGAATTTGTATTTGAGTTATTTTTTTGTTGTTATCACGTCCTGTTCTTTTACTGACTGTTGCTTCAAAATCTGCTTGTGTCGGTCTGTCAGTTTCGCATGGTCGAGAATGTCTTTTACAACCTGCGTCTGGTTGATTTCATCAAGTTTAATCGCAACCTTTAAGGTCGGGGCAACTTGATGAGATAGCCAGTTCAGCGTCCTTTGGAAGGAGTAAGGCTCTGGTTTTGTGGTTAGTTTTAATCGTTCACGATTGTTCCCAATAAACCAAGCCCATTCTTCATTCAGTTTCCAATCAGAACGAGGTTTGGAATCGTCTTTATCTACAAAACGGATATACCGATTGATAATTTTAAAGGCGGTATGCTCTGGATTGTCATAGACGAGTAAATCACGGACTGCATAATAGGCACGCTCATTTTTCAATCGAATCTCAAAACGGTTTTTTACTTCTGCGTCTTCAATGGGAATATCATTTTTCTTGTACTGCTCGTAGTCCTTTTCATAGATACAGAAATAAACTTCACTTTGTAATGAACCGATATAGAGGGTGTTTCCCATACATTCCTTTTCCTCTTTGCGTACCAGTTCGCCACTGCGATAGCTTTTAAAACTGCGGAAGACGGAGATACATTCTTCCTGTTGGCACTTTTCAGTGAGTACAGGGATATTCAAAATCCCTGTCTTATCGTTAATGGCAAGGTCAAGGCGTTTCATCACACCGCCAGCCACCAAAACGTCCATAAAGAACTCATACCAGCTTCTTTGTTGTGCCAGAAGATAGCTTTCAAATTGTCTGCACCCACGACCTTTCAATTCCACCAGAACTCCTTTGTCCAGTTCATGGGAGCAAAGGACGAATATGTCGCCTAAAGCATAATGCTCTGAATAAGAATAGAAACCATAGTCCTCATGAAGAAAATAGGACAGTTTCAGTTGTAAGATGTTTTCGACCACCTGCTGTACGTCTGTTGTCGGAAAGCGAATCCTTACATAATCAAACAGCATTTCAAGGGGAGCGTCGGGATTGAAGCGTTCCAGAGCTTCCCAAAGGGACTGCTGTAAATCCTCTGATGGCTTGACTTTTCCTGTTTCAATATCGCTTAGATACTGCCTTGTAATACCAGTCGCAACAGCTAAACGGTTTTGAGATAGTCCATAAGCCAAGCGTTTTTCTTTTAAATGCTGTAACCAAGTTTGTTCATTCAGTAAAAATCCCTCCAATCAAAAAGGCGTATGTCAACTTTTAAAGCCCATTTGACATACGCTGAAATTTTGTAAATCCCTTGTAACCAAAGGATTTTCTAATGTTTTTTTGACTGTTTCCTGTCGATTTGTACCCCCCTGTTAGATACGGGGGGTTAAGTGCTGGCGTGGCTATTGCCACACCAGCCAGCAAGATCAGTCCACACCTGCGACTTCCGCTTCGCACGTCGCCTGCGTGGACTGTCTGCTGTTGGATAACTTTTTAATTTCCTCCAAGAAATCATATCCTTTTGGTACAAGGGGAGTATAAAACTCTGATATGACACTTGTTCCTACATCAACATAGCCACGACCTTTGATTCGCTTTAAGAAGAAATCCTTTTGTACGTCACTGCCAAACATCATGCCATAGCCCATTTCAGACATACGACCTAAAGCCACTCTGAAATTAAACTGATCACGGATTCCGTCGCCTAAATATTTTGCGTCTGGACGTTGACAAGCCAGTATTAGAAAGAAGCCAGCTTGACGACCTAACATGACAATCTGTTTCAGCTTATTCATAACTGCGGTGTTTTCTTTTGTTCCCAGCATTTCCATGAAAGCGACGTATTCATCAAAGATTAAGAAGTGTGCCGGGAGACCTAAGTAAGCATAATTTTTGCCAGTCTTATAGTTCTTCATCTGCTTCATTTCCTCACTACGTTTCATCATTTCTTCATAGAATGTTTCAATGCAAGAAAGCAAGTCTTCTTTTCTATAGTAGACATTTGCCATCACAGAACCTAAGTCCGCAAGGTCAGCATTTTTCGGGTCAAGAATATACAGTTTTGAATCTGTATGAAGCAAGGCTTCAATCAGTGTCAGTATAAAGTAAGTTTTACCGCCACCTGTACCACCAGCAATCAACATATGAGGGAGCTTATCATATTCCCACCATACGTTTTTCATTAAGCGAAGTTTACCATCTTTAGCTTCTACTTCATCAATAGAAATACGACTGGCTATGGTGTCATAGAGCAAAGTATATTCCACATAGGAATCCTTTAACTCTTTATCCGTCAGCTCACAGTACAAGCCACTCTCTAATTTCTTTTCCAAGTGTAAGAGTTGGTCTTGATATTTTCCCAGCGTGATTTCCACCCGTATCTGTATCAAGCCATTTTTAAGTCGATAATACATTTTAGGGAAGTAGGTTATCTTTTCCTTTGTACGACCAGCACTATCTTTAAAGAAACCCTCTGTTTTGACCTGTTCAGATTCATACCACTTGTTTTCAAGTATCATCTTTGCCAGTTTTTGACGGTGGTAAAGTTGTTTAACCGTATCATAGCGAACCCGTTTGAATACAAACGCTACCAGCAAGCAGATAAGAATTGCGACACTGAAACTGATAATTAAATAGGGAATGTCAATCTTATCTGCTTGTGATAGGTTAAAATCCTGCCAGTTGATCTGCTGGATTGTCTTCACATGAAACAGTCCGACAACCAGCAGGAAAACAGGCAGGAGTGACGCTATCGTAAAATGAAAGACTAAATCTTTACCAGATGGGCGAATCCTTTTACCACGCTGTTTCATGCGAAAAAGTCTCCTTTCTACCTAGCGACTATTTGTCTTGTGTCGGTTCTTTCTTTGCTTGTGGTTGAGCTTTGAATGAACTAGAATCCTTTGTCAGCACAATATCGTCTGCCTTGATATACCAGTCAACATCTGCTCCTTGATAGGTGGCAGTAGCAACGGTGTCCGCAATGGGATTGATAAGTTCCACCCGTGCGTTATAATCAAACTCTTTCAAAGGCACGCTGGCAGGAATACTTACTTGAATCATGCGTCCTTGTCCTTTGGATTTTAAGTCATAGGTACGTTCCTTGATTTCATCTGAAACCGACCCGTCTTCATTTTGGATTCTCACTTCACGACGTAGAGCAGAGAATTTCAATTCTCCAAAAGTCGTGTCTTTATCTAATACAATGCCATTTGCTAATCTCATCATTTTTCCTCTCTTTCTTTATTCTTTTATCATGTCGTCAGCATGTAAAAGGTAATTTGTAAAACCACGAGTGCCGATTTTGTAGCCCTCTGCGGTAATACGTGGATTGACTAACTTCACACGTTCCTCAAAGCCGAAATGTTTTTCGCCAGCTTCAGCAGGAAGCACCACCACAATATCATCTGCTCTTTGAACATCAGAATAGAGATTATAGCTTCTTGATAAGACAGTTAGCCGTCCGTTGATTCTTCGCTGAACGACTTTATCCTCGCCAGCAAATTCTAAATTGCCGAATGTTTTTTCCATGTTGGGAATCACAAATTTAAGTTCCATATTTTTACCTATCCTTTCTTTTTTATTGGCTGAATGAATATTTGATGGTCTTAAAGAGTGGGGAACGACCTTTTGATTCTTGATTTTTTGTTTTCATAAGTTCACTTCCTTTCAAAATCGGGTAAAAAAATAGACACCTCATTTTTTGAAGTGTCTACCTATTAAATATTCAAATTTTATTGGAAGTATCTTTATATCTTCACTTTTCAAGGATAAATCGTCGTATCAAAGCTCATTCATAAGTAGTAAATTAGTAGTAAATTGAGTGGTTTTGACCTTGATAAAGTGTGATAAGTCCAGTTTTTATGCGGATAACTAGATTTTTATGCTATTTTTCTCATAAAAGAAGCAACAATAAACGAGCAGCCCTAGAATTATCGAACTTCTACGGACTCCTCGTTTTTTAAAATGTGCTATTCATTTGATTTTAACGCTTCAATCATATTGATTTTCTTCAATTTCCGATGCATAATGACCATCACAAACAACGTGAAACACATGGTGATGACTGCGGAATATAGATAACTTGGCCAATGAATAATTGGCGAAAACATAATTAAATCAACTTCAACGGTTGCTAAAATATACTGATGCAAAATTTTTCCAAAGAAGCAGCCAACAATAATACCAATGAACGTTAAAATAATGTTTTCACGGTAAACATAGGTAGTGACTTCACGATCGTAAAACCCTAAAACCTTAATCGTGGAAAGTTCTCGAATCCGTTCAGAAACATTAATGTTGGTTAAATTATATAACACAATTAACGCTAAAGAACCAGAAACAGCAATTAGTACCCAAATGACAATATCAAGGCTTTTCAGCATATCATCAAACGAACCTTTCATCGCAGTTAAAAACGTAATGTTCAACACTTTCGGCTGTTTTGTCAACGCCTCTCCGATTGAGGTTTCTTGTTTTGAGGATAACTTTTTGTCAAAAAGTAGGAATTCTGTATTATACTCCGGCTTCTGTTTCGTCATCGTCTGGTAGAGTTTCGGCGTCATATAGACAAAATGACCCGTGTAGTTCTCTGCAATCGCGGCAATTTTCACGTGATAGGTTTGATTATCACTATTTTCTAAATTTAATTGATCTCCGACTTTATAGCCAAATAATTTAGCTAATTTTTCATTAATGATTACACCGTCATCGTTGAGGGAATATTTTTCTCCAGTGACTCGATCATTAAATAATTGAAAATCAGCCATTTTCGAAGGAGCTTGTGGCACATAAAGAGTAATATTTTGAGTTGGTGCGCCTTTGCCCTTCGTTTTAAAGATTTCTGAATATAACGGAATTGTTTTATTCAAACCATCCATTTTGCGCAACGTTTCTTGATACTCTTTTGTCTCTTCAGATGTTGTTTGCTCTTTAAAAGTCACGACTGCTTGGTAATGCCAGATTTTATTAAATTGAATTGTAGCGACATCCACAATTGAATCGCGTAAACCAAAACCAACAATTAACAGCCCCATACAACCAGCTATTCCGATAACAGTCATCAGCATCCGTCGTTTATAGCGGAACAGATTTCTAGCGGTCACTTTTTGAATAAAGCTCATGCGTTGCCATAAAGGGCGGATTCGTTCTAGTAAAATCCGTTGTCCTGCTTTCGGCGCTTTGGGTCTTAGCAAGGTAGCTGGTGTACTTAATAAATCGATTCTTAATGTCACTAAGGCCGCTCCCACAGTACAAGCTAAGGCTACAATGATGCCCCATAAACTGTAATTTAAGTACCACGGTGTAACTAAATCAGGAATATTGTACATTTGACCGTAGGCATCAAAAATTATTTTAGGGAATAGATAATAGCCAACTGCCAATCCTAATAATGCACCTGTTAGGCTAGCAACCGTTGCATAGGTAATAAAAATCGAAGCAATTTCACGATTACGATAACCTAAAGCTTTCAAACTACCAATTTCCATTCTTTTTTCTTCCACCATACGTGTCATGGTAGTTAAGCTGACTAATGCCGCAATTAGGAAAAAGAACAACGGGAACAACGTGGCTAAAGAAGAAATCCGATCAGCGTTATCTTGATATTCAGAAAATCCTGGATTGTCTTCCCTGGTAAAATAATAATACGTTGGGGCTTTCAAATTGGCTAGCTCTGTTTCTTTTTCAGCCAACAGTTGTTCCTGTTTAGCCAATTCGTCTTTTTGCTTTTCAAGCATCTCAGCTGGAATTCCTGGTTGTTGCTCCAACTGCGCAAGCGCTTGTTTTCCCGTTTCCAGCGCTTGTCGACCTTGGTTAATGTCCGGCTGAGCCGAATCACGCAGGGCGGCAACCTGTTCTTCTGGCCGATTTTTCAGTGCCTCTTTTACCTGATTTAAGGCCTGCTCTCTTTTCTTTTCATAATCAGAGGAATACGTATTTTGATGTTTTAATGAACGAAATGAGATTAGCAATTCTGGATACCGTTGACTGTCAAAGGATTTTTCCGAAACCACGCCAAAAAAGTTTAACGTTCCAGACCCGACCGTTGTGGTTCCCCTGGATGTATTATCAATATATTCTGGTGAATTGATAAATCCAACAACAGTAAAATGGGTTTGCGTCAGCCCTTTTTCTTTAATCGCTGCATCGTTTAAAGTGATTTTATCACCCATTTTATAGTCATATCTAGTTTTCGCTAATGTATCTAATGCAATTTCATTTGTTTGTTTAGGTAACCGACCGTCAACTACTTGATAGTTAACCGATCCTGCTTGTTTTTTTCGATAGCCAAACAATTTTACTGCATTATTTTGCGGCCCAATCGTGGCATCTATTGTATACCGCGGCACAACTGTTTCGACATCTTTTAAAGACTGTAGTGTTGTTAAATCTTTCTTTTCCAGTCCCATTGTAGAAATTATTCGCGCATCTGGAAGCTGCTCTTTCTGGTAATAATTATTCGCGGTTTTAATCATATCTGGTCCAGTAGCTTTCAAACCAACAAAGACCATTACACCAAGGAAAATAATCCCCATAATCGATAAAAACCGTGTAGTAGATTGTCTAATTTCACGTAAGCTTGTTTTAATTAGCGCTGTTTTCTTCATTTTAGGCACCTACCATTCAATTTCAGCAACCAATTTAGGCTGATCATTCACAGTCATTTCACGAACTTTCGCATCATTAATTCGAATTACCCGATCGGCCATTTCTGCAATGGCTGAATTGTGGGTAATAATTAAGACGGTCGTTCCTGTTTCACGAGCAGTGTTTTGCAAAATGGTTAAAATTTGTTTCCCTGTTTCATAATCCAGTGCTCCTGTCGGTTCATCACATAAAAGTAACTTGGGCTTTTTAGCAATCGCACGGGCGATGGTTACTCGTTGTTGTTCACCACCAGAAAGTTGCGCTGGAAAATTATCTAAACGTTCCCCTAAACCCACCGATTGTAAAACAGTGGTCGAATCCAACGCATCCGCAACGATTTGCGAAGCCAATTCAACATTTTCTTTTGCCGTTAAATTTGGGACTAAATTGTAAAATTGGAAAACAAACCCGACATCATTTCGTCGATAAGTGGTTAATTGTTTCTCTGAAAACTGAGCGATATCTGTGCCATCAATAATAATTTCCCCTTCATCACAGCTGTCCATTCCACCAAGAATATTTAAAACAGTTGATTTTCCAGCACCGCTGGGGCCTAAAATAACCGCTACTTCTCCTTTTTCCACTTCAAAAGAAATGCCATCATTCGCAGTAATAGTTGTCTCTCCCATTTGGTAACGCTTGTATTCATTTTTGACTTCAATATAGGCCATCCACTATCCCTTCCCTTCTACATTAAAATAGTAACATATCTGAGAAAACAAGTCTTTCAAAGAAAAGCCTTTTTTGATTTTTTAGCAAATTTACGTATAATAGAAAAGATGGTCCACTTAAATTTGGACTATTGCAAGTATAAAATTAGAGGAGCACGTTATGGCAAACAGAAAGAAGAAACCACCATTTAATTCAACCATCATGCTGATTGGCGCATTAATCATTTTAATTTTAGGCGCGGTTGGCGTTAAAGTTCCTGATGCTTTACAAGATTTATTTAATGTTCAACCACAAACAACCACCCCTTCAAGCACACCAGCACCTAAAGGAGATAATCCCGGACCCATTGAAAATGGTAAAGCCACATTTTCAGCAGAGGAATTAAAGGATAACTCAAACGGCTGGATTACTTATCATTCTCTAGATCGTCTAAAACGAGCGACAGGCGCTGATGCGCTATTAAAACCCGCAATGGTCAATACAGGAACTTCCGCTAATAAAGATATTCGACCAGCTGGTTTCATTTCAGGAAAAGCTAATCATTCGCGTGGCCACCTAATCGGCCGTCAAATGGGAGGCAGTGGTGATGATCCACGTAACTTAACCACCTTGTATCAGAATCCTGTCAACACTCCTTATATGACGAAATATGAAAATCAGATTCGGGCAGCTCTTGATCGCGGAGAAACTGTTCGCTATCGCGTGACACCTGTATATAACGGAAACGATTTGTTGGCTGAAAAAATCATCTTAGAAGCCAAAAGCCTTAAAACAAATTCACCCATTGATTTTTCAGTAACTATTTTAAACAAACAATAAGGAGGAACTTTCATTGGATTTTGAACAGCTAAAAGAAACATTACCCGATGCAAAACCACAAACATTTTTGCAAGCAATCCTCTCTCAACCTCAAGAAGAGGATGCTGAATTAACCTTCAGTGAAGAAATTGATGAACAGTTTGTCGAAAATTGTAAATTTTTAGCCTCTCCAGAAACCATTTCTGAAACAGATGTGGAACATTGGCGCGAACAAGAATTTTTAGTTGTCGCCCAAAGTTTAGATGGCGATTATCTAGCAGGCACCCTAGAGCAAACCTTTGTGATTCCTAGCTCCCTTTACAAAGAGGATATTGAGCAATTTGACAAGCAATTAATCGATTTTTTTATTGCCTACGAGAACAAAGAAATCACTTCTGCGATTTTACCAAAAGAATTATAAAAAAAGCTTGCGGATAAATTTCCGCAAGCTTTTTCTTGTGTCTTATGCTCGATAACGTTCAACGCCATCTAAATAAGTGGCTGCTAATTCCATGGTTGGTTCTAATACGATAAAGTCAGCATCGCGACCATTTGCAATTATGCCACATTGATCATCAATTTTACAGCTGATCGCAGGAACTAATGAAGCCATCATAATTGCTTGTGCAGGTGTTGCAATACCCCAATCAACTACATTTTTAATTGCTTCTTTTAGTTTTAAAATACTACCTGCTAAGTTCCCAGTATCCAAACGAGCCGTTCCTTCTGCTACCACAACAGGAAATTCACCTAAATTGTAGTTGCCATCTGGCATACCGCCAGCCATCATGCAGTCTGTAATTAACGCAACGTGATCATGGCCCGCTTTTTCCATCAATACTTCAGCCGCTTGCGGATGTACATGGTGTCCATCACAAATTAATTCAGAGAAAACGTGTTGTAACGTTAATAATGCACCAACCATTCCTGGTTCACGGTGATTTAAGCCGCGCATCCCATTATATGCATGAACAAAAACGCTAGCGCCTGCTTCAACTGCCACATCAGCTTCTTCTAAGGTCGCGTTACTATGGCCTAAAGCAACAACGACACCTTCATCTGTAACGGTTTCAACAAATTCTTTCACACCATTACGTTCTGGTGCCAACGCAATTTTCTTAATAATTCCGCCTGAAGCTTCTTGCCATTCGTGGAATGTATCAAGGTCTGGATCTCCAAAATAACTTGGATTTTGTGCGCCTTTATGTTCTTCAGTAAAGAAAGGTCCTTCAAAGTAAATCCCTTGAATTTTTGCACCAGGTACTTCTTGGTAGACTTGACCAATCGTACGTGCAACGTCTGTTAAACGTTCTTTACTTGAAGTTAATGTTGTTGGTAAAAATGAAGTTACACCACAAGATAATAAGCCTTCAGACATCACTTTAATGCCTTCTGCATCGTTATCCATTACGTCATGATTCATGTAACCATGAATATGAGTATCGACTAAACCTGGGGCAATCCATTTGCCTTCCTCACGAATAATTTTTACGTCCCCTTGCGGTTCATCTTTTGTATAATTACCAAAGATACCATCCGTGATTTCTAAATAACCAGGTCCTTTAACATCGCTTTTTAAAAAGAACTTGTCTGCAAAGATAAATGTTTTCATCTTCATCCTTCTTTCTTTATTTTACTTACTTCAAAAGTACTCTTAATCAGTACAAAAGTCAAGAAATGGTGTAGACCTTTTAAGCAATTCTGAGGATTTTTTAAAGATTGCCACTTTCCACATTTTTCATTTGTTGTGCTAAGTTCAGATAACGTTCTGCTTCTTCGTGTTTATTCTTTCTCATTAAAACTAAATATTTTAGATTTAATAATTCACTTAAATAATAATAACTATTTTTTTTGCGGGCCCAAGTAATTCCTTGATCCACATAAATTTCGGCATCTTTTTCTGTATAATTTTTAAATAAGAAATCAGCATAATTAAAAAATATTTTCGTTAATTCTGCATTACTGCGTTCATTTGGCAATTGATTAAAATAATGAATACTCAAACTTAAAAATCGTTCTGCTTCTACTCGATTGCCCATGTAACCATAAGTAGCACCTAGACAACTAATTAATTGAATCTCTAAATCAGAAACATTTAACTTATCGGCTTTATAGGTGAAAGATAACCCTTTACGCAAGCTAGCAATAGCTTTTTCATAATCATTTAGAACAAACAATTCACAACTACCTAAATAATAATAATATTTTTGCCAGTCCGTATCTAAATACAATTGTTCTTCAATACGATTTTCCTTTAAATAATTTAATAATAATTGATATTTTTTATGGCGAAAATATTCAGCCATTTTTTCAAATGAATACGTAACAACGTGCACATCACCAGATTTATAACGCATAATCTGGTCAACAGTCACACCTAAACGATCACAAAGTTGTTGCATTACGAGGACGTTTGGCAACTCCTCATTGTTTTCAATGCGACTTAAAACACTTTGCGAACAGATGTCTTCTGATAACATTTTCTGTGTCAATTTTCTATTTTTTCTAATTTCTTTAATAACTGCACCTAAAGAATTCATCACAATAGCTCCTATTTATATCGGCCATTTTCCTTGCAAAATGGGGATTTTGTCAAAATATGCGAATTCGCATTATGCTTTTATTGTACTTTATTGCATAATATACTGCAAGAACATTATCTAAGGTTTTCTTAGAAAATAAATAGGTTCATTTTTATTAAAAAGGAGTGTTATTGTATGGCCGAAGAGAAAAAGGTTCACTTCATTTGGGAAAAAACAAATTATTCAGGCTTTGTGGAGAAGGAGTATGAAAATTCTTATCTCATCGTAGTAGCAAATCCTAGTCCTGATATGGAAGAAAAATATACCAACCGAATGATTATTAGTAAAAAAGCATGTGAAACCGCAGAATAGTATTGTTGATAAAACAAGAACTACCAAAAAATAGCTTCGTTAGAGGCTATTTTTTGGTAGTTCTTTTATTTTTGTTTGTAGGTACTTAAAAATTCACGCATTTTATCTGCTGTAGTTTTTAAGTCTTCCATCTTCGGTAAATAAACAATACGGAAGTGATCTGGTTGTTGCCAGTTGAACCCACCACCATGGACTAATAAAATATGATGTTTGTGTAAGAAATCTAAAACAAATTTTTCATCATCATAAATGTCAAATTTGGCCGTATCAATTTTCGGGAAAATATAGAAAGCTGCTTTAGGCTTCACGGCTGATAAACCAGGAATATCATTTATGGCATTGTAAATAAATTCTCGTTGTTCGTAAATTCTGCCACCTGGTAAAAGTAAATCATCGACACTTTGATAGCCGCCTAATGCGGTTTGAATGATTTGTTGGGACAATACATTCGAGCATAACCGCATGGAAGCAAGCATATTTAGCCCTTCGATATACCCTTTTACTCGTGATTTATCTCCACTTAACACCATCCAACCGCATCGAAAGCCTGCCACTCGATGTGATTTTGACAAACCATTCAATGTTACGACAAATAAATCAGGTGCTAATGTAGCAATCGGTACATGAACCAAACCGTCCATGACCAAACGATCATAAATTTCATCAGAGTAAATAATTAAATCATTTTGACGTGCCACTTCGACAATTTCTAGTAATAACTCTTTCGGATATAAAGCACCAGTCGGATTATTGGGATTGATAATAACGATTGCTTTTGTATTCGAAGTTATTTTTGATTTTATATCATCAATGTCTGGATACCATTCTGCTTGCTCATCACAAATATAATGAACGGGTGTACCGCCCGCCAAAGAAACAGAAGCAGTCCATAAAGGATAGTCTGGCATTGGCACAAGTACTTCATCGCCGTTATTTAACAAGCCTTGCATACACATGGTAATTAGTTCACTCACGCCATTACCAGTGTAAATATCATTAATCGTTACATTAGGAAATTTTTTTAATTGGCAATATTGTTCAATCGCTTTTCTTGCAGAAAAAATACCTTTTGAATCGGAATAACCTTCTGAATCGCGAACATTTACAATCATGTCGCGCACAATTTCATTTGGGGCATCAAAACCAAATGGCGCTGGATTCCCTGTATTTAATTTCAAAATACGTATGCCCTCTTCTTGCATGCGTTCTGCTTCTTCTAAAACAGGACCACGGACATCGTAACTTACGTTATTTAATTTATCAGATTTTTTAAAATTTCTCACACGGACTCCCTCGCTTCACAAATTTATACTCTAAAGTTACGCCAACTATAATGAAAAAGCAATAATAAATATCAGAATTTAATAAAAAATTGATGGTTTTTCCGTAATAAACAAGAGCGTAGGACAAAAATCACTTTGGATTTTTGCTCCACGCTCAAAAACTGATAAACGGCGGGAACAGAAGCAACTCCTTCTTATTTCTCGGAGTTAAACACTTCTGTCCCGACCTCTTGTTATACTAGTTGATGCAGATGATGGGACTCGAACCCACACGGACATCTGTCCACATGACCCTCAATCATGCTTGTCTGCCAATTCCAACACATCTGCATTTTAAGAGCACTTATTTATCCTAAAATAATTACTGGTCTTTGTCAAGATAACAAAGACCAGTAATTATTAGATTTGTTCTTTTTTCGCTTGCCAGGACAAACGCCCATGACATTTTCCGCAGACATATCGTGTCGTATCAATTCGTCGTTTTCTGAGGATGACTTCTCCACAAGACTGACATTGGTACTGATGGAAAACTGCTTTTTTCCGTTCTACTAGAGGCGGTGCATAACGGGCACCGCCAGTCTTAGCCAATAACTCTTTAAAGTCCTTATCTTTATGCTGATAGCCTTTGCCAGCTAAATGTAAATGATAGTGACATAACTCATGCTTAATGACTTTTTCCAGTTCCTCTTGTCCATACTTTAAAAAGACAGTTGGATTAAAATCCAGGTGATGCGAAGCTAAATGATAGCGACCGCCCGTAGTTTTTAACCGCCGATTAAATGTAGCTTGATGCAGAAAAGGTTTCTGAAAAAATACGATTGAAATTTTTTCCACTAGCGTTTGAAGCGCTTGATCTGTCATCAAGACTGGTTGAGACTCTTTCATTGTTACTCTTTTCTATCAGCACGAGGCAACATAGTTAAACTAATACGCCCCTTTTTCAAGTCAACATCTTCTACCCAAACTGTGACTACATCCCCCACCGCAACAACATCCGTTGGGTGCTTAACAAATTTAGTACTTAACTTAGAAATGTGGACTAAGCCATCTTGCTTCACTCCAATATCGACAAACGCGCCAAAGTCAATTACGTTTCGAACAGTCCCTTGCATTTCCATTCCTGGTTTCAAATCTTCCATTGTCAACACGTCTTTACGTAAAAGTGGCGCGGACATCTCATCGCGCATATCACGACCTGGTTGGATTAAACTAGCAATAATATCTGTGAGTGTTTCTGAACCTACTTCTAACTCAGTAGCTAATTGATTCACTGGTAACTGTTTCAATTTTTCGATAGCTTCTGCTGTCCCTAATTCTTTAGAAGCAATCTCTGCTTTTTCTAAAATTGCTTGTGCTACTGGATAACTTTCTGGGTGAATGCCAGTGTTATCTAACACATTTTTGCCATTAGGAATTCGTAAAAAGCCAATTGCTTGTTCAAATGCTTTTGGTCCTAAACGAGGTACTTTTTTTACTTGATTTCGTGCTGTGAAGACACCATTTTCATCACGATAAGTGACTAAGTTTTGCGCCGTTGTTTTATTTAAGCCAGAAATATGTTGTAAAAGTTGAGCACTCGCTGTATTCACATCAACACCAACTTGGTTTACCGCAGTTTCTACAACAAAATCCAATTGCTCGGCAAGACGTTTTTGCGATACGTCATGCTGATATTGACCGACCCCGACTGCTTTGGGATCAATTTTTACTAATTCTGCCAACGGATCTTGTAAACGACGTGCAATGCTGACCGCACTTCGTTCTTCGACTTGTAAATCAGGAAACTCTTTACGAGCCACTTCACTCGCAGAGTAAACGGAAGCCCCTGCTTCATTAACAATCACGTAAAAGACGTCCCGTTTCACCGCTTTTAATTGCTCTGCCACAAACAATTCAGATTCACGACTTGCCGTTCCGTTTCCAATAGCTACCATGTCCACTTGATAGTCTTCAATGATCTTTTTAAAGGCTGGACCAGCGGCTTCACGTTTCGCAGCAGTCGCTGGTTTATGTGGATAAATCACTTGAATTGCTAAAACTTTACCCGTTTCATCGACAACTGCTAATTTACAGCCTGTCCGATAAGCCGGGTCAAATCCTAGAACAACTTTTCCTTTAAGTGGTGACTGTAATAATAAATTACGTAAATTTTCACCGAAAATTGCAATCGCTTGTTCATCAGCTTTTTCTGTTAATTCATTGCGAATCTCCCGTTCAATCGCTGGTCCAATGAATCGTTTATAGCTATCTAAATAAGCAGCCTCAATGTATGGAGCAGCTAAGCTTGTTGCTTGTTTGCCGATTAGTTGACGTTGGAAATAATCATTAATTTTTGTTTCATCAGCGACAAGGGAAACCTTTAGAATGTCTTCTTTTTCACCACGATTCGTTGCTAAGACACGGTGCGGCACCATTTTGCTAACTGGTTCTGCAAAATCGTAATACATTTCATAGGTCCGCTTTTCGTCTTTTTCTTCATCCTTAACTACGCTAACGTATTGCGCATGTTTAACCATATAATCACGTAACCATGTTCGGTATTTTGGTTCATCGCTAATACGTTCTGCTAAAATTTCATGAGCACCTTGCAAGGCTATCTCGGCGGTTGCAACTTCTTTTTCTTCATTAATAAAAGTAGCCGCTTTAGCTAAGATATCCGCGTTTTCAGGTAAAGAGAGCAACCAATCTGCTAATGGTTCCAACCCTTTTTCTTTCGCGATAGTCGCTTTAGTCCGACGTTTTTGTTTATATGGTCGATATAAATCTTCCACTTGTTGCATTTTTACTGCTTTTTGAATATCTGTTTTGAGTTCTTTTGTTAGTTTTCCTTGCTCTTCAATTAAACGGAGAACTTCTTCTTTCCGCTTTTTCAAGTTTTGTAAATAATGATAACGTTCTTCTATTTCACGGATTTGGACTTCATCTAAACTTCCAGTCATTTCTTTCCGGTAACGGGCAATAAAAGGAACTGTATTTCCTTCATTTAATAAAGTTAAAACCGTTGTTATTTGTTTTGAACGATACGTTGTCAATTCTTTTTGAAGTAGCGCTACTACTTCTTCGTTATAAGCTTCTGCCATTAACTAGATACCTCTTTTCTTATGCATACTTATCTATTTTAGCATATTTTTGCTTCTAAATATAGAAGTGAGGTAACTGATTCATACGATTAAGGAATCAAAATTCTGGTTGCCACGCAGGGGTGCGTTTTTGATATTCGATATCTTGGACAATCCCTTTTTCATTAAAAATCACACCATGCACAGAGCCGCCAAAAATAGCACCACCATCTATCCCAATTTTTCCATCACTTTGCCAAAGGTCCGTGGTCTGCATATCACCATGTAACATCGGAGTAATGGTATGACCAAAAACAATGGTCTTGCCTGTATTATTTTTCCCTTGATGAAAGGGTTCGCGAATCCACAAAAAATCCTTAGGTGCTGTTTGCCGCCAATCTTCCATCGTTAAATCAACCCCAGCATGCACAAATAAGTAATGCTGCCATTCAAAATAAAGTGGTCGTTTTGTTAAAAAATCAATTAACTCTGGATAGCGACTACGGATCATTAAGGCCATTTCTGTTGGTGAGTATTCTGCAGTAGCTCCTGGATGCAAGAGGCTTTCAATTGTTTCCTTGCCACCATTGCGAACATATCCTACCAACCAGTCCTCTGGATTTTGAAGAAACTGCAAAAAATATTCTTCATGATTGCCTCGTAAATAAACAGCGCCGTGTTGCTCGACAAGTTCTTTTCCTTTGAGAAAACAGGCTTTAGAATCCGGACCACGGTCGTTTAAATCACCAATTAAAACTAGCTGATGCTCGACTGGGTCATAGTCTGTGAGTAAGGCATCAAACAAATCTGCTTGTCCATGAATATCACTGATTACATAAACATATGGTTTCATAAATAAGCCCTCCTAACTTGCTTATATTAAGTATACGCTAAATTTTAAAATATTCTCGTAAAATGTTTGGAAATAAAAAACGAAAATAGGACATAAGTCAAAACGACTTATGTCCCACTCTCTAAATCTTAAAATAATCAGTTGAACAAAAGCAGCACCTACAATTACTCGTTGCAATTTAGCCTTCGAGAGTGATGAACACTTGGAGCTAACTGCTTTTGTCTCTGACTCGTTTGGTTTATTTTTTCTTCTTACCGCCAAACGCATCTTTCATTTTATCAAAGAAGCCTTCTTCTTGTTGTTCAGTTACATTTTGTCCGCCAGCTTTTGCAAAAGCTCGTAGGGCATCCTTTTGTTCTTCATTAAGATTTTTTGGTGTTATTAATTTCACTTTCACGTGTTGATCACCATTGCCCCCACCACGTAAACGTGGCGCACCTTTGCCTCTTAAGCGGAAGTTTGTGCCAGTTTGTGTTCCAGCCGGAATTTTTAATTTCACGTCACCATGAACAGTTGGTACAGTTACTTCGTCCCCTAGAGCCGCTTGGACGAAACTTACTGGTAAATCATAGTAGATTTCTGCGCCATCTCGATCGAAAATATCACTATCTTCAACACGAAAGACTACATATAAATCACCATATGGTCCACCATTGGTACCCGCTTCTCCTTGGTTAGCTAAGCGCATTTGTTGGCCGTCTTCTACTCCAGCAGGCACATTTACTTTGACAGTATGCGCTTTTTTCTCATGACCTGTGCCATGACAAGTTGGACATGGTTCTTTAATTTCTTTCCCTGTGCCATGACACACATCACAAGTTTGACGACTCATCATACGACCTAATGGCGTTTGACGTTCAACATTGATTGTTCCAGAGCCATGACATTTATGACAAGTTTCTGGGTGTGTGCCTGGTTTGGCGCCATTACCGCCACAGGTTGCACAAGTATCTTCTCGATTGTACTTAATCTCTTTTTCGACACCGAAAATAGCTTCTTCAAATTTCAATTGAATTGTATATTGTAAATCGGCGCCTTGTCTTGGTGCATTTGGATCAACAGAACGGCCACCGCCGCCGCCAAAGAATGAATCGAAAATATCTTCGAATCCACCAAAACCACTACTGCTAAATCCGCCGCCACCGAAACCGCCAAAGCCACCAGCGCCGCCACCGTAATTAGGATCAGTTCCTGCATGGCCATATTGGTCATAGGCCGCTTTTTTCTGTGGATCACTTAATACTTCATACGCTTCAGAAACTTCTTTAAATTTTTCTTCCGCATCGGCTTCTTTGTTAATATCTGGATGGTACTTTTTGGAAAGTTTGCGGTATGCTTTTTTAATTTCATCATCTGAAGCACCTTTTGCTAATCCTAGCACTTCATAATAATCTCGTTTCGTCGCCATTGACTTCCCTCCAACTTTCTTCAAACTTTACAATGTGTTTAGAACCAGCCAAATTCATCGATTGCTTTCGGTCTCTCTGGTTGGATTATCTGTCACACCTTGAATCAGTGTTACTAGCTGTGAATAGGTATTTTCAGCTTGTTTAACATCGTTGTAATCATACCACAGTTCTTTCAAAACCTAAATAGTTTCTTGCTAACTTGATTGTGGTTGATTTTCTCACAAAAGACAAGGGACTGGGACATTAGTCATTGTACTAATGATCCAGTCCCTAAAATCAATTGTTATTGATTATTTGTCATCACCATTTACTTCTTCAAAATCAGCATCAACAACATCATCAGCGCCACCTTGGGCAGCTTCAGGATTTTCTTGTGCTTGTTGTTGCGCAGCTTGTTCGTAAAGTTTTACTGTTAAGTTTTGGACGATTTCATTCAATGAATCACGTTTTGCTTTCATTTGTTCGATATCGTTTGCTTCGATGGCTGCTTTTAATTCATCACGCGCATCTTCTGCTTTTTTCACTTCTTCGGCGTCTACTTTGCCTTCTAATTCTTTCAATGTTTTATCAACAGTGAATAATAAAGCATCTGCATCGTTACGTAAGTCAACTTCTTCTTTACGTTGTTTATCTGCTTCAGCGTTTGCTTCAGCATCTTTCACCATACGTTCGATTTCATCATCAGATAAACCTGAAGAAGATTTAATCGTGATTGTTTGTTCTTTTTGAGTGCCTAAGTCTTTCGCACGAACATTTACAATCCCGTTTTTATCAATGTCAAAGCTTACTTCAATTTGTGGCACACCACGAGGAGCCGCAGGAATATCTGTTAATTGGAAACGACCTAATGTTTTATTATCAGCAGCCATTGGACGTTCACCTTGTAAAACGTGAATATCAACAGCTGGTTGATTGTCAGCAGCAGTTGAGAAGACTTGTGATTTACTTGTTGGAATCGTAGTGTTACGATCAATTAATTTTGTAAATACGCCACCCATTGTTTCAATCCCTAATGACAACGGTGTTACGTCTAATAAGACAACGTCTTTAACATCACCAGTGATTACACCACCTTGGATTGCAGCACCCATTGCTACTACTTCGTCAGGGTTAACTGATTTGTTTGGTTCTTTGTTTGTTTCTTTGCGAACAGCTTCAACTACAGCTGGAATACGTGTTGAACCACCAACTAGGATAACTTCGTCGATTTCAGAAGGATTTAAACCAGCATCTTTCAAGGCTTGACGTACTGGTACTTTTGTACGTTCAACTAAATCACTTGTTAATTCATCAAATTTTGCACGAGTTAAGTTCATTTCTAAGTGCAATGGTCCTGCTTCGCCAGCAGTAATAAATGGCAAGCTGATTTGTGTGCTTGTTACACCTGATAAGTCTTTTTTCGCTTTTTCAGCAGCATCTTTCAAACGTTGTAATGCCATTTTATCGTTAGCTAAGTCAATGCCATTTTCTTTTTTAAATTCTGCAACCATGTAGTCAATGATTTTATTATCAAAGTCATCCCCACCTAGGTTGTTATCACCTGCTGTTGATAATACATCGAAAACGCCATCGCCTAATTCAAGGATTGACACGTCGAATGTACCACCACCAAGGTCAAAGACAAGAATTTTTTCATCTTTGTCTGTTTTATCTAAACCATAAGCTAAAGCTGCTGCTGTTGGTTCGTTAACGATCCGTTCTACTTCTAAACCAGCAATTTTACCAGCATCTTTTGTTGCTTGACGTTGCGCATCGTTGAAATATGCAGGAACTGTAATAACTGCTTTTTCAACTTTTTCACCTAAATAGTCTTCAGCAAAACCTTTTAAATATTGTAAGATCATTGCAGAAACTTCTTGTGGTGTATATGATTTTCCTTCAACATCAACTTTGTAGCCAGCTTCACCCATGTGACGTTTAATAGATGAAATCGTGTTAGGATTTGTAACAGCTTGACGTTTTGCTACTTCGCCCACTTGAATTTCACCGTTTTTGAATGAAACGACCGAAGGAGTTGTGCGGTTACCTTCTGGGTTTGCAATAATTTTTGCTTCGCCGCCTTCTAGTACTGCGACAGCTGAGTTTGTTGTTCCTAAGTCAATACCAATAATTTTACTCATAGTGAATATCTCCAATCTGTATTAGTTTTCTATAATAATATATTTTTAATTAACGTTTGTTATTGTGCGACAATGACCATTGATGGTCGTAACACACGATCTTGTAATTTGTACCCTTTTTGTAGAACTTCAACAATGGTATCTGCTGGGGTTTCTTCAGAAGCAGGGACTGTTTGAACGGCTTGATGTAAATTTGGATCAAAGGTTTCGCCCATTGCTGGGATTTCTTCAATTCCTTCTTCTTTTAAAGCCACAGTAATACTTTCTAGCACCATCGAAATACCTTTTTTCAAGCTTTCGCCTTGTTCATCTGATACTTCAATGGCCATTGCTCGTTCTAAATTATCAATGGATGGTAAAATCTTTTTACCTAAATCTTGTGAGCGGTAACGAACTAATAATTCTCGTTCGTTTTTATTTCGATTGCTCATATTAGCAATTTCGGCTCTTGCCCGCAAGAACTTGTCTTCCATTTCGGAAAGCTCTGCTTTAAGATTTTCAATCTCTGTTGCTTCAACTTCTACTTCAGAAACGCCTGCAGCATCAACAGCTTCCATTTCTTCTTGTAATTCTTCTTGCTTCTCTTCTTTTTTACTCACTTCAGCAACTTCCTTTCTCTTTATGCATCTACTTCTTATCCTAACAAGGTTTGCTTAATTACCTAAAAAACGGTAATAGTCACCTAGTTGTGAAGCTAGCTCATGTCGAAACGTGTCTACCAAACCGAATATTTTTGAATACGGCATACTGGTTGGTCCTAGCAGGGCAATTGTTCCTTTGCCATGTCCTGATACTTCATACGTAGCAGTGATCATGCTCATATCTTCTAAGAGATTGTTGCCAATCTCTGAGCCGATACGAAAAACAATTGGATTTTCTGTTGTTGCAGAACCATTTAATAAATGCGTCAGCTCATCAGAATTTTGCATAAAGGAATAGACAGATTTCAATTGTTCAATATCTTGTTTGATGCCAAAATCTAACAAATTCATGCGACCACCGACAAAGACTTTTTCTTCAAAGGCATGTCCTAACATCTCATCGAATAAGTTCATCATTCCTTCTGGCGTTTGGAAATAGCGATGTAAAATCATCGGAATCTCCGTCCGCAAACGATGATAAACGGTCAACAAAGGTTGTCCAACCAACTTATCATTGATGATTTGTGTCATTTTTTCAAGATCTTGGCTAGAAACAGCGGCAGGAATGGCAAATACTTGGTTTTCAACATTGCCTTTATCTGTCACTATAATAGCAAGGACTTGCCGATCATTCAAAGGAACCATTCGAAAGCCGGTTAATTTCCGTTCTTTCACTTCAGGTCCTAATGAAAAAGCAGTATAACTTGTCAATTCTGATAGAATTTCAGCTGATTGTCGAATAATATCATTAATCTCATGAAATTCTTTTCCAAAAGATTGACGGATTCTTCTAAGTTCGTTCTCTTCTACTTGTGTTGGTTGTAAAAGATGATCCACGTAGTAACGATAACCAGCCATTGAGGGGATTCGCCCTGAAGAAGAATGGGTCTTAGCTAATAAGCCGTATTCCTCTAATGCTTTCATATCATTACGAATTGTGGCAGAACTAGAGGCAATGCCATCCTCCATCAATTTCTTAGAACCGACAGGTAAGCCCGTGTTCGTGTAATTTTGGATGATAAGTCTCAAGATATTTTGTTGTCTTTCTGTAATCATCGTTATTACCACCCTTCATTAGCACTCATAACATCTAAGTGCTAACTACATATACTAATATAACAAGTCCTTACCTTTTTGTCAAGGGAAATACGCAACTTTTTAGCACTCTTAACGCAAGAGTGCTAATCGCTGCAAACCACCTTCAAAAACCATCAATACCAACTTTTGTAATAAAAAAATCATCGAAATGCTTTGTCACACTTCGATGATTTTTTTATTTTTTTACTCTTTTTCACTTAACAAAAATGCTTCAAAAACATTATTCCCCACAAATAGTCCTTTTTTCGTTAAACGTAAGATATCTGCTTCTTCAATTAATAATTCTTCTTTGATTAAGCGTTGAATGACCTCTCCATAAATTGCTTCAATTGGTTCATGAAATTTTTGTTGGAATTTTTGTTTAGAAATGCCTACTTTTTTACGTAAGCCTAAAAATAACTCCTCTTCTATTTGATTTAGACGAGTTAATTCTTCGGTCTCCACAATTGGCAATTGATTTTCTCGTAAGGGTTTTAAATAATGTTGGATTGGACCGTGATTTTTGTAACGAGTTTGCCCAAGATAGCCGCTGGCACCTGCGCCAAATCCATAGTAGTGGTCATTATTCCAATAAGCCAGATTATGCTGGCTTTCTTTTCCTGTTAAAGCAAAATTACTGACTTCATATTGATGACGTCCTTTTTTCTCCATTGCTTCAATCGTTTCGTCAAACATCTGTGCTTCGATTTCTTCTTCAGGCAGCTGTAACCGTCCTTGACGAACCCAGTTCATGAACATTGTTTTATTTTCAAGAATTAATGAATAAAGCGAATAGTGTGGCAAGTCCAATGCTAAGGCTCTTGTCAAAGTATCGCGAAAACTTTCCAATGTTTGTCCAGGTAAAGCATAGATTAAGTCAATACTGACATTGGTAAAATTTTCTTTCTCTAAAAATTTCATTGTTTCATAAACATCTGCGGCGGTATGCTTGCGACCGATTTTTTTGAGCAAACGATCATCAAATGTCTGAACGCCCATCGAAAGACGATTGACGCCATAGTTTTTCATGACTTGTAATTTTTCTTGGGTTAAATCACCAGGGTTTGCTTCCACCGTAAATTCATTTCGGTCATCAAATGTTAACTGTTCGCGAACCCCTTTTAGTAGCACATCTAACTGTTTCGCTGATAATGAAGTTGGCGTGCCTCCGCCAATATAGATGGTTTTCATTTCTTGTTCTGGATACAATTCTTGCGTAAGTTGAATTTCTTTTAATAAACTCTGAATATATTCATCAACTGGTTGTCCTTCTAAAAAGACCTTGTTAAAATCGCAATAATAACAAATATGCTCACAAAATGGAATATGAATATAGGCCGACCGATCGAACATCGGCGTTGAAGTTGAAAGTTGGTTTGTTTTGGTCATTAGCTCGTTTTATCTCCTTATTACCAAAAAGCTCGTTCTTTTTGGAAAGTCTCTACTAGCCATACTAACTGTAAATGACAAATAAATCCATAAAAAAATTCGCACAGTCACTTAAAACAACAAAGAGGAGCTGTCATAAAAACCGACACCTCCTCAACCTTGAAAGAAAAGTAAAAAAATTTTTCTATATATAATAGTACAAATCAGTTACAGTAATTGACCGTAACGTTTGACGTATAAAACTTTAATGAACGCAACCAGTGCTAAATAAGCAACAATTGTCGGGATTAAATACAAGAAATAGCTTGGTGATAAACCGACAAATCCTAGTTCTGCACCGAAAGCGGTAAAGGGTAAAACAGTTCCGAGAACAATCCCTGCTGTAGTGACTAACGTCATAATTCCAGAAGCACTACTTTGAAGGAAAGGCATTTTTTCTGTTCGTAGGAAATGCAAGACGAGCATTTGGGACCATAAGGACTCAATGAACCACCCTGCATGGAAAATACCGATAAAGAGCAATTGATCTGCTCCATTTAATTCAAAGAATGAGCCACCTAGGATAGCCGGACACACAATGAAATACATAAATAAATAGGTAACAATATCAAAAATAGAACTCGTTGGGCCAAACCAACGCATAAAATTACCAATTGATTTTGGTTCCCATTTTTTTGGTTTTTCTACGTATTCTTCATCTACTTTGTCCCAAGGAACTGACATACATGAAGTATCGTAAATTAGATTTAATAATAGCGATTGAATCGGAGCAATCGGTAAAAATGGTAAAAAGATACTTGCTGGGATCACGGAAAAAACATTGCCAAAATTAGAACTTGCTGTTAATTTGACGTACTTCATCGTGTTCGTAAACACGCGCCGTCCAGATAAAATCCCTTTTTCCAAAACCATTAAATCTTTTCTCAATAAAATTACATCCGCCGATTCTTTCGCCACATCGACAGCTGTATCAACAGAGATTCCTACATCAGCAGCACGCATTGCTCCAGCATCATTTATTCCATCACCTAAAAAGCCAACAGTTTGACCATTTTCAGTTAACGCATTTACAATACGAACTTTTTGGTCAGGCGTAATTTTGGCGAAAATATTATACGCTTGAACGGTTTTTCTTAATTCTTCTTGGTTTAATTGTTGAAGTTCATTTCCTGTAATAATTTTTTCGCCAGCCAGACCAACTTCTTTACAAACAGAATGCGTCACATACTGATTGTCCCCCGTTAATACTTTCACAGCTACATTATGTTGATGCAAGGCGTGAATAGCTGCCGCTGCTGTTTCTTTTGGCGGATCCAAGAAGGCAAGATAACCTTGTAAAATCAACTCTGATTCATCTTTAGTTGTATACTCCCATTCAGCCGCTTCGACTTTTTTATCGGCAATTGCTAGAACGCGCAAACCATCTCGATTTAAAGCTTCAACGTCTTTGGTAATTTTTTGACGCAGCGTCTCTGTTAAAGGCACAATTTCGCCATCTAAAAGTACCTGTGTGCAGACCAAGAGCATTTCTTCAACCGCACCTTTGGTAATTAAGCGTGTTTCTCGCGTTTTAAACTCTTTGATAATCACGCTCATTCGACGTCGATTGAAATCGAAAGGAATTTCATCTACTTTATAAAAATCATCTGATTGTATATCACTTTCTTGTGTTGCCGCTTGAATAACGGCGTTATCCATTAAATTACGCAAACCTGTTTGAAAATAACTGTTTAGAAATGCTAAATCCAAGACTTTTTGATCTTCTTGGCAACCAATATTATAGTGGTATTCTAAAATTACTTTATCTTGTGTTAAGGTACCTGTTTTATCCGTACAAAGTACATCCATCCCGCCAAAATTTTGAATGGCATTGACATTTTTCATAATCGTGCCTTCTTTAGCCATTTCTCGAGAACCTTTGACTAAATTGGTTGTTACAATCATAGGTAACATTTCTGGTGTCAAGCCGACAGCTGTGGCAATCGCAAACATTAACGCTTCCACCCAATTGCCTTTTGTTAACCCATTAATTAGAAAAACAGTTGGCGTAATGACCAACATAAAGCGAATCAGCACCCAGGTTGTTTTATTAATTCCTGTTTCAAAACTCGTCTGTTGCTGCTCTTCTCCGTTATCAGAAGCCATCCGTCCGAATAAAGTTTGATTACCAACTTTAATGACAATGCCCAAACCAGTGCCACTAATTACATTTGTTCCTAAAAACAAAAGATTGTCGTATTCTGTATCAATTTGATCACTATCTTTTTGATGAGTCGCGTGTTTTTCAATGGGAAAACTCTCTCCAGTCAAGGATGATTGGGAAACAAATAAGTCCTTAGATTGGATTAAACGTAAATCGGCTGGAATCATATCGCCAGCGGATAGTTGGACCAAGTCGCCACACACAACTTCCTCAATAGGAATTTCCATTTGCTTCTTGTCACGAATGACTGTCGCTGTAACTTTAATCATATTTTGTAATTTTTCAACTGCATTGCTTGATTTGACTGATTGGACAAAACTCATCGTGCCGCTTAAGATGACCATCGCTAACATGATTAACACGCCAGTAACATCTTTTTCCTCTGGCGCAGCATAGACATATTCTGTAAAAAATGAAATCGTTGCTAGTGCTAATAACACCAAAGTAAACGGCGTGATATACGATTTTATAAAAAGTCGCAGCCGTGAAGCTTTTTTTTCATTCATAATTTTGTTGCGGCCATAACGTTCTTGTAATTCTTCAATATCTTGGTGTTTAATGCCATCCCAAGTTGAGCCGAAACGTTGTAAAACTTTTTCTACTTCTGAATGGGCAAACTTTTTGTAACTATAGTCATGGCCCAAGTGACGCATTTTCTTTTCCATTTTCTTTCACCTCATTTATCTGTTGTTGACTTGAATTGACGATCGGTTCATCTTCCATTTTCCTCACCCTTTCCACAAAAAAAACACGCTGAAAACTCAACGTGTCAAAGAATAATCGTTCTTATCGTTGAGCTTTAGCACTATACAACGTAAAAAGCGATTGCTTTTAGCTACCTTAAGAAAAGCCTTCATTCGACAGTTCCTGTTCTACCCATTGGCGTCTCTCGACATTTTTGGGCAGTAGCCTATGTTTGTATAGGAGCCTCACCTAACAAATCTTATTTAATTACAACAGCAAGTATAATTCTTCCTTGAAAAAATAACGATATAGAAAAAGTTTTTAGCAGATAACTTTTTGTCCCTTCAGTAACAAAAAGAAAAATAATCCGCTTATTTACTATGGTTTTCTGGTATGATTCGTATTTATTCATAGAATCATAACTGGTTAAATTAATCTAAAGACCGTCAGATAGCCTTGTCGAGAAGCTTTTCTTCTGCTATTTTTTGTATAGTTAAAGAAACGGCGGTGAGGAAAATGAAATTACAACAACTAGAATATTTTATGGCAGTTTCAAAGTATGCGAGTTTTACTTTAGCTTCTCAAAAGCTCCATACGAGTCAACCTTATTTAAGTACCCAGCTCAAGGAGTTGGAACGTGAATTAGGTGCTTCATTAATTTTAAGAGACAAGAAATATTGTCGGCTTTCTCCAGCAGGCGAAGTCGTCGCCAAGCGAACAGAGATGATTTTTGCACTCATTAAGGAAGCGCAAGAAGAGATTAATGAATTAGTGACCCAAGGATCGACAACGACCATTCGGATTGGAACAAACTTAATTGATATAGATAAAGCATTTGGAGAAGTCTTGTTGTTATTTAATCAATCCTATCCGTATGTAAGTATTGATTTTAAGTATTATTACGATCTTGAAACAGCCTTGGAAACAGATTTAATTGACATTGGGATTGGGATATTTTTGGATACCTCGATTCCATTAGAGAAAGAATTAATTTATACAGAAAGCTATCTCCTTTGTGTCAATAAAAATCATCCTTTAGCCCATGCCGATAGCGTAACGATTGACGAAATTCGTTCTTTACCTTTTGCTGCATATTCCGATCAAGTATATGAAAAAAAAGTGTTTAAACGTTGGGAACGTAAAATCAATTGGGAAAATCGGCAAATCGTCATCGAACTTCCTTCTCTTCATTTAGTCTTAGACATGGTCCAACGAGAAAAAGCCTGTAGCATCCTTCCCTATTCACTCACTGATGAACTAAACAGACGTAACTTAGTTGGTATTCCTCTGGAAGATAGTCCAGAACGAGCCATCTATTTAGTTCAGAATAATCATCACGGACATTGTGAAGCACACCGTTATTTATTTGAACAATTACGTTATTTATTCTAGGAATAGAAAAAGGAGGAATTCCCATGGAACTATTTCGTTTACATTATTTTTTAGAGTTATGCAAAGTGAAACAATTTACTAAAGCAGCCGAAAATTTAGCAATTTCTCAAGCTGCATTAAGTAAGCAAATAAAAATTCTTGAAGCAACGTTAGGCGCTGAACTTTTTAATCGCCAAGGCCAAACTACCACCTTAACACCAGCTGGATTAATTTTAGAAAAATATTGTTGGCGCATCACCAATGAGTTGGTCTCAATTGAAGAAGAGCTAAAAGAAATTAATCATTCTTCCAACCATATTTATGTAGCCACTTATCTCTGTGATTTAGAATATAAATTGAATGACTTACTAATGACAACATTAACGGATCGTTCATCCAACTTACAAGTCCACACTATTATTACAGAAAATATTCTTCAATCCTTGGAAACAATGGATGCAGATTTTGGTATTTCCTTTGCTGACTTACCATTACCTGAACATATTGGTAAAATTGATTTATTTACAGCAAATTATCAATTCATTTTAAGAAACGATCATCCAGCTTTGGCAAAAGCTACGACGGAAGAAATTTTAAAAGAACTAACAATGTACCCCTTCGTCCGTTTAAATACCGAATTTTCCGAGCAAAACAAATTAACCAATTGGCTAGATACTACGTTTTCTAATTTTTCTCCAGAGAAAGTCATTCAAGTGGATACTCTTTCGCTTATTACTCATTTGGTGTCTCATTCCGATAGTTTCGCTATTGTCCCCGAATACACAAATATTCAACTTTTAGACAATTCGATCCATACACTGACTTACCAAGAACTACCTAAACGAAACATGGCAGTTTATTATTTAAAAGAACGTTACATGAGTCGACAACTTCAACAACTTTTGGCTGAATGCCAAAAACAATTTCAATAGTAAAAACCAAGACTAGAGCTTGTCGGCAAGCGAGTTCCAGTCTTGGTTTTTATTTGTGTTTTCAGGTAGCGGCTTCTCTTCCTTTGACAAATCCTAAAGAAGTGATAGCCATCACTAACGAAGTGCCTCCTTGACTTAAAAACGGAAGCGGAATGCCTTTTAACGGCAACAGTCCAATCACCGCACCGATATTCTCCACCGTTTGAAAGACCAGCGAAAAAATAAGGGCGACACAGATGTACATACAGAAACGCGAATTGCTCCGCAAGCCAGCTACTAAAACTTGATAAAACAAGTAAAAATAGAGAAAAACAACAGTGGCACTGCCCACAAAGCCCCAGGCTTCCCCGATAAAAGTAAAAACCATATCAGACTCACGAACAGGAACATACACTTCAATCCCATGCACACCCTTGCCAAATAAACCACCCGAACCAATTGCCAATAAACCTTGTACTTGTTGATAGGAGATTTTATCGACATAATCATAGGGATGAATCCATGCTAAAATTCGATCCAATTGATATTGTTTAAAATGTAAAAAGAAGAGTACTTTGTGCCCCCACTCTGTAAAGACTAACAGAATCAAGACCACGCCTAACGTTGCTAAAGCACTGAAAATAATGATTAAAATTTTGCGATCAATTCCTGAAATAACTAAAAGAGATAGAATAATCGTTACGAAAACAAGGGATGTTCCAAAATCTTTTTGTACCGCCATCAAGAAAAAAACAGGGACACTAACCGCAACGATTTTTTTTAGAAGTTGCTTGTCTGAACGCCATTTATCGGACCAGTCTTGTTGCTCGTGTTGGACAATAATTTTTGCCAACATTAAAATAAACGCAATTTTCGCAATTTCTGATGGCTGAAATTTAATAAACCCTAAATCTAACCAGCGCTTTGTGCCCGTCAATAAATACATTCCTTTGTCATAGGAAAAATACAAAGCACTCATTAAGATTAATGAAAACCCATAGAAAAAAGGAGCTACTTTCCAAATAAATTTCTGTGACAGCCGACTAGCTAAAAACATGCCTGCATAGCCAACAAAAATAAAGAAAAGTTGTTTTAATGCTGGCACAGTTCCGTCTTTTCCTTCATTAACGGCAATCCAATATTGCACACCAGAAGATAAAAGTGTGAGTAAAAAAATGGGCAATAATAAATCATAATTAAGATGTAAGTTGAATTTTTTTGTATTGACCATTTAACTGCCGCCTTTCGTTTGCAATAATTTTAATGACGATTCCTAATGCCACTGAAAAGATTAAATAACTTGTCCCACCGTAACTAACAAACGGTAAAGGAATTCCCGTCATTGGAATCAAACCCAAAACGCCACCAATGTTAATCGCCGTTTGAGCTAAAATCAAGGTCCCAACTCCTAACAAAAACAAGCCGTAACAATGATTTTTTATTACACAACTACTCCGCAAAATCGAGGCCGCTAAAAATAACAAAAGAAATAGTAATAGTAAGCCGCCAATCAAACCAAGTTCTTCCACAATCACCGCAAAAATAAAATCGGTTTGACCTTCTGGCAAGCCACCTTTTTTTACCATGCCATTGGCTAATCCAGTGCCCCAAAACCCACCGTTATACATTGCTAAATAGGCCATTGAAGGCTGAAATCCGCGATCATGAAAGGATAAAAACGGATTTTTCAAAACAACTAAGCGGTCATACACATGCGCAAAAAAATGTGGTAAGTAGCGGTGATCGCCTAGAAAAATAATTATTTTAGAAAGAAACGCCGCGCTAGCAACGACAATCCCCGCAGCAATTACACTAAATTTTGCATGAATACTTGCTGAGAAAATCAAGACACTGCCAATAACTAAAATGAGAATAGCCCCGCCAACTTTGGGTTGAATTAAAACTAAAAATGCAACGACCAAAACAAACAGCCATTGTTTTCTTAACTGCTTCGTTGTCAAGCCATTTTCTTTTTCACCTAAATAACAGCTCAAGTAATAAATAATCGCAAAATTACAAAGTTCTGATGGCTGAAATTGGATTCCAAAGAGAGAAATCCAACGTTGTGCGCCATTCGCTGCTACACCAAAAAAAGGTAGTCGAACCATTAACAGTAATAGTACCGAAACTAAAAGCAGACCAATCGCAATTTTTTTATTAAATAACACTTCTAGTCGAACTTTGTAGATCACGAACATTAGCACCCAGCTGAGACACATAATAATGCCTTGTTTAATAAACACAGCAGTGGGCTTCACGCCTTGCATCAACAAGTCATAACTACTGGCGCTATAAATCATTAACGCGCCAATAACACTTAATATAATAAAGGTCAAAAGAATTTTTGTTAGACCTAAAGTACGTAGATTCATTCTCTCACCTCTATCTTTTTCTAATTAAATCAATCTTACCAGTCTGAGTTAGAAAACAAATAGAGAGTTTTTTATAGAACTATTACTAAGCTTACATAACAAAAAGTAGCTAGACTTGGTTCATTTCACCTAGTTTCGCTACTTTTAAAAAAAGCCATTTATATAATTTTTGTGTGTTGCTCACATTTTTGATAAATTTTTCCAAACTTATCTCTTTCTAAATACTGATAATCTACTAAATACCGTCTCAAAAGTGCATAATCTTCATAGATTTCTCTAAGTCGATGATTGACTTCTTTTTCCGTATATTCTTTCCCAAATTCAAATTGGTTGGCCACACGTTGAAACACTTGGACTTTTTTCGCATTTTTCTTGGGAATAACTAGCAACTTTCCTTCTTTAAAAAAATTTTCAACCATGTTTATTCTCTTTTTTTTGTTTTGACTATTGTTTAGAAAATTGATGATTCAGTTTTTCTTTCTGTTTATCGGTCCATTTGCCAGCGACTTCATTGACAATTGTTTCAGCAAAATCACCTACTTTTTCTCCCGTAATATTTTTGATAGGTGTTCCGTTAGCAGCTCCTTCTTCAAATAAATCAAGTAAATCAGTCAACGCATTGAACATATTGGCTCCGCTATGATCTGAAAAATGCCATGCATATTTTTCAATTTCTTGAAATACTTGTCGATACTCTGCTGGTAATGCTGCAATCCGTCGTTTATATTCTTTGTACTCTTTTTTATCCCCAACAACTTTTTTGATCAACGCTTTAAAATTTGACATGCTCTATCCCTCCATTTTTTTCATCTTGTTTACTTGTTTTGAAAGCAACGTCCACCGCTGCCAAAAATCAGCGAGTTCTGCTTCTCCTGATGAGGTTAAGCGATAGAACTTCCGCATTGGCCCTTTTTCTGAAGGCTTTTTTTCAGCTATAACCCATTGATTTTTTTCTAAACGCAGTAAAATCGTATAAACGGTTCCTTCAACAATTTCAGTAAACCCTTGGTCATTTAAAATTTTTGTAATTTCATAACCATATGTTTCTTTCCTTTGGATGATGGCTAAAACTAAACCTTCTAAAATGCCTTTTAGCAACTCTGTCTGCTTCACTGCTTTTCCTCCCTAAACTACTCTTTAGTACTATGTACCACTACATAATAATACTGAGTACCGGTTCTGTCAACTACTTTGTAATAAAAAGTAGTAAAGACGCGACAACCACCAGTACTTAACTAGTAGTTGTCGCGTCTTATTATTCTTTATTCATTTATTCCGAGGTCTGCTTCAAAGGCTTCTAATTCTGCAGGGTGTGTTTCTGGATAAGCAAAGCATGTTGAAAAATGCCACTCCCCACCACTTGTGCCAAAATAACCTGGCAGTAATTCCAAAGCCAATAATGCTTCTGATGTTTCTTTTTCCGGTAACGTAATCTGAAAAGTAGTCGCTGGAACAAAACCAAACTTCGTATAGTAAGTTGGATGGCCCAGGATAATCAATCCGCCGACGCCTAATTCTTTGGCCTTCTGCACAGAATGCTTAATTAACGCTGAGCCTACGCCCGTGTTCTGTGCTTCTGGATGGACACTTAGCGGCCCAACGGTCAAAACAGCCTTTTCTGTATGATCAGGTAATCGTAGTTTGGCTTTTGAAGACATAATATGACCCGTTAATTTTCCTTGATCAGTTTCTGAGACTAAGGACAACTCCGGAATAAAGTCGGCACTTTCTCTTAATAAATGCACGATAAAATGCTCTGTGGGACGCCAGTTTTCGGTCAAGTTTAATTCCTTGAACGCTTGATACGTTAAACGCTCTACAGCTTGATACTCTGCAGGTTTTTCTTGACGAATCTTCATTATTTGTCCTCAGATTGTTGGAAATAGTCAGCCGTATCTCGTTCATCTTGTTTTAATTGGTCGATTAAGGCTTCAGCCCCATTGAATTTCACTTGGTCACGTAAATAATGATTCCAACGAACCACCACTTGTTCGCCATAGATGTCTTGATGGAAGTCCAAAATATAGACTTCCACGGTTAAATCGCGTCCTTCTCCAAAGGTGTCATTATGACCAATTGAGCCCATGCCGACATACCATTTGCCACCAACTTCGATTTGCACAGCATAGACGCCAATTCTTGGTAAGCGCACGGTGCTTTTCACTTTGACATTAGCGGTCGGGAAACCCAATAAACGGCCACGAGCATCGCCATGGACAACTGTTCCTTCTGTTTCATAAATATATCCTAACAACTCCGTGACCTCCTCCATTTCGCCGGCTTCCATTTTTTCGCGAATTCTTGTTGAGCTAATTTTGGCACCAGTCATTTCTTCTTTTGGTACTGTCACCACTTCAAAACGGCCTTGCGCATACGTTGGTAACTGTTTGACTCCAGCGATTTCTTTAGGACCATACGTATAATCAAACCCAGAGACTGCCACTTCACTATTTAAATTAACGATATACTGATCGACAAAATCTTGCGGTTTTAATTGAGCAAACGCTGAAGTAAATTCGACAATATATAAAATATCAACGCCCAAGTTGGCCATTAGGCGTTCTTTTTGTTCCAAGCTAGTTAAATATTTCATATTTTCTGGTAAAACTTTTTGAAAAACGATTGATGGGTGTTGGTTGAAGGTCATCACAGCTAACTTCAAACCTTTTTCCTCAGCAATCTTTTTGCCTGTTTCAATTACTTTTTGGTGGCCTTTGTGAACACCGTCAAAGAAGCCTAGGACCATCACGACTTCTTCATTAGGAATTTGATTGGGTTCATAGGGATGATGTAGTTGAATAACTTGCATGTGCAAAAACTTCCTTCTTTTTTATTTAATTGTTCCGTAGAACTTTACTTGGTTTCAATAATTTATCATGCGTTGGGTGTGGCATGTATAAACTAACCACTTGATTTTGGTAAAATAAGGCAACTAAGGATTCTGGCATTGCCTTTATTCCTAATTCTTTTTTGTGCAAACGCATGCCATTTTTTACTTTTTGATACAATTCATCTGATAAATCAATTCGTGGGAATTGTTCTACTGCTGTCTCAATGGGCAACAGGCATTGATCGATTGTTTCAGCAGCCATTTGTTTGGCTACTTCTTCTAACGTTAAGCATTGCGCAGCTTGCAAACCGCCACTTGCCGTTCTCGTTAAATCCGACATATGGGCAGGATAGCCTAATTTTTTGCCAGTATCCACGGATAGTGTCCGCACATAGGTTCCTTTGCCACAGACCACTTTAAACCGCCAACTTTGTGTTTGAGCAGATTCATTAAAAATTGGTTCACTAGTGCGTTCAAATGAATAAATCATTGCTTTTCGTTGGGGCCGTTCAACTTCTTCCCCGTTCCGCGCATATTCATATAAACGTTTACCATTGACTTTCACCGCAGAAAACATCGGTGGGATTTGTGTGATTTCCCCCGTCATTTCGGCCATTGCTTGATCGATTTGTTCAGTTGACAAAGGTGCTGTAACTGGTTTTTTTTCAACAATTTCGCCACTAACATCTTCGGTTGTCGTAGCAAATCCAAGTGTAATTTCACCTTCATAGGTTTTGCCAGAATCTACCATGTATTCGATCACTTTCGTTCCTTTGCCAACGCAGATGGGTAAGACCCCTTCGACATCCGGATCTAGCGTACCACCATGACCAATTTTTTTGGTATGTAAAATTTTTCTCAATTTAAATACGCAGTCATGACTTGTCATGCCACGTTCTTTCCATAACGGTAAAATGCCGTCCATTATAGTTCCTCCAGTTCCGATAATACTAACTTTGTCATTATAGCATAAAAGTACCTAGCTTCGCAGTCTCCGTTGCTTATTCCCTTTGGCAAAATCTCTGCTAAATGCAAAAAAAGCCACAAACTCTGCTTTTATCAGAGTTTGTGGCTTTTTTTAGCTAGTAAATGATCCCCATGTATTCTGTGCGTTGCCATCGTTTGGTCCGATTGGCAAATAAATTCTCGCGCCTGTTGTATCTGTTCCACCAATAAAAACATACCCATCTGCAATATAAAACGCATCGTAATAAAAGCGAGTATTTTTAGGCCAAATACCATAAATTGGGGCTGACAGGCTAGGTTGTCCTGCTCTTAAAACAACGCCTTCGTCCACACCAATTAGAAATGATTTCTTCGTTTGCGGGCGCCAAAGTTCAGCAATGTCGCCGTCGTTCACATAACCTAACAAATGTCCGCTATTTTCAATACGGTAAAGGTTTTGTCGGTCCGGTAATTTCGCTGTAATTGTTCCTACTTGTGTCCAAAGTGCCTCTGCTGATAGATGTTCATTGATTAAAGCATCTGGTGTTGGATAGATTGAAGTGAAACGAATTGCTTGTCCTACTTGATATTTTGGCGCATTAGGTTTACCTGGCTGAATAATGACAGTCTCACCTGTTTCAGAAACGCCCGTTTGTAAATCTTGTGCCAACTGCGCTTTACTAATCCCCCAACGCGCTAAATAACCATAAGGATCTGTATGATCTCCCCACCAATTTTTTGTAATCCAATCATGAGTGACTATGCCATAACCTGTTCCATCGTCCAGCGAAAAATCAGCACCAATGTTCTGAGCCAAATCACGTGCCAAATTTACATAGGCAGCATAATCTTTTTTAAATGTCGTCGCATTATTCGTGCGAGCCAATTCGATTTGCGCATAGGCTTTTTGATTAGCTAAAGAACCTGCGCCATATTGAATTTGGCCAGTAGGAGCTAATTGTTTCACTCGTCCACCAGATCCGACAAAATATGAGACATAAGCATTTGACCAATTTCGTTTCATATAGGCCACTTCATTGTCTAAACTGTGTGGTCCTAGGTTCCGCTCGTTTCCTGATTCATGTAAAACAATTAATTCATTGGTTGCAGAGCCTGGAAAATAAGTAAAGTTGATTGGATCCGCTTCGATGGTGTAAGCGTAAGCTGTCATCGGAATCGTTAAACTTAAGCCAATCACTAAAGCAAGTTGAATCATTAATTTTTTAAACATAGCATACTCCTTTCTAAAAAAAGCCATGGAAGGAAAATCAAAATGACTTCCCTTCCACGGCTTAAAACTGCAGATAAATGGCGGGACAGAAGTAATTTCTTCGGCGATCAGCCGAAAGTTCTACGTTTGTCCCGACCACTTCTAATTAATCATCTTTATTTTTTAACTGAATAAATAACTCTTTTAACTTTTTCGGCATAGGAATAAAGGTCGCAATGTTTTCAAAAAAAGAAAGTCCTTCGTTCGCAATGTAAAAAATCAGAACCATTTCCCGAATTGGCAAATTGTTCCCCACAACTTTTTCAACACGAACCGCTACGGCAACCACAAATAACATCGTCACTTTTTTCGCAATTCCGAGCATACCAATCCGACTGGACAATTCTTTTGTGGCGATTGCCTTAATCCAACCTGTGATGAAATCGACAATAATTAAAAAGAGGAAGACATCCAACAATTGATCTAATCCGCCTAATAAACGTACGACAATCCCACCGAAAATGCTTAAAAGCATTGTTATTGTGTTGAGATAACGTTCCATAAAAAGTCTCCTAAACTAGCTTGTTATTTTGTCGGAAACGGATCGTCCGTGTACCAACTTCCTTGGAGGTAAATATTTCCAGCACGGTTAGCACCAAAAAGAATTCCTTGATTTCCCATCTCATATAAACCTGCACAATTCGGTTGAGGGAATGTATATTGCATAGCAGTTAACGCCAAATTCCATATTCCCTTTGTAATCTTCGTCGATAATGTATATCCTGTTGGAACAGTAAACACTTTAACCACATTATTATTCAATTTCGTCGGATCACTCAAATTACATCTTACAAATGCATCGACACGATTTCCTACCCTAATTAATACAAATTTCATATTGTCTTTATTAAAGGCCGCCTGATATTTTGCCTCGACTTCACCGACTCCACTAGCTTCATAAATGGCCATTTTAGAGGATTCCAAAGGCACACCATTGACGGTTGGCATAGTCACAAAATTCTTCACCCCAGCAATCTCTTGATCACCTGTTTGTGTCACAGCTTGACCTTTAATCGCTTCCGCAACGTTTTTCGGGTGCATATATTTACTCGTTAAAGTTCCCGCGACTGCTTCGCTGTCTGATGCGAAGCCATAATTTTCTACATTGCCTAGCCCCACTTGTTCAGCGGTTACTTGGTGCGGATTATCCTGATTTTCCACATGGGTATTGAGTTGCTCTGCTTGAACAAAACCACTCTTCGCTAAAACCGCTTGGGCATCAACAGACAGACCAATATGAAGTCCCACGTAATCAACTTCTACGCTGGCTGGCGTCACCCCATTCGATGAGTCTGTATAGCTCATTAAATAAATGAAACCTTCATCTGTGATAAAATTCTGATCATTGATTTGAATTGAAAAATCGCTGAACTCTTTTGCTGATTCTTGGATTTGAGTTACCCAATTATCCGTAGTTGGTAAATACGCAGCGATTTTAATCGTTTGATTATTGGGCGCAGCAGCTTTCACACGTTGATTAATCGTAAAAAATTGAACGTTCTGGCGGATAAATGCTACCGCCTCGTCAGTTGTGAATGTTTCAAACATTTGTGGAATTAATTTTTTTGCGGCTTCAACGAGATTGAAGGCCGCTAATTGTTGCGGAATCACGCCGCTTTGGGTGGAACCTGTTTTCACACCCTCATCATCACGGCTGGCCATTTTATTGTAGTCCGCTTGGGAAACTTCCTCCCAAACGTCTGTTGGCTTCTTAAGAATTTTAGCCGTAAAATCAGTGGAATAACTGTTTGCATTGGTGGCTGTATTGCCGGCCGTTTTACCGTTAAAGTCTAACTTCAATTTGACAGTGGTTGGCTTAGCCAATAAAGAAATACCATCTGCTTTTGTCATACGGTCATTCAAATCAATTTGAAGACGATTCGCTAAGGTAGCTTGTTTGATGCCTTGTGTATCTGTGCGTGCTTGGACAATTTCTGGATTACTATCACCTGCTTCTGCTACTAATTGATCGAAATCATTTCGTAAAGTATCAAATTCTTGTTTATTATTATTTGCCGTTGAAACTGCATTTCCTGCCATCGTGATGGCTGTTTTGGCATTGTTCATCGCTTGGTTGGCTGTTTCATTTGCTTGATTGCCTGCATCGGTGGCAATTTGTACGGCTTCTTTGCCAGCTTCATCTGCGATGTTTTTCGCTTCAGAAATTCCATTCGTTAACTGGACTTGGTAAGCATCTACTTTCTCAGCTGATGCATTCGACTGATCCAAGATTGCATTGATTTTAAGGCGACCTTGATTCAGGGTATCTAATTCTTCAATATGTTCTACTGACATTTCGTCACACTCCTCTAGTTTTCATTATTTTATTAAAACTGGCCACCCAATTGGGATTGAATATACACACGACAGATGACCGAAGCATCCAACCATAGTGGCTGATGAGAGAAAAATTGAAGCGTGTGATTGCCGCGTTCGATTTTTCCATCTGTTGTTTTTCGTAAATAACTCAAAATGTTTAGCCGTTGTTGTTGCAATGATAGTTGGGGTAATTTTTTGCCATCCACTACCAAATCAATGTTCGTTACAGAATGCGAAGGTCCTTTAGCAGTTGCCTTGAACGTTAATTCTGCGGTGTTTATATAAAGAATGTCCTCGTCAAAGTATAAATTCAGCTCCACTGGCTGTGTCTTGCTAAGTTTTCCTTGTATTGAACGATTTAAAAGTGTCGTCGCCCCTTGTGCGTAAGTTTCGCTAATCTCTTGTTTCCGACTGAAAGCTGTCATGGTACTATGAATTGTTTCTTGCAGATTTCCCAACTCTAGCTGAATGTCTTGGGGGGCACCAAAAACATCTTTTTTACTTTCTTTTTTGATACGAAGGTTGACACTCCCAAACTCATTCGTATTAATCATGATAACCGTGCCCAACCGCAAACGATCGATTGCTAAAGGTTGATCTGTTAATTTAATTAAATCAGCTGCAGTCACTACCCAAGAAACTTGTGGCTTGGTCCATTCTTCTAACATTCGCAAAGCATTTTCCTTTAATGCCTTGGGATCAGAAAAACGCTGTTCCACCCAAATTGACTCCAATAAACCATAACGGTCAATTGCGGCCTTGTTCTCTAAATACGGAACCCCTTGATTGACCGAGCGAATATTGACTTTGTTAACACCTTCGCCTGAACCTAATGGATAAATCCGATTGATTAGCATCTTGGGATTACGTTCTATTTCAAATCCTTGCATGTTGTAACCTTCTTGAATTCGCGCAACTGGTTCTGTTGGCGGTTTGACTAATGAAAGTTCAAAAGGATAGACCTCTGTATTCCATTGCCAAAGATATTCCTCTTCGAAATCGGCTGGGATGCTAAATAAAGGCTCGACTAGCCCGTTTTCATTCTCCCATTTATAGGTTAATTTCCTTGAAAAATCACATTTTTTTAGGACCCAATGCTTTGTTTTTTGTTTATTCAATAGAAATTGAATGGCCTCTTTCGTTGTTTTGTTTTTAATTTCGTGACAACCAAAAAGGACAGTATCACCTAAGGTACATAATGCTTCTGTGGCAGAGTAGTGAATTTGATTATTGTTCGCATCTTTCTTAATTGTGGTTGGCATCACGCGATATAAACCAATATATTCATTCTCATTGTCGGTCAGTTCCACCCATTGCATTTCTTCAATAAATTCATTTTTAGGATCATCTAGTGGCATGGTAAAATCTAAACTCCCAATTTTGTTCTCTATTTTTTCATAACTGACTTGATAGGCATTATCCAAGATTGCCGTATATGTTCTTTTCAAATCCAGCGCCATTAACATTTAATCACCCTCCTACACAAATCGGTTAGGATAGCGAATCGTCAAGCGGAAGTCGCTATCTTTGGCTTGAATATACAGCGGTTCATTGGGATATAGGTAAAAATCGTTCATTGGTCGAATCATCGGTGCACCATTTTTTGTCAGATAAAAATTTTCAGTATCAATGATAATTTCCGAACGATCAAAGTCTCCTAAGTTAATTGTATCGTTCCGTGTTTTAATCCAAACACCACGTCCGGTTCCTGTTAAAATAATGGTCGGTTTGACTTTTAAGCCTTCAACCGTAGGATAAATTTCAATTGGCCGAACTTCTTTGCCTAAATCCCCCATCGTGTAGGCCCGATTTTGAAAGGTAATCATGGTTGATCCCCAATAAGCCCCGCCTTCAATTAAAATTGGAAAATCAACTGCACCTGAGCCTGTATTCCCCATTAAGTAATTTGCTTGAAATGTAATGGTTGGCGAACCCCACATCACACTAGTCGCATCACTCCGTGTGTATTTATACGGATCAGAAAGCAATAAAGTAAAGGTGCCTGTTACTTGGTTAACGCCTTCGGGTACATCACTCACTGAAGACTTACTACCAAACCACAGCATTTCCGGTTCATCGTTAAACCAAATAGAAACGTCTTTTTCCGCAAACAAAGCAACATTTAAATGATTAAATGCATCTCGAAACGCTTCATTATTCACAGCTGAAAGTCGATATTTGACTGTTAATTCTCGTTCTGGAATCCGCGCATAAACGTGGCGTTTGCCATCACGAATCCCTAATTGATAGCTTTCAATTTCGCTTGGAACTAATTCTCGTCCTGAAACTGATAATGTTTGATAGCCAGGGATGACTTTTTCTAAAAATTGACCGTTAAAATTCAACGCTTCTGAAGGAAGAGGCGTTGAATGAGTTGCTTGATTGGTATCAATAAATTTATACATGTTATCCTCTCCTTCCTAAGCGGTTATTTTGTTTCACTTGTTGTCTTTGTAACTCTGTTGCTAAATAAGGCGCCGTAGTTGCTGCGACAATTTTTCCATCTAACGTTGACTCTACTGTCACAAATAATGGTCGATTGTATGCATCATTTTCTAAACGATGGTCAATCGTTGCCGTGAAGTTTCCTCGACCAGCTAAGTCCAAGGCAAAATCATTTAACAGCGGTAAATCTAAAATAGAAGCCATTGCTCTACTAACGGCTGTTTCGCCTGCATAAATCCCCGTAGCAATCGTGCCGCCGAAATTCAATTTATGCAAATCAGATAAGGGACCTTCTTTTGCTGGTGAAAATGGTAAAAAGTTACGAATTTTACTGACGACCCCATCGATTGCTTCTTTGGCTTTTCCTATTGCGCCTGTAATTCCATCAGCAATCATGCCGACAATATTCGCACCGGCATCGGTGAATTTTGAAAACCAACCTTGGATTGCTTGCCAAGCACCTTCAATTACAGAACCAATGGCATTTTTTACCTGATCGGCTGCATTGGTAACCCCATTTTTGATATTTTCAACTAACTGTCCGCCCGAAGCTAACAGTTGACCAAAATAAGAACCAATCTTCGTGATCATTTGTGAGATTAATGTTCCTGCTGCGGACAACAAGGCACCCAATAGACTGAGTACACCATTAATTAAGGCTTGAATCAGTTGAATCCCAGCACTTAATAACTGTGGCAACGCATTGATTAACGCACCCATTAAAGCGGTAATGAGCGTAATTGCTGCAGTAACCAGTTGCGGTAAAATTGAAATAATCCCTTGGATCAAAGCCATTAGCAATTTGACGCCTGCGCTGATGATTTGTGGCAAGGCACCAATTAAGGCATTTACCAATGTCAAAATTAAGGTAATAGCTGCCGCAACTAAGGTTGGTAAAATCGAAATAATTCCTTGAATTAACGCCATTAACAATTTGACACCTGCGCTGATAATCTGTGGTAAGGCACCTATCAACGCTGTCACTAACGCTAGAATAATCGTCAGCGCTGATTGAATTAACTGAGGTAAAATCGTCATAATCCCAGTGATTAATGCCATCAAAATTTGTAAACCAGCAGTCAAAATCAACGGTAACATAGTAACAAATGCATTGACTAAGGCTGTGATAATTGAAACACCTGCTGTAACTAGCATTGGTAACGCTGTGACAAAAGCTGTCACTAATGTAGTGATGATATTAATCGCTGCAGTTGTAATTGTTGGCAAGGCGGTGACAATCGCATTAACTAAAGTCATTAATAAGCTCAAACCAACTTCTATCAACATTGGTAAGACTGTTGTAATCCCCTGAATCAACGTAGTAATAATTTGTGTTGCCGCTTCAATTAAGACTGGCAAATTGGCAACAATCGCACCAACAATTAACGTAATTAAACTAGATAACGCGGTTACGATGCTTGGAATAGCTTCTGTTATTTTCCCGAGAATACTGGTTAAGACGGTTGTAAAAAGTTGTATAACTTTCGGTAGATTAGCCGCAAGCATTGTTGTAACCGATGTAATCGTGTTACCTAAATTATCAAAGACTTGGGTAATACCACCCGCACTCAAATCACCGGTTTTCATCCAGGCCGTCACGAATGAAACAATCAAGGAAATAATTAGACCAAACGGCCCAGAAATTCCTAATGCAGCCAGTGCAACCTTTGTCAGAACTTTTACCAAAAGACCAACCGCTAAACCAGCTTTGTCAAAGGTGCCACCAAATTGCCCTAATAAGTTACTACCTAATTGCAAACCGCTGGCAAAAACGCCTGCTAGCACACGACCAATTGTTGAAAAAATAGTCGCCATTTTCTCTAAGCCTACTGCAAAAAATTGTTTAAAAACTGCCATTACTTGCTGAAAGGCCGGCTGGATCTGTTGTAGCAATCCTACCAATTTGCCAAACGCCGCTGAAACAGCTCCTTGAATGGCACTAGCTAAGCTATTGATACTATTTCTAAATGTTTCATTGGTTTTATAGAAATAAACAAACGCTGCTACCGCTGCTAAAACGGCTGCTACAATTAAAATTAATGGTCCTCCACTTAAGGCACTAAAACTAGCACTTAGTTTTGATAAGCCACCACCTAACTTCCCAATGTTTCCTTTTATAAGAACCAAACCATCACTAAACTGTTGAAATTTTTGCTGAGCCATCGTTACCATAATCAACATGGGCCCAATGGCGGCTAAAATGCCCATAATGGCAACAATAAAAACTTGGACGGGTTTTGGTAATTTGATAAATAAATTCACCAAAGCTGTAATGCCTTTGACGACTGTGATAACCACTTGAACCAAAATTTCCATTCCTGGAGCCATCACGCTTTGAATCACTTGTGCCGCCGCTTCAAATGATTGATTCATCTGAGTCAATGCCCCTTGCAACTCGCCCTGCAATGAATCAGAAATCCCTCCTGCACTAGCCATAATCAGTCCTTGCATTCCTTGAAATTCGCCACTGACCCCAGCACCGACGCCCATAGCTGTTTTTAAAACATTCAGCATAGGTAAGGAAACGGCACTAGTCATGGCCGTCCCAAAGCTCAGCATATTATTTTGTGCATTAGTAAAGCCATCAGAGGTTTCTTTCCCCGCTTTTTTAGCTGCTTCACCGGTTTGTTCAGCAGAATCTGTTAACGCTGTGTTCATTTGATCTGCTGCCTTTGCTGTTTCGTCTCCTGTTTTTTTCACTGTTTCTCCAGATTGTTGCATGACGGTTTTAAATGTGTTCATGACCGTGGCTGACTGATTGACACCCGCACTAATTTTCCCTAAATATCCACTTAATAAGGCATACTCACCGCTCATACTTTTTAATGCTTGTTGGACGCCTGCAAGGCTTTTCTTTGCCTCCGATAACGGCGTTTTTTCTTTGTCATTCTCCATCTACTCTCCTCCCTTCTCGATAGCGGCGTAGACGCTCTGCCACAGTGGCAAGTTGCGTTTTTTTCCGCTCATTTAATTTCGTTCGTTGTGGCTGGTTAGCTGCCAGAACTTCAGCAACTCGTTTTTCATAATCATAAAAACTTTTAAAGCTTTCAAAAACGGGTTTTCCTTTTTTGTTTGTCGCTTGCGCTTTAACATTTAAGTAGGCAAGCTCGTGCCTTTTCCGCTCTTCATCTACTTCTGCTAAATTAAAAGCAATCATTCGTAATTCAAATTCAGACATGGTCATCCGATCCACTTCTTCAAATGAACGACAGCCTAAGTAGCGAAAAGCAGAAAGAGCGATGTCGTGATACACGTCATCGCTCGTTTTAATTAGTTTGTCGCTTGCGCTTCTGCTTTCTTCGCTTCTTTGCTGAACTGATCGATCATTGGTTTTGTAAGAGGTTGCTTTCCCATTTCTTTAAGCAAATCATCTGAAAGTTTTTTGACATCTTGGGTCATTAACCATGCTTCAATTTCCGACTTACCTATTTTTAATTGCCCACTTTGTAAAGCTTCCATGATGTCAACTAAGATTACTGGATTGTATTGGCGTAAATAAATCATTGCTGAACTGATGCCCATGCCGAATTTGGCAGCGCCATTTTCAATTTGGTAACGTTTATCTAATTCGCGAATCGCGCCAATCGTAAATTTCACTTCAATTGTTTTTCCGTTAATCTCTAAATTCATTTTTTATCCTCCTAAAATTCAACACTTTTTGATTATTCGCCAGGTTGTGGTGCTTTCTCTGGAACGGTATCTTGGAACGCATATTGTGCTTCTGCAATAATATCTGCTTCTACTGTTGCAAAACCATCTTGTGGTTTGCCATTAATAGAGGCTTCTGTTTCGATTTCTACTAATTCTTCTACATTGGCTGGTAAACTCCATGAATTTACATAACCTTGGGCATAAATTGCTGGATATTTACCTTCCGCATTTTTTTCACCTTTTAAATCAACATCCCAAAATTCCATTAAGATGCCATCTTCAACTGCGTCTTTCATGTATAAATTTTCATCATCTCGAGAGGCTAAACCGCTTAACGATAACGTAACTTCTAAACCAGAAACAGCATTCGCAACGCCATCTTTTGTTTGCGTACCGCTCGATTCACGTGAGAATTCCCATTCATGTTCAATTTGAAATAAGGGTTTCATTGCTTTCTTTGTCGCTGCTTCATCCAAGCGACGAACTAATAAAATACGGTCTTTTCCTTGCATAACTTCTCCCATTGATAATTCCTCCTAGTAAAATTGCATGTGTAATGGTAGTACAGCATGCCAAATTGTTTTTTTCATTTGTTTGGTATCTTTTACCATTTGTGCTTTGACTTCTTGATGTTTGATACCCCAATTAAAATGAGCCGTTCGTTTTAAGTTACTGGTTGCCTGCCGTAAAATCGTTCCTTTAATTGTAGAAATTTGTTGTCGTTCAGATAACGCACCATAAACATGCATTATTAATTCAATTTCTCCCAAAATAGCTGATTTAGTTGGCTTAGGTAATTCTTTACTATCACCTAAATAAACAAATGGCTGATCTGGTAAATCTGTCGGCAGTTCCTCTAGCAACAAAAATCCTGACGTCTGGCAGATTGCAACAAGGGCTTCATATAACTCTTGTTCCGCTTCATTCATTTTTAGCGCCACCTTTCCATTCAAAAAATTCAGGATTGGTTAACAAATTGGCTCTCTTCTAGTCAAAATGAAGGATTTTGAAAGTAGCCGGCATTTTCTGCTCCTTCATAGCTGACACAAGAAAGCAGTCAAAATTATAGAATTCCGTGTCTTCATTTTTTGGTTGCCTCACGTTTATCTATCTCTTTCGACACTATTAATTTACCATGTTGACACCTGAAAAAATTCCACGCTTTTTCCATGTTTACATCCCTAGTTCATCCGCCACCGCTTCAAAGAAATGATTTCTTAATTTATAGGCTTGGCTTTTACTAATAAATAATTGCTGGGCAAGTCCAATTAATGTTAAAGAGGGCCGTTTTTTCATATATAGTTCTTCAATAATCACGCGCGTTTGTTCATCCGCTTCAGCTAAACAATTTTTGATAATGTCTCGATTTCTCTCTAAGTTCCACAGACGACGATCCATAGCTATCGTAATCGCCATTCGTTCGGTCACTACAGAGTGAAGTCCTTGTCCTCTAATACCAGCATTTAAATCTGCTTCTTGATAAGGGTGCCGTAATTCTTCTTCCCGTTGCCGGATATACTCATCTGTTTTATAAAAGTCTGCTAAAATATCTTTGATATAATTAAATGTTGACGTACGCATTGGTTAATCTCCTTTACTTTTATTCATTTAAAAGTGTTAATCGATAAATAAAATAACACTCTTTCGACATGTCTAAGCCGTGACGAATCGCTTCATCTGAATAACCGAGCCAAATTAAATAGAGATACTCGCTTTTTGTAAACGATGCGGCCTTGATGGATTGGATGGGTCTTGATTGATCCATCGACCAATTACCGATTGCTTGTCCTAATTCTTGAATTTCCTGCATAATAAGTTTATTTTTTTGACTTGCCCAATCGGGATATTGATTCATTAGTTGTAAGAGTCGTTTTCTTTTTTGTGCTTTTTCGCTTTGTTGCTTTGAAATATCTTTAAATACAACGCTTTTCATTTCAAATAAATCTTTTTTACATTTTGTTAAATTACTCATGTTTACGGCCTTCTCTTTCACCAATTAGATAACCTAACATCAGTGTCATTGTCCAAAAGATAAACCCAATAATAATTGTTAACATATTTATTTCACACTCCTCATTCGTTTGTCTGTTGTGTCTTTATATTGGAAAACATAGCCACTGGCGTGCTTCATTAGACGAGAAATAATGCGTGTTCCATAGGCCTCCACCAGTTGTTTTCCAGAAAAATTAGTAGTAAAAATAGTTGCTTTATTCTGTCTAGCTTCTAAAATTCGATTTAAGATGTCATTATTAAAATCCGTACTAACTTTATTTTTAATTCCTAATTCAGCACCTAAATCATCTAAGACCAAAACATCTGCTTTTTTCATTCTAGTAATATACGCTTGAGCCTTTGCTTGGCTTTTGGCCGATTCATTCATGGACATTTTTAGTTTTTCTAATAACTCAGAGTAGCTGACAAATAAACAATACTTTTGATATGCAGAGCGTTCTAAGACTTCAACTAAAATACTGATAGCCAAATGACTTTTACCGACACCAGGTTTCCCTGAAAAAATAACGTGAATTGGCTTTTCTTCAACAATCGCTGAAACTGCTGCTAAGGCCCGTTCTTTTGCTTGTCTTGTTTCTAATTCAGTGGTTTGGTAATTGGTTAAACGACATTGCCGTAGCGCATCATCAGCAATTAAGGACCCTTGATGAAAAAATTTTTGTGTACGTGCCATAAAACTCTCTTGAGAACGTTGTTGATTGGCTTCTTGTTCATGTTTTTTTAGCATTTTATACCCACACGACCAACAAGTTGGGGCACAACGTTCTGTGCCATCTTTATTTTTTTGTTGCCAAACATATTGTTCACTGCCACATTCAGGACAACGGTCTTCAACTTTTTCTAACAATTGACTCAATAGTATTTGAAAAGTTTGATCTGTCGCATGCATACTGATTTCCTCCTTTCTTTAAAAACCTAACTCTTGATATTCTTCTGTAATTTGCGGCGTATGCTCCAACACTTGTTTTTTATCATTTACCAAAACTTCATGTACGGATAAATAATTTTGTTGCTCCCAACTTTTCAAAATAGCATTTACATAGCCATAATTCCGTTTATTTCGATCGATGGCAATTCCTAAAGCATGCAAGATTAATTGGCATGCTTCCTCTTGTCTAGCCCCTTTTTGTATAAAATCTTGCAACCAATACTTAAAATCTTGGCTTGTTTTTGAGGCCAGTGTACCAAAGCCGTTTTCCTCATAAAAATGATAAATCATCTTTAAACAATCGTTTTCTGAACTACTACCTTGACTCTGACCTAGCTTAGACTGGACTATGCTTTCCTGTGGTAACCGTTGGTAGTCAGCTGGTTGACCACTGACAGACGATTCTGCTTTAAACGTATAAGCTTTGCTATTTTTTTCAACAATCTGATTTTTCTCTTCTTGATACAAGGTTGGTTTGTAACGATCACTGCGAATATAATTATGAATTTTCCAATGTTTGATAACGATCACACCACTTTCAAATACTAGAATAAATTTTTTAACCATTAGCAATTTTAGATCGTCTTCCCCACAACCAACCATTCGCTGCAATTTTTTGGGATTATTGATAAATCCATCATCATCGGCACGCATCGCTAAATGAAAATACAGGGCCTGACTTGATAAGGGCATATCTAAAAACGCATCACTATCAATAATCGTTTTTGCAAACATGCGTCGTTCTGCCAATCCGCTTCTCTCCTTTTGACTAAATTATTGTTACTCTGTTAGTAATTCCATGAGGCCAATCATACCAATCACGATGGCCCCAATTTTTATTGAGACACTGCTTATTAATAAAATAATTGCTAAAAGTAACATATCCGACAACGTTTTTTTATAATTCCGACTCATTTCTTCACCCTTTCTACAAAAATACGGTTTTCCGAACAAAATGTTCAAAAAAATAGTTCAGTTAACCGAACATTCGAATGGCTCTATCTTAGCATCAAATATTTTCACTGTCAACTCATAAGTTCAGTTTTATGAACCTCTAATTTTAATTGCGATTGTTACTTGCCTTCTCTAAACAGATATAGTATACTTTGAGGCAATAGGAGGTTCGGAAATATGAACATTTTTGCTGTCCGTTTAAAAGAGGCTTTAACAGCCAAGAACATCAAACCTAGTGAATTAGCGAAAAAAACTGGCATCGGTAAATCTTCGATCAGCGATTGGCTAGCTGGTCGTTACGAAGCAAAACAAGACAAAGTTTATCGCATTGCAGATGCATTAGACATTAATGAGGCCTGGTTGATGGGACAAGAGGTTCCCATGGAAAAAAATGCCTCAACTATCGACCGCATTTATAAAAAATTAGAGCCCCAACGACAAGCCATCGTTTATCAATTTGCCGAACAACAATTACACGAACAACAAACGCAAGCAGAAATTCTCTCATTCCCTCGCCGTGACGAAATGACACTGGCTGCCCACGCTGGGGATCCAGAAAAGATATTTTCAAAAGAAGAAATCGAGAAAATTCACGATTACTTGGATGAAATTGATGCCAAATATCAACAATCGATTTCTTCTGACAAAAAAGAGGATTAACTTCCCATCTACTCTTTTTATTAAGTAATGGCAGGTGAATGGTAAAGTGAATGATTATGAAAAACTCGTCAGTTCCATTCAAAAGGATGTGACGGTTTTAGAAATTGATTTATACAATCAAACAGGTTGTTATGGGTTGTATCGAAATGGCAAAATTTATATTGAAAAAACATTGAGTACCCGTCAAAAGAAGAATATTTTAGCCGAGGAATACGGGCATTATCAAACATCCGTTGGCACTATTTTAAATCAAAATTGTACAGAAAATCGGAAGCAAGAGTTGAAAGCCCGCAATGTGGCCTTAGAGCAATTAGTTACATTAGACGATTTAATTCGTTGCTCTGAAGCTGGCTTAAGCAACCATTATTCTTGTGCTGAATTTTTGGAAATCGATGTTGAAACATTAAAAAATGTGATTACGTACTATCGACAAAAGTATGGCGCCACTTATCTTTATAAAGGACGGATTTTTGAATTTAGGGATTATTCTGTGATGGTATTAAATACTGGGTTAACTTAAAAAGCATGGAACAAAATCAATAAGGATTTTGTTCCATGCTTAAAAGTATTCTGGAAAATTCAAGAGCGGTTTTGGTACCAATGGTTAATATGTCCGACGCCAAGCATAAGATTTGGGACAAGTATGAGGACGAATATAAATGACGGCCAAAATCCGATGAACTGAATAATATGTTCCCGCATACTATGTAGTACAAAGAAGAAAAGAAAAAAGTACAGGGAACTCTTGCCTGAACCCATTTCTTTTAAATAACGATCTCCATTTTTATAGAAAACAACAATTCTTTTCATCTTTGCACCTCCATGACTATTTTATCAAGAAATCATGAAAAGAAAAAGCACACCATTCGTCTGGTGTGCTTTTTCTTTTTAATTATTCACCTTGATTCAACTTACGAATCAACTCATCAATGTGATTTCCGTATTGGACAGATTCGTCTCTTTCAAAAATCAACTCTGGTGTTTTATACAAGGTTAACCGTTGTCCTAATTCTTTACGAATCAGTCCTTTGGCTTTGTCTAATCCTTGTTGAGCTTTTTGTTGTTCGGAAGCTAAATCAGATAACAAGCTGTAATAAATCGTTGCTTGTTGTAAATCACCGGTCACACGAACATCTGTAATAGTGATGCCTTGGACGCGTGGATCTCTGATGCGTTTGTTCAAGATATCATTCACTTCACGCATGATTTCTTGACCTACACGACGGTCACGATAATTTGCCATAGTGTCTTCCTCCAATTACTAAAATTATTGTTTGATTTCTTCCATAATGAAGCCTTCAATCGCATCATCTACACGTAAATCATTGAAGTTTTCAATCATAGCGCCACATTCAAAACCAAGTTTGACTTCTTTCACGTCATCTTTAAAGCGCTTCAAGCTTGCTAATTTACCTTCATAAATAACAATACCATCACGAATGACACGCACGCCACTATCGCGGCGAATAAATCCTTCTGTAACATAACAGCCAGCGATTGTGCCAACTTTAGATACTTTGTACAATTCACGAACCGTCATTTGACCCGTAATTTTTTCTTCAAATTCTGGATCTAATAACCCTTTCATCGCTGTTTCGATTTCTTCTAGGGCTTTATAGATAATACGGTGTAAACGAATATCAACTTCTTCTTGTTCTGCTTGTTGTTTCGCTTGTGGTGTTGGGCGAACGTTAAAGCCGATAATAATCGCATTACTTGCTGCGGCTAAAGTTACGTCGCTTTCATTGATGGCCCCAACTGCCGCGTGAACAATTTTCACACGAACGCCTTCTACATCAATTTTTTGTAAACTTGCTGAAACGGCTTCGGCAGATCCTTGTACGTCTGCTTTGACAATGATATTAACTTCTTTTAATTCGCCTTCTTTTAGGCTTTCAAATAAGTTATCCAATGTCACACGGCTACTTGCTGAACGTTGTTCAAGCAACGCACGTTTAGCCCGTTCTTCCCCTGCTTGACGTGCTGTTTTTTCATCTTCAAAGACCACAAAACGATCACCCGCTTGAGGAACATCATTTAATCCGGTAATTTCTACAGGAGTTGCGGGTCCTGCTTCTTTATCACGGCGGCCCATGTCATTGGTCATCACACGAACACGTCCGTAAGTATTACCAACAACGATTGGATCACCAACATGTAAAGTTCCTTGTTGAACGAGTAATGTCGCAACCGGACCTTTACCTTTATCTAAGCGCGCTTCAATCACTGTTCCAATTGCTTTTTGCGTTGGATCAGCTTTTAAGTCTTCTACTTCAGCAATCAATAAAATATTTTCCAATAGCTCATCAATGTTTTGATTGAATTTCGCTGAAATATTGACGAAAATCGTATCTCCGCCCCATTCTTCAGGAATTAATTCATGTTCACTTAATTCTTGTTTCACATGATCAGGATTTGCACCAGGCTTATCAATTTTGTTAACTGCTACAATAATCGGCACTTTTGCCGCTTTGGCATGGTTAATCGCCTCGATTGTTTGTGGCATTACTCCATCGTCCGCTGCAACAACTAAGATGGTAATATCAGTGATGCTGGCACCACGCGCGCGCATACTTGTAAAGGCCGCATGTCCTGGTGTATCTAAGAACGTAATTGGTTTGCCATCAATATCTAACTGATAGGCACCAATATGCTGCGTGATACCGCCTGCTTCACCTGAAGTCACACGAGAATGGCGCAATGTATCTAATAATGTTGTTTTCCCGTGGTCTACGTGTCCCATGATTGTGACAACAGGGGGACGTGTGGTTAAGTTTTCTTCAACAACTGCTTCTGGTTCGAAGAATTTATCAATGTCCGCAATATCAACTTGAACTTTTTCTTGCGGTTCCATGCCATAGTCCACAGCTAATAATTCAATTGTATCTTTATCTAAGGCTTGGTTTTGATTAACCATGACACCCATCATAAATAATTTTTTGATGATTTCCGCTGGTTCGCGGTGGATTTTTTTCGCAATATCCGCCACGTTCATACCTTCTGTATATTCTAAAACATCTGGTAATTCACGGAATTTACGTGCTGGTACTGCTGGCTTCGCTGATTCTTGTTGATGTTTGCCTTTTTTCCCTTTTTTATTGAAACGATTGCGGTTTTGGTTATTAAAGTTATTCCGATTATTACGATTTTGACCGCCACCAAAATTGTTGTTACGGTTTTGGCCGCCACGGTTTTGGTTGTTCCCGCCATTGTTATTTTGGCTGGTCCGATTTTGATTCGTTGTAGAACCGTTATTGTTTTGGGTATTGCGGTTTTGATTGTTTGTATTTGTTTGATTGCTACGGTTTTGTGTGTTGCTTTGGCCGTGACGATTTTGGTTGTTGTTGTTTCTTTGTTGTCCATTCGTTGATTGATTGTTTGGACGATTTTGGTTATTTCTTTGTTCACCAGGTTTATTGTTCATTGGTTTCTTATTGGCTGGTTTATTTTGTGTTGTTTGTTGCTTTTGGTTGTTTGTTGCTTTTGATTGAGTATTTACGGTACTTCCTCCTCCGAATGCTTGACGAAGCTTTGTTTCTTGCTCGGAACTAATTGCGCCCATATGGTTTTTAACATCCATACCTAATTGATGCGCTTTATCGACAACGTCTTTGCTTGCTTTATTCATTTCTTTTGCTAGTTCATAAATTCTTTTTTTTCCCATGCAATCACCTTCCTAACCTTTTAGTAATTCCTTGATTTTGGTGGCAAATCCTGCATCAGTTACTCCGATAACCATTCGTGGTCGCCCAATCGCTTGGCTGAGCTCGAATTGACTGAACAGTTCGCTAACAGGAACATTATAATAAGAACTTTTGTCCTTGATTTTCTTTCTAGTATTCTCACTGGCATCTTGCGCAACAAACACAAATTTCGCTTTGTTTGCACGAATATCTTTAAGGGTTAATTCCTCGCCTGTGACTAATTTACCGGCGCGCATTGCTAAACCTAAAAGGTTCAAAATTTTGGTTTTATTTTCCATCGCCAAACAACTCTTTGCGGGCTTTTTGATGTGTTACATAATCCAATAGTTCTTGATAAAATTCATCACTTAATTTTGTTTCTAAGACACGATCAAGAATTTTTTTATCCCAAGCTTTTTGGACTTCCGCAGGATCCAAATCAACGTAAGCGCCACGTCCAGGTAATTTACCAGTTGGATCTAAGGCCACCTCGCCTTCTTTGGAGCGAGTAATTCTGACTAATTCTTTTTTCGGTTTCATTTCGCCTGAAACAACCGATTTACGCATTGGAATTTTTCTCTTTTTCATTTTTTCACCCTCCAAAAACGTTATTCTTGTTCAGGTAATTCTTCTGTAATTTCTGCTTCAACAACTGCTTCTTCAGCAGCCAAGTTTTCGTAATCATCTGCCGTCATATCTGAATGGATAATTGCTTCATCCATTTCTTCTGCCACTTCGGCAACTTCTTGATTGGCTTGTTGTTCATAAAATTCAGCCATATCAGATTCTGATTTGATATCAATTTTATGGCCCGTTAATTTAGCAGCTAAGCGCGCATTTTGACCACGTTTACCAATTGCTAATGACAATTGATAATCAGGTACAACAACTGTACATGCTTTGCTATTTTCTGGATCAAAAATAACATCTAATACTTGAGCTGGATTCAAGGCATTACTAATATAAATAGCTGGATCTTCGTTCCATTCCACAATATCCATATTTTCGCCTTTTAATTCATTCACAATCGCTTGGACACGTTGGCCTTTTGGACCAACACAGGTACCCACTGGATCAATATTAGGATCTGTTGAACGAACGGCTACTTTTGAACGATCGCCAGCTTCACGAGCGACGCTTACGATTTCAACAATTCCATCATAAACTTCTGGAATTTCTTGTTCAAAAAGACGTTTTAGTAAATCTGGATGACTACGGCTTACAAAAACTTGTGGGCCTTTTGATGTGTTTTCAACACGTGATACGTAAACTTTAATCCGATCATGCGGTTGGTAAAATTCATTTGGCATTTGATCTTGTTTTGATAAGACTGCTTCGATTTTGCCTAAGTTTACATAGATATAACGGCGATCTTGACGTTCAACAATTCCTTGCATGATGTCATTTTCGTATTCGCTAAATTCATTATAAATAATTGTTCTTTCTGCTTCACGGACACGTTGTAAAATTACTTGCTTTGCTGTTTGGGCAGCAATGCGGCCAAAGTCTTTTGGCGTAACTTCAAAACGAATTTTGTCGCCGATTTCATATGCACCATTTAATGCAACGGCATCTTTTAATGAAACTTCCAATTGTGAATCAAATACTTCTTCTGTTACTTCTTTGACAGCATACACGTGAATATTGCCTTTTTTTGGTTCAAATTCAACTTCGACGTTGCTTGCTTGTCCATAATGTCTTTTATATGCAGAAACTAAAGCTGCTTGTAACGCTTCAATCACCGTATCTTTAGGAATCCCTTTTTCAGCTTCTAATACGTCTAATGCATTTAACATTTCTTTGCTCATTGTTTTTCTTTTCCTCCTATGGATTCGTTAAAGCTGAACGAGTGGTTCTTCTTCCAAGGGAAAAACTTCTCGTTAAAACTTGTCACAGGCCTAGCTAAAAGTAAAACTTTTAGTGGACCCTTTTTTACATTCGAGTCTGTTGATTAAAATTGAATGGCTAAACGAGCTTTTGCGATATTTTTACGTTCAAAAGTCATTTCCTTCACTCTGGTTTTAATTTTTACACTTAATGTTAATTGTTCTGAATCAAGATGGACTAAGGTACCCTCAATCTGTTTTTCTCCATCAACTGCTTGATAAAGAGAAATATGAATGTACTTGCCTACCGCTTGTTCATAATCGCTTTCTTTCTTTAACGGACGTTCTGCTCCCGGAGAAGAAACTTCCAGAAAGTACGCTTGCGGAATTGGATCTGGATCCATTGCATCTAGTTTTTCACTTAATTTTTCGCTGACAAAGGCACATTCCTCAATATCAATGCCACCTTCTTTATCGATAAATACTCGTAAAAACCAATTTTTTCCTTCCTTAACAAACTCTACTTCCACAAGTTCAAAATTTTGTTCTTCTAAGATTGGTGTGACTAACTTTGTTACAGTTTCCACAGCACTACTCAAAATTTTCGCCTCCTTCGAGATTGATGTAACGAACCGTGTCCTGATGACTTTTCCATCAAAAAGAGTGAGCAGAAATCCGCTCACTCCCAACTAGTATCATTACGCTAAAGATAGTATAGCACAGAACCACTCCAAACTCAAATGAACAAGCTAAATCTCTCGAAATTTGCACATTTTGTCTCGATTACTGAAACTATCTAAGCGATTATTTTTTCGTTTTAAAATAGATAAATAATCCTTGAATCAAAAGAAGGCTACCTAAGAAAAGAAACGCGTTTTCTTTTGTTTCTCCTGTTTTTGGCAATTCCTTATTACGAATCGCCTGTTTTTCAATGGTTATTGAAGTAGTTTCTGTGGTTGAATTCGTGGTAGTATCTGTTGTCCCACTCGTTGGTGGTGTGGTACTTTCTATAGGTTTTTCTGGCGTATAGTGATTAGTAAATACTTGACCTCCATCATACTGAGTAGTCGCCACAAGATTTCCTAAAAGCGCCTCGACGGTTACTTGAACTTGAAGGTTGTGCGTATCGTAGGAAACACCTGCCTGTTGCGTGTTTACTTCCCGAATGGTGTATTGATAGTTTCCGGGAGTTTCAAAGGTTAATGGTGAAAATTGAATTTTCCCTAAAGTATCGTTACTAACCGTTTCTAGTACTGTACCTTTCTCATCTAACAATTCAAATTGAAATTCAGCATCCTTCAGTGGTTTTCCTAAAAGAACTTTTCCAGCTAAAAATGAAGCAGCGACTGGTTGATATGAAATCTTATGATTCACAACAGTTTTCAGTGCAACTAAGTTTTTACCAAAGTCTTCAGGTGTTATTGAAATCTTGTTTTGCGAAAGCTGGTAACCGGTAGGTGCTTTGGTTTCTTCTAAAGTATAGTTATCTTTTAACAAGCCTTTAACAATCGCTGTTCCGTTTTGATCTGTTGTGATTTTGGCTACTGTTTGATTGGTTGAGTTACGAATGAGTTTAAACTCTGCACCTGCTAAACGCTGGCCTGCTTCATCTTCTTTATGAATTTCAACAACATATTGTTCACCATTAGCTTCTCCACCACCCGTTTGTGAGACACGACTCACTTCGACTTCTTCCACCACCGTTTGATTTTCTGTTAATTTTGCATAATTTGTGAAGATTTCACCTTTTTCGGGAAGATGATCGATTTTGGTTTTATAGGTGATACGATATTCATTAGTCCCAATATTGCCAAAATGCACCGAAAAATTACGGTCATCAGGACCATACTGGACAGCCAACTGACCAGTTATATCTTCCTCTGGCGTGAACTGCCAAATAGCATTTCCATCCAGTGTCCATTGTCCTCGTTCAATTTTCATAGTGTCTTTCATATAACTTAAACTTGCTGTTTTTAGCACATCTTCCACTTCTAAATCAGTATACGTTTGCCCTGTTGGATTAATCCGTAGTACATTGTAAATTTCGGTTGGATCGTCTTCGATAAACCACGAATACTTGCTAAATTTTTCGTTAACATCATCGCCTTCACCTTGGTAATCAAGATCGCCAGCAAATATTTTTTCCCCTTCAACCGTGACGTAAATAGGAATCTTGGATTCATTTTCGACATTTTCGAAATCAATCAAACTTGTAAAATATAAAGACCCACTAATATTGGCATGGTTTTCTACGTAATCTGTATACGTTAACGTGACCGTTTTATTTGCTACATCGGTCTGTGCGATTGCAACCACAGCACCTGTATCATCTACTACATTAAAGGTCATATTTTTCTCGAGACGTAGCTCTTCGGGCAAAGTAATCACACTCGTATCCCCACTATTAACGGTATTATCCGGTAAGTTGAACTCAATTCGGAGGTAGATGTCGGTATATTGATTAATGATCCCAAGTGGGTTTCCCTCTTTGTCCGTTAGTTGAATCGCTGTCACAATGTTGCCCACTTGTTTACGCGGTACTACGTTTGGCGTAGCAGAAATTTGATTGGTTTCACTGGTACTAGTTGGTTCCGTTTGCGCATATCCTGTTTCAAGTTTCAGAAAAGGCGTTATCAGCGTCGACAAAAGAATGAAAAACATTCCCCAATAGACAAAACTTCTTTTTTTCATCTTTATTCAATCCTTCCTATCTAAAATAATTGGTTAGGTTTATACTATCAAGGATTAACTAGGTACAAGTGTTTTTATTTTTCCCAACAATAAAAAACAAAAAACACCGAACCAAAATAATTTTGGCTCGGTGTTTTGCTCCTAATGTCTTTTCTTATAAAACCATAATTGAACTTTTTCAGAAATGGTTGATAAATGTTGGAAAGTTGAGTCTGCTGCAAAGAAAAGAATGGCTAAAAGTAACAAGGCTGTTGGCGATACCGAAGTTAACGAGAACAAGTTTTTCATGGAAATACTTGTAATAACCATTCCGATTAAACAGCCAATCATTACGCGCTTGCGGTAACGATTCATTGGTGAACTAATTTTATAAAGAACCATAAAGCCGACTGAAACTAGCAACAATGTTGCAGTCGTTGAAATGTCCGTTTTTTGAAGTGCAAGAATATCACCACAAATTAGTAAGGCACCGACTACTAACATATCCGTTAACCCACCAGGAATTGCTTTTGATAACACATTGAAAAGAAATTTCCCTTCAATGCGACGATGATTTGGTTCCAAAGCTAGAAATGTCGAAGGAATCCCAATTGTAAATAAACTAATCAATGTGACTTGTGTCGGTTGTAAAGGATATGTCACGGCAAAAATCATAGCAAAGACAGACATTAGCAAGGAGAAAATATTTTTTACAAGGAATAAACTTGAAGAGCGTTCAATGTTATTAACTACTTGGCGGCCTTCAAAGACAACCTCCGGCATCGTTGAAAAATCAGAATCTAACAACACAACTTGCGAGGCTTGTGCTGTAGCTTGATTTCCTGAAGCCATGGCAATACTACAATCTGCTTCTTTCATGGCTAAAATATCATTGACTCCATCCCCTGTCATCGCCACTGTATGATCTAATTTTTTCAACAATAGTACAAATTGTTTCTTTTGTTCTGGCGTGACACGACCAAAAACGGTGTATTTTTCTAAAGCTTCTGTCTGGGCTTCCATTGTAGTTAATGTTCGCGCGTCCACATAATTTTCAGCACCAATAATGCCTGCCGCTTGTGCTACATTGGATACTGTTAAAGGATTATCGCCAGAAATGACCTTAATGGCCACATTTTGTTCAGCGAAATATTCAAAAGTTGCTTTGGCTTCTTTACGAATCGGATTCCAAAGAAGAATGTAGCCTAGAGGTTGAACCTCTGCTGTCAACGTTTCCTGAAATTCTCCTAAATACTTTCCGAACACCAATAAGCGATAGCCTTGACTTGTATAATGTTCCACTTCAGATTGATACATTTCATAATTGTCTCTCAAAATCATCTCTGGCGCCCCAAGAATATACGTCGCTTCTGGGAAAGTCACGCTACTAAATTTTTCGACAGACGAAAACGAGGTATAGCTAACGGCTTCCCTCTGATTATTAGTAACAAAAAATTCTTTCATCGCTTTCATCGTATCGTTGTCAGCTGACATTGTTCGGCAAAAATCGCCAATTAATTTTTCGACATTGGTTAAGTCTGTACCATCATTTTCGATACTCACCACAGGAACCAACTCTTGGACTTCCATCGTGTTTTCAGTAATTGTTCCTGTTTTATCTACACATAACACATCGACACGTGCTAAGGATTCGATACTTTTCATGTTGTGCAATAAAACGCCGCGCTTCGCTAAGCGCATTGTGCTGGCAGCTAATGCAACGGTTGTTAAAAGGTACAACCCTTCTGGAATCATCCCAATCAAGGCAGCTTCCATGGAGACAATGCTGTCATGAAGCCCTTGATGGTTGATGAAATAACTTTGGAAAAATAGAACACAGCCGATCGGGATAATAATAATCCCTACCCATTTCACCAAACGGTTAATGGAACCGACCATCTCTGATTGTTCCCCTTTTTTAATTGACTTCGCTTCAAGCGTTAATTGATGAACATAGGCCTCAGCGCCAATTTTATCAATTCTTGCATAACAAGAACCTGACACAATAAAGCTACCTGACAAAAGTTGGCTATCTGCTACTTTGGTAATCTCATCAGATTCCCCAGTTAACAAGGATTCATTCACACGGACTTCACCAGATAAGACAATTGCATCCCCAGAAATCTGTTCACCCGATTTAAAGAGCACCACATCATCCAAAACCAGTTCATCTGGCGAAATTTCTTGTTCTTGGCCATCCCTTACAACGGTTACTTTTGTAGCGTTTAGAATATTTAAGCTATCTAATACTTTCTTCGACTTAATTTCTTGGTAAATTCCAATGACCGTATTAATGATTACTACTGGCAAAAAGGTCATATTTTTATAAGATTGTACCAGCATTAATAACACACCTAGTACCACAAAAATTAAGTTGAAATACGTAAATACGTTATTAATAACAATCTGTTTCGTTGTGATAAACTCTGTATCGACGGCGGCATTGACTAAGCCTTTTCGCTGTCTTTCTTCAACTTGTGCGGCCGTCAAGCCTTGTTTATCTTCTGGATAATAGCGTTCCGCGTTAGCAGTCACTGCTATTGGTTCATTTTCTTGCATTTCTTTTTTTCTTCTCAAACACATCACCCCTTGTTCTAGTCGACTCTTTCATCGTCTCCTTCTCTCCCACAGTATAGCACTGAATAAAAATTTAGATAACAACTAGCGTCCAACTATAGAAAAAAATTATACATTTCCTAAACATTGTCATTTTCAGGAACAAGCTAACGCAAAACCTTTTCATTTACTTGTTTTTCCTTTACTATAGTAAAGAAGAAATATCAAGAAATGAGGAACAATTGATGGCACAGAATCACGTAATTAAAGTTAGTAAAAAAACATTAGCAGAGATGACCACTGTTTATCAACCCAATCGTTTAAATAAAACGGTCCCTTATACTGTCTTTGTGGCCAAGGTTGGCACCACTACCATCACTGCTTATCAATCAGGTAAAGTCATGTTTCAGGGACCTCAAGCTGAAAAAGAGGCCGCTCGTTGGGAAGGAACGAGTACCACACCAAAGAAAAAAATTTCTCCCCAGACTCCTACACTGCCTGCTGATTTTGGCAACTGGTCTGTGATAGGTTCCGATGAAGTCGGTAATGGTAGCTATTTTGGTCCAGTAACTGTCTGTGCTGCCTATGTTGACAAAAGCATGATTAGCAAACTAAAATCATTAGGTGTTCGTGATTCCAAAGAATTAACCGACCCACAAATTATTCAATTGTCACATGTCATTAAAGAACTGATTCCTTACAAGTTATTAATCGTTGAACCAAAAAAATACAATGAGATCCAACCAAACTACAATGCTGTACACATGAAAGTTGCTTTGCATAACCAAGCGATTTATCTGTTGCTACAAGAGTTGGCTCCCACAAAGCCAGAAGGGATTTTGATTGACCAATTCACGCCTGAAAATAATTATCGGAAATATGTTCGTAATGAAAAAAATCAAGTCACTGAAAAATTGTTCTTCGTCACTAAAGGAGAGCAGTATCATGTTGCCGTTGCTGCCGCCTCTATTATTAGCCGCGCTGCTTTTTTAGAAGAGTTAGACAAAGAATCTGCAGAATTGGGTTTCTCTGTGCCCTCTGGTGCCGGCAGCAAATCAGACCAAGTAGCCGCCCGTATTTTGAAAAAAGGCGGCCTAGACTTATTAGCGAATTACGCGAAGCTGCATTTTGCAAATACCCAAAAAGCCCAAAAGTTACTATAAAATAAACACCAAGCAAAAGTCCCAATGCCGATTAGCGGCGCTGGGACTTTTGCTTGGTGTAAAAAATTATTTTTCAATTTCGATAAACAGGACTTTTAAGTAGTTCCCCTCTGGAAAATTAGAATTCACTTGAAAGTCTGCCGGTAATTGATACGTGTCCGTAATCTTGTAACGGACATTTTTCTCTTGCAAGGCAGTAATCACCATTTTTTGATATTTGGCTAAGGATAAATTTGCCGCATTGGTTGAGGCAATAAGCGTTCCCTTATCCGTTAAAATATCAATAGAATCTTTCACTAGCTCCCCATAATTTTTAGCAACGGAAAAAACTTTCTTTTTGTTGCGAGCAAAACTTGGCGGATCCAAAATGATCATGTCATAACGCAAGTCTTTACGTGAAGCATATTTAAAGTAGTCAAAAACATCCATGACAATAATCTTTTGCGGGGCAAGATTTAAATGATTGACTTCAAATTGCTCAGTCGTTTTCGGTAAGCTTCGTTTAGCTAAATCCACACTAGTGGTGGCCACGGCACCCCCCATAGCGGCAGCTACTGAAAAAGCACCTGTATAACTAAACATATTTAAGACTGTTTTACCTACTGCAAAACCATCTACTAATCGACCACGAACTTCTTTTTGATCTAAAAAGATGCCTGTCATTAATCCTTCGTTTAAATAGGTAGCAAATTGAACGCCATTTTCAGTGACAAGTAATGGCTCGGGCGCTTGTTCGCCATACAAAAACTGTGATTCGGGTAAATTTTTTGTGGAAAAGCGAATCTTTTCGTAGGCACCAATAATGTCAGGGTAAACTGTGCGAAACGCCGTCAAAAGTTCGTTTTTTTTCTGATAAAGGGTTTCATTATACCATGAAAAAATGGCGTAATCTGCATAGCGATCGATGATTAGACCCCCAATGCCATCCCCTTCCCCATTAAATAATCGATACGCGGTTGTTAGCGAATCCTTTTCAAAAGACGTCCGCTTCTCACGACTTATTTCAAAGAGTTGTTGAAAAAAAGATTGATTAATTGGTCCATGCCATGACAGCAACCAACCAATTCCTTTATTTTGTTCGCCTAAATATCCTTCGGCTAAATGCTGGCCTTTACTATCAATCAAAGTAAGCCAATCTGTTGGCAACGGCGCCGGCACTTGTTGCAAATCTTCTTTCTGAATTAAAGGATATCCTTTTTTAAATTTATGTTCTGCTTTTTTAGTTACTTGAAGTTTCATTCTGTACACCTACTTTTCAAAGTCCTATCTAGTATAGCAAAAAAAGGCCCATCTGTCTTTAAAGGATTCAAGCTTCACGTCATTTAACGAACTAAAAAGTTTAAGGAAATAGTAAGTTTTCTTTAACATCACCATTCCTCACTTCGGTAAGAATTGACATAAAATTTGTGAAAGAGTAAAATTAAAGCGATATTGTAAAATACGAAATTTACCTAATTTTACTTTTATAGAATCATCGTTTAGAAAGGACGTTTATTTTGAAAAAATTATTTAAAACAAATATTTTGAACACGCGACTGGGGTTATTCTCGCTAATCGCCATCTTACTGTGGCTAAAAAACCTCTTTGCGTACGCCGTTGATTTCCATTTACGTTTGGAAAATATTAACGAGTATTTCATACTCTTAATTAATCCAATTGCTACAACGGTCTTTTTATTAGCCATCGCTTTGTATGTTCGCCGTAAAAAAGCTTCTTATATTACAATGATGATTATTTACTTCTTGATGAGTTTACTGCTCTTCTCAAATGTCGTGTATTATCGAGAATTTACTGACTTCATCACAGTTAATACGATGCTTGGTGCTGGCAAAGTAGCTAGCGGTCTTGGCGAAAGTGCCTTACGTCTCTTTAGACCTTATGATGTCATTTATTTCTTAGACTTCATTATTATTGGCGTATTATTATTAACGAAAAAAATTAAAACAGATGCGCGTCCAGTCCGCGCACGTGTAGCAGTCTCTGTCACACTCCTTTCTGTTGTCTTTTTCTTATTCAATCTATTTATGGCTGAAACAGAACGTCCCCAATTATTAGGACGTCAATTCTCTCGTGACTATATCGTGAAATTCTTAGGCTTAAATGCCTTTACCGTATACGATGGCATTACAACTTACCAAACAAACCAAGTCCGTGCCGAAGCTAGTGCTAACGATATGAAACAAGTTGAAGATTACGTGAAACAACAATATGCGGCACCCGATGATAGTAAGTTTGGTATTGCAAAAGGCAAAAATGTAATTTATATCCATTTAGAAAGTTTCCAACAATTTTTAGTTAATTACAAATTAAAAGATGAAAATGGCGTAGAACACGAAGTCACACCATTTATCAATAGTCTTTACAATAGTAAAAGTACCTTTAGCTTTGATAACTTCTTCCACCAAGTTGGTCAAGGAAAAACAAGTGATGCCGAAACGTTACTTGAAAATTCACTATTTGGTTTAGACCAAGGTTCACTCTTTACACAAGTTGGTGGGAAAAATACGTTTGAAGCAGCACCCGATATTTTAAAACAAACGCAAGGATACACTAGCGCTGCTTTCCACGGAAATGCCGGTAACTTCTGGAATCGAAATGAAACCTATAAACGTTTAGGCTATGACTATTTCTTTGATGCTAGTTATTATGATGTTAATTCAGATAACTCATTCCAATATGGGTTACACGATAAACCATTCTTTAATCAATCCGTTCAATATTTAGAACATTTACAACAACCGTTCTATTCTAAATTTATTGCTGTATCCAATCATTATCCTTATTCTCAATTTACAAACGATGAAGCAGGATTCCCAATTGCAAAAACCTCTGACGAAACAATTAATGGTTATTTCGCAACAGCGAATTATTTAGATAAAGCGGTCGAAGAATTCTTTAACTACTTGAAATCTTCAGGTCTCTATGAAAACTCAGTCATTGTTCTTTATGGCGATCACTATGGGGTTTCTAATTCAAGAAACCAAAACTTAGCAGAATTAGTAGGTAAAACCAAAGCAGATTGGAACGATTTTGACAACGCCAATATGCAACGTGTTCCTTATATGATCCACGTTCCTGGTCAAGAAAATGGCGGTGTGAACCATACGTATGGCGGCCAAGTTGATGCCTTACCAACCCTTCTACACTTGCTTGGTGTCGATACGAAAAACTACATTCAGCTAGGCCAAGATTTATTCTCTAAACAACACAATCAAATCGTTGCTTTCCGCAACGGCAATGTTGTAACACCTAAATATACTATTTTAGGTTCTAGCATTTACGATACTAAAACAGGCACTTTAATTACAGAGCCAACCGAAGAAGTTAAGAAAGAAGTCGCTGATTTAAAAGCCAAAGCGACGAAACAATTAGAAACGTCTGACCAAATTACTAACGGTGACTTGCTTCGTTTCTATACCAATAGCGGCTTAAAACCAGTTAACCCAGAAGACTATGATTACAAGAACCAATTGCAACAACTGGAAGCAATTGAAAAAGAAAAAGGTGAAAAATCAACGAGTGTTTACAGTAAAAACAATAATAAATCAACCGTTGATGAATATCACACTGACAGTTATCAAGGCTATCAAAAAACGGGTAAATAAATCTTCAAAAAGCTTGAGCAATTTGCTCAAGCTTTTTTGCTACTTTTTCATAATTAATTCATATTATTTCACTATACTAAAGATAGTTTAGAGAGGTGAAAGTTGATGAGAAGTGTCCGTTACGCTACAGCTAGTAGTTTTTATCATAAAAAAATCACGTTAATCACTGCACTCTTCTTCTTCCTGTTCTCTTTCTTATTGACTGGGCTGTTTAACTTAATTGATTTTGAAAAAGAGTTTTTACGAACGATGCCAGACTTTGTCGATATTGAAAAACAAACTAGTTACCATTACCAACTGATCCAATACTATTGGCACCTCTATCTAGGTAGTGTCATTTTCTTTGGTGTTACTTTTCTTCTGTTGATGTATGTGACATTACGCATAAAAAAGGAAGAAATACATACATGGTATCACATGCACTTTTCAAATATGTATGTCACCAAACAGCTCTTACTAGAGTTATGTTTACCGGCTCTATTAGGAATTTTCAGTTTTTTACTTTTCACTTTAATGTTTCAAGAAACGTATAATACTGTTCTTTGGGCTGCTCGTGATGCTATTTTACAGTGGTCTCATTTGGAAACTCCAGCATTTTTAGCTAAAAGTACCGACCAGGATGTCACGATTACAAATATCCAGCATTTAGGGATTCAAACGATCCAAGCGTTTTCTTTTGATTTTAAAAGTATGCAGTCACTTTATACAATCCGTAACTGCTTTGTTAACTGCTTAATCTTGCTTGGTATTCCTCTTGTTTGCGGGACTCCTTTTACATTGATTTATTTACGCACACATCAGAAATAAGGGAGGGATTTTCTATGAATGTCACACCATCATTCAAAAAAACAACCGAAAAAAAATCCTCATTCGACGCGTTAGCTTTGCGAGAAGTTTATGGAATCATTTATTCTGCTCCAGAACAAGAACTCGCATTGGCCGATTTTTTCCAAACAAACCAACTAACCATTACTAGGCTTTCTTCTAGTGAAACCTTTTTGCCCTACTTGCCATTAGAAGAAAATTTATTTATCGCTAGTACGATCAAAGAACGGGATCGAAAAGTAGTTCTAGCCGAAGCTTTCCAGGTGTTCCAATTAGAACCTGCCTTACTTGGTCGTTCCTTTACTTCTTTTACGACTTTTGAAAAAATTAAAATGCGCATAATACAACTTTTGCTTTCAAAAACAAGTACGTTAGTGATTGATGACATCTTTTCTTCATTAACGATTGGACAACGTCAAGAAATTTTACCTCAATTAAAAATAGCAGTTCAAAAAAGAAACAAGCGCTTGCTATTTCTGACAAAGGATCCACAAATTATTGATAGTCCCTATGTGCACCCCCTGTCTCTACATGCGTTATTAAACTAAAAAAACGTCTGGCACTGATTGTGACCAGACGTTTTCTTTAGTTTTCAGTAATTTCAACATCAGGAAATGAAATAATAAACGTGGTGCCTTTATCAAGTTCACTCTCAACATTGATTTTTCCTTTATGCAAGCGGACCAATTGTTGAACGATTGGTAAGCCTAATCCTGATTCTCCATATTTCGTATTTTTACGGGATGGATCTACTTTGTAATAACGATCCCAGATATTCAGAATTTGCTCTTCCGTCATGCCGATTCCTGTATCAGAAATACGGACAATGGTTTCTAAATAGCCTTTTTCTAAAGCAATATGAATTTCGCCATTTTCAGTAAATTGGATGGCATTTTGAACAATATTGACAACTACTTGAACGAAACGATCATAATCGGCATACACATCAATTGGTTCGGTGGTGTCTAAATACAATTGATTACCGGCGGCTTCAGCTTTGGCCGTTAGTTGAGTCACAATATTTTCTAAAGCTTCTGTTCCGTTGAACTTCTTCACAACAATTTGAATCTGGTTGGTCCGAATTTTTTCATAATCAAGATTTTCATTGACTAAGCGAATCAAGCGAGCGGTCTCATTTTGCATCAGTTTAATCGCATTCTCTTTTTGATTTTCAGGAATAGCATTATACTGCAATCCCTCTAACAAGCCATTAATAGTTGTTAAAGGCGTCCGCATTTCATGAGAGGCATCCGCCATAAATTGACGACGGCGCTCTTCTTGCCGATTGATTTCTTCTTGTGATTCTTTTAAAGACGCGGCCATTTTATTAAAATCTTCTGCTAGGTCATCAAATTCATCTTTGTCATGAACCGGTAATTGAATATCAAAATTTCCACTAGTGATTTCTTTGGTGGCTTTACGCATCCGATTAATTCGTTTCACTTGGAAAGTCGCAAATAGATAACTTAGTAATAAGGCAATCACACCAGAAAAAATAAAGCCTTTAATCAAGTTTTGTGTCACGGACTGAACACTTCGGTCAACGTTTTTGGCAGGTTGTGTAATAACTAGTGAACCAATAATCACTTTTTTATCAGAAGACTGATTTGATGCATACACCGGTAACATTACATAGGACGAAGTATTTCGGGCCCCGTAAATATCAATGTTTTCTGTTGCATAAACACGATTGCCTTTCATGATTTGATCCCAATTTTTATCGATTAAGGAAAAGTCTAATTTTTTCGTGCTATCAACTGGTGGGTACTGCACTTCGCGGTCCTTGTTAATAAACACAAATTGCACATCTTGCTTCTGGAGTACGCGCTCAGTCAACTGAAATGAATAGGATAAAACATCTCGATCTGAAACACCTGCAACATTAATAAAAAAGTCACGTGTTTCTAAAGCCGATTCTGCATAACCATACAGCTGTTCATAGTTATTTTCTTGCATTGTGCGCTTGGTCAATTGTGTGAAAGACGTTCCGACAATGAGAATTATCAGAGCAATCACACCTATAAAAGCAAGTAATTGTTGATACAAATACTTCATTAAGCAACACCTGAATCGTCGAATTTATACCCTACGCCCCAAACCGTTTGGATGACTTGAGGACCCACTTTTTCAATTTTTTGTCGTAATTTTTTGATATGGGCATCAACTGTCCGTTCATCGCCAAAGTATTGATAGTCCCAAACCAATTCTAGTAGTTGTTCGCGTGAAAAGACTTGGCGTGGTTTTTTTGCTAAAGTGTATAGCAAATCAAATTCTTTAGGTGTTAAGCCTTCAATTAATTGATTATCTAAATATGTTTCTCGTGTTTTCGTATTCATTTTAAAATGATCCGTAATCACGTCAAATGTTTCATCTGTATTCTCAGACGTATCATGCGCAGCCTCTGCCACCTCGGCACGACGATGTAGAGCTTTCATCCGTGCAATCAAAGTTAATGGACTAAATGGTTTTGTCACATAATCATCCGCACCCATTTCAAGGCCAATTACTTGGTCACTTTCAGAATCACGAGCGGTCAACATAATAATGGGAACATTGGCTGAAACTTTGCGAATTTCACGACAAACAGCCATCCCATCCATACTAGGTAAGTTTAAGTCTAACGTAATCATGTCCCATTTTTCTGGCGAAGCAAGAAAAGTTGCCAATCCTTCTTTGCCATCATCTTTAAAGGTAGCTTCCCACCCTTCATTTAAGAAAAACATTTGCATCATTTCTGAGACGGATTCATTGTCTTCAATCATTAATATATTCATTTCATTCACTCCTTATTCACTTTTCATAAAACTGCTCTATTGTAGTATACTCTAAAATTGAATTTGTACCAACCGATTCTATATTTCTTCAAAAATCCTTTACAGAACCATCAAAAATCACTTTTTTTCCTGCTCTTTTAAAGAAAACGAAAGGAACCCATTGTCTTTTCAGAAAAGTTTGTTAAAATAACAAGCGTAGAGAGGATGTTAGGGTATGGATAAAATGAAAGCTATTACTTTTTTTGATTTAGATGGAACTTTGTTAGATGGAACATCGCAAATAACTCCTGAGATTACCGCAGCAGTGGCGGCCTTGAAAGACAATCAAATTTTACCTTTAATTGCGACAGGACGGACCTTGTGTGAGATTCAGCCAATTATGAAAGCCAGTGGCATTGACTCAGCGATTGTAATGAACGGGCAATTTATTCATTATGAAGGAAAAACGATTTATTCAGATGAATTTACAACAGAGGAATGTGTTTCACTGCATGAACATGTCAAACAGCGTGGTCATGAATTGGCTTTTTACAATGAGCGCCGTATTTTTTGTACAGGGCATACTGGCACAGTGAAACAAGCCTATGATTATATTCATTCAGCTGTTCCAGAAATTGATCCCACAGGTTATGAGAATGATGCCGTCAACATGATGTTGGTCTTAAGTCAACATGGCGATGATGATGAATATTACTATGAGCGGTTTCCTGAATTGACCTTTTATCGCAATGGTCCTTTTTCAATTGATATTGTTCGTAAAGGGGTCTCTAAAGGCTCTGGTGTCAAAAATCTTTTTAACACCTTGGGATTAAACGGCATTCCCACTTATGCCTTTGGTGATGGAATCAATGATTTGGCGCTGTTTGAGGCCTGTGATTATGGAATTGCCATGGGTAATGCGCGAGAAGAACTAAAAGAAAAAGCCACCTTTATTTCAACTAAAAATACTGAGAATGGCATTGTTAATGGCTTGAAAAAATTTGATTTACTATAAGAGAAAACTACCTTCTTCTATTGATGTACTTTAGAAGAAGGTAGTTCTTTTGTATGTTCATTTTTCTTTTTCTGCTGTGCACAGAGAGCTACTCCCACTACTTGAATCAGCAAAATCGCTCCCAACAAACAACTTAATACGATGTTTCCTGATAGGATTGTTCTTCTGATTAAAATAATTAATACAACACTGCTAATTCCGTAGAGTAACCATTGGTTGTCCATTTTTATTGACCCCTTTGTTTTTCTATGTTTAGGATAGGATGTTTCCTACTAAAATGCAAGGAAAGATCCTAGATTCTTACAACTAACCCATAATTTTTACTAATTCCTTATTTGTTTTCATTTATTCTTAAGATTCGTTTCATTTTTGTAAAAAATCACACTTTTTTTCTATCTCTGTTTTAAATTGCGTACAGTTCTTAAAAAAAATGATACACTAAAAGTGAACTCGAAATGAAAGGAGCCATTCCTTTGGTTAATAGCGAAAAAAGAAAACAATTAATTATTGATACATGCATTTTAGCTGGAAAAATTATGCTGGAAAGCGGATCTGAAGTATATAGAACCGAAGATACGATTACTCGGATTGCTGCAAATGCTGGCGAGCCAGAGAGCGTTTGTTACACGACGGCTACAGGGATTTTCGTGGGCTTTCGTTCCAGTAATTATACGCAATTAGAAAACATCCCCCAGCGCTCGATTAATTTGGAAAAAGTTAGCCTTGTCAATCAATTATCAAGAGAATTTGCGCAAAAAGAGATTACTTTGCCAGAGCTTTATCAGCGTTTAACTCTATTAGAAACGGATACCCCCACTTTTTCAATTTCGTTACGCTTGTTAGCAGCCGGGATTGTTAGTTGTACGTTAATGTACATTTTTGGTGGCACTTGGCAAGATTTTATTGCAACTTTTTTTGTTGGCGTGATTGGGTATGCTAGTTATCTTTTTACCCAAAAGTTATTCCAAGTTCCTTACCTCGATTCATTCGCAGCCGCTTTTGTCATTGGTTTGTTGGCCTATTTGGCTGTGCATTTTCACTTAGCGGTCAACATCGATAATATTATTATTGGTGCGGTGATGCCGTTAGTTCCAGGTGTGGCGATTACGAACTCTTTTCGCGACATTTTAGCCGGCCACCTCATCAGCGGGACGGCGCGAGGAACAGAAGCTATTTTTATTGCTGGGTCTGTTGGCCTAGGGATTGCCTTGATTTTTAAATTATTTATGTAAGGAGTGTTCAAATGGAACTAATTTTTCATCTTCTCTTTAGTTTTTTAGCGACTGTGACGTTTGGTATTATCACGAACATTCCTCGTAAAGCACTGGTGGCTTGTGGCATTACTGGCATGACAGGCTGGATGATTTATTATGTCTTAACGCAAACTTTTGATGCTAGTCAAACCTTTGCAAACTTTTTAGGAACGGTCGGGTTAGGAATCGCTAGTATCTTTTTTTCTCGTTACAAAAAAATGCCGATGATTATTTTTTACATTCCGAGTTTGGTTCCTTTAGTGCCAGGAGGCCCTGCCTATCAAGCGGTTCGGAGCATTTTGTTAGGAAATATTGATGACGGTTTGCAGTTGATTTTAAAAGTTGTCTTTACTGCTGCAGCTATCGCAGCGGGCTTTATGGTGACATCGCTACTGGAACGAATTGTCAAACGTTTTTTCCCCAAGCGACTCTTCCGATTGGTCAAAAAATAAAAAAACAAGCTCAGAAAACGAGCTTGTTTTTTTATTCTACTTCTTCAAAGAACAGCAACAAATCTTGTAGCGTTAATTGTGCTTTTTCAGCAGCGTTTAAATCTTGAACAATTTTACCTTTTTGTAAAACAATTAAACGATTGCCATATCGTAAAGCATCTTCCATTCGATGGGTAATCATCAAACAAGTTAAGTTCCCTTCTTCAATCCGTTGTTCCGTTAAGTGCATCAACTGCTTGGACGTTTTGGGATCTAAGGCAGCAGTATGTTCATCTAAAAGTAATAATTCTGGTTTTGTGATAGTGGCCATTAATAAACTTAAGGCTTGGCGTTGACCGCCAGAAAGGTTACCTGTCGGTGTATCCAGATGATTTTCCAAGCCATTGCCAACTTCTTGACAGATTTTTGTAAACAAGGCGCGTTGCTCATTTATCTTCCGTAATGTTAAGGGACGTTTTTGTCCGCGTTTCATGGCAAGCAATAAATTTTCTGCCACAGTCATTCTTGGTGCTGTCCCCATTTTAGGATCTTGAAAAACACGCGCTAAAGATTTAGCCCGTTTGACTTCAGAAAGATTGGTGCGATTGACTCCTTCAATTAAAAATTGTCCCTCTGTTAGTGTCAAAGTTCCTGCTAAACTATTGAACAGCGTACTCTTGCCTGCGCCATTTCCACCTAAAACAGTAATGAAGTCCCCGGGATAAATGGCTAAGTTCACATGATCCAAAATCACTTTTTTTTCGTTCATCCCATTATCAATGATTTTTGTCGCATTTTTTAATTCAACAACTGGTTTCATTTCGTTTCCCCCTTATCAGAAAAGCCATGTAGTCGTAATGCTTTTTTCAATTGTGGGATCATTAAACAGATTGCTAAAATCACTGCTGAGAAGATTTTCAAATACGTCGTATCAAAGCCTAATTTAATCACTAATAAAATCAATAGTTGATAAATAATACTCCCTACAACAATCGCCATCAGCCGTTCACCAAATGTTAATTCTCCAAACAGTACTTCACCAATAATAAGTGAAGCCAAGCCAATCACAATGACACCTGTTCCTTTACTTACATCCGCATATCCATCATTTTGGGCAATCAAAGCGCCAGATAAGCCAATCAAGCCATTCGATAAAACCAATCCTAAAATTTTCATGCGATCCGTTTGAATGCCAATCGAACGAGCCATTTCTTCATTGTCGCCTGTCGCAATATAGGCTTGTCCCAAACTAGTATTAAAGAAAAATAACAGTAAAATCATTACCACAGCCAAAACACTAATCCCTAAAAAAATAGTATCATAATAATCTGGTAAGGCCATTTTTTGAAAAACATCTTGAATCTTCGGTTGGTTTAGTAAAGACTTATTTGGCGATTTCATCACAAATAAAATCACGGAATTTAAACCAGACATCACTAAAATTCCTGCTAAAATAATTGGAATTTTTCCTTTTGTAAATAGTAAACCAGTCACTAAACCGGCAAGCATTCCTGCTCCGACCCCTAAAAGAGTCGCTACAAATGGTGAAACCCCTGTTGTAATGGCAGTTACACAAACCGCCCCCCCTAACGGAAATGAACCTTCTGTGGTCATATCTGGAAAATTTAAAATACGATAAGTCATAAAAATACCTAGTCCTAACAAGGCCCATAACATTCCTTGTCCAATTGCTGAAACAATCATCGCTTCTCCTACTTTCTTTGATAATTAGTTAATCAATTTCGATTTTTTTGCTAACTCTGCGGGAATCGTAATTCCTAACTTTTGAGCTTGTTTTTCATTGATAATTGTGTCGCCTGTATTAAAGGTATAAATGGGTGTAGTTGCTGGTTGACTTTTCCCAGACAGGACCTCTGCTGCCATTTTGCCGGCTTGTACCCCCAACGCATGTTGATTAATCCCAACAGTTGCTAAACCGCCTTGTTCTACCATCGTATCCACCGAAGGAATAATCGGCGTCTTGGTTCGATTTGCTTCTCCGACTACCGTTTGCATAGCATTAGCAATCGTATTATCAGTTGGTATATAAATCACATCTGTTTCCTTAGTCATCACTTGAACCGTTTGTGCAATTTCATTACTTGATGGCACAGCATATGTTTTCACTGTCAATCCTTTGGCTTCAGCTGCTTTCTGCGCTTCAGCTACTTGGTATCGAGAGTTTTCTTCTGAGGAAGCATAGAGAATACCTATTTTTTTGGCAGCTGGTATCAATTCTTTTAGTAAATCCATCTGGGCTGACAAAGGTGATTGATCACTAACACCCGTGATGTTACCACCTGGCTTTTGATTGTCTTTCACCAATCCTGCGCTAACAGGGTCCGTAATGGCGCCTAAAATGATTGGGATTTCTTGGGTAGTGTTGGCTAACGCTTGCGCAGCTGGCGTGGCGATGCCAATTAAAACGTCTGCCTTTTTTTGTACTAATTGTTGACTCATGATTGCTAACTTACTCTGGTCGGCTTGACCATTTTGAAAAATAATTTCTAAGTTTTTGCCTTTGTCATAGCCATTTTCCTTTAACCCTTCCACAACACCTTTATAAATTTCATCCAATGCGGGGTGACTGACAAACTGCAAAACCCCTACAGTAACTGTTTCTTTCTTTGAATTCGTCACTTTTTGATTCACAAAAAAAGCACCGATTAAATAAATAGCTAATAAAGACACGACAAACGTTAAACGTTTATTTTTCATTTTGCATTCTCCTAACTGCCCTTTTGTTTGGCAACTTTTTCTTTTTAATAATAAAACCATTATTTATAGGGCATTTCTTCCGTTGAAAGTGAAACTGAGATTCGTAATCCTCTGCTTAGTCAAAATCCTAGGAACACTTTTTTACAAATGTCAGGATTTAACTGCGACGAGGATCGCAACTTTGGTGAGAATCGCAGGAGTACTTTTCTACGAATGGGACAACGTTCTCTTCGCTCACCTTGTACTACTCATCACTCTTAAAGGCCAAACTGCGGCGAGTATGCGCAGCCTGCATCTACTCTGTCACTTCGTGCCAATCGTAGTGATTGTACGAATGTGACAACGTTCTCTTCGCTCACCTTGTACTACTCATCATCTACTCTGTCACTTCGTGCCAATCGTAGTGATTGTACGAATGTGACAACGTTCTCTTCGCTCACCTTGTACTACTCATCATCTACTCTGTCACTTCGTGCCAATCGTAGTGATTCGTAGCAAAAAAAACAACGACTTATCCTAAGTGTTTAGGAGTGGTCGTTGTTTTTATGCAAAACAAAAACCACATAGATGGGTCCTCTATGTGGTCGTTTTTTCTTCTTGAATATAACCAGCATAGATACACTTTTTAGAATAAGTCTTCTAAAGTTGTATCTATGAAAGAATCATACATACAACTATCTACGCCAGTTTTGCCATGATTGGTGCATTTCTTTTACGTTAGATAATTGTGTCATGTATTTTCCCTCCTAGTTATGTTGTTAAAGGTAGTCTACACTATATTGATTTTGTTCGTCAAGAAAAAGTTTTTATTTTCTTGCATTTCTTTTACTTCTAAAAAACGAGCCACTCTTATGAGAGGCTCGTTTTTCTTTATTTCAGCATATTTACCACTTAATTGTTTCGGTTTCTTTCAATTTTCACGGGAACTTTAACTGCTTGTTTTTGCGATTGAATCAGCCATAAACTTACTAAAATCGTCATTGAAATTACTAATGCCATCGAAAATCCCCTCTTTCTAATGCCTTAAAACTTTCTACAATCTAAGTTTAACATAGCTAGCTATCATTCACCAGTTTCTGGTACTGTAGCAGTGCTTTCTGTCGTCGTTTCAGTAGATTGAGCAACGCCAGTCGTGCTGGTCGTCGTCTGTGTTTCAGCGGTCTTTGCTGCTTCTTTTTCAGCTTCTTGGGCTGCCTTTTGCTGGTCTTTCAAAACGCCAGCCATTGGTAATCGATTTAATTCTGGTATTAATTGTGTTTTTAAGTCCATAGATTTTTCGACAACCGTCCGTGTCTTTTCTTTGCCGTTTTCAAAGAAAACAAGCGTGATCTCATCGCCGCTAACATTGTATTGCTCTTGTGCTTTGCCAGCATTATAAATTAACGGATAGATATACAGCGATCGATGAAATTCATTCATTTTATCTGAATTAAACAGCTTCACCATTTGATCGTATTGCTTGCCAGATGGTTTAGCAAACATGACTGACATGGCTCCTGTTTCTTGGATTTTCTTGTCTGCTGTTTTGTAATCTAAGACACTGACTTTCTCTGATTTGATGGGTCCTGCGACTAACGATTCAACTTGAGCAGCTCGAATATTTTTTTGCATCGTTGGAATAAAAATGATTGAGCCAATTATTAATACTAATGCTACAATAGCGGTAATCATTAACAGTTTTCTTTGTCTTAATTCATAAAGTGCCTCTTTTAGTTCTTCCATAAAATTATTCAACTTCTAATCGCTCCTCGCTTTTAGTTCTTATCTATTATACTAATCATTTTCTTTCTTGCCTACCCTTGCGCTTTAATTACTAAAAAAACCAGCAAACTTCCCCAGCTTTCTAAGGAAAACCCAACTCCTTTTTAACAAGCTTCTTTCTTAAATTCAAAAACTCCGCTATAATAAAGCTATTAGTCGGAAAGAAACGAGGGATTTATTATGTCATTTGATGGCGTATTTACTCATAGCATGGTTCATGAGTTGACAGAAACACTCGTAAGTGGCCGGATTTCAAAAATCCATCAGCCTTATGAAAACGAAGTCGTTTTAGTCATTCGTGCGAAAGGTAAAAACCATAAATTATTATTATCAGCACATCCTAGTTATGCGCGCATACAACTATCTACAATTACCTATAGCAATCCGGAAACACCTCCTAATTTTGTGATGATGTTACGAAAATTTCTGGACGGTGCCATTTTAGAAACGATTCAACAAATAGAAAATGATCGCGTGATTCACTTCACCTTTTCAAAAAGAGATGAACTAGGTGACTTACAAAATATTGTTTTGATTGTTGAATTAATGGGACGTCACAGTACAATCGTTTTAGTTAACCAATCTTCTGGAAAAATCTTAGATGCGATAAAACACATTGGAATGAGCCAAAATAGTTATCGTTCGTTGCTTCCTGGAGCAACTTATATTGAACCGCCAAAACCAATGGGACTTAATCCGCTCACGGCCTCAAAAGAAGAAGTCTTTGCGCTTCTTTCTACAGCTCCTGAATTAAACGGACGCTATTTACAACAACATTTCCAGGGTCTAGGCAAAGATACAGCAGACGAATTAAGTGCCCGTTTACTTGCACAACCAAATGAAAAAATGGCCATCTGGACAGAATTTTGGTCCTCAGTCACTGAAGCTGTTGTACCGACATTAACCGTCACTGAAAAAAAAGAATATTTTACGCCCATTCCTTATCAATCATTAGTTGGTGAACAAACAACGTATCCGACACTCAGTGAATTACTAGATGTCTTTTATTCTGGTAAAGCAGAGAAAGACCGTGTCAAACAACAAGGCGGCGAACTAATTCGCAAAATTGAAAATGAACTAAAAAGAAATCAAAAGAAACTTAAAAAATTACAACAAACCTTAGCCGATACAGAAAACGCTGAAAATTACCGTCGCGACGGAGAACTATTAACAACCTTCATGGCACAAGTCCCAAAAGGAGCCACCGAGGTGGAATTACCAAATTATTATGAAGAAAATGCACCGTTGCGTATCTCGCTAAATCCTGCACTTTCACCTAATCAAAATGCACAAAAATATTTTCAAAAATATCAAAAATTGAAAAATGCTGTCCGAGTTGTTAAGACACAAATTCAGCAAACGCAACAAGAAATTTCTTATTTAGAGTCAGTTGTGGCACAACTTGAAATTGCGACACCAATGGACATTGAAGTGATTCGTGAAGAACTGATTGAGCAAGGCTATTTAAAACGTAAAAAAAATAAAAAACAAAAACAGCCGAAAAAAAGCCAACCCGATCTTTTTTATGCCACAGATGGCACACCTATTCTCGTTGGAAAAAACAATTTGCAAAATGATCAATTAACTTTACGAACCGCTAAAAAAACTGATTATTGGCTCCATGCCAAAGATATTCCTGGATCTCATGTAATTATTCGTGACGCACATCCTAGCGAAGAAACCCTTACTGAAGCCGCACTTCTAGCAGCTTATTTTTCAAAATATCGACTTTCTTCACAAGTGCCTGTTGACTATGTCCAAGTAAAACATGTGCATAAACCCAATGGAGCAAAACCAGGTTATGTGATTTATGAAAACCAACGAACGTTATATGTGACGCCAACAGAAGAATCGATCAAAAAAATCCAGCAAAATAAGGCTTCTGCTTCCTAATTATATTAAACAAAAAAACAACGTACTGCCGATTGATCGTACGTTGTTTTTTTGCATTTGCAAAGACATTTATCAAGTGATAAATAACACAAGTAAGCTCAATTAGTTTACAAACTAGCTATTTCTCTCTATACTGACTGTTGGAGGTGAAATTCATGGTCTTTTTACACATTATTTTTGGGATGTTTGCCTTTATTGGCGCTTTAGGTTTAGGTGTCGCCTTCCGCGATAGCTTTACAGAACTTTCAACACCAAAGAAAGCAGCGATTATTTTATCTTACGTAGGTGCGATTGGTTCAACAGTCCTAGGGTTCACATCAGCAACAAAAAATCCATTTGTTTTAGCTGCAACAGTTGTCTTAGTTGTCGCCTTTTCTATTGCTCTTTTCAAAAAAAGCAGTAAAGAAACAAGCAAATAACAAAACCTTTGAAGAGCGGCATAGCGACAAGCTACCCTCTTCCTTTTACATACTATTTAAAGGAGTGAGGCAAATGTCTCTGACTATTTCTGAAGAAGTAAAACAACGTTTAGCCCCTTTCTTAACTGAAACGAACACCTTCTTGTTGGTAGCAAATGACGGCTCTAATCCTTATTCTTCCGCAGAAGGTTGTTGTATGATTGGCGATCGTTTCATTATCGTTCCTGTTGATCAAGCAGAAGCGCCTTATACCGAAACAATTGCTAATGATTCTTTTCACGTCTATACTTCGACGTATGACCAAATGTTTTTAACAGGGCATTTACAGCTAGTGATTCATCCGAATGCGGGAACCATTACTTTAAAAAATGAAAGTGGCATATTAGATAGTAATGTGGACATTTATCAACACTAAAAAAGCAAACAAAACGTTTACGCGTTTTGTTTGCTTTTTTAGTGTTGAAAGGCTTGAAAGGTAGTAATGATTACGTACATCATCCCCGATGCAATAATCGGACCAGCTGCAATTCCTTTTAAAAAAACGACGCCAAGAATCGTTCCAAAAACTAAGGCAACCGTAATCTCTGGTGATTGATTAATTAAACCTACTCCTTTTGAGGATAAAACAGCTACCAGAATTCCACAAAGTATCCCCAGCCATCCCATCGGTGTTTTGAATGATTGGATTAAATCCCTTAAGCCAATTTGTCCTGTAGCAATCGGGACTAAAATGGTAATTGAAATAATTGTGACACCTAAATTAATGCCTTTATCTGACAACCACGACATGATTTTCGCACTATTTGGTAAAGCTTTTAAAGCAAGCACAACAACTGACGCAATTAATAAACTTTGATTTTTTGCAACAAACGCAATCAAGGCAATCAGTAGTAAAAAAAGCCAACTTTCCACTGGTTGTCCTCCTTTCTGATTTGGTTCTTTCGTTAACCAAACTTTCTTGTCTTTCCTATTTTAGCAAAGAACCTCTTTAATTACCATTCAGCTTCAGTAATTATTGTCTTTTTCGCACGAATCTTGCTTAGAAAAAACGAGTTAAAAATTAATTTTTTCTCATAACAAGCCTTTTTCTCTTTGAAAAATTATTTTATGAAGTATACTAATATTAACTATAAAGTAGTTTACTTGCATTTATACTGGATATTCGATATCCTATTTAAGGCTCTTCAATTGAGCGAGCATCACAAAAGACATTTTAGTAGCAATTCTTGGGGAAGTAGTGCTACTAATATGTCTTTCCTTTTTTTATTTTTACTAACAATATACGTTTCTTATATTAAAATTCACAATTCTTTATAAATAAAAGCGCCTGCCCCACAGTTGTCTGGACTGTAGGGCAGGCGCTTTTCAAGTCATTTAAGCACGCTTTAGTTTTCTTTCAAACGATAAACACTTGGACTTGGGTTAAGGAAACCCACTTCTAAAATTTCGATGTTAGTTAATGCTTGCTCTTCAGTTACTAGTTGCGGTGCACCATTTTTCAACGTTTCATAGACGGCATCATAATAACGACCGTAATCACCTACAGGCGTTTTAATTTGTTTTTTAATCCAGTCGCCATTGCCATTACGGTAGGTCACTTCTCCATAATACATTGGTGAATCTTCTCCAAAGCCTGGTGCATCTGGCATGATTCCGGCTTTTAAATCATTTTCTTGTTGATCTTCGCCATATTTGATGAACGAGCCATTGCTGCCATGAACAATAAAACGTGGATACGGACTAGCGACAGAATGATTCGTTTTAACTTTTACTTTTAATTTTGAACCATAATGTAAATCAACGTCAAAATAATTATCGACTGCCTCGCTCACTTCATTATTACGAATATCATAAGTGACTTGATCTGGACGCCCGAAAAGAGCAATCATGCGATCCATTAAATGAATGCCTAGTCCGTAAAACGAACCATTTTCTTTAGGTCCTTGTTCCGTGATACTTCCTGGTCGATAATAATCAATATGTGTTTCCACTTCATTGATTTCTCCTAAAAAGCCTTGCTCTACTACTTGCTTCATCGCTAGGTAATCGCCGTCGAAACGTCGATTTTGATAAGGCATCACTACTACCCCTTTTTCTTGCCCTAAAGCAAATAATTCCTCTGCGTGTTCTAACGTATCACAAAATGGTTTTTCCACAATCACTGATTTACCAGCTAAAATGGCTTGTTTGGCTAAATCATAATGTGTATGCGCAGGCGTACAGATTGTGATCAATTCAATTTCTGGATCCGTCAATAATTCATTAAGGTCAGTGGTAAAATTTACGCCTTTTTCTTTAAAGGGCGCTGCTGCTTTTTCATTAACATGTAAATCGAAAATTGTTTTCACTTCTAGTGTTTCTCGAATCATTACGTAAGGTAAATGGTAACGATTGGCACTTTTACCAAATCCAATAAACCCCATTTTTACTGTCATATTTTCCACACTCTTTTCTTATAATTAGATTAGTCCATTTGTTTCAATGACTTTTTGATACCAATAATAACTGTCTTTCGGGATTCTTTCTAAGGAACCTTTTTGTGTTTCATCTTGATCCACATAGACAAAACCATAACGCTTTTGATAGCCGTTAAGCCACGACAGTAAATCGGTGTAACTCCATGTACAATAACCAATAACTGAAACGCCATCCGTAATCGCCTCTTGAATCGCTTGGATATGGCTTCGCAAATAATCAATGCGATACGTATCATGAATTTGTTTATCTTCTGTTAAGGTATCATATTCGCCTAACCCATTTTCAGTAATTAAAATAGGCACTTGATAGCGACTAGCTAATCGTCGTAAGGCAATTCTCAAACCTTGCGGGTCAATGGCCCAATCCCAGTTCGTTCGTTCAACATATGGATTATTTACTTTTTTAAATAAACCCGGTACCCCAGATTCCGTTTCAGAACCCTTTTCACCCGTTGTATTCATCTTCCCTATTCCGACGCCATCTAATGGATTAGCAGCAACCGTATCCGTCCGATAATAATTAATACCTAGAAAATCAGGTTTGGCTGAACGTAGTAACGCTAAATCGCCCTCTTTTATCGTTGGGGCCACACCTTGCTCCTTTAAGTAATTTAATGCGGCAATTGGGTATTCTCCCCAAAGATAGACATCTAACCAAAAATGCGACAGCAAATCTTCTGCATTTTCAGCCGCTAAAACATTGGCAGGATGCGCATCAACGGCATAAACAGGCGTATAAGCAAAGCTAGGGCCAATTTTGCCAGGCATTTCTAATTCATGAAACGCATTAATCACTGCTGCATTGGCTAAATTAGCAATATGATTGGCCTCATACATCCGTTTATTGTCTGTTACGCCGGGAGGATGCACGGCTAATTGATAACCTAACGAAGTAAACACATTTTGTTCGTTTAAACTAATCCAATAGCGAACTTTGCCACGGAAAGCGTCAAATAAAATTTTCGCATAGGCCACAAAATCAGCAATAATTTTTCTTGATTCCCAGCCACCATATTCTTTTTGCAAAACAGCTGGCAAATCCCAATGATATAAAGTTACCATTGGTTCAATTCCTGCCGCTAATAACTCATCAATTAAATCTGAATAAAATTTCAGTCCCGCTTGATTTACTTGACCACGTCCTTCAGGTAAAATTCGTGTCCATGCTATCGAGAAACGATATGCTTTTAAACCTTGTTGTTTCATTAAAGCCACATCTTCTTTGAAACGATGATAATGATCGACGGCTAAATCACCAGTTGTCTCTTTGAACGTTTTTCCTGGTAGCCGAACAAATTCATCCCAAACAGATGCGCCTTTGCCGTCTTCACTCCAAGCACCTTCTACTTGATAAGCTGCCGAAGCAGAGCCCCATAAAAAATCTTGCGGAAATGCTTTTAGTTGATGATGTTCCATTGTCATACCTCCCTCTTTTCTGTGCTGCCCTTTTATTGTAAAAGGTTTTCACAAAAAGTACCAATCAGATCAATAAGTTCTTCTGTTTACTTTTAAAACTATATAGTTTTAAAAAGGATAAGTCAACTACTTTTATTTAAGTACTTGATTATTAAGTGGTTACGTTAAAAATAAATATATAGTTTTAACACGTTAAATTCATGGTATAATGAGAGAAATACTGGTGATAAAGGAGGACTCTGATGCGCACAAATACACGTTATAAAGAAATTTATGCAGCTATAAAACAGGATATTGAAGCAGGTGTTTATCCCATTAATCAAAAGTTACCCCAAGGTCGTCTTCTTGCAGAAAAATATCAAGTCAGCGAACTAACCATTACAAAAGCCTTACATTTGCTTGTGCAAGAAGGTTATGTTGTCAGACGACGTGGCTCGGGCAGCTTTGTTCAAGACTTTCAAAATCGAACCATTACTAAATTTTCTCCGTTAACCGGCACTTACTCAACCTACGATGGAAAAGTTGAATCCGTGGTTTTAGGCTTTGCAACAGAAGTACCTGAGCCTTGGGTGACTGAAAAATTAAGTATTACAGAAGAAGAGTTAGTCTACAAAATTATTCGTTTACGGATTATCGAAGATGTGCCCTCAATTATTGAATACACTTGGATGCCCGTTGCTTTAATTCCGAACTTGACAATGAAAGAATTGAAAGTCTCCATTTATCAATATATTTCGGAACAATTGCATCAAAAAATTCAAAGTGCGCGGGTCAGCATTTCTGGGATCCGTCCTTCTGCGTTGGAAAAAAAATATTTAAACTTAACCGATAATGATTTCCTGATGCGTGCAGAACAAATTGCTTACCTAGGCAACGGGCATATTTTTGAATACTCAATTGCGAATCATATTCCTAGTGAATTCACTTTTGAAACTGTCTTAATTGCAGAAAAATAGGAAACTTTTATGTTGCCATTTCTCATTTCTAACAAAACGATCTCTTTACTTTGAGCCAATACTTTTTGTTAGAAATGTTTTTCTGCTAGTTAAAAATATTTTTCAAATTATATTTCCAAACATGAATTTTGATAAAAGTATTGCTATTTACTAGAAGTACGATTAAAATATTGCTTGTAGCACTCTTTTTAATACAGATACAAGCAATTTATTTTTTACATAGTCAATCAACCAAAGCGAGGACTTTATATGAGGAAACCCTACATTTTAATGAGCTTACTCGTTCTAAGTACCTTATTAAGTGCTTGTTCAACTGTAAGTGGCAGCCCAGCAAGTCAAAGTGCGCCCGCACCTGATGAAGTGTTGGCGACAAGTATTGGGACGTATGAAAATCGAACATTGTTGGTTCCAGATGGGCGTTTAGCCTTAACTGCCTTGCATAAAGGAAAAGATTATCAAGGCAAACCAATGTTTTATGTCCTGTTTGAATTAACCAATACAACCGAAAAAACACAAAATATTCAGCTAATGATTCAAAGTTTTATGGAAGTTAGTCAAACTGTCCACGGAAAAGCCCAAAATTTACAATATGCAGTCTTAACAGATTCACCTTTCCAAGACAAATTAGATCGTTTAGCAGATGAAATCAATCCTGGTGAAACAATCCAAGGCGCTTACCCGTATGAATTTATTAATGAGAATAAGCCGGTCCATTTTAAATTTAGAGATCGCCTTCTCAGTCTGGATGAACCCATTGCATCAGAAGAAATTACCATTACAGAAAAAAGTTTGGTTCGCTAGCTTAGCTAGCATTGGACCAAACTTTTTATTTATTATTCAGACGGAAAAGATTCTCCTTCTATAAAACGTGTGTAAATGTGTTCGCTCTCAGCAGCTTCTCCCCGCATTAAATGAATAATTTTCTCTGCAGCCACCATGCCCCATCGATGTTTAGAATAGGCAATTGTTGCTAATCGCGGTTGCACAAACGCACCTAGTTCAGAATTATCAAAACCAATAATCCGAATGTCTTTCCCCATTTGGTAATTTGTTTCTGCAACATATTTATAGACACCAATCGCCATTTCATCATTAAAAGCAAAAACATCGACTGGTTCTGTCTGTGGTTGACTCAAAATTTTTTTAGCAGCCGCATAACCAGAAGGTTCGGTAAAATCGCCTTGGATAATTTCATAAGGTATCCCAAAACGAGTTAATTCTCGTGTACTAACAGCCAATCGTTCTTGGCTATCATAACCTTTTTCTGGTCCAGAAAGCAGAAGAACTTTTTTTGAACCCACATTGACAAATTGCTCAATTGCCTGCGTGGCACCGCCACGATTATCCAAGAGAACTTGCCGAATATTCCTATGTTCAGTGGTTCGATCAAGGACAACGATCGAATGGCCTCGTTCAGCAAACTTTTCAATTTCTTTTGTTGGAAATGTCCAATCTAAAATAATTGCCCCATCCACCATTTTTTCAGGAATGAAAAGATGTGACTTTTTACCGCTGCAGACAATCATCTCATAATCAAACAGTGCTAAGCCTTTCTTAATCCCCTCCAACAATTCACCATAAAAACTACCGCCATAATCGGCCAAATAGACACCAATAATATTGGTTTGACGGCGTTTTAATGTGCGAGCGGCCATGTTAGGAACATAGTTTAGCTCTTCAGCAATTGCTTGGATGCGCGTTCGTGTTTCTTCAGTTACCTTTGAACTACCATTCAATGCGTAAGAAACGGTCGAGATTGATACGCCTGCTTTTTTTGCAATATCTTTAATTCCTATCATGGACTACTCTCCTTTCTAATGGTAAATTTCAATAACACTTGCTTCATTTAATAATGAAAGCACCTCGTCTTTTTGAACTTCCATTCCCCCTTCTCGATAAGGGTTTTCTTCAAACTTAAACGGAACTTCTTGACCATCGATAACTATTTTCGCTGACTGATTTGGATAAAATTTATATGTGACAGGTTTATCAAACAATTGGTAAGTTAGTGCTAAACCAGACAATTTTTCTGGTAACACGGGATCGAAAACCACACTTTGGGCCTTTTGCCGAATCCCTAAAACAGCTGTAATTAATTGATTTAAATAAATTCCCGGCCCGCTTGAATAAATTCGCCAACCACCTTTTACCCCAATACTTCCATCTTTTAGTTTACCAAAATTTTCTTGTGATTCATACCTTGTTTTAAAATCGCCATCGGAACTACTAAAATAGGCATTGGCTTGACGTAACTCTGCATTGTGAACCACTTCTTTTAATTGAACTGGATTGATTTGCATTAATGCTTGCCAGGTTTTGTCTCGCTGACCAATTTTCGCCATCGCTTCTGTATAGCGAATGTGCGCATGAACATACTGTAAACCAATTTCGCGACCAAAATTAGCCGCCTGTTCTGCTCGTTTAAAATTAGTGCTCACACCGCCTCGATAGTTCGCTGGTTTGTTCATTAAGCGCACGCCATCAGGAAACGTTAATTCTTTTTCAATAATTTCTAAATGATGACTTACTTGTTCCGGTGTTAATAATTCGGCTAACATACTACGAGTCATTGGCAATAATCGATATTGAATCCCTGTTTTTTGGTCATTTGGGTGAATCATTTGTTCAAAAGTTTCTGGCGTTTCCATATAAATAAACCCTGGAATCGTTTCATCCGCCAACATATATTTTTGAAAATCGTTCTTTATTCCTGCGACTAAAATTGCTAAGTGCTGACTATAAGTAGCATCGATTTCCGTAATTAAAGCCGCAAATTTTTTCAACACTTGATACGTTAAGGCAACGGTCCAACTACTAGCCATTTGCTCTTTAAGACGATTATCATAAGGTTGTAACGTGTCATCCCAATCGCCGTCACCGTAACAGGATAGAAAAGTTTCTGGTAAAAAATGTTGTTCAATATAATTTATTTCTTTTTTCAAATGTTCAAATAAAGATGCTGTTTCTTTTGTTTTGTGATTATCTTTGCGACTTGTATAAGGGATTTCCGTAGCTAAGATTGAATAATCTGCGGTTTGTTCCAAATAATCAGTCACTACTTTCAATGGCCAGACGATAATATCGCCATGGCTTTCACTGGCTTTTTGTTCTTCGTATCGGTCAAACATAAACCATTGCGGCCAGTTGCCATCGTCCTCAAATTGATTTTCAAATAGATGCTGAATAATGGAGGCCACGATCTTAGGCTGTTGCGTCGCAAAGAAAAATTCTGTCGGTCCTTGCGACACATCTCGTGTGCCCCAAGCTGCTCCACCATACTGTTCTAAGCCATGTGGCGACAAATAATGAACGAGCATATTATGAGTATACCAACGAGTTAATTGATTCATTTGCTGCACACTTGAGTCTGTGTGTGTTAACTCAAAATGATGCAACAAGCCATTAATGAATGCTAAATATTGACTTTCTGCTTTTTCAAAATCTAATGGTGTATTGACTAATGCTTGGTCCTCTGTACTGCCCGTAATAAGTAGTGAAAATTTTTGGGTCTTTTCGATTGCCAAGACTAATAAGTCTGCTTCAGCTCCACCCAATAATGTGCTATCGGTTACTTGAAATGATTTATCAACTGTCAATGCATAGGTTAGTTCTGGGTAATAATTTTCTGTAGCAGAATGATTTCCCGTCACTCGAAGCGTTTTGCCAGCTTGTTCTAATTGATAGGTTGGTACTTCTTCCGGTCCTAATAACAAATGGTTAGAAACAGCCCACATATACGCATCCTTTTGACTGGTCACTTCCAATTGAATCACTCTTGAATCAGGCGAAGTGAAGGTGCGTACCCGAATTGTATCCTTTGGCAACTTATAATACCACGTAGCAGAGTTCAACCCCATTTCAAAAGTAGAAGGCATTGTTAGTAAGCGCCATAAGCCATTCTCTAAAATGTAGATTCGTTGACCAGAGCGTTTCATAACGTTTAAAGCGTTTCGGCTATTACTCATTAATTTGTTCATGGTCGTATTTCCTAAAACTACTTGTGAATTGAAAATGCCATACATATACACTGTCGTACTAAGCAAAGGTTCGTCAACCGTTAAACCTTTACCACTTAATAAAATGTGGCCATGCGCTCTTTCCATGGCAATTTCTTTTTCTTGAAGAACAACGTGATGGTAATTTTCCGTGAAAAAGGAATACGTCTGGCCTGCTACTTTTTCAATTTGTGTCTGAATGGGATAAAGTGCGGCCAACTCTTCTTCTGTTAATGGATTTCCTGTGATAGGTTCTCCTAAAAGTTTCGTAGGAGAGTCCTGTGTTTCTTCTAATGAATCGAATGTCACAGTTTCATAAATAGCTTGTAAGGCTTCTTTCGATAAAAAAGGTTCAGCTAATGCTTGCGGATGTGTTTCTGTTACCGCACCATAAAAAACAAATTCCTTACTTTCATTCGTTAATTGGACGGCTTCCGTTTGTAAAGCGGTGTAAGCAAATTCATATTGATAGACTTCATTTGCTAAATATCTTTTCCCCAATGCTTCTGGTGTGTTTGTTTGTTTAAATGAACGTCCAAAAAATTGATAGCCGTCCGTTGAGTAGCCTGCTAATTTTTGAAAACTCCCTTGAATAAGGGCTGGAAACTTCTCATTTTGCGGTTGATTTTGTCTTGATAAAACAACAAGCTCTTCGCCCTCTTGCCAAATGTGATGATCAAGATACTGCGACACATACGCTTCATTTGACTGAACGGCTCCTTTGGTCGCTAAGCCAATATCTTGACCATAAACAATATCTACTAAGCCAGTTCCAGTGACATTAACCCGCCAGAACCATTGATTGCTTGGCCCCAAACGAAAGTCAACTTGGTAACGAACCGCTTCAAATTCGCCCCGCCATGTCAATTGGTTATCTGAAAGATAAAAATCACTTTGACTGTTGGAACCAATCATTGGTCGATAATTAATTGTGTCCCCTGTAATTATCCGCAAATAGAGTTGGTTCATACTGCCGTCTAAAGGATTACCTTCTAATTGATTAATCATCATGCCACAGCTATTCAATTCTTTTAAATCACCTGTCTCTAGAAATGTAGCAACTGTGTCTGCTTGCTTAAGCTTCTTTATCTGCATAACTTATCCTTCCCATCTTATTCATTTAACGTGACTGTTGCGGTTTGTACATCGCGACTATTTCCACCAATCATTACGATAAATTCACCTGCATCACTGGTTACCTGATTGTCTGAATGAACATAGCGCACCATATCCTCTGAAAGAAGAAACTGAACTTCTTTTTCTTCCTTTGGTTCCAGCCAAACTTTTTGGAAATCTTTTAACTCTTTAATTGGGCGAACCACTTGTCCCACCAAATCACGTACATAAAATTGCACGGTTTCCTCTCCAGCGATTGGACTGTCATTTTTTACTAAAACAGAGACCGTGACTGGTTGTTCTTTGGTAAATGTTAATGCACTTAGTTGAATTGGTTGATAAGAGAAATGACTATAACTTAAGCCAAATCCAAAGGGATATTTAGCGTAATTAGAGACATCTAAATATTTAGAAACATATTTTTCTTCTGGTGCTGACTCATAAGGACGCCCAGTATTGTCGACATTGTAAAAAATTGGCACTTGACCAACCGTTTCTGGAAACGACATACTTAAACGACCACTTGGATTGTACTGTCCCCACAAAATTTCTGCTAGCGCATTGCCCCCTTCTGTTCCAGGTTGCCAAGCTTGCACAATTCCTTTTGCAACATCTATCCCTTGTAAATCTAAGGGCCGGCCACTGTAGACCGTGACAACAACATTGGGATTTTTCTCAATAATTTGTGCCACTACTGCTAATTGTTTTTCGGGTAGACGAATATCACTGCGACTGGCAGCTTCCCCACTCATCCAATCTGTTTCGCCTAGTGCCACTACTACTTTATCTGCTTGACTAGCTAACGTTAAAGCCTCTTCAATGGCCGCCGCGGTCGGTTCAAAGTAATCAAAGTGTTCTTGAGCAACTAGAAGATTTGTGGTTAATTTTTGGGCCCCAGCCACGAGGGAAATGGCTTCTTCTTTCTTTCCTTGCCATGACCAAGCCCCTAAAATATCTTGTGATTGGGCCCCTGGGCCGACAAGCGCGATTTTTTCTTGCGGCGTAAAAGGCAAAATATTTTCATTTTTTAAAAGAACCATTGATTTTTGAGCAATCTTTTTAGCTATTTCTCGATGTTCTTTGCTTAAAATCACTTCTGCTTCCGCTTGTTCATCCGCACCACGATAGGGATTTTCAAATAAGCCTAGCTCATTTTTTAGTTTTAAAATTCGCATAACTGCTTCATCAATAAGTGTTTCAGCAATCCGGCCTTCTTCAAGTAATTCTTTTAAATAATCTGGATAACACGTGGTCATCATTTCAATATCTACACCAGCTTTGATAGCCAATTCTGCTGCCTCTTTTTCATCTTTGGCAACGCCATGAGGAATTAATTCTTTAATCGCTCCCCAGTCTGAAATCACAACTCCTTCAAAGCCAAATTCATTTCGTAATACGTCTCTAAACAGCCATTGGTTGCCTGTAGCAGGAATCCCATCCACTGTATTGAAGGACGTCATAACAAGTTTTGCACCCGCATCTAATCCAGCTTTATAGCCAGGTAAATACATTTCTCTTAGCTGCCGTTCAGACATATCTACCGTATTATAATCCCGACCAGCTAAGGCACCACCATATGCCGCAAAGTGCTTCACGCACGCGGCTACTCGCCAATTGTCTTCTTTTAAATTTTCTCCTTGGTAACCTCTAACCATTGCAGCAGCTAAGCGGCTGTTGAGTAATGGATCTTCACCTGTTGACTCCATGACACGTCCCCAACGTGGATCGCGCACTAAATCAACCATTGGTGAAAAGGTTACATGTAATCCTGAAACAGCAGCTTCTTTTGCTGAAATCTCCGCCATTTTTTCAACCGCTGCTTCATCCCAAGTGCTTCCTAAAGCCAAAGGAATCGGAAAGATGGTTCTGAAACCATGAATAATATCCGCCATTAAAAGTGTTGGAATATTTAAGCGATGATTTTGCATATATTCTTTTTGAACACGTTTCGCTTCATTTGCACCGGAAACACCCAGTGTTGTCCCCGCCGTATCAATCGTTTCTTGACTTAGTCCTAGCTCTGACATAGGGCCGGTCTTTTCTTCTGCTTTATCTGAATAAAACGCTGCTGCTAATTGTAATAATTGATTAATTTTCTCATCAATTGTCATTTCTTCGACTAATTGAATCAGTTGATTTTCTTTCATACTCTCACCTTTCTTCAATACATACTTCTGCTTCTAAAGGAAAATGGTCGGAGGGAAAACGTCCATCGATACTATCTGTTAAACTTGCGGTTTGCTGTACTTGCCAACCTTTTACATAAATATAATCAATTTCTTCTAATTCCGCCCAAGGTTTTGTGTAAGTAAAATTTTGAAATGTTCCTCTTGGGCCATAATGAGTAGCTAAATTTTTGCTATCTTGAAATTTTTTTTGAACAAGTTGATGAACTGCTTCCTCCGACTCTGCATTAAAATCGCCCATTAATAAAGTTGGATACTGTGCAATTTTGTCATGTAACTCCTCTAAGATAACGGTCATTCCTGCTAAACGAGCATGAGCTGAAATATGATCCAAATGAACATTGATGACTAAAAAAGGCGTATTTTGAGTCGTTTCCTTAAATAGTCCCCACAAAGCAATTCTTGGACAGCCAGCTTCAGGATGGATACTTGGCTGCTGAGGTGTTTCAGATAACCAAAAATACCCTGTATCAATAGCCTGAACTTTTTGTTCGTTATAGAGAATCGCTAGTCCTTCTCCTTGACCATCCCCTTCTCTTTCCGCAGAAAGACAGGTGAATGTTGTATACGCCTTTAAATCCCTGACTTGATTCGGTCGTACTTCTTGAATACAACAAAGGCTCCAATCATGAAAATTGATTAACTGACAAACAGCCTCTTTACGAAAAGACCATTGCCAATCTTGGTCATACTCTGTATCTACCCGGACATTATACGTAGCTATTTTCATTTTTAACCTCCTGCAATAGTTGTTGAATTTGACGCATTTCACGACGGATCTGAGTTGTTTCACCGCCACCATGGCCTTTTTTCCAATACACTCTGACTGCTTTTCTTGCCTTTATCTGATGATAAGAAGGGAAAAAATCTTTCATTGGACATATCGGATCGTGACTCCCAACAGAAGCAAAGACTGGATTTTTAATTTGCGAAACAAAGTGGCGACTATCAAAATAAGGAAGAACCGCGGCAATTTTTTCATGCGCTTGAGGATGCTCTTGTAAGTACTGATGAATAATTTGATACGAACCCGTTCCTTCTGCTACTCGATTTTCTAAACAAGAATGACTTGGAACATCTGCAAAAGTAGCTAAAATCGGGAAGTCGACTAAACTGTTCACCATTAACACTACGCCACCCCCTTGGGAACCACCACGAAGAATGATTTGGTCCTGATTAATTTCAGTAAAGGTCCGCACCACTTCTACGCTACGTAAATGGTCGGCAAACAAACGGCGTTGGTACCAATCTTCTTTGTCTAGAAATCCTCGTCCCATTGGTGCTTCATGCCAAATTGTTTGATATGGCACGCGATCTTTGGTTAATCCCCCTTGACCTCGATTATCAATGACAAAACAAGCACAACCAATTTGTGTCCAATGAGCAAATTGCCAAGGTTCTTGAATATGATTCATATAGCCTAAACAATCAATCACTATTGGCTGTTTCCCCGCCGTTTTAGGAAGTAACAAATAGCCAAAGATGCGCTCACCTAGGAAACTTAAAAAGTCGACCTGTTCCACTTGAACATTTTCCAATGGATAGTCAATGACCCGCCGATGGATATCTAGCGGTATTTTTTGAAGTTCTTCCTTAGTCTTTTGCCAAAACTCAAAATACTCATTCATGTTCCACACCTAACACTTTCTGAAAAAACGCAACTTGAAGAAAAGCCGTTGTCCCGAATCCTAACGCAATATATAAAAACAAATTAAGCTTATAGAAAAAAACAAACGTTAAAAGAGGTAAAATAAACAAAATAATCGCATTTGCACTATTACTTAAGACCACATAAACCGTCTCACCTAGTGTCTTTTTAACGGACCAATTAAAAACGGAAAAGAGAAAAAGAAAACTCGTCAAAAATAATGCAACAAAACTTAATAGAAAAATAGCTAAGAAACCTAAACTAGTGGCTATTTTAAATAAACTTGTTACGACAATACCGCCCAGTAAAAAAGCAACGAACAAGACACCTGTTAAAATAAAACCTCGCAAGATGTTATTTTTTAATGCTGTCCAAAACGTTCGCAAAACAGGAATATCTTTTTCACGATACAAACGATAGATCGTTCGATACAACGCAATTAAGCCGACACCGCTAAAGATGCCTGTTATACAGGTAATTAAAAAGAGAAAATTAATAATGATCAAGTTGGCAATAAAAGAAAAAATCCGATAATACCAACCTTCATATGCAAATAACTTATTCATATTAAAAGAGAAAAGCGGATTTCTCGTTGCTTTATCCGCTTTTCTCTCCTCCTCTCTTACTTAAGTTTGTCTCTGTTTTCTGCCATTTTCTCAGATTTTATTTTTTCAATTGCATCCCATTTATTTGATTTTAAGAATGCTTTGTAGTCTTCTAAAGATTTGTCAAAGGCTTTATCATCTTTCGCACGAATCATTGAAATAACGGTTGTATTTAGTTTGGTTTCAATCGCTTCATTCGCCCGAGCTTCCGGCGTTCCCGCATCTGGATTAATATTTTCAATTACGAAATGTGGGACCAATTTCCCTTTGCCCCATTCTTGCATTTGCGTTAAAGCACTTTCCATTGGCACTTTTAGTTTATTAACACGGTCATTGTTAAAGTATAGGAAACGACTAATGCCATATTTTTTGTTGTAGGCATCATTGTCTGTTTGTTCTAATTTTTTCACTTCTGGTAAATAATCAATTTTCCCTTGATCATTGTACGCATAAGTAACTCCTTCAACGCCATATTTTGTTAAAATTTGTCCCGGTTCATCAATTAAATATGTGAATAGTTGAGTGACTTTCGCTGGATCTTTCGCATCTTTCGTAATGTAATTACTTAACCAACCTGAAATGCCGGTTTGATTTAATGTTGGTTTTCGGCCAGAAGTACTACTTGGTCCATCAATGGCTATATAACGTGTGCCAGATTTTTTCATAAATTCTGTAAAGTTTCCACCTTGACCACTAGTTCCAGCAACGAGCATGGTTGCATAATTTCCTTGTTTCACTTTTTCATCAAACGTTGCTCCATCATCTGTGAAGCTATCATCACTAATATTGCCTGCTCGGTAAACATCATTAAATGTTTTTAACCATTCTAAGTATTCTTTATCTAAATTTCGATCATAGTATTTACCATTTTTATCCTCTAAAGGAACACCTAAGAAGTCTTGTAATTTGTCTAAAAATGGTCCTGCACCATCGCCCACTGTGGTGAAGCCCATTGGGGTCATCTCAGGATATTTTTCTTTAATCTGTTGCATGACTTTTTCAAAATTTTCTGGTGTTGAAACGTCTGGCTTGCCTAACGCATTATAGACATCTTCACGAATAACAAAATTATCATTTACTGGGATATTTCCACTTTCATAATCCGCTTTTGTATTAGAGTAATTAGGGTAACCATATGTTTTTCCATCCTCTAAGGCATACCATTTAAACGTATCTTGGTTAACAACTTTCATTAAATAGGGGTCATATTTTTTAGCTAAATCGTTTAAAGAATAGGCCCAAGAATCTGCTTTCAATGCTGCTTGTCCAGTTTTTTCAGTTAATGTCACAATATCAGGCATATCTCCACTTGAAATCATGGCATTTAATTTTGAATCATCGCCGGAAATAAATTCAATATCCACATTTAAGTCTTTTTTAATCTGCGCAGTGGTCACGTCTTTTCCAAAAGGCAGCGCCGTCCAATCTGAGTTAATATACCATTTAATCTTGGTCGGTTCTTTCTTCTTATCTAACTTCCAAGCAGGCGTCTTTTCATCTAATTCATACCGATCCTTAATTGAGACATCTGAGCTAGCTTTCTTTTCCCCTCCGCTACAGGCCGCTAAACTAACGAGCGCCGTTGCCACCAATAAACCGCCTAAAACTTTTTTCATATTGTTCCCTACTTTCTTTATTCTTTTACTGCACCGGCCATCATACCGCCGATAAAGTGTTTTTGTAGTAATGGATAAATGATTAAAATTGGTATCGTTGTAATGACAATTGTTGCCAGCTGAACACCACGTGTCGTTGCCTGCACCACCATATCTGTACTGCCGCTCTCTGTCATGGTACTCAAGTTTGATTGAACAATAATTTCATAAATTTTCATCTGCAATGGATACAGATATTCTTTGGTAATATATAATTTCGTGGTCATAAAGTCATTCCATTGACCTACCCCATTAAATAAAATAATGGTGGCTAATGCCGGTTTTGTTAAAGGTAAAAAGATTTTATAAAAAATTTGAAACTCACTGGCGCCGTCTATTTTGGCGGATTCTTCTAAAGATGGTGGAATTTCTCGGAAAAAGTTCATTAAGATAACTACATCATAATAGCTAAATAAAGCTGGAATGATATATACCCAGAAGGTATCTAAGAGTCCTAATGACTTAATCAAAAGATACGTGGGAATCATGCCCCCACCAAAGTACATTGTAATGACACCCATCGTTGTATAAATATTACGCCCGACTAGTCTAGATTTACTAAGTCCATAAGCGACAATTGCACAGAACAGCGTATGCGTCGACGCACCGATGACTGTTTTTAAAACAGAAATCAAAAACGCTCGCGGAATGCTACTATCCGAAAAAACTTTCCGATAATTTTCTAACGTAAATCCTTTCGGCCATAAAACCAAGCCTTTACCAGCTAAACCCGAACTTGACGAAACTGAGGAAACTAAAATATTCCAAATTGGCACGATAATTAATAAAGAAAACAACACAAGAATTAACGTATTGAAAAAGTAAAACCATTTGTTTTCTTTTGATTTTCTTTTAATCACAGCTGTTGCCTCCTTTATAAAATAACCGACCGACCATTGTTCATTTTTCTAGTAATGCGATCTGTAATGACTAATAAAACAATTGAAATAACGGAAATCCCTAAACCAACTGCCGTCGCATAAGAAAAGTCCCCTTGCGTTAGCCCCATACGATAAACAAATGAATTAATTACTTCTGATTTGTTTTGGTTTTGAGCATTCATTAAAACCAACGTTTGATCTAAGTTCGATCCCAATAAACCGCTAACATTTAAAATTAAGTTCAACGAAATAATCGGCGCTAATAAGGGCAAAGTAATCGTTCGGATTTGTGTTAATTTTGAAGCACCATCAATTCTCGCGGCTTCATAAAACGTTGGATCAATGCGAGACATGCCAGCAAGATAGAGAATCGTGCCCCAACCTACTTCTTTCCACAAATCAGAAAGAACAGCAATCCACCAATACTTATCAGGATCTAACAAATGATTGACGCCCTGATTCATTAAGCCTAACGACATCATGACTTGGTTGATAAAGCCATTTGTTGAAAGCCACGAAATCAACATCCCGCCTAAAACGATCCAAGAAAAAAAGTGCGGAATATAAGAAATTGTCTGAATCACTTTTTTTAAATGGCCATCTCTCATTTCAAAAATCATTACCGCTAAGATAATCGGAATAGCGAATCCTAAAAAAAGTTTCATTAAACTAATCGCTAAGGTATTACGAACTGCTTCCCAAAAAAAACTATCTTCCATAATGATTCGAAAATTTTCAAGTCCAACCCATGGTGCAGAAGAAACCGTGTCAACAATCGTATAATTTTTAAAAGCAATGATAATTCCATAAATTGGAATGTAGTTAAAGACAATCATGAATGCTACACCCGGAAGTACCATCCAATGCAATTGCCGCTGATCATAAAACTTTTTTAGTTTTTTCATAAGCAGGGTTCCTTTCTTTTTAGTGAAACGTTTCTACAAACAGATTATACATTCACTTCAAACGGTTGTAAACCCTTACATTATGGTTTTATTTAAAAATAACAGCATTAAAAAGCGCTATAGACCATTTATAAAGAAATTATTTCCCCTGCTTCTTTTTCCATAAAAATACTCTTTTCTAGATATTTTAAAGCATTTTATAGAAACGTTTCACCAAAATATGAACATCTTTTTCTTAAAAATAATTCTGTTAAATAACAGAAAAAAGTCTGGTCGGATTGACCAGACTTTTTAAATATAGATAGTAAAATGTGTAATTTCAGGGATCACCCCAAAACGGGCATGAATGGCGGTCGTCCCTAAGCCTGTATTAACATATAGTTGCGTTTCTTGGTCCAACTGATACAATCCTCTGGTATACTTTTCAGCTAAAACATTTGTGATTGGATAAAAAGGAATCCAAATTTGTCCGCCATGGCTATGTCCTGCTAAAACTAACTGTGTACCCGTACCAATAAATGCATCCGCGACATCTGGTTCATGGGTCATTAATAACGCATAGTCATACGTTTCTCGATAGGATAATGTTTCTGAAACGGAAGGATTTCCTAATAACGAGTCATCTAAACCACCAATAAAAAGACGGCGTCCATCTGCTAAGGTTACTGTTTCTCCTTGGTTTTTCATAACGGTAAAGCCACTGGCCTCCATGACTTCATCATACACCGCAGAAGCACCGCCACCATAATCATGATTTCCCCAAACTGCATATTTTCCAATTGTCGCTTGTAACTGTTTTAACTTTTCAATCATCGGTTCTTTTTGTTGCGGATTTTTGGCATAATTGTCAAATAAATCACCTGTAAAAACGATAATATCTGGTTTTTCACGATTGACTTTTTTTATGACTTTATCTAACCGCTTCGTCTCATAAAATTCTGAAACTTGTATATCCGAAAGTTGCACAACATTCAATGGTTCTCGTTGATTTTTCTTTCCCAAAGTCACCTGATTAACGTGAACTAAATTCGGCTCAATCTTCCACGCATAGATTGGGAGTGCGATAATTAAGAAAAAAAATAAGAGCATTATACTTAAACCAATTTTTTTAACCACATCACTCGCTCCTTTCTTTTCTTTGATTTCCGAAGACTTAGTATAGAGAAAAATCTTCTTAACCACAATCTAAAACAAAGGAAATTAAGGCTTTGTTAAACAATCTAAAGAATTTCCACAATCTCTTATCCTTTTCTTAGCTTTTTTATAAAAAAAGCTAGATAATTTCATCTGTCGATGAAATTATCTAGCTAGAACATTCTTCTCTTAATGATGATGTTTTCGAAACGTTTGATAACCAATTAAGCAAAATAAAATCCCCAATAAAATCATTCCAGTTACTGAAAATAAGCCTGCTAACATCTTTCGCATCCTCTCTGCTGCTAAACTTCCTTATTTGTAGTCGCTATTTCTTGTTGTAAAATTGGTTGAAATAGACGACGTTCTGCTAATTTTCTTGCTAAAATTGCTTCACTTTTTTTCGTAAAGATACCTAAGTTATGGCGCTTGCCTTTCAAAGAGATATAAGCCAGCCATTTCCCAGAAGCGGTCTGGCTCACTCCTTTGTGTCCGCTGCTATTATTTTTGGGGCGTTTACTTTGTAACTTCCCTGGAATTACGCCAGCAACTCTTTGTCGGTAATCCTTCTTTTTACGATGACCGCAGCTTTTGGTATGGCCATTCAACAAATTTTCACAGCGAACCCAGCAAGATTGTCCGCACGAACACAGACAATACGCTTTCATTGTCTGTTGAATACTTTCAATCCGTACCACGACTAATTCATGATAGTTTTTTTTCAACATTGTTTGATAGCGATGGTGAGCACATTTCGTTCGATACCCACGAATTAGTTGTCTTCTTGAAGCTTCTGCATAGCTCCCACAAGAACAGCGACAGGCCCAAACAATCAGCCCTTCTTTTCTTTTTGCCGTTGGTGCTACTACTGTCAACTCACCAAACTTTTGGCCAGTTAAATCTTTATAGTTACCTGCTTGTCTCAATTGACTATCCTTCGTATTCTTGTTCTCGCCACATCTCGATTGGGTCTCTCCCATAGTGCTCATTTTTCTGAGTCTCTCCCTTTCTTAGTTCTCTGACCACCTCAGCAAATACTTGCCAATCTTTTGTTTCCGGCAAATGACGCCATGTCAATTGACGACACCGTACTTTCGAACTATAAAAATCGGACAAATACAAATCGGTTTCTAAGGTTAATTTGTGATCAATCATGACATCCATATAATTGAAAGAAGCAATAATTTTTGCAATAAAGCGGTTATAATCCTCCCCACCAGAAAAATCAACAAATACATGAATCGTTTTTTCAATTGCGCAAAAAGAACGATCATTTAACAAACAAAACATAAAATCATAGTATAGATGCACGCGTTCATACATTAAAAATCGTTTTTGATACAGCGACTCTGTCTTTTGTATAAAACCATCTAAGGCGCGATGAATTTGAGGAAACCGCTCTTCAAAGAAACTGCTCTGCTTGGCGGGAATAAATGCAGCCACCGAAAAGTATAGGCGGTCCCAGCGATAACAAATCAACTTTAATTTTTCTTTTGTTTCCACCGTAATTCGCTTTTCAAAGAAAGGAATAACACTATTCATATGATCAATAAATTCGTCTAACATGGTTAACTTATCTGGAAAAACAATCGGACTATCAATGTATTCATTTAAACTTAAAAAAAGAAAAATATATGAAGTCTCTTTGCCAAAATCCTCTTTAAAAAGAGGGGTTTCGCTTGTATAGATTTTTTCAAACGCATGCTGTAAACAGCTAGGCACATGAACTTCCGTAAAAGAGTCCACTACATGATCAGAAAATACACGAAAACGTTGGATCGTTAAAAGAATAAATAGTTGTGCGCTTTGATTAAGACTAAACGTTCTTTGATACATCAGTTGTAAATCGTTTATAAATCGTTTAATGCCAGGACTATTTTCCATCAAAATGTTAGGCAGCCTTTCTTGATTACTTCCATAAAAATAATACAAGCATTGAAAACAAAAACTTCGGATATTTTTCTCTTCTCCAACCAAGCCTGTTGACTTTAATTTAATACGCCAATTAGCTAAAATCAGATTTAGTTTATACGAGAAGGCATAAATTTTGCTTTTGCTCATAAAATGAATTTGAGAAAATTCTTGAATCGTGTGCTTTTGATAGAGGCCCACATCAAGAAGCAACTTGGCCATTAGTGATTGATCAAAATAATATTTTCTTAAGGCTTGATAATCAATTTGCGATAATTTTTGCGCACTAATCAGTCCTTTAGCTGGAAAAAGAATTTGACTCCTTGAAGAAATCTGTGTACATTCATAATTTATTTGACGGCACAACGATTCTAACTTTTGAGTGGATAAATCAAAATATCCATAAAATTCTTCTTTTAATAATGGACCTTCACTATTCATAAAAGTTTGATAAATAAGTAATTTATCTCGGAATTCTTGGTCTAATAATTCATCTAACAAAGTAGTCACATTTTCAACTCCAAACTATCACGCCTTAAGTATCTATTTTTTTGACAAGACGTGAGTGTCAATCTTGCTTATTTTTTCCACAAATTTAAAAATGATTCTTTCAATATTTAGGAATCTTCATAGAAAAGTATTATTTTAACCAAAAAAAGCCCCCTTGCGTCACCAAGGAGGCTTTTTTTGTTATTTTTTTACTTTAAATTTAAAGAAAAGCTGATTTGTTTGACTAATTTTCTGTTTCTTTTCTAGCCTATTCGTCAAAAATGATTGAAACTTTTGGTTCGTCTTCTATACTATCTTCCTATAAAGTTCTTACTCTTTTAAGTATCAGCTTCTGTCAATAAAAGTCCTCATTTGGCATTGCTAATCTGAATACAGTATGACTACTTGTTGCCGCTATTTTTTGCTGTTATTTTACTCTTTAATTGAAGCGCTAGAAACGCTGTCAACTGTTGGCTTTTCGGTCGCTGACTCTTCTTCATGGACTGATGCACTTGAGACACTATCTGCCGTTTCTGGCGATTCTTTTTTGGAGGCACCACTGACTGCATCGACGTTTTTTCCACCGACTAATTCTTGCCCAGTTTGTTTTAAATACCAATCAACAATTGGTTTAAAGTCTAAAATATACTCATTAATTCCCGCGTAATTTCCATTATCATCATACATCGCTTGATAGTTATGCACTACATAGGTATCTGGTCCGTGCATTGGAACATGAACGCGAATAGCATCTGTTTTTCCTGACCGTAATTGTTGAATCACCCATTCTACATTTTTCAATGCTTTTGGTGGATGGCAATTCGCTAATGGATTACCAACTTGTCCTGGTTGCCGTTTAGCAAACATTTCTTCAGCAGCCATTTTTTTATTGTAATATAAAAATTGATTGTTACTGTCTGCGTAAGTCAATTCCATTGGCATTGATTTTAAGAAATAATTTAGCTGATCAACGGTTAAAATGCCTCGATCTAATTTTACGTATGTGTCGCCTTCCACAGCCTGAACCGCTTCTGCTGCTTGTTCTACCCAATCATCTGCTGCCATATCAACCCCTTCGATCGTTGTTTCAATGGTTCCTTTTGCATGTAAATCCTCAGGTAAGTCTTTTGGCTTAGCTCCTTCTAATTTTGAAATCACATCAATGAATTCCACGAATTTTTGTAATGTGCTTTCTAAAAATTGACGTGTTCCCTCCGCAATTAAGTTGCCGTTTTCATCAAATGCTTCTTTAGCTTTTCCTAATAAAAACTCGTTTCCAGGCATCACGATTGCATTGACACCAGGTGCATCAAGAATTTGACGGAGATGTAATTGCGCACGTGAGGTTCCTTGATCATAATAAGAGCAACCAACAATCATTACTGGTTTATTTTCCAGCGGATGAATTTTGAAAGATAACCATTCTAACACACTTTTCAAACCGGCAGGAATGGTATGGTTATGTTCGGGCGTCGCAATAATTACGCCGTCTGCTTGTAAAATTTTGCGATTCATATTCTGAATCAAGACACTGTTCGTTTGATCCTTACTTTGATTAAACATTGGAATATCTTTAATTTCTAAAATTTCCAAGTCGAACATTTTATAAAACTCTTTGCCAATATATTGCAGTAGTAACCGATTATAAGAAGAATCAGCGTTTGATCCGACGATCCCAATTAATTTCATTTTATTCACTCCATTTCGTTAAATCGTTTCCCATGAGAAATTTTCTGCTTCTTTTTTATTTTGCGCATGCGCATGTTTCAGCTGTTCTGTAATTTCAATAAATACACAAAAATCTGCAAACAAACCAGCTAGTTTATCTATTTGTTCTGAATCTTTTAACGCATTGTTTTCATCAAAAGCTTGTAAGGAATGCGCTAATAGAAATTCAGAGCTTGGCATAATTCGTGCTTTCAATTCAGGAGCATCTAAAATTTGACGCAGATGCGCTTGTGCTCTAGAGGAACCTAACGTGCCATAGGATGCACCAGTAATCATAACTGGTTTATCAACAAACGGAAAAATCCCGTAAGATAACCAACTTAGGGCATTCATCAAAGAAGCCGGCACCGCATGGTCATATTCAGGTGTACTGATAATGACGCCATCTGCTGCTTCAATTTTTTCAGCAACCGTTTTAACTATTTCTGGCAAAACTTTGTCTTCTGGCTTGTTAAACATAGGAAAGTCAACAATTTCAACTAGTTCAATGTCAGCCTCCTGCGCAAAATAGTGTTGCATAAATTGCAAAAGTTGACGATTGGTTGATTGCTCTGAGTTCGTTCCTACTAAGCCGATAATTTTTTTCATAATGAGCTGTCCTTTCTTTTTCGGTTCTATGAATGGATAATGTGAAGAGTATCTGCTAACCCGCTGCTATATAAAATTTGCTGGTCTTGTGTAATGATGACTCCTTCAATCCCATCTAGTTGATTGAGGATTTCAAGCGCTTCTGGAATTGGATAACCAAATAAACGCGTTGTCCAAATCTCACCATCCACTGAAGCATCCGAGATAATTGTGATGCTGGCCATTTCAGTTTCCAATGGGTATCCGGTTGTCGGATCCAACAAATGGTGATAGACTCGCCCAGCTTCGGTTAAACTTCTTTCATAAATGCCCGACGTCACAACCGATTGATTAGCCACTTCGACAAGTAAGCTGATTGTTTCTCTGGATTTTTGCGGATTGCGAATACCAATTCGCCATTTTTTGTTTTGATGCGTAGAGGGCCCCAATGTCACAATATTGCCGCCCAGATTAATCAAAGCAGACGTAACATGGACTTCTTTCAAATAGGCAATTAGTAAATCAGCGATATAGCCTTTTGCTAAAGCCCCCAGATCTAATTTCATTCCTTCTTCTTCCAAAAAAACCGTTTGTTTTAAGGGATTTAAGTGAATCTTTTCTGGATTAATTTTTTTCAAACAGGCTTTAATTTCCTCGTCTGACGGGACACGGGCATCTTTAAAACCGATTCGCCACGTTTGAACTAACGGGCCAATGGTAACATTCAAATGACTAGCTGGATCACAACTATGTTTTTTCCCTAATGCAATTAATTGATACAACTCTGGATGAACGCTGACTGGTTTTTGCCCAGCTTGTTGATTGACAGCCATCAGTTCCGAAGTTGAATCATTTGCACTAAAACGTTGTTCATAAGTGATCAATCGTTGATGCACTTCTTCTAGAATTTTTTCAGGTTCTTCATGGTCTACAAATACATCTATTACTGTGCCCATCAAATAAATAGTTTGACTTTGTTGCACCTCAAGACTTCCTCTCCACGAAAGATTGTGTTTTATTTCACATTTATTCACAAATGAATCATACGCCTTTATTTGATGCCAGTCAAGTCGTTTATATATTTTTTTATATAAAATAACGACCTTAAAATTTTCATTTAAGGTCGTAACATGTCTTGAACTCTTTTAAAAAACGCTTTTTTTATTATATTTTGAAAATAAATATATAATTTTCTATATAAACTAATTATTCTTAGATAAAATTGTTTCTTTCAATGTTTGAATTGCTTCCAACAAGATGCGGTTTTTATTGATTTTTGCATACGCGCGGGCATCTTGTAGTAGTTCTAAAATTTGTTCTTGCGGCTTTTCTTCAGCTAAGGCATTTTTCGCAAGTTGGAAAGCTGCTCTTGCCAAGTAATACGTGACGTGATTATCAGAACAGATGGAAATCGCATACTCTAACAAAGCATCACTTGTTTCTAAATCGCCTTTTTCTGCATAAAAAACACCACAGTGAAAGACAACATTTAATACTCGCCAAGTATCTTCCATTGATTGAATAGTATAGAGATAAATTTCCTTGAAGACCTTATTGAAATAAAATTCGGCTTTCTCAATTTCGCCTTCTTTGGCATAGGCCATGCCAATTCCAGTAAAAGCTAACAAACGGTAAATATCGCTCGTGTATTTTTGCTCTTCAAACAGAAGTTTTTCAAAGGTAAATAAGCAATCCATCAACGAAGCATTTTGAAAAATCATGACAAAGCCTTGTAAATAATAATATTCTAATAACAGTTGAGAATCTTTGATTTCATCAAAAGGAATATTTTTTAAAATTGTTTGCAATTGGTCATGTTCGCTGGTAATCAAGAAGAATTCTGCTTCTTCCATTTTTTCAAGAATTTCAGGTTGTTTAATCCCTACGCGCGGGAAGAGTTCCCCCAAAGGCAGCTCTAAACGATTACATAGTTGGATCAATATTTTTAAAGTTGGGACTTGACCATTCTTTTCAAAGCGACTAACCGTAACTTGCGTACAAATCCCTTTAGCTAATTCACTTTGCGACAAACCACGTGCTTTGCGTTTTTCTATAAACCGTTGTATATTCATTGCTTTTCCTCTCATTCTCATCTTCTCAAACTTACTATAATACAACTTACCTTAAAAATATATATAGAAAAAGAAAAATGTTTATAACAAAAAAGAACACAGACAACTCTTTCATTAAAAGTTTGTCTGCGCTCTATTAGAACCTGAATCACTAAACGTCAATCCAGCGTTATTTAATCAATCCGATACGTACTACTTGTTCTGTTTAGAGAGCTGCTCTTTTTTTAGCTTCTTTCACAAACGTATTCATGGCCTGATATAATTTTTCCTTGATTTCTTTGAGATTAGCTTGTTGTAATTCTTTATTGGCAACTAACTGTTGACCGTTCACCCAAACGGCTTCAACATTGCTAGCATTTGCTGAATAAACCAACGCTGAATAGGCATCAAAAATCGGAAACATATTAACTGATTGCGTTTCAATTAATGTTATATCCGCTTTTTTGCCCACTTCCAATGAGCCGACTTGCTCCGCCAAACCTAATGTTTTAGCGCCCCCCATCGTTGCCAGATAAACAATTTCTTTCGCAGGAAACAAGGAGCGATCTTGGTGTGCTGTCTTATGAAAATTCGCAACCATGCGCATTTGGGTGAATAAATCTAATGTATTCCCACTACTAGGTCCATCCGTGCCTAAACCGACAATAATCCCTTGATCAAGCATTTGCTTAATCGGCGCTACGCCTTTGGCTGATTTAGTATTCGCACCGATACAATGAGCGACACGCGCTTTTCCATTAGTAGCAGCTAAACTCGCAAGATCTTCATCTGTTGCCAAAATACAATGCGCTAAAATAAACGGCTCGCTCAAGTAACCCAGTTCTTCTAAGAAAGCAATTGGTGTTTTTTGATAGGCTTTTTCAAACTCAGCCATTTCATAAGTCATTTCAGCAACGTGCATGGTCACAGGAACTTGGTATTGTCGACTAAGTTCAATAATTTTTGCCAACACTTCTGGTGAATTGGTATTCGGTGCATGTGGCGCAAGTATAGGCGTAATCAACGGATGGCCTTGCCACTTGCGAATAAAGGTTTCCGCGTAAAAAAGACCGCCTGAAGGCTCCGGACTATCACAAGTGGGCATATCAATGATCGTCTCTCCGAGCAAAGCACGAACACTCATTTTTTCACAACTTTTAGCAATTTCATCTTCAAAATAATACATATCACAAAAGCTCGTAATACCACTCAGTAACATTTCAGCAATTGCATAATCACTACTGCATCCTACTAATTCTTTTGTCATGAATTGTTCTAATGGAAAAAGAAAACGCCGGAGTCGATCTGGCACATCGTCTCCTAACGAACGAAACGGAATCATGCCTACATGGGTATGGGTGTTAATCATCCCAGGTATTAAAATTCCATTTTGGCCATCGATTACTTGATTTGCAGCCACTCGCTTTTCATCAAGTGTGGTCATTGATGCTAATTCCACAATTGTGTCTTCTTCAATCACTAAATAGCCGGCTTTGATTTCTGAAAATTGCTCATCCATTGTTAGTATATGCACATTTTTAATGAGTGTTTTCATGCAAAAGAACTCCATCCTCTGGAAAAACTAATGGATAGAAACGTTGTGACTTCGTATCCATCATCCCAAAATCTGTCACTTTAATGGCTGGCGAGACAGGCAATGATAGTGTGGAAAAGGACATGATTTCATTCATATTTTGATAGCCTAACGCTTGCATAGCTTGTCGAACTTTTTGTAAAGAAGCGCCTAATTGTTCAATCGGTGCTTGCGATAAAATCCCACCAATTGGTAAAGGACAAGTTGCCATCACTTGCTGATCCGAAGCAACCAAATAGCCGCCTTGCATCGCTAATAATTCATTCTGCGCTAACAGAATATCCTCAATCGTATTACCCATCACCATTAAATTATGATGATCATGGGCCCAGGTTGTCGCAATGGCTCCTTTCTCGGAAAGGGGTTGATCCATTAAAGAAAAAGAAATATTGCCATTTTTTCCGTAACGTTCCATCACAATTAATAAGGCACAGTTGGCTTTTTGCCATTGTAACAACCCATTTTCAACAGGAATTTCTTTTGTAATTCGCTCTGTAAATGTACCAATTTCTTGTTTTTGAATCACATTACAACGAACTGTTTCTTTTGTTGTAGCCACCTTTAAAAGTAAATCTTCTTCTGTTAACTTTTTACATTGGATGGTTTGTTGGTAAGCGCCTGGAAACTCTTCAATTTTTTCTGGATAATGGAAGGGCTCACCTTTTTCAAAAACGACCTTTCCAGATTTATAAACCGTATTAATATCAAAACTTTCTAAGTCATTTAATAACAAAAAGTCAGCTTTTTTACCAGGTGCAATTTCGCCACGATCATGGAGACCCATTCGTTTGGCCGGCGTATAAGTTGCCATATAAATGGCTTTTTCGATAGGCAATCCTGCATGAACGGCTTTTTTGACATTTTCATTTAGATGACCTTTTAGCAAATCATCAGCCATCACGTCATCCGTGATAATACTTGCATAATTGTAGAAGTCATTGTCTACTATCACCTGAATGTTTTCAGGAGTGATTGATTTATTTTGAAATTGAATAAAGACGCCCGCTTCAATTTTTTCTTTTAACGTTTTAGGAAATTGATGGGTATGATCTGAAGTGATACCGCTATATAGAAAATCTGCTAACTCTTGATCTTCGATTTTAGGACAGTGGCCTTCTAAAGGCATGGTTGGTCGTTGTTTTTGACACAAATCGATAATTTGACGAATTAAAGAATCTGGCTCATAGGAAATCCCTTTAAAATTCATGGCTTCCCCTAAACAAATCACTTTTGGCTCTTTGAGTAATTCTGCTACTTCTGCTAAGCCGATAATCCCACCAGTTGTTTCTAATTCGGGAGTGGTCGAAGGAACCGAGGAAGGAATTGCGTGAAAGATATCTAGTTCTGTTTCAGCGGCCATAAAAGCTTTTAAGCCTTCTAAGCCAAATACGTTAGCCATTTCATGGGCATCGGCAATCACCGTTGTCACACCGTAACGCACTACTGCTTTGGAAAAAATAGTAGGTGTCGTCATGGAACTTTCAATATGCATGTGTGCATCAATTAAGCCGGGAATCATCCATTGATTCTCGGCATTAATTGTTTTTTTGGGCTGCAAATTGACGTTCTCTTCTTCATAAATGTAATAAAATTTATCATTTTTAATCGCAACATTTCGTTGAACGAATGTTTGAGTGACTGTTTGATACAGCCACACATTTTTTAGTAATACATCGACGTTCATTTTGTCCCTCTTTTCTAAAACTATTGATTCATCGTCCGATTCCATTGATCAATCCAATCCGCTAGTTGACTATTAATAAAATTAAAATCGACTGTTTTGGCACGTTCGGCAATGGCACCATATGTTTTATTTTTCGCTTCTTTTTCGCTTAGCGTTACTTGTTGATTTGTAGGTCCTTCATTTAATGAAATCGCTTTGGCCTTTTGTGATTCTTCACTAATCCGTGCGTTAACAAATTTAAAGGCGGTTTCTTTGTTTTGTGCTTTTTTAGGAATATTGACTGTATTATAGTTGGCATACGTGCCGCTTTCTGGAACAACATACGTCACGTTTTCTGCTGCGCCTTGAATAATATCAACCGCAAAATCAGCAACCACAGCTGCTTCAATTTCACCAGATTGGAACATATTAGCTAAGTCTGACGATTTTGAATACGTTTTAACAACGTTTGGTTTTAATTCTTTCATCGCTTCAAAAGCGGCCTTCCCGTTATCTTTTGTAATATCTTGACCAGCATGTTCACTAGCAACGTACAACATTAAAGGACCTGCCGTCGTGGCAACGTCTGGAACAGAAATTTTACCTTTCAAATCAGCTGACCATAAGTCATCCCAGTTTTTAATTTCTTTGCCTAATTTTTCTTTGTTGTAAACAATCCCGATACTGTTTACAGCGATTGGTACGCCAGCACCACTTTCAAAAACCTCTTTTGCTCCCGGCGTTAACTGACTTAAATTAGGTACTTCTTTTTCTGTAATTTTTTCAAATAACCCTTCTTTTCCACCTTGTGCTGCATTTGCTTGTGCTAATTCAATGACATCAATTCCCGCATTGGGATTATTTTTTAATTTCGTAAAGCGGTCTGCGCTATTGCCTACTTCTAAGGTAACTTTCGCTTCATTTTCTTTTTCAAACGGAGCGATAATGTCTTTTTTGACAATATCTTCACTTAATCCGAAAGTTGAAACGACTAAAGCATTACTTCCACCTTTGCTCTCGCTTTTCGTAGTTGCTTCGCTGTTTCCACAAGCAGTCATTAATAACGTTGCAGCGACTAATGTCCCTAAAATTACGCGTTTTTTCATTTTTAAATCTTCCTCCAAAATGGTTTTTATTTTTCTAAAATAACTAATTTCTCAGCTGGAAAGGCCAAGTGAATGGTTTCGTTTGTTTCATATAACTGTTCACTTGTTCCATTAACCAGCAATGTACCTAACGCTGTTTCCACTTCATATTGATAGCTTTTCCCTAAAAATGTTCGGACAGCGACAGTACCTGCGACAGTATTAGTAGCAGCTTCTGAAACAATCTCAATGTCCTCTGGACGAATCGTTGCCACCGTCGTTGTAACATTTGGTTCAGGATTAGTCGTTTTCACTATTTGATTTGTTTGTGTCCGATAATGACCGGCTTCCATTTTTTCGACAGAGAAAAAGTTTTCAAAACCGATAAATTCAGCGACAAACTTAGTACGAGGCAAACGATAAATCGTTTCTGGTGAATCATATTGTTCAATCACGCCATTATTCATAATGGCCACTTTATCTGAAATAGAAAAGCACTCTTCTTGGTCATGTGTGACGAAAACAGTCGTAATGCCTAATTGTTGTTGAATCCGTTTGATTTCAATCCGCATTGCTACTCGCAATTTTGCATCTAAATTACTCAACGGTTCATCTAGTAGTAATAGTTTAGGTTCGATAATCAAAGCACGTGCTAGCGCAACCCGCTGTCTTTGACCACCAGATAATTGTTTTGGATAACGGTCGCCCAAGCTTTCTAAACCACATACTTTTAGCATTTCCGTGACTTTTTGGTCCATGGTTTGTTTGTTTTCTTTGCGTAATTTCAGCCCAAAAGCGACATTTTCTGCAATCGTTAAATGGGGAAATAACGCATAGCTTTGAAAAACCATCCCAAAGTTTCTTTTATGGACAGGAACCTTTGTTAGTTCTTCTTGGTCAACGAAAAACTGTCCGTCGTTTGGCTTAATTAATCCAGCAATCACTCTTAGCGTAGTCGTTTTACCACAACCACTCGGTCCTAATAAAGAAACTAACTCTCCTTTTTCCATTGAAATATTTAAATCTTTTAAAATATCTTGTTTTCCGTCATAGCTGACGCGAATATCTTTTAAATCCACAAAAGTCAAAATTTTCTCCTCTTTCTATCTCGTGCTTCTTCCATGTTTTAGGCAATGGAAGCTAGTCCCAACGTTTTTTCAATTAAAAACATTAAGCCCATTGTTAGTAGCATCAACAATACAGAAATTGCTGAAACAGTTGGATCATAATTGTATTCCATATAACTTAATAAAGAAGTAGGCAGCATCGTCACACCGGGACCTGATAAAAACATCGATACAGGAACATTGTTAAACGAATTGACAAATGCTAACATAAAGGCTGCAAAAATTCCTGAAGACACATTGGGTAAAACAATTTGAATAAAAGCTCGCAATCTTGTACAACCTAATGTCCAAGCTACTTCTTCCATTGAATAATCTAGTTGTTCCATACTTGACCCAACCACTCGAATAATATAAGGCAAACTAATTAAAAAATGCCCCATTAATAATCCTTGAAAGACAGGCAAACCTAATTTAATAACAATATATTGAAATAACGTATACCCGACCACAATTCCTGGAATCACAGTTGGGGATAAGAAAAAGCTTTTAATAAAGTTGCGCCCGCGAACGGAATAACGAGCCAGCGCATAGGAAGCCGGAATCCCTACTATTAATGCTAAAACAGTCGCTAATACCCCAATCAACAAGCTTAACTTAAAACTGTCCATAAACGTTTCCGATTGTAAGGCTTTGGCGTACCAATCTAAAGTAAAGCCTTTAATCGGAAATTGAATCGCTGCGGCTGTTCCAAAAGAAGTCACCACAATCAAACATAATGGTAAAAATAAAAACAGAAAAACTAGAATTGCAATAACAGATAGTCCTTTTTGCTTACGCATGATTTGCTTCTCTCCGATCTACTTTCTTAGCGACCATGTCTAGGCCTTTCATCACAATTAATGTTGTTAAAATCATAATAAATGCAAGAACACTCGCCGATTGCCAATCACCTAAAGTATTAGCCTTTTGATATAAGAAGGTCGACATCATCATTTTTTGGTTACCACCTAACAGCTGTGGCGTTGTATAAGCCGTTAAAGTTCCTGTAAACACTAATATACTTCCTACGATGGTGCCTGGAATTGATAAAGGTAAAACAATTTTCCGAAAAGCCGTCATTGGATTGGCGCCTAGCGTCTCAGCCGCTTCTAGCATTTCTCCTTCAATGTTTTCCATAACCCCAACTAAGGTCATAATCATTGTCGGTAAAAATAAATACACTGAACCGATAATAATTGCAAATTCTGTATACAATAAATTCAGCGGTTGCTCAATTAAGCCCGTTTTTAATAACAACGTATTCACTACACCGTTTTTTCCTAAAATGTTAATCCAAGCAAAACTTCGAATAACTGAGTTGGTTAATAGTGGAAACAAGGTCATAGCCATTAAAAAGCCACGCCATTTTTTGGAAACTCCAGCAATAAAGTATGCCGTTGGAATGCCCAACACAATTGAAATACCCGTCACAATTAACGAAACTCTTATCGTTCGCCAGAAAATTGAAACATTATAGTCATCTTTAAAAAAAGTAACATACTGATTTAGTGTCAAGCCATGATCAGTAAAAATGGTTGGCAAAATGCTAGTAATTAATGGAATCATTAAGAAAAATAATAATAGTACTAGCCCCGGTGCCACAATTAAATAAGGAACCTTCTTGTTCATTCGTACACTCCTCGTTCGTTTTTTCACTTCATCAGTATACGCAAGGAAAACGTATATTTCAACACATTTTCATCTTTTTGTTCGTTTTTAAACCCGAACGTTCGTATATTTTTTCGAAAAAGGTTATTAAAAAATAAAACACGAACATTAAACAAAAAAACACAAACAAGACTGTTTGTGTTTTTTGTCAACTTTTTTATTTATCATTTAATTTTCTTGGAACGTTTGATCCTTTTCCATCATTTTCACTATAATACCATCTTGATACACCTGATAATATCCGAACAATTCATTCTCTTTTGAGACACTATTCTTTTCAGATATAATTTGAACAACATAACTTCCTTTATTTGACTGCTTAAACGTATAATGAAACGCCGAGTCATTCGTTGGTATCCCTAAACCATTTTGTAAAAATTCAATCGCTTCCTGTTTAGTATAAGATTCTGCTTCTAATTGCGTTCCTAAATGCGGATTTTTTTGATCGACAAATTGTCTTACTTTGTCATTATTAGCAGACTTTTCTATAACGACTTCCTGTTGCGAATTCCTACTTCCTGAACAACCAGTTAATACAAATAAAATCACCAACAACCCCAAACACTTACTCAAAGTTTTCTCCTCCTCTCCCTTTTCATTAGTGATACCTGATGATTTCTTTTATATTTTAGCATGCTTGATATAACGAATGGTGCTCAAAAAAGACAGAATCAACAAGTAAAAATTGTCGACTCACCTTTCTCAACTAATATTAAAAACCATCTGTCTCAATATTTTCGAATTTCCTGTAAATTACTGATAAATAAAAACAGCTCCTTTTGCGTATACTTATATTATCAGCACCTAAAGGAGGAACTTTCTTGAAGCAAAAAAATCTACTCACTTATCAATCACTTGCAGCCTTGTTGCTAGTATTCAGTCTCTTTAGTTTTGACCCATCGGTTTCTTTTGCCACCCGTTCTGGAAAAACGCCTGTTTCAGTTGAACTAGAACTTGGAGGGCTGCCTGGCGATGAATCGGTTGACGATGCCATTGATCCTGATTTAGAAAATCCTAACACTAGTTTTGACTTGCTCTTTATTCCGAAAGAATTTACTTTTGAAACCCAAGCGATTTCTGGTGATTTAACGTCAGTTCCTATACGACCTTCTGAAGGCAATACTCATACAATGAGACACTTCGGGATGGGGGATGTTCGCGGAGCCTTAACTGGTTGGCATGTCACTGCTGAAATCCCACACATGCGAAACGAAGCTCATTCTTTACTAGGCATCATTACGTTTCAATTAACAGGCGGCTATGCTCGCTATGACAAAACGTTAAGGCGTTTCTTTATGACAAATACAATGTATGGACTGGATTTTTCAGAAGATCCTGCTGCACCCGACTTCCCGACCAACCCAATTATTATCGGTAACGGTGCGACTTTAATGAGTAACGCTGGTGATAGAAAAGGACAAGGAATGTGGAGCGGCCGCATGACCGATATTTCTCTTGCAATCCAAACCCCTGTTTCACAATTATTTCCTGGCGCATATACAGGTTCGATTATCTGGAATTTAATCACTGGACCTGCATAAAATAAAAAAACGCTTAGAAAACTAGCGGAATCACTACTCTTCTAAGCGTTTTTTTATATCATAAGGACTATTTGCTCCTTCTATTTGTCTAAGCATGCTTTACCACTTTTCGTTTAACGAATCACTTGGCCCCAACGGTAATCAAACTGATACTCTTGATTACCATTATTCAGGTTAATTTTGTATAAATAACGCGGGACTTTAATGAATAACGCATCCTCTACTTGAAAAGCTTCAATAGGTACATTTTCTTTAGTTAAAAGCAACGGTGTTTGCCACTCGTATGTTTTTTTCTGCCAATTGTATAAGCCAACTATCGCTTGATTACTTTGTCTTTTCTTGTATGACAGAACATAATAATTTGCTTCATCTTTCTTGCCTAATAAAACTGGTGCTATTAGTTGCTCTTCTAGTTTTCCTTGCACTGTTGTACGCTCTTCCGATGACAGCTTTTGACCAATTTGACTCTCATTTGAATCTACCGTCCATTTAGGCGCTTCTTGTGTTTGAAAGACTTCTTTGAAAGTTGGGTCTTGTTTTAACTGCCAATTTTTCAAATCTAATTGATAATATCGATTGTTTAATCCATAAATATAGAGATAGCGATTATCCATAAAACGATAATCAACGAAATCAGAGCTTAAATAGTCTTTTAATTCAGGGAATTTCTTCACTAAATCCGCTTCGGAAAACTCTTTTTTCCCTGTTTTTGTATCGAGTAAGTAAATGGCCTCGTTATCAGCATTATTCAAAACCACATATTGATCTGTTTGACCAATTAAATAATCACGCCAACCTAAACGTTTACTCCACATTCGTTCGCCCGTCTGACTATTAACAGAAATCACTTGGAACAATGAGTTACTGGTGCTAATGCCATTCGTTCGTCCATTTGGAATAATCATTCGCTCGATTGAAGTTAAGCCTTTCGTTTTTTCAGAATAAAACGTCGCACTTTTCCCTTCAATCGTTACTGAACGAAACATTCCGAAAAAGATTAAACCAGCAAAATGTACCACTGCAAGATAAACCAACAAAATTAACGCATAGGGAACCAGTCTCCTTGTACTCCGCCTTCTTATTAAGGAAATAACCAAAATACCACTAATTACTATAAAAATAATTGCTACAATGATGACAAAAATATCATGATAAAGCCAACCAGACAATTGCCAACTTCTATAAAGTGTGTCCATTACGCCATCCTTTCCAATTGTTATTTGCTTATTATAAAAAGGATACTATTTTTTTTTGAAAAATAACAACAAAAAGCGACGAACAGCAATAAGCCCATTCAAGTTGACTAACTAGGTCAACTTGAATGGGCGTGGAGAAATGTGCCTTGTTATTCAGTTATTCCGCTTCTTCAATTGCGGACAAAGCTTTTGCAATATCAATTTCTTTATTCCGATAATCAGCATCATGAACTGGAAAATGCTGTCGCAATTCTGCTGTTTCCATCCACGAAACAGTCCCTTGTTTAATGCCAAAATCAAGAATGTGCCCACCAAATTGGTGATCCTCACTGATAAAGTGCAAATGAAACCCTGCAGCAGAAGCACCATGAAATAATTTAGGTGTAAAGAACCCTACAACTGTTCCCTGAATATTCTCCGCTGTAAATTCAGGTTGATTGCGTGCTGCTTCTACAAATGGTGGATATGGTTTTTCTTGTTTAGGTGCCACACGGACATGCATCTTCGCAAAAAGACCGCTAATTTTAATTGCCGCAAAAAAATTAGGACTAATTTTTTCTAAAATTTGTGCTTTAATATTTTCATCGGTTTCCGTTGATACAGGGAATGCGCCATCTTCTTGAAAACGAGTAACTGCGGCATATGGCGTTAATTCTTCGCCTTCTAGAATAGTAATTTCGCCAGTTTGATTTGCATGATACAATGTACCGTCCAATAAAATAATTTCGCCATTTGAGCCTTCTAATGTCCCAATTCCAAAATCACCTTGCGTGAGTAACGTACCAATTTCTGCCGTTCCTGCCATCAAACTTTCCATTAAACCGCCTAGCGTACCATGTTGATAAACATATTGTTCGCTCATTTTTCCATCTCCTAATAAAGTTGATCTGGTAACAATGTTTTACCTAATTCTTGATTATCTGAATAATCCACAGGAACATCAATAATCACTGGGCCTTCTGTTTGCATTCCTTCTTCTAAAGCTGCGGCAAATTCTGCTTGTGAATGTACTCGAACCCCTTTGGCTCCAAAAGCTTCAGCATATTTCACAAAATCAACTGGACCAAAATCTACGCCAGAGGATCGATTATATTTCATTTCTTCTTGGAATTTAACCATATCATAACTACCATCATTCCAAATAATATGCACGATATTTTGCTTTAAACGAACCGCTGTTTCTAATTCTTGCGCCGAAAATAGGAAACCGCCGTCCCCAGAAACAGAGATAATTTGTGTATTCGGACGAACCAGCGCAGCCGAGATTGCCCAAGGCAAAGCGACACCTAATGTTTGCATACCGTTACTAAATAATAAATGACGCGGTTCATAACTTCTAAAGTGGCGAGCCATCCAAATGTAATGGCTCCCTACATCAACAGTAACTGTCATTTCATTCGTGGTTTTTTCTTGAAGCGTTTGAACAATTTCTAATGGATGTAATCGATTTTCAATTGTACTTGTTTTTACTTCTTTAATCGTTAATTTTTCTTGAAGCGTTTCTAAATAATCTTGCGCATCTTCTGTTAATATTGGTTCACTAAATGCTTCTGATAATTTCAAAATATTTTTAGACATATCACCAATTAGCTCTTCTTCCGGTTGCATATATTGGTCAATTTCCATTTGAACTTCATCAATAACAATAACGCGCGCATCTTTTTCTGCATTCCAATTACGTGCCTCATATTCAATTGGGTCATAACCAATCGCAATCACTAAATCACTTCTTTTTAACAAACGATCCCCAGGTTGGTTTCGAAATAAACCAACACGCCCAAAGAAATGTTCTTCTAATTCTTTTGAAATAATTCCTGCTCCTTGGAACGTTTCCACGACTGGCAAACCAGTTATAGCAACCAATTCACGAATGGCTGCGGTAACTTTTCGTGCAGAGGCCCGCATTCCTAAAAGTAAAACAGGTAATTTCGCTTGCTTGATTCGTTCAGCTAAAGCTGCGATTGTTTCTGCTGATGCATGGCCCAGTTTCGGAGCCGACAAAGGCTTAATTGCTTCGCCTGTCACCGGACTATCTGTGACATCTTGTGGGATCGATAAGAATGTTGCGCCTTTTTTCGCTGTTTTGGCGATACGGTAAGCATTGGCAATATTTTCAGATAATGTTTCTGGATCTTGAATTTCTGTACTGAATTTTGTTATTGGACTAAATAATGCAGCATTATTCATGCTTTGGTGAGTTAATTTTGACAAATCGGACCGTTTCACCTGTCCAGCCAATGCTAAAACAGGGTCCCCTTCTGCAGTCGCAGTTACTAACCCAGTTGCTAAATTGCTGGCACCAGGTCCACTAGTTGCAATAACTAAGCCAGGCTCTCCCGTCAAACGACCAATCCCTTGTGCCATAAAGGCTGCATTTTGTTCATGTCGAGCTAAAATTAATTCTGGACCTTTGTCAACTAATGCATCAAAAACCCCATCAATTTTTGCACCGGGAATCCCAAAAATATAGGGCACTTCGTGATTGATTAAACTTTCTACTATGATATCTGATCCTTTTTTACTCACTGTTATACCTCCGATTAAAATCTGTACTAATTACAAATACAAAAATACCACTAAAATTCTAATTAATCAACAATGAAACACCTTGAAAACGTGTAATATACTAATTCGCATATTTTAATAGAATTGAGATATTTCAAAAGATTAAGCAAAAATAATGCAAAATACCTTAAAGTTTTATAGTCTTTCAACAATTATTATATACTTCTTCACTAAAAATTAGTAAGATTAACCTATAAGAAAAAAATCACAACCTGTGATAAATTATTGGAGGAAAAATATGTCAAAAGGGAAGAAAATTTTTGCCATTATCTTTGGAATTATCTTGGTTCTATTTCTTGCAGTTGTTGGAATGGGGGCAAAACTTTATTGGGATGTTTCTAAATCAATGGATAAAACCTATGAAACAGTAGAACGATCTAAAAAAAGTCAGGTCAATTTAAACAATAAGGAACCTTTTTCTGTTTTATTATTAGGGATTGATACAGGCGATGATGGGCGTGTCGAGCAAGGTCGTTCGGATACAACAATTGTTGCAACAGTTAATCCTCGTGACAAGCAAACAACCTTAGTCAGTCTTGCTCGCGATACCTATGTTGATATTCCAGGTCAAGGAAAACAAGATAAATTGAATCACGCCTATGCTTTTGGTGGGGCATCTTTAGCAATGGACACAGTTGAAAACTATTTAAACATACCTATTAATCATTATGTTTCAATTAATATGGCTGGTTTAAAAGAATTAGTCAACGCGGTTGGCGGAATCGAAGTGAACAATAATCTGACTTTTTCTCAAGACGGATATGATTTTACGATTGGTAAAATTTCATTGGATGGTGAACAAGCACTCTCCTATTCAAGAATGCGTTACGAAGATCCTAATGGTGACTACGGCCGCCAAGAACGTCAAAGAAAAGTGATTGAAGGCATCGTCCAAAAAGTCTTAAGTCTTAATAGCGTAAGCAACTATCAAGAAATTTTAACAGCTGTTTCTGATAATATGAAGACAGATTTAAGTTTTGATGACATGAAAAAAATTGCCTTAGATTATCGCAGTGCCTTTGGTAAAGTGAAACAAGACCAACTTCAAGGTACTGGTTTTATGCAAGATGGTGTTTCCTATCAACGTGTGGATGAACAAGAATTAACTCGTGTCCAACAAGAGTTGAAAAATCAATTGAATAACTAAGTAAAAGCATGTACCAGACAATAAAATACGTCTGATACATGCTTTTAAAATCTTAAATCGAACTATCCTTACTCAAAAATCAATTCGTAGTATTTTCCAATGATTTATTCCGTATAACACTAGTATGCTTACTAAACAATAAAATAATTCATCCATCGTTCCTGAACCCATCCCTAAAAATGTTAAAATGTAAAAAGGAGACTGCAAAAGAACGACCCATCCGATAGTTGATGCTCCAATATTTATTAAAATAGGAACAATCATCACAAAAACTAAATTAAAGATCGTTAAAGTCACTCCCTGTATATGAAAGAATAAATACATTGTTATACCTAAAACTAAGTAGAATAACGGCAACAGTATATAAGAAGCTAATAGGACAGTCAACACTTTCCATGAAACAGCTACTGAAAGAACCATGCTTAAAAGAGCACAAACACCGATTAATAAAAATCCTGCTAACAAGCCCAAACATAGTCCACAAATCAACAGCGAGAACAAATAAAGATGGCGACCTTGCCTCGTTTTAAAATAATAATCACTAATTCGTGAGCCTTGATCGTCAACAACAAAGGACACTACTAAAATCGGTAATAGCAAGCTGTTAATAAAATTCATCGCACTGATATAATCATTTACATCAAACATATCGCCAAAAAAATAATTTAAAAATGGTGGAACTAACCCTAAAATGGCAAACATAATGAGATAGCTTCCAGAAAACCAAAAAATTCTGCGCTGAATATCTTGTTTTAACACAGCTTTTACTTTCATCTCTTACTCCCCTTCTACTAATGAAAAATAAACATCTTCTAAATTTAGTGCATGTTTTTTCATTTCTAATGGAATGATGTCGTTTAAAACCAACTCTTTCAAGAACAACGGATAATCTGCTTCCGAAATTAACCAAAGAGGATGTCTTTGTTCTACGCCATCAAAAAGAGCACTAATTTCACTCACTTTGTCTTCGTTTTCTTCATCAAAGGTAAATTGATAGACTGATACTTCTTTTCCTAAAGTGACTGTTTGAATAATTGCTCCACTTTTAATAAAATACGCTCGATCGCACAACTTATCTAGATCCCCTAAAATATGACTGGAAATGACAATCCCTATATGTAACTCTTTTGCTAAGTGCTTTAGTGTCTGAATGGTCGCTTGTACGCCATCTGGATCTAAACCGTTCATTGGTTCATCTAAAATAAGCAGCTCATTTTTGTTAATTAAAGCTAACGCCATTCCTAAGCGCTGCTTCATACCTAAAGAAAAATCTTTGACTTTCTTTTTCCCGTAATTTTTCATATCAAATAGTGATTCTACGTAATCAACTGAATAACTCTCTTTTGAAAGAGCACGAAAATAATTAAGATTTTCTCTTGCTGTTCTATTTGGAAAATATTTAGGTCCATCAATTAAAACACCAATCCGTTCTTGTCCAACGACTTTACCTTGAAAATTAACAATTAACCCACTCATGATTTTCATTGTAGTCGTTTTACCTGCACCATTTGGACCAATTAAACCTACAATTTCACCTGGTTCTACAGTAATTGAAATATTTGTTAGAATTTCTTTTTTATCAATGGTTTTTGAAATATTTTCTAATTGCATTAGCAACACTCCTTAACTACAATTTTTTTCAGCCTTTAGTTCGTAATAGCAAAACAAGCCAATCCCTATTAATTTAACACTAATTACTACCATACCAAATGCAACCATTACTACTCGCTCCTTTCTATACTTTCAATTACTAGCATAGCAAGAAAAATAATCATTTTTTAGTGTAAAAAAATCCGCTATTTGGAAAAAAAATAAAAGAAACAGCGCCGGCAATTATCCTTCAGCGCTGTTTCTAAACTGACTAAAATTGTCTGTTAGCCAATGTTGCTTTTGTAAGTAAACAAAATTAATAGTAGTCGATATGTTATTAATTTAAAATGTAAAGCTCGCAAAAAAGTAGCTTTATTTATCATTGCAATGGGTTATTTTATAAAGAATTTTCTCTAAATTCCGCCAGTTGCGTTCTGTTGGTATATTTTTCATCAGTAGTAAAGTCGTTCCTTTTGTATCAAAATAATAGTTAGAAATCACTAAATCGACTTCAGATGCATCTACTTCATAATCATAAAAAGCCAAGGGATAAGCTTTACCAAAATAATTTTTTATTTTATTCATCAACCATAATCGATGAGTATGATGTAAATCGTCTGCAATTAAAATCTTAATGGGCGTCAATTTCTTTAACAACAAATCATAATAATCTAAAACATAGTAATAGTTTAAGAAAAGTTGTTCCCAATTTTTTAAAATTTCTTTGACCTCTTTTGTTGCCTGCTCTTGCAAATCTCGATGAAAGTTCTCCATCAGTTGGGCTATTTCCGTATTTTGTCTTTTAATTTCATTAATATAAGACTGATTGAAAAATAAATCAGTATTACCGAAAAAGAATTGACTTCGCTCGTGGAATGCCACAAAGTTAAAAATTAATTCAGAATCTGACAAATCCAATTGAAATTGATAGTCTTTTTGCGTGAGGTTATTTAATAGCAATACAGCTTGGTAAGACGTAGTATGATGCAATTTATGTGCTAATGCATGACTAACTTCATAGCGAGGATTACCATCAATCACTCCAAACGAGTAGATAATTCGATATATAAAATAGATCTCTTCTTCAGGCAGCGATAAGTTACACTTCTTCAGCCACATTTTTACTAAAGGAAAAGCTTTATCAGAATCAGCTACCTGTTTAATTTCATCTAAAAGTTCCACTCTTTTTTGTGGTGCACGTTCTAATACAATTGCTAGCCAATAAGAAAAAATTCGTTTCGGCAAACGTAACAATTCAATATCGTATACCTCTTCAAATTGTTCAATATATTGTTCAATCAACTTTTCAGAAATCGTAAATGGCCAGTCACCTGTACGTGAAGATTGCCAATAAAAATAATAATAAAAAGAACGACTCATGCTTTCTTGATTCTCTAGTTCTAAAGAGAACGTATGAAAGGTCATTTGATATCTTTTAAAATATTTTACTAATAATTTGGCATACCGAAAAACAGTCGAAACACTTGTAAATTGCGCATCTGCATAGTCTTCTAAATTTCTGTCTGGGTATTTGTACATATAATCAATCAAATTGAAATTATAAGATTGACGATAGTAATGCAAGTAAACATTATAGATAGGAAAATTAGCATCTTTATACATATAAAATCGTTGATTATTTTCATTTTTCAGTACAATTTTCCCATTAAATTGTTTAAAAATGTCTGATAATTCTTCTACATACAATAGAATAGATTTTGAAGAAACATTCAGTAAGTCTTTTAAATCTGCAATGGTTCGCCACTTGTTTTTTTCTAAGAGATAGTTAAATAGACGAATTTTCTTTTGAGAAGATTTCGTTAAAAATGTATGCACTTTATCAACCTCCTGTATTTCTAAATTTTTATAAATAACTTAGTCATATTAATTATACGACTTTCTTTTTGCAAGAGGTAAATTTTTGCCCCCAAAAAAACAGGTGCTAAAGAAGTTCCTTAGCACCTGTGCTTGATTTCAATTGATTCAATTATTAAGTCATGTTTAACGGAAATTTTATCTAGCTTTAAATAGGGGCATCTTCTAAGTTCCAAACTAATTGACCTTGATAGCTACCCGCGACATCGCTTGGAACTAAAGTTAATTCAAGTGTATTTGCTAAATTCAACATTTGACTTCCACTGCCACTAGCAATAGTTTGTTCGACGTCATTAATCGGTGTCCGTTTGCCCTCTTTAATAAAGCTTAAACCTTTTGACAATGTTTGATTATTTTGATTTTTCATCATTTGTTGCATTTTAACTTTGACTTTCCATTGACTTTTATCTAACTGGCTTTCATCAGTGATAGCCAGTTCTGCTTCTTGTGGCAACTTGACATAGCTATCTTTTACAGGGATTTCTTGTTGTCCAAAAGAAAGAACGTCAGGTAATTTTAATTGCGGCCCCTTTTCCAGACTGACTATCTTTTTTTCATTATTTGAAACTTGTCCAGTTTCATTCATTGCGTAAAATTCAACTTCTTGGTCAAGCCAATTATCTGGTATCTTCATTTTCACTTGATCGTCAACAGTCTCTGGTGCTGTTGGATACTCTTTTACTAATTGTTCCTCTCCACCGAAACGTGCCATTACGCGAATCGTTTTTCCTGCTTCGTGTTTTAAAGAATACGCCACCTCAGCTTCTTTAGTAAAGCGAGAAACCGGTATTGCCTCTCCTGAATTTTTCAATTGAAATTCCAAATTTTTACGATACCGATGAACGATTGTTTGTTCTTCTTGTTTAAACGTTCCTTGATCTTGTTCCACTGGATTTTTAACTGGATAATATCCAGGGATTTCAGGATACTCAGATGATACATCAAATGCTTGTGTTAAAATACCTGGCTGACTCATTGGCTCTTTCAATGGTTGATTATTTTCGTCGACAAAAAGAAGATTCACTTTGCTGTTATAATTCACTTTTAACATGCCTTCGGTCGCTTGATTAAACACTTTATCTCTATTGGTGGCCTTTGTTTGGATTGTATAAGGTAATGTCAGATTTCCTTCTGTATCAATGAAACGATTATCGACTGCTGGGGCATCTTCACGCCATTTCACGACGACTGTATAAAGTAAAGTCGTGGCAGTTAACCGGCTATCTTGTGGTTGTAAGGCAGTCAATACTAATTCTTCGCCTTGCATCTCTTGTGAGAACAAAGCCGTTACATCTTCACCATTAAAGTTTTGAATGTTGATATTACCTGGCTCGTATTGCTGTGATTGCAAGAGATTTGTTAAGTTAAAACGTACTTCTAAATTACTTAATTTACGATCCTCTGCAACATTCGGCATGATTTGTTGGGCCTTTAATTCACTAACAGGTTGCGGCTTCTCTAACGTTAAAGAATTTGCTAAGGCCCCGCCAAACTCAGGTTTTGCCACAAAGTCTGTACGATAAGGAATTTCTAATGGCTGATTGTTATTCCAATTTCGATAAATAAAGGTTAATTTTTCTTTTGGTCGAGTTAAAATTTGTAGCTGTTGCTTTTGACTATTGATGGCATCGGTTTCCGTTTCGTTATGATAAGTTACCCAATAACCACCACTTTCATCATTCCATGTTCTAGAAAAAATATTGGTTGGATTAGATGAATAGAGTGATTGAATAGGAAATTGTACGCCAAAATAGTATTTTTTACTCAAGTCATAAGTATTTACTGCTGTTGTTACTTGTATCGGTTGATTTTCTTCGTCAAAAAATTCATATGTCACTTTCACATCTCCAAGGAGAGATAGTGTTAAGAAACGTTCTTTTTCAAAAAAGATTGTTCCCCCCGCTCGATTTGACAAATTTTTCAACAGTGAAACTTTAATGCTGACCTTTTTCCCTTGATACCATCCCACATTACGAATCATGGCACTCCCTGCAAGAGAATTTTCATCAACTGTTAATTGACTACTGTTCACATTGCCTTCAAGTGGAATGACTTCTGTTTCTGCCCCAGATTGCATGACAAAAGTATGGGAAGCTGGCGTATAGACACCTGGCAAGGCCTTAAAGTAACCATAATCAGACAATTTTGTGTGATTTGAAATTTTCTTGACTAACTCAGTTGCTTCACCAATTTGCGGTCCTAAAGCAAACCCAATCAACGTGATTATAAAAACGAATGAGGTTTTAGCAATCTTATTCATCTGCTTTCCATCCTTTCTTTCGTCTTCGAGCCACTACAAACAGGATGATGCTTATAAGAAGTAAACCGATAGTTAGTAATTCCAATTGCTGTTTTTCTCCCGTATTGGGTAAAAGTTGATTGATTAATCCTTTATCAGAGTTAATCGTTTCTCGATTGGGTTGTTTGGCTTCATTAACTGGGGTTATTTTTTCAAAAGGCACTACCTGATCCTTATAATTTTTCTGATAAAATGTTATGCCTACTTCGGAATCTACTTGCTGCGCATGTACACTATTAGCACTTGCTAAAAAAAAGAGTGCTAGCATGAACACAAGATACCCACTTCTTTTTTTCATTTTAAAGCCTCCCTATTTATGATTTATTTTGGCGTAGTTTTAAAATATAAATAAATAACGCCAAAATAATTAAGATACAGCTTCCTATCACAAGATACAGAAGAATATTCGAAGCAGGTCGGGTGACTTTGACTGCCTCCTCATTCAATTTTTCATCTTCACCTTTAATTTCAAACGCTTTTTTCAATGTCCACTTTTTACTGTTTTGATCTTCCAACTGAATCGTCAACTCATATAAACCTTTTTTTAAGGCTTCATCATTCCAACTAATTGGAAGTTCAAATTGACTACGTGGTGCCACAGAAATTTGTTTTGATAACTCACGAATTTTCTCACTTTTTCCTTTTTTAGTAACAAAGGCGTTCATTTTCAATTGGCTTATTAAAACTGGTTCTGGATTTTCAATTGTCGCGAACAGTGTTAAATAACCATTTTCTAAACCTGGTTTCACCTTTGTTAACTGAAATGCTGGTTCCATTTTTTTATTTTCAACAACAAGTTTTGCTCCGATTGTGTAAGCAAATTTATTCGTTAAACTAAATCCTTTTATTTCCTTCTCTTTTCCATCTGTTAATTCATAACAATAAAATCCACCTAAAATCGTTCCTTCAAAACCATTTTTAGGGACATTTAATTGAAATGAAACTTCTTTTGTTTCTTTTCCTTGTAATTCGACTGTTTGTGACGGCGAAATCAATTCTTCAAATGTAGGACTACCTAATAATTTTTTTCCATGTTGCGAATAGTCTAAAGCGCCATTTTTATTGGTCAGCCCATTATTTGCATCGACACGCACTTTAATCGGTTGATCACTTACATTTTTCAAGCGTAATTTAAACTCTTGTGTGCTTCCAGGGGAGACTTTCAAATCGTAATAACTGACGGAAGATTGCTGGTTTTCTGGTAAAATAGCTTCTGCTTCAAAATTAATCTGATTTTCCTCAGCAGAAGCCGGTGCAGACCACAGAACCAACCAGCTAACTAAACTAAGAAAAAAGATGGGAATAAAAGTTCCCCATCTTTTTAAAGTCTTACGCTGGCGCATCAGATAAACCCCATGTAATCGTTGCTGTGTAGGCTTGTGCTTCAACACCTGCACGTGGTACAAAAAGTTTTACATTTTCATTTTTACCTTTTTCCCCTTGGAATAAGGCAGCCCAGGCGCCTGCACCTTTGCCTTTTTCAGCTGACATTACTGGTTGTAGTGAATCATTTAGTGTTAAACTATTTGATGCAATTGTTGGTGCTTCTGATTGGTTACTTTCTGTAGTTACTTGACCATTTGCCAAGGTTAATTGTGCACCTTTTAAGACGTTTTGATTTGTTACACCTTTAAATTCTGATATGGATGCGGATAAAGCCCAGCCTTCTGCACCTCCACGAGTATCATTAACTTGGACAAATGGTTTTTCATTTTGTGCAAAGTAAGTGGCATCCCCTTGTTGGATTTCTTGTTCACCAAAGCTAATACTTGAAGCGTACGGGATTGATAACGCGCCTTCTGCGCCCGTAGCTGGATCTTCATCTGTATCGCCTGTTGGATCAACGACAGGTTTGACATCTTTCCCAGAACCTGCTTTTAAAGTTACATCAGCTTGCGTGTCTTGTAAGTTTGCTTCATTTGCATAAACTGCTTGTCCTGCAATACTTAATGTTAATGCACTTAATGCAACACTTGCTAAAATTTGTTTTTTCATTCTAAAATTCCTCCTAAAATTTCTTGGTCACTTGCGACCTGCTTTTATTTTTACATCATTTTGAAATTTTAGTAAGAGTAAAAAAATTCTTTGTTTTAGAAAAAAAGTAAAAGTGCGTTGTTATTTTTTTGAAAATATACAAAAAGAACGATACTATTTTTCAGCATCGTTCTTGTCTGTTTTTATTAACGTTCTTGTTTCACCGCTTCTAAAGCCGCTGTATTAATAATGTTCCAAGGTTTGTCAAACGCTGGTTGGAAGAAGAAGTCCGCATAGGCTAAGTCTTCAATCGTCATTTTGGCTTGAATCGCTAATGAAATAGCATTAATGTTTGCAGTTAAATCTGCTTTCGACATTAATTGAGCGCCTAAAATTTGTGTTGTTTCAGGATCATACACTAATTTAAACCAAGCTTTTTGTTTGTCTGGATTAAAGTCCATCAAGTAGTCTTCTACTACTGTCACCGCTTTTGTTTCTTTTCCTAATTTTTGAGCCATGACTTCGTTAATCCCTGTTGAAGCAAATTTATAATCAAAGACGGCCAAGCCAGAAGATCCTTGAACACCAGGGAAAGGTTTAACTGGTTCCTCTAGGTTTTTCACAGCAAAGCGACCTTGTTTACGAGCATTCGTTGCTAAGGCAATATTTACTTCTGTGTCTGCAGGATTGTATTTAATTAACGTAGCATCCCCTACTGCAAATACATCTGGCTCACTTGTCCGCATGTATTCATCCGTCTTGATCAGGCCATTCGGATGTAATTCCAAGGTACCTTTTAACCAAGCAGTGTTTGGACGGACACCAACCGCTACAACGACCAAATCAGCATCGTACGCATTTTTATCTGTAACGACTTTTTGCACACGACCGTCGCCTTCGTAACGTTCAACTGTTTCACCAGTTGAAATGGTAATGTTATTGGCTTCCATCTCTTCTGTTAAAACATCTGTAAATTCTTTATCTAGATATACCCCTAATGGACGATCTAAAATGTCAATAACGGTAACCTTTTTACCGGCTTTTGCAAATGCTTCGGCAGCTTCAATCCCAATATAACCACTACCAATCACAACCACATTATTGACTTCTGGATCTACTGTTTTTTGTTTTAATTTAATGGCCCATTGACGACCACGCATCAAGTAAATATTATCCAAATCTTTACCTGGAATATCTAATTCAAATGGGACAGCTCCGGGACTGATGATTAATTTATCATAATTTTCAACACGTTCTTCACCTGACACTAAATCTTTCACTGTCACTTGATGTTCTTTTGGTTGAATCGCTGTAATTTCAGTATTAGAAAAGACATTCACACCACGACTCTCCATTTTTTCGCCAGTCATATAGCGAACAGAATTAACATCTTTCACTTTTCCTTCTAGGTACAACTGCATGCCACAAGACAAGAATGAGATAAAATCACCTTTCTCATACCATTGAATTTCTGCATCAGGATGAAGATTTAGTAATTCCTCTACCGCTTCATAACCTCCATGTGATGATCCTAAAACAATAACTTTCATCGCTCGTTCCTCCCATATAATATTATTTCTTACATAATAAAGAATATCATATATTCTCAAAAAATAACAAATAATATCCTCTTTTCCATTCTCAATTAAGTTCTTTAAATGAGAATAAAAAGGAGTATCCTCTGTATTTCGCCACTTTTCAATTACTTTTTTTATTTACTAAAAAATAAAAAATACTAAATTCTCCGATACGATTGATAGGGACGCCCCACTTTTAAATAGCTATTTTTACTTTCTAAAAGGTTATTTTTTTCTAGAAACAACACATATTTGCGAACAGAAACATGTGAAAGCTGACTCGCTTCTGATAATTCTTGAATCGTAAAATAGTCGGTAAATTCGTCTATTTTTTTTAACAATAATTGTAATGTTGCTTGTGTTAGTCCTTTTTCTAAGGACATGTTTTGAAGATCTTGTTCATTTTTACGTGCGTTTGTCTGTGAAGAATGAAACAATTGGTCCACTTTTGTTTGCGAAAGCTCCTTCGTTTCCAGCGTGAATTGAGCAGTTTTTTTCTGATAGTTTTCGATACTTTGTTGAAATCGTTCAAAAGAGAAGGGTTTAACTAAATAGTCTAAAACGCCTAAATGTAAGCTTCGTTTAACATTTTCCAACTCGTTGGCAGCCGTAATCAGGATGACTTCTGTATCAATTTTTTCATCTCTAATTGTTGCCAGATAGGTCAAGCCGTTGCCATCTTTCAAATGAACATCTAATAAAACAAGTGCTGGTTGTTTTTCTTTCGTTAGTTGTAGACCTTCAGCAATTGTTGCCGCCGCAAAAATAGTCGGTTGGTGAATTAATTTTTCAAGATATTTTTGATGTATATATGCAACCATAGGATCGTCTTCAATAATCAATAGGTTCATTTTCCTCTGCTCCTTCGTAATGAACATTTATGCGAAGGACAAGCCAATTATTTTGTTGGTTTTCCCAAGTCAATGTCGCTTCCGCATTCTCTAATAATCTTGCCAAATAAGAAGTGAAAAACTCTTGCTCAAAGCGTTCCAGTTGTTCTTTTGGATAAGCAAACGAATAAGTCGTCGTCAAACTTCCTGGCTGATAATCAATGGTTTCAATGATCTCTTCTGGTAACGGTTGTTCCATCAGGAAACGATGAATATAACGGTAGATAGCAATCAAATTTTGCGTATCTTCATCTCGTTTATTTGGTGGAATTTCTGGATAAATTTCAATAGCTAATTGTGTTTTAATTTCTGCAAACTTGATTCTTTCCCCACTTAAAAAACCTGCTAGAATAGGATTCCTAACCAAAATAGCTAAGCGCTGTGCAAATTCCTTTTCTGGTTTCAATAAATCGGCTAGATAATGTTTTAGCGCCTCATAATCTTCTAAATCGACTAAGCCATAAATGACATGCATCTTATTCATAAATTCGTGTGATTGACTTTGTAATGCCGAAGCATATGTCGTTGTGCTGACAAGCTGTTCTGCGACAATAAACGTTTCCGTCGCATTTTTCAGAAAGATAACATGCCCAATTGTTTTTTTACGGACATTAATCGGGGCGATTGAGACGAAATAATCCTGGCCATTTTGACGATAGAATTGCTCTGTTTTTGAATGTACGATTAATTTTTCAGGAGATAAAACCAATGCTGAAAGTTTCTTTCCTAGTAAATTTTCTTCACTATTTGTTATATTATGATACATTTTAGTTGCTTCAATATTTGCTAATAAAATATTTTGATCGGTATCAATCACAAGGATTGCATCTTTCGTTTCCTCAAGCATGGCGTTTCGCTCTTCTAATAGACGAGCAATCTCTCTTGGCTCTAAATCGTGAAGTTGTTTTTTTAAATAATAAGAAACCACGATGGCTAATATAAAGCCAAAACCAACACTTAAAAGGACACTCACTGTGTAATCATTTTTTGTTCGTTCAATCAATTGTGAAAGCGAGGTCATTTTAATGCCCATTGCCACAACCCCAATTTGTTTTCCTTGATCATAGACTGGGACAAAACCTCGTAATGATTCTCCTAAACTCCCTTGACTAACAGATAAATGTTCCTCCCCTTTTAATGCTCGCACTTCATCGCCACCTTCAAAATGCTTACCTATTTTTTGGCGATCAGGATGTGTTAAACGAATCCCCTGCATATTCATAATCACGATAAAATCCAACTGATGAATTTCACCTAAACGAACCGTATACGCTTCCAATTCATCTGAATAGTGATCATTCTTTAAGGCTTCAATAACATTCGGTTCAATAGCCAACTGTTCCCCGACGGCTAAAAGTGCTTGCTCTTGGTTTTTACGAACTTCTTTAATTGTTTGGACCGTCGTTACTCCGTAAAAGAAAGTAATCATAATAATTAATGTTGCAATAAAAATCACTGATAAGAAGCACCATAATTTCCCGCCACGCTTCATTCCATCCCTCTTTTCTCTTCAAATAAAGTATAGCATAGGAAGATTTGGTTAAAAAACTTTTCTTTAGTTAAATTAATTAAATAATCTACTCTACAGAAAACGTTTACATTATGATGAATATAGATTAAAGTTATAGGAGGAAATAGCATGGAAAAGAAATTACACGCAACAGCTGCTAATGAAACAGATTGGCGCAACAAATTAACCAAAACGAGGATTGGTTCGGTTACGTTACCTGTTTATCTTGTAACAGCTAGCATTATTCTTGTTACGGCTCTATTAGAACAACTACCAGTCAATATGTTAGGTGGTTTTGCCGTAATTTTAACAATGGGTTGGTTACTTGGAACAATTGGTGGAAATATTCCTATTTTGAAACATTTTGGCGGTCCCGCAATTTTATCTTTATTAGTACCATCAATTATGGTCTTTTTCAATTTACTCAACCAAAATGTCTTAGACTCAACAGATATTTTAATGAAACAAGCAAACTTTCTCTATTTCTATATTGCTTGTTTAGTTTGTGGAAGTATCCTTGGAATGAACCGCAAAATTTTAGTCCAAGGTTTAATGCGCATGATTGTCCCGATGGCATTAGGAATGATTTTAGCAATGGGTGTTGGGACCCTAGTTGGAACGCTGTTAGGTCTCGGTTGGAAACATAGCCTTTTCTATATTGTCACTCCTGTTTTAGCTGGTGGAATCGGTGAAGGCATTCTTCCTTTATCCCTTGGTTATAGTGCCATTACTGGATTGCCAAGTGAACAATTAGTGGGGCAATTAATTCCCGCAACCATTATTGGTAATTTTTTTGCTATTATGTGTTCTGGTTTACTTAGTCGTTTAGGAGAAAAACGCCCTGAACTTTCTGGACAAGGTCAGTTGATCAAAATTACTAATTCAGATGATTTAAGTGATGCTTTAGAAGAAGACAAAGCACCAATTGATGTAAAATTAATGGGCGCTGGTGTTTTAATTGCGTGTACCTTATTTATTACAGGCGGTTTATTGCAACACTTAACAGGCTTTCCTGGTCCTGTTTTGATGATTGTTGTCGCAGCCTTTTTAAAATACTTAAACGTAGTACCGAAAGAAACCCAACGCGGATCAAAACAGCTTTATAAATTTATCTCTGGCAATTTTACGTTCCCGTTAATGGTCGGCTTAGGTATGTTATATATTCCTTTAAAAGATGTCGTAGGAATGCTTAGCTGGCAATATTTTGTTGTGGTAATTAGTGTCGTTTTCACTGTTATTGCTACAGGATTTTTCGTTTCACGCTTCATGAATATGAATCCCGTTGAGGCTGCCATTGTCTCCGCTTGCCAGAGTGGTATGGGTGGGACTGGCGATGTGGCTATTTTAAGTACAGCCAATCGAATGAACTTAATGCCGTTTGCACAAGTTGCGACACGTTTAGGCGGTGCCATTACAGTAATAACAATGACTGCTATTTTTAGAATGCTTTTTTAACTATAAGTGAATTATTTAGGAGGAAAATGATATGTCAACAAAAGATGTAAAAGAATTAGCGATTGAGCAAGCAAAAAAATTTGGGGGGAAATTAGAAGTCTGCCCTAAAGTTCCGATTGAAACAAAAGCAGATTTAGGAATTGCCTACACACCAGGTGTTGCGGCTGTTTCTTCTGCCATACATGAAAAAAAAGAACGCGCTTACGAATTAACGACAAAGAAAAACACCGTCGCCGTTATCAGTGATGGTTCAGCAGTTTTAGGTTTAGGTAACATTGGTCCTGAAGCAGCGATGCCTGTCATGGAAGGAAAAGCTGCATTGTTTAAACGCTTTGCTGGTGTGGATTCGATTCCCCTTGTTTTAGATACACAAGATACCGAAGAAATTATTCAAACGGTGAAATTTTTGGCTCCAACCTTTGGGGGAATTAACTTGGAAGATATCAGCGCTCCTCGTTGTTTTGAAATTGAACAGCGTTTAATCGATGAACTAGATATTCCCGTTTTCCATGATGATCAACACGGGACAGCGATTGTTGTTCTAGCGGCTTTGTACAACAGCTTAAAATTAATCAACAAGAAAATAGAGGACATTCATGTGGTAATCAACGGCGGTGGCTCCGCTGGTCTTTCGATCACAAGAAAATTTTTAGCTGCTGGCGTAAAACATATTATCATTGTTGACCGTACAGGGATTCTGAGCGAAACAGATACAGCTCTGCCACCACACCACGCAGAAATTGCGAAGCTAACCAATCGGGAACACCGTACCGGTGATTTAGCTACTGCTCTTGAAGGCGCTGATGTCTTTGTTGGTGTTTCGGCACCAGGTGTTTTAAAACCTGAGTGGATTCAACAGATGAATGAGCAGCCAGTTATTTTTGCAATGGCTAACCCAGTTCCTGAAATTTTTCCTGATGAAGCTTTAGCGGCAGGCGCTTATATTGTCGGAACTGGTCGTAGTGACTTTCCGAATCAAATTAATAATGTGTTGGCCTTCCCTGGTATCTTCCGCGGTGCCTTAGATGCTCGGGCGAAAAAGATTACGATTGAAATGCAAATTGCCGCTGCCAAAGGTATTGCAAAATTGATTCCCGATAATGAACTCACGCCGACCAATATTATTCCCGATCCATTCCAAGAAGGAGTCGCAAAAGTCGTCGCCGAAAGCGTCCGTAACGCTGTCAAAGAAACAAATTAAAAAGAGAAAAAAGAACAACCTAACTCAAGAGGAGTTAGGTTGTTCTTTTTAAAATCTGAAACAATTATTTATTATTTAAAACTGATATTAAACTCTTGCATATCTTTTTCAATATAAGTAAGTAATTTTTTATTTTCGAAGAAACGTGTAAAGTAGTACGCAATACGATAATCTTCAACAGCATCTAGTCCTAGCATTTGTTTATTAAAAGCTTTTTCGTATAATAAGCAATCTAAAGAGTAAATAGAACTGTGCGTCCGATTAATTTCGATTCCTTTATCACTTAATTCAATACTCTTTGCATAGTCTTTAATTAATGAATAGAATTTTGCGGTATTATAATAAATACGGCATTGCTCTAATGGATAATCTAATTTGAATTCGCTTAGCAATTGTAAAGATTTATCGTAATAAACTTTTGCTTTTTCAATATCATCTTCTAATTCATATAAAATACCGATCGCATTCATACTCAAAATATTATAAATATTAATATCACGACTAATTTCAGAACCACGATGTAAATAGAACAATGCTTCGCTATTATTTTTCTTACCTAATAAACTCGTAATTCCTTTATAATAGAAAAATTTTGTTTCTAAAATTCTGTTTGAACTTTCGATATCATCTGGATAGTCTTTCAACAAATCATAGGCTTCATCGTGCTTAAAGTAAAAGCATAATTCTTCTACTTTATTTAATAAGCTTTCGAGTTTTTTCTCACTAGAACCTTCGATACATTCTTCCACTTGTAAGTCTAAACGTAGACATACAGATGAGAAAATGTCTAAACTGTCACACACATTTTTGTTTTCAATGTTACTAATTGTTGCTTGTGTACAAATTCCTTTTGCCAATTCAGCTTGCGATAATTTTTTCTTTTTACGCGCTGTTTTGATTTTTTCTCCCGCTACTCTCACAGTCAAAACTCCAATCTTTCTATTTTTTTGTATTAAACATACCATCATTTTACAGATAATGTTATAATGAAGCTATCATAATAAAGGAGGTGAAATATATGTTTGATTTACTTGCTTTATTAACTGGAATTTCAGTTCGTGGCAATGCACCACACCAATAATTACCTGTTTGTTTAACTGAATTTCTGACGGCTCTACCTATGCCAGTAGGTGGAGCCATTTTTTTATTTAACATTATAAAATTAACAGTATTTCTAAAACCTCACACTTAGTATAACACAAATTATAAATTATGCTAGATAGTTACCAAATTAACGTCATTACAAGGATGTTACGTTTTTACAACATCTTGTAAAACTAGACAATGCTGTCCTTCTTTATCCATCACACTCAATGATAGCGATAGTATCTTATGATAGAAACAACATGCACATTATAACAATTATTATTAAGAAAGCTACTTCTCAATAGGAGAAGTAGCGCTTCTCTCGTTACAGTTTTACTCTTCTTCTTCAGCCATGAATGTATTGAAAACTTCTTCAATCATATCCCATTCAGCATCTGTTTCGATTTGCTGTAAATCGCCTTCTGTACCTTCTGCGTTTTCCACATATGAGTAAGCTTGCAATTCAACATCTTCATCCTCAGGAATTCCTGCTGGATATAATAAAACATAATTTTTACCGAATTCTTCTTGACCGTCAACAGTTAGTAAGATCTCGTATAATGTTTCATTTCCTTGTTCGTCTACTAAAGTAATATGTTCATGTCCTTCGTGATCATGATCGTGGTTGTGTTCTGTCATTCTTCTTCTCTCCCTTGATGTATTCAAAGCTCGATAATTATCGGCTATGTGCATCTAAATAATTTTGTAGAATCATTACTGCCGCTAGTTTATCAATGACTTTTTTTCTTTTGGCTCTTGAAGCATCTGCTTGCTCCACCAAGAAACGCTCTGCTTGGACAGTTGTTAATCGTTCATCTTGATAGTCAACAGGTAATTGAAATAATTCTTGAATCTTATCACCATATGCCATGGATGCTTCAGCTCTAGGACCGATGGAATTATTCATGTTTTTCGGTAAACCTACGACAAATTTCGTGACTTCGTATTCTTTCACCAATTCACCTAATCGCTCAAAACCGAAGTTCTCTTCCTCTTCATTGATGCGAATAATTTCGATGCCTTGTGCTGTCCAACCTAATAAATCACTAACAGCCACACCGACTGTCCGTGAACCTACATCTAGCCCCATGATCCTCATTTGATATCGATTCCGTGGTTCGCTAAGTAATATTTGGTTAATTCTTCCATGATTTCATCACGTTCATGACGACGAATTAAGTTTCGAGCATCTTGATAACGAGGAATGTAAGCCGGGTCCCCAGAAAGTAAATACCCTACTATTTGGTTAATAGGATTGTATCCCTTTTCTTCTAATGCCCGATATACGGTTTCTAACGTTTCACTGATTGCTTTTTTTCGATTATCATCAAAATCAAAGCGTACTGTTTCGTCTGTAAAACCCATTTTACTACACCTCACTTCTACTTTTATACAATTTCATTTTACTAGAAAAGAACCGAAACTACAAACAAAATTTCTTCTCCTTCTCTCTTTTTTGTTATTTCTTAGTCTTTTATTAATAAAGGCTTCGTAAAAAAATGACAGCCATCGATAATTTTAAAATTATAAAAACAAATACACAACTTTATAAAACAAGAATAAAGCTCTGCTAAATCGCCAGAATATCACCTTTCCCTTCAATTCATTTTGCGAAAAAATCGACGTTTTTCTTTTGAAAACTTTTAAATATTTATGATTAAATAATATCAGCCTTTTAATGTTACAATTCGCTAACAATCTGTTTACGATGTAAATTTTCGATTGCAGCTGTTATTTATTTCCTCTTTTTGGTTCGTTTGTAGTACACTAGAAGAAAATACATAAAGTGAGGCTTGCTCAATGACTCCTGCTCATTTGGATTTACTTTTAGAAACCTGTTTGTTAGCTGGTAAAATTATGATAGAAAGCGATGCAGAAATGTACCGTGTTGAAGATACAATGAGCCGAATTGCGCTTGCTTCTGGCAACTATCGAATGGTTAGCTATGTGACACAAACCGGGTTATTTGTTGGCATAGATGGAACCTCCACGATTCGTATGGTTCAAGTAATGAAACGTGGCATTGATTTAGAAAAAATCTCTCGTGTGAATCAGCTGTCTCGTGCTTATGTGGCTGGTGATTTTTCTTTAGAGGAATTACTGAATAAACTAAAAGTGATAGATAGTGAACACCGACATTTTCCAATTAGCGCACGCATTGTTAGTGCGGCTGTTGTCAGCGCTACAATTATGATTCTTTTTGGTGGTGTCTGGTCCGATTTGTTCTTGACTTTTCTGATTGGTGGTTGCGGCTATAGTCTTTATTATTTTAGTTTAAAGTTTCTCAAGATTAAATTTTTATCTGAATTTTTAGCTTCGCTGTTCATTGGTGCAGCCGCTATCCTTTCAGTCAAATTGGGACTCGGACAATCACAAGATTTAATCATCATTGGTTGTGTCATGCCTTTAGTGCCTGGTGTGCAAATTACCAATGCTCTTCGCGATTTGCTAGCCGGACACTACTTATCGGGTGTTTCTCGTGGGACTGAAGCATTAATGACTTCAGGAATGATTGGTTTTGGCATTGCTTTTGTCTTTCAACTTTTCTATTAAAAGGAGTGACTTATTTGCTAGGAATCGTTTTGGTACAATTTATCTTTAGTTTTTTAGCTTCTGCGGCGTTTGCGATTATTATTAATGTTCCTCGACGATCACTGGTGGCTTGTGGTCTAACTGGTAGTGTAAGCTGGATGCTTTATTGGGTAATCGTTGAAGTTTTTAGTGGAAATGCGGCATTAGGTTCCCTCATCGGTGCTGTCGGTGTTGCGGCAGTAAGCTACCTATTCTCAAAAATATTGAAAATGCCTGTCACGATTTTTAATATTCCTGGTATTGTTCCATTGGTACCTGGTGGCTTAGCTTATCAAGCTGTTCGGAATATCGTAATTGGCAATTATGAAAAAGGCGCCTATTTTACCGTGCAAGCTGTAATGATTGCTGGGGCAATTGCGTTAGGCTTAGTCGCTTCTGAGGTTTTCAATCAGAATATCCGCAGCTTTCGGGAAAAAAGAGAATCTTTGGGTTTTATTCGTCGTAAGCGCAACAAAATTAAAAAATAGACAGCAAAAAAGTTGGTTGCTTCCATTTGATAAGGAAGCAACCAACTTTTTTTAAAAGGAACGATAGACATATTGATTTTTTGGTGCTTGATCTGCTTTGACTTTCTCCACTTGCACAGTTGGTATTTGTCGTTTAAATGGTGGATAATAGGACAACTCAACGGTTCCGGTAATCGTTACCCAATCATTGTTTTGAAATTGAGTATGTTCAGGAAAATGAACCAACAAGCCAAAAACGCCAGAATCAGCAACACAATGAATAATCCCAAAACGGAAAACAAATTGGTCAACACTTTCTTCTCGTTTTGAATTATAGACAAAGCCTTTATAAGAAATCCTTTTTCCTGCAAATTGACTTGGATAATTATAGATTAGTTCCATAATTTCCAAATAGTTTTCATCCGTAATTGAAATCACAGATTGGCCATCATATTGTTTCATGGCTTTTGCCATCTGCTTGTCATAATCCGTCTTATTGAAATACATACTTGTATCAGGTTTCAAATATTGCGTTTGCATATCAGGATCCCCTACTGATTCTTTACTTACTGGAAAGTTAAATCCTTTTGCTTCAACAATTGTTGTGTCTAAACTAACTGTCGGAAATAATAAGCCAACAATCAATGGTAAAGAAAGTAGTAAATAGGCAAGCCCTCTTTGGCTGGGTTTTTCCAAATTATGCTGATGGCCATGATGTTCATGTCCCCCATGTTGGTGCATGTCTTCATGTTTTTTTTGCATTGATGGATCTGCTTGGTTCCACAAAATCAATTGGACAATCGCCATAATAAAAGCTAAAACCATTGATAAAACAGCTAAGTAATTATAATGAATATTGATATATTGGTTCAGTTCACCTGAAATTTGAAGATACATCATCAACCCCATATATCCAATTAAAATAATAAATCGTATCATCGATTGTAGGCCTCCTTTCTAAACTACTGCCGCATAAATAGTTACGACAAGCGCCACTATCAAAACAAATTGTACAATGAATGACATCTTAAAATAACGTTTCATCATCAATAAATTTTTAATATCTACCATTGGACCAAAAACTAGGAAGGCGACAATTGGTCCTGTTCCAAACAAACTCAAAAGAGAAGAACCAATAAATGCATCTGCTTCTGAACAAAGTGATAGAGTGGCAGCGATGACTAACATGACTAGAATCGCTAAAATCTTTGAATGGCCCAATTGCATAAGCGCACCAGTTGGAATATAGGTTTGCATGATTGCTGCCAACAAAGAACCAAAAATTAAATAACGACCCGTATCAAAAAATTCATCAATACTATGGGTTAACGCTGACCAGCCGTTTTTCCAAAATGAACGAACTTCATCAACGTGTTCATGCGTATGAGCAACCTGCTCTTCTTTAATCTGCGCTAACTCTTTTTCTGTTAAAACTGATTCTTTTCGAAAATAAGCTAACCAAATGCCGATAACCCACGCGACAATCATACTGCCTAAAACTCGCCAAATCACAAATTTTGTTGCGCCACTAAAGGCTACGTATGTTGAGAATAGCACAATTGGATTAATGATTGGTGCCGTTAACATAAAAGCAAAAGCGGTATGTGTTGGTACATCTTTTTTAACAAATTGATGCACAATTGGGACGATCCCGCATTCACAAGAAGGGAAGAAAAAACCTAGGAAACTCCCTACACAAATTGATAAAAATTTATTTTTAGGTAACACTTTTTTTACTCGTTCTGGTGTTAAAAAAACATGTAAAGCGCCTGAAATCAAGCAACCTAACATGACAAAAGGCAATGCTTCGATAATAATCGAAAGAAAAATAGTGCTCATCTGTAAAACAGAGTTTGGTAAAAATTGAAACATTATAGACCTCCCACTAGTAAAAATCTAGTTAACTATACTCCTAACACCAGACAAAAACAAGTATTTGTCAAAAAATTAACTAAGAGTTTAAAAGTATTATCACCGATGTCTCTGTCAAACCAGCTGGATAAAAGAACAAAAAATGAGCATGGGACAAAAATCACTTTGGATTTTTGCTCCACACTCAAAAACTGATAGACCACCATTATTCTAAATTTGAAATAACTCTGAGGCTGAATCGGGGTCTGTATCATATACCTTAAATGCTTCCCCGACGCCTAAATCCTTTTGCTTCAAAGTAGACTCCATTGCCATTCGCGCATGAAGTTTCGTATTATTTTCTTTGCTAAGATGACCTAAATAAATGCGTTTTGTTTTATCACCTAATACATCCGCCATCACAAGAGCACCATCATCATTGGATAAATGCCCTTTATCTCCTAAAATCCGTTGTTTAAGACTCCATGGATAAGGTCCTGCTCGCAAAATTTCAATTTCATGATTGCTTTCGACTAAATAAGCATCTGCATTTTCAATCGTACCACGAATATGATCGCTACAATAACCTGTATCCGTTAGAACAACAAAGGAACGATTATTGCGATGAAAACGATAAAATTGAGGCGCAATCGCATCATGTGAGACACCAAAACTTTCAATGTCCATATCTCCCAAGGTCAAAACTTTGCCCATTTCAAAAATATGTTTTTGAGCGACATCGACTTTGCCAATCATGGGATCCATCGCTTGCCACGTTTTTTCATTGGCATAGACATCTAACTTATATTTTCGCGCTAACACGCCAACGCCATGAATGTGATCCCGATGTTCATGTGTAACTAAAATCGCATCTAAATCTTCTGGTTTGCGATTGACTTCTGCTAACAGTGAAGTGATTTTTTTGCCACTTAAACCCGCATCTACTAATACTTTCTTTTGGTTGGTTTCAATAAAAAGGGAATTGCCTGTACTGCCACTGGCAAGAACACTGATATTAAAAGCAAACTCTGAATCCATTTAAAACTCTTCCCTTCTACATTACAACATTAACGTGTTTCATTATACAACGGACCTTAATGTTTTTCCACCTTTGGCACAGTATTATTTGTGATGATGGTATTACTTACGGCATTCACCTGTTCAATTTCAACTGAATCTTCACCAGTAGAAATTCCTACAAACCAGACTGGAACGTATACATTTTTCTCACGAATTTTATAAATTCTTGAATAGGCCAATTTAATGAATGTTATTTTGGAATTACTAGGAATCCGGTTATTCATATAGAGCGTGTCTATCGCATCACGATTGGAATATAAATCCGTTTTGTCTCGTAACTCTTCAATATTTTCAATGTGCGTTTGCGAATATTTACTAATTTTCCATAATTCACCTGACGTATCTGCTAAAATACTTAATTTTGCCGTGTCATCTCTAAAGGGAATTCCTTTATACGATTGTGCAGCCACAATCTCTGCCGTCGGCTCTTTTAAATGAGAAAATTCTGGTAAGTATTGATATTCGTCTCCGAATAATAAAGCATTTTTTTCATTTAAAAAGGTACTTAAATCTTTATCAATTTTCTTAGGATCAATAAAATAGTTTTTACTAGGTACACTCGTTAAAGTATTATCCGCAATTTGCAGCCCATTTCTCAAAAAATTTTTATTCTTTTCACGTTGGATTTTTAAAGCAGCAGAAAAATTGGTTTGTTCGCCACTTAAATAATAACCTTCCAATCGTTCTGAAGAAAGTGTCCCTTTATACGAGATGTTATCTTTTTCCAACCGACTTTCAATCGATTCTGTTTGGCTGGAAGAAGAGACGTTGCTCTCCTCTTGTTGACCTTCCCGATAAATTCCAAATAAAAAGATATTTAATCCTAAAAATGCTAAGAAGAAAATCCACTCAATTCGTTTAAAATCCATTAGCCCACCTCCAAGCTTGGTAATTGTTTTACCAAGTCCGTTGCAGTGTACCAATTGTTGTTATAAAGGACATACCATTCCGGACTTAAATCAACGACTTGTTTGACTTCTTCAATTGTCTGCCACGTATAACCGATAACAGCCGATTGGATTTTTTCCTTTTTAGCACCAGCTGTTTCTAAACGCTTAATCAATTTTTCCGTGCTTTCCAGCGTCACTTCTTCTTCTGAAGGAATCGGCACTTGGATTGTATTCACACTTGTGTTAATGGTTACGCTTGGCGCAGCACCATCGTTGTTCGTGATGCGAATATCCACTTGGCCTTTTAAATCATTACTGAACACTGGGAAACCTTCCACAAAAGTCCGATAATTGACACTATCTTTCGTTCGATCAAAGTAACGTAAATTCCCCATATTGGTTCCTAAACGTTTTACATAAGAAAAGCTTTGATTATAGATTGAATCCCGTTTATTCTCTTCTGGCAAGGTCCCTTTAAAATCGATTTTCCCCAGTTTTTCTTCTGCAAACAATCGTTCTTCTTTACTCGTGTAGGTTAAGTCTTGACTGTCTTCATTGGTTTGGATATCTTCCGTTTCATTGAAAAAAGCATTCCTAAAACGAGTAACTGGTTGCGAAGCTAAGATATAACTGTACTTTTTCAACTTCATATCATTGGTTAAATAACATTGTCCTTGTTTGGTTAGCGTATTTTCGGAAACGTCTTGATATTGCAATCCCTCTTTATTGATAATTCCCATTAAGCGCGCCTTATTGACAGTCATGGGCGCTTCATAGACGTTGGCTTGATCATAATCTAAAAAACGTATCTTATTTTCGTTAAAATCCAATTGAATTTTCGTAAAATACTGGTCCGTCAAGTCATTAAAGTTAGTAAAATTAATGGATAGATTATAAATCGAAGCATAGTCCGAGATTAAAAAGGGACCTTGATAAAGAAGTTCAATGCCTTGTTCCATTTGGTTGTAGCGCTTAAGTTGCTCTGCATTTTTTGTCACAACTTGTGTCAATTTACCAAACGTAGCCATTTTAATATCATTTTGAACATTACTAATTAATGTTTCACGATTACTTTGCATCGCTTTTCCATCGGCTATTCGAATCAATTGCAAAGGTAAATAGACATCGCCAATGGCTTTTTCATTGACAGCTGTTGTGACTTGGCTTCCCGACTTCATTTCTGGTATTTTTTTGGCAGAATTCAGCCAGATATTGACTGAAAAATATATACTTAAAATGACCATCAAAATCAAGCCAATTCTTGTAATCCATTCTGATAATTTCATCATTCCCACCAATCCTCTTCATAAGGTTCATATGGTAGTGAAATATAGAAAGTCGATCCTTCACCTTCTGTACTTTCCACCCAAATACTCCCGTTATGGGCCCGAATTACTTCTTTAGAAATTGCTAAACCTAAACCAGTCCCACCTTGTGCTCGCGCACGTGCTTTATCCACACGATAAAAACGCTCGAAGACTTTCCCGAGATCTTTTTTAGGGATGCCCAAACCTTGGTCCGAGATACTAAAGACGACATTATTATGTGTTTCAACTAGTCGGCAGGTAATGACGCCGCCATCTGGCGAATACTTAATCGCATTGTTCAAAATGTTGTCTAAAACCTGAATTACTTTGTCTGTATCTAACTCTACCCATAAATCGCGTTTAGTAAATTCACGGCGAATTTTGTAATTTTTTTGCTCATTTTCAATCATCATATCAAAGCGATCCAAGACAAAATTAATCAATTCGTTAAAATTCACATATTCTAATTGAAGATGTGTATTTCCAGAGTCCATCCGAGATAAATTCAACAAATCATTAATCATACGAATCATCCGGTCGGTTTCTTCTAACGTGACTTTTAAGAAATTCGGCGCTATCTCAGGGTTTTCCCAAGCTCCTTCACTCAAAGCCTCTATATAACTACGCATACTTGTCAAAGGCGTTCGCAACTCATGAGAAACATTGGAAACAAATTCCCGTCTTTCCCGTTCGTTTTTTTCCTGTTCTGTGACGTCATGAAGCACGCAAACTAAGCCAGTAATAAATCCTGATTCCCGACGAATCATTGTAAAGTCTACCCGGATAATCATTTGGTCTTCTTCACGATCAGACGTTGAGCGATCAATCAGCAGTTCATCTGGCTCTTCTAACAGCTTCCGCAATGTGTAATCTTCTTCAATATCTAACAACTCTAATAACGAGGTCCCAATCACATTTTCATTTTTTACATTTAATAATGAAAGGGCCATCTCATTAATCGTAATCACCTTTCCGCGGCGATCCGTCGCAATGACACCATCTGTCATATGCGTTAAGACACTATCTAAACGATTTCTTTCTGCTTCCATTGTTTCTTGTGCTTCTTCAATCCGTTCTGATAATTGATTAAATGTTTCTGCTAATTGGCCTAATTCATCTTTTCCATGGACTTCTACTTTTCCAGCGTAATCACCACGAGCGATTCGAATGGCTTGCTCGCGCATTTCCCCAATCGGCTTCGTGATTGATCGTGCAATCAGTAAGGTCACAATAATCGAGATTGCTGCGGCAATAATAGAAGCAGTGAAAAAGATACTTGCTGTGTTGGTAATTTCTTGGTATTTATTTTCTAAATTACTTTTCACATAAAGGACACCAATCACTGTTTCTCCAGTAGGCGATTGAATCGGCTGAACATTCACATACACGCGTTTATCATTATCTAAAGCTTGATATTTTTTACTCGTAAAGTCATTTAAATCACGATAATCATTCTTTTTCCCAATAATATTTTGTTGATTTAAATCATTGGTTGCCCGAATAATCCCTTTATCATCGACAATTCTCGCTTCAGAAATGTCTGCATTTGAAAAATCAGATAACGCTTTTTTCAAATTTGCATCAACGTCACTACGTTCGAGATCTTTGTTGCTCATCTGCGTGCTTAACGTATTTGACAATTGGACAACCTGGGAATCCATATTTTTCTTAAAATCGGAAATTGTAGTGGCTTCCAATTCACGAATGAAATAGCCACCAATGATTTGAATCGCGATTAGTAACAGCAGAATAAATGATAAAGCAATCTTAAAATTAACAGATTGAAAAAAGTGAACTTTTTTCTTCATACCTGATTACTCCTGTTCAGGATTTCTTAGATAATAACCAACCCCACGACGAGTAACTAAATACGTTGGATGACTTGGACTATCTTCAATTTTTTCTCTTAAACGACGTACGGTTACGTCCACTGTCCGCACATCACCAAAATAATCATAACCCCAAACGGTTTGTAATAAATGTTCACGAGTCATCACTTGTCCGATATGTTTTGCTAAGTAATAAAGTAACTCAAATTCACGGTGGGTTAATTCAATTTTTTCACCCCGTTTTGAGACCATGTATGCATCAGGATGAATGGTTAAATCACCAATCGTTAATTCAGATTGCGTTGTCACCTCGGCTTCTTTCGCATTGGTTGCACCTCGCCGTAAATTGGCTTTTACACGAGCAACTAATTCACGATTTGAAAATGGTTTCGTTACATAGTCATCGGCTCCTAATTCTAATCCTAAAACCTTATCAATTTCAGAATCTTTGGCAGTCACCATAATGATTGGCATATCATGTGTTTTGCGCACTTCTCGCGCGACTTCTAAGCCATCCATTTTAGGGAGCATTAAGTCTAAAATAATTAAGTCTGGTTCCACTTCTTCCACTTTTTCAAGTGCTTCTTCTCCATCATAAGCAGTAAATACTTCATATCCTTCTTTAACCAAATTATATTTAACGATCTCTGAAATTGGCTTCTCGTCATCAACTACTAAAATTTTCTTCACAAAGAGACACCTCTTTTTCCTTCTAATCTTATTTGATACTTTCCTATTATACCTTATTTTGATGATGTTTTCATCTTTGGTTAAAAATGCGCCTTTAGGTTCTCCTAGTATAACAAAAAAAGAATCTCTGACAACAATTGACGCTTGTTATCAAAGATTCTTCTTTCGCTAATCTATTCTTCCGTATCTAAGACGAATTTTGCTACAAGAGCGGCTAATAATCCACCAATTAATGGCGCAACGATAAAAATCCACAACTCAGATAACGCTGAACCACCCGCAAAAACGGCTGGCGCGATGCTACGAGCTGGGTTGACAGAAGTACCTGTCAAAGGAATACCAACTAAGTGAATCATTGTTAGTGTTAACCCAATTACGATTCCTGCTAATGAAGCATTGCCTTTCTTAGCACTTGTAACTGTCATGACAACTAAAACAAAAATAAATGTTAAAATAATTTCGACTGTCAATGCACCAGCAACACTTAATTCCCCTACGCCATTTTGACCTAAGTTCTCAATACTTTTACCAGCACCTTTTAGAATGCTTAATAATGCAAATGAGGCAATCAAGCCGCCAACAATTTGTCCCACTACATAGTAGATTAGTTCCATTGTTGTTATTCGTTTATTAAGCCACATTCCTATAGAAACAGCTGGATTTAGATGTGCACCTGAAATTGTGCCAATACTATAGGCAGCAGCAACGATTGTTAACCCAAATGCTAAGGCAATCCCCGTTGTTCCAATCCCTTCCATACCATTTCCTAGAACGGCTGTTCCTGTCCCAAAAAAGACAAGAATAAATGTTCCTAAACATTCTGCTATTGCTTTTTTCACAAAAAATTCCCCCTTTGTAGACAAATTGTAACACATTCGTGAAATTTTCAATATAATTTTCGTTGTTTTTCCAGCAAAATGATATTTCTATGAAAAAGAGAAATCTTAAATGAAAAATCCCCTCAAAAAAATTTGAGGGGATTTTTCATTTAATTAATCATTTAATAACTGTATACCAACACCTAAAAGTCCTGGTCCTGTATGAACAACTAATGCCGGACTAATTGTTCCAAAGTAAATTTCTTCTGCTTGTGGAAAAGCTGCTTTCAAGCGTTCCATCATTGCTTTTGCTTCTTCCTCTGCCGCACCGTGAGCGACTGCCAAACGGAAACGGGGTGCCTCACCTATAAAGTTCGTCACCAACTCAAACGTTTTATCAAGACTTTTTTTACGGCCGCGAGACTTAGCCACCGTATAGTAAATGCCTTCTTCATTACAAGAAATAATGGGGTTTAATTTTAGCGCATTCCCTAAAATAGAAGTGACTAAACCAATTCGTCCACCTTTTTGTAGATATTCTAAAGTGGCTACATTAAAAAATACTTTTGCGTTGGCTACTTCTTCTGTTAATTTTTGTTGTAATTCTTGCCATCCTAATCCTGTTTCAATTAATTCTGCTGCTCGTATCGCCTGAATGCCAGCCCCGATACCAATGTTCTTTGTATCTAAAACAAATACATCTAGTCCTTCGGTTTGTTCTCCAAGCAAGCGAACCACATTATACGTTCCACTTAAACCACTAGAAATGGTCACCGCTAAGACTTTTTCGTAACCCGCTTCTTTAATTTTGTCAAAAATAGCTTGGATTGTTGCACCATCAGGTAATGAAGTACTAGGGATTTCTTTCTCTAAACGTTGATACACTTCTTCTGGTGTAATATCTACCTTATCTGTATAGGTTTTTTCAGGATAAATAATCTGTAAAGGCAAGACATACATGCCGTATTGTTTGACTAATGCCTCTGGAACATCTGTCCCAGAATCAACCAGTAGTGCGATCTTTTCTTTATTCATGTGTCATCTCATCCATTTCTTTTAAGTATTCTTGTTCCAATTCAATCACTTTTTCACTAAACATTTTAGTAGCAAAAGACATTGTCGCTGCTTTTACAGCCAAATATTCAATCCCCATAGGTTCTTGTGATTTGGCCTGAACTTCTTTTTCTTGCGCTTGAGCAGCAATCACATAAATCGCTCGTTCCTGTTCTTGACAAAATAAATTGTACGCTTCACGAATACCAACCGTGGCTCCTTGGAATAAAATGCCTTGCTTAATTTCTGGCAATGTTAACACTTGTTTCAACAACGTAATCGCAATTAAAAACGCTAAATGCTTTTGATTGTAGCGCTTTTTCACTGGGGCCGGGATTAACCCGTGTTTGACATAATTATTAACCATTGAGGACGTTAACAAAGTATGTTTTTCCAGTGTAATCAATGGGGATAAGTATTTTTCTATCAGAGTAATCACTTGATCCATATATAATTCAATGTCTGGTAACTCATGCCATCTTGGCAAATGAACGTTTTCCAATTGTTGGCCCCAATTTTGTAGTGATTTTTCTATCTCGTCCATAAAAACCCTCCTAACCATTTCTAAAAAAGAATATCATACTTTTGACAATTATTCAATCTAGTTTTTAAAACTAGATTGAATAAAAAAGAAAAGCGAGCAATTTTGGAATTGTTCACTTTTCTCTCTTTATTTTTTTAAAGAACGTTTTCCGATTAAAACACCTATCAAAAACAGGCCTTCTAATAAAACAAAAAACAAGATAAAACAATGCATAAAGTAGGCTTCAGGCAAGGCATTGATAATCGGATCAGTCAGCGGATTAAATAACCAAGCATCGTTGTTAAAAAATAATCCATGAAACGCAATAAAAAATTGATCAAAGCCAATCAGCATGAAAAAGCCAAAAAGCACAGGCAAAAACATTCCCCACTGAAATGGCCGTATCAATGTCCATAAACGCTGATTTTTTACCAAATATTTTAAATAAAGGACACTAGGCATCAACGTAACTAGTAATACGCCATAGCACAATAAAAACAATTTTTTCACTTCATAAAAATGAAAAGCCGCGCTATCAGACATTGGAAAATCAGGAAATACTAATGTTTTTTCAAAAGGATTGTTTAAGTACATCATTAAATGATCGTAATTTTTAATCAAGGTCACACGATCAACCTCTACGTCTTTTAAAATATTTAAGTGTTGGATATCAAAAAGATACAATGGACGAAAATTAATCGTGATCGTGATACTTAAAGCCACAATCGTTAAAAACAAACAAATGAGTCCAAGTGTTTCCCTTAAACGCAATTTCGACCTCATCATACTCAAAAAGTCCATTCATCTAAGGAATCAACAACATAGGTTGGTGGCGTTGGCAAAGTTGGAACAGCTGACTTAGGGGTAAAACCTGATGTAACTAACAAGCTATCAATACCATTTTGAATCCCTGATTGAATATCGGTTTCATAATTATCTCCAACCATAATTACTTGCTCTTTTTCCACGCCTAAATGCGCAATCGCTCGTTCCATAATAATCGCTTTTGGTTTGCCAATATAAACTGGTTTTGTTTGAGTAGCTGTCTCCACAAACGTCACAACTGAACCTGCACCAGGTAATAAGCCTCTTTCTGTCGGAATGTTCTTATCTGGATTGGTCCCAATAAACAACGCCCCTTTTTGAATGGCTAAGGTAGCTAAAACCACTTTTTCGTAGGATAATTCTGTATCAAGTCCCACGACAACATAATCAGGATTTGTTTCATCCCATTCAAAACCTGCTTCTAAAATTAAGTCAATTAAACCAGCCTCGCCGATGACAAAGACTTTCTTGCCCCGATTGGCTTCTTTCATGTAATCAATCGTCGCTAAAGTCGCTGTATAAACAAGGGATGCTGGGACATGAATATCAAATTCATTTGCTAAACGTTGTGCCACTGTTTCAGGAGATTTAGTGGTATTATTCGTTACAAATAAAAAAGGCAAATCTTTTTCCTGTAACTGCTCGACAAAACGTTTTCCGGCTGGAATTGGTTCTTTTCCTAAATAAATCGTTCCATCTAAATCAATTAAATATCCTTGATAGTCTTTTTTCACTCTGTTTACTCCTCACGTTGACGAATCGTAAAGCCTTTGCCAGATTTTTTGGGACTAGGCTGTTTGGGTGTAGTCGTTTTTTTATTTTCTTCTTTTCGCGTACGAATCACTGGCTTGCTATTTTTATTAGCGGGCGCACTCTTTTCCTCGACAAACGCGTTAGAACGATTATTCTTTTTATGGCGACGACGACGATGCGTTGTTTTTTCTTTACGTTCCCCTGTTCGTTCAATTACAAAATAGGCACAGCCAAAATTACAATATTCATACAAATAGTCTTCTAGTGTATCAATGCGTTGATCCGGCGCTGCCCGACGATTAGAAGTATCAAAAAAGCCACGCAAGCGTAACTGTTCATAGCCCCAGTCTCCTACGATATAATCATAACGCGCTAATACTTCACTAAACCGTTCACCTAAGCGTTCAGGATCAAAGGCATCACGATGATTTTTAACAATTCGGTACTCTCTTTCACCAATTTGAATATCTGTTTCATTCACAATGGTGACAATTTCCCCTTTTTTCTTTTCTTTTACAGGTTCTTCTTTTATTTCTTCAAGAACTGCTGTTAGTTCTTCTGTAAAGGTTGCAGCAGTTTCTGTTTCTTTTTTTTCGGTTGTCTTTTTGTCTGTCATTTTTTCACCACCTAGTTTTTATTATACCTTGTTTTTATTTGATTGGATAGTGGGCATGCAGATAGTTCGCCACGACAGTTCTTAAAACGTCTGGAAATAAAAATTCGACTTCTCCAACTAACTCAATCGTTGGGAAAAACGGAACAAATTGAAAGTGATCCACTGTTGTCAGCGTATACTTCTGCTCTGGCTGAATAGGTTTCCCTTGCCAAAAAACGGTCTGGCTATTTCGCTCAAAACGAATCCCATCATAACATAATTCGCCAAAAATTTTCCCGCGGAAGCCCATCCCGCGAATCGGAAATTTCCGCAGAAATTGACGACTTTTTTCCATTTCACGAATCAAACGGCTCATGTCTGACCCTTTCAAGGTAACCTTGATTAAATGCATTGGATGAGGCAAGGCCTCATGTAATTGGTCTGCATTGATTATTCCTTCTGGTAAATCTGCTAAAAATAACCCGTTGTTTAACACAGCCGCTTCGGTCTGCCCCGCTTCTTTTAACGCCTTCAAGGCAACAGTTATAAAGGCATGCGGTTGCCGTAAGTCCGTTGACAAGGTTTCAGGGATTTGTGCAATTTGCTGCGCTTGCAATAGTCGATGACCTTCCGTTAAGTAACCCGCAATTTCCTTGGCATCAGTTGCTTGCTCTTCTAAACTTGCTGTTTCAATCGTTTTTGCATAACTTGTGACTTGCTTCGTGTCGGCATCCACAAACAGATGCACTTCACCAATATACTGTCCATATTTGCCAGCAGCTGCTAGTTGCACATGATTAATTTTTTCACCATCTTTAAATAAATGATGTGTATGGGAACCTAAAATCACTTGAATTTCAGGATAATTCGCCGCAATCATAAAATCAGTATCTATCCCCAAGTGACTAAGCAAAATGAGAACATCACATTGAGGCGCAACTTCTGTAATCAGTTGAGGAAGGACTGCTTCCACTTGTTTGATTGTCCAGCCATTGGGATTATACGTTAAAGGAAATGGTGCGGTTAAGCCAATAAACCCTAACTTTGTGCCTTCTTTAGTTGTCATAATTTTATATGCTTGACAAAAATCTGGTAACGTTTGGGTTTTTGGTTCTTCTAAATTAGCTAAGACCACTTCAAATGTTGCCTGATCATATAAATGCTCTAATTGTTTCTTTGAATTGCCGATTCCTTCATTATTTCCAATTGTAACCAGGTCATACGCTAATGTATTCATTATAGCTACATTTGCTCGACCATCTGTTGCTTCGGTCAAAGGATGACACCGATCTGAAAAGTCACCTAAATCAATGGTTACGACTGTTTTGCCCTCTTTTTGGTACAGCGAACGTTTGGCTTTAACCAGACGCCGTATTTTGGGCCAATTTTCAAAGTGAGAATGAAGATCATTGGTATGGAACAACACAATCTCTTCCACTAAAATCGCCTCCTTTATTCAGCGCTCTGATTAATAGTACCATATTTATAGAAGAAAGTTACAAAAAAGAACAGATGACTTTAGAAGAATTTCTCCTAAAATCACCTGCTTTTATCAGGACGAACTATGCATTATTTTTGGGACGCTTGCGTTGCGTCGCTTCCATGATAACTGGTAAGATCACAGGACGACGTTTGGTTTGTTCAAATAAATAACGGCTTAAGTTTTCGCGGATTTCTTGTTTCAGTTTGCTCCATTCAAAATCGTCACTTTCTAAATGTTTTTCAACAATTTCTGTAACAATATTGCTACTTTCTTTCATTAGGTCTTTACTTGTTTTAACGTAAACAAAACCTCTAGAAGTAATTTTAGCTGGTGAAACAATTCGTTTTTCTCGGCGATTAATTGTCACAACAGCCACAAAAATACCATCTTCGGAAAGAATACGACGATCTCGTAAAACGATATTACCAATATCGCCGACACCAATCCCGTCAATCATAATATTTTCGGCCGTTGTGCTGCCAGCTACCGACATTCTACCTTTTGTATACTCTAGAATGTCCCCACGACCTGTAATAAAGATATCTTTATAAGGCATGCCAATTTCGTGTGCTAAGTCCGCATGCGCAGCTAACTGGCGGTATTCACCTTGGACAGGAATGAAATATTTTGGTTTCATTAAGTTCAGCATCAATTGCAAGTCATTCGGATTAGCGTGACCAGACACACGTAAATTGTCGGAAATTTGCTTCACCATAGCACCGGCCCGATAGACAATATCCTCTGTTTTGGCAACCGTTGTTTCCATGGCCGTTGTTGGCGTTGTCGTAATATAAACTAAATCGCCTTCTTCAATTCGAACGACACCATGTGTATTATTAGCCATTTTTTGAAGTGACTTAATAGGTTCTCCCATCCGGCCTGTTTCTAAAATTAATAATTGTTCGGGTGCATATTTTTTCATTTCTTTTGGTTTCACTAATAGATCTTCGCTTGGCAATTGTAATTTTTCCAATTTCATCGCCGTCCGAATAATCCGTTCAAAATCTTGGCCTGTCAAAACGACTTTACGACCAGAACGATCCGCTGCATTCAATACTTGTTGGACCCGTTGCAAATTACTTGCCACACATGCCACGATGATTCGTCCTTCCCAATAGCGAATCGTGTCGAACACTTCATCAGCGATTTGGGCTTCCGATGCAACTTGGGCTGGGTTTTCAGCATTTGATGAATCACTAAGTAACGCCAAGACGCCTTCTTTCCCAATTTCAGCTAAGCGGCCGTAATCGGTTTGATACATCTCAATCGCACTTTGATCAAATTTAAAATCACCAGTATAAACAATGTTGCCTTCTTTAGTTTTGATGCTAACGCCAATCGAATCTGGAATGGTGTGCGTTGTTTTAAAGAAGCTCACCGTTGCTTGACCAAAATCAATTTCTGTATGCGGGTCAATCACATGGAAATCTTTAAATTTCTTCGTTTCCGCATGACTGTTGACACTTAGTTTTGCTAGTTCAATCGTTAATTCTGTCCCAAAAACAGGCACTTGAATTTTTGAAAGCAAATACGGTAAGGCCCCAATTGCATCTGCATGGCCATGTGTTAAAAAGACCCCTGCAATTCGTTCACTATTTTCTTCTAAATACGTAAAATCCGGAATGACAACGTCAATTCCTAAAAGTTCGTTCTCTGGATATTGTAATCCACAATCCAGTACAAAAATTTCATCTTCCACTTCAGCAACGTACATATTTTTTCCATTTTCACGAACGCCGCCTAATGGAACGATTTTTATTGTACTCACTCTTTTCACCTCTCTATGATTACACGTTCTTTAAATCTCTAACGTGCGAATAATTCTTTGCTCTTCTTCTGGTGTACAAGCAACTAGAGGTAAACGTAAATTTCCAACAGGAATACCTAAATGATTTAAGGCCGCTTTCACGGGTGCCGGTGAAGGCACTGAAAACAATGCGTTCATTTTTGGTAATAACTGTCGTTGAATTTTAGCCGCTTCCGGCAAGTTCCCCTGCTCCAGCGCTTGATACATCTTATACATTGACGAACCGAAGACATGACTGGCTACCGAAATAACCCCTTGTCCGCCAAGTGCCTTGGTGGCAAAAGCCAACCCGTCTTCTCCAGTATACACTAGAAAGTCTTTTGGCGCTCTTTCAATCAACTCAGTAATTGCATCTAACCCTGCACATTCTTTAATCGCCACAATTTTTTCCAATTGTGCTAAGCGCAAAGTAGTTTCCACTTCTAGACATGCAGCCGTTCTACCAGGAACATTGTACAAAATAATTGGCAGTTCACTTGCTTCTGCGATGGTTTTAAAATGTTGATACATACCTTCTTGATTTGGTTTATTATAATAAGGAACAACCGCCAAAACAGCATCGATACCAGCGATTGTCGCTAACTCTTTCACAAAAGCGACTGAGTCACGTGTATCATTCGTACCCACACCACAAATAATCGGAATACGTCCATCGATCAGTTCAATCATTCGCTGGAATAATTGTAATTCTTCTTCATGAGTTAACGTGGGTGATTCACCAGTTGTTCCTGCTAAAATAACGCCTTCTGTATGATTGGCCAATAAATAGTCTACCAATTGCGGTAGTTTATCAAAATCTATTTCTCCCGATTCTTGAAACGGCGTAACCATTGCCGTAATAATTGTTGCATTCGTTAAATCCATCCTATTCCCTCCCGAGTATACAATACAAACCTTCTAGTCGTTTTCAGGTACACGAAGCAAATTCATTTCGTGTAGCGTTTCAGCAATTTGGACCGAGTTCCAAGCAGCTCCTTTTAATAGGTTGTCTGACACAATCCATAAATGGAAACCGTTCTTCACGTCAACGTCTTGACGAATACGGCCGACAAATGTTTCTTTCTGGTTGACGCTATTTAGCGCTTGTGGATATAGTTGTTCACTTGGCTCATCTTGCAAAATTACACCTGGAGCTTGCGCCATTAATTCTTGGATGGCTGAGACCGATGCATCTGCTTGTTTCACTTCTATATAAACAGATTCAGAATGTCCTGAAATTACCGGAATACGGACACAGGTGGCAACGACTTTTAGCTTGTTGTCCCCCATGATTTTTTTTGTTTCATTCATCATTTTCCATTCTTCGTAGGTATACCCTGCTTCTGAAAAAACATCAATTTGAGGCAACGCATTAAAAGCAATTGGATAATGTTTTTTGTCACTGCCAGCTGGTAAAATTTCAGCTGACCATTCACTGACAGGTTTTCCCTCTAAAAAATCTTCGGCTTGTTCTTTTAGCTCATTAATTGCACGGATACCTGCGCCACTCACAGCTTGATACGTTGAAACGATGATTCGTTCTAAGCCAAACGCTTGCCGAATTGGTTCCAAGGCCACCATCATTTGAATCGTAGAACAATTGGGATTTGCGATGATTCCCTGATGATTTTTCAAGGCTTCCGGGTTTACTTCTGGAACAACTAAAGGAACATCTTTTGCCATTCTAAAATGGCTAGTGTTGTCAACAACAACAGCTCCTCGCTTAACTGCTTCTGGTGCAAACTTTTCGGAAATACTCCCACCAGCACTAAATAATGCTAAATCGATTCCTTCAAATGATTCCGGGACTAATTCTTCCACGATAAGAGGTTGCCCTTTAAACTGAATCTCTTGTCCGGCAGAACGCTTAGACGCCAATAACCTCACACTGGCAATTGGCAAACTTGTTTCTGCTAACAATTCAATCATTCTTGTCCCGACAGCACCTGTTGCTCCTACCACGGCAACATGATATTCTTTTCCCATATTTTCATACTCCCCTCTTACCTTCTTGTAAAAGCTACTTGTCCTATTTTACCATAGTATTGAAAAAACCTACATAGTCAAAAAAATGATTTTTTTATTTTCCCATGATATTTTAAAACTATTACCCATCAAAGGACTATCCATTGACTTTTGACTTAAATTTGTTATAGTTAAAACGAATTTAATTATAAAGGGAGCGAAATTTCATGGCACGCGTAGAAAGTTTTGAATTAGATCACAACACAGTAAAAGCACCATATGTTCGCCTTGCTGGCACAGAACAAAATGGTGATGCGTTAGTCGAAAAATATGACTTACGTTTCTTACAACCAAACAAAGATGCCCTACCAACAGGCGCATTACACACGTTGGAACATTTATTAGCAGTTAACATGCGTGATGAATTAAAAGGAATCATTGACATTTCGCCAATGGGTTGCCGCACTGGTTTTTATATGATTATGTGGGATCAACATTCACCACAAGAAATCCGTGATGCATTAGTCAACGTTTTAAACAAAGTAATCAATACAGAAGTTGTTCCAGCAGTCTCTGCAAAAGAGTGTGGAAACTACAAAGATCATTCTTTATTTGCAGCGAAAGAATACGCAAAAATCGTTTTAGACCAAGGAATTAGTTTAGATCCATTTGAACGTATTCTGTAATCTTTAGCAATTAACGACAGAGAAACCCACTATTAAGCTGTGGGTTTTTCTGTTCTCTTTCTTAATTTAAACGGAGGTTTTTTATGAATCAAACAATTGAACAATTACTAAGTCACCGTTCCGTTCGTCATTTTAAAAAGCAAGCGTTAACGGACAAGCAGAAACAACAGTTAATTACTGCAGCTCAAGCAGGATCAAGCTCCAATTTTTTACAAGCTTATACAATTATAGAAATCAAAGATCCTGAGCTACGCAGAGAATTGGGACGTTTAGCAAATTGTGAAGACTATGTCGTTAACACTGGTGTGTTCTATGTTTTTGTTGCTGATTTGTATCGTCATGCAACGATTTTGTCAAAAGAGGGGCAATCATTAGAACCCTTAAAGACACCAGAATCATTATTAGTAGCTGCCGTTGATACAACGATTGCTGCGCAAAACATGGCCATTGCGGCTGAATCTATGGATTTAGGGATTTGTTATATTGGCGGCATTCGAAATGACTTAGACACAGTAGCCAAACACTTATCTTTGCCTGAATTAACTGTACCACTTTTCGGATTAACAATCGGTGTACCAGAAACGTTAAATGGTGTAAAACCACGGATGCCTTTTGAAAATATTTTAAGCGAAAATCACTACCAATCAGACAAATTGACAGATATGCACACATATGATGAATTATTAAAAGATTATTATGCCAGCCGCTCAAGTAACGCCCAAACAGCGGATTGGTCACAGAAATCTTTGTCCTATTTTTCTTATAATCGTCGCCCAGAAGTAAAAATTTTCTTGCAAAAACAAGGATTTGATGTCTAAACAAAAGAGCGTGGGCTTACGTTGAAATAACGTAAGCCCACGCTCTTTTGTTAATTTTTATTTATCTTTACTAAATTTGTCTTTTAAGTCTTCAAAGCCTTCTTTAACTTTATCAGTTAATTTTTCAGCGCCTTCTTTAAGGTCGTCGCCGGCATCACGTGCTTTGTCTTTTACGTCAGCAAAGGTTGATTGAGCTTTTCCTTCAAGTTCTTTGCCTTTATCATCCGTAACTTTGCCTTGCGCTTCTTTTGCAGTACCTTCTACTTTGTCTTTTGCATCGTCAAAACGTCCTTTTAAATCTGCCATGCTAATCCCTCCTAAATAATTAATTACATAATAAGAGTATCATTCTTAGCCATTTCCTTCAAATATAATGCATGAACTGCGAATAAATGGTTATTTTTGAGTCATTAAAGCTTTTTTTGCCAAGGCAAAGCAACCAATTGTTCCTGGATTATCTTCTAAAAGAGGCGTCACCAAGTATTTTTCTAAAGGCGGTGTTTCCACATATCCATTGACTAATTCAGCAAATTTTTCACGAACTTTCGGCATCAAATGACGTTGTTTCATGACACCGCCGCCTAAAATGATCACTTCTGGCGCTAATAATAAAGTAGTATTGTACGCTGCTTGCGCTAAATAATAAGCTTCTAGTTCCCAAGTTTTATGATCCTCTTCCAATAAATGACCTTTTTTACCAGAACGACCTTCAACTGCTGGTCCTGCTGCAATCCCTTCTAAACAATCTCCATGATAAGGACAATTTCCTGCATACGTATCTTCAGGATGACGACGGACTAACGCATGCCCCATTTCTGGGTGGCTAAAGCCTTCAATAAACTCACCGTTTTGAATCGCTCCAGCGCCAACACCAGTTCCAATTGTATAATATACACAACTAGATGTATGTTGCCCATTTCCAGCAACATACTCACCATATGCCGCAGCATTCACATCCGTTGTCCAAGCCATTGGCACATCAAAATGTTGTTTCATAGTTCCTAACAAGTCAAAGTTACGCCAAGCTAATTTTGGTGTAGAAGTGATATAACCATACGTAGGAGAATCAACGTGAATATCAATCGGACCAAACGAACCAATCCCAATCGCTTTTAAAGGATATTGTTGGAAAAATTCTATTACTTTTTTCATTGTTTCTTCTGGGGTTGTTGTGGGAAAACTGACACGTTCCACAATGGTCAAATCATCTGTCCCAACGCCACATACAAATTTTGTGCCACCGGCTTCGATACTTCCTAAAAGTTTTTCTGTCATTGCAATATGCTCCTTCGTTTCCATTTTATAAGTAAGCGGATACATTACTTTTGATTAAATAACTAACATACACGTTTAGTTTACCACTTTTTTGTCGTTTCGACAGAACAATTTAACAATTTCAGTCAGGTTGCCCAATGAAATCTGGCAAGTTGCTAAAGAGCATTTTTCTAAAACAAAAAAACGAGCATTCACGGTTATCTAACAATGAATGCTCGTTTTTTGTTTATTGATTCTTTAGCGAAAAATATAACAATAGTCCGATTGTAATCCACCCACCACTAAGTAAAAGCATTAACCAACTTAAAAGCGTTTCTTTTAGAATACTTCTGGGTTCTTTTGCATGCTGAATAAAACTCATACTAGTCAGCAAAGAAAAGAGGAAAAACATAAAACAAATGACCGCTAAACCGCCAGACAACCAAAACCAACTAGCCATTATTCTCACTCTCCTTTTCGCTTGTTTTTTGATAATTATTGCGCCAAATAACACTATAAATTGCCCCAATTGTGATTACTAACAACGTGTAGAAAGTCGGTAACCACCATGTGGGTAGGACCCATTTGACCGTAGCTTCTTGATTCAATTTTTTTGCTTCACGAGTGTTAATCGTAAATTCTTGTTGAAAAGGCCAAGACTGTTGTTCATCTTGTTGTAAAATAGCACGTCCTGTAAATATATAAGTCCCAGCATCTAGCGGTTGTTTGCCCAAATCAAGATGAAAATTCATGGAACTATTTGGGGCAAAGCGAACATTTTTTAGTGTCCGTTGTGCAATTTTTTTAGAGGATCCTTTTTTTATCACTTGACCTTCTAAACGAACTTCTGGAAAAATAGCAGCATACGGATTTTGAATGACCGCCTTTAGCGATTTGGCCCCTAAAGCAATTGTAGGTGTTACTTTCGCTAATTTCAGTTGGTTCACCTCTGTTAAAGGAGCATTCTCAGCACTCCTCATGGCAATCGCAACATTAAACCCGTAGCGACTGGTTAATCCCGTTGTTTGGGTCTCTTCCTCTTTTTCATCTTTGAGATGCGCGTAAACCCCGCCTAAAACAACTCCTTTGATAGGCTGATCAAGTCCCTTCACCTTCATCTTTGCTGATACTGTTTGATGAGGCGGCACACTCACTTCCTCATTTTCTAAAGTAACCAAGTCTGTCAGCGGAACCTTTAACGATGAATCAAGTGGTTTATCAAAATCATTGTACACAATCAACCCATTATCATTTGTTGATGCATTTGCTAGAGTCAATACGATGGACAATTTTTCGTCTGTCTTATTTTTTATGTCTAAGACAATAGTGGAAGATTGCTTTGGTGCCAGAATTAAATCATAATAACTAGATGTTCCTGACACTTGATTTTCTGGTAAAACAGGCGTTACTGTAAATTTAGTCTTCATTTCTTCTGTAGCTTCTACTTTTGGAACAATAATAAAAAATGTGAAAAACAGAAATAGACAGAAAACACCGACTTTTTTTCTACTCATTTCTTCAAAATCTCCTTTATAAAGCTGAATGTACCTACTAGTCTAACAAATCAGCGAAACAATGCTGATCAATCTTTGACTTTTGGGAAGGATAATCTTGAAAAGAAAGAAGAAAAGATTGGTAAGTTGCTTTATTTCTTTTCTCTGAATTAAAACTACATATTTAACGCAAAAATAGAGGTTTCCCACCACAGTGGAAAACCTCTATAAACCTTGTCATAACAATGTTTTGAAAGACTATGCGTCTGGATTTGCGTTTTCGTCTTTGAGACCGTATTTTTTGTTGAAACGGTCCACACGTCCGTCGGCTTGTGTGAATTTTTGACGACCAGTGTAGAATGGGTGTGAGTCTGAAGTAACCTCAACACGTAATAATGGATAAGTGTTGCCATCTTCCCATTCAACAGTTTCTGAAGATCCTTTAGTTGAACCTGAAAGGAATTTGAAACCTGTTGTTGAATCCATGAATACTACTGGTTGGTAATTTGGATGGATATCTTGTTTCATACGTTTTTTCGCTCCTTTGCCCTGATCCATTTGCTGTATCAGAGTTATTTTGTCGGTATACAACAATGCTATCTTACCATGTTTTCAGTTGGTATGCAATTATCTTTTTGGATTTCTTTTAATTTGTTTGCCAAACGAAACATCATGGAAAACTTCAAATAATTGTTGATTATTTTGGGTCCGTTTCAACATTTTTATGAATTGATCCGTATATTCCAGCGAGTCTCCTGACATATTATTTCTCAATTTCCACGTTTCTTCTAGTTGTTCTGGTGTCATTAGCAACTCTTCTTTTCGCGTACTTGATTTTTTAATATCAATTGCTGGGAAAATACGGCGCTCTGCTAATTCACGAGATAAATGGAGCTCCATATTGCCTGTACCTTTGAATTCTTCATAGATGACATCATCCATTCGGCTACCTGTATCCACCAATGCCGTGGCTAAAATAGTCAGACTGCCCCCTTCTTCGATATTTCTGGCAGCACCAAAAAATCGTTTAGGTTTGAAAAACGCAGCTGGATCTATTCCGCCACTTAAGGTTCGACCACTAGGTGGGACTACTAAATTATAGGCCCTTGCTAAACGAGTGATGCTGTCCATTAAAATAACTACGTCCCGTTTGTCTTCAACTAAGCGCATTGCTCGATCCAGAACCAATTCAGCAACTCGCGTATGATTTTGTGGTTGTTGATCAAAAGTTGAAGAAACCACATCTCCTTTAACGCTTCGCTCTAAATCAGTCACTTCTTCAGGACGCTCGTCAATTAACAACAGAATCAATTCCACATCAGGATGATTTTCTGTAATCCCATTAGCAATTTCCTTTAAAACACTTGTTTTCCCGGCTTTTGGCGGCGCTACAATTAAACCACGTTGCCCAAAACCAATTGGTGCAAATACATCAATCATTCGTGTTGATAATCTGCCAGCCGTTGTTTCTAACGTTAATTGTTTTTCAGGATACAATGGTGTTAGCGCTGGAAAATGTGGCCGCTCTTTCGCTTCTTCAGGATCTTTCCCATTGACACTTTCAACATGCATGAGTCCATAATAACGTTCTGATTCCTTTGGCGGACGCGCCTTGCCAGCTACTTTGTCCCCATTTCTCAATCCGAAACGACGAATTTGAGAAGAAGAAATATAAATGTCTTCTGCACTTGGTCCATAATTAATTGGTCGCAAAAAGCCATAACCATCCTGAGAAACAATATCTAAAATTCCTTCCATGAAGAAAAACCCTTGCTTCTCAGCTTGTGCACGAATCACAGCTAAAGACAATTCTTTTTTGTTCATTTGGCTATAATAAGGAATTTTAAACTCTTTCGCGTACGCATAAATATCTTTTAACGTACTGTTTTCCAATTCAGCCATTGTTAAATAGTCGCTCATTGATCCACCTCAAACGGACCTTCTTGTTCTTCGGTTTCTAGCATTTGAATATCAGCACCCAAAGCAGTTAACTTTTCGATAATATGGTCGTACCCACGTAAAATATATTCTACATTATAAATCGTGGTCGTACCTTCAGCCATCAAGCCGGCAGTGACTAGGCAAGCGCCTGCCCGTAAATCAGAGGCGACTACTTCTGCACCGTGCAATTGATTTGGACCATTTAAAATAATCATATTGCCTTCAACCGAAGCATCAGCCCCCATCCGCACTAACTCAGGGATATGCTTATTTCGTTGAGCATAAATCGTATCAATAATTTCACCAGTTCCTTGCGCTTTTAAAAGTAATGGCGTTAACGGTTGTTGCAAGTCTGTGGCAAAACCAGGATACGGATAGGTTTTCACCGTCGTCATTTTCAGATCATGTGACGGATGAACTTCAATCATGTCTTCTTCAATTGTCATCTTAACGCCCATTTCTTGCAATTTCGCAATGAAGCTTTCTAAATGCTCATAAATAACATTTCGAACTTTGATTCCTTCACCCATAGCTGCTGCCATAGCTAAATAAGTCCCAGCTTCAATTCGATCTGGAATAATCGAGTGACGACAACCATGTAATTCTTCGACACCTTCAATCCGAATAACGTCCGTTCCAGCTCCTCGAACTTTTGCACCCATGTTATTTAATAATGTAGCAATATCAATAATTTCTGGCTCACGCGCAGCATTTTCAATAATCGTTTTGCCTTTGGCTTTAACTGCGGCTAACATGACATTGATTGTAGCGCCAATAGATACCATATCCATAAAAATTCGGGTTCCTTGTAAGCCAGCTTCGTCTGTTCTCAAGTACATCGCCCCATGTTCGTTGGTTACATGAGCGCCTAATGCTTCAAATCCTTTGATATGTAAATCAATTGGACGAGGTCCTAAGTAACAACCGCCAGGTAAGCCGACAACGCCTTCCCCAAATCGACCAAGAAGTGAGCCCATAAAATAATAGGACGCACGTAAGCTATTGATTTTTCCTTTTGGCATTGGCACAGAAACAACTTCTGTTGGATCAATAATTAATGTATTATTTTCAAAAGTAATTTTAGCACCCATAATTTCTAAAATTTCAATTAATGAGTGAACATCCTGAATGTCAGGAACGCCATCTAAAGTCACGGGCGAATCTGCTAAAATAGCAGCTGGAATTAAAGCGACTACACTATTTTTGGCGCCGCTAATGGTTACTTCGCCCTTTAATGGACGATTCCCATTGATTACGATTTTTTTCATTTATATTCTCACCTATCTGTAATATACGTTTTCTAAATAAACTACCCAATCATTCTATCATAATCAAGCTTAAGAAAAAAGAAAACTTCTCAGGTATTTTAATAGAATGAAAAAATAACAAAAAATAAAAAAGACAGCCACGTGCTGTGGCTGTCTTTAACGTAACTAGTTGATTAAGCTTTGTTAGCTGAACCGAACCAATCAATGTGTTCTTCTGCATCTTTGATGATTGCAGCTTTACCTGGTGCTAATAATTTACGAGGGTCAAATCCTTTACCTTCTAAATCTTTACCAGCTTCAATATATTCGCGCGTTGCTTTAGCGAATGATAATTGGAATTCTGTATTTACGTTAACTTTTGAGATACCCATTGAAATTGCTTTTTCAATTTGTTCTTGAGGAATACCAGAACCTCCGTGTAATACTAGAGGTACATCAGAACCGACAGCTTCAGCAATTGCTTGTAAGTGATCAAATGCTAAACCTTTCCAGTTTTCTGGATATTGACCATGGATGTTACCGATACCACATGCTAAGTAGTCAATACCTGTAGCAACCATTTGTTTACATTCTTCGATATCAGCTAATTCGCCAGTACCGATGATTCCGTCTTCTTCACCACCGATTGAACCAACTTCACATTCGACAGAAATACCTTTAGCGTGAGCTTTTTCAACTACATCTTTCGCTAATTTTAAGTTTTCTTCGAATGGTAAGTGAGAACCATCAAACATGATTGAAGTATAGCCAACTTCGATACATTCTAAAGCAGCTTCGTAGTCACCGTGGTCTAAGTGAATTGCTACTGGAACTGTGATATTCATTGAGTCTACTAAATTAGTAATCATGTCTTTAGCTACTTTGTAGCCGCCCATGTATTTAGCAGCGCCCATTGATGTTTGGATTAGAACTGGTGCTTTTTTAGCTTCTGCTGCTTCTAAAATCGCTTGTGTCCATTCTAAGTTATTTGTGTTATAGCCACCTACTGCATAGCCGCCTTTACGTGCTGCTTTTAAGAATTCTGCTCCTGATACTACTGGCATAAAAAATTCCTCCTAAGTTTTTAAAAACTTTATTTGTTAGGTGTTCCCTAACCAACGGTTCTATTTTAGCAGAATTCCTGACACTTTTCTAGTAAAATTCCCTTTTTCAGAAAATTTTTGTCTATTCTTTCACATAACCTTCATTTTTATAAAAAAACCTCCAGTTTTCCCGTTATCACTTTGGGATCTGAAGGCCGACTTGCTATTTTAATTTTTTCTTTGGTGGATAACGTTTCACCTTGTAGGATTGAAGCTCAGGAAATGTTCCTGTACTATGAAAAATCCGTTGTTCATCTTCATTGGCAAAACGCCCTAAAACCGATTGTGTTGGTAAAATATTTACAAAGGCATTCTCATCGATACTGTAAACTGCTTGTTCTAAATCATAGAGTTCGTAGCGAGTAATGACCATCATAATCATCCGACCTTCTGCACCTGAATAGCCGCCGATTGAAGGCAACAAGGTCATGCCACGAGCGATTTGTTGAGAAACTTCTAAGGCAACGGCTTCTGGTCTCGTGGTGACAATCATTGCTGTGACTTTTTGGTGACTGGTATGAATCATGTCGACCACCTGACTCAAACAGTAAATAGAAATAATAGTATACAACGCACTTTCCCAGTTAAATACAAAACCAGCCAACAGCACAATAATACCATTTAATAAGAACATAAAATTACCAACGGTTTTCCCTGTTGTTTTTGAAAGAATCAGTGAAATAATGTCCATGCCGCCAGTGTTAAAGCCCATTTTCAATGAAAGCCCTGCGCCAACGCCGACTAAGACACCACCCATAATTGCGTTCATCAAAGGATTCGTTGTGACTGTTACGATTGGCACAAACATAGTGACAACGGAAATACCAATAACATTGATGAAACTAAGAATCGTTGATTGTTTCCCTAATTTTACAAACCCTAGAATGAAGACGGGAATGTTTAAAAATAAAATGAAGATCCCTGTATTAATATGGATTCCTAAATTTGTATATAATAATGTAGCAATGATTTGCGCAATTCCGTTCATCCCTGCCGAAAAAACTTTTGCCGGAATCAAAAAGAAATTCAAACCGACCGCAGAAGTCAAAGCGGTTATCGCCATCACTGCTATTTTTTTTATCGATTCATTTCTTTGGTAAGTACTAACCAATCGACTCATTTTTCTTCGCTCCTTCGCTATTCTTCTGACTTAGAATAACAGGTTCTATCCTAAAAGAAAAGGGGCTAAAAGCGAACATTGAAAAAAATTTTTTTGCAACGTTTCCATGAAAGAATGCGGGAAGATATCCCTAAAAATTGATCTTCTTATTTCTCTATTCAAAATGATTCTAGCCTAACCTTTTTTACTATTTCATGATATGATGAAGCAAAGAATATTTTAGGAGGTTTTTACATGGCTGCAAAAGAAGCAAGTTTTGATGTAGTTTCAGAGGTCAATATGGAGGAAGTCAAAAACGCGATTCAAATTGCCTTGAAAGAATTGAAAAATCGTTTTGACTTTAAAGGGTCAATTGCTGATATTAAATTGGAAAACGATAAATTAGTAGTCGTAGCTGAAGATGATTATAAAGTCGAGCAAGTGAAGGATATTTTATTTGGAAAATTAGTCAAACGCAATGTTCCGATTAAAAATATTCATTTCTCAGAAAGTGAAAAAGCCTTAGGCGGTACCGCTCGCCAATATGGTGATTTAATCAGTGGTATTGATAAAGAAAATGCAAAAAAAATCAACACAGCTATCAAAAACTCTGGGATTAAAGTTAAGTCACAAATCCAAGAAGACAAAATTCGGGTAACTGGAAAAAGTCGGGATGATTTACAAAAAGTCATGGCTCTTTTACGAGAATTAGATTTACCAATGGCTCTTGAGTTTAATAATTATCGCTAAAAAAATCCTTCAACTGTTAATGAACAGTTGAAGGATTTTTTTGTTTTGGTACCGGCCATTCTTGTTTATTCAATAAAACGATTGGTCGGCGTTGGATTTTTTCTGAAAAAGCGTCAATTGCTTTGAAGACCTTTGGCATAAAATAAAACGCATTTAATTCTTCTAAATCCAGTTCTTCTTCTGCCGTAAACGAGACACAAACCTCTTGTTCTGAAAGCATAATTTCAATTTTCTTTAAAAATTGAAATTGCCGCATTCCTGGCACGAAATAACCAGCCTTTGCAACACGAGAGGTTGTAATATCTAATTTATCACTAATGATTAGCGCTAGTGTCATTAACTCTTCCGAATCAAAGCCATTACTATGATTTTCTATAGAAGATAAAATTTCTTCTTGATAAGGCAAACAAATCTTTTGCTTACGAAAATATGCTTCTGCAAATTGTTTCCCCCGAAGCGCATGTCCTGCTTTTCCTTGTAGCGCACCCACATCATGGAGCAATGCCGCAATTTTTGCCGCTTCTAAATACTCCTCTGAAACAGCAAGTTGTTTCAAAATCATTTCCGTCATGGCCACGACATTGGTTACATGAAACCAATTGTGGTATGCCCACCCAGCTTCTTCATCTTCCATTTGACCAATTGCATCATAAATTTGTCGAATTTCAGTATCTTGATGAATGCGTTCAAACAGCTTCATTTATTTTCTCCTTAAAATTAGTTACTGTTCCAAAAATTCTTTTAACTCTGCAGGATTTTTTTCGCTGTTTAAACCAACAATTAAACGAATCCGCGCTTTCGGTCCGTTTAAACCACGGGCAAAAACGACCCCCATTTTTTTCAAGCCAACGCCACCACCAGCATAATCATAGATATCTTCAGCAATGCCATTGGAACAACGAGAAACTAAAACGACTGGAATCCCGTTGTCTAGCATCTTTTGTAATGCTGGGAGCGTTTCTGGCGGTAAATTACCCGCGCCTAGCGCTTCAATTACTAACCCATCCGTTTCTGGGGTGTTTAATAATTCAAACATCCGTTCACCCATCCCCGCATAGGCCTTCACTACGTGAACATTTCCTTTCACAGAAGAAACATCGCAAACTTCTTGTGGTAAGACCTCTTTCGCAAAAAAAGCACGTTCTTTCGCAATGGTTCCAATTGGTCCAAAAGTTGGCGTCCGAAATGTTGCTACGTTCGTTGTATGTGTTTTTGTCACATAACGCGCCGTATGAATTTCATCATTCATCACGACTAAAACACCTTTATCGTACGATTCGTCTGAACAAGCAGTCCAAATAGCACTGATGAAATTATACAAGCCATCACTACCGATTTCGTTACTTGACCGCATTGCTCCTGTTAAAACAATGGGGATTTTTTTCTCTAAGGTTATATCTAAAAAATAAGCTGTTTCTTCTAATGTATCTGTTCCATGCGTAATAACCACGCCATCAATTGGTTCAGAATAAGCTTTTTGAATCCGTTCTTTTAATTGAAACATCCGTTCTAAGGTCATGTGTGGTGAGGGAATATTAAAAATATCTTCAACAACTAAATGAACCTTGCCAGAAAATAATGCTTCTTGTTCCATCAACGGATTTTTTTCATTCGGGGCAACACTTCCTCCTGCTACTTTCGACATGGAAATGGTCCCACCTGTATGAAGGACTAAAATGGTCTTCATTTGTTTCCTCCTTTATTTTCTTTATTTTTTAACCAAAATTGTTTCACTTGTTGAATGAGTTGTTCATTGGTGTTTGCCTTTCGATGCGCCAACCAATGCGGCGGAAAGAAACGCTGGACACTTGGTAATTCAAATCGTTCGTCTAATAACAACACAAAGCCTTTATCTTGCGCATCTCGAATGACACGTCCAGCCGCTTGCAAGACTTTATTCATGCCAGGAATTTGATACGCAAATTGAAACCCTTGCCCTCGCTCTTCTTGATAAAAAGTGCGAATCAGTTCTTGCTCCGGATTCATTTGTGGTAGCCCGACACTAACAATTATCGTACCAATCAATCGGGTACCTTTCAAGTCAATTCCTTCTGAAAATATACCACCTAAAACACAAAAACCGATGAAAGTTTCTTGAGGATTCTCTTTAAATTCAGCTAAAAATGCTTCTCGCTCTTTTTCGTTTAAGTCCGTTCCCTGAATTTGAGTTTTTACTTGCGGGTAGCGTTGGCTAAATACTTGATAGACATCATCCATATAGGCATAAGAAGGGAAGAAAATTAAATAATTACCTGTTTTTGTTTCACTTAACTTCCCTAAAAGTTCACTAATCTGTGGATAACTTTTTTCACGGTTTTTATAGGTTGTTTGAAGATAACTACCAATCATCAACAATTGATTTTCTTCTGGAAAAGGATACGGAATCCGATAACGTAGGCTTTCTTCACCTCCACCAAGCACTTCTTGATAATAATTCAGAGGTGTTAAACTTGCCGAAAATAAGATACTCGCTTTCCCTTTATCTAATCGTTGTGACAATAAATAAGCCGGATCGACACAAAATTGTTTCACAACGCAGTCATAGTTTCGCAAAGAAATAGACGTATAAAAGCCGTTGTCATAATACTCGCTGATTCGAAGATAACTTAAACAATCAAAATAAAAACTGAGAATCGACGCCAATTCCTCAATGTGTTGATTTTCTGGCAACCATTCTGCAATTACTTCTGTTAATCGGTGTATCTGTTTAACTAATGAATCAATTGGCGCGCGTTGTGCAAAAAAATCCGTGTCTTTTTCTTCGCAGATTGCTTCAATATCATCAAACGTAGTTAAGACTTTTTGACAAGCTCTTTTTAATTGAACAGATTCTTTTTGCAATCTTTTTTGAATTTGCAAAACCGCATTCCTAGAAATAGCGGCCGAATACATCTCCCGTGAACGATTAACCAAATTATGGGTTTCATCCACTAAAAAAATATTCTCTTCTGCACTTTGGGGTTCTTCAAAGAAGCGCCGCAAATAAACCGTTGGATCAAATAGATAATTGTAATCGCCAATAATTAAATCACACCAAAGACTTGCATCTAGCGACAACTCGAATGGACACAATTGGTGCTTTTGTGCATACCGTTCAATAACCTCTCTCGTTAAATGATTTTCATGTTGCAATAAATCCCACAGTCCCTCATTTAAACGATCATAATAGCCATCAGCAAACGGGCAATGTTCTGGTGTGCAATTTCGTTCAGTTAAAAAACAAATTTTATCTTTTGCTGTTAACGTAATACTCTTAGTTTGCGCTTGTTTTTCGGACAGCGCTTTGACAGCATCTTCAGCCACTTGCCGCGTGATGGTCTTAGCTGTTAAATAAAAAATCCGTTCACCTTCTTCTTCACCAATTGCTTTCATCGCTGGAAAAAGAGTGGACATTGTCTTGCCTGTTCCAGTTGGTGCTTCCACGAAGAGCCGCTGTTTACTAAGAATTGTTTTATAGACGGCTACCGCCAATTCTCGTTGCCCTTTGCGATACTCCCCGTAAGGAAAACTAAGATTTTTTAATGATTTATTTCTCAAAATACGCCACTCTTCTTTAAAAATTACCCACTGTTCATAGCGCTTCATCAAATCAGTAAAAAACTCCGCTAATGCAGCTTCTGTAAAATGGCGTTCTTGTCGTGTGATTTGTTTTGTAGTGGTCTGATAATAAGTGAGTTGCAGCATTATTTCAGAAAGTTGTTCTTGCTGGCAATACATGTGACCATAACACATCGCTTGATACCAAAACAATTCGACCTTTTCTGGCGGCAATTCTTCAAACGCTGGCTCGGATGTTTTAATTTCATCAATGACCACTTGCCCAGTTTCTTTCACAAAAATGCCGTCTGCACGACCTTCTACACAATAATTATGTCCATTTAAAGGCACCTCAATTTTTAAAGATACTTCCTTTTGATAAAGGCTCCCCGCTTCCTTTTGCAGCATTCGATGAAGGCGACTACCTTCTTGTGGTGTATGTTCACTCACATGGCGAGAATCGATACTTCCCCGCCTTAAAATAAATTCGACCACTTGACGCACCGCAATTTTTCTCGTTGATTTCACGTAATCCCACCTATCTGCCTCCCTATTATAGAACATACATTCGCTAAACAAAAGCAAAAAATCCAAAACGAACACAATCATGCGTTCATTCTGGATTTCTCTTTAGATTATCAACAATTAAAAACAACTTGTTTCTTCTAACTGTTTGGTTTCTTTTCCATTTGCTTTTGCCACGACCAATTGCGCCATTTGTTTAAACGAATTATTTAAACCAATGCCGCCCTTTTTGGGCATCTTCACAATCGGTACTTGCTGATAATAGTGACTAACTGCTGGATTTTCTTCTGCCATTGCTGCAATTGCAGGAATGCCCGCAGCATTAAACTTACAAGCTAGACTAGCGGCCATTTCTCCAAAATTAGGATAATACATGGCAGGTCCGCAAAGAACCGCATCGGCATGAAACTTTTTTGCAAAGCCAATAAATTTCTTTGCTACCTCTTCCTCGTTTTCCAAATAATATTGGTCTCCACAATAAAGTGTCGCAACAATTTCCGCTCCTTGCTTCTGTAAAAATGGTAGCAATGTTACCCCTGGGCCTAAGGGAGCTTTTTTACCACTTGGTTTCAGCTGAGCTTGTTCATCACTGCCAAATCCTGCTAAACTGTGGTTTAAGACTAAAAGGATTTTTTTCACGCCTATTTCCTCCTTATTTATAAATCATCGAAGTCAAAGGAATCAAAATCAATTTCTTCACTCTCTTCTTCTTGTGCTTTCCATTCTTCACGTAAATATTGGTCATCCATAACTCGAATAAAAGGATAGTAAATGAACATTCCTAGTACCAATAAGAGAGCTTGCAGAATTGATCCTTGCCAACCGCTGACTAAAAATCCTGAGATAATTGGTGGGGTCGTCCACGGCAATTGAATACCGTTCGTCAATGGAACTAAGCCCCAATCCATAGCAAAATAGGCAATAATAATATTAATTGCGGGTACTAAGACAAATGGAATTAAAAGGATTGGATTTAAAACAATTGGCAACCCAAAAATGATTGGTTCGTTAATCCCAAAAACACCAGGAATTAGTGAAAGTTGCGAAAGCTTTTTAATTCGTTGACTTTTACAGAATAAGACCATCACAATGATTAATGAGAGTGTGGAACCGGCGCCACCAAATGTTGCAAACATATCTTGAAATTGTCCAGTGATGATGTTGGGAATTTCATGACCGTCTTTAAATGCTTGTAAATTTTCAACAGACAATGCCCGCAAAACAGGATTAAAGACTGCGCCAACCACGCTACCTCCGTTAATGCCAAAGAACCAAAAGAAGTGTAAAAACAAATAAGCAATGCTCATTGCACCTAAGGTATTACCAAGACTCAATAAGGGCGTTTGTAGAAATTCAAAAATAACATCTTGTAAATTACCATAAGGAGTTAAAGCAGCCAGCCAATTGACTAAAAACATGAGAGTAACAACTAAAAAGCTCGGGATCAGGGCCTCAAAAGACTTAACCACTGTTGGTGGCACTCCTTCTGGCATTTTTATTGTCCACCCTTTACGAACAATGGCCACAAATAAACGAGTCGCAATTAATGCGACAATCATTCCTAAAAACAAACCACTGGAACCCATCCATTTTAAAGGTAAACTGGTAACTTCATAAACCTTTGAACTATTTTCCGGTGTAAATAATGTTTGATAAGGCGTTACAATAAAAAATGAAACCAATGCGATAATTCCTGCTTGCATTGCATCCACATTGAATTGTTTCCCTAAACTATAGGCAATACCGACAACGGCCAGAATGGTCATTACATCAAAACTAGCACTAGCTGGAACAGACATCATTGTCGCCCAGTCTTTACCAAGCAAATGAGACATCCAAGTATCCCATTGCGGCAAAGGAAAATTAGCAATTAATAAGAAGACCGAACCAACAATCAACAAGGGCGTTGATAAAAGGAAGCCATCACGAATCGCTACTAAATACTTATTTTCTCCTATCACTTTTGCCAAAGGGGTCAATACGCGCTCTAACCAATCCAAAAATTTTTGCACGGTCGTCACTCCTATCTATTATTTTTTATTTTGCTTAATTAACCGCAGTGCTTCTTTCAATGCTTTTTCGCCATCCATCATGCCATAAATTTCTGGCGCAATTGCAGCGACAGGAATCCCTTGCGGAGCAAATTGTTCTTTTGTTTTTTCTAATAAAAAACGGACTTGTGGTCCTAATAAAATAGCAACAGGCTTCTCTGCTTCAACCACTTCTTGTGCTCTTGCAATAGGAAAAGCAGTAATCATTAAAGGCATTTGATGTTTTTCAACCACTTCCATCATTTTATTCACCATAATACTTGTAGACATTCCTGCATCACAAAAAAGATAAATTTGTTTTTTACTCATGTTCCTTCACTCTCCTCATCTATTCAATTGGTGCTTTAATTCTTTTTTCATAGGCCGCTAACCATTCTTGTGAAATCGGCTGAATCTCTGTGGTATGATTCTTGCCTGGATTTGCAATATAGATTTCTGGTTGCTGCATATCAGTACCAACCGTAAAAGTAAATTCCACATTCGTAGCTACGCCCCAGTCTCCCTGTTTGTCCATGGCCACCAGTGAAAAAGCTCCTGCTTTCCCATAACGTTGGGTCAATTTTTCATGAAAAGCATAGACGGCTTGATCACATGCTTGTTGTGGCGAGCACCCTTCCCCCATTAAACGGACGATTTCATAAGAAAGACAGCCTTTCATTAAATCTTCACCTAATCCTGTAGCCGCAGCACCACCAATTTCGCTATCAACATAAAAACCAGAACCTGACAGTGGTGAATCACCAACACGTCCTGCTTTTTTCATGAAGAGTCCCGAACTGGAAGTGCCAGCTGCCATTGATCCTGTTTGGTCTAACGTAATAGCGCCGACAGTATCATGCCCATCATAGGGGTTCAACTGATTTTCCTGAATTTCTTTTAAACGCTTTTGCCACCATTGATTAGCGCGTTCTGTCAACATATTCTTTCTTTCAAAACCGTGCAACATTGAATATTTCGTTGCACCTGCGCCAACACGAAAACTATTAAACTTCTCTTTACTTAATGCTTTAGCCACTGAAATCGGATTTTTAACATCTGTAATTCCTGCCACAGCACCAATTGCAAATGTGTCTCCATCCATATAGGCAGCATCCATTTCTAAAATCCCTTCCTCATTAGGTAAACCGCCGTAGCCCACTGACTTATAAAAAGGATAGTCTTCTACTTCTTTAATTAATTGTTCCACGGCCGTGCCTGCAGCACCTCCTTGTTGTAATTCTTCTGTAGCTTTTAGTAACCCATCATGTGCCATCCGCCATGTCGCAATTGCACCCCAAGTCATTTTCCATCCGCCCTTTCGTTAACGCTTACATTTCTCCACCATTATAAACTAGTATATACTGTTTTGTATATACTGAAAATGAAATTTTATACAGAAAAATAGAAGATACACGTATGCGACCTCTACGAAACACATTGGCTTCTTCTCATACGTGTATCTTCTATTGGTTTTACGCTTCTGTTAATGCAATCATCGCTTGCATATAGATTTCCAGATTAAGCAGTAAATCTTTTTCATCCATATATTCATCTTGGTTATGCGCAATGCCTTTTTGACCAGGAAATGATGGACCAAAAGCAACGATATTCGGCATAAAGCGAGCATACGTAGCACCTGTAGTTGTGACTGGCGTCCCATCTAAGCCAGTAATTTGTTCATAAACCTTGGTTAATTTTTGAACATTGCGCTCATCTTTTGGAAACAGCGTACTAGGGAGGCGGCGGATGACGGTCACTTCACTTTCTGGAAATAGTGCCTTAGTTAGCTGCGTGGTTACTTCGTTTTCTGTAATAGAAACAGGATAACGCACGGCCAATGATAACACCAATTGCTGTCCTCGTTTTTCCAACGCATAGGGCGTTAAAATCAATTGCCCGCTATCCTGATCCTTAAAGTCCAGAGCTACTCCTTCGCCATAGTGCTTTTCGTGAAAACTAGCGGTTAACCAGTCGAAATACTGTAATAAATTTCCTTTGACTAACTGTTCCTCGCTAATTTTCTGTGCCAATAAAGTAATCGCGTTCTTGCCTAGTTCTGGCGCATTGGAAGGAGCACGTTTTCCCGTGATTGCTGTTGTTTTTCCTGCAATCACCACACTTAATTGATCAGGTACGTGGTCTTTTGCTTGATCACCCATAATCTGACCAATTTGTTCACTTGAATCATCTGGGATGGTCGTTGTGATTTCATAATTAACAATCCCTCGCTCCCCATAAACTACTGGATATTTACAATCTGGAGTAAATCCAAAAACGGGTGCGTTTTCCTTCTCTAAATATAAAGGGATATCTCCACTCCCACTTTCTTCATCCGTGCCAAACATTAAGCGAATGGTTTTCTTTGGTTGGTAACCAAGTTCTTTCAGTAATTTCATTCCATACAGGCAAGCCAAGATAGGACCTTTATTATCTAGAATTCCTCTACCATACAAACGTTGATTTTTTTTCGTTAATTGAAAGGGCGGCACTGACCAGCCAGAACCTTCTGGTACTACGTCTAAATGACCAATAATCCCCAGATATTCTTCCGCTGTTCCCCATTGCGCATAGCCAACTGCGTCATTGACAATCTCAGTTTGAAAGCCATAACGCTCTGCAAGTTTCAGCGTTTCTTCCAAGGCTCTTTTCGGTCCTTCGCCAAAAGGTGCCTCTTTTTTAGGCGACCCTTTCACACTTCGAATCGCCATAACTTTGTTTAAGTCTTCATAAAATAAATCTTTTTGAGCGGCTATTTCTTCTTTTATCTTCATTCGTTCCAAGAACCTCCTAGCTCCACTTGGTTGTTTTCAGACGGGCTATAGCGGGTCAGTGTGTTTTTAAACGTGTACCGATCTGCTCGATATAAAGAGACATCATATAAAATGGGGGTTGCATCAAGCGCATAGGTGATAGAGTGGACTTGTAAAAGTGGTTGGCCCACAGGAACATTCAATAATTCTGAAATTTCCGCTTCAACTAAGATTGCTTCAATTTCTTGATGCGAATAAGCAATCTCGACGTTCTTCTCGATTAAGCAGAAAAGAGAGCCCTCAAAGTCTTGCTTCGTATGGCCTTGTACGTATGCCTGTGGCAAATAAATTTTTTCAACTGTCATTGGCTCGCCGTCTAACATTCGGCGGCGAATCAGTTCATAAATCGCCTCATTTTTGCCCACTTGGAGCGCCTCCCGAATTTTCTCAGCGGGATGTACTACTTCTTCAAAGGAAATGACTTCTGTCTGGCTTTTTTTCCCGTAAGCTTTGGCTGCCTCAGTAAAACCTTGTAAGCCAGCGCGACCACTTTGAATTTTCGCTTGCGACATCACATAACTACCTTTACCATGTCGTTTTACCAAAATATTTTTGCGGATCAAATCATCAATCGCTTTACGGATGGTCAAGCGACTGCAGTTATATTCTTTAGCTAAATCATATTCTGAAGGTAATTTTTGTGCACTTACATACAGACCGTCTCGAATCTTCTTTTCAATTTCTGCAGAAATTTGCTTAAATTTGGGTGCATTTTCTGTCATTTCATCGCCTATCTTTCTTCAAAAAAATAAATTTTCTAGTATATACCACACTGTCTATACTAAATCAATTTTTAAGAAACCGCAATCATTTGTTGCGTTTCTTAAAAATCAAAAAAAGAAAGCGAGCCACAAGTCGGTTGGACTTGTGGCTCGCTTTTTTAGGAAAAAATGTGTTATTTCCCTTTCATCCGTTCTTTGCCTTCTTGACACATATAGAGTAGCGGACAGGCTTCACATTTAGGCGCTCTTGCTAGGCAGTGATAACGTCCAAAGAAAATCATGGTATGGTGCGTTTTCACCCAGAGTTCTTTCGGAACTTTACGCATTAAGGTCTGCTCAACTTCAGTAACATTCGCATTTAGCTTACAAATTCTAAGGCGCTTGGACACTCGTTCCACGTGTGTATCTACTGCAAAAGCCGGTTCGCCGAAAGCATCTCCCATTACTACATTGGCTGTTTTTCTCCCCACGCCAGGTAAACTGACCAGTTCATCTCTGGTTTGCGGAACTTCTCCATTGAAACGTTCTAAAAGTTGTTGTGCACATGCTTTAATATTTTTTGCTTTATTGCGATATAAGCCAATGGTTTTTATTTTAGCAATAATCTCCTCCACCGGCGCAGCTGCTAAAGCTTCTGGTGTTGGAAAAGCTGCGAATAAACCAGGAGTCGCTTTATTTACCGATACATCGGTTGCTTGCGCACTTAAAATCACAGCAATTAATAATTCAAAAGGATTCTTATGTTTTAATTCACATTCTGCATTTGGAAACATCTCATACATAATTTCAATAGCTTCCATCGTTTTCTCTTTTGATAGCATGGCCCACCTCCTTTTTATTCACTGTCTTCTGGATTTAACCAATTGTGTAATGTAACCTTTGGTAACGATTCTTGTGTCTGACCTTGTTGTTCAATCTCATTTTGAATCATAGAATCTTTTCGTTTTTTCTGATCAGCAGCCACTTGTTCTTTGGTGGTAATATTTTTACGCTCCCACGCAAGTAAAATACGATCAATATATTTCAAACTATACGCCTGATTTAAAACAGCTTCTCGCAACGCTAACCGGATTAACTCAGGGGAATAATGGTCCGTGTTCAACCACTGACCAATCATTTCTAATTCAATGGGTGAAAGTGGACGTCCGAATTCTTTTTCAAAGCCTTGGTAAAGCTGTTTAATTTCATCTTCGTGGTTTGCGACAACTTGTTTTTCTTTGCTCGTTTGTAAAAATAATTGAATCTTTTGAAAAACAGGCAGTAAATCATACGTATCCATCATTTGACCTTTTTGGTTTTGTTGTGTTTCAATTCGAATAAATCCGCGAGAAACCAATTGATTTAATAACTTATAAATCGTATCTGGCGTTTTGCCCATCGTCTCTGCAATCGCCATTAAGTCTGGAAATAAATCGCCTGCATTTTGCGAACGAAAAAGTTGCAGTAAAAAGAGAAATTCATCATCTTTCAAACCAATTTTTTGGTAATGATCAAATAGTAAGTTTGAGATTGTTGTTTCACCAGCTTCTAAATATTCACGAATTGATAACATTGTTGTTGTCCACTTCCCCTTGCTTGTTTCACTTATTGCACATGATAAACATCAAAATAAATAGCTTTCATATAATCAATTAAATAACTAGGATTCAATTCTTCTCCCGTTGCATCATAAATTAATTGATTTGGTTTACGTGAAGCGCCGTACTGATGAATATGTTGTGTTAACCATTTACGGATATCAGAATAATCCTCCGAAGCTAAAATTTCATCAACAGATAATTCTTGTTTCATTGCGTGAAATAGTTGTGCGGCGTACATATAACCCAAGGCATAAGATGGGAAATAACCAAAGCTACCGCCAGACCAATGAACATCTTGAAGGACGCCTTCTAAATCATTTTCAGGTGATACGCCTAAGTACTCTTGGTATTTTTCGTTCCACACTTTTGGCAAATCAGCGACTTCCAAAGAACCATTAAACAACATTTTCTCAATTTCATAACGAATAATGATATGCAAAGGATAGGTGAGACTATCGGAATCAATCCGTATCAAACTTGCTTTCGTTTCTTTTAAAGAAGCATAGAAATCTTCAAAAGCAATATCATCAAAAGTGCCTTCTGCGCATTCTTGGAAAAACGGGTATTGTTTTTGCCAAAAAGCCCGGTTGCTACCAATGATAATTTCATTAAAGAGCGATTGTGATTCGTGAATCCCCATAGAGGCACCTTCGCTTAGCGGCGTAAAGTCAAATTTAGGATCAAAATTTTGTTCGTACATCCCATGACCCGCTTCATGAATCACACCAAATGTTGCCATTGAGAAATTATTTTCTTCCCAGCGCGTAGTAATCCGCGCATCATTTCGATTTAGAGCTGTCATAAATGGATGAACTGTATCATCTAATCGGCCTTTTGAAAAATCATAGCCTAATTGTTCAACCACACCAATCACAAAACGGCGTTGTTGTTCTTTGGTCATTTTTCTAGATAAAAAGTCAGTTCTAGGCGGCGTACCTTTTTCTGCTAAAACGGTCCGAATCTCTTGAATCCCTTGTTTTACTTGGTCGAATACTTGGTCTAGTTTCTCAACCGTCATCCCTGGTTCAAATTGATTTAATAACACATCATACGGAGTTTTTTCTTCTTTTTGCCAATAAGGAATGAACTCTTTTTGGAACGCAACGACCTTCGTTAAGGTTTCTTCTAACAAGCCGAAATCTTGTGCAGCGCGTGCTTTTAGCCAATCTGTATGTGCTTGGTTTAATACTTTAACATATTCTTGCATACGTTCAGCTGGAACATTTTTATTCAAAGCATATTCTTCTTTTACTTTTTCAAAAACCAGTTTCCCTAATTCAGATAATTCTTCAGGGCGTGTCTCAAAATAGGCCAATGCTTCTTGAATAACTGGGCCAATACTTCGTTCAAAATATAATCCGGTTAAATACCCTTCTACTTCTCCTCGAAAAGGACTACTTTTTTCTGGCATCCCAGTTGATGAATCCCAGTCTAATAATGTCAAGGCATTTTTTAGTAATTGAATTTCTTTCACTTCTTGTAAAAATACAGCTTCCTTCATTTTTTTACACCAGCTTTCTTAGTCTTCCCGTGGTTTTCTTGGTGGACGTGTTCCCCAGTATTGGAATAAATCTGTTCGTAAGGCTCCGTTGTAAAGCTTCCGTTTTTTAGTAGCTTTGGCACCATAATATTCTTCAAAAGCAAGATCACTCGTCAGTATATACTTGCTCCAAGTAGTTAACGGACGGAAAACATGGCCCATTTCTTTATACAAACGACGAACACTTTCCTCTTCTCCTAAACGCTCACCATAAGGCGGGTTAGCTACCATTACACCATATTCCTTCTCGGTTGTAAAATCTTTTAATGCCAATTGTTTAAAAGTAATTGAATCACCTAAACCAACTTCCTCAGCATTCGCTCGTGCGACTTCAATCATTCGCCCATCAACATCTGAGCCACAGATATCTAATTCAACATCGTAGTCTGCCTTTGCCTCGGCTTCGTTACGTACTTTTTCAAAAATTGCTGGATCAACCCAATCCCATGTTTCACAAGTGAAACTACGATTAAAGCCAGGGGCAATGTTATGGCCAATTAATGCTGCTTCAATACAAATTGTTCCAGAACCACAAACTGGATCATAAAAAGGACGATCTTTGCGCCAATTGGTCAACATCACTAAAGCAGCTGCCATGTTTTCCTTAAGAGGTGCGCCCCCCTTTTCAATGCGATAGCCTCGTTTAAATAAACTTGGTCCAGTCGTGTCCAACGTCAACGTCACTTTATCTTTTAGAAGAGCCACTTCTAATTTAAACAAAGCTCCTGTTTCGGTTAAAGGCACCGTCGCTGGACGATGGTAAACTTCTCTTAAACGGTTAACAATGGCTTTTTTGGTGATGGCTTGGCAATCAGGAACACTATACAATTTTGACTTAATTGATTTACCTGCAACTGGAAATTCTGCATCTAAAGGCAAATAATCTTCCCAAGGAAGTGCTTTAACTTTTTCAAATAATTCATCAAAACTATAGGCGTTAAATTCGCCAACGACGATTTTAATCCGATCTGCTGTTCGTAGCCATAAATTGGCAGTAGCAATTGTTTCAACTGTTCCTTCAAAGACGGCCCGGCCATTTTCTACTTCACAGGGAATCCCTAAATCACGCAATTCTTTTCCAACTAATGCTTCTAAGCCACTAGCAGCCGTTGCAACAAGTTTGAATGTTTTTTCTTTCGTCATAAAAACTCCTTCTTGACTCTTTTTTATTGTCTGGAGCTAACAGTCCTGCCGACTACTGCTCCGCTTGTTTTTTGTAATTGTCAGCTTTCTCTGAACTAAACGGTCCTGTCCCAGCCTCTTTAGAACAGACAGCTTACTACTTTTATCTCAGTTTCTTTATTTTAACATTTTTTTATTCTTTTCGTAAAAAAAGCCTTCACAACTACGTTGGAAGGTCTTCCTGAATTACTTGTAATTTTCTATAAGCCATGTTCTGTATCACCAATTCTTCAGGAAAAATTGGTGACGGTCATCATCTATCTGCAGAGTAAACTCTGCCTCTTCTACTCGTTCATTTCCTTTAGAAGAGCGCCCCTACCATTGTTTGGGTTGCTCGCTCGAGGGGTTTACCGCGTTCCACCGATGGAGTTTCCCACATCGCTTCGTCACTGTGGCACTTTCAAGGATACTTTGACATAGTCGAAACCTTAGTCATTTTTCCTGCCGTTACTCTAAAAGAGTACCTTAGCTTATGATTTCGCTAAGCACGAACACTACAAGCATCTCAGCTTGTGCGAGCATGGACTTTCCTCAGCTTGCATAAGCAAACCGCGATCACCCGAAAATTACAAATCTGTTTAAACGAACAGCAAAAATTTACACACTACAACAAGTGTCCGCTATTCTAACAAATGCTTTTTGTTCCTCGTGAAAACTTGACTTAAATTGTCTTGCTAAAATTGACGTGTTTGTGCATTATCAACATCATGATTCGCTGGTTCTGCAGGCATTGACGGTGCAGAAGGCGTTACAGGTGTTGAAGGTGTTTCATCTAACTTTTTACCAAAAACTTCACGCTCTAAGTTTGATAAACGTTTTAAAATATCAAAGTTGGTCACTGCTGCACTTTTTGGTACTTCTTGAGCAACACGAGGCGTTGGTTGGGCTTTTGATAATTGGTCTAATTTTGCCATTAAGCGGCTGTTTTCTTCTTGCAAGCTTAATAATTCTTTATTATAAGCTTCGTAGTCTTTAATAACATTGTCTAAAAATTCGTCTACTTCAATTGGGTCATACCCGTTCATCATTTTCGTTTTAAATTCTTTTTGTAAAATGTCTTTAGGACTATATACTAAATTTGCCATGTTTACACCTCATTTGTTTATTTACGATAGAAAATTTCATAGTTCCACAAATACTATTGTAACGAAAAATAGCTAGAAAATCAAACAGATTCTCTAATCAATCACCGAGTTTTGTAAATCATCCATTGTAATTAAGCGAATATCATAGGGTTCTCGTTCCGAAAAATGTTGTGCATCCTTTAAAAAATACTCCGTTTTGCCAGGGTACTCTTTGTCATAAATAAGTAAGCTGCCCCCAGAATGTTCCAAAAGAAATTTTGTATGCATTTTTAATTGTGCTGGCGATTGATAGGGCTGGTGACTTACTGAGTTGATATAATCAGCCAAACTTTCCGCTTTCGTTAACAGTTCTCGATTTTGTTCATTCCAATTATTGCCAAAGTCTTTAAATGGATAAAGCAAACCTAGCTGGACTTCTGGATATTCCGTTTTTAATTCCCCAACTACTTCAGCTGTCCAAAGTTCAACACCTAAATTGCCAGAAATCAAAATCCATTCTACTCCCGCTTCAATATAACTGGCTAACTCTTTTTTTAAGACATTTTTAATAACTGTGATTTTCGGGTCTTTTCCTTGAAATATCCCCAATTCAAAGCTGCGATAACCGGTGACATAGAGGGTTTTTATCATTTCCATAAGTCATCCCTTTTCTTTCAGGTCTTTTTTTTGGTATAATACAGGCTAGGAGTGTGATAAACGTGACGTTCCATTATCCTAACGGAATACCTTATAATCATCATGAAGCACAATCACCAAAAAAACAAGTAAAAAAGAAACGCCCCGTTGAATTTGGTAATCGTGGGATGGATTTCGAAGAAGCGATCAATCAAAGCAATCAATATTATCTATTGAATAAGCAAGCAGTCGTTCATAAGAAACCCACTCCTGTTCAAATTGTTAAAGTAGATTATCCCAAACGAAGTGCGGCTGTTATTAAGGAGGCCTACTTTAGACAAGCTTCAACGACTGATTATAACGGTGTATATCAAGGCCGTTACATAGATTTTGAAGCGAAAGAAACGAAAAATACCACGTCCTTTCCCTTTAAAAATTTTCATCAACATCAAATTGATCATATGGAACAATGTATAGCACAACAAGGGATTTGTTTTGTGCTATTATGGTTTTCAAGCTTAAAACGCTGCTTCTTTTTTAGTGGTGAAAATCTAATAACGCATTGGAAAAACCAAGCAGTTACTGGAAAAAAATCTATGCCGCTTGCACTCATCGAGAAAGAAGGAATTGAATTATCTTTTGGAATCGCACCGCGAATCCCTTATCTCGACGCAGTGGAACAATATATTCAGACACACTAGATTCATAAAGTTTTGAAAGTATAACAAAGGAGTTGCTATTTATGCCAACCGCAAATTCAGGCTCGCGAGCTGCTAGACATGCATCCAACACCTCATCGAAGTCGAGTTACAAGAAAAAGACACAACCGCCGAAAAAGAAAAAACGGCTTGTTTTAAAAATCTTTCTTGGCTTACTTATCGCTGGGATGGTCGCTTTTTTAGCAGGCGTTGGTCTTTTTTGGTTCTATGCACGACAAGCCCCAAAATTAGAAGATGACAAACTGAATGCGACAGTTTCATCGAAGCTTTACGATATTAATAATGAAATTTTTGAGGATTTAGGCGCAGAAAAGCGTGAATTAATTCAACCAAATGATGTGCCTCAATTATTAAAAGATGCCATTGTTTCTGTCGAAGACCGTCGTTTCTATAAACACATTGGTGTGGATCCGATTCGGATTATCGGTTCTGCCCTTTCAAATGTCAAAAATGGTGGATTACAAGGGGGAAGTACCTTAACCCAACAATTAATTAAATTGTCCTACTTCTCTACAAAAGAATCTGACCAAACCTTGAAACGGAAAGCACAAGAAGCATGGATGGCTGTTCGTTTAGAACGTGAAAAATCAAAAGAAGAAATTTTAACTTACTACATTAACAAAGTCTACATGGCGAATGGTTTTTATGGAATGGAAACAGCGGCTGAAAATTATTATGGTAAACATTTATCTGAACTTGATTTACCACAAACGGCCCTACTGGCAGGAATGCCACAAGCGCCAAACTCATACGATCCCTATACAAAACCAGATACTGCTAAAGAACGCCGGGATGTTGTACTCTACACAATGTACGACAATAAAAAAATCTCGAAAGCAGAGTACGAAAAAGCTAAAGCTACCCCGATTAATGAAGGCTTAGTGCCATTAAAAGCCAGTGATGACAATCGAAAAGTCGTAGATAATTACGTCAAAGAAGTAATCAATGAAGTGAAAGCAAAAACTGGTAAAAATGTTTACACAGACGGACTAGATATCTACACAAACTTAGATATGAATGCCCAAAAACAACTTTACGATATTGTCAACAGTGATCAATACGTTGCGTTTCCAGATGATAAAATGCAAGTAGCTTCAACCGTTATTGATGTTGCCTCTGGACAAGTCCGAGCACAAATTGGGGGTCGTAACATTCCTGATGATGTGCAATTAGGAAACAATTTAGCTGTTAACACCCAACGTGATGTTGGTTCAACCGTGAAACCAATCATGGATTATGGTCCCGCAATTGAGAATTTAAATTATTCGACAGGTCGCCTCATGGTGGATAAACCAACGAAATATCCTGGTACCGACATTGATGTCTTCAACTCTGATTTAACATACCAAGGCGTCATTACTATGCGCCGTGCGATTATGGGTTCTCGTAACACCACCGCGGTCCAGACGTTTGATGAAGTTGGTAAAGAAAACATCATGCCTTTCATTAAAGGGCTAGGAATTGACTATAAAAACTTAGAAGCCTCGAATGCCATTTCAAGTAACACAAGCGATGTAGATGGCGATAAATATGGAATTTCCTCATTGAAATTAGCAGCAGCTTATGCGGCTTTCGCCAATAACGGGATTTACAACAAACCGTATTACGTAAACAAAGTCGTTTTCAATGATGGAACTAGCGTTGATTATCAACCTGATGGTAAACGTGCGATGAAAGACTCTACCGCCTATATGATGACGGATATGTTAAAAGATGTTTTAAACGGCGGAACAGGATTTAACGGCGCCATTCCAGGCTTAATCCAAGCGGCCAAAACAGGGACTTCTAACTATACTGATGAAGATTTAGCGCGAATGGGCACAACAGAAAAAGGAATTGCCCCGGATAGTACCTTTGTTGGTTATACAACACACTATGCCGTTTCTGTTTGGACTGGATACAATGATCGAAATACACCAATCTATCAAGAATACTATGGGATTGCCTCGGATGTTTACCGTGAAATAATGAGTTACTTGTCTCAAAATGTTTCAAACGATGACTGGGTGCAGCCAGACAGTGTTGTGCGGGTAGGTAATGAATTATACGTGAAAGATGCCTATGAGGTACCAAATGTACAAGTTTTACCAAGTACTACCTCTTCAGCACCACAGCCGGAATCTAGCAGTACGGTGGAATCCTCTTCCACAAAAGAAGCGGAAAGTTCATCAAGTTCTAGTTCAGAAAGTGCGCCTTCTTCCTCTGAAGCGCCACCATCAACCGAACAACCGGCAAGCTCTTCCTCAGCAGAGCAACCGGCAACATCGGAACAACCACCTGAACCATCAAGTTCTAGTTCACAAGAACCACCGCAACCACCTGAAAGTAGTTCTAAACCAGATGAAAATAAAGCAGCATAAAAAGTACGGGGCTCATGATGAGCCCCGTACTTTTTTAGATTAAAAATGGACGAAGTGAACTGAATCACTTCGTCCATTTTTGCTTATTTACTTTCTTTATTTGCCAAAGCTGCACCAACAAATCCTTTGATTAAGCGTTGTGGGCGATTTGGACGAGAAATTAATTCTGGGTGGAATTGACAAGCCACAAAAAATTGTTTTTCAGGAATTTCAACAATCTCAACTAAACGATTATCTGGTGAAACTCCAGAGAAAACTAAGCCATTTTCTTCAAATAATTGACGATATTTGTTGTTAAATTCATAACGATGACGGTGACGTTCTTGGACAACATCTTCATTTCCGTATGCTGCCGCAGTTTTCGTTCCTTTTTTCAATTTACATGGATATAAACCTAAACGTAGTGTGCCACCTAAATTCTCAATGTTTTCTTGATCTGCCATTAAATCAATAATGTTATTTGTCACGTCAGGATTAGTTTCTGCAGAACCAGCATCTTCTAAGCCCACAACGTTACGACCAAATTCTACACAGGCCATTTGCATACCTAAGCAAATGCCAAGGAATGGTACGTCATTTTCGCGAGCAAAACGAATCGCTTCAATTTTTCCTTCAATTCCACGATCACCAAAACCACCAGGAACCAAAATACCATCTGCTGAACCAATTCTTTCAGCGACATTTTCAGCAGTTAATTCTTGTGAATCAACCCAATCAATTTCGATATCTGAATCAAAATCAAACCCAGCATGTTTTAATGCTTCTACAACAGAAATATAGGCATCTGGTAATTCAACATATTTACCAACCAGCGCAATTTTTGTTTTCTTTTTCAAGTTAAGAACTTTTTCTTCTAATGCACGCCACTCAGTCATGTCTGCAGCCGGTGCGTCCAATTTTAAATGATCACAAACAATTTGATCCATGTTTTGTGCTTGAAGTGCTAATGGAATGGAGTACAATGTTTCAACATCACGAGATTCAATTACCGCTTCTGGATTAACATCACAGAATTGTGCTAATTTGTTTTTAGTGTTTTGAGAAACAGGTAATTCTGTACGGACCACTAAAATATTTGGTTGAATCCCTAAACTTCTTAATTCTTTGACACTATGTTGTGTTGGTTTAGTTTTCATTTCGCCAGCCGCTTTTAAGTAAGGAATCAAGGTTGTATGGATGTACATTACGTTGTCACTACCCATATCAGCTTTCATTTGACGCAATGCTTCTAGGAAAGGTAATGATTCGATGTCGCCGACAGTACCACCTACTTCTGTGATAATCACATCGGCATCCGTCATTTTCGCTGCACGCATGATTTTTTCTTTGATTTCATTGGTAATGTGTGGAATAACTTGCACTGTTGCACCTAAGTATTCCCCTTTACGTTCTTTACGTAAGACTTCTGAATAAATTTTTCCAGTGGTTACGTTTGAGTATTTATTTAAGTTAATATCAATAAAACGTTCATAGTGACCTAAGTCCAAATCTGTTTCGGCACCATCATCTGTGACAAAAACCTCTCCATGTTGGTAAGGACTCATTGTCCCCGGATCCACATTAATATATGGATCGAATTTTTGAATCGTTACTTTTAATCCACGATTTTTTAATAATCGTCCTAAAGATGCTGCGACAATCCCTTTTCCGATAGAAGAAACCACGCCACCTGTAACAAAGATGTATTTTGTCATAATAGTTAAAAACCCTTTCTTTGATAATATTTTGTAGAGAGAAGTAAAACAACTTTGAGACTCTTACGTTTCTCCAAATAAAAAAGAAACAAAAATAGAAAAGCTCCCTATCCATTACGAATAGGGAGCTTGTAAGTTCGTTCAAACTTCTGACCTTCTTAAAGGTGCCCAAGTAGTATAATACAAGCAAACGGACATCAGGTCAAGTACTTCTATTCAAGAAAATAATTTTTTCTATTTTCTCATTTTTCTTAAGCATTCAACTAAAAAGCTTGACTCCTTCTTAGGAATCAAGCTTTTTTGTTTCTTACTCTTCAGAATATTCGTCATCAAAATCGTCTTCATCTTCAACATCATCGTCATCAATGATTGTTAAATCTTCTTCGATTTGTGGAATGTCTTCTTCATCATCGTCTGAATCTGCACCAATCTCTTGTAAGTCAGAGTTGTATGCTTTGATTTCTTCATCTTCATCTTCTTCATCATCGTACAAGATGTCTTCTTCATCATCATTTGTTAATTCAGCATCTTCTGGATCGTCATCGTTATAGTCAATTACATCTTCATCGTTTGGATTAGTGATGAAGGCATTTACTTTTTTACGTTTTCTACGACGTGGTGCATCTTCTTCGTCTTCTTCCAAGCCATGTGTAACTTCTTCATCGATTGAATCGATTGGATACCATGAACGTAAGCCCCAACGATTGTCTCCCAATGAGATAAAGCTACCGTCGATGTTTAAATCTGTATAAAATTGTGCTAATTGGTCACGAATTTCACTATCAGACTTGCCAAGATAATTTTGGATTTGGTTAACTAAATCAGAAAAATCCATAACATCTGCATGTTGTTCTAAAATAGCGTGTGCTACTTCAATCATGGATAATTCTTTTTTGTTTAACCCTTCAAATACATTAATTTCCAAGAGGTACACGTCCTTTCACAGTCTACTCCTTATCATACAAAAACATTGAAAAAAAATCAATTCTATTCTGCAATATTTATGCAGTAAATTCTAATTCTAAATGATATTCTCCGATTCGCTCTGTTTGAGAGTATAAATCATAATCAACTAAAATCTTACCAGACATTGGTTGATCTTTTAAACTAACACGCAAATTATGTGTAAACGTACTAATCTGTAGCAAGCCATAAGGGGTTCGATAACTTGTATCTAATTTTTCCTGATAGCCAAATCTTAAACGCATCCGTAATTCGCCAGCACGAATCAGCTGAACATGCCCGTCTGGTTCAATTTTAATGGTCACGGGGGTTGGTTCTGTATCCTCTAATAATTCTTCTTTGTAACGAATGTATAATGTATCACCCATTTTTACTAATTGACCTTCTAAGTCAAAGAAAAAATCTTTTTGTTCGTTGCCTTGTTGGACAATCGTTTTTAGTTGAATCGATACAGGAACGCCTGTTGATAAATCCATAATGGTCACTCCTTTTCCAAAATATAACTTTCTTATTGTTGACTTTTTCAATGTATTTGTCAACTAAAGTCAATTTTTCCTTGCTTATGTACCTTTTCTTATTGTATAAGCTCTTTTCACGGGTTGCAAGCATTTGTTTCATCTATTTAATAAGAAAACCGTTTACTATTTTAGAGAATTCCTTCAGAATTCGTTTATATAACATGCTTTTTTGCATTTTTTGTATATAATATAAGAGAGAGTAAGAAAATAAACGTATTAAATGACGTAATTATAAATAGACAGGACGTTTTTTATGAGCACAACTTTTCCCCTTCACACCGAATCATTTATGCTCCTTGATTCAGGTTGTTTAACAAACAGTGACTATTTTTTACCTTTTGCCTTGACCGATGTTTTAACCACTTTTTCAGGAATGCAGCACCAACCAATCATTCATTTCTGGCAATTGGATCAAGCAATGATTCTTGGCATGAAAGATACCCGTGTACCACATCTAAAAGAAGGCATCGCTTCTCTGCAAGAAAACGATTATTCTGTAGTCGTTCGCAATGCCGGCGGTTTAGGGGTGATTGCCGATTCGGGTATTTTAAATGTTTCACTTATTTTACCAAATAATTCTGAACACAAATTAAGTATCGATGCGGCTTATGAATTAATGTGGGCTTTGCTCCGTCAGAGTTTTCCGGAGAAAGAGATTGACGCCTTTGAAATTACTACATCCTATTGTCCCGGTACTTATGATTTAAGTATTGGCGGTCAAAAGTTTGCAGGGATTGCCCAACGACGCGTCAAAGACGGTATTGCTGTCATGATTTACATCAGCGTTAACGGCAATCAACTTGCTCGTGGAGAAGTGGTTCGAGATTTTTACCTTGCTGGCTTACAAGAACAATTTGGAGAAAATGGCTATCCACCCGTTGATCCAGCAGTGATGGCAAATTTAGAAACCCTGATTGAGACTCCATTAACAATAGACGCCGTAAAAACCCGTTTAATCGAAGCATTACCTCAACAATTTGAAAAATCTATTGATCCAAACTTAACCGAACCAATTATAACCTCAGAATGGTTCCAAACAAATTTAACTGTCCAGCTGGAAAAAATGGCGCAACGAAACGCCTTAATTAAAGGAGAGATCGTATGACGATTCCGTACAAAGAGCAACGATTACCAATCGAAAAAGTTTTTCGTGATCCCGTCCATAATTATATTCATGTCCAACATCAAGTGATTTTAGACCTTATTAATTCTGCTGAAGTGCAACGATTACGTCGCATTAAGCAACTAGGTACTTCTTCTTTTACGTTTCACGGTGCCGAACATAGTCGTTTTTCCCATTCTTTGGGTGTTTACGAAATTACACGTCGGATTTGTGAGATTTTCCAACGTAACTACTCTGTGGAACGATTAGGTGAAAACGGCTGGAATGACGACGAGCGCCTGATTACACTTTGCGCAGCTTTATTACATGATGTCGGTCATGGTCCTTATTCACATACATTCGAGCATATTTTTGATACAAACCATGAAGCAATCACGGTCCAAATCATCACCTCACCAGAAACGGAAGTCTATCAAATTTTAAATCGTGTTTCGGCAGATTTTCCTGAAAAAGTCGCCAGCGTTATTACTAAACAATACCCAAATCCTCAAGTGGTGCAAATGATTTCTAGTCAAATTGATGCCGATCGCATGGACTATCTGTTACGTGATGCTTACTTTACAGGGACGGAATACGGAACCTTCGATTTAACTAGAATCTTACGTGTGATTCGACCATACAAAGGAGGCATTGCCTTTGCTATGAATGGGATGCATGCGGTGGAAGACTATATCGTTAGTCGTTACCAAATGTATGTCCAAGTCTATTTCCACCCTGTTTCTCGAGGGATGGAAGTGATTCTTGATCATTTATTGCATCGGGCGAAAGAATTATTTGAAAACCCTGAATTTGACTATGATTTACAAGCCTCTCTGCTTGTACCATTCTTTAAAGGGGACTTCACCTTACAAGAATATTTAAAATTGGATGATGGCGTCCTCTCTACGTACTTTACACAATGGATGGATGTGCCTGATTCAATTCTAGGTGATTTAGCCAAACGTTTCCTTATGCGTAAGCCTCTGAAGTCAGCCACCTTTACGAACGAAAAAGAGAGCGCAGCAACGATTGCTTATTTAAGGGAATTGATTGAAAAAGTTGGTTTCAACCCTAAATATTATACTGCCATTAATTCAAGCTATGATTTACCTTACGATTTTTATCGTCCAAATAAAGACCGTCATCGTACACAAATTGAATTAATGCAAAAAGATGGCTCATTAGTGGAATTGGCAACGGTCAGTCCCCTAGTTGCAGCACTTGCTGGTCAGAGTCAAGGAGATGAACGTTTCTATTTCCCTAAAGAAATGCTTGACCAAGGAAATAAAAAACATTACGATTTATTTGATGAGACGTATCGTGAGTTTTCAAGTTACATTCATAATGGTGCGTTAGTTTTAAAAAAATAGGTTTTCTAGGAGGATTCTATGTCAATTAAGTTAGTTGCTATTGATATCGACGGAACATTGCTAAATTCACAACACAAGATTACCCCACGGGTCAAAGAAGCGCTCCAAAAAGCAAATGAGCAAGGCGTTCGTATTGTTTTATGTACAGGCCGTCCTTTGCCAGGCGTGAAAGAACAATTGGATGAATTAGCCTTATATGGTGAAAATGATTTCGTGATTACCTACAACGGTTCGCTTGTCCAAGCAACCAAAGATAATACGATTATTTCACGCTATACCTTGAGTTATGAGGATTTTTTAGAAATTGAAATGTATTCTCGTAAAGTCGGCGCTCACTTGCACACAATTGATGATTCCGCTATTTACACTGCCAATCGCAATATTGGTAAATATACGATTCACGAAGCATCTTTAGTGAACATGCCTTTGAAATATCGTACGGTGGATGAAATGACACCAGAGATGAACATTATTAAAATGATGATGATTGATGAGCCGGAAGTTTTAGATCCTGCCATTGCAAAATTACCATTACATTTTACCGAAAAATATACGACTGTTAAAAGTACGCCTTTTTACTATGAAATCATGAATAAAAATGCTAGCAAAGGCAATGCTCTAGCAAAATTGGCAGACCATTTAGGCTTAAATAAAGACGAAGTGATGGCCATTGGTGACAATGAAAATGACTTATCCATGATTGATTACGCTGGGATTGGTGTTGCGATGGGCAATGCGACAGAAAATGTTAAAACAATTGCCGATGTGCATACCACTAGTAATGACGAAGATGGTGTCGCTCAAATTATTGAAAAAATGGTTTTAATTTAAACATTCTTTTCAATAACAATAACCCTCAATCTAATCAACATAGATTGAGGGTTATTCGTTATTTTATGATGCTGCCGCTAGCCATTTTTCAACGGCCCAACGGTGGCTTCCTCTTTTTAATAAACGGACTGCTTCTTCTGGTGCAACCCAGTGTAAAGTATTGGTCCTTTCTAAGGGTTCGCTAAGTTGCCGCCAAGTATTCGCTACATAAAAATATCCAGGATTATAATAGGCAGTTTGGCGATGGTTCGAATAAAAATATTCATCAGCTTCCCCTAAATAACAGCCAATTTCTACACTAATTCCTAATTCTTCTAGCACTTCTCGGTGGATCGCTTCTTCTTTCGTTTCGGTGCCTTCAATTTCGCCTCCTGGTAAAAAATAAGCTCCATTTGGCGCTTGTACCAGAACCATTGTGTTATTTTCTGGCTTTGAAACAATAATGTATGCAGCATATCTTGTTTGATAGGTCAATGTCTCTTCTCTTTTTCCAAACGTTGGCGTTTTCATTGGCGCACCTCTTCTCTTTTCATCTATTTTACCTGAGAAATTCCTTTAGAACAAGTCAGAAACCAAGCGTTTTTCTCTACATTTCACGTTTATCTATGCTACTATTAACGTTGGAAATATAATTAAGTTTGAAAGGGAGTTTTTAACTATGAAAATGGCTCATACATGTGTGCGTGTAAAAGATTTAGAGGCATCATTAGATTTCTATCAAAAAGCCTTCAATTTTGAAGAAAGTCGCCGTCGTGATTTTCCAGAAAATAAATTTACTTTGGTTTATTTAACTTTACCAGGAGACGACTACGAACTAGAACTAACTTATAATTATGATCATGAAGCATACGATTTAGGAAACGGTTATGGTCATATCGCCATCAGTACAGATGATTTAGAAGGATTACACGAAAAACATCAAGCGGCTGGCTTTACTGTCACTGACTTAAAAGGCTTACCTGGAACTGCACCATCTTATTACTTTGTTGTCGACCCAGATGGTTATAAAATCGAAGTCATTCGTGAACGTTAAAAAGTTTCACTTGTTCACTTACTGAGCTTTTTGTGTTTGAGAGCTGTCCGAGACAAAACTTGTCTCGACTTCTTCTCAAACACTTTTTTCAAAAAAAGTGCTACAATAGAACGTATGAATTTATTGAGGATGTGATGTTATTATGACAAAAAAAATTATTGGAATCGCTGGCAATCAACTTTTGCAGGCAGCTGAAGTGTTTCACGGTAACCAAGTGACGTACACCCCACAAGGTTTTGTCAGCGCTGTTCAAGCCGCAGGTGGCGTTCCTCTCGTTTTGCCAATTGGCCCCAAAGAGTTAGCCACTACGTATATACAACAAATTGATAAACTACTTTTAGCAGGCGGTCAAGATGTTGCCCCTGAATTTTACGGACAAGAACCCCATATAAAATTAGAAGAAACGAATCGTGATCGTGACGAGTTTGAGTTAGCCCTAATTGAAGAAGCCTTAAAACAAAACAAACCTATTTTTGCGGTTTGCCGTGGAATGCAATTAGTCAATGTTGCTTTAGGTGGCACATTATATCAAGATTTATCGATGTATCCTCAATGGTCAGTTAAGCACGGACAACAACCCACTCAACCAATCTTTGCGACGCATCGTATTGATGTTGAACCAGACAGTCAATTATCAAACATATATGGTACAACTGGTCAAGTCAACTCGTACCATCACCAAGCACTACATACTTTAGGAAAAGATTTACGCGTTACTGCTTGGTCCTCTGATGGCCTTGCAGAAGCAGTGGAATCAACAAATGAACAGCAGCCTTTATTAGCTGTTCAATGGCATCCTGAACTAATGTACGCACGTGATGCCAAATCCCAAGCACTCTTTAACTACTTTGTTCAAAAATTATAGTAAAAACGGAGGGACGTCTTTCGCCCCTCCGTTTTTGCTTGCTATCATACTTAAAAATCAAAATTATCTGGATCTGCACCAAAACGATGATCCTTATTTAACTGATTAATTGCGGTTATTTCTTCTGGTGTTAATTCAAAATCAAAGACAGCAAAATTTTCCTGAATTCTTTTTTCGTGAACAGATTTAGGAATCACGATAATATCATTTTGTAAGTGCCAACGAATAATTACTTGGGCCGCTGATTTACCATATTTTTCACCAATTTTCACTAGTACTGGTTCAGATAATAAATTACCTTGTCCTAGAGGAGACCAAGCCTCCACGGCAATCTTATTTTCGGCTAAATATTTTCGTAGCGGTTCTTGTGTTAACGTAGGATGTAATTCAATTTGATCCACCATTGGCACAACATTTGCTTCTGTTAATAAATCTTCCAAATGATGTTGATGAAAATTGGAAACGCCAATTGCTTTGGCACGACCACTTGCGTAAATTTCTTCTAATGCTTTCCATGATTCTTTATATTTACCAGCAACAGGCCAGTGAATTAAATATAAATCAACATAGTCTAGCCCTAATTTTTCTAAGCTTTTATCAAATGCTTTAATCGCATTTTCATAGCCTTGATCTTCATTCCATAATTTCGTCGTCACGAAAATTTCTTCACGGGGAATACCCGATTGACGAATGCCTTCGCCCACCCCTACTTCGTTTTTATAAACGGCTGCCGTATCAATCAAGCGATAACCCGCTTCTAAAGCCCATTTTACTGAATTTGTTGCTTCTGAGCCATCTTCTACACGCCAAACGCCTAGACCTAGGCGTGGCATTTCATTGCCGTTTGCTAATTTTTTTGTTTTATCCAAAGTCATGTGTTTCTTCAGTCCCTTCATTTTCATTACTTTTAGTATACTACGCATTCTTCTTTCACGAAACAATCACGACTTGTCAGGTCATTTTCTTTATTTTTAATAAATAACGACGCCAATAGGTCAGCACTCCGATTAGTGCCACAACTACAATTGTTCGACCGCTAACGCTTCCAATCCACAGTTTAACTGCAAGTAACCAGATACAAAAGAGATAAACACAGGACCAATTAAAGGAAACTTTCAATGTACATGATTCCGCAATTTCGATTATCTGACTACTAAAAAAACGACTCCCTAATCGTAAAGCGACTGGATTATGGAAGATGAATGTTCGTCGCTTGTCAGCCGTCAAGCGAGTGGCACATCGTTCATCAATAAAAATTGTTACAGGTAATTTAGAAAGTAAATCATTTTTTGCCCATTCAATTGAAACTTTCACGCAGCACTCACAACCTTTAACAAAATTATAAAATATATTATTTATTTACAAAATTATAACATTCCTAAAAAAACATGTTAAGTCTTTAAAAAAACTTTCTATTTTCTTCCCCTTTCGCCGAGAGATTTAGTATACTAAAAGAAGAAATTTTAGAGAAAGTTGGATTTTTATGTTGATACTTGGTTTAGCCAGTACTGAAACAGTCGATTCTTCTGCTCCTGATTTAGCAGAAGCGACCGTAAAAAAAGTGAGCGCGCTACAACGCTTTTGGAACAATATTAATTGGGATGCCATTGTCGCTACCTTAATTGAAAAAAGTTTATCAATTTTATTTTTAATTTTTCTATTTTTTATTATTCAGCGAATCGGGAAATATTTAATTGATCGCACCTATGCAAATTATAGTAAAAAGCAACATTTTAGTGAAAGCCGTTTAAAAACGTTACACACTTTAATCATTAATGCATTTCAATATACGCTGTTCTTTTTCTTCATCTATTCTCTTTTGACCATTGTCGGTGTGCCTGTTGGCTCATTATTAGCTGGAGCGGGAATTGCCGGTGTTGCCATTGGTTTAGGGGCTCAAGGATTCATGAATGACTTAATTACCGGATTTTTCATTATTTTAGAACAACAAATGGATGTAGGCGATTATATTCGCTTATTGGCGTTAAATATTGAAGGAACTGTTACTTCTGTCGGATTACGAACCACTCAAATTAAAGCGGTTGATGGAACTGTTCATTTTATTCCAAACCGAAACATCACCACAATCAGTAACCTGTCTCGTGCCAATATGCAAGTGTTAATTGATGTCCGCATCAATCCTGAAGAAGGTTATGAAAAAATTTGTGAAGTGATTACAGAAGTCAATGAAACGTTAAAAGAAAAGTATATCGAAAGTATTCAAACTGGGCCAGATATTTTTGGTATGGTCGATTTAGGCAATGGCAACTTTGCGGTGCGAACGACCATGTATGTACTAAACGGCAAACAATTTGCGGTCAAAGAAGAATTTCTAGCTCAATATATCAAAGCATTAACAGAGGCCGGCTTTACGATTCCCAATACGCCCATTATTGCAAAATAAAAAACAGCCACCAGATATTTATTAGTTATCTGGTGGCTGTTTTTCTAATTGTCCAATGATTTTAAAAACCCACTAACTGCCTCCACTCCAAACAATAACGCCTCTTCGTTCGGTTCAAACTTAGCAGAATGAAGGCTGTAGGGACTTGCCACGCCTAACCAAAACATCGTGCCTGGGACTTTAGACAATAGATAGCCAAAATCTTCACCTGTCATTGCAACCGGCGCTTGTTGAAATTGAACTGTTGCTTGTTTGCTCATGTATTCAATCAAATTCGTGGTACATGCGGGCTCATTCACTACAGGTAAATACCCTTTCTGATCAAGATGAACAGTTACTTCACATTGAAAAGATTGCGCAATACCTTCACTAATTTCGCGAATTCTTCGCTGCGTTTGTTCATTAGTTTCTGCTGTCAATGTGCGAATTGTACCAGATAAAGTTGCTTCTTCGGCAATCACATTGCAGGCAGTCCCTGCATGAAAAGTCCCAAAGGTAACGACTGCCCCAACCACAGGATCAACATTTCGACTAACGATCGTTTGCGCTTGCTGAATTAAATTTGTGGCCGCTAAGACCATATCATTTGCTTGATGCGGAAAAGCCGCATGTCCACCTTTTCCTTTTAAGGTAATGTTCACTTCACAAGTGGCAGCAAACAATGTCCCTACTCTGGTACTAATAGTTCCGACTGGCAAATCAGGATTAACATGAAGCGCATAAAATTCATCAGGTAACCACTCACCAAACGCGTGATCTTCATACATCAACATCCCCCCTGCTTCATTTTCTTCAGCAGGTTGAAATAAAAATAAAAAGTTATTGTCTGGTTGCTGTTGACTTAATTCTTTCAAAACCCCTAAACCGATTGTCATGTGAAAATCGTGCCCACAGGCATGCATAAACCCTGGTCGTTTTGATTGAAAAGCAGAAACCACTTCCTCTTGAATAGGCAAACCATCAATATCAGCACGCCAGCCGATGGTTTTCTGAGGATTTTTGCCTTCTATGAAGACTAAAATCCCCGTTTGCCATGTTCGAACTTGCAGATAAGGTTGCTTCATTTTATCAATTTCATTAAGTAAAAAGGCTTGTGTTTCCTTTTCTTCTAGACCGATTTCAGGTATTTGATGTAGTTGCCGTCTAATCGCAATTAATTCTTCTTGCTCCACAAAAGCCACTCCTTCATTTTTTGGGTAATCGAAAGCCGCCATGAAGAAGTTTCTTCATCGCGACTGACTAATTTATTTTTAGAGTTTACGTAATTCTTCTAAAATCTCTGTTTTACTCTTGGTTTTATCATCAATTTGTTTAATTACTTTTGCTGGCACGCCTGCGACAACGGTATGCGCTGGAACGTCTTCCACAACTACTGCCCCAGCAGCCACAACGGCACCTTCACCAACACGAACCCCTTCTAGTACGACCGCATTCGCTCCAATGACAACCTCGTTTTCAATAACCACAGGTGCTGCACTTGGTGGTTCAATGACACCAGCTAAAACCGTTCCTGCGCCAATATGACAATGCTTCCCTACAGTTGCACGACCGCCTAAAACAGCGCCCATATCAATCATAGTCCCTGCACCAACGACGGCGCCAATATTTAGAATAGCCCCCATCATAATCACCGCTTGATCGCCAATTTCAACTTTTTCGCGAATCAAAGCACCTGGTTCAATCCGAGCATTAATGTCTTTCAGATCAAGAAAAGGAATTGCTGAGTTACGTGCATCATTTTCTACAACATAATCCTCAATTTTTTCTTTGTTTGCTTCTAAAAAAGGTTTTACGTCAGCCCAATCGCCAAACAATGTCCCAGTTTTACAATTATTAAAGACCTTAATTGTTTCCGGAAACGTGACTTCTTTTAATTGCCCTTTCAGTGTTACTTTAACAGGCGTTTGCTTTTTGGCATCGCCAATATACTGAATAATCTCATATGCGTCCAATCACAGCACTCCTTTACTTCGTGTTATCATACAGAATAACGCATTTATGAGAAAAAAGTAAAGAGTTTCTTGCGTTTTATTTAAATTACTTTCATTTCTTCTTCTGATTTAGGCAGAACAAGATGATGTTTTTCTAATTCATGCGCCATATGATTGACCGCTTTTAAAATTTCTTTGCGTGTAATGATACCTTTAAAGCGTTGATTATCATCAACCACTGGTAAAAAAGAAGCATCTACTAATAAATGTAACACTTCTTCTAAATCCCACGATTCACCAATTACAGGAACATTGACTTCCATTACATCGGCCACAGTAAATTCATTCAATTTTTCAAAATCCACTGAAGTCAAATCAAACATTTTATCTACAACGTCTGTCAAGCCGATTAAGCCAACAAAGCGATCTCCCTTATCTAACACAGGAATCTTGGAATAGCGAACTTGCGATAAGACTAATGCCGCGTGACTTAACGGATTTAAACACATTACATTGGCGACATTTTCGGCGGGTACTAAAAATGTTTCTTGTTTTTCTAATAATAATTCTTTTACAGCAGTCCCTATCATGATTGGGTTGCCTCCATTTCTAATTCTTTAACACGTAACTTATTGTACCTAATTCTGCGGAAAAAGTCTTGGAATTCGCAAATTCTTCATAACTTAACAAACGAAAATTAACGTTTTGTTCTATTCTCCCCCAAAAAAGAGAACGCTTTCTTAAAAAAATAAAAACTTAGTTGTCCCATAACAGACAACTAAGTTTTTATAAAAGACCAATTAATCAGTCAGTTATCCTTCTTTTTCACACGTTTCATCACAGCCATCACTGACCATAATAAGCGGAAATCCCATGTTTTCTAAAATAGTGTTTATCCAATAAAAAATGATCAATTGGTTCAACAGCTGGATTAATTATTTCCGTCAAACGTGCCATTGAACAGATTTCATCTAAAATCAAGCTGTTTTCAACTGCTTTTTCCGGAGTCATTCCCCAAGTAAATGGGCCATGTCCATAAACTAGCACTCCTGGAACTGCTAAAGGATCTAGTTCTTGTTCATGAAATGTTTCAACAATGACTTTGCCAGTCTCTTCTTCATAATTTTCTTTAATTTCACTTTCAGAGAGCGCTCTTGTGCAAGGTACAGCGCCATAAAAAGCATCCGCATGGGTGGTACCGTAAGGAGGTAAGGCTCGCCCTGCTTGAGCCCACGTAACACTATTCAGGGAGTGCGTGTGCGCAATCGCTCCAATTTCTGGCATTTTTTGATAGAGATAAAGATGCGTGGGTAAATCAGAAGACGGCTTTAATGCATTGGTTTCCAATAGTTGTCCCTTTAAATCAGTCACTACCATCTGTTCCTTGGTCATTTCTTGATATTTGACGCCGCTTGGTTTAATTACGATAATCCCTAATGACCGATTGATTTCACTAACATTGCCCCACGTTAATTTGACTAAGCCCAGTTTTGGCAAAGCCAGATTCGCTTCATAAACACGTTGTTTCATTGCTTGGATGATCGCTTTATTGTTCATAATAACCCGCCTCTACTAATTTGGGATAGAGATACTGCTGCGCGGCTTGAATTTTTTCTTGAAAATTCAAATCCGTTTCATTCCACATTTCAATTAAAAAAGGACCACTATAGTTTAACCGCTTGAGTGTTTTCAATAAGCCTGTAAAATCAACACAGCCTTCTCCAAAAGTAACTTCCCGAAACTTCCCTTCAAATGTGTCTGTTACAGCGAAGGTATCTTTTAAGTGAATAGCAGCGATTTCAGCAATTCCCTTTTCAAGCTCAACCGCCGGATTATTTTCCGGCCAAGCAGACAAATTACCTAAATCAGGATAGACATGCAAAAAAGGAGACGGAATTTGTTCCTTAATTTCTAGAAATTTTTGTATGCTATTCATAAAAGGGTCATCCATAATCTCAACAGCCAGAATGACACCGTATTGTGCAGCTTCCTCAACGCCCTTTTTCAGACCTTGAAGAAAAAATTCCCTTGTTTCGGCAGTTTTTTCTTCGTAAAAGACGTCATAGCCAGCTATTTGAATTACCCGTATGTTTAATTGATAAGCCAAACGAATCGCTTGAGATAAAATTTTCCGTCCTTTTTCACGTGTTTCTTTATTTAAAGAGCCTAAAGGGAACCGCCGATGACCACTTAAACACAAAGAATGGATAAAAAAATCTTCTTTCACCATTAATTGAGAAAGTTCTTGTAACTGGCTTGGTGTCCAAGCCAATCGTGCTAAACGTTCATCGGATTCATCAATTGACATTTCTAAAAAATCAAACCCTAACTTTTTGGCCCATGTTAATCGTTCTGCCCAAGTTAAATTTTGCGGGAGTGCTTTTTCATACAGTCCAATTCGTGCCATTTTATCACTTCCAAATCTGATCGATTTTTTTTTGAAAATCTTTGGCTGCTTGTTCAGGATTTTTTGATTCAGTAATCCCACGGCCCGCAATAAATGTTGCAACTGCCATTGTTCGAAACAATTCAAGCGTTTCGACAGTTAAACCACCTGTGACGGACACTTCAAAGTCTAAGTCAATTAGTTCTTGAACTTTATTCAAATCTTTCTCTCCCCAACTGCCGCCAGCTAAAAGAGCATCTCTACTTTGATGATAAATCACCTGATTAATCCCTAATTCTCGCCATTGTCGAGCTTGTTGCATTGTCCAATCTCCATATAGTTCTACTTGTAATTCTCGGACTTCTTTTTGAGCTGCAGCCATCGTTGGCAAGGTGGCGCAACAAATAACCGTCATGAAATCAGCGCCTGCTTGTGCGACATTACGAGCAACTGTACCGCCCGCATCAGCACATTTTGTATCAGCAACAATCGTTTTATTAGGAAACATGCGTTTTAAACAACGAATTGCTTTTTGGCCTTCTTGTAAACACAAAATAGTGCCAACTTCGATAATATCGACAATTTCTCCGACTTTCATACAATCTGCTAAAGCGTCTTCTAATCTATTATGATCTAAAGCGATTTGTAAGTTTGGTCTTTTCATCTTTCCCATCCTTTTATTCAGATTTTTGATAACGATCTGAAGCCATATATTTTTCTTGAATTTCTTTTGCAGACATTACATTTTTAATGCCAATCACTGTGACTCCACGTTTTTCAGCTTGCTGAAACATTTGTAAAAAATTGACTGGAGTAAAAACAACGTCGTATTGGCTAGCAGAGCTTTTTCCTTCTGAAATGGCGCAATGATGAATTTTTGTAATCGGTACACCTAATTCTTTCATTGCTTTTTCAACACTCCGCATCATCATTAGACTCGTGCCAGAACCATTGGCACAGGAAACAAGTATTCTCATTTCAAATTCCTCCTTTAATTCTCTTGAAATTTTTTAGCATATTGTTCATAATCATTGACAATCATAAAGTAACCTTCTGGATTTTTTCGATACTGAAGTTGCGGAATTATTAGTAACCCAATCACCACCACTGCTACGCCAACATAGCCTAGAACTTTCATAATGATTGTAAATAACGGCCAAGCTGTCGCCCAATCGAACATACCCAAATAACCGCCATATTGAGATAATCCAATCCATGTAGCAAATAAAGCTGAGCCACCTACTTGGATTAAACCTGAAAGGAATGGGAATAAACAAGCAGCTTTTACTCCGCCACGATTATTTGCATAAACAGCTATGACAGCGTTATCAAAAAACAATGGGATAAAACCCGCAATAACGATTGTCGGAGACTTTAATAGAATCAGTAAGCCAATCATTAAAAACTGGCCTAATGCGCCAAAGAGGAACCCAATTGTTACTGCGTTGGGCGAACCAAACCCGAAAGTCGCTGCTACGTCAATCCCAGGAACAGCGCCTGGTAAAATGGTATTTGAAATCCCTTGGAATGACTGCGTCAACTCGTCAACAAAGGTTCTAACGCCTAATTGTAAGATAGCTAAATAGACAGCAAAATTTAATGAAGTGGTCATGATATAAAAGAAGAAACTCTGCCCTTCTTGCATAAATTTAGCTTGAATTAAATAATCTTGTCCCAAAACAAGCAAGATAATGCCAAAGAAAAAGAGCATCAAAATGGACGTAGCAACCATATTTTCATTAAAAATGGATAGAAATCCTGGTAATTCGATATCTTCCAATTTTTTATCGACCTTCTCTGAACGATGTTTTTTTTGATCACGTTTTTTCAACCATTCTGCTAATTTTGCAAAAATAAATATGCCAAACATTTGTTGATGGGCTACCGCAAAACCAGCACCTTCTGTTAGTTCCTGCGTAATCCCTACCGTTAAATTTGAAGCAACTGCCCAATAACACCCGAGAATTAAGCCCATAAAAATTAGTACTTCGATTCTACCTAAGTTAGGAAAACAAAAGAGTAAAATCCAGAAAGCGGTAGCTGCTTGTTGAATCTGAACATTCCCTGTTGTAAAAACGGCTCTCAATTTTGTATATTTTTGAAAACGAACCAACAAAATATTCATAATAAATGCGATCAATAACAAAATCATCACATCACCAAAGGTTCGTCCAAAGGTTTTCATCAATCCTGCATCGACTGCATTTTGCCCGAAATATGGATCGGTAACCATCGCCTGTAAATTAAATCGCTCTTTCAAGCCTACTAGAATAGGGCGAAAATTATTAACCAAACCACCAGAACCAACACTCAAAATAAAATAACCAACTGTCGCTTTCAGAAAACCTGCTAAACATTCATAAAAGGGCCTCCGTAACAAGAGATAACCTAATAACACGATGAAACCAATCAAATATGCTGGTTGTGTTAAAACGTTCGTAGCAAAATAAGTCCAACTATTTAACAAGAACTCCCCCATTGATTTTTCCCCCTATAATTGATATTTCTCCATAACTTCTTTAAAATCCATTGGCGTGTTTGTTTCTAACAAGTCAGCAATCACGCCATCCGTCATCAATAAATCCATCAATTGCTGGATATTTTCAAGATGTTCGGCGGGATTTTGGGCTGCCAATGTAAAAAATAATGTTGCTGTTTTTGCTTCTTGATCGCCAGCAAAAGTGACTGCTTGCTTAAATTTTGTAAAAGAAATGGCCGTTCCAAAAACACCTGCGCTTTCCTCTGATGAATGTGGCATGGCTACTTCAGGAGCAATGATGATATAAGGTCCAAACGTTTCGACACACTGAATAATCTCATCGACATAACTCTGATCGATGATGTGTTTTTGTAGTAAAATCAAACAACTTTCCTGAATCGCCTCTTGCCAACTAACCGGTTCTTTATCAGGGTAATGAATAAGCTCTTGCTCCCAAAAATAAGTTAACATTGTACATCCAGCCTTTCTTACAAGAATGAAGGAAATGGTGTATCATTTTCTTTAACAAAAACATCATCAAAGCCACGATCAAAGTTAAATTCTAAGTTGTCTTTGTCATCTGGATAAACAAATTTGCCACCCACTTGCCAAATATATGGTTTAAATTGATAATGTAAACGATCTTTTTTAAATTTCCAAATTTCCATGATTTCTTTTGGATCCGCCATAAAATTAGACCAAATATCATAATGAACGGGAATGACTACTTTCGCATTTAAAGATTCGGCCATTCTCAACATATCAACAGAAGTTATTTTATCTGTGATACCGCGAGGATTTTCGCCATATGCTCCTAAGCAAACATCAATTGCATATTGATTACCATGTTTCGCAAACAAGTTAGAATAATGAGAGTCTCCGGCGTGATATACCGTACCACCTGAGGTTTCAAATAGATAATTGACAGCTAGTTCATTCATGTCCTGAGGCATTTTACCTTTAAATGTATTTTCAGGATCATCAGAAGTAATTAGCGCGGTTCGATCAAAAGCTTCCAAGGCCACTACATTCACATCATTCACTTTTATTTCTTGACCAGGCTCTATAACCCGTGTTTTTTCTGCCGGAACACCCCAACGTTGCCATGTTTTCACTACTTCTTTTGGACCAATAAATAGAGCCTTAGGACAATTTTGATGAACAGCAGCAGCTGTGTGAATATCCAAATGGTCTGAATGAATATGTGTGACAACTAAAGCATCTACCTCTTTTATTTCAAAAGGATCAATCACAAAAGGTTGTGTTCTTAAATTAGGTTGCATTTTTTGGCAACCACTCATGCGCATCATTTGATGGCCATTTTTCATTAAGCCGTTCCCGTGCGTTTGTTTTCCTGTTCCACACCATAAATCACATAAAATATTCGTGTTCTCATGCGTTTTCAGCCAAATGCCTGTACAACCAAGCCACCAAAGTGCAACCGTTCCTTGAAGCACATTTGTCTGATTAATTTCTTCGTTTAAATAAGTGCCCCATTCTGGAAATGTCGCCTTCAACCAACTTTCTTTTGTAATTTCATGAATCGATTTGCTCATGCTACCACTCCTCTTCTCAAATGATTGTGTTATGCTTTATAAGAAAATCATAGCCGCAAAAAATCACAATGAAAACCCTTTTATATGATTGTTTGCACTTTTAATGATTCTTTTACGTGTTTTGTTTTCCTATGAGTTATACTATTTCATGGGGGACCGTGTCCAAAGAAATAACTAAAGGAGGTTGTATTACTTGAAAAGTTCATTAGAAACCATTGAAAAAAGGCAACAAAACATTCTCGCGCTGCTGCAAAAAAACAAACAAATGACTACCTATAAATTAGCAGATGCTTTAAATGTTTCCTTAAGCACAATTCGTCGTGATTTAAATGTCTTAGAAACTAAGAATGATATCATTCGAAAATATGGGTATTGTATTTACAACGACCAAAATCAGAAAGACTTTGATCAATCAGGACCGGAGTTATTAAAACAAGCCATTGCTCGTGTTGCTTGTAGCTATCTAAGTGATTATGATACCGTTTTCATTAATTCAAGTTCCACTGCTTTGAATATTCTCCATTATTTAAAGGCCGATCATCTGACCATCGTAACGAATAATTTAAAAATTGCCACCAAGCCTCATGTTTCTCAATACAATTATATTTTGACCGGAGGCGAATTACGTTTTCCCAAAGAAGTTCTGGTAGGAGATATTGCCATTAACACAATCACCGCAACGCATGCCGATGTTTGCGTAATTGGCTGTAGCGGGGTCAGTTTAGAACATGGCGTCACTACAAAAATTTTCAATGAAGCAAAAATTAATGAGCTTATGATAAAACAAACAACAAAAGTAAAAATTCTGGTCGCGGACCATCGAAAAATCGGCTTGACATCTAAATTTAAAATTGCTGATATTACCGCTTTTGATTGTTTGATTACAGACAAACATTGCTCATCAACTTTAATTACAGAACTTCGTAAGACCGGCTTAAAGGTTATCCAAGTCGACTAAAAAAAGAGCGTAGGACAAAAATCTCTTTTGGATTTTTGTCCTACGCTCAAAATCTGATAAATAAAAAAGTAGCACTTATTTCTTAACATTCACTTACTTCGTAAACGTTGCCTTTAATCGTTCCAACGGTTGGTGCTCTTTGTTATAATACTGAACGAGATATTGTTCAGGTGTACTTTCAATTATGGCATATGTTTTCTCTTGAACTGGTCCACGAGGTAAACGAATACTTCCCGGATTAACAAAGAGAATGTTATTGTGTCGCTCTGCACCGAGTACATGAGTGTGACCAAATAAGGCAATTGTCGCTCCTGCTTCTTCCGCCTGTAAAGCAAGTGTCGTGAGACCCATTCTAACATTGGCCAAATGACCATGTGTCATATAAATAACTTGATCCCCCACTTTTTTAGTCACAGTTTTTGGAAATTCATCATAAAAATCACAATTTCCTTGCACTACAATGAATTTTTGCCAAAGTTCATCTGTCGGTTCTAATTCAGAATCACCACAGTGAAAGAGTGCATCGACTTGTCCTTCATAATGATTCACTAAGTCAACCAAACAGTCGCGATCGCCATGGTTATCGCTTACTACCAAGATTTTCATACGTTTCAACTCCTATTTTTTTAGCCATTCTTCCCATTGTTCTTTTAATTTTGCCACTGCTTGTCCACGATGACTGACTTTATTTTTCTCTTCTCCAGACAATTCAGCTGCCGTCTTACCAAGCTCTGGAACATAGAAAAGTGAATCGTACCCAAAGCCTCCTTCACCACGAGGAATCGTACCGACTTCTCCTGGCCATTCAGCTTCGACCACCAGACTTTCTTTCTTTGGTTCAGCAAAAACCAATGTACAATGGAAACGCGCTTGTCTTTTTTCTTTTGGCACGCCCGTTAACTCGTGCAATAGTTTCGCATTATTTGAAGCATCGTTAGTTGGCTCACCAGCAAAACGAGCAGAATAAATCCCTGGCATTCCTCCTAAGGCATCAACAATTAATCCTGAATCATCTGCTAGTACTGGTTTCTGTAAAATTTCTGCAATTGTTTCAGCTTTTAGACGAGCATTTTCTTCAAATGTTCGACCAGTTTCTTCTACATCTGGCAAATTCGGATAATCTAATAACGTCTTAACTGTATATCCTTTTTCACCAAAAATTGAACTAAACTCTTTCGCTTTACCAGGATTTCTAGTCGCAATGACAATCACTTTCTCTTCTAAATCTTGCGAAGGGACTTCTTCAGAGGCTAAAGCATAAAGTGCTTCTTTCTGATACGCAATTAATTCCTCAATCCCTGTTTTTCCATAAAAGAGCATGGCATTTAACTCATCTCCTGAGAAGGTAGCTTCTTCACCCGTTCCTTGAATTTCCACAAATTCACCAGACTCGGTCATCACGATGTTCATATCCACTGCAGCATTCGAGTCCTCTGCGTAATCTAAGTCCAGCACACAATAACCATCGGGTAAAATACCCACGCTGACAGCAGCTAAATGCTCTTTAATTGGGTCTTCCGCTAGCGCACCAGTCATCAATAAATGATTGACTGCTAAGCGTAGAGCAACAAAAGCGCCTGTAATACTAGCTGTACGGGTTCCCCCATCTGCTTGAATCACATCACAGTCGACAACAATGCTCCGTTCCCCTAACTTTTCTAAGTCAACAACAGCTCGCAATGACCGCCCAATCAAACGTTGAATCTCCATTGTTCGCCCTGTTAATTTTCCTTTCGCACTTTCCCGAATATTTCTTGTGTTCGTCGCGCGAGGGAGCATGCTATATTCAGCTGCTACCCAACCTGTTCCCCCGCCTCGTAAAAATGGGGGAACCTTTTCTTCGACAGTGGCTGAGCAAATTACTTTTGTATCGCCAAACGAAATAACCACCGAACCTTCTGGATGTTTAAAAACATTGGTTTCAATAGTGATCTTTCGCAATTCTTTTGGTGCACGACTATCATGTCTAATCATTTTCGTTTCCTCCTAAGTGAATCTGTTGTGCTTTTAAGTTCTCTATACCAAGCCAACTGCTTGCAATCTCTTCAAACATTTTTGCAGAACCAGTTGTATAAAATTCATGGGTCTGTGTAGGCGCTTCAGGCGTATGGGCAATGTCAAAATAATCGAGAAGCATGCTAACTTCGCCAACTGTTTCGGCTCCTGAATCAATTAATGTCACATGACTTCCCATCACATTTTGAATCACCGGACGTAACAACGGGTAATGGGTACAACCTAAAATCAACGTATCAAGTCCTTTTAATTGTAGTGCTTGAAGTGTTTCTGCCACAATTTTTTTTGCTACGGAAGAACGATATTGATTACTTTCAACAATGGGGACAAATTTAGGGCAAGCTAAACTAGTCACCTCAATTGCTGGTGCCTTACTTTTAATGGCGATTTCATAGGAAGCACTTTTGATTGTCCCTAAGGTACCTATGACACCAATTTTGTTATTTTTTGTGACTTTAACGGCTGCTCGTGCGCCAGGTAAAATAACACCGACAACTGGAATTGGCAAGGCAGCTTTAATTTCTTCTAATGCGACAGCCGTCGCGGTATTACATGCGATTACTAGCATTTTTATTCGTTTTTTCAATAAAAAATCGGCCATTTCCCAAGTAAACTGAACGACTTGTTCGGCTGGTCGTGGACCATATGGGCAACGGGCTGTATCTCCTAAATAAATTAATCGTTCATTTGGTAATTGTTTTAGCGCTTCCTTTAAAACAGTTAATCCACCAACGCCAGAATCAATTAATCCAATGGCTTCTTGATTGCTCATTCTCATCCTACCTTTGCCTTTTATTCACTGCCTTTATTTTCTACTTTTTAAGGACTATTGTCAATTTTTCCTGTTTTGCTCTCATTTATTTCTTTTTTTGAAGGAAATCTTTTTCGATTAAAAAACTAGTAATTCATTTTTTTGTATGTTATAATTCCTAACATTAAGAATACAATTAGAAATACATTTGGTTAATTTAATTTAAATAACATGTTTCTCACCGAATCCTCTGTTATCTTTTCTACCAAATGATTGCAAAGGAGACTGCCTATGATTTCTTTAGAACATGTAAATAAGTATTTTGGGGAGCATCACGTTTTAAAAGATATTACTTTGAATGTAGAGCAAGGAGAAAAAATTGTCATTATCGGACCCTCCGGCTCTGGCAAAAGTACATTAATTCGGTGTATGAACCAATTGGAAAAAGTCAATGATGGTTCCGTCGTAATTGATAACATCGACATCACCAAACCGAAGGCACCCATTCAAAAGATTCGCCAGAAAGTTGCCATGGTCTTTCAAAATTTTAACTTATATGCTCACAAAACGATTATTGATAATTTAACGTTAGCACCGATTAAAGTGATGGGCGTTTCCAAAGAAGAAGCGGTTCGTACTGGTATGGAGTATTTAGAACGAGTCGGCTTAGCTGATAAAGCTTCTGCTTATCCTTCGCAGCTTTCTGGCGGGCAGCAACAACGGGTCGCTATTGCTCGTGCCTTAAATATGCATCCTGAGATTATCCTTTTTGATGAACCGACTTCGGCACTTGATCCAGAAATGATTCAAGAAGTTTTAGATGTAATGGTCGATCTTTCCAAACAAAATATTACCATGGTTTGTGTCACACATGAAATGGGCTTTGCTCGTCAAGTGGCTGACCGTGTAATCTTTATGGATCAAGGACAGATTGTTGAACAAGGAACACCTGAACATTTCTTTACAAGCACTGAAAACCCTCGTGCAAAAGAATTTCTAAGCAAAATTATTCATAACGGGTAATGAATAAAAAAACAAAAAATTGGAGGAATGAACAATGAAAAAACAAAATAAATGGCTAGCTGGACTCTCCTTACTTGTATTAGCAGGCATCATTGTTGGCTGTGGTAGCGGCAACAATGACTCAACTTCCAAAAGTGCTTCATCAAACAAAACGGTCACAGTAGAACAATTAAAAAAAGCGGGGAAAATTAAAGTAGGTGTCAAAGAAGACATTCCTAATTTTGGCTATATGAATCCTGATACAAATAAAAATGAAGGAATGGAACCAGATATTGCACGCTTGATTGCGAAAGAAATTACCGGCAGCGAAGAGAATGTGGAATTTGTGGGCGTGACAGCGAAAACGCGCGGTCCCCTTTTAGACAATGGTGAACTAGATATGGTAATTGCTACATTTACAATTACTGATGAACGTAAAAAGACTTATAATTTTACAACTCCCTATTATACAGATGAGATTGGTTTCCTTGTGCGCAAAGAGGATAACTTCTCCAGCATGAAAGATTTAGACGGAAAAACAATTGGCGTTGCACAATCTGCTACGACAAAAGAAAACTTAGAGAAAAAAGCGCAAGAGGAAGGAATCAAATTTACTTATCAAGAATTAGGTTCCTATCCAGAATTAAAAACAGCGTTAACTTCTAAACGAATTGATGCATTTTCAGTGGATAAATCAATCCTATCTGGCTATGTGGATGGCAAGACAGAAATTTTAAAAGATGGTTTTTCGCCACAAGAATATGGAATTACCACAAAGAAAGCAAATACTGAATTAAATGATTATCTAAATGGTTTAATTGAAAAATGGGAAAAAGATGGCACACTAGAAAAAATTTATCAAGACTGGGGCTTAAAAAATTAATCATTCCTAAGACTTGAAGAATCAAAAATTTTAGGAGGGATTTTTATGTTTTTGTTAGCCAATATTTCCTGGCTTGAAGAAGGGCCATTTGCCTTATATCGTTGGGAAGCTTTATTTCAAGATTGGCGAATTTTTGGTCAGGCTTTTCTCTATACTATTCTGCTTTCTTTAGGAGCAATCTTAGTCGCCTTTGCTTTAGGCATTTTCTTTGGCAGTTTATCAGCGACCAAAAGTAAACTTTTACACGCAATTAGTCGTGTCTATGTAGAATTTTTTCAAAACACACCTTTGTTGATTCAATTTATCGTAGTCTATTATGGCTTTCCTCTGCTAAGCCCGCTGCTTTCATTTTCTATTACTACGATTGCCATTCTGTGTGTAGGCCTCTATCATGGCGCCTACATTTCTGAAGTGGTTCGCTCAGGAATCGGAGCTGTCCCAAGAGGGCAATTTGAAGCGGCTTACTCCCAAGGATTAACGTATGGTCAAACGATGCGGTATGTGATTTTACCACAAGCATGGCGGATTATGTTACCGCCTTTAACCAATCAAGTCGTGAACCTAATTAAAAATACGTCAACAGTTGCCATTATCTCTGGCGCTGACGTAATGTTTGCTGCCAATAGTTGGTCGTCTGTCAACTTGAACTATATTCCCGCCTTTGCGCTTGCTGGTTTCTTATATTTCATTCTTTGCTTCCCATTAGCGAATTTGGCTAGAAAAATGGAAGAAAAAAATAAGAAAGCATATAGTAGATAGGAGGAAAACAGATGCCTTTTTCAGAAGAAATGCGTCAATTACTGACAGCAAATAATTTTCAATTTCTATTTAACGGCTTAAAATTGACGCTCTATATTTCCTTCGTCTCAATTATTTTGAGTACGATTTTTGGCACCATTCTAGCCGTTTTGCGAAATCAAACCCATGGACCACTGAAGTTACTTGCCAGTATTTATGTAGAAGTGGTGCGTAATATTCCAAACTTATTGTGGATTTATGTTATTTTTTTGATTTTCAAAATCAAATCCACTCCTGCTGGAATTGTGAGTTTTACTGTGTTTACCACCGCTGCTTTAGCGGAAATTATTCGTGGTGGTTTAAATGGTGTTGATAAAGGACAAATTGAAGCGGCACGTTCTCAAGGTTTTTCAAATTGGCAAATTCTTTATCATATTGTTTTGCCTCAAGCCATTCGCAATGTTTTACCAGCGATCGTTTCTCAGTTTGTTACTGTCATCAAGGATACAAGTTTCTTGTATTCCGTGATTGCTTTACAAGAACTCTTTGGCAAATCTTATATCTTAATGGGGCGCTACGCACAAACAGGACAAGTATTCACTATTTACGGAATCGTCGCCCTTATTTATTTCATTATTAACTTTAGTATCTCACAATTTTCACGTTGGCTTTCACGAAATTGGGCGAAAAGTTATTAATGTAGTTAAAAACAGGAGGCTGAGACAAAAGTGTTTAGCTCCAAGAAATAAGAAGGAATTTCCGAAAATTGTTCTTTAATTTTTGGAGAATTTCGGCTTATTTCCGAAGGAGCTGCTTTTGTTCAGCTGATTATCTTAAGATTTAGAAAGTGGGGCATAAGTCATTTCGACTTATGCCCCACTTTCCTGTTTTTATTTTATCTTACTTCTACTTGATGTTTTTCAATTAGCGCTTTTTCAACTTTTTCCATTGAACGGTTAATTTCTTCATCCACTAATGTCGCTTCTGCATTAACAAAAGTTAAACTATACGCCATTGATTTTTTGCCAGCGCCTAGTTTTTCACCTTGATATACATCAAATAAATGAATCTCTTTCAAATATTTACCTGCGTTATCTGAAATAGTTTTAACTAGTTCTTGATTGGTAACTGTTTCATCGACTAATAAAGCAATATCTCGAGAAACTGCTGGGAATTTAGAAACTGCTTCATAAGTAACCCCGCCTGCTTCTGTGGCTACTAATTGTTGCAAGTTTAATTCAGCAACATATGTTTCAGGAATATCGTACGCTTTCGCTGTCGTTGGGTGAACTTGTCCGACAAAACCAACCACTTCATCTTCTAAATAAATCCACGCTGTCCGGCCTGGATGCATTTCTGGAATCGCCGTTGTCGCTTGATAACTGATTTTTTCTGTTAATCCTAAAACAGCTACAATACTTTCCACTAAGCCTTTTACTGTATAAAAATCAACGGCTGTTGCTTTTGTTTGCCAATCTTTAACCATTGTATTACCAGTTAAAGCAAATGCTAAGTGATTTTCTTCTGTAGGTAAATTTTTTGTTGGATCTTCTGTTTGGTAGAAAACGCGTCCTACTTCGTAGAAGGCGATATTATTATTTTTACGTGCCACATTGTATGCGACATCATCTAATAAACCAGAAATTAAGTTCATACGTAACACAGAACGCTCTTCACTCATTGGCCATTGCAAACGTGTTGTTTGACTTTCTTTCATCATAAATTGACGGGATTTTTCTTCTGTTGTCAACGCATAGCTGATGGCTTCACTCGTACCATGACCTTCCAGTAAGCTCTTTAATTGGCGCGTAACATGTTGTGCTTTGGTTAGACTTCCAGCAACTGTTTCTCCACTTGGCAATGTTGAAGGTAAATGATCATATCCATAAATGCGCGCCACTTCTTCAATAATATCTGCTTCAATCGCAATATCCCAACGTCTTGGTGGAATCGTAATTTCATATGCGCCTTGATTTACTTCATAAGCAAAACCGAGTGCTTCAAAAATTTCATTCACCGTTGCTTCATCTAATGCAGTGCCTAAATATTGGTTGATTCGTTCTAAAGTCACAGCTACCTGCGCTTCTTTAACGGCCACTTCAGAACCAACTGCAGTGCCTGAGACCACTGTTCCGTTGGCTAACTCTGCAATCATCGCGGCTGCCACATCACAAGCTAGCCCAACTGTCGCTTGGTTGATGCCTTTTTCAAATCTACTTGAAGATTCACTCCGTAAATTGAATTGTTTAGACGTTTTGCGAATAGACAATGGATTGAACAATGCCGCTTCTAAAGCCACAGTTGTTGTTTCTTGACTGATTTCAGAATTAGCCCCACCCATTACACCGGCTAAGCCGACAGGCGTTTTTCCATTCGTAATGACGATATTTTCTTCTGTTAATTGACGTGTTTCACCATCTAATGTAATTAGTTCTTCTGCTGCTGTTGCTCGACGAACCAAGATTTCTTTGCTATCTAATTTTTGATAATCAAATGCATGCAATGGTTGACCAAATAATAATAAAATATAATTTGTCACGTCCACCACATTGTTAATCGGACGGATTCCTTCATTCATCAATCGATTTTGCAACCACTGAGGACTTTCTGCAATCGTCACATCTTTAATGACACGAATTTGATACGCTGGCGCATCTTCTGAATCTTCAACAGTCACTGTTACGTAATTTCCCACGTTATCTGAAGCATCTTCTTTGAGTTCGGGATCATTAAACTGAGGTGTTTGACGATAAATTGCGCCAACTTCATAGGCTACCCCTCTCATACTTAGTGCATCTGCACGGTTTGGTGTAATTGATAATTCAATAATCGCATCATCCATGTCTAAATAAGGGAAAACAGGTGTCCCATTCACTGCTTCTTGAGGTAAATAATAAATCCCTTCAGCGTAGGCTTTTGGTACGACATTATCTGAATATCCTAGCTCTTCTAACGAACAAATCATTCCGTTAGAGACTTCGCCACGCATTTTACCTTTTTTAATTTTTTGATTTCCTGCAATTCTTGAACCAGGTAATGCTACGATGACTTTAATTCCGGCTTTTACATTTGGTGCTCCACAAACAATTTGTGACAATTCTTCTTCACCGATGTCTACTTGGCAAATTGATAAGTGGTCAGAGTTTGGATGAGGAACACATTCTTTTACTTCACCGACAACAATTTTCTTTAAGCCTTCTTCAGGTACAGCAACGCCCTCAACTTCGATACCTGTCACAGACATTTTGTCCGCTAATTCTTGCGGAGTAACGTTTGAAAGATTAACATATTCATTTAACCATTTATAAGAAACTAACATTTTTCAACTACTCCTTTACCTTGAATTGATTTAAGAAACGTAAATCATTTTGATAAAAATTACGGATATCATTTACACCATAACGTAACATAGCAACGCGATCTGGTCCTAAGCCAAAGGCAAAGCCTGAGTACTCTGTTGGATCAATCCCTGACATTTGTAACACATCTGGATGAACCATCCCCGCACCTAAAATTTCAATCCAACCTGTATGTTTGCAGACGTTACAACCTGCGCCGCCACATTTAAAACAGCTAACATCTACTTCGACTGAAGGTTCTGTAAAAGGGAAATAGCTAGGACGTAAACGAATTTTACGATCTTCACCAAACATTTTTTTCATCATGACTTCTAACGTCCCTTTTAAATCACCCATTGTGACATTTTTATCGACAACAAGGCCTTCAATCTGATGGAATTGGTGACTATGTGTCGCATCATCTGTATCACGACGGAATACTTTCCCAGGAGAAATCATTCGTAATGCACCTTTTGAAAAATCGTGTTTTTCCATTGTTCGAGCTTGAACTGGTGAAGTATGCGTACGAATTAACATCTCATCTGAAATATAAAACGTATCTTGCATGTCGCGTGCTGGATGATCTTTTGGTAGATTCATGCGTTCGAAATTATAATGATCGGATTCTACTTCGTATCCTTCCACTACTTGATAACCCATGCCTAAGAAAATATCTTCAATCTCTTCCATAACTTGTGTCAAAATATGACGTGTGCCTTGAGGCATTTGTTTTCCAGGTAAAGTTACATCTAAACTTTCTTCTTTTAGTGCCGCATTTAACGCTTCGTTTTCTAAAACAACTTTGCGCGCTTCAATTGCTTCTGTTAATAAATCACGAATTTCATTTGCAAAGCCCCCCACCACTGGTCGTTCTTCTGGTGAAAGGTTTTTCATGCCTCTTAATACTTCGGTGATTGGCCCTTTTTTTCCTAATGTTTCTACGCGAATTTGGTTTAATTCTTTTAAAGTAGCAACTTGTGCGATTTCTTTGAGCGTATTGTCTCTAAGAGCTTCTAATTGCGCTTGTAATGTCATTATGCGTTCCCCTCTATCTTTTATTTAAACTAAAAAAAACGATAACCCATTCCTTTCAAAGGAACGAGCTATCGTGTTACCATCCTAATTCATAACAAATTGTTGTCATGCACTCATTTCATTTAACGGCAATTACCGGTTTGCTTTCTTCTTGAAAACAAACAAACTCAGGAAGTGAATTTCGCTTGGTGACTGTGTAAATCAGCTTCCAGTCTCTGGCTGACTCTCCCTAAAACACGTCAATTCAAACTACTTGTTTCCATCACTGTTTTTTTAGTTATTTAATTACGTTTAGTTTACAAGAAGTTTTGCTTGCGGTCAACTGCATTCTTCGTCTTTTACCCATTTTTCTGCCCAATGTTGAATTTGTTCCATTGCTAATTGCAAGTCTTCGCCTTTTTCGGTCAGGAAATATTCTAAGCGATTTCCTTCACCGCAACGAACAGCTTTGGTGATAATTCCTTCAGCTTCTAGTTCCTTCAATCGCTCTACTAAGACACGATCACTTAACATTGGAATTTTTTCTTTTAATTCGCCAAAACGTTGAGGACCTCGTTCTAATAAAACATCAATAATTAAACCATTCCATTTTTTACCAAGTATTGAAAATGATTTTTCAAATTTGGGACAAAGTACAAACGATTCTGTTTTTACTTTTTCCATTTTCCTCACCTCTTCAATGAGTATAGCACATTCCTTACAAAATGTAAGTGTTTCTGCTTCTAATTTTTTCTACTTTATAAAATCTACAACATTTCCTGTCTGCATGTCAATAATTACTCCTCCATTTAATAAAATTAAATAGACGTGCGACACCTCTTTATGCGTTGCCTCTTGTAGCGCTCTACGATAAAGATTCATCTGTCCGCGATACCGTTCGACAATTTCAGAAATCGCTTGGGGAGAGGTGCTTTTTACATGATCGGTTTTATAGTCATACAAAATGCATTGATTGTCTAATTCGATATAGCCATCAATAATCCCATGAATTAATAAATCATCTTGTGTCGTTTCTGGATAATTTTGAATGAGCTCTTCTGCTTCAATCAGCATAGAAAAAGGTTGTTCCCTTCTAACGGTTTGATGGTGTTGAATCAATTGTTTTCCTAAGGCGGTGTCAAAGAAGGCCACGATTTGTTCCAGATTCATTTTTTCAGCAATTGCTGGTAAAATCAATTTATTTTCCACTAAGCGTTCTTGAACAGCTCGCACTTCCTCGTAAGAAGGTTGCTTACTTAAATCAATTAGTTGTAATAAATAATGGGTTGCTGTCCCAATCTCAGCTGCTGAAGGCGCTTGAACCGTATCTAAAAATTTAGGCTTACTTAAATCTCCTTCAATCATTCGATTGACAATCAACGGTTGCGCTTGAATAGTATTGTCTTCCCGAACCTCAATTTTACCAATTTCTTTGTTATCGGGGTCATCAAATACTCGCTTGATTTCAGAAACAGACTGATAACTGGTGGTCCGAGTAGCCACTTCAAACGGATAATTGAAACTTAACCGCGCAAGACCACGATTGATTTTGTCAGCAGATAATTGCGCTTTTTCGGCTAAATCCTCTGCTTGTCTTTCTGGCAATTGTAATTGCTGAATGGCTGCTCGTAGTTGTTCTTCGTTGAACCACTGAATATGAAAGTTAGCTGGGTGCTTTTTGACTTGCGGAACGTTACTTACTACTACTTCTTGCTGATATTCATCGGCTTTTTGATGGCGTACCAATGTCATCCCAACCCAATTCATTAAACTACTTTTACTTTGCAAGCGATTTTCAGCTGGTAGCACCAGTGTTTCTACATCGCCAACTTTCAGCCACTCTTTCCACATCGCCGCTTGGTCTTTATAGGAGCCCACCAGAAAAAGTTTCTGTTCTGCACGTGTCAACGCCACATATAACTTCCGCATTTCTTCAGATAGTAATTTTCTCAATCGTACTTGTTTAATCGCCAAAAATGGTAAAGTATCGTACATAACTCGTTCTTCAGGTTGTAAATAACGAATGCCTACCCCTAAATTTTCTTCAAAGATATAGCGTTCATTCAAATCACTGACATTAAATTCTTTGGTCATATCTAAAACGAATACCACCGGAAATTCTAACCCTTTACTAGCGTGAATCGTCATGACGCGTACGGCATTCTCTTCACTTAAAACGACTGGTTCTGCTAAATCTTTGTCTTTTTCTTGCATTTTTTCGATGAAGCGAACAAATTGAAATAATCCGCGGAAGGTTGTTTTTTCATACGCCGCGGCCCGGTCGACCAACGCATATAAATTGGCTTGGCGTTGTTTGCCAACAGGCAACCCGCCAACATAATCAAGATAGGCCGTTTCCCGATAAATTGTCCACAGCAAGTTGCTAAGCTGGTTGCGTCGAGCCTGTTCCCGCCATTTTTCTAATGATTCAGCAAAACGTATAGTTTTTTCCTGAACAACTGCTTCCTCCATGGTTGGTTCCATCTTTTGATTAAACGTTAAAAATGCTTCGTAGTAACTGGTTTCCTTATTAGCCAAACGAATAAGCACTAATTCGTTTTCTTTTAATCCAACAATTGGTGAACGTAACACAGCTGCCAAAGGAATGTCTTGATAAGGATTATCAATCAATTGAAGCAAGGCAATCATTGTACGAATTTCCGTTGCTTGGAAATAATTTTGAGCATCATTGACTTGAACTGGAATTTCTAATGATTTAAAAACATCTAAAATAGTTAAATTATTTTTCTTCGTAGGCGTTAATAAGACAATATCTTGATACGTAATCGGTCGATCCGTTTTCAGCTTTTTATCATAAATTAAGAAATTTTGGTCAATTAATTCACGAATTTTCAAAGCAGTAACGTAAAGTTCCCCTTCTGTCTTATCTTCAATCAACAACTCAGGGGATTGTAATTCTGGAAATTCAACTGATTCTGTTGCTTTTTTTTCATAAATTAGCAATTCAGTTGAATAATCAGCCGCCTCCGAAAATTGATCAAAACCATGAACCAAAGCAGCTGACTCATCGTAAGCAATTTGGCCCACTCGCTCATCCATTAATTGACTAAATACTAAATTCGTAAAGTCTAAAACGTCTTTGCGGGAACGAAAATTTTCAGCTAGAATAATTCGTTTGCCCTCTTTGCCTTGCCCATACTGATTGTATTTTTCAATAAACAATGTAGGATCTGCCAAGCGGAAAGAATAAATAGACTGTTTCACATCTCCTACCATAAAAAGGTTTCCTTCTGCGCTAAGCGGGCGGCGCAACCAATACAAAATAGATTCTTGTAATTGATTGATATCTTGGTATTCATCGACTAACACTTCATCAAATTTTTCGCGATAGTAAACCGAGGCTTCTGATGCATGCCAGCCATCTGCCTGATTTTTCGCTAAAATAGCTAACGTATAATGTTCTAAATCGTTAAAATCCACTAAATTTTTAAGCCGTTTTTCTGCGCCATAGGCCTCCATAAATTGTTTCCCCACGTGAGCCATTTCTTGAACAATGGGCGTGGCCTCTTTCAAGACTTGTTTCATGGCATCTGGAGAAAGTGTAAACAGTTGCTTTTTCAAATCATTTAACGCTTTTTTATTTTGTTCTCGCAACTGTTTGGCTTGTTCCGCGGTCGGTTTCAACTCTTCGGCACGAACTATTGGGTAGCGGTCAAAGCTTAACAATTCAGTCAAATTATAGGCGCTTTCTAAATCATTTCTCTCTAAAAATTGTAAAAATTGTTTTGTTTGTTCCTTTTCATTTTGAGCTAAATACCAAATCTTTTGAAGTTTCTCTTCGCCCTCTGTTAAGGTCACCATTTCTTCGTAACGCTGAAGAGTTCGTTGTAACGTCTCAACGGCTAGCGGTTTTAAATACGTCTGAAATAACGTTGATTCGCCTAGCTGATCCCCTACTTCGTAGGCTTGTGTTAAGCCATTAATCCACGCCTCTGGATCAGGATTGGCTTTGGCAAATTCATAAAAAGAAAAAATTAAGTTAGTGAGTCCGTCATCACTACGATCATTGGAAAAATTCGCTGTTAATTGGTAAAATTCTTCTTGATTTTCCGCATAAAATTGTTCACGTAATGCATCCCAAACATCTTCTTTTAATAACAATGTTTCTGTTTCATCTGTTAACATCCGAAAAACTGGATCTATGTCAATTAAATAATAAAAACGACGAATAACAGTTAAACAAAAGGCATGTAACGTGCTGATATTGGCTGTTGGCAAAAGAGCAATTTGACGAGAAAAATGCCGTCTTCTTTCTGGATCTTGTTCTTCATTCATTGCCTTTTGTAAAGCCACTTGGATACGTTCTTTCATCTCACGGGCGGCGGCTTCAGTGTACGTCACAATCAAGAGACGATCGATATCGACGCCGCTTTTGACTTTTTCAATGACACGGCGGACTAAAACAGTGGTTTTTCCTGAGCCAGCCGAAGCAGAAACTAAGATATTTTCATCGCCATCAAACACCGCTTGCCATTGACTGTCGGTGAATTGCTCATTGGCTGGACGTAGTGGAATTGTTTTACTCATCTTCGGTTGCTCCTTCCTCATCTTTGTTTAACAAGCGCGCCATGATTTCCTCTTTGGATAAATTCTCAATACGATGATAATTATTTTCTTTTAACATCACATCAAAATCACAGACACTTCGAAACGGACAATAGCGACAAGCAATCCGTTCCTTGCCTTGATAAGCGGGATTAAGTTGAACTTCGCCGCCAATAATTTGATTCCCCGCTTCAATAAATTTATTTCGGTTATGGGAAAGCAACGCGCCTAGTTCTGGTTCTGTCACAAATTTATCTTCTTGGCGACGACCAGGTTTAATTTGTTCTTTGGCTGATTCTTCAATCGGAAACAGCAACGAACTTTGTTTAGCTTGCAGACTCGTATCTAAATGATCCAATAAATCTGGGTCTTTCATCAAAAGACCATCAAACTGATATTTTTTAAGCATTTGTTGTTCAATGTCGTCTTTGCCTTCATAAGATAACGTAGGATTGTGTACATGCAGATAAAGTGAGCCAGCAGGTTTAGCTTCTTGACCAACTAATTGCACAGCATCCATTAAAGCCACATCCAAGTACGTCAGCATTTGCATGGCTAAGCCGTAATACGCTTCTGTCATATTAAATTTACGGTGACTCGATTTATAATCAATCACACCTAAATAGGTTGATTCGGGGGTAACCAATTGATCAATCCGGTCGATTTTCCCCCGAACATGAATTTTCCCTTGATTTTTTAATGGTAATTCCAAACCAGAAATTCCTTTTTTAGCGGCAATTTGGCCAAATAACACTTCTGTTTGAACAGTCGTCATGCCACTTCGTTGGCTTTGGCGTTTCAGCGCCCAACTGACTTTTTTAATTGTTTGACTCAATTGATAGCGAATATAGTTCATGCGACTAGAGGTCGTTAATACAGAAAAACGTGCATCCCCTAAAATACTATTTAGTACTTCCTCCGCCAATAAATTGACTTCCTGATCGGTTAATTCAGATAAGTTCCGTTGATTCATAATCAATAATTTAAAGAACTGATCCAATGCTTCATGGAAAAATTCCCCTGTAGCTGCTGGCGAAAGCCCAAAGACATCTCTTTCTTTCAAACGTAAGCCATAGCGAGAAAAGTATTGATATTGACAGCGATAAAAACTCTCCATCCGAGAAACGGATGTATAAATATCTTTACCATATAAAGGTTCTGCTAACACCTCATCAATCTTTTCAGGAATATTTTGATGCGTTAAACTTTCGAAAACTTGCTTGGCTAGCGGCGCAATTGATTGGTTCATTAGCGCTTTTTCCATATTTAACCAGAAAGGCAACAATCCTTCTTGTGTTTCTTTCCGTTGTCTTTTCAAACGCGTTAATTCACCGATTAACGTCCGATACGTACTAATATGGGCTAAACTGGTCGTTTCATCATCGAAAATGGTTGTTTCATTTTTTTCAAAAACGGGCAAGTTTAAATCTTTTTGGATATTTTTAAAATAAGGAGACGGTTTGACTTCTTGAGCGGTGTCTTTAACACTTGGATAGGTTAAATATAACCGTTCTCGCGCTGAAGAAAAGACGAGATACGCAACAAACGGTTCTTGCGCAATTTTGCGCCCAGTTGTCCCACGTAAATATTGGTTTTCCGTTAAAGTATCATTGATTGTCTGACGTTCTTCATCAGACAATAGTGTTTTATTTTCAATCTTTTGTGGAAAAATTTCTTCCGTCATCCCAATAGCAAAAGTAACCTTGGCAGCGCCAGGTCGAGTTAAATCCATTGCGCGAACTTGTACTTGGTCAATCGCTGTCGGCACTTTACTATAGTGCAAACCTTCCAAGCCACTAACAAATATTTCTTGAAACGTTGTAAAATCAAACGAACTTTCTCCGTAAACAGTGACGTATTCATCTAGTAATGACATCAATGCATCCCAAGTCTGTTCATGGTTACGAGCTGTTTCTAGTTGACCTGCTTCGATAGCTTGTAAGCGCCACATTTTTAATTGTGTTGCCACACCACTTTGCAGTAAAAAGTGATAGAAGACGGTCGCTGCTTCCAAACCAGTTTTGGCACTTATCATTGCTTGAAAGTAACTAGGTAGCAGCCGTTGAAGCGATTGACGAATCGCATTTGACTCTTCTTCCATCGTAGCGACATCTTCTTGCTCTTCCGCTTCAAAATCATACCGAATAAATTCCCAATCTTTTTCTTGTGACCAATAATAACCTTCATAGCCGTATGCCAGGACTACATTTTCGGTAATATCAACTTTTCTGCGCCAAGCGTTCCGTTGGTTTAACCAATCAGTCAAGCTTTCTTCAGAAGTAGCGTGTTGATTCATTGGCATAAATAATTCCGTTCTCAAAAAACGGAGCACATCACGATAACGATAATTGTACGAATGAATAGCAAATAAAGATTCAATCCATTCGACTAAAGGATGCCGATCCATAGCCATATCTCGGTCGACATAAACAGGAATCTCGTGTTCCGCAAAAATCGGTTCTAATAAATTTTCATAACAATCTAAATCACGAGTCAACACCTGAATTTCTTTGTACCGATACCCTTCTTCCACCACTAAACGGCGAATTTCGGTTGCAACATGTGTTAATTCTTCTTTAACGTTTTCAGCACGCCACAGAAATAAGCCATCGCCCCTCCAGTCAGTTGTGCTTAATGGAGGCAGGTGTTCTTGCGATTGAATCCAATAATCGTTTAATCCTTGCAAGTCTGGATTTGTAATTAATACCTCTTTCTTTTCCACATAATCTGAAAGAATCGGGATTTGCTTCTGTCTTGCTAGTTGATAAAGCTGATGATAGGTTTGTCCCGCTTCATAAAATAACGACCGCGGATCAGGTAAGTCATGCGGATATTGTTTGTCCAATAAGAGGGCTACTTTCACAGAACCTGCTTGCGCCATTAGCACTTCAATCAACTTTAATTCTCTGGCGGTAAACTGCTGATAGCCTGAAATAACGAATTGAACATTCGACAAATCAACCGTTTGTAAATACTCGCTTAAATGTTGAATAATCTCCGCTGATTCATAGCCATACTGACTCATTTGCAATTGGAATCGCGTAAAAATTAACGTTAAATCTTGAAACTTAAGTTGTAAATCTTGTCCTTTAGGGTTCTCCATTTGTTTTTCTAAAAATGGATAAAGCTCCGCAATCTCAATATTGCCTTCGCGCATTTCTTGATAAAGCTGAAATAGTTGCTGAATAAAGCCAGGCTTGTTAATTTCACCTCTAAAAATTTGTAACTCTTCTTCTGCTTCTACTAAAATTTTGCGGAAAATCATCGCAGCGCCTGCATCAGATAAAACATCTGCCGAGTAAAAAGGTGTATGTTGTAAATAGTACCAAGCCAAACGATAAAAACTAAAAACCTGCAGACGGGTACTGGTTATTGAATCAGACGTAGTTGTCTGTAATTGACGTAACTTTTGCAAGACTTGAATTTCTTGCTCAAACTTAATATGGTTCGGGACTAAATAGAATACTTCATGCTGTGCGTCTTCCTCTAGCCATTGTTTTGTCGCCTGTATAAGTGGCGCTTCTAAATCTGCCACAGCGGTTCCTCTAATAAACTGCACACTCATGGTTTCACATCCTTTTCCTTTGCACTGCCTTTATTTTACCACAAAAGAAGGACGGAAACATGTGTTTGTTTTTACACATTTCCGTCCTTCTCTTTTACTCATTGTCTCTTTTATTGTTTTAACACTTCTGGTATTGGACCAAACCGTGAGAATGGCCACATCACAAATTTCACTTCACCCAAAATATCTTTTTTATGAATAAAACCAATGACACGACCGTCTTTTGAATTCCGTCGATTATCACCTAAAACAAAGTAGCTATCTGCTGGTACTTTTTCTTTTAATGAAAAATCGCCTGTCAAAGGTTGACCATCTGTTAAGGCTTTTTTAAATTCATCTAAATAGGGTTCGTCAACTTCTTTTCCATTGATGTACAACGTATCATCCTTGTACGCAATTGTATCTCCAGGTAAACCAATCACACGTTTAATATAATTTTTATCTGGTTCATCTGGCGCTGGGAAAGTAATAATATCGAAACGATTAATTTCTGTGTTTTTTAACGTAATTACCCGTTCACCATCTGCTAACGTTGGATCCATTGAATGACCTCTCACTACGACAGGCGTAAATACAAATTGTCTCAGTAAAAACAGACCCAAAGCTAAACAGGCAAAAAAGACGACTGTTTTAATTAATTCTTTTGATTTCAAACTCATTCCTCCAAAAACCTTATTATCTTATGTCTCATATTCTACCACAAAGTAAATCAATCCTATAGTGCTTAACACCCAATTAATTTTTATGTACGCTTTTTTTACAAAATGGTCAGAAAAAAAACGTATTTCTTTCAAATTTGATTCTTACTTTTTTGATCCTGCTCATAAAAAAAGCATAATCAATTCTAAAAAGGGCTGAATTGATTATGCTTCTAGCGTTTTAGCGATCCATCACAACCACGTAACAAACTTCTAAAGGACCATGCAACCCGACAACCAGTTGCATTTCAATATCTCCTGAATTAGAAGGCCCTGAAATAAAGTGAATCGCTGAGCCGATTTTTTCGCCTTTTTCTATTTTTTCTGTATAAAAAGCTGCTGGCTGAGTCGAACGTGGAACGAGTTTGCTAAACGGTATAATTGAAATGTAATGCTTCGGTAAAAAATGTAAGGCTCTGCCTTGTCCCGCATTGGACTCCACCACAATCGTTCCTGATTCAGCTAGTAAAAACTCAGCAAAGGCAATCGCGATATTTGCCTGAGCAGCTGTTTGAATATTCGCTTCTCGTTGCTCACTTCCAGGTTGCCATTGCTTAACAGAAACAGCCTCTAATGACTTAGCTAAATCAGCTAATCCATAGGCTTCAAAACGTGCATCTGTTGGCAATAAAAGATTGCCCCCACCAAACTCAGCAACAATTTGCTGAATCGTCGTCAGTAAATTTTCTTGTGTGGTTTCCACTAAGTTCGTGTGAATCGTTTCCACACGCTCCTTCACAATCGTTAATAGCTCTGCTGGTGTTTTATCTGCCAACTGTTCTTCTGGTAAATGATTAACTGGCTCAAATGGCTGGGCCGAAACAGGCTGTTTTTCTACGCCTAATTTTTCTCGTAGATTTTGTAAAAAAGGTTCTCGATTTTGAATCGCTTCGTTAGTCATTTTTTTCACCTTCTTGATGTTTTTTGAACCAACTTCTGAAGTTTTCTGAAGATTTTGGTGGTCTTGGCAAATCACGAACATCGGTCCAGCCTTTTACTAACCCTGGTCCTTTATCAAGGTAGCCCCCATGATTGTACATGTTTTCAACAGTAATGTCTTTTTGTTTACTTAAAATGCCCACTGCAGCATGATCGACTTTCATGGCTGCTTTAAACATTGCTGGTGAACCAGTGGCTTTGCCTACCATACGCATTTGGAAATCTTCGAATCCATGTTTCATTTTCAGATCATCGGTCATCACTTTACGATGTTCAATTAATAATTCGTGCAATGGAATTTTCACAGGACACGTTTCCGTACATGCCCCACAAAGACTAGACGCATAAGGCAATTCCCCAAACTGTTTATATCCACCTAAAATTGGAGAAAGCACAGCACCAATTGGTCCTGGATAAATAGAGCCATAACCGTGCCCTCCAATATGGCGATAGACCGGACAAACATTCAGACAAGACCCACAACGAATACACTGTAAGACTGGCTGAAAGGCTGTTCCTAACGCTTTTGAACGCCCGTTATCCAAAATGACTACGTGAAATTCTTCCGGACCATCGGATTCATCCGCATTTTTTTGCCCAGCAAACGTCACATACGTTGTTAAATTTTGACCAACGGCACTTCTGGCTAAAAGGTTATCTAAAACCTCTGCTTCACGCATTGTTGGTACGATTCTTTCCATTCCCATTAACACGATTTGTGTCTTAGGAATACTGATGGTCAAATCAGCATTTCCTTCATTTGTATTTAAGTTAATTAAGCCGCTATCCGCAATAGCGAAATTACAACCTGTAATGCCAATCTCCGCTTCCAAAAAGAATTTGCGCATCACTTCTCGTGCACAGCGTGCCAAATTTACCGGGTCATTATCTCCTTGATACCCTAATTTTTTCGCAAAAACCTGACGAATCTGTTCGCGATTTTTATGAATACTTGGGAAAACAATATGTGACGGCTCATCCCAGTCATCCATTTGTAAAATGAATTCCGCCAAATCTGTTTCCATCACACTAACATCGTCTAATCCCAATAACATTGGATCTATATCGACTTCGGTCGTCACCATTGATTTAGATTTCACAATTTTTTTCGCCTTTTTTTCTAGAACCACTTGCTTCACATATTCATTGGCCTCTTCGGCGGTTTGAGCAAAAAAGACTTTGCCACCTCGTTTGGCAACGTTATCACTGAACTCTTCTAAATAGTCAGGCAGATACTGAATTGTATGTTGGCGAATTTGTTCTCCCAGTTCACGCCATTGTGGCCAATTGCCTAAAGCTTCCCGCGCACCTTCTCGTTTCTCCCATTGGGCATCTTGTGCTTTGGCGACAGCCTTTTGCATAAACACATCTTTTTTACTTTCTTCAATTCGTTCACTTAACGGCTTATTGCTCGTTGATAATCCCACAGTTCTTCCCCCTTACCCTACCGATATGATTTGCGGTTGGTCCATGCGTGCTTCATCCACTTCGTGATTAAGGACTTCTGCAATATGCATAATCTTAATCTTTTTCCCATCACGATTGAATTTACCCCCGATATTCATCAGGCAACCCATATCCGCACTAATTAAAATTTCTGCGCCTGTATCAATCACATCGTTCATTTTTTCCGTCACCATTTGTTCAGAAATAGCTGGCATTTTCACTGAAAACGTTCCGCCAAATCCGCAACAATTTTCAAGATGTCCTAAAGGAATCATTTCTAATCCTTTCACATGATCCAACAAAACAAAGGGTGATTCTCGTTCATTTAAAATTCGCGTCATATGACAAGAACGATGATAAGTGGCTTTCCCATATAACGTTGCGCCAACATCTTTGACCCCTAAGACACGATAAAGAAACTGACTAAACTCGTAAGTTCGCTCAGCTAAACGTTGTGCTTTTGGTCCATAAATAGGATCATCTGCTAAAAATTTGTGGTATTCTTTCATCATGCCGACACAAGACCCCGCAGGTCCCACCACATAATCGGCACCATCAAAACTATCAATTTGATTCTTAAGCGTTGTCGTGCTCTCTGTCACATAGCCACTATTATACGTTGGCTGACCACAACACGTTTGGCTTGTTGGTAAAACCGTTTCACAGCCATAACGTTCCAAAACCTCTACCATTGCTTGCCCTACATTTGGAAAAAGTAAATCCACCACGCATGTCGAAAATATACTCACTTTCACGCAAAATAACCTCCTCGTTTTCTACGAAAAGGCTCCATGAAATTAATTGGGCGGCTGTCATTAAAAGTCACTTGGCTGTCGTCTCTAACTACTTCACAGTGCCTTTTCAACAAATACGTTATTTGTAACAAAAATCGTTTTTTAAAATGATTCTTATACAATAATTATTTTACCAGTATCTGGTTTTAACAGCAAACGATTCCAGAAATTTTGTGCATTTTCACACAAAAAAGGAGGCTTTTTTATAAAAGTTTCTTTTACCCCCTTCGAAATTCGTTTTTTCTGAAGAAAAGAGTGACGAAATTTTGAAATTTTGGTAAACTAAGAAAAAACGAGAAACGAGGGCCATGCATGTTCATTTCATTTAACATGTTTATTCTATTAATTGTTGCAACGATCCTAATGATTTTTCTGATTATCTATTTGACAGTCACTGGAAATGATAAAAATAATATAAAGAAACAAAAGAAAGAAACAAAAAGAACTACGCCAACTTTAAACAAAAAAACAACCGTTCCCCCTTCTCAGAAGCCAAATGTTGTGACTGATGTTGCAAAAAAGAGCGAGCCGGAAAAGCAAGCCGTACAACGAACACAACAACCAACCACTAGAGAGGACGAGACTTCTCAATTTACACGAAGCCAACGTCATAAATAAAAATGGGACATAAGTCGAAATGACTTATGTCCCATTTTCTAATTCTTAAGATAATCAGCTGAACAAAAAATCCGCTAGTGGTTTCACTTTTTCTTTTAATTAATGATAGTTTATTCTTCTTTTCAGGTGTATACTAAATGATTGAAAAGAGACTTTAACTAATTAGGAAGAGGTGATTTTTTGTCTGCAAAGCGGTTTATTCAATTATTCATTTGTTATGCTATTTCAATGATTGTCGCAATACTTTTAACGGACTTATTTAATTTCTCGAGTCCTATAGCTTATTTAGTAGTGGCTAGTATCATCGGCTATGTAGTCATTACTGTTCCATTAACAATTATGACTCTATTAAAAAATAAAAATTAATAAAAAAATTGAGCGATTTTAATCACTTAAATTGCTCGATTTTTTTATTTTCATAATATTTTTCACTTATTTTTTCATTTTCATTGACAGAATAGTTGTAATTGTCAGAAAATTGTATATAATAAAGAAAGTTATTTTCATATTATTTTTTTTCAATTAAAGGAGAATCCTATGAGTGAAACACAACAAACAACCTTAAAAAAACAATTAAGCTCGCGCCATATTACGATGTTAGCCTTAGGAGGAGCGATTGGCGCAGGTCTTTTTAAAGGAAGTGGCGAAGCAATTGGTATTGCTGGTCCTTCTGTATTAATCGCCTTTCTAATTGGCGGTGCTGTTCTCTTCATCGTCATGAGTGGTTTAGGAAAACTCGTTTTAGATGGCGGAGACACACATCATGGTTTGTCTGGCTTGGTTCGACCATTTTTAGGTGCACATTCTGCTGATTTTATTGATTGGGTTTATTATTCCATGTGGACAATTAATATTATCGCAGAAGCGGTTGCCGCAGCTTCCTTTTTACAACTTTGGTTTCCTAATATTCCTGCTTGGTTTTTTGTTTTCATTTTAGCTATTTTAACGACGCTCATCAATCTTTACTCGGTTCGTTTATTTGCAGAAACAGAATATTGGTTGGCGTTTGCTAAAATTAGTGTCATCATTTTGTTAATTATTTTTGGTGTTTATCTGGTGGGACAACAAATGCTAGGCAGTGGTGTCTTCCCTACTTTACAAAGTATCACCGATCATGGTGGCTTCGCCCCACATGGCATGAAAGGTATTGTTAATTCTTTATTAGTAGTTATTTATTCTTATGGCGGTTCAGAATTAATCGCGATTACTGTCAGTGAAGCAGATGATCCTAAAAAAGCCATTCCTAAAGCGATTCGTGGTGTGATGGGACGGATTATTTCCTTCTATATCATTCCATTATTCTTACTTTTGATTATTTTCCCTTGGAATACATTAGCAGGCACAACGGTGAGTCCATTTGTTATGGTTTTTGAAAAAATGAATATTCCTTTTGCTGCTGACATCGTAAATTTTGTGATTATTTTAGCCTTGTTTTCTTCTATTAATTCTGGGGTATACGCCTCTTCTCGCCTTTTATATTTTCGCTTAAAAGATAAAAAAGGACCCATGAGTAAACTAGCGGTTTTAAACAAGCACCAAGTACCTCAACGTTCAGTTTTCTTCTGCGCAAGTGTTTTATATCTGGGCGTTATTCTTTCTTATTTTGTTGGCGATGAATTATTTGGTTACTTAGCCGGTTCTCTCTCTTACACTGTCTTGCTAATTTGGATTTTAATTAGCGCTGCGGCGTTTGTTCTGTCTTTAAAACGAGGGTCTCTCTTTGAAAAAAGTATTAATCTCCTTGCTTTAATCATTTTAGGCCTCATCTTTATTGGCATCTTATTTACAAATTCGTTAGGCGTTACTCTTTTAACAGGCCTATTGTACTTTGTTATTTTCTTTAGTTATCGTAAGAAAAATGATTCCTTTCTACTCTCTGATGAAAGCTAAATAGACTGAAAAAACGAACAGTTTTGTAAGAGAACTGTTCGTTTTTTCGATGTTCCATCTCCTTCTTCTTTTGCTATGCTATTTTTGTAAATTGTTAGGAGGAGAAAAAATGAAAAAAATCGGCGCTATTTTATTTATTGGCTTATTGATTGTTGGTGGTTATACAGGCTATCGTTATTATGCAGATACATATAAGGGTGAAAAAGCCTATGCACAAGTTCCTCTAGAAATTCCTGAACGAAAACAAACAGTAGATGACAATCAAAAAAGCATAGATGGCCAATATTCTTTACACTATCGACTAACTTTTGTTAAAAGTAATGGAAAAACACAAGTCATGGATTACGAACGGACAGACAAAAATCCGCAACCTTTGGAACCAAATGCTTACATAGAAGCAACCATTAGTAAAAAAAGAATCATCCAATCTCCTGTTAAAATTGATAAAAAAGAGATTCCAGAAAAAGCTTTCGCACAATTAAATAACCGAAAAACAACCAGCGATAATTAGTCATCGCTGGTTGTTTTTTTACATGGAATCGCAATTAATTCATAAATAATGGTACGCTGATTTTGCTTAATTTCATGAGAACCAAAAATTTCTTGTACGCGTTGTTCTAAAATTGGAACTGACCATTGTTCTTCAAAATAGCTGCGGAAAAAGTCTTTTGAAATAGTTTCTGATGCTTCAAAGAAAAATTTTTTTGTGAAAAAAGGTCGCTGTTCTTTTTTTAGAAATGCTTTGTATTTTGCCATCCAATTTAACTGCGGGTTGCTCTCTTGCTCAAAAGGAGAAAACAACGAATCTTGCTCTTCCACTAGCCGAAATATAAGACACCATTCTTCACTTAATTGGCACAATGCATTAACTTTTTCCGGCGTATCCAAAGCAGGGTTCATCGCTGAAAAAACGACTTGAAATTTTTTCCCAGTCTCAATCAGTCTTTCTTGGCTTTGGTGAAGAAAAACAACGTTGCTTTGTGCTTTTGCTTCCGCAATCTCCAACATTCTCTGAGAAATATCGGCTAGCGTGTACTCCGTGACTTGCTCTTGAAAAAAAGGTAAGTATCGTCCTGTCCCACCTGCGATATCCAAAAATGTCTGACACGGAAAAATGCCTTCTTGGACCAAGAAATCACGTAATTCTCGGACAATTGGAAATGGCGATTCTTGTTGAATTTCTTCATATTCTTCTGCAAATTCATCCCAAAATTCCGCTAATTCTTGCTCATTATTATTCATCAACAGTTGCCCCTTTCTCTCAATTCTTATAAAAAGTGTAGCAAAAGATGTGCCAAACAGCTAACAAGTTCACTCATTTAAATCAATAATTTCATCTACAAATCGCAGGGTTTTAGGTCGATGAGTAACCAAAATAGTCAACTTATTGTGGGTAAATTTTTGTACTTCTTGTAACACTTTTTCTTCGGTCTTTTCGTCCAATGCGGAAGTCGCCTCATCTAAAATAAGAATCTCTGCTTGTGTAAATGCTAAGCGTGTAAAAGCAATCCGTTGTTTTTCACCACCAGAAAAATTCATTCCTTTTTCACTCACAATAGTGTTTAAACCTTCCGGCAACCGTTCATAAAGTTCCCCCAACTGAAAACGATACATAGCTTCAATTACTTGTTCATCAGAAATTTCTTGATTCAATACAATATTTTCTTTCAACGTTCCTTGAAATATTGGCACATCTTGAGATAAATAAAAAACTTTTTCATAATAATCTTCCAAATTGAATTGTGTTAGAGGAAATTGATTCACATAAACTGTCCCCTCTGTCGGCTTCAATAATCCTAAAATCAATTTAATCAGGGTAGATTTGCCTGTCCCACTTTTTCCAATCAAGCCATAGGTTTTATTCATTGAAAATTGTCGATTTTGTTGGGACATAATCGTTTGACTATCTACGCTAAAACATACATCTTTTAATGAAATTGTTTGAATTTCAGGTAACACTTTGCCTGGAACCGCTAAATCAGGATCATCTTCTTTTTTATAAAAATCTTCCAAGCGCTGATAGGCTACTTTATCCAAATTATATTGAACAAATAAAACATTAAATATGGCTATCGGCGTATAAATTCGATCGATATACATCACTATCGCTACAAGTCCACCTAAACTTAGCGTCACGACGTTAGTAAAACTAAGTACGACAATACTTACTTTGATTAGTGCGACTAACAAGGCAAAAAAGCCAAAGAAAAATTCATGGATCATAGTCATTTTTGTTATATTTTGACTATTTTCCTCTGCCATTAACGCGTAATTTTCAATCTCTTTTTTATATTTTCGATTAATTCTAAAAGTCACTAGTTCTGTCATCCCTCGTATCAAAGTAGCATTCATTGCTTCTTCGGAAATAAGTGTTTTTTCTTTCATGTTTTGTAGCGTTTTCAAAAGTATTTTGGTTAAAATAAATACAATCACATAACCAATTAGAATTGCTGGCAGTAATTTTTTATCAATCAATGCTATGAAAAACAAATTAAATAACGTCTCTGGAATTAGCTCTCGAAATAAGCGTCCATAAAAATTCAAGTGGATATTTCTCCCAGCTGCTGCACCAACTTCTACTTTTTGTAGTAAAGCTCCCGCTCCCAGTTTTAGATATTCTTCATAGGAAATCTTGCTCATTTTTATTAAACTTAATTTCTTCAAATAGAAATAGATGCCATTAGTTAAGTAAGCTTTCGGTTTCTGTTCACAGTAAGACAATAGCGGAATTAAAATAATTGTCGTTCCATACGCTACTAACAACCCTAGTTGGAAACTTTTTTGATAATGATCTAACAACTGTTGAAAAAAATAAATTGCTAAAGCACTACATAATGAAACAATCACGCCAATCAAAATGTACCAAGTGAAGCTTTTCCGAAAGTGCGACCATATTTTTTTAGTCATTTACTCCCTCCTTTTCGAGCATTATATACCTTACTGTAGCATAGTTTTTGATTGGCGCCTATCAACAATTTATCTCCAGATAATAGAAAAGCCCCCCAGCGAAAGCTGGATGGCTTTTCTATTGTTAATTCTTTCTGATTTGTAGATAACTTACACCTAAAACGGCAAATGTACTTGCCAGTATTCCTGCTATTAGCATAAACGGTGTTTTTGTTGTGCCTGTTTCGGGAAGTTCTCGTTGCCCGTTTGCTTCATTTAATTTTTGAATTGGTTCACTAAGCAGTTGGGGAGCCAACTGTGGTCTTCCTTCATTTTTCAATGTATTTAATGGAGCGTTTAGTATTTGTGGTTGATTTTTTAATGTAACATTTTTATTTTTCTCCACAGTTGTTTCTGTGGATGGCTGTTTTTTCTCAGTTGTAGTAATTTCTTTTGTTGGCGAGACATGAACTTCTGGTTGGCTGCTTTCTGCCGTTTCCGTTGTGCCATTCTCTTCAGTTGTCACACTTGGTTTTTCAGGTATGATTGGCTCAATCGTGCCTAGTGTTTCACTTTCATCTAGATTTTCTTCTTCTGTTGGTGAGACATGAACTTCTGGTTGACTGCTTTCTGCGGTTTCTGTTGTGCCGTTCTCTTCAGTTGTCACACTTGGTTTTTCAGGAATAATTGGTGAAATTGTACCTAACGTTTCACTTTCATCTGGATTTTCTTCTTCCGCTGGTGAGACATGAACTTCTGGTTGGCTGCTTTCTGCAGTTTCTGTTGCGCCGTTCTCTTCAGTTGTTACGCTTGGTTTTTCAGGAATAATTGGTGTAATTGTACCTAACGTTTCACTTTCATCTGGATTTTCTTCTTCTGTTGGAGAGACATGAACTTCTGGTTGGCTGCCTTCTGCAGTTTCTGTTACGCCATTCTCTTCAGTTGTCACACTTGGTTTTTCAGGTATGATTGGTTCAATCGTGCCTAGTGTTCCACCTTCATCTGGATTTTCTTCTTCTGTTGGCGAGACATGAACTTCTGGTTGGCTGCTTTCTGCAGTTTCTGTTGCGCCTGTCTTTTCACTTGTTTCTGTTGCCTGTTCCGAAGTAGGTGTCTTTGGTTCCCATTCATCTATTGTCTCTAAAGGAATGTCTAGACTTTCTTCTGTTGGCATTTCCACATTTTGATTGCCGCTTGCCTCGCCTTCTACAAAAACATTTTTAACCTGTGATGTATTTTTTTCATTCGTTGCGTCTTGATTGTTTAGTTGATAATTGATGTCATAACTATTTTCAAATGTCGCTTGATGTTGCCCCGCTTCCGTGATTGTCGAAGTGTAACGGACGATAAAGGAAGTAAAGCGTGCTTTATCCCGATAAAAACGTAAATTAAAGTCATTATCTGTCACGAAGTCAATTTTGCCATAACCTTGTTGCTCAAACTCGGCAAGTGAAATATATTTAGTTTCTTTGTCATTCACAATATCAAATGTAAAACTCTCTTTATTTAATTGTTGACCACTTCCTTGTCGATCCGCAATTGAAATATCTTCAGTGACATCGGATTTATTGAGGTTCACATTTAAAAACCAACGTACTTGATTTGACTCTCCAGCCAAATCGCCTACTTTATAAAAAAACGGATAGTCTCGCTCAATTTGGCCAGTCTCTGTGTTAGTCACTCCTTCAATCGTCAAACGTTGAGTCGCCGTTGCTGTTCCGAAATCCGTTTCTATTACATTCGGTTGCGAACTATTGGTGATAAGCGTTTTAATCCCGAAAGAAAAATGCCCATTCACATTATGTAAAGATTCAACTTTTTCATTAAATGTTGCTACAACATGATCTTTATAGATAAAAACTTCCCCTAAACCATTTAAATTGATTTTTCGTGGTGAGCCATCGTTCTCGGTCATTCCAACTAATGCATTTGGTAAAGTTAAAGTAATAGTATCGCCAGGTTTTATTTTCTGATTCTCTTTGTCACTAAAAGATACTTTAATGGAGGTCATCTCCCCTTGATATAAAGTAGTGTGATCTAATTCTACTTTGTCAACGATTGAACTTTTGCTCAATTCGGCGCCAAACGAAATTGGACCAATCAATAACGCCCCCGCAATTGGTAGAATCATTACCAACAGTAACACTAAAAATTTTACACTTTTTGCCATAAAAAATTATTCACCTTTCTTTTCTCTTATTTTTTCCACTTAGTGGTCTTTTTAAGAAGTTGACAATAGCAAAAAGATATGTATCGTACAATATTAATGCTCATTTAAGTAGCCTTTTTTTTAATTTCTAATTCACTTCCTAAGGAAAGCGTTTTATTATGGTAGTTACATTAGATAACATTTGTTACAAAATATCTAATGCTGCCAAGTTTGAGTTGCATAAATAACATATTTCACATCAATAATGAATAAAAATACTTATTTCATCCTCATTTTGTTTCCCAGGCCATTTATTCTTGTTATAATAAAGTTTATGAGATAAGGAGGAAAAGAATGAAAAATTCATATTTTGACGGTGGTTTAGCAACGTATATCGGGACTTCAATTTTAGCAACCTTGATTACTGTCTTTACATTAGGCATTTGCGCACCTTGGGGAATTTGTATGATGTACAACTGGAAAATCAAGCATACCGTTATTGATGGTAAACGCCTTTATTTTGACGGTACAGCTATGCAATTATTCGGTCATTGGATTAAATGGCTTTTATTAACTATAATTACTTTAGGAATTTATGGTTTTTGGTTGAATATCCGTTTGCAACAATGGATTACAAAACATACCCACACACTTTCATAAAAAGAGGAAGGATGAACTGAGTTTCGGTCTATCCTTCCTCTTTTTATGAATATCTAACAGAGTGTTATCCTACTCTTTGAAAAAACAAGGAATTTATGCTATACTTTGATAAGTATCAAGGGATACTTATGTTATTTCGGGGGCGTTACGGATTCGACAGGCATAGTTGAGCTTGAATTGCGTTTCGTAGGTTACGGCTACGTTAAAACGTTACAGTTAAATATAACTGCTAAAAACGAAAACAATTCTTTCGCTTTAGCTGCCTAAAAACCAGCTAGCGAAGATCCTCCCGGCATCGCCCATGTGCTCGGGTCAGGGTCCTAATCGAAGTGGGATACGCTAAATTTTTCCGTCTGTAAAATTTAGAAGAGCTTACCAGACTAGCAATACAGAATGCCTGTCACTCGGCACGCTGTAAAGCGAACCTTTAAATGAGTGTCTATGAACGTAGAGATTTAAGTGGCAATATGTTTGGACGCGGGTTCGACTCCCGCCGTCTCCATAAGGTACAAAAAGAAAGAGAACGTTAGAAATTTCGCGCTGTTACAGTGTTTTGAAAGGATTCTAAACGTCCTCTTTTTTATTTTGACCACACTTTAAAGCCTATTCTTTTTTGGTGAGCCTGATAATTTCTGAAATATCGTCAATTTCCAAAGCATCAGTGATTCTTTCAATGTGTGGCAGATAAATTTTTCTCGTTTTTCATTAGCCAGCTTGTTAATAATTGAAGGTTCCATATCAGATAAGCGGGCTAACTCTCTTAGAGAAATTTCTCTGTTTTTCACAAGCTCTTTTAAGCCTATTTCTACTTTTCTATCCATTGTAGCCACATACTTTGTTTTCGGTAGATTTATCTTTTTGACTAGTCTGTAATTCAACCTTTTAATAAATTTGTTAAATAGATAATTGGTTTCGCTCAAATCCTCAAGTTCATTTGCAAAGGTAAGAGTTAAAAATTTTGTTTGGCTGTCGAAATTCATATTGATTAGACGCCGAATATATTGTACCTTGTTCTTATAGTAATTTTCTCTTTTTTTCCTAGCTTCAATTTATGACAGTTCATTTTTCTCTAAATTTATACTGTTCGATTTTCGCTTATTTTCAGTAGTATAGCCATAGATAACAGGAACAGCATAGAAATAAATTTCACAACTTCTAGGAATCAAAAAAAGTTGTACATTATATTCTGACATAGCATCACCACTTTTATAAACATTATTTTATTGGTAAATCGCTCTTAAATACTTATATATCATACCACCTTCTTTCATGAACTGTTTTTCTCCAGATGTTAGACTATTATAGATTTAAAAAATTTGGATATGAAATTTCTGATTAAAATATTTAATAAGAAGATTGATGAGGAAATCAAGAATTTAAAAAATTGATGTGAGATAGGTACATTCCAGAAATGGTAACAACTAAAAAACAACGAAAAAGAATTTTCCCTTTTTCGTTGTAAAATTACTATTCTTCATCAATTTCCTTGTTAAATACTCCTGTATTTAACATATTGATAAAATTAGCTAGTTTTAATTTTGGTGGTAGTTCTGCAGAATTTTCGATGACAATTTTTAACCAAGGATACTTATTTACAAATAAATTTTGCTTTCCTTCTTGCTCAGATACTTCTTTAACTTCTGCTAAAACAAGAAGCATAACAGGGTAACGTTCATTTTCACTAAGATTTATATAATTTACTAATGCTGTCATAAATTCTTGGGCTTGAACATATTCAGAGAAGAAAGTGTCTGGGAAAATAAAAACTCCTTCTTTTTTACCAAAATGTACTTTTATCTCACAGAGTTCTTTTTTAATTTCTGCAGAATCAGCATAAGCATAGGATTTAACAAAAATATCTTTGTCAGTTACTTGATTTAAAGCACGGTTAAATGTTTTAGGTCCTCGGACAACAACATCACTTTTTTCTTTTAAATCAGATAACTCTTCAGTTCCAGTCCCTCTTGTTAAAACTGCATCAATATGCTCATCTTCTTCATTACCTGAATTGCTAGTAGTTCTGTTAGGAGTTGTTCTAGGAGTTGTTCTCCCACTAGTTTTTTTCTTATAAATGCTGTTATAGAGGTAATCCAATCTAGTGTCTGATTCATCTTCTCCTATGGAAACAGATACTTCTCCAATTTTTTTACTCTTTAATTTTGTTGGGTTTCGTTCAAAGTAATGTGGACATTCTTCTAAATGATTTTCATTTCTATGGGTTCTCAAAAAGTTTTCATTTTGCCCATTTACAAAATCTAATCTTGCTGAACAGCCAATTGTTGAACAACTCAACAAATGTTTTATTTCTTCGAAATTTATAGAATTAGATATTTCCTCAATAGACAAAACTCTCTTATCTTGTTCACAATATGCTTCGTTAATACTTGCCATACAATTATCCTTTCTTTATTAGTTACATAGCAAAAAAATTGGGACTCCTGTCTTGTTAAGATTTACACTCTGTGTTATCATTACTTTTGTCAATTAAGATAATAACACCAATAAGTGTAGCAACGTTTGCTATGCTATTTCTATTTTATCACGAAATTTATTCAATTTAAATAAGTTCTGACCTCTGACCACTTTTTGAACTGCTTTCAAATGAAAAGTGGGTTCATTTTCTTGTTTTATAGTGCTGTAGAAAATCTAAATGCCTTGACAACAATGAATTTCTGTTTAAATGGTTTATGATTCCCGCCGTCTCCATTTTTAAAAAAGTAGAGAAAAACAAAAAAGAGCTAAAACCTTATAAAATAAAGGTTTTAGCTCTTTTTTTCTATAAGCAAGAGAAGGCTCGTTACCTCCTCTTACACTTCCTATCACATTATCTTTCTAAAACCACTTCATTTTCTTTTTCTATTGGTGATTTTGGGTATTGCATAGAACATGGCTAAAAATATTATTGTTATCAAAAGAGTTTTTAAGATCTCAATTTCTCCTGAATCTATCCAAGTATACACAAAAGCGATGATAAAAGTAATTACTATTTCCGTAACATGATCTTTTAAATTCATTAGCTTAGCCCACATTGAACTGCCCATAAAGCTAGTTGTCCAGCTACAATAATAGCATTCGTCTTTAACCCATTGGCTTTAGCGAAGCGTAATACAGTCACTGCTAATTCTTTCCAGGCTTTCTTTTGTGCAGCTTTTACAATTGCGCTGATACTAATCATTGCAAAAAACTCATCTTTGATTTTGTTAGCAACGCAACTTCCTAATGCATTCCAATTAAAACGTGCTTGAACTACTGTTGAAGCATCAGAAATATTTACATTTAATTCTTCCTCAACTGAAGAAATCTCTTGCTGAGCAAAATTATTTTTGACATAGTTTTTAAAGTTATCTTCCGTCACTCCATTCGCATACATTTCTTCCAGTCCTTTTGCTACAGCCTCAACTTCTGAATCCTCTAGCTGGTCAGATGCATAAACACTTGTACCAGCGCTGATAAAAATACCTAATGTCATTAGTAATGCCATCGCCAAACAAAAAAATTTAGCCTTTTTTGTCACCTGTAATTCCATAAATAAATCCCTACTTTCTTTTTCCTTGTTATAATCATAACAAGGAAAAAGATAATTTATCATCAAAATCCCTATTTGATGCTTATATTTTCCTATATATCCTAGAGCTGATTTTTCTCACTAGTGATCACATCAATTTGAACTAATGATTCAAAAAAAGACACAGGTTATTTGAGGTACGTTCGAGGTAATGCTAGGTTCTATTTTGAAAACAACGCAGCTCTCTTGAAATATTTTTTGAGCTTGTCTAAACCTTCTGAAACGAATATAGAAAATAAAAAAAGAGTCCCCTTCCTCAAGGAAACTCTCAATTGCTAAGTCAAAATAACTTCACGTTATCTAAATCTTTTAAATCAATCCTATGGTTCGCGGAACAAAGGAGCTAAAAACTTAATAGAATAAATCGCACAAATTCCGACAATAATATAGATAATTTTTGCTAATGGTGTGGTTGCGCCGCCACTAATTGTTGCAACTAAATCAAAATTAAATGCACCAACTAATAACCAGTTTAAACCTCCGACAATCAATAAAATTAAAGCAATAATATCCAGATATTTCATTTTTAACACTCCTTCCAAATTTGATAAGCCAAGAGTAACACGTTTATTCTTTATTTACGAAAATAATGATTCAGAAAAAAACTTTTTCCAATTATTCTCTCAAATCATTTTTTCATTATTAAGAATTTTATGATATAACTAAAGAGTAGACAAAAACAGATTCATTATCTCTGATAAGAAATGGTGGTTTATTATGCGTGCTAAGTTATTTTTAATTTTGCGGAATCGAGTGTTATCCCGTGTTATCTTTGTCATTCTATTTTTACATGTGTTTTTTACCACAAATGATTTCACGGTGTTGCTGCTCCTCTTACTATTGAATTATTTACTCACGCTTGAAGATAGCGCGAAAAAAAACAGAAAAATCCAAACTTGGCAGGAATTTAAACAGTCGATTGATTGGCCCTTTGTCGCTTTTTATTCAGGGCTTGCTCTTTTAGTTATTTCGTTAATACTTCTGTTTCTCTGGTTCAATTATGCACGATAAGGAGGATTAAAAATTGAAAAGCTATTTTTTTACTCTTTTTTTTAGTATGTTTAGCCTTTTCGTCATACTACTTTGGTTTTCTGGTCGTCTTTTTCCGTCGCTTGTACCAGATGATGAAGCCGCTAATAATTAATGCACAGGCAATTAAAAGTAATGTCCATAATAGTAAATTTTGTTGTTGTACCACTTTTTTCATCCCCGCTGCTGCTTTTTCTGGTTGATATGGGATACGATGTCCTCGAACTAATAACCGATGACTGTTTATCATATACGGTGTGCAAGTTAATAAAGTGACGAGATCTTGGCCAGACTCAATGTGTAAATCTTTTGTATCAGTTGGTTCAACGGTTTTTATTTGATCCACTTGATAAGCGAGCGTCTTCCCATTGACTTCGATATAAAATTCATCGCCTTTTTTTAATTCTGGCAAATCTGTAAATAATTTGGCTTGTGGGAGACCACGATGGCCTGAAATGACCGCATGTGTATTCGCACCACCTGTAGGATAGGAGGTTCCTTCTAACAAGGAGCTTCCTTTTTCCAATAGCAATGCATTCGTTTTATCAAAAATTGGTAAACGGACATTTATTTTTGGAATGGTTAAAACACCAATCGTATGACTTTCAAAATAGGATTTGTCTGGTTTTTTCGTTGTTTTTTGCGTTTCAGAAAAAGGATCTAATCCAGGATTGCTGCCTTTTTTCGCTAATTCTTGGTTTTTCTTTTCCATTTTTTCTTGAAGTTCAGCCATTTCTTTGGTGTTTTCTTGGCTTGCTTTTGCTTGATAATGAGCGATAATTTGTTGATCCAGATAGTTATTTAATGCATCGCTAACAAAAGGATACGCAAATGCACCTATTCCAATAATCAGTAAAAGAATCATAAAACCATCAATGATACGACGTTTCTTTTTTGACTTCATTGCTTCCTCCTTAAAAATACAGCATGAGAGCCTGGGACAGTGATTGGCCCAGGCTCTTTGTTTTTCTAAAAATTTCTTCGGTGATGCTAGAAATTAAGCATTTTCTTTTCTACGTCTAGCAAAGTAGACTCCTGCAATAAGTAGCAAGACTGCGCCACTTCCTAAGTAAACGTAGATTCCTTTGCCACCTGTTGAAGGTAAGGTACCTTTGTGTTTGTTTGGTACTTTTTCTGGTGAAACTAGGTTTTCTGTTGTGCCATATGATTGTTCATTGACCACAAATTCAATCCGATTTGTTAACAAGACATAATCATCAGGAGCTACAGTTTCTTCTAAATAATAGGTACCGTATTTAAGCCCTGTGATATCAACTAATCCATCAGCCGTTGTTGTAAAAGTAGTTGCTTCAGCTTTTGTTTTCACCCAAGTTGCTGCTTTCGTTGTTTCATCGATTTTCAAATAATTTGCTGTGTCGCTGTTTTGATCACGGACGACAAAGGAAGCTCCCGCCAAGGCTTGTGTCGCTGTCACATCGCCATCGACTTTAATGAAACGTTTCCCACCTGTCACAACTTCAACAGTTGGTGGTGTTTGGTCGTCGGTATGGCCGTTATCAACATTCGCCTCATTTTTAAAGCCTTTCGTAGGATCTGCTTTTTCATTTAAATGCATAAAGTAAACGAATTTTAGTGTGCCGCCTGGCGTTAACGTAGGAATATATGCTGGATTAACGGCGACAGTGAAGCCATTTGCTTGTTCAGTCACTTGATAATTTTCAGGAGCAATCACTGTATCCCCATCATATAACGCATAGGCATACTCTCCAGAAGTCACGTTATCAAAAGTTAAGGCTGCATCATGTTTATCAACTAAATTGAATTTGACGTATTTATTAGCGTCGCCTTCTTTGTCTGCAATCCCCAATGGAATATTTACAGAAATTTGATATTTAATTTTTTCGCCAATTGCCACATCTTTACCATCTAAGTTTGGTGTTGTTTTATCAACTTTAGAGGTATCATTTTTGACTGTTTTTTCAACAGGTGTTTGATTGTTTGCTTCAATTGTAAATGGTGTTTTTGTTTGATTTTCAATTAATTCTGCATTATTTGGAGCTTTTACTTCTTCTAAAATATACGAACCAACCTCAAGATTTTTAACTGTTAATTCTCCCGTTCCATTCTCTGCTTCTGTGAAATCATTTTCGCCAATTTCATAACTTTTCCCAGTAATAAAGCGTTTTGCTTGTTCTTTATCCGTTGTCCATGTATATAATCCATCTTTGACTCCTTGGATATATTTTACTGTGCCTGGTGTGCCTTCGCTTTTGGAAATAACAAATTCTGCGCCATTTAATCCTTCATTTTCAGCAGTTCCTACTTTTTTCACATGTAAACTACCATCATTGGCTACCACATTTTTAGGATAAATATGAACAACCGCTAATTCTTCTGTTCCATATTTATAGGAACCATCTGTTTGCTTGATCATTTCGTAAACTGGAAACGCCACCACCATATTCGTAGCAGCAACTACACCCTCTTTTGGTTCTTCTTTAATGGTATACACTGCATCTTTACCATTTTGTTTTTTAGGTAACTGAACAGTGACATTCCCATTTGCATCGGTGATTCCTTGAGCAACAGGTTTCCCAGGAGTTAAACTTTGGACAGCTTGTTTAGCTGCATCAACGCTTGCGCCTGCCGCTCGTTGCTCGTAAAATTCGCTCGTCACGTTATAAATACTAAACGTCACATCTGCCAGTCCTTGATATTTATCAAACTCGCTCATTTCTTTCCCGCTATTTTGAATAAGCGGATCTGGTAAATCCGTCATTTTCTTTTTGTGAATCACGAGCTGTGCGCTCTCCCCATTTTCTTCTGCAAATGCAGTTGTTGTCCCTAATACACTCGTGAAAAGTGGCAAAATTAGTAACAAGGTACTAACGGTGTACCAAACTTTTTTTAATTGCTTCATTTTCTCTCTCCTCTTTTTTGTTTTTGATAAAATAGCCAAATGACTACCATCCCAATGATTAGCAGGCCTGCAATCGTCAACCAAATAGAACGTTCTTCATTTGTTTTTGGTAAGAAGCCTGACTCTTTTACTTTTTTATTGATTACATGTAACGGTGCTGTTCGTTGTCCGTTCGTTGCATAAGAATTTTTTCCCACCGTAAAAGGAATTTCTGTTTGATTCAGAAGATAACCTTTTGGTGCAGAGATTTCTTCCAAGAAGTACTGACCATCTTTTAAGCCTTTAACTGAAAATTCACCGGCTTGATTAGACGTGATTTTTTTAGCTAATGCTTTTTCTTTTTGCCAACGATATCCGTTTGCTGTTTCATTGAGATATTCCCCCGCTTGATTTTTGACGATAAAAACAGCCTCTGGCAAGGTGATTTTCGCATTTTCACTATCAACTTTGACAAAAGACTTGCCGCCTGTACGAACTGCGGCTCTTTTAGTCAAGGTATGCTTGTCCGTGACTAATTGTCCTTCGTTGTTAATCGCAGTGTCTGGTTCAGCGGTCTTTTCTAAACGCATTTGATATGACACAGTCATTGTTTGATTTGCAAAGTTTTGTAAGTCTTTAATTGAAAAATCAAGCGTAAATCCATGCTTTTGCGTCGTCAATGTGTAACCTGTAGTAACTGTTTTTCCAGCCACTTTTACCTCAATTGATTCTGGTAAAAGTGTCAACGTTGTATCCGCCTTATCTGACAAACGGAATTCCTGATATCCTAAAATATTCGCTGGAATCTGAGTCGTTAACTGATAGTTAATGTGCTCTCCTTGATTAAAGCCTTGTTGCTTATCGAGTACCGTTTTTTCAAGTGGTGGTAAGTCATAGGCATTTTCTTCATTTTTTGGATATAAATGAATATGCGTTAACGATTGCCCTTGTGGATCTTGAACAGGCAAAATCACTACTAGGTTGCTAGCTTTTTCCTTTACCACTTCTGGTGCTTCCGCTTCAACAAATAAATAGGCTTTATCTCGTTGCTGCGAATCTTTGCTAGCTAATGAAAAAGAAACCACTCCATCTTCTCCATTTATTGTCTGTGTTTTATTTTCTGCGATCGGTTTTCTATTTGTTGCACCGGTTTCTGCTAATTGACGCTGTGCCTCTTGGACCGTTTTTCCTTCAGAACGAAGCTGATAAAACGGATCCGTCACATCATAGACTTGATAAGTGACGTCATTTAAGCCCCGATAATTTTGAAGCAGAGTTCCCTCTTCCCCTGTGTTTTGCTGCTGTTCTGGTAATTGACCATCAGGGAACAATAATTTGTGCAACGTAACTTGAACGCTTGCTTGCGATGCCTCTGCTAATGCTTGCTGTGAAAACCCGAAAAGAGCGAGTAGCATGACGCAAATACTTAACCAACGTGCGTTTTTCATTGATTACACACTCCCTTCTGGTCGTCTAATAAAGAGATAAACACCCGCTATCACGAATGTACTAATCGCTATCAAGTAAAACCACAAGCGGCCTATGCCACCAGTTTCAGGTAAAGGAACCTTTGCTTGGTTAGTAACATCTAAAGTAATTTGATTATTCTTCTCTCCAGAAATTAAAACATCTGCTACTTTTTCCCCATCTATCGTGACTGAACCATCTTCGCGAATTATTAATTCGATTGGTTCTTTTAACCCCTGATATCCTTCTGGCGTAAAGGTTTCTGTTAGGACATATTTCCCTGGTTTTAAGTTTTCAAAAACAAAAGTATCCGTTTCTTTGCCATCTTTTGGTAATTCAATATCCGTATCTGGTCCTGTTAAACGGAATTTCGCTCCTTTAAGTGGCGTCTGATTATCGGCTTTTTTATGAACCGTTAAGTCAAAAGGTTTCAAATGATTTTGATGTGTCAGTGTCCATTCTGGCGCATTTTCTTCAATATTTTTGCCTGCATAGTGAATTTTCCCATATTTATCAACAGTAAATTCATAATTTCCAGCAAGAGTGTCGTAGCCTAATGGTCCTGATTGTTCCACCATTCGATACTCACCAGGTTCACTAATTTTAAAATAGCTCAATCCTGCAGTATCTGTTTTTTGAGTTGCCACAGTTTGGTAACTTCCTTGAGCATTTTTTCTTTGCAACGCAAAAGTCGCCTCTGCTAAGTTCACTTGTTTGCTATTTTGCATGGTGTATTTTCTAATTCTGATTGGCAAAGAAGAAAATTTATTTTCAATTTCCAATGGAATAACTTGATTTGTGGTGGTCACTTCTTGTCCATCGATGCTTACTTTGCCTTGCTCACTCACCTCAATTTGCCAAGTCGTTTTCTTACCTAACTCATGTCCTGCAGGTGCTTTTACTTCAGTTAATGTATAGCGTTCCCCTTTTTGTAGGCGCACATCTTTTGGCAAGGAATAGCTACCATCTTTATTGTCCACTAATGTTGTCTGAACATTTTTACCACTCAATTCAAAGACGGCTCCCACTAAGTTTTTCTCACCTGAGGAAGAATTTTTGATTACTTTTAAATCTAATGGCTTGAACTGCTTCGTGTTTTTCCAAGTAGTATCGTCGATTTTTTCTTGACTGTAACCAGGAACTGCTAATTCACGGGTTGTTTGGTAATTGAAAGCTTGTCCTTGATTATTGTATTGGGGAAGTCCAAGAACTTCTTGATAGCTTTCATCCGCGGTTTTGGAAAGTTGGGTTACATTTTTGCGCTCCCAACTATTGCTGGTATCATTTTCTGGTTTTGATAATTTAATATACCCAGTTTGCCAGTTGGCTGTGTCAGTTACTTGCTTTCTACTAATTTCATAAATCACATTATCTGGCCGACTTGTTGGGTCTTGATCGTACTCTTCCCAGATTTTTTTCACGTTTAACTTCACGCCAGGTGCTTTTCCCGAAGGAACCCCAAAATCAACTTTTTCAGGGGCCGTGGCTAATGGCTGAAACGTTGTCCGACCATTCATTTGATACCAAAAATCAGGTTTGAAGTTTTCTGACTCTGTTTGAATACGTACTTGATAATGAATTTGAATTTCTTGCCCTTTACCCAAATAAATCTCATTACTATTAATTGTAGCGCCTGTTAGCGACACTTCTGGTAATGTTTGAACCTGAACAGGACCCACACTTTTCATTGATAATGTATTTGGCTCGTATTTAAAAGGTTCAGCAATTGGATCAACTACTTTTCCGTTTACAACCGTTCCTGAAATCTGAACGGCTTTTTTCGCTAAATAATCAGAAATGTCTGGTGCATAATCCGCGGATTCATAATAAAGGTCTCCATTTTCATCGGCTGACACCATCTCACGCATTTTATCTTCAACTTGTTGTTTAGATAAATTAGCTCGTGGATCGCTTTGCAATTGAATGCCCAATCCATGTATTTCAATCCCACGTTGTTTTAAGGCCATTGCCTCACCTATCGTGGCGATAAACGTACTGTTAATTCGTTTATTGATATTGTTTTGATCTGGCGCATTATAGCTACCAGAGATATAAGAAGTGCTACCTGGTTGATCTTGTCGATTCGTAAATTGTGTCCCGTAAAAGCGACCATCCGCCTCTGTTTGAACTCGACTCACTTTATAAGAGAAGGTTGGGACGCCATCCGTTAAAAGTACAATGACTTTCTTATGTCCATTTGGCGTTGCTAACATATCACCAGCATCTCTTAATGCTTTTTGAGTGAAAGTTCCTCCTCTAGTGCTACTTGGCGTAATATTTTTAATTGGATTTTTGACTGTATCAAACGGCCCCATTTGAATGGCGTTGTTATTATAACCGTCACTTGAGTAGCCAACATAGCCCATGTTGATGTTATTGGTAATACCGCTATCTGCCAATGTATCAACAAAACGGTTCACTCCTTTTTGAACTTCACCAATCCGATTGTTTTCATTCATACTTCCGGACCAGTCAACGACTAAGACCAAATCCAATGGCGTGATTTCTTTTTGAACATTTCCACGCACATTAAGATATACATCAAAAAGCCCTGGTGTTGTTGTTTCTCTAGCATATTTTCGGATGGCATAATCGGCTTGGTCTCCTGTACCGCCATACTCAATATAAGAATTTGTGCGATTAGTAGGGTCCCCATTCCAACTCGTTTGGCCATCCCATTGGGCACCACCATCTTTATTCCCTTGATGGTTTAACACATTTTGATTGCCTGTGGGCTGCCAATTAGCTGTCGGATAAGTCCCAGAATTATCCGTCGTGTATTGTGGTGCAATTAAAGGCAGTGCCAGATTCGCTCTCAAAGTAGCTGGCGCCATTCTTGCTTCTGCAAATGGATTGGTTACCTCTTCTGTTGCGGTCGGCTGTTCTGTTTTTTCTGGAGCCGAATCATTTTTGTTAGTTTCTTTCGTATTTTCTGGTACAGTTATTTTTTCTGGTTCAGTTGATTCTTTAGCAGAATCCTCTACTGTTATTTTTTCAGAAGTAACTGAAACATCATATTCGTTGTTTTCATACAATAACTTAGGTGGCTGAGCTGTTTGAAGCGAACTTTGCTCAACAGCTAACGAAAGCTGTACCGGCTTTTTTACTTGTGCGTCCAAAGTCAGATAAAGCGTACCATTAGTCACTTGGTAAGAATATCCGTCTTTTTCAATTACAGCAGTATCCATGAACTGTGCATTTTTCAATTGAATTTCTCGTTGTAATGGCTGCTCTGTTTGGTTGAGAAGATTTAACTCGATATTAATATTCGTTTTATCATTCTCATCTGTTATCATTTGAGCGGATGTAATTTCAACTTCTTTGGCTGTTTCTGCATAGCCAATGAGCGGTATGAAATAGGATGAGACAAGTAAAAAGACTACGCCGAAAACCCCAAATTTCTTTAGTAATTTAATGTCTGTTCTCTCCTTTCTTTTATGAATTAACAGTTAAATTAGAATTGCCTAGCACGTAAAATTTCATTATTCTAATCTGATAATTATTATACAGAGAAGGAGCTCATTAAATCACACCAGCTTTCATACCAAGCGGTTTCATTTCTGAAATTGCGTTATTGTTTCGATGATTGTTTCATTAAAGTAAAGGACTTGGGAGGAAACAATATGATTAGGTTTTTAGAAAAAAATTATCGGAAAATGGAAGAAATCATTCGTGTCTTATCCATTTCTGATAAATGGATGACTAAAAAAGAACTTGCAAAATATATTGGTAGTTCTGAGTCTACTTTTATTCGTTATATTGAGGAGATTAAACAGCGTTGGGGCGAAAGTTTAACCATTAAAACATCGCATAAATTAGGCTATCGTTTAGAAAACTTTAATGTGTCCTTATATTTAAACGTGCTGACGGATATGGCAAAAACGTCAACGACCACCCAATTGCTCCATGAGTTTATCCAAAATCCTGGCAAAACCATCGAATATTATTGCGATACCATTAATATTAGTCGCTCTTCTTTTGCTCGAAAATTGAAGCAGTGTAATCAGGTCTTGGAAACTTACTCTCTTCGCGTTATCGTTGATCAAGGCTATCAATTAACTAGCCAAACAGAAGAATTGCCTTTACGTATTTTTACAACCTTTTTCTTTTTAATGTATTATGGCCATTATGAATTGCCTTATCAATTAGATAAGCAGGAAATCAAACAATTAATGCGCCGTAATCAATGCCAATTAAATATTATTAGTATGGATAACAGTTATGAACACGATTTCTTTATTATGTATTTTATTGTTGATTTATTAAGAGAGCATCAAGGATTTCAACAACGTTTCCAGAAAAAAACAGATAAAAAGAGTCCAATCAAAATGGAAGATTATCTTTTACTCAGTCGTCATTTTACTGGGCTCAGCCGTGAAACCTATCGGGAAGTTCTCCGATATTTTCAAAGAGGCGCTTTTCAGCAATACTACTCCGAAGACCAAGAAGTCATCAGTCAAAGAATACGTGAAAATTTAAAATTTAATGCTTTTTCACAGATTGAACAATTAACAGAAGAAGTCGTCGACTTCGCTGTTCACTTGTTAACCTGTCTTTATTTGTTTTCTCAATTAGTGCCTTTTGACACCTCCGAATTGACACAAAGGGCCACCTTTTTCACTCGACAAATTCATTTTACTCAGCTTCACTTATATGCACGATTAAAAGCAGAATTGCATTTCTTTTCCGCTCTTTTAGAAACAAATCTATTAAACTATTCATCTTCTTATATTTTTTGGTTGCTTAATACTTTTCCAGAAATTAACCAGAGTTTCGACTCAAAAAAGATTTTGATTATTAGCGACATGGGCCTGAATCATAGTCAATATATTGGAAACTATGTCCACGATATTTTAGCTTTGCATCGGATTCGTTCAAATACGTTAGCAATTACGGAAGAACAATTAGGTGACCATCGACTCGAAGAATTTGACTTGATTATTACCAATCAACCAATTATTGAAACCAGTGTTCCAAGTATTTTAATTAATGATGCTATCTTATTTTCTAACAAAAGAGAATTGCTCGATTTATTAAACTTTTAACGTCTTAATGGTTTTCCCTATCTACCAAAAAGATAGCCCTTTTAGCAAGAACCGCGTAATGTGAGGTGCCATCATACAGAAGATATTTTTATTTTTCTGAAATCAAAAAGAAAATAGGACATAAGTCATTTCGACTTATGTCCTATTTTCACTCTTAAGATAATCAGCTAAACGAAACCAGCAAATTAAATTTCTGATTGATTCACTGGCCATCTTGTGTGACTTTTACTTGGCAAAATTAATGTAATGAAGATCACTAAAGTACCGATAAAAGGAAGTAAATAGAATAAAATCCACCAGTTACTGTGGTCGCGATCATGCAATCTTCTTGCTCGAACAGTAAAGTTTGCCAACCAAATTAAAGCAGTCAGCAAGAAAAAGATAATGGTCACAGTATTCCATTCTTTAATGATTGTTCCATCATTGGGTGTTACTTCAATATATCTGTAAACGCCCGTAATTGCTGAATAAATCCCTAACACCAAATAATTAATTAATTGTGGCCACCAATATTGTGCTCGTGTTGCTGACGCATTCATTGTTGTAATATTATTCCAGTATTCTCTATACGCGTTAAACATATTATCACCCCCGCATTAACTATTACAGAAGTCTTTCGTTTTGTCAAAGAATAACGTTATTTTATGCTGCTTAATGACACGTCCATGTGCCTTCCTTAAACTCACACGAAGCTGACTCTTCAGAAGAAGGAGTTAATGAAACTAACGGTTGCTGTTGTTTTTCTTCTGCGAGAATTTTTTGAATAGTTTGGCTGATTTGTTGTTTCGGTACTGCACCATTAATTAAATATTTTTGATTAATGATTAGTGCGGGAACTCCTTGTAAACCATAAGCAGAAGCTAGCGCGAAATCTTCTTGAACCGCCGTCCAAACAGCCTCGGAAGCAACAGCTTCTTTCCATAAAGCAAAATCAATCGTTGTCTCTTTTACTAGCTCCTCAATTACTTCTGGCTCTTCAATATTTAAACTTCTCATAAATAAACCTTCTTGTAACTTATCAAACAGTAACCAATAGGTGTCTTGGTTGCCAATGTATCCAGCTGCTTTTGCTGCTAATAATGCATTCTTTGATGTTGGAAAATCAAATCGTTGCTTCCTCATCCCTTCAATATTAAAACGATGCTTTGAATCGTTTTGATTGGCATGCACCCAATGCGTCAAAACTTCTTCTTTTACTGCTGCTCGTGAGCCAAACATTGTTTCAAAATCGTTTGCTGACCATCCCAACGCAAACGACCGATGAATCAATTCAATTTCAGGAAATTCTTGTTGAATCTCATGCATGCGGTCAGACATTGGAAAACAAAAACTACAAATAACATCATGGAAAAATTCTATTTTCATCCTTACCCTCCAGTAACTCTTTTTTCAAAACAGATTGAACTAAATTTACCATTTTACTTACTAAAAGTAAAAAAATGAAACCAATTAAAAGAAAAAGGTGAAACAAAATGCGCTATGGCTTTTGTCTCACCTGTTCTATCTACTTATTCTGATATGTCCATTCCATTACCCGCTCGCCATTCGTATCTAATTCACCATTAAATACAAAACCAAGTTGTTGATACAACCGAATTGCTGAGCTGTTCGTATCATAAACACTCAAGTATAGCTTGTTTGTTTGGTATTTTTCTATTAGCATTAACATTAAAAGTCGACAGGCTGCTTTCCCATAACCTTGTCCTTGGAACCGTTGATCAATTAAAAAGCGGTCTAACCAAACGCGCCCATCTTGCCAACGTCCATACATGGCATAGCCGATTAATTGATTGCCGTCATAAATACCTGCCGATTCCCATTCTGGAAATTGGTCCGATTCTTTTAGATTTTCTGCCATTGATTCAATGAAGGTTTGTTGTTCAGCGAAAACTTGTAGGTTTTCCACTGCTTTACGATTATCGCTTGTTACTTTTTCAAAATGTATTTCCATTGTTTTCACCTAATTAGTTGTTATTTTCTGCATACTTGTATTCTTTCTTGCTTCTTATTTTAACATACTTATTTCCCTTTGCTTTCTCTAACTCTCTGTGATTATACGTTTCTCTTTTTTATGGGAATTCTTCCCTATAAATGGAGACTCTTTTCAAGAGATTTCTTTTTACACTACCCGTTTCAAATGATATAAATGATACATAGAGTGTTTTAACTATGTGCAACATGATTAAAAGTTAACTGTTGGGGAGCAGTTAACTTTTTCTTTTTAACCACAAAAGAGAGGATCCGCTGTGAGAAATAACTGCAGTGGATGCTCCCTTTTGTATATTATTTATTTACTAGCCGATAGTTGAAAGCTTTCCCGTTACTCAGTAGTATCGATTTTGTCTTCTTGACTATCTAAAGAACGGTCAACTTTTTCGTCGTAACTTTCCATGGAATTTTCATTTTTATGTTTCTGCTTATCGACCGTTTTATCGACTTTTTCTTTCTGTCGATCAATTGTTTTTTCCATCTCTTCGCCAGCCGAGGTACAACCACTCAGTAAAAGGAAACTTGTGAATAAAAACGCTGACAAGATAACTGTTTTTCCGATTTTTGTTTTCATAAACTCACCTCTCGTTTAATTTAAAAAAACGTCCCGATAAAACATTGTTTCCTTGATTAATTACTCACAATTAGCGAACGACTAAGACATTGCACAAAGCATGGTTAACCACATAATCTGTAGTAGAACCAATCAAGGTTCGTTGAATAGCACCTCTTCCCGTGGCACCTAGCACAATTAAATCTATAGCATAATTTTCAGAAATCGTGTTGGCAAGATAACGTTTTGGGCTCCCAAGCTCAACAATTTTTTTGACTGTTTTTACACCAATTTCACTCGCTTGTTTTGCCTTTTCAGTGAGCATCTCTTCTGACTTGTGTTTTTCTAAATCATACAATTCTTCAAAAGAAAATGGACTCGTCGTAAATTCAGCATCATTAATAATTGTAGCTAAATAAAGAGTAGCTTGTTCCTCTTTGGCAATCCTGACAGCTTCATGAAAAGCTTTTTCAGATTGATCTGAGCCATCAAGAGCAACCAAAATATGTTGATATACTGACATTTTATCCGCCTCCTTAACCAAATTAAGAATCAAAACTAACACAACAGCTGTGTTACATTTTAGTGGCTATCTGTTGTAATTTTTCCACGGTTAATGCTTGATAATTTGTTTCTTCAAGTAGTCCCGTTTGAATTTCAACAGAAACATCTTCCGTACATGTTTCTAAAAACATTGTGGCATAATCAAACTGTTGCTCTAAGAATGTTTCATATTCCAGTCGACAACGTAAAAATTCTTTCGCGGTATCTGAAACATGTAAACACATGCGGCGCTTATTCGCTTTCTTGGTTATCACAAAATAGGTTCCTTCTAAAATCGTGGTAATCTCTTCAATAATATACGCTGCATCTTTTACCATTCCGTCAATCCAGTCCTTTATTTGTTTTCAGTATCGTTGCTTTTTTCTTTGTCGTCACTTAACAGCTCTTTAATTTTTTCACGATTGTCGTATAACTTTTTTCCTACGCCCACTAAGGCACCACCAGCCAATAACTTTGTTAAAAAGCCGCCACTCGCATTTGTTTTTTTGCCATGGTGTCCTTTTAAATGATGTCCCATCCTAGCCACCTCCATAATTTTTATTTCTATTACCTATGAACATTATCTCATATGTTTTCACAAAACGCACGTATAACAATAGTTTTTTAATCAAGGCTCGACCACTTTGTAAACTCATGACTTTTAATATGCCGAATCTCTTCAAATAAAATATGTGTATGTCCAACTTTTGCATACTCCATTGAACTCATCCCTTCAAAAACACCAACAATTGGCGGTTGAACACGGCCAAAATCATCCAATGTATTCAATTGGATTTCTAAAACCTGGTTATTTTTTAAAGACTGCTCTAAGTATTCTTCAATTTCTTCTGTTGTCTGTTGCGGTAAGCGTTCAAACGCTCTCTTAGAATATTCGTCAGAAGCTTCGATTCCTTCTTGTAACTCCCCCAATGCAAAAGCGGTCGCCCATTTCAGTTCAAAGGGCCGATCATGGTACTCATTATAAGGTGTAAATTCTTTTTTTGTTCGTTTCATGATGTTATCCTCCTAAACCGACATTTCCTCCAGCATGTCCACCGACTAATCCTGAACGATGAATTGCCGTCGCGCCTTCCAACAAAGAAGAGGCGTGGATTAAAGCTTGAAAGCCAAATTTTTGTCGGATTTTATCAATCAGATAGTTTAACTCCATTTCACTAATTTGCTCTTCTGGTTCCGAAAATAAATCTAATTGTAAAGATTCATTCCAAACTAATTTCCCATATGAAAGCCCTAATTGCCGGACATCGGTTCCCGCTAGATAATGTTCTCTAAAAAGGGCTAATACATAGGTGATCAAAACTTTTGTATTGTTTGTTGCAGGAATCGTTTGTTGTTTTCGCCAACCAGTTCGTCCTTCACGGTCAATTTGACCTTTGGAATAACCAACGTAGACTGTGATACATTCCGTTTGACAATGCGCTTTTCTTAAACGAGCAGCCACTTGTTCTGTCAGTTCCTTTAAGACTAGTTCAATCTGATCTCTTCGCGCATAATCTCTCGGTAAAATCTGACTATTCCCAAATGATTTTTCAGCTTTATGTGGTGCTTTTTTCCCTAAAAAGGTACGATCAATCCCCCATGAATGAGCATACAATTGAAGCCCCATCACGCCAAATGTTTCTTGTAAAAGATGCGGATTCGCTTGCGCTAACTCATATACAGAATCAATTCCTAAACGATTCAGTCGTTTAGCCATTCTGCGACCAATCCCACAAAAATCTGTCAAAGAAGGCAACTGCCAGACAGTATCTGGTACACGATCATACCGCCATTCTGCAATAAAGTCTGGCGAATGTTTGGCGCCATTGTCCAACGCCAATTTAGCCAGTAACGGATTGTCCCCTATCCCAACGGTCACATAAATACCCACATGATTATAAACGACTCTTTGGATAATCCGAGCCATTTTATAGGCGGTTTCACAATGAAAATAACTTAAAGAAGCCGTTACATCAAGAAATGATTCATCTACACTAAACACAGAGTGATCTTCATCTGCGACAAACTTTTTATATAAATTATTGATTTCTTGATTTTTTTTCATGTACAAATTCATTCGTGGCGGAACCACATATAAATCAGGATGAGCGGGCACTTGATTTTTACGCGTAACATTTGAAACACCTAAAACTTTTTTTGCCATTGGCGATGCTGATAAAACTAATCCCCCCGCATTTTCGGCATTACTCATCACTACTAACATCGTTTTCAACGGATCTAACCCACGTTCTGCGCATTCTACACTAGCGTAAAAACTTTTGCAATCAATACAAAGAATATCGCGACTAGGTTCTTTTTCATAATCAAATTTCATAAACATCACCTCACTTGCAAAATCATTATACGAACAAACGTTCGATTAATCAAGCGAACACTGTTTATTTTTTTGTTTTTTTCAAGAACGGTTGGTGATCAAAAAAAAAATAAGTATTCGGAATTTTTATATTCCAAATACTTATTTTTTCTTTTACATCTTATTTCGATTTAAAAATAACGATAAAAAGCCCGTTCCTAACAGAATTACTGCTGAAACATAATAAGGGAAAAAGTGATTGATATCAAATAAAGCTCCTGCTGCCATTGGTCCTAAAATATTACCAAAACTTGTAAATGTCGAATTTAGTCCGTTGATGGTTCCTTGTTGATCTCCAGCATGTTTGGATAAATAAGTAGTTACTGCTGGTCTAAACAAGTCAAACGCTAAAAAGACAATAAACGTTGAAAATACAACAACTAAATTATTTTTTGTAAAGGCAATCACGGCAATAAAAATGGCACTTGCAAAAAAGGTTAATTGGATTAAACCCATTTCACCTATTTTTTGGACGATTGCATCAAAGAAAAACAACTGACAAATCAACGCTAAAATACCACTAACCGTAATCACGATTGCTATTTCACTTGTGGTAAAGCCAAAATTAATAGTCGCCATAATACTATAAATAGATTCGAACGCTTGCAGGCCAAAAGAGGAAATTAAGATAATCACAAATAATGAGGTAAACATTGGATTTCTTAAAATATCCATAAATGAACCTTTTTTCGCTTCAACAGCGGCTAAAATTCGTTTCTCCGGCTCCTTCAAAACAGTTAATGTCAAAATAAAACCAATAAATGCTAAAAATGCGGCCGCAAAAAATGGAGCGCGAATACCTAAATAAGCAATAAAACCACCAACTCCTGGTCCGATAATAAAACCACCACTAATTGCGGCTGACACAAGCCCCATCGCTTTCGGACGTTCAGAAATCGTGGTCATATCTGCCACAAAGGCTGTCACTGACGGCATTAATAAAGCGGCGGCAATCCCGCCTAAACCACGAGAAATATAAAAACCGCTTTTCGCTTGGGCTAAACCAAATAATAACTCAGAAATTGAAAAAACCAACATACCCGTCGCAATCATTTTTTTCCGACCAATTTTATCCGAAAGGACACCTGCGATTGGCGATGTGATTAACTGGGCAATCGCAAAAATAGAAATCATCATTCCCATTGTGGTACCAGAAAAATGCATTTCTTCTTTTAATTGGGGAATTACGGGAATGACTAGGCCTACGCCTAGAAAAACAAGAAATAAGTTAGAAATTGCTAAGTACATCATACTATTTTTTTTCGTCATAATTTGCCTCCTCCATAAAAAAACAGCCATCAAAAATGGCTATTTCTGTTTCTTTGTATGTACTTTCTTTGACAGTGTTTCGGCTGAAACACTCGTTGAGTCATTGAGATACATTTTACACTAATTCGCTGAAAATTTCACTAGTTTTTACTTATTTTTTTAAAGGAAATTGTTATTTTTTAAAGACATAACTTAAGTATCCAAGTATTTAATGAATCGCTTTTGTTTTTTATCAGAAATATAGCCAATGTGTTCATAAAATTGATGTGCTGCTGTACGCTGTTCCCCTGAATTTAAGCGAATCGCAGACAAGTTACACTTTTTAGCTTCCGTTTCTAGTTTCGTCATTAATTGTTTGCCAATTCCACGGCCTTCTGCTTCTTTTGCCACTGCTAATCCCAGAACGTTCAATAACGTTTGGGAATAAATTGTTTCATACAGTTGCGCATGCACATAGCCTAAAATCTTGCCTGTCTTCGTTTCTTCATAAACATATAAAAACTCTCTGTCACTGGCTAGTAGTAATTTCTCAATCTGTTTACAGGTCACGTCAACGGGAACTTCATAGCCCAATTGTTCTTTATTAATGATAGTTAACGCCGCTGCATCTGTTGGCTTCATTTTTCTAATCAAGGGTAACAACCTCCTAAATGATATTTATAGAGTATTACTTTGGCTACTCTATAGTTTTTTCGATAAATAAAGAACTAACTCATCATCATTAACACACCGATCGTTTGGTTTCAGCTGCTTATTTTGAAACCAGACTCCTGAACCATCTGGCACATATCCTTGTTTGATATATAATCTTTGCGCTGCACCATAACCAGGATGCAGGCCTACTCCCAAAGAAACAGTATCTGCATAACTTTTGGCAACATTTTCTGCACGATTTAATAATAACCGCCCCACTCCTTGTTTTTGAAATGGTAAGAATACATTGAAATCAGCTATTTCAGGATATAAATTTTTAAAAGGTCCTTCCTTAGCTAATGGCAGTAACGTCACATAACCTAACAGCGTTGCCTTTTTCTCCGCTACAAAAACCGTTCGTTGCTTGACTAATTGTTCTTCTAAATAGTTCATTAAAATCTCTTGGCGACTTGGCCAACCTTGTTGGACAAATTGAGTATCCAGCGCTAAGATATCTTTCTCTTGCATTTCTCTAATAACCACTAGCTCAGACATCAGCATTTCCTCCAAAAAAACGTTTTCATTTTATACAACGAAGCGAATAATTCTTCGCTCCCTTATTCATTTTCAAAAACCATCGAGTTGATGATATTTGGGCAAAATAGCAACACATGTTTCTTCTGAATTAACAGCAATAACGAACCCTTGCCATAAGGACCACGTCACCGCTTCACCTAATTTCTCTTTCACTCGTTGAATCATTTCAGCTTGCGTTAAGTCTCGAGCAGGGAAATGTTGAACTTTATCGTTACTGATAAAAAAAATAAATGATTCTGAAAAAGCTGTCATGACTTCAGGTGGTAAATTTTTTAATCGTTCTTGGTAATCCATTGAAACCACTCCTTCTTTTTTATCATACCACAACATCCATTTCTCTAAAAAGCGCAGCACTTACTACTGAATATCTGCTAAAATTTGCCTGATAATCTGCTTTTCAGACAGTTGTTCAGATAACCGCTGTTCTCCCGGAAGCCCTAAATAATCTTCTGGTAGCCACCAACGTTTCATTTCCACGACACTAAATTCTTGATTCTTGTTTCTCTGGCTATGTCTTTTCAGCGTTTCTTCAAAAGAAATATCAAAATAATAAACCTGAACGTTTCCTTCAAAGAGATGAATTATTTCCTGAAAAAAGGAATGATAAATGGCTTTTTGAAAAATCCCTTCAACAATCACATACTGGCATTCTTGATAACCAAAAGCTACCAACTGTTTTAACAAAGCAATACTTAGATTACCTGTTTCATCTTTAACACGAAGCATTTCTCTGCGCACCACATCTTGAGAAATCAATAACGATTGTTCTTTAAGACACTGATGAAGCGCTTTAGCTATCGTTGTTTTACCACTACCAGAATTACCACGTAAAATAATTAATTTCGGTTGCATCTGTTTCCCTCCATTTTCTTGATTGTTGAAAACCAGCAGAAAAGAGCAAAAAACTTGGAAAAAACTCTCCAAGTTTTGCTGTTATTTTGATGAATGTTTCGTTGAATCTCGCTGAATGAATTCCGTTCCGACAATAATTTTTCTAGGAACTGGTGGGGTATTCAAGCATAACTCTTTCATTGTCTCAACGGCTAGCTCACCCATCCATTCAGTATGAACTTTGACTGTTGTTAATGTGGGTGAAACATATTTTGCGACACTAATATCATTAAAACCAATGATAGAAATATCTTCTGGCACACGAATGGCTGTTTCTTGTAACGCCCGCATCGCACCAATGGCCAACGTATCACTTGCAGCGAAAAAAGCGGTTGGACGAGTGTCCGCTTTTTCAATAAAGTTTTTCATCGCTTGATAGCCTTCTTCAACAGAAAAAGCTGCTTCGACAACCCATTCTTGATGATAAAGGTCCAAATCTTTTAAGGTTTCTTTAAAAGCGACAAAACGTGGATCAACCAATGCCACGCGGGACTCTTTCGTATATTCTTGCCCAGAAAGCATACCGATTTTCTGATGCCCTTGCGCCAAAAATTCTTGCACAATTGTTTTAACACTTCCAGCAAAATCAACAACAATGGAGTTTTGGCCAAAAGCCATTGCATCAAAGTCTACAAATAGAAGAGGTGCGCCTAAGGCGGCTAAGGCCGCCACTTGCTTTTCATCAAATTTTCCTAGGGCAATTGTCCCGTCAAATCTTTTTTGAGACAGGTTTGTCAGAGATTCTTTGACTAAAAGAAAACCCAATTCCTCTGCCCGCTTTTCAACACCTAAACGAATCGATAAATAGTAAATATCATCCAGTTCTTCTGGATCGCTGAACCATTGGACAAACCGAATTTTCTTTTTGCCTGCTTGTTTTTTTCTGGCTCGCTTTTTATAATTTAACGTTTCTGCTGTTTCAAATATTTTCTTCTTCGTTTCATCACTAACTGATAATGTTTCATCATAGTTCAAAACTCTCGAAACTGTCGCTGAAGAAACACCGACTTGCTCTGCTATATCTTTAATGGTTACGATGTTCCTCACCTCAAACTAATCATTTTCTATACATTGAATAAATCGTTCAAAAGCACGACGGCCTTCTTCATCACGTTTAAAGACGCCCGCATCTGTTAAAATTTGAACAAAAATTGTCCCAATTCCTTGTTGGATCACTTCTTTGACATTGGCTTCAGTGATGGTTTGCTGACTGAGTTCATCCGCCCAAGCTCGATGACTTTCAGCAATTTGATTGGGTTGCTTTAATAAATACTTTTCGACTTCTCTTAATTCTTGTGCCAGCCTTGGTGGCAAAATAGCTAGTCCCATTACTTCAATTAAGCCAATATTTTCTTGCTTAATATGTTGTACTTCTGGATGTGGATGAAAAATGCCATCTGGAAATTCCTCCGAAACATTATTATCTCGTAAAACTAAATCCAATTCAAATAATGACCCTTTGCGTCGAGCAATTGGCGTAATCGTATGATGCGGTGTGCCATCTTCTGAATAGGCCCGAACTGAGACACGTTCATCAGAATAATTGCGCCATTTGGTCAAAATTAATTCGGCCGCCTCAACTAGTTCCTCTTGACGATCACTTTGAAGACGAATCACAGACATCGGCCATTTTAAAATACCTGCAGTTATCCCAGGATATTTTTTCAAAGAAAATCTTTTTTCCATTGGTGCTAAATCCATTGGAAATGTATGACGTCCTGCTTGGTAATGATCATGAGATAAAATAGAACCACCAACAATTGGCAAATCTGCATTAGAGCCCACAAAATATTCAGGGAATAACTCCGTAATTTTAAGGAGCCGCTGGAACGTTTTTTTCTCGATTTTCATTTCTCGATGTTGTTGGTCAAAGAAAATCGCATGCTCATTATAGTAAGCATATGGCGAATATTGAAAGCCCCAAGCTTCGTCCTCTAAATTTAGTCGGATAATCCGATGGTTTGTCCGTGCTGGATAATTCACACGACCATAATAGCCTTCATTCTCCATACATAACATACACGCTGGATATTTTTTTTGAATCATTTTCTTTTCAGCCAAAATTTTTCGAGCATCCTTTTCTGGCTTCGATAAGTTAATGGTAATTTCTAGTTTACCATAGGGTGAGTCCATTGGGAAAATAATATTTTTGGCGATTGCTTTCGTTTTAATGTAGTTATTCGTTTTACATAACTGATAAAAATAATCCGTTGCTTTTCGTGGAGACTCTTGATAATAGTCCATAAACTTCTGATTAATAGTGGTTGGGGTCGGCGTAATAAAATCCATTAACTCCGCTTCTAGTTGTTCTGCTTCCGTAATTGAGTCATCGATTTGGTGATTGGCTTGTGCAATGTTTAAAAGATGTTCCACCACACGCAACGGTTCTTGCTCACAAGCAACCGCTTCTGGTTGTTCAAAAAAATCACAGCCAACTAGTTTGGCAATCCGATTCGTCAAATAATAACGGTCTGTTTCCGTCCAATCGCCATTTTCTATGATTATCTCTACAAATGCAGCAATCCATTTACTACTTTCTTTCATCATCTGATGTTCTCCTATTCATTATAGCCTTGAGGATGTTTCACATGCCATTGCCAAGCGGTGGCGATAATATCCTTGACCTCAGTTACTTCTGGTTGCCAGCCTAAAACTCGTTTGGCTTTTTCACTAGAAGCAATTAACGTACTAGGATCCCCTGCTCGGCGTGGCGCGATTGTCGCAGGAATTTCTTGGCCTGTCACTTCGCGAGCAGCATCTAACATTTCTTTAACAGAATAACCGTTGTTGCTACCCAGGTTAAAGACGTCACTTTCGCCGCCATTTTTCAAGTATTCTAAAGCCAAAATATGTGCTGCAATCAAGTCTTCAATGTAAACATAATCTCGAATGCACGTGCCATCTGGTGTATCATAATCATCCCCAAAAATACTTAGCTCTGCTCGTTGGCCTAATGCCACTTGTAAAATAATTGGCACAATATGCGTTTCTGGCGTGTGATCCTCACCAATTGAGGCATCTTTTTTTGCTCCCGCAACATTAAAATAACGCAAAGCAACATATTTCATTCCATAAGCGTTGTCGCACCATTTCATGATTTTTTCCATCATTAATTTACTTTCCCCATACGGGTTTTTAGGATTCGTTGGGGTTTCTTCTGTAATAGGCATTGCTTTTGGTTCGCCATAAGTGGCCGCTGTGGAAGAAAAAACAATATGTTTCACTCCAAATTCTTGCATGACTTCCAAGGCAATTTGAGTGCCGTGAACATTGTTATTGAAATACATTAACGGTTGCTCCACGGATTCTCCTACTAAAGAATTGGCCGCAAAGTGCAACACCCCTTCAATTGATTCCTTTTCAAAGACACTACGTAAAAAAGCTTTATCACGAATATCGCCTTCATAGAAAGTCGCTTGTTCATGAACTGCTGAACGATGCCCCGTTAATAAATTATCAACAACAACAACGGCATATCCTTTTGAAATTAATTGATCGACGGCATGTGAGCCAATGTAGCCTGCGCCGCCTAATACTAAAATAGACATTTAAAGCCTTCCTTTCTAAAATAACTTTCTGGCACCATCATCAATTGATGCAGGATAAAAATCAGCAGCATAGCCAATTTTATCTTGATAACTCTGGCCAACAGCTTCAATAAATGCATCTATATTTTGCTTTGGTACCAAAGCAATACTACAACCGCCAAACCCTGCACCAGTCATCCGTGCGCCCAAAACGCCTGGTTGTTCTTGCGCACAAGCCACTAAGGTATCCAACTCAATGCCAGTTACTTCGTAATCTTCTTTTAGCGAACGATGTGAGGCATTTAATAATAAGCCAAATTCTTCCAAATCCCCTTCAGTTAGCGCTTGTTTTGCCAATAAAGTTCGTTCATTTTCTGTGACGGCATGACGCGCTCGTTTAATCAACGTTGGATCTCCAATCAATGCTTGATATTGTTCAAATGTCTCGCTGTTTAATTCACCTAGAAACTCAATAGATAACTCTTTTTGAAGCAAACGAACGGCTTCTTCGCATTCTGCACGGCGTTCATTATATTTTGAATCTGCTAATTCACGACGTTTGTTAGTATTCATAATGACAATCGTATACTCACCTAATTTGGCGGGAACCATTTCATAGTGCATATTATTGGTATCTAGTAGAATAGCTTGATCTTTTTCTCCCATCCCCACGGCAAATTGGTCCATAATTCCCGAATTAACGCCAATAAATTCATTCTCCACTTTTTTACCGATTTGCACCAATTCAAGCATTGGACAGTGTAAAGCATATAAATCATTACAGATCGTTCCCATTAAAAGTTCAATAGAAGCAGAAGAAGACAAGCCAGCACCATTAGGAATCGTACCGTAGAAGAGCACATCTAAGCCAGAATCAATATTGTGTCCGCTTTCAATCAAGTAATTTAAAACGCCTTTAGGATAATTTGCCCAATCATCTGAATCTGAATAGGTTAAATCTTCTAATGAAAATTCGATGAGACCAACCTCTTTAAAATTATCAGAAAACATCCGAATTTTTTGGTCGTCTCTTTTTCTTGCCACACCAAATGTCCCTAACGTAATAGCCGCTGGGAAAACATGACCGCCATTGTAATCTGTATGTTCACCAATCAAATTAATTCTTCCAGGGGCAAAATAACAGGCTGTCCCTTTCTCACCAAATATTTCTACAAATCGATTCATTAACAGTTCTTCCATCACTAATCGCTCCTTTCACTAGTAAACAAATTGTATAATATTTACTAAACTTTTGCAAATATTTACTTAACATTTTCTTGATTGTCATTTTGATTGAAAACGTGTACAATACAATTAAATAAAGATTTATTTTCTTAGTGTTTCTTTTCGACTATTTAAATAATCTAAAAAATAAAGTTAAATTTACTAAATATTTACTTGAAGGAAGGAAGGATTGATTATTTTGACTATTTCAACTGAATCATTTGGACAAGGAATGCTTCTTTACACACTGACGAATAAAAATGGTGTGACTTTAAAAGCAACAGATTTTGGTGCGCGAATTGTTGCGCTTGACGTTCCTCTTACAAAAAATGAATCACGATCACTCGTGCTAGGCTTTCCCTCAGCAGATGAATATTTGTCTAAAGACTTATATTTTGGTGCAACAATTGGTCGAACAGCTGGCCGAATTGCCGATGGCTCCTTTGAACTAGCGGGTAAAACGTATCAAACGATGATTAATACTCCTACTCAAACAACACTTCACGGTGGCACACCTGGGTTTGAAAGTAAAAAATGGCACAGCGAAATCCAAGAGGCACAAGCGAATCCTTCTGTGAAATTTTGGCTAGAGAGTCCTGCTGGTGAAAATGGTTTTCCTGGAAATCTCACTGTTTCAGTCACGTATACATTGACTGAAGAAAATGAATGGCAAATTGAGTATCAGGCAACTACAGATGAACAAACACTTTTTAATCCAACCAATCATGTCTACTTTAATTTAACTGGAAATCCCGCAATCCCCATTGATGCGCATGAGTTACAAATAAATGCCCAAAAGTATGTCCCGCTTGATGAAAGAGTTTTACCGCTTGGAGAATTAGCTTCCGTCGACCAGACAGCTTTTGATTTACAAAAACCTAAAAAATTAGCTGAGGTTTTTTCAAGTAACGATGAACAAATCCAAAAGATGAACGGCTTCGATCACCCTTTCATCTTAACCAATCATGATTTAATTAACCCGGATGTTATCTTAAAAAGTCCTACTAAAGATATCACCTTAGAGATGTTCACTGATCAATCTTCAGTTGTTATTTTTTCAGCAAATTTTGCTGATAACGGTCCCGATATTCAAGGGCAAAAATTAGTCAATCACGGAGCGCTCACATTTGAAACCCAAGTCTGTCCTGGTGCTGAAAGATTTCCGTTGTTCGGTTCAATCATCCTCTCACCTGAACAGGAATTTCACTCAACGACCCGTTTCAAACTAATTTATTAAGTGAAAAGATGCTCTTAACCAAGCTTATCTTCGAACTAAAAAAGATAAGAATGGTTAAGAGCACTTCTATTATTTGACATTTTTAATCGCTCCATTTACACTATTTTCAATTAGAAAGGCGGTGATGTCTATGTATGCAATCAAATTTTTTCATGGCTATTTAACTGCAGATGGTAAACGTACGCGAGATAAATCAGGTTGTTTAGTTTACCACTCTGAAAAAGAAGCACAAAAATTAGCAGATAAAATTGGCGGGAGAGTTAAAAAAATTGGATAACCTTAGGTAAAGGATAGATAAGCAAGGCTATTTTGCTATCTATCCTTTTTTATTTTACATATTCCTCGACTTATTGTATTGATTTGATACAATAGAGAAAAAGCCTAAAGGAGCGCTTACATGAAACAAAATGACTTTGATTATATGCAAATGTTAAAAGGTGAATTATATTACGCCCCCACCATTTTACCCGAAAATAAATCAACAAAAGGCAAGGTGTTAGCTCAAAAAATCAATCAACTTCCTATCGATAATGTGAAAGAAATTGTGGCCCTAGAAAAAGAATTATTAGGAAAAACTGGCAATGAGTTATATATCACCCCACCCCTCTATGTAGATTACGGTCGCCATATTGAGGTAGGAGAAAATTTTTATGCAAATATGGATTGCATTTTTTTAGATGTAAACAAAATCATCTTCGGTGATAATGTCATGGTTGGCCCTCGTGCTAGTTTTTATACTGCCGGCCATCCAATTGATCCAACGATTCGAACTGCAGAATTAGAATTCGGTACGCCAATTATTGTTGAAGATAACGTGTGGATTGGCGGAAGTGCCACCATTTTACCTGGCGTTACAATTGGAAAAAACGCTATTGTTGCTGCTGGTGCTGTGGTTACAAAAGACGTTCCTGCCAACACGATTGTTGGGGGTAATCCAGCAAAAGTCATTCGCAAAATTGATGAAAACGATCAGCAATTTTGGACAGAAAAGCAACGGCAGTATCAAATCGCTAAGAAGCAATTCTTTCATGAATAAAAAATCCCCAATCCAATGAAAATAACGGATTGGGGATTTTTTATTTTAGTCTTCTTCATAATAATTAAACATCCAATGGATGCCAAACTGATCTTTTAGGGAACCATACTTTTTGGACCAAAAAGTTTCAGATAATGGCATTGTAACAGTGCCACCTTCAGATAATCGTTTAAATAAGCGATCAATTTTTTCATCATCATCTGTGCTAACCACGAGCGAAAGGTTATTTCCTTCCGTAACTTCAAAACCAAACATATCAGGAACATCTGAAATCATTACATAGGTTCCTTCAATAATGATACTTGCGTTCATCACTAAATCCTTTATCTCGTCGTTTATAGGATGCTCAGGATTTTCAGGTGCTTCGCCAAAAGTCATTAAATTTTGACATTTTGTATCAAAAACATCTTCATAGAACGCAATTGCTTCTTTTGCTTCACCTTTAAAATTTATATACAGCTCTAACAAATGACTCACCTTCTTTCATGATCAAATTTTATACTTTATTTTCTCATGATTTGTCAGAAAGCAAAAATAGTCTGCTTAAAAATCTGATTTTTCTAGTAACAAGGTAACAAATTTTTCCAAATACAGTTGGTCAACCGCATCATAGCTATTTGTTACACCACTATCAATATCTAAAACACCGACCAATTGATGATTTTTTACCATCGGTACAACGATTTCAGACATCGCAGCTGAGTCACAAGAAATATAATTGGCGTGTGTCTTCACGTTATCAACAATCAATGTAGCTTGTTTTTCCGCGGACTCACCACAGACACCTTTGCCCATTTTAATTCTGGTACAAGAGACTTTCCCTTGAAAAGGCCCCAAAACTAATTCTTCATCTTTATATAAATAATACCCAGCAAAAACGGTATCTGGTAATGTTTGTGCAATTAACGCGGACGAGTTTGCTAAATTTGCAATAGCATCCGTTTCTATTTCTAACAAACCGCTCAATTGTTGTAAGCACAATTCGTAGGCTGCTTTTTTGTTTTCTCTCGTTTGTTCAGTCATGCTTGGTTCATCTCCTTCATTTTGTCTTATTATAAAGGAAGACACGCAAAAGTGCTATGTTAAAGTGAGACAAACAAACTTGAAACGCTGATCCACGTTGTGAGCAGAAGCACTTTATAAGGATTAAACTGTGACGAGTAACCGCAGGACTGACACTATGCGTTGCTCAGAGCTGAACCCTGTTTCCTCTGTTTGGCTTTTTAGCATTCTATTTCTACCTAATTTTAAAGCAAGTTAAACCCATTGTCCTTTCAACATAATCTTGCGTTTCTGCGGTTTTCTAGCAATCACTTCTGCTGTAGAAGCTGCTTCTGTAAAGATAAAGTTTGCTTCGTCGCCTTCTGTAAACCAAAAGCGTTCTTCTTCAAATGAAAAAGGTGCTTCTTTGCCACAGCCATGGACGTAAGCTTGAGTAAGTTGCTCTTCTGTAATCTTTCCTGTCATTTCACAAAAATTACGTAATTTTTCAAATAAATCACCTGAAACATTAGAACTCCAAGAGTCAAAAAAGCCATCACTACCTAAATGAACCGATACACCAGCTTGGCGTAACACATCAATTGGTGGCAATAAATAACGAGGATCATAAGGAATTGTAGACATAATCGCCGTTTGATGCGTTGCCAAGCGTTGGTATAGTTTTTCTTTTTCTGCTGGTCGTACATCTAGCAGCGCAAAGGCGTGACTGATAGCGGTTCGCTGAGTAAATTTTCGTTCTTCCAAAATGTCTAAAAATTTATCAATTGTATAAACACCCACTTCCCCCGTATCATGCAAGTGAATATCGATTCCTACTTGAAATTCTTCTGCCAGATCGAAAATAGTTTCTAAAGATTCTTCAATTGCATAATCAATGCCTGCAGGATCTAAACCGCCAACCATTGTTCCACCATTTTTTAGGGCTTCTTTCATGAGTAAAACCGTTTGGGGATTTTTTAATAATCCATGCTGTGGAAAGACAACAATATCATAATCAATCACATGCGCATATTTTTCTAAGGCTCTTTTGACGCCCCAGAAGTTTTCTAGTTCTACATAAGGATCAATGTTGACATGTGTCCGAATATAAGAGGCTCCATAACCAATTAATTTTTCAATCATGGCCGTCGCTCGTTGTTCTGTTGACGGAGCTAACAATTTAAGTTCACTGGCTTCGTCTGCTAAACGCTCTTTTAAATTCTTAACAGGTTGGCTAGCACGCCAGCCTAATGAAAGGTAGGTTTTATCTAAGTGATTATGGCTCTCTTGAAAAGCGGGAATAGCCAGTTGTCCGTTTAAATCAGTGCCTTGTTGCTTTTCAGTGACTTGATTTTGCGGAATAATCGCTTGGATTTTGCCTTCTTGAATCGCTAAAGTATAGCGTGCGGTTTTAGTATACGTTAATTCGTGGTGGTCTTTAGCAAAACCAGTTTCTAAACGAACATTATTCAAATAAACAATGGATGCTGTCATTCTCTTTCCCCCTTTTGAACGGCTTCAACCAGTTGTCCTTTTAGTATCAGTTGTTGGATTGGCTGTTGGCGTGCAATCACGTGAGCAGTGCTCTCAGCATTAAATAGTAGGAAATCTGCAGAATCGCCGACGTTAGGCCAAACTCGCTGCCCGTTAGGATCAAGAGGCGTTACAAAATTACTCGCTAAGCCCCATAAACGATTCAAGCGATACTCATCGCTAATTTTAAATCTTTGAGCGGCTGTATTTAATTTTTCTATTGTATTGCCACTGCCAAAAGGCGACCAATGATCCGTCAAACTGTCATGAGCCACGGAAATCTTAACACCTTGTTCAACCAAGGTTGGAATCGGCATGGTGGTCATTCCAATTGGTACAGTCGAAGTCAAATCAATACCTGTTTCGATAAATTTTTGCGCAATGTCTCTAATTGCTGCTTCTTCTAAGCTCCCTAAGGCTAAAGCATGACTTAAAGTGACTTTGCCAAACATCTTTGCTTGTTCTGTATAATCAACAAATTTATTAAATTCATAAAGTCCCAAAGTATCACGGGCGTGTAAATGAACATCAATTTTTTTATTAAATGTGGTAGCTAATTCAAATATTTTTGCGATTGAATGATCCACATGACGATCCACAAGGGCTGGATCAACGCCGCCGACATGAGTTGCCCCCATGCGTAAGGCTTCGCGCATCAAAGGTTCGACTTGTGAGCGGAGTAATCCGTGTTGAGGAAAAGCCACAATTTCATGAGTAATGTATTGTTCATATCGACTAAATGCTTCTTTAGTGATTTCAATATGTTTCGTTCCAATAGATGGATCTACATTACAATGACTGCGAATATGATAATGGCCTTGTTGAATATACTGCTCAATAACTTGGCAAGCACGTTCTAAACTAGTTGGTAATTGTTCAGGTAACAGCCAAGTTTCTTCTTCAATACGTGTTAAAATTCCTTTCGTTAGTGGACGACAGGCCTTCCAAGGTCCCCCAAAATACGTTTTATCAATATGAATATGCATTTCTCTTAGAGCAGGTAAAACGAGTTGCTGATTCACATCGATAACTGTTTCGCTCTCTAAAGGCCTTAACTGCGGTGCGACCGCAGTACAGACTTCGTTTTCAATTCGAATATCATAGCTAGCTGTTTCTGTCGCAACAATTCGCTGATTCACAGTAGAGAATCCTGTTTCTAATTTACAGTTTTTTAAAAGCATGACAAACCCCTTCCTACCTTCATTCAATTAGTTAACATAAGCCCATTTTAAACTGTACGTCGGTCCAAATGAATGCCAATACAGATCCTTGATTTTTTGATTAGCTAATACAGAAATGCTTCGATTGTAGATTGGTGCTAAAACCGTTTCTTGATTCACCAAAATATCTTGTGCTTGAGCAAAGTCATTTAAACGAGCCTCTTGATCAGCCGCATGTGTTGTTCTAGTCTCTTGGATTAATTGATCATACGTATCACTCTTGAACGTTACGCCGCCCAAGGTACTATCCGAAGTAAAGATGCGCATAACTGTTAATGGATCACGATAATCGGTTCCCCAACCAGATAATTCTAAATCATAGTCTCTCGTTTGATCACGATCAACACGAATAGTAAAAGGAACTTGAGTAACATTCACTTCTAATCCGTCTAGATTTTCTTCCAATTGAAATTGGAAAAACTCAGCAGCTTTTTTGGCGCTGTCTGTATCATCTGTTAAAAATTCTAATTTGATTTTATCCAGCCCAATTTCTTTTTTCCCTTTTTCCCAGAATTCTTTTGCTTTCGCTGTATCGTAGGTTAAGTAGTTATTTTTCTTAGCAGCTAGTTTTGTGAAATCTGTCCCATCTGGCGCAATCGTTTGTCCCGGCGGAATTACTTGATCTGTAGCCGTTGATTGATCTTGCAAGACTTCTTTTACAAAACTTTCTTTATCAAAAGCTTGTGCCAACGCTTTACGAATATTGTTGTTCGCTAAAGCCGGATTTTCTTTTCCATCACGAACACTGTTCATTTTTAAAAAGTATGTGACGAATTGAGGAATTGAAAGAAAGGCTGGATTATCAACATAACCAGGAATAAATTCACCACTTAGCTTATTCACTACATCCAATTCATTCGAGTCAAACAAATTCACCGCTGTCGTTGGGCTCTTAATTACTGAAACTTTCGCTTCTGTTAATTTAACTTTTTCAGCATCCCAATACGTATCATTTTTTTCGTAGGTCCAGTCATCGGAAGAAGCATTATCCCATTCTTTCAATTTAAAAGGACCATTATAAATCAAATGTTCTGCATCAGTGGCATATTTATCCCCTTGTTCTTTGATATATTTTTCATTTTGTGGAAACAAAACAGGAAACGAAAGTAATGATTTCAAATAAGGGGTAGGCCGCTCTAAAGTTATTTCTAACGTTTTATCATCTAGCGCCTTAACCCCAAGAGTATTCACATCTGCGCCTTCTAAAGCAATTTCCTTAGCATTTTTAATGACATCAAAAAATAACGCTTGATGAATCGATCCTGATTTAGGGGAAGCAACTTGTTGCCATGCATAAACAAAGTCATTTGCTGTTACTGGATCATCATTCGACCATTTGGCATCTTCTCTAATCTTAAATGTATAAACGGTTTCATCTTCAGAAATCGCTGGTTCTTCGGCAGCGACCCCCAACTCTAATTCATCTTCTTTACCTAAAACATAGAGTCCTTCATAAACTTGATTCATGACTAAAGTCGAGGTCGTATCCCCCGCTGTGTGTGGTTCCATTGTCGAAATAGCCGCTTCAGAACTAATTGCAATTTTTTGTTCCGCTGCTTTGTTACTATCAGCCGAGTTTCCCGTTCCCGCCTGACAAGCCGTTAAAGCTAAAAGCAAACCGACGCATCCTAACATTTTTAATTTCTTCATACCGATCCCTCCATTTTACAAACTATAACCTTCAAAGTTACCAGAATTTTCTGATAAAATATAGAAAAAGAAGCATATCTGATAAGAGTCTCAAAAAACTTACAGATTATAGAAATACTTGAGAAATTTAAAGTAGCTGAAACAATAGTAAAAGCATTAAAAATTAAGTATACTATTGCTATATCTTTAAACGATGCGTCTCTATAGGTTGTAAGCCCTGATTGTTCTTATTTGGTCACTTGTGACTACCAATCACGTAATGACTTGGAACTTTTTTCTATTAGTATAAGGATACCTTATTTTCCCTAAAATAGTTTTGTAACATCTTACAATAAATACGCTTAATTTTTAGATAATTCATACAAAAGGAGGCCTTGCTAATGATGACAGTCAATGATCTACTCCATGCAGAAGAACTACCTGGTTTAACCTTATTGACGCACGAGACCAATTTAGATGCGCCAATTCTACAAGCTAATATTTTAGAAAATCCTGATGCTTTTGACTGGTTAACGCCAGGAGAAATTTTATTAACTACCGGCTATATTTTCAAAGATCAGCCTTGCTTGCAAAAACGTCTTATTCAAGAACTAGCAAATATGAACTGCGCTGCTCTAGGCTTTAAAGTCCAACGTTATTTCAATGAAGTTCCACAAGAGATGATCCAATTAGCGAATGACGTCGGATTACCAATTCTCTCAATCCCTTATAATTACAACTTTTCTCAAATTATTTCATTGGTCAATCGCCGAGTCAATCAACCTGACGAAACGATTAGCCAACATTCTGTTCATATGCATAATAAATTTTATACAATTATCAAAGCTGGCGGAAAAAGTACCCAATTACTGGAAGTATTAAGTGCCGCGATTCAAGCGCCTGTAATGCTTTTAGACGAGCGTTTTCAGATTATGAATCATTTTGATTTACCTGATGCGCCAACAAGAATCACCAGTATTTTAAACAACGCGACTCTCAAAAAACAGTTTGAGACAGCTTTAAAAGCCCAGAACAATGAGCTCCTATTATTTTATAAAGAACCATTGACTGTTGAATTTTCCTTAGCGAGCCATAAGTTATCTTTGCGAATTTTACCCATCAAAAAGAAAAATCTCAGCTTATCTTACTTAGTGATTTGGCAAACTACCAAAAAATTACAGACGATTGATTTATTATCTGTGGAGGTCTGTGCTCACTACCTTTTACCACAACTTCAATTAGAATCTTCGGAAAATTTAACAACGAGGCAAAAGATCGGGGCGCTGTTTCAAGACCTTATCCAAGAGAAAAATACCAATCCTCAAGCTTGGCAAGAATTTAGTAATTATCTGCAATTAAATGAAAAAGATACATTTAGTCTCTTGCTTGTAGCCATTGAACAATTGGAACAACTGTTTAATCCGACTATTCAAATGAATAGCATTGGCCATCAATTGAATCATATTTTAGAAGGATATCGACAAAAAATTACTGCCTTTCCTACACAAACTGGCTTTATTTTATTACTAGAAAATCCAGCACAAGAGGAAGCCACCTATCTTGCACAAACCACTCATCTTGCCAAGAATTTACTAGAGCAACTAATGAAACTGAATCCAAAATTATCATTTAAATTAGCGATTGGGCCAACTGTCAAAAAAATCACCAATCTGTGTGATTCTTATAAATTAGCACAAGAAACATTCCACTTAGCACAAGCAAGTCAAGAATTACAACAACGAACTATTTTGAATTATGACGACCTCTTTTTTTATCGTTTAATGATCGAAACCCTGACCAAACAAGCCAAACAAAAAATATATCAACGATTGATTGAACCATTGGAAAAAGAAGATCAAAAACATGAAAGTTCCCTACTAGAAACCATCAACACCTACTTTCAGTCGAATAAAAATATTTCGTTGACTGCCACAAATATGTATGTACATCGTAATACAATTATTTACCGCTTAAAAAAAATAGAAGAGATTCTTCACTTAACTCTAGAATTTCCTGATAGTTCGCTACAACTAAGTTTGGCTGTTTATTTATATAAACAAAAATTACTATAAAAAGGCCACCACGAATAGTAAATCGTGGCGGCTTTTTTAACTGTTTCAATTTTGTTAGCGAATAATCATTACAGAAATTGGTGCATATCGAGCCATATAAGCTGCTTGGCTACCAAAAAAGCTTTTTAATTTGCTAGTTGACTTGGAGCCAATAATTAACAAATCTGGTTTATTCAAAGGAATAAGCTTATTAATAATTAATTCCCCTGGATTTCCTTCATTGACAATTACACTTACTTTATCGATGCCATTCGCTAACGCTTCTTGTTGATATTTTTCCGTTTGTTTCTCTAATTTCGCCAACTGTTCTTGCCAATAATTTTTATCTAACGATTGGTAAACATTAATCTCTTTCTCTTCTAAAATCGAAACAATAACCAATTCAGCTTGTTCTTCTTTTGCTTTTTGGATAGCATAATGAAATGCTTTTAACGCATCTGGCGACTCTTCAACACCAACCATAATTTTTGAAAATTTCATTATTTAACCTCCTCTACTTGTTGCTCCATAGCTGCAAGCTGCTGTGCGTATCGTTTATCACCTTTATATAATTCTACAACCGTCCAAACTAACAAGAGGATGACGAGTGCTATGATGACATAAGCAATATTATCGGCTAACGTAATTTGACTCGCTGTCGGATTATCACCGAAGAATCCTTCAATTTGATCAGGTAAGCCTTTCATATTGAGGTAAATTAAGCCAATGACAGAAACCCAGCCTAATAATTTAATTAACCACGAGTTTTTAAAATGTTCACCCATTTCAACACGGCTATCTGTAAACATCAGTAAAGGCAACATCGAAAATGGCAAAGCAAATGCTAGAAAAACTTGTGAATTGTTCATTAAATTATTAATCGCGATATGCTCTTCCACTGTACTTTTCCCGCTGGTCATTAAAACACAGATTAAGACAGGAATAACAGATAACAAACGTGTGACCATCCGACGTAACCAAATTGGTACGCGCATATGAATAAACCCTTCCATAATAATTTGACCAGTTAAGGTTCCTGTAATTGTTGAATTTTGTCCTGATGCCAATAAGGCTACCGCAAATAAAATTGATAAAATTCCAGAACCTGCAATATGCGCTAAAATAGAATTACTCATAACCGCTGGATTTGATAAAGCATCAAACAAACCAAAGAATGAAGGATCTTTGACACTGCCGGATTTAAAAACGGCCACACCCATAATCAATAATAAAGAGTTAACAAAAAATGCCATCGTTAATTGAATATTAGAATCCCAAGTTGAAAAGCGTAAAGCGCGTTGAATATCGGTTTTATCTTTACGATCAATTTTACGACTTTGGACAACAGAAGAATGTAAATACAAATTATGAGGCATCACTGTTGCACCAATAATCCCCAATGCACCTGTCAGTGGCGTTTGCCCATTCACCGCATGTGATGTAGAAAAAGCTTCTGCGCTAGGAACCAGCCCTTTAATTACATCTCCCCATACTGGATTTGACAATGCCACTTGATAAGCAAAAATCACAAAAATAACAACAATTAAAGCAACAACAATAGCTTCAATTTTTCTAAAACCAATTTTTGTCAATAACAACAAAAGTAAAACATCAAATACCGTAATAAAGACAGCCAGACCTAAAGGAATATGAAATAATAAATATAAGGCAATTGCGCCCCCGATAACTTCAGCGATATCTGTAGCCATAATTGCTAACTCTGTTAAAATCCATAATACAATACCTAACGTCTTACTAGTTCTAGCACGAATCGCTTGTGCTAAATCCATCTGTGAAACAATGCCTAATTTAGCAGCCATATATTGGAGCAACATTGCAATCAAACTGGAAATTAAAATAATCGACATCAATAAATATTGAAAATTTTGTCCCCCAGTAATTGAAGTAGACCAGTTTCCTGGATCCATATACCCCACTGCTACCAATGCTCCTGGACCTGAGTAAGCAAATAACGTTTTCCAAAAACTCATATTTTTAGGCACGTCGATGGTGCCATTAATTTCTTCAAGCGAAGGACCATTTGCATATTCAATCAAATGATGTCTTTGCTTTGGTTCATGTTCTTCTGAATTTTTCAATTCAATTCCTTCTTTCGTTTTGCAATAATTTTAAAAGGCCCTTCCCGTTAGAAGGTTAACCTCTAATATATTTTAGGTACACCTAAAATATACTGCTAAAAATAACAAAATGCAAGACTTGAAAGAAAATTTTGACAGTGTAAAAATAGATTGTCGTAAATGTGTAGTCTTAAAGTTTGAAGAAATTAGGGTAGCTGGTAGTTGATTATCTTAAGAAGTAGAAAATAAAGGACCTAAGTCATTTCAGCTTAGGTCCCTTATTTTGTTTTTATTCGGTTACTCTATTAAGAATGGTTGCTACAATTTCTGTCGTGTCAGCTGAATGATTTCTAAAAATCTCGGTAAACTGAATCTGACGAAAACCTTCAAGTACTTCGGGCAACTTATTTTTCCCCCATTCAAAAGTTCCATCATTTCTTTTCAATAATCTTTGTAAAATTTCTTCTTTCTCGACCGCTAACAAAAAATGATAAACGTCAATGCCTGCTCGTCTCAGATATCCAATCAGCTCTTCTTCATATTCCTTTTTATAAAGGGTCATTGGAACAATAATCGGCCGTCCAGACTCTTTGGACATTCGTTTTAATAAATGAGTATTCCAGCAACGCCATTCCTGATACTCTTGAAAATCATTTTCTTTCATTTCTTCGGGAATTAACTCCATCAATGCACTACCAATAATTTCTGGATCATAAATGATTGCATTAGGAAGTTTTTGTTGTAACTCATGTGCAATGGTCGTTTTTCCGGCTCCAAACGCACCGTTTAACCAAATAATCATCATAATTTCCTTTCTTCTGAACAAATTTCTTTGTTGCTTAATTTAGGTGCTAGATTACTTTTAATTTTTTTATCTTTTTTATTTGTTCATCTACGCTATATGTGCCATCTAAAAGATAGTCTGAACTTGCTGATACATTTTTTTCATGTTCTATAAATAGTGGTCTAACATTATTTAAATAGTTATGGGCCCACTTAATAATACTTTCTCCTTGAGAATAAGAATAATCTCTAATCACTTGGCGAGCAAAACAAACATCTAATGGCGTTTTCAGGTAGATCACAATATCAATAAAAGGCTTCAAATCATCGTGTAAATAGCCAAATGGAAAGTCTATAAAAATATAGTTAAATTTGCCTTGAGCATTCACAGAAAAAAAGTCTTTCATTAACTGGGTAATATCGAATAAATTGACTGCAACGTTGAAATTTTTTTAATAAAAAAGCATGGGATGGTGCCGATGGCAAAGCATCAATACTATAATCATCGAATGAAAGTACATAAGCATTTTCAACAGTATCAGATAAAGCATTAATGAGTGTCGTTTTTCCACTTGCTGTCACACCGCTAATTACTATCACTTTTGTTTTCAATACACTACCTCCCAAAATTTTATCCATGCACGTATAGTTACTACTTATATCTTTAACAGTAAACGAGACAAACTAAAAATACAACATCCTATACTATTCACCTTGCATTACATAACATACTCATCTGATAATTTCTTCCTAAAAAAAACAGAATGTGGGCAATCTTTTTAAGAATGATTGAATAGAATAACAACAAACAGTCATTCAGGTATAACCAGCTAGAAATTGTTTTATTTTTAGTCACGAGTATGATAAGCATGTAAATCAAATAGAATCATATTAGGTGAGGTTACTCTGAAGAACACAGGTTATCGCTCGGAAATGTCGAGAGACAGTAACGAGTAAAGCAGGGATTGTCGAATTAAGGCTTTCCTAAGATAACTAGAATTTTTTTCTTACGTCTCAGAAAGCCAAAGCTCAATTATTGTGATTACCCTATAATCTTCTTTTATTCGGCGACCTCTTTAATATGATTAATTGGAGGTTTTTAAATTGAAAGCTGTCACTGCATCATCTAAGAAAAATACCCTACTTGCTAAAAGTATCGGGAATCTCACCTTGCTCATCATTTTAGGCATTTTCATTTTTATCATCGTCTTCTCTTGGCTAAAAATGAATCGCCCTCTCCACACCCTGCCCTCAGAAGAATTCCTCGCAACACCAAGTAAAACAGATGATTTCTTATCTCCATCAAATCTTTTTTACTTTTCAATTCGAACCATGTTTCGAATGATTGTGGGTATGGCTTGGTCCTTCCTGTTTTCCTTTATTTTTGGCATTTTAGCCGTAAAATATAAAACGGCACGAAGAGTCATTTTACCATTAGTTAATTTCCTTGAATCTGTTCCATTACTAGGCTTTTTGACCTTTACAACTGCTTGGTTACTTGGTTTATTTCCAGGAAATGTGATGGGCGCAGAAGCGGTTGCTATTTTTGCCATCTTCACAGGTCAAGCTTGGAACATCATGTTGACCCTTTATCAAATAATGGAAGTTATTCCTTCAGATCTAGTCAATGTGACCGATCAGTTCAAGTACAATGCTTGGGAAAAATTTTGGCGTCTTGAATTTGTTTACTCAATTCCTGGCTTACTTTGGAACGTTATTATTTCTCAAACTGCGGCTTGGTTTGCCTTGGTGGCCAGCGAGCAAGCTTCTGTTGCCTTTCCTAAAGAAACCAACCTTTATTTACCAGGAATTGGTTCTTATATCCAAGTAGCATTAAATCGAGCCGACTTTAAATCCTGTTTATGGGCTGTTTTTGCCTTATTAATCAATGTGGTGATTTTAAACTTTTTAGTCTTTCAACCTTTAGTTAGAGCCACTTATTATTTTAAATATGAAACAGATGTCGAAAGTACAACGCCACCTAAATCCATCATTTATCATTTATTAAAAAAAGCAACTTTAACAAAATACTTTTCAAAAGCTTTTGTGAAATTCAGTCATTTTTGGATTTACGATTTACCAAAAGTTTGGTACTTTTTCAAGCTAGACTATCTCTATCGATTACTAGCAAAATTACGCCATTTCTTCAAAACATTATGGTATGTCAGCTTAACCATTATTGGGGTTTATTGTTCTATTAAGCTCTATCATTTTTTGCCCCATCAAGATTTCAGCATGATTCCTAGATTAACACTTTATACTACGCTACGGGTTACCTTGGCTATGGTCGTTGCTGGCATTATCTTTACTCCCTTAGCAATCTGGGTTGCGAATGATAATCGGCGCTTAAGTATCGTTCAACCGATTGGACAAATTTTAGGCTCCATTCCGTCAAATGTTTATACTCCATTCATTGTGTTGATTATTAGTATGGGCTTCAACAAATTAGAATGGTGGATTCTACCACTCATCATGGTTGGTTGCCAATGGTATTTTTTCTTTAATGTAATTGCTGGCTACTTAGCCATCCCTGATGATATTCGTGACGTGACCAAACTTTTTAAATTATCTAAATGGCAATGGTGGACAAAATTTTTGATCCCTTCTATCTTACCTTACCTCATTACAGCAATTATTAACGCTGCTGGTGCTGCTTGGAACGCTGATATCGCAGCAGAAAGCATTCAATGGGGCAAAAAATCAATAGATGTTACTGGCCTAGGACAATATATTGCGGCAAACGATGGCGTAAAAGATAAATCTGCCTTAGGAACCTTAGCGATGTGTTTCGTTGTTGGTTTATGTATCGCCTTTGTTTGGCAACCTTTATATCGAGCAGCAAAACAAAAATTTCACTATTAATAGCTGGACGACTCAACTCGACTAAATTTTTAAGATAAACTAGAGAGGAGAACGATAGGTTATTTCCCTTGACCTATCTAATAAGACGATGGAAAATAAAGAATTATTAAGCATAAAATCAGTATATAAAGAATTTGAAATTGAAGGACATTCAGAACATTTAAAAGTCCTTGAAAATATTGATTTAACAGTTAAAACGAATGAATTTTTAAGTATTATCGGACAATCAGGAACAGGAAAATCAACGTTGCTCAGAAGTATCGCTGGACTTCTTCGTACAACTAGAGGTGAAATTACTTTTGAAGATAAAATCATTAATGAGCCTGATGCCAATATCGGCATGGTTTTTCAACATTTTGCCCTTTTTCCTTGGTTGACAGTTGAAAAAAATATCAGCTTTGGCTTAGAAAACCGTAAAGAAATTTCTCGCGAACAAATAAATAAAAGAGTCAGTAATCTCATTGAAATGATTGGTTTAACTGGTTTTGAAAAAGCTTATCCCAGAGAGTTATCTGGTGGAATGAAACAGCGTGTAGGCTTTGCTCGTGCTTTAGCCATCGAACCTAGCTTATTGCTCTTAGACGAACCTTTTTCAGCTTTAGATATCATTACAGCCAGCCAATTATCTAACGATTTATTAGAAATTTGGCTAAACAATCAAATTGCGACTAAATCAATTGTAATGATCACGCATGACGTTCAACAAGCAGTCCAACTTTCTGATCGGGTTGTATTAATGGATGCAAATCCTGGTCGTATTGCCAAAATTTACTCAATCGATATCCCCAGAAATCAACGTTCGCCAAAAACAACAATTGATATTGTAGAACAAATAACAGAAGAAATGGTTCGTCGCATTCATTTGTAAATAGAACTGTTTTGACTTCTGCTTATGTCTTGACAAAGAGTTACTTAAAAGACTATTATTTCTTTGTAATAAGTTAGGTGAGGCTCCTATACAAACATAGGCTATTGCTCAGAAATGTCGAGAGACACCAATGAGTAGAACAAGACTGGTCGAGGAGAAGGCTTTTCTCAAAATAGCTAAGAGTGATCTTTACGTTGTATAGTGCTAAAGCTCAACGTTCATGTTGATGTATACTTTTAGTCTCTAGTCAATCAGTTAAGTACTTTTATTTAAAATTAAGAGAGGAGTGAAAGTATGACTACTATGTTAGCAATCATTGGAACTGTTGCAATCATCACAGTTCAAGTTATTGAATATAATATGACAGAAATTCATATTCCCACTGCAGGAACATTTAATGACGATGATGCAGAACCCCCACATTCTTCTGTAACCCTTGTATTTATTCGCACTATACTTATCACTCTCTCACTTAACTTTCCATCTCATTTTTTTGAGATGGTTTTTTTTATGTATTCGAGAAAATAATAAACAAAAAAGACTGTTAAATCAATGATTTAACAGTCTTTAGTATACCGGCGGCCAGAGATTGTTTACCTAAAATACCGTCAAATACTTTATAAACACTGTCATTTCAACGTTTCACTTTAAATACTTTTAACTATTTTTCATTTTCTCGCACCATCTTTGCACCAGCTAATTTAGTATTAAATAACAAATTAAAAGAGTGAATTCATCAATTTGCGCGTTTTAGATCGTGTTCTAACTTCATATTCCTGAAAGACATGATAGTATGTTTTTCTTATTTCTTCTGGTTTATCTCCAACAATTAAAGCAACTTTTTCTACTGAATAGCCTTGATAGATTAAAAAAGAAACAAAAGTATGTCTGCAACAATGCATAGAAAATTTTGGTTTATCAGTTATGCCACATGTCACAAGAATTTTTTTAATCTCAATATTGGCCTTTCGGTTGTCACAGGCACCTTCTTGCCAATCAAAGAAAATTTGTTTACGTGGATTTTTAATTTGATGAAACTGGCATTTTTTCTGTTGATATTGCCAAAACTCTTGCAAGAGTTCTGCCAAGTTCTGTGGCATTTCTACCTTACGATAGCTATTTTTATTTTTACAAGGAAGCCAATCGCTTGAATTAGACGGCGGATTCATATGATCATAAGTTTTGTTTATATCTACAAACCCTTGTTCAAAGTTTAAATCATCAATTGTAATCCCAACTATTTCAGAAAAACGGCAACCTGTAAGTAGAGAAAAGATGATTACATAATAAATAGAAGATTCTTTATCTCTATGTTGAACAACATACTGTAAAACTTTTTTATACTGAGTATCATCAATATACTTTTGATAAATCGGTTTTTCTTTAGACTTATCTCCAAGTCCTCTCAAAGAACTACCAGAAGTAAACTCAATAGGAATATGCCCCAGAGCAAAAGCCTGTTTGACACAAGCACGCATATGAGTATGAAACTTTTCTAAAGTAGCTGGCGAATAGTCTTTAGAAAACCGATTTAATAATTCTACGTACTTATCATTTGTTAAGTCAGATAATGGTGTATCACCTAAATACCTTTTAATATATCTTTTAGTATGCTGATAGTGTCCTTGCGTTTTTTTGGAACAAGCTTCTTTTTTATATTTTTGAAAAAACCATTCAAAATACTCATAAAAAGGAAGCGTAAACGCCATACGTCGATCTTTTGAAGCGACGGATTGCGCATGTTCCACTGCTTTTACTGCTTCAAATTTGGTATCAAAACTACCTAAGGTCTTATTTCTGTATTTTCCACCTTCCTTTTTTACGCTTACAAAAGCACGCCACTTTGTTCCTCGTTTACTAATTCCCATTTAAATCGCCTCTTTTAAAAAGAGCTTTTAAATAGCTATGGTCAAGATAATTATACCGCATCTATCTGAAAACTGGTAAAAATCTCGGAAAAATACTCTTCAATAAACGTTAACATCTTACTTTCTAATATATAATATTTGCCAGCACTACCACCTTTTGGATACGAGACACAACCATTGGGATTTTCTCTTATATCTAAGATTTTTTTTAATCTCGGATTTAAAAGAATTCGTTCATTAAACATTGGTCGACTTAAACAAGTATGTTTTTTCCTAAACGCTTCTACAGAAATACAGTTTCCTTTAAAACCTGCTCTTTTTAAATGATCGTACTCCTCTCTTTGAATTAGAATGAAATTTTTTGGTAAGATTATTTGAGCACTATATTCTATCACTTGTTCCAATTTTTTCACTTCTTTCATCCATTTAGTTTAAATTATTTATTTTTCTTTCTATTAATAAATATCTCTTTAAATCTATCAGCTGCTTTTGTCAGAAGCATCATAGGAATTTCACCTCTCCCCTCATTATGGCGAGCCTCACGGAAGTATCATTAGTTCATTTACGAATCTTGGCCTTAATTGACAGTTAAGTTGCTTTAGAAATTATTCGCTCAAAGATTTTTTTCTTTGTCTTGGCGTAGCTAAAACATGCTCCTCGTAGATGGAAGGTACTGGTAGATTTTTATTTAGTTGTCAAAGAACACAGGCAGGAAATTTAATGGTTATTTCCTGTTTCATATCTATAACAACCAAAACATTCTCTTTTTCAAGACACTAAATAGATTAAAAAAAGTATACTCAAAATTGACACAAATGACGTATGCCCAACTTGAATATCCTACTGTTTACCTGTAAACAATCAGAATATGAAAAAGAACCGACAAGGTATGCCTCAGTGTCATTCAGTTAAGAAAGCAGGAAAACATTTAAGCTTTCCTGCTTTTCCTATGTAAAAGTAATAGAACTTAACAAAGAAGAATTTAATCCAGTTTTGTATTTTGATAAAGAAGTAAAACAAAATAACAATACTAAGTTCTAAAATATAACAAGTTAAAAATAAAAAAGTAATTCTTGTAGAGCAAGTTGTACCCCCCTCTAGAAGACATGTCTTCTAGAGGGGGGTATTGTTAAAGATCACTTAAATTACAACTTAATTTTATTCAATTACACACTATTGTATATACGATTTTTCTTAACTTAATGACATTGAGATATACCTTGTTGATTCATAAATCATAATAACCTCTAACTCTAATCACCTTGTTATTCAATCCAATTAGTAAAAAATTTTGAAAAACTACCAATTCCACTATAGAAAGACTAGTAACTTTAAAATATAATTGAATATTGGGACGCAATCAAAGAAATTTACGATATGATTTTGGATTCCTACACGTTTATATTTCAAGGTTTTTGTCACCTTAAATTTAAAAAATCAATCCTATTTAAACAATCGTAAACCAATATTTGTGTAAAATGATACCTATGATTCCGGCAACAACACAACATATTAATCTAGAAATCCATATATTAATTATTGTTGAGTCCAATATTTTATAAAAATATGATGCTGATTTAGAGGATATATACATAAGTATTAACCATTTAATGATATCTTTATACTCCATATGAGACACAACTTTCGTTAGTAAACTTAATCAAACTTCTACCCGTAAACTTTTTTTTAATACAACTGTAAATAATACAAATATTGTTATTAAACTAATTATATATTGTAATAGTGTAAATACATTCGATCCTACGGTAATCGGCAAATAGTAGCCAGGAAAATTTTCTACTACCGCTGATAAAAAAGGATTTGAATATCCATAAACTATATTAGAAAGCAAATTAGGGATAAAAAGCAAGAAAAGTATTAATATACCATACACTGCACCACTACGAAATCCCGATAAAAATAAACAGTATCCACATAAAAAATAGATCACTATGACTAGAATTACGTCAAGTATGAATCCTAATAAAAATATTATCTCTAATTCTCCTGGTACACCTAAGTATTTAGTTATGATAAATAAAATTATTCCAATAGCAGAAAATATTGCGCCTACAAATATAGAAATAAGTATGTTACCAATAATATAACCTAGTCTATTTTCTTTTGAATTATATATCAAACTAATAGTTTTGTAATAAAAGTCATTATTTATTAAATACGTAGACTGGAGAACCATTGCTGTTATCCCTAACATACAATAGAAATTCGAAATATGTTTAATTGTAAATGGTGCAGAATTAACTAAAATAATGTAACACATAATAGATGCTGGGAGTATACTTATCATCAATCCTAGTGGTAAATAGCCACGCGTTATTAGTCTTTTTAGATTATACGAGACGTACCCTGTTATATTAAACTTCATTTTTTTCACCACCAAATTTATCTAAATAAATATTACGAAGAGTATTTTTTTCAGTATGACAATCAATTATAAATATATTTAACTCTTCTAATAAAGTAAAAACGTCACTACTATTTAAGCTTGTCTGTAATGTCAACGTATCTTGAGTTACATTATAAATATTCCCTAATTCTTGCTTATTGATAAACATAGTTAAATCATCATTGTTGGAAAAGATAATTTTTATTATGTTTTGCGAACTCTGATTAATTGTTTCTTCTCCAATAAGAACACCATTTTCTAAAAATAGAATCCTATCACAGATTATTTCTATATCTTCTAATTTGTGGCTGGAAATTAATATACCTAAATCCGTTTTAATAGCAAGTTTTTTCAGAGCGTTCAACATTTCATATGATGATTCAACATCCATTCCATTAGTGGGCTCATCTAGTACAACATAATCTGGATAATTTAAGATAGAAATAACCACTGCTAATTTTTGCTTCATTCCCAAAGAATATTCTCTAACCTTTTTATTCAATATTTGATATAAATTTAGACTTACTAATAAATCTTTGAATTCGTTTATATCAAATTTATTCCCATAAATTCTAGAAAAATATATTAAATGTTCTAACCCAGACATACTTGCTATTAGTTTTGGCTCTTCAATTAAATATCCTATCGAGCTATTTCTCATAATAGATCCATTAAAGTTAAGGATATTTTCAGTAATAATCTTCATTAACGTGCTTTTCCCTGCACCATTTCTACCAACTAATCCTATTATTTCACCTTTTTTAAAATTGAAAGATATATTATCTAATACACTTGTATTGTTATAAGATTTAGATACTTTATTAATATTCATATTCTTTCTCCTAACTGCTAGTCAGCATATTCATCCTATGATTTTTATAAGTAATTAACATAAATCTTGTTTATATTTTTTAAGTAAGTAAATTAAAGATATAGAAAATGCTAGTGCATATTTGAATAAGAATAGTATATTTTGCATGTATTCTTTAGGAAAGAATAAGTCACACAAAACAATGGTTACCAACATATAGCAACATACATTTAAATGAATTTTTGTTGTGCGCTCATCTCTTTGTCCCAACTTTAATAACAGATATACTAAAGTAATAGAACTAATCATTACAAGTAAAAAACCAACACCAATAAGTAAATTATAATTCCCAATACTTTTTTCTGACCATTCATTTAAGGCGTTAAATGAAAATCCAATAGATTTATTCATCATTATTTTGTCCTCCTAAATCGTATTCAAAAATCTCTGTAAGCGGTACATTAAAAAAATTTGATATTCGAAATGCTAATAGTAACGACGGTACATAGTTTCCCTTTTCCATAACAAAAATTGTTTGTTTAGATACACCAACTCTATCAGCTAATTCTTGTTGTGATAGTCTGGCTAAAACTCTATATTCGTAAACTTTATTACGTATAGATTCTTCGTGTATTTTTTTCTTCATATAGTCACCCTACTTATAGTTAATTAACCGTGTGAAAAACGTTTAAACTTAGTATTCATAAGCAGTTCAGGAGAAAATTTTTCCTTTGTTATCTAAATTTACAAAAGTAATATACTAGTATTCAGACAAAGATAATCACTAGGGACCAGTTCTTTTAACTGATAAAACGATGTAGAGAATATCGTAAAGATTAATTATTTATCCAAAAAACAGTCCTAACTAAAATTAAAAGCACTTAAACGAATTATTTGAAGTTATTCAAGTAACTACCGAGTATTTTCATAGCTTTCCTTACTTTTATTTAGTTATGATTCAAAAATCTTTTTTCGTGTTGAAAAAGAGAAAACCCCTAGCTTTTGAACCAAATTTAACAATTTTTTCACATCTCTACTCAAATATTAAAGTAAAGTTTAACAAAAGTAAAGTTAAATGTACTAAAAATCTGAATAATTTTAAATTTTTAGTACACTGTAATTAATGGTAGGTTAAAGACACCTTACCTATTTTATTAGCGTTAAAAAATGAACGATCTATAAAATCTAGGTATTGGTTAACGTTATAAGATTTATCAATTACAGGTTTCACAGAGAATCTTTCCTCTAAACTGATAGCATTTTGCAAATCTTCATATGTTCCTAAGCAGTTTCCTATAAATGTAATATTTTTCATTACTCCCAAACTTAGTGCTCTTCTTAAAATTGGCTCATTTTCTATAGGTATTTTCTCAGATAAAAGAGGGTGTTGATTTAAAAGCCCACAAGTTATATAAGTGCCTCCAATTTGTAATAAATTTACTGCATTTTCTACATTAAGATCAAAAAAAGGATCAAAAACGTGCGTAATATTTCGCTTCATAGCTTGCAAAGATACGTCTTCTAAACGTTCCACCTCACAAGGATATATATATTCTTTTTCAAAATCTGTCCATGAAGTAGTAGATATACATATAGGTGTAATTCCTTGTATAAGTAGTTGACGAATAATAAACATAGAAGTTGCAGAGCGTGCGCTGAAAACTACTGGATTACCACTTTCTTTCAAAATATTAGATCGTCTAATCATACTGGAAGCAGTTTGTGAGCCTAAAGAAAAACATGCAGCTTCTTCAAGACTTAGACGTGCTGGAATTTTAATAACTTTACTTTTGTGAATTTTTAACCATCCTAAAGATGCAAAATTACTCGGTATTCCTGGTTTTACTCCATGAGGATATTCGCAGTTTGGCATGACAAAATCTCCAACATTGAAATTATTAACATTTTTTCCAATCTTAATAATTTCAGCACTAAATTCTGAACCAAATGGAAAGAATAATCTATTTTCGTTTTTTTCAGAAGTATAGGCTTCTAATAAGATAGATTTATCTCTATAGTTACAAGAAAAATATTTAACTTTTATTAATATATAATCATCATTTTGAAGATTATTTATATCAAAATCGGGTTGATTTAACTCTACTAATCCAAATAGAACATTAGTAGATCCGAATTTAACTGTTTCCATTTTTTTAAACTCTAATGAATTTTTGTATCTGGGATTTATTGCAACTAGGGCTTTCATAGTTTACACCTCCATCAGCTTTTTCTGATAATCTAAGGAACTCAAATTTAGAGGAATCAAAGGAGAGGACCCTTCATTGTACATTTTTAATAATAGTGCTGAATCAGCCATACCACTCCAGCCTAAAAAATATCCAAGTAAATAATCCCTGTTTTTTTCACCTGTATAGTAACCATTTATGTCTATTAGTTTAAGGACGGATAACCAATACTCGTTAGCTAGCATTATATACTCAGATTTTTTTGAAACTTTAAAGGAAAAAAGCAGTGATTGAAGAACACCTGATACTCCATGACAGATTGATAAATCTAAAGGAGTTTCTAATGGAAGAATAGTAGATTTTTTGGCCAAATCAAATAAATTTATGTCAACTTTTAATAAAGTAGCCATTTCTGTCAGTACCATTAATAGACCCGAATTTCCGTTGCACCATCCAACATTTTCAACAGATTCCTCAAACTTAATCCGAGTCGTTTCATGAAATATATTTTTACATATATCTAATCTGTCCAAGGCATAATTTAATCTGAAATTTGTCCATAAAACACCTAGATTTCCGTGAGCTATTCCTTCACTAGGTAATTTGGTATTATGGAATTTTTCTGTAAAATAAATGATATTATCGATAGACGTATTAGGAAAAGTAGCATTTACTAATGCAATACCTATTGGACCTAAAAAAACATCTCCACTTTCAATATTCTCTAATTGAATTTTTGATATAGTCTTATCAAGATATTTCAGTTTTTTTTGTTCATGGCTAAACAGAAATTCAAGAGAATTTGATCCTGAAATAATTGACATTGGGGTATTTGAAACTTCTGTAGAACCATAAATAGTATTTTTAAGAGAGTTGACACCTTTAGAAGCACGAATATATAATTCATTTGTTTCTATATCATCAACGCATTTTTTATATTCTGTTAAATGTTTAAGTAGAAATAAAATACCACCAGCATCATGCAACGAAATACATGATATAGAATTGTAAGCAATATTCATGTCTCCATAAACACCGTTTAACCAACCTGTTTCAGCATTTTTAGATTTTGTAGTAATAGATTGATTTATTATTAACTTAAATAATGCATCTGGGTTGTCTATTGTCACTTCTTTTAAAACATCAGTGAACATTTTAGCTTGTGATTTTTTAGTTTTATTATTTTCAAATGTTGCTTCATGAATCCTAATTTCAGAAAACCCCTCTGCAATTAAACGTTTATCAATTAAAAGTGCCCGATCAGAAAGATTATTTAAAGAATATAAAGCATTTTCTATTGGAGACATTTCAAATGTATTGGTATTTATGTTCATTAAATTAATTGTATGCTTATTCGACCCAATTGAAAAATACGGAATATCTCCTTTTTTTAAAGCTTTTTTTTCTGCCTCAAGTACTTTACTTGCATTTTCCGATTCTGTAAACATTTTAGAAGGCTTCATATAAGATAATATTTTATCTATAGCAGACTCATCAATTAAATTTTCGGGATACAAACATGCATCCAGTAAGAAAAAATATTGAACAGTTGGTCTCACAATTATTCTACTGGTGCAAGGAAAACTACTTAATAAATCACTAATCTTTTCACGATTTACTATTACAGATTTAATACCTTCTTCATAGCCGTTAACAAAGTCTTGCTGGTATGGAAGAGGGCTAGGAAATTTATTTTTTTCTAACATTATAGGAGCTGAATCTCTAGAAACTATAATATTTTGTTTAGATATATCTACTGCATCAGTTCCTGGATTGGTCAGAGTGAAACATAATTCTTCTGTTTTTTGTGGATAAGGTGTATTAATAGCCCCAATTAAGATATTATGTGGTGCTACCATTAACTTAGCTGGAATTATACAAGTATTAGCAATAGAATTAGAGAGTTCTTTATTTAATACGTCCCATATAGAATCCTCATTTATTTCTTCGTGTGATGGTTTTAAACTAGTTTCTAAATCAATGAAATAAGGAGTAGTTCCGTTAAAAATCACATTTTCATCATGTAAATCGGTGGCACCAATACTTCTGAATACTGCTGCACACAGCCCCAAATTATAATAAGCTTCTGATAAGTCTGCCTCATCAATAAAAGTATGAGAAATAAATTTTTGCCAACCATAGCTATTTCGACATATTGTTTGAGCAATTGGTGTATTATATTTGAGCCCTTTAAACTTTAGAATATCAGAAAATATCGTGTCTATTAATTGGTCTATTTCTAGAGAACGGGGTTTATATAAAATTTTTTCTTCATTTGAAAATTCAAAACATAAAACGATTTTTGAACCATTGTGCGGATCAGAATCTAATGCATTTATAGCAGTTAAATAAGAATTTTTACTAATCATCTCATTATTATTTAATTGATCTATATCTTCCTTGAAATTTTTGCATACTGCTATAATGTATAAGCTTGTATTATTTATAATTGTATGAATAATTGTTCTTAAATAGCTGTATTTGTTTAGCCATTTTTCAACCATTTGTTTATCCAGTTTCTGTAAAAACAGATCAAATGCAACGGAAGAATTTGGATTAGCAGGCATATTTAAACTCTTTCGAAATTCATGGAATTCGTAAATAAATGTTTTCTGAACGACTCTATTTATATGATATTCTATTAAAGCATGAAAACACTTTATAAAAACTTCTGTTTCTTTTTCTTGAAATGTTGTAAAAGATCTTTTTAAGGTAGTGTGTGTGTGTTCAACTATATCTTTAAAGATATCTTCTATAATATTAACTAATTTATTATCATTGTGCACAGTTATTTCTCCTTTTCAATTACCGTATTAAATAAATCCTTATAGTCTCCAGGTTGTTGGACTAGATCATTATGGTGACCTGTTTGCACAATTTCTCCGTCTCTAAGAACAAATATTTTATCAGCATTTAGAATCGTTTCTAGACGATGGGCAATTACTATTTTTGTACACTCTAGTTTAGATAGTTCTGTATATACAGAACTTTGAGAAATATTATCTAATGATGATGTAGCCTCATCCATGATTAGTATTTTAGGATTTTGAAGAATTGCTCGTGCGATATGAATTCTTTGTCTTTGTCCACCAGATAAATTTGCTCCCATTTCAGAAATTACAGTATTGTATCCCATTGGTAGATCAGAAATAAAAGATAAAAATTCTAAAGAACTACATAATTCAATTATTTTTTCTTCACTTAATTGACTTCCTAATTTCAAATTTTCTATTATTGTGCGATTATGCAAATGAGCCTCTTGAGGAATATAACTAATTGATTTTCTTAATTGATCAAGGTTATATCGTTGAAAATTAATATCTGAAAAAAATATATCTCCTTTAGTAGGTTCAAATAAACTACTACATATTTTGGCTAGTGTTGTTTTTCCGGATCCGGATACACCTACAAAAGCAACTGTTTCTCCATCCAATATTTTTAAATTAATATTTTTCAACGCTGGTTTTGTATCAGAAGTATATTGAAAATACAAATTATTTATCGAAAGATTTCCAGACTCCATAATATGATCACTTCTAACACTTGATTCAATAGGATAGTCAAATATATCCTCAGATAACTCAATATATCGTTCTACCACCATAATGTTTGAAAGGGTACTAAATATTGTATTTGAATAATTAAATAACATACTAACAGTCGATTGAATAGCTATTACTTGACCTAATGATAATGTCCCTAATTTTTCCTGATATAGACTAATAACAAGAATAATTAAAGGAAAAATAGTTTGCATTCCATATAAAACGGATCCAACAATACCTTGTTGAAGATACATCCTATGTGAAGAAGCAGATAAAAGTTTTGTAAGCTTATCTTTCCAATCAGAAAAATACGACTGTACATAGCCCCCTAGTTTTACACTATTTATAGAAGCTAGAGCATCTAATTGGATACTCTGAACACTAGATCCTTCACGCAATTCTTTATCTGTTGCAGAGTCTACATATTTTTGAGTTATAATCAAAAATAAAAACATAAACATTATTAATGTGACGATAATAATTCCCAAAGTCCAAGAACTCCAAAAAATATATCCAAGTATTACAATACTACTAACTATGTCCAGAAAAGTTTGTACCAAAGTAATTCCTAAAACATCTTGAATTCTAGTCAATGAATTTAATCTAAAAATAACTTCTCCTGGAGATCGTACTGTAAAAAATTTAGCGGGTAATGATAAGGTATGTGCGAAAGCTCCAACTAATAAATGCCAATTGAATTTGTAACTAATTTTAATTGAAAGGTAACTTCTGAAGGTGTTTAGACCAATCATCGTAATTATTGCTAATAGTAGTAATTCTATTGTTTTTACAAACGATATAGAATTTAAGTAACTACTCTTATCTATCAACGATTGTGTAAATATAGGAATAGATAAAGTCATAATTACTAAAATAATACTAGTCATTAGCAAACCTAGATAGAGACTCATCATATTATTCGGCCAAATGTAGTCTTTTTTCCAAGTATCTAATTTATTTTTTTTAACTTTTACAAAGTTTTTATTGGGTTTAGCTACTAAGATATACTGAGAAAAATCTTTTTGAAATTCATTAATTGATATTTTTATTCTTCCTATTGACGGATCCATAATGATAACATATTTTTCGCTGAATAATTCTATGCACACAAAGTGATATCCTTTCCAAAAAGCAATTATCGGAAAATCTACAACTTCAAAAGCTCTCAAGTCTTTGATTTTATAAGTTTGAACATCCATCCCCATGTGCATTAACAATTCTTTTAATTGAGTTAAGCCGAGTCCATCTCTTCCAGGTTCTTTTATTTGTCTAAGGTCCGTAAGTTTTTTATGACATCCATAAGCTTCTAAAATAGTTCGAACACAACATAAGCCACATTCCGTTTGGGCTACCTGAATAGTAGGTTTTAATTTTCTTTTATTTTTAAAAATAAAATTTTTCATTTTATACACCTAACAATAAAGGTGATATTTTCAAATCACTATTTGCTAGTTTACATAAGTGTAACAATGCCCCTGCTTTTCCTGACATTAAGCCTGGACTTAGTGTATATCGACCTTTCCCTTCTTTAAAATATTCATAGATATATGTTGGGGAACAAAATGTATTTTTTATATTATGAATCAGTATTTTTGTTTCTTCTGGAAAAGATTCGTGGACATATTCTAAAGCAGTGAGAACACCCAAACTCCCATGGCAAAGGACAGGAACGCATGAGATCGGTATGGTTTTCAATTGATTTATAACAGATATTACTGATACTTTTGGTAATGCATCTGCTTTATAGGCCTCATAGTAAGCAATTAGTAATCCTGACAACCCATTACACCATGAAGAGGACACATGCTCATTCTGTTCAGTTAAGTAAGTTTCGATGACACCTTCTTTATTTGTGTAATTCTTCTTGATAGCAGTATCTATATCTATAATTAATTTTTTTATTTTATTATCTTTTATTCTTTGATTAATTATAGAAAAAAACCAAAGTAAATGTCCTAATCCGTGTGCAACTCCAGAAGTCATATAACTATCAATTTCGTTAATTTTTTCATAAGCTAAATTAACACACTTATCTAAAAATTCTTGTTTTGGATGGAAAGTGTCTTGCATCTGTAAGCGCATTATAATCGCACCACTTTTTCCATTAATCATATCAAAAAAATTATTGTCAACAGTTTCTAAGTCCATTCTTAAAAGTTCCCAAGAATTAATAGCGACGTTTTTCCATCGTTGGTTATTTGTAATGGTACCTGCATGATACATTGCCCAAAGTAACCCAGAGATACCTGAAAAAGCTCCAGTACCTGACAACAACACATTCCTTAATTCAAAACTTTGATTTTCGAGGATTTGAGCAGATTTTTCAAATATATCGTTGGAAATATTTGTAGCCTCAATATCAGAAAACTGATTACCTACAATAGATAGCACTAGTGCAGGACCTATTCTGCCACTATATAAATCGTATCCTAAAACTCCAGGTGTCCATCCATTATTCCCGTTTTTAGCTACTGCACCTACCCAAGTTTTTGGCAAATGTTCATATCGATCATCAAGTACTGAATTTAATAAATTTTGAGAAAACCATTTAATAGTTTTAATTATCTCTGTAGTCTTTTTTAGTCCATCACTTTTTTTCTCTATAGCTTTTTGATTCCCATTCTCTAACTCTTCTAGTTTTAATTTTCCTTCCGCGTGTGGGTCTGCTAATTTAGCAACAAATGCTAGTTGTATAATTTGTTGCTGATTAATTAAATCTTTTTGTGATAGTTTTTTCATCTTACAAATAAATTCGGATTGGGGGCTATTTTTAACTGTGGATACAATATCATTATTACTATGAATTTCTGTACCATCAAAATTTATTGTAAAGTAAGGAATATCTCCCTTCCACAATTGACTACATTCGGATTTAGTAATATTTTTATCACTAGTCATACTTAAAATACCAATTCTAGATAATAGTGAATGTGCCATATCTAAATCTTTCGAAGGTTCTGTTGCTGTTAAAACTCGTAATATTTGCTCATATCTATAAGTCATATTGTGGATATAACGAAGTTTAGCACCTTTAAAAGATGTTATTACTTCTTTACTAAAAAATTCTTTGTTTTTTAGTATTAATAAGTAGACATCAGTAAAACCATCGACAACTTTAGCACAGTTTTCATAAATCTGTTTTTCATATTCCGAGTCATTTATAAGATCTTCAGAAACAGTGGCTGAGTTATGCCATACAACTTTAATGTTAGAATTAAATCCGTTGATTAATTCAAAGGTTTTAAAAGGACTAACACTGTTTTTATCTCTAATTCCCGTGAAACCAACGTCAACTGAACCACTTTTGTTTTTATCGCTAATAGAAATTGGTAGTACTCCAGTACCATAAACAGACTTTTCTAAAGAGTCATAGGCACTATTGCTAGATTCTGGTATACCGGATCTATTGCGAGACGGGTGGAATAACGTTTCGAGATCTATTGGCAACGGTCCTTTATGTGTCCATAATATATTACTATAATGCATATCGGACGCATTCAATAAGTACATTAAGCATGCGAGTTGGCCAGCTTTATACATATCAACCTGAGTTTCGTCACTAGTTTCAAATGAGGTAAAACCGTAATTTCCACAATTAATCACAGATAACACAGGTAGATTCAAATTAAATTTATAATTGATAGCCATAATTAATTTGGTGTATCCGGCTTCTCCAGAAACAGAACGTGGTTTATAGATAATTTTTTGTTTGTCTTCAAAATAAATAATTGACACTGATGATCCGTCATTATGCGTATCACCATCAGACTTCACATACACTATTTTTAAGTCTCTATTAATATTAAATTTTTTCTCAATATCTATTCTGTATTGCTGTATTCTTTTGACAGTATCTACAATAGAGTTTATTCTACTTATTATTAAGTTAATACATCTATTCCAAGTAACAAAATACGTCTCAGAAAATTCTTTCATCTTATTTCTTTTTAGTGTTTCATTATAAAGTAAATACGAATTTTCTAATTCGACATTTTGTAATAATTTTATATGTTCAGAAAATCCTCGTATCATATAAGAGAAAGCTACTTGCGATAAATCATCGCAAATAGCTTCTTTGAAAGATAATGGATTGTGAACATAGGCGTCTAATTTGTTATTCCAAACTTTATCCCAAATTTCGCTAGTAATGGACATACATACATTATAGTATGGATATTTTTCCTCTGTTTTATAATTTACTATAGTTGGCAGTTCAATTAATTTTTTTAAATTTAATTGTTCAATATAATGAACTATGGGTAAAATATGCTCATTATAATCTTTTAACTCTAATTCGGGATAAACTTTTTTGCTGTAGACAACCATTCATTCACACCTCACATTCATTTTATTAACAAGCCCTCGTACAAACGCTTGTTGGACATGTTTTATCTGAAATCCAACCTGAAACAGCGATAGAAATAGGAATAGTAATTGTGGGTGTTCCTCCTCCTGTAACTTCATCGTCTGTTAAAGAAATTAAATCTGCCTCTAGGTATTTACCCAACTCTAAATCCACATTTGGTTCATTTTGTTTGTCATTATTCATTATAAAAGCTCCTTTTTATAAAATTATTTACACCAACCCATACATTCGTGTGTAGCTGTACACCAATTTCCTTTGTTTCCCCAATAATCACTTAATGAAAATGTATTAGTAGTGCAGGCACCGAAAACGTCATCGTCGAATGATTGATCGGCTACTTCTTCGAACCAAGCAACTTGTTCATTATTGATCAAAGTTTCGTTGTTTTCTTCATCACGCATATAGTTCACCTCCTTAGAATGTCATTATTCGTCACATGAAAACGTATAAAATTCAATGTTAATAGACGTTTCAGACACGTAACTTTTCCTTTTGTAACTTTATTTTATAGAAACAATCAGCTCCAAACTGGTAAATCAATTTACTAAAATTTATGAAGAAGCTGATTCGTATCTATCGTCAAGAAATAAAAAATACCTGTTGTGTCAATAAAGATCATTTGCCATTTACAGAATAATCAAAATAAAAAGTATGACTATCTTTTTATGCTTAAACTCTGTTCACCTTGATATTTCGTAATGTTATTTGTATGTTAGTAATTATAATTTTAGCAATATCCAAGCTAATTTATTGCCAGAATTCCCTATTTAACATTTATTCCACCCTAAAAGAACACAATTCTCTTAGAATTGTGTTTTCTTTTATTCTTATTTTATTTTAAAACAGAAAACTGAGTTATACATAGTTTTCTACGTTACAACAATATTTTAGCTTTTCATCTCTTAGGATTTGATGGAATTTGATTAATCGTCAGATCTATCTTCTTTAATAGATGTAGCTGCTGTTGCTGGAGCAGGATTTACTGTATCACTTACTACAAATACACTTCCTCCTAGTAATGTTGTTGAAGCTAATGATGTAGCTCCCAATAAGCTAATACTTTTTTCATTGACTTTTATTAGCAGGTTTCTTTTAATTTTAGGCTTTACGCTTACGAATTCTAGTCTAACAATAAAATTATTTTATAATTACAAAGAAGGTGCCTTGGTTTCTTTCCAATAGTAGTTGGAAATGTCTAAGTGTTTCACCGCCACTTGATTTTCTTTATCAATGGTTAACGTTACTTCTTGTTCAGAAGCTTTCTTACCTTTTATAACTTCTGGATGACTTTCATCTTGCCATTTTACAGGTGTATCTTTAGCATGATTTTGATTGGTTTCTCCATAGAATAAAGTATATTGTGCCCCTTTAAACGTAGCATTTCCTTGCGTGTCCGCTCCTGTATCTTTGTCTTCTTTGGTTAAAGTGGTTTGTCCTGTAATTTCTTGGTTGGTCCCTTTTACATATTCTACTGAAATAGGCACGGTTTGATTTTGATAAGCTAAGACCACTTTGACTGGTTTAAACGTATTTACAAACCCAGCACTAGCTTTGCTCTCAGTTACATAATAAGTTCCTAATTCTAATGCTTTCAAAACATCTTTTGACGTTTCTGCATGTCCTTTTGCATCCGTAATTATCGTTTGAACAATCGGTCCATCTGAGGTCTCTTTACGTATCTCAAACTGATTACCCGCTAATGAGTAATGTTCGTTCCAAAGGGTGGTTCCTGTTTCAACACCTTTTTTATCTAAAACTATCTGTCCTTTTTCTCGAAGGTTCTTAGATACTTTTTCAATCGTTTCACCTGCTTTGATGGTGGCAGAAAGCGGCGTTGGGTCAATCGTATAGGGCGCTAGAACAGATTTTTCAGTGATAGTCACTTTGGTATTATGAGGAATCCCTTCAATTAGGCTAGTTCCATCATTTCCTGTTGTCACTTCTTGTGTCGGAAACTTTCCGCCAAAATCTAAATGAAAGACTGTTCCTGGTAATTTTTGACCTGACTCTTTATCTATTTTTGTAATTTTTAATTTGCTTTTTGTTTCTATATCCAGTTTGACTGTATAAGTCGTTGGTTTATCAATGGCACCCGCCATCACAGTTTGTACACCAGCTTTTTTATAAGCAACTGGCGTGCCTGTTCCTTCTGACTTTTCTAGTGTGAGTATACCCGATTTTGACTGTTCATTCGTACCCAAAGTTAATTGGTTACCGTTCACATGATAGTCAATGTTCGCAGTATTTTTAACCACTTTATCGAATTCTGACAAGTTTAATTGATTCATATCTGTTAAAACTGTCGACTTTCCTAAGTTCAGTTTAACTGTCGTTCCATCAAAGCTAGGTTTCTTTTGATAGTCCTGAACAACTTTATTGATTTTTGCTTCAATGCTTGGAATATCTACTGTACTGCCATCTGGACGAGTCATGGTATGGATGGTATAACCATTAGTTGCTTGCCAAATAATTTTTTGCGCAACGGCTTGGGTATCAGGATCTTGACCAACCTTCTTCCATAAAATGGAAACTAATTTTGCGCGGTCTGGCATATCGGGTAAAGGATTTTTTTCATAACCTGGATTGATTGGATTAATAATATTCACTTCTGGCTCAATGCAGAAAACAGGTTGCTTCTTCCCTTTATAATTAGCATAGGTAGGGGCTGTATGCGTATTAAAAACTTTTCCATTATT
>NZ_CP172917.1:215000-852500 GCF_050537975.1 Enterococcus sp. DIV1090 | reverse complement strand
CTGAGCTAAGGCCCCGAACTTATTTGATTGAGAGTAGACCTCTCAAAACTGAACAAAGTAAAGACGAAATGTGTATTTCCGTAATATTCCTTAGAAAGGAGGTGATCCAGCCGCACCTTCCGATACGGCTACCTTGTTACGACTTCACCCCAATCATCTATCCCACCTTAGGCGGCTGGCTCCAAAAAGGTTACCTCACCGACTTCGGGTGTTACAAACTCTCGTGGTGTGACGGGCGGTGTGTACAAGGCCCGGGAACGTATTCACCGCGGCGTGCTGATCCGCGATTACTAGCGATTCCGGCTTCATGCAGGCGAGTTGCAGCCTGCAATCCGAACTGAGAGAAGCTTTAAGAGATTTGCATGACCTCGCGGTCTAGCGACTCGTTGTACTTCCCATTGTAGCACGTGTGTAGCCCAGGTCATAAGGGGCATGATGATTTGACGTCATCCCCACCTTCCTCCGGTTTGTCACCGGCAGTCTCGCTAGAGTGCCCAACTAAATGATGGCAACTAACAATAAGGGTTGCGCTCGTTGCGGGACTTAACCCAACATCTCACGACACGAGCTGACGACAACCATGCACCACCTGTCACTTTGTCCCCGAAGGGAAAGCTCTATCTCTAGAGTGGTCAAAGGATGTCAAGACCTGGTAAGGTTCTTCGCGTTGCTTCGAATTAAACCACATGCTCCACCGCTTGTGCGGGCCCCCGTCAATTCCTTTGAGTTTCAACCTTGCGGTCGTACTCCCCAGGCGGAGTGCTTAATGCGTTTGCTGCAGCACTGAAGGGCGGAAACCCTCCAACACTTAGCACTCATCGTTTACGGCGTGGACTACCAGGGTATCTAATCCTGTTTGCTCCCCACGCTTTCGAGCCTCAGCGTCAGTTACAGACCAGAGAGCCGCCTTCGCCACTGGTGTTCCTCCATATATCTACGCATTTCACCGCTACACATGGAATTCCACTCTCCTCTTCTGTACTCAAGTCTCCCAGTTTCCAATGACCCTCCCCGGTTGAGCCGGGGGCTTTCACATCAGACTTAAGAAACCGCCTGCGCTCGCTTTACGCCCAATAAATCCGGACAACGCTTGCCACCTACGTATTACCGCGGCTGCTGGCACGTAGTTAGCCGTGGCTTTCTGGTTAGATACCGTCAGGGGACGTTCAGTTACTAACGTCCTTGTTCTTCTCTAACAACAGAGTTTTACGATCCGAAAACCTTCTTCACTCACGCGGCGTTGCTCGGTCAGACTTTCGTCCATTGCCGAAGATTCCCTACTGCTGCCTCCCGTAGGAGTCTGGGCCGTGTCTCAGTCCCAGTGTGGCCGATCACCCTCTCAGGTCGGCTATGCATCGTGGCCTTGGTGAGCCGTTACCTCACCAACTAGCTAATGCACCGCGGGTCCATCCATCAGCGACACCCGAAAGCGCCTTTCACTCTTATGCCATGCGGCATAAACTGTTATGCGGTATTAGCACCTGTTTCCAAGTGTTATCCCCCTCTGATGGGTAGGTTACCCACGTGTTACTCACCCGTCCGCCACTCCTCTTTCCAATTGAGTGCAAGCACTCGGGAGGAAAGAAGCGTTCGACTTGCATGTATTAGGCACGCCGCCAGCGTTCGTCCTGAGCCAGGATCAAACTCTCATAATAAAAGTTAGAACAATCTTGCGATTGTTAAGCTCAATTTGTTTGCTAGCATATTGCTTGCTTGTTAAAAATGTTTGTTGTCTTGAATTGAATCAAGACGCCCTACACATTTGGTTCGTCTATTCTTTGTTCAGTTTTCAAAGGTCTACGTTACCTCGCAGCAACTTTTATATCATAACAAACTTTCGTTTGAATGTCAAGAACTTTTTTGAAAAAGTTTTTTTAAGTTGTTTTGCTCGGTTGTTGTTGTCTGTTGTGACAACTTCTATATCTTATCATCTCGTTTGTTATTTGTCAACAACTTTTTAAAACTTTTTTGTTATTTTATAACAAGTTTTTTTGATCAAATGATTGATTTAAAAGCAATATCTTTAACGACTTTGTTATTCTAACATGTTATTTATCTTTTCGTCAAGAAAAATTTTTAACTTTTTAAAACTTTTTTCTTAACGAACTGTTTGTCAGAACAGATATTAATATACCAAGGATTTTTCTAAAACGCAACTATTATTTTGCAGAAAAATAACATTTTTTTCAATTTCGAACGATGAATATTTTCTGCAAAGAAAACATTCGTTTCTTTATCTTATAATCCCTTTTCTCTTACTGAAATGTTCGTTAATCATTCGTAAAAAAAGCAACGTACCTTATTGTACGTTGCTCTCTTCTTTTATTCCAGCGATTGGAATAAAAATTCTAAAGATCGTTCCTTGATGCAATACGCTTTCTGCATCAATACGTCCTTTATAGTTTTCGACTAATTGTTTTGCAATCGATAGTCCTAAGCCATTACCGCCTTTATTTCTTGCGCGGGCTTTATCTACTCGATAGAATCGATCAAATATTTTCTCCAAGTCTTCTTCAGTGATTCCTTCACCAAAATCTTGCACAGCTATTTCAAATTCATTCATCGTTCGAGAAATGGAAATATGCACTTCTTTTCGATCGGTTGAATATTTAATCGCATTATCTAATAGAATAATTAGCAATTGTTCAAAGTGATTACGATAGATTTTCAGTTCAACTTCGGTTGGTAAATCGTCATCTAATGTGATATGAAACTCAGGATAAACCAATTGGAAGTTATTAAATACTTGGTAGACTACTTGTTTAGCATCTGTTCGTTCATTTGCATATTGGGTGTCCACTTGTTCAGCGCGTGAAAGGTCAAGCATTTCTTGGACCAAACTCTTCATACGACTAATTTCTTGTAAACTGGCCTTTAATGATTCATCTAAAATTTCAGGATCGTCTTTCCCCCAACGATTTAAAAGGTTTAAATGGCCTTCCATAATCGCAACGGGCGTTCTTAATTCATGGGAAACATCTTCAACAAACTGCTCTTGTTGTTCGATATAGCGTCTCATACGATCTAACATTTCATTAAAGATTTCCGAGATATCTGCTAACTCATCTCTCGTATTAATCTCCGGCATGTGGACATCTGATTGCGGGTCTTTGCGGATTGTATCCATCGTGTCTCTCAATACTTTTAATGGTTTTAAGAAATAAGAAGAGAGGATAAAGCCTAAGACACTACTTACAATCAGAGAAATCACTTCTAAAACTACAAGTGTTAATAATAAATGATTACGAATTTCATAAAAAGAAGAAAGTTCATAAAACGCTTGAATATAGCCAATCTTTTCTCGTGTTTCTTTTGAAAAAATAGGTTCCACGGAATAAAAACCGGTTTTATCAAAAACGGTTCGAACAACAGGTAATTGTCGATCCAATTGTAATAACTTATCATATTCATTTTGTGTTTTAAAAACTAGCTTTTGGTTTGTGTCATACACAGATAAATAAAGTTCTGGTTGTCCTAGTTCAGATATGAAACTGTCCATTTCCATAAACGAACCTTCTACTGCTGTATGCTTATTATAGTAGTTTTCATCTCTTTCACTCGGCGTTTTTAAATAGTCAAAAACGTCTGTTACCGTTAAATTTTCATTGGCATTAGCTAATCGATTTGTTACTTCTGCAATCGTTGCTTCGACATTTTCCTTTTCTTTGGCAACAATAAGACTGACAGAAGACTTATAGGTAATCACCGCAAAAATGGTAAAAACTACAAATATAAAGAAAGAACTTGCGAAAGCCCACTTTATAGTTAAAGATGGGCCTTCCAGTTCTTTTTTAATCGTTCTTTTCATTAATTAGTTCTCACGAACGCATAACGTAGCCAGTTCCACGGACAGTTTGGATGTAGCTTTCTTCTCCAGGTACGTCAATTTTATTTCGTAAGTAGCGGATATACACATCCACAACGTTTGTTTCTACTTCTGTTTCATAGCCCCAAACTTTATTTAGTAACACATCACGTGCCAAGACAACATTCACGTTTTCCATTAGCGTTAATAGTAATTCGTATTCGCGTTTTGTTAATTCAATCATTTCAGAATTACGACGAACGACACGATTTTCTTTTTCAATTGTTAAGTCACGATATGTAATCGTTGTTTGTTTTGCAACGTTTTTATCGCCCTCAATATCAATACGACGAAGTAACGCACGTAAACGAGCTAACAATTCTTCAATTGCAAATGGTTTAACAATATAATCATCCGCTCCATGGTCTAAGCCAGAAACACGGTCAATTACTGAATCACGCGCAGTCATCATAATAATTGGTGTATTTTTCACTTGGCGAACACGGCGACATACTTCTAATCCATTTAATTCTGGTAACATCAAATCAAGAAGGATAGCATCCCATTCGTTGTTAAGAGCGGCTTCCAATCCTGTACGACCATTGTAGTGTACTTCTGTCGTATACCCCTCATGTTTTAATTCAAGCTCAACGAATCTCGCTAAGTTCTTTTCATCTTCAATAATTAAAATGTTGCTCATTTGATTAATTGTCCTTTCTCTTTAAAAGCTATACTCAAGCTCAACCTTTTTATTCCTTACTACTTATTAGAGAATTACTACTCAATCTGTCTGGTTCTTTTTTAAGCCACAGTAAAACCATGAGCATGGTGAGCCACACTCATGGTCTCCAGCGTGTTTATTCTTCGTTGTACCAGCTGTAATGGTAGATTCCTTCTTTGTCTGTGCGTTCGTACGTATGAGCACCGAAGTAATCACGTTGTGCTTGAATTAAATTCGCTGGTAAGCGATCTGAACGATAAGAATCGTAATAAGCAATTGCAGATGAGAATGTTGGTACAGGAACACCTGCTTGAACAGCAATCGCAACAACTTCACGAACGGCTTGTTGATATTTTTTCGTAATTTCTACGAAGTATTCATCTAACAACAAGTTTTCAAGTGCTGGATTTTTTTCATATGCATCGGTAATTTTTTGTAAGAATTGTGCACGGATAATACAACCTGCTCGCCAGATTTTTGCAATTTCACCAAATGGTAAATCCCATCCGTATTCTTCAGAAGCTGCACGGAGTTGTGCAAAACCTTGCGCATAACTCATTAATTTACTAAAGTATAATGCTTCGCGAATTTTTTCAATCAATTCTTTTTTATCACCTGCAAAGTTAAAGGCTGCAGGTTTTGATAAAATGCCACTTGCTTTTACGCGTTCTTCTTTGTAAGCCGAAATAAAACGTGCAAATACTGATTCTGTAATTAATGGTAATGGTACGCCAAGATCTAACGCACTTTGGCTTGTCCATTTACCTGTTCCTTTGTTGCCTGCTGCATCAAGAATAACATCAACGATTGGTTGGTCGGTTCCTTCATCATCTTTACGTGTCAAAATGTCAGCCGTGATCTCGATAAGGTAACTGTCTAATTCGCCTTCGTTCCATTCTTTGAAAATCTCTGCCATTTCATCAACAGATAAGCCTAAGATTTGTTTCATTAAGTCGTAGGATTCAGCAATTAATTGCATGTCCCCATATTCAATCCCATTATGAACCATTTTTACATAATGTCCAGCACCATTTGGGCCAATGTAAGTCACACATGGTTCACCGTCTTCTGCTTTAGCTGAAATTTTTTCAAGAATTGGCGCAACTAACTCATACGCTTCTTTTTGTCCGCCAGGCATGATAGATGGTCCTTTCAAGGCTCCTTCTTCTCCGCCAGAAACGCCAGTACCAATAAAGTTAATTCCTGAGTTTGCTAGTTCTTCATTACGTCGCATTGTGTCTTTGAAGAACGTATTACCGCCATCAATTAAGATGTCGCCTTTATCAAGGTGTGGTAACAATTCTTGGATTGTCGCATCTGTTGCAGGTCCAGCTTTAACCATCAACATAATTCGACGAGGTTTTTCAATTGCATTCACAAATTCCTCAATTGAGTATGTTGCTTGAAAGTTTTTGTCAGGATGTTCTTCAACCACTTCTGTTGTTTTTGATCCTGTACGGTTATACAGCGCAACTGTATAGCCTCTGCTTTCAATGTTTAAAGCAAGATTTTTCCCCATGACAGCCATGCCGACTACGCCAAATTGTTGTTTTGTCATTTTATGACCTCCTATATTATAATCAACGAAAATTCTATGAGCATTCTCTTATAATCCTCACTATTATAACGCACTATCTTTCATATGAAAACAATATAGTGCCAATAAATTTCCAATTTCTTCATATTTTCTTAAAAAAATACAAATCCCCTAGGCTCCATGGTTAGCCTAGGGGATTCAACATTTCAAAAAATGTTTTTATGCTTATGCTTCTTTAGACATTACGTCTTTTCCATCGTAGTGACCACATGCTGGACATACGTGATGGCTTTTTTTCATTTCACCACAGTTTGAGCATGCATTTAAGCCTTTGATTGTTAATTTGTAGTGTGTGCGACGTTTTGCTTTTTTCGCTTTAGAAGTTCTTCTAGCTGGTACTGCCATTGTTGTTCCACCTCCTTGTAAAGATGCGTGTATTTACATACACAATATATTCCAACCTAGCTGTTATCTTCCTCTTCAGCATTATCGCTGAGTAATTCTGATAGTTTAGCCAGACGAGGATCCACTGTTTGTTCTGCTGCTTTCTGCTTACTTTCCAAATATGCTTCTTCTGAAATCACTTCCCAGTCATTGCCACTTGGCATTTCTTGACTGTTTTGTTCTTCTTCTGTAAGCACTTGAATTGGAATGGACAATAGAATGTTGTCTTCGACAGATTCATCTAAATCAATTGTTGGCTTGTCCAATAAAATAATCTCTTCAGCTGCAAATCGTTCATCTCTTGTATCCATTTGTTCTTTTGTCATAAAGACTTCATCGACCGTGATTTGCATTGGCAAAGCCACAGGTTCTAAAGAACGGGATGAAGGAACGGTTACAGTTACCTGAATAGTGTAATGAAGTAAATATTCTGATTTATTGACTGCTAATAAGCCTTCTACTTTGATTGGACTTACATCCAACAAGGTATCATCTCGTTGAAGAAGCTCTTCTTTAAGATGCAATGTTTCTGAAAACACTAGCGGCTCTTCTTTGTATTTATTTAATTCTAACAAAGACCACTTCATAATTATCACTCCTAAGCAACAAAAGCTATTATACAGGGGTATGAAAGCTTTGTCAATGAAATTTTCTTGACAGCCCTTTCTTATTTCCTGTTTTTCTTTCGTTTTTTTTATAATTGTTTTTCTGTTGAAGATAACTTAGCGCTTATTTAATTAAATAACAAAATTTTTGTGTGAAATAACATAAATAATTTAAAACTCAGACATAATTTTACTATTTGCGCCCAACTCTTTATTTACTGAATACGTGTTTCTGAACATTTCATACTACTGTCTTCCTTGTAAAAAAAGCTGAGACAAACTGACGAATCGGTTTGTCCCAGCTTTGCGTCCGAGTACATATTGCTTAAAATCAAATGATTGAATTAATTAGATTTAGATAGCTGTTGTTGCTCCGCGGTAAACAATACCACGACGAGGATCAACAGTAATCACTTCGTCATTATTAATTAATGATGTTGCATCTGCAGCACCTACGATAACTGGAATATTTTGCGCAATCGCTACAACAGCTGCATGAGAAGTTAAACCACCTTCTTCAACAACTAATGCTGATGCTTTTTCAATTGCAGGCATGTATTCTTTATCTGTTGTTTTTGTAACTAAAATAGCTCCTTCAGTCGCTTTAGCAACTGCTTCTTCAGCAGTTCCTGCAACAACGGCTTTTGCAATAATTGCTTCTTCGCCGACACCTTGACCTTGAACTAATTTAGAACCGATCATTTGAATTTTCATTAAGTTTGTTGTGCCTTTTTCGCCAACTGGAACACCAGCAGTGATAATGATTAAATCACCTTCTGAAGCATAACCTTCTTCTTGTGATACTTTTGAAGCTAAATTAAACATTTCATCTGTGCTTGATGGTTTGTCAGCAACTGTTGCGTAAACACCCCATGATAATGATAAGCTACGTGCTTTTTGTTCTGAGAACGTAATTGCAACGATATGTGCTTTTGGACGGTATTTAGAGATCATACGTGCTGTATGGCCTGATTCTGTTGCCGCAACGATTGTTTGGATACCCAAGTTACGTGCTGTATGGCCAACAGATTGTCCGATTGCTTCAGTCATATCTGTTTTGCTATATAATTTCAATGCGAATGAATCTTGGTTAACTAATGTTTCTTCTGTACGAACTGCAATACGAGCCATTGTTTGAACAGCTTCTAATGGGTAATCCCCTGCTGCAGTTTCGCCTGATAACATTACTGCATCTGTTCCATCGTAGATTGCGTTTGCTACGTCATTTGCTTCCGCACGTGTTGGACGTGGGTTACGTTGCATTGAATCTAACATTTGTGTTGCAGTGATAACTGGTTTACCTAAAGCATTACATTTTTTAATTAAAGCTTTTTGGACAACTGGAACATCTTCTGTTGGAATTTCAACACCCATGTCACCACGAGCAACCATTAAACCATCAGAAACTTTTAAGATTTCATCGATATTATCGATACCTTCTTGGTTTTCGATTTTAGGAATGATTTGGATGTGTGTTGCGTTTTCTTCTTCTAAAATTTTAGTGATTTCTAAAACGTCAGAAGCACGACGAACGAAGCTAGCTGCGATAAAGTCAATTCCTTGACCAATTCCGAAACGGATATCGTTAGCATCTTTTTCAGTGATCCCTGGTAAGTTTACAGAAACGCCTGGTACGTTAACGCCTTTTTTGTTTTTCAAGACGCCTTCGTTTTTAACAACTGTTACGATTTCGTTTGCATCACGGTCGATATCAGTTACTTCTAAATCAATTAAACCATCATCTAAAAGAATGTGTGAACCTACGTTTACATCATTGATTAATTCTGGATAAGTGATTGAGAATTTTTCATTTGTTCCTAAAACTTCTGTCATAGAAATACGTACTGAGTCACCAATTTTCATTGTGATTGCGCCATTTTCCATGTCATTTGTGCGGATTTCAGGACCTTTTGTATCTAGTAAGATCGCTACGCGTTTCCCTGTAATTTTTACAGCTTCACGAATGTTTTTAATACGAGCACCATGCTCTTCGTAGTCACCATGTGAAAAGTTCAAACGGCAAACATTCATACCTGCATTAATTAAGTTTACTAGCATATCAACGGATTCACTAGCTGGTCCAATCGTACATACGATTTTCGTTTTTTTCATTACTAAAACGCTCCTATTCCAAATTTGTTTATACAAAGCTAATAAGATTAGCTAATATACAAGATTAAAAAGAAATTTCATGATTTAACTCATAAAGAGATAAATCTGGTTTGTGTTTATTGTTTTCTAACGTGTCAATAATATCAGCTGCAACTACTTGGTTATCTAACATACCGATACATAAACCGCCTTTGCCTTCTTTTAGAAGTTCAACAGCATATGACCCAAATTTACTTGCTAATACACGGTCACGAGCACTTGGCGAGCCCCCACGAACCACGTGTCCTAAAATTGATACACGCGTATGGAAATCACCGTATTCAGAAAGTTTATCAGCAAATTCATTTCCGCCCATTACGCCTTCTGCTAAAATGATTAAGCAATGTTTTTTCCCGCGGTCGCGGCCTTCTTGAATACGTTTGGCAACGTTTTTCATATCAAAATCATGTTCAGGAATAATGATTTCATCTGCTCCGCCTGCCACGCCTGACCACAATGCGATATCACCAGCGTTACGTCCCATTACTTCGATAACGAATGTACGAACATGAGAAGTCGCTGTATCACGAATTCGGTCAATTGATTCCAAAACAGTGTTAATCGCTGTATCAAAACCGATTGTGAAATCTGTTCCAGGAATATCATTATCAATTGTTCCAGGAATTCCAACAGCGGGGAAACCACGTTTTGTCAAAGCCATTGCGCCATGATAAGAACCGTCTCCACCAATAACAACTAAGCCTTCAATACCGAATTTTTTCAATTGTTCGATTCCTTTTAATTGCCCTTCTTCAGTAGCAAATTCAGGATAACGAGCAGAGTACAAGAATGTTCCACCACGTTGAATCTTATCGCCAACGTCAGCAACATCTAAACGACGGATGTCGCCTGCGACTAAACCGGCAAATCCATAGTTAATACCGTAAACTTCGATTCCATCAAAAATACTTTTGCGTACGACTGCACGAATTGCAGCGTTCATTCCAGGGGCATCTCCCCCGCTGGTTAAAATACCAATGCGTTTCATTCGCTATTTCACCTCATATAATATACTTTCAACTGCCAAAAGAAACCTTTTCGCAAAAATTGATATACAAAAATATTACGTCATTCATTTTACCATTAAAGAACCAAAATGTCTTGAGTTAAGAAGAAAAAAATGAAAAAAGTTGAAAACAACTAGTATTTTTTACCGTAAATCATTTGAAAATGACGTTTTGCTCGCCTAAAACGTAAGCTAATTGTTGCTGACTAGCGCTTGTATGAGCGACCCAATTTTCTTCATTTAATACTATTTTCTTTCCTGTTTTTTCAAAATAGACAATCACTGGAATATGTCCAGCGTGACGACTGAGTACCTCTTTCATTTTCTGAAAAACGTCCGTTTGTTCGACATCTTTTGTAATTCTGATAAAACACGTTTCGTCACTAATTGATGTTTCTACTTGTTGCGCTTTTTCTATTCGTTGAACCAATATTTGCAATTCTTGATTGTACGTACTGCGTTCCACTTTTCCTTCCACATAATAAACTTGCCCTTTCTCGACACTCTGTCTTAACTGGCGAAAAACAGTTGGGAACAACGTTAGTGAAATACTTCCTGTTGTATCATCCCCATCAACAAAGGCCATTTGTTCTCCCTTTTTGGTCCGAATCGTCCGAATGTTTTTGACATAAATCAATAATTTCGTGGGCTGATTTTCAACAAGTTCATGAACAAGTTGCGTTTGCTTGGCTAAGCGTGTTTTTTTGAACTCTTCTGTCGGATGTCCTGATAAATAGACCCCTAAATATTGTTCTTCTTGTTCTAGTCGCTCTTCTAGCGGATAATCGGCAATTTCTTCTTCCTTTGGCTTCAATGTTTCTAACAAATCCATACTACCACCGCTGAGAAGAATACTTTGGATATTACTCTCTAAACCTACCGCTAATTGACGGCGATTAGGCGCAATTTCGTCAAATGCACCGATGGCAATCAATGGTTCGATATTTTCAACTTTCAACCACTTACGGTCAATTCGCAAAAGAAACTCATCGAACGTTTTGTACAGTCCATTTTCTCGGCGTTCATTTAAAATATTTTGAATGAAGTCTCGGCGGATTCCTTTTAAAGAACTAAAACCAAATAAAATTTGCTGTTGCTGATTTAGGTAAAAGCTGTAGTGACTTTGGTTAATTGACGGCTGCAAAATCGTCTGCTTGTTTTTTCTAGCTTCGCCAATATATTCTTTAATTTTTGTTGGATTATGACGAACAGAATGCAACAATGCGACATAAAAAGCACTCGGATAATGAACCTTCAAGTAAGCCATTTGAAAACCAATAAAGGAATAGGCAAATGCATGCGAGCGGTTAAAGCCATAATTAGCAAAGCGCTCAATATAATCGTACACTTGGTTAGCTGTCTCTTGGGGATAGCCTTGTTGTAGCGCACCATTAACAAAATGATTTCGTTCTTCATCTAGCACATCTTTTTTCTTTTTACTAATGGCCCGACGTAAAATGTCAGCTTGCCCTAAAGAGAAGCCTGCCATTTTCGCAGCAACTTGCATAATCTGCTCTTGGTAAACAATAATTCCGTACGTATTTTCTAAAATGGGGGCGAGACTAGGCTCTGGATAACTAATTTGTTCCAAGCCTTTTTTCCGGCGGATGAAAACATCAATATTTTGCATCGGACCAGGACGATACAAGGCATTGACAGCAGCAATATCTTCAATGCTAGTTGGTCCTAATTTTCTTAATACATTCCGAATTCCAGCAGATTCAAACTGGAAAACACCACTTGTTTCCCCTTTTCTAAATAAAGCCAGCGTTGTTTCGTCATCTAATGGAATCTGATTTAAATGAATGGTTTGATTATAGACGCGTTTAATAGCTGTGAGGGTATCATCAATGATAGATAAATTTCTTAAGCCCAAGAAATCCATTTTCAGAAGACCAATTTTTTCAACATCATTCATAGTAAATTGGGTCAATAAAATTTCATTCGATCCTGGTTGTAACGGAACCAAATTCAAAAGATTTTCATCACTAATTACCACACCTGCTGCGTGCGTAGAAACATGGCGAGGCAAGCCTTCTAGCTGAACAGCTGTTTTATAGAGCAATTGATTATTTGGCGAAAAATTGACCAATTCTTGCATCCGTTTCGACTCTTGGTACGCTTCTTCTAACGTAATTTTCAGCTTGTTGGGGACAGCTGCCGACCAACGATTCGCTTCACTCTGGGACAACCCGAAAACACGTGCAACGTCCCGTAAAACCATTTTCGCAGCCATCGTACCAAACGTGGCAATTTGCGCCATGTGATAATGACCATATTTTTGACTGACATAAGCTAAAACTTCCTCCCGCCGATTATCAGGAATATCTAAATCAATATCGGGCATCGTGTAGCGTTCTGGATTCAAAAAACGTTCAAAAAGCAAATCATATTTGATTGGATCTACATCTGTAATTGATAGCACATAGGACACTAAAGAGCCTGCAGCTGAACCTCGGCCAGCGCCTGTAACAATTTGATTGTTATGACAGAAGTCCATCACATCCCAAACGATTAAAAAGTAATCATCAAAACCCATATTGTGAATGATGGTTAACTCTTTTTCTAATCGTTTTTGGTAAACTTCATTTAGATGAGGCACTCTTTCTGGTAATTTTTCTAAACACAATGTGCGTAAATAAGAACCAGCCGTTTGATTATCAGGCACAGGAAAATGCGGTAATAATTTTTGATGTAAAGGAATGTCAACTCGGCAATTTTCAGCTAGCTGAATCGTATTCTGGACCACTTCTGCACCAGCTATTTGAAGCATTTGTTCCATTGTCGTCTCTGCTTCACGCAAGTAATTCAGACCTTCTATTTCCGGTGTTTGGCTTGTAATATTCAATTGATTATTTTCTTTGATGCTCTCAAGAACAGTAACGGCAAAGCCTTCTTCCCTTGTTAAATGACGTACCTCTTGCAAAGCCACGCCAGGTAATTGTTCTCTTTGGTAAAAAGAAAAGAGCGCTGGATTGCGTTGTTGATTCATTGAAAAAGAATGTTCAACAAATAACGACTGGGGATCAAAATATGAAGCAAGTTGTTGGAAAGCGTGAACCGCTTGTTGTTCATCTTCAAAAAATGTTTGGGCGACTTCTCCTTTGGCTGACAAAGTCACGGCAAATAAATCACTTAATAAGGATTGATGTTCCGCTAAGTAAAAGGGACCCTCTGTCGTCATTTTGCTGCTAGATAGTTGCATTAATTGCTGATACCCTTTTAAATTTTTAGCAAATAAAAGCAACTCGGAATGCCCTTCTTTTTCTGCTGGGGTATATTCTAATCTTAAACCGATAATTGGTTGAATTCCCGCTTTTTGGCATGCTTCATAAAATTCAACCGCCCCATGCAAGACATTGATATCGGTAATCGCTAATGTTTGATAACCTAACGCTTTCGCTTGTTTTACATAGGAACGAATCCTAACCGTACTAGATAAAAGCGAATAGGAAGTAACGGTATGTAATTGTGGAAATGACATTGGACAGCTCCTTTTTGAATCCTTGCTATTTTTTTCCTCTTCTCTTATTTTCCTATCGCGGATTCTTTACTTTTAAAGAAAATATGCTAAACTAAGAGCTAGAAAAGAGGTGCTCATATGCGTTATCTTGTTGTATTTTTCTGGACCTTCGCATTAGGCCAAGTCGTTGGATATATCGGCGGTGCATTATCTGGTGGTTCATACGACTTTAAAATGACAACGATTCTATCGTTGGCAACAGCCGTTATTATTTTATTAATTGCACACTTTGCAGTACCGAAAGAAACCAAACCTGTTAAATAAGAAAAAACCAGTTACTAAAGTTATTGTAACTGGTTTTTTTATCTTTTCAACTGTTTAGAGCTTTTTATTTAAAACTTTTCGGAAATTAAAGAAGGACAGCCCAATGTTTCCTAAAACGAAACAAGCGGTTACCAGAAAAACAGAAGAATAGCCAAAACCATGGGCAACAGTCGACCCTACCATCGGTCCTAAAACTTGACCGAAATTACTACACATCTGATTGTAACTATAAACTCTACTTACGCCCTCTGTTGGCGTTATTTTACTAATTAACGTATTGATTGATGGCATTAAAGCACCTGTTGAAAAACCTAAAAGGAATCGTAAAACACCTAACTGAAAAGGTGTTTGCACAAACGCCATGGGAATGTAACAAATAAAAGAAAGAATTAATCCGCCTAATAAAACTTTTTGGTTCCCAATGCGGTCCCCAATTTTTCCCAAAGTTGGAGAAGAAATAATTGCTGAAACGCCGGCAATCGAAACAATCAAACCACTAACAAATAATACATTCTCTGTATCGCCACTTAAAGATCGAATATATAGCGTTAAGATTGGGCTGATACTTGTAATTCCTAATTGTAAAATTAACGTAGTCACAAACAAACCAATCAATACTGAAACATGATCCATCTTACTAAAAATTTCTTTCGTCGTTAATAAATCCTTTTTCTCAACTGGTTGAAAATCTTCTTTAACTAAAAAGATAGTCAACAACGTTGTAATGAATAAAATAACGCCGGTAATAATAAAGACATTTTCCATTCCAAACCACTGTGCCAACGCACCGCCAATCGATGGCGCAATTAACGTCCCAGCAATTGCACCTGTTGATAATGTTCCTAGAGCCCAGCCATTTTTCTCTTTTGGCGCCTGCGACGCAATCATCGCTGTTGCGTTAGGAATATAGCCGGATAAAATCCCGTTCATAAAACGCATAATCAACAGCCAGTATACATTAGGGACAAACGCTAACGCCCCCATTGTGATCGTCATTCCTGCTGCAGCCCGAATCATCATAATTTTCCGACCTTTTCGATCAGCTAAATTTCCCCAAATCGGTGCAACAATCGCAGCAGCAAACGCCGTGACAGAAATTGCCAATCCAGAAAACAACTCTACTTGACTCTTAGGCGTCCCTAATTGTTCAACATATACTGGAATAAACGGCATAACTAAGCTAATACTCGCCCCTGTAAAAAAGCAACCAATCCATGCGACTAACAAATTCTGCTTCCATTTTATTTTCATACTTTTATCCACCTTATCACCTCTTCACCTACCACTATACTCTAAAAGAGTGAATCTCTCAAAAGAAAATTCTTTTAAAAAAAGTCTGGCAGACCGGCCAAAACGACCAATCTGCCAGACTTCTTAACACTTGGGCTTAAGATAAATAGCTGAACAAATGCAACACCTTCGAAGCTAACCGCTGTTATCTCAGCCTCACTTCTGTTTACTATAAAATAGCTAAGATTACAAAGTTTAAGATAAACAACGCATCAATGACCCAAATAATTGGTGAAACTTCTTTGGCTTTTCCTTTGACTACTTTCACCACTGCATAAAAGATGAACCCAGCAGCAATCCCATAAGAGATGCTATAACATAATCCCATGAAAATTGAAGCAAAAAATGCTGGAATCGCATCTTCTAAATCCGTCCAATTGATGTCTTTGAAAGAAGCTAACATCATAATTCCCACTAAAATTAACGCTGGAGCCGTAGCTTGTGCTGGCACAATAGCAATAAGTGGTGAAAAAAGACTACTTAGGGCAAATAGAATTGCTACCACTACCGATGTCAAACCTGTTCGACCACCCGCACCGATTCCTGCTGCACTTTCTACATAAGTTGTCGTATTCGATGTACCAAAAATCGCACCGATAGATGTTGCAATAGCATCTGCAAATAGAGCTTTGTCCATTTTAGTGCTGAAACCCTTACTATCTTCTAAAGCTAATTCATCTTCTTTAGAGAAAATCCCTGTTCGACGTCCCGTACCGATAAATGTTCCAATTGTATCAAACGTATCTGATAAACTGAAGGCAATAATGGTCATTAAAACTTGAGGAATTTTTGAAGAATCGCTAAACAATGACTGTAAGCCCTCAGCACCAAAAGCAGCGCCAAATGTTGTACCTAATTCTTTAAATGAATTGCCCAACGAATTAGCATGCCAATCAACCGAAGCAGTGTCTACCACCCCCATTGGAATTGCGACTAACGTAGTAACCACAATGCCAATTAAAATAGCCCCACGAACATTCGTGACAACTAAAATCGTTGTTAAAACTAACCCAATTACCGCCAAAATAATGGCTGGATTATCAAAATTTCCTAAAGCGGGCACGATACTCGAACCATTCACAACACCATTTTGAGGTTCTGCTTGTACTGTGAAACTTAGTAAGCCAGCATTTTTCAACCCTACATAAGCGACAAAAATTCCAATCCCACCACCAATAGCATGTTGTAAACTCTCTGGAATTGCTTTAATAATCATTTTGCGAATTTTTGTCACTGTAATCAAAATATTAATCAAACCACAAATAAAAACCATTGCTAATGCTTGTTGCCATGTATACCCCATCCCAAAAACGACCGTAAACGTGAAGAAAGCATTGAGTCCCATCCCCGGTGCTTGAGCGTAAGGTACATTAGCAAACAGCCCCATAATTAATGTACCGATGATTGAAGCAATAATGGTCGCTAAAAAAACAGCCTGAAAAGGCATCCCTGTTTCTGAAAGAATGGACGGATTAACAAATAAAATATAACTCATTGCAAAAAAGGTCGTAACCCCTGCCATTATTTCAGTTGATACCGTTGTCTTGTTTTCCTTTAATTTGAAAAACGTATTCATAATTGCACTTCTCTCCCTTAAAATCCATGTTTTCGAATAATTACTCTTTGATTATAAGAGAATCGCTATCTTTTTACAACGAAATATTAACTATTATATATATTTTTCTATATAATGTTCGTGTTTTACAGATATAAAAAAAAGAAAAAGCTTTACATTGCTTCTTCTTTTCCTAATAATTGGATTAGCCCAAACAACAGCATCTGTAGAAACATCATTAATAAAATAAACATTAATTTTTGAAGGGACCAGTCAAAAAAGATAATTTTCACTGTTTCAATTGGACTCATAAAAAGATAGACACTGTGTAATCGATCAAAACGTCCAACATAAATCGCCAAAGCAGACAAGAAATGAAGGCTGGCTTGAAAGACTACAATTGTTCTATAGTCACAATAACTTTGCAATTTCTGACTAACAGTTGTTACTGTTTTCATCCCTAAAAGTCCATATATAACAATCCCGCTGGTTAAGCAAACAAACGCCCACCAATCACCAATTTGGTTTGCAAAAATCGTATTAAAGCCTCGATAAATAGATAGCGTTTCTAAATGAAAAAAATCCGTAAATAGGTACGGCGCATTAGGATAAAAAATTAACCAAGCAAAACCTATCAACCAATCCCTTTTACGTTTTTCTGCGTTTAAAAGATAACTAAGTTCAATTGGAATATAGGCTAACAACACGTTCAACGCCATAAAATGAAAATGCGTAGCAAATAACCACATATAGATACAATAGATTAAGGTGATCACTCGTAAATAATTTCTAGAATTTTTCAAGATGCTCTGCGCTCCTTTTTCAAACGGTTTATTTTAGTGTAGCATACTTCTTAAGCTTTTTTTTAAACCTTATAAATGAACATGCTTCTCCCCTTGATAATCTTCGGTTTTATGCTAGACTGAGTAAAAGGCATTTAGGAGGAATTTTTACTTGAAAAAATTAATTGCTATTGATTTAGACGGCACAACATTAAATGCACAGTCTTTAATCAGTCCAAAAACCGAACAAACACTAAAAAAAGCGATTGACAACGGTCATTACGTCAGTATTGCCACTGGACGTCCCTATAGAATGAGTCATCAATTTTACCAACAACTTGGCCTAACGACCCCTATGGTTAACTTTAACGGCGCTTTAGTCCACATTCCAGAGAAAAAATGGGACTTGGAAAGCGAAGCCAATATTGAGCGTGACCTAGTCTTTGACATTTTGGCACAGAAAAAAGAATTACAATTAGATTTTGTTGCTGCTGAAAACAAAGAAACATTTTATATCGATACGTTAGATGGGTTCGATCCGAAATTTTTTGCTTCCAAAGCAACCTTAGATAATTTACTTACTGCTAAAAATTTACGAACAAATCCTACCTCAATGATGGTTCGGACCACACCAAACCAAGCTGAAAAAGTTGCTGATACATTGACAAAACAATATGGTGATTATATTGATGTCCGCACTTGGGGCGGTCCAATGCCTATTTTAGAAATGGTCGCAAAAGGAATTCAAAAAGCCCATGGCGTTGATCAAGTGGCGAACTTTTTATCTGTCAAACCAGCTGATATCATTGCTTTTGGCGATGAACATAATGACGAAGAAATGTTAAGTTATGCTGGTTGGGGTGTTGCTATGAACAATGCCACGGATAAAATTAAATCCGTAGCCAACGATGTCACTGAAAAAACAAATGATCAAGATGGTTTAGCAGATTACTTAGAAAATTATTTAGATCTATAAAAGGCTAAAATAAAAGTATTTCTTTAAAAAGAACTCACTTTGGTTTAGCTGATAATCTTAAGATTACAAAAGTAGGGCATAAGTCGAAACGACTTGTGCCCTACTTTCGTTTTTCTTATTCCTTCAATGAATTTTGAAACGTGCTGATTTTTTCAGCCAATCTTTGATAAGTAGTAAAAGACGGATGCTGTAGCTCTTGTTCTTCGTTAACGGATAAAGTTTGTTGTGTCGTAATGGCCTTTGTTAGTGCATCTACAAAATGAATAAAAGAATTGTTGGTTTGTTTATTGTATCCTGGTGAATAATATTTCGATTGACGATAAAAAGGCCGCAGAGCTGTTTCTGTGATTTTTTCCTGTTCATCTGAAAAGTATTCATCATAGCTGACATGTTTTATTTTCTGCTCTTCTGTTATCACTTGAAGTCGAGCGATTAGGCCATTGCCTAAATCTTCTGTGTAACTGATATACGTTTCTTTCGCTGGCTCTTTTAGCCAAGTGTCCATCTCTGCTGCTAAAGGCATTAATCCTTCACGCGCAGAAGTTGATGAACCGCGTACCGTATAAAAATTACCTGTGACACGATTTTCGTCACGCATTTGTTTTTCTACATAAGTAATACCATTAACAACGGTGACTAACGTATCGTCTGTGCGCGTGTTGCTTGCTTGAAATTCAGGATAATCCGACAGGCGTTTGTTGACACCCGAATAGCGTGTATCATAATAAGGATCACTAGCAAACTCTGTAAACTCAACATTCAGAATCCTTTGCGTTTCAGGTTCCGTAATAATCTCTACAATGCCGTAATTTCCGCCGGTAAATACACCTTCATTTTTATAATAGTTACCCGTCATTAATCCCAAAGGCGGTTGATTGGACCAAAACATTTTTTCCTTTTTTTCTTCTGGTGTATATTTTGCTGGTGGGGTTGTCCCAAATGTCGTTTGTGTGGCCCCTGTAACCACTTCGTAAGTGTATTCATGAGAATCAAAAGTCAATTGATTAGCAATCAGTTCGTCATTTTTAGTCGGCGCTTGTTTTTCCACCGCAGAAGTCGTTTGATTGGTGACGGTAACTTGCTTCACTTGCTTTGTCTCTTGCGGTCCACTTGTTGTTTGTTTCGTTGACTCTTGATCTGGCGCACAACCAACCAAAATAAATAATCCGATAAAAACCAACATTCCTTTAATATGTTTCATTCACTTCTCTCCTTTTTATAAACGCTTAATTTCCTCTTATCTCCAGTGTAGCAAACATTTATAAACCAAAACTGACGGAAAAATGAATAAATAATAAACAAAAACGCTAAGCCTCTTGCAGCTTAAGAGACTTAGCGTTTTTTTATTTAATTGCTTGGCGCTTTTGGCGCAACCACTCTTCTTTAATGTGTTCAGATAGGCGAATCATTCGTTTACCAACTTCACTATATTGGTTAGTAGCTAAATTGGCTAAAGAAATTCGAACTGACCATTTGTCACTCCCGAAAGCATCCGCTTTTAAAAGCATTAATTTTTCTTTTTCTGCTAACGAAGTTAATACTTTTGTGATCGTCCACGATTTCGTTAAATAACTTGAAAATTCTGGGCCATAACGTTTTTCTGTCCAATCTCTAAAGTTAATTTCACAATAGTATGCTGTATTTAAACTTGCTAAAGGCTCTTCAATGCCTAAGGTGCGGAACAAGAGCTTTTCACGCGTATGACAGATATCCATCACTTCGTCTTTATATGCTTGACCGTCTTTTAACAAAGCATACAAACTAAATAAAGCCATCATCGCTTGCTGAATAGAAGAAAGTCCCGCTGCATGGTTCAACGCAATATCGCGGCTGTCTGCAACTAAGCGGCTGATAAAGTTAATTTGGCTTGTGTCTGCATTCAATGTAGCATAACGTGCCTGTAATTCCATTTTTCGAGCCACTGGCAATTCTTTTAATAATTGATCAAAGATGTTCTCTTGACTGACCGCAATAGTCCCCACACGCCAACCGGTAGCGCCAAAGTATTTAGAATAAGAATAGATACAGGCTGTATTGTAAGGTAACTCCGTAAATAGTGAACGGAAAGCTGGCACAAAGGTTCCGTAAACGTCATCTGTTAAAATCATTAACTTAGGGTTATCCACTGCAACGATTTGTTTGATTTGTTCAATGGTAGGTTTTCCCATAGCATTAGCAGTTGGATTGCTGGGATTTACGACAAAAACCGCTTTGATGGACGGGTCTTTTAGTTTATCAATTTCCTTGTTTGAGTATTGATACGTCGTTTTTCCATCAATAATCATTTGCTCTGCTTTGATTTTAACCACGTCAAAATCATAACGTGGTAGTTCTGGAATTTCTAGATAAGGAGCAAACGTTGGTAATAACAACGCAATACGATCACCTTTTTCTAGTAAATAATTATTTGCCAACGTATCAAACAAGTAACAAATCCCTGCTGTACCACCTTCAACGGCAAAAATATCAAACGGTTGTGCTTCGCTGGAAAATAATTCTTGATTTAAATATGCTTTAATCGGTTGTTCACACGCCTTCAAGCAACGAACAGGATTCGGATAATTATCCCCAATCACATAGTCTAACATGGCATCTAACCACATTTCCTTATCCATCCCAAAATAGTTATGCTCTGCTGTCCAAATTTCTTGTAAGAAGGTTGCCCCTTTGCTAGGATTTTCTGCTAAAAAGTTTAAGAAGCGTTGCGTTCTACCAAAACTTGGCTGAATCATACCAGCCGTTTGTTCGCTCCCCTCTCTTAACGTTTCTTTTGTAGCAAATTGACCTAATAAAAAAAAGGCTTCCCTTGGTGTTGGCGCCGTCCAATTAGGATTGCCTCGCCCTGCATTTAACAATGTTTCTAAATTATGATTTTCTTCATGTAATTTCTTCTCTAAAAATAGACTTAATTCAAACGGACTAAGGTTTTCTGTCAATTCATCACTTGTTATCATTTTATCCTCCTGAAGCACACGCAGTCATTTAGTATTTAGTATGTAGTCTATACTACTCTTCTACCTCCAGATGTCAACCATTTAAGCGGAATATTCTGACAATTAATAAAAAAGAAACAATCCTTTATAAAAAATAAAGGATTGCTTCTTTTTTGCTGATTAACCAAAGAACCGTTGCATCTCAATTTTTGCTGATTGAACAGAATCAGAAGCATGGATTAAATTTTTGGTGACAGACAACCCATAATCCGCTCGTAAGGTGCCACTTTCAGCATCTAACGGATTCGTTGCTCCAACTAATTTACGCACTTTTTTAACCACATTGTCCCCTACAACGACCATCACAACCACTGGGCCACTTGTCATATAGGCTAATAATTCAGGGAAAAATAGTTCATCTTTTAAATGCTCATAGTGTTCCTTCACTGTTTCTACTGTTAGTCGTTCGAATTTAAGGTGCAATAAGTCAATACCTTTATCTTCAAAACGTTGAATGATTTTGCCAACTAACTTTCGTTCAACGCCATCTGGCTTAATAATTACTAAACTTGTTTCCTTCATTTTTTCTTCCATCCCTTTCAAAACTTCCTTTTGCCCTTTCCCAAGGGGTAGCTACAGAATAAAATGAAAGCGGATACTTTGTCAATGATAAATCTTCTTTTCCTTTTGATTAAATAAAAAATTAAAGATTATTCACAAGGTTTGTGAATTGTTCTTTCAGTTCTGTATTACTTGTTTCTTTTAAAAACAAATAAGGTTGCTCCTCTACTGGCTGTTCTTTACTCACATAGACTTTGGCTTCACCATTCACTAAAGTAAATAAATAGACATGCTTCTGGGCAACTTGTGTCGCACTGTCAGAGTATACTGCCACCAGACAATAACCCCCTTCGCTGCCTGTTTCTGACCAATTTAACCAAATGGGATTGTTCCCAATAGCTGGTTGTATTTTAGGTTCATAACTCAATAAATCATCAGGCACTTGAATCGTGTAAAAAGCTACAGAGTGACCTGGTTGGTACGCTTGATAGTTCTGATTGCGTTCTTGACCCCAGGTTTCCATGTATTGTCCTAACTGTTTTGCTTTTTGCTGATTCCAAATCGTCCCTTCTTCTGTAACTAATTCAGTTAATTCTTGTGTTTGCGTTGTTTGCTCTAATTCCAACGCCGTGGTTTGACTAACTTCGGTTGCTGAAATTGCTCTTGTTTCTTCAGTATTTACATTGTTTGTTTGTACGGTTTGTACTTTCTGTGATTCCTCTTTCGATTTTTGCCAACCACAGCTAGATAAAACGCTTCCAACAACCGCTATCATAATAATCCCGTTTAGTTTCATTCCTTAAACTCCTGTTTTTATTTTTATTCTATCGAAATAAACCTAAAATCTCAATCCCTTTCTTTGGATAGTTGAAAACCATTTGGGAACTAGTAATTGTTGGTATTGCTGTTCCATAGTCCTGATTTCTTTTTCACCAAAGCTCAGTGCCCAAACTAAAGAATAGAGTCCTGCGTGAAAAGTATAAAGCTTTTGAAACTGCCAAAATAAGGTAGGAACTTTCCCAGCAAAATAACCTTGTAATTGACCATAAGCAAACAATGACGAAACATTTCTTGAAAAAAATTGTAACTTGTAAAATTCTTCATAAGGATCCCCAAAATCCCATCGATTAAAATCAATCACACCGACCTGCCTAGTTGGCAAGTAAATAAAATTTCCTGCATGGAAATCTCCATGCTGATAAACTACAGGCCGTTGTTGCAATAACGGTAATTGTTTTTCTAAATATGAAATTATTGGCTGCTGGTACGGCATACAAAATTGAGATTCCTTATACTTATTTAGTTGGCTCTGCTTTTTTTCGTATAAATTTTGCGCAATCTCTCTTTGACTAATCCTTTCGGGCAACAAAAGCTTATGGATTTTGTTTAAATAGCGGCCTGACTCTACGCCTAAAAGTTCAGTTGTCTTTTGGGAGAAAGAGCGGGTAAAACATCGCTTAAGTCTTCACCTTCTAGATACGTTAATAACATGTATCCTTGTTCACTTTCAGGAATAGGTGCACATAAAAAAGGTTTAGAACTGGGAAATCCTAACGCCGCTACTTTTTTGATAAATTGATATTCTTGTTGTTTGGCTAATAACTCTTCTTGTTGAAAAATTCGCAATAAAAAGGTTTCTTGATTTTTGGTAACTTTAAACTTTAAATCAGTTGACCAACCACGGTGAATAGCTTCAACTTTTTGCCATTGCTGAAACGCTGGAATCTTCTCAAACGCCCTCATTACTTTCGCCTCCATTTCCCTATTGGTTTTAGTATACCAAAGAAAAAAGGCTGGAGACAATTGGGGATAAATTGTCTCTAGCCTTGACTGGTTATCATTTTCTAGTTTTCCTTATATAAATCGTTCCACTCGTTACTAAGAAAGCTCCTCCTAAAACAATCCAGAAAGTACTAGGTACTTCTGCACCTGCTTTTGGTAATACTTTTTTGGGAAGCTGTTCTTTTTTCCCAATCATATTTTTATCAGAAAAAGCATGCGTACTTTCTGTTGATTTGGTTCCCTGATTTGCTGATGAATTCAGCGAATTATCTAAGGATGACTCACTAGTAGTTTTTCCAGCTTTGTCTGGGTTTTGGTTTTTTCCTTCGATTGGTTCTTCACTTGTTTTTGTTTCTTTGTCTTTATCTGGTTTGCCACTTGCATCTGGCTCTTTGTCTTTGTCTGGTTCGCCGCTTGCATTTGGCTCTTTGTCTTTGTCTGCTTCGCCACTTGCATCTGGCTCTTTGTCTTTGTCTGCTTCGCCACTTGCATCTGGTTCTTTGTCTTTGTCTGCTTCGCCACTTGCATCTGGTTCTTTATCCTTATCTGGTTCGCCACTTGCATCTGGCTCTTTGTCTTTTTCTGGTTCGCCGCTTGCATCTGGCTCTTTGTCTTTGTCTGGTTCTTCTACATGTGGTTGATTTATCTTGTGGTTATTTTCAAATAAAGCACCTAATTGTAGCAATGTTCGGTCTTCATTTAATGCACTATTAAATTGAATCCCCAAAGGCAGTCCTTCTTTTGAAACGTAAGTTGGTACACTTAATGCTGGATGTCCAAATAAATTTGCTTGTTGTGTAAACGGTGTATATGTGAACGCCGTCAGCCATTGGTCATAAATCAATTGTTTTTGTTCTGCTGGTGACAATTGATCAATTTTTTCCATCTGTGCTGCATGTTCTGGTTTTAGTAACGGATTATCAATACTAGGTGCCGTGGCAGCTGTCGTTGGTGTTAATAAGATAGGATACTGTTGATAAAATTCGTCCATCGCTTGTGCTTGTAAAGCAATATCTGTCCAAGCCGCAGTTGTCTCTTCACTCGTTATATTTTTTCCTGTTTGAAAAAGCGCCCATGTTAACAGTTCTACATCATTTCGTTCAAGCGGTCTTTTCAATTTCTGCCGCGCCATAAAATCGGCAATTCCTGCTGAGCCAGCAGCTACAGTATAATAATTTTTCATTAAACGTTCCCCATCAACAGGGTGCTTCACTTCAACCAATGTGTACCCTTGGTCTTTTAAAAAAGCAACAGCTTCAGCGACCGCCTCTTTTGCTTCGGCACTTACAGGCGTTCCGGCAGGGGATTCTGTTGTATAAGCAATGGGTTGCGCTTGACTTAAATGTCCCGCAGGAAGATCTTTTTGGGTTAATAAGGTTTCAAATAATGCATTTGTATCCGCCACGGTTCGACTTAAACCAAAGTGAACAGTTTGACCTTTTGCACTATTAGAATTGCCAATGATTACTCCTCTAGAAGGTTTCAAGCCTACGGTGCCTGTCCAAGAAGCAGGGATGCGGATAGAGCCACCAGCATCACTTCCAGAAGCAATGGGAACAAATGCCGCGGCGACACTAGCACCCGCTCCGCCTGAAGAACCACCTGAATAATGGTTAGGATTCCATGGATTGACGGAAACGCCATATAACTTTGAATCTGAAATATTCTTCCAACCTAATTCTGGATAATTCGTTTGACCAATGATTATGAATCCGGCATTTTGTAGTGCTTTGACAAAGGTCGATGTCCCACCAGCTACTTGATCTTGGAGAAAACCAAAACCGTTCGTGTTGCTTTCACCTTTCAAGGATTGTCCTAACCCTTTTAGTAAGAGCGGCACACCTAGAAATGGTTGACCTGTATCTTGTAAAGCTTTTGCTTCTGTCAAAGCCGCTTCTTCTCGTAAAGTAATGACCGCATTTAATGTAGGATTTTCACGTTTAGTGATGGCCAACGCAATTTTTACTAATTCTTCGCTCGTCACCTTTTTTTCTCTTACTAAAGTTGCTAACTCCAGTGCAGTTGCTTGTTTATAATCTGCTTCTGAAAAAGCATTCTCTGCAGAAACAGCTTTTACATCTGTATCACTATTTTGTATCTCATTTGTGGTTTCAGTGGTTACTGCAACCACATTTCGGCTACTGCTTTCGGCGATTGCCGAAGAGAATTCTTTTTCCTGCATCACCGTTTGGCTAGTAGTTTCAGATTCCAAGTTAGCTACAGTCTGACTGGTTTCTGTTGTTACTGATTCCGTCTCTGTTTGAACGGTTGTTTCTAGTATACTTTCTTGTGCCAACATTGGTACCCCTACCAGTGTTTGGCTAATTAATAAAATAATCCCTAACTTTTTGAACAAAATCGACTTCTTCATAAGTCACATCCTTTATCTATTAATACAGTTAAAAAATCTGTATTACTTATAGCATAAATGAAAGCGATTAAAAAGTAAAGTTCTCTTGAAAATTCCCATGTTCAACTTTTAGGCTAGGTTCTTTTTATATGCTAAAATAGAATAGAAACGGAGGTTTTTTAATGGAATGGATTGAAATTAAGCACGCAACACAAAATAATTTGAAGAATATCTCTGTCAATATCCCTAAAAAGCAACTAACTGTTGTTACTGGACTTTCGGGTTCAGGAAAGTCCTCCTTAGTATTTGACACATTAGCCGCTGAATCACGTCGTGAACTAAATGATACATTTAGTTCGTTTGTTCAAAATTACTTACCCAAATATGGTCGTCCAGAAGTTGAAAAAATCGAGAATCTTCCTGTTGCAATTGTCATTGACCAGAAAAAAGTAGCAGGTAATTCTCGTTCGACAGTGGGAACGTACACAGATATTTATACATTTTTACGTTTGCTGTTTTCACGAGCAGGTTCTCCATTTGTTGGTTATTCAGATACTTTTTCGTTTAATCATCCGGATGGAAAATGTCCAACATGCGATGGCTTAGGAAAGATTACCGAAATCAATCTTCATCAGCTAGTTGATTATGACAAATCATTAAACGAAGGGCCTATCGATTTCCCCACATTTACAGTTGGCAACTGGCGGTGGAAGCGTTATGCCCATAGTGGTCTATTTGATTTGGATAAAAAAATCAAGGACTATTCTCCTGAAGAGTTAGCATTATTTTTATATGCTCCACAACAAAAACTAGCTAATCCACCCAAAGAGTGGCCTCATACAGCTTTGTATGAAGGAATCGTCCCGCGCATGCAACGTAGCATATTGCATACAGACGAAGGCAAACGTCATCAAAAATACCTTAATCACTTTGTTACCGTAAAAAGATGTCCTGATTGTTTAGGAAGTAGAGTCAATGAACGTGTTCGTAGCTGCAAAATTAATCAGAAAAGTATTGCTGATGCTGTTGACATGCCACTCACTGAATTACATTATTTTATTCGTTCGATGGACCTTTCCTTAATAAAAAATATTCAAGAAGAGCTACTTGTACGTCTAGAAGCATTAATTAATATCGGTCTCTCCTACCTCACATTAGGACGAGCAACTGAAACACTTTCTGGTGGTGAAGCACAGCGGATTAAAATTGCTAAGTATGTAAACAGCGCCTTAAACGATATTATGTATATTTTAGATGAACCAAGTGCTGGCTTACATCCAAAGGACATCGAACGGATCAGTCGTGCGTTGCTCAATTTAAAAAATAAAGGAAACACCGTGGTTCTGGTGGAACACAATCCACAATTAATTAGAGAAGCTGATTTTATCATCGATATAGGACCTTTCGCAGGCGAAAATGGTGGCCATGTCCAGTTTTCAGGAACGTATGACGCATTTTTAGCCTCCAAAACCTTGACTAGTCAAGCGCTTCAAGAGCCGCTCCCTTTAAACGACCAACCAAGAAAAGCAAGGAAGTCTTTATCAATCGAACATGCGACACTGCATAATTTAAACAATCTATCTATCGAAGTTCCGTTAGGAGTTTTGACTGTTATTTGTGGGGTCGCCGGTTCAGGTAAATCATCATTAGCGGAAGAAATTTATCAAAAAGCCCAAGCTGATAACCAAGAAATTATTCATCTTTCACAAAAAAGCATTACCGCAAATTTACGATCCACACCTATGACCTATCTTAATATTTTTGATAAGGTCCGCAAACTGTTTGCGGAAGAAAATCATGTTAGTCCAGCTTTATTTAGCTATAATTCCAAAGGCGCCTGTCCTACTTGCAAGGGGAAAGGAATAATTGTCTCCGATATGTCTTTTATGGAGGATGTTACTAGTGTTTGCGAAACCTGTCACGGAACGCGTTACAAAGAAGAGGTGCTTCATTATCTGTATAACGGAAAAAATATCGTTGAAGTACTAGCTTTAAGCGTTAAAGATGGCTATGATTTTTTCAAAGACCAGCCTTTTGCTCTTTCATTAAAAAATTTACTGGAAGTTGGCTTAGGCTACCTTAAACTCAATCAATCGCTCTCAACATTATCTGGTGGCGAATTGCAAAGGGTAAAATTAGCAGACACACTTCACCAAAAAAAAGCTATCTATTTAATGGATGAACCTACAGATGGTTTACACTTAATTGATATCCAACAAAGTCTTCAACTTTTCAATCGAATGGTAGAAGAAGGAAACAGCTTGATTTTATTAGAACATCACATTGATGTGATTAAAAGTGCCGACTGGTTGATTGAACTAGGTCCCGAAGGTGGAGAAAATGGCGGACAGCTTCTTTTTACAGGAACCCCAGCAAATATGCTAAATTCCACTCATTCTATTACTAAAGGCTATCTGTAAAATAAAAAGTACAAACGGTGCAAGCAACAAGCACCGTTTGTACTTTTTTTATTTCAACCCAACTTCCATCTTCACAGGTTGGTGATCTGTATATTTAAATTGTTCGTCCTTTGTTTTCACGCTATGAACAGCCACATTATCAGAAACAATAAAACCATCAATTACATACACTTGGGATGTTTCATAGGAGCCAGTGTATGGCTTATTAAGCACCCGCACAGTCGGCTGTTGATCATCATAAGCAAGTGAAAAATGTTTAGGTAAGTCTGCTGGATCAATTTCTCCTGGTGCCCAACCAGCTTCCCCTAGGTCAGGATATCGATGACTGCCTTTGAAAACTTGATTAAAGTCACCTCCAGCAATTACATAGTTTCCTTTAGCGTATTCTTGGGATAATACCTCAGCTAACTTTTTGCTTTGAGCAATCTTCCCTTCCCCATTGTCATAGGCTTCCAAATGTAAGTTAAAAACCACTAATTCTTTGTCTGTGCCTTTAATTGGAAAGCGCGTTTCTAGAAGCGCTCGTTTTAAGTTACTAATGCTAACGGGCCAACGAAAGGGATTGGGTAAAGCAATGCGTTTGGCCTCTGTTATTTTTTCATTTGATAATGTTAATAAACCACTTTCTACTCGTCCAATCGGCGGCCAAGGAATGGGCACATAATCTACCTTAAAATTATAAGCAAATGCGCTGTTCAGCTGTAGCTGTTTTTGTAATTCTTCCTCTTGATTGACTTCATAAGAACGTTGCGAGCGACGATCGACTTCTTGGAATAAGTAAATCATCGCTGGTAATTCTTTTAAGGTTTCTTTAATGCCTGTTAAATTCTGTTGGACCATTGCCTTATTAACTGGTTGGACAGTTTTGCCACCGTCCATAAAAAAATCTTCTGTTTGTCCTAGGCCGGCATAGCCTATGTTATACGTGACTAAAGAAATGGATTGCTTTTTTTCGATGGTTTGCTCTGAAAATTGTTTATTTATAGCAACTGGTTCAACCGCTCGCGGTCGAAACTCTCGGAAGGTTAAATATCCTATCAAAATTAAAGCTATGCTTAGAAGAAGGACCATCAAGCTACCGAGATATTTAAAAAACTTTTTCATTGATTCCGATGTTCCTTTCACATTATGTCAAACCAAAAGTAGTAATTATCTTCGTTGCTACTTCTTCTGGTGTCATGTTTGAATTATTTATTTTCGTTATTTTTACATTTGGAAATGTACTTTCTAGTTCACCTTCGTGGCTTACTAATCGATGTTCTTTAAAGGTATTGAGTAATTCTTTTCGAGAAAAGTCGACATCGCGTTTTGAAGGTTTTGCCTCTAGCCGCTCTGGATGAACATTCCGTTCTAGGCGGATTTCTGTTGAAGAGACGAGTTCGACGAAATAAACGGACTCATGTTTACTAAGAAAAATTTCTGATATTTCTTCTAAAAATTGAAAATCCTGTTCTTGATCAAAAGCAATCACCACTGTAAAAATAATGTTTTTTGTTGTATTTGTGGCTGGATTTTCTACAAAGGCATGAAAAAGTTCCTTTCTAACGGAATCAGACAATTGAAACGCACGTTCCGTATACCCAAGATAGTTTGCAAATAAGTCAATGGTTTGATGATTAAATAGTAATTTAGCATCTAACTGCTTTTCTAAAGCCTTGCCAACGGTCATTTTCCCGACAGCTTGGGCACCAATTAAAACGATTAAAGACATCAACTTCTCCTCCTCTAGCCTAATTTTTTAGGTGGCTATCTTCTACTATATCACACTATATTACAACACCTTACAAAACTGTTCGGAAAATTTTCTGTTTTTTATTACAAAAAAAAGACAAAAGACTCTATAATGAGAGAGGACTCGATTGATTATAGATGAGATAGGTGACGGAGAATGGCAATAGAAAAATATTTTCAAACAATAGATGGCAGTCAAATTTTTTATCAAATTTTTGGCAAAGAAACAAATTACCCCCTTGTGTTACTTCATGGTAATGGCAATGATCATACTTTTTTTAATTATCAAATTTCTTATTTCTCCAAGGAGTATCAAGTTATTGCGGTGGATACACGCGGACATGGACGTTCCACCAATACACAAAGTCAATTAACTTTTCCGCTTTTGGCAGAAGATTTAGCTGGTATTATTCAACAAGAACACTTAACAAAAATTAATTTATTGGGCTTTAGTGACGGAGCAAATATTGCCATGGTTTTTACCCATTTATATCCTGATTTCGTCAACAAACTCGTCTTAAATTCTGGAAATGTCACCATGTCTGGTTTAAAAAAATATGTAGCGATTGCCACTTATTTTCAATATTGGTTTTGTCGTATTGGCGCCTTTTTTTCAAAAAAATTGCGCGCACGGCTCCCTATCGTGGCTCTGTTATTTGAAGATACTGGACTGACAAAACAAGATTTAGAACACATCCCCTGTCCTACTCTTGTTATTACTGGCAGTCGAGATTTAATTGCGCTTTCCCATTCACGGGCGATTGCTGATGCCATTCCTGCTGGTAAATTGGTCTTGGTAAATAAACAGGGTCATTTATTTGCCAAAAACTCACCAGATATTTTTAATAAAACAATCGAAAAATTCTTAAAGGAAATGAAGGTGTCTAAATGAAACAAATTATTCATTGGATCAAAACGCATACAGGATTACTAAAAACACTGTTTGTTATTGCGGTCTCAATTATTGTTGTTGCCCAACTTTTATCAATTGGTAAAACGATCTCATTTGAACAGTTAAAACAGATTTTTGATGAGATTCCGCTATGGAAATTGTTATTGATGATGGTTATCGGTTTAGTTTCCGTTACTCCGATGCTAAATTATGACTTAACATTAAATCGCATTTTAAACTTGAAAGTCTCAAAACGGGAACTCCTTGAATCTAGCTGGATTGTCAATACCATCAATAATATTGGTGGATTCGGTGGTTTGGTCAGCATGGGACTTCGTTCTGAATTTTATGGAAATAAAACAGAGGAAAAGAAAATTTTACCTGCGTTAACCCATATTTTACTTTTTGTGTTATCCGGTCTATCTATTTATAGTATTCTTTGCTTTTTCCTTGTTCAGTTTGATCCAAAGATGGCTTATTTACAGCAATATTGGATTTGGTTATTAGGTGGCGGTCTTTATTTCCCATTACTTTATCTTATTTTACATTTCCAAAAAAATAGTTCCTTTGGTAACCTCGATGCAAAAAATCGCTTATCTTTAGTTGTTTCTTCGTTTTTAGAATGGACAGGTGTTTTAATTACCTTTATCAGTATTGGTTACTTATTAGATGTACCGATTCCTTTAATTGATATTGTTCCTTTATATGTAGCAGCTTCGATTATTGGGATTGCTTCGATGATTCCAGGGGCTTTAGGTAGTTTTGATGTCATGATGATTTTAGGACTGAGCAACTTAGGTGTCGATCGTGAAATTATTGTTTTGTGGTTATTGCTCTATCGTTTATTCTATTATATTATTCCTTTCTTAATTGGCTGTTTGTTCTTTACAAAACACTTAAGCCAAAAGTTGGATACTCATTATCGTCAACTGCTAAAACAAATTACTTTGGAAATTGCCCACAAGCTGGAAGTGGTTTTACTTTATTTTTCAGGAATTATGATGGTGCTCCTAGCCACTATTCCAGAAGCCTTCACTCAAGTGCATTGGTTAAGAGATATTAACCCCTTCCGTTCACATATTATTATTCAAATTCCGAGTATTGTTTTAGGCTTTGCATTATTAATTATGGGACGTGGGATTGCTGATCGTGTTAAAAGAGCCTATTATCCAACGATTATTTTATTAATTGGTGCTATCTTGTATTCATTTGTTGTTGACTTTAGTATGTTTTCCATTTTCTATTTAGCTATTTTATTATTTATCGTTATTTTTTCAAAATCAGAATTGTACCGTGAACAACTGGTTTACTCTTGGGAGTGGATGACGATTGATGGGTTTATCTTTGGCTTGTTGACTTTGTTATACCTGGTAATTGGTGTTTATAATTTACCGAACTTCCCACACCATCGTCATCATTTTGTGGAATTTTTCTTGTTCCCTTCCGAACGGATCTGGTTGTCAGGATTTATCGCTATCCTCTTAGTTATGAGTTTTAACTTTCTATTTGTTCGCTACCTCCAAGGGAAAAAACACCAAGTGGGTGAGTTTCCAGAAGATAGTATCTTGCATAATATCTTAACAACTTATGGCGGGAATATTGACAGTGAACTTGTCTTTCTTCATGATAAACAGGTTTTCTTATATCCCAAAGAAGAACCGACTGTCTTTTTACAATTCAACACCATTAATAATAAATGCGTTGTGATGGGCAACCCTTCTGGGAACAAAGAAGATTTTCCTGCGGCGATTGATGCATTCCTTAAAGAAACAGATCGTTTCGGCTATGTACCCGTCTTTTACGAAACCAATGAGGACAGCGTGATGTTACTACACGAATACGGCTACGAATTTATCAAAATGGGCGAAGAAGCCTTAGTTAATCTAGAAACATTTACGATGTCTGGGAAAAAATTCAAAGGTACCCGCGCAGTGTTTAATAAAATTACCAAAGCCGGCTATTCATTTGACGTACTCCAACCTCCTTTTAGTGCCGAACAAATGCACGAATTAAAAGCTATTTCGGATAGTTGGTTAGACAATCGAAAAGAAAAAGGCTTTTCACTAGGATTTTTCGATGAAGCGTATCTTCAAAGAAACCCAATTGCTGTTGTCCGAAATGCCGAAGGAGAAATGGTCTCTTTCGCTAATATCATTCCTAGTTACACAAATGAAGTTGGTACCATCGACTTGATGCGTCACCATAAAGAAAAAGCCCCTTCTGGAAGTATGGATTTCCTATTTATTCATTTATTTGAATATATGAAAACAGAAAATATTCATTATTTCAATTTAGGGATGGCTCCGTTAGCCAACGTTGGTCAATCAAGAAAAAGTTTTATTCAAGAACGGATTGCTGCGTTAATTTATGAATTTGGTTCAGAAATTTACTCCTTCCAAGGATTACGCGAATACAAGGAAAAATTTGCTAGCAAATGGCAACCACGCTATACACTTTATTCTAAAAGTAGCTGGATTGTCTACGTGATGATTGCTTTACTCATTGTCGATCAAAAAAATATTGACTAACAAAAAGAATCCCAATTAAGTATAAAAAGCTTGGCAACTTCACTGAAATTTAGTGAGGTTGCCAAGCTTTTTAATTTCTTTCATCTAGTTTTTCTTTAATTAAAAAGGCTGTTTCTTCGACAGATTTTGCGGTTACATCAATCACTGGGATGCCATACTTCGCAAAAATTTCTTCAGCATAAGCTAATTCTTGTTCAATCCGTTCAACATTGGTATAACTGGTCTCATTACCTAAACCTAAGGAAGCCAACCGACTGCTACGAATCTGTCCTAATATTTCTGGCGAACAAACTAAACCAATCATTTTTTGTGGATCCATTTCTTCCAAAATTGGCGGCAATGGAACTTCTGGAATTAATGGTAAGTTAGAAACGCGGTAGCCTTGATTTGCTAAATACATACTGACTGGCGTTTTTGAGGTCCGCGAAACGCCTAACAACAATATATCAGAATCAAGAAACCCTTGAGGATTTTTACCATCATCATATTTTACAGCAAATTCAATCGCTGAGATTTTATCAAAGTAAGCACGATCTAGTTGATGGCGTCGTCCAGGCTCTTCAATAGGATCTACTCCGGCTTTCGCTTGAATTAATTCAAAAAATGGCGCCATTAAATCTAAATATAACAACCCTGTTCGTTCACTAAATTCTTTCGCCGCTGTGATTAGTTGTTTACTGACTAATGTACTGACAACTAAGGCTTTATCTTTTAAGGCATCTTTTAAAATCTCCAATAATTCTTCTTCTGTTGTGACAAAAGAAAAATTGTATCGATTAAGAAAAGAAATATCTGGATATTGTGCGCTTGCTGCAGCTAACAATTTTTGTGATGTTTCTCCAAGTGAATCGGAAATAGTATAAACAATGATCTCTTTTTTCATAATTAAGCTCCCTTATCTATTTTGTGCGGCTTCTTTCGCTTGTTGCGTAATATAGGTTAAAATTTTCGTTTTCGTAATTTTTCCAATAACTTTTTTAGGATTTTCTTTTTCAACGACTGGCAAAGAATCCACTTCGTATTTTTGCAAAGTGTCAGCAGCTTCAAGAATAGTAAATTCTGGTGTGCAGGTTTTCACATGTGGCACTCTTGTCATACAAACAGCAACAGGTGTGCCATCAATATTTGTATTTAAAGAGGCCCGTAATAAATCTTTTCGTGACAAAACCCCTAATAATTCTTTTGCTTCATCCATGACATAAAGAGAACCGACATCATACATAAACAAGTTGGTAATCGCATCTCGAATTGAGGTGTCTTGGGCAACCATCAATGGTGGACTCATGATCTCCTGAACTTTTGTTTGAAAAACGTCAAAAAAGAAAAAAGCCTCCATATTATCACTTTCGTAAGTATACCCAACTTTCGGACTTGCTTTTAAAATTCCTGAAAGTGTTAAAAAAGACAAATCAGAACGCAATGTCGCACGTGAAACGGCTAGTATGTCCGAAATGCGTTCACCACTAACTGGCTGATGCTCTTTTACAACAGCGATAATTTGCTCTTGTCGTTTACTTAATTTCATCATTTCCTCCTCAATTCCTCTTAAACAAATTGTGCATTCGCTTACAATTATACACATATTTATTGTTTTTTCAACATATTGACAAGAAACTTTTTCTATTGACAAACTTATTTCCGTCTATTATGATGTTTATTGAACATATAAGACACATATTAAACGGAGGTCACGCATGAAAAAGTTTATTTATTCTTTTAACGAAACACACAATGAAGGTAAAGAGACTCTTGGTGGTAAAGGGGCAAACTTGGCAGAAATGACACGCTTAGGTTTGCCGATTCCACAAGGATTCACGATTACAACCCGTTGCTGTATGGACTATTTGGCAGATGCTACTTTCTTTGAAGAACACTTACAATCAGAAATTTTGAAAGCGGTTAAAAATCTAGAAGCTGAAACAGGCAAATCTTTTACCGCAGACAATGAGATTCTCTTAGTTTCCGTTCGCAGCGGTGCTGCCTTCTCGATGCCTGGTATGATGGATACTATTTTAAATTTAGGTTTAAATGATCAACGTGTGAAAAAATTTGCGACCTTAACCTCTCCTGGTTTTGCTTTTGATTGTTATCGCCGACTTATTCAAATGTTTGGAGACGTCGTCTATCACATTCCCAAAGAATTATTTGACCAACAAAAAGAGCGCTTGGAACAAGAGCTAAACAAAAAAATTACCGCTTTTCAAGAAGAAGATCATTTTGCCTTGATTGTCCGCTACCAAGAAGTTTTCGAACAACATCATGTGGTCTTCCCGCAAGACCCTGTCGCACAACTTTTTGAAGCAATCAAAGCTGTTTTTGATTCATGGAATAATCAACGTGCGGTGGTTTATCGAAACTTACATCATATTGCACATGATTTAGGTACAGCTGTCAACATTCAAGAAATGGTTTTCGGCAATCGTGGACTAGACAGTGGCACTGGCGTTGTCTTTACTAGAAATCCGGTCACAGGGGAAAATCAACTGTTTGGAGAGTTTCTTTTGAACGCGCAAGGAGAAGATGTAGTGGCTGGTATTCGGACGCCAGAACCCATTCGTCGTTTACGTTTGACTATGCCAAAAGTTTATCAAGATTTTCGCCATTACGCAGAACTTTTAGAATATCATTATCGTGACATGCAAGATATTGAATTTACCATTGAAAATGAAAAATTATATATTTTACAAACAAGAAACGGGAAACGAACCGCCGCAGCTACGGTTAAAATTGCTTTAGACTTAGCCAAAGAAAATCGCATTACTAAACAAGAAGCACTGTTGCGTGTGACACCTGATACGATTGATCAATTAATTCATCCCGTGTTTGATCAAGAGAAACGACAACACATGGAACGTTTAGCTATGGGACTTCCTGCTAGTCCTGGTGCAGCAAGTGGCCAAATTGTTTTTACAGCAGAAAAAGCCAAAGAACTGACCAATCTAGGAAAGAAAGTCATTCTTGTTCGTCAAGAAACTTCACCAGAAGATATTGAAGGCATGGTTGTAAGCGAAGCAATTGTGACCAGTCGTGGCGGAATGACTTCTCATGCCGCTGTGGTCGCACGAGGAATGGGAACTTGCTGTGTGACTGGTTGTGAAAGTTTAACCGTCAATGAAGAAACCAAACAACTACACTGCGGGCCACAAGTCATCTTAGAAGGAACAATCATTTCCGTCGATGGCTCAACGGGGGAAATTTATCTTGGCGAAATTCCTACAATTTCTGCTGATAATAACGATGACCTTCAAGAGCTCTTGTCTTGGGCAGATGCGTATGCTGATTTAACTGTTCGTGCCAATGCAGAAACTACACAAGATTTAGAGACTGCTATCCGTTTTGGCGCAGCGGGGATTGGTTTAGCGCGAACAGAGCATATGTTTTTCGGTGAAGAGCGTGTCTTGGAAATGCGTCGCCTGATTTTAGCAGAGTCTGAAAAGGAAGCAACCTATGCGTTGGAGCAACTTCTTCATTTTCAACAGGAAGACTTTTATCAAATGCTGAAAGTAGTTCAAGACAAGCCCATGGTGGTCCGCTTGCTGGATCCGCCGATGCATGAGTTTTTACCTCATGAAAAGAATGATATTCAATTATTGGCGAAGCAACTACAACGGTTCCCAGTGACCATCGCCAAACAAATTGAACGGTTACAAGAAACCAATCCAATGTTGGGTCATCGTGGTTGTCGTTTAGGTGTGACCCAACCACAAATATACAAAATGCAAGTTACAGCCTTATTTACTAGTGCCATTCGATTAGTCAAAGAAGGAATTACTGTTTATCCAGAAGTGATGATTCCTCTAATCGCCGAAAAAGAAGAACTTCTCTATCTCAAACGCATTTTAAAAGAAACGATTGATGGTCTCTTTGAAGAACATAAAATGACTCCTTTCCCTTACGAAATTGGGACAATGATTGAACTACCTAGAGCTTGTCTGATTGCGGATCAGTTAGCAGAAGAAGCAGACTTTTTCAGCTTTGGAACAAATGATTTAACACAAATGACCTATGGTTTTTCTCGTGATGATATCGGTAAATTCATTAATACGTATCGGGAAAAGAAAATCATTACCCAAGATCCGTTTCAATCACTAGATCAAACAGGTGTTGGTCAACTGATTCAATTAGCTGTAGAGAAAGCGCGTCGTACTAAACCAAACATGAGTATTGGCGTATGTGGAGAAGTCGGTGGTGATCCGCAATCCATCACGTTTTTCCAAACACTTGGCCTAAACTACATCTCTTGCTCACCTTATCGGGTACCTATTGCGAAACTCGCAGCTGCCCAAGCCAAAATTTTAACCGAACCGGCTGTGACTGAAGAGCAAATGGTCCTTCTTTAATTTAACGTGTGTAACAAATGATTCATCCTTACAAGATAAAAAGTGCTAGGAACATCAGTCGAAACGGCTGATGTTCCTAGCACTAAATTTTAAGATCAATGATTGCACTCTAGTTATTTTCTTATAAACGCGGCATCTTTTGTCAAGGGGTCTGTTACATCTGATACATATCTTTCTACTTTCATATGCAAATCATATTTTTCTCTAAGTTCCGTAATACGGGTCATCATTGGAGAAGCGTGGTGTTTGTCTAATGCTTCCTGATCTGTCCAACTATCAATCAGCAGAACTGTTTCTTCATCGTCCATTGGAAAAAAGTATTCATAGCGACTATTCCCTTTTTCTGCACGAATCGCCTCTACAATTCCGCTAGCAATCATTTCTTTGGCAAATTCTCTTGCACGTCCATTTATCCCACTATAATAAATATTTATAGTAATCGCCATCTGTCTTCCCCCCTAAATTTACTTGCCTTTTTACGTTCCCGACTGGAATTGAACCAGCGACCTACCGCTTAGGAGGCGGTTGCTCTATCCTACTGAGCTACGAGAACAAAGTACCTTGTTTAATTAACAATATACAGTCTCATTTTACTTGATACAATAGGATTTTGCAAACTAGCCTATTCCATTAAATACACATAGTTTTGACTAAAGATACAGACCTTTACACAGACAAATCCACCACACCAATAATCTTTTAAAAACATAATTAATAGAATATTTTTTTATTCTTTTTTAGGTAAAAAAGATAAAGTAAAATGAACTGTTTGCATATGTTCTAATTTTTTCTTTCCACATTTGTATTGATAATAATTATAAAGAGCAACCACAGAAAACATAACTCCCAAGCCCACTCTATAAAAAATATTGTGTTCTTGAATGACATCAAACAAATATATAATTACTCCAACAAATAAAAGAAGAAGTATAAAAAATATCTTGCTTAATACATCTTTTTCACTCCATTTTTTTCTTTTCTGAAAATTATTATAATATGAGATATACCTTTTATTATTACGTTCACTAGATGTTTCCTTTATAAAGTCCGTTTTCTCTAAATTCTCTAAATTTATAATCCTATATTTTCCTTTATCATTCGTTAATAGTACTTTATTTTTTAAAATCCTTTTTTTAACAAAATAAGTTTCTCCTCCCAATAGTACATATGATCTTCTTCTATAATTATAATACCAAAAATTTCTTAATGCATAATATATACCAAAAATCAATGATGCTAATGATATACAAAGTAGATAGAGTAGTTTTCGATACCTTAATTTTAAAAGTTTGTCTAATTCTATTTGATTAAAACTATAATGAGCTCCAGTAATTACATCAATTTTTTTATTTCCAAAAAAATCACCTAACATATAAGAAAACAGTAGCGCTCCTATGAATAGTACGTACGAAGTAAATAAAACATAATTAAACAATTCTCGAAATGCTCGACCATAGTTGTTTTCTAAATCAAATTCTATATCCGTAGACCAAATTCTATCTATCAAGAATTTCAGACCAGTACCAACTGCACCAATAGAAAATAGTGCCTTAAAAATATCCCAGTATTTATCCACTTTTTTATAAACTCCTTTTTGTTTGAATTATAACAATTTATATACAATAAAATAAAATGCAAATTTGCATATTTCAACGAATAATTTGACACTCTTCAACAATAGAAAGTGATACAAATTATAAAAAAACACGACCATAATGGACGTGCTAAGTTAAAAATTTTTAAAATTCATTTTACATTTTGAATGGGGTATAGCTATATTAATCGTTTGTTTACTTAAATTTATTTGTGATAGTTTTAAGCAGCTCATCATTTAATGGTTTATACATGTTATTTTCAACATCAAATGATTTAATTACAACTTCTGCATCTTCATTCAAAATATCTATCAATCTTTTTCCATACTCTATTTGTTTTTTTAAGAACTTCTGAATATTACTGTTTAAATCAACAACTCGATACGCAGTTCCACCCACATGTAGCTTTAACTGTACTCCATCTTTTTTTCTCTGAATAAGATACAATTCTGTATCTACGTTTGATACTAAATGCTCTACAAAAAACAATTCATCATCATAATTCATAACTGCCTCCTATATAGAATAATTTTAAAATATTTAATTAATCCACAAAAACAACCTAAGTTTTTTAGTAACAAAGGCATACTCACTCAATATAATAAAAATTTGTACTAAACGATTATTACTTAAATACTTATGGTTAAATTCATAGACAAATATCTCTATACCAAATAGATGCTTCTAAAGAACTCTGTTTCATATTAAGTTATTATTTAGCTTTCTATATTCTTCAGTATATTCATCTAAAATCTGATAAAAACTAATAACATATTGATCGTGTTTTACAATTCTTTCAAACTCGAATCCTCATTTATAGTTCCATCTAAAACACAGCTATTACTAAATTAAAATGTCCTCTTAAACCTTATTATAGCCTCGTATACTATTATCTCAAACCTCTTTTTGAATAAGGATACTTTCTAAGTAGCGTTACTACGTCTCCAGCGATTTCTATTATCATACATATTGTTTTCTATTTTTAGAATACTTATTTTGTATTCTTCTGTGCTTGCCTTTATAGTATGTAGAATAAAATATATTTACTGTCGTAACGACAAATGTTAGGAGCTATCTCTAAAATGTAGAATTCTACACAAAAGTACCTCCTCCAATTAAAGATCAGGTTTTTCGATTTCAATTTCTTTTATATACTGTTTTCCGTTGAAATCTAAAAATTCTGCATACACTTTTAAATTTCCACTTTCTTCAACATATTTTCTGCCTGTATTATATAAATACAATTTATCTATAGTATATTCTTCCGTAATACGACCTGGTTCTATCAATTCCAATTTAGGTATATCAAATATTTGATCTACATATTTAATATAAGTTTTTATTTCCTTTTTATTTTTCATGAGATTTTTTATTGAAAATGATTTCTTTTTAGTTCCCACACCAAAACCTATAAAAGCAATTCCTACGGTTGTTTTTCCAGAATTATATGCACATATTTTTAATAAACTATCACCATTACTAAATGAACTATGGTTATCTTTATTTTTTTTGAGTTCTTCTTTCAATAGTAAGCGAATTTTCACTTTGCTTTCTTTTCTAACAATCCACATTGATAAACAAACCGCTCCAAATGTACCTAACCCGCTCAGCATTTCCCAGAAATTGCCTAAATCTATACTTATATTCATACCTTCCTCTCCTTACTTTAATAAGTATATCAAAAAATATAGAAGTTACTATTACTATTTCTTCTATACGCCATAAAGTTATAATATTTACGCCGAGAATATTACCAATATTCGGAGAGGTTTACCTTGGGTTCTGCCGGATAATACTTAAATTCATTTCTTGACAGTTTTTGTTTTATCTCTATAAAAGCCTTTTCCTTTCCACAACATGTATTTTTTTAGAAGTCTTCACTACATCTGTCAATAGACAAAAAGAAAGTATCCCGCATGAACAATTATGCGAGATACTTTCTTTCAGTGAAACACGTCGTTCGTTTATCTATTATTTTTTTTGCCGCCGATCAAGAATCATTTTTCCTAAATAATAAAGTCCTGTCGCAATAGCTATATATTGCCCAATTTTATTATTGCGTGCAACTTTTTCTTGTTTCGTTTTCGCCATTGTCCCCATCACCTTTCTAAAATAATTCTTTTTACATTTTTATTATAGTAGGTTCTTTCATTTTTTGCGAATAAACACACTTTTAAAAATAATCTTCTAAAATTGGCATGCCTTTGACTAAACGTTGGTCTAAACGTTGAACTGTCGTTGCGTCTCCTTGCAAGCGTTCATAAAAAGATAACGTTTCTGTTGAACGATAGCCCAAGAATAGTTGCGTCCACGTTTGGATATCTGCTTTCAAAGCAGCAGTCCCTTCCTTTTCCACAGCACCTTTAGTCACTGTCGCTTTTCCTTGTTCGTCAATTGTGATTGTCCAAATACCTTCATTCCATGGCCCATAGGAATCTTCAATCTCTAAAGAATACATTTCTTTTTCTCCTGATTGAAATGGATACTTTTCAAGAAATGTTTGTAACTCAACGATTCGTGCCATCATGTAAGGTAAAATTTTTACAGAAGCTGCTGGCGTTGGCATTAAATCATTTAAATCTTTTCCAGCAAAACCATTAATCCAATGAAACGATTGGACGGAACCACTATGTGAGCCAATAAACCCAGCTAAAGCTTTAAAAGCTGTATTAGTTAAATAGTTCCATTCTACGATTTCAAAGGTGCCAGCAGCTATCCGATAAATCACATAGCCTTCTGCTTTCCCTTCTGACGAATAATAAATCGCTTGATTATTTGGTTTACTTGCACGATTCAGCGTATAATCCAGCCACCAAGTTTCACGGATCACACCACCAGAGTGCGCTCTTTGATTTTCAAGGTATACGTCTTTAATGACCTCTTTACCGTCAGCCCAAGAAACTCGTTTAATGGTACCTGGAACTCGTTTAACACGTGGCCAATCTTCCGTTTTAATTGTATACTCCGCTTGTTCAAATGTTTGTTCATAGCCATATTGACGATAAAATGGATATGAAAACGGTGCTAAGTAAGAAAGGGCAACCTTTTGTTTCGCTAAATCAGCCAACATTTCTTTCATAATAGCAGAGATGCCGCCTTCACCACGATATTCTGGATAAGAAGCCACATAGCCAATTCCAGCCATGGGATAGCGGACACCATGGAAATTCACTTGAAAAGGTGTCGCCATCACTTGACTTGTTAATTGCTCATCAATTAGGAAGCCATAGCTTTGCGTATGTGATAACAATTTTTCAAAACGTTCTTGGCGTTCCGCCGTGGGTTCCTGATTAAAAGCATAGATGACAAGATCAAACATCTCTTTCATTTCTTCTTTGCCCATTTTTTTGACTCTTTTAGTTGTCATTTTCTTTCCTCCTCGCACATTGTATCAATTCATTTTATCACAGAAACGGTTCTCTTTCTAAAAGCCGTTATTTGCTGTCATTTCTTTGAACCAACGACCGCTTTTCTTAATGGTCCGTTTCGCATCATCATCTAAATCCACAGCAATGAAGCCGTAACGATTTTTATAGGCATTAAGCCAAGACCAGTTATCCATACACGTCCACATATGATATCCTTGAACATTACTACCTTCTTGAATCGCTTGATGCACCCATTTCAAGTGATCCTGCACGAATTCAATCCGATAATCATCTTCAATGACTCCTTGTTCATTGACAAAGCGTTCTTCTCCTTCTACGCCCATGCCATTTTCTGAAATGTAGCAGCGAATGTTGCCATAATTTTCTTTTAAATTCATTAATGTATCATAAATACCTTTTTCGTAGATTTCCCAGCCACGGTAAGGATTCATTTTTTTGCCAGGCATATCGTAGACATCATAAAAATCTTCTGGAAGTAAACCTTCTGGTCGTGTTTCAACAGGTGTTTCTTTTGCTTTGGCACGACGTGGTTGATAGTAGTTTACTCCTAATAAGTCCACAGTATTTTCAGCAATTATTGCTAAATCTTCTGGCGTTGTTTCTGGCAACAAGTCATTTGCTTTCGCCCAGGCAACCATATCTTCTGGAAAATGACCTTTAACAGCCGGGTCTAAAAACGAACGGTTAAAGAAACCATCGACAAATTTAGCCGCATTTACATCGGCTTCGTTGTGCTCATCACGAGGATAAGTCGGCGTTAAGTTTAAAATAATGCCAATTTCACCTGATAAGTTCATAGAATGATAGACGGCAATCGCTTTGGCACTAGCTAAAGCTTCATGATAGAGTACTTGAATCCCTTCTTTTAGATTCACTTTATCAGGATAATGCCAGCCATAGAGATAACCACCTTCAACTGGTACAATTGGTTCATTGTGCGTAAACCATTTTTTCACGCGATCGCCAAACAATTCAAAACAGGTTTTGGCAAAGTCAACATACAAATCAACCACTTCACGGCTTTCCCAACCGCCTTTTTCTTGAAGTACCATCGGCATATCAAAATGATACAAGTTCATAAAGGGCTCAATCCCGTGTTCTAATAAATCATCAATCACTTGATTATAAAAATCAACTGCTGTTTGATTGACTTTTCCTGTTGTAGGATCTGGAATTAAACGGCTCCATTGAATGGATGTTCGAAAAGAGTTATGTCCCGTTTCTTTCATTAACTGAATATCTTCTTGGTATTTTTTATAAAATTGTGAGGTCTTATCTGGACCGACTTGTTGAAAGAATTTTTCTGGCGCTTCTTGATACCAAAAATCCCAAATGTTTTGACCTTTACCATCACCTTCAAAAACGCCTTCTGTTTGAGGACCGCTGGCTGCAGAACCCCACCAAAAATTTTCTGGAAATTGATATTTCATGTTATTTGCTCCTTTACGATTTAATCATTAAAAAAAGGATTGAACCCTCCGTAAGAGTCCGGACGATTCAATCCTTCGATTTTTTACTCAGCTGCTTCTGCGGCTGCTTCTTGTTTCAAGTATTGATCTGTTGCTACTTTTACGAAAGGCATGTAGATCAAAATAGAAATCAATAAGTTAACAGCTGCTAAAACTCCGCCGGCGATACTCTTCGTTGCTAAAAATCCGCCAATAATTGGTGGTGTTACCCAAGGTGGCATAAAGGTTGCAGCTGGTACTAAACCAGTTGCTGTCGCCACATACGCAACAGTTACAAGAACCATTGGGACTAAAATGAATGGGATAAACATAATTGGGTTTAAAACAATTGGTAAACCGAACATAACTGGTTCATTAATATTAAATAGTCCTGGTGCTAAACTTAAGTTTGTAATGACTTTGTATGGTTTGTTACGACGACCAACGATAAAGATAGCAATTAACAGACCTAATGTTGCTCCTGTTCCACCTAAGTTTACAAATGAATCAAAGAAAGGTTTGTTTACAATATAAGGAATTGCTTTACCTGCTTCTAAAGCTTTAATGTTCGCATCAATCGCTGGTACGTTGATTGTTTGCATTAATGGGTCAACCATGTTGGCACCATGTAAACCAAAGAACCATAAGAATGGTGTAATGAAAGCTAACAATAATGCTGATGGGTAGCTGTTTGCAAGTCCCATAAATGGTTGTTGAACTGCTTCATAGAATGAAATAACGATATTGTCAATTCCTAAAGCAAATAGAATTGATGTAATTAAACTAAATAAACTGATTGTAATCATTGCTGGTAATAATGCCGCAAATGATTTTGCTACTGCTGGTGGTACACCATCAGGCATTTTGATAACTAATTTAGGATTGCCAGATAAACGTTGGAATAGTTCTCCTGAAATAAGTGCAATAATCAAAGCAATAAATAATCCAGTTGCGCCCATGCCTTCTAAGCCGCCAACTGCGAAGAATGAAGCTACAGAAACTGTACCGGCTGCAATGCCGTCTTTTCCATAAGATTTAACTAAATTGTGTGCTACTAAAAAGGCTACTAAAACGGCAAAGATTGCGAATGTACCGTTCCAAATGTTGCCACCAAAGCTTTTCCAAATTGGTGCATCGTTATACATCATTGGGAAAATTTTGTTTAAAAAGTCCTCATATCCTGGAATTGGAATATTATTAATTAATACCGCCAAAGCCCCTAAAATCATTAATGGCATCGTTACGACAAACGCGTCACGAATTGCTACCAAGTGCCGTTGCGCTGCGATAACTGACGCTTTCGGCATAAAGTGTTTCTCCATCCATTGAACAAATCCGTCCATTGTTATTCCTCCTAATTAACGCTTTCTCAAACGCGTTTTTCTTATAAGACGCATTGACAACGAGATTACTCGTTATCAATACGGCGATAAAGATCGATAATTTCTTTTGCTAAATCTGTAAATGCAATCGCAGTCATTAAATGATCTTGACTATGCACTGTTAACAATGTTACTTGCATGTTATTGCCTTTTGCTTCTTCTGTTAACATTCCTGTTTGCGAATGATGTGCATGTACAAGTGATTCTTCTGCATCTGCAATTTTTTTGTCTGCTAATTCAAAATCCCCCGATTTTGCTGCGGCAATCGCTTCCATTGCATCGCTTTTAGCATTTCCGCCATACATGATTAAACCCATGATTGCTTCTAAGTTCTGTTGTCCGTCCATTACCTCTACCCCATTTTCTGCTCTAGTTTGATGATCCCATTAATGAAATTGCTTGATCTAAAACTTTTTCGCCATTCATCATGCCATAGTCCGCCATGTTAATTACATCTAAAGGAATCCCTTTTGGTTGTAATTTTTGTTCAAATTGCCCTTTCATGAAACGAACTTGTGGGCCTAATAATAAAACATTTACCTCTTTATTTTCCAAGTTTGTATCTGCTTCAGAAGCCGATACTGCAAAGATGTCTGCTTCCATGCCACGATCTTCTGCTGCTTTTTGCATTTTTGTTACTAATAAACTTGTGCTCATTCCTGCGGAACAAACTAACATAATTGTTTTTTTTGCCATTTTCCTTCATCTCCTAAATTCTCTTTGTTTTACTTTACACCTTTATATAAGCAAGAAGCGTGCCAAGTTTTAACACATTGAAAACCTTGATATGACAACGTTTTTCAACATAGAAAGCGTGTACACACTAAAAATAAAACGATTACACACAGCTTTTTTGTGTGCGTTTCCAAAATAATAGGGCAACAAAAAAAAGTGAGCGATAAGTCGAAACGACTCATCGCTCACTTTCTAAAGCTGAAGAGAATCAACTGGACAAAAGCCGCTTTTTCCCTTTAAGCAGTTTCCATCATTTTAAGCATTTTATAAAACTGTTTCTTTTTAAAATAACTTAAAAAGATACCTAATACTGCGTCATTCAGTTTTTGTAACGCCCCATAAGAAACCATTGTTTCTGTATAACGCAGTTCACAGCTTTTTTCATCAATTGGCTGGAGCTCATACCGCACCGAGAAATCATTTTTAGTTGTGGATGTTCGAAATTGATAGGTCTTATTTTCTACAGCTTCTTCAATAACTATTTTCGCGCGACTATTTTTACTATATTCTTTGATGTATTCAAACTTACGCAACTGCTTTCTTGTAAGAGTTTTGCCTGTTTGCTTACGGATATCAAAAATAACAGAATTCATTAATTGCGTGTAAAATTCATCTGCTGAAATAGTTAATGTTTTCGTAATTTCCATTACCGTTTCACCTCATCCTTTGTCGCCTCTTCTTCAGCAACTTTTTTTCCTTTAAAAAACAGGTAACCACCAAGTCCAATGAAAAAAATCCCCGTTGTCAGACTTAATAAATCATAGTTTAAGGAGCTGGGATTCAACGAATACAAAACAATCAAGAAGCCAATACTACATAAAAATAATCCATTTCTAATCATTTTCATCCATCCTATCTTTTTAGACTACCGTTGCTTGGAAGTATAAAACGCCACCCCAAGGTTGTTCCTTAATCAGCTGTTTTGCAACTTGTGCAGCAGTTTCAGGGTCTCCTTCAACTTCAAAAAATAACTTAATACCATTCTTTTCTTTAAAAGTAAATGTTTCATTTTCCCCTTGATATGCCTCTAGTAAAGTAATAATTTCCTCTTGCTTCATTGCACTTGCAATCGAAATCATGCCGCTCGCTCCTTTCTATACAAGTAATTACTGTTTTTATTGCCTATTGCTCACTTTCGCCTAATGCAGGATCCATTTTGTTAGCAGCGATAACAAACGGTGTCCAAATCAAGAAAGTGACTACCATACATACCAACGCTACGATTGGTGCGCGCCAGTCGGCACCTGTCGCTAAGAAAGATAATAGCAACGGCGGTGTCACCCATGCGACTTGTTGAGAAACTGGTGCGACTAGCCCAAGATACGTTGCAACCCAGCCAATTGTAGTAGCAACTAATGGCGCAATTACAAATGGAATAAACATAATTGGATTCAGAACAACTGGTAAACCAAACATAATCGGTTCATTGATATTAAAGATCCCAGGTCCTAATGATAATTTACCGACTGTTAAATAATCTGCTCGTTTGGAGAATAACAAGATTGCAATAATTAGGACGATTGTACCGCCTGAACCACCAAACCAAGCGAAAGCATCAAACGAACCACGGACCCACATGTAGGCTTTACCGTCGTCAATAGCGGCTAAAACCGCAGCTGTTCCTGTTTTTCCTTCATAACCTTTTTGGAAAATATCAATATTGATTAATTGTGCTTGTCCCCAAATGCCTTCAAGAACTGGTGCCAAAACGTTTGGCCCGTGAATACCAAAGAACCAGAAAATTTGAACAAAAACTGTTACGATTAACACAGCGCCTAGTCCTTGTGATAACCCAAGGAACGGTTCCGCGATATATTTTTGAATTAAGTCAATTAATAATTGACCGCCTGAAAGTTTTGACACCGTAAAGTTAATAATTGCTACGACATACAATGCGATTGTTGCTGGTAAAATTGCCGCAAACGCTTTTGAAACTGCTGGCGGAACAGAATCAGGCATTTTTATTGTTAAATCCGCTTGCATTAATTTACAAAAAATAATGGTTGATAAAGCGCCCATAATCATCACTGTAAAGAAAGCGTTACCATTTAGATGGTTGAGATTTAACCAACCCCATGGATTGACAGTCAATTGATTATTAGCAATTGACGCACCAATTTCTGCCCCATTAATTGCGTTGGCAATCTTTTCTGGCACTTTCACAGCTAATTCAGCTGTGTTATTTGGTGCAAAAGCAACACCTGAAATTAAGGTAGCTAAACTGACAATCCCACCAGCTAGCTCATTCACATTGTATGCTTTCGCTAAGTTATAGCCCCAAGAAAAAGCGAAAATCAAACCAGCGATAGCCAATGTACCATTCCAAACAAAACCATTAATCCCAATGATGACATTCAATACTGCAAAAATACCTTTGTCTGCTTCCAAACTTGCCGCATAAGTTGAGACAAACTCTTGGGGAAGATCTCGAATAATTGCGTTAATCATTACGGCGACTGATCCAGCCATTGTCGCAGGTAATGTACCAATAAAAGCATCCCTTAGTGCCACCAGATGTTTCTGTGCACCAATTTTTGCGGCAGTTGGTAAGATATATTTTTCCATCCATGCCATTAATCCGTTCATTTTTATTCCTCCTGTATCCATTTATATTTATTAAAAAGGCAGCAGCCTCATTAAACGAATGAATCGAGCGTACAAAATAAAACCTTTGGTAACATGCACTATCCTTATTTGCTATTCACTTTTCCTAAACGTTTTAATTCCTTATCCCATTAATGAGATTGCTTGATCTAAAACTTTTTCGCCATTCATCATGCCATAATCTGCCATGTTAATTACATCTAAAGGAATCCCTTTTGGTTGTAATTTTTGTTCAAATTGCCCTTTCATGAAACGAACTTGTGGACCTAAAAGTAAAACATTCACCTCTTTATTTTCCAAGTTTGTATCTGCTTCAGAAGCCGATACTGCAAAGATGTCTGCTTCCATGCCACGATCTTCTGCTGCTTTTTGCATTTTTGTTACTAATAAGCTTGTGCTCATTCCTGCGGAACAAACTAACATAATTGTTTTTTTTGCCATTTTTTCTTCATCTCCTTAAAAGTTATGACGTTATACACTTTATTTATAGCAATAATTGTGCCAAGTTTTTTCCTCATTAAAATACTGATATAACAGCTTTAGCTATCAAAAAAAGCGTGCACACACTAAAAGAAAACGCTTACACACATGAAATTGTGTGTAACTTACAAAAAGAAAACATCAAGAAAAAAGAGAGCGTTTTCTCATTTCTTGATGTTTTTTTATTTATTATTGTTTACTTTTAATTTCATTTTCTAAAAACATTTGGGTAACATGCGCAACTTCTGCTTCCGGGATCGTCACACGATACGCCCGTTCAATTAACATAAAATTCGTGCGTACGACATCGATTTCTAAACGATGTGTTTTAACATATTCCGCTAAGTTTGGAAAAGTTCTTGCTTCTTCTCCTTTAATTAAAGCATCTACCAGAAAAGCCAAATGAATCATGATTCCGGCATCCACCCCTGGTTCAACAATAATATGCATGTCTGTTTGTATTTGATGAACTGTTTTTTGTAACATGAGAATTAATTTTTGTAAGGAGTCCACAGAAGTAATGACGCCACTTAGTGAATGAACAATTGTATCAATTGCCACTTCATCACTAGCAATCCGTTTCAATACATTTAATTTTTCATCATCAAAAATATCATAGACGGAAAAGAAGGGAATATTTTGATATTCAACATCCACAGTTCCCGCAATGGCCTTAATTTCATATTCTTCCATCAAGTTGTCGATATGCTTTTTAAACGTTTCTCGTTCAATAAATTGCATTTGAATCAGTTCCACTTTTGTTTCATCAATAACTGGTAAGATTCGTTGGTATAGTTTTGCGGCAACCCCTTCTCCAGTAAAGCACGTCACGATTACTGCTTTTTTAACGTTTTGACGTTTTTGCAGACTAGAACGAAATTGTTCTCTCACAACGCTTTCAAAAGAAAGTTGAATATTTTGGTAAATGTCCTCTAAACTTCGTCCCACGCTTGCCATTCGAATAGCTTCTAAGACAATCATTGTGCTCGTCATTGTAATCGCCTTCGTTCGGATACCTGTTTCTTCAAACAACATATTTCCAAACGAATTTAATGAACCCATATCCGTCAGTAATAAAATCCCATTATTTAACGATTCTTTTTGCGTAATTACTTGGTTTCGTAATTGTTCATACATTGTTTGAACTTCCATCGTTAACGGCATATTCATCGCTGTTCCGATTGACGTTCCTAAAAGTTCTTGGGCGGTTTTCAACATACTTGAGGCAGTAGAATCCCCATGCATTAAGACGAACACACCAACATTATTTTCTGGAGTTCTTTCTTCTTTACCGACATTAATAGATAAAAACATACTAATAAAGCCAATTTCATCGAAAGGAATCTCTATGTTGTTCTCTTCTTCAATAATAGAAGATAAATCTAAGGCTACTTGAAATTCTTTTTTCATATTTTTACGGACATTATTTAAATCAGGATGGACAATCACATGACCTTCTTTGACACGTTCAATCGTACTTTGTAAATGAAGCGCAAAGGCAAAGCGCGCAGTTTCGTTGTACGTGTGTTCCAAACGCTCTTCTGCGATATCATAAAGACGATTCGTTAAGTCCCAAATAGCTTCTGGTAATAACTCCTTATGTAAAGAATGTTGGGTTAATTCTTCGACATAATTTTTAAAATACGCATTCATATCTTTAGAAATCAATTCTTCTAAATCAACATTTTCTAAGTCTGCTTCGGACAAATCAGCGACTTTTTCTTCGATTTCATTGTAAACTTGCATATCTCTAGCTGGATCTTGCGACCAAACAATTTTGTTGGTGCCTGGTTGGAAAGATAAATAATTACTTTTACTGTCGACAAATTGATCCAAGCGCTCAGGTACTTCTTTAATTTTTAATAATCCTTTTTGGACAGGTAACGACAAATCCCGTTTACGGATAACCAAGTGTTCTAAATTGTGCGTCCGATAATAAAGAAATGACTTAGCACAAACTAATTTTAAGTCCCGCTTCACCTGACCAATATTTCCTTCTGCATCGTATAACATGAACGCCAAAACTGCTTCGCGTTCGATATCAATTTGTTGGCCCAAACGTGTTGCCTCTTGCTGAATAAATAACGAAATGATGGCATAACGCTCATCTAGCGTCCGTGCATCTAAAGATGGCAATGTAATCGACATCGGAATCCGCCGATTAAAAGTGGTTAAAAAGTTTTCTGAGGATTCCGTTGTCGCACCAATAATTTGAACAGAGGCTTCATAGGTTTGGCCACTTTCTCCTAATGGACGGTACACGCCTTTATCAATAAACGTAAAGAGCATTTCTTGACCTTCTGGCGGTAAGCGATGAATTTCATCTAAAAAGAGAATCCCGCCATCTGCTTTTGCCATTAAGCCTGGACTATCTTCATTCGCACCAGTATAGGCACCTTTTTTTACGCCAAAGATATGACCAAATAATAATTGTGGGTTTTGTGCATAATCAGCACAATTAAAAGAGACAAAAGGGGCATCTTCATCTAAGGTTTTTGAATCAATGGCAAAACGGTACATACATTCAGCAAAAAGAGATTTCCCTGTTCCTGTTTTCCCAAAAATAATCGTATGCAAACCTCTTGGTGGATATAAAATAGCCGCCTTGGCCTGCTGAATACTCACTTTTAAAGAATCATTGGCACCTACTAATGTGTCAAAACTAACAGAGGTGGACTCATCTACATGGACTTGTTCTCCTTCATTGATTGTTGGCACTGAATAGATAACAGGACGTCCAGTACTTCTAGTAATTTTCTTTTCTTTGAATAATTCATTTAAATAACGGCTGGCATTACTGCGATCAATCATTAACTGTTCTGCTACCGCTCCTGCCGTTAAGCCAGTTTCATTTTTTTGAAGTAACGCTAAGATTTCTTCCTTCCGAGATTTCATGGAATCCTCCTCGATACAACGTTCTGCTTGAAGCTCGTAAAGCGTTATTTCTTCGCTTTACGAGCTCCTTTGTTTTTCGTGTTTTTCTTTTTGTTTTTCTTCTTTTTGCGTGTTTCTTGTGGTTCTTTGACAACAGAATTTACTGTTTCTGGTTTTCTTTCTTTCGTACTCTTTTTTTCTGAATACGTATCTTTGACTACGTTCTTTTTTTCTAGTTCATCTTTGGCTTTTGGCTGCTCATGAAGTGCACCATCATATAAAAAGATTTCCTGATAAGGAATGGCCAATTGTTTCATCAAACGTTGATAATCTCTTTTGGTGCCGTCGTTGATAAACGTAATCACTGCCCCTTGTGCACCCATCCGGCCAACGCGACCAGAACGATGAATATAGCTCTCTTCGGTTAAAGGAACATCTACGTTTACGACGTAAGGGACCCCTGTGAAATCTAAGCCCCGTGCCGCAATATCCGTGGTTAATAACAACTTCACTCGTTCTGCTTTAAATTGATCGATCGCCAATTTACGCAACTGTTTACTTTGATCTGAAGCCAGACCAATAGCTGGCACATTCTCATAAACTAATTTTTCTTCTGCTGCACCTAAATCAGCAACTTGATTGAAAAAGACCATGCTTCTGAATGCTTCTGTATGGGCCAAACGACGTAAGTAATCAGCTTTTTTTCTTGGTGCTAACCGAATAAAGTAGTGGGCGACTTGACCTGCTGAAGTATCTTCTTCCGTCACATCAATCACCTGTAATTTTTGGCTTAAAGATTGCGCTTGATTCACGACACGATCAGCAGTCGCTGAATAAAAAACAAGTTGGTATTCGGTTGGTGTGTGTGTCAAAATTTGTTTGGTTAAACTTAGCTCTTCCTCTTGGAAAAGTTGATCAACTTCATCCATTACAATTGTTTTTACCAACTGAGCTTTGACTTTTTTATTCTTCATTAACTCTAAAATCCGACCTGGTGTTCCGATTAACACTTCAGGACGTTTTTTTAACTTGTCAATCTGGCGTGAAACATTTGCCCCACCGATTAACGTTTGAACCGTTAATTGAAGTGGCTTAGCCCAAGTCCGAGCAACTTCAGCAATTTGCATAGCTAATTCTTGAGACGGAGCAATAATCAACAATTGATTTCCCTGTCCTTTTTCAACAGTTAAGAGTAAAGGCAGCATGTAAGCAAGTGTTTTTCCAGTTCCTGTCGGCGAAATTCCTAAAACATTTTCTCCTTCGCGAAGGGGCGTAAAACTTTTTTCTTGAATTGTTGATGGTTCGTTAAAGCCAGAAGCTTGCCACTGTTCTTGCCAAGCCTCTGGAAGTTGTTCTAAAAATCTCATATTGTTCCTTTCCTATCGCTTAATTCTTATTTATCAGCATCAAAAATAATGCCGGCACTATGACGTAAATCAGTGACTACTTTATTGACATTTCGAGCAAGCTCAACCCATTCTTCATACTTGGTGCCCCAATACTTATCTGTTGGGTTATTTAAAACTGCTGCAAAATCACGAGCTTCTTCAATCATTGGATTATCGGCTACTTGAATATCTAAGACATCACGTTCTTCATTTGCGCGATCATGGTACTCAGCCGAAGAAATAGCATTGACACTGTCTAAAATCAAGGTCCCGTTTTCAAAGTAAATTTCGGATGGCGCAAAAGAATCACTAATTTTCCCAGTATTTAACGTCACGTCAAACTGATCATAACGTAAAATAATTGTTCCTAAGCCATCGACACCTGTCGCAATTTTACTAGCAAAATAATGGCTTTCGTTTGGTACGCCAAACCAACCTAAGGCTGCATAAACTAAATAAACGCCTAAATCCGCTAAGGCTCCCCCAGAAAAATGAGGAGAAAAAATATTTGGCTCTTTGCCTTCTAATACTTGATCATAGCGAGAAGAATATTTCATATACGTAAAATTCGCACCTAAAATTTGGTTTTTTAATGGCAATAATTCAGCAATTTTTTGGAAACTTTGCTCATGAATATTACGAGCCGCTTCAAAGAAATACACACGATTTTTATTCGCTAATTCAATAATTTCTGCCATCTCATCAGGCGTTGAAAAAGCTGGTTTTTCAACAATTACATTTTTTTTCGCTAAAATTGCTTGTTTCGCTTGTTCAAAATGTAATGAATTTGGTGAGGCAATATAAACCGTATCCATATGTGCAATACCAAAAAACGTCTCTAAATCAATTGCATATTCCACATCCCCATAGCGAGAACCAAATTCTTGTGCCGTTGCTAGTTTCCGAGAATAAACAGCCGTTAAATCGTACGCACCCGTTTCTAAAGCTGCTGCAACAAATTGATGACTAATCCAATTGGTACCAATTACGCCTAAATGTATCATAATCAAAAACCTCCATTTTTTGTTTATTTACTCTCTTTATAATAGTAATCTCTCGTACAAAAGTCACGTAATTACCCTGCCTTAAAACGCTAGGAGTTCTTCAAGTTATTTATTAGGATCATCAAATGCCTGTAATAAATCAAAGGTTACCTGTGACTTAAGTTCAATCGTTGCTGGTGTTACGTGGCAATTGTAAGCAAGGACTTGCACACCTTGATCAATTGCAGCACCCACATTTTCAGCAAAGGCGGGTTGCATCTCTTGGTGAATCGTTGCTTGCTTAATTTCTTCAAATTGGACCACAAACAAAACGTAACAGCGGTAACCCGCTTTAGTTGCAGCCATTAGTTCAGTGACATGCTTCAAGCCACGAAGTGTTGGCGCGTCAGGAAAAGCACCGATGCCTTTATTTTCTAAAGTCATGCCTTTCACTTCGACAAAAGCTTGTTCGTCTGCATCCGTTTCCACTAGAAAATCAAATTTTGAATGTGCAAATCGTTGCTCACGTTTAACAGTTTGGATCGTACCAACTAAACCAGGAAGCACAATTTGACCATTTTTTAACGCTTCATTGACTAATGTATTCGGTACTTGGCTATCAATATTAATCCAAAAAGAACCTTTTTTTACTGCAATCAAATCGTAATCTGTTTTTCTTTTAGGCGATGGTTGATAACTAAGCGCCACAACAGCACCTGGTAAAAAAACTTCTTTCCCTCTGCCAGTATTTTTGACATGTGTGACCACTTCTTCATTCGTTTCCATTAAACGACAGTGTGCAATAAACCGATTGGGTCGTTCGATAAAATAAGCAAGTTGGACATTCGAGTACTTCATACACAGACTTCCTTTCTTACACACTATACCATAAAAAAACAAGGAAAAGTATAGACCAAAACCAACAATTTTACTATCTTGTGTCAATCATTAAATATTTGTCAATTCTCAGCGATTTAGTCGAATATTTTAGACAAGTTCTATATAATAAAGGTAACGAAGACGAATAAATGAAAATGAAGGTTAGGAGGAATTTCTTTGAAAAAACATTGGACTTTCTTGGTTGGTGCATCTTTACTTACTGGATTAGCAGGCTCTATCCTCTGGAAAAAAAATAAACAGCTCCCTTCCCCACAGGAGCTTCAACACAACTATACTGGACATTGGTGGTTTGTAGACGTGAAGAAAGCCACGCAACACACCTTGGAAATCACCTCATCTTTCAATGTTTTCATTGATGGCAAACAAACGCATGCCTTGCTTGTTGAATTAACCCCTAAACGCTTAGTTATCTTAGACAAGTTAGGTTACCATTTAATCATTCAATGTGAAAATGGTGTCCCTGCGACGCTTTACGATGAAGCCGACGATGAAACCTACACACTAGAACGGGCCATTTACAATTAATAAATCACCCACGACACATAAAACGAAGTATGTGCGGTGGGTGATTTATTTTTTACATCCCTTGCAAAAGCATTCAGAAAGTTTTCTTACAACTTGAATATTATTAAATAGTCAAATGCGCCTTTTTCTGATAAACTTAGGATGATGTTTTTTTGAAAGGATGAGCCCCTATGACACCAAATCGCGAAGACTATTTAAAATTAATTTTTGAATTAGGTGGCGACGAAGTTAAAGTGAATAATAAACAAATTGTTTCTGGACTCGATGTTTCGGCAGCTTCGGTTAGTGAGATGATTTCAAAGTTAGTAAAAGAAGATTTGGTTGAGCATTCTCCTTATCAAGGGGTACAATTAACTGAAAAAGGCTTAAAAAAAGCGAGTACGTTAATTCGCAAACACCGAATCTGGGAAGTCTTTTTAGTAGAGCACTTAAATTACACTTGGAATGATGTGCACGAAGAGGCAGAAGTTTTAGAACATGTTACTTCACAGACGCTTGTGAACCGTTTAGCGGATTATTTAAATCATCCAGAATTTTGTCCACACGGTGGTGTTATTCCCGAAGATAATCAACCCATTCATGAAGAGAAACGCCAAACGTTAACAGACTACCCTGTTGGCACAAAAATTCGGATTGCACGTGTCTTAGACGAAAAAGAATTACTGGATTATTTAGTTTCCATTGATTTAAATATTCAAGAAGAATACACGATTAAAGAAATTGCTGCATATGAAGGACCGATCACCATTTATAATGAAAACAAAGAATTATCCGTCAGCTTTAAAGCAGCAAACACAATTTTTGTTGAGCCGTTGATTAGAGAAAGTGAGGAAAACTAATGAATGAAAAAGTAGCATTATTTACTATTTTCGGGGGGACAGGTGATCTTGCCAAACGCAAATTGTATCCTTCCCTGTTCCGCTTATATAAAAAAGGATTATTAGCTGAGCGTTTTGCGGTGATTGGTACCGCACGTCGGGAATGGACAGACGAATACTATCGTGAAATCGTTCGTGAAACCATTCAAGACTTAAATCCCACGGCCGAAGAGGCGACTGAATTTTCTAGTCATTTCTATTACCAATCACATAATGTGAATGATACGGAACATTATAATACCTTAAAAGAATTATCTGATCGCCTAAATGAACAATACCACTTAGAAGGCAATCACGTTTACTATTTAGCTATGGCCCCTCAATTCTTTGGAACCATTGTTAATCACTTGAAATCACAACATATTATTTCGGAAGAAGGCTTTGATCGTCTAATTATCGAAAAGCCATTTGGTTCTGATTATGAATCTGCCTACGAATTAAATGAAGAAATTCGTGCTGCATTTCCTGAACAAGATATTTTCCGAATTGACCATTACTTAGGCAAAGAAATGATCCAAAATATTTCAGCCATTCGTTTTGCCAATAATATTTTTGAATCACAATGGAACAATCGTTACATTGATAATGTCCAAATCACCTTCGCTGAAAGCTTAGGTGTCGAGGATCGTGGCGGCTATTATGACCACAGTGGTGCACTAAAAGATATGGTTCAAAATCATATTTTACAAGTCGTTGCTTTGCTTTCTATGGAGCCTCCTGTTGCCTTTTCTGAAAAAGAAATTCGGACTGAAAAAGTAAAAGCTTTACGTGCGATCCGCCTTTATTCTGAAGAAGAAGCCCTTCAAAATTTCGTGCGTGGCCAATACGGCGAAGGTCAGCTAGCTGATCAAACATTTGCAGCCTATCGTGATGAACCGAATGTGGCAGAAACTTCATCCACTGAAACTTTTGTTGCGGGTAAATTTTTAATTGATAATTTCCGTTGGTCTGGCGTCCCTTTCTATGTTCGCACAGGTAAACGATTAACTGAAAAAGGCACACGCATTAACATCGTCTTTAAACAAGTACCTATTAATGTCTTCAAAGATGATACGTGTGAAGAATGCGATAAAACCGATTTACCACCGAATGTTTTAACTATCTATATCCAACCAACTGAAGGATTTTCATTAACCTTAAATGGAAAAGAAATCGGTCAAGGGTTCAATACAACTCCAGTGAAACTTGATTTCCGTCAAAGTGCTGAAATGACTGAAAATAGTCCAGAAGCATACGAAAAACTTCTATTAGACTGCCTAAATGGCGATAGTACAAACTTCTCTCATTGGGACGAAGTTGCCCAATCTTGGCGCATTGTTGACATTATTCGACATGCTTGGGATAAAACAGACGTTTCTTTCCCTAATTATGCCGCTGGCACAATGGGACCGCAAGCTGCCTTCGACTTATTAGAAAAAGATGGCTTTACTTGGGAATGGCAACCAGATAACTGGTACCGTGACCGCGGTCAACTTGATCAATAAATAAGCCAAAAAAGATCCGCTAGTTAACGACTAGCGGATCTTTTTCCTTGTTTATTCGAATCCTTCAGCAACCGCTTCTGGATAATTTTCTTCAACAATGTGTGCACAACGGCCACAAAGTGTTGGTAATTTTTCATCTGAGCCGACATCTTGACGAACGGAACGACAACGGTCACACGTTTCGCCTTCTGCTTTTTCAACTAAAATAGCCATGTCTTCAAATTGAACAGCTTCACTAGGTGCTACTTCTTTTGATACTTCAAAGTCGGAAACAATTAGTAATTGAGCAATATCTGCATCAACAGCTGTCATTAATTGACGAATTTGTTCATTTGGATAAACGGTCACTTTAGCTTCTAACGATTTACCGATTAATTTAGAATGACGAGCTTCTTCCAACGCTTTTAAGACATTGTCACGGAAATCCATAAAGGCTGCCCATGTATCCATCAATTCTTCTTCATTAGTAAACGTTTCGTAACCTGGGAATTCAGCTAATTGCACATACTCTTCTTCTTCTTGTAAGAAACTCCAAATTTCTTCCGCTGTATGTGGAATAATTGGTGTCAATAATTTTGTTAATGAAACCAATGTTTGATAGAAAACAGTTTGCATACAACGACGTTGATAATCATTTTCTGCTTCAATATAAACGACATCTTTCGCAAAGTCTAAATAGAAAGAAGATAGATCCACAGTTAAGAAGTTCATAACTGTCCGATAAATATGCATGAAATTATATTTTTCATAACCATTTTCACGGATTTCTTGAATGACTTGATTTAAACGAACCGTCATGTATTTATCTACAGAACGTAAATCAGCATAAGCTACAGTATGCTCAGCTGGATTAAAATCACTCGTATTCGCTAACAAGAAACGCATAGTATTACGGATTTTCCGGTACACTTCAGATACTTGGTTTAAGATATCCATTGAGACACGCACATCGGCTTCCGCGTCAACACTACTTACCCACAAGCGTAAGATATCTGCCCCCATTTGATTGATAACTTTTTCAGGTAAGATAGTATTGCCTAACGATTTACTCATCTTACGGCCTTCGCCATCGAGAACCATCCCTTGAGAAATAATTGATTTATAAGGCGCTACCCCATTGATAGCAACACTTGTTGTAATACTTGAGTTAAACCAACCACGATATTGGTCAGAACCTTCTAAATACATATCTGCTGGGAAAGTTAACTCTTCTCTTTCTCGTAAAACTCCTTCATGTGAAGAACCTGAGTCAAACCAAACGTCCATGATATCTGTTTCTTTGGTAAACTCGCCATTTGGTGAACCTGGATGTGTAAAGCCTGCTGGTAGTAACTCTTTTGCTTCACGTATAAACCAGATATTTGATCCATGTTCTGCAAATAAATTCGCTACATGTTCAATTGTTTCTGGCGTAATGATGGCTTCCCCATTTTCAGCATAGAAGATCGGTAATGGCACACCCCACGCTCTTTGGCGAGAGATTACCCAATCACCACGGTCACGAATCATATTATACAAACGTGTTTTTCCCCAAGGAATTAGCCAGTCAACTTTCTCAACTTCATCTAAAATATCTTGACGGAATTTAGAGATTGAAGCAAACCATTGTGGCGTTGCACGGTAGATAACTGGTTTTTTGGTACGCCAATCATGTGGATAACTATGCGTAAAGAAATCTAATTTTAATAACGCACCTTTTTCTTCTAATAACTCAGTAATCATTGGATTCGCTTTGTCATAGAAAATTCCTTCAAAACCAGGTGCTTCATCTGTAAAGACCCCACGGCTGTCAACAGGAGAAATAACAGGTAAATCATATTTACGGCTAACAATATAGTCATCTTCACCATGTCCTGGTGCGGTATGAACTAAGCCAGTCCCGGCATCTAGCGTCACATGGTCGCCTAGCATAACAAGTGATGTTCGATCATAGAATGGATGTTGAGCTGTCATACGATCTAATTTTTCACCAGAAAATTCTCGCAAGACTTCTACTTCTTCCCAACCAATCGCTTCTTTAACTGTTGCTAATAAATCTTTAGCAATTACAAATTTACGACCGTCTGCCTTCACTTCAACATACGTAAAATCAGGATTAACTGAAATACCTAAGTTGGCTGGTAATGTCCAAGGAGTTGTCGTCCAGATGACGAAGGCTGTCTCGTTATCTAAAAGACCTTTACCATCGACCACATTAAAAGCTACGTAAATAGAAGGTGATTTTACATCTTTGTATTCAATTTCTGCTTCTGCTAAAGAAGATTCACTTGAAGGAGACCAATAAATTGGTTTTAAGCCTTTATAAATATAGCCTTTTTCTGCCATCTTACCAAAAACACGAATTTCTGCTGCTTCATACTCTGGATCTAACGTAATGTATGGATGTTCCCAATCGCCTGACACACCTAAACGTTTAAAATCGTTACGTTGTTTATCGACTTGTGATAAGGCATACTCTTTACATTTTTCGCGATACTCAGCGACAGTCATTTCTTTACGTTTAACCCCTTTATTGGTTAACACTTGCTCAATTGGTAAACCATGAGTATCCCAACCAGGCACATAAGGAGAACGGAAACCAGACATTGATTTTGAACGAATAATAATATCTTTACTGATTTTATTCAAAGAATGTCCTAAATGAATATTTCCGTTTGCATAGGGAGGGCCATCATGTAAAACAAAGGTTGGTTTTCCTTCGTTTAATTTTTGACGTTGTTCATATAAGCCTTTTTCTTCCCAATCTTTTTGCCATTCTGCTTCACGGTTTGGCAAGTTCCCACGCATTGGAAAAGCTGTTTTTCCTAATTGCAATGTTTCTTTCATTTTCATATGCATTTGCCTCGCTTTCATTTTATCGATTTAATTGTGTTAGTTCATACTAAAGATGAACGATAGCTGATAAAAGTAGATAAAAAAAGAGTACTCCATCCCAAGGGACGAAGTACTCGTGTTACCACCCAAATTCAAAGTAGAGTTGCCCCTACTTTCTCTGAAATTGATAACGGTAATTATCCGGCAGTTCCTACTCAAGTGTTCAGAACTGCATCTAGGATAGAGGATCTGTTTAATGCCAGTGTCTGTCAAACTTTCACTATCATTGACTCGCTGCTAAGAATAAACATTAAACGTTCTGTTCTATCTATTTTGATTCTTCTTCAATTGTTTCTTCAGTGACTTCAATTACAGGCTTTTTTTCTACTACAGCATCTGTGTTCTCTTCAGAGTTTACAACAGTTTCATTTTCGTTGTCAAGGTCTTGTTCATCAAGAATTTCCTTAACTGCTGTATGTTTGTCTCCGACATAACTAGAAAAAGGCTTTAAAATCTCTTCCCACTCTTCACTCTTTACTTGCTCTAATTGAGTTTCAAGCATTAAGCTTAAGCGTTGATGGAAGACACGTGTTTTCTTCTTCAAGTCTTCTGTTTCCCCAGCTAATTGACGGGCACGTTCAATTGCTTCTGCTAAGATTTGTGTTGATTTTGCTTCAGCATCTGCAATCATTGCATTTGATTTACGTTCAGCTTCTACCAAGGTTTCTTTGGCTTGGTTATCTGCCGAAGTGATAATCATTTCTGATTCTTTATTGGCACTTGATTTCACTTTATCAGCGGTATCTTGTGCAACAATAATTGATTGGTTCAATGCATCTTTCAATTCATTGAAGTATTGTAATTTTTCTTCTGCGTGTTTTAATGATTTCTCAAGTTCACGATTTTTTTGTAATGCATCTTCATAATCACGTGTGACTTGATCTAAAAAGTCATCTACATCGTCTTGGTTATAGCCTCTCATTTTTGTTGAGAAGTCTTTGTTTTGAATATCTAATGGAGTTAATGCCATATTCCTTCACCTCTTTGGATTATTTTTGTAAAACCCCTTATGAACACATTCTCATACTAATCCTGAAATAGCAAATATCTTACTTTTTTTATTATACACAACTTCGTCTGAATGAACAGCCAAAATGGTTTTCTTAAACAAAAGTTCGAGATTATTTTCTCAATACCCCTAAGAGGACACGAAATTTTTCTTTCTTTGTTTTTCCTTCTAATTCTTGAATCTGAAGGCGCCCAAATCCTCGTATCGAAACAATATCTAATAAGTCTAAAGCAAAATCTGGTCGTGTCGTTTCTGTCCAATTGACTTTTACTTTACCAGATTCGATCAATTGTTTTGATCGCTGCCTTGAAATATTAAATACGGCGGAAATCACACTATCCAGCCGCAAAGAGCTCATAGTCGTTCGCTCTTCTTGCCAACCATCCTTCGGTATCAAAATTTGTGTATAATCCCGCTCTTCTAAACGAACAGTAATTTTACCAATTTTGTCGACTTGGTTAACAACGAAGCCAGCTACTTCTTGTGCTATAAAAACCTGCCACTTATCACCATCGGAAATAATATCTCCAAAGGCTTCCCTACGAACCCCAACATTCATCAAGGTGCCTAAAATTTTCCCATGAGATAATGTCGCAAATTTAGATGGATAAATAATTTCAAATAATACAACACCAAAATCTGTCTCTTCTGGTATGTAATACGCTGGATAAATCAAGCAGCGTTTTCGTTCTGCTTGCTCATAACCACCATAAAAAGTAAACGATAAATCACTGTTTTGTCGAATCAAAGTTTCCAAAATATACGCCTGTCTAGGATCAAGAAAGTCTGTCAAATAAGGCGCGTATTGCATCTCCACTTGCTCTAGCCAATCCCCGACAGTGTCAATAAAAGGATGTTCATCTTTGCGGAAATGTTGATACACATTTGCGTTCATAGATAAATCATCCTTTCTAAAAGTTATTAATAAACAATAGCTCGTAAAATGACTGCTAAGCCACCCGCTGCTAGGTTAAGGACAATAATCCCTACCATTACGTTAAATCCAACCATTCCAATCCTTAAATTCAAACGGTCAAACAAACTTAAGTATGGTTCACAAATTCTAGAGAGCAAACGCCCGAAAGCAGAATCATATGCTCCTGGAAACCATGAAAGTAGCGCGTAAATCACTAGTAATCCTGAATAGATTTGAACGCCTTTGTATAATAGAGTAATCAGTGTTGCGATAATAACACCTCCCTAAGGCTTAGAAATCAAAGAATTGTTTGTTGGCTAAAGATTGTGCTGTCGCACTATCAATTTCCATATTCGCTGGTGTGCATAAGAAGATTTCATTGCCAACGCGCTGAATATCTCCGTCTAAAGCATACACAGTACCAGTTAAGAAATCAACGATGCGTCGTGCTTGGTCTTCTTCTACTAATGTAAAATTAACTAGCACAGCTTCTTCAGCAAATAAATGTTTCGCAATGCTCATTGCTTCTGAATACACACGTGGTTCAATAATAGTAATTTTATGTGTTTTTGCATTGGCGGTGCTTTCTTGTGCTCGTCTTGTATTCGTAGTCGCTGATTGATTAGAACTACGCATAGAAACCACTTTTTTCTCTGTGTAAGCAGCTTGTTGTGTGTCTCTTTCTTGATGCGCTTCAGCAGAACGATAGCGTGCAGAAGGTTTTTCAACTACAGGCTCACTTTGTTGTGTATAAGCTGGCTGATTGTAACTTTCCTGTTGTTGAACAGGGCGTTGTGGTTTAGGCCGAGCTGCACGACGCGGTGGTTCATTAACTGCTTTGCGCTCTTCATATTCTTCGTAGTTATCATAATAATCATCTTCTTCGCCAGATAAGCCAAAAAAGCTCGATAACGCATCCTTGTTAAAAATTGACATAAATTCCTCTCCTTTACGCATCTCTGAATAACGCTGTTCCGATTCGTATAAAAGTTGCACCTTCTTCAACTGCGATTGGGAAATCGTTACTCATTCCCATGCTAAGTTCTGTACAAGGAGCAAAAGATAAATGTTTCTCATTTACGGTCATTTGCAGCTCTTTTAATTCTCTAAATGTTGCATGTAATACTTCTTCACTTGCCCCAAAAGGTGCCATAGTCATTAGACCGACGATTTGAATTTTGTCCAAATCAGCAAGTTCTTGAATGAAAGGTAAGACGTCTTCTTTACGAAAGCCGTGCTTGCTTTCTTCCCCAGTTATATTCACTTCAACAAAACAACGAATAACTTTCGTTGCTCTTTTTTGAATTTCTTTGGCCAGACTCAGACTATCTAATGCATGAAAATAATCTATCTCATTAATAATTAATTTTACCTTCCTACGTTGTAAATTACCAATTAAATGCCACTGAATATCATTAAATTTTTCCAATCCAGCTTTCTTTTCTAGTAACTTATCTACTCGGTTTTCAGCTAAATTCTGGACACCAAGCTGAACAAGCTCTGCTGCTTCCTCAATTCCTACTGATTTAGTGACGCCAATCATTGTCACATCAGCAACAGAGCGCTGTGAGCTTTTGCATGCTAGCTGAAGTTGATTATTAATATTTGTTAAGTTTTCAGCTATCATTTCTAATCGATGCTCCTTATCGTTTTCTGCGGAAAAATGGTGGCGTACTTAATTCGTCATCATTGTGATTTGGTTCTTCACGGTGGAATGTGTCAAATTCTTTTTTGTCTACTTGTTCTAATGAAGATTCATCAACTTTTGGACGTGTATTTTGTTCTCTGCGAATATCCCAATCGCCAAAAGCACTTGCTTCTTCTTGTGATTTTGGTTGATCCATTTCCACAGATTGAGTTGTTTGTTGCATTGGTTGAACCGCTTGTCTTGTTTGACGGTGCGGTTTTCTATCCTTTTTTGATTCATCAATACCTGTAGCGATTACTGTTACACGAATTTCGTCGCCTAAATCTTCATTGATTGATGTACCTAGGATGATGTTCACATCACCTGAAGCAGCATTTGTAACGATATCTGAAGCATCTTGTGCTTCAAACAAGGTCATGTCTAAGCCACCAGTAATGTTTAATAAGACTTGTTCCGCACCATCGATTGATGTTTCTAACAATGGTGAAGAAATAGCTTTTTTCGTTGCTTCAATTACGCGTTCTTCGCCGCTCGCTACACCAATTCCCATTAAAGCTGTTCCTTGGTTTTCCATCACTGTTTTCACGTCAGCAAAGTCCAAGTTTACGTAACCTGGTGCAGTGATTAAATCTGAAATCCCTTGAACACCTTGACGTAATACATTATCAGCTTCTCTAAATGCTTCAAGCATTGGCGTTTTCTTGTCAACGACTTCTAATAAGCGGTTGTTTGAGATAATTAATAGTGTATCAACGTTTTCTTTTAATAAGGCAATTCCTTCAGCAGCAAAACGACCACGTTTTGGACCTTCAAAACTAAATGGACGAGTTACTACACCAACTGTTAAAGCGCCTAATTCTTTAGCGATTTTTGCAACTACTGGGGCAGCACCTGTACCAGTTCCGCCACCCATACCAGCAGTAATGAAAATCATATCCGCGCCTTGTAATGATTCTGAAATCACTTGTTCACTTTCTTCTGCAGCTTTTTGGCCAACTTCAGGTTGTGAACCGGCACCTAAGCCACGAGTGTATTTAGGGCCTAATTGAATCACTGTTTCTGCTTTTGAATGTTTTAATGCTTGAACGTCTGTATTGGCTGTGATAAATTCCACGCCTTTAACGTTTTCTTCGATCATACGGTTTACAGCGTTTCCGCCGCCGCCACCTACACCGATAACTTTAATGACTGCACCGTTGTTAATGTTATTGTCTAATGAAAATTCCATGATATCGTATCCTCCTGTTTGTGTGATTAGTCGAAAATGTTCGAGAAGAAGTCTTTGATTTTGCCTGTCACTTTTTCACCAGACTCACGTTCGTTGAATTCTTCGTATTCTTCTTGAGGCTGTTCAGCATATGTGTCATAGCGAACTTCTTGTTGGACAGCGACTGATTGTGCTGGTTTCGATTTTTCACCAGGGATTGCATATTTGGCAATGTGATAAATATCGTTTAGTTGCGCTGAATATTCCACAATGCTAATGACATTAGCAAAGACTGGGTTACGTAAGCCCATGTGATTTGGTACGTATAGTTTTACGTTGGCTTCAAAAATCTCTTGCGCCAAATCGACAATACCTGGCATACTAGCGGCGCCACCAGTTAACACAACGCCTCCAGGTAATTCAAACGCATCAATTTCATCCAGAACTTCTTTTGATTTTCTCAAAATTTGTTCCACACGCGCTTCAATAATTTCTGAAAGGTAACGTTCGTCCACTCTTACAGGCTCTGACTTACCGATAACGTCAACAGGAAACTCTTCGTTTGCTGAAGTTCTTTCTGGATAAGCATCCCCATAATTAATTTTTAAGGCTTCGGCGTTGTTAAAAGAAGTATTCAATACGATTGAGATATCTTTCGTGATGAACTCGCCGCCTTCTTGGTTAACATGAGTAAATTTCAATTGTTTGTCGTGGATAACAGATGTCGTTGTTTGACCGCCACCCATATCAATGACAATTGTTCCAAAGTCTTTTTCGCCATCTGTTAAAATTGTTTCTGTTAAAGCAAGCGGTGTAATCACTAATTCGTTAATTCCTAAGCCAGCTTTTTCAACACATTTACGGATGTTATGGATGATTGTTTTTGGTCCAGTATAGACAACGCCAAACATCTCCATGCGAACGCCAAGCATTCCACGTGGGTCTTTGATGCCTTCAAAGCCGTCGACGGTAAAGTCTTGCGGTAAGATTGCAACAATTTGACGTTCAGGAGGAGTTGAACGAACCAAAGCTGCAGATGCGACGTTGCGCACATCCTCATCTGTAATTTCTTTTGATTCACTGCTAACAGCTATCATTCCTTGACAGCTTTCTACTTCTAATAAATTCGCTGGTAATCCAACATTTACGCTTTTAATTTGAATGCCGGCTTTTTCTTCGGCTTGTCGAACGGCCCGTTGGATTGCTTGAACTGTTTGATCAATATCGACGACAATCCCTCGATTCAAACCGTCTGATTTTGCATTTCCAACGCCGATGATGTTCATTTGACCTTCAATATATTCAGCGACAACTACTTTGACAGAAGTTGTACCAATATCGAGGCCTACATACATTCCTGTTTTTGCCATGAACGGAATTCCTCCTCCTATTAATTCCAATATCTAAGCGGACAAAGGCGTCCGTTTAACTATCTCTTTTTTAGTATTATTCACTTCTTCCAATTTTACCATAAAAATGGGGGTTTTAGAAAGCAGATTATACGAATTTGTTCGTTAATTTTTGAAACATTTTTGTAAAAAACTTATTCTGCTTGTTGCACTTCTTGATTTTCTCCATTTGTCGGCGTACCGTTATTCGCTTCATCCGTTGCTACGCCTGCATTTGGGTCCACAACTTCTTGATTTTCAACCGCTGAATCTTCGGAAACTTCACTGCCCGTTTCTTCACTTTCTTTTTCATACGGATAAGAAAAAATGCCGACTTCCATATCAACGATTCCAGGTTTGTCCATTTGCTCGGCTACTTGTGAATAATAAGCCATTTTTTCACTTAAATCAGAAATATTAACAATCACTCGATTTCCATCATTCATATAGACATTAATCAAGTCTTTATTGGTTTTTGATGGTGCATATTTAATTTCTGAAATTCCTTGTTTAATTTCTTGAGGTAATTTGTTGTAAGAGGCCATTAATTCAGGGATTAATTTATCCTCTTTGAAATTCTCAAAAATTGGTTTGCCACTTTCAGCAGCTTTGGTGGTTTCCGCCAAAGTTTTACCATTCTCTAAAATCGGATGATAGCCGCCTTTAGTCGCAGCAAGAGCGACAATTTGGTACTCTTGAATATCAATTTTAAATGAATTAATACCATTTAACTTAATGTTCGCCTTTTTTATAATTGGAAACTTTTTCTGAATATTTGCAGAAAAATAATTTCTATTTGAATACTGCTCCCATAAGCCACTGCCCGTTTCAAGTTTTGACTGCTGAATAATCGCTTGACTCTCCACACTTTTGTTACCTGAAACTGTTACTTCACTCAATCGACTAAGAGGCGAAACAAAATACAATGCCACTAAAATGGCTGTCCCTAAACAAGTTAAAATAAAGGCTAAACGCCTATATAAACGCTTGTTCCGTGTTTTCTTAACATTCGGTAAACGATCTGCAAAATGCTCCTCTTCTTCCACTGTTTCTTGTGGAAGATGTTGTTGAGGCTCTTCTTGACTTTGTTCTTGTAAAGTGATGGTGACTTCTGCTTGTTCGTTTTCACCTTTTGAAGCAGCTTCTTCCGCTTGCTTCTTCAAATATTCTTGGTTTTGTTTTTGCCAAGGTGTCAGTTCAGGTTGAGACTCTTCCGATTTTTTTGGAGGTAATGGTTTTCTTTTTTTGAATATATCGTTCTCGTTACTAATCTTCCACACCTCCTATCTCAGACTAACGTTTTCACAACTTGATACAAACGATCACTTGCATCTGGGATGCCTTCCCCTTTGGACGCCGTTGCCATCTGTTGTCTTTTTTCATTGTTTAATAAAATATCATCTATTGCCGCAACTAAACGAGCGCCGGTCAATTCTGCATCTGGAATCATTTCAACAGCACCAACTTTTACTAAGCTTTGCGCGTTTTTCGTTTGATGATCATTCGTGACGTAAGGACTCGGAATTAAAATTGCTGGTAATCCTAATGCGGTGAACTCCGCAATTGAGGTTGCTCCTGCACGTCCCACCATTAAATCGGTATTAGCCATCACTTCAACCATTTTATCAATATACGGTTGCACACTTATGTTTGTCAATTTCTTTTCAGAAAGCTTTAGACTTTCTTGAAGTTCCTGATAATATCTTTCTCCTGAAGCGTATAAAACTTGATACTCTCTCTCTTCAAACAAAGGAAAGGCCTGTTCAAACGCTTGATTGATTTTCAAGGCGCCACGACTTCCGCCAAATAAAACCACCGTTTTCTTTGCTGGATCCAAGCCAAACTCTGATAAAATAGCTGACTTTTCCACCGTTACGACTTCTTGTCCCCGCGGGTTCCCTGTTAAAATTGTTTTTTCTTTCGGGAAAAAACTAGCGACATCCGGAAAACAAATCGCAATTTTATCCACATAACGACTTAAAAATTTATTTGTCATTCCGGGGATACTATTTTGTTCATGAATAATTGTCGGTATTTTTAATTGGTGGGCCGCATAAACCACTGCACCAGAAACATAACCGCCTGTACCAATGACCACATCTGGTTGAAATTCACGAATAATTTTTTTTGCTTTATTAATGCTTGTTAAAAATAAATAAATTGTTTTAAAATTTTGAGGACTTAGCGAACGCTTAAATCCTTGAATTTTAATCGTTTTAAATGGAATTTTCGCCTTTGGCACAATTTGACTTTCTAGACCATTTTCTGTTCCCACATACAAGAATTCTGTTGCAGGTGCTTCTTTTTTGACGTGTTCGACGAAGGATAACGCAGGATAGATATGCCCACCTGTGCCACCACCAGTTACTAGTATCTTCATTTTCTCACATTTCACTTTCTTTTAATTGTTGAACAGCTTGCATAAAGGCTTCCCCGCGTACTTCAAAATTCGGGTATTGGTCCCAACTTGCGCAAGCAGGTGATAGTAAAATAGTATCATCTTTTTCCGAATAATCAAAGGCAATGGTAACCGCCGTTTGAACATTTTCAGCAAATAAAATTGTTTCAATGTTCGCTTTTTTAGCAGCTTCCGCCAATTTTTCTTTAGTTTCTCCAAATAAAACAATTGCTTTGAGTCCCAGCAGAGCAGGAACCAATTCATCAAATGAGTTACCGCGATCCAAGCCACCCGCAAGTAAAAGTAGCTTTTGGTTGTCAAACCCACTTAACGCCATCTCTGTAGCTAAAATATTGGTTGCTTTTGAATCGTTATAAAAACGTCTTTGCTGAACTTCGCCAACAAATTGCGTTCGATGGGGAACGCCCGAAAAGTTTTTCAAAGTTTGTCTAATCTGAACATTCGATACATTTTTTAATTTAGCTACACAAATCGCTGCGAGTGCATTTTCAATATTGTGACTACCAGGAATCCCTAGCTCATCGGCGGGCATAATATATTCTTCATTAAAATATAATTTCCCATCTAAAAGATAAGCCCCTTCTACTGCTTCTTTCGTTGAAAAAGGCAATACGTTGGCAGCTGTGGTTTTGGCTAACGTTTGAAGCTCTACTTGATTCCAATTTAAAATCAAGGTGTCCTCTGCGGTCATGTTTTTTTGAATGGTCCATTTTGCAGCAACATATTCTTTCCGCGAACCATGATAATCCAAGTGTGCTTCAAAAATATTTGTAATTACTGCAATTTGTGGGTGAAACGTCTCAATTCCCATTAACTGAAAACTAGAAAGTTCCATCACAAGATCATCCTTGGCTGTTGCTTCTTGAGCCACCGTACTCGCTGGAAAACCAATATTTCCCGCCAAACGCGCCTCACCAGCCGTTCTGTCAGCGTTTAGCAGTAAACCAATCATCGTGGTCGTGGTTGTTTTGCCATTGGTGCCCGTAATGCCGACAATTGGACATTCGGCAATTTGACCTGCTAATTCCACCTCAGTTATGATAGGAATTTTCCGAGTTAGTGCTTCTGCCACAAGTGGATTTGTATAAGGAATACCAGGATTTTTAACGATTAGTTCAAATTCTTCATCCAACAATTCAATTGGATGCCCCCCTGTAACAACACGAATACCCAAGGTTAATAAATCTTGGGCGTCAGGGTTTTGATCAAATTGTTTTGCGTCATTAACGGTAACGAGCGCACCTAACTCATGTAAGAGTTTCGCTGCGCTGACACCACTTTTAGCTAGTCCTAAAACCAACACTTTTTTGTTTTGATAGGTTGTTATTTTTTTCATTGTCAATTTCCCCTTTGATAGATTAGAAAAGAATCCATAATGTGATTCCTGAACAGATTAAACCGACAGACCAAAAGACAAAATCAATTTTCCATTCAGACCAACCACACATTTCAAAATGGTGATGAATTGGTGACATTTTAAAAATCCGTCGACCAAATAATTTAAATGAAGCAACTTGTAAAATAACACTTGCTGTTTCACAAACGTAGACAAGTCCAATTAAAAGTAGCGTCCATTCTTGATGCAAAATAATTGAAATTGCTGCTAACAATCCACCTAATGCTAATGAACCAACATCACCCATGAAAATTTTTGCTGGTTTTCTATTATAAGGGAAAAAGCCAATCAGCCCACCAATCACACTTAGACAGATAATCACAACATCAAATTGTTGTTGTTTCCAGGCAATAATTGCATAAGTACCAAATGAAATTGTTCCTAAACCAGCAACTAAGCCGTCAATCCCATCTGTCAAATTCACGGCATTAGAAAAACCGACTAACCAAAAAATAATAAACACGCCATAAAAAATACCTAACGGAACTTCTGCTAATCCAAACAAATCTAAGGTGTCTGAAAAGCCTTCACTTCGATAAACAAAGTAGAAAACCAACCCACCAAAAATTTGACCAATTAATTTTTGACGAGAGTTTAAGCCCATGTTCCGTTTTTTAAAGACTTTAATGAAATCATCTAAATATCCTAACAAACCGTATAATACTAAAATAAATAGAATAATTAGTAGAGACGGCGTAAATTGGTGGAAGAACAACCCCATTGCTAATGAAGTAATCAAGCTGGCTACAAGGAAAACGACTCCCCCCATTGTAGGGGTACCTGTTTTCACGCTATGCCAAGTTGGGCCATCTTCACGAGTAACCTGCCCTTGTTTTTTCATTTGAAAATAGCCAATGAATAGTGGCATTACGCTCACTGTAATGGCAAAACTCACCACTATGGGAATAAAAATCTGTGTCCACTCCATGTTATCTCTCCTAATTATTCTACGTTATTATTCTGTGCCTTCTAAAGTCACGGTTAATTTTTTCTCCGTAATTTCAGTTTCAGCAGCGATACTTTGTTTCGTCACATAGCCTTCACCTTTAAACTCGACAGTCAAACCTAATAGATCACCAAACTTGGTAACATCGCTCTTCGACCAGCCGGTTAAATCAGGCATATAGTTCGTTCCATTTGTGATCAAAATCAATTTCTGATTAGGCATTAATGTTTGACCAGACGGTGTTGATTGTTTCTTGATTTTTTCACCATCACCGATAATCACAGGATCCACCCCGTTCACTTTGGCATTGGCCAACGCTTCCGCTGGTGTCATGTTTTTATAATCAGCAACTGTGACTTTATCAGAAGCTACTTTCGTTGTTTCCGGATCTGTCTCTTTAATGTCTAACGCTAATTTCATTAATGGGTTTGCAATTGCCGCCATTGCTTCTGAAGGCGAACCTGATTTTGCTTGTCTAAGTGTAATATACAAAACATATTCAGGATTATCCGCTGGGACCATTTCCACTACAGAAGACAAGACTTGACTTGCTCCATCAACGTACCCTTTACCATCTGAAATCTGGGCAGTTCCTGTTTTGGCAGCAACATGATAGCCTGGTACTTTATAAATATCATACGCAATCCCGTAAGTCGGGTCTTCAACAGTATCAATCATGTACGTACGAATCTGTTGAGCTGTTTGCGCTTTGATTGGGGTTCCTACGATTTGTGGTTCCGTAATCGTTTCTTTTCCTGTATTTTTGTCAACAATTTTGCTGATGTAATGAGGTTGCAACATTGAACCGTCATTTGCAATAGCTGAGAAACCTTTCATCATTTGGAAATTAGTAACCGTAATCCCTTGACCAAAAGCTGAATTGGCCCGATCAACAATATTATTATCTGGAAGTTTCCCAGTGTGTTCTGAAGTTAAACCTGAATGTGTGCTTGAACCAAACCCAAATTTTTTCAAATATTCGACCCACTTGTCGCCACCCATTCGTTGTTCCAAGTTCACCATTCCGATATTACTAGACCAAGAAATAGCTTGACGATAAGTTAAAGACGTTTTGTCTTTTAAATTGCCGACATCATGGTCGTTAATCGTGGTGTCACCAACAGTGATACCACCTATACGGTTAAATGATTCATTTGGATTAAACAATCCTTGCTCAATGGCAGCCGCCGACGTAAATAATTTAAGCGTTGAGCCAGGTTCATACGGACTTTCAACCAATAGGTTCTGCCACGTGCCATTATTGTCTAATCCTTGTTTCGTTTCAGGATTAAATGTTGGCCGTTGAGACATGGCAACAATTTCGCCTGTTTTTGCTTCCATTAACATGGCAGTCATGGAAACTGGTTCATATTTTTCATTAACTTGCGTCATCAAATCTTCTAAGGTATTTTGCAAGCGACTATCTAGCGTTGTGTAAATATCTTGACCATCCACTGCTTTTTTCTCTTCCGCCACAGTTCCTGGTAAGGCATTACCGTAAATATCTTTTTCAAAATACACACGGCCATCGGTTCCGCTTAAAATATCATTATAGGCCTGTTCTAGTCCCATCGCGCCTACTAAGCCTTCTTTATCATCATCTGGATTGGCTGCTTTTGTATAGCCAATAAAGTGAGAAGCAAACTGCCCATTGGGATATAATCTGGCTGGATGTTCATTGAAATAAACACCTGAGATTTTTTTCTTTTTCAAATCTGCTTCAATTTTTTGGCGTGTTTCCAAGGTGATGTTTTGACCACCCGTACCAAATTCCACTTGATATTGTGTTGACCCATCTTCATGGATCCCATTATTCAAGTATTTCAATGCTGTTTTTTTGTCTAGTTTGGTATATTTCGCTAAAATTTCAGCAATATCATCGAAGTCTTTTTTCTCCGCATATAGCTTTTCATTATTTTGTCCCGTATATTTTTTTGATAATACGACATATAACGAATAGGAAGTAGCATCTTCTGCGATTGGATTACCATATCGATCTAAAATTGATCCTCGCTTAGCTTTTACCACTTGGCTTCCTTCATATAAAGAAGCTGTTTTTTCCTTTAGTGACACACCGGCTACTTTGCCTGTTGCCACAATGTATGTCGTTCTAAAGGCAAATAAAAAGAACAATCCAATACTCGTAGCGAATAAAATGATGCCTACTTTTTTACGATTGTTCATCGGATTTAAGTTTTTCTTTTTCATGAATTGTTTAAATTTATGTCTTTTACTCATTATTTAACAGTCCTAACATTGTCGCCGTTATTTTCTAGTCCTTGTTTTTTAGCGACATCTTTGATTCGATCTGATTTAGAAAGTTCGCTTCTTTCTTGTTCCAATTTCAAAGCGTTATCTTCCTTTTCTTTAATGACTGCTTGTGTTTCTGTAATATCGTTCATGGTTTGGACAATTGTCGTTCTTACTTGAATTGTCGCAATTGCAATACCAATCGTTGCACAAACTAATACAACACCGATTAATTTTTCTAGTAAAGAGACATTTTTTAGTTTCTTTTTGGGTAATAGAGTGGGGACAGGTAGTGTTTCCTCTTGCATTTTTCTGTCTTGCTCTGTTGCCACAGTTGGCTGATCCATTTCTGGTGCTTCATAATGGAAATCATTTACTTTCTTCAATTCAGCCATGTGTCTACCCCTCTCTCTATCTAGATTTTATTTTTTCGGCAATGCGTAACTTCGCACTTCGTGAACGATTATTCTCAGATAACTCACTGTCACTTGGTAAAATTGGTTTTCTGGTAATTACTTTTAATTCTGGTTGAAATTCTTCTGGTACCACTGGAATGCCTGGTGGCAAATCTTGTACCGTACTGTATTCTTTAAACATTGTTTTAACAATACGATCTTCTAACGAATGGAACGTAATCACACTGATTCTGCCATTTTTCGCTAGCAAATCAATTGCTTGTTCTAGCGACTCTTCAACTGCCCCTAATTCATCATTAACGGCAATGCGAATTGCTTGGAAAATTCGTTTTGCAGGATGTCCACCTTTGCGTCTTGCTGGAGCTGGAATCGCCGTCTTAATAATCTCAACGAGTTCACCTGTTGTTTCAATTGGTTGCTTTTCGCGAACACGTTCAATTTCTCGAGCAATCTGTTTCGAAAATTTCTCTTCCCCATAACGAAAGAAAATTTTTACTAACTCACTATAGCTATACGTATTCACCACTTCGCGAGCCGTCAAGGGTGCGTCTTGATCCATGCGCATATCTAAGGGCGCGTCTTGATGATAGCTAAAACCACGTTCTGCTTCATCTAATTGTGGTGAAGAAACACCTAAATCGTATAGAATTCCATCAACATGGAACACCCCGTGTTCTGCCAATTCTTCTTTAATATTTCTAAAATTTGATTTGATGAAGGTCACTTGACCTTTGTCTACATATTTCTGCAAACGAGTCTTAGCATGTGCCAACGCTTTTTGGTCTTGATCAAAGGCATATAAATGACCGTGCTCATTCAATTGTGTCAGTAAGTATTCACTATGTCCGGCACCACCGAGTGTGCAATCTACGTATACGCCATCCGGCTTCACTTGTAATCCATCCACTGTTTCTTTTAAAAGAACGGTGTAATGGCGAAATTCTTCAGTCATCATTTGCCTCATTCCTAAAATCCAAAATCAATCATTGTTTCTGCTAATTCATCAAAGTTTTCTTCAGCTTCATCAGAGAATGCATGCCAACGTTCGTCACTCCAAATTTCAATTCGGTTAGAGACGCCGATAACAACACAGCCTTTTTCTAAACTGGCATGTGTTCGTAAATTCGCCGGAATATTGATACGACCTTGCTTATCAATCTCACATTCTGTTGCAGCGGAATAAAAGAATCGTACAAATGTACGTGCATCTTTCTTAGCTAAGGGCATTTCTTGAAGTTTTGCTTCAAGTTGTGACCATTCATTTAAAGGATAACCAAATAAACAGCCATCCATCCCTCTCGTTACCACAAATTTTTCACCAAGTTCCTCACGAAACTTTGATGGAACGATTAGGCGGCCTTTGGCATCGATATTATGTTGGTATTCACCCATAAGCATAGCCAATACACCCGCTTTTCCACTTGATAGAACAAGTCTACCACATCCCACCACTTTCTACCACTATAAATCTAAAAACTTCTATTTTTTAACTGTTATTTAAAATTTCTGTAATATTTACAGGGTTTTATGTAACAAGCATCACCCAACAAAAAATGTTATTATAACAAGGTTTTTACTATGTTTTTTATAAAATAACCCCACAAATAACAAAAAAACCCCACGGAGTGGGGAGTTGTGGGGGACATTTTCCCACAGCGTATTTCCCCTATTGTCTCCACGCTTTATTACAGTAGATAATGACTGATATTTAGCAAGATAAGCAACACATACAACACAAACGTTAGTAAAAACGTCAACCGCCAAAACATCTTGAAATATCGTCTATATAAAATCTCTCCATAATAATAAGCTTGAAACAGGGCAACAGCGACTCCTAATAACAAAATAGAAATCACAAAATACGGCATAATCGATTCATCATAACTATCTTTGGATAACTCATGGATCCCTATGAATAAAAACGGAATGGCCAAATCCGGTGCTTTTATTTTCCAACGTTCCGTTAGGGAAAAAGTGGACACGAGAAAATTGCACGCAAAGAGCACAATTACCGGAAAAATATACCAAAATAACATTATTGCCGAAAACGACACCATTCTCTCAACAAATCCTTTCATTCCACCTGCTATAACTATACTTCATCAACGTTACACAGATGTTTCATTTCGTTTAAATATATGTGCTAAAAGCCCTTTTTGCTTGCTTTTTCATATAAAAAACGGATTACTTATCAAACCATTTTCAAAACGAGGCCTCAACTATCGCGGCCACTTATTTTTGAATGTTTTTTATAAGCTTTTCTTCTCGTATTGTGTCATACTTCTATTATAATGGATTTAGAACAAAAAATGTTGATTCGGGGTGAATCTTTTGATTAATTATTTATTATTGAAAAATGACTATTTTGAACCTTGTTCACCAGACGATGAAGCCCTAAGTTGGATTTCGGTAGAATCTCCTACAGAAGAAGAAATCGAACGTCTCGTCAATCAATACCACTTACCAACAGATTATCTTACCGGCGTTTTAGATGATGAAGAAAATGCTCGAGTGGAAGGTTTCCGCCACGAAAAATTACAAACGCCTACGTTACTTTTATTTCGTTATCCCAAAGCTAGTATCAGTCCTAGTGGCTATCTGCAAGTAGAAACGGTGCCGATTGCTTTAATCGCAACCGTCGATAACAAACTAATTACTGTTAGCAATGGGCCTAACGACATCGTTCATGGGATTCAAAAAGAGGCGTTCACGCATCAAGATCTTTCTATTGAGAAGGCCTTAATTTTAGCCCTTTCATGGAAGATGGCCCTTTCCTTCAATAAAAACTTACAAGCACTTATCCAACAAACCAACAAACTTGAAGGAGAGCTCCAAGTAGCCACAGAAAATAGTCAATTGTATCAGATTATGGACATTCAAAAAAGTCTAGTCTATTTTGAAGCAGCTTTAACGGATAATTTAAAAGTATTAAAACGTTTATATAGCGCTGAAATTTTTAATCATCCAGAAAAACATTTGCCATTTTTAAGGGATATTCTGATTGAACTAGAACAAGGACTGAATACGACTAAAATACAACTAAAATTAGTTGATAACATTAGTAATACTTTTTCAGCAATCGTTTCAAATAACTTAAATAATGTCATGAAAATTTTAACATCCTTAACAATTGTCCTGACCATTCCGACCATCATCGGAGGAATTTACGGCATGAATGTGAAACTCCCTTTTGCAGAGCATGAATATTCCTTTTGGATTATTTTTGCCATCACTACCTTAATCTGCGTAATTAGTATTCGAATTTTAAAGAAAAAGAATCTCTTATAACTTTAGGTTGCTGTTTTCAGGAAAAGGTTGTACACTATTAGCAGAAATTAAAAAGGACGTGTCATTTATGAACGACAAAGAACAAAGTCGCTTTTCAAAAATCACGAAAGTCGTGGTTTGGCTAATGCTGATCGCAATTGTAGGTTCAACTGTTTTAACAGCGATTCTTAGTCTTTAAACTGGAGAACTTTTTCACACATTAAAAGTAAAAAAACAGCCCCTTCTATCAATTGAAGGGGCTGTTTTTTTTACTTGCTCAAATAGAGCGGCTATTTTTTCGCCATCGCCAACAGCTCTTGTGCATGTTCAATGGTTAATTTCGTAATTTCACTTCCTGCGAGCATACGCGCAATTTCGTTTACTCGCTCTTTTTCAGATAAAATTCGGACGCTTGTTTCTGTCCGACCCGCCACGATTTCTTTTTCAATAAAATAATGTTCATCAGCAACGGCCGCCACTTGTGGCAAGTGCGTGATACACAACACCTGCGAATTTTCTGAAATTTGATAAATTTTATCGGCAATCGCCTGTGCTACTCGGCCACTGACTCCTGTATCTACTTCATCAAAAACAATACTAGTAATCCCTTGCGTTTGAGAAAAGATTGTTTTCATAGCCAGCATCACTCGCGAAAGTTCTCCGCCAGAAGCCACCCGAACTAACGGTTTTAATGGTTCCCCTGGGTTAGTAGTAATATAAAATTCTACTCCATCTAAGCCATTTTCTTGTAAATGCTCAAGTTCTGTAAAGCGGACTTCAAATTCAGTTCGCTCCAAATATAGTTCTTTTAATTCGGTTAAAATTTGTTGTTCAAGCTCTTTGGCTAGGCGCTTTCGTTCTTTTCGTAAAGCTAATGCTTGTTGATGAGCGGCTTGTTGTTTCTCTGCAAGCAACGCTTCTAAGTCACCTGTACCACCTTCCAAAAAATCAGCCTCTGCTAACTCTTTGGTGATTTCTTCATAGTAAGATAAAATCGTTTCGATCGAATCACCATATTTACGTTTCATTTGACGGATTAATTCCAAACGATTTTCTACTTCATTCAAGCGACCTTCGTCTAGTTCTAAGCCATCAATCAACCTAGAAAGATCTCCACTAGCTTCTTGTAGTAAGTAGTAGGCATTTTGAACAGTATCTGACAATGTTTTATATTCTGGATCAAGGGATTCAATCGAAGCGAGTTCATTCATACTTGTTCCGATTTTATCCAAACTACTATCGTCTTCACCATTTAGCGCGGCATAACTAATCGTCAGTGCATCAGCAATCTTTTGAAAATTGTTCAGTTTATTGCGTTCTTCTAACAATTGTTCTTCTTCGCCAGCGACTAACTGTGCACTAGCAATTTCATCACTTTGAAAATGAAGCATGTCCATTCTTTGGGCAAATTCTTTTTCATTTTTTTGTCGCTTTCTGACTTTGGCTTCGAGTGCGCGATACTCTTGATATGCCTGTGTATATTTTTCTTTGACTGCTAAAAGTTTTTTCCCACCAAATTCATCTAACATATCAATATGGCGTTCACTTTGCATCAATTCTTGATGTTCATTTTGGCCATGAATATCTACTAAATATTCCCCAATTCTTTTTAAATTAGTAATGTTGACAATCCGTCCGTTGACACGGCAAACATTTTTACCAGAAGCGGAAATATCTCGTTGAATCACTAAAGAATCTTCTTCTGTTTCAATACCTAATTCTTCTAATAATTGCTTTAATTCTTGACTTTTCGGCATTGAAAAAAGTCCTTCTAAGGTGCATTTATTTGCTCCTTGACGAATATAGTCACTGGAGCCGCGTCCGCCTGTGAGTAATCCCATTGCATCAATAATGATGGATTTCCCCGCACCCGTTTCTCCCGTTAAAACGGTCATACCCATTTGAAACTCTAATTGTAACGAAGAGATAATCGCAAAATTTTTCACGGAAAGTTCTTGTAACATCTTGTTCACCTCATTCTTTATAGATAGCTTAGCAGCTCTTTATGAAGTTTTTCTGCCGCCTCCTCAGTTCGTGCAATCATGAGAACACTATCATCATCGTTGATGACGGCAAAAAGTTTCTCTTGGTAATTCTTTTCGATTAAACTACCACACGCCGCTGCATTGCCAGGAATGGTTCGTAATACGACATATTTTTCCATTTGTTCTGCAGCTACAAAGGCATCTTTTAAAAGCTTTGCAAGTTTAGCACTCGTATTAGCTTGTGTTTCTAACGGAAGGCTATATCGATAACCCCCTTCTGCAGAAGGAACTTTAATCAGTTTCATATCTTTAATGTCGCGAGAAATCGTTGCTTGTGTAACAGCTACGCCCTTTTCTTGTAAATAGTGGACAAAATCTTCTTGCTTTTGAATATTTTTTTCAGTCAATAAACGTGTAATTAAACGGTGTCTATCTTGCTTTCTCATGGCGCCGCTCTCCTTTTCAGTTTACTCTTGCCCTCATCATAGCTTATTTTTATGCATTTTAAAAGATGAATTACTAGATTTATACAAAAAAGAAGCTTTCACCTATAGGCGTCCACTTCTTTCTTCTAACTTTTCTCATCATTCCGCTAATTTTTGATGCGCATGCGCGACAACTTCTTCAATGGATTCTGTTGCTTGATAGGATCCTTCTCCTTCAACAGAAACTAAGTGTGCCAAAAATTCAATGTTTCCTTCGCCACCAGTGATTGGTGAAAAATCTAAGTTTTTCACATCATAACCGTTATTCATGGCAAAGCGTGTAATTTCCTCCACAACCATTTGATGGGTTTCTGGATCACGCACGATTCCTTTTTTCCCAACAAACTCTTTGCCAGCTTCGAATTGCGGCTTAATTAACGCCACCACACTACCGCCTTTTTTCAAAATATCATGAAGAGGTGGCAAAATTAAGCGTAATGAAATAAAGGAAACATCAATCGTTGCAATATCCGGCACCCCTTCAGTGAAATCTTCAGGTTTACTATAGCGAAAATTGGTACGTTCCATTACCACCACGCGTTCATCTTGCCGAATTTTCCATGCTAGTTGGTTATAGCCAACATCTAAAGCGTAACTCAAACGAGCCCCATTTTGTAAAGCAACATCGGTAAAACCACCTGTGGAGGAACCAATATCTAGCATTGTTTTGCCTTGAACGTTGATTGCAAAAACATTTAGTGCCTTCTCTAGTTTTAAGCCCCCACGAGAAACATAAGGCATTACTTGGCCCTTAGTATGTAAGGGTGTCTCCACAGAAATTTTTTCCCCTGGTTTATCTAAACGTTCATTTTTATCATTGTAAACCAAACCAGCCATCACACTACGTTTGGCTTTTTCTCGTGTTTCAAATAGTCCTTGATTAAACGCCAAGACATCAATGCGTTCTTTTTTCATAAGTGCCTTCTTTCTATCTCAATTGTAACTGAGTTAACAAGTTTGCTAAATGTTCTTCTGAAAAGTTGGGAACATTTGCTTTGATTTTTTCTAAAACAGCGCTACCTTCTGCTAATTGATGTGTTAGCGCATCTTTCGCGCCAGCAATCCCTAGAAGAGCTGGATACGTACTTTTATTCAACGCTTCATCTCGGCCTACTTTTTTACCTAAATCTGCTTCTGTACTTGTGGCATCTAATAAGTCATCACGAATTTGAAAAGCCAAGCCATAGTGATGCGCAAACTGTGTCAGTAAACCAATGACTTCTTCTGTTTGATTGGCTAATACGCCCCCGGCAATTAAGGCGAATTCAATTAGCGCTCCAGTTTTCTTTTCATGAACAGCCGCTAACTCTTCTAAAGTCAAGCTGACTTTTTCTCCTTCAATATCACCCATTTGGCCGGCAACCATGCCTTGATTCCCCGCTGCCTTTGCCAGTTGTTGCATCAGTAAAACTTTTTCACTTAAGCCTAATTGACTCAAAGAAAGTAACTGAAATGCACCTGTTAATAAGCCGTCCCCTGCTAAAATGGCAGTCGCTTCACCAAACACTTTATGATTGGTTGGTTTGCCACGACGTAAATCATCATCATCCATTGCTGGTAAATCATCATGAATTAATGAATACGTATGAATCATCTCTAAAGAGGCAGCCACTTGATAGTCTTGTGTTTCCATCTCTTTTTGAAAAGCGGCCACTGTTGTTAACACTAATAATGGGCGTAATCGTTTGCCACCTGCGTGTATTGAGTAGAGCATTGCTTCTTTCAAACGCTCATTTTCAGTATATTCTGCGATAAAATCGACCATGACTTTTTCAACCAACGGTAAATGCTGTTGACTAAAATTCGTCATTACGCTTCCTCGCTCTCTTCAAAAACAATTTCTTCATTGTTTTCTGTCATCATTTTCGTTAAAGTTTTTTCCGCTTTTTCCAATGTATCTTGACATTGTTTACTTAATGCCATGCCCTCTTGAAAGGCAGCTAAGGCTTCTTCCAAAGGAACATCTCCTCGTTCTAAGCGCTGAACGATTTCTTCTAAGGCATTTAATGATTCTTCAAACGTTTTTTCTTTTGCTGGCATGTTAAAACTCCTCTTTTTTCGCTGTTATTGTTTCGACGTTTGCTTGAACTGTACCGTCAGCATAATGAATCGTTAATTGATCTGCTGGCTGTAACTCGGTAACAGTTTTAACGACACGGTCCTCTTTTGTAGTATAACTATATCCTCGACCCATAATTTTGAGTGGGCTGAGTAAGTCTAATTGTTGAACAGCAGACGTGAATTGCTTTTGTTTGTTTAGGAACAATTGTGTCATTTGTGTTTGCAAGTTTCGTTGTAAAAATGCCAATTGTTGCTGACTTTCTCTTAATTGTCCCTTTGGTGTCTGTTGTTGCAATTGAGCGATAATTCCTTGGGCTTGACGTTGTTTTTGGTGATGAATCGTTGTCATTGCTTGGAAAAGACGTTGCGTCATTCGATCTAATTTAATCGTTTGACCTTCATAAAGTCGCTCAGGTTGCTTAAACACATAAGAATTTTGTAGTCGTTGGAAACGTTCTGTTCGTTGTTGTAAGAGATATAAAAAGCTTTGTTCTAAACGACTACACCGTTCACTAATTCTTAATAGTTCTTCATTTAAAACTGGTACCGCTAGTTCCGCTGCTGCCGTTGGCGTTGCTGCACGAACATCTGCTACCATATCGGCAATTGTCACATCTGTTTCGTGACCAACCGATGAAATAATCGGTGTGGTGGCAGCATGAATGGCTCGAGCCACTTTTTCTTCATTAAATGGCCATAAATCCTCGATTGAACCACCGCCACGGCCGATGATCATCGTATCAAAATCGCCTTGCGCATCGGCTCGCTGAATGTTCCGCACAATGTCATCCGCCGCCTGCTCGCCTTGGACCAAGGTTGGAAAAAGGACCAGTTGTGCAATCGGATACCGTCTTTTAACTGTCGTAATGATATCCCGAATAACAGCACCACTAGGACTTGTAACCACAGCGATTCGTTTGGGATAACGAGGCAACTGTTGTTTAGGCCCTTCAAAAAGTCCTTCTTTTCCTAGTTTTTCTCTTAATTCTGCCAATGCTTGATAAAGTGCACCTACACCATCTGGTTCCATATGTTCAATATAAATTTGATAGGAGCCGCTGTTTTCATAAAGCGAAATCCGCCCCACCACCATGACTTTCATGCCTTCTTTTGGTTGAAACTTCAATTTTTGAAAGGCTGATTTAAACATAATTGCAGAAATCTTCGCATGGTCATCTTTTAAACTGAAGTACTGATGCGCGTTCGCTCGGAAGCGAAAGTTCGAAATTTCACCTGTTAAATAGACACGTCCTAAGTAAGGGTCTGCATCAAATTTACGTTTTAAATACTTCGTTAAGGCTGTTACTGTTAAATACTGTTGCGTCATTTTTTCACCTTACTTTTGTTTTTTTGCTGCCTCGACTGTTTGATACATTAACATGGTAATCGTCATTGGGCCAACACCTTTGGGAACCGGCGTGATATAGCTTGCAATTTCAGAAACTTCATCGAATGCTATATCACCAATCAGTTTTCCTTCTTGATTGCGATTCATACCCACATCAATCACTACCGCACCTGGTTTCACGAACTCTTTGGTGACAAAATGCCCGCGTCCAATTGCTACAACTAAAATATCCGCTTCTTTTGCAACTTCTGCTAAATGTTCAGTTTTAGAATGGGCAATCGTCACGGTCGCATTTTTCATTAACAATAATTGTGCCATTGGCTTGCCAACAATATTGCTTCGACCAATAACCACCGCACGTTTACCTGTTAAATCAATATCATAGGCTTCAAACATCTTCATAATTCCATACGGCGTGCAAGGAATCATTTCAGGTTTGCCTACAAACAAACGGCCTAAATTCATTGGATGGAACCCATCTACATCTTTTTTGGGATCAATCGCTAATAAAATCTTTTCTTCATCAATATGTTTTGGCAAAGGTAGTTGTACAAGAATGCCATGAAAGCGTGAATCTTGATTATATTTGTCAATCTCAGCCAATAATTCTTCTTCTGAAATAGTTTCTGGCAGTTTTTCGACCTTTGACAGAATGCCAATTTTGGCTGCTGCACGTTCTTTATTTCTCACATACGTTTGGCTGGCAGGATTTTCCCCAACTAATAAAACAACTAATCCTGGTTGGATGCCTTGTTGTGTCATCTTTTCTACATCTTTTTGAATCTCTGCTTGCATTTGATCTGCTAATTCACGACCGTTAATTACTGTACTCATTCCTTCGCTCCCTCTATTGTTTCTTTACTTCTTTAATAGTATTTATTTTAGCATATAACCCAGTATCTTAACACCAGTTAGATAGTAAAAAAAGATTCAGAGCTTACGCCTCTGAATCAATTTCTTTCATTACATTTGATAACACACCATTAACAAATTTACGTGAACGGTCGTCGCTGTATTTTTTACTTAACTCAACGGCTTCATTTAATGCCACAATGTTTGGCACATCTGAAACGTATAGCATTTCAAAAATAGCTAAACGTAAAATAACAATATCTATTTTTGCTAAGCGTTGCATAGACCAGTTATTACCTAAATGGTTCGTAATCACTTCGTCTAGTTCTGCTTTGCGGCTACACACACCGCCGACAAGTAAATCTAAATACGTAGGGACTAGGTCTTCGCCATCTTCACTGACGATTTCCCGATTATCATAAGCCAATGCATAATCAATGGCATCTTGTTTGGTTAAATCAGCATTAAAATCTAAAGGAAAAAGGGCTTGGAGCGCTTTTTCACGAATCTCGTGACGGGTTAATTCTGTTTTACTCATTCTCTTCTCCATCTTCATCTTCTGGGAATAATTCATTTAAGTCTGGTTGAGGGATTTTTTCAGGTACTACCGCTACAACATGAATATTCACTTCAACTAAATCAATATCTGTCATAAATAAGACTTGTTGTTTCACACGGTCTTGCATTTCTAATGCAACTTTTGGCACAGAAACACCGTAGTTCAAGTAACAATAGATATCGACTTTTAAGCCTTCTTCTTCTGTTCGTAAATATACACCTTTGCCGTGTGCTGCACGGCCTAATAATTCATTCACATTATTGGCAAACGTGCCACGCATCCCATAAACGCCCTCTACTTTTGAAGCAGCGATTCCGATAATTACTTCAATGACTTCAGGAGCGATCACGATTTCTCCTAAAGAATCGTTTGCATTGATTACAAGATTTTTTTCTTCTGACATTTGGTTGTCCTCCTTATCTATTACGCACAAAATCGTTAAATAAACGATTTATTTGATGAATCACTAAGTCTCTTAAGGATTCTCTTTTAAGCAACGGATGATTCTTAAAAATTAAAACAACACTGGTTTCTTCAGTTAGTTGTGAAAGAACGTCCAAATTTTGCTTATCAATACTCGTTCTTAGTTTATCATTAATTAGCCTATTTCGCTACCAGAAAAGCTAAGTTCTGACTAAAAGAACAGATAATTTCTTGTCATAAATTTCTAATTCAAGCCTTTAGACGTAAAAATAAGAAAGACCAAGTAATTTTGGCTTTCTTATTTTTACGTCTTTATTCTTCAGGATAACGTTCCATTAGTTTCGTCCGATGCTTTTGCATAATCATTTCTAAAGAGATGTCATATTTATCCGCTAAAATAAATAAATTATCCAACACATCGCCTAACTCTTCCGTTAAGTTTTCCAGATTCTCTTCATCCGCCAAAACTGTTTCATCCGGTCGATCACGGCCAATTTCAATTGTCCGAATGGCTCGACAAACTTCGCCGACTTCTTCTGTTAAAAAGTTGGAACGAATAAACGGATCATATTGATACCAGTTACGTTTTTTATAAAACGCGCTAATAAACCGCTGATACTCTTGGATATCCATGTTCTCCCAACCTTTATAAAATGATTAATTCTTTTGGCGCGTGTGTTAATACACGATTACCTTCAGCAGTAATTAATAAATCGTCCTCAATACGCACGCCACCAATTCCTGGCAAATAAATTCCAGGTTCGTCCGTAATCACATTCCCTGGTACAAACTGTTTATCTGCTCGGAATGAAACATTTGGTCCTTCATGAATTTCTAATCCAATGCCATGACCAGTACTGTGGCCAAACGCATCGCCATAGCCATAGGAAGCAATATGATCCCGTGCAATCGCATCTAATTGAATGCCCGTCAACCCAGGTTTAGCTTCTGCTAACACTTTTAATTGTGCTTCTAAAACAATCTCATAAATTTCTTTTAGTTTTGGCTGAATACTACCAATAGCGAATGTCCGTGTCATATCAGAAACATAGCCTTCATAATAACAACCGAAATCTAAAGTGATTAACTCACCTTTTTCGATGACTTTATGGCTAGCAACGCCATGTGGCATCGCTGAACGTAGACCGCTGGCCACAATTGTCTCAAAAGAAACACCACTGGCTCCTTTTGAACGCATGAAGAAATCTAATTGATTAGCCACTTCAATCTCTGTCATTCCAGGTTTAATCATCTCTAAGACAAAGGCAAATCCTTGATCCGCGATGGCACACGCTTTTTCAATAATCGCTACTTCTTCTTCATCTTTCACTTCTCTTAATTCTTCAATCAAACCCATTACAGGAACTAATTCACATGGTAAAATTTCTTCCAATAAGCTATAATCAGCGAAACTAACTTGCGTTTCTTCAAAAGCTAAATTATCTAATTGCAAACGTTCAGCTAAATCTGCTACTTCGTCAAAAATATGTCCTGTGTTTTTAACGATAGTAAAACCAGTTGCTTGTTCCGCAGCTTGTTCCGTATAACGAAAATCCGTTACAAAAAAAGCTTTATCTAATGTAATCATTGCCAAGCCTGTTGTCCCAGTAAAATTGGTTAAATAACGTAAATTATACGGACTTGTCACTAAAAATCCTTGTAAATTATTTTCTTTCATTAACTCCCGTAGCTTTTCGACTCTTGCCATCATTGGTTCGACCTTCTTTCTTTTTTCTCATTTTTCATTATAGCAAATTTGCTTCAGAAAAGCATGAATCACCAAAAAACTTCATCGAGAAAGTTTACTGAAAATTTTACCTTTCCTTATTTTTTGCTTAACACTTTTGTAGTAAACTAATTTAGCGACTTCAAGGAGGAAATTATGAACGTTTATTTATTTCTGGCACTATTTTTCATTATTATCGGCATTTTAAGCTATAGTTTTTTTATTGAACCTAACTGCTTAGTCATACACAAAAATCAAATTAAAGTAACAGAATCAGGGAAAACCTTACGGATTGTCCAACTCTCTGATATTCATTTAAAAAAGAATTATTCTGTGAAGGCCTTAAAACAGATTGTTGAAAAAACAAATACATTACAACCAGACATAGTCGTTTTTACAGGAGACTTATTTGATGATTATGCCCGTTTCGGTAGCGAAATTCAGGATGAAGTGAGTCAACTTTTCCGTAAAATTAACGCCCCTTATGGCAAATTCGCTATTTATGGCAACCACGAGTATAGCGGGTTAGATACCAATTTTTACGAAACAATCTTAGAAGCTGCCGACTTTACCGTACTAAAAAACACGGGCAAATTACTGCCTGTCTCACACCGCATCTCCTTGTACGTCGCTGGTTTAGAAGATTCGTTATATGGACAAACCGACTTAGCTGCAGCTTTAGTCAACCGCCCTACTGGAACGCCCACTCTGCTACTAACCCATGAGCCAGATGTCGCAGACTCAGCAGTCAACAAAAACATTGACCTCATTTTAGCAGGACATAGTCACGGCGGACAGATTCGCTTGCCTTTTTTCACTTACAAAAATCAGCTTGCTAAAAAATATACACATGGGCTTTATCATTTAGAAGATGAAACGCCGCTAATTGTTCACCCAGGAATCGGAACCACTAAAATCAGCGCACGCTTTGGTGTCTTACCCACGATTGAACTGATTGAGTTAACTATTTAACTATGCATTAAAAAGACCGCCCCACGTTAGAGAAAAATTCTCACGTTGGACGGTCTTTGATTATGTTCGATTAATGATGAAAATCTTGCTCGTGATCTTCTTCTACTTTCGCTTTTCCTAGCGTATAAAATTTGCTGCCATTTAACCCGAGAATAAATAGCACAACCACTAGTAAAAGAATTGATAAAGATAACAATAAAGTCTGCAAGCCATCGCCATGTGCAACCATTAATTGACGTAAAATTGCGGTTAAACAAATTAAAATCAAATAACGAATCGGAATATGGTGTCCTTCTTGAATATAGCGAAGAATCATCATAATAAACTCAAATAACATAAAGAATGAAATAATTTCTTGCATGATAACTGAAAAATTATCCGGCGTCATTGGCTTCATGAGATATGTAGCGAGGTCAACTAAATAACTAGCCATAAATACTAATAAGAAAACTCCTAAAATCCCTAATACAATATCCAAAATCAAATTCACGTACTTCTTTACTACACTAAAATTCTTCTGCATAATACCCTTCTTTCTTTTGACTCAATTATTTTATAACATGCTTGTTATTACATTAAATATATCATCAATTAACCTTGTCAGACAAGCAGTTAAACCCAATGTGAGATTTTTTTTATTTTGAGACGTTTCTTTATTTTCCGGCTAACCCTTTATGCAAGACAAAAAAAGCTGAATCCGCAGATTCAGCTTTTTAATCGTATTAGTTAGCTACTGGATAAACTGATACTTGTTTTTTGTCGCGGCCTTTACGTTCGAAACGTACCACACCGTCAACTTTTGCAAATAACGTATCGTCGCCACCGATTCCAACGTTCACACCTGGATAAATTTTAGTTCCGCGTTGACGGTATAAAATTGAACCACCTGTAACTGTTTGGCCATCAGCACTTTTAGCGCCTAATCGTTTAGATTCAGAGTCACGGCCGTTTGATGTAGAACCGCCACCTTTTTTATGGGCAAATAATTGTAAATTCATAGTCAATAACATAGTCTGCACCTCCTATTTCTCAGTGATTGTTTTTATTTGAATAAATTCAGTATTTTCGTTCTCTATTGATTGTAAACCTAATAAAAGATTTTCTAATAGAATTTGGGCAATATTTTTTTGTTCCTGATTGACAGTTGTTAACATCTCGACATAAAGGTAGCCACCTTCTACATCATCAACTTCGACAATCGGTTCAAAACCTGCTAAGGCATCAATCCCATTGACTGTGCTAATTGCTAAGGCAGAAACTGCCGCGCAAACCACATCGCTGCCATAAGGACCTGCTTCAGCATGCCCGGTTAATTCGAATGAAACGATTCGGCCGGAGCCTGTTCGTTTAAAAGAACCTTTAATCATTGATAGGCCTTCTTTCCTGTCAACAAGAGAGATTAAGCGTTGATTGCTTCGATCATAACTTTTGTATACGGTTGACGGTGACCTTGTTTACGGTGAGAGTGTTTTTTAGGTTTGTATTGGAAAGTCACGACTTTCTTTTGTTTGCCGTGTTTTTCAACAGTTCCTTCAACAGTTGCGCCTGCAACAGTTGGCGCACCAACTTTTGTAGATTCGCCACCTACTAAGATAACTTCGTCAAAAACAACTTTCTCGCCAGCCTCAACGTTTAATTTTTCAACGTAGATTGCTTGACCTACTTCAACTTTCACTTGTTTACCACCAGTTTTGATAATTGCGTACATGCTATACAGCACCTCCTTCTTCTAGACTTAGACTCGCCATCCCAAGTGATGATTACTCATGCTTAAAAACTTGTTCTGTGCGGTTGTAGCTGTGGAGACCACAATTACAACACTAACTATAATAACAGAACCAGAAAACCTCGTCAATATAAACTCTATATTTTCTTCACTTTCTCTCTCCAAAAAAACTTCTTCTGTTATTTAAATTTCCGATTGACTTTCTAACACTACTTCCATTATAATTAGCTTTGTTGTGTTACAACTATTGTCATAGTAGCTCAGCAGGATAGAGCATCCGCCTTCTAAGCGGACGGTCGGGGGTTCGAATCCCTCCTGTGACGTAAAGGGTTTAGTATTGAAACCTACCAAAAAAGCTTTTTTCAGCTATTTTGGTAGGTTTTTTTGTATATTTTTTGTTATCGTGAAGACGAACTAGGATTCGAACTGGGAACGAGTATCCCTCACGTTTTGGACCATATTAACATTATTTAATTTTTCTGTATAGTGATTATTTTGTACTTTTAAATGCTTTTAGTAGCTCGACTTTGAGCAATTTTATCTTTATTAATGATTGTTTAGTTCGACCGACCAGTCCTATAGAAGGCGGATGCTCTATCCTGCTGTACTCAAAAATTTTTAGACCACCTTTTCAACCCTCAAAACTTTTAATACTACTTATTAACGAAGAAAAAAGGTGGGGTAAATTATCCACCTCTAATTACTTAATGTTTTACTCTATTTTTTATTTAATACCTCAGAATTAAATACTTAAATAAGATTGCTAAAGGATAAAATTTCTTTATAAACATAATAGCAAAAAGAAATATCTCATATTAATTATAACAAGATAAAAATAAAAACGCTATATCAGTGTAATTCATTAAAAAGTCCCCTCTCATCGAATTTTGATAAAAAAAAGACTTTCTATAAAATAGCATAATATTCATGTTTTCTTTGATTTTCAGATAGTACCGAATCAATAAATTTAGCACAAAATTTTTTTACATCCAAGAAAGATATATAAGGATAGGCATGAATTTATTATTTAACATTGTTCATATTTATCACTTAAATGAACAATGTCAATCTATTAATAAGAAAAGTCATATTCAATCATTGCATCTGAACCGCCAGATAATTTAAACATTAATTCTTTTGAAAGATAAAATTTATCAGAAAAATTAGCCATAGTATTACCTATAAAAAAACGTATCCTAGTATTTGTAAATGGTAATTTTTAGTTTAAGATAAATTCAGCTCACACTTATAATTTGCTAAACTAATACACTCCAAGATATCAATTAAATTGTTGCTTTAATTTTTCTAAATTATTATATATTTCCATATACTCTTTTTTAAAGTCTGTTAACTCTTGTAAACTAACTTTCTCATTACAAAAAATCAACTCTTTCTTTTTCATTACTCTTAGAAAGTCTGCCATTAAATCATTTGGAATATCAATCTTATTGATTAATCTTTCCCACATATCTGAAGAAAATTGATTTTCTGATATGGTTTCATCAGGTTCTTCTTTTAAACAATTGATTGATATATCCAAAACCTCAATATTGTCTTCCATTTCGATAAGAATTAGCCCAATATCCTTTATATTCTGCCTTAAATTAGATTCTTTTTCCAAATTCAAAGAGGATTTAACCTGAATAACTGCTACTATATAAGCTATCATTGCAGAGAATAACGATGTAATAAAAGATAAACAAACATCAAAATAAAAATTAGCTTGCTTTTCGCTGGTTACCTTATTAAAAAAAATTATCATTCCTATAATTGATACAATAGTTAGGGTCAATACTATAGCTGTTAAAATTAATGTTCTCAACTCTAAAGTTTTTTTATTCATTTCCTAGTCCCCCTATTGAGTAGTGCTTCACGTAAACTTTCTCCTGCTTTATCCCCTGTGTAGGCAGGGGCTATAGCTTTTTTTGATGGAAAATTTTTAAAATCCAAAATTTTAGTGGGTCTCTCTTTTAGTGAAAATAAAATTTCAACGTTGTTTATATTAATTAAGCAAATTTCATCTTTAAATGGATGTTCAATTTTTATGTTGCCTTTTTCAATTAACTCATCGAAATTATCCTGAGTAATAAGCCCTAATGGTTCCTTAAAATCAGTCTCAGCTTCGTAATAGACTTCAAATAAATTTTTCTCTAATCCTAATTCAAATAAATATTCAACTATTTCTATACTGATATTATTATCAAATGAAAATTGCAAAGGATTCAATCTATTTTTATATCTTGTAGGCCTTGAAATCAGCCACTCGTCCAATTCGCAAACATATTTTGCTATCATTTTATCTTCAGTTCTATTTGAGTTAGATAGGCAAATTTCTATATCTTTCAAACTTTGATAGTACATAATCACTAATCTCCTTATTAAGATTTATTCTATTTATAGAGCATACATAGTAATCCTTATAAGCAATGTAGGTTGCTTTTGGTTTTTGATATCTATCCTCAAGTTTTGGAAAATCACGAATAGCATTCCATTCAACAACCAAAATCCCTAAACTCTTTAAAGAATAAATCGTTTCTTTAGTGTCAAAATAAACATCACTATCTTGCATGTCTAATAATACTAATCCATCATCTGTATGCTTTACACCACCTGTAGTTGCCTTAACACTACTACCTGTTCCATCATGAAAATCCAAGCTGATAACTCTCCCATCAGCTTGAGGGTCTTTACGTATTTTTTCAAAATCTTTTTGAATTAAATTTCTTTCTAAAAGCTTAGTAATTCTATTAGCTAAATCAATATCTTCGTTATCCTCAATATTTAAATTATTTTTCATTTCTTCTACAAAATCATTTATTATTGGTTCATAGGGTGTTACCATAGCACTATACTTATTTTCTGTTTCTGAAGTTAGCTCTCTATAAATTTTAAAAAGAGTTTGGCTGTCATTAACAGAAGCTATTCGAAAATCAAATTCTTTAGATAACTTATTTGAGAAAAACTCCTTCATTGAATGTATAGTTCCGTCTTCTTGTTTATCATCTGTTGTTTTTCTGTTATTGGATATGAATATTTTTAATTCTGCCTTAGAAATATTTATGTCGCACCACACATATTCATACTTATTTACTTTTTTTATATTGTTTCCATTTTTTATAGCATATTCAACGTGTCTAACATATGCTAGCTCAATCTGTTCTACATCAGCTCCATCAAATTTTGCATGCCTATAAATTAATTTAAACTCTCCACTCAAATCATTAACCAGAATATTATTTTCAGGATTAATTATTAGACTCATTATGTGATTGACTTCTAATTCTCTAACATTTGCTAATAAAGTATTTTTTTTCAATGATATAGAATTATTAGAAAACTTGATTGGAACTTCAATCATAATTCTATTACTGGTATATTTAATTGTATCTAGGAAAAAATCATTTAAACAATCCGATAACTCGCTACTTAGTTCCTTCTCATTTTGTAAAAAAGAAAACAGACGATAAACCTTAGCTTCTTTTCCTCCAGAAACTTTTAAACCAATATTTTCCAATAAAGTATTTATTTGTTTATCATCTAACTTGTCATAAAAATAGAATGGAACAATAGTTTCTTTAGTCTGCTTTTTAATAGCTTCTGATACATCTAACATAAAAACATGCACTCCTCTTTATAATTAATGTTTAAAATAGTAATTTTCTCAAAGGACTATGTAGATTGCGTTGTATAATCATTCTCCTCTAGTAAAATCCTATTTTCCATTATGCAATGTACTATTTACAAGATTATCTTAACCTCTCTATTAGAAAAATCTACAATTGCTTCTATTCTAAATGCGTTTGCATATACCTCCAAGTTCATATAATTTTGCATTTAAAAGAAGCAATTCAAGTAGAACTTAAAGATTTTTTATCATTATGTTTCACCCAGTAACCTTGTTCTTAAATCTAAAATCCTCATCAATTTATTGTAATTTTTTACTGTTGCAATTCACTTAATTCCCCTTTCCAGAATATTTTTAAATAGGTTCACATTATAAATTGAGAAGCCTACAAGACAATTATATTATGACAATCTTTTAATACCAAGTAAAAAATCAAAAAAGGACAATAAATAGGACAATTGCCAAAAAGGATTAAAGAAATTAATTTAATTTTTATATTTATCTCAAAATTCCCACCAAATCAAACTAAAAAATGACCTCTTCAAAAGTCAATAAAATTAATATTTTTCTACTTGTTGACAAAACCAACAGATTATTATTATATCAACGTTTCAATGTATTATTTTTCCAAAAAACACCTCTCAAACAACACGAAAATTCTTTAATGGGTAATTAACTATTAAAAAGTATCTAAAAAATATTTTTTAGTATATATATTAAACAAGCAAAACAAATGTTTAATATATATACCATTTCTCAATTCTTTTTAAATCAGATAAAAATGTTTTCACTTATACATATTTTAAAAAATCAATTTCACGCTGCCTAAAATGTATTCTAAGCCGTTTTGATTTTCCATTAATAATTTATCAAATACTATTCTAACGACTCTTAAATAAGGGGATAAGAGTTTCAGAATTGTATATAAGTTATTTTAATGATTCAAAATATGAAATTCGAAATGATTAACTATATATACCTATGGGGTAGAGGATAGCAAATACTTTTTTATCAATAAATACGAGAGAAAATTATAGTTATTTATTATATATAAAATTATAGAAAGCAAATTTTAGCTATTTTACTAAACCTAGAATCTCTATTAAGTTAGCAAAGCATAGCTTTGCTAATACTAAATCAGTATCTATGATTATAAACCTACATGTTATGTACCATTAATATTGAATTGAAACTTTCATTAAGAAAACTCCCTTTTTATGGGTGTTTTTTATAGGTTTTATAATCATACCTCAAAGAAGAATATATAAATAATAAGTTCTTTGAGGTATGATTATAAAAGAGGTTATTTACCCCTAGTTTTATTAAGGAAATTGAATGAAAGTTACAGTTCAATATCGGTAGTGTATAACTCATACACTTCCCTCAATAATACTAGTAATTCCTTACGTACATGATACTTCTACTCGTTATTTCTTTAGGTATATTATAATTATCTCTAATACTATTTGTTATTCTGATAAGTTCTAAATCATAGTCTTTACAGATATTCGCACGGCATTGCTTTACCAAATATTCAGCATCTTTCTTTGTTTTTTTCTTCAACATATATTTATAAACATAAAAAATTACGTCTTTTTCAGATACATAATTTTGTTTTTCAATTGTTTTCAATATATACTTCGCTATCTTCATTTCATTCTCTTTCTTTGACTCTGACAATAAATTTTTATCTACCTTAATTTTTTTAGATGATACGGTTGTTTCTCTTTGTTTAAAAACATTACTCGCAATATCTTTTCCCAGAATCCTAGCAATTCCTTCAAAATTCAAAGCATTCAATGTATAATTATTAGCATACAATTCTTTAGATATATTCTCTGATTTTTCCATATCTGTATCTTTGAATTCGATAAAATTCGTATGATGGTATTTATTGTTTACTATTTTCTCATACGAATTTTCCGTATACTTCGCAAACAATTCAGCAGGTATTTGAGATTCTTCTAGTTTTTCAATATTTTCTGTGATTGCCAATTTATTAATCACTCGCTGTATTCTTTTACTGTCATATTTTGTTCCCAGAATATGATTTATTTCTTTAGCAATATTCTCACTTGTTAGACAAAGTAAGTGACGAACTTCACCTGTCTTAAAATCCTCATACATATACTCGGACAAAGTATCTAGTAATGCAATAGAAATACGCAAGTCACTCCCTAAAAACTTTGTAAATTTAGGGTACTCAACAGCTAATTTTTCATTTTTCAATATTTTTCTAAAAAATTGAATTTTATCAATTTTTTCTGCTGTTTCAGAATTTCTGTCTAATTCACTACCAGTCAAATATAACAATAAATCTAGTGACTTATGATGTGCTTCATATCCTGTTAAATTTAGCAGTTTAGAAATTACTCGCAAAATATCTAAATTTGCAAAAGAATCCTTATTAAATCTATGATAAATTTGAGTACCATCTTCCCACTCTATCACACTCGCACTTGGCTTTTCATCTTTTTCTAAAATATCGTGAAATGGCTCTGTCGTAGGTAATTCTAAAAATTCTCTCATGCCAATTGTTTGTCTCAAAATAACCCTTGCATTCGTATAGGAGGGATACACTTTAGAAACTTCTAAATCAAATTTATTTAAAATAATAGCTCTTGCTTCATCGATTGATTCTTTCGTATTTTCTTTAATCAATTGCCATACTGGCTTTCTATCTTGAATTTCATATTGTTCATTAGAAATCTCTTTTTTTACTATTTTGTTTACTGTTTTTTTAATTGGAACAATATCACTTGTAAATTCCTTTACATTTAAAAGATTGGAAAAATGAATTTCTTCATATCCTCGATTACTTCCAAAAAATAACCGGTTAGGATTGGAACATTTTCTATCCGCCGATGGAAATAAACGAAATAATTTGGTATAAATATTACTAATTTCCAAATAATCTATCACAGGATTATTCAGTAAAAAAACTACTCTAAATTTATCGACGGATGATTCTTTATCAGAAAAGGTTCGATATATAAAACAAGCATTTTGTTTAATAAAATCATGATTCCTTATATAGTCATAAGTGGTCATTCCATATTTTTCTACATCTACTTTAGAGTTATCAAAATCGAGCATAATCAGTTGTTGTTGTTTAAAATTAATCGAGTGAATACGTTCGGTGTATTCATCTGTTTCAAAATAGGTTGCCAACATACTTGTTTTTCCATTAACAGCAATACTTTCAGCAATACCATCAATTTCTTTTTTCTTTATTTTTTTATATAACACATTTTGAATCATCCTGACTTCATCAGAATTAGGTTTACTCTTTCTTTGAATATCTTCTATACAAAGCTCAATTTTCATACTTATAACTCCTCCTCAAATAATTTTCCATACTTAACTTGCAACAATTCTTCTAATCCACTTAATTTTTCTTCACTTATCGTTCGTTGTCCTTTTCTGAAGTTATGTAAATTTTGATAATGAATCCCGACAGCGTTAGCTACACTAGTCATCTTCACTCCATAATATCCTTCTAAAGTATCTAACCATTCTTTTACTTTTTCTTGTCTTTGAATAGTTTCTTCTGTAAATTTTTTATTTCTCATTGTAAGTTTCTCCTTCATAGTTATTAATTTTCTAATCACGATAGGACCTTACCATCATCCAACACTGAAGTAAAGTAAATCTACCATAATTGGACACTAAAAAATAAGTAGTCTATTTTTATCAGAAATTTCATTTTGCTATCTCCTATTTTCCTAGCACTTTCTTAGAAACAGTAAAATCTTTAAAAAAAGCTGATATATCGGTATTTTTTCAAATTTTAAATCTATCTACATACTAAAAAACACCTCTCAGACAAAAATAAGTGGATAATTCCCCATAAAAATTTTTTCGTTGCGTTTGAGAGGGGTTTTTTCAAAAATAGTTCTTTAAAACGTTGATATAACAACAATCTGTTAATTTTGTCAACAAAGAGAAAACCCTTGATTTTGTTGACTTTTTCGAGGGTCATTTTTTAAGTGACTTTTTACAAAATTTTTAAGATACTTTTTTATAAAAAAAGAGACATGAATAAAATCATATCTCTTTTAATAATTCTTTTTCTTTTGTTATCACATGTTTATTCCAAAGCAATTTTACCATTTCACCAGAATCCAATAAGTATTCCTGTTCTTTTTCTGAACATTGGGTAAACTCATTATACAATTGATTAGCTATACTATTTATCACTTGTTTAGGTATAGACACATTCGCTTTGATAAACGTTCTTTTTACTTTATTTAGTACATATTTTTTCTCTGTCAAACTATCCATTACGTCTTCCTACATAAAAAAGTGGTCAAATATCGCAATAGTAAAGAAATATTGTTCAAATTTATCTAAAGCTCCATCAAATATCTGTCTATACAAATAAATCGTTTCGTTATTATCTGTTAATGAGACATATACGTTATCTAAATGAGAAGTATTTTTTCCATTAATACTCACTTGATTGTTCAAAACCGCAAGCGATGGAGCTTCTTCATTTTCTAAACTACTTAACATTTTACTTATATCTCTTGTATCTGTCGCCTGTTTCGCGTGTATTGGTTTTACTGCCAGTAAAGCTTTTTCTACACGATTTTCTTCTGTTACCAAGTCTTTCACAGTGTGCAAGCTTATCATTATTTCATCAGATTTTTTAGTCACCAAATAATAGTTTGTTTCACCAGAACCTTGATTTAAAAGCAGAGTCACAAATTTATCATATTTACTACTGTCTATTTGTAAATTTGAACCAATTTCGGTTGGCTCTACTACTTCGGCTTTAGAGTTACTTATATAAAAGAATGGATTTGAAGCACTAGGTTTACCATTATAAAATAAAGTACCTACACTTAAACCGTCCATCTCAAATGCTTCGTAAATATCTTTTTGTTTCACAACAATATCGGTATTAAACCTGTCATCCTCAGTTTTTATCTTACCTTCTAATAACACTTGAAACTTACTTTCATTGTTTTTCAATTGTTTAAATTTATCTACTATACTTAATTCTTCAACTTTTTCATTTGGTTCTTCAGAGATACTATTAATTGAACTACTTTCATCTTCAATAGATTCTTCTGTAATTGTCGAAGAACTACTACTAACTGCTTTTGCTTTTACTGGTTCTTTTACTTGTGAATATAAATAAGCTCCTGCTCCGCCACTTATTATAACTATCCCCACTAAAGCTACGCCCTTCTGTATCCAATTTTTCATTTTATTCACCTCTCCTGTTATTTTTTATTTACTTTCACACCAATGAACAACGCTACTGCGATAAAACAAAACAAGAAAATCGGATGATTCATCAAAAATTTAAATCCTAAAATTAAGATACCTATAATAATTGCAAACCCAATTAACCAGCTAATACACCCAACCAGACAACCACTTTCATCTTTATCGGGAACTTCTACTGCATCTTGAATAATTATTTTTACCCCATCTTTTAATGCCATTTTTTCAATCCTTTCTCTTCTTTTGCTGCGTGAATCAAACGTTCGTTAAAAACAAACAAAAAAAGCTGATATTTCCGAATACAAAAATTCAGATTTATCAACCATTCTATGTATTTATATTTTTTTGTGCTTCATAGGTAACAAACGAACGTTCATTACCGGCAATCATTATATCAGATTCTATATAATGATGAAACCATCATCTGGTTAACTGATACCGTTTTTTTATATTATATACTGTTTTAACACAAACGTCACATTTTTCTGCAATTTCTTTTTGCGTTAAATCTGTTTCTACATATAACTTTTTAATTTTATGAATCGTTCTTTGGTCTAATCCTTTGTTCCCTAATTGAACACCGTTGTCTTTAAGGACAGCTAATGCTTCTTTGGTTCGTTCAGATATATAGTCTGCTTCAAGTTCAGCAATCGCTGAAAGTATTGTAAAAATAACCTTTCCCATACTTGTTGACGTATCAATATTTTCTTTAATACTGATTAAATTAATTCCTCTTTCTTGTAATTCACTCATAATGTTGACCAGCTGTTTAGTAGAACGTCCCAAACGGTCGATTTTATAAATCACTAATGTATCTCCTTGTTCTAACACTTTCAGAACTTTATTTAGCTCTTTTCTATTTTCTTTCCGACCACTCACTTGTTCAACGAAAAAAGAATCAATTGCATAACGATTAAGAGCTTCTTTTTGAACCTCTACTCCTAAGTTTTGATTATTCTTACTAGTCCGAATGTATCCAATTATTTTTGTCATAATAGTTTCCTCCCTTCTTTTATAAATTTTAGTTTATTTTAAAATACCTATTTTACCTATAAAAAATACCGTAACATTCTTTCAATGCTACGGTATTTGAAACGCATTTAAATATAGAGGTTATTTAAAATGGTTATCGTCAAGATACTTATATTATTACATCCTGATAAGAAGTTGTCGAGTAAATCATTTGTGCCTTTACTTTTCTATTATTATTCAGAAAACACCACAAAAACTCTTATAATAAAGGAATAAGCAAAATTAAAAACACTCTATAAAATTGATTTCTGATAAGTACTTGCTATAATTTATACTACAATAAAATAACAAAAAGGAGGTCATTTTTTATGACAAATGGAACAAGTCAAGGACTATTTATAGTTGTTGCAATAATTATATTTGGAATTTTTATAGCTATTAGCTATTTACTATTTAGAGATACTTTAAAACCTAGTTTATCGACAATATTTACTGACAGTTTAGAGCAAGCAGAAGGTAACTTAACAAGAAAGACTCCTTCCCCTCAATATCCAAAAATTACAGAAGAACAAAAGTACGTTAAAATTAGAAGTGAAAATAATAGAGCAGGTGAAACAGAAATCTGGGTTGAAATTTCTCAACTAGAAGATGGAACGCTATCTATAGATAAGAGTTCTAATTATAATGGAGATTATCTATACGGAAATTCTAAAATGACTGGAACATTAGTATTTCCAGATAAGATTCATGATATCCCAGTTACAAAAATTAAAAATAATGCTTTTCAATCAACCAATTTAAATGGTAAGATACAATTTCCAAAATTCTTGACGGAAATAGGGAGTTCTTCATTTGAAAAATCTGCACCAACCTCAGTTGTTTTCAATGATGGTTTAAAGGTTATTGGCGATAGTATTTTTAGTAAAGCATACTCCTCTTTTGAAATAAATTTACCTGATTCTGTAGAACATATTGGTAATAATGCGTTTAGTACTGTTATGATGCTTCGTGGAGAATTAAAACTTCCTGAAAATCTAAAAACAATTGGTAGAGGGGCATTTGCAAATTCAAATTATTCAGGGGAATTAATTATCCCTAAAAATGTAGAAAGTATAGAGAGCTTAGCTTTTCCAATTACTAAATTTAGTAAAGTAACTATAAAAAATCATAACACAAAAATAGCTAACAATAGTATTAAAATGCAGGATGGTACTTGGTTTTCACGTTAATTTCAAAACTCCTTTGACAAATTATCAAAGGAGTTTTGTTATTAATTACATTTTTTGTCAACAAATTTTATACATAACGTTCAAATTTCCATCACCAAAATAACGATGCTATAATAGAATTATAGGGAGCGTAAAAAAGGATAGTTACGAGATGGATACTTATAAGAATTAATATTTTTTTATTTAAAAATGAACCCCTACGTTAACCCTACATCTTCAATATTTCTACCCTTCACAAACCCTACATCAACCCTACATGGAGGTATTTTTTGAATTCCTAGATAAGAACTTTTTGAGAACTTTTGCGAGAACTTTTTTAAAACTAGGTCATTTTTGAAAGAATTTTTGAAAAATGCAATGGAAACCTCCGTGAATTTTTTTAAACAGCAGCTCTATGAAAATTTTTTTAAATACGTCACTTTGACAACACTACTTAATAAGTATATGGGTTGAATGGATACTTACGAGAATAAGATACACTAAGGGATAGTTTTTAGAATACTAAATCAATTAAAATAAAACAAAAAAATATATGGAGGGAGTGAACTTGACAACTCAATTTGTAAACAAACGAGCAATTGACACAGAGGAATTATTTCAGATAATAAATAACTCAGAAGGTATATATGAATCTACTTTAATTAAATTACTACAATGTAACAGAATCAGCTTGGAAGCACGTTTAAAGACTTTAGAAAAAAATAAAATGATTTCTAAGCAAAAAATAAAAAAACATTTTTTCTATACAAATACTTTTGATTTTAAAAATATGAAACCTTTAGATAGACAAACTAATGTTGTTCAAAAACTTGTAACTTATGGTATTTTTACAGAAAATATTCATATTGTAACGAATTGTGACCATCAAAAAGAATTGTATTTATCTTGTTATTCTTCAGGTAGAGATACTTTTCAAACTAATGAACATCTAAAACTACAAGCGAATAAATTAGTGAATCAATTACCACCACAATCTGAAGAATATAATTTTTTTGTCGAATGTATCAAAAATGTATTAACTAAATTTCCTATTCGAGTTTCATGTCTTAGTAACAAATTAGACATAAACTATCACACACAATCATTAGATATGATTGATATTTCAGTTGTTCCTACCCTTGAATATTTACCATTAATTGAACAAAAATTAGATAGTTTTTCATATAGAAATTTGGAAAAGAATAGTCAGTACATACGTGACGATATACTAGTTTACGTTGAAAACCTAGATAAACTTATTTTCTATGAAATGAAGCAAAACAGACAATATGATGTTCATGTGATTCATTCTTTGATGGATTTCTATTATTATCTCGCTAAATTTTCTAAGTCAAAGACTTCACTATACTTTACTTCAAATAAACAAGAATTCAATTATGCACATAGGCTCTATACTAGAAGTCAACAAAATAAAGAAAAGTTTAATACAGTTCAGCTAAAAAAAGAGAAACGAAAAGCACAATCTTAATTGACTGTGCTTTTTTTATTTACCCTAAATTAATTATATCATTACCTTCAAAAACTTTTTTTGCTCTTTTAGCAATTACCCATGTTGTCGAAAAATCAATAGTTGCTCCAACTCCAGCTCCTACAACTGGAACCGCTCTTGTCAAATTAACTGTTCCCTTTGTTCCTGCTCTAGTTATAAATCTAAAGCCGATTTTTTGATTTATTTTAGTTAAAACCTTACCTGGAATTTTATTCACTGCATTTAAAGCAACCTTATTACTTACTTGTACACCTGCACTTTTAAACGTATCTGCCACAGCATGCCCTACTAAACAGCTATAAACAAAAGTTTGAACTTCATCATCTCTTAAATCGTATCCTCTGATTAATGCAATAGCAGCAATCATCCTCATTTGAACATAAATAACAGAAGTGATATTAGCTGGGAGAGTTACTGGCATCGTTATGAACCCACCGAAGCTTGTCACAAAGCCATTCAAGCTATTTTTACTTAATTGGTTTCTCACTAATTTATCAATAGCTTTATCTGTCCGACCATATTTTTTTATATACTCATCTGCTAATTCCGAGACTGGTTTAGATACTCTAGGGATACCATTCAAACATTTTTCATATAAAGTATCTAACAACTGAAGTCCTTTATTATCTTCAACAAGATTTTCCACAAAAACACTCCTAATTAATTACAAATTTTACTTAATTATATCATGTTTTTAATTTAACGGATTAAACTTGTCTAAACTTGCTCGAATTTCTTCCTCTTCTAATCCAATATACCGAATCGTGATTGCTTGACTACTATGATTTAGTATTTTCATCAGCGTAGGAATATCCCTGAACTGTCGGTAGTATTTATATCCGAATGTTTTCCGCATCGTGTGCGTGCCAATATAATCTAATTCAAGGGTGTCTGCGACTCTTTGCAAGACTTTATAGTATTGATGGGTTCCTAACGGTTTAGAATGGTCAGAAGGTCTATAAAATAACCAATTAGATTGTCCATCATGATAAGAATTTAAATAATCAATTATTAAACTAGTCAAATTGGATAGATTTAATTCTCTTTGTTTATTTGTCTTTTTCTCGACAATGACTGTAGTAGTCTTATTTTGAACATCAGACACTTTTAAATTCAAAATATCAGAAATTCGTAAACCTGTATAAATACCAATGACAAAAATCAGATGGTCTCTTTTTCCATGTTTTCCTTTTTTCAATTCCGTTAAAAAATCTAACATCACTTGTTTATCTTTTATAGGTTTTACATTAATAATATTTCGTGTCATTTTACCTCCTCCTATGCTGTTTTAAAGGGATACTTTTACATTGAATAATAGTTAAAGTATCCTTTTCATCTTTGTGGTCTGTTTCGATGTTGATAAATCAACATCTTCAAGGGATACTAATTACAAAAGTATCCCTCTTACAAGGACCGTTATAGCATCGTTGTTAGGAGGTTGCAAATTTGTAGAACGTAAAAACAATTATTTTATATACAAAACTACATTACGAACAATTTACAATTTTTGTATAAAATTCAAACACAAACTTTATTGGTTTGAATCATAGCTATTTTCATTTAGTATTATTGATGCAATTAGATTCACAATATATATATTTTCATCTTCAGTAAACCCTATTCCCTGTCTTCTAGAATTTGCTTTTTGTAAACCTATAATCCTTCCATCTTTCAATATAATTTTTATTATATTATCCTGAATCACTCCTTGAACTACATCAATGTCTGAAAATGAAATTTGGATTACTCTACGCATATATCCTGTAAGACCAGTTAGTTTTTCTAATTTTGTTTGATACCCCTTATCAAAAATTGTAATACCATTTTCTGTAATAAATAACTCACCACATGCTTTCTCACGCCAAATCATATCATCTGCTCCTGTATCAATCTCAGAATATGTTCCTATATTTGAGTATCCTAGATTAAAGCTTGTTGACATATAGATTCTATCCCCACCATCAATTTCATAATCCAAATACTTTGACATAGAATAAAAATAACAAATTTCATCATCCCACGCATAATCAGCAGTAAACTCTTGAAAATCTACTTTTTTGTCTATCGGAGGAAATAATTTTTCTTGATAAGCATTAGTTGGCTGCCCTAAGGTAGAGGAAAAAATATTTCTGTTGTTCATCATAACAAAAGTATTCTTTAACTTGCGTTTTAGCTTATTGTCACCATCCATTTCATGTCTAAATGTTTGTTCAGCATATGGAGATAAATATTCTTTATTGTAAAGAATTTGTGAACTTATATAATCTCGATGATACATACTCTCTACATCTTCATCTGCGGATAACTCTGGGGAATATTCAAAATTTTCCTTTGATGATGTTTTCTGTTCCTCTTTTTTCAATTTATTTTTTATGGATAATACATACTCTTCTTCAACTACTTCTAATGGTAATTCATGCATACCAATAGAACTTCTTGAAAAAACTGTTACATTTAAGTTAGTTAAATTATCAGTTTCTTTAATAATATCGATTACTACCACTCCGAATTGTTTACTTTCAAGTAACGCTCCACTACTACTAATAAAATTGACATAATAACGAACACCATCTTTTATATTTGACTTTTTAAAAACCCTATCATTTCTTTTGGCTATTTTATTTTTAATAAGAATTTCTACTTCTTCATTATTAAGTTTAACCATATAATTACTTTCCTGTTCACCAACTCTAAAAGCCTTGTTCATAAGTTTTTTTTGAAATTTACCAATCATTTTAATACTTTTCATTACAAGAAGTTCATCCATTAGATTGTGAATTTGATTATTTATCAGGTCGTAGTCAAAATTTTTTTCCAATTTAATTCCTCTTTTCATTTAAAATTTAGTAAAATATTTTCAAAAATCCCTTCAGAAAAATACATTGATTATTATAAACATTCAATGTTTAATACACAAAAAACTATCTTAATTTTATTATAGTATTTTTGTCTCTCCTAGTCAGTAACATATTATCCATTTTCTAACAAATGCAGAATTTTATATATACTCTCTCAATTCATTAGCAGCTTCTGTACTGTCTAAATATAAATATCTTGATGTTGTTTCTAAATCTGCATGCCCTAAGGCTTTTGAAATCAAGGGAACTGAAGCACCTTTTTTTAACAAATTAGTAGCAAATCCTCTTCTTAGCCCATGAGGATTAATATTAGGAATGGCAAAATCTTTAGAATACTGCCCTATCCTTCTACGAATCGCATTAGATTTATCTGATTTTTGTATACTAGTTCCTTCATAAGTTATAAATATCAAACTATTTTCAACATTCTTACTTTCTCTAATTAAGTTATTTTGCTTTATAAGCGTTACTATCATTTGTAATACTTCATCAGAAATAGGTAGTATAGATAATTTATGGTTTTTCATAATACTACCATCTAAAATTAAGCACTTTCGTTCAAAATTAATATGTTTATTTTCTAACTGGCTTAATGTATTAATCCTAATTCCTGTTTGAAACATCAATAACACAGCACATGCATCTCTGAATTCATAATAATTGGATAAATCAAGTATTCTGAATAATCTATCTATATCTTCTTGAGTAGCTGCCTCTTTTACTTTTTCATCCACTTTAATTTTTATAACTCTCCAAAACTTAGTTTCTATCCAACCATTTTCAAAAAAGCGATTCAAAACTGCTGATAAAGCTTTGTATCGTATTCTTTTTGTGCTATTTTGAACACTTCCCATTGTTTCTAGCCATTCATAAATTGAATCTATAGTAATATCTGATATATAAACAATATTACATACTTCAATAAAATTGTTCATGTATTTTTGATAATCATTAATAGTCCTAGCTCTATTTCCATTCAATTCCATCTGTCTAAAAATCCTCTTTAGAGCCATTCTAATTTCTATTTGTGTCTTTTTCTTTGAAGAAGTTTCTTTAAATTTTTCAAATTCTGATAAATCTAATTTTTGTTGTGCAATGTGGTCAATTTTAAATAAGCTTTTCTTTTTTTTACTCATCTAACTCAATCCTTCCAAAAAATGTTATTTTATTGAAAAAACGTGCTAGTTCGAGTCAAGTTCGACTACACAACTTACAAAAATAGGCGGGAAAAACAAGGGAAAATAGCGAACCCAAAGTATTCCTAACCACCAGCTAAAACGTTGTAATATCAACGTTTATTGCGTGACGTCGGGGGTTCGAATCCCTCCTGTGACGTAAAGGGTTTAGTATTGAAACCTACCAAAAAAGCTTTTTTCAGCTATTTTGGTAGGTTTTTTTGTTATTGTAAAGACGAACTGAGAACGAGTATCTCTCACGTTTTGGATCATAGTAATATTATTTAATTTTTCTGTATAGTAAATAGGAATTTTTTTTCCTTTAGTAGCTTGACGTTGAGCAATTTTGTCTTTAGTAATGGTTGTTTAGCTCAATTGGTCATTCCTAACGAAGGCGGATACTCTCTCCTAATTGTTCCTCTCTTTTTTTAGCTCAACGAGTCAATCCTTCAAACTATTCACATGAAACATACTAAGATTATTTTTAATTTTGCTTTCACAAACTCTTCCTCTATACGCAGCTTTTCTAATTCATTAATTTTTTTAATCATATCGTTTGGTATTTAGTGGATAAGAAGAAACATGAAAATAGAAGAACCTGAAATCAGGTTCTTCTATCACGATTCACTACTAAGTTAACGACTTCGACTATTTGACTTCCGTATAACCATATCCTTCATAAAGTTTAATAACTGATTCTAATGAATACGTATCATCTTTTGTCGTAGAAATTTTTTCCATTTCTGCTACATTCACTTCATTTTTATCATTTAAAACAATATCAGAATATCCAATAATTGCTGTGAAGGTATCTCTTAACTTGCTATCCGTTCCTGTAGAATACTCTTTTATAGTATAGATGCCAATTAGATTACCATCTGTATTAGAACTAGAGTACCAACCGTTATCCTCATCTGAATTTTCTTTAGCAAATTGACGATACATTAATTTGTTTAATGTTATTTCATATTTAGAAAAATATTCAGAGTCTTTGTATTGTCTTTTGACTTCTTCATCAATCATCCGTTTAATGTCTTCTAAGTTGGCAATGTCTGTTGCTTCTTCAGCAACCTTTGCTAATCCTTTAACTTCAAATTCAGGGGCAAACTTCTTATCAAGTACATATCCTTCACTACTCAGCGCTTCTTCTAATTCCTTTGTTTTCTCAATTTTAGCTTTGTCACCATTTTTCAGTTTACCATCATTTTCAATCGTAAATGTTATAGTATTTAGTGGCGAATCAAATGTGTTATCAATTTGTGCCACACCTCGTCCGCTTACACCATTAAAATTAATTACTAAGTGTTTTTCTACATCCTCTGATGTTAATTTTTGTGGCTCTTCAAGTCCCTCGACTACAACTTCTTTTTCACCAGATTTTATTTTTTTCGTTTTCTTTTCATTAACTTTAGCTATGACTTTCACTTTATCGCCATTAGATAGCTTATCTGTTTTATCAAGCTTAATTTTAAAAGAATTATAAAAATCAGACATTTCTTCCTGTTCTTTTTCATCTAAAAAATCGGACTCTGAATCATACTTGAAAACATCCTTATTTAATTTTTCTGTATCAATAGTATAAGTAGCTGTTCCTTGAGTATCCATCCCCATAAATTCTACATCCACATACTCTGTTAAATCTTTAGCGGAACCACATCCACTTAATAAAAAAAGACTCCCTAAAAATAAAATTAACTTTTTCATTATTTATTCCCCAATCTAAAAATAATTATACCCTATCAAATATATAAATATTAAATTGTAAAAGCAACTGATTATTCAAAAAATCAGACAGATAAATGATTATGTCTGTTTGTTATTTATCCAAAGATATAAACAAAGACAGAATCACCTTTAAAGGCAATTCTGTCATTATTCTTTTTAGAGTTTATCCAATTCTTTTTGATATGTTCTCGTCCATTCACGTTCTTTTTCCTCTAATTGTTGTCTATAACGATTTCCTTCTTGACGTATCAGATGATCACTTTGTTCCATTGCATGGTAAAATTGCTGTTTGTGCCATTGATCATTTTTCGTTAAATAATTGACTTTATCTACCAATTGTCCAGTTTCTCTTCTAAAGTTTACTAATTGATTACTCAGCACTTCTTGTTGGCGGTGAATTTTATTTTTTTCTTCATAATATTGTTCTTCTAAATATTGCCGTTTTCTTCGCTGTTCATCCATTTGTCGGTCACTCTCCCTTGACAGGTGTTTTTAAATTTGGTCTCTGGCTTCCTTTTAAAAATTTTTCTGCTGATTCTGCACTTTTCCCCTGTAAAGCTCCGTTCAAGGCATTAGGTAGGGCACTATTTGTTTGCTGAAACATGGCTTCTGAAAGTTCTTTCAAACTTGCGGTTGTGTTTTGTTTGGTTGTAGCAATTCGTGTTTTTTTAGCAGTAATTACTGTCTGGATTGCTACTCGTTCACGAGCTTTTTGTTCTACTTCTAATTTTTCTTGAAATTCTCTTTCATCCATAGGAAAACCCTTTCATTTATTATTTTTGAAATAAACTACTTCTTGCTTGTTGATCGTATGCTTGAATATTTTTAGCAACAGTTGTTAATTTTCCGCTAAAATCAGTTAATTTTTGCTTGTATTGCTTGGCTTGGTTGCTAGTATTTGTTGCTTCAGCGCTATCCCAAAGACGACTTTTTTCGTAAGGAGCAATCATTGCTTGAACTTCTGCATAGGATAGATACTGTCGGATACTCATTGCACTTTCACGAATTTCCTTTGAAACTGTCTGGACTTCATCTTCTGCTTCTTGGAGGATATTTTTCACAAGTAGTTCGTATTCTTTTCCAGCTTGCTGAGCTTGTTTTGCAATTAGTTCTGCTAATTCACTACGTAATTCAATCTTTTGACTACCTGAAGCACTGGCTAAACTTTTCTGAATACGACTCACTTTCCCTTGCCATTGGCTGGCAATTTTTGCTTCGTGAATGATTTTTTCATATTCTTTGATGATTTTCTGGCGATTTTCTTCAGATAGCAGACTTAACAAAAATTGGAGACTGTTTTTAGCTAAGGATTCACCTGAAGCATCCACGATTTTCCCTAAATATTTATCAATAAGTTTGGAAACTTTTACTCCTGCCGCAAAAATATAGCCATGTTCCTTTAGATTGGCTTCTTTGGGCGTACCATCAGGATTTAATTGATACTGACCAAAATCATGACTAGAACCGTATTTGTCCGTCAGATCAAAAGTAGTGGTGAACGTTTTCGGTAATAGATAATGCACCCGACCAATTTCATCTACCCCTTTTTTATTTCGATTCAACATGGAGACAATATCAAACGCATTCACATAATAATCGATTTTCCCTTGTTCTTCTAATTGTTGAATATTTTCCTGAGCTTGTTGAGACATTTTATTAATGCTTTCTCGCGCATCAGGCCCTTGAAACAATACTACTTTATCAATTTTAGCGAGATCTGCTTGGGGGAGATTGGCCACCGCTTGAATAGAAATCATGGTTCCTAAAGAATGACCTGTAATCGACATAGTCGCATTAGGGGCTTTAGCACTCATCTCCATTATCTTTTGATGCATGGCTTCATTGGCTAATTTTGCTTGAGGCAAATAGGCATTAAATAACGTAAAGGATCCATTATTATTGACCCAGTCATTCAAATTATTCCCTGCCCAACCTTTTTTCACGTCCATTGAAACGCCGTCACTACCGCGAGTGGCAAAATATGTATGCTGCGTTTTTGGACTCAAGGTCGGCGTATCTGTTACATAATAAGAATTATAGCCAGCTTTCTCATCTGTTAATAACCCTTTTTTATAAACCTTTTCCCTACCTACCCAGTTTTTTTCTTTGATTGTTTTTACAGTGTTGTCGGGTTGGAGATAGACAGTACTGGCGTCATTTCCATGGGCGTCTTTGGCGTTGGGAAAATGGAATGTAGCATATTTTTTTATTTCCATTTCTTTCAATTGATTATCGTCAAGTTTAGCTAACGATTTAGACTGAGGTCGCCCTTTATACGAAGCTTGGGATAAATTGGCATAAACATTATAATAATTTGCTAAATCACTCATATATATTCTCCTTTAATTTATGTTACTAATTTTCTTAGGATCTCTCACATTGTCTACAAAAATATTAATCCAAAAACCATTTATTTTTATATTTCTTCCGTCATAAATATTGGTTTTAATTGTTAAAAATTCTTTTGTAAATGCCATGCCTTTATCTGATTTAACCGTATTCCAAAGGTACTCAACACTGGACACTTTATCTAACTCTGATTGTTTAATATAATCCGTCATTTCCTCTTCATGCTTTTTCAAAAAAGCAATTTGTCTTTCTTTTTCTATTGGTTCGTTCATTTTTTTCACTCCAATCGTGCCGATTATGGCTATTGCTATTATTGTTGCGATTAATATACTAAATTTTATTCGCTTTTTATTTTTCACTTTTTCACCTCCTTATTATGTATGGGGAATAGTTGCTATGTGATTTTTTCTATTTTGATTGTTTTTGATTGACTTTTCCTATGTTAATAACCCTTTTTTATAAACCGTTTCCCTACCTACCCAGTTTTTTTCTTTGATTGTTTTTACAGTGTTGTCGGGTTGGAGATAGACAATACTGACGTCATTTCCGTGGGCGTCTTTGGCGTTTGGGAAGGTGAATAGAACCGATTGATTTTTATCTAATTTTTTACGCTCTTTTTGCAAAAGTGATTTGTAAGGAAGTGGTCTCGGTCGACCTGTATAAGTACTTTGAGATAAATTTGCATATATATTAAAAGTATTTTTTAAATCAATCATTTATATCCTCCTGAATCGAAGAATAGATTGGGTCATTTAAAACTGTTAACCCGTCTATTTTTTCTAGTTTTTTCACATCAGTTTTAATTCTTAAAACATATCCTTGATTGTTATAAACTGACTCAGAACTATCACTAATATCAAATTTAATAGTCAAGACTGGTTTAGAAAAGGCACTACTAGTATCTACTGTCACTGTATCCCAATCAAATACTATTTGTTCATCTTGAACACTGTATTCCTTAATATACTCCGTCATTTCTTCTTCATGCTCCTTCAAAAAAGCAATTTGTCTTTCTTTTTCTGTTGGTTCGTTCATCTTCTTCACTCCAATCGTGCCGATTATAGCTATTGCTATTATTGTTGCGATTAATATACCAAATTTTATCCGCTTTTTATTTTTCAATTTTTCACCTCCTTATTATGTATGTGGAAGAGTTGCTATGTGGTTTTTTCTATTTTGATTGACTTTTCCTAGTTGTTGGGGCAGAGGTAGACAATTCCATTATTGGGGAGATTTTGACTTCCTTTAGTTAATTTCCGACTAATCTTCTTATCTTTTGAAAAGTCAAATTCCCTTTCTGTTTTCATCTTTTGATAATTTGGGAACGGATTAGGTCGGTTATTATAAGAACTTTCTGCCAAGTTAGCATAGATATTATTGAAATTCTCTAAATTACTCAAAAATCTCACCCCCAATATACAAAGAACTTAGCAAGCCTACCGTATCTAGCTTAGGTATTTTTTTAGTATCAAGAGCAAAGCTTACTATAAAATTAGATTCTTTTATATTATTAAATCCTCCTTTAATAGTCAGTAAATTCCCAGCTCCTATAGGTGTCCCGTTACCAATAGTTCCAACCTCTACACTTTCCCAATCATATTGAACACTGTAAATCTTTGAATTTTGAGATTTTACATACTCCGTCATTTCTTCTTCATGCTCTTTCAAAAAAGCAATTTGTCTTTCTTTTTCTGTTGGTTCGTTCATTTTTTTCACTCCAATCGTGCCGATTATGGCTATTGCTATTATTGTTGCGATTAATATACCAAATTTTATTCGCTTTTTATTTTTCACCTGTTCACCTCCTTAATATGTATGGGGAAGAGTTACTATGTGATTTTTTCGATTTTGATTATTTTTGATTGACTTTTCCTATGTTAATAACCCTTTTTTATAAACCGTTTCCCTACGTACCCAGTTTTTTTCTTTGATTGTTTTTACAGTGTTGTCAGGTTGGAGATAGACAGTACTGGCGTCATTTCCATGGGCGTCTTTGGCGTTGGAAAAATGGAATTTGACAGATCTTCCTTCCTCAAGCCTTATTCTCTGTTTCTTTGTAAGAAAATCATTGCTAAAATTTATAGGTCTCTTAATATATGAAGCTTCTGATAAACTCACATACAAGTTATACTAATTATCAAGATTTTTCATGGATAGCTTCTCCTTGTTTCCAATTTACTAAAAATAGTCCTTTTATTTCATCCAGTTTTTTTACATCTACGTCAATCACTAGAGAATAGGTATCTGTTTCTAAATCATCTTTACTTTTTATTTCAACACGTAATGATAGATTTTCTTTTGTAAATACGCTACTAGATGACTTTTCTGTAGTATCCCAAAGATAATTTATATTCTTAATATTTGATGACTTCGATTTTACATACTTTGTCATTTCTTCTTCATGCTCCTTCAAAAAAGCAATTTGTCTTTCTTTTTCTGTTGGTTCATTCATCTTCTTCACTCCAATCGTGCCGATTATGGCTATTGCTATTATTGTTGCGATTAATATACCAAATTTTATTCGCTTTTTATTTTTCATTCATTTAGTCTCCCTTTGTATCTACATACAAGAATTAATCTTTCGCTTTCTCCTTTTATTCCATTGATTTATCAAGATTTTTACAGCCAGTTTTTCTTTGTTTACAGTTTATCAAAAATCAATCTGGCATTTTCTCAATTTTTTTAACGTTAGAGTAATTATTAGAGAATATTGCTGTATTTCTATGACACACTAACTTTCTATCTCCAATTTTTTACTGTCTTGTTGATCACCACAGGATCATTCGTATTTTACTTCTATTGTAAAATAAAAAAAGAGCGTGGGACAAAAATCACTTTGGATTTTTGCTCCACGCTCAAAAACTAATAAACGGCGGGAACAGAAGCAACTCCTTCGGAAATAAGCCGAAATTCTCCAAAAATTAAAGAACAATTTTCGGAAATTCCTTCTTATTTCTCGGAGTTAAACACTTCTGTCCCGACCTCTCCTTACTACATTTCTTTTTCTAAAATTTCTGTTCGCTCTTCAAAATTTAGTTCCTGGTTAATTTGATGTACCATCCACATGTAACCAAATGGATCAACAAATAACGAATTTTGAATAGCTCCTTCCATCATTTCTGTAACTGGTTGCATCTCAATGCACTTATTTGCTAAGGCTTTTTTATGAGTTTGCACAATATCTGCTACCGTGATATTGAACCAAATTGTATTGGGATGTTCTGAATCTGGTGCTTTTAAACCAAATTCTTCATTAGCATCTAACATATGGAACCGAGTATCATATAAGTTAAACACTACTTCATTCCTTCCAACAGGATACTTTGTCGCTTCAACTACATGGACCTCAAAGATTTCTTTATATAAAGCTAATGCCTTTAAACTATCACTAACAATAAAATCAATTTCTGTGCCTGTAATCATTGATTGTTCCTCCTTAAAATTTTTTGCAGCAGAAAGCTACTTTTTATTTCTGTTTTCCGCAAACCCTTCAGAATTTCTTAATACTGGCTATTTTCCACTTCGTTATTCTTTTTTAGAAGTTCTTCGATTCATTTGTTTCAACACTTATTTTTCTGGCACTGGATATTTCAACGCATTTTTCTTCAACTTTTCTTCGATAATTTCGTCCAAATCAAACCCTAAATTATCAGCCATCATGTAGGAGTAAATGAGAACATCAGCCAATTCTTCTTTGATTCGTTCTTCTTGTTTGATGCCTTCTTCTGCTGTTTTCCATTGAAAAAGTTCTAACAATTCTGCTGCTTCTAAACAAATTGAGAGCGCCAAATCTTTTTCATTATGGTGGGGGCGCCAATTTCTTTCATCACGAAATTGATTAATTTTTGCCATTGTATCCATCTGTTCCCCTGCTTTCTTATTCATTTGATGGCAACTGAAACCCATCGAACGTTTCACCATCATAGTATTTTAATAACTGTTCTGTAGACAATAATGAGGAGGTTATTTCTTCCTCTTCAACAACTGCTTGATTCTCTTCTCTATACAACAAATAAGCCTGTAAAAGCTGTTGGTAAAGTTTTTTTCGTGAAGAGGCTTCCGCTGAAAGAAACGTTAATTCTTTTAAGTGTCCGCGATAGACAGGCAAATCATCAACAAATTCGATTGGTAATTCTACTACAGTTAACTGAAATTCTTCAAAGACTTCTTCGTACATCTGCCATTCCTTCTTTCTGTCGATATTGTTTTGGGGTCATGCCCATTTCTTCTTTAAAACGTTTATAAAAAAAGGCTTTGTCTTGATAGCCGATTCGTTCAACAATCGTTTGAATCGATAAATCTGTTTGCTTCAAGTAGTTTTTCGCCAATTGGATTCGGTAGGCTAAGACAATTTCCGTAAACGTTTTGTTTGTTTTGTCTTTTAAAAAATTCGATAAGTAATTCGGATGAAAATGAAATTTAGCGGCGACTTCTGCTAAAGTGACATGTGCAATCTGTTGCTCAATATACGCTAAAATCACCTCAACACGTTGATGATTCGACAAATAATTATCTTGCATCTTTAAAGCTTCTCTAGGCAGTTGACCTAGTTCCACCACTAGCAAAACAAAGGCCGCTTTGGTCACTTTATTATTAAAATAGGCCATTTTCACAATTTGTTTCAGTAATAATAGCGAATAGACGTGAACATCCGAATTTGGCTGGCTGGCAAAAACGAAATATCGAGGAATGTTTTCAAATTCACTGCTAGCAATTTCTGTAAAAAAACGATACATGACTGGTTCTTCCGCCAGCTGATTTAAGAGCGTATCAAGAAAATAGTGCTTTTTAAAATAAAATATAATCATAGACATTCCTTGCCCCTGATAGCTAACCGAGGTGGCCTCATTGACAATCATGACTTGGCCAGCCGAAAACGAACACCTTTGTTGATCCAAATAAGCATAGCCGTCTTGCTCTAAACAATAGAGCATCCGAATAAATCCTTTCGGAACGTCAATGGTTTCCGAAGATGCCAGCATAAAGCCCGCAATTTCTCGATGTGGATTTTCCTTAAATTGCGCTACTTCATTCTCAAGAGCATTGGTAGTGGTTAAATAACAATCTAAGGTCTCTAAAAACTGATAAAATGCTGCATATTGCTCTTCTTTGCTTGCCAATTAATCACCTCATAATCCAACACTTTTTACTTTACTCCCTCTATTTTTTTCTTTGGCGTTTCCTTCTATACTAGATACATGGTAACACGAAAAAAGAGATTCAACAGTTTTTAGGAGGAATTTTTTATGAAAATTAGTTTTATCGGTGCTGGAAATATGGCATCCGCTATTGCCAAAGGTGCGCTAAAAAAGCAATTTATTGCCGCAGAAAACCTTTATTTTTATGATATTCAAGTCGAAAAAACCGCCGCTTTTGCACAAGAAATTGGTGCACATGCGGTTGCTTCACCACAAGAAGCTATTGCAGTAGCTGATTTAGTTATTTTAGCGGTGAAACCGCAATTCGTTCAAGCAGCTTTACTTGAAGCAAAAGAAGCAATTTTAGACAAGCAACCGTTAATTGTTTCCATTGCAGCAGGTACGACTATTGCAGAATTGTATCAACTGTTTGAGACTACCCAACCGCTTCGTCTCGTTCGTGTGATGCCCAATATGAATGCATTGATTGGCGCGGGTGCAGCAGCTGTCTGTGGTAACGCTTTTGCATCCCCTGAAGACATCCAGACTGTTTTATCGTTGTTTCGAGCAGTTGGCCAAGCCTGGGAATTAGAGGAACAGTATTTTTCGATTTTTACTGCTATTGCAGGTAGCACTCCTGCGTATGCTTTCTTATTTATTGATTCGATTGCCCGAGCAGCCGTTAAAAATGGTATGAACAAAGAGTTAGCCTTAGAAATTGCCACACAAGCTGTACTAGGCAGCGCTCAAACTTTGGCAAATAGCACAGAGAATCCTTGGACTTTAATCGACCAAGTCAGTTCTCCTGGTGGAACCACGGTTGCTGGGATTGTCGAATTAGAAAACAATGCGTTTATTTCAACAGTCATCAAAGGGATTGAGGCCACCATCCTTCGGGATCAAGAATTAGCCAAACAAGACTGATAAGAATAATTACATGAGCGAATAAATAAGAAAAAGCGCTGAAAATTCAGCGCTTTTTCTTATTTTAGTTGAATGAGTAAGCCAAAATGATCACTGACTATCGGTGTTTTCCTTCCATCAAAAATTACTTCATATTTTCGTACGTGCCACTGTTTTGGAACAAATGCGTAGTCAATCCGCAAGGCTGCTTCATTTTCTTCCCAGCCATCTATTTTTTTCTCTACTGTCGCTTCACCGCTTGTCTCTTCCGCTACAACAAATGCATCTTGAATCGGCAAGTAACTATTTTCCACTAATTGATAGCCAGTTGTACCAGCTGGGTTGTTTAAATCGCCTAAAATGACTAACGGTTGTTGCCCCATCGCTAAGTATTTCTCTAATTGTAGCCATTCATAGGCAAAACCTGTACAGGGTGTTTCCCACCAAGAAAAGTGACCAGAGACAACAGTAAGCGTACCTTTTGAACTCTCTGTCTCCGCCACTAAGATTTTTCTTGTTCGATAATTCGTTGGTTCTTGGCTTTCTGAAATAAGGAGAGCTTCACTAGTCAACGGACATTTCGAAAGTAGTGCGTTCCCTTCTTCATAAATAGCGTAACCAATGTGGCTCATTTCCCAACTCCAATAATAGTGTTGGCCTTTTTCAGCTAGATATTGAACGATTAGATATGCAAAATTATCTTCATGGACCGGTGTTTGGGTCGCCACGGGACAAAAAGTAGTTAACTGTTCTAACGGCACTTTCTTGGAAGCGACTTTCTGATTCACTTCTTGTAAAGCAATTATTTCACTTTCAGAAGATAAAATCACCTTGGCAATCTCCTCTAATTTTTTTAATGGTTCTTCTTCTAACCAGCTATGAGTATTGATTGTTAAAAGATTCATCTTTTCCCCTTCTCTTACATGTTATTAGGTCGGGCACAATTATTGATTGTGCCCGACCTAATCATTTAAATTTCAATCTGTCCGATCACAGTTCCCGCAGTGGTGGTTCCTAGTTGGTTAATAACTACTTGTTCCACTTTGTCGCTGTTTGTAAAGGCGACAATAATCGTTGTTTCTTTGCCAGCTTGTTCAATCACATCCAAGTTCATTTTAGCTAGTTTCGTCCCAGCTTTCAATGATTGTCCTTCTTTAACAAAAGATTCAAAAGCAGGTGTTGCCATTTCGACTGTATCAATCCCCATATGGACAAGTACTTCGATACCTTCTTCTGTTTGTAGCCCAATCGCATGTTTGCTTGGGAAAACACTTAGGACTTTCCCCGAAATTGGTGCCACCACCTCTCCTTCTAGAGGCTTAACTGCAAATCCATCCCCCATCATTTTTTGTGAAAAGACAGGATCATTGACTTGCGCCATTGGAATAACTTCCCCTGTCGCCACAGCCACGAAATCTTTTTTCTTGCCTAAGAAATTCGTTGTTGGCACTCCTGTTGTACTTTCTGCTATAACTGGTTCTGGAATGTCAACGCCGGAAGCTAGTAAATCTTCAATATCGGATTTTAAAACATCGGCTTTTGGTCCATAAACGGCTTGAACGCCATTATCTTTCACAATCAAGCCCATTGCGCCTGCCCGTTTCCACGCCTCTTCCGAACCGACTTTTTCTCGATCCTTTACACTGACACGTAAGCGTGTCATACACGCATCAACTTCTTTGATATTTTGTTTACCACCAAGTAAGTAGACAATTTGCGCGATTTGCTGATCGACGACGCCTGAACCAGCCGCGCCAGATGCGATTTCTTCGCCGTTATCATTGTCGTAGTTTCCATTTCTTCCAGGTGTTGCGTAATTAAATTTTTTAATTAAGAAATTCGCTAAGAAATAAGTGACAACACCAAAAATGATAACCATTAAAACAAAATTGATTAAATCGCCACCTAAACCAGCTTTTATTGCTAGCGGTGATCTTGTTAACAATTCAATATTTCCAAACGAATGCACACGCAATGGTAAAATATCAGCCATTGCAAAAGCAGCACCTTGGATTACGGCATAAATCACATAAAGCGGCACTGCAGCAAACATAAACATGAATTCTAACGGCTCTGTCACACCAGTTAAGAAAACAGCTAAAGCAGCAGAAAAATACATTGATTTATATTTAGCTTTTTTATCTGCATCGACATTACGATACATCGCCAAAGCCATCCCCATTAAAATCCCTGAAGAACCAATCATTTGGCCTACTTTGAATCGAGCTGGTGTCCAATTTTCTAAGACAAACTGATACTTGCTCATATCACCAGCACCTTTAAGATTCACTAAGTCTGTTGCCCAAGCCAACCATAAAGGGTCTTGACCAAAGACTTGGGTTCCAGCTTGTGCGCCAGATAAAATTTCATACGTTCCACCTAATTGTGTATAGTTGATTGGAATCGTCAACATATGATGTAACCCAAAAGGTAATAATAAACGTTCCAACGTTCCATATAAGAATGGCGCTAAAATAGGTGCACTATCTTGAGATTGCGCAATCCATAACCCAAAATTATTAATTCCCGCTTGAATATTTGGCCAAATAAGTGCTAATGCAATTGAGACAATTGTTGACCATAAAATAACGACAAATGGGACAAACCGTTTACCATTAAAAAATGATAGCGCATCTGGTAATTTCCGATAATTGTAATACTTGTTGTAAGCCATCGCACCGACAAAACCAGCAATAATCCCTACAAAAACACCCATATTTAATGCCGGAGCTTCTAAGACACTTGTAAAGAATCCCTTCACCATAATCTTGGTGCCAAATAAGGTATGCGTGAAAGCTTGTTCATCTGCCAACATTTCATTTGTTACACCAAAAATGGCTCCAGTAATACGGTTGATTAAAACAAAAGAAATCCCCGCTGCAAATGCGCCACCTGCACGATCTTTGGCCCAACTGCCACCTATTGCTAACGCAAATAGTAAATGTAAGTTGCCAATAATTGCCCAACCGATACTTTCTAGAACTCCGCCTGTTGTTACTAACAAGCCTAAATTAGGATCGATTAAAGGAAGCGATTTCCCAATACTAATCATTAAACCCGCTGCGGGCATTACTGCCACAACGACCATTAAAGCTTTCCCGAATTTTTGCCAAAACTCAAAACTAAACATTTTTTTCATTCCTGCCACTCCTTACGCAATCGGTTTCGTTATGTTGCCATTATATACTCCTGTTTCCTTTTTGTAAATGCTTTAATTTCAAAAATATTGTGGAAAACAACTCCCTACTACTTAATCCCTTTTTATTTTGTCTTTTGATAAAGCAAATAAAGCTCCTTCTATCCTACCTTTGTTTCAGCTTTTATTCATAAGATTACACTTTTTAAGCATTGACTATTGACTAATGCAATCGGTTGCGTTTATGATAGACCTATCAATAAAATCACTGAGGGGGATTCTCATGAAACAAATCAAACGTTTATTCCAAATTGATCCTTGGAAAATCCGTACTACACACTTAGATAAAGAAAATTTACGTTTACAAGAATCATTAACAAGCATTGGCAACGGCTATATGGGGATGCGGGGAAATTTTGAAGAACACTATTCTGGCGACCACCATCAAGGAACCTATTTAGCAGGTGTTTGGTATCCAGACAAAACACGTGTTGGTTGGTGGAAAAATGGTTATCCTGAATATTTTGGTAAAGTGATTAACGCAATTAATTTCATCGCAATGGACTTACAAATTGATGGACAAACAATTGATTTAGCCACTACACCTTACGAAGATTTTTCTTTAGAATTAGACATGCAAAATGGGGTCCTTTCTCGGCAATTCACCATCCAAACACCAAAGAATAAAGTGCACTTCTCTTTTGAACGTTTTTTAAGCTTAGAAAAAAAAGAAGCAGCTTACATCCACTTAACAATTGAAATGCTGGAAGGTACAGGCACAATCACTCTTCACTCAAAATTGGATGGCGATGTTCAAAATGAAGACAGCAATTATGAAGAACATTTTTGGGAAGAAATAGCTATTGAAACACAAGAAACACTTGGTTTTGTTACGACTAAGACCATTCCTAACAACTTTGAAATAGAGCGTTTTACAGTGACTGCAGGCATGCGCCATTTCATCGGTGGAGCCTCTGTTGTGCCTACATATACACAACAGCCCTTGGCCTTAACCGCAGAATTGACAGTGTCTTTAAACGAAGGCGAAACTACCGCCATCACAAAAGAAGTGCTTGTCGTTACCAGTCGTGATGTGCCAGAAACGCAACAAATCACACGAGTAAACGAATTATTTGCAGAAATGACTACCTTGTACCCTGAAGCAAAAGCTGGGCAAGCTGCCGCTTGGGCAAAACGTTGGCAATTAGCTGATGTTGTTATTGAAGGAGATGACGAAGCCCAACAAGGCATTCGTTTTAATCTTTTCCAACTTTTCTCAACCTACTATGGTGAAGACGATCGTTTAAATATCGGACCAAAAGGCTTTACTGGCGAAAAATATGGTGGTGCCACATATTGGGATACTGAAGCATATGCTGTCCCACTTTACTTGGCGTTGGCTAAGCCCGAAGTTACTAAAAATCTACTGAAATATCGCCACAATCAATTGCCTCAAGCCATTCATAATGCCCAACAACAAGGGTTAAAGGGTGCGCTTTACCCAATGGTTACTTTTACTGGTGTCGAATGTCATAATGAGTGGGAAATCACTTTTGAAGAGATTCACAGAAATGGTGCGATTGCTTATGCGATTTATAATTATGTCAACTATACAGGAGACGAAGACTATCTCAAAGATGCTGGTCTAGAAGTACTTGTAGCAATCGCTCGTTTTTGGGCAGATCGGGTCCACTTCTCCCAACGTCATAAACAATATATGATTCATGGCGTAACGGGGCCAAATGAATATGAAAATAATATCAATAATAACTGGTATACCAATACCATCGCTGCGTGGGTTCTACGTTACACCCGTGAGTCTTATTTAAAATTCCAAGAAGAAACAACGCTCAAAATTGCAGACGACGAATTAGCTAAATGGGCAGACATTGTAGAAAATATGTACTTCCCAGTGGATAATGAATTAGGCATTTTTGTACAACATGACACTTTCTTAGATAAAGATTTAATGCCTGTTTCTGATTTACCACTTAGTGAGCTGCCTTTAAATCAACATTGGTCATGGGATAAAATTTTGCGGTCTTGTTTCATTAAACAAGCCGATGTTCTTCAAGGAATTTATTTCTTCAATGACGCCTTTTCTTTAGAAGAAAAACGCCGGAACTTTAACTTTTACGAACCAATGACTGTCCATGAATCTTCTCTTTCACCAAGCATTCATGCTGTGTTAGCTGCTGAATTAGGCATGGAAGAAAAAGCAGTGGAAATGTATCAACGAACAGCGCGCCTTGACTTAGATAATTACAATAATGATACAGAAGATGGCTTACACATTACCTCAATGACTGGTAGTTGGCTAGCGATTGTTCAAGGTTTTGCCCAAATGAAAACGGACCATCAACAACTAAAATTTGCACCCTTTTTACCAGCGACATGGACAGCCTACTCATTCCACATTAATTATCGGAATCGTTTACTATTTGTTGAAGTTGCAGCAGACAAAGTGGCCTTCACTTTACTCGACGGCCCTGCAATTCCATTAACTGTTTACGATCAAAAATACACGTTAAAAGATCGATTAGTTTTACCGATTAGAAAGGAAGAAGTTCATGTTTAAAGGCGTTTTGTTTGATTTAGATGGCGTTATTACTGATACAGCAGAATTTCATTACCACGCTTGGAAAAAATTAGGGAACGAAATTGGAATTTCCATTGACCGTGTTTTCAACGAACAATTGAAAGGTGTAAGCCGTGAAGATTCTCTGCAGTTACTGTTAAAATACGGAAAAAAAGAAGGCACGTTTTCTTCTGAAGAATTTGCCCAGTTAGCGCAACGGAAAAACGATTATTACTTGGAAATGATCCAAGCGATTACGCCTGAAGATGTCTACCCAGGAATTCTTTCTTTATTAACGGAATTACGTGAAGCCAATATTAAAATCGCCTTGGCTTCTGCAAGTAAAAATGGGCCTTTCCTTTTAGAAAAAATGCAATTGACGCCCCTTTTTGATGCCATTGCTAATCCAGCAGACGTTCAGGCAGGCAAACCCGCTCCAGATATTTTCATTTTAGCTGCGAAAGAAATTGATTTGACACCAGCAGAATGTCTTGGCATTGAAGATGCCAAAGCTGGGATTCAAGCGATTCTTGCTAGTGGAGCGCAACCTGTTGGCGTTGGCCGCAAAGAAGAGTTAGGCGAAGGGTTGCCCATCGTGCCAGAGACGAGCGCTTTAACGTTTGATTACTTAAAAAAAGTGTGGCTTGATCATGAAGGATAATCGTATCACCGTAACCGATATTCCAAACACAAACTTAAAGAAAATTACTTTGAAGAACGACTTTTTAGAAGTCGTTCTTCTCAATTATGGCGCGCGCCTCCATCAACTTTTGATGCCAAACAAAAATAATCATTGGGAAAATATCCTTTTATCGTATGATTCGTATCAAGATGTATTAAAGGATCAAAGCTTTTTTGGCGCCACTGTTGGACCAGTTGCTGGACGCATTCGTAATGGCCATTGGCAAAATGGAATATTAGAACAAAATAGCGACGATCATCATATCCATGGTGGCTCAAAGGGGTGGTCTTTTCAATATTGGACAGTCGAACCCTTTGAAAAAAAGGATATCATTGGCGTTGCTTTTCATTTAACCGACACCATTTCTGGCTATCCTGGACCAATTGAGGCCACCATCACCTACCAGCTAGAGGATAATCATTTACGAATGATCAGTACTGGACGGAGTAAACAGGAAACACTTTTTAATCCTACGAACCACGCCTACTTTAATTTATCTGGCGATGGAAAGTTAGACATTCTGTCACATTTGCTATCTTTGAACTGTCAAGGTATGTTAGAATTAGACGATAATAAGCTGCCTACTGGACGGATTTTACCAGCTTCTGAACTATCCATACGTTTTAATGAACTGACACCTATCGAAACAATCCTCCAACGCTATCCAACTGGGTTAGATGATGTTTTCTCCTTAGTTGGCTCTGACTTAAGACAGCCACAATTTTGCTTACAAGAACCTACTTCTGGAAGAAAAATGACGATAGCAACAACGAACCAAAGTATGGTATTATTTTCTACGACTGGTTTTGAGGCTCCTTTTTCTATTAATGGACAAGCTATGCATTCAAACTATGGCTTAGCAATTGAACCACAAGAGTATCCAGACATTGTTCATCATCCTCAGTGGGGCTCTATTTTATTACCAGCTAATAAAAAGCAAACCTACCAAACGGTTTATCAATTTAACCTTCTATAATCACTAAGAAAGGCGTGGCAAAAATGGCAATTACAGTAAAAGATGTCGCTAAGAAAGCGGGGGTTGCAACTTCAACCGTTTCGCGTGTCATTAACGATCATCCAAGTATTTCTGAATCGACAAAAAAGAAAGTGCGAAAAGTCATGGATGACTTAGGCTATGTGCCAAATATGACGGCACGGAATTTGGGTAAACGAATTTCAAGTGCCATTGGCGTAATTTTACCTCCTTTAGATTCGAAAGAACGGTTAGGGAATCCATTTTATTTAGAAATTATGGAAGCCATCAACGAGGAAGCCCGTCTTTATGATATGACTACTGCTATTGCAACTGCCAAAAGCTTTGATGTACTATTGGAAAACGTTAAAAGAATGCATCTTCAAAAACAAGTGGACGGTTTTATTCTTGTGTATTCAGATAGTAAGGACCCCGTCATTGATTACTTATACGAAAACAACATTCCCTTTACTTTAATCGGTCAACCTTACCAACATGAAACGGAAATAGTTTACGTGGATAATGATAATCAATTATTAGGGAAACAAGCGACGGAATTTTTAATTGAAAACGGCCATAAAAATATTTTATTTGTGACCAATACAACGCATGAAAGTTTGTACTTTGAACGTTACTTTGGTTATCAAAAAGCAATGATGATGCAAGGATTAACTGTTTTACCAAGCGTTGCGTTAGAAAAACCTGAAGATTACATGGCTTTCGATGATATTCTTCATCAAAATAATGCCACGGCGTTGGTGGTGATTGATGATATCTTTGCTTTGCGGACGATGCAACTTGCGCAAATCTATGGTTATCAAGTTCCTGAAACGTTATCCATTATTAGTTTTAACAACTCAATCTTTTCAACATTGACACATCCTTATCTAACAAGCATTGACATCGACACGTCAGAATTAGGTCGAATGGCGATGAAAAAATTATATGAATTAATCCACGAAGAATTGACAAATGGTGTCCGTCTCGTTATTCCTCACAAATTAATTAAGCGTGAAACAGTTATTCCTATTCATTAAAAAAGAAGCGTAAGCAGTTTAACACTGCTTACGCTTCTTTCTATGTGTACGCTCTTATTCGTATGTATTACTTTTATAAAATAACTTTTTGCGAAATTTTTTTCCAAAACGTTTCTTCTTTTGCATCAAATTGAGCTGGTTCCCCGTCAGACAATTTTTCATTTAATAATGATAATTTTTCTTGATGTTTTGCATACTCATCTTTTTTTATTAGCTCTAAACGATACGCACGATCCAAGATCGACTCTCGATAGTTAACATTCATTTTCGTTGCCTTCGCCATTTCTTACATTCCTTCCTAAAATAAATTTTCATTTTTTCGTTAAATTCTTCTATAATTATAACAAAAATATCAGAAAAATAAATATGAAACAAACGATAATTGCGAAAATTTTGTTTTTTCATGCAATTATCGTTCGATTATTTAAGAAATTAAAATTATTAACCAATAATTAATCAATCAGCAAACGCATTAAATGAACATCTAAAAATTCACCTTGGTCTGTTTTGGCACCCCGAGGCATAATTGCCTCTGTTTCAAACCCTAATTTTTTATAGACATGAATCGCTCGTTGATTGCGATCCTGTACCGTTAATTCCAAGCGACGAATAACATGACTTTCATGCGCCCAGCGAATAAGTTCTTCCATTAGGATACTGCCTAGTCCATAGCCCCAGTATTCTTTTAAAATACTAATGCCAATTTCACCAATATGCTCCATCCGCTTTTTAGAAGAAGCAGACACAGAAGCGGTGCCAATGATCGCTTCTCCCGCTAATGCCACCAATAAAACATTATTTGGCGATTCATAGAGTGTTGCTAGATTTTCAGCCAATTCTGTTGTCGACATGGCCATTCCTCGCTCATCCATCACCAAATAGGGCGTTTCACTCCCAATTTTTGACATCACAGATAGTAATTGATCCGCATCAGTAGGCACTGCTTCTCGAATAGAAAATGTTTGTTCAGTCATATTCGCGAGCCTCCCACGTTTTCAGAATCTCTGCTATTCTTTCTTCTGCCAATGGACCAGTTCCGCGGAATTCAAGAACTCTCTTGTCCGCTTCTTGAGAATCTTTATTTAAAATAATTTCTAAATAATCTTCTGGCAATTCTTCTTCAATCAAGCTGCCCCATTCTACAACGGATAGCCCATCTCCTTCAAAATACTCATCTAACCCTAATTCATCCGCACCCTCTTCAACACGATAGACATCCATATGGTATAACGGAAGTCGTCCTTGTGGATATTCGCGGATAATCGTATAGGTGGGACTTTTAATCATTTGGGAAATGCCTAATCCTAAAGCAATCCCTTTCGTCATTGTCGTCTTACCGGCCCCTAAATCACCAGTCAGGACAATTACATCACCAGCTTGTGCCTTTTGTCCAATGATTTTAGCAATCGCTTCTGTTTCCAATGGATTGTTCAGGACAATGTTCATTTTTTTGCCTCCCATCTGCAAGAATCTATGTATGAAAGTATACCGAAAATTCAATAAGTTGACTAGTGGCAGCTTCAAAAAAATAAAGTTGAGGCCCAAGTGTCCTGGGAACCTCAACTTCTACTTTGCTTATTTATCATGCTTCGACATAGTTAATTAGTCGTTCATTAATGTTTGAGCAGCTGTAATGATTGATAATTTATAAACATCTTCTTCGTTTGCACCACGTGATAAGTCAGAAACTGGTTTGTTCAATCCTTGTAAGATTGGGCCAATTGCTTCAAAGTTACCTAAACGTTGAGCAATTTTGTAGCCAATATTTCCTGATTGTAAATCTGGGAATACAAAGACTGTTGCTTCTCCAGCAACTTTTGAGTTGGGCGCTTTTAATTGTGCAACAGAAGATACATAAGAAGCATCAAATTGTAATTCACCATCAATCGCATATTCAGGTGCTAATTCTTGCGCAATTTTTGTAGCTTCAGCAACTTTTGTTACTTCTGGTGCTTTTGCAGAACCTTTTGTTGAAAAACTTAACAATGAAACTTTTGGTTCAATGTCAAATAATTCAGCTGTTTTAGCACTATCAACAGCAATTTCAGCTAATTCTTGTGCAGTTGGGTTCACGTTAATCGCGCAGTCTGAGAATAAATATCTTTCTTGGTCACGACCACGAATCATTAAGAAAGCACCACTTGTACGGCTCACGCCTGGTTTTGTTTTAATGATTTGTAACGCAGGGCGAACTGTATCACCTGTTGAGTGGATAGCACCACTAACCATACCATCAGCAATACCCATGTAAGTTAACATAGTACCGAAATAGTTGACATCTTTTAAGATTTTTTCAGCATCTTCTTTAGTAGCTTTTCCATTACGGCGTTCAACAAATGCTTCGACCATTTCATCCCATTTTTCATAATCATTGGGGTTGATAATAATAAAGTTTGATGTGTTGATTCCACGAGCCATAGCAGCATTTGCGATATCTGTTGGATCACCAATTAAGATTGGTTCTACTAATTCATCAGATTTTAAGCGGGCAGCAGCACCTAAGATTCTAGGATCTGTTGCTTCAGGGAAAACAATTTTGATATTACGGCGTACGACTTTAAATTTTAAGCTATCGAATAATTCCACGATAAACCCTCCAGTTTTATATTTACAAAATCCATCATACACTATTCTCAAAGAAAATAACAGTTTTTTCTAGCTGTATTAGTCAAAAAAACCAATAATCCGATAAACTTTTCACAAACTAACTCTTCTACACTATAACAGTTTGCACTGTTACATTACACTGTTTCAGGAAGTTGCCAATCAATCGGCGTTTCCCCTAAACGTTCTAGAGCGGCATTCGCTTGAGAAAACGGACGTGAGCCAAAAAAACCACGATGCGCTGACAATGGACTTGGATGTGGCGATTTGATAATCACATGCCGAGTCGTATCAATCATTTTAATTTTTTCTTGAGCAGGACGTCCCCATAAAATGAAAACAACAGGTTTTTCACGCTCATTCAACTTTTCGATAATGACATCTGTCAGTTGCTCCCACCCTTTACCTCGATGGGAATAGGCTTGACCTGCCCGAACGGTCAACACAGTATTTAATAATAACACGCCTTGTTTGGCCCAGCTTTCTAAAAAGCCATGGTTGACGGGTTGGTACCCTAAATCAGCTTGTAATTCTTTGTAAATATTCGCAAGAGATGGCGGCACTTTCACACCTGGCTGGACAGAGAAACTTAGTCCGTGTGCTTGATTGGGTCCATGATATGGGTCTTGTCCCAAAATTACTACTTTTACTTCTTCAAAAGGGGTTAGTTCTAACGCTGAAAATAAATGATACATATCTGGATAAATCGTTTGTGTCTGATATTCTTTTTTCAAAAATTCCCGCAATTCTTGATAATATGGTTTTTCAAACTCAGCAGATAAAACGGTTTGCCAACTATTGTGAATAATTTCTTTCATAATGCTCACTCCTTCGCTCTCTAAGCATAACGAATTTCTCCAAACCTGACAAGAAATTTCTGGGTACTTTCTCTTGGAAAAACGTGGTAAACTATAGGTAAGCTTTAAATAGATAATGAGGTGTAGAGAATCGATGATTAAATTAATTGCTTCAGATATGGATGGAACACTTTTAGATGCAAAAATGAGCATCACAAATGATAACGCTTCAGCAATTCGCGAAGCGGAACGTTTAGGAATCGAATTTATGGTTGCTACTGGCCGCGCATATACCGAAGCGAAACCCGCGTTAGAAGAAGCTGGAATTGACTGCGCCATGATTACTTTAAACGGCGCCCAAGTGTTCGACAAAGATGGACACTCACTTTTCACGGCTGGGATCGAAAAAGAAACAGTAACAGAAGTACTAACTATTTTGAGTCAACACAATGTTTACTATGAAATCTCTACAAATAAAGGTATTTTTTCTGAACATCAAGAAAAAAGAATTGAAAACTTTGCCGCTCATATTGCAGAATCCATGCCCCATTTAACTTATAAAGTGGCGATTGCCATGGCTTCAGCACACCTATCTTTATTGCATATTACCTATGTTGATCGTTTAGACGACATTTTAAAAGATGATTCGATTGAAGTCCTTAAAATTATTGGCTTCAGTATGGATGGGCCGAAAGTATTAGGTCCTGCTGGGATGGAAGTAGAAGAACTAGATGATTTGGTTGTCACCTCTTCTGCGCTTAATAATATTGAAATTAACCACCGCCTAGCACAAAAAGGGATTGCGGTTGCGCGCGTCGCTAAAGAACGTGGGATTCCCGCTGAACAAGTCATGACTATTGGTGATAATTTAAATGACGTCAGCATGATTCAATGGGCTGGGGTAAGTTTTGCAATGGGCAATGCCGAACTGGAATTAAAAGAATACGCTAAATATGAAACAGCCACTAATTTAGAAAATGGTGTTGGCGAAGCCATCCTGCGTGCAATAAGAGAAGATTTGTAATAAGCACTACCAGTTACAGCACTCATTTATATATAGAAAGGAGATCGTGTCGTGTCTGAATTTTTTATTCAAGAACAACAGTTAGGAAAAGTTACGCGAACCATCGTGAAAGACCAAGCAGGCCGTTCACTTTTTCTATTGGTGGGGCGCTGGGGTACACGAGGAGATGCGCTTTCTTTATATGCAATGAACGGAGAAATTTTAGCCAGTATTAAACAAGTTTCTTGGACTTTTGGCACACGATTTGAGTTATATCAGCGTTTTGAAAAAGTGGGTACTCTACGGAAACTGTTCAATTTGAATGCTGATTTCTATTATGTTCAAGGCCTTCACTGGGCAGTTGTTGGTGATATCAAAGCGCATCAATATTCAATTTATCAAGTCCATAAAAAAATTATGTCAATGGATAAAACCATGCTTTGTACAGGCGACTATTTTGTTTTAACTGTTGCCAATGATGAGGACGCACCGTTGTGCATCTGTATAGCAGCTGTCCTTGACTACTGGTTATATAATAAGAAAAAACAAAAAACTTCCGATGATTTTGGATTAGATTTTGATCCTTTAACGGATTAATGAAAAATAACGAAGCTAAAGTGATTGACTTTAGCTTCGTTATTTTTACACTTCTTTTTGCATATGATTGTACAAGTGACCACTAATAGTCATTGTTGTGACATCTTTAAAGCCTTTGCTTGCGTATAACTTTCTCGCCCCAGGATTGTCAAAGTCAACATTTAGACCCAAGGCTTGCTTCCCGCTAGCTTTGGCTACTTCAGGTAAAGCATCTAATAACTTAGAACCAATTCCCATTCCGCGGAAACGTTCATCCACAGAAATCGTGTCTAAATACCATTCATTAGGCAAGGTTTCTTCTTCAATAAATAGCCGAACATCTTCTGCTAAGCCATGTTTTTTAAAGACTTCTCTTAAAGGTTCATCAATAATCTTTTCATCTTCTGCAGGATAGCCGACAGCAATCCCTGCAACTTCACCTGCATGTTCATAAACTAAAATTCGTTGATAGCCATAGCGATAGGTTGGATACGCCGTTGCCTCTGCTAACAGGTCAATCATTTGTTCTTCTGAGACTTCTTCTAAAATTGGTAACTCCATATCTTTTAAAATAACTAAGACCAGCCGAGCAATCGCTTGACCGTCTTCTTTTGTTGCCGAGCGAATCATTGTAATTCTCCTTTACATTTAACTAAAAAAGAACTGGCTACTATCATTACTGACTTAGCCAATTCCTTTTATCTTGTCTTTAGTATAACAAATTTATTATTGAATTTCTACTGTAACCTGACGTCGTCCCCAAAGACGGCATTGGTCTACTGAATCAAAATGAACATCAATAATATTTCCTTGAATAGCGCCACCTGTATCTCCAGCAATAGCAAAGCCATAACCAGAGACTTTCACTAATGAACCTAGAGGAATTACACTTGGATCAACTGCAACTACATTGCTTTGTTTACTTAAGTCAATACCAGTAGCACTTAGATTACTTGCACCAGCTTCGCGCCAAGAATAAGCAGTTGATTCCATCTGAAGCACACGACCAGAGCCAGTTCCTGGTGTTGATGATTCGCCTGTCGATGATTCTGGCGTTGATGACGATTCGGATGAACTAGCAGAACTTGAAGATTCAGTGCTACTGCTTTCCGTACTTGTAGAAGAGCTTGATGCTTGACTGCTTGACTCTTCAGCAGCTTCGGCTTCTAGTTTAGCCGCATCTGCTTGCGCTTGTTTGTCGGCAGCTGCTTGTTTCTTCGCTGCTTCTGCTTTGGCAGTTTCTGCCGCACGTTTTTTCTGTGCCTCAGCTGCTGCTTTTTCGCTGACTAAGCGTTGTTGCTCTTTCTGTTTGTCTGTCGAAATTTGAGCCAATAATTCTTCATTATTCGCCATTTTTTCTTTTAACTCAGAGACTTTATTATTCATTGAAGAAGCTTCAACTTGTAATTTCTCTTCATTTTGTTTTAAAGTTGTTTGCGTATTTTCAACTTTTTCTTGTAATGCAGCTAACTTTTCTTTTTCGCTAGTTAAGCTTTCAATCTTTTCCCGTTCAAAGTTTTGTAAAACGGTCATGGCGTAGGCCCGATTAAAGAAATCTGATAAATTTTCTGCATCTAATAAGGCTTGCCAAGTACGTTGGTCGCCATTTAATTGAATATCCTTCATACGATCGCCAACAGCTTCTTTACGACGAGAAATATTTTTTTCTGTTTTTTCTATTTCCTCTTTCGAAGTTTTCAACGTATCTTCCGCTTTCGAAATTTGCGTTTTTAAACGTTCGATTTCCGCATATTTAGCATTTACATCGTCTAAGGCTGAATTGATTTCTTTACTAATTAACTCCCCAGATTGTTTCGCTTGCGCTTCTTTTTCTTGCAACGAATCAAGTGATTCTGCTGCCGCAGCGACTGGAAGTCCAAAATTGATAAGCATCATTGTTGTTAAAAATGGTATCAACTTTTTAACCTTCACTAAATCCAACACCTTTCCTAACTTATCTAAAACACCTACTCATTATACTAGTCAGGAGGGCTTGTTTTATTTCAATAATGTTACAATTTGTTACAATTTAAGTGCAACTCTTTTTTTATCCTGCGTTTATTCATTAGTCCATTTCTATCTCAATTCTTTAAGAATTTCTTAAGACGCCTTAAAAACTAGCTTTTGACGATTTTTCTTTTTTTCATCCCATTAGACCATTGATTGAAATATTTTGTAATATTTTTTGTTAATTATTGGCCTTTTTTCTTCAAATCTTCTAAGAGATGCCGAACTTCTTTGGAATTTTTAATGTTTTTTAAAGTTAGTTTTGGGTAATTGTTAATAAAACGACGTTGTTGGAAATTTAACCGATTTTGGAAATGCTCTTTTTTGGTTCGTTCTTTTAACTTCTGCCAATCAGCTGTAGCGATTTCCATTTTTGTGTTCAACCGTTGCTTAAATTCTTGTTGGTTCGTTTCCAACGTTTGGCCCATCTCGGTAATAAGTTTTTTGAAACCTTGCATGTTCAGCAACGTATAAATTAAGTCAAGCCCCATTACAATCACTATGCAAAGGGCTAAGTAGTTGCCAAAGGTTGCTTGTAAAAAGCTGACAACTTTGGCGATTTCTGGTTGAATAACTTTGACAATCAAGACACAACCCAATCCCCAAAAAAGAGAAACTGGTAATGCCACACGACCGTTTAAATTAAAAGGTACATCATGATAATCCCACCAAGAGGCATGGAACAGTTTTTCCAAGCCATAACTAGTGACATATTCTAAAATCGTCACTAAAACAGCCGATCCGACATACAATACCAAGAGATTGTTCTCAAAGGGTTCCACAAAATAGAGAACGCTTAAGACCCCAAATCCATAAATAGGACAATAAGGCCCTACCAAAAATCCTCGATAAACAAATTTTTTGGCTTTTAATGAACAATACACCGTTTCCCATAACCAGCCGATAAAGGAATAAATAAAAAATAACAAAATAACCTGACTCATTTTTTCCACGTTTCTGTCACACTCCACTTCTTTGCGCTTTTCTTCTATTTTAACAGAAGTTGAGAAAATGTAGCGAACAACTTTCTTTCATTGAAAGATTAGGCTACAATGAGAGCAGCAAAGGGAGGAATCTTATGTTTGGTTTATTGAAATACGCAAAAAATTATCGAAAACAAATTATCCTCGGTCCAGTCTTCAAATTTTTAGAAGCTTGTTTCGAGTTAGTCTTGCCCTTATTCATGGCTCACTTAGTCGATGTCGGTATTCGTCAAAACGACCGACAGACTGTCATAGAAATGGCCCTCTGGATGCTTGTTATGTCGTTAGTTGGTTTATTTTTTGTCATGATTTGTCAATATTATGCTTCAGTCGCTTCGCAAGGTTTTGGGACGGAGCTAAGAAATCAATTAATGAAGAAAATTAATCAGCTTTCACACAAAGAATTGAATAGTTTTGGTACAGATACCCTCATCACCCGGATCACAAACGATATCAATCAGCTTCAATTGGCTTTAGCGATGTTTATTCGGTTGGTCATTCGGACACCTTTTTTAAGTATCGGTTCTGTGGTCATGGCTTTTTACATTGACGTGCAGATGGGCTTTCTTTTCCTATTACTTTTACCAATTTTTAGCCTTATTCTCTTTATTATCATTAAAGTGACTGTGCCTTTATATCAAAAAGTCCAAGAATATTTGGATCGGTTAAACCGTCAAATTAGTCAAAATTTAAGCGGTGTCCGTGTGATCCGTGCGTTTGCTAGAAAGGAAACAGAGCAACGACATGTTGATAAAGCTTCCGATGATTTAGGCGATATTTACATTCGCGTATCGAATGTCTCTGCTTTATTAACGCCTTTAACCACTTTGATTATGAATGTTGGAATTTTATTTTTACTTTATTTTAGTGGCTTAAAAGTTTCTTTTGGTTCCTTGCAACAAGGGGAAGTTTTAGCATTGATCAATTATATGAATCAAATGATGCTCGCTTTAATTGTTGCTTCTAATCTCGTGGTAATTTTTACGCGAGCTGCCGCTTCCGCAAACCGTGTCAATGAGGTTTTAACTGTAGAAAGTCAGTTAACAGATACACCAGAATCAGCAAAAACATCTCCACAATTTGGTGATATTACCTTTGACCATGTAGATTTTCGCTATGAACCAGAGGCCGGTTTGGCTTTGGAAAATATCAATTTTACGATTCCTAAAGGCTCAATTCTCGGCATCACAGGACCTACCGGCAGCGGGAAAAGTACCTTAACCCAACTCATTCCCAGATTTTATGATGTGAGTGCAGGAAACCTTTTTATTAATGGTATAAATGTGCGCGATTGGCCGCTCTTTACTTTACGCCAACAAGTGGCAAGTGTCCCACAAACTGCCGTCTTATTTACAGGGACTATTCGAGAAAACTTACAATGGGGCAAACCAAATGCAACTGATGAAGACTGTTGGGAAGCATTAGCTATCGCCCAATGTAAAGAATTTGTTGAACAATTAGACCAAGGGTTAGACACGCCTGTTAACGAAGGCGGAAAAAACTTTTCTGGTGGACAAAGACAACGGTTGACCATTGCCCGTGCCTTGATTAGGAAACCGCATTTACTTATTTTAGATGATTCCTTGAGTGCCCTCGACTATCAAACAGATTTGAATCTGCGCCGTGCTTTACAAAAAGAACGAGCAGAGACAACCGTTATTTTAATTTCACAACGCGTGAGTTCGATTGCAACGGCGAATCAAATTTTAGTCCTAGATAGTGGAAAAGTCGCTGGCCTTGGCACCCACGAAGAATTACTTACTTCTTCTAAAGAGTATCAAGAAATCGTTGCGTCACAGGAGGAGGATACCCATGCAAACTAAAAAAATTCATTTTGGCGCCTTCTCACGTTTTAAGCCGTATTTACTATGCTATCCAAAAGAAATTATCGGCGCCTTAATCCTAGGAATTCTCAGTGGTTTTTCGACTGTCCTCATGACTTATTATATAGGTAAATCCGTTGATACAATGGTTGGTAAAGGACAAGTCAATGCTGCGCAACTCATCAAAATTTTAGGTTTATTAGCAGGGATTTTACTCGTAACCGTTCTAAGTCAATGGCTGATTCAACGTCTCGGTAATCGCGTGTCTTATTTATCGACCACACAGCTGAGAAAAGATGCCTTTGCCCATTTAAATCAATTACCGTTAAGTTATTATGACCAAACGTCACACGGAAATATCGTCAGTCGCTTTACCAACGATATTGACAATATTTCAATGGCTTGCTCGGCTGTCTTCAACCAATTATTTTCCGGTATGGCCACCGTCGTTGTTGCTTTGCTCTTTATGATTCGGCTAAGTCCCCTGCTCACATTAGTGGTTCTTATCAGTACACCGATTATTTTTATTGTAAACTGGCTTGTTGCAAAAGCTTCACAAAAAAACTTTGCTGCACAACAAACGATTGTTGGTGAAATTTCCGGCTTCGTTTCAGAAATGGTTGGCAACCAAAAAATTGTTAAAGCCTTTCAACAAGAACAAGCTACACAAGAAACATTTGAAGCATTGAATCAAACGTTGTATGAAAAAGGACAGAAGGCTCAGTTTTCTTCTTCCTTAACCAACCCACTTTCTCGATTTATCGACCATTTATCTTACTTATCGATTGGATTAGTCGGTGGCTTGTTAGTTTTAAGTGGCAATCCTTTAGTCACAGTTGGTGTTATTTCCAGTTTCACCATTTACTCTAGTCAATTTTCTAAACCTTTTATTGAACTCTCAGGAATCACCAACCAAATCCAAGCAGCCTTAGCTGGATTGGAACGTACTTTTGATATGATGGATCAACCAGTTGAACGTCCTGATGCCCCGAACGCAATTGTTTTGAAAGAAGCGCGAGGCCGTGTTGAATTTAAAGACGTTGATTTTTCTTACACGCCGACGCGACCTTTAATCGAAAACTTTAATTTAATTGCTGAACCAGGAGAAACAATTGCCATTGTTGGGCGAACTGGTGCGGGTAAATCAACATTAGTGAATTTGTTAATGCGCTTTTACGAGGTCGATCATGGTCAAATTACGGTTGATACTCACGACATTACTCAAATTACTCGGGATAGCTTGCGAAAAAGTTTTGGTATGGTTCTCCAAGATACTTGGCTATTCGATAGCTCCATTCGGGAAAATTTAACATACGGGAATCCTGAAGCCTCTGACGAAGAAATTATAGAAGCCATGAAAAAAGCCCATATTTTTGATTTCGTCATGCGTTTACCTCAAGGACTAGATACTCAGATTGGTTCCCAAGGCGTTAAAATTTCTGAAGGACAACGACAATTAATGACTATTGCACGCACGATGATTAGTAATCCGCCGATGCTTATTTTAGATGAAGCGACCAGTTCAGTTGATACATTGACCGAGCAAAAAATTCAGGATGCTTTTTTACAAATGATGACTGGCCGGACCAGTTTTGTTATTGCCCATCGCTTAGCAACAATCAAAAGTGCTGAAAAAATTCTAGTTATGGATAATGGTCAAGTGGTTGAAATTGGCACCCATGACGAATTATTGCAAAAAGAACAGGGTTATTATCGTGACCTTTACGAAGCGCAGTTTAATCAAAAAGCACAATAAAAAAGAGTCACTTTTCTGGGATGATGAAAAGTGACTCTTTTAATTTTAAATTTATTGATCTAATTCAGATAATGGTTTTCCAAATAAACGTTTAAAGGGAATTTTATTGCCTAAATAATAAGTGGCAATTACTTGAATAGGAAAGAAAATAACTGTTTTAATTAAGCGTGGCACCCACCAAGCAAAATTTGCTAGATTGACTCCATACATTAAACTTAACCACAAAGGCGTTAAAATGATATTAATTAAAACGGTGACCAACAATGTCGCCAAAATCACTCGTTGCCATGTCATTTCTTTCTTATAATAGAAATAACCATAAATAGCACCAGCCAAAAAGGCATTTAAAGTAAACCCAGGAAAATAGCCTGCCTTTGGAAAAAGCAGCATTCCTACCACATCAGCCACCGCCGTGCCGATTCCAGCCCAAAAAGGTCCGAAAATCATCCCAATCAATGATTCTGGAATAAACGTGAAACTGATTTTTAAAAACGTTGTTTCATACGCAAAAAAGCGCGAAAAGACAACGACCACCGCAATGAGTACGCCCATTAACGCAATGGATTTTGTGCCAAATTTTTTCTTTGTCATTTTTAGCATCTCCTCTAAGAGCTGCTACATGACGAACCATGCAGCGAATGCGAAAACAAAACCGCGAACATTAAAAAGCTGAACGTGTTGTTCTGATGATAAGCAAAGTAAGAACCTTTACTTTCTAGCAACACACTGTTTATGTTCTTCGTCCAAAAGGCAACATCCCATCCTTTTAGCACTTAACGCTTTGTCTCCTACTCTGTTATTTTATTTGGACAAAAGTCCTCATAAAATATACCACAAAATAGTCAAAATAACCATTAAGGTTCTCTAAAAAGCTAACGGTCGACGATCGCCTTCATGGATAACCTCACGGAAGTCCGCAAACCCCGCCTCGACACCTCTCAAAAGAATTTCAGCACTGCCGATATTGGTTGCTAAAGGAATTTCATAGACATCACTTAGACGAATCAAAGCTGTCACATCTGGTTCATGCGGTTGCGCGGAAAGAGGATCTCTTAAAAAAATAACTAAATCAATGTTGTCTTCTGATATCATTGCGCCAATCTGTTGATCCCCACCTAATGGCCCCGATTTAAAGCAATGCACGGGTAAGCCAGTTGCTTCCATCACTTTCATGCCTGTCGTTCCTGTTGCATACAATTCATGTTTTTCTAAAATATGTTTATAAGCGGTTGCTAGTTTGATCATTAATGTTTTTTTACGATCATGAGCGATTAAAGCGATTTTCATGTTATCCAACTCCTGTCTTTGTTATATTATAACAAAAGTTTATCGATAAATCCGCTGAGAGTGTTTGCCCTTTGTCACCTTGACGAAAAAGTCTTCTTTTTCTTGTGCAACTCTCCCTTGCCGAAAGATAGCGTTTTCATTTAAACTATGAGTAACAAATCAAAAAGAAAAGAGTGACGTATCAAATGGTGGAAATGGCGCTTAGAAATGTGTATAAAAAATATGACAATGCAGAACATTATTCTGTTACAGATTTTAACTTAGAAATTACAGACCGTGAATTTATCGTCTTTGTCGGACCTTCTGGTTGCGGTAAATCAACAACATTGCGCATGATTGCTGGCTTAGAAGATATTACTGAAGGTGAATTATCAATTGGGGACAAAGTCATGAATGACGTTGCACCGAAAGATCGTGATATTGCCATGGTTTTCCAAAACTATGCGCTTTACCCGCATATGACTGTTTTTGATAACATGGCCTTTGGTTTAAAACTAAGAAAATATGATAAAGCTGAAATTAAAAAACGGGTGGAAAATGCTGCGGATATTCTGGGCTTAACAGAGTACTTACAACGTAAACCTGCGGCGCTTTCTGGTGGACAACGCCAACGTGTTGCACTTGGCCGGGCAATTGTCCGTGATGCCAAAGTCTTTTTAATGGATGAACCTTTATCAAACTTGGATGCAAAATTACGTGTAGCCATGCGTGCTGAAATCGCTAAACTACACCAACGTTTAGAAACTACGACAATTTATGTGACACATGACCAAACCGAAGCGATGACCATGGCTGATCGAATCGTAATTATGAAAGATGGCTTTATTCAACAAATTGGTTCACCAAAAGAAGTTTACAATACACCAAAAAATATGTTCGTAGCTGGGTTCATCGGCTCACCTGCCATGAATTTCTTCAAAGTTACCTTAAACAATGGGGTTATTTCTAACCAACATGGTTTAAAACTAGCAATTCCTGAAGGAAGAAACAAAGAGCTTGTTGAACATGGTTATGAAGGCAAAGAATTAATTTTCGGTATTCGTCCAGAAGATATTCATAGCGAACAAGTGGCTTTAACAGCAATGAAAGATGCGGTGATTAAATCTGAAGTCGTTGTTTCTGAATTATTAGGGGCTGAATCCATGCTTTATACAAAAATTGGTGATACAGAGTTTATCTCAAAAGTAGATGCTCGTGACTTCCACCATCCTGGTGAAATGATTGACTTAGCTTTTGATATAAACAAAGGACATTTCTTCGACCCTCAAACAGAAGAAGTCATTAAATAAAAAAATCTCGAGGCATCCGTCACAATGACGGATGCCTCGATTGTTTCTCTTTATGCTAATTTAACCTTCTTCTTTATCACTTTGGGTTGTTTCGCTTCTGTAAAAGTTGGAATATCTACATGTTTACTTAAGGTACTTGCTAAAAAGTAGGCAATACTGAAATCCACCAAACTATGAATTAATCCACCAACGCCCATCAAAAGAAAAATAGAATACATGAAGCCGGCTGTATAATAAGTTCCTGGCAAGTTGCCCATTGTGTAAAATACAGAAACAACCACTAGCTCGGCAGCGGAATGAATCACTCCAATTCCCACGTTAAACAACTGTAATTTCCCATTTAATAAAGTGAATTTCCCCTCTTTATTGATTAAAATTTCTGGATGCTTTTGTAAAATAACTGCGCCAATGACTGCAAAAATCAAATGAGATAAGGCCCGCAAAGCAATAATCGGTGTTGCGGATAAGAAAAAACCAAAACCTGTTCCTAGACTAACCGCAATTGCCACCACTGGAGAAATAAACATGGCAATAAAAACTGGGACGTGACTTGCTAACGTAAAACTGGCTGGACCAATGGTAATTCTTGGCATAACCATTGGAATGATAATCCCCATTGCAATTAAAAGTGCTGAAATTGTTAAACGTTTTACTGAGTTTGTTTTCATTAAAACTGCCTCCTAAAGGTGTCATGACACCTTTTTGTTTTTCTCAAGTGTAGCTGAACAGCCGCAATGTGTCAAGACACATAAAAAAACTTTCTGTTATTTCTCATAAATAACAGAAAGTTCTTTTTTATACTGGTTTATTTTTTTCTAAAGCATTACTTAAACGAGCGAATTCTTCTAAAGACAATGTTTCACCACGTCTAGAAGGATCAATTTCTGCTTCAGCTAGGCTCTCTTTTAGCCAAGCCACCGTTTGTTCATCTTTCCCATAAAAATGCGTTAAGTTATTCCACAATGTTTTACGTCTTAATTGGAAACTGGCTTTGGTTAATTTGAAAAATTCTTTTTCATTGGTCACTGTCACCGCTGGTGTAGCACGGCGCGTCAATTTAATAATCGCCGAGTCAACATTGGGTTGCGGCACAAAAACTGTTTTTGGCACAATAAAGGCGACACTTGCTTCCATAAAATATTGGACAGCAATTGATAATGAGCCATAAGCTTTCGTTCCTGGTTTAGCAGCAATTCGATCAGCGACCTCTTTTTGCATCATCACAACCATTTCGGCTACATCTAAAGAAGATTCTAAAAAATGCATCATAATTGGCGTAGTAATATAGTAAGGTAGGTTAGCTACCACTTTAATCGGATACTTCTCTTGAAAAACTTGGTTGGTTGTCTCGACCAAATCAGCTTTTAAAACATCTTGATGCACCACTGTCACATTATCATAGCGACTTAAGGTATCCGCTAAGACAGGAATCAAGCGATCATCAATCTCAAAAGCCACAACTTGTGCCGCGTTCATCGCTAATTGCTCTGTTAATGCACCAATTCCAGGCCCGACTTCGACAACATTTGTCTGCTGATTAATTCCCGCTGTTTCTACAATTTTTCTTAAAATATTAGGCTCTGTCAAAAAATTTTGACCTAAACTCTTTTTAAATGAAAATCCATGTTTTTTTAGTATTTCTTTGGTTCTGGATGGTGTGGCAATTTCTTTATAGTCCGTCACGCTTGTTCCTCCATGTAGTTATTCTTCGTTTGCAAGTTCTTTTAAAATACGTGTCATGCTTTCTTTCAATTCTGCTTCTGTAATCCGAAACATGCTTAACCGTTTGACTAACTGTTTGCTATTTGTATAGCCAATTCTTAGGTCATCTCCTAATAATTCACGGTATTTTTTGGCATTTGCTCCCGCTATTAAACCATATTCAACTAGTGTTTGTCTAGGAATTTCTTGATAGTCTTCATCAGCTTGAACAGGTGTTACGACTTTTTTTAAGGCTTCAATAATTGCTTCATCACTAGCATGTTCAACCCCTAGGCTACCGCCATTTTTTTTAGGCACTGCAACTTTTCTTGATAAAAAAGCATGCTTTGCATCAGGAACGACTTCCATTATTGTTTTACGAATTTTTTCGCCCGAATAGTCTGGATCTGTAAAAATAATCACGCCTCTCGTTTCTTGTGCGTGTTCAATTTGTGTCAAAATTTCATCATTGATAGCAGAACCAATCGTTTCAATCGTATCCGCTGCAACTACCTCTTGAATGCGGCGTGTGTCGTCTTTTCCTTCAACGACAATGATTTCTGCAACTTTCATTTTTTCCTTCATTTATCTATCCGAAACAAGCGATGAGCGTTGACTCTCGTTTGTTCTGCCACTTCTTCAAAGGTTAGTTGACGCAATTCAGCAATTTTTTCCACTACGTATCGTGTATAGCCTGGTTCATTCCGTTTACCACGATAAGGAACGGGAGCTAAATAGGGTGCATCTGTTTCCACCAACATTCGTTCGAGTGGTACCGCCATCGCCGCTTCTTGAACATCCAATGCCTTTTTAAACGTCACGACGCCACTAAAAGAAATATGCAAACCTAAATCTAAAAATTTCTTCATCCACTCAGCATCGCCACTGAAACTATGCATGATTCCACCAATATCTGAAATTTTTTCATCTTTTAAAATTCGATAGGTATCTTCTAATGCCTCTCTCGTATGCACACTAAACGGTAAATTCATTTCCCGAGCAATCGCAATTTGACGGCGAAAAACTTTTTCTTGCACCTCTTTAGGATCCTCCATCCAGTAATAATCAAGACCGATTTCACCTAATGCGACAATTTTTGGCAACGTTAATTGTTCTTGTAATCGTCGTTCAACCTCTGGCGTATAGCTACCCGCTTCTGTTGGATGCCAACCAATGATACTATAAATATTGGCATATTCCTGACTAAGTAAAAGAGATTTTTCAATCGTTGGTTCATCAAAACCGACCACGGCCATCTCTGTAACACCCAATTCTTGGGCATGTGCAATCGTTTCTGGAATATCATCATTAAATTGTTCTGCATTCAAATGTGTATGTGTATCAAAAATCATTATGATTGCCTCCTTTATCTCCTCTCTACTTTATCATATTTCTTGAAAAATCTGAATGACTAGGCGACAAGATTCGCCATTTCCTCATAAACAGCGCTTGCATTTATGCTAAAAGTAACGTATACTATTCAGTCATGTTATTAAAAGGAGGAATCTCCATGACCGATGAAAAAATTTATGAACAACAGCATTTAACAATGGTTTATCATGAGCTGCAAGCGGCTAAAAAAGTTTACGAAGAGCAATTGGCGAACACAATGAAAGATGGCAAACATATGCTAGAGGAATTTGGTCGCGATTCTAAGCTGAATTTTGATAGTTATGCCGATAATCTAGAGACGTTTGCCATGTTGGAAATGAAGAACCGTGAAATTGATCAGTGGAACTTAAAAAATGAAGCAACGGCTAAAAATTTAGACAAAGTGAAACGCCTATTACAAGTTCCTTATTTTGGCAAAATTGGCGTGACTTTTGAAGACAGCCCTGAAGAGCCAGAAAACTTTTATATTGGCGTAAACGATTTTACTTCTTTAGAAGAAGAAACGCGCATTCACGATTGGCGCTCACCGATTGCTTCGTTATTTTATGACAATGTTTTAGGAAAAACAGCCTACATGGCACATCAACAAACCATTCCTGTACAACTTGATTTGAAAAGACAGTTAATTATTGAAAAAGATCAATTAATCAACTATTTTGACACAACCATTGCGATTCAAGATGATGTGTTATTGCATTCTTTAGAAGAAGATGCTTCTCCTTATATGAAGGACATTACGACAACCATTCAACAAGAACAAAATCAAATAATTCGTGACGAAACGCAGCCACTCCTACTAGTCAACGGGATTGCTGGTAGTGGGAAAACGTCTGCGATTATGCAACGGATTGCTTATTTACTTTATCAACATCGAGCAGAAATTACAGCGGATAATATTTTATTACTTTCACCAAATTCAACATTTATTGATTATATTTCTCAAGTTTTACCGAATTTAGGCGAACGAAATCCCTTGAATTTGACTCTTTTACAATTTTTGCGCTTCACTACCAAAGAAGCATGGCCAATGGAAGAAGAAACGGACTATTTCGAACGCATTACTCGCTCTGAGGCAACGGAGCAAGAGCACGTTATTCGTTCAAAAGAATTTGCAACGTTTCTTTTAAGCAATCCTGAAAAAGCAGTTGTGCAGCCACATTTTTTCCGTCCTTTAACTTTTAAAAAGCAGACCTTATTTACTTCAGAAACAATTTTTAAACTTTATCAAGAAACACCAGCTGACTTGAGTATTCGCCAACGAATTTCAGCCACAAAAGAAAAGTTAACCAGTCTTTGGACACGGTACTTATTAAAACAAGCCCATTCTAAAAAAATGTTGGATCAATTCCAAGATTTAACAGAAGCTGAACAAGTTCGTTATTTTGGCACAGTGATTACCGAAGATAATGAAAAACATCTGGCTGATTTTGCTTTAAAACGTTTGAAGAAAAAATATCGCTCTATCACTGCCGCTATTAAAAATGATGCTTGGCTAGATCAATGGGCCTTTTTTGAAACGTTTTATTCTTTATTCACTGAAAAATCGTATCAAAAAGAGACAGCTGTTTTCACAGCCGATGAAATTGTGGCCCTTATTTTGGTGAAACATGCATTTATTGAAAACCTCGCCAACCAGCAAATGGCTTTTATCCTAGTCGATGAAGTCCAAGATTATACAGAAGCCCAATTATTATTACTGCTGACACTTTTCCCTAAAGCTAGTTTTACTTTAGCTGGTGATGAAAATCAAGCCATTTTTAATACAGCCATTGAATTTTCTGAAGCCCATGATCTATTGGTTAACGAAACCAGCCGTTCTGTTGGAACCTATCAATTATTAAACAGCTATCGTTCAAGTAAAGAAATTACACGACTCTTCCAAACATTAGGCACTCAACCAGAGCAATTAACCATTGTGCCCATCCGGCATGATGGAGAAAAGCCGACATTTATTCCTTGTGACTCTGCGTCTGACTATCTTAAAGCAATCGTCACTTCCATTGCAACTTTTGATCCGAAAGAAAGCACCGCCATTATTACTAAAACTTTTGCAGAAAAAGAACAATTAACAAAAGAACTTAGTGCTTCTCTTTCATTGGAAGAGCATCCGTCACTGCAAGTTTTATCAATTGATATGGCAAAAGGTCTAGAATTTGATAATGTAATTCTTCATAACCCAAATGTTAATCGTTATTCCGACAATAAACGAGATAAAAAAATTCTGTATACTGCTATTTCTCGTGGAATGAAACGGGTCGTTTTACCTTATACCGGCACACTTTCCGAATGGTTTACACCTTACTTGGCAGCCCAGTAACTGAGACTTAAGGCGGATTTTATTTTTAGAAAAACCACTTATAATAGACGAGTAGGCACTGCTTTTTAATTAGCAGACCTACTCGTTTGTTGTCTCTTAAGTTGAGAGGAGCGTGAGAAGGTGAAACAATCACCTGATTTAGAAAACTTTTTAAAAACCTCTATCCAAAAAAATGTAACTATTGAGCGAAAACAACAAAACCAAACCATTTGGCACTGGCTACTGCTTATTTTATTTGGCTTGCTAACCTTTGGCTCACTGACACAGCAGTTACTCCTAATTGGCTTGTTTACACTTATTGCCGCTATTGTTAAAGGTCCCTTAATGCTCGTCTGGGGAACCATCTATTCGGCGTTAGTGGCTTTGTTTCCACCTTTTGCTTTAGTCCTATCTTTACTTTTTTTTATAATTAATTTAGGCACCGTTATGAAAAGTTGGCGGATTACTTTAACAAGTGCTTACTTTTATCTAATTCCTTTAGGTTTTAGCCTTTTGAAAACGACCGACTGGGTATCAACGCCTTATTTCCTGACAGGCTTGGCTTTGTTAAGTATTTTAGGGCTGCATTTTATATTAGAGTGGCTCTATAAAAATAATAGCTTAGGCCGTTTACTCACGTGGCAAATTATTAGTGTCCCTTTTTCACTCTTACTGATTATTTTACCAAGTCGCCTAACGAAAGGCCGTTTTGGTAAAAAACGAATACCTAAAAAAGTGAAACTCTAAAATAAAAAAGCCTAGGAAAAATCGCAAATGATTTTTTCTAGGCTTTTCTGCGATTCTTTTAATTTAAAAATTCGTTGATTTTCGATTTTAGGACGTCGATAAAACTGGAGAAAGAGAGTTCATTTGTTTGTGAATATGTCCAATGAGCCAATAACAGAAAAACTAAAATAACCAGTATCGCAACCACTAAAAAGGTTCTAATTCTTGCCCTTCTTTTTCTACGTTGAACTGTTAGCCGTGCTTGTTCCCTTACTCTCATAGCTTCTAAATAATACGGACGCCATTTAGGATCATTTTTTCGTTGCTCATAAAATTTAAATTTATGATAAGCCATCAAACTTCCCCCACATCAAATCACTTTTCTTCTAGTATACAAAAAAAGTAGTAAAGATAAAAGGTTACAATTCACCTTTTATCTTTACTACTTATGCTTTTATGCGATTCCTGCACCATTTGGCATTTCTTTTGGTGCTTCAACAATTTGAAGTTTCCCTTCTGGTGATTCAGCTGAAAGAATCATTCCTTGGCTAATTTGACCACGCATTTTTCTTGGTTTTAAGTTAGCCACAATGACTACTTTTTTGCCAATTAGCGCAGCTGGATCTGGATAAAATTCAGCAATACCTGAAAGAATTTGACGATGGTTTTCATCTCCAGCATCTAAACGGAATTGCAATAATTTATCTGCTCCTTTGACTTTTTTACAGTCAATAACTTCGGCAACTTTTAATTCCACTTTATCGAAATCATCGTACTTAATTTGTTTTTCTTTCGTTGAAACCAACGTTGTTTCTTCTGGATTCCATTTAATATCCTCTTCTGTAGCACTTTCGCTTTGGGACATTTTCTTTTGAATATACGTTACTTCTGTTTCAATTTCTAAACGTGGGAAAATAGGTGTTCCTTTACTTGTTACTGTTACGTCTGTTGGGAACTCACCAAAATGAATATTTTCCATGTTCATTGTTTCTGGATCTAAGCCTAATTGTTCGAAAATTTTCCCTGGTGTTTCTGTCATGACTGGTTGCAATAAGATTGCCACAATTCGTAAGCTTTCCGCTAAATGGATCATGACACTTTCTAATTCGTTGCGTTTCTCTTCTTCTTTAGCCAATACCCAAGGCGCTGTTTCATCAATATATTTATTGGCACGAGAAACTAGCGTCCAGATTTCTGCAATGGCCGTGTTAAATTCCATTTTTTCCATTGCTTCATGATATTTTCCAATAACATTCGCCGCAGTTGTCGATAGTTCACTATCAAATGGGGTAACTTTTGAAGCATAGGCTGGTACTTTGCCATCACAATATTTATTAATCATCGCAATTGTTCGATTCAACAAGTTTCCTAAGTCATTAGCTAAATCATAATTTAAGCGAGAAACGAAATCTTCTGGTGTAAAGACGCCATCACTACCAAATGGAATTGCTCGTAATAAATAATAACGTAACGCATCTAGACCGTAGCGTTCTACTAACATTTCAGGGTAAACAACATTTCCTTTAGATTTAGACATTTTTCCGTCTTTCATCAATAACCAACCATGTCCAAAGACTTTTTTCGGTAATGGTAAATCTAAGGCCATTAACATAATTGGCCAATAAATCGTATGGAAACGCACGATTTCTTTCCCAACCATTTGCACGTTCGCAGGCCAATATTTTTGGAATAATGAATCATCTTCTGAACCATAACCTAGTGCTGTAATATAGTTTGATAACGCATCAATCCATACGTAAACCACATGTTTTGGATCATTTTTTAATGGAATTCCCCAAGAGAAAGTCGTTCTTGAAACGGCTAAATCTTCTAATCCTGGTTTGATAAAGTTATTTAGCATCTCATTTTTACGAGATTCTGGTTGAATAAATTCTGGATGTTCTTCGTAATATTGTACCAAGCGATCCGCATATTTACTCATGCGGAAGAAATAGGATTCTTCTTTAACTAATTCGACTTCGTGACCACTTGGTGCTTTCCCACCAATGACATTGCCTTCATCGTCACGATATACTTCAGCTAATTGTGTTTCAGTGAAAAATTCTTCATCAGAAACTGAATACCAACCTTCATATTCTCCAAGGTAGATATCTCCTTGTTCTACTAAACGATCAAAAATTTGTTGCACGGCTGCCATGTGATAATCATCCGTTGTCCGAATAAATTTATCATAGCTGATATCTAATGTTTTCCATAATTTTTGAACATCTGCTGCCATTTTATCAACGTACTCTTTTGGTGTCACATTCAACTCAGCAGCTTTTTTTTCAATTTTTTGGCCATGTTCATCCACACCTGTTAAATAAAATACATCAAAACCCATTAAACGCTTGTAACGGGCCATTGCATCGCAGGCGATTGTTGTATATGAATTCCCAATATGTAACTTCCCACTTGGGTAATAAATTGGGGTGGTAATATAAAATGTTTCTTTCTGTGACATACAGAAAAAACCTCCTTTAGTCATTTTCCTAAACCCTCAGGATTTACTCCTAAACAGTATACCATAATTAGACATTATTAAACTATATTTCTTGTCGGTTTTCTCTTGAAAATGAAGAAAATGCCAGAAAGAAAAGAGAGAAAGACCTGTCTAATTGACAAGTATTCATCTCGTTTTTTGTTCATTTTTATTCTTTTGTCTCGAAACGAACGATACTATGGTGTCGTCCATAAAAGAAATAAATAGCCAAACCAATCACTACGGCTATGCCAAATACTTGCCAAGTAGCTAAAGACAATTGGAACATCAAAGCCGCGCAAACCACGATTGAAATTAATGGTAGAACCGGCACAAGTGGTACTTTAAATTCACCTGCTTGCGGTTCTCCTTTCATTGTCCGTAATTTGATAATTCCTAAAGCGAGAAACATCAGATAAAAGAGTGTCACGATATTTGTAAGTTCAGCCAACATCTCCATTGGAACAACACCAGCAAAAACCATTGCTAAAAATCCAGCTACATAGGTTGCATTCTTAGGTGTGTGCCGCTTCTCATCGATTTTGCTCATAAACTGCGGCAATAATCCATCTTTACTAATCGCATAAATCACACGGGCTAAACTGTACATCATCGCAATCGTCACTGTTAATAAGGTTAAAATAGCACCAACTGAAATGATTGTCGCGATTGCACCATGATTAATGAAACGCATCGCAAAAGCCACCGGATCTTTGACCCCTAAATCCGTAAATGGAACAATCCCAGTTAAAACTAACGTAACAACAATATATAACAATGTTGAAATAATAATGGAACCAATAATCCCTTTGGGAATATCTTTTTTCGGATTCTTCACTTCCTCCGCGGCCATGCTGACCGCATCAAACCCTAGAAAGGCAAAGAAAACTAAAGCAGCACCACTGAAAACGCCTGAAAAACCATAAGGAATAAATGGTTGCCAGTTCGTTGGTTTCACATAAAAGATTCCCACGAGAACAAATAATAAAATAATCCCAAACTTCACGAAAACCATTAAGTTATTTAAACGTAACGCTGTTTTCGCTTCTAAAGATACCCAAAAAGTTACGGCTACAACGACCAACATGGCAATCAAATCAATATATGTACCATTTGTTGGATTATAAGCGCCACTTAACGCTTGCGGTAAAGAAAAACCTAAGCTATCCAAAAAGCCATGAACATAGCCTGACCAACCTGAAGCAACGGATGAAACCGCCAAGAAAAACTCACAAATAATCATCCAACCAGTCATCCAAGCCACAATTTCTCCAAAGACCACATACATGTAGGCATACGGCCCGCCAATGACCGGAATACGTGATGCAAATTCTGCATAGCATAAACCAGATAAAATAATCGCGGCTGCTGCTACCAGAAATGATAAGACGAGCCCTGGACCTGCATAGCGTTCCGCTGCGACACCTGTCACAACAAAAATCCCTGTTCCTACTACAGCCCCAATTCCTAGAAAAATTAAGTCCATCGTCTTAAGATTTTTTTTCATCCCACCACTGTCATTGACAGGCACAGTGATTTCTTTTTTTCTGAAAATAGACATGTGTTTACCCCCGTAAAAAAAATAAGCGTAAATAAACTATTTACGCTTTCATATACCCTAAAAGAATACCACCTAGAATAACAAAAATGCAACCAAAAATAACATAAAACATTTCTTTTTTTGATTTTCTTTCCCCTAAAAGGAAGATGCCCCCAAGAGTCGAAATAATAATCCCCATTTGTGATAAAGAGAAGCTAATAGCTAAGCCAATTTCACGCATGGTTAATAACATACAAATATTTCCTAAGCCCCAAAGCAGACCCGTCGTCATATTCATCCAAACAAAACGATCAACTTTGACTTTTTTGAAGGCAAAGAAACTAGCCCCCACTAACATACCAATACTTTGTGGCAAAATAATTCCCCACGGATCTAAACCAGTGGCATTAATAATGATGGTATAGACACCATACCCAACTGTTGAGAAAATCAACGCCCGAATCCCTTTATTAAAATCTAACATACTGTTTGAGGTTTTCGGTTGACTATCATCATCTTGTCGAGCTGTTAAATACACCCCAAAAACTAAAAAGGCTAAAGCGATAAAGCCCACAACAAAGTCTTTTGTTTTTGTCCATTCATGGAAAAAAACAGCCCCTGCAACGGTATTAACAACTAACTGCATCCCAGTTGAAATTGGTAAGCCAACTGAAACGCCCATATATTTCATGCTATGAAATTGTTGATTCTGTCCCAAACTCCAGAATAAACCAGATATAAATCCAACAATTAATGTGGCTGTCGTCAACGTAGGCTGGATGACAAAAAAGACAACAATTGAAAATAGTAATGCGCCGATTGTCATACCTAACGTTTGTTGATTGGCGCTTCCACCAATTTTACCGCTGACTAAACCAATACTGCCCCACGCAATCATGGGCACTAAAGCGATAAGTAAACTCATAATATTCTCCTAACAAATTTATTTCATTTCATTCTAACAATAAAAACGTTTTCTAAACAACTAAGAAGAGTAAGAGAAGTTAGCAAGAAAGTTTTAATAAATAAAAAAAGGCCTATCACCTCTTTAGTTTGCTGATAGACCTACTTTTTATTTCACTTCATTATAATAACTGAGGGAAGGGAAAAACAATGTCATCGTCGTACCTTGCCCTTCTGTCGATTCGACTGTTAAATCATGACCTAACTTTTTCGCTAAGCTATGGGCCAAATACAGGCCTAGACCAGTCGAATGCTGTTCACTTTTTCGCCCGTTTTCACCAGTAAATCCTTTATCAAAAATGCGTCGTTGATCTTGCGTCGGAATGCCAATTCCAGAATCTTTTAAAGATAAATAAACACCTTGTTTATTTTTGGAAATTAGGACCGTAATCGTGCCGCCTTCTGGCGTATACTTGACTGCATTACTTAATAATTGGCGGAAAATAAAAATGACCCATTTTCGGTCGGTTAAAACCGCTTCATCTTCCCCTTCAATTGAGAATTGCAATCTTTTTTGGATAAAATAATTTGCTTGCGTACGAACAACAGATTGCACAATTTCTTTTAAAGAATATTCTTGGAGTAAATAATCTCGAGAAAAGCTGTCCAGTCTAGCATAATATAGGACTTGCTCGACATATTCATCAATTTTACCTAACTCATTTTCCAATAGATAATATTTTTTCTCTGGAATATCATCTTCGACAGATTGTACCAGTAACGTGATAGCCGCTAGGGGGACTTTGATTTCATGAACCCAAGAGTCAATGTAATCTTTTTGGTCCTGTTGGTTGTTAATTGCTTGCTGCATGGTTTGTTGGTGCTCTTGCAATAAACCGTTAATATACGTTTGGACAAGTAGTTCTTCTTCTTTTTCTGCTGTATTCAAATATTCTTGTAAAGAAGGCGGCTCTTTTTCCGTTGCCAACGAAAGCCACCACTTACGTTTTAAATAATAATCAATTGTTAAAAATAGCGATAAAAAAACACTTTGCAGTAAAAAGATATAGCCAACCACTGTCCAATCTAAGCGGACATTAGGAGCCAACCATAAAATAAAACAAGTTAAGAACAGAAAAAATAACCAACCAATTAGTAATAACCAGCGATCTTTTAAATACTTTAGAATGGTCATTGTCTACTCCTATCTAGGGCACCATATAACCGACGCCCACTTTGGTTTCAATATAGCCAGCAATCCCTGCTTGCTCAATTTTTTTTCGTAAACGATTGATATTTACCGTCAACGTATTGTCATCCACAAAACGTTCATCGTCCCATAAAGCGCGCAATAGTTTTTCACGTGTTAAAATTTTTCCGTGCTTTTTCATTAAAAGATACAGTAATCGGTATTCATTTTTACTTAAATCGATCATTTCGCCTTTGATTTCCATTCGTCCATTGTCCACATTTAAAGTAATGCCATTATGTGAAAGCACTTCACTATCCGTATCGGAATAGTTATAAGAGCGGCGCAACAAAGCATTGATTTTAGCAATTAAAACATCTATCTGGAACGGTTTTGTAACAAAATCATCCGCGCCCATGTTCATCGCCATAATCATATCCATATTGGTACTACGACTCGAAATAAAAATAATTGGTACTTTAGAAACTTCACGAATTTTTTGACACCAATAGTACCCATCGTACACAGGTAAATTAATATCCATCAAGACTAATTGGGGATTCTCCTCTTGAAAATCATCCAATACATCATTAAAATCGGTTGTTCCAATCGTTTCAAATTGCCATTTTTGTAATTCCTCGCTAATTAATTCTCGAATGGTTGTTTCATCTTCGACAATCATGATTTTAGCCATGCAATCCCACCTCTTTTATTTCTAAATTTTCATCTTTCTTATCCTAACAAACTTCATTCTTTTTGGATATAGGACTTTATGATGATTTTTACACTATTTCAAAAATAGGCGCTAATAATTCCCATTCTGATAACATGATGAATTTGCCAACGAAAGCAAAAATACCATCTAATAATAACACAGACATATTAATTCCTAATATAATAGAAGCTTTTTCGACAATTGGCATGGACTTTTTATTTTTCAAAATAAGATATAAAACAAAGTTCGTTCCATAAGTAAAAACTGTTAACAACACAATTAACTCAATCATTTTACCACTTCCTATTTCGGACTTTTCATTTTTCCTTCAATAATTTACTACTCTTAATTATAGCATAATCTTATAAAAAAATCGGCAGAGTCCTAACCCTTAAGATAAACAACAGAATAGAAGCAGCCTCTTTGGAACTCGCAAGAATCGAGCCTTTTTTAAGAGTTGAAGGTCTCAATCCTTAAAAGACAAGTCCTTCAACTCTAGTATGTTCCATGTATTGGAATTGATACCAACGTAACGAAGTGTAGTCGATCAGACAACCTCAGTTTTTCTAATGATTATATTTGTCATACACTTCTTTTAACTGGTTTAAATCTATTTTTTTCATTTGGTACAATTTTTTGGTCACTTCATTTGCTCTAGCTGGATTTGAGTCAGATAAATAACGTTTCAGTTCAGGATTGCCTGTTTGCCAACTGACTCCAAATTGATCTTCCATCCAGCCACACGGCCATTCTTTCCCTTTAGCAGTCACTTGTTGCCATAGCTGATCTATTTCCTCCTGATTTTCACAATCAATATAAATGGAGAAGGCCATGGTAAAATCAAAATCATGTTTATCTCGTGCATCCATTACTCGAAACGGTTGCTCCTGTAATGTGAAAAGTGCTTGAGCAATGTTCCCATCTTCATATTCAACTTTTTCAATTATTTCGCCTGGACCGAAAATCGCCAACCATTCTGATAGAGCTTTGGCTGCTTCGCCATATTTTTCATTAGCAAACATAAAGGTTGGTACAATTGTTTGTTCTTTTCCTGAAAAAGACACTTGCCAAGAGACACCAAATTTGTCCACTACCCAACCATATAAAGGACTAAAAGGATATTCCCCAAAAGGCATCAATATCTGTCCATCTGTTGTTAAATTTTTCCACAACGTTTCTGTTTGTGATAATGTTTTACATTCAACAAAAAATGAACTAGCTGGCGTAAAGGAAAATTCTGGTCCGCCATTTAAACCAATGATTGTTTGGTTCGCCAAGGTAAATTCAATGGTCATTAATGATGTTCCTTGAGGTTGGTGCTCCTCATTAACGTAGTTCGTTTTACTTAGAATCGCACCTTTTTCAAAGATTGTTGTATAGAAGTTAGCAACTTCTTCCGCTTGTGTGTCAAACCATAAACATGGTGAAAATTTAGGCATTGTGGTTCCCTCCTTCGTTTTCTTTAGTGTAGTCAAAGATTGATAAATAAACAAAGAGAACGTTTTAGTATTTATTCATTTCCGTCTGATAGAATCGATAAATTGCTTGTTTTACTTCTTGAAGCAAGGAGGATTTTAAATGTCCCCGTGTCAAAAAATAAAAGGAACGCCAGTACTTTTCACCTAACGTTTGGAAGGGGATTTTTTCAGTAATCGCCTTTCTTGAAAGCAACGATTGTCCCATGCCCAATTCCAACATTTTAACAATCATTTCATTATTTTTAACCGTCATGAGTGTTGGGCTTTGATTACTTTCTTCTAAATACTGTTGGGTATAATGAAAGACCCCAGAATCCTTTTCACGTACCAACCAATTCTGATTGGCAGGGTCCCCAGCTAAAACCAATTGATCCTGAATAATTTCTTCACGAGAGGCTCCTTTTGTAATTAATGGTTTTTCGATAAAGCCAAAATCAACTTGATGTTTTTCAACTTTTTCCACTACTTCTTCTGAATTGTTCATTTCTAAAACAAAATTGATTGTTGCATACTCTGTCTGTAAATGCTGTATCAGTTGCGGCAAATAATAAACTGCAAAAGTATTAGACGCAGCAATTCGGCAAGTTTCTTTAGGTAATCTCGCCTGATGAAGAGCTGTTAATGTTTCTTGCCAATCATCAGCTAAATTTAGCAAACGATTATACAAGACTTCTGCTTGCCTAGTAGGGACTACATCTTGTCGACCATTTCTTAAAAACAATGAACAGCCTAATTCTTCTTCTAATTGTTTGATTTGATTAGAAACGGCTGGTTGTGAGATATATAAGCAGGTAGCTGCTTTGGAAAAGTTCATTTGCTCATACACAATTTGAAAAGTCTTTAATAATTTAAACATAGGCATCCTTTCGATAACTTTCTATTATAAATATTATTTTAACTATTTATTTCTCAAATGTAAAAAATTTCGTTATACTGGAAGTAATGAACAAGAAAGAGAGATTTTTTCAATGAAAAATTCAGAAAATGATTATATCCAATCTTTATTCCAAATTCTTCCCGGCTTGCTAACAGCTTTCCTTGTCGCCTGCCTTAGCAAGTTTCTTGCCATCTGGTTACCTAGCTTAGGCGCCGCAACGATAGCTATTTTACTAGGAATCTTTTTGGGAAATACCTTTGTTCGCGGTGCCAATTTAAATCGCGGAACCAAAGTAGCCGAAAGTAAATTACTAGAATTTTCTGTTGTTTTATTGGGAACCACCGTGACCTTTCAAACGATTGCCCAAATTGGCTTACAAGGTGTCGCATTTATTCTCATTCAAATGTCGCTGACCATTATTTTTGCCTATTTGATCGGTAAAAAACTGGCTTTTTCTGATAATATGTCTTTATTGATGGCTGGTGGTAATGCCGTTTGTGGGTCTTCTGCTATTGCTTCGATTGCTCCAGCAATTCAAGCAGATGAGGAAGAAAAAGGCCAAATCATTACTTTAGTAAACTTATTAGGAACCGTTTTAATGTTGACCTTACCCATTTTAAGTGGGATTCTCTATGGTACCAATTTGTTGGCTCGTAGCGCACTAATCGGAGGGACTTTACAATCAGTTGGTCAGGTTGTCGCCAGTGCCAATATGGTCAATGAGAACGCAGTTCAACTTGCGATGCTCTTTAAAATTATGCGGATTGTCCTACTCGTAGCAGTTGTCTATTTATTTGGACGTTTCAAGCAAAGTAAGACGGCAGAATCAGAGGCTGAGTTGGTAGAAGTCACCAAAAAAAGCAGTGCCCTACCTTGGTATGTAGTTGGCTTTTTCATTGCCTGTGTCTTTAATAGTTTGATTCATTTCCCCGTCGTGATCAGTGAGACTGCTCATTTCTTTAGTTCTTGGTTTGAAATTACTGCCTTGGCAGCAATCGGGTTACGACTCGATTTTAAAAAGTTTTTCCAAGAAGGCAAACGTTTCTTAATCTATGGTTTATCAGTAGGAACTGTTCAAGTCGTCCTAGCCATTTTGTTGTTGGCACTGTTACAGTTCTAATGAGGTCGGGACAGAAGCGTTTAACTCCGAGAAATAAGAAGGAATTTCCGAAAATTGTTCTGTAATTTTTGGAGAATTCCGGCTTATTTCCGAAGGAGTTGCTTTTGTTCCCGCCGTTTATCAGTTTTTGAGCGTGGAGCAAAAATCCAAAGTGATTTTTGTCCCACGCTCATTTCAGCTTATTCATGCTATTATGAATAAGATTTTATTAACTTAAAGGAGTTTTTCGATGTTATTTAGTTTTAAAAAAAGCGAATGGTTAGGCAATGAACGAAATGATCTATTTGCGGGTCTCGTTTCTTCTGTCGCCATTTTACCAGAAGTAATCGGGTTTGCGATTATTGCTGGTGTTCACCCGCTTTCTGCAGTGTTTGCTTCAGCAGTTACTTTACTTGTGATTACTTTTACGGGCGGCCGTCCGGCAATGGTCTCGGCGTCTGCTGGTTCAATGGCCTTAGTCCTTGCAGGCTTAATTCAAGCACACGGTTTGTCATACATGCTTGCTGCGACTATTTTAACAGGCTTTCTGCAATTTATTTTAGGTTATTTAGGTATCCACAAATTGATGCGCTTTATTCCCAAGACAGTGATGTACGGATTCGTCAATGCGTTAGCCATTTTAATTTTCATGGCGCAAGTACAACAATTGCCTCATCAAACACTGTGGTCCTACGGCATGATTATCTGTAGTATCTTACTTATTTATCTATTACCTAAGTTTATTACAATTGTGCCTCCTGCTTTAATTGTTATTTTATTCATGACTATCCTGTCCTATTTTTTAAAAGGTCATTTACAAACGGTAGGTGATCTTGGTGAAATGAGCCAGTTTCATCCAGCGATCCGTTGGCCTAATGTACCCGTCAACTTAGAAACGTTGTGGATTATTTTACCTAGTTCTGTTGCCTTAGCAATGGTCGGGTTAATTGAATCTTTATTGACGATCCCCATTGTGGACAAAATGACAACGAGCCAAAGTGATAGCCAACGAGAAGTTAAGGCGCAAGGATTCGCTAATATAATTACCGGCTTTTTTGGTGGCCAAGCTGGCTGTGCGATGATCGGGCAAGCGGTCATTAATGTTAAATCAGGGGGACGAAAACGGCTTTCTACTTTGATTTCAGGTATTACCCTCCTTCTATTCATTTTTGTTTTTAAATCTGTGATGGTAGCCATTCCTACAGCTGCATTGATTGGGATCATGATGACGGTGGCAGTCGACACCTTTGATTGGGAAAGTTTGCAGCTTTTCCGAACTTTTGAAGTTACTGAAATTGTTATTTTACTCGTGACAGTGGGTGTGATCGTCTATACGCATAATTTAGCGATTGGAATTATTCTAGGTGTTCTTTTAAGTGGTCTTCTTTATCATTTTTTCAAAAAAGAACCAAAAAAAAGTTGCTAGCTTTAGCAACTTTTTTTATTTTTCCCAATGTTTCTTCAACGCTTCTTTTTCTATTTTCTTAATGAACGCATCTTTGCCATCCATATATTTATCAATGCTATCGGGGTGTGCTTGGGCCAATTGCTTTTTTAATGTACCATAGGTTGTAGCAATTGCCGGATTTTCTCGTAAATAATTTCGAAAAGCAAGATGGCGCAAAATTTCTTGCGTATTGTCAAACTGATAAATATGCACATGATGTGTTCTTTTTATCGGGCCTTTTCGTAAATAACGACGTCCTGATAGTCCAAATTCCCCCATATATTCATAACCGATTCTTTCAAATTCCCCTTGTAACAGGTCTACTTTTTCAATTTCTTCAACAATGACCAAAAAATCAATAATTGGTTTGGCTGCTAAATTAGGTACAGAGGTACTACCGATATGTTCAACTTTAAGACAATTTTCCTTTAGAATCTGTTTCAACGCTTGGGCTTCTTCTTCAAACTGTTCCACCCAGGCTGGTTGATATTCAGTAACGATTACCCGCATGATTTCTTCCCTCTTTTCTATATCCGTTTCATATGTAAAATAGGAAACGGATTTCCTTGAGGATCTTCCTTTGATTCACCAATTACTTGAAACCCTTGAGATTGATAGAACTTCACTGCCCCTTCATTTTGTTTATTAGCATCAACAAAGATAATTGATTCTTGCTCTATTAACTTTTTGATAATTTCTCCACCATAGCCTTTACGAAAATAGACTGGGTCAATAAATAACATTTCCAACGTTTGTTGATTTGTTCCACTAAAGCCCACACATTTCTGTTCTTCATTTAACCACATACTTAATTGAACTTGTTGAAAATAATCAGGTAAAACCACTTCGATTTTATCAATATCTGCCTGACTCAAAAACAAATGGGTAGCTTCTACTGAAGAACGCCATAGAGAAATTAATTGAGGATAATCGTTTTTTTTTACTTCTTTTTGGTTCAGCATTTTTAATTCCTCTCTATCTAATAAACAAAGTATACCACATTTTGTCTCTCTCAATTCCATAAAAAATAGTCAAATCAACCGTGTTTTTTCTGTCGATTTGACTGTCTCTCTATTAACTCTGATGGCTAAACGAGTAAACTAATCAAAGCCACGATAGCTAAACCGCCTTGTGTTAAAATAATTTTTTTATCACTACTTAAGCTACCGTACGCCGCCACTAAAATAATATAAATCAATAAAAATTTTGTCATCTCCATCGTTGCTTGCGCAAAATAGACACTATAAATAAGTCCTGCACCGATTAGTCCATTATAGATTCCTTGATTTTTTAACAATGTAGTGACTGATTTTCTTTGTAACTCTTGCTTATCCATTTTAAAAACACGGCTTGTTGTCTCAGATGTTGGTACAATCGTTTCTAAATACATAATGTAGAAAAATTCTACAGCCACCAAGGTTACTAAAATTGTTGAAATTAATGTCATCTGCTCCCTCCTCCCATTCCTTTGAACGAAGTAATTTTATGTAATTTTTGCTATGATGTAAATAGATATGCCTAGCCTTAACGAAAGGAAGAAACCTATGACTTTTCAAGAAACTATTAGCGCCTATATCCAAGAACGTTATCAGATAACGCCCGATTTTCCTTTTAAAAAACATCCAGACTATCTCGTCTTTCGTCATCCTAGAAATGCAAAATGGTTTGCTTTAATTATGCCACTGGATGCACAACTGCTCGGCGCTACCGAGAATAAGCAGCTCACTATTTTAACCGTTAAACTTGCGCCTGAATTGATTGCCTTATTAAAGAACCAACCTGGCTATTTTCCTGCCTATCATATGAATAAAGAGCATTGGTTAAGTCTTTCTGAAGAAATTCCGCTCTCACAAGTTTTTTCATTTATAGATGAAAGTTACCAACGGAGTTATTAAAGGAACGTACTAAGAGTAGAGCCTGAGATAAAAATCACTTTGGCTTTTTGTCTCAGGCATAGAAAATAATAAAGGCTTGATATTTTGCCCCAACCTTGTTGATAGATAGCACTTTCCTCTGGATTTTTGATACTAACATTTGTTTAAGCATTCTCGCCAAAGACAAAATAGACGATCAGAAGCGTCAAAATGAAACCCACGACAATTAGTAGTACTCTTTTTCCATTTTTTTGAGCGGATTTATCTTCATGGAGTTCTAATACTGTGGCTAAACGTTTAAGTTCTTCCGTTGTAAAGGAACACTCTATTCGTAATAAATTAATTTTTTCAGGTTCAATATTTGTTCGTTCAGAGAGTTGCTCATTGGAGAAAGTTGAATTCTTGACTGCTTCTTTTATGTTTAGAAATTGTTTTTGTTTTGGAGCGACAAAAAAAGCGTGATACACATACGTGACTAGTGGAACGATTACAATAATTAAACTAGTTAACTCGAAAAAAACCGCGATGATTCCTAAAATTGCCATGATTAGTATAAAGCTAAACCCAATTATTTTATTCTTATTCATTTTTAACTCCTTTTTTTGCTAATTTGATTAATTTATTTGAAGTCTACTCAACCTATTTAATATAATTAATTCTACGACTAGTCTTGGAAAAATTTTCATTGATGTTCTTTCTGTTCAAATCCTTACAGGTCTTGTTTTTTCTCAATTACGTAGTAAGTACTGGTCTTATTTGGTCTTCGGTTTGCCTTTACTGCCTGTTGGTAATTTGTGATTCTTTTTCAATAATTTATAAACGGTATCAGTAACGAAACAAACTGATACCGTTTATAAATATTAGACTTAACTATTTAGCCCAACAATAGATACAAGTGCCTCTATCTTAACTAAAGACTTTTCCACCATTTATCCGACTTAAAATCATTTGGAATGTTTTCCTCACTAAATTCTTCTACTCCTAAATTTTCTAATTCATCAAACCACAAATTTCTTTTTGAAATTGGCAGTTTTGTACTACACCAAGGACAATAATTTATTTCTATTGATGATTCTTCACCATCGTGAATTATTAGCCCATATTCATCATATTTCGGAATATAAACAATCAATACATCTGGATTTTGATATAATTCAGAATTCAATCCATTATCATCTTTTGTAAAATTATTCATATTTTCGCAACAATAACTCATATTTCCATGTCTCCTTTTATAGGATATTTAATTCTAAGAAAAATCCTTTTTTATCATTTGTTTCTGAAAGCAAATAATATCTAGTTTGTTTTTTTAAAACGCTTTTCAAATATGATGTTGCTCTTCCATATTCTAAAAAGTCAACTAATTCTTTAAAAAATATTCTTTCTTTTTGCTCTGTACTGTCTTTTAATTTTACGATAATTAAATATTGTTTTTCTTTTTGTAAATAGCTGACTTTTTTTTCTAGAATGTACTCTTCCCTACATTCTAAAAAAGAATCTATTTCGGACCAAATACCAATTTCATAACTACAGTCTAAATCACTTTTTAACATTTTAATTTGATTCAAATCCATATATTTACATCTCCTTAAACTATTTCGGAATATAATACCCGCCTTTTTTAGGGGAATGAACAGATATAATTCCTCCAGATTCATTTGTCACTACCTTATTTCCTCTTTTATCTACATATTCCCAAGTTTTCCGTCCAAATCCGTCTATTTTAGACTTCCGATTATTTTTATTATTTGTAATTATAGAGTCAATGACTTCTTTTGAAAAACCTCGTTCATTAGCTCGTTCAGCTCCATGCTCCGAAAAAGAATGTCCTCCTGGAGTTTTGTCTCCAGTCTTAATCTCCTTACTTGAACTACTCGAACTATAATTCCTAGAATTAAAATTATTCTGCAGCACCTTACTGGCATGTGCTCCAATTGCTGCAGTAGCCGCAGTAACTGCGGCCATCTCCGCCACTGCCATGGCTGGTACAGCAGCTACTGCGGTACCCCCACTACCAACGCCGACAAAGAGATTTAAAACACCAGTCCCTGCAACCCCTGCTGTAAAGAGTAAACCCGCTCCAACATATTCTGATATAGCTTGCGTTAATCCTGCCAATTGCCCCATAAACACACCTTTATTATAGGCTGGATTCTGCTTAATCCAATCTTGTTCTAACCATCTTGACAATCTCGAATTAATTGGCAAGATTATCCCATTATTGGATAAGGTTTGCTTGATATATCCTGCACCAAAGGCTACGTCTGTCTTCGCTTTCTCTACTACTTGTTTTCCTACTTTTTTCGCTGTCTGACAGAACTTCGTCAAAGTATTCTTCAAAGATTGGCCCCAGTTTCTCAATAAGTTCAGAGCTTCTTTCGTTTTTGGTTCCCCTTTATTGCCTGTGGCTTGTTGGTATTCATTGGTTACTTGTCGTACATAGGTCAAGCTCGTGGAACCTAACGGTTCTTTGCTCAAATATGATTAATTTATAAACGGTATCATTTTTTTACTTTACTGATGATACCGTTTATAAAAGTTGATTAGAAATATTTAACTAAAAATTTTTTAATAGGTATAAATATCAAAATAGATTGGCGCTTTAATTCTATTTAAAAATTCAATAGTGTTAATTTCTAACCCTATTTCCGGCATATTAAATGACTTTGCATGTACCAGTACTGTTACTGATTTTCCAATCGAGAATTCCTCTGATATTTCATTGATTTTAGTTATACTTTTATTAAATTGATTAATCAATTCTAACAAAGCTTCATTAACGCTTATACATTTTTGAAACTTCGTAGTCCAATTCCATTCATTTCTTGGTTTCAGCTCTGTAAATAAATTAGTATTATTTTTAATCACATCAGGCCAGTCATCAATACTTCTCTCTGTAGTAGGATCTATTTGAAGTAAATCAGTTATTTTAGTAGTCTCCATTGTTCTACTAGATAGAACAAGAGATATCTCAATTATTGGTAATTTAGTCTCATCCATTAAATTTTTCCCTTATAATTTATCTATTTGTAATTTCCTAGAACTGCTCTTGGATGTCTTCCCAAATATCTTCAATAGTTTTTCCATTTATGCGCGCATTTGCTAAAAGTTCTTGCGAGTTTTTGAACGATTGAGTTTTCCCGCCAACTTCAGTTAAATAATTTCCTTCAGAATTTTGGCTAATCCAAAATTCTTTACCTTTATATAGAAAATTATATTCTTCGCCATACGCTATACTATCTGCCATTTTTCTATAATCCACAAGCTCATCCCCTTAATTAAAACTTTTATTCTCTAGTTGGGTTACCGTTAGAATCATATTTCCAATTATGTTCATGAGGATACTCTGGATGGTTCTTAGAGTTCCCATGGTTAGTCATATCCACATCACGAATAGCTCTCCCAGATTTGTCATAGAATCTTCTTGTAACAACCTCTCCTTTGGAATTTAAAATATCTACACTACTATTAGGTTCCCCAAATGGTCCAGGATTTTTTTTAACTTTATAATGTTTCTTAGCAGGAGTAGTGTCTATAACCCTACCTAAATTACTTTTAATAGTTTCTTGGTTTACGGTATTGTTATTCCCCGAACCATAATTATCCCCGCTCATCATGCTATTCACACTTGCTCCTAGCACTGCGGTCGCATGCGTGAATACTCCCGCTGCTGCAGCTGTTGAAGCAGCAGAACCTGCTAAAGTTGCTCCCCCAGAAACTGGCGCACCAGCAATGCTTAAGCCATTTCCACCTGTAAAGATTGCACCTGCAGCCACATATTCTGCTGCTGCTTGGAAAAACCCTAGTATATTCCCTAGGCGTCTACCTCGTGCATATCCTGGATCTTCTTCAATCCACTCTTTCGGTTGCCATTCTCCAAATAACTTATCTAAAACTGGCTTGATTAAATTATTTTCACCTATTTGAATAACTGTGCCAACGCCAAATGCAACACTCGTTTTAGCGGTATCTTTCACAACTTTTACTGATGTCCGACAGAACTTCGTCAAAGTATTCTTCAAAGATTGGCCCCAGTTTCTCAGTAAGTTCTGGCCTTCTTTTGTCTTCGGTTTGCCTTTACTACCTGTTGCTTTTTGGTAGTCTGCGGTTAAACGTTGTTGGCGTTGGGCTGTTTGTATCGCTTGGATTTGTGCATAGCTTAGAGTACTTTGGCTACTTGGTGCACCGCTTGCGACGGGATAGCCGCTATAGTAGCTGTAGCCACTATAATTGGCGGAGGCTGGTTGCCAATAGTTAGTTCCTCCTCCAGAGAAATAATTACTTACGGTATTATAGGCAGTTCTCGCAAAGTTGGTGACACCAGAATAAACCGAACTTGCGACTTGTTTGACACCGTTCCACACGCTACTCGCTACTTGCTTCACACCATTCCAAACAGTGCTGACAACTTTTTTCGCGGTATTATACACATTACTAACAACTTGTTTTGCTTTATTAACTACTTTACTGGCCGTTTTTTTGATGCCTGACCACACGTTTTGAAACCAATTTTTCTTATGTCCCGTTGGATCGGTATAGTTGATTGGGTTGTTTTCGACATACGTGTAGCCGTTTTGGCTTAATGGATTATCTTCTTCCCCTTCGTAACTGTCTTGGGTCAGGAAGGTGCCACTGTGGCTGTCATAGTAACGAGCTCTGAGGTAATGATAACCTGTAACGTCCTGTGCTTCTCCAGTATACCCATAAGGATTGCCAGTGTCATCTTTTTCTGTTGGTCTGCCGAAAACGCTGTAGTGAGTCGTGTTGGTTATTTTTTCTCCTTGGACTAAACCGGTGACACTGCCACGGGCATCGGTCAAGTATTGATAATCTTCGTTCGTTTGATGATTGGTATAACTGAGTCGTTCATGGCCGTACGTGTACGTCTCTCGTGTTTTCTTTTCATCATCATACGTTTGCAGGACTTGGGTATTTTCTTGATTGACATCATTGACATAGTTGCGCACTTCGTAGTAATTGTACGTATCTTCCCTAGTTGTATAAGGGATTAACACGTCATTCACTTCGGAAGAATAAGTGACTTTCCCTTCACCAGGTCGCTTGCCTAAGCTTGGTGGATTGACCACAATCCCTTCTTCGTTCGCTCGATCTTTCGCGATTTTTTGATGGTAGGCACGTGAAATAGTATCAAAAGCCTCCAACCAAAGATCGCCAACGGTTTCTGGTAAACTTGAAAGTGCTTGAAGAACGTTGCCTGTAAATCCGTACCAGAAAAGAGAATTCTCTTCGCCGTTGGGACTAGTCGCTGGGGATTTACGGCGATCGGCTGGCACGTTTTTCGCTGCGACTTTGCTTTTTTTCTCTTGACGTTTAAAGAGTTGATAGGCGGTCGTTTTTTCTGTGCGACTCGCTGTGAAGACCCGATTATTTTCGCCGTCATAAAGTGCTGCTAATAGTAATCCTTGATTATCTTTGACTGCTAGTAAGCGATTTTCTGTGTCATAAATATAGTCTAGTGTTTCATCGGTGCCACTTTGTTTCAGACGATTACCGTTCTTATCGTATTCATAAGTGATGGTCTCCTGATCGTTTTTCATACGCAACAGGCGATTGTTGTCGTCATAAGTGAACTCAGTTTTTACTTCTTGCCCAGCAATGGTTTCCGTACTGCTTAATCTATTGCCTGCTTGATCGTAAGTGTAGGTATACGTTGCAAGTTCCTGTTTTTTCTTCTTATCAAAAACGGTCATCTGAACGACTTGTCCTAAGCTATCGTATTCATAAGTTTGTACAACGGTTTTGCCAGCTTGTGTAATGACTTCTTCTGAAATAAAGGTATCGGCATTATATTCATAACGATAGGATGCCAGTTCTTTGCCTTTTTTGTTACGATGCACAATTTCTTCAACACGATTGTCCAAACGATAAGTTAGCGTTGAAGTCGTGCCATCTTTGCGCTTGATTTTGGTCATGTTGCCAGCATCGTCATATTCGTAAGTCGTCGTTTGGTTCTCTTTGTCAGTGACTTTGGTTAAACGGTCCAATTCATCATAGCTGTACTTGACTTCAGACTTGTCGGCGTAAGTCATTTTTTTGATGTTGCCATAATCATCATACGTGTACTTAATCAAGCTGCCGTCGCCTTGGCGGACACCAGTTATTTCGTCTTCGTCGTTGTATTCGTATTGGGTTTGTCCCGTTAAGTCATTCATGGAAATTCGACGTCCTTCTGAATCATAAGTGTACATCACGGTACCATCTGCTTTTTCTGAATAATTGACTTGCAGCAGTTGATCCAGCTTGTTGTAATCATAGGAAATCGTTTTGCCATTGGCTTGTTTGACACTTTCTAAACGATCGTCCGCATCATAGGTGTATTTTGTGGTGTCACCTAAGCTATTGACTTTTTCCACGACATTCGATAGTTCATCGTATTTATATTTGGTTACTTTACCATTGCCATTGGTCATCTCGGTAATATTGCCGACAGAATCATACGCGTAGCTGGTTGTCGCCGCTTTTGCGACAGTTCCGGTAGTGGCTTCAAGTAGTTGATCTGCTTTGTCATAGCTGTAGCTAGTCACTCGTTGTCCGCCAGAAGTAACTTTAGTTAAATTGTTATTGCCGTCGTATGAAAATTCGTTGAAAGCCCCTTCACTTGAAATAATTTTCGTTAAGCGGTCATCTTGGTCATATTGATAAGCCGTGACTTGTCCAGCGGTATTGGTTTCGCTTGTTAAGCGATCTCCTGTATCATAGGTCTTAGAACTTTTTTGACCTAATGCGTTAATGGTTTCGGTTAGATTACCGTTTGGATCATAGTTGTAGGTTTCTTTTCGTTTACCGTTAATGGTTCGTGTCGTCAACTGACCGACTGGATCATACTCGTAAGAAGTCTTGCGTCCGGTTGGTGTAGCAACTGTTTTTAATTGATCTAAAACATCATAACTGTAGTTGGTTTTGATGCCACTTGGACTGGCGGTTTGCGCTAAATTCCCTGCTTCGTCATAGGTAAACGTAGTCGTTAAGTCTGCTGGATTGGTCGTTTTCAGCAAGCGCCCCGCTTTGTCATAATCATAAGTTGTGACCCGTTTTGATTGATCTTCTTGTTTGATTAAATTCCCAGCAACATCATAGGTATAGCTTTGCGATAAACCTTTCGGTGCCAATTGTTGGCTTAAACGTCCTAATTTATCATAAGCGTAACTGTATTTAGCGCCGTTTGGTAAAGTCCGTTTGATGGCTTGACCGTAAAGATTATTTTCATAAGTTGTTTTGTGGCCGTTTTCATCTGTTTCTGATAAAAGTCCGCCTGCTTGATCATAGGTATATTTACTGATACCACCAGTCGGTTTCGTGATACTAGCAACACGGTTCATTGAATCATAGGTATAGCTAGTACGATTTTCTTCGCCGCTTGTTTCAGTTAAAAGGTTGCCTAAATGATCATAAGAATACTTTTGGACAGCACCTGTGGGACTAACTTTTTCAGTTAGACGATTCAGAGGGTCGTATTTCAAGGCTGTTGTATTCTTTTTTGCATCGGTATAAAGGATCAAGTTTTGGTTGGCATCGTAACCGTAACTAGTTTTTTCGCCCTTTTCATCTGTGATACTCGAGACATTCCCTAAAATATCATAGGTGTAAACCATCTTCCCGCCAGCTGGATTTGTTTCTGTAACAATTTGGTTGATTGCATCATACGTATAAGCCGTGCTACGTCCTTTTGCATCGGTTGTTTCGGTTAAATTGCCATTTTCGTCATAGGTATAGGTTGACTTCTTCCCTTCGACATCCGTGGACGTCAGCAGATTGCCCATGACGTCATACGTGAATGTTTCGCTGGTTTTGTCTGCATAAACAATTTTTGTAACGTTGTTTTGTTCGTCATATTCATAGGTTGTGACTTGCCCTAAGCTGTTTGTTTCTGTCAGCCTTTCACCCGATGCATTATACGTATAGGCTTCATCTAATCCCTGGTTGTCTTTTAAATGAATCACACGATTACTTGCATCATATTCGTATTCAGTGATTAAACCGTTAGAGTGTGTTTCTTTGACTAACCGATCTAATTCATCATAGGTATTCGTTAATGTGGAACCATCAGGATTTTCAACTTTTTCTGTTTGAGCAGTCGGTGTATATGAAAGCTTGTAGACATTGCCATTTTCATCGGTAATAGCGGTCGGATAGCCTAGTTCATTATATGCATAGACCTTTTTATTACCTAAAGCATCAGTTGCGCTGGTTATCTGCTCAATTTGACTGTAGGAATACTTTGTTTGGTTGCCTAAGCCGTCTGTGACTGTTTCTGGTAAATTATGACCATTATAAGTAGTGCTGGTGGTATAGCCCGCTGCATCAGTTACACTAGCTTGGTTGCCGTTGCCATCATAGGCAATTTTGGTTTGATTGCCTAGCGGATCCGTAATTGTCGTTAAGGTGCCACCTTTTGTATAGCTATAAATAGTTTCTTTGCCACGAGCGTCAATGAACGAAAGAACATTGCCCATTTTGTCATAGGTGTACGTACTTGTTTTTTGATTTGGATACGTGACTTTTGTTACATTTCCTAACGAATCATAGGTATAGTTTGTTGTTCTGTTATTAGTTGTTTCACTTAATTTGTTACCATTTTCATCGTAGGTATACGTGGTGACAATTCCAGCTTCATCTGTCCGTTTAATAATCCAGCCTAAATCGTTGTATTCATTTGATACTTGGGTGCCATCAGGTTTCTCTGCTTTGACCAAATTACCCGTGTCATCATAAGTATTACTGGTCACTTGTTTCAGTGGATCGGTCATTGTGGCGATTTGATTCGTAATGTCGTCATACGTGTAAGTCGTTGTTTTTCCCGCTTCATTCGTATCACTTAGCAAACGGCCTAATGCATCTCTTTGGTAGGTTAATGTTTGGCCAGCCGCATTGGTTTCACTTAGTAAGCGTTGATGTTGATCATAGGTATAGGTTGTCGTCTGTCCTTCTGGATTGGTCATCTTAATCTGATTACCCACACCGTCATAAGCATACGTATAGCTACCACCAGTGGCATTGGTCATACTCAACTTGTTGCCAACTGCATCATAAGTGAATGTCGACGTAAAGCCGTTACCGTCTGTTTGGGCTATTACTTGACCAGCACCATCGTAGGTATAACTGGTCGTTTGTCCGTCTGGGGTCGTTTCGCTGGTTTTGCGTCCTTCACCATCATAGGTCATCGTTGTGATGCCGCCTAATGGGTTTGTCATGCTAACAGGAAGTCCGTGAGCATTATAGGTGATACTAGTCACACCCTCTAGAGGATTGATAATTTTGTCCAAAAAGGCACCCGAATAACTATAAGTCGTTTGGTTACCCTCAGAATCAGTGGTACTCGTTATACGCCCTTGTTTATCAACAGCAAAGGTCATTTTGCCTTGCTGATTGATTTGGCTAGAGAGTAAACTCCCTGCCTTGTCATACGTATATAATGTCTTGGTTCCATCAAAATCGACTTCACTAGTGATGTGATTTTTCTCATCATAAGTAGCTTTTTTAACAGCGCCGTCAAAACGCGTTTCCGTCAGCTGATTCCCCTTTTTATCATAGGTGTAGCTAGAAGTTTGTCCTAGTTCGTTCGTCTCACTGATTAGACGATTCTCGGCATCATAAGCTTTGACAACACTTGTGTCATCAGAATAACTGATTTGAGTTGTGCGGTATTGTTTGTCATAGTGATACGTTGTGACCGCACCATTGCCGTCTGTTGTAATTGTTTGTCCGTCGCTGTACGCCAACGTTGACACAGCGCCTGTTCCGTCAACTTGTTTGACAACACGAGCTTCTTTATCATAGGTATTTTCAATAATTTTATTGCCATTGCCGTCATACCAAGCAGTCATTAGACCTTCTTTGTTGTATTCATAACGTGTTTTGACTCCTATCGCGTCAGTAAAACCAATCAAATGTCCTTCGTTATCGTATTCATAGGCTAATTTAGCGCCGTTGGGTACCGTAATATTACTGATATAGCCCTCTTCGTTCATGGTAATGTTGTACATGGTGCCTGTTGGATCAGTAATAGCAGTTAATTGAGCATTTTTATTGTAATCAAATTTCGTTACGTTGCCTTTTTCATCTTTTTGGCTAGTTAGCAGACCAAAATAATTAAAGGTTTTCTCTTGGTTATCATTGTCTGTGATTTGATACTCTTTCACCTTATATTTTTCTTTGCCATTGCCAAAATCGGCTTCTTTCGTTTCTTTTTCTTTGACTGTCATCGTTAAATCATAACCTGCTGGCGCAAGGTATTTGTTGCCTTCTTTTTTAAATTTCAGAATACTGCCATCTGTTCGTGTATAATAAAGGTTTTCTTTTTCATCACTAGTGACTTGTTCATTGAAAGCAAAAGACCAACCACGTCCAAAAAGACTATTGATGTCCGCTCCTTTGGAATTATACGTTCGCGTAATTTCAAAATTGCTAGTTAAGCTAGGAATCGTAACATCCGTCCGATCTAGATAAAAATTGCCTGTATTCAAATTAATCGGTTCAAAACCGAACTCGCAATGCAGACCACGTCCCATTAATAAGCTATCAATATCTTGTTTGGTTCCATCTGAAAGCTTCGGTGGATTATATGGCTTGTTCGCATTTTTCTTGGGATTGCGAATAAACAGTGTATTATTTTGTAAAAGCAACATGTCTTGTACTCGATTGTCATAAACAATTTGAGCTAATGGTACGCCATAATAAGCAGCGATTTTAGGTAACGTATCATATTGCGTCACTTTGTAAATGACAAATTTTTCACTACTCTTTTTCCCGCTAGAACGGCCATCTTTTTTACTTTCTGCGTCAATCGTGTAAACCGTATTGTGGGTTGGCGCGGTAAACGGAATCCCTGTTTGCCAATTAGAAAGTTTATCTCGGTATTTCGTGGTTCCTTTTGGAAAATAAGAGTCAAACAGACTTGAATTAGGATACTTATAAGAATAACTAGCAAACGATTGTCCAGCAAAGTCTTTGCCTTTATCACTCAAGCTATAATCCAAAATCGCACCTGGTGTTGTTAATCCGTCTGCAAAAACACCTTGAAACTGCAATTTCCCTTTTTTATCCGCTGTCATCATGGATCGTAAAGCAACGGTCGTATCTTTAATTGGATAATGGATATCAACTGGATCAGGAATCGACCAATTAATCGTTAAACTTGGGCGTTTATCAGGTGTAAAATCAAATTGTCCTGGACCACCTGTTGAATAAGTCGTATAAAAAGCTCCACCATAATCATTTTCATTGGTTGCCTGAACGACTATCCCATAATTTTTGCTCGTTCCTTGTACCCAACTATTAACCGCATCACGAATATCAAATTGATGCAGCCCATATTTGGCACCACTAATTGCTTTTTCGCCTGTTGGCTCTTGTGATAAGCCGACTGAATTATCCCATGTCAATGTATCAATATTAAAGTCTTCTGTCAGTTTATAACTAGAAAACGTCGCATTGGTTTGCGGATACTGAATGTATTGATACAAATTATAGGTAGCACTATCAATCTTTGCCTCTTTAGGAATTTTCGAAAAGTCATAATTAATTTTTGAATAAATCCTTGTCCGTCCAACATCTTTTGCATTCCAGATACCGGTCATTTCTTGCGTAATATAACCAACATAGCCATAGCCCCGCCCTTGATAGGTTCCATGTACTGAACTAGTGACCGTATCAATTAAATTTTCGGTAGGAACAGTTACTGTTGGATCAATCCGAACAGGATAAACACGTGCTTCATCTGCTAACCATTCTTGACTGGCGTCAATCGTTAATTCATAATGATCTTCTTGTTTCTGAAGACTCATTGTAATGTCTTCACTTGTTTCACCAGCTTGATCCATCATTTGTGGCGCCGATAAAACAAACAGCACTTCTTTTTGACCTTTTTTCCGAATTAGGACTTGATTACTCTCTAAAAAAGCTGAATACTTTTCAGTAGAAAACTGATACACAAATTGATGTTTTTCCCGCCATTTTTCTAAAATAATTTCTTCTTTGACACCTTTATCCGTCACCGTGTACTGAACATCATCACCTTCGTCAACATTGTTATAAAGAAGCGCATTTTCTTTAACTGTTACATTTTTATAAACCTTATCCTTTGGCTTTAACTCTAACGTATCCTCGCCTTTTGATACTTGAACCCCTTGATTTTGATCCATTTTATCTGGTAAAACGACTGCTACAGGACTGCTATTCGGTTTAAAAATAGTTTTATCCTCTTCGTTCACCGACACCAGACTTAAATCGACAGGAACCTCAATTTCTTCTTCATTTTTATATGTTTTGACGTCACTGTTAATATAGGTGATAAAATGTGTGTCATCTACTTTATAAATCTGTTCCTGACCATTTTCTAAAATCGGCTCACCATATTTTGTTTTTAACGATTCTTCCTCTTTATTAAGCTTCTTCTCTTCGACCTCGGGCAAGTGCAGCGCATATTCTTTGTTGCCATCGTCAATTTTTTTCTTGCCATCTAATTCTGAAGGAGAAGTTTCTGTTTCTTTGACCAATGTGTCCTCTGTTTGGTTCTGGGTCTCTGGAACGACTGACTCTTGAACATTCTCTACCGTTTCTTTATAATAATTTTTTGCCTTATTTTGTTCAACAGTATCCTGAATCTCTTCCGCATAAGCGAAAGGCATACTCCCCATTAATAAATGCACCAACACAACATACTTAATAATTTTTTCTATCCTTTTTTTCAATTTTTACCCCTACTCCCTTTTTTTTGATTGAAATAGCTCTTTATAAACAATTCCAATTGAAATAACTATATCTGTTAGAAACATGACTATCGGACTAATACTCGGTAAAAATATTCGTATCCCTATAGATATACTTAATAAAAAGAAAACCCCCAACAACAATTGTCTAAATAACCGATTTTTCCAACAAAATGATTCATTTAAAAAGTTTTCTAAGCAATAGTAAAGAAAAATAAACCGTGCACTTCCTTGTATATAAGTCGTTAATATCCAAATTAAACGCTTTGTCCCTTCATAGGAAATTTCTGTTGTACGGTAGAGCATTTCTCCCAATAGCCCTAGAAGAACTCCTGATAGAAGCATCACCAACAAATAATTTTTTAAAGCTCGTCGTACTTTTTTCTTTGAAGATACCTTACGATAAAATAGATAAAATAAATACAGGAAAAGGCCTACGCCTAGACTTACTAATGTTACACCAATCCCATAACTAATAATTCTATTAAATGAGTCTTCTAGTCTAGAAGTAACTATTCCATTTAAAAATAAATAACTTCCCATTCCATAAAACATTACTCCTACAACATACAGAGTAAAATAAAATTTCTTTATTCCTTCCCCTAGACTACTCTTCACTTTTGTTCCGTTCCCTTTCTCTTGCATGAACAACAAACCTTCTCTCCCCATCTTTTTCATCACAAGTCGACAATATCAAAAGTTTCCCGTGCGCTTGGGCAACAGATTTACGATAATGGCCTTGTGCTTGTTTTGAATATTCCTCAATCCTTTCCTGGTAATCATTCACAGCCTTTAAATCCCCTAAATGATACGTTTCAAACAAATGCTCATCTGTAAAACGATAGGCTGCAAAAACTTCATACTCAATCACTTCTTGCTGTGTTCGAATGGTAATTCTACGATTCGTCTCAAAAAAATTTGTATCTGCAAAATTCGATAGTGTTCCAAACATCGATCCATCTCTCGTAGAATGTCCATAAATAATCGTGACAGGGTCCTTAAAATCTTTCCTATTGACTCCCTCAGTAAAAACCGCACCATAAATGGTTTCATTATGATCAACATCATGCGTAAGATAATAACTATCCTCTGTTAAATGTTGTGCTACAGGATAATGAATACTTGTACCCTCAACATCTAACTGAGCATACACATCTGAATTACTATGAAAAGCAGTTTGGCTTTTATTAACACTTAATTCTGACTTTATATTTTCTACATCTAGAAATTTCAGCCAACAGATTCCTAAAACAAAAATTAAAACAACAAGCGTTAGAAATTGTTTCAACAAATCCCTCCTAATTAGTTATAAACTTCATACATCTCCAATAAAACATTATCATCTAAAATTAAAAAAATAGAAATATAATCATTTAAAATATTATCACAATATTCAAAACAATGAAATAGTAATTAACCTTTAAAAAATCAGCTATAAAACCTTTGAAATAAATAAAAATATTTATTGATTAAAATTAACATCTCCTAGTTGTTTTTATTCGATAAATAAAAACAACAAACATTAATTATAATTAATTATTTATATAATTTTATTAAAATTATTTTTAAGCATGATAATATTTGGCTATTTAAATAAAGATAAAAAAACACCCTACTCAAGGAGTAGGGTGTGAAAGATTATTTAAGCTTATTTGCTTAAAGCGTCTTTTGCTTGTTCAGCTAACGCTGTAAATGCTGCTGCATCGTTAACGGCTAAGTCAGCTAACATTTTGCGGTTGATATCAATCTCTGCCAATTTCAAACCGTGCATTAATTTAGAATAGCTTAAGCCATTCATGCGAGCTGCCGCGTTGATACGTGCAATCCATAATTTACGGAAGTCACGTTTCTTTTGACGACGGTCTCTGAATGCATAGTAATAAGAGTTCATTACTTGTTCTTTTGCTGATTTAAATAAAGTATGTTTTGATCCGTAGTAGCCTTTCGCTAACTTAAGGACTTTTTTACGACGTTTACGGGTTACTGTTCCACCTTTAACACGTGCCATGTTGAATTCCTCCTAATATCTTGTTTCTCTTGACGGTAATCTAAAAGTCACCGAGTTGTTTTATTTCATTCTTGCTAATTGTTGGCGGATACGTTTGTAATCGCCTTTTGCAACCATGCTTGCTTTACGCAATTGACGGCGTTGTTTTTTAGTTTTACCGTGGAAACGGTGAGATGTAAAGGCACGGCCACGTTTTAAGCCGCCTCCACCAGTACGTTTTACACGTTTTGCTAATCCGCGGTGTGTTTTTTGTTTTGGCATGACTAATTTTCCTCCTCAAAATCTTTGCTTCAAGTGAAAGACTCTAACAGTCACAACTGTCGAATATCCTTCTTGTAGAAATTACCAAAAGTCCGAATGCTCGGTCTCTTCGTTTACTTGTCGTTTTTCGGTGCCAGCGTTAGAAACATGCTGCGTCCGTCCATTTTCGCTTTTTGTTCCACTGTGGCGATGTCCGCAGTTTCTTCAGCTAAGCGATCAAGAACTTTCTGACCAATCTCTTTATGGGTAATGGCACGGCCTTTGAAACGGATAGAAGCTTTCACTTTGTCTCCTTTTTCTAAGAACTTACGCGCATTACGAAGTTTTGTATTGAAGTCATTTACGTCAATTGTTGGACTTAAACGAACTTCTTTGACGTTGATCACTTTTTGTTTCTTGCGAGCTTCACGCTCTTTCTTTTGTTGTTCGAAACGGAATTTTCCATAATCCATAATTCGCGCAACTGGTGGTTTCGCTCCTGGCGCTACAAGTACTAAATCCAAGTTTGCAGATTCAGCGATTTGTAATGCTTCTGCTTTGGTTTTTACACCTAATTGTTCACCATCTTGTCCGATCAAACGTAACTCGCGTGCACGAATGCCGTCGTTAACCATCATATCCTTTGCTATGGTCATTCACCTCCAAAATTTTTAAGAGAAAATCCTAACGGAAGTCTGCTTTGTTTGCTAAATGCAATAAAAAAACAGGTTCCTATCCAGAACCCGCCAACAGTCTGCCTTACTTAAAAAAATAAGGAATACTTTATCTAGCCCAGCGATATACTCAACTAAGGCGAGAAGCGGGTGCTTCTGCTTTCATTTCTCAACTTCACTAGTTTACCTTAGATTATCCTAGTTGTCAATATATTTCCTCAAAAAAAAACGAATCTAGCACTAGATTCGTTTGAACTCGTATTTTGATCATTAATAATTAGTGGACTGTCCCAATGTGACTTCCTAGAAACAAATGGTTCAACACATGGTGTACATTTTCTATCCCCTAGGCGATCCCTGTAGTCCCTACAGTTCTTCTATTTATAAGGTTTCTCGTTTAGACAAGCCACGTTCTAAGATTTTTTGACTTCTAAGATACTCTGAATTTTCTGTACTTTCAGAAAAAGACAACTCTGTTTCTATCTCCTCTGACTCAATACAAATGAGTTCTTTGCCATACCATTGTGCTTTATACAACAGTTTAGCTAAAAATAAAGACCAAGCCAGTTCAGAACGATCATATTTTGGCGGCCGCTCATTACTGTGATGGGCTTTTTCAATACAAATAACATCGTAACTTGAAACCAATTCCGTTGTAATTTTGTTTAAAATATCCGTTCGTTGGTTGGCTATTTTTTCGCGAATTTTTGCGACTTTCATTTTTTGTTTTTGATAATTTTTTGCTTGCGAAAGATCGACACCTTTTTCTAAAGCAATCATTTTACGCTTGTTTAATTTTCGTTCTTCTTGACGTAGTTTTTGCTTTAAATGCTTTGAACAATAGCTTTTTTCGAAGCTTTCACCATTCGAAAGCAGCGCAAATTTTTCCCTACTGCTACAAATTCCCACCATTTTTTGTTGCTTTGTTTTCGTTTCAATCGGCGCTTCACACAAAATGGAAACATAATAATTGTGACTCGCACTCATAGAAATAGTTACAGATTTTATCTCCCCCAGCGGTTGGCGGTGTACCTTCATTTTAATTAAAGATTTCAATTTAGGTACTTTCAAATAACGATTATCCAAAATTTTGACCGTCCCATGTTGATTGTTCGTAGTGTAGGAATGCACCGTTTCTTTCTTTTTCTTTTTTGGAAAGCCCATCCCTTTTTCCCGATAAAAATTTTTAAAGGCTCGATCCAAATAAACTTGTGCATTTGCCAAAGCTAAACTATCAACTTCTCTGAGGACAGGGTATTGTTTCTTATATTTAGCTGGCGTTGGCATTTTAAACGTTTGTTGAGGATTTTTTCGCATCTCTTTGTAGATATCAATCCGGTCTTGTAACATTAAATTATACACCAAGCGAACACAAGAAAATGTTTTTTGAATAAACTCTTCTTGTTTTGAGGTTGGATAAAGTCTGTATTTATAAGCTTTCAGAGCCTTCATCTCATAACCACCCTACCAAGATAGTTAGAAAAGAAGCTGGTTATAAACCAGCTTTTCTTTTCTTCTCTTCAATTTTTTCACGGTACATTGCAACTTCGTCTTCAGCACAATAAACATAGTGTCCATTGAGAATTTCACGGAGCTCACGATCTTTCCCATCTGCCGCTGCAGGCTGGTAAACGATCCGTTTACGTGTGCGTTCATAGTCTGGATCTGGTAATGGAATCGCAGAAAGCAAACTTTCTGTATACGGATGAACGCCGAAATTATAGACATCATCACTTGTGCCCATTTCCAATAATTTCCCACTGTGCATTACGCCAATTCGGTCACTGATATGTTTTACCATCGATAAGTCATGTGCGATAAACAAGTAAGTTAAGCCTTGTTCTTTTTGTAAATCTTGTAATAAGTTTACTACTTGGGCTTGAATCGACACATCCAAAGCCGAAATTGGCTCATCACAGATAATGAAACGCGGATTAACCGCTAAAGCACGAGCAATCCCGATCCGTTGACGTTGCCCACCAGAAAACTCATGAGGATAACGTGTACTGTGACTTGGATTTAATCCCACCGTTTTTAAAAGTTCATTGACTTTTTCTTCCCGCTCTTTTGGTGTTTTAGCTAATCCATTGACATCGATTCCTTCAGCAATAATATCATTAACTTTCATTCTTGGATTCAATGAAGCATATGGATCTTGGAAGATCATTTGAACATCGCGGCGGAATGCTTGCATGTCCGCTTTTGATTTAATTTTGCTAATGTCTTTTCCATCGAAAAGAATTTCACCAGCAGTTGGATCATATAAACGAATGACACTGCGACCAGTTGTTGATTTTCCGCTTCCTGATTCGCCAACTAATCCAAAGGTTTCGCCTTCATAAATATGAAAACTAATGTCATCAATGGCTTTTACTTCGTCTTTACGACCAACATTGAAATACTGTTTCAAACCAGTGACTTCTAATAGGACTTTTTTCTCTTCTGCCATTAATTACTACCTCCTGGATTTTTTTGACGCTCTGCATAAATTGCCCAACGACGAACAATCTCTGCTGGAGGCGTAACTTTTGGTGCTTGTGGTGCTAATAACCACGTTGCTGCTTTGTGGGTTGGTGATACTTCAAAATAAGGTGGTTCTTTTTCTGTATCAATTTTTAAAGCAAACTCATTCCGTGGATAGAAGGCATCTCCAGTTGGTGGATCTAATAAATCTGGAGGTGAACCTGGAATCGCATAAAGTTTGTCTTCTGTTCCTTCCATCGTTGGCATTGACCCTAAAAGTCCCCAAGTATATGGATGTTGTGGATTATAGAAAATTTCTTCTGCTGTTCCCACTTCAACCAGACGTCCACCGTACATGACAGCGACACGGTCAGCCACGTTCGCTACTACCCCTAAATCATGGGTAATGAAAATAATCGAAGTGCTAATTTTTTCTTGTAAATCTTTTAATAACTCTAAAATTTGTGCTTGGATGGTTACATCCAACGCTGTAGTTGGTTCATCTGCAATTAGAACTTCGGGATAACAAATTAAAGCAATTGCAATGACAATCCGTTGACGTTGCCCACCAGAAAATTGGTGCGGATAGTTTTTCAAACGTTTTTCAGCATTAGGAATGCCGACTAATTTTAGTAATTCTAATGCTTGCGCTAAGCCTTCTTTTTTTGAGACTTTATTATGTTTGATTAATGATTCCGCCACTTGTTTGCCAATTGGCATCGTTGGGTCTAATGAAGTCATCGGATCTTGGAAAATCATTGCGATTTCTTTACCACGAATGGCTTGCATTTGTTTTTCTGTTTTATGAACAATATCTTGCCCTTTAAACAAAATTTCCCCGTTATCAATATTGGCATTACTGCTCAACAACCGCATAATACTGCGAGTTGTAACAGATTTACCACTCCCTGATTCACCTACGATGGCTAACGTTTCACCTTTATAAAGATCAAAACTCACACCACGAATGGCGTTGACTTTACCTGCAAACGTATCAAAGGAGATTCTTAAGTCTTTAACTTCTAATACTTTTTCCATAGTCATTCACCACTCTTACTCTTTCATCTTAGGATCAAATGCGTCACGTAAACCATCAGCTAACAAGTTGAAACAAATCATGATAACTGAAAGTGTTGCCGCTGGAATCCACATTAAATATGGAAGGAAACGGAAAGTTTTGTATCCTTCGTTTAACAAGGTTCCTAAAGATGCGGTTGGTGGACGTAAGCCTAACCCAATAAAACTTAGGAACGCTTCAAAGAAAATTGCCGATGGGATACTGAACATCATTTGGACAATAATGACACTTGAGATATTCGGTAAAATATGTTTAATAGCAATTTTCCAACGAGATTCGCCCAATGTTTCTGCTGCCATGACAAACTCTTGGTCTTTTAGTTTCATGGTCTGGGCTCGCACAATCCTGGCCATTGATATCCAGTTTGTAATAACCATGGCTAAAACAATCGAAACAATCCCTGGATCAAAGACTGTTAGCATCAAGATCATAACAACTAAGTTAGGAATACCAGAAAGAACTTCTAAAATACGTTGCATTACTGTATCGACACGACCGCCGACTAACCCGGAAATCAGTCCATACGTTACCCCAATCGTAATATCTAGAATTGCCGCGATAAACGCAATTAATAATGAAATACGTGTTCCCATAAATAAACGACTTAGGACATCACGACCTAAACCATCTGTTCCTAGATAAAAGTTTACGTTATCTGGAACGTTTGCTTGTGCATATTTATCAACTAATTGACCAGCAACTGTTGTTTTACCATTTAAACCATTCACGCTTTCCAAGCCAGGAATTCGTGGTGGTAAGTTAATGTAAGAAACATTTTGTTTCGTTGGGTTATGTGGTGAAACCCAAATGGTAATAATAGAGATAAAGATAATAACTGCTAAGAAACTCATTGAGATAACTGCAGCTTTATTCTTTTTCAAACGACGCCATGAGTCTTGTAAGAAACTTAAAGACGGTGTGGCAATACGCTCTCTTTCTTTTAGAGTTGAAGTGTTTAGAGGCTGAAACTCATCTGCCGGAATATCTTTAATCGCTTGTGGTAGATTATTTTTATTGACTGTTTCCATTAGCCTTTTGCACCTCCTGATACGCGAATTCTTGGATCAATTAAACCATAAAGTAAGTCAACAATCAGAATTACAACAACTAACATTGTTGAATACAAAATAGTTACTGCCATAATTGTTGGATAGTCGTTTGTCATAATTGATTTTACAAACTGTTCCCCAATTCCAGGGATGGCAAAAATATTTTCTACTACTAAAGAACCTGTCATTAAACCAACGGCTAAAGGTCCTAATAAGGTAATCAATGGAATTAAACTGTTTCTTAATCCGTGGCGGAATGCAACTTGCCAGCGACTCAAGCCTTTTGCTTTGGCTAATTCGACATAATCACTATGCAAGACCTCTACCATCTCGGTTCGAATAAACCTAGCCGAATCGGCCATTGGACTCATTGCCAAGGCAATAGTTGGCAAGATTGTGTATGCAAAACCATTCCACATAGCAATTGGTAAGATTCTTAATTTCATTGCAAAAATGTATTGTAATAATACCGCGAAAACAAAGTTTGGAATAGAACGACCTAAAATGGCTAACAATGTTGCCAACGTATCTACCCAAGTATTTTGACGCATCGCTGCGATAATCCCCAATAAAATACCGACTAACGTACCAAAGATAATCGCTTGTCCTCCCAGTTGAAGGGATGGCCCAATTCGACCAGCTAATAACTTAGCAACAGGTTGGTTTTTAAATTGGAATGAAATACCAAAGTCTCCTGTTACCAGGTTCTTTAAGTAAATTCCGTATTGAACAATCACTGGTTTATCTAAGCCAGATTGTTTATTCAACATAGCGATTGTTTCTGGACTAAGTTTTTCTTGGTTGGTATAAGGCGTACCTGGTAATAATTGCATTAAGAAAAACGTAATCGTTGCGATTAACCACAAAGTGATAATCATGAAAAAGATCCGTTTAAGAAAATATTTTCCAAAACTATTCAATAATGACACCTCCGAGATTTTTTTGACTTCCTCAGTTATTTTCGTTAAAGTAATGACTAGATAGACCACAATAATAGATAGGGTGAACACATGAAAACTTTTAAATGGCCAATTATTACAGCCGTTATTTCCAGTATCGGCATTTTTCTTTACTTATTAATAAGTAAAGAACCTATCACTACCTCCTCATTATCAGATACCTTCTTTATCGTTTCGCTTTTCTTTTTAATTATCGGCATTGCTTTATGGATTATGTCCTCTGGCTTTTTCGATAACTTTCAGCGCTCAATGAAAAACGCGTTTCGTTTTAAAAAGAAAAATGAACCGAAAGAGTTTATCCCGCTTTCAGTCATTGGCGATGCACATCGCTCTTTCTGGCTAAAAACTGGGGGCATCTTACTGATTCTGTCTTTAGGCTTTCTACTATTTTACTTGGTCTAAGACAAGATAGCAAGAGGACCGTTGCCTTTTATTCCATGGCAAAGGTCCTTTTTTGTTTGCTATCGATCTTTTGTCAGGTTATTCTGAAATGTATGCCCATTTGTAGTCATACGTTGCGCCAGCAGGATGAACTGCGACATCTTTGACTTTTTCAGCACGTAAATGCGCTTCTGATTTTTGGAATAATGGTACCACACCCATGTCTCCCATAATCGTTTTCTCTGCATTTAACATATCATCCCAACGTTTTTCAGGATTTGTCGCATCTGCGCTACTTGCTGCTTTCACTAACTTGTCAAACTCTGGATTGTTATAACGTCCACGGTTATATGAGTTATCTGAAGCAAATAAGTCTAAGAAACTACTTGGATCAGCATAGTCAGCACTCCAACCACCGATTACTGCATCAAAGTCGCCTTTGTTTGAACGATCTAAACGAACGGAGAATGGAACCGGACTAACCGTTACCTTCACACCATCTAAAGCATCTTGAATTGACCCTTGAACAAATTCAACTGTTTTCTTAGAAGAATCTGCATCTGAAGAAAGAATATCCATTGTTAAGGTTGAAATCCCCAATTCTTTTTTCGCTTTTTCCCAGTATTCTTTAGCTTTTTTCGTATCATATTCAATTTGACTACCTGCTTCTTTAGCAAAGTCTTTGCCGCCACTTGGGTCTTTTGCCATATCTGCTGGTACTAAACCGTTCGGCTCGATAGAACCATCCCCTAAGATTGATTCAACTAACGCTTTACGGTCGATTGAGTAAGAAATTGCTTTACGTAAGTTTGCATTTCTAAATGGTGATTTTTCATCACGTTGATTTAGTTCCATATATTGTGTTGATGCTTCTTTTTGACTAACAAAAGCTGGGTCATTGGCCATTTGTTGGGCTAATTCACCAGAAAGAACGACATCGTCTGTTTGTCCATCTTGGAACAAGTTCAACGCGGTTGGTGATTCTTTCACAACATTCACATCTACTGAGTCCAGTTTCACTGTGTCTTTATCCCAATATTGATCGTTTTTCTTGAATGACCATTTTGTATCTGTACCAGGACCATCAAAGCCGTCTAAGACGAATGGCCCATTGTAGACAGCACTTTCGCTGTTTGATGCATAATTTTTACCATATTTTTCCACAATATCTTGACGTTGCGGGAAGAATGATGGGAAAGCTAATAAGTAATCAAAGTATGGTGTTGCTTTTTCTAAGGTGATTTCTAATTCTGTATCACTGACTGCTTTAATTCCTAATTCTGATTTATCTTTTTCCCCTTTAGCAATGGCATCACCATTTTTTACAGAGGCATACAGATAAGCATATTCAGAAGCTGTCGCTGGATCAACTGTTCGTTGCCATCCGTAAACATAGTCATTCGCAGTCACTGGTTTACCGTCTGACCATTTTGCATCTTTGTTTAATTTAATTTTGTATGTTAGTCCATCTTCAGAAACTTCTGCTTTTTCCGCTGCACCTGCAGGTTGGACTTTGTTATCTTTGTCTAAACGATAAATTCCTTCATATACATTATTTAATGCAATAAAACTAATTCTGTCTGTTGCTAGTGATAAATCAGCTGTTGGCATTTCTTGTTGTTCTGTGACACGTAAAACTTGTTCGCCACTTGCCTTACCGCCACCAGACGCGCTTGAGCTATCTGACGTTCCGCCGCCTCCACAAGCCGCTAAAGTTGTTACGCTAAATAATGTAATCACACCGAATGTTAATGACTTTTTCAATTTCATAGTGTTGCCTCCTAAAATAATACAATCTGTATTTTCTGAAAAATCAGAATTTAATAATTATTTATTGCTATGGAATATATCTTACATTTTTCATATTAAAATTGCAAGTCAAAATGTTAACTTTTTTTAATTTTTCTTCTCTTCCTATCAGAAATCACTCTTTTTCTTCCTGTCTTTTATTGCAATTCTTTTGTCAGTTTTCTAAACATTATGGTAAATTAGGAAGTAAAGGAGTGACAAAATATGAAAAATTCTACGTTTTTAAAGGATTTGTTTGCTATTGATAAAGCAAATGACGAATTATTTCGGTTAGTTGGTGTCGCAATTTGTATGGCAATTCCATTATTAATTGGTTATTTTTCCAATAATTTACTCATTGGGACCTTTGGCTCGATGGGCATTTATACGTTTATTTATTATCAGCCGCTTCCTTTGCCCCAATTATTGCGCAGACTGAATATTGTTGGCTTTTTTATTGTTCTGGGCAACAGCTTAGGAATGCTAAGTCACCATGTACCTTGGTTGATTCCCATTACAATTGCCATCGTCGCTTTTCTTGCACGCTTACTTTTTAGATTGTATGGCATTGAGAAGCCTGGTGCTTTGTTAGTTATCATGTCAACCGCAATGGGAACAAGCAACAATTTTCCTTTACATAAGATTCCCATCATGGCCAGTTTTGTTCTTTTAGGAGTAGTGACCGGCATTATCATGGGCATTGTGCTTCATTTCATCGACAAGCGCCCCTACGTTTTTCAAAAACGGATGTCTCTTCAAGAACGACTTTATATTGATCCCGCTTCTTTATTAGATGCTTTGCATTATGCGGCCATTTTATTTTTAGCGGCTTATTTAAGTCAATCGCTTCATTTAGTCAACGCTTATTGGATGACGTTTACTTGCGCAGCCATTTTACAAGGGGAAAATTTACATTCTGTGATGCAGCGAAATGTGCAACGGATTCTAGGTACGAGTCTTGGGTTGTTGCTTTCTGCAATTTTATTAATGATTCCCTTTACACCTTTACAAACAATCGGTATCATTAGTATTCTATATGCAGCTTTTGAAGGATTCATTAACAGAAACTATGCGATTGCCAGCTTTTTTATTACCCCGATGTCCTTATTATTATCAAATCTTGCACGACAGCAAGTCATTAGTAATCTTTTAAACTATCGATTAGTCGGGATTGTGTTAGGTAGTTTACTTGGTTTTGCCGGCGCTTATGTTTTCACAACTGCGCTACGTTTCTATAATCGGGCCTACTCAATTGATGAAACCTTTGAAAATCAACAAGAAGAAAGAGGCGTTTTATGAAAATAACTTATCCCTTGCCACCAAATCTACCAGAACAACTTCCTCTATTAACGAACTGTCAATTAGAAGATGAGGCAATCTTAGAAAATCATTTGTATCAGCAGATTGATTTACCGAATCAAGAAGTTCGTAACTTAGTCTTTCGGGATGCTGTTTTCGATCATCTTTCATTAGCAAATGGCCAGTTTGCTTCTTTTGATTGTAGTAATGTGCGTTTTGAAGCTTGCGATTTTTCTAACATCGAATGGCTGTCTGGAAGTTTTCATCGAGTGACTTTCCTTCGTTGTAATTTGACAGGAACGAATTTTGCAGATAGCTATTTAAAAGATTGTCTATTTGAGGATTGCAAAGCTGATTATGCTTCTTTTCGTTTTGCAAATTTTAATCTTGTTCACTTTAATCAGACTCGTTTAGTCGAAAGTGAATTTTTCGAGGTCACCTGGAAGAAACTCCTTCTAGAAGCTTGCGATTTAACCGAAAGTAATTGGCTAAATACTTCTTTAAAAGGATTGGATTTTTCCCAAAACACCTTTGAACGCTTGACTTTCTCACCAAACTATTTATCAGGTCTTAAAGTCACCCCTGAACAAGCCATTTATTTGGCAAGTGCCCTTGGTTTGGTGATTACCTAAGAAAATTTTAAAAAAATAGCCGAATAACTGGTTCTGTCGGTTCTTTCTTATTAAATTGTTATTAATTTTTTGGAAAAACCAACGGAACCATTTTACTTGTGCCTTATTTTTAGGTAAACTATCTTAGGTTAAGCAATCTCTTTTTTTGGAACAAGAGAAACTTTTGGAATCATTTCCTATAAATCATGAAGAGATTATGACAAACGTTCTTCTAATCCAAGAACGTCTTTTGTCCTATACTCGATTCTACTCAAAAGGAATGTCAGTGAATGAATATAAAAAAACAAGGCCTCGGTCAAGCGACGGGAAAAATCATTTTAATGGGGGAACACGCCGTTGTTTACGGCGAACCAGCAATCGCCTTTCCTTTTCAAGCGACAGAAATCACAGCCGTCTTTACCCCGGCAAAAACTATGCAGATTGATTGTGCATATTTTACAGGATTGCTTGAAGACGTGCCCCAAGAGCTAGCAAATATCAAGGAAGTTGTTCAGCAAACCTTACATTTTTTAAAGGAAGATACGTTTAAAGGCACTTTGACCTTAACAAGTACGATTCCCGCTGAACGAGGAATGGGCTCAAGCGCAGCAACCGCTGTGGCCATCGTTCGAAGCCTTTTTGATTATTTTGATTACGCTTATACATATCAAGAATTGTTTGAGCTTGTTTCCTTAAGTGAGAAAATTGCTCATGGCAATCCTAGTGGTATCGATGCCGCAGCAACAAGCGGCGCTGATCCCTTATTTTTTACTAGAGGATTTCCGCCCACACATTTCTCGATGAATTTATCTAATGCCTACTTAGTAGTAGCTGATACGGGAATTAAAGGTCAAACACGTGAAGCCGTGAAAGACATTGCGCAGCTAGCTCAAAATAATCCCACAGCAATCGCTGAAACAATGAAACAATTAGGTTCTTTTACTAAAGAAGCAAAGCAAGCGATTTTACAAGATGATAAACAAAAATTAGGTCAGCTAATGACGTTAGCGCAAGAGCAACTCCAGCAATTATCCGTCAGCAACGATATGCTGGATCGACTAGTGGCTCTCTCTTTAGAACATGGCGCTCTAGGAGCAAAATTAACCGGCGGCGGTCGCGGTGGCTGTATGATTGCCTTAACAGATAATAAAAAGACCGCACAAACCATTGCACAGACTTTAGAAGAAAATGGAGCTGTTGCTACATGGATTCAATCATTAGAGGTGAAAAAGTAATGCTTTCAGGAAAAGCACGAGCGCATACAAATATTGCTCTGATTAAATATTGGGGAAAAGCCAATGAAGAATACATTTTACCAATGAATAGTAGTTTATCATTAACATTAGATGCCTTTTACACAGAAACAACTGTGACATTTGATGCCCATTATTCAGAAGATGTATTTATTTTAGATGGTATCTTGCAAAACGAAAAACAAACAAAAAAAGTCAAAGAATTTTTGAATCTTGTTCGTCAACAAGCCGATTGTACTTGGTTTGCAAAAGTGGAAAGTCAAAATTTTGTGCCTACTGCAGCTGGTTTGGCTTCTTCAGCGAGTGGTCTAGCTGCTTTAGCAGGGGCCTGTAACGTAGCCTTAGGATTAAATCTTTCAGCAAAAGACTTATCACGTTTAGCGCGACGTGGTTCAGGTTCTGCTTGTCGCAGCATTTTTGGTGGTTTTGCTCAATGGAACAAAGGCCACTCTGATGAAACTTCGTTTGCTGAAAATATTCCAGCCAATAATTGGGAAAACGAATTGGCCATGCTCTTTATCTTAATTAACGATGGCGAAAAAGATGTTTCCAGCCGTGATGGAATGAAACGAACAGTAGAAACTTCTAGCTTTTATCAAGGTTGGTTGGACAATGTGGAAAAAGATTTATCCCAAGTTCATGAAGCAATTAAAACAAAAGACTTCCCTCGTTTAGGAGAAATCATTGAAGCCAATGGGTTAAGGATGCATGGAACAACCTTAGGTGCTGTCCCTCCATTTACTTACTGGTCCCCAGGCAGTTTACAAGCGATGGCTTTAGTTCGCCAAGCACGGGCCAAAGGAATTCCTTGTTACTTTACAATGGATGCAGGTCCGAATGTCAAGGTCTTAGTCGAAAAGAAAAACTTAGAAGCATTAAAAACATTTTTAAGTGAACATTTTTCAAAAGAGCAGTTAGTCCCAGCTTTTGCTGGTCCCGGAATTGAATTGTTTGAAACGAAAGGAATGGATAAATAAGCATGATTGAAGTTACTACGCCAGGAAAGTTATTTATTGCAGGAGAATATGCCGTTGTTGAACCTGGCCACCCTGCCATTATCGTTGCTGTGGATCAATTCGTAACTGTAACTGTCGAAGAAACAACAGATGAAGGCAGTATTCAATCTGCACAATACAGCTCTTTACCTATTCGTTGGACACGCCGAAATGGTGAGCTCGTATTAGATATTCGCGAAAATCCTTTTCATTATGTTTTAGCGGCGATTCATCTAACTGAAAAATATGCGCAAGAGCAAAACAAAGAATTGTCATTTTATCATTTAAAAGTGACGAGTGAATTAGATAGTTCAAATGGACGAAAATATGGTCTTGGTTCAAGCGGTGCAGTAACCGTTGGAACTGTCAAAGCCTTGAATATTTTTTATGACTTAGGTTTGGAAAATGAGGAAATTTTCAAATTATCAGCATTAGCTCACTTAGCCGTTCAAGGAAATGGTTCTTGCGGAGATATCGCCGCCAGCTGTTACGGGGGCTGGATTGCCTTTTCAACCTTCGATCATGATTGGGTCAATCAAAAAGTAGCCACTGAAACATTAACTGATTTGTTAGCAATGGACTGGCCTGAATTAATGATTTTTCCGTTAAAAGTACCGAAACAACTACGTTTACTAATTGGTTGGACAGGTAGCCCTGCGTCCACTTCAGACTTAGTTGATCGAGTCCATCAATCAAAAGAAGAAAAACAAGCGGCTTATGAGCAATTCTTAATGAAAAGTCGGCTTTGTGTCGAAACAATGATTAATGGCTTTAACACAGGAAAAATTTCTGTTATTCAAAAACAAATTACTAAAAATCGCCAATTGCTCGCCGAATTATCTTCACTGACTGGTGTGGTAATCGAAACAGAAGCCTTGAAAAATCTTTGTGATTTGGCTGAATCTTATACAGGAGCTGCGAAATCTTCTGGCGCTGGCGGGGGCGATTGTGGGATTGTAATTTTCCGCCAAAAATCTGGGATTTTACCATTAATGACTGCTTGGGAAAAAGACGGAATTACCCCACTGCCACTTCACGTCTATACCTATGGTCAAAAGGAGTGTAAGGAGAAGCATGAATCGAAAAGATGAACATCTATCATTAGCTAAAGCGTTCCACAAAGAAAAAAGTAATGACTTTGATCGTGTGCGTTTTGTTCACCAATCGTTTGCTGAATCCGCTGTTAACGAAGTAGATATTTCCACTTCGTTTCTTTCTTTTCAACTTCCCCAACCTTTTTATGTCAATGCAATGACAGGTGGTAGCCAGCGTGCAAAAGAAATTAATCAGCAATTAGGCATTATTGCCAAAGAAACTGGCCTTTTAGTTGCGACAGGATCTGTCTCGGCAGCGTTAAAAGATGCTAGTTTAGCGGATACGTATCAAATTATGCGAAAAGAAAACCCAGATGGACTCATTTTTGCCAATATTGGTGCAGGCTTGGGTGTGGAAGAAGCAAAGCGAGCGCTTGATTTATTTCAAGCGAATGCCTTACAAATCCATGTAAATGTGCCCCAAGAATTGGTCATGCCTGAAGGAGATCGTGATTTCACTAATTGGCTAACCAAGATTGAAGCTATCGTACAGGCCGTAGAAGTGCCTGTCATTGTCAAAGAGGTTGGCTTTGGCATGAGCCAAGAAACCTTAGAAAAACTTACCTCTATCGGCGTTCAAGCAGCGGATGTGAGCGGCCAAGGCGGAACGAGTTTTACACAAATTGAAAATGCCCGGCGGAAGAAACGAGAACTTTCTTTCTTAGATGATTGGGGGCAATCAACGGTCATCTCTCTTCTGGAATCACAAAATTGGCAAAAGAAACTAACTATTCTCGGCTCTGGCGGTGTGCGTAACTCTCTTGATATTGTCAAAGGACTCGCTTTAGGTGCCAAAAGCATGGGAGTTGCTGGGACTATCTTAGCTTCCCTTATGAGTAAAAATGGTTTAGAAAATACCTTAGCCCTTGTACAGCAATGGCAAGAAGAAGTGAAAATGCTTTATACTCTTTTAGGAAAAAAGACGACAGAAGAATTAACGAGTACCGCACTTATCCTCGATCCAGTTTTAGTTAATTGGTGTCATAACCGTGGTATCGACAGCACTGTTTTCGCAAAACGTTAAAGAGACCAGAACATTAATGTTCTGGTCTCTTTATTTGAGTTCTTTTATCCTACATAAGCATCTAAGATAATTTGTTTTAGTTCACTAATTAATGGTTCTTTCGGATTTGCAGTTGTACATTGGTCTTCATATGCAAGTTCTGCCATACGATCAACCGTTGTGTCTAATGTTTCTTGTGAGACACCTTGGGCTTTCAAGTTCATGTCAATTCCGACTGATTTACCTAAGTCTGCTACTGCTGTTGCTAAAGCTTCTACTAATTCTGCGGTGGTATTTCCTTTTAAGCCTAAGAATTTTGCAATGTCTGCATAATCAGTATCGGCGCGGAAGTAATCATATTTAGGGAACATTGCGTGTTTTGATGGATCTTTCGCATTGTAACGAATAATATGTGGTAATAAAATCGCATTTGTACGACCATGTGGAATGCCATATTCCCCACCAATTTTATGAGCAATAGAGTGACAAATACCTAAGAATGCATTAGCAAATGCCATCCCTGCCATGGTTGATGCATTATGCATTTTTTCGCGAGATTCCATATCTGGACGTTTCACTGAATTTTCTAAATGATCGAAAACTAACTTGATTGCTTGTAAACTTAAACCACGTGTGTAATCTGAAGCCATCACGGAAACATAAGATTCAATAGCATGTGTTAAAACATCCATACCTGTATCTGCAGTGACTGAAGCTGGCACAGACATTACGAACTGTGGATCAACAATCGCTACATCTGGTGTTAACGCATAGTCTGCTAACGGATATTTCACGTGTGTTTCACTATCAGTAATAACGGCAAATGGTGTAACTTCTGAACCAGTTCCTGAAGTAGTTGGGATACAAACAAATTGTGTTTTTTCTGGTTTGGCAATTTTATATGTCCGTTTGCGGATATCTAAGAATTTTTGTTTTGCACCAAAGAACTCTGTATCTGGGTGTTCATAGAACATCCACATGCCTTTCGCCGCGTCCATTGCAGAACCGCCACCCAAGGCAATCACTGTATCTGGTTGGAAATCAACCATCATTTTGGTACCTGCATAAACAGTATTTGTTGATGGGTTTGGTTCAACATCAGAAAATACTTCGATTTTCACATCATTTTTACGTTTTTGTAGCTCTTTACGTACGATATCTGCATAGCCAAATTGAACCATACCTGGGTCACAAACTAACATGACACGTTCAACATTTTCCATTTTTTGTAGATATTGTAAAGAATTTTTTTCAAAGAAAATTTTTGGAGGTAATTTAAACCATTGCATATTATTTCTCCGTTTCGCTACCGTTTTAATATTAATTAAGTTAATGGCTGATACGTTTTTAGAAACAGAGTTTTTCCCGTATGAACCACAACCAAGTGTTAAGGATGGAATCATTTCGTTATAAATGTTACCGATACCGCCTTCTGCTGATGGAGTATTCACTAAAATACGACAAGCTTTCATACGTAAACCAAAAGCAACTTGTAACTCTTCATCTTCTGTATGAATTACTGCTGTATGTCCTAAACCACCTAAGTTTAACATCGCTTCACATAGTTCAAAAGCATGCTCTGCATTGTTTGATTTCATCATTGCTAAAACTGGCGATAATTTTTCTCTTGATAATGGATATTCTGGACCTGCACCTTCTAATTCAGCGACTAAAATTTTTGTGCCTTTTGGTACGCTAATTCCTGCTAATTCAGCAATTTTTTCTGCAGAGTTACCGACAATCGCTGGATTTACTGCGTATTTGCCTTCATTCATCACTGCATCTTCTAGTTTTTGTAATTCATTCGGTTTCACGAAGTAAACATTGTGTGCTTCAAACTCAGCTTTGACAGAAGCATAAATTTCTTTATCCACAATGACCGCTTGCTCAGAAGCACAAATCATTCCATTATCAAATGATTTTGAAACAATTAAATCATTAACCGCACGTTTTACTTTAGCCGTTTTTTCAATATAAGCTGGTACGTTCCCAGGACCAACGCCTAGTGCTGGTTTACCTGTTGAGTACGCAGATTTTACCATGCCTGCGCCACCAGTTGCTAAAACAATGGCAATCCCTGGATGATTCATCAAAGCAGATGTTGCATCAATCGATGGTTGTTCAATCCATTGAATACAATTTTCTGGTGCACCTGCTGCAATCGCCGCATCCCGTACAATACGTGCCGCTTCTGCCGAACATTTTTGTGCGCTAGGATGGAAAGCAAAAACAATTGGATTTCTTGTTTTTAAGGCAATTAGTGATTTAAAAATAGTTGTTGACGTTGGGTTTGTTGTTGGTGTGACCCCACATACCACGCCAACTGGCTCAGCAATTTCCATTAAACCGGTTTGTTCGTCTTTGTTAATTACACCCACAGTTTTATCATGTTTAATATTATTCCAAATGTATTCAGATGCATACATATTTTTGATTGCTTTATCTTCATAGATTCCACGGCCAGTTTCTTCGACAGCCATTTTTGCTAAAGGCATATGTTGGTCTAACGCCGCCATCGCCATTTGATGGACAATGTGATCTACTTGTTCTTGTGTAAAATCTTCCATTGCTTTTAAAGCGACATTCGCTTTTGTTGCTAATTCATCAATCATTGATGAAACATCAACTGTTTCTGTCTTTTCTTTTTTTACTGTTTTAACCATGTTCATCCTCCTAAGAGTTTCATTTTAAAAAAACTTTGTTAACTATTTCACATTCACATCATACAACATAAAATGGATCTTGTAAATAGCTTTTGTGATATTTTTCACAACTATTTATAATTTTTTTATCTCAAAAAAAAAAGACCTATTCTTTTTTCTAGAATAAGTCTTCAATATCATGCCAGTCCCTTAAAGGATTTTTTGATGTCTGTGCCAATAATTGTTGATAGTCAAAAAATTCATTCGGCTTAACCTTCTGAATGTCTTTACGACAGTCTTTGACAGATAAACTGGCTTGCTTTTTCCAACGATAGGTGAGTAAATAAGTCAATAAATCTTCTTCGTTGATGGAAGAATAACCTAGTTCACGAAAATTTTGGCACTTCTTTTTAATACTTTTATTGAGCATTTTTTGTTGTAACCAACTTAATTTTTCCTTTGTCATGGGCTCTTCTCCTTCCAACCAAGCGAAATATTGCTCACTTTTTAACTATCTTTCGACACTATAAAAAGGAACCTTTTTTGTAAACTTAATAGTTAAAAAGGACTTAGGAGGTAAGTCCAAATGACCTACATTCCTAGTCCTACATTTTAAGATAAACGCCACGAGCGGAATAGGAATTGTCTCTTCTTATTGGCTTTCTCGTGTGACTACTGGTCACAGTTTCGCCTTTGAAAAGCCTGTTCCGCTCTCTCTAACCATTAAATGAATTAGTTGATTCGTTTAGTCTTTCTTTTCTTTTGAAGGATCTGATGTTTCAGGAACTTCAGTTACTTCTTCTGTGACTGTCTCTTCAACTTCTGTGACTGGTACACTAGTTACTGCTGAATCATTTGTAACGGCAGTTCCAGGTGTTACAGTTCGAATTGCTGCACGGTCAAATTCTAAGACAATACCTTCGCAATCGATTAAAACTGTTTTTTCGTTGATTTCACTTAAAACACCATGTAAACCACCAATTGTGACAACACTATCGCCAGTTTTCATTGCGTTTAGTTGTTTTTGACGTTCTTGTTGTTGTTTCTTTTGAGAACGTGTCATGAAAAACATCATTCCTCCTAAAAGGACTAATGTAAAAATCATTGTAAATCCGCCACCCATTTGTTTCACCTCACTCTGCATTATTCACACTACTAACTGTATCAAAAAAATGCTTGAAGAACTAGTTTTTTCCTCTAATTTTTAGAAACTTTTTGCATTCGCTTTATTAAAGCCATATTCTTCAAAAAACGCTTGTCGGAATTCTAATAAATTGTCCTCCATAATTGCTTGACGGACATTTTTCATTAAGTCTAACAAGAAGTATAAATTATGATACGATGTTAAACGGATTCCGAATGTTTCATCACATTTAATCAAATGACGAATATAGGCCCGCGTATAATTACGACAAACATAACAATCACATTTTTCATCAAGCGGACGAAAATCTCTTGCATATTGGGCATTTTTAACAACCAAGCGACCTTGTGAAGTCATACAAGTACCATTGCGCGCAATACGTGTTGGTAACACACAATCAAACATGTCAATCCCACGAATCACTCCATCAATTAATGAATCAGGGGCACCCACACCCATTAAGTAACGTGGTTTATTTTCAGGAATTAACGGTGTCGTAAAGTCTAAGACTCGGTTCATTTCTTCCTTAGACTCACCAACAGATAAGCCACCAATCGAATAGCCAGGAAAATCCATACTCACTAAATCTTTAGCACTTTGACGACGTAAATCTTCAAATCCCGCACCTTGAACAATACCGAATAATCCCTGTCTATCAGGATTCGCATGGGCTTTTAAGCCACGCTCAGCCCAACGAGAAGTCCGTTCAATCGAGCGTTTGACATACTCATAGCTTTCATCAAATGGTGGACATTCATCAAAGCTCATCATAATATCTGATCCTAATTTATTTTGAATATTGATCGCTTTTTCTGGAGAAAGGAACATTTTTGAACCATTTAAATGATTTCTAAAATGCACACCTTCTTCTTCGATTTTCCGCATATCACTTAATGAAAAGACTTGGAAGCCACCTGAATCAGTTAAAATAGGTTGATCCCAGTTCATAAATTTGTGTAAACCGCCTGCTTCTTCGACTAAATCCTCACCTGGGCGTAACCATAAATGGTAAGTATTACTTAAAATAACACCGGCACCCATTTCTTTTAATTCTTCTGGTGACATTGTTTTAACTGTCGCAAGTGTACCTACCGGCATAAACATTGGCGTTGGAAATGTGCCGTGAGGAGTAATTAATTCACCTAAACGCGCACCTGTGTGTTTATCTTTTTTGATTAAACGATAACGAATGGCTGGTTCCGTCATTCATTTCCCTACTTTCTACTATAATTTGTCCTCCCATCATCATACTTTTTTTTTATTGAATTTGCAAGGATTTCTCAAGGTTTCTTTTTTCAAAAAAGGATCCTTAAAAAACAGCAACTAGTTCAAATAATTCAAATGAACTAGTTGCTGTTTGGCACTTATTTTGTCGCTGTATATTTTTCTAAATCTTGCATCGCTGTTTTCACAATTTCAGGGGTAATTTTTTGTTTCATATAATGAATCGTTTCGCCTTCTATACAAGCACGTTCTGCTACTTCTTGATACTCGGCTTCAGTTAAGTCCATGTCCATTTCTTTTAAAGAAATAGGCAAACCTAGTTGGTGATAGAAAGGAATCAATTCAGCGATTTCTTGCCATTTCTCTTCAATGGCTAATTGAACAAACACACCATACGCCACTTTGTTTCCATGCAATTGTTGATGGCTAGCTGGCAGCAAAGTTAGTGCATCATGAATGGAATGGGCACCCGCTGTCCGACCATAATCATCGCCAAAGCCACCCACCATTCCACCAATAATTAAATTTGTTTCGATGACATCAATAAACGATTGATTTAATTGTTGCTCTTCCATCGCTTTTAAAGCATTGATACTTTCATTTAACAAAATATCGCGGCATTTTTCTGCGGCAAAATGAGAAACTTGAATAGGTAACACTTGGACGTCTAACTGCGAAATAATCGCATCTGCTTCGTACCATTTAGCTAATGTATCCCCAATACCTGCCACCATTAAGGACCGAGGCGAATGCAATAACACTCTTGGTTCTACCAACACCAAAGCGTTTGCTTGCGGAAAAACGTCATACCGTTCCATTGCTCCATCTTCTCGATACATTACACTCAATGGCGTGCACGGCGCACAAGTAGCTGCTAAAGTGGGTAAAATAATTACCGGTAACGCCATTTTGTGTGCTAAGGCTTTGCCCAAGTCGGTCACTTTTCCTCCACCAACAGCGACGATGGCCTCTAAATGATTGTCCAGCACTTGCGCTTCTAACTCTTGCACACGTTGATCTGTACAAACACCTCCATAGTTTTCAAAAACAGCTGTTACTTTTTGAAACGTCGGAAAATACGGTTTTGCCGCTTGCCATGACTCAGTCCCGTGTAAAATGAATACACGATGAATATTTCTGCATAATAGTTGTCCTTCTAATAATTCCCACGAACCAATTTCGCAAAGATACTCTTGTGGTGTCCCTCTCACAATTAATGATTGTTCCATCTTGAAAATCCCCTTCATTTTTGACTTTTGAAAATTTTTTTGAAAAAGTTGTATTTTTTCAACTCTACTACTTTTCCTTTTACATATTCTATGATATGATAAACCACATCATAACACAATAAATTTTTATACATTTATTCGCTTTTTTTGAATATTTATAAAAATAATACAAAAAGGAGTTTACGCAAATGACCAAATGTAAAAAATGGCTACAGACGATTTTACCAATTTTATTCTTGTTGCTCTCATTATTACCTATTAAAGAAACTTTTGCAGCCGAAAACGATCCAGTCTATGACAAAATCATCCAAAAGGGAGAACTAGTTGTCGGCTTATCCGCAGACTATGCCCCTTATGAATTTCATGCAAAAGTAGATGGCGAAGATAAAATTGTCGGTTTTGATATTTCTATTGCTCAAAAAATTGCCGACGATTTAGGCGTTAAATTAAAAATCGAAGAACTAGGCTTTGATGCTCTGTTAGGGGCCTTAAAAACTGGCAAGATTGACATGGTCATCTCTGGCATGTCGCCAACGCCTGAACGATTAAAAGAAGTAGCTTTTTCTCAACCATATATGAACGTTCAACAAAGAGTCATTGTTCGGAAAGAAGACAAAGATAAATTTCATTCCACTAAAGATTTCGAAGGCGTTCGTGCAGGTGCCCAAAAGCAAACGACACAAGAAGAATTAATTAAAACCGAATTAACCGGTGCTGTCCCTACTTCTCTTCAAAAAATTCCAGATTTAATTATGAATCTAAAAAATAATAAATTAGATGCAGTCGTTATGGAAGAACCGGTTGGCGAAGCCTATGTTTCTCAAAATGAGGATTTAGCTTTTGCTGATGTTACCTTTGAAAAAGGCTCAAAAGATACTGCCGTTGCTTTTCCTAAAGATGCGCCCGTTTTGAAGGAGAAAGTAAATGCCTCTATTAAACAAATTAATGATCAAAAATTAATGGACGGTTATAAAAAAGAAGCCAATCAATTAATGTTCCAAAAAGATCAAAGCTTTTTACAAAAGTATGGAAAGTTCTACCTTAACGGTGCAGGCTATACCATTTTCCTAGCTTTCATTGGTGTTTTGTTTGGTGCCATTTTAGGGGCATTACTTGCCTTAATGAAGTTAGCCAATTCCAAAATTTTACGTGGCATTGCCATTGCTTATATTGAATATGTTCGTGGCACTCCTTTGCTTGTTCAAATTTTTATTGTCTATTTCGGGACAGGCGTTCTTGGTTTGGACTTATCAAAAGTAGCAGCTGGTTGTATTGCCCTTTCTCTAAACAGTGGTGCATATGTAGCAGAAATTATTCGTGCTGGTATTCAGGCAGTTAATAAAGGACAATTGGAAGCTGCTCGTTCTTTGGGAATGAATCAAAACCAAGCAATGCGGTACATCATTTTCCCACAAGCTATTAAAAATATTTTACCAGCGTTAGGCAATGAATTTGTTACAGTAATTAAAGAATCTTCCGTTGTTTCAGTCATTGGTGTTTCAGAACTAATTTTCCAAGCTGGCAACGTTCAAGGAGCAAGTTTTAAACCCTTCCTACCTTACTTAATTGTATCGTTGATTTATTTCGTCCTAACCTTTACTATCTCGCGTCTATTAGGTGTTGCTGAAAGGAGAATGAGTACTAGTGATTAACATTAAAAACTTACAGAAAACATTCGGAAAAAATGAAGTACTTAAAGGAATTGACTTAGAAATTGAAGCTGGTGAAGTTGTCGTAATTATTGGCCCTTCTGGCAGTGGTAAAAGTACTTTTTTACGTTGCTTGAACTTATTAGAAACACCAACTGGTGGCAGCGTTGAATTTGAAGGAAAAAATTTATTAGATAAAAATACCAACATTGATCAACTTCGTCAAAAAATGGGAATGGTATTTCAAAATTTCAATCTTTTCCCGCATAAAAATGTCTTGGAAAACTTAACGATTAGTCCTGTTAAAGTAAAAAAAGAAGCCGCTGCCGAAGCCACAGAACATGCTCTTTCTTTACTGGAACAAGTTGGTTTATCAGATAAAAAAGAAAATTATCCCGCTCAACTTTCTGGTGGGCAACAACAACGGGTAGCGATTGCTCGTGCTTTAGCCATGCGCCCTGACGTAATGCTGTTCGATGAACCAACTTCTGCCTTAGACCCTGAAATGGTGGGCGAAGTGCTATCCGTTATGAAAAATTTAGCTATTGAAGGGATGACAATGGTAGTGGTTACCCACGAAATGGGCTTCGCAAAAGAAGTCGCGGACCGTGTCATTTTTATGGATGCAGGAATCATTCAAGAAGAAGGCACACCTGAAGAAATTTTTGATGCGCCACAAAACCCAAGAACACAAGATTTTCTAAGAAAAGTTTTATAAAAAGGAGCACCTGGTATGGATCGCAAGAATATCGCAACACGTTACCAACAACCTACTGAAAATTTACTCATGGATATTGCAACATTGGCGAAAAAGACCCCAAATTTAATCGATTTATCGATTGGTGACCCTGACTTAATTACCGATGAGCGGATTATCGAACAAGCAGCTAACGATGCCAAAAATGGGCATACAAAATATACCGCTTCTGATGGTAGCGAGACATTCATTGAGGCGGTCATTCAGTTTTATCAGTCACATTATCAATTATCTTTTCAACCGAATCAAGTCCGGGCCACAGTTGGCGCTCTGCACGGAATGTACCTTGCCTTACAAGTGATTCTAAATCCTGGAGATGAAGTGATTATTCATGAACCTTATTTCTCTCCTTATAAAGACCAAGTTCTTTTAGCAGATGGCGTTCCGGTCTTTTTACCAACCTATGAAGAAGATGGTTTCCAAATTGATGTAGCTCTTTTGAAAGAAAAAATCACGCCTAAAACCAAAGCGATTATTCTAAATTCACCGAATAACCCGACAGGCGCTGTTTTCTCTGAAGAAACTTTCAGAGAAATCGCACAGGTAGCGATTGAACACAATTTATACATTCTTTCAGATGAAGTTTATGAAGCCTTTTGTTTCCAAGAAACGTTTACTCCCATGGCTACGTTTGCTCCAGAAAATACTATCACTTTTGGTAGCTTTTCAAAGGCCTTTGCAATGACTGGTTGGCGTATTGGTTATATGATTGCCCCAGACTATATTAACGAAGTAGCCAAATTAATTAATGAAGGCGTTACGTATTCTGCGCCTACGTTGTCACAGCAAGCAGGAATCTATGCGTTACAACATTTTGACGAATTTGTAGACCCGATCGTTGAAGTGTTCCAAACACGTTTAGAGTATGTGGCCCAACGAGTAGCAAAGATCCCTTTCCTTTCGCTTCATCCAGTCAAAGGAAGTATTTACGCCTTCATTAATATTCAAAAAACTGGACTAACTTCCGTTCCTTTTGTGGAAAAGCTTTTAAAAGAGACACAGGTATTAGTGATTCCTGGAAAAGCATTTGGTGAAACAACGGGCGATGAGTACATTCGTTTAGCCGCAACACAAAATTTAGATTTATTAAAGGAAGCGTTCGATCGAATTGAAAGAATGACCTTTGAATAAAAAAGCTTCTGCATTAGCTATGATTATTAGCTAATGCAGAAGCTTTTTAGATTTCTTCTATCAATTCAATCGCTTGCCCACCAACATGCGGTGGAATCGACATAGTCATCGGTGGCAAGCCCACGACTGTGAAACGGACTTTGGTCCCTTTTTTCAAGTGAGACAGTGGGATACTTTCCTCTAACTGTTCAACAAGTATGTTTAAAATTACCCCATGAGAAAATAAGGGCACAATGGATTCTGGATCACTTTCTGCTTGGATATTTTCTAAATGTAATCGCATTGACAATGGCTGCGTCTCATTTAACACACCAGCCTCTGCTAATTTCCCTGTAAAAACAGCAAGTTTTTCAGTCATTTGTTTGCCTCCTTTTTAAACATCATATTGAAGAGAATTAATTCCATCCCCTAAAAATTCTGAAGCGTTGTTAAATTCGGCAGGATCATATTTGGTATAGGAAACTTGTAATGTCAAAGTAATATTTCTTAAGGTTTCAGAATGGGCAAATTTCTCTTGAGCTTGTTGTTTGAATTCTTTTCTAGTAGTGTATCCGTCATCCCCATCGCGGAAAATTAATAACGCCCAAGTCGGCGGTGTGCCGTCGATAAAGTATGGTAAGAAGCGATCATCCGTTGTCTCTTTAATCGCCGCTGTCACGATTTGTAGCAATTCATTTTTTTGTTCAGGACTTAATAAGTTACGAATACTTTCCCAATAGGCCACTCGGATCACGACCAAATATAACGGCGCTTCATAACGTGTAGAAATGTCAGAAAATAAATCGAATCCTTCCTCGTACATTTTTGCTGTTCTTAAATTAGTTACTGCATCTAACGCATTTAACCGTGAAGTTTCTTTACGTAAGCGAATATTTTCTTCTTCAATCGTACGAATTTGATAAGTCACTGCATAGATTGTTAAACAGTAGAGCGGCGGCATGATTAGCCAAAATAATGAGCCATAGCTAAACAAATCATGATAGACATACTGATATACAACATAAGTCAATTGTAGAAAAATAAATATAAGCGAAAATGTTAACCCCGCTGTAATTCCTACAAAATAGGTAACGATAATTAAGATAACTGAAATTAATAGACAACTTAAGTCCACAAAGAAATCATTCGTTCCTAAGGCCATAAAGATGGTTGTGCCGACAACCAAAACAATTCCTACCAACAAAGTTAAATCCAAAAGTAAGGTCACTCGTTTTTGATTCACTCTATTCCCCACCTTTCAAATTCTTCTTCACGATGAAGAACGCACTTAATCCAATAATAGTCATACCAATTAAGAAGACAAATAGATAAATCATTAATTTATGATTATTGACAATTCGTTTACCTAATGATTCGTTGCTAACGTTGCTTACACGTTTTTTGAAACGATAATCATAGCGACGATAGTTCGGATCGACCACAATGGCATCTCCTTTGTACATAGAAGTATTCTTCTCTGTATTCACTTGTGTAGAGGCTAAAAAGACACCTTGTGATTTAGCTCCTGTTAAGATTAACGCCGCGGCTTTCGCATTATATGGAGAAAACATTAACTGCGCCGTACCGATTTGTTTACCATAATCTTTTTCGATACTCAGTTTCTCGTTTGAAACAAAACGTGTGAAGTCCTTATCATAATGGAAATATAATTGATCGTTTAACTTACGAATCATCGGATTATCCTTAGGCGTACCAAAAATAATCAAGTTATGATTTTCTAATGCCGCATTTTTAGGCGCTTTTTTATAATACGTAATCTCACCGACATTACTTTCGGCATAATTACCAATTAAGTTAAATAGATTGGTCAACACTTTAAAATAGTTATCGTCCATTTTTTCTGGTAATAAAATCGCTAAATCAGCAAAAGAACGGCTTCTGATAAAAATGTTCGGATAGTTGTTAAATAATATGTCATTCAGTTCTTCTGTTTGAATAAACGCATTCGAATTATTTTCAATAAAGGCCCATGGAGTCTGACCATTTCGTAAAACTTCTGGTGATTTAACATTCAAATCAAAAGCAACTTTTAAAACAAAACTATCAGCAATTTCTAAGTTCTTTGGAAATTCGAGATTTAATTCATCACCGTTCGCACGAGCAGCGGTTAATTTCTTGCTGCCAATTGGTTTATCATTGGCATAGACCGTCACTAAAGAAGAATCAAAATCTAAGTTTTCAGCATATTTAAAATGTAAATGTACGCGACTTCCATTGGCATTGTTTCGATCCACTGGTAAATTGACAAAGTACGTTTGTTCTTGGTGATAGGCCCCTTCTAGCTTGTCCCCCGTTGAGGTTAATGGATAATTACCATCAAATTCTAAAGTTGAACTAAACGTATCGGTATTCTCATCAACTGTTGTCTCTTCTTTATCTGTTTGGGTCATTAATTCATAGTTGGCTAAATAACGTCCCGCACGAACAAGTAAGTCCTCATCTTTAGAAGTAGCTACTAAAACATGCTTATCTGGTTGATTGAAAAATTTTAAGACAGCCTGGTCCTCCACACGTTTGCTATCAATTTGACTTTTATACTGATCTGGTAATTTATCATAGCTGGCAATAATCAACTGATAGGGTGCTGACTGTTCTTTGTTCAAAGAAGCCATTGGCAACAATTCTTCTGAAGTAGTAATCAAACGAGCAGCACCAGCTAACGCATGGGTCGCTGCAGCTAATTCTTTTTCCGATGCATTTTCTGGTGTCAAAATAACACTGTGTTTATTCGCAATCGTGTCTGCTCCCACAAAATGATTATAAAAAGAATGAATTGTATTCTCTGGTAATTGTAAATCGTATTGGAAGTTTACGTTAGATCCTTCATACATCGTTAACCAATTTGCCGGAGTTTCAATTAAATTATACATGTCGTTTCCTGCCTGATTAATAATTTGGCCTTCAACAGTCAATGTATTTGTCTCTTTAATCAGTTCCAAAGGGATTTCAATCGTCTTTTGTTGAATACCAGTCGTATTTTCAGGACGCCAAGAATAAAACTTCACACCATTAACTGCCACAGTTAAATCTGAGGTCTGATTATTTTTTAATTGTGTGATTTGGTAAGTCATATTGAATGATGCTTTTTTTACGTCCCAATAATCAATTTTTGTAAAATACATGGTGCTACGGACAGAAGTACCTGTTAAAGAGATTGTTTTATTTTGAAAAGGTTGTGTAAAGGTATGGTTGTCTTGTTCTTTGTTTTCGGCGTATACGGTCGGACTTGCGACACCAATCAGAATTGCCAGAAAGAACAACCCTATTAAAGTGACTGTTTTTTGTTTCATTGCACGTTTCCTCCTTATTTAAATCGTTCTGTTTTGTACCATTTTGTTTGTGTTTGTTTATGAAAAACATTTTCTTTAATATACATCACCATGCCATAAGCGGCGACTACTAGCCACATCTGACTGTATGTAATATACATCAAGGCAATAATTAAGATATTCTCTAAAGTCATTTCGCCTTTTTCGGTCGTAATACTGACAAAAGTACTGAAAATAAATAACAAAATCGCTAACAACCACAAGGAATTGCTAAATCCTTGCAGGGTCGTTGTTAAGTAACCAGACATTGATAAAACTAACATGATGTCTGACAAAACGAGCGATGTCATTAAGAGAAAATAAATGGACAAGAAATATAAAATATCAAAACGGATCCGACTCGCTTTAGGATTAAACAATAATTTAGCATTTTTAACAATGACATAAATATTGCCTTTGACCCATCGCGTCCGTTGTCGGAACCAAACTGACAAAGTTTGTGGCTCTTGCTCCCACGTCACTGCTTTTGGTTGAAACTTAATTTTATAGCCCATCATATAGATGCGAAAACTGATTTCTGTATCTTCGGCTAACGCTTTGTCATCCCAGCCGCCAATGGCTTCAATAATACTACGACGAACAATGAAATTTGTGCCAGGAATCGTGCATAACTTAAATAATTGAAAACGACCGGCTTGTGCCATCCATTGAAAGGCAAGTGTTTCGATATTAATAAAGCGTGTCAACAGGCTTGCATTGCGATTTCTCGTTCTAAATTTACCAATAACCGCGCCGTATTCCTCACTAGCGATTAACTCCCCGACTAAATAACGAAGTGCATTCGGTTCAGGTGTATTGTCCGCATCATAAATGGCAATCACGTCCCCCTTGGCTTGCTTGAAACCAATGTTTAAAGCATTAGACTTACCTTTCCCACCTGTTATATTGTCTGTATTAATAATCTGCAAATTTCGATTAACCGCCTTTTTTTGGACGTTAGCTAAAAGTTCAGCACTATTATCACTTGAGTTATCATTAATCACAATAATTTCATAGCGATCTTGCGGATAATTAAAATTCAATAACGCTTCAACTGTCCGCACAATGACAATTCCTTCATTATGGGCCGGCACCATAATTGAAACAAACGGTGCATCTTCGTCCTCTACAGGTGGCGGTGCGACAGGATCTGTTTTTAAATAATAAACATAGCCAAAAATAACTAAGAGAATATTTACAATTAGTAGACTCCAAATAATGATAGTTGCTGTTAACATTACAATGTCAGCAATGGTCATTTGTCTTCCTCCTTATTAATATATTTCGACCGATAATTCTTTCGTCCAATCATAAACAAAATAATCAGGATGATTAAAGTTAGCGTAACAACGCCAATCAAAATATTGTTTGTGATACTGAAAAAGAATGAAAATAAGCCTGTAAATCGTTGTTTTTCAACTGTTGAGGCCCCTGTATCAGCCAAACCATTGACAATTTGATTGTTTAAGAAGAACCGATTATTCCGAAATTCGATTTTCTGCGTTTGTGTTTGAACAGTGAAATGTTGATCCGCTTCTGAAACGCTAAACACTATTGGTGCTTCCTTGACTTCTTGAATTAGATGATCCACTTCTTTTTTAGAATTTGGAAATGAAAAACTAATGGTGGTCGGCATTGGAAATCGATAGTCATTTGGATTATCTTTATCTGTCCATTCAATCCCCGATAAATAATCATACGGTAGATCAAACAAAGCATTCTTATAAGTGATTGATTCTCCCGTTTGGTTCCGATAAAAAACGCGTTCAATCGGCGGATTTTCTCTTAGAATCACTGTATCACTAATTGCTAGACCATCCTCTTGGTATTGAAGGTCTTGATTCCAGTATCCTGGAGCAGAAATGCCTACTGGATAGACATGTCTGTCGACCAATAAACTAATCTGCTGCTCCATCAATTGTTTCAAGGCACGTTGGTCATTTAAATCAACATTGTTAACGACCGGTGTTTCTAAGAAAATAACCCCTGTCGAAGCAAACGCACGTAACGCATTCGTAAATAGTTTATAAGGTAAAATCGTATTGTTTTGTGAAACGCTCGTACTGGATAAAATATAAGGATATGTGGTTTTAACTAATTCTTCTTGCAAATAGGTTGCCACAGACATATCTCTTAACGGGTTAAAATCAGAAATCGTCAAAAACGGCCGTGACATTTTTTCACTTTCCAGCCATTGACTAATTACGTCCAAGCTTTCTAAAAAAACAGCGCCTTTGCGTTCAAACATTGGGAGAAAAGCATGCCCATTCTCAATTACACCAAATGGATATTCTTCTGGTGCTAATTCTTGTGTTTTTAATCGACCAACTGTCTGACCTTGCGTATTTTCCAGCACAACTGATTGATCTTGAAAAGGCAATACTTGAGAAAAGCGGTTTTTTTCATCTTCTAACCGATATTGACGATGACTTAATTCTTTCCATGTACCGCTAAAATATTGTTTTTCATCGTCACGCATGTTTCGACCAATGTGTAATTGTTTACCTTTAAAATGAACTCGATCTGCTAGAAAATCAGAGGCAATAACGCCGGCTTGTTCAGGCCAATTCACCATAGAAATCAAACTGTCATAGCCATCATTTAGCAATTCGCCAGGTACATAATCTGATACCGCCACACTCTGAACTTCTACTCCAAAACTCGTCAACACTCGTTGTAAAGCATCCACATCATTTTCTTTTTTCCCAGCAATATTCAAGCTGTCATAGACAAGTAAGACATGTTTACTTGGTGCAGCCAGCGCCGGTTTGGCAAAGCCACAAAAAACGAAAAAGAGTAAGAAACACACCCAGCCAATAAGATATTGTTTATTTTTCAATTCCCTCTACCTCCCCAATGACTTGTGGTGTTGTATCTTGCCACATTCGTTTACCAATAACATCAGAAACAATTTGTAACAAGAGAAAATCTAAAAATACTGAGACTAAAAACAAATGACGTACTAAGTCACTATCCCCATCAATAATAATTGTTGAAATGAAAACAACTAATAAATTTAGATAAATCCCTGTCATTAAAAAGAAGCGAAAAACTAATCTGGGTTCGTTTCTCTTGAGTCCTCTGTATAAACCAACGCCATATAAACCAAACAGAATCACGCCTAATAATAGATAGAAAGCAAAGTTTTTAGGGAAAAAACTGGCTTTAATACGGTTATACACCATAAAAAATTTAGATTGTTCCAGCGGTGCACGCCCCGTCGTTTTCTCAAAATTCCCCACATTATTAGGCTTTACTAAGTAAACATTTGGTACCGCTGAATTCAGTCCTTGCCATAATTCAGATGGATAATTTAAATAATTCAATAACACCCATCCAAAACTCGTTTTATCAAAAAAATCTTTTTTCATTTGTTCAGAAGTTGGTGACACAGGACTGTATTCTTCAAAGTAGGAACGTCCCTTTTGCAACCCATATTGCGGGTTGATTCCGCCCTCTGACATCCGTTTATCTGGAACCTTACTATCCTTCATTACACCGCGCGTCATACTGTGGTAGACATCACGTTCATAGATATCGTTAGGAACGATAAAAGCCGCTAATGTTGTAAAACCAATCAACGCAATTAAAAAGGCCGTCATTGACAATCGTTGGTAACGTTGTGATAAGTAGACAAAAAATCCTAATCCAGCAATAATTACGCCAATAATCAGCAAATATTCTTGGCGTGTTGTTCCTATTAAAAGTACTACTGCTTGTGCCAAGATAACTAAAACTATTCTTCTGAGCCAAGTTCGTGGTTTCGTCACCCGATAAAAATAGACTGAAAATGCTAAGACACTCACAGAAAGTAAAAAACTCGTCGCTTCAGTATAAAAGGAATTAAAATAAATCGTATAGGAGGTATCCCCCAAGATGAAAATAACCAACAAAGAGATAAGATAACTTTTTTTCAAAGATACGCCTTCGGTTAAGCCTCGTACCAGAATATAAATTGACACTAAAAAACAACTAAGATAAACGAAACCTAAGAAACGAATATCGAAAAGTGTTTGACTATAAAAAAGTTTATTAAGCCAAATGGCAATGGTGATGAAAAATTGTTGAGTGGAAACAAAGTGCGTCGTTGTTTCATTAAAATAACGCATAATTGAAAAGTCCTTAACAAAATAGGCCACATTGTCGTAGCTATCACCATTGACACGATAAAGACTATTTGAATTTAACACACGAAAATACTCGCCATTATCTCCCAAGCCATTAATCGGATAAACAAATAACAAAATGCTTGTCACTAACCCAATCCCTAAAACGGCCAAAAGACTTGGAGAAATATAACGACTCAACCATTCAAAAGCCGAGTTCATGTGTTTTTTGATCTTTTCCATGCTTTCACCTCATCTAGAAATCATAGGCCAAAAGAGCCATTAAGTTATTATAGGAATAGACTTGTTTCGTAACTTTATCACCAAATCCTCCATAAATCGGACTGCTTGAATCCATAATTTGAAAATTATTAAGTACTGTAATTGCCGCACGATACAACTCTTTGTCATTTTCGGCAACACCAATTAAAGCCGCTATCGCATAACTGGCTGCAGATTGATTTTTATCCACGGGCGATCCATTTAAATCATACGAGTTAAAAAGCGTTCCTTGCTGAACTTGTTTTCGTACAAAATCAATACTAGTCTGTTTCGCCATACCCACTTCACTTAAATGGACAATCGTTAATAAAGATTCAATAATATTAAGTGTTCCGTTGTTTTCGTATTTATTTGTTTGATGATTAAACTTCGTTTGATAAAGAGGTAAATCATCAGAAATATAGCCATCGTCTATTAATTGGTAATGATACTGCAAGTAGTCTGCTGAAATCCCAAATTCTTTGTATAAATAACCCAGCGTAATTAAGTCAATATAAAACAAAGAAGTTTCTGAAGACTGTTGTTTTGATTTACTATCATAAAAATCAATTAGAATATTATCTTTCATAGAGGTTTTCATAAAACTCTTGCCTAATTTTTTAATTTCTTGATCATACTGATCTGTTTTAAAATGACCCCCTGCTTCAATTAATGAACGAATGATCCGTAAATCATCAATCGAGGCATTGACATTGTACTTATTGCCTTGCTCGTCAATTCGGTAACTAAATTGGACGCCGTCGTAAAAGGTGTCTTTCGTCTGCTTGTAAAAATTATCAAAACGTCCCTGCGTATCAAAAGCTAAATTACGCAAATATAGACCCGAAGACTCACTTAGCAACTCATGTCCTGTGGCGACATCTTTGCGTTCAGCATCTGGTAAATAATTGGTTAAAAAGCCGCCGTCTGTTTTGAGCCGGGTTTCAATAAAAAACTTCAACAAATCTTTGCGTTCAGCGGTTTCTTTTGTGTGAAATTCATGTTTTGTTAAAAAATGTTGTTTGTCTGTCGACATTAAGCGTTGAATTTTTGGATTCACTTTTTCCACCTCTACTTTATAGGATTTTTCTCTAAACAAAAGAAAATATCCTCCCAGAAGCACCACGAATACCCCAATAAAAATCCAAAGTTTTCTCTTCATTGTTACGCCTCTTTTCCTCACTTCTTTATTGTCAGTGTACACAAAAGTACTTGTTTTTGCGAAACTTACGCTACATCTTCAAGCGCAAGAAAAAAAGCAATCCATAAAAATAAAAGGATTGCTTTAACCGTTTCGTCGATCATTTCCTGTCATCGTAATCTCTTTTGACAGATAACGCACACGTTCCATAATTCGTCTGGCTTTTAGCGGCTCTTGTTCTCCTCGTTGCGTCACGGTTAAATGCTCTTCTAAAGCTTTTAAATCTAGATTGGAAGAGAAAAAAGTAACTAATTGTTCTTGCATTCGGTATTGCAAGATTACGCTTAAAACGTCGTCACGAATCCAACTAGTCATGGATTCCGCACCAATGTCATCAATCATTAATATAGGGGATTTTTTTACTGCATCGAGCTTTTCACCAACTTGATCGCGACCAATGGCTTGCTTCATTTCTACTGTAAATGTTGGAAAATGAACAATTGTCGTAGTAAATCCACGTTCTGCTAAAGCATTAGCCATCGCACCTAATAAGAAAGATTTTCCTACACCGAAGGGGCCTTGTAAATAGAGCCCTTTATGAAATTCTTTTGGTGTCGCAGGATATTCTCTTAAAAATTGCATTGCTTCTGCTAACGCTTTGGCTCGACCTTGAGAAGATGGATCGAAATCTCGTAAATTTGCTTCTCGGACATCTTTTGGCATGTCCATTGCCCTTACTCGATTACGAATTTCTTCTTCCTTCTGACGGGCGATTAAATCAGCCGTTGGGACATACGTTACATCAATGTAATGAAAATTCAACATTAATCTTGGCTCATAGCCTGGAGCAATCATTGCCGGATCGTTTAATTGAAATTTCTTTTTTTCTTGAACAAATTCATACAGCTTAGCATAACTTTTACGAATATCTTCATCGGTTAAACGCTCTCGGTTTGCTTGTATAAAGGCTTGAACATCTTGATCTTTCAATACTTCGTTAACCAGCTCTTCATATCGTTCATTGATGTCACGCTTCTGGATAATTTTTGACATTTCTTTTCCTACGTCTTCCATCATTGGTCACCTCCTTGGTTTAAAAATTCTTGAATTTGTCGATCTAACTCGGCTTGTTCTTCTGGGGAAAGTTTTGTTTCATCGTTTGGCTGATCTGCCCATTCTGGCAATCGCTCTTGTCGAACAGTTTGGCGTTTCCCTGAATAATTTTGTTGTCGCTGTTTTTGTTTGGTTTGGCTTTGTTTTGCCAATTCTCTGACATGTTCAATTGCTTTTTCTGGTGAATGAATGCCACTTTGTCCCCATTCATTCGCAATACTATTCACATACTCCGCTTTTAAAGTCGGTTGTTGTTGAATATTGTAAACATAGTTAATCAAAATATTAATCACACTAGTCGGTAAGCCTGATTTAGCAACCAAATATTTCACTAATGAACGTTCTTGTGGTGTCGTATAGCCGCCTCGACTATTTTTTAAAGCTTCTAAATATTGAATAGGCGGATTCTTTTCACTATCCATAATCATTTGAATATCCAGTTCAGAAAAACCATTCATTTTTAATGCGTTATATCGATACGTTTGTTGCTCTTCCACCGTCAATTGTGCTTGCTTGTTTGTCACTACGTTTGTTGGTTGTGGTTTTTTATCAGGATCAAACGCTTGATGAATCGTTCGCACTAATTCCTTAGGCAAAATTCGACTTGTATAATAGTCAAATGATTTCGAAGCAAAGTCTACCATATCTAACTCATTGATGCCATATAATTGATGAAAAACATAGACTTCTTCTTGAAAACTAGCCTCATCTTCAGGCAGTTGTAAACCTAAACGGTGCAAACCTTCCACAAAATAGTGCCAATCAAAAGAATCTGTTGATACAGAAATTTTCTTCGCTTTTTCTTGTTGAGAAAAAGTTTCTTGAATCGTTGTCAATCGGTTCGCTTCGGAAACAATTTGTTCTTCTTTAAAGGCATAAACCTCTTGAAAGCTAGCGGAAACATTTTGATAGCCCTCTGTTTTGGTAGGATGCGGTTGGAACTTTTGCACTAATTGATCAAATTTCCGTTGTCCAACCCGATTAAATAACACTAAAGCTAACACTTCATCTTTAAAAAAACGAGCGGCTGTTTCAGGTGCTTTTAAATAATATAAATAACAATCTCCTAATTCCCGATCTGTTTTTTTATACGTTTCTAGCAACCCAATGCCTTCTAATTTGTAGCAAGCTTCTTCTAATTGTTGACAACTCAAGTCCAGCAAACTAATTAAATCTGCATGAAACAGCGAGCCATTCTCCTCTGAGTCTGTTGTTTCAGATAACAAAAGCCAATATAAACTAAACGCATTGGCGCCGACAATTGGTTGATATAAAAAGGTTAAAACCTCTTTCTCTTGATCAGAAAGCGGTGAATCAATAACCGCTTGAAAAATATTTTTTGGTTGGATTCTTTGCCGATTTCCTTTCAAAGAAAGACCTCCTTTTTAATTTTCTGAGTCAGGAGAAGAAGATTTTGCTTTGTCGACAATGTCCTGTAACTCTTTCAAAAACACGCTCATATCTTTGAATTGTCGATAAACACTCGCAAAGCGGATGTAGGCAATTTCATCTAGATTGACTAAATCTTCCATCACATATTCACCGATAAGCGTTGTAGAGACTTCATTTTCCCCTAAACTACGCACTCGATTTTCAACATTATCGACAATCTGAACCATTTGTTCCATAGCAACGGGTCTTTTTTCAGCAGAGCGAATGAGCCCACGCAAAATTTTATCACGATTAAATTCTTCACGATCCCCATTTTTCTTGATTACAAGTAATGGCGCCGCTTCAATTCTTTCAAATGTAGTGAACCGATAACTGCAATTTTCACATTCACGACGACGGCGAATTGCACGTCCATCATCTGCTTGACGGCTATCAATAACACGGGAATTATTATGATGACATCTTGGACAACGCATAACGTTCACCTCTTCTATTCTGTATAATTTTTGTTGCCTATATTATAACATGAAATTGCGCTATTACTAGGTCTTTAGAACTGGTTCTTCGTTGAATCTTTGCCATTCTTTAATAAAAACAAAGACTTTCACTGTTTTTTCTGAAATTTTCAAAACATTTTACGCCATTTAAAAAATATTCACTTCTTTCCAGTTTGTTCCTCTAGCCACTTCTTCACTTGTTGTTCCGTTTCTTCTCTAGTTCCTTGATTATCAAACACGATATCTGCTCGTTCTTTTTTCATTTCAATCGGCCATTGGCTAGCAATTCGTTGTTGCGCTTCTTCTTCTGTTAATTGGTTTCGGGCCATCAGACGCTCTTTTTGAATCTTTTCTGGTACATATACCACAGCAACTTGATCCATAATCGCCTCATAATGAGCTTCATAAAGCAGAGGAATATCAACAATAACCAGGGCGGCTTTCTTTTTAGCTTCTTCAATTTGACGTAAAATTTCTTTTCTTAAAAAAGGTTTCAGCGTTTCATTTAACAGCTCTCTTTTTTGAGGACTAGCGAAAATTAATTGTCCTAATTTTTTCCGATCCAATTCACCAGTTGTTAATACTATTTCTGGTCCGAAAGTTTCAACGATTGCGGCTAAGGCTGGTTGCCCTTTTGCAACAATTTCGCGGGCGATAATGTCGCCGTCAACAATTGGATAACCCGCTTTTTTAAAAAGAGCAACAACCGTACTTTTACCTGTCGCAATCCCTCCTGTAATGCCTAAAACTTTTGTCATTTCAATCGACGACCTTTCAATTGTTGGCATTGTGGACAATAATGCGTACCACGTTGTGCCACTTTTGTTTTAACAATTGGCGTACCACAACGATTGCAAGGTAAGCCTGTTTGCCCATAGACATTCAACGCTACTTGAAAAGTCCCTGCTTCTCCTAACGCGTTTAGATAGGTGCGGATGGTGGTTCCACCTGCTTCAACAGCGCGTGCCAAGACGTCAATGATTGCTTGATACAACGTAGCAACTTCCGCAGGTTTTAAGGAATCTGCTGGTTGTTCTGGATGGATTTGCGCTTGCCAAAGTGCTTCATCTACATAAATATTCCCCAAGCCCGTCACTAGCTTTTGATCTAACAGCAATGGCTTAATTGCCTTATGATGCTTTTTCAAGCCTTGTTGAAAAGTAGCTAATTGGAAAACATCTGGTGTTGGCTCTGGGCCCAAAGCTAAAATCCCTTTATATTGATGACCTTGATTCTTAGGAACCAATGTCATACGCCCAAATTTCCGTACATCTAAATAACGTAATTGCGTGCCATCTGTAAAAGTAAACATTACATGGGTATGTTTGGCAATTTCATCATCAGCCTGATGAAATTCATATTTTCCTTCCATCCGTAAGTGAGAAATCATATCATTATCAGACAATTTAAAAATCAGAAATTTTCCTCTTCGCTCAATCCCTTCAATCGTTTGACCAGCTAATTGACCTTGAAATACATCAACTTCTGGTGATTCAATAATTCTTGGCCAAAAAACAATGACTTCTTGAATGGTTTTTCCTACAACAAGTTTTTCAAGTCCTTTTCGCACTGTTTCTACTTCTGGTAATTCTGGCATTATTTTTGCTCCTTTATATAAAGAGGTCTGAACGCTTAGATACCAACGTCCAGATCCTACTTATCCTTATTTTATTCATCGTTCTTAATGGGTAAGCTATTATTTTGCTTCATACCATGTTTTTCCCCAACTGCTATCGGTGATAAGTGGCACATGTAAGGAAACTGCGTGCTCCATCACTTCTTTGACGAGTTGATTTAATTGTTCTAATTCTGATTCTGGTACTTCAAAAACTAATTCATCGTGCACTTGTAATAACATTGTCGCTTGTAATTTTTCTTCTTTTAAACGACGCGCCATTTCAATCATCGCAATTTTTAAAATATCTGCGGCACTTCCCTGAATCGGTGTATTAATCGCTGTACGTTCAGCGAACGAACGTAGATTAAAGTTTCTTGAATTAATATCACTTAAATAACGACGGCGATGATACAATGTTTCCACATAGCCTTTGTCTTTGGCATCGCGGACAATCTCTTCCATATACTGTTTCACGCCTGGATATTTTTCAAAATAGGTGTCAATATATTGTTGCGCTTGCTTTCTAGTAATGCCTAAGTTTTGGGACAAGCCATAATCACTGATACCATAGACAATTCCAAAATTCACCGCTTTAGCTTGACGACGCATGTTAGGTGTGACATCTTCTGCTTTTTCGACACCGAAAACTCGCATTGCAGTGCTGGCATGGATATCTTGTCCTTCCACAAACGCTTCTTTTAAATGCTCATCATTAGAAATATGTGCGAGCACACGTAACTCAATTTGAGAGTAATCAGAAGAGAAAATCAACCAATTATCCTCTCTTGGTACGAAGGCTTCTCTAATTTTTCGGCCTTCTTCTAAACGGATAGGAATGTTTTGTAAATTAGGATCTACTGAGCTTAATCGTCCTGTTTGTGTCAGTGTTTGTACATACCGAGTATGAATTTTATTATCTGGCTGAATTACTTTTAAGAGTCCTTCAACATAGGTCGATTGAATTTTGGCAATTTGACGATAAGTTAAAATATCTGCCACAATTGGTGCTTGTTCTTTTAGTTGTTCTAAAACATCCACCGCTGTTGAATAACCAGTTTTCGTCTTTTTGATCACAGGTAAGCCCATTTTTTCAAATAAAATAACGCCTAATTGTTTAGGTGAGTTCAAATTAAATTCTTCGCCAGCTTCTGCATAGATTTTTTCTTCGATTTCTTTCAGACGTTCTGAAAATTCTACCTGCATTTCTTTTAAGCGCGTGGCATCAACACGAATTCCAGTTATTTCCATATCGCCTAAAATACGAGAAAGTGGTAATTCCATTTTATAGAATAAATCAGCTTGATTCTTTTCTGTTAATTCGCTATCTAATTTGCTTGTTAAAAATTGAATTGCTTTAATCTTACGTGCTAAGTGACCAAAGAAAACTTCTTCGTCCTCTGGCAAGCCTTTTTTGGCCCCTTTTCCATAAATGGCTTCATCAGATTGAATCGCATCATATCCGTAATGTTGTGCTACGCCTTCAATATCCGCGTTATTGTCATTGGTATCAAGTAAATAAGCAGCCAATAAAACATCAAAGGCAATCCCTGTCATTTTTCCTACATAGCGATTTAACGCAACATATGTCCGTTTTGCATCGTAGACATTTTTTTTACGTGTCTCATCCATCAACCAGTCGATAAATGGCTGACTTTCAAAAACAGCTAAATTATTCGTGGTATAAATCTTCTTGTTATTGCCCCAAGCAAGGCCGACAATCGGTGACGTATGATAGTTATCTTCCATCATCTCAACATAAAGAGCCATATCGTCTGTAAACATTTCATTGGTTAACTGATCTTCGACTACTTCAAATAAAATATCTTCCATTTCAACAGGTTCTTCTGTAATGTCCAACTTAGCTAAAAATTGTTTAAAGTCCATTTCTTTATAAAAAGGAACCAATTTTTCTAAGTTTTTTCCTTCATATGCCAAGTCTTCCACATTGACTTCGACTGGTGCATTGACTTCAATTGTCGCTAAACGTTTAGAAAGAAAGGCTTGCTCTTTATCATTAATCAAGTTTTCTTTCATTTTGCTTTTTTTCATTTCATCAATATTCTCATAAACCCCTTCAACTGAGCCATATTGTTTTAACAGCTTAATCGCGGTTTTCTCACCGATTTTCGTTACACCTGGAATATTATCCGACGTGTCGCCAGCCAACCCTTTCATATCAATAATTTGCTTAGGCGTTAACCCATCATATTTTTCAGCAATATGCTCAGGCGTATATGATTCAATATCGCTAACTCCTTTAACAGTGATATCTACTTTGACAGTGTCCGTCGCTAATTGTGTCAAATCTCGGTCCCCTGATAACACGACAACATCAAATTCATCTTTATCAACTTTGTTGGCTAATGTACCAATAATATCATCTGCTTCATAGTTAGGTAGTTCATAATATTTTACGCCTAAACCTTCTAAAAGTTCACGAATATACGGCATTTGTTCTTTAAATTCCCCCGGTGTTTTTGAACGTCCGGCTTTATATTCTGAATAAAATTCTGTTCTGAATGTGGTTTTCCCTGCATCAAAAGCGACTAAAACATGAGTAGGCATTTCTTTTTGCATTACATTTTCAAACATATTGTTAAATGCATAAATAGCATTTGTATGCAAGCCGTTCTTATTTTTGAATCGTTCTAATGAGTTATGTAGCGCAAAAAATGCACGAAAGGCTACACTGTTTCCATCAACGAGTAATAATTTTTTTTTGGTCATTTTTTTCCCCTCATCTTTAGCAAACTAGTTTCCTTTCTATTTTAACAAAAAACTACAGAATTTGCAGTAGACGGCGATTGCAGAATGAAAGAAAAAGGTATTTGACATAGTTCCTTAGTGACAACTATATCAAATACCAAAATCAATCAGCAATACACGCTGGATCTTCACAAGTATGAAAATCTTTTTACGGCAAAACATTTCCCGCTGCACGATAAATATCGTACCAATCTTCGCGACTAATCACAATGTCTGCTGCTTTAGCAATTTCTTCAATTCTACCAAGATTCATACTTCCTGCGATGACTTGCATATTAGCAGGGTGGCGCAGAATCCAGCTGCTGGCTAAACCAGTTGGCGTTGTTTGATATTTTTCAGCCAATTCGCTTAATTTTTGATTTAACTCAGGGAATTTTTCATTTCCAATAAAGACACCTTCAAAATAACCATATTGGTACGGTGACCATGCTTGAATAGTCATTTGTTTCAACCGTGAATAATCTAAAATACCATGATCATAATCAATGCTTCCTGATATTTCCATATTTGTTTGTAAGCCTTGATCCACCATGCCAGTATGCTTGATGCCAAATTGTAATTGATTAGCTAATAATGGTTGTTTAACAGCTGTTTTTAAAAGTTCAATTTGTCCTGGCGTTTGGTTACTTACACCAAAATAGCGAACTTTCCCTTGTTTTTCTAATAAATGAAAAGCTTCAGCTACTTCTTCTGGTTCCACTAAAGTATCTGGACGATGCAACAATAATGCATCGACTGAATCTACACCTAAACGCTGTAAACTCCCTTCGACCGCTTCTAAAATATGTGCTTTCGAAAAGTCAAAAAAGCCTTGACGAATTCCACATTTTGTTTGTATAAAAATATCTTCACGACGAATGGTACTTTCTTTTAAGGCCTTACCAAAAATGGTTTCGCAGTCGCCGCCACCATAAATGTCGGCGTGATCAAAAAATGTAATGCCATGATCATAAGCAGTTTCAATTACCTGTTGAGGATTTTCAGCACCATTTAAGCGCATACATCCTAAGATAACCGAAGAAACTGTTTCATCACTTGTACCAAATTGCAGTTGTTTCATTTTAATATCCTCCTCATCCATTCCTCTTACTTCTTCATTTTAACACTATTTAGACAAAATTGGACTTCTTACGGTAGATTCGCTTCGACTTTTTCAAAAAAAGCAGGAGATAATTCCTCTGGCAAATAAACCACTGTCTTAGAAGAAAGCGCTACGTTCATCTGAAACAAATGATTGACAATTAAGAGGTGTGCTTGGTGAAGTTGATACGTTGGTTTTCCATGAATAATTGTAATATTCTTTTTTTCACTGAAATAGCTTTTTATAGATTGCCCCAACGCTTGTTCCTTTTCTGGAGGAAAGTCCGTCAATAGGCAAATAATATATTTTTTTTCATATAAAATCGGGTCAAATAAATCTAGGATGTGATAAAAATAGCAACTCGTCAATTCCCTTTCTTTTACTGAAGTAAAGACTGGATACAGGCGTTTTAAAAGCCTAATTAGTTTCTGTAATCTGTGCCAAGTTTGCTGATAACGTACAGCGAGTGTTTGTTCCTGTTTATGAGCTGGCAACCATGCTTGTCCGTCTAATAAACTATTCATATGCGTACTTAAAAATCGACATAAATGAATTTCTTGATAGTTAAAATGATGTTGTGTAAAATTTCTCCTAATTTCTTTCATAATAAAAATAGCTGTTTTTAAGCATAAACTTTCTATTTTCATTTGCTCATGAATAAAATACTTTCGCGCTCTCTTGCCAAAACAACCACCAAAATGTGCTTCAAGAATCACAAATAACGCTTTTTGTTCTTTAAGAGACATAAAAGAAGTGCTCAACACTTCCACACGAAATAAATAAAAAAAAGCACTTGTTTGTTGAAATAAATTAGCATTTGGTACTGAAATTTCATGCCCGCCTCGGTATCGTCTCTCCCAAATATAAATTAGCCAACTAAGATGATTCTGTTGTGCTACATTTAAATCCAACTCAAAAAAGGTAATGATTTTCCGAGTCATTTCTCTGTTTTCTTCCAGACAGCTTTCTTGAAAAAACAAATAAAAACAAAGGATTAACTGTCGAATTTGCCATTCATTGCCAGTTAAATCGTAATGTTTTTGACGTACAATAATATCAAAATTAACTAGCCAACGTCGAATATTAGAAAGTTTCTTCCGAAGAGTTGATTCCTGTAATCCCAATACCTGGGTCAATTGCGCATAATTGATTCGCTCTTCAATTAGACAACGTAAAATATAAAATTCGGGAATAAAATAACAAAATTTTTGTCTAAATCGAGCCAAGCCACAAACGCATAATTCACGATATTTTACAATTCCTTTGGTCGTTGTATAAATCTTACAAAGCCCTTCTATCTTAAACGTTTTCTGCTTTTTTTCAAAACGTTGAATGTAACAATGGATGGTTTTGTCGCTCACCTTTAGTTTTTCTGCAGCCATCAAAACAGAAAATGTCTGCTCTTGTTGCAGTAAATCCAACAATTCCAACATATTTTTATGTTCAAAAGACAATAATTCCTTGAAATCCATATATCGTCCCCTTTCACTCCCTTGTTATAAGAATACGTCAAATAAGGCAAAAATTTTTTTAAGAAGAAAAAAATAGAGAACAAAAAGTATTGATTACTTTCCGCTCTCTACAATTATATCGAATTATTTTTTTGAAATATGCAGTGTCATAGCATTTGCTGCTACAATAATTGTACTTAATGACATCAAGACAGCACCTACAGCTGGATTTAAAACAATCCCAATTGGTGCAAGAACCCCAGCCGCTAAAGGAATGGCGACAATATTGTACCCAGCTCCCCACCAAAGATTTTGGATCATTTTACGTCGTGTTTGTTTGGCTAAATCTAAGAACCTTAAAATATCTTTAGGATCACTATCCGTCAGTACAACATCTGCCGAATCAATTGCTACATCTGTACCAGCGCCTATCGCAATGCCGATTGAAGCACGGGCTAAACTTGGTGCATCATTAATACCGTCTCCTACCATCATGACCTGATGCCCTTCAGTAAGATATTGTTGTACAATTTTTTCTTTATCTTCTGGTAAGAGCTCTGCGTAGTATTCCTTCATTCCTAAATAATTAGCAACTGCACTGGCAGCTGTTTGATTATCCCCTGTTAACATGACTGGCGTAATTCCTTGCGCTTGTAACTCTGCAATAAATGTTTTAGCTTCTGGTTTGACTTTATCTCCTAAAGCAAGCAGTGCGACTAATTGACCAGCGATGATTAAATAGCTCAAGGTGTTTCCTTGCTCTTGATAGTTTGTTTTAATTGTTTCATCGAAGGTTAACTGTAACCGTGCAACTTCTTTTTCATTGACTATTTTGACTTCTTGGTTTTGAACAGTAGCAACCAGTCCTACGCCTGATAAAGCTTGCAGATTATGGGCTTCATAAGGTTGAACGGCTTGTTTATTTAAATAGTTCATGATCCCAATTGCCAACGGATGGTTTGCATTTTTTTCTAATGCTCCAATATATTTAAGTGCTTCTTCTCTAGTGAATTGCTTACTCATTAATTCTAAGCCAGTAACTGTAAATTGTCCTTCTGTTAAAGTACCAGTTTTATCCAGCAACACATATTCAACCTTATTGGCTTGTTCTAATGCGTTCCGATTTTTTAAAAGTAAGCCATTTTTAGCAGCAATGGAGGTACTTCTAGCAATCACTAAAGGAATTGCTAAGCCTAACGCATGGGGACAGGCAATAATAAAAACTGTAACCATTCGTTCAAATGCTAGCGACAAATCTTTCGTTACGAGTAACCAACCGATAAATGCTAACACACCTACGAATAAGGCAATATAGAATAACCACTTGGCTACACGGTCTGAAATGGATTCTAGTTTTGATTTTTCCGATTGCGCTTGTTTAACCATCTCCATAACTTTTGACAGGTAACTATTTTCACCCGTGCCAGTTACCGAAATTTCAATCATTCCGTTGCCATTGACAGCTCCACCAATCACGGAGTCGCCAATGTTTTTTTCTACTGTTTTTGATTCCCCTGTAACCATCGATTCGTCGACTGTTGTGCTTCCTTTCAAAATTTTACCGTCTGTCGGAATTTTATCTCCCGAACGAACAATCAAGCGATCGCCTTCTTGAACATCTTGCAAAGGAATTTCTTCTTCCCCATGTTCAGTCATTCGTTTGACTGTGTCAGGTAACAGTTCAGCCATTTTTTTCAAGGCATCACCAGCATTAGAAATAGCATTCATTTCAATCCAATGGCCTAAAAGCATAATAACAATCAGAGTGGCTAATTCCCAGAAAAAGTCCATCACGTGGGCCTGATTCGTAAAATGATTCATGTAAAACGCATATAAGCTGTAAAAATATGATACCGAAATCCCCATCGCAATTAACGTCATCATTGCTGGACTCTTTTGCTGTAGTTCCATTTTAGCGCCACTTAAAAATGGTTGTCCACCATAAAAAAATAGCACAGTTGCTAAAATTAAGACCAACCAATCAGAACCTGGAAAAGTAAATTGAAAAGGTAATTGAAAACCCATCATTGGTGAAAGAACAATAATCGGAATAGCTAAAATCAATGACAGCCAGAATTTTTGTTTAAAATTCCCCATATGCATTGAATGATCCATTCCCTTCATTCCTTCATGTTGGTGTGACATAGCCATTTGTTCATGCGCCATATCATGATTCATGTGATTCATTTTATCGTGGGACATTGTTGGCTGTTTTTCCTGGTGTTGTTCATGATTATGTTTTGCTGACATATGATCCCTTCTCTTCTTAAGTATTTTCATCTTAAGCATAGCACAAGATGAAAATTGTTAGAAATAATTACTTTTTTTAGTTTAGAAAAAAAAAGAGCCGAATTTTGCGTATGTATATTTTAAGAACACCTTATCCTCATATTTATTACAAAAGGAGTGTTTCAATGAAAATTACTACAAAGCAAGTCGGGGCACGCATGCGTGAAGCTCGAAAAAAGAAGAAGTACACTTTACGTTATTTAGCCAATAAAATTGGTTTATCTAGTGGAAGTACAATTAGTAACTGGGAACTAGGTTTGAATTTACCCAATAAACGATACTTAAAAAAAATCGCTAAAGCCTGCGATACAACAGTAGATTGGCTACTTTATGGTGATTTCGATCGATTTGTGCGCCAGCTATTAAAAGAAAATTTTCAAAATAAACAACTGCTAAAACCACCTTTTTTTACTCAGTTGATGGGACGTTTATCTGAAGAACAGCTATCCTATCACGATTCCTTAAAAATTATGATTCAAGCGCAAAAGTTACAGCAGTCCTTTTATGCTTTTCCTTTAACAGTAGAAGCCCCCTCTCATTCCCAAGAGAGTATTTCTATTTATGATCCAACAACTGCAGAAGAACAGTCTGACCAATCTTATTATCATCCGTTTATTTTGTCAGAACTCCATGAATTATTTACACATTCTCAAAATCCAGAATTGGATTATTCTCTGATTATCGCTTTTCTTCCTTTGTTAAAAGTAAATCAATTAACTGAACCACAAAAAGAAGTCTTACTGGCTATCTTTAAGCGGATGAATTCCTTTAAAGACCAAACGCTTTTAAATGAATTCTTTGTGGAATTACAGTATTTACTCTGATTCTACAAAAAAGATTGAGCCATGTATCTCAAGGACTTAGGCTCAATCTTTTAGTTAAATTTCTTCTATTTATGAACGATTCTTTCGTTCGACTAAGTGCGTTTTCCGTTGTGGGCCAATGATTAAAGGAACGGATTCATATTTGACTTCACTGTATTCCAAGCCAAACCAACTTTCAGGAGAGGTAGTTAAGTTTTTGATAGCTAATTTTGCCTGCATAATTTGTCGATCCCATTTTTTCAGTTCAGAAACGTTAGATAATTCTTCTTGAATTAATACAAATTGGAAATCGCCAACTTCTCTCCCTGGCGTTAATGAATAACGTTGTGGCTGTTTTGGCAAGCGGCCTGTTTTCATCAAGTCATGAACAATTTGTCTTAAATATACATTCACTTCTTGAGAAATATGGAAGCCTAAATATAGCTGAACTTGCACAATAAAATCAGTTCCTAACATATCAACAGAATACTCTTGAGTAAAGGGTTCATCTGTTACCTGAACATTAACAAACCAATAAACATTCGCTCGTTTTGGTTGTTTGTCCAAAATCGAATAAATAATATTACGATTAATTTCGCCGTCCACTCGATCGGAGGTTAAAAAGACCACGTTGGTTTGATACATTGGTACAGATGTATCTTCTTTCAAAGCTTTAAGTTGTGGTACATATTTTTCCAACGACACTTGTTCCGCCGTCGCTTCCTTAATCTCGTTGCCGCGTTCCCAAATAATCATGATGCATAACAAGAAGACTGCCATTCCCACAGCAACATATCCACCATGGAAAAACTTCGCAGCACTTGAAAAGAAAAAGACAACTTCAATGGCAGCAAAGAACAAGGAAATTAGATACGCAGACCAAGCTGGAATTTTATCCAAAAGATAAAACAACAATAAAATGGTTGTCATTAACATCGTAATCGTAATCGATAGACCATACGCAGCTTCCATGTGTGTCGATGTTCTAAAAGCCAGCACGATTGCTGAACAAGCTAACCACAAAATTAAATTTACCGCTGGAATATACATTTGACCGATATTGCTCCCAGGATAAATAATTTTAAGTCTTGGTAATAACTTCAATTTAATCGCTTCAGAAACTAAAGTATACGAACCTGATATTAACGCTTGCGAAGCAATCACTGCGGCGATTGTTGCAAAAACAACGCCAAATACGAGAATACCTTGTGGAATCATTTGGAAAAATGGGTTAATTTCAGCTAATGCCTGCATTTCAGGGTTTTCTTTGACCGTTAACAACCACGCAGCTTGCCCTAAATAATTAAGAATCAAACAAATCTTAATATACGGCCAGCTAATGCGGATATTCATTTTTCCTACATGCCCTAAATCAGAATATAAAGCTTCAGCACCAGTTGTAGCCAAGAAAATATTCCCTAAAATAAATAGACCTAATTTATTTTCTGGACTGACTAGTAATTGCAAAGCATAATATGGATTTAATGCACGAATAACCGTCCAATCTTGGCTAAAATTCATTAAACCAATGATGCCTAAAAAAGTAAACCACAAGAACATAATCGGCCCAAAAGCTTTCCCGACCAATTCTGTTCCAAATCGTTGAACAGAAAAAAGAATTAAAATAATCGTCAACGTAATAACCACTATAATCGTTTGGTCATTGCCAAAACGTTCAAAAAATGCCGGAATTCCCCGTAAGCCTTCAATCGCTGTCGTCACTGTCACAGCTGGGGTCAAAACGCCATCAGCCAGTAAAGCGGCACCGCCAATCATTGCGGGAATAATCAAATACTTACTTTTTTTACGAACCAATGTATAAAGAGAGAAAATCCCACCTTCTCCATGGTTATCAGCATTTAAAGCAATAACAACATATTTAATCGTGGTTAAGATAGTCAATGTCCAAAAAATTAACGAGACCGAACCTAAAATAAACGATTCAGAAACCCGTGCCAAGCCACCATTATCTCCTACAATGGCTTTCATTACATATAAAGGGCTCGTTCCAATATCTCCATAGACAACGCCCATGGCAACTAAGATCCCTGCCATCGTAAATTTCCGACGATCAAACCCCTCTGCTTTGTGTAACACAATACTTTCCTCCTACAAAAGAAATGACTTCGTTTAGTTTAACCAACAGCTCCATAAAAACTTTTAAAACTCTTTATTATATAACGTTTTATATATCTTTTTCATTAGTCAAAAAGCGCTTTTTGACTAACGATGCTACTCACTATAATACGTTTTAAATCGTTTAGCAAGTCTTTTTATTAGAGAATGTCCATCTTAGATAAGAAACCCACCTATTTTGAAAAAAGGAAAATCAAAAATAAGTGGGGCAGCAGTCGAAACGACTGCTGCCCCACTTGCTAACTATTAAGATAATTTTCTGAACAAAGGTAGCTTCTTTTATTCCTGTTAAATTTAAATCACTTCTTCTTCCTCTTCGACTTCAGAGAAATGGAACTTAATCATTTCATTGACGAAAATTGGCACAAAGGATAGGAAAATTGCTAACATCCAATGATTTAAACTAATATGCACTAATCCAAATAGTTCTTGTGTGAATGGTAATAAAGCAATGGTTGTGGTAATTAATAATGCTAAAACGACCATTTCAAAGAGCGACTTGTTGCTTGATAATTTTACACGGAAAACAGAGTTCGCACTACGAACATTAAAGACATGTAAGATAGAGGAATAAGCTAAGATTAAAAATGCCACTGTTTGTCCAACTTCATAGCTGTTTGAAACATAGGCTGAAACACCTGGTACAAAGGCACCTAGGTAAAAACCAAACAAAGTAATGACTGTGAACACTGCTGCATTAATCCCAATCTTTTGCCATAAGCCTCGTGCAAAAATCCCTTCGTTTTTAGGGATTGGTGCCTCATCCATAATTCCTTTTTCCGCTGGTTCTTTTCCTAATGCAAAACCAGGTAACCCATCTGCGACCACGTTAACAAACAACAGTTGAACTGCAGTAAATGGCGCACCCCAACCAAGTAACATGGCAATTAAAACAATAAAAATCTCAGAAATATTACAGCTTAACAAGAAGTTAATGGCTTTACGAATATTTCGGTACACGGCACGTCCTTGCGCAACCGCATCAACAATAGTTGCAAAGTTATCGTCCGTCAAAATCATATCTGAAGCGCCTTGGGCCACATCTGTTCCAGTAATCCCCATTGCGCAACCGACATCACTAGCTTTCAAGGCTGGCGCATCATTCACGCCATCTCCGGTCATTGCTACAACAGCGCCAGAACGTTGCCATGATTGAACAATTCGAATTTTATCTTCAGGGGTTACACGTGCATAAACGGATAAATCTTTAACCCGTTTATCTAATTCTTCATCACTCATTTTTTTCAGTTCTGAACCAGATAAGGCTTCACTTTTATCTTTTAAAATTCCTAATTCTTTAGCAATTGCACTGGCTGTTACCACGTGATCACCAGTAATCATGACTGTTTTAATTCCAGCTTTTTTCGCACGAGCAATGGCGCCCTTACTTTCTGGACGTGGTGGATCAATCATGCCAATTAAGCCTAACAAGCGAAGATTTTTTTCTAAAGCCTCTGATGTAATTTCCTTGGGTGGTTCATCATATACGGCATAACCGACAGCAATAACTCGTAACGCTCGTTTTCCGAAACGATCATTAACAATAGCCGCTTGATCGACATCTCCGAAACCAAAACGAGGTAGTAACACATCAAAGGCTCCTTTAGTAATTGAGATGTACTTTTTCCCCCATTGATGGACCGTAGTCATCATTTTTCGTTCTGAATCAAAGGGAATTTCACCAATACGAGGATATTTTTCTTCAAGTTCTTCTTTAGTATGATAATTTTCTTCGACAGCACGAACAATTGCCGCTTCTGTCGGATTCCCTGTAACAGTTAGTTCATCGCCTTCTTTTTCCACAATGACATCTGTACATAAAGCAGCCATTTTCAATACTTCCATGGCTTCATCGGTCATGGCATCTTCCGTATCCGTTACTTCATCACCACGATGCCATACTCGGCGGACGCGCATTTTATTTTGTGTCAGTGTTCCTGTCTTATCAGAACAGATAACATTCGCAGTTCCTAGCGTTTCTACTGCTGGCAATCGACGAATAATCGCATGTTTCTTAGCCATTTTTTGAACACCATATGCTAAGGTTAACGTTACAATCACGGTTAGTGTTTCTGGTACAGCTGCCACCGCTAAGGAAACGGCTGTCATAAACATTTCAAGAAGCGGTTCTCCTTGCAGTTCACCAATAATGAAAACAATTGCTGCAGCCCCTAAGGCTAACAAACTAATACGTTTGCCTAATTGATTCAAGCGTTTTTGTAATGGTGTTTTTTGCTGATCGCTGTTATTCAGTAACCCAGCAATTTTACCCATTTCTGTATTCATTCCTGTTGCAGTTACTACTGCTCGTCCGCGGCCATTCACAACGGTACAGCCTTTGAAAATCATATTTATTTGATCTCCTAAGCCATCATCGTCATGCCCCACGTATGTAGGATCTTTTTCAACAGGTTCACTTTCACCTGTTAGTGCTGACTCTTCTACGCGCATTTGAGAAGCTTGAATAAGTCGTGCATCGGCTGTAATCATTGAACCAGCTTCAAGAACTAGAACATCTCCTACTACTAGTTCTTCAGCATCGACTTCGATTACCTTGCCATCTCGTAAGACTGCACTACTTTGCTTGTTCATGTCTTGTAAAGCCGCCAGAGATTTTTCAGCATTTCCTTCTTGAACAATGGCTAAAACAGCATTGATAATCACAATTGCAATAATTAAGATTCCTTCAAAATATTCGCCATGTTCTGTTACGATTGCTGTATAAAACGAAATTGCCGCAGCAACTAATAAAATAATCGTTGTAAAATCAGATAAACTGTGAATAAATTTCTTTAACACAGAATCCTTCTTAGCCTCTTCAAATTGATTGCGGCCATTTTCTTTCAGCCGTTGTTGGGCCTCTTGTTGTGTTAAACCAGTTTCAGTATTGACTGAAACTTCTTTTGTGACAGTATCGACAGATTGCTTGTAAGCTTCCATCCTATTCCCCCTCTAATTTTTTCTTCCTATATAATAGTGTCTCTATTAAATATAACATGATTTTTTTTGAACACGCAACTTTTTTCATCTTTGGCTTAGCGTTCTCTCATATGTCCAGAAAAAACTGGTATTTTCGTTGTTGCTACAGCAATGTTTCTATTTGATTATGGGAATTTTATGAAAAAAGAAACGAATTCAGCCAAAAAGCAATGGACATTTTTTTCATTTTGTCTGATAAAAAAATAGTTTATTTCTATATATTCAACACAAAAACAACAAAAAATACAATGTTATTTGGTTCGCATGATTATTTATTTTACATGTTATAAAATAACCAGAAAAATATTATATTTAATCTTATTAATAAGTGTTATAATTTGCAAACGCTTCCAAAAAGTGCTATTCTTTAAGTGTAAGGAGGACATGCAAATCAATTGGTTGAAGATTTTCTCAGTAGATAAAAATCGGTAAACTCAAAGTTGTTAGAATTGCAAGATTCACCTGTAAACAATACGTGTAGAGTAATTGTTAGTGATAACTCGTATCGGAAAATAGGGAAAGGTTATAGAAGGATGGAGTTTCTATAAAGCATTTACCCTATCTGTTATCACCTAACGCAAGTTATCCACCATCCAAGCGTCGAAACTGTATGAAAACAAGGTTTTAGTTTCACCACATCACGTTCACCTTTTGCTTTACATGTATCGCGAAATGTAAACACTTATTCAACCAATTGATGTCTTCCCGTTAACAAGGCCGAGCTTAAATTTAAGCTCGGTTTTTTCTTTTAGGCAATAAAATATATTTGTATCAAATAATCATATGTGTTATATTCAAGGTGCACATTCTATTTTATCTTCTTTTAAAGGAGGGAATGCTATGCGAAAAAAGAAAAAATCTTCGTTTGAAAGTTCAATTCATGTTTATCGTGCTATGGCTCGTATGACCCAGCAAGATTTGGCCAATCGAGTCGGTGTCTCTCGACAAACAATTATTCAACTGGAACGAAACAAGTACAATCCTTCATTACTTCTTGCGCATGACATCGCGAACGTCTTTGGCGTAACCATTGATGATGTGTTCACCTTCAAAGAAACACTGAATGACGATGTAGAACAAGAAGCCTAAACAGTATAAGCTGTACTTAACAAGACAATTTTTCTGATTGTACTTGGAGTTGCCGAGGTACAACTTAGTACCGGCAATACGAAGAAAGCCCTTCTTCGTATTGTTGTTTCAATAATTAATCTTTGCTTACATAAAAAAGAACGGCGCAACCGTGGTTGCGCCGTTCTTTTTATTCTAAGATTGTCTACTAAGCACTTTTGTCCTAGTAGCGTTTTGGTTTCTAACTTTATTATTTACAGGGGAAGAAAAAATAAAGCACACCTTTACTGTGATTCCAAAAATCACGTGTTTATCATAATATATTTTTGTTTCAATCCCAAGTATTCTGCTCACAAAGTGTCGCTTATTTAATAAACATTGCATCGCCAAAACTAAAGAAACGATATTTTTCCTCAATTGCATGTTGGTAAGCAGCCAATGTTAAGTCTTTTCCTGCAAAGGCACTCACAAGCATCACTAACGTAGATTTTGGTAAATGGAAGTTCGTTGAAAAAGCCTCTACGACTTTAAATTGATACCCTGGTGTGATAAAAATATCGGTCCAGCCACTGTCAGCCTGGATTTCACCATTAAATTTTGTGCCAATTGTTTCCAACGTACGAATAGAAGTTGTTCCAACCGCAACAATCCGACCGCCTGCTTGGCGTACTTCATTTAATTGCTTAGCCGCTTCTTCAGTTAAACGATAGAATTCGCTATGCATATGATGTTCTTCTATATTATCAACGCTCACGGGACGGAATGTTCCTAAACCGACATGTAAAGTTAAATAAACGAGATGAACACCTTTTGCTTTGATCTCTTCTAATAGTTCTTTTGTAAAATGCAAACCCGCTGTTGGTGCTGCAGCTGAACCATTTTCTTCAGCATAAACCGTTTGATAACGATCTGGGTCATCTAGACGTTCTTTGATATATGGCGGCAATGGCATTTCTCCTAACGATTCTAAAATTTCTAAGAAAATACCATCATATTTAAATTCAATGATTCGACCACCATGTTCCAACTCTTCTTTAACCACCGCTTTTAGGCGACCATCGCCAAATTGAATTTCCGTGCCGACTTTTGCACGTTTCGCGGGTTTAATCAAGGTTTCCCATGTATCGCCTTCTGTATTTGTTAAAAGTAAAACTTCCAAATGACCGCCTGTTTCAGGTTTTTCTCCATATAAACGGGCCGGCAGTACCCGTGTATTATTCATGACTAATGCATCCCCAGGCTGTAATTCATCAAGAATATCATGGAAATGTTTATCCTCCATGTCCCCTGTTTCTTTATTTACAACTAATAATCGTGAACTAGCGCGATCTTTTAGTGGGGTTTGAGCAATTAATTCTTCTGGTAAATCAAAATCAAAATCTTCTGTACTTAGCATTTCCGTCACTCTTTCTACTAGTTTTTATCTTGGTTATTCTAACACTTTTTCTTGTTTCTGGCTATGTCAGCCTTCTGAATCAAACTAAATAGTTGTCAAAAAATGTCAGAAGCACTATACTTACTTTAAGTAAGTATACATAGTTATTTAGAGGAGGAACTCAAAATGCATGCTCAATTTCATCATGTTTCACTATTAGCGCGTCATGGTCAAGAAAACCAATCATTCTATACAAAATTGTTAGGCTTACGCTTTGTCAAAAATACCGTCAATCAAGACAACAATCGCATGCCTCATTATTTTTATGGCGATTATCAAGGCACACCGGGAAGCTTAGTAACTTTTTTTATCGTGCCCTTATTAGGCAACCGCTATGAAGAAAAAAATTATTTAGCCACGATTGGCTTAAAAATTCCCCAAAACAGCCTTTCCTTTTGGGAACAACGTTTAACAGAAAACAAAATTCCATTTAACAAAAAAGAAAAGAGCCTACATTTCAGTGATCCAGATGATACGCATATTATCCTGACAGAAGTTCCTGAAAATCCATTAAAAGAAACACTCGTTGTTTCTAACGACATTCCAGCAGCGGTTCAAATTATCGGTTTGACCTCTACTGAATTTCATGTGCCAGATTCTGAAAAAACCTTGGCCTTTTTTGAAACATTTCTTGGTTGGCAAGCAGTTGGCAATACGATTATTTTAAGTGAGACGGAAAGCTTTTCTGTTCATCAAACAACGTCGGATAAAACAAGCCGAATGGGGCGTGGCAGTATGGATCATATTGCTTTTTCTGTAGCTGATGATGAAGCATTACAAGAACTACACACGCGCGCTTTAGCACAAGGCTGGGAGATTGAAATGTATGTAAGTCGTGGATATTTTAAAAGTTTATACATTCGTGAACCAGGCGGGAATCGGGTTGAATTTGCTACTTTGACTCCTGGCTTTACATTGGATGAGCCTCTGGAACATTTAGGGGAAACGTTGGCTTTACCACCTTTTTTAGAACCAAAACGGACTGCAATTGAAGCCAACCTCTACAAAGACATGTAACCAACGCTTTAGAAAACAACGGAAGACGGACGTAATAATCGGTGACAAAATTACGTCCGTCTCTCTTCCCCTATGTTTGAATGTTTGAACAAGAGAATAAAAAATGACCTTCAGATTTTTCTGAACGTCATTGCACATTCCATAAAAAGCATCCTTCGTTCTTCCACTTCTTACTCCTTAAAAAAACTGGTAATTTTTTCAAAAATTCAGTAAAATAAAAGTGATCAATGGTTTCCATTGATTGAACGGGCAACTTGATGGTCCACTTGCACAGGTGACTATTCAAGGCTTCGTGATTTAGTTGCCGCTAAATCATGAAGCGCCTTTTTTTATTTTATTCCCTTGTTCTCTTTCCATTCTAATGAAAAACTCAGCTCCCGTCAACTTGCTATAAAGGACACTTTTCTTTGTTATAGCGGCTTTTTCCCCTTCTCAGAATACTCTTTTTAACATCTTGTTTCGTTCAGATAACTTTTACTAAACAATAGTTATCTTTTCTTTTTTTTAGAACGAATTAAAAAAATTTTACCGCCTTCTTTTTCCCATTAAAAATAGATTACATTTGTCGAAATCGCATTTTTATAGCATACTAGTAATAAGATACATTTTCAAAATATTTAGTTGAGGTGAGTAAGTTGATAGAATTTCAGCATGTATCAAAATTTTATAAAGGCGGAAAAGTCGCCGTTGATGACATTAATTTGTCTTTCGATAAAGGTGAATTTATCTGCTTCATCGGAACAAGTGGTAGTGGAAAAACAACATCAATGCGGATGCTTAACCGCATGACCGACCCTTCAAAAGGAAAAATTTTAATTGATGGCCAAGATATTCAAAAAATCAATCCTGTAGAGCTACGTCGCCAAATTGGCTATGTCATTCAAAATATCGGCTTGATGCCTCACATGACCATTCGTGAAAATATCGTTTTAGTGCCTAAATTATTAAAAGTACCTGTGGAAGAACGCAATAAGATAGCCGAAAAAATGATTGATTTGGTTGAGTTATCACGAGAAATGTTGGACCGCTATCCCAATGAACTTTCTGGCGGACAACAACAAAGAATCGGCGTTGTGCGGGCTTTAGCTGCCAATCAAGATATTATTCTAATGGATGAACCTTTTGGTGCTTTAGATCCTATCACCCGTGATTCATTACAAGATTTAGTGAAAGATTTGCAAGAACGTTTAGGAAAAACTATTGTCTTTGTTACCCATGATATGGATGAAGCGTTGAAATTAGCAAATAAAATTGCCATTATGAGCGAAGGCAAAGTAATTCAATTTGACACACCAGATAATATTTTACGTCATCCAGCCAATGAATTTGTAGAAGAACTCATCGGAGAAGATCGCCTATTACAAGCCAAACCTGATTTCACCACAGTGGATGAAGTCATGTTAAATTCAGCAATTACTATCACGCCGGAAAAATCTTTACAAGAAGCGATTAAATTGATGCGTGAAAAACGGGTTGATACCTTATTAGTTGTTGATAATTCCCATGTGCTTAAAGGCTTTATCGATGTTGAAACATTAGATCAGCAACGTGGCAAAGCTTCTAGTGTTGGTGATATCTTGAATAAAGATGTCTTCTTTGTTCAAAAAACCGCTCTTTTACGTGATGCTTTACAAAGAATCTTAAAACGTGGCTTAAAATATGTGCCAGTCGTTGATGAACAAAAACGAGTGGTGGGCATCTTAACACGTGCTTCCCTTGTTGACATTGTTTATGATGTTATCTGGGGCGATGAAACAACGATTAGTGAAGCTGTAGAAGCAAAACAAAGCGAGTCCGAAACTGATAAAGAGGAGGCGTAAGCAATGAGTAGCTTCTTTCAAGAATATGGATCAGAAATGATTTCAAAAAGTATTGAACATATTTATATTTCATTCTTTGCACTTTTATTAGGGGTCGCTATCGCTGTGCCCGTTGGCGTTTGGTTAACACGTTTGCCCAAAGTAGCCAATATTGTCATTGGTTTAACAAGTGCCTTACAAACGGTTCCTTCGTTGGCTTTATTAGCTTTGATGATTCCAATTTTTGGTGTCGGCAAAACACCCGCTATTATCGCGCTATTCATCTATTCCCTTCTACCTATTTTAAGAAACACGTATATCGGAATGAAAAATGTCGATGAAAATTACCGAGATGTTGCTAAAGGCATGGGCATGACCAATTTACAGTCTATTTTTAGTGTTGAATTACCCATTGCCATGCCAACAATTATGGCCGGCATTCGTTTAGCTGCTGTCTATGTCATTGCTTGGGCTACACTGGCTTCTTATATTGGTGCAGGTGGTCTTGGTGATATGATTTTCAGTGGATTAAATAACTATCAGCCAGAATTAATCTTTGGCGGGACTATTCCAGTAACTATTTTAGCACTTTTAGCAGATGTTCTTCTTGGATTATTAGAAAATCGTTTAACGCCAAAAGCTTTAAGGGAGGGCGAATAATGATGAAAAAGAAACTCAAGTTAAGCTTACTCTTCTTAAGCAGTTTACTTTTATTGGCAGGTTGTTCTTTACCTGGTCTCGCTTCAACTTCTGATGATAACACTGTCGCCATTACAGGTGGGATTACTTCAGAAGCGCAGATTTTAGGGAGCATTGTAGCGGATATGGTTGAGCATTACACAGATAAAAAAACAAATGTGATTAACAACTTAGCCACTACTACCATCAATCACCAAGCAATGTTAAACGGAGATGCCTCAATTTCTGCAGCTCGTTATACTGGTACTGACGTGACCACTACGCTGGGCTTACCAGCGGAAAAAGACCCTAAAAAAGCGTTTAACCTAGTTCAATCAGAATTTGAAAAACGTTATCAACAAACTTGGTTCCCTTCATATGGGTTTGAAAATACTTATGTATTCTTAGTTACAAAAGAAACGGCTGAGAAATACAATTTAAAAACAGTCAGTGATTTAGGGAAAGTCGCAGACAAATTAGTTGCTGGTGTCGATACTGCGTGGATCACACGTGAAGGCGACGGTTATGAAGGCTTTAAAAAGGAATACAACTTCCAATTTAAATCTATTTTACCAATGCAAATTGGCTTGGTGTACGATGCAGTCAACGCTGGAAAAATGGACGTTATCTTAGGTTACTCAACAGATGGCCGGATTGGTAGTTACGATTTAGTCATGTTAAAAGATGACAAGCGCTTTTTCCCGCCTTATGATGCCGCTCCTGTGGTTAGTGACAAATTATTAAAAGAAACGCCGGAAATTAAAGATGTCTTAAATCGCTTAGATGGTAAAATTTCTACCAAAAAAATGCAAGAATTGAACTATCAAGCAGATAATGATTTAATTGAACCTGCTGTCGTAGCCGAACGTTTCTTAAAAGAAAATAACTATTTTGAGGGGGAGTAACAGATGAATAATATGAATTTATTCCAACAATTTATCTACTATTTCCAACAAAATGGCGGCTACGTCTTTCAACAATTTTTACGTCACTTTTTAATTTCGATTTATGGCGTAATCTTTGCTGCAATTGTCGGGATTCCTATCGGGATTATGATTTCACGTAAACGTAGCTTAGCCAACTGGATTATCCGTTTAGCGAACATTATCCAAACAGTACCAGCTTTGGCAATGCTTTCGATTTTAATGTTGGGGATGGGCTTAGGTGTCAACACGGTGGTTGTAACAGTCTTCCTTTATTCTCTCCTGCCAATTATCAAGAATACGTACACTGGCATGATTCAAGTGGATCGCAATATTTTAGATGTTGGTAAAGGAATGGGTATGACAAAAGTACAACTTCTTTATATGGTCGAGTTACCTTTATCTGTTTCAGTAATCATGGCAGGTATTCGAAATGCGTTAGTCGTCGCAATCGGGATTACTGCGATTGGTGCTTTCGTTGGTGCTGGTGGTTTAGGGGATATTATTATTCGTGGAACCAATGCCACAGATGGTGCTTCTATCATTTTAGTCGGTGCCTTACCAACGGCCTTTATGGCGATTATCACAGATTGGGTTCTAGGGATTATTGAACGTCGTTTAGACCCAGCTAGCAAACATTCCAATTAATAAAAAATACAGAGCAGATCCAACATTGTTTCTTTTCAATGGGATCTGTTCTTTTATCTAGGAGATCAATAATGTCTAACTATACTGTTATCGATTTAAACCAACAACCACACTTAATTCCGTCAGCTGCTCAATGGTTTAGCCAAAAGTGGCAAATCCCCGCTGAAGCGTATCAAGCAAGTATGCAGGAAATGCTAACTAGCGAAAACCACGTACCTCATTGGTGGGTCTGCTTGAATAAACAACAGGACATCGTTGCAGGCGTGGGCGTAATTGATAATGACTTCCACAATCGTGCAGACCTTACGCCAAACCTTTGTGCATTGTATGTCGAACCAACATTTCGTCACCAAGGCTTAGCAGGAATTCTTTTAACAACAGTTGGTGATTTTCTTGCTAATTCTGGATTTAAAAAGCTTTATTTGCTTACAGACCATACTACTTTTTATGAAAGATATGACTGGGAATTTTTGACAATGGTAACCACCGAAGAGCAGTCTTGCGCTAGAATTTATCAAAAACAATTACGTCAATAAAAAAATCTGCCATCAAAAGATGGCAGACTTTTATTTATTTTTTCAAGTGATAACTATAGGTAGCCACAATAATATTTTCCCGCCACGCTAAACGAATCCGCAAGCGTAAACTTGTTTGATTATGCAAAATATTTTGCCAACGTTTATTTGGTACAAATTGTGGTACTAAAACTGTTGTACTGTAGTTATGCTTCGTGGCATTTTTACTAACCAAATCAACATAACGTAAGATAGGATTTTGCAGTGAACGATACGAAGAATGGACAATTGATAGACGAACGTCCGGGAAGTGTTTTTTAAACTCTTCCTGAATTTCTTTTTCCTTCTCAACGTTTTCATCCATTGAGACATGCATGGCAACAACATAATCACCAATGGAACGCGCATAGTTCAAGGCGCCGACATTTGCCTTGGTTACGTTCCCTACTAAAACAATAACTGTATTCCCGTCAAACTCATGCAACTGTGCCCCATCTTCTAAACGTAGCTGTTCCGCCACATTTTTATAGTGAGTATTGACCCGATAAAATGCATAAATCAACACCGGCATAATAATAAAGAACGGCCAGATGTCCCCTAATCGATAAATAAACAAAATGGCGATAATCGCGAAAGAGATAAAGGCGCCGACAATGTTAGCAATTGATTTTGGCAACCAATTTTTAGTTTCTTTTCGCCATTTTACAACCATCCCCGATTGAGACAAAGCAAACGGAATAAACACACCAATTGAATACAATGGGATTAAACGTTCTGTGGAACCTTGGAAAATCAATAATAAAACAATGGAACCAGCAGCTAAAGTTAAAATACCATTTGAATAGCCTAAACGGTCGCCACGATCCATATACATATGCGGCATAAACTTATCTTTTGCTAAGTTATAAGCCAACACTGGAAAGGCTGAGAATCCTGTGTTAGCGGCAACCGCTAAAATTAAGGCTGTCGCAAACTGTAATAAATAATATAAAATATTTTGGCCAAAGACCGCTTTCCCAATTTGTGAAAGAACTGTCACTTCTTCTTTTGGCACAATCCCATACCAATAGTTAATAAACGTAATCCCCACGAAGAAGAACCCTAAAATCGTTGCCATTAACGCTAACGTCCCAGCAGCATTTTTTGCTCGTGGTTTTTTAAAGAATGGCACTGCATTACTGATTGCTTCGACCCCTGTTAAGGAAGAAGAACCAGATGAAAAAGCCCGTAGAACTAAGGCAATAGAAATTCCTGGAACCACGGCTCCTGGTAAAGCTGTCGCATTCAATGGCTGTGCGCCAGTCACAATTTTAAATAGCCCAACAACAATCAGTAAGGTAATAATTGCGATAAAACTATACACTGGCAACATTAAGAACGAAGCTGATTCTCTCAGGCCCCTCAAGTTCATTAAGGTAATCAATATCACAATCCCAATAGAAATTGCTACTTGATGACCATATAACGCTGGAATCGCTGATATAATCGCCTCTGCACCCGCTGAAACTGAAACGGCTACTGTTAGCATATAATCGACTAACAACGAACCACCAGCCAATAAACCGGCATTTCTGCCGAGGTTTTCACTACTAACAACGTATGCGCCGCCGCCATGCGGATACGCATGAATAATTTGTCGGTACGACAATGTTAAAGAAATAAGTAAAATAATAACAAATGCAGCAATTGGCAATGAATACCAAATCGCAGCCGCCGACAAAGTAACCAGAACCACCACTATTTGTTCTGTACCATACGCAATGGATGAAAGTGCATCAGAAGATAACAACGCAAGCGCTGCAAATCTGCTTAATTTATGTTCATCATTTTCGGCTGATTTCAATGGTTTCCCAATGAACAGTCGTTTTAAATCCGCCATTTTTTTCTACTCCTTTTCTCTAGAGTGACCCGCTCACTTTTTTCATTATTTTTTATCAAACAAATCCATATGCTACGCTTCTCACAATGAAAAGTCAATTGATTTTTGTTACTGAAAAAGATAAAAAAATCACCATCTTTTTTTAATCAGACACTCATTTAAAGTCCCCCGCTTCCTTTATCTTATCAAGAGAATCCAGATAACAAAAGGATTTGCATTCTCTAAACAAAAAAGCGAGAGCTAAAAGTCTATTTGACCTTTTGGCTCACGCTTAAAAACTTAGTTAATTATTCCCTTTTATTGTAACAAGTACGTATGATCGAAGGTAATTTCCACTTTATAACGACCAATTTTTTCATAAACTTGCCGCTGAATTTCCACACCCAGTTCAAATTCAGATAATTTTGATTCTGTAGGTAAAACCAAGTCGAACAAAATCTTCGGTTCTTCACCATGGGTAACTAAGCGGATATCATGGACTTTTAAAGACGCATCAAAAGAACGAATAATCTTTTTGATTGTTTGATGAACAAATTGTTGTGTTGGGTCATATAAATTCACTGGATCAATATGACAAACAAGATTAACATCCAACTCTTCTTTAAACTTCGCTTCAATCGCATCGATTGTCTGATGGGCTTTATTTAAATCCCAGCGATCATCAATTTCAATGTGAACAGACGCAAACGTTTGGCTGGGACCATAATTATGAATCAGTAAATCGTGATACCCTACAATTGTTTCCATTTTTGATAAGACATTCTTCATTTCATCAATTTCTGTTTGGCTCGGACGCATGCCCATCAACTCATTAATAAATTCGCGAATTAACTGCAAGCCACTATAAATAATATATGCAGCAATTAAAAAACCAATATATCCATCAATTCGCAAACCAGTGACGCCTTCAATAAATGCAGAAATCAAAACAGCTAATGTAGTATAAACATCATTAAAGCTATCCTTAGCAGAAGCAACTAATGCTTGAGAATCAATTTTTGCTGATACTTTTTTGTAAAACAGCCCTTGCCAAATTTTAATCCCAATTGATAAAGCTAAAACAGCAAATAAAATGGGTGTCACCTTGATTGATTCTGGATGCAGGATGCGATCCACGGAGGTCGTTAGAAACTCAAACCCAATAAACGTAATCACTAATGATACAAGCATTCCACTAATATATTCAAAACGTTCATGGCCATAGGGATGTTCTTTATCCGCTGGCTTACCAGCAATATAAAAACCGACTAATGTTAAAACTGAAGAAATAGTATCGGACAAGCTATTAATGGCATCTGCCATGATTGAAACACTACCTGAAAGCAAGCCAATCATAAATTTACTAACGAATAAAAATAAATTAGAAACAAGCCCAATCCGCCCGGCAAAAGCACCGAATGCTGTTCGTTTTTCCAATTTACGACGTTCAATTTTTTTCTCATATCGTTGAAGCAATGCTTGAATCATTTTACAACCCCTACCCACTTTTTATTTCTTAAAAAAATACTATAAAACCTTTTTATACATTTGTACACAAAAAACCTCACTTTCTGAGGGAGATTTTATTATTTAGCATTGCCAAAAAGTCAAAAGCAAGAGCCCCCAAAACTTCTTTGTTAGGGTTGCCTTGAAAATAAAGAAAAACAAAAAGCCGAAAACGCTAGAGACGTTTTCAGCTTTTTGTTTTTTAATGGAATAAATGGCTCTTTTGTGCTAAAGCCGCAAATTTTTTCGATCTGTGTTCCAGATGTGGATAAAGAATTGCACCGCCAATACTAAAGATGACTGAAATCCCCACCATAATCCAAATTGCAAACCAAGCATTTGGCCAGTAAATGCCTCCTGCTGATTCCCTTAGCAAGTTCACGGCATGCGTAAACGGCAAGAACGGATTAATCATTTGGAAGAATTTACCTGAGACTTGAATTGGGTAGTTCCCACCCCCACCAGAGATGGATAGTACCAAGATTATTATCGCAATTCCTTTCCCTACATTGCCAAAGAGAGCAACGAGCACATAAACCATTATCATAAACGTAATGGCAATCAATACCGCAAACCAGACACTATACGCTGGATTACGGACATCTACGCCTAACGCAAAGTAATTACCTAGCGTTACAATCAGCGCTTGACCAATCCCCATGACAATGAAGGTAAACATCCGTGCTGAAAATTGTTCCCGTTTAGAGAAGCGTTTTTTATCTTTTCCTTCAAGATAAACATCCGTTGTCGCAACACTTGAGAATAATACAGCACCAACCCATAAACACAAAGCTGTATAGAATGGCGTACTTGCCGAACCATTATTAGCAATCGGATAAACAGCATGTTCTTTGACTTCAACTGGTTGTGTAAAGAAGTCACTTTCTTTATTGGCATCTAATTTTAGTAATTTAAGAATTTCACCTAAATCAACTTCTTTTTCACCTTTACGGATTGCATTCGCTGCTTTGTGTAATCCTGTTTTGATATTTGGCCAATCATTAATAATCAGCTCGTTGGCTTTGTCTAAGGCCGCTTCAACATCTGGCATTTTCTCATTGACTGTTTTCAAGGTATTCGTTAAATCTTTTCGGATACCTGGATAGTCATTTTGCATAAAGGCTGCCGCTTTGCTGACTTTGTCTTGAATGACTGGTAAATCGTTTTTATACAAATCAGCACCACGATTAATGCCATTGACAATGGTTTCCATATTGCCATTCAACATCGTATTCGCATCATGAATTTCTTGTTTAATTGCCGGCATTTCGGCTTGATATTTTTCTAATAAAGAAATCGCATTAGTGACCGTTTGACTTGTTGAACTCAATAACCCTTCAAAGTCAATTTGTTGCGCTTTGTTTAGTTGACCTTGAGCGTTTTGGATGGTAGCAATTAATTTACTTGTAATGTTGCTAACAGTGTTGCTTACGTTATTGGCAGTTACACCTGAAAGAGACTTTGAAACTTCCTTAGAAACGATTTGGATTTCTTTAACTACGTTTTTTATATCCTCTACAGTTGTTGAATTTACATCAATTTCATCGATACGTTTTTGTAGCCCTGTAAGAACGCTAATTAAATCTTTTAACCCTTGAATAGGTATTGCTAAATCATTATTTCCAGCAGCTTCTTGTAATTTTGTTAATGTATCAATTAATTGATTGGCCGCTACAATTTGATTGGTCAAACTTTCAGAAAAGCGATTTAAAATTTCACCTAATTGTTGTCTTTCTTCTGGTGTTAATTCACCGTCTGCGATTAATTGGTTAATTTGGCCAGCAATTGAATTTATATTTGAACTAATCGTTTGTAATGATTCAATTGTTACATTCACGCTATTCGTAATGCTTGGTAACGCCTCTTGCAATTTATTGGCGCCATCTAATGTGACATTCCCTAAATCATTGGCTTGATCACCTAGTTTACGAATATCTGGTAACGCCGTTTGAACTTGTTGAATGATTTCTAATCCTTGTTTTGCTTCTTGGATTCCTTCGCTCATTGTTTGTTCCACAGAGGCAAAGTCTTCATCAATCATAGCAATTTGTCGGCCAGCGTTTTGAATTTCTGGAATTTTTTCTTGTAACGTCAAAATAACACTAGCTTGTTCTTTGATGCTTGGCATTTTGCCATTTAGCTCAACAATCTTCTCTCCTAAAGCATCAACTTCAGGTAAATATTTCATCGCATCGTTGGCTTTCGCTAATTTTTCTTTTAGCTCAGGCATCTTACCATGTAAGTCTGTGACTTGTTTTGCGTACGTATCAATGGTTCCAATGTTGGCATCTGTATCTAAAATCATGCTCTTAACTTTTTGAATGCTAACCATGTTTTTATCAATATCATAGCCAATATCATTGAATGTTTTGATTAACGTACTACTTGCCGTTTTGATGAATTCTTCCGAAATTTGTGACTGAATGGAAGAAGCGCCTTTTGACGTAATTTTCGGCGCAATTGCATTAATTTTTTCGTTAATTGAGTATTCAATTTTAGGTTTATTGATATCACCAGAAGTAAAACTTAGCAAATCCTTGGAAAAATCTTTAGGTAAATAAATCCCGGCAAAATATTTTCCTGATTGGACTCCTTTGTCTAATTCCTTTTTCGAATCAACAAAACGCCAACCTAATTGCTTATTTTTCTTCAAGTTTTTCAAGACTTCATCACCAATATTGACCGATTTATCTTGAAAAGTTGCTGTTTGGTCATCACTATAGACCGCTATTGGTAACTCTCCTGTATTTGAATACGGATCCCATAGTGCTTTAATGTTAAACCATGCATATAATGATGGAATAATCATTAAGGCAACAATCAAAAATGTTGCTACTGGGTTTTTAAAAATTCTTTTCCAATCTAAAATAAATAGTTCCCATGTATTTTTTATATGTTTCATAAAATCACCTGCTTTTTTTTGTGCCTGAATAACTTTAGCATAAAATACAAGAGAATAACAAACAAAAGCTTGAATGTTACGACACATTTTTAAAATGTCGTAAGTTCAAGCTAAGATTGTTTATTTCATATTTTTAGAAAATTCCGAAACGACTTGTTTAACTTCATCAATGGCTTCTGGTTTTAAATAAGCCAAAAGTTTTGGTGCTTTTGTCATCAAGTACATTTTATCTAATTTGCCTGTTTGTTGGCGTTCAAACATTTCTGCAAGTAGCGCTTGCATTTTTTCTTTTTTATCTTCTTTTGTTCGATCTAGTATGAACGTTAAGAATTGTTCTTGTCCTTCTTTCATTCCCTATCCCTCCTTACAAACAGATTCTTTTCTATTATAAAACTTCTTTTTTAGAAAGGATAGTCCTTTTTTTAGGATCTATGATTTTGTGTACAGACTTAGCATGTCTTTTTTGGCGGATAAAGGTAAGCCGAGTCCCTCTTTTAAATAGCCCTCTACCGAACCAAATTCTTTTTCAATCGCCTGTAAAGCGGTCGCTAAGTACTCTTTTTTCACATAAAGCAGCGTTTCTAATTGTTGAATTTCTGCTGGAGGTGTTCCATTTGCTTGGTACTGTGCAATAATTTGCTCGTTAGCAGCTTTTCTTTGCTCGTTCGTCTTTAAATAATCTTCTAAAATATAAGAATGTTCCACACCTAAAGCACTTAATATCAAGGCTGCGCCGATTCCTGTTCGATCTTTTCCTGCGAAACAATGAAATAAAATAGCTTCCTGTGGATAACTTAAAAAGTTTTCAAAAAATGTTTGGTAACCTTTGCGCCCCGAATTGGAAAGAACCATTTCCTTATAAGCCATGTCCATTGCTTCATCGGGTGAACCAACCGTTTTAAGCATTCCTTCTAATGAAGCAGTCTGCGCCCGAATATCGGCCAAAATATCTATATGTAGATAGTTGGTTCCTTGAATTGAATCATCTGGTCGTTCTTGCGTTTCTGCTGCACTTCTAAAATCATAGATTCGTTTAATTTGATAGTCCTCTACCAGTTTCTGTTGATCCGCTTGTGCAATATTGACGAGTTCACCACTCCGAAAAAAATGCCCTGTCTTGACGGATGTACCTTGTTGCGTTGGAAATCCTCCAATATCTCTAAAATTTACTACGCTGTTCATGTTCTGTCACTCCTTCATTTTAATTATTTTGTTGTCATTTAAATACTTTGTTTTTTCTTTTTATTTCTTTTTCTAAATGATAATAAAAAACACTTCAAAAAACAATCTTTTTATCAGTTGTTTATTGCCATTTTATCATAGATACAGTATTCTTAAAAGAGAGGTGAGCAACGATGTTAAAACGAGATTTTTTAGAAAAACCGTATGATTATATGAATGATATTCTATTGTTCCTATATAATAATAAAGGCCAAGCGACACGAAATGAATTAGTAGATTTTTTCAATATTAGTTTACCAACATTGAATGAGTATCTTTCTTTTTTAGAACAATTTTTGAAAGAAGAGCAACTTCAAGAAAGCCTCACCGTGACTGTACTAGGTGATACCCTTTATCTAAATAAAGCACCAACCTTTTCCATGAAAGCAATGATCATGTTGTTCTTGAATAAATCTATTAAGTTTCACATGGTTCAGCAACTCTTTCATAAAAATAAAATAAATGGCGGGTATTTCCAACAGAATTATGCCATCAGCTCTGCTACCTATTATCGAAAAATCGTTGAATTAAATGACTTACTCAATGAGTTTAATTTATGTATCAAACGAGGAAAACTTATCGGCGAAGAAAAACAAATTCGCTTTTTCTTTTTTAATTTTTTCTGGTTTATCTTTGAAGAAAAAACAGATTTAGAAAAAGAACTGGCCAATCAATACCTAGGATTAATCGAGATATTACAAGAAATCCCCAGAATTACCTTTGACCATACAGAAATTCTTCAAATTAAGCTTTGGATGAAAATTTCTTTTCGTCGTATGGTTTTAGAACCTTTGCCAACGATTAGTCCGCATGATGTCCAACTCGATCGACCTTTATTTGAAGAAATTAATTTATCTATACATACATATATGAAAAGAATCGACCGTCCATATACAATCAATGAAGCCTATATGTTTTATGACTTTTTTTGTTCCATGCATAATTATTCTGCGAATGCTGCTTTCGCCTTTCGTTTAGCAAAACAACAACGAATTGAAAAAACGTATCTTAACGAAATGAACCGGGTCATTTTAACGTACCTTAAAGCACGTGGTTATTTATCCCATTACGTGCTGCCTATTCGGCTACTTTATATTGAAAATTTACTTTTCCAATTACATGCGCAACTCTATTATTTTTCAGGATTTATTTTACCCTTTGATTATTGGACGATTCAGTCACTTTTGAAAGTCTTACGTCATCCTTTTAGCGAAAGTGAAGTTTACGAATTAGTGGAGATCGCTACAACGAACTTTGCCACAGAAGCCACTGCTTCTAAGTACCAAAATCAATTTACTGAAATTAATTATACGCTTATTTTGAATCACATTGCTGAATTAAATGAAAAAAAAATAACCATTGGCGTTTATCACTCACTGAGCAGTGCTTATAGCGAGTTGGTAGCACAAAAAATACAACAGAGTATCGTTGGAAAATATCCGCTGAAAATTGAGCCTTACAACGCAGAAAACCATTATGATTTGCTTTTAATGAATACCAATAATGAACCGCTCGTTGCCCAGTATGACCATTACTATATTTTTTCGGATATTAGTAATCGTTATGACCTGCAATCAATTGAAAAAATCATTCAATTGTTATTGGGCAAATAATCTCCAAAAAAAAGCTTAAGTACCCTACTCTCAGATGGCTGACTTAAGCTTTTTATTTTACTTTCCCTATTTCCTTAAATGGCGCCATTTTAAATACCACGATTCCTTCAATCGCTTGTATCTCGACAAAGCCGAACGTACGACTATCACTTGAATGCGTACGATTGTCCCCTAAGACAAAGTAATGACCGGCTGGAATCTTCTGAAACAGGCGAAGTTGGGCTGCTGCTTCTTCTGATAAGTCAAAACGACTGGCATTCTCAGGCAGTGCCTCATTATCGCTTGCTATAGGTTCTTCTGAAAGATAAAGTTTTCCCTCATTTACCCAAATTCGATCACCAGGAACCCCGATAATTCGCTTGACGTACGTACCTTTGCTAGCTAGCGGTGCTTTAAATGCAATCACATCGTACCTTGTTACTTGCTTCGTCCGTTGTACTAAGACTCGTTCCCCTGCATTAAGTGTCGGCTTCATGGATTGCCCAGCAATTGGGTAGCTAGATGTCTTTAACACAAAAAAGAACACAAAAATGGCGAAAAGAATAGCTGGCATAAAAAATTTAACGACTTGGATGCGTTGTTTCTTTTGGTAGGCTTGCCGCTTTTTTTTAATCTCTTCAGCAGTCATTTTTCTTTTTGGTCCTCTTATTGATTGATGGTTATCTGTTTGCTCAAGCAAATATTCCATTGCTGTGTTAGCATTTTGCTTTTTTAGCTGATATGTCGCAGGCAACTTTTGCTTCAAGAAGGCGCGCTTAATGTGGCGAATTGTTCGCATAACTGGCTTTATCCATTCTTCCATCGTTTTCTTAAAAGGAAAAGCTTCTTAAATAAACTTTTCCTTTCTTGCTCCTTTTTTCTATTTAACTAATTGCGTTCCTTTTTTTATATAACTACTACGTAACTGGTTCTCCTTCATAAACTGATTCAGTGGTTTCTGCGCATCTTGTGCCAGCTCCCAGATACTTTGATTTGCTTGTACAAGATATTCGCTCTTCTCTGTTACTATGTTTTTCCTGATAAGCGGTTGCCTTAGTGACTGCTCTTCCTTTGAGACAACAGCAGCCTGTAATCGTTCTGCAGAGCCACTTAGTGTAACAGCTAAAAAAAGGACCCCGAGACAATGTAGTTTCCTTGCTCCCATTAACTTTTTACTGACCATTTTATTAATAGTTATCTTGTTCAAGACGTGTCAGTTTAGTTAAGCGTTCCTCTAATTCGCGATAAATCTCAAGTACTTCTACTTTTGACGCTTCGACTTCATTCGAAATACTTTTCGCTCGATTACCAATATTTAACATTTCTAATTCTGCAGAATTGATTAGGTGTTTTGCTTCTACTTTCGCTTCATTAACAATCCGATTAGCTTCTTTTTTGGCAGAAACCATCACTTCGCCAATTTCTTGTTGCGATTTTAAAGCCTCTTCTTGTAATTGCTGATTTTTCATTAATAAATCGTTAATTTGCTGTTTTGCGCGTAGCAGTTCTGTTAACTGCTCACTACTCGGTTCAATATTTTTTGAAACGGCTTGTAGTGTCTTCAATTCTTTTTGAACTTGTTCTAAATTGTCTTCTTTGGCCTCTACTTTCTTTCTTAGAGCAGCTAATTCCCCTTCGTAAACTTGCTTTTCAGCAAGATGTTTGTCATTGACACCTTGTAGTCGACCTAGTTTTACTTCTGCTTCATTTTTTTGCTGTAAACTATTTTGAAGCTCATTCTTTAACTCCGCCATGCGTTGTTTCACAATCACTTCTTGTTGGACAGCCTCTTGTAAGGCTTGTTTTTCGACTTCTACTTTTTGTAATTGTACAGTTAGTTTTTCAATTTGTTCCTGCAATGCTTGTTGAGTCGTTTTGCTTTCTTCTAATTCTGTCGTTAACGTTTCTACTTGCTTTTCCATTCCTGTAATATCCCCTTTTTTCTCCAACTTTCCTTTTTCTTCTGCTAACTGGTTGTGTAATGTCTGGATATGTTGTTGCTGTTCAGCCGATTCTTTTTCTAATTCTGCCACTTGCTGCGTTAATTCACTTTCTAAACGTTCCATTTGATTATGTACAGTGGTTAATTGTTTTTCTGCGTTTTGCAGATTTGTTTGAAGAGTGGTAGCCTCTGTCGTGGTTTCACTGTTCGTTTCCAGTTGCTCTTCCAATTCAAAAATTTCATGTTCTTTTTGATTTAGTATTTCAAGTAATGACTGATTTTTTTCTTCTAATGCTTGTTTTTCCGTTTCTTGTTGGTTCTTTAATTGCTCATTTTCTTCTTGAAGTTTTTTAAAGGCTGTTTCTTTTTTCTGATAGTAGGCGAGCCTTTCTCTTAACGTCGCCATTTCTTTTTCCTGTTGTTCTGGTTTGATTCCGCTAATTATTTTTTCTGGTTCGAATCCTGGCTGAAAAAAGACTTCTTTTTCAAGCGTATCATCCGAAATATCTTTAATTTTTTTAATTAAACGTCTTTTTGTCATATATATGTCCTTTCTCTCATCCTTTTAACTAATCACGACAGGCTCCAAATTTGTTTCAAGCGTCTCACGAGCATACGTATCAATGGATTTGACAAGGGTTTGCTCTTGATCTCGATAAGTAAAATTAAAATCAATCATGGTAATTTCTTTAACTGAATTCAACGCTGCAATAAGTGCTACAATATTGTCTTGGCCTGTTTGAAATTCATGGTAACTTAAGCCAACTGAAAAAACAGACAGTGTCAATGTTTGTGTTTTTTCACTTCTAATCATTGTGATACTCGTCTCTCCGAGGTAAGGACGCCATTCACGCGCTAATTGTAATTCATAATTAGTCAAGACAGCGGCCGATTCTGCCGAAACAGCTTGCTTCCAGGGAAACTGATTTAAGGCTGTTTTTTTAATCGCTTGTTTTTTTATTTTGTCACCTTGAGTAGCTTGGCCTTGTGCCAAACGCTCGATCCGCTGTTCCATGCGGATATTTCGTTGATTTAATTGATAATATGTATAAACAATTCCTAACAATAATACGCTAAGTAGACAAACACTAAACAATAAATAAATCATTAAACGACTATTTTTCTGATACTTATAGAAATTTATTTTCCTCTTTAATGTCCGGTCCTCTGAATCCAGTTTTTCGACAAGTAATCGCAAATACAATTGATAGCTTACAAATAAAAATAAGCAACTACTCATTAAAAGTACAACAATCATCATACAAATATAATCTCCTTTATGTCATCGCTCGACAATCAAAACTTGTAAAATCACCTGTTACGCTCTTTAAAAACTCTATATAGTATTGATTGTAACATTCCGTTTGAGCCTTGCCAACAACTTTATTTAAAATGCGATGATAAAATTTTATATTTTATATTTATATTTTAATTTTTAAAATATAAAACAAAAAAGAGAGATGCCACTTGGCCATCTCTCTCGCTTTTACTCAAACTATGTTTAGCGAACCAAATTCAATCAGTCGCTTTTTAAAAAATCTAATTAGTCTTTGTTGATTTCATAGTAGCTATCGTTCTTTATGTAGCTGAATTTGCTTTTGCTGGGGCTGAATCGCTACTAAGTCCAACACTGATGCCTAAGGCACGATCAACTTCTTCCATAATATCAAGTCTCAAATGACAAACTTTTTCTTTCAAGCGGCCCTTATCGATTGTTCGAATCTGCTCTAAAAGAATCACTGAATCTTTTTCAATGCCTGTTTCATCAGAATTAATCCCGATATGTGTTGGCAATTTTGGCTTTGCCATTTTGGCTGTGATCGCCGCAACGATAATCGTTGGGCTAAAATGATTACCTAAGTTATTTTGGACAACAAGGACAGGTCTGACGCCACCTTGTTCCGAGCCCACTACTGGGGAAAGGTCTGCAAAATAAATATCTCCGCGTTTGACCATAGTGGAACCTCCTATCTAGTTATATTCTCTGGGGATTCTTTGTGAGAAAGTACATGCAACTTCATAATGAATGGTTTCTAATTTTTCGGCTACCATTTGTAACGTATTTTCTTCATTGCCATCTTTTCCAACTAATGTAACGACTGAGCCGACAGGAACTTCTTCTGCTAAACGAATCATACATTGATCCATACACACTCGTCCGACGATTTCGCAACGCTTACCATTCACGAGCACTGTAAATCCTTGGAGATGACGCAACCAGCCATCTGCATAGCCGATTGGTACTGTCCCAATCCATTCTTCAGCTTCAGTCACGTAGGTTTCGCCATAGCCAATCCCTTCGCCAGCCGCTAAGCGTTTTACATGGATAAGTTCACTGGTCAACCGTAAGGCCGGCTTTAACGCATAGCTTGGGGCAAGCTTATTACCCGAAGGGTTCAATCCATACATGGCTACCCCATAGCGAATCATGTTTCCTGGTACATCAGGATGCCATAACGCTGTCGCACTATTGCTAACATGGACATACCGAGGTAACTCTTCTAAAACTGCTAGAACAGCCTTAAAACGCCCTGCTTGTTTTTCAAAATAGCTTGTATCGATTTCATCAGCTGTTGAAAAATGAGTAAAAATCCCTTCCCATAAAAATTCTTTGTGGGATTGAACAAACCGCACTGCTTGCTTGGTCTCTTCCGGGGTTAAAAAGCCAATCCGTCCCATGCCAGTATCGACTTTTAAGTGAACACGTAATGGCGTGTTACTCTCAGGCGTTAGTTGTTGAAGAGCAGCTTCTAACCATTCTTGTGTAGCTACCGTTACAGACAAATCATATTGAATCAATAAAGGCACATAAGCTAAGTCTACCACACTCAAAATTAAAATGGGGTCCTGAACACCTGCTTCTCTCAATTCAATTGCTTCATCCAATAAGGCGACACAAAAACCTGTCGCGCCACCTTTTTTCGCCGCTTTGGCGGATTCTACGGCGCCATGCCCATAGCCGTTCGCTTTTACAACCGCAAATAAAGCGGTTCCTTCTGGCAAACGTTGACATTCCTTTTGGACATTTTCAGTAATTGCTTGCGTATCGATATGTAACCGTGTAGGACGATGCCATCCAACGACCATTGTACATCCTTCTTTCTTCGTTGCTTCTATTATTCGCTTTCTAAAACAATTTGTGCAATCGCCATAGTATCTGTGTGCGTAATCGAGACAAACACTTTACCATTATGGGGCGAGTTTGCTACGTATGGTGCACCTGTTTTTTCAGTCAGCACCTCAATATCTTGTAAACCAACTTTACCAATCCCTGTGCCCCATGCTTTAGAAAACGCTTCTTTACAAGCAAAACGACCAGCTAAAAATTCTATTTGACGTTTTGTAGATAACTTTTCAAAAAGGGTCAATTCGTTAGGTGTTAAAACCCGTTGAATAAATGATCCTTGTTTTTCAACAATCGGTTTTATCCGACTTAATTCTACTGCGTCAATACCAATTCCCTTTATCATTTTCCGCCTTACTTCCTATTTAATATAGTTACTCCGAATTACCTTTCATTTTAACAAAATTTCAAAATTTTTCCACTGATTCGCTAAAAAAATAAAGAATGTTTTACAAGATCCTCACACAAATTGAAGTACCATACGTTTTCTTCCTATTTACATTTTTATAAAATTTTTCTGAATTTTTATAAAAGTAAGAAAACAACTAAGAAGTATCGGAAAAAAAGCAGGAAACTAAGTGGATGTTCTGATATTTTATAGCAAATTTTGGCTACTTATGGGAGAATAAAAAGAAAAAGGAGAAAAACGTATGACTTTAACTTCTCGGCAAAAAAAGTTACTTCGTTGCGCCCTGTTTATTTTTGCTTTGTTGCTCTACATATTTCCAATCTTCTTTAAAAATCCCAGCCTATTTTTTCTCTTGCAACTCGTTTGGATCGTAACCATTCATTTGCTACAACAAAAAATGAAACTCTTCAATCTAACTTCCCCGTTGAAAACTTGGATAATTTTGGCGTTTTTCTTTTTTTATATCATTTTGATGCCTTTTTTACTTTTTTTGAGTTTTTCTATTTAACGATTATCTACAAAAAAAGAGCGAGTGTTCCGTTCATAGACGGAACACTCGCTCTTTTGATTATTTGGCGTTTTCGCGAATGACGAAACCACGTTTTTTATCGTTATGACGTTTGCCGCCACGTTGATCTTTATTTTTGCGGTCGCTATTTTTGTAATTACGGTCGCCATCTTTATAGTTTTTGTTGCCACGATAGCTGCCACCTTTACCATTGCCACCACGGTTGCGATTACGGTTGTTCCCACCGCCACCACCACGGCCATTTTTGTTAAAGCCTTTTTTATTTGAAGGCAATGGTCGTTCTGGGGTAATTTTTACAGGAACCGCATCTGCTGGATCTTTCGCTACTGTTTTTAATAATAACGCAGCTAAGTCTGTCGCTGAATATTTTTCTAATAATGCTTCAGCAGATTCTAGATATTTGTCTAAACCATTTTCTTCTAGATCACTTTCGATGGTTTCAACAGCTGCACTTAATTGTCCTTTAAATGCTTCTTTTTCGGTTGGTGGACGTAATGGTGTCATCCGTTTTTTCGTTAGGTTTTCGATGACATGTAAGTAACCCATTTCGTTTGGTGTTACAAACGTCACAGACATACCACCTTTACCAGCACGACCTGTCCGACCAATACGGTGAACATAACTTTCTGGATCTTGTGGAATATCGTAGTTATAGACATGGGTGACACCTGAAATATCTAACCCACGTGCTGCTACATCTGTTGCCACTAAGATATCTAAGTTACCATTTTTGAATGAACGTAAAACGCTCATCCGTTTTTGTTGTGATAGGTCGCCATGGATGCCTTCTGCTTTGTAACCACGCGCTTCTAACCCGCGGGCAAGTTCATCAACACGGCGTTTTGTCCGACCAAAGACAATGGTCAATTCTGGGGTTTGCACGTCTAGTAAACGTGTCATAATGTCAAATTTTTCAAAGTCTTTTGAACGTACATAATATTGATCAATTAAATCAGCCGTCATTTCTTTGGCTTTAATCTTCACATGTTCTGGTTGTTTCATGAATTTCACGCCAATATTCTTGATTGCTGGCGGCATAGTTGCTGAAAATAGAAGTGTTTGACGTTGTTCTGGCACTTGTGAGATGATTTTTTCAATGTCTTCCAAGAAGCCCATGTTTAACATTTCATCTGCTTCGTCTAAAACTAATGTTTCAACAGTTTCTAATTTCAAGGTACGACGGTTAATATGGTCTAGTAAACGTCCTGGTGTACCTACAACGATATGTGGACGATCTTTTAGTCCACGGATTTGGCGACCGATATCAGCCCCACCGTAAACGGCTTGGACGCGAATCTTTTTATCGCGGCCTAAACGGAATAACTCTTCTTGTGTTTGGATAGCCAACTCACGGGTTGGTGCAATGACTAATCCTTGAATAACGCGGTTGTCTGCGTCAATTTTGTTAAGCATTGGTAAGCCAAAAGCAGCGGTTTTCCCTGTTCCTGTTTGTGCTTGTCCGATTACGTCTTTTCCTGCTAACGCTAACGGAATTGTTTCTGATTGAATAGGGGTTGCTTCCTCGAAGCCTGCGCGTTCTACCGCTGATAATAATTCTGGCGCTAAACCAAGTTCTTTAAATTTCAAATGATATCCTCCTAGATTTTGTTTCGGAAAGAACGATTTCTTCCTAGTTTCAGGTGTCTTCACTTTCAGTTGTTAAAAAGAAATCCATTATAGTGTGCCAACTATTTCTTCTTTCCTGATTTCACCGAAAAATTCACCTTATGGCATTAGAAAAGCCAAACGTGGTCGTTCAGCTTCACATTTATTATTAAACATAGAAATAGATCTATTTTATTTACTACGATTCAATTTTTCTCGTCATCTTCCGGCAATAGGTCATTCTATCATAGAATCCTATTTTCAGCAAGTTTTATGAAACTTATTTACTTTTCCAAAAGTGCATCGATGACTTCACGAAGTCCCATCCCGTTACTTCCCTTTAAAACCACCATGTCTTCTGGCTGTAAGACTTTTTTGACAGCTTCAATCAACTCATTTTTTTCTTCTTTTTTAAAAGAATGAATGTTAGCTGGTGCATAGGTTTCTTGCAATTTATCAGCTAAATAAGCCATTTCAGAACCATATAAAAAGACTTCTTCAATCGCATCTGGGGCTAAATGCTGCGCCATTGCTTGATGCATGCTAGCAGAATCAGGACCTAATTCCAGCATGTCTCCTAAAACAGCAATTCGTTTTCCTACTTTGGACATTTTGCTAAAACTGTCCAGAACAAGACCCATAGCTGTCGGATTGGCATTGTACACGTCACTTAAAATTTCGGCACCATTCGCTGCTTTCAGCCATTCTGTCCGATTCTTTGTTAGTTCCGCTGTAGCCAACCCTTTTTGAATCTCACTATCCGTTAATTGGAAATACCGACCAATACCAATTGCGATTAATGCATTGGTGACATTATAGGTTCCTGGCACTGGAATCGTAAACGTCATTTGTGTATCACTGATTTTGAATGAGGTTTGCTCTTTGGCTTCATTTGTGACGATTCCTTGAAGTTGACTTTCCTGGCTAAAACCAAAAGTAATCACTTGTTGCGTGACTTTTTCCACCAATGGTTCTAGCAAAGGTTCATCGCTTGGCACAAATAAACTACCGTCTTTGGCTAAACCATCTACGATTTCCATTTTTGCTTGTGCAATGCCTGCTCGTGAGCCTAAATTTTCCACATGGGCTTCGCCAATCATTGTGATGGCGGCAACTTCTGGCTGAGCCAGATTGGAAAGGAAAGAAATTTCCTGAGCATGATCCATGCCCATTTCTAAAATCAGTTTTTCTGTTTCATCAGGCATGTGTAAAATAGTATAGGGTAAGCCAATTTGATTATTGTAATTGCCTTGCGTTTTGTAAGTCACAAACTTTTCAGATAACACAGCAGCAATTAAATCTTTAGTGGTGGTTTTTCCATTACTGCCAGTCACAGCGATGACATTCGGTTGCATTTTATTTAAATAATAGGTAGCTAATTTTTGCATAGCAACCAGTGGATCAGTAACATGCAAAACAGGCAATTGTTGCGGCGCATCGACTAAATCCTGTCCCCAAAAAGCGGCCTGACAGCCATTAGCCATGGCACTCTCAATAAAACGATGACCATCATTTTCACCTTGTAAAGGAACAAAGAGGTTTCCTTTCACAATTTTACGACTATCAAATTCAATGCCTGTTAAAGGAAAATCAGGCCATTGTTGCCAATCATTACTGGCTTCAACCGCTTGCGCTACTTCCCAGAAGGTTAATTTCATTATTTTTTGCTCCTCTGACACAGGGACTGGGACATGCCAAAGTCTTGGCATGTCCCAGTCTTGTGTGATTTTTTCTTCTTAGTTATTATAAAATTCTTGGCGTTGTTTAAAACGATTCAAAGCTAACTGAATCAGTTCCTCAATTAAATCACTGTATTTCAAGCCCATATTTTCCCACAGTAAAGGATACATACTAAAGTCAGTAAAACCAGGCATGGTGTTCAATTCATTCAGGAATAATTCGTTTTTGCTTGTTAAGAAGAAATCACAGCGACTTAAGCCACTTCCATCTAACATAATATACGCTTTTTTAGCGTATTCTTGCGCTTGATGAGCTACTTCTTCTGGAACATGCGCTGGGATTTGCATTTCAATCGTGTTATTGATGTATTTTGCATCATAATCATAGAAAGCGACATCTTTCACCACTTCACCAGGTAAAGTCGTACGGACATCTTCATTTCCTAAAATGGCTACTTCAATTTCACGTGCTTCAATCCCTTGTTCAACAATTGCTCGGGCATCATAACGGAAAGCTTCTTCCAATGCTTCTTGCAATTCTTCACGATTTTCCGCTTTGCTAATTCCGACACTAGAACCCATATTGGCAGGTTTAACAAAGACCGGATAAATTAAAGAACCTTCACATTTCTCAAAGACTTCTTTTGGATTTCCTTTCCAATCACTTCTTAAAACTGGCACGAATGGTACTTGTGGAATGCCAACAGTTTGTAAAAGATATTTCGTCATGATTTTGTCCATTGCGTTAGCACTAGCTAAGACACCTGCGCCTACATAAGGCATATTAATGGTTTCCATGAATCCTTGAATTGTTCCATCTTCACCATTTGGCCCATGTAAAACAGGGAAAACAATCGCTTCTTCTTCATAAATTTCCGAAGGACTGATTCGTTTTCCTGAAAATTCGCCTGTTTCTTCAGGCGTTTGTGCCCAAGTTAAATGTAAAACTTCTTTATTTTGTGGTCGTTCAGATAAGAGAGGGCCTTTTACCCATTGACCGTCTTTACTAATAAAGACTAACTGTACTTGATAATATTTATAATAGATTGCATTTAAAACGGAATATGCAGACAAAACAGACACATCGTGCTCTTCACTTCTGCCGCCATACAACAAAATAATCTTCAAATGCTTGTCCTCCTAGTTTCTTTCCTGTCTTTTAGAAAAAATTATTTTTCAAATTATCCTTACTTATTTTAGCATAAAACCCAGTTTCATAATAGAAGCAAATTTAGTGAAGGAAAAATTCTTTGCTTGCCTTTTCCTTACTAAAGACTCCGTTCCACCAGCTCAATAAGGGCTTGTTTAAACGTTGTTCTATCTTTGTCTGTAAAAGGTTTAGGTCCTTTCGTTCGGCCACCTTTTCGCCGAATTTGGCCACTAAAATAGCGTTGTTCTAACAAGCCATCAATATTTTCTTTCGTATATTGATAACCTAGTTGATGTAAAACTGACACTCCTTTTGGCAAAACCAAGGAAGCTAAGCCATAATCTTGTGTAATTAAAAGATCCCCTTTTTTTATTAACTGCACAATTTTAAAATCAGCAGCATCCGCTCCTTTATCAACATACACAAAAGAGACATTTTCTGGATAATCTTTTAAGGAATAATGATCTACACTAGTAACAATCACCACATCCAAAGCTTTCTCTACAGCGACTTCAATAACCGTCTCTTTCACAGGTGAACCATCGCCATCGACAAAAATTTTCATTCATTTCCCTCGATTCTTCCTTGCTCTAACCATTTGGGATGACGTTGAAAGTAGTGTTGTAATTCGTCAAAAACGACTTCTTTAACCACTTCATATAACTCTGTATTTCTTAAAATGGTTTTCGTTGCATCCGTGTAGCGGGGCTTTGGTATCGTAATGGCTAAAACAAAATCAAATTCTGCTAAAAAACTATCTGCTGTCACAGATAATGAATAATGTTGCTCCTCTAAAAATTGATTGAAGGCGGCCACTACGCCATCAAGAAAGCCCTCATAGTGGGTTCCGCCAAGACTGGGATAATGCCCATTAACAAATGTTTTTTGCACTTGCGGCGCATGATTTTTACTCAAAATAAATTGAACAAGGGCCAATTCTGTTTGCTTGGCTTGAATAATCGGTGCGGCTTTTCTAGTTAATGGGTTATCTTTTTCAAATAAATAATTACTTAAACCTTTAGGGTAATAACAAAGATTTTTTTGTTCCTCTTCTTGTGTTAAGAGAATCTTTAAGCCTGGATTCAACATGGCAATCTGTTGACATTGTTGTAAAACACGCATATAAGAAAGTGATTCTGTACCAAAAATTTGCGTATCTGGCCAAAACAAGACTTCAATTCGTTCCTGGGTTTCTTCAATAGGTAATAATAATCGTTTTTTCAATTGCCCTTGATGATAAATAAAAATAGTCCGCTGTTTTTCTTGATCGATACTGATTCCTACTTGTTTTGAGAAGGCTTGTAAAACAGATAAATACAGAAAAGGTGGTTCTAAATCGACTTGCTTTTGTTCAAAAACAAGCGGTCGTGTGGAAGATACCTGAAAAGAGATTTGTTGACGCGATAACTGTATAGCAATTTTCCCTTGATTCTTTTCAATGAAAAACTCTAATAAACCGTTAATTGTCTGAACAAGTAAATTTTCTAAGCCGACTAAGCCAGTCGTTCCAATGAACGCTTCTGGTCGTTTTTGAATCCGTTCAATAAATTCATCATTTTCTAAAACTGTTAAAAGATGTGCAACACTCATCCTGCTGCCTCCTTTGCAATCTGTTTCTTTTAATTATAATGAAAAAAAGACCAGAAGAAAAGCCACACACGACTTTTCTTCTGGTTTTCTTCTTTAACGAATTAAATCAAGATTCGGATGTTCAAGAACGTGATTCACTTGTTTGACCGTTGTCAAAGGAATATCTCCTTGAATCGTATGTGCAAGGACCCCATTGACTGTGGCAAAGGTAACTGCCTTTTCTAACGACCAATTTTGGCTATAGCCATATAAAATTCCCGCCGCATAAGCATCACCAGCGCCAATTCGATCAAGATTAAGAAGCGGTCTTTTTTCACTCTGTTGGTACTCATTTTGGGTATATAAATACCCACTTAAGTAGTTTTGATTTTGGGAATGACTTCTCGTTGTCCCAGCAAACCATTCCAAATTGTATTGAGACATGAAACGCTGAATCAGTTCAGTTTCTTGTGCCTCACCTTCTAAATCTTCTCGCGGAATGAAACCTAATAGCTCGACCAAATCACGTCGACTGCCAAAAACAATATCACAATAAGGTAAAATGCGTTCGTACTGTTGACGCATAAAGAGTGCGCTATTTGCTGTATTCAAACTAGGTCGATAATTAAAGTCAAAACAAACTTTCTTTTGACAGGCATGCGCCTTTTGCGCAAGTATCAAAGCAGCATCACGAGTTTTTTCAGTTAAACTTAACGAAATACCACAAATATGCACCATATCTACTTCCGCTAAAAAGGCCTCAAAATCGTAGTCCTTCGCCTCGCTGATGCCAAAAGCACTCTGATGGCGATTTTGATAAGTTACTTGTGTGGGGCGGATTCCATAACCCATTTCTGCAAAAAAACTACCAATATGGTCGCCCTTTTCTCCTACCCATTGATCTGAAATTCCTAACTTCCTTAACGCTGCTTTGCCAGCTTCACCAAGACGATTGGCAGGTAATTTCGTAATCAATGCTGTTTCTAGTTGAAAATGAGCCAAATTTGCTAAGAGATTTACGCCAGTCCCTACAAAGTTCATTCTTAACTGCTCTGTTTGTTCTAACATTAGATACTCTGGCGGAGTGAAACGAAGCATGACTTCACCAAACGCAGCAATTTTCATCTTTGCCACCTACTTATTCAATGTGTTTTTCATCATGGTTAGTAACGTTTTCACGTCTTCTGTTCTAGTGTCCCCTGTTTCTTGATCGATAATTGAGCTGTAAACATGAGGAATGATTTTTTTAACGCCGGCATCCACCGCAATTTGAACAATTTCTTCAAAGTTTTCTAAATCAATGCCCCCTGTTGGCTCTAAATAAAAGTCATACTTGGCACAAGCTGCTGCTACTGCTTGGTATTCTTCTTTGTGAGCCAAGCCTTTCATCGGGAAATATTTAATGGAACTGCCTCCCATGTCTTTCAACAATTTGATGGCGGTTTCGATAGGTACTTCCGCCGCTGGCGCACCCGAGCTTAACGGACCTGTCGCAATGTTGACATAGCCAACTTTGCCTGTGGGTGAAACCAAGCCATTAATTACTGTTTCGTCTTGACGAAGTAAGGCCCGCGAAGCGCCGACACCTGTGAAGACTTGGTTCACGTGTTGCGGTTGTAAAACTTCTGATAAGCGAGCCACCATTTGACTTTGATTTGGATCACCAGCTCCTAAGCCGATAGATAAAGCGTTGTTGGTTGCTGCTTGGTATTTTTTCATATCGTCAATGGCTGCTTCATCGGTTTCATAGTTTTTTGAAAGAACGCCTAACACAACATGCCCTTCTGCTGCTTCATAACAGGCTTGGGCATTTTCTACTGAATTGGCTAAGACGTTTAAACAAATGCGTTCTTCTAAATAATTAGGTTTTAATGACATGACTTATTTCTCCTTTGTGTCCATAATTTCTTGTAATCGTTGCACGATTTTGTTCATTTCTTCTTGATTGACAGAACGAATGTCAAACTCAATAATGCCATTGTTGGCTTGATATTCACGCGTATAAATGGCCGGACTTTCTGCTTTTAATGCTTGGATGACTTCCTTAGCGGTTTTTCTGCCGTCCACTTTGACACTGGCGCGATAAATGTCTCGTCCGGCGCCATCTTGGACGATTTTGGCGGTTAAATCTGACAAGTTGTTGATGGCTTCAACAAACGGTTTTAAGCGCTCTTGCATCGAAGACCCTGATTCACTGCCATGCGCCAAGTATTCTTCCACTGCTTGGGTAAAGCCCAGGATATTGTCTTTGCCAATTTTCATTGCTCGACCAATGCCTTTTCCTTGTAGGCGCACCCAGTCAATGTATTCTTTTTTCCCGACCACTAAACCGGCACTTGGCCCTTCAATGGCTTTGGCGCCGCTGTAAATCACCAAATCAGCGCCTGCTTCGGTGTATTTGAAAAGATCTTCTTCTGCTGCCGCGTCAACAATTAGCGGCACCTTGTGGCGTTGCGCCACTTTGGCCGCTTCGGCCACCGTCAGCATACTTTTTTGCACGGTATGATGGCTTTTGATGTATAGAATGGCCGCTGTTTTTTCGGAAATCATCATTTCCACGTGTTCTGGACTGCACATGTTGGCGTAGCCAGCTTCCACCACTTGGCCGCCGCCTTGCGCTACCATGACTTCTACAGGCGTGCCGTAGTCCACGTTGTGCCCTTTAGGTAAAACAATCTCCCGCTGTTCAATTTTTTCTGTATAGGGATGATACGCGTGGTACAAGCTGCCTTTTCCAATCAAGGCAGCCACCGATTGGGCAATCCCCGCCGAAGCCGAGGAAACGATTTGGGCATCTTCTACCTTCAATAAGTTGGCTAAAAAGGCCCCTGTTTGCAGACTAAGTTCACTCATTTCAAAGAAATGTTCGCCGCCGAATCGTTGCGCCGCGAGGACTGCCTCCGAAACTTTGGAGACACCTAGAATGGTCATTTTCCCAGAAGCATTGATGACTTCTTTTAAGTGAAATTTTTCGTAACTAATTGTCATAGATTTGTCCTCCAATAATTGTTTTGATTGGGCGAATTTGCTCTTTGGCTACTCGTGTCAATCCATTAGAATCAGTCAATGTTTTTTCTTCTGCTTGAATCGTGAAAATCGTTAAATCAGCATCTTTACCTATTTCCAACGTGCCTTTTTGAGCTAAATGGAAATTCTCAGCAGGAGCCTTGGTTACCTTTTCAATAATTTCTGGCCAATCATAGCCGACCACACGGAGTTTTTCCATCGTTGTGGCTAAATCATAAACAGGACCATTTTCTCGGTTACGGATGTAGATATCTGTGCTAATTGATGCAGCTTTCATTCCCTCGCGCAACGCTGTTTCAGCTACGTGAAAATTGAAACTATCCGTACCATGCCCGATATCAAATACGACCCCTTTGTTGTACGCTTGCCAAGCGAAATCTTTTATTTTATCCGTTGCTTGGTCTAAGATGCCATTTTCTTTCCCATTAAAACAATGGGTTAGGACATCCCCTTTTTCCATCAAGGCTAAAATTTCATCTAGATGAGGTGGTGCTGATCCAATGTGAACCATTAAGGGAATTTCTTGGTTCTCTTGCTGAATCTGTTTGGCCAATTCTAAAGGCGTAATGCCGTTATCGCCAATAACGGTCCTACTCATACGGGCTTTAATCCCTACAACAAAATCTGGTAATTCTTGAATCGCTTTTTTGACTAAACTCGCTTGTACTTTACTTAAATCTGCGAGTTCATCCTGAGCAACGATGCCCCATTTAGAAATATTGACTAATCCAAAAACATTTGTTTTTGCTTGCTGCGCTAAGTCATAAAATTCATGAATGTTTTCAGCACCTGTTGTCCCAGCATCAATCACTGTCGTAACACCCTTTTTGACCCCAATTTCATCTGGATAATCATAATAAAGAGCCATTTTTTCAAAACAATGAACGTGATCATCTATCCAGCCTGCGGATACATAAGTACCTGGTTCTAAGTGGATAGTTTCTTTTGCAGAACCTGAAATAGTTGCTGCAACAGCAGCTATTTTTTTCTCTTTAATTGCAATTTCAACAGGCATACCATCTACTGTCTGTCCATTTTTTATAAGTAAATCGTAGTCCATATTCTTCCCTACTTTTCTATAAATCTAAATTTTGTCCAAGGCTTAATGAATTCTAATAATACAAGTTCTTCTTCTATAATACGCCCTACTCGGTTTTTGCGTGAGTCTTGATGTGGTTCTAAAACGACTTGTAATTCATTTTTGTATTTTCCAAATGCATCATTTCCCACAACAACATCTCCAGGTTGTAGCATTGCTTGATTATCATGTGGGGGATTAGCTTCATTCTTATATTTTTTACGCACTTCTGTGGAACGAATCATCTGCTGAGTGATATCTCCACGGCGAAAATGTTGATTTTTTGTTACGATTTCTTTTTCAATTTCAGAAGTCGCTTCTTCAAAAACAATGGTCAATTCTGTTTGATAACGATTCAACTGACCCAGCGCTTCCAATTCTTCATCGGAAGCATAAGCATTTCCAATAACAACATCATCAATTAAATTTGTTGCAAATAAATGTTTAGCTTGAACAGTGACTGGCAACTGTCTATGCATTTCTAAAGTAGGTAGCCCATCATTCACATCCCAAGGACCAATTTCACCTACCTGTGATGAAATAAAAGCAGCTGTCCGAATCCCTTCCTTTTTAAAGCGGATGCTACATTTTTCAAAGAAATCATACGGCAATGCAGTTCCCGCTTGTGGATAAAAGTTATGACAACCATATAAGAAAGGTCGATTCGCTTCATACGTCAAAATGTTATCAAGATAAGCAACATCATTACTCATATTCAACTCAATAGCCACGCCGAATGGATTAAACGTCAACATGGCTTCTTTATTTCCATCAAACCCTGTATCCAACCGAATCCCATCAGCTCCTAATTCGCTGAAAAAAGTCAAATCATCATATGAAATTTCCAATTCATCAAAGATACTTGGAACGACATCTAAAATTGTTTCAAATCCTAAATTTTTCGCATAACTAATTAATTCTTTAAATTTTTTCTGAACCGCTTCTTTGCCATCGGTCACTTCTAACATACTCATAAAAATTCGAGTAAACCCACATTCGCTGGCTTTTTTTAAATACGCTTTATCTTGATTGATATCACTATGATCTGGATAAACTGATACACCTAATGCTCTTTTCATCTTCGTTCTCACACTCCGCTATTTTCAAATTTATTTCGAAATTTCCAAGCAATCACCGAGCTACACAAGATTGTTGTAGAGCCAACGAGCAATACTGGTTGATTTAGAAATCCGCCAATTATCATGGAAAGAGTAATACAAACTGCCGTAAAAACCAACGTCTTTACCAAACCAAATTGATAAACAACAGTAGGCAACTGCCCTTTTTCTATAATAATTTGACTAACGATAAAAAAGAAAATGAACCAAATAATCATCTTATACGCTCCTGACTTTCTTCTCTGACTTAGAAGGGGCAGGATATTCATATCAGAACACCCGCCCTAACATTTTTTAATTTTTTGCTGCTTGTTCAGCTGCTAATTCTTCTGCTTCTTTATCCAATTGTTGTTTTTCATAAACTTTGAAAAATGGATAGTAGATAGCCATTGTAATTAAGAAGTTAACAATCACTAATACTGCGGCCGAGAAACTCCAATTGGTACTCATCCAAGCAGCAATTGGTGCTGGAATTGCAAACGCTAAGCGTGCAGCCATCATCGGAATTATATTAGCGACTGTTAAGAAATAAGATAACGTTGTGGTAATTAACGGTGCCACGATAAACGGAATACCTAAAATAGGATTCATTACGATAGGCGTTCCAAAAATAACTGGTTCATTAATATTAAACAAGCCTGGTAAGAACGATAAACGGCCAAGACTTTTCAGATACGTTGATTTAGAAAACATCATTAAAACAACTAAAGAAAGCGTAGTTCCAGCGCCACCAATCCAGATAAACCATTGTAAAAACTGTTCTGTAAAAATATTAGGTAACTGATGAACGTTTGCGCCATTGGTAAAAGCTTCAAGGTTTTCTGCAATCGACATATCCCAGAAAGGACGAATAACTGGGCCCATAATCGCTGGACCATGAATCCCTAAAACCCAGAAGAAACAGATTAAGAAGACTGTTAGTAAGCCGCCAAATAAACTGTTACCAGCAAGGATACCTTTAAGTGGCATTAATAACGTACTCAAGAAACCATTCAAATCAAAACCAATTACGTGGCGAATAACCCAGAATAATAAAAGAATAACTGCTCCTGGAATTAACGCAATAAATGAATTTGACACTTCAGGCGGTACGCCATCTGGCATCTTAATCATAATATCTTTTTCAATAAAGAAGCGATAAATTTCAACAGATAACAGCGCTGTTACAATCGCACCAAATAAAGAAGCTGAACCTAAATTTGCTAAATTAATATAGCGCCCTGCTGTAATGACGTTGTCAACATCTTCAAAGACACGTGTTGGTGGTGCCGCTGTTACTAAAAAGGCCATTAATGCTAAAATTCCGCACGTCAAAGAGTCAAGCTTATAACTTTTGGCCAATGATGAAGCAATCCCAAATGTTGCATAAAGTGCAAGTAACCCCATCGTATAGCGGGAAGGAATATCTAAAATTGCTTGATAAGGTTCAATCAATTTTGTGTATGCCTCAATTGGAATATTTTGAAAAATTGTAAAGAATGAGCCCACAATTGTTAAAGGCATCGTTGCAATTAATCCTTTTCTAATCGCTGTCATATGGCGTTGCGAACCAAATTTATTCGCAATCGGCATTAACTTAACTTCCATCCACTGTACAAAACCATTCATTTGTTAATTCCTCCGTTCAACTAATAAAAATAATAATTATTTCGCATTTATAATAACATAGTAACATTATAATGTAAACGCTTATTCTTATTTGTGACAGAGAAAGTGCAAATCAAAAGGCTTTTTCTTATTATAAAGAAACCGGAAATATTGCACCAAAAATCATTGCGCCTAAAATTGCGCCCCCAGCGATTGGTTTTTTCCAAATGTAAAAACCTAAAGCTCCTAATGTGGCACCAATCCCAATAGGAATCGAAGCACCCGCCGCACTCAAAATAATTAACGGGCCTAAGAAACGTCCTGAGGCATTACCAGCACCCATCATCACATCCGCACCAAAAGTGGAATTTCCTTGATTGATAGTAAATTTCCGAATCAACACAATTACGCCACCAACTGCTAATCCTAGTAGCGCACCTGTTAAAAGTGCTAAGCCAAAGTTTTCTACAGGTGCTTTAATACCCATGCTGAGGAAAATTGCAGGTACGCCAATCCCAATCCCCGTTAAAATTGAGCCACCTAAATCTAAAATCCCGACTAAAGAACCTTCTAAAATTCGTGCAAACAGGAAACTTGCACCAAATGCTGCGGCAGCGCCATAAGAACCACCATCTAAACCAGCTTTTAGCATCGCAACAATTGAAACTTCATTAAAGGCGCCCACACCATAAACTACATACATATGTGTTCCTGCAAAAATTGCCGCTGACATAATCCCGACTAAAATGGGAAAGCCCCAATCAGCATACCAAAAACTTTTGCCTTTTAAACCTTCTTGAATTTCTTGTTCTTGTTGTGCCCATTCATTTTTTTCTTGCTGTTCCATCTATGAGACCTCCTTTTTTCTATTTAACGGTGAAGACATTGTGTAAATTATTTAACCATTGAGGAATAGACAAGCGGAAACTTTCGATCATTTCTAAGTCGAACCCTCGGAAGAAGCCACTTAAAATAAATAATAAGATAATGGCACCAAGCATGCCGCGTGTCATTCGGGTCCACCCTAAATCATCGACACCTTTACCGATTAAGATCCCTAATACAACTCCTGGGACAGCATTGCCCATGACTAATTGAGATAATCCGCCAAATAACGTTCCCCAGAAACCCGTCCGTTTTCCTGCATCTAAAGCCGCTAGCCAGAATAAAACGGGCATCACAGTATTGATTAAAATCGTTGCTGCAGGTACCAACACCGCAACTGCTGTTACTTGTAGCGATTCTGGAATTGCTGCAGCTGTACTATTTAAGAAAGCCACAGTCGCCATTCCTACAAAGGCCCCGACAATCCCCATTTTTTTGGGATTATGCATCGTTTTAGTGACATCTTTATCCTTTACCAATAAAATTGCTGCAGCCCAGTTAGGCACAATCCGGTGGGTCACATCTTGTGTAAAAGCCCCTGCTCCGACGGCCGAAGCCCAAGCATTAAAGAAAAAACCTAAACCAAAAGAAAAGTGTGATGCTGGATCTCCTTGTGCCGCGTTCATTTCTCCTAATGTTCTAAATGCCCCTAACCCTTGCGTTTGTGGTGCATGAAACATCCGAGCAGCGCCTGCGCCAGCTGCAAAACCTAGTAAACCACCAATAAGCAATGACTTCAGCAAAATGATTACAAATTCCATTCCTTCTTCCTCCCTTTATACGCCTCTTTTTGAAAGAAACGGAACTACTACTGCGTTCGGTTCTTTAATTGTTTCCGTTAAAAAATCAACTTCTTCGACTGCAATGGCTTGGATTTCCACTTCTACAGCTAGTTCGACATGATAAATCACTCTCTTTCTAGGAAAGAAGAAGAACAGAAATTTTTCTGTATAAACTTGTTCTTTTGCCTGACGAATAGTTACTTCTTTCGGTTCAATCCGGATGAGAACCTCTGTTGTTTCTTTTAATACTTTTTTTGAAACATCATTCAATGCACTTGCAAAAGCTTCATTCTTCTTATTACCTTTTCCAGAAACAATCACGGTTTGTGTTGACCGTTTTGTGGCATCCATAATTACCGCTCCTTTCTAAGTTACTACTTTCTATGCTCCGTGTTTCTTAATAAATGCTTCAGTTACTCGTTTACCAAGTTCTTCCTGATCCATAAAACCAAATCCAAGAACAGTTTTCCCATCGTTAATTGCTGTTACCCCTTCTTCGATTGATCGCATGCCATGTCTTTCGGGATACCCGTATTTGGTAGCAGCCGTTAACGCTCCTGCACCACCACTGCCACAGAAAGAAATGCCTAAATCAGCCTTTTCTTGTTGCATCACATCTCCTAAACGCATATCAGCGCCCATTCCTGGAACAACAACCGCGCGACCACCGGCTTGCTCCACTCCTTTTGCAACATTTTGTCCTTTTCCTAAACGATCTGCGATAACTACTGTAATCATAACTTTTCCTCCTATTAATTGTTTTGTTTAGCAACTTCAAAATGAACAGCTAAAACATACCATTCATCTTCTGATAACTGACCAATTGCTTCTGTTGTTTCTTGTGCAATTTTCAACGTTTCTGGTGTTAGTTCCGTAAATAACGTCCGATCAACACCAGATAATGTCGTTCCTTCTCTTGAACGATTCAGCATCTCATTGAGATGGTTAATCAAAATCGTCCACTGTAATTCCGTTGGTTCAATTTGTGCTTCTGCTAATCGCGCACTGGTTTGTTTGATAATCGATTGTAGCTTTTCTGGTTCAGCACTTTGTTGAATGATCTCCTGTGCTTCCATTGCTAGTTCCATCCTCTTCCTCCTTTGGTTGTTCTAAATAATTAAGTAATGCTGAAATTTCAGCATGATTGACAGGTAACTCATTTTTAGCAAATAAACATTCAATTTGCCGAATTTCTTCTTGCCTTTCATGAGATACTTCTCTATTACAAGGAATCTCTTCGTATTGTTTATTAAACGTAATCCGATGTGTCATTAATAAAACGTGCAGTAAAAAGGCTTCTTGATATTCGCTCAGTAACTTTGTTTGAAACATTCGTTTTAACTCTTCATAAATAATATACGCTTTTACTAACAAATCTTGGCTTTGTATCCGTTCATTTTTTTCAATTACATCAGATTTCGTGGAGCGAGCGGTACCTTTCCCTTGACGTTTCCCTAATAAAATTTTATCGACCTCTTCCCGAATCAAACTTAAGTCTGTGTCCGTCAACAATGGACTAACTTTAATAAATGGGTATGTCATTTCTTCAATTGGGAAAATACTCAATACCAAATCGGGCTTTTCTGCTTGAATCACTTCAGTTGCATTTAAAACAGAAGCAAATCCTGCGAGTTCAACGTTTGGTACTTCCTCTAAAATTTTTTGTTCAATTAAACTGGTCACACCTAAGCCCGTCGAGCAAACATACACAATCCTAACAACTTTAGCTTCCTGCTGTTGTCGTTCCTGAGCTGCCAAAAAATGCAACGCAATATATGCGCAGAAAGAATCGTTGACTAACAAAACAGAACGTTGAATTAATTGTTTACAGGCACTTTGAATAGCTAAAAATAACGCTGGGTGTTTTCCTTTGATTTCTTCAGAAAACGGATTGTATTCATTAATAAATAAATGTTTCTTTGTAAAACGTAAGGACAGGTGTGCAAACAAGTTCGTAAATAATTGGCGATCATTTACAAAAGGATAATCCAGCTCTTTTGAAACGCTTTCAATCACTTGCTTTGTTAATTGAACCATATCTTGCCGTTGATGGGTTCCGAATAAATCACTATAAATATAAAAATATTCATCCGCTAATAAAGGCAAGTCATACCGTTCAAACACCTCTTGTAAAAGTAAAAGTGGTACTTCGTTCCGTTGTTCAAAGCGTGTTTTTTGCGATAATACTCGGTAAGTCCCAATTGTATGTGCCATCTGCATACGTGCTGCGGCAATTGCCACTCTCAACGTAATAGATAATATTTCGGCATAATCAAATTGATTTTGATCGAGTGGATTAATTAAATTTCGCATTTTTTTCAATGCACTACGATAACAACCTTGAAACAATGTCCCTGACCCAAATTTAATTTTAGGGATCTTTTCAGCCCCTTTTGTCTTTGTCACATAGTTCATAATTTGGTAAATATCGTATTCTGTAAGTTCTTTTTGAGTGATAAATTCCATCAGTAATCGTACATTGCTTTCTTCACCACTAATTGTAAACCCTTGCCGTGCTTGGCGAATTAAGGTTAAATCATATGCTTTCAGCAACCGTTCGACCTGTTCCAAATCACTGACAATTGTGTTTCGACTCACTAATAATTCATCTGCTAGCTGCTGTGCCGTTAAGTACCCTTTGACTGACAATAACTGAAAAATCAATACATTGACTCGTCTTTTTTGATCAGGATAGGTTTCAAATCGATCGACATCGATAATTTCATTTTTTAACAGTAAGCGTTTAGAGTCAGGTAAATCTAGCCAGATTCCCTTATTTCGTTTTGAATAAAGTGTCTCATCGTGCTGTTCAAACCAAGCACGAATATCTTCTAAATCATACTTAATTGTTCGAACGCTGACAGTAAAGTTCTCAGCTAATTCTTGCGTGGTAATACTCCCTTCCAAATCCAAAAGCATCAATAAAATATTTATCGCTCTTTTGGACAACAACACGGTCATACCTTGTCACCTCTTTTCTTTTCCCTTTACACTTAAAACTATAGCGTTATTTTATCTGTTCCACAACACAAAAAAGTTGCACTTATAAAAGTGCAACACTTCTCTTCTCATACAAAAAAATCCCTTAACAGTAGTAACTGTTAAGGGATACCACACTATTTATTTGCATAAATAGACAGAAACCTTCTCCACAAAAGTATTCTGTCCGACACGTTACAAATCCGGTAACTGATAGCCGTACTATCTGGTGTCGTTGTGTTTGACAATCACTAGCCGTCAAAACGGAATAGCCGAAGCTATCTGATTGAGTCAACTCGTCGCATAAAACACACTTTAACACAGAATAGTTTGGATAGCAAGTGATGGTAATTATTCGTTATCAAACCATTCTTGATAAAAACTTTCAACAATTTTAACGGTTGCTATCGTTAATTCCTTCGTCATTACGGGGCTAGTTAACTTTTTATCTTGTAAACATTGATTCACATGATTGATTTCATAGGTAAATTCACTAGTGAATTGTTCAGACCATTTGACAGTGTTGCCTTGAGCATCTGTATAATAAGCACAGTCTGTTTTCCAGAAATTAGGAATAACGATTTGCCCTTTTGTCCCACAGATGGTCATTTCACTAGGTATCTTTAAACCAACATTAATAAAAATATTGCCCAGCGTCCCTTCAGCAAATTTCAAAGCTAAATTACATTGACTATCCGTCGCCCCTTGCTGATATGTTGCGGTTCCCGTAACCGCTTGAATCTCTTTCCCTAATACGTATTGTAAGTATTGTAATGGATAACTTCCTGAGCCATGAAGCGCTCCACCACCCGCTTCTCTCGAGTAAAACCAGGGAATATGGTCCACATTGGGATAGGCAGTAACTGACTGAACCCATAAAATCTCTCCCAATCTCCCTTCTTGAATTGTCGCCTTTACTTTTTGGGTAATTGGTAAAAAGACAGACTTCTGAGCTTCCATTAGAAAAACCCCTTGCTCCTGTGCGATTGCGAAGAGTTCTTCTGCTTCAGCAGTATTTAATGTAAATGGTTTTTCCAGTAGGACGGGTTTTCCTTGTGATAACGCAAGCTTAGCTGCTGAGTAATGTCCTTGATTGTAGGTGGGAATATAAATAATATCAATTGTTTCATCCTTACATAACTCTTCATAACTGCCATAAGCCACCGGAATCGCTAATTCTTTAGCCATTTTTTGAGCATTCTCTAAACGCCTTGATGTAATCCCGCGCACTTCAGCTTGCGCGCTTTCTCGAAGCCCTGCTACAAATCTTGGGACAATTTGGGCAGTACTCATAATTCCATAACGAATTTTATCCATGTGATCGCCTCCTCTTTCACTATACGAGAAAAACGAATATTTGGAAACCATTTCAACAAAAAAAAGAAACCGTTTCCCCAAAACGATTTCTTTATATGTAAATTAACGGATACCAACGCTAACTTTTAAAGCTTGATTGACCTGTTCCATCTCTTCACGAGAAAGTTGACAAACCTTGTGTAGCATTCGTTCTTTATCCAATGTTCGAATTTGTTCTAACAAAATAAGTGATGGCGTCCTGCACTCGTTATGGGGAATTTCGATGAGGACTTGCGTTGGTTGCAGCCGCTTGCTTACGTTACGGGTAATCGGTGCAACAATCAACGTTGGACTAAATAAGTTACCTTTGTTATTTTGAATAATCAGGACAGGTCGAATCCCACCTTGTTCGGAACCAACAACTGGTGAGAGATTCGCATAAAAAACCTCACCTCTTTTTATCATTCAGATTCCCTTCCCTCCTTTTCCTTTAAAAAATTATAGCATATTGTTTCTTGCAATATTTTCAACTTTTTAGCTATCCCTTAAAATATTTGATAAAACCACCCTTTAAAAGTCAAAAAAAGCTTAAACAGTCGACTCTGATATAGAGACGGCTATTTAAGCTGACTATTACATTTTTGTTAAAATACTATCCACTTTTGTATTAATTAAATCAATAGCTACGTGGTTTTCGCCACCTTCTGGCACAATGATATCTGCATAACGTTTCGTAGGTTCAATAAATTGGTGATACATGGGCTTCACGACTGTCAAATATTGTTCAATCACAGAATCCAACGTACGGCCACGTTCTTCCATATCACGCTTGATTCGACGAATAATACGGATGTCATCATCTGTATCCACATACACTTTAATATCCATTAAATCCCTTAAGCGGCGATCTTCTAAAATTAAAATCCCTTCAAGAATAATTACTTCTTTCGGTTCTTGTATCACCGTTTCTGTACTTCTTGTATGCGCAACGTAGTCATAAACTGGCTTTTCAATGGCTTGATAGTTTAACAGTTGTTCAACATGTTGAATCAATAAATCTGTATCAAACGCAAAAGGATGATCATAATTGGTATTTAAACGTTCTTCAAAACTCAAATGGCTCTGATCTTTATAATAAGAATCCTGTTCTAACATCATAATTGAATGATCGGGAAAATTATTAAAAATCGCACGGCTAACACTGGTTTTTCCGCTTCCTGATCCGCCAGTAACACCAATGATAATTGGCTGACTATCTTTCATGTATAAACCTCTTTCTTTTCAAAAACTTCATTGTCTTTTACTATTATAATGAAAACTCTGAAGAATGCCAGACCTTTTCCAAGACTTTTCATGTGATTTTTATCTTCTTATGAAAAATCTGCCCACACTTCTTTCAATTACAGTATACTTATCAATAAAAGGAGAATCCTACCTATGATTAAAAAAGTCAAAAAAGAAGCACTTACAACTGCGCATTACGCTCTTCTTTATGAGGCAGATCCATCAAAAAAAATGGTGGCAGATTACATTACCCGCGGTATTTGCTTTGACTATCAGACTGAAGAACTTCAAGGAATTTTAGTCCTGTTGCCGACTCACCCACGGACATTGGAAATCGTAAACATCGCTGTCTCAGAAGAAAGCCGCGGGCGGGGCATCGGGCAAGAATTATTACATTTTGCCATTGATTTTGCCAAAAAAGAAAAGTATGATTACTTGGAGATTGGGACTGGGAGCACAGGCTTTCAACAGCTATATCTCTACCAAAAAGTCGGTTTTCGAATGACACATATTGAATCAGATTTTTTTATCCATCATTATGATGAGCCCATTATAGAAAACGGCTTGCCTTTAAAGGATATGGTTCGCTTACGGTTACATTTAAGTTAAAAAAACAACATTTCCTGTACAGGAAATGTTGTTTTTTAATGCCCAAGAATTGATAACAACTCATCTAGCTGTTGAATCGTATAATTGGGTTGAATGGTTGGTGTTGCTGGAGCGGAGGTCGGATTGAGCCAAACAGTTTGAATTTTCGCTTGTTGGCCTCCTTGAATATCTGAATGCAAAGAATCACCAATAATCATTGTTTTTTCTCGACTAAAATTAGGAATCCGCTCAAAAACAAAATCAAAATACTCTTTCATCGGTTTTTGATAACCCACTTCTTCTGAAACAAAAATATCTTTAAAATAAGGCATTAATTTCGACTCTTCCAACCGACGATACTGTGTTTTTGCCACTCCGTTTGTCACAATATATAAATCATAATGGGGTGCTAATTTTTCCAAGATACGTTGACTATTGCCAAGCAAGTCATGTCCTTGACTTAAATATTCTCGGTAGTTTTCTCCCATTTTAACGCTATCAACTTCTCGATTAAACGCGTCAAACAATAAACCAAACCGTGTATCAAGGAGAACATCTTTTGTTATTTTTCCTTCTTCAAATGAACGCCATAATCCTTGATTAATTCGGTGGTATGTTGACTCGACTTCAGATGTAAATGGTACATTTTCTTCTTCAAATAAGGCATGGAGCGCCTTCTTTTCAGCCAATTTAAAATCTAACAATGTATCATCAACATCAAAAAGCAATGTTTTCATTTCCGTTCCTCTTCTCTTTTCAAATTACTCGGTAACGCTTTGCTTGTTTGTTGTTTTTCAATAAAAAAATAAGGCAATAGCAATTGTAACTCTTCTCTTGTTAATGAACGATAAGCACCTAAAGGTAATTGCGGATCTAGCCGCAACGGCCCCATAGTTTGGCGTTTTAAAGCAGTCACTTTTTTCCCCACAGATAAAAACATTTTTTTCACTTGGTGAAATTTTCCTTCTTGAATAGTCAGGAAAACATGACTCTCCGTTTCAGTCGCTGCAAGAACAGTTATTTTTGCCGGCTTACATTGAATGCCTCCTTGCAAAACAATCCCATCTTTAAATTTAGCACAATCTTCTGCAGAGACCAAACCATTGACTTTCACTTCATAACATTTCGCTACTTCTTTATTTGGCCGAATTAATTGATACCCTAATTGTCCATTATCTGTTAATAGAAGTAACCCTTCCGTATCGCCATCGAGTCTTCCCACTGGATAAAGACCAGGGCGTCTGTCTTGCGGCGCAATCAAATCAATGACTGTTTTTTTAGATGCATCTGAGACAGCGCTAACCACACCTTTTGGCTTATTCAACATGTAGTACACATGTGTCTTATGCGAAATTAATTGTCCTTTTACTTTAATCATTTGTAATTGCGCATCGACATTTTGACTTTCATTTAAAGTCACGATGCCATCCACAGTGACCTGCTTGCCTTTGATTAATCGTTTCACCGTTTTGCGTGATCCAAACTGAAGTTCTTCTAGTAATTTATCTAATCGCATTGTTCCGCTCCATTCTGGTATTAGTATAGTGGAATCCGTTAAAGATGAAAAGTGGAAAAAGGTAATTCCTTGACGTATAAAAATATAAGTGTTACGGTTAATAAGTAAAGTAAATAAAGGTTTCTCAAAAACAGCGTAATGACCTGGGAGAGAACAACGATAACAATGAACCATTCCCATGAGTGTTGCCTGGCAATATTTGTGGGGATTTTTTGATTATTGTTAGCATTTTTCTAGACAAGAACAACTGAAAAAAGAGTTTCTTTTTTCCATTATGTTTTGTTTCTGAGTTTAACCAAATCACTCATTATTTCAAGGAGGAATTAGGTTATGTCAGTACAATTAGAAGTTAAAGAAAGAGCTATCCGTCCACGTTCACTAAGAAATCAGCTACGTCACGAAGGGAAAGTACCTGCCATTGTTTACGGTTACCAAATTGAAAGTACACCAATCTATTTTGAAGAAAAAGACTTATCAAAAATTTTACGCGAACATGGTGCTAACACCGTTATTAAAATGACAGTTGATGGCAAAAACATCAACACATTAATGTCTAAAGCACAATTAGATACCTTTACTGGTCAAATGCTTCATGTTGAATTCTTATCTGTAAATATGAAAGAAACAACAGAAGTCGAAGCAGAAGTTCAATTAATTGGTGAATCTGCAGGTGTGAAAGCTGGGGGTACCTTAGCTCAAAACTTGTACACTGTTTTAGTGGCAGCCACACCAGATAAATTGCCAGAATCAATTGAAGTAGATATTACAAACTTAGAAATTGGTGATGCTCTTACAATCGCTGATTTACCTGAACACAAAGACTATGAAATTTTAACTGATCCAGAAGAACAACTAGTTGCTATTGTTGAAGCACAAACTGCTCCTGAAGAAGAAGAAGGAACAGCTGCTGAAACGACTGAACCAGAATTAGCCGAATAAAGAGTACACTTTTGTTCAGCTGATTCTCTTACGTTTTAGAAATGGGATGTGCGTTGAAACAACGTACGTCCCATTTTCTTTTTACTGCATGTCTTGATTTCTTCACATAAATGATGACACCTGCAAAGCTAGGAAGCTACAGAGGAATATTAAATTTTTGCTAATCTACGCAATATTTTCAAACGAAACAATTTCTTTTTTTAAAATTTGCAGTATACTAAAAGTAAGTAAACAAAAAGGAGGTCATCCATATGTTTGAACGTTTTGATAGTGACCGTAGCCGCTATGCTTCATTAGGTGTTGTTTCTAGCTTACCTAGTGGCTTAATTGATAGTATTTGGTTGATTATTGACTTAAATCTAAAAGGGGTTATCCCTTTAAACGACTTACTTCACTTTGATTTGTTGAACAATAATGGCAAAGTGACTGTCCATTTTTCTCAAGAAAATAGTTCAGTAGAAATGGCCATCGACTTACCATTTAGTTATTCTACGGCATATCCGTCGCGAATTTTTGCTTTTGATGATGGCCATCGTGAAACGATTTTATTACCTGCAGAAATGTTAGAATCTTAAATAATTTCTACAAAGTAGCCTCAAATTCCAGTTTTAATCGGAATTTGAGGCTACTTTAATTTCTTTGAGTTATTCTACAATAATTTGTTTACTACTTCCTGCGGCATTTTCAAAATTAATAGTAAAGGTTTCTGTTGCATCATCATAAGTGATTCCGTCACTTTGACTAATTACTGTGCTGTAATCTTTTGGTATTTTTAAAGTCAGTGTCTTAGTTGTTTGTGTGGGATCAGAGAAAGTATACGTTTTTTGGTGTTGTTGTGTCTTTCTCATTAAAGAAATAGCTTTATTTGAGGTAATCCCTGCTATTGTACCGCCAGTTTCTGACCAAATGTTAACCCCAAGATAGCCTTCTTCTTCTTGCTTAACTGCTTGAATTTCTTCTGTATTTGAGAGAACTTCTACTGTTTTTTTGGCCGCATATGTTTTTAAATCAGTTTCATCGATTCCTGGTAAAACTACATAAGCATAATGCTCGTTCGTTGGGTGTTGACCATGTTGAATCGTAAATGTTCGATAATCACCTACATATTCTTTATCACTTGGAAATGCTTCATTAATTGCTTTATAGGTTCCTTTTCTAGTTTCACTTTTAACATTAACCGTTGTTTCTTCTGGAAAATAATAACCCATATTAGCATTGGAATGATCCGACTTTAGTAATAACCATTGTTTTTTACTCGTTTCATTTTTCTCATGAATCTCCCCAATATTTGATAGCACTTGATACTGATACGCATCATTTAACAAACGATTATCAACAACTGTCTCAATCGAAGCCTCTGTATCTCCTTTAATTCCTGCGCCTAATGCGATAATTTGCCCATTTAATACAAACCAAGATTTTTTAGCTTGTAGGTTCATAGGTAAAAGTTTCCCATTATTTTTGGTCCCGTCTTTATTAAGAGCCATTCCTACTACTGCCTGATTGTCTGACGTTACTCCACCAACCCATTGCTCTTTCGATGTGATTGTTGTAAATGCTGAAACTTCATCTGCCAAAGAAATGGTATCTACCGTTGTTCCTGGTAATCGATAGGGATCTACAGTTGGCCAATAGCTGGAATTAAATTGAACCTCGTCATCATTATATACGTACATCATTCCGTCACCAGTGTGCCAGCCACGTTTATTTTCTTTATTCCCTGCTTCAAAAGATGCAGTGCGCTTTGAATACAAGCCTAGCCCAAACATATAACTAGGTGTTCGTTGGACAAATCGATCCATCGAAGCATAAAGTTTCGTGCCTGTAAAAGGAAGTTGCCCTCCCGTAATTTCTGGATTAGTTAAAAGTTGCATAGTCATCTGTAAATCATTAAAATCACGAGCATTTGTCAAATAATAATCTGGGTTCTCCTTCATCCAATATTTAACGGCTTCTTGAAATTTCTTTTGATAATTATTAGGGGCAAATTTAGCCACAATTAATAAATTATACATGGTAGTTGAGCCATAGCCTGTTTTTCCAACTGCTGGGGCTCTTGAGATGGAACGGCCATTCACAGTTGGTAGCATTTCACCTTTATAAATCAAAGGAAAAAAGGCACGATCAACATTTTCAACAAATTCTGTCACAAGAGTTGCATCCATTTGAAAAGATGAATCTGCTGTAATGGCCAAAATTTGTCCAACCCCTTTCACCAAAACATTGCCATACGAACCTGTATAAGGAATGTTATTGTGCTGGATAAAAGAACCATCTTGGTAAAAACCATCACCTTTTGTGACTAATTTAAATACATCGACGATACTACTGGATGCTTGGTTAATTTTCCCGCTATCCTTTTGTAAAATTCCTAACCCCAAAACAGTTAAAGCTAAGTCCGTTCGGTTCGCTCCTGATGTCACAAAATTTGGGATAAAAGCTAAATCCACAAACGTTCCTTGTGGTTTTGTATACAACTGTTTAAACGGATCTGGGACATAACTGCTCAGCGCATTTGTATAGATTTGTTGCTTTTCCGGAGAAACTTTATCCTCTAAAATCATTAGAATATTAAGAAACTTCTGTGGCACACCAATTTGCCAGTCCCACCAATTTCCGTGGTACTTTTTCCCATCATATCCTTTTTGCGTTACCATAAAATCTAAGCCATCAATAATGGTTGCTGCCAATTTGTCATCTTGGTAAAGCGTACTCCCCTTCGTTCCATAGGCTAACGCTAATTTTTGCAATTTGGTAAATTGAGTCGTTAAATCAGCCGATGGCGTATTGCCAGGCTCTAGTGGCCATAAATAGTTGCGGTTCGGCTCTTTATTCATCGTTTGATCGAGTTCTGTTGCTTCATTGGAGATTTTTTGGACGTAGTCTACAAGCGCTTGGTTAGTTGAATCATATTCTTTTGAAACAAGCTGATTTCGCCATTTTTCTTTTAATTCTCGGTACTCTGCAGATGAATCGATAACAGGAATGCTACCAACGGAGCCACTTTTCATAGAAATGATATTCAGCTTTGAAAGATTACCAAATAGTCTAATTCCTACAGCACCCGTCCAGTCATCATTAATGGACGTACCATCAGGATAATGAACCTCTTCATTTTCATAAAATAATTGATCATTCAGGAATGTCTGAATTTTTTTCCCATCATAGCGAACCAGCAGTTTATATTGTTGGCCACTTAGTAATGTTGGTCCCGGAATATTAGTTAGCCATTTACCGCCTGGTTGTCCTAATTGCCAGCGGCCGTCACGATTATAAGCAAAAGATTGCCATTGACTCGTCTTTTGTTTATCTCCGCGAAAAACCAATCCGAAGTTACTTTGCCCTTCATATAAAAAGGTTAGTTCAAGATCTCCTGAAGATTGTTCGCGTGCATCAAGATTGATAGAGACAGATTCGAGGTTTGCCCCTTGCTTCGTGTTTGCGATCCATAAACCAGCAGAATCATTCTTTTTTTCTGCTGTTCCCACCAAATCTTGCCAATTTCCAACTTGATTGGGGAAATCTGAAATGTAAGAGGGTTGCTCAATCGTTTGGCTCGCTTCGTTTTCTTCTGCAAAAGTAAGAGTGGTTCCCATAAATCCGCTCGTCAAAGCAGTAAACAGTCCGACCAGCATTAACCATATTTTCCTGTTTTTCATTCTTTCTCCTCCTAAAAAATTATTGTAAAACGCTTACATCCAAATTAGAGAAAAAGAGTGAAGAAAAATACTTTCTACACTCTCCGACTCTCTGAAAATCACTTAATATACTTTTTACGCCAAAATACCAAAGGCACTCAAAACAATCGATAAAATTAAAATAATCCAAATCACTCGTGTGGAATTTAGTTTCTTTTGACCTAACATCCAATAAGTCAAAAGAACAAGTAAGATTGGAACTAAGGAAGGCAAAATCGCATCTAACGTATCTTGAATAACTAATTCGACCCCGTTCTTTTTATAAACAAAAGGAACTGTCGCCTTGATAACTGAAGGAATTAAGGCACCAATCACAGTCACACCAAGAACAGTTGCTGCATTCGTAAAGGCAGATAACTTGTCTTTTAAGGTCGTCACTAGTTTGACCCCTTGCTTATAACCAAGTGGTAAGAGCGCGGCCCGACCAAACAATAGTGCAATATTTGCAATAATCCAAATAACACAGCCCACCACCGAACCATTTTGAGCCAGTGTCCCTGCAACAGAGCCGAAAATCGTCCCCCAAATAACGTGGAATAAAGAGTCTCCAACGCCTGCCAAAGAACCCATCAGAGCTGTTTTTAGCGCAATAATTGTTTCTTTCGCTTTATAGCCATCTTGCTCTTCAATCGCAACATCAATCCCCATAATTAAATTCCCAAAAATAGCATTGGTGTTAAAAAATTGATTGTGTGTGCGCATCATATCTTGAAATTGTGCTTCATCATGACCATAGAATTTTTTTAAAACAGGTAAGATGCCGTATAAATATCCTGAACTCATCATACGTTCATAGTTCCAGTTTAATTGGCTTCCTAAAATATAACGCCAGCTAATTGCATTTAATTCTTTTTTTGTCAGTTTATGCTTACTCATCGCCGTCATATCCTCCTTCAAAATCACCATTTCCTGTTGTTGCTTGCGTCGTGCTTTTTGCCCCATCACGTTTAAATACAAGCATCGCTGCTACCATCCCAACTATCGAAACACCTAACATTGGAACTTTTAAATAAGCCGCTAAGAAAAAGCCTAATAGTAAATAGGGGATATATTGCTTCGTTGGCAAGTAACGTAATAAAATTCCTACACCGACAACAGGTAATACCCCTCCAGCTGTTTTTAAGCCCGTCATTAGCCATTCTGGCATGTTATCGGTAATCGTTGTTACTACAGCATCCCCCGCTAATAACATTAATAAAATCGGAATGGCACGAGACAGTCCCCATAGAACAGAACCAGATAAAACTAAGCGTGGAATCCGTTTTACTTGCATCTTATCAATCGCTTTATCGACACTATGAAGTAAAAAGACATTACAAAAACGGGCCACTACATCTAGTTGCAACATCAACAGAGAAACAGGAACAGCTAAGCCAATACCATACTCCGCTCCTTTTCCAGAGATTACAGCGAAAGCGGTTCCTAAAACAGCCCCTGTGAAATAATCAGGTACCGATGCTCCACCAAAAGCAGCAATTCCTAAACGCATTAATTGAAGAGTGCCGCCAACCATTAAACCAGTTTTTAAATCTCCCATAATCATTCCAGAAATCATTCCAGCAATAGCTGGTTGCGTCAACGTATTTGAAATAAGTGAGTCATTAATAGCAATAAACGCATAAATAGTAATTAAAATAATTTGATACGCTGCTAAATGCATTGAAATTTCCTCCTAAATTTAAAAATATTCTTTCTTAGTCTGACTGTTTTAGCCGCGTAATTTTTTCATAAAATCAACGACTGGATCGTTTGGAACTAATTGGGCTGTCACCGTGACGCCTTTTGAAGCGATTGTTTCAAAAATTTGTTCTTCTTCTGGTAAAACTTGAATACTTTTTGTTACTTCGCGTGCTCCTTCTTTGTAACTCATATTCCCAACATTTACAGTTTTGATAGGTCCTTGCGCTTCGATAAAGCGGAGCACATCTTTCGGATTTTTAAATAATAAAAATAAACGCTGTTTACCATATTTTCCTGATTGAATATTTTTAGCGGCAGCTTCTACTCCAAGAACAGATAAACGCATCGAAGAAGGCGCTGCCATTCTCAAAGATGATTTTTGTAAAGGATCTGTAGCCGCCTCATCATTGGCTACAATTATTCGCTGTGTACTAAGACTTGTCGACCAAATTCCCGCTACTTGTCCATGAATTAACCGTTCATCAATCCGTGTGTTTACAATATTTTCTTTTCCAGCATATTGACTATAGTTACTTAATTCTTTTTCTTTGCTGGCTTCTGAAATCTCTTGTTCTGCTTGATTCATTCCAGCCTTTACATCAACAATATTTTCTTGTGCTAAACAAACTAATTCTTTAATCGAAGCCTGTTGATTAACCACTGCTTCAATCACAACAGAGAGTGTCATCCCTGCAATAATTTCCACTCCGTCAACGTTCAAATAATTCTTAGTTGCCACGTTACATGGCGTTCCTCCTAGTAAATCAGCAATAATCAGTGTCGTACCGTTAAGGGCTTTCATTTTTTCATTTAGCTCTTTCTCAAATTGAAGATTGTCACTATCTGGTCGTAATGAGACTGTATGCACGTGTTCTTGCCGACCAACGATCATTTCTAAGCTAACTTTGACGCCTTCAGCCATGCTACCATGACTAATTAATACAATGTTTTCCACGAATTTCCCTCCCTAGATGTAGGTGACCCTACTTAACATGTTATGTTCTCTACGAACTTACTATAACACATACTAAGTTATCCGTAAACCTAATATCTTAATATATTGAATTTATTTTTTTGAATTCTTTAAATAAAAATTGTCTTTCCTCTTTTTCAAAGTGTTTGCTAAAGGCTAGTTAACATGTTATGCTTAATTCATTCGATTACTAGAATGGAGGCAATCGCATGTTACCTAAATATGAACAAATTAAACAAGACCTTTTACGTGAAATAAAAAATCATACCTTTATTCCTGGTGATAAATTTTATTCTGAAGCCGATATTAAACGAAAATATGCTGTTAGCTCTATCACAGCTGTCAAAGCACTGAATGAGCTGACCAGTGCAGGTTACTTGTATCGTATCCAAGGAAAAGGGACCTTTGTTTCGAAATCAAAAGTTTCTCAAAATGTAAAATTTTCTGATATCGAGTTGCATTCTTTAGACTCTGAAAAAGTTAAAGTCCTTTCAATTGAAGAAGAAAATCAAGCCGAAATTTTAAAGGAATTAGGCTTACCAGCTAACGCTTCTTATTATAGAATCAAGCGTGTACGCTATTCTGAAGATACACCCTTTCTCGTACATATCACACATCTTCCCAAAAAGCTTGTTAAAGAGCCGCTCTCAAAGGACCTCACAGCTTATGCAAGTGTGTATGAACGAGTCCGTAAAGATTTTTCAGTAGACCTCTTCTCGTTGGCTTCTGTAGAAACAAATGAAATTGTCTTTCCCGAAGATGCTGAGTTATTGAATTTACTTCAATTAAGTTTTCGTGAACCCGCTGTTAAACAAGTTAAACATTCCTATCTCGCAGATGGTAGTGTTGCTGAATATATTATTAGTTATAAACATTGGAAATATTTCAAAACCAAAATAGAAGTAGAAGCCGAATAAATTTCAGCTTCTACTTCTATTTTTTTAATCTATGATTACTTGATTCGTAAATTTCAAGTACTCAATGTTAATTCCTTCTGTTTCAAAAATTACTACTTCATTTTGTCCTTGCTGTAAAAATTCTTTGGGACAATACAGCGAATGAATGGGTCCTATTTCCCAATAACGACCTAGATGATGACCATTGACCACAATGAATCCTTTGCCGTAGCCTCGACAGTCAATATACGTGTCTGCTAGCTGTTCTAATTCAAATGTTACTTGATAAAATGAAGGCTGCAATGGATTTTTTCCAGCTGTGTAATCAATCTTGGCTAATTGCTCTTGTGAAAAAGTTAAGGGATAGTGTTGATAGCCTTGATGAAAATGAATGTCTTGCATCACTCCACCTCGAATTCCTTTACTTTGTGTCGGATTATTTAATTTAAAGCCATAATTAACGCGACCTAAATTTTCCACTAAGATATCTAACGCAAGTGTGTCTTTTTCAGTTTGCCCTGAAATCAGTAGCTCTTCTCCCACTGTCTCTTGATATTGGGTAGCAGCTAAATCTCCATCTACATAAATGTGTAAACGATCACTGGCCTCGACCACTTTTAGTTTATTTTCATGATGATAATTTTTTAAATCAAACGAATAAAGCAAGTAGCCATAGCCTGAGCCAGCTTCTTCCATACTTAATGGATACGCGGTGGTCTTCGGTGTCATCATTTGATCTTTTACTGCGAATAAGGATACGCTAGCAGTTACTGGAAAGCTTCCTAAATTCCCCAGTTTTTTCGTGCGTGGTTGTGCTTGCCAAACTTCTGGACATACTTCTTTAATTGCTTTTTGAACGGCATAATATTTTTCTGTTGGTTCTCCTGCTTCTGTTAATAAAGCATCATAATCATAGCTAGTGACTTGAGGTAAATCTTTTGCACCTCGCGCCGAACACCCGTTATAAAAGCCGAAATTTGTTCCTCCATGAAACATATAGAGATTTAAAGAACCCACTGCCAGCATATCTTTTACTTCTTTCGCCAAGTCGGTACCTTCTCGCTGAATCACTGGTTCGCCCCAACGATTGAACCACCCATCCCAGTATTCCATGCACATCAATGGGCATTTTTTACCATGACGAGTCATAAATTTTTTCAAAACAGCAGCATTTTCTTTCGAATGACTGCCAAAATTTCCTGTCACAAAAACATCCTCTTCAATTAACGTCCCCGCATCCAGAACCTCTTCCCAAGCGCCATCAGATGTAAAAAGAGGAACCTCAATCCCCAGTTCTTCCATTATCTGCTTGGTTTGTCGCAAGTACGCTTTCTCCATGCCATAGGACCCATATTCATTTTCAACCTGCATCATGATCACTGGTCCACCTTGTGTTATCTGCAGCGGTGCTAGTTTAGGCAATAATACTTGAAAATAGTTACGAACTTTAGTCATAAAAATAGGATCTGTCGAACGTAATCGCACACCTTTTTCTTTCAAAAGCCATGCTGGTAAGCCACCAAACTCCCATTCTGCACAAATATAAGCCGAAGGACGCAGAATAACTAGTAAATTCAGTTTTTCTGCCAAGCGGACAAATGCTTCAATGTTTTTCATTCCTTCAAAATCGTATACGCCTTCTTCTGGTTCATGAATATTCCAAGGAATGTAGGTTTCTACTGTATTAGCTCCTAAAGCTTTCAGATTATAGAGGCTATCTTCCCATTGTCTAGGTGTCATTCGAAAGTAATGAATCGCCCCGCTAATAATTTTTATTGGTTGTCCATTTAATAAAAAGTCTTCTTTAATCTCAAACGTTTGCATCATTTTTCCCCTTTACCAGTATCTTTGCCATGATGGTTTTGCTAAACGCATTAAGGCTTCCATGTAAAAATAATCGCCCCATAAGTTGGGTTCATCAATCCCTTTTCCTTCTGCATGTGCGTAAACACCATGGAGTAGCAGTCCTTCATTTTCGGAATCATTTTTCGTACGATAATATTCTCCTAATTGATAAATCATTCCTTTGGCAAGCTCTTTTGCTTGAGGAAAAGCCTGTAGTTTGTCTGCTTCCAATAAACCACATGCCGCAATTGCCAGTGCCGAGCTATCTTTGTCAGATGGCATTTGGTCATTAAAATCAAAATCCCAATAGGGAATTAAATCTGCTGGCAAATGAGCTAGAAAAACCTCCACTATTTGTGGATACATTTCTGGAAATGGTTGGGAATGGAGAAATGTTTCGTTTAGGGGAATCCCTAAAATTGCCCAACTTTGGCCTCGTGCCCAAATGGAAGTATCACTATGTCCTTGATGCGTAGCTCCATGTTTTGATTTGCCTGTTTCTGGATCAAAATAATAGGTATGATAAGTTGTCGCATCGGATTTAATCACCGTTTTCATTAACGTATGATAGTGACGTGAGGCAATTTCCTCATAAACCCTATTTCCAGATAATTTAGTTGCTTCAAATAAAAGCGGTAAATTCATTAATGAGTCGATAATTAATCGATATTCTTTGGGATCACCATAATGGCCCCACGCTTGGATGAAGGAGCCATTTTCTTGGAATCGTGCTGACAATACTTCAGCGGCAGCTAGCACTTCTTGTTTACAGCGCTCATCACCGGTAATTTTATACCCAGCACCCGCCGATAGACTATATAAAAAACCAATGTCATGGTGGTCCAAAACAAAATGCTCCTCTAATCGTTGTTTAAAGCTGTCAATATTTTCCATTGCCAGTAAACGAAATTTTTCTTGGTGAGACCACTCATATGCCAGCCAAAGCATGCCTGTCCAAAAGCCATTGGTCCAATCATCGTTAGCTTTGAGACGATATCGACCATTCGTAGCACAAGCTGAAGGAAACTGTGTTCCGAAACGCTGCATATTTTTAGCAATTTTTGAAACGCATTCATTTAATTGCGTTTGAATCCATTCATCTGTGACATTTTCTCCTAGAGAGATCAGTCTTTGTTTATTTTCTTGACTACACATCTCCACCACTCCTTAACTTGTTAACATATTAACTTATTGTATTATAACGTAAAAGAAAATAAAAAGCGACCTTTCTTGATTATTTCTCTTAAAAACAAGAGCGTGGGACAAAAATCACTTTGGATTTTTGCTCCACGCTCAAAAACTGATAAACGGCGGGAACAGAACCAACTCCTTCGGAAATAAGCCGAAATTCTCCAAAAATCAAAGATCAATTTTCGGAAATTTCTTCTTATTTCTCGGAGCTAAACGGTTCTGTCCCGACCTCTTGTTATTTATTCCGACCGAATACTTCAATTTGGGTCAACGCTGGAAATGGAGAAGAGTCCAGCGCTTTTCGTAAGCATTTTAATGTCAAAGTTTGTGTTGTTTTCATTGGGAACTTTATTTCTTGAAAACAAGCGGTATTCGTTGTGGCAACTACTCGTTCCTCTCCATCTGAAAAGGCTAAAGTGACTTCCTCCCAATAGCTATCATGTGGGTAATCCGCCCGAAATAGCAAGCGGATCCAGTCCGTTTCTACAGGTCTGCCAAAGTCAATCGTTAACTGTGCCTCCTTTTGTTGGTTAATTCCCCAAGAAGCAAATGGATACGAGCCATGAGAAAGGTTACCAAACTTAGAATCAATAGCATTTTTCGCAAAGAAAACAGCATCGTCTCTCGTTTCAACGTTTGCATACGCATGAGGATAGGCTCCTGAATATTCTTTTTGGTCATGTGTATTCATAGAAAGATTTTGATAATTGTCTTTTTCAAACGTGTGCGCTTGTCGAACCATTATTTGGTGCCTTGCTGAATGAAAGGCCGTATCAACAAAAGCTTTTCGAGCAGATTCTTCTAATGGAATTTGATATTCCCAAACTTTTTCTTTTAGATAAATCAATGAAGGAGCCAAAGTTTCATCTAATTGAACCATCAAATAAGGGGTAGCCCCTGTATAAGTCACTACAATTTTATCTCCAATTTGATAAAGGTACTGTTTAATTGCTAATACCGCTAACGTGTCTCCCTCCGCCATGAATGGCGCTTCTGGCTTCTCGTGATCGATTCGGCCAGTAATAATCTGATTGTCTTTATTTTTCAATTCGATTTTTATCATTTTTTATTCCTCCCTTGTCACACCACCTACCAAACAAATCAGGCGATGCGTTCCTATTGGTAGCTCTTTTTGCAAATAAGGTAAACTTGTTCTTGGGAAAAACAACGATGTATTGGGTTCAGGTTGAAGAATACCTGCGTGGTCATACCCTTCAATTGTAACTATTTGCGAACACAATTCTCCTGAATCGACTCTAGCCCACTCTTTACCAAGTTCTTTTTCTGAAAATTTTCCAAGTAACGGTAGACTGAATCCTCCTTCGCGCACTTTTAATGGAACCGATGTCACTATTTCATGTACTCTAACATGCCATTCTCCAAAAGGATAAATGGTTGTTTCAATTTCTACTTCTTGAAATGGTAGCCATTTATAATAAACTTGCTCCTCTGTTAAATAAAAATCATGAACTTTCCCTTTAACACGAAAATATTCACCATCACGAGAAACAGCCAATACGTTGTCAAAAGCCCCCTCCTCATAACGCGCACCAGCTTTGGGAACGCTAAAACCAAAGCGGCTAGAATAGACAAATTTACTATATTTAGCCGCGGCATGCGCTTGATTTTCAAGCCATAGTCCTGCAGGATAGCCGAGGACATGCGTTTTCATTTTAGGATGGATTAATAACATGTTTCCCTTTTCTATCAAACGCTTTTCTTCTCGTTTTATCGCCAGCGGTTCAGCACGCCAAAACGGATGGTCTTGATCCACTGCGAGCAACAAAAATGTTTTAAAAGCCCAATACGGAGAGCCTGGTGCGTTATAGCCTTCTGCCATTACTAAATTTTCGTAATGATAGCCAATGGACAACCGACCATCATAAGTGAAAATAGTCTGTTGCATCCAACAGTGTAAATGTTTTGCTAACAGCGTTTTTATTTGTCCCCAAGGTAACGCCTCTACTTCTGCAAATATCAAAGCTGCGAAAAACGCTCCTTGAGCAAACCGATACGTTTGACTACGTCCGTAAGGTAACGCTTCGCCTTCCTCATCAAAATAGTACAGATAGTCCTGCGCGAACATAACGGCTCGTTCTGTAAAACGTTTCGCACGAACAGGATCTCTTTCTCGCATAAATTTGACATAAATCAAACTATAATAATGAAAAGCAAACGAAATATAATAATCTCTTTGCGTAGTTTTACCATCCATATACCAACCATCACCTAAATACATGCGTTCAATCAACGCCAATTCTTCCTCTAGTTCCGCTTGGTTAATCACTTGTCCACATCCCTCGAGTGCCAAACGAATGAGCACTTTGAAAAACGTCCAATTATTTTTAGGAATTTTACAACCAAGTGCCTTATTTAACCAAACCATGATATTTTCTTGCTGTTTCTCAGAAAAACAGGACCAAAAATATGTCTTATGAAGCAATAAAGTTAAAGATAATGCTGCTGCTTCCACAATATATTGATCATAATCAACAATATCGCCCCAATAGTCTGGGGATGACGGATCAGTTCCTGCGATTAATTTTTCCACATAAGCATCTCTTAAAACATCATCTTTACAAGTAACCCAATACGGTCCAATTCCCCATAATGGTCGAATGAGCGCTTCCATTTCAGCATGTTGCTGATCATAGACAGCACCACTGGACCCGAAATTCACGCCAGGTTTTTCTGATGTTAAAATAGCCGTTTTTAAAGGTGTCATGATTGTTTCAAAAGCTTCCAAATATGCTTCTCTGGTCAAAAAAAGATTACTTTTTAACGATTCCATGCTTTTCGCCTCCATTAGTTTAATTCAAAGAATAACAAGGGCACATATTTTTTTCAACTATCGTTTAATGAATAAAACGGCATATTATGAGAGCAGCATTTCACCTTCCCCAAACTTAACATATTAATTTTTTCTTTATTTTTGTTGAGCCTTGAGCTATTCACTTTATCCAACAAAACTTCCATTATCAAAAATGAATAATAAATGAAAAATAAGCAGTCTAACGCAGGAAATTCTCATAATAAATATTTTTTAAAAAAAGAGTCTATGACAAAAATCCAAAGAGATTTTTGTCATAGACTTAAAATATGAGAGAAAAGACATCAAAAGTAATGGTTTGATCAACCTTCACAAGTTTTATGATGCTTTAAGATATCATTTTAATACAATTTTACGCCTTGCGATTTACAATAAAAGAGTAAATAGCGATACAGATAATCGCTCCTAGCAACGCTGAGATAATTGGAAAACCGCCGATGACTGGTCCTAAAGAAGGCAACAAGAGTGATGCTACCCAACTTCCTAAAAAGCCCACGATAATATTTCCAATAATGCCACCTGGCACGTCTTTTCCTAAAATTGCGCCAGCAATTGCGCCAATAATTCCTCCGACAATTAATGCCCATAGAAAGCTAAACATTTGAAAAACCTACCTTTCATAGTTGATTTTTTTAGTTAATTTTCCTACTTTAAGGATAAAACAGAAAGCAGACTTTTTCAAAAGATAGGACTTTTCAGAAGTCAATTTATTCTTCTACATAAGCTAAACGATAGGATACTGTGCGACCAAAAGAAAATACTTGCAAACCTTGTAAGCGATCTGATTTCAAGTAACCAATGGCTCCTTGGAATAAGGGTAAAACACCGGCATCTTTTTCAATTAATGTTTTTTCTAAACTTAGTAATTCATTCCAGCGTTTTTCAGGTTCATTAGCGTAATCTTTTCTAACTTTTTGGAGACCCGCATCATACGCTGAATCGTTATAACCAGAAGTATTTAAGCCACTTTTTGAGTCATAAAATTCTAAAAAGTTAATGGGGTCAGCATAATCAGGCGTCCATGTTCCAAAGGCTAAATCGTAATTACCTGCTGTTTGTAAATCCAAACGATTTTGCAAAGGCAATGATTTTAATTTGATTGTTAAACCTGGTAAATTTTGTTGCAATTGCCCTTGAACAAATTCAATGGTTTTCTTGGCAATCGCTGAGTCCGCTGAGATTAGTTCCAATTCAATTTTATCTTTGCCCAACTCTTCTTTCGCTTTGTTCCAGTTAGCTTGGGCTTCTTTAATATTATATGGCAATAAATCACCATTTTCTTTACGGAAATCTTCACCTGTGTCTGGATTTTTTGCAAAATTAGCTGGTACAAAACCATTTAAAGCTGTCGAGCCATCTCCTAAAATTTCTTTTGCAAAAGTTTCTTTGTCAATCGCTTGTAAAAAAGCTTTTCGAACATGCTCGTTGCCGGTAATTTCACGGCGATGATTTGGGCTTAAATAACCCACCATGGCTTTAGGCACAAAATGCGCTTGTTTTGACTCTTTATACTGAAGTGCATAAGTATCTGCTAAAACAGTGTAATCTAAGTCGCCATTATCAAAAAGATTGGCTCCTGTGCCAATTTCTTTCACTACTTGAACATCAATTTCATTCAATTTTACGTGTTCTTTATCCCAATAATGATCATTCTTCTTCAATTTCCAAGTTTCGGAATTGCCATCCCAACCTGAAATTACAAACGGTCCATTGCCAACAAAATTATCTGCAGAAGTCCCATAGGCAGTACCTTTTTCTTTGGCAAAGGCTTCATTTTTAGGCATAAAAGGTGTTCCAACTAAGACTTGGGCTAAATAAGGAATTGGATTTTCTAATGTTAGTTCTAGTGTCTGGTCATCGATTGCTTTGACACCAAATTCTTCCATCGTGGCTTGTCCTTCCCGCACCGCACGCCCATTTTTAAAAATATCCATTTGATTACTGCTACTTGAACCATATGCTGGATCGACCACGTTTCTAAACGCAACTACAAAATCCCCTGCTTTAACTGGATCCCCGTTTGTCCATTTTGCTTCTCGTAACTTGAATGTATAGACTAACCCGTCTTCACTAACTTGTGGCTCTGCTTTCGCCATAGCTAGCTCAGGATCTCCGTTTTTATCTTGTCGATACAAGCCTTCAACTACTTGACCAATCATATCGGAACTATAGACATCTGTATAATGAGCGCTGTCTAATGTCGAGAGTTCACCACCAGATGCGACGTTAATTTTCTGTGTAGCTGGTTCGTTTGAGGTCGTTTTCGAACCGCCACTTCCACATGCTGCTAAAACCAAGCCCAGTGCAACAAGTCCGATTAACCACTTTTTCTGTTTCATACCAAAACTCCTCCTTCTGTTCAAACAACTTACCTACATTTTACATGATTTTCCATACATTTGTCCTTTTTCAGCACTTACTTTTTGAAAGAAAAATATTTTTTTAATAATAAGAGTTGACAGATATTTTTTCTGGTGGTAAAGTATTGAAAAACAGAGAACAGAAGAGTAACTGTTTCCTTTAGTGAAGAGAGTCTTTGGTTGGTGGAAAAAGACGTAAAGAAACAGCGAACCACATCTGGGAGTTGACTTTTTGAACCCTTAGTAGGAAAGTCCGGGACCACTCGTTAACAGGCGAAGTTATGAACTTCATAAGGTTCGTGTTGCGAAACACGAATAAACTAAGGTGGAACCACGATAATTGATTATTCGTCCTTTGGCTATTCAGCCAAAGGACTTTTTTGTTTTTTTAGATGCGCTTTTCAACCTGAGAGAGTGCCTCAACTGCTCAAGTCTGTTGTCCTCTTTTCTATATGCTTAATGGGATAAGCTAGAAAAGCAACAGGTTTTCTGTTCCGTTCGAACAATTTCATACTTACAATCAAGGCTTAGGACATAGTAATTTAGCTCTTCCTTTACAGAGACTTTTTCATTGGCTGAAAGAAAAAGATGGATTCTTCTTTACTCACACCTAAAAGATGTTTTTCTGAATCCTTTAGTAAGAAAAACCGGTGACTCTATCGTTAACAGAGAGTAGTTGTCAACGCAACTACATAAGGCTTATCTTGTGAAAGATAAGTAAATTGAGGTGGCACCACGAATGCGATTCGTCCTCTTGGCTCACAGCCAAGAGGCTTTTTTGTTTTTTTAATAAAAATTGTTGGAGGAAAAAATGATGGATTATATTTTAGAAATTTTACCTGCTTTAGTTAGCGGAGCTGGCATGACACTGAAAGTCTTTTTCTTTACGCTCCTTGGCTCGATTCCACTGGGGATCATCATTGCCTTTATTTTACAAAGTTCGTTTAAACCTTTACGTTACTTAATTAACCTCTACATTTGGTTAATGCGCGGCACTCCGCTATTGTTACAATTAATTTTTGTTTTTTACGGCTTACCATTAATTGGTATTGTCTTTGAACGTTACGATGCGGCCTTATTCGCATTTATTTTAAATTATGCTGCGTACTTTGCTGAAATTTTCCGCGGGGGGATTCAAGCAATTCCCCAAGGTCAATATGAAGCTGCTAAGGTTTTACGTTTAACACGTTTTCAAACAGTCACGCGGATTATTTTGCCACAAGTTGTTAAAATCGTGCTGCCTTCCGTAGGAAATGAAATTATCAATTTGGTCAAGGATACTTCTCTTATTTATGTTCTTGGCTTAGGCGATCTTTTACGTGCTGGTAAAATTGCGATGAGCCGCGATGTTACATTAGTGCCATTAGCTTTAGTGGGAGTGATTTATTTACTCTTTACGGCAATTTTGACTGTTGCTTCTAAGAAAATTGAAAAATTCTATCAATATTATAAATAGGAGGACTCTACCATGTTAACTATTAAAAATTTAACCAAACATTTTGACAACCGGACCATTATTGATCACTTAAATTTAGAAATTCCAGAGGGTAAAATTTTAACGATTGTTGGTCCTTCAGGCGGCGGAAAAACCACTTTACTTCGTTGTTTGGCTGGTTTAGAAACCATTGATTCTGGTGAGCTTTTGTTGGATGGTGTTCCTTTCAATCCTGCTGAAATGGACAATGCCGATCAAGTGGTTGGGGTCGTTTTCCAGGATTTCCAACTTTTCCCTCACTTATCAGTTTTAGAAAACATTACCTTAGCACCTACATTAGTACTAAAAGAAGAAAAAGCAAAAAGTCAGCAAGAAGCTTTAGAATTACTGGAAAAATTGGGCTTGGCTGGTAAAGAAAAACTCTATCCGTACCAACTTTCCGGTGGACAAAAACAACGAGTTGCACTTGCTCGTGCCTTAGCAATGAAGCCAAAAGTTCTTGGGTACGATGAACCAACGAGCGCGCTAGATCCAGCTTTACGCCAACAAGTGGAAGAAGTTATTTTAGATTTACGGAAACAAGGCATGACACAGATTGTCGTGACCCACGATATGGCTTTCGCTGAAAAAATTGCAGACAATCTTTTGACGGTTGCCCCCGTCCAATAGAAAGGAGTTTATGATGAAAAAGAAATATTCTTTAGCCTTGCTGGTTATCTGTTGTAGTTTACTCCTATTTGCAGGTTGTGGTAGAAGAAAAAGCAACGAAGATCAATGGACACGGATTAACGAAGAAAAACGGATTATTATTGGCTTAGATGACTCCTTTGTGCCCATGGGTTTTCAAGATAAATCAGGCAAAATTGTCGGCTTTGATGTCGACTTAGCCAAAGCGGTTTTTAAACTTTATGGCATTTCCGTTGACTTCCAACCGATTGATTGGTCTATGAAAGAAACAGAATTACAAAATCAAACCATTGATCTTATTTGGAACGGCTACACTAAAACGAGCGAGCGGGCCGAAAAAGTTCAATTCACACAACCTTACATGACGAACGACCAAGTACTTGTTTCTTTAAAAGAAAAAAACATTGCAACAGCGAGCGACATGCAAGGCAAAATTTTAGGGGTTCAAAATGGCTCTTCTGGCTATGATGGCTTCGAAAGTCAGCCTGACGTTTTGAAAAAATTTGTTAAAGACCAAACACCTATTTTATATGACGGCTTTAATGAAGCTTTCTTAGATTTAAAATCTGGCCGAATTGATGGGCTCCTAATTGATCGCGTCTACGCCAACTACTATCTTTCCCACGAAGATAATTTAAAAAACTATACTATTTCTCATGTCGGCTATGACAATGAAGATTTTGCTGTGGGCGTCCGCAAATCAGACAATCAATTAGTCAAAAAAATCAATACTGCCTTTGAAACGTTACGAAAAGATGGCACCCTTAGTAAAATTTCTCAAAAATGGTTTGGAGAGGATGTTACAAATAACACAAAAATAAACTAAATAACGAATAAAAAGGTGTACTGCTGACTTAGTACACCTTTTTATTTGAATCAAATTCTTAGCAAATTCTAACTTATGAAGAACTTTTATTTTTGCTACACTAGTAAAAGTCGAGAGAATTTGTCCTTTTTCTGCCTAGAACAATCATTACTCTCAATAAATGAAAGGAGAAAAAAATGCCTACTAATAAAAAAGAAGGAATGCTTTTTACTACGTTAATGTGCTTTCTGATGGTTTTCGGAATGAGCACCTATAATTTATTATTGCACGGAGAATTTTCATTGTACGCCTTATCAAAAGGTTTGCTTCCTGGATTTATCGTTGCTTTTATTTTAGACGTTTTCATCGTTGGTGTCTTAGCTAAGAAAATCGCTTTTTCTTTACCCTTTAATAAAGAAAAACGGCTATTACTTATTCTGACCATTTCGAGTCTCATGATTATCGGCATGGTGACTTGTATGTCTTTATTTGGCTTATTAATGGAAGGCCAGACGTTGTCACTAAGTGCGTATTTCCAAGCTTGGGGCCTGAACTTTATTGTTGCCCTTCCTTATCAATTGCTGATTGTCGGTCCCTTTTCACGTATGATCTTAACCAATTACCAACAACGACAAACTTAGAAAATAGATTTCTTATCTAAGTTTTAACAGTTGCCTAAAAAAAAGTTAACCTTTTTGATTTATCTTAGTGATAGTTCATTAAAGGAGGAACTGAAGTTGAAAAAATATCGTATTAGCTTATTTCTTGGCTTGATTAGTCTTTTATTATTTATGATCTCTATTTTAGTTGGATCAACATTATCTAGCGATGGACTTTTAAAAGAACCCGCCTTTTTCTGTACGCCGCTCGGTTACTTTTTTCTCTTCATTGCCTTGCTTTCAGTTATAACAATCACATGTAAAGAACATATGAATCAAAAAGGTAAAACAAAACAACCTTAAAAAGAGCCGGACGTTTTGACACGTCCGGCTCTTTTTTTAATAAAAACATGTAAACTTAATTTGCAACAATATTTACTAATTTATCTGGAACAGCAATCACTTTGCGCACTGTTTTTCCTTCAATAAATTCTTTAACAGCTTCATGGTTCATTGCAATTTGTTCTAATTCTTCTTTGCTTAACCCACGAGCGACATTTTGTTTGCCACGTAATTTTCCGTTCACTTGGAAAACTACTTCCACTTCATCTTCTACTAAGGCTGCTTCATCATAGGTTGGCCAAGGGACATAAGTTAAACTTTCCTCGTTACCTAAAATTTGCCATAGTTCTTCACCAATATGTGGCGCGATTGGCGCAAGTAATTGGACAAATCCTTCCACATATTCATAAGGTAAGGCATCCACTTTATTCGCTTCATTCACAAAAACCATTAATTGAGAAATCGCTGTATTAAAGTGCAAGTTTGCCATATCTTCTGTCACTTTTTTAACCGTTTGGTGATAAACTTTCGTTAAACGGCCATCATTAATTGTGGTAATTCGGTCACGCATTTTGCCTTCTTCATCAACAATCAGACGCCAAACGCGATCTAAGAATTTACGACTTCCTTCTAAGCCATTTTCATTCCAAGCAATGGAAGCATCTAATGGGCCCATGAACATTTCATAAAGACGTAACGTATCCGCACCATATTTAGCCACCACATCATCGGGATTTACAACATTGCCACGTGATTTAGACATTTTTTCGTTGTTTTCTCCTAAAATCATACCTTGGTTGTATAATTTTTGGAAAGGTTCTTTGGTAGGAACCACACCAATATCATATAAGAATTTATGCCAAAAACGAGCATAAAGTAAATGCAACACCGCATGTTCGGCACCACCAATATAGATATCAACTGGTAACCAACGTTTTAATTTTTCAAAATCAGCAATTTCATTTTTATTATGAGGATCAATGAATCGTAAGTAATACCAAGAGCTTCCAGCCCATTGTGGCATAGTATTCGTTTCACGTTTTCCCTTCATGCCAGTTTCAGGGTCGACGACATTGACCCATTCATCAATGTTTGCTAATGGCGATTCCCCAGTTCCACTTGGGCGAATATCCGAGGTTACTGGTAAACGTAGAGGTAACTCAGATTCAGGAACCGTTGTGGTTGTTCCATCTTCCCAATGGATCACAGGAATTGGTTCACCCCAGTAGCGTTGACGAGAGAATAACCAGTCACGTAAACGATAAGATACTTCTTTTTTCCCTACGTGATTTTCTTCTAGCCACTCATTCATTTTAGCGATGGCTTCTGCTTTGTTTAATCCATTTAAGAAATCAGAATTGATATGCGGTCCATCACCTGTATAGGCTTCTGTTGTAATGTCGCCACCTGCGATTACTGGTAGGATATCAATGCCAAATGTTTTCGCAAATTCGTAATCCCGTTCATCATGCGCTGGGACCGCCATGATTGCGCCTGTGCCATAGCTTGCTAAAACATAATCGCCAATCCAAATTGGAATTTCTTGGCCATTGACCGGGTTTATAGCATACGCACCTGTGAAAACACCTGTTTTTTCTTTTGCTAAATCCGTTCTATTTAGATCAGATTTTTTTGAGGTTTCTTCAATATATGCTTCTACAGCTGCTGTTTGTTCAGATGTCGTAATTTTTTTCACTAGTTCTAGTTCAGGAGCTAGAACAGTATAGGTTGCACCGAACAAGGTATCAGGACGGGTTGTAAACACCGTGAAACTTTCTTCTGTACCAGCGACTTTAAAGGTCACATTGGCTCCTTCAGAACGTCCAATCCAATTTCGTTGCATATCTTTAATACTTTCTGGCCAATCAACAAGCTCTAAATCTTCTAATAAGCGATCTGCATAAGCAGTAATTTTCAGCATCCATTGACGCATTGGTCGGCGAACCACATCATAACCGCCACGTTCACTTTTTCCATCAATGACTTCTTCATTTGAAATAACAGTTCCTAGTTCAGGTACCCAGTTAACTGCAACTTCTGCTTCATAAGCTAACCCTTTTTCATATAATTTTGTAAATATCCATTGTGTCCATTTGTAATATTCAGGATCAGTGGTATTAATTTCGCGATTCCAATCATAGCTGAATCCTAGTGAATTAATTTGGCGACGGAATGTTTCGATATTTTTCTTAGTAAATTCAGCTGGGTCATTTCCTGTATCTAACGCATATTGCTCTGCTGGCAAACCAAACGCATCCCAGCCCATTGGATGCAACACATTATAGCCTTGCGCACGTTTCATACGTGAAAGAATATCGGTTGCTGTATAGCCTTCCGGGTGACCTACGTGTAAGCCTTGTCCAGATGGATAGGGAAACATATCTAGTGCATAAAATTTTTCTTTATTTGGGTCGTCCAATGTATTGAAACAATTGTTCTTAGCCCAATATTTTTGCCATTTCTTCTCAATCTCTTTGTGATTGTAGCTCATGTTATTCCTCCTAGTAATATAAAATTTTTCATTCTTACAATTTGCCACCTGCAGCCATTGTCACTATTCTGACTTAAACTAGCCACTTAGTGATAAAAAAAAGTCCTATAGGAAAAATTCCTATAGGACGTGAACATACAAATGCAACGTGGTACCACCTAAATTCGTCAAAGAAACGGTCAGTCACCGTCACCTTAACCTCAAACGTCTTAACGATCGTCACCGACTTTTTCTACTTGGTTTGTTCAAAAAAGTAACTTAAAGGCGAGTTCAAAAGCTTCTGTACGTATTTCCACCAGCCATACGCTCTCTATCACATGGTTCTTTCTACTATTCCTTCTCATTGTTTTTTTCTATTATAAGACTCATGTTACCAAAGATAGCTATTTTTTTCAATCTTAAATTAACCAACTTTTAAAGTTTGACCAATATAAATTGTATCCCCGCTTAAGCCATTTAATTGTTTGATTTTTTGGATGCTGATTCCGTATTGCATTGATAAGCCCCAAAGTGAATCACCGCTTTTAACTGTATGGCGTTTGCCTGATGCACTATTTGTTGAAGAAGCATTGCCACCTGCAGAAGCGCCTTTTTTCACGATAATTGTTTGACCAGCAAAAATTAAATCGCCTTTGATCCCGTTCCATGAACGTAGATTAGCGACACTCACGCCAAACTGTGCAGAAATTTTATTCAACGTATCGCCTGATTTAATCGTGTAGGATGTTGTCGCACCGCCACCATTATTCGTAGGCTTGTTCGTATTCGTTGAACCTGAGTTGGCGCCTTTTTTCACGATAATCTTTTGACCAGCAAAAATCAAACTACCGCTGATGTTATTCCAGGCTTGTAAGTTAGCCACACTAACACCGAATTGTGCAGAAATTTTGTTCAAGGTATCGCCTGATTTAATCGTGTAGTACGTATTCGTACCTGATTGATTATTGTTAGAACCACCATTGCTTGAGCCACCGGTGTTACCTGAAGTACCTTTTTTCACAATAATTTTTTGACCAGCGAAGATTAAATCGCCAGAAATGCCATTCCATGAGCGTAAATTAGCAACACTCACGCCATATTGGGCGGCAATTTTGTTCAAGGTATCGCCTGATTTAATTGTGTAGTACGTATTCGTTCCTGATTGATTATTGTTAGAGCCACCGTTGCCTGAGCCACCAGTGTTACCTGAAGCACCTTTTTTCACGATGAGCTTTTGACCAACGAAAATTAAATCGCCAGAGATGCCGTTCCATGAGCGTAAATTAGCAACGCTCACGCCATATTGGGCGGCAATTTTATTCAAGGTATCCCCTGATTTTACAGTATAGTACGTGTTCGTTCCTGATTGATTATTGTTGGAGCCACCGTTGTTTGAGCCACCAGTGTTACCTGAAGCACCTTTTTTCACGATGAGTTTTTGACCAACGAAAATTAAATCGCCAGAGATGCCATTCCATGAGCGTAAATTAGCAACGCTCACACCATATTGCGCGGCAATTTTATTCAAGGTATCTCCTGATTTTACAGTATAGTACGTGTTCGTTCCTGATTGATTGTTAGAACCGCCTGTTCCTGGGTTAACTGTTCCGCCCCCAGTATTTCCACCAGAAGATGGTGTATCATATTGAGTTAAGTTATATGCGGTAATGACATTATTTAATTTAGCATTGTAGCTAGGATCTGTCGCATAACGACCTGTTAACCAAGCAGTTGCATCGCGGTACGAGCTTGTATTGCTTTTCCAAGCCCCAGCATAATAGTAAACGCCCGCTTGGAAAGAAGTTGTTTTTAGCACGTGCGCATTATCTTGGAATGATTCCATGTAAGAAGGATATTTACGGAAAGGTTCTTTTTTCACTAACCATTTGCCGTTTAAATATTCCCATGTATCCATATAGACAGATTGTCCATTGTAGCTGCCTTTAATCCCAAATAAGTTATAGTTTGGTGCCTTAGATAGCGTACTTGCTCCCCAACCACTTTCAACGATTGCTTGAGCCATCATCACTGATGCATATAAATCATTGGCTTGCGCAATAGGTTGTGCACAACGAGCTAACTCGGCAATAAATTCTGAAGGACTTTGCGTCGGTGATAACGCTGAAAAAGTTTGCGCAGAAGCTACTCTAGCTTCTGGTACTTTTACTTCATCATCGGGTGTAACCGCAGGCGCTGCTTCAGACTCGGTTGCTGAAGGAGCTACTGGCGTGATTTCTGCTACTGAAGAATCAGTCGTTCCTGATTCCACAGGTGTAGTTGAATCAACTGTTGGTTGCTCGGTACTTGGTGTTGTTGGTGTTTCTGTTGATGATTCAGTTGTCGATTCAGTCGTTGTTGACGAATCCGTTGTCGGTTGTTCCGCAGTTCCTGGCGTAGTTTCTGTTGTTGGTGTCTCTACTAAGCCAGTTTCCGTAGTAGGTGCTTGGGCAACTTCCGCATTTGTTGGCTGCTCTTCTGTTGCCTCAGCAGTCACTGGTAGTAACGCAACGGGCGTTCCTACAGATGAAACAATTAACGCCGAGCTGAATAAAGTAGTGCTCTTCTTCCATTGTACTGGCGTTTTCTTTCTTTGTTGTGCTTTCCTTCTTTCGATACGTGACATTGATTCTTTCTTCATTGATACGTCCCCAACTTTCCTTTTTTAACTTATATGTAAATGTAATTTTTTAGTTTTGTTATTATAACAAGTATACCTTTTTTTCTGGCTAATTAAAAACACTTCAACAAAATTTCATATTACTGTAACTAGATTGTAAAGAAGTAATGTTTTTTAACATGGATTTACTCTCTTGTTACTACTCGGAAAAAAACTGCGACTTTAGTTGTAGATGCTTCTTTACCTTAGTCTGATTTTTTTAATTCCTCTTGTTATTCGCCCAAAAAGAAATTATAGTTTAAGATGAGAAATGAATCGTGTAGAAAGAGGGAGCGGAATGAATAAAGAACATTTTATTATTGAGCTGAAAATTTATTTAAAAGCGTTAAATCCAAAAGATCAAGCTATTATTCTTGCGAAATACAAGGCGTTATTTGATGCTCGTGTTGCCGAAGGCGAAACAGAAGAACAAGTGGCAAAATCATTGGGGAAACCACGGGTTATCGCAGAAGAAATTTTAAAAGAACAAGGCATTGAATTGACGGAACGAAAAATTGAAAATAATGGCTGGCAAGAAATTCCAGCGGCTACACCTGCTTATGATCATCCCTATGAAGAAGAATCTGAATTTTACTATGATAATGATTCTCCTTACTATCAACGACCACAACATCGGCCGCTAACCCGATTTTTCCAAGTGCTTGGTATTTTCTGTTTAAATTTTTTCTTCATGTTTTGGGTTATTTTAGGGATTGCCTTAATGTACGTCGGTTGTGGCATTGCCGGAGCTGCAACTTTATTTTCACCAATTTATGGTATTTATAGTGTTATTACCCAAGCAAATGCCGCTTCCTTTTTCCAATTATCTATGAGTCTCTTTTTATTTGGTGCATCAATCATTGGTTGGTTACTGTTTCTACCAATTTTAAAATTTTCAGCACATGTCTTTAAGCGTTATTTCCAATGGAACATTGCTGTTTTACGAGGTGATATCTAATGAAAAAAACAACAGGGATTCTCTTATCCATTGCTGTCTTAGCGATGCTAATTGGTGGATCTGGCGCCGTCTATTATTACAAGCAAGCGGAAAAATCAGTCACGCCGCTAAAAGAAAGTTATACACTAAAAAATAAACAAGCAGGCGAAGAACTTCACTTATCCTTAAAAGGCAAAGGCCCTTATACCATTTATAAAACTGATAGTAACAACATGGGATTACGATCACCGAATAATGCCTTTTATTCAAAAGCTGAAGGCACCTTAGATGTCAAAGAAGAAAAAAATAAAATAACAGCAACCATCAATACCACTCGTACACAAAACCAACCCGAGTTGTCATTTTTTAATATTGGCATTTTTAATGACCTCACACCGAACGTGAGTGTCCAGATTCCTAATAACGTGAAAAAGTTAGTGATTGATGGCTCAACCCATTCACAAGTTTCATTGAATGCTTTTAACGTAGACGAATTAACAACTAATCTACCAAATTCTTATGTTAGTCTATCGGGCGTTAAAGCCAAAAAAATGACGCTTAACTCTTCAGATGGTATCTACCTTTCAGCGGATACTTCCGCTAAAACAGCAACAGTTGAAACCACTGACGGCGATATAACGTTGGATTCAGCCTATTTCGATGAAATCAAAAATACGACTACTTCTGGTGATATTCGAGTGCAAAATGCTCGTGGAAACATCCAAGCAACAACGACAGATGGCGATATTAGCGTCTATGATTTCAAAGGAGAAGCTAACTTTTCAAGTGAAAATGGTGATTTTTCTTTAGACATGCCTGCTGTGCCTAAAAAATTAACTGTCGCTCTTGTCCATGGAGATATTTATGTAAATTCTGGAGAAATTTTGCGTAACATTTCAATCAAAGGGGAATCAAAATTAGGCGATGTTCAACTTTTAAACAAAGAGCGAACATCTTATAAGAATGGTCGTGCGGATACAGAGTTTAACCTTTCTAGCGAATTCGGCGATATTACCGTTGATACTCCTGACGACGATAATCAATAAACATGCGCCAGTTAAAACATCTGTTCTGGCACCACAATGAGAGATTGTGGTGCCAGAACTTTTTTAATATCTGTATCCCCTCCAAATCAGGCAATGAAATTATCTTTTAATTTTTTACTCTTTTGATGGTATAATACGGATTGTTGCGATTAAATTTTGAAAGGATTTTTTATGAAAAACAAACTTTATTATCAATTTGCAGGTAGTTGTTTTCTTTTAGTATTTATGTTTTTAGGCTATGTTGTTCGTTTTTATCCAACCTGGCTAAAAGGCTTTGATCAGACGATTACTTCCTTTGTTCGTCGTCCTTTTCCACAGCTAAATAACTTTTTTATTTGGTACACCAAATTTGCCAATTCATTGACGATTATCATCTTAGCAATCGTTGTCATTGCTCTGTTTATTGTTTGGAAATATTATGCTGAAGCATTATGGCTCTTTATTAATACTGCCTTAATTGCTGGCGTAGGTAATTCTTTATTAAAATTATTCTTTATGCGCCAACGTCCTACTTTGGAGCATTTAGTAACTGAACATACGTATAGTTTTCCTAGCGGACATGCTGTCGGAAGCACCTTGTTCTACGGCACAATTTTATTGATTCTGCCAATTTTCATTAAAAATAAAACGGTCCGCCTTTGTGTGCAAATTTTACTAGGTATTGGGATTTTCATGATTGGGGTTAGTCGAATCTATTTAGGTGTCCATTTCCCTAGCGATATCTTAGGTGGTTTTTGTCTTGGTTTAGCTTGGTTGTTATTAAGTTACCCTATTTATTTAGAAAAACGCTTTGTTTGGCGATTTCAAAGCAAACAACGCTAGAAAGAAGTCTTGATTATGCAAATTTTTCCTTATTCAGATGATCCAAATAAACGCTATCACACTTGGAACTATGCACTTCGTCAACAGTTTGGTGAAAAGATTTTTAAAGTGCCAATTGATGGTGGCTTTGATTGCCCCAATCGTGATGGGACGGTTGCCAAAGGTGGTTGTACGTTCTGTAGTGTTTCTGGCTCAGGCGACATGATTGTTGCACCTAGCGATCCCCTGCCGCTTCAATTTCAAAAAGAAATCCAATTGATGCATCAAAAATGGCCAACTGTCGATCAATACATTGTTTACTTCCAAAATTTCACCAATACACATGCGCCCGTTGACGTTATTCGTCATCGGTTTGAACAAGTAGTCAATGAAAAAGGCGTCGTTGGTTTATCCATTGGTACCCGTCCTGATTGTTTGCCTGATGAGGTGGTGAACTATTTAGCTGAATTAAACGAACGCTTTTATTTATGGGTAGAGTTGGGTTTGCAAACCACGTTTGAGGAAACTAGCGCTGCCATTAATCGCGCTCATGATTATCAAACATATCTAGATGGTGTGGCTAAATTACGGAAACACGGGATTCGGGTCTGTACACATTTAATTAACGGGCTACCTGGGGAAACACCTGCCATGATGCGCGAAAATGTGCGGCGAACTATTCAGGATTCAGATATCCAAGGGATTAAACTGCACTTACTTCATTTAATGACAAATACCAAAATGATGCGGGATTATAATGAAGGTCGCTTACAATTGATGAGCAAAGAAGCCTATGTTTCAGTGATTTGTGATCAGTTAGAAATGATTCCACCCGAAATTGTTATTCATCGCTTGACAGGCGATGCTCCCTTTGAAACAATTATCGGACCGATGTGGAGCTTGAAAAAATGGGAAGTCCTCAATGCGATTGATGCGGAAATGAAACGCCGCAACAGTTATCAAGGAAAATATACTGTCATTTCAAGAAAGGAAGTTTTCAATTAATGCTACAAACAGCCCTACATTTTAGTCACCAACTTTTAAAAGAAGTAGTGGAACCTGGCGACTTCGTCATTGATGCAACAATGGGAAATGGTCATGATACAGCATTCTTAGCAGAGCTGGTTGGCCCTTCTGGTGAAGTTTTCGCCTTTGATATCCAAAAAGAAGCGTTGATCAATACAGAACAAAAGTTAACAGAACTTAATTTACTCCCACAAACTACGTTATTTCCATTAGGACATGAACATCTTCATGCTGTCCTAGATGAAGAAACAGAAATCACTGCCGCTATTTTTAACTTAGGCTATTTACCTAAAAGTAATAAGGAAATTATTACAAAACCCGCTACGACTAAACAGGCGTTAGATGGGTTACTGCCTCATTTGGTAAAAGGAAGTCGCATTATTTTAGTCGTTTATTATGGCCACGAAGGTGGTTCAGAGGAACTTGATTTGGTCACGAATTACACGCAAGCCTTACCACAAGATGTTTACAGTGTCTTACGTTATGAGTTTATCAATCAAAAAAATCAGCCACCTGTTCTTTTCTGTATTGAAAAGAAATAAGAGAACATGGTCGGATTGTCTCCAGCAATCTGATCATGTTCTCTTTTATTTGTTTTGTTACTCTGTCAATTCACCATCACGAATACGAACCACTCGATCACAGTATTTCAACAAACGCTCATCATGTGTCACCATGATAATCCCTTTATCTTTCTCTTTGGCCTCTTTCGCTAGTAATTGGACAACATCAAATGCCTTTTCTGTATCTAAACTAGCCGTTGGTTCATCTGCCAAAATTACGTCTGGCTCATGATACAATGCACACGCAATGGCTACCCGTTGTCTTTCCCCACCAGAGAGATCACGAGGATAACTATTTCGTAATTCTTTTAAACCCAACGTCTCTAACAATTGCTCTTTTAATTCACTATTTTTACGTGACTTATCAACTTTTTCAATTAAGTGAAATTGATCTTCCACTGTTAAGAATGGCACCAAATTAGAGCTTTGTAAAATAAAGCCGATTTTTTGAAAACGTTGCGCCAAACGTTGCTTCTTCGTTAACTTATTTAGTGATTGCCCGCCAACAATGACTTCACCACTTGTCGGTGCCTGTAAACCAGCTGCAATCGTTAAAAAGGTACTTTTACCAGAACCAGAAGGACCAATTACTGCGACAAATTCACCTGGCTGAACCGCAAAAGATAATTCTTTTAACGCGATCACTTCTGTATGTTTTTCACCATATTTTTTATAAATATTTTTCATTTCTAAAACATTTGCCATGTCTTTAACCTCCAATCGCGATTAACGGATCAATTTTAGCAATCGTTCGAATTGAAAATGCCCCGCCAATTAATGCAGATAAAATCAATAGTACACTAAACAAAATCATGCGTGGTCCATTAGTTGCATAAGGCATCGCTTCTGGTAAAAAGAGCACGGTAATTCCCGTTAAAGCAAGACCAATCGCCACTCCTAGAACAGCCAATAAAGCGGTTTGTAGCATGACTGCCTTTGCTAAGAAACTAGTCGGCACCCCTTGAACTTTTAAGACACCGAACATTGCTGTTTTCTGTAAAGTCATCACAAAGATAAAAATACCGATAATGAACGCTGCAATCACAATCAAGAAATAAATCATGCCATCCAAGGTCAAGTTTTGAGCGCTGTATCCTGGTAGTTTTTCAATAAAATCTGAAATTGAAAGAACTTGGCTGTCTTTATTAGTCGTTTTAACTTCCGCGTTGTCCTTGCTGCAAACAATGAAACCATTAACCATTTTGGCCATTGCTGGATTGTCACCATATTTAATTGACCGCCAAGTATCCAGAGAAGTGTAAATAACTGGCACAATGTTATAGCTACTTTTAGAAATAAAGCCGACAATTTCTAATTGCTCATCATATTTCCCTGCAGTTAATTTGTCGCCAATTTTAAATCCTTGATTTTTCAATGTTTCTGAAGCAATCACTTGATTTTTATCAGTAAATGCGTTTCCTTCAATCACTTTTGGCATTAAAAAACTTTCATTTTCAATCCCAAATAAGCTAACATTCGTTAATTCAGCCTTTTTATCATCTGCTGGGCGGATGGCTAAAGATTGTTGACCAATCGGTGCAATTTTGCCTCCTGAAATCGTTTCTTTCACGTTTTCATCTAACACTGATACATTTAAATTACTATTGGCCTCTTTTGATAAAACCACTTGATTCGCTTGCCATTGATCTACGGCTAAACGATTTCCTTGAGCTAAACCGTTCGCTAAACCTGACAAAATAAAAATTAACCAAGCAATCAAGACCATTACCAAGACTACAAGGACGTACCGTCCTTTTGAATACTTCATTTCATTAAATCCTAAAAACATGAATGGTTCACCTCTTTCTTCTTTTCGAAATAAACTATATCACTTATCAATCGATAAATCAATAATTATTTATCGATTGATAAGTGAATTTTACAAAAAAATAGAGAAGTCTGTTTTTCAACAGGGCTTCTCTATTTTTTATTTGTGACTTTTCAGAACGCCATGTAGCATAAATTGAATAAATTTTTTGACATCGTCATCCACTGTTTTTCGCTGGTACGTTTTTTCAATACTTAATAATGCACTAACGTTATATAAAATAAACCGAGTTGCATCATCTACACTGATGCCCTCTTGTAAGCAATTGGTTTCAGGTTCACTTTCAAAAATAGCCGCAATATTATTGATATAGGTTTTTTTGAAAATTTGATACAGCGTACGATTGTAATCAGGGCCCATTTCTTGAAACATGTCGTTCAACATTAAGAAAAGATTGGTCGGATGTTCATCTAACAAAACTTTGATTAATTGATAAAGTTTTTCTTCTACTGATGCATTTCCAGAAACAATTGGGACTAATTCTTCCTGAACACGGGACGTTAATTCTTCAATCACAGCTAAATACAGTTCTTTTTTATTTTTAAAATGGTGATAGAGATTCGGTTGGGTAATGTTCGCTTTTAAAGCAATTTCACGAGTGGAGGTATTTTTGAACCCCTTTGTCATGAATAATTCAGAAGCGACAGACAAAATAATTTGCCGTGTACGTTCTAAATCAGCTTTGCGTTTATTTGGCTTTTCCATGGTTTTCTCGCCCCCTGCTGCTTTTTATTTTAGCATATTCTCCGGCAAGAAACGAGAGACCTTTATACAAAAAACGAAAAATATACAATCAATGTGTCTACTATTTGGAGAAGAATCGCGCAATAATACCACCACTGCAGATGTATCAGCCAGCCTTTTTCGCCCCCAAAATAAATCAACCACTGCAGTCCAGATAAAAAACTATTAGCCAACAACCAAAAAAGCAGCACTGATTTTTCCATCGATTCTCTCTGAATACACTCAGTACAAATAAAGTATTTAGCACCAAAAACGTGCGCCGTAATTGCCGTACATTCCTCATTTTCCCCATTGATATATCTCCTTTTTCTATTTAGCATAGCAAAAAAAGAAGCAAATGAGAATGACTCATTTTGCTTCTTTTTCGACTTATTCAAAAACAAATTGATTTTTATAAAGTTCCGCATAGAATCCATCTTGTTCAACTAGTTCATGGTGGTTGCCTTCTTCAATGACTTCACCGTCTCGTAAAACAATAATCCGATCCGCATTTAGAATCGTTTTCAAACGATGGGCAATCACAAAACTGGTGCGCCCTTTAATTGCTTCGTCCATCGCTTTTTGGATTTTAGCTTCTGTTACTGTATCAACATTACTTGTTGCTTCATCCAAAATTAATAATTCTGGATTGGTAATAATCGTTCGTGCAATACTTACTAATTGCTTTTGCCCCGTACTGAAAAGGTTATTCTCTTCCGTAATCTCAGTATCGTAGCCTTGCTCAAGATTTACAATAAATTCATGGATATTCGCTTGTTTCGCTGCTTGAACAATTTCTTCATCCGTGGCCTCTGGCTTACCAAAAGCAATATTCTCACGAATTGTTCCTGAAAATAGAACGGACTCTTGCAAAACAATGCCTACATGTGAACGCAAGCTATCTAAATCCATTTCACGAATGTCCACACCATCAAACGTCACGGCGCCTTCATTCACATCATAAAAGCGATTCATTAAATTCATAATCGTTGTTTTTCCTGAGCCTGTCGGTCCGACCAAAGCGACCATTTCACCTTTATCCACATGAATAGAAACATCTTTCAACACAGGCGTTTCTGGATTATAGCCAAAAACAACATGATTTAAAGCCACAGCTTTGTTAATCTCTTCTAATTTTTCGCCATTTTCGGGACGAATTTCATCTGGTTCATCAAACATCTCATTTAAACGACGAGCGCCTGTAACAGCTAATTGAATCATGCTATAACCTGAAGAAATTTGCATCAATGGTTGATAATATTGTTGGGAATATTGGACAAACATAACGACTAAACCTAACGCAGCGGCACGATCAACAGAGCCATTGATTGCTAACCAACCACCAAAGAAAATAACAATCGCCGTATTGACTAATGACATTCCTTGCATCATTGGGAAAAGTAATCCTGAATACACTTGACCTTTATACGTAGCTGCACGAACTTTTTCATTTTGCTCTAAAAAGCCGTCAATGGTTTCTTCTTGTAAGCCATTGGTGATAATCACACGTTGCCCACTAATTTTTTCATCCATATAGCCATTTAATTTACCCACTTCATCTTGTTGTAAATCGACATATTTACGCGCCTTGCTAATCACAAAGACCGCAATTAAAATCGCAATCGGCGTAGAAGCAATTGTGGCCCATGCTAGTTCCACATTTTGACGGAACATCATGATTAAGACACCAACCAATAAGGCTATATTGGTTAATACTTGTAGCAACGCTTGGTTTAAACTGTTTTGGATGTTGTCTAAATCACTAGTAAAACGACTTAAAATTTCACCATCTTGATGAGAATCAAAGAAACGAATCGTCAATTTTTCTAATTTATTAAACAAACCAATCCGCATGCGGTTTGTCGATTTCCCCACGACTTGTGTAAAGAGAATACTATAAATGAAACTAGCGGCACTAGTTAAGACATAAAAAATGAGTAGTTTCCAAATGACAGAAACGAACGCACTTTTATCGTCTTTTCCTTGCATCACATTAACCGCATATTTCGCTAATTCCTGAATAGCTTCCCCAACGAATTGCGGCGCTTTGACTTGTAAATAAGTCGCTGCGAAAATTGCTAAGAAAATAAAGAGGAAAGAAACTTTGTAACGTTTTAAATAATGATAGAAAAATTTACTAGCTTTTATTAAATCAGTCATTAAGCTTCCTCCTTTCCTTTTTGAGTTTCATAAATTTCTTGATACACGGGGTTCGTAGCTGCTAATTCTTCATGCGTGCCTTCCCCGACTAAACGTCCATTATCCAATACTAAAATACGATCTGCATGGACAACAGAAGAAATTTTTTGGGCAATAACGATCGTGGTAGTCTCTTTTAACTCTTTATCCAACGCTTCTCGGACTAACCGCTCCGAACGAGCATCCAACGCGCTGGTACTATCATCTAAAATCAAAATTTTAGGTTCACCAATCACACCTCTTGTAATTGATAACCGTTGTTTTTGTCCACCAGAAAAGTTATTACTCCGTTCTTCGACGGGTGCATCATAACCTTCTGCTAATTTTTCAATAAATTCCTTGGCTTGGGCGATGCCTGAAGCCCGTTCCATGTCCGCTTCAGAAGCGTCACGTTTACCATGGCGTAGATTTTGCGCAATCGTTCCAGAGAACAGGATTGCTTTTTGCAACACAAAGGAAACTGTTTTTCGTAAACTGTGTTCGTTCACTTCTCGTAAATCGACACCACCAACTTCAATCTTTCCTTCTGTCGGATCAAACAAACGTGGAATTAATTGTGCCAATGTAGATTTACCAGCGCCAGTTGCGCCCACAATCCCAATCATTTCACCTGGCTGAATAGAGAAAGAGATGTCTTTCAAGGTATCTTCTTCATCCCCAGGATAACGGAAAGATACGTGATCAAACTCAACACTACCAATTAACTCTTGTTCTGGGACTTTTTTGTAGGTAACATCTGGTTCTGTTTCCATCACTTCTTTAATCCGCTTAATGGAAACAGCGGCACGAGAAGTCATCATCATCATCATTCCGCCGATAATAATCGCCATCATGATTTGCATTAAATAGTTCATAAAGGAAGCGACACCACCGATTAAAGTTGGATCGTCCTTGACTAAGTTACTCACAAAGAAAATTGAGCCTACAACAGCTAAGTTCGCCACCAACATAAACGCTGGAATCATCACAGCAAATAAGCTACCTACGATTAAGTTATGGGTGGTTAATTCTTCACTCACTTTTGTAAAACGTGACAATTGATTTTTTTCTTGAACAAATGATTTGACGACACGAATGCCTAACAAATTTTCTTTTGCAATACCATTAATCTTATCAATCAAGTTTTGAATAATCATGAAATGCTTGCCCATTTGCGAAAAGGACAGCATAGAAATCAAAATAACTGCGATGACAAGTGCAACAATCACCCACCATAGTTGTGGCAAGGTTAGCATCGCTAAAATAAAACTCCCGATAAATAAAAAAGGAATTCTAAAAAGTGTCTGCAACGCAATCATAATGACATTTTGAATTTGAGTAACGTCATTTGTTAAACGAACAACTAAGTTACCTGCTGAAAATTTTTCGATATTGCCAAATGAAAAGGTTTGGATTTTGCGGAAAGTTGCTTCACGAATGTCAGCACTGACACCTTGGGCAACTTTGGCAGAAAAAATTGTATTAATAACCCCTGCAACGAGTCCTAATCCTGCAATGGCAATTAATTGAATCCCTAAGTTTTTCATTTTGTCGCTATCGTCATTCATAATTGCTTCCAACACTTGTTGTAACAATTTTGGTTGCCAAAGTGCTGAGACAACCATTACGATCACCGCCAACAAGGCAATAACTACCGAGCCTTTGTATTTTTTGGCGTGTTGAATAATAAGGTCCATCTTATCCCTACTTTCTTAAAATAGTTCCCTGCTTCTTCAGTGTTGGTCTGCGAATTCTTCCCCATTACAAAAAAATCAATTTGCTCATTGACTTCACCAATTTAACACTGTAAAATAAGGCCGATTCATAATTTACCATTTTTAGTGGTAAAATACAAGCGAACAAGTTAATTTTTCACAAGTTTTTCCTATCATAAAGTGTACCTTCTTTTTGATAAACTTACGAAGATAACGTTTAATAGGAGCTAAAATCATGGAACCGAAATTATCAAAAGACACGATTATTGCAGCCGCATTTTCTTTGTTAGAAAAAAGTCCCACTTTAGAACAACTTTCTATGCGTAAAGTCGCCAAACAGCTTGGTGTACAGGCGCCCGCAATTTATTGGTATTTTAAAAATAAGCAAGCCTTACTTCAAAGTATGGCTGAAGCGATTGAAGAGCACTTTCAAGAACCTGCATTATGTGGTGAATGGTATTCTGACTTACTAGCCTTCATGGAAAACTATTATGATCTCTATCAACAATTTCCCTGTGCCGTAGCTATCGAAATCCAAACCGTCCCTGCCTATCCCCAACGATTACGCCATTTGAATCAAATGATGGGCATTTTAAGAGAAGCAGGTTTTTCACCAGAAATGACTCATTTAGCAGTAACGTCTTTACAACATCTTTTATTTGGGATGATTATGGACGCAACGGAGGAAAAACAGCTCGTTTCGCAAGTATTGAACGGAGATGACTATTTAAAAGAACAAGTGCTGCACATGAAACAATATGTCTCCGACAATGAGTTAACGTACATGGAGGAAAGCATTCAATTTCGACACTCCATCCACCAAAAATCCGCCTTTATTCAAGCCGTTAAAACCTACTTAGATGGGTTGCAAGCAGACAACACCTCTTCATCGAAATAAAAAAAGCCCTTGGTCCGTCAGTCGAAATGACTGACGGACCAAGGGTTAACTTTTAAAATAAATGGCGAAAACTACTTTCTCTATTTTGGTATTGGTAGCCAAGCCAAGGCTTTTTGAATCCATTCATCCCAGAAAACCCAATCATGTTCTCCTGGTCCAGTTTCAAAAGTGTAACTTGCCTGTGCCTGTTCCAACGCTTGAGCCATCTGTTGATTAGCAGAAAGTAACATATCTTGCTCCCCACAACAAAGGTAAAATTGGGGCATTTCTGTTTGGCTTTCTACTAATTGTTGTAATAAATACAGCGGATCGTGAATGGAACCTTCAATTTGATCTAACGGGCCAAAAATACCTTCCCAATAGCTTCGCTTACGGACTTTTAATAATTCCCCAAAACTAGTGGATGATAAACTAACTGCCCCAGACAAAGAAGCAACGGCTGCAAAAGATTCTGGTTTCGCTAATCCTAATTTCAAGGCGCCATAACCACCCATTGACAAACCAGCGGCAAAGTTTTTTTCTCGTTTTGTACTTAACTGTGGAAAGAGTTGATGACAAATTCTCGGTAATTCTTCTGAGATAAACGTCCAATAGTTCATATCGTATTGTGTGTCCGTATACCAAGCTAAATCCGTGGACGGCATAATGACAGCAATCCCCAAATCAGCGACATACCGCTCAATAGAGGTTCTGCGAGCCCAGACACTGTGATTCCCTCCCATCCCATGTAATAAATACAACACGGGAATATCTGTCAATGCTGCTTGGGTACTTGTGCCCACTTTTTTTACCGTTTCTTGTGGTAAAATTACGTTCACATTCACTTCCATTTCCAATACATTTGAATAAATATTTGCTTGTAAAAAGGCCATCTACTTTTCCCTCCAATACTCTTTCTATTAGTGTACCACTAAACCTTCGCTCGTTGCGCTTTTGCAAAAATATTTAACAAAAGAGCGACAACAACTAAGCCCGCACCGACTAAGTAAACATTATGCAGACCTGCATAGAGGATACCGCGTAATGGTTTTAACAACGTAGCTGGAATTAAATTTGCAGTATGTGGATTCACTAATTGATTCATGACATCTGCATCGACGTTTAACGCGCTCGCTTCCAATTTCGCAAACATTCCTGCATTTAAAATCACACCAAAAATTGACACCATCACAGTCTGCCCAATTGTACGCACCAACGTATTAAACGATGTTGCAACCCCCATTTTTTCAGGCTCCACTGTACTTTGTGCTGTCACCGTAGTCGTTGTGATAGTAATCCCAAAACCAACTCCTAAGACAGAAGACACTACAAAGAAAAGCCAAAACGGAACGGCCATTGGCATTACCACTAAAAAGATGGCCCCGACTAATAGAATCGATAACCCAATCGTTAAGACTTTTTTCATAGCATATTTTTCCATAAAGCTACTTGCTATAAATGATCCAGCCATCCAAAGTAACGACATAGGCGCTAAAACTAAGCCACCAATTCCTGCACTTTTTCCTAAGACACCTTGCATCCACATCGGAATGTAGACATCAATCCCCATTAAGAAACCGCTAATAAGCGCTGCAATAAGATTTACTAAAACAAACGTTGGTTGATTAAATAAATGCAAATCAATCACTGGGTCTTGCGCGCGTTTTTCTATCATCACAAACGCTACAAAAAAGAGCACACTCAAACTCAAACAACCAAATGTTACTAATGTAAAACCATTATCGCTAATCATTTGAAAACCTAGCAATAACGTTAGCAACACTGCCATCAAAGTAACGCTGCCCAAAATATCCATTGGCATCTTGGTCCGTTCCCGCTTTGGTTCAACTAAGAAAATACTAATCAAGCCCAATAAAACAAGTCCAATAGGAACATTAATGAAGAAAATCCAATGCCAACCGACTGTATCTACAATAAAACCACCTGCTAACGGACCAAAAATACTAGCAATTCCCCAGGCGGCACTGTTTAAACCTAAAATTTTCGCTCGCTTGTCCAATGTATACATATCGGCAATAATCGTTAATGCAACTGGTAAAATTGCGCCTGCCCCCACACCTTGAATTGCGCGGGCAATAATTAAGGTCAACATATCTTGAGCAAAGCCACACAACGAGGAGCCCAAAATAAAAATGATAATGCCAATCATGAAGACAGGTTTACGACCAATTTTATCCGCAAGTTTCCCATAAATCGGTGTTAACATCGCATTCGTTAATAAATAAATTGAAAATACCCAGTTCATAATTTCCATGCCATGTAACGAGCCGACAATCGTTGGCATCGCAGTAGACACAATGGTCCCTTCAATGGCTGTCATAAATGTTGCCACAAAAACACTCACCGTGACTAACTTAACATTTGTTTCTTTTGCCATTTATTCACATCCTTTTCTATTCAATTGTCAATTTTCTAAATTGCTCCATAGCTATTCTATACAAAAAAGAACAAAATGTCTTAAAAAAATGCTTTTTCATAAAAAAATTATTGCAAAAAAAACAAGAAGTCAGCCAAGTATTGGCTGACTTCTTGTTTTTTTATTTAATTATTCAGCTAAACTAGCTTTTAACGCTTCAACTTTATCTGTTTGTTCCCACGGTAAATCAATATCTGTTCGACCAAAATGACCATAAGCCGCAGTTTGTTTATAAATTGGGCGACGTAAATCTAGCATTTCAATAATACCTGCTGGACGTAAATCAAAGTTTTTACGAACTGCTTCGATTAATTTACTTTCTGGAAGATCACTCGTACCAAACGTATTAATAGAAATAGACACTGGTTGCGCCACACCAATTGCATAAGCTAATTGGACTTCTACTTTTTTCGCCAAACCAGCAGCAACAATGTTTTTCGCGATATAACGCGCAGCATAACTAGCAGAGCGGTCAACTTTGGTTGCATCTTTTCCAGAAAAAGCACCGCCGCCATGACGAGCATAACCGCCATAAGTATCAACGATAATTTTACGACCAGTTAAGCCGGCATCTCCTTGAGGGCCACCGATTACAAAGCGACCAGTTGGGTTGATAAAGTATTTTGTTTCATCATCTAAAAGTTCATGAGGAATCACCTCATTGATTACTTGTTCTTTAATATCTTTTTCGATTTGTTCTAAGGTTGTTTCATCATCATGTTGTGTACTGATGACAATCGTATCCACACGTTGTGGTTGACCTTGATCATCATATTCCACTGTTACTTGAGATTTTGCATCAGGACGTAAGTAAGGTAAGACTTTTTCCTTCCGCAATTCTGCTAAACGGCGAACCAAACGATGACTTAACGCGATCGGTAATGGCATTAATTCTGGTGTTTCGTCAACAGCAAAACCAAACATTAAGCCTTGGTCACCAGCGCCAATATCGTCTTTTTCATCTTGATCACGCACTTCTAAGGCTGCGTCAACCCCTTGAGCGATATCAGGTGATTGCTCATCGATTGCTACAAGAACTGCGACAGTCTCTCCATCAAATCCATATTTTGCTCGTGTATAACCAATATCTTTCACAGTTTGACGAACAATTTTTTGGATATCTACATAAGCTGTTGTAGAAATTTCTCCAAATACTAGGACTAAACCAGTTGTTACGGATGTTTCACATGCCACGCGGGCCATCGGATCTTTCTCCAAAATCGCATCTAAAATTGCATCACTGACTTGGTCAGCTACCTTATCTGGATGTCCTTCTGAAACGGATTCTGATGTAAATAAATGTCTTTCTGTCATAATGTTATTCCCCCTAAATAGTTTCGGTTACAAGGCATCTTTAGTAAGTAACGACAATTACTTGCTAAATCCTTTCGGGAACTTGTAACAAAAACAGTATACCAGATATCTAAAAAAAAAGCTTAGGTTTTCAAGAAAATCATTAAATTACCTATATTTGCTTTTCCTATAACAAAAAACTTCCAGCCCCTTTCATCTGAGCTGGAAGTTTCTTGCTACTGTAAAATTTTCTCCGCGATAAAGTGTGTATATTGCTCGCCACCTGCCACATTTGGATGAACTCGGTCATCATAAAACCAATCATCATGGGCGTTACTATAATTAAACCAGTCAATGACCGTTAAGTTATCGTATTTTTTGTCCATTTGACTAAGTAAACTATTCACTTGATTTTGCCATCTTCTAGTTGGAACGCGAACATTAATCCAATAAACTTTTCGATTACCTAACGCTTTCATAAATTCATCAAATTGTGCCTCTGTAAAAGGACCATTCGTACCTAAACTCACTAAAACAGTATCTTTGAGCATTTTCTTTTTGTCTAGTTCACCAATTAGTGAAATGCTACTATACAATTGACGGCCCACTTCCCCATCGATAATCATTTTAGGGAAAATATCTTGTAACCCGCTAGCACCATCTAGAATAACAGAATCACCAATAGTTGTGATTTCTAAATTCTGCGCTTTTTTTACTTGCTCTGGTGTAAGTTGTGTGGGTAGAACGTCTTGGCTTTCACTCGGTTTTGTACTACTTTCTGTGGACGTGCTACTATTTTTCGTGCCACTTTCTTGGACTTCTTTTTTACGTTCTTCAATTTTTTGCTGATTTTTCGCAATATTTTTTTCTAGTTGCTCTTGTTGCGCACTTTTAGCGTTTGCTGGGGCCACAATTAAACCGAATACTGCAATCACGCTAATCACTGTCATAAAGGCCATTGTCCCTTTTTCACGAAGGTCCCACGGTTTCCGTAAGAACTCAGTGAATTGAGTCCAGACATCCTTATAAGACAATCGTGTCAGTGGATGTTCGATAAAACGATAAGACAATTCGCTCACTACTAAAATTAATGCTATTTCAACCAATGAATGTAGAAAAACATGGTCCGATAAGGTCTTAATTTTGGCCTCATAAAAAATCATGATTGGGAATTGATACAAGTAAATGCCATAACTCCGTTTACCTATCCACGTAAAGATTGGATTCGTTAACCAACGATTCATATCTGCCCCTGGATGTGCAGTGACGGCCACTAAGACAGTGGCTGCCAAACTAATTAAAAACATGCCGCCATAATAAACAAAATTTGTATGATCTGATAATGTTAAAAAGGCTAATACTAAAAGAATTAAGGCACTTAAACCAGCGCCATTTAAGATTTTTTTAGAGGCTTCTGGAATTTCTTCTTTCAAACGTGTGCTTGGCCAAACATACGCCAATGCACTACCTAGTAAAATAGAAAAAACACGTGTGTCTGTTCCATAATAGACACGTGTAGGATCTGCGCCAGGAACATATAAAACGGCCATCAGCGTCACCGAAATTAAGGCGCCGATTAAAACTAAACTGAAAATTCGACCGCGCTTACGAACAAAGCGTTCCAGAAGAATAAAAAGTAATGGCCAAATTAAATAATTTTGCGCTTCAACTGCCAATGACCAAATATGTACAAATGGCGATTGTGTCGCAAATCCATCAAAATAAGAAAACCCTTTAAAAATTTGCCACCAGTTGTTGTAATAAAAAACACTACTAGCGACAACGCTGCGAATATTGTTTAATAAATCCTGCTGAAAGAGTGTAATATAACTAACTGCACTTAAAAGCATCACAATTAATGCTGGATACAGCCGTTTCATCCTTCGCACATAAAATCCTTTTAAATCAATGGTCTGATTTTCTGCCCATTCTTGCCGCAACAAGTCGTTAATAAGATAACCTGAAACAACAAAGAAAACCGGAACACCTAAGTAGCCACCTCGCATGACTTGGGGAAAAAGGTGATACAAAATCACGCCAATTACAGCGATCGTCCGAATGCCATCAAAACCTGTAATATAGCGTTTTTTCTTGCTATTTGCTGTCTGATTCATTTGTGCTTTCCAACTTTTCTATAAAATTATTCTTTTCCTTTATTTAAAGAAGCAAGTAACTTTAATATACGTTTTTTCCTAGGAAATGGCAAGCAAACTTTGTCTCCTTTAGGCTTTTTTTACAATTCAAAAAACCAACATTTTTTAAATTGTAAAAAAACAACCAAAGCTTATGAAAATCACTCATAAGCTTTGGTTGTTTACTCATATCGTTTTCGTTTAGATGAAGATGGAATCCCTAAGGCTTCACGATACTTTGCCACCGTTCGCCGGGATATTTCCATGCCTGAATCTTTTAATCGCTCGACTAATTTTTGATCAGATAACGGTTTACTTTTTACTTCTTCATCAATTAATTTTTGTAGTTGCTTTTTAACCATCGTTGTTGAGACATCCTCGCCATCTTCTTCTGATGAAAGAATACTTGTGGAGAAGAATGAGCGCAATTCAAAGACGCCAAACGTGGTTTCTAGATATTTTCCATTGACCGCACGACTAACTGTCGATTCATGAATAGACAAAGCATCCGCAATTTCTTTTAAAGTCATTGGTTTTAATGGCCGATCTGCTTCTAAAAAGAAGGCTTCTTGGCGGCGCACAATTTCTTGCCCTACACGTAAAATTGTATCCCCCCGCTGATTCACTGCGCGCTCTAACCATTCAAATTCGTTTTTCTTATCCTTAATATATTCTTGGACTTCTTTGTCGTCAGTCTCTTGCATTCGTTTGAAATAATTTTCTTGAAAATTTAATGTCGGTCGACCGGCTTTGTTGGAAATCACCACTATTCGATCTTCCTTGATTCGGACAGTTAAATCTGGTCGAATATACAATTCCTCGGTCGCATCAAAAATATTCCCTGGCGCTGGCGATAACGTTTGTATATAATCAAAGATCAATTGAATTTCTGCTAATTCAATCCCGAATTTTTTAGCTAACGGGCCCCATTTACGACTCACTAAGGCATCAAACTCTTCCTCCAATAAAATATACGCTAAATTAGGCGCGGTATCGTCTCGTTCTGTTTGTAGCATCAAACATTCTTGTAAATTGCGTGCCCCCACACCTGCTGGATCTAGCTGTTGTAACAAAGTTAATGCATCTAGCATTTGAATGGCGCTTGCTTCGGTTTTCTCTGCCGCTTCTTCTAACGAAATCGTTAAATAACCATTCACGTCTATATATTCTACTAAAAACAAAACCAATGTTCGCAAGTATGTATCGCGGTAATTCAAATGAATTTGATCAATTAAAGACTCAAATAATGATAAATGATAGTCTGGAATTTGATTCATATAATTATTTTCTTCGTCTTGGTTGGTATAAGAACGACTAGTTATCGGAAAATCTGTGGTGTACTGCGTGTCTACTTGTAAATCAATTAATGGATTCTCTAGTGCTTTCGCTTCAACAAAGGCAGCGAGTTCTTCCGTATTAAATTGTAAAATTTGAATAGATTGTTGAAGCTGTTGAGTCATGGCCAACTTCTGGACTTGTTTTTGTTGTTGGGACATTCGTTGCTCAAATTTCATTATTTTCGTCCTCCCTCTTGTAATTTTTGTCAATATCAGCTAAACTAGTATTCGTGCCGCGCCCTTAGTGTAGTGGATATCACGTAAGATTCCGGTTCTTGAGACGGGGGTTCGATTCCCTCAGGGCGCGTTATTTAAATATGTTGATTTATCAACGTTTCTAGACACTCTTTATTCATCTATAGAGTGTTTTTTTCTTGTTTAGGAATGATTTTTCTATCCGTAGTTTTTTTAAATGTTGCTTGTGGCAAGCTCAATCGCACTTAGCGCGACAACATTTGTTCTGCTTCAGCTAAAAATCCAATAAGGCTAAAATTCCTCCGTTCCTATTGTAACGCATAACGTTTCCTTTTTCTATCTGCTAAACAAAGTATTACGACAAGCAAACACCTGCTTCTCTCTTAAAGATCCCTTTCTGATTATATAGTAAATTGCTTTTAATTTGTTAATTATTTTACCTAAAACTTGATACCCTAATTAAATAAAGAACCTAGGGCAAAAATCACTTTGGATTTTTGTCCCAGGCTTAAAACCTGATAATTGGCGGGAACAGAACCGTTCAGCTCCGACCTCTAAAATACTTAATTAGAAATATACTACCCGCAATCACACCAATTATGATTACTAGCCAAAATAATCCACTTACAAGTAACAGCTCAGTTAAGGTCATCTTCAGATTCTCCTCCTTTAAATGGCATCTGCTTTGTTTTGCTATGTAATTAATGGCGAGATCAGACAACAGCTATCAAAAAAACGGACCAACACATGGTCCGTTTTCACTCATTATTAAGCTTTTACGATGTTCGTTGCTTGTAAGCCGCGTGGACCTTCTTCAGTATCAAAAGTTACTGCTTGGCCTTCATCTAAAGTTTTAAATCCATCTGATTGAATAGCTGAAAAATGTGCAAATACATCATTGCCATCTTCACCTGTAATAAATCCAAAACCTTTGTCTGCGTTAAACCATTTTACTGTACCGTTGTTCATATATATTTCCTCCTAGTGCATAAAAATATGCAAGTTATTGCAAAAAATGTTGAGTGGCAAAAGGAGAAGTATAGTTTTTAAATATATAACTCAAATTACTTATCAAAATTGATTACTTAATTACTATAACACATTTATTAGGAATAAACAATGCCCACGACTCTTCCTTGGACTTTCTAAACAAGAAAAATTACTTATTTTCAACTTATGTTGGGGCTGAGATTAGATTCCACTGAATTTTCCCTTGATACGTTCCGATTCCCATTGCATTATTGGGGTTAAAATAAAAACCATTCGCTTGTTCTTGATTGACTGTGATTCTAGTTGCTGTATCAGTAGGATTACTCCGTAAAATAGTCACTGGTTCCGTACTAATGGATGTAATTTGTCCATCTAACTGATAATAGAAAAAATTATTAGATGCAGTTAACGCTTTTGACGTTCCGCTTGCTGTATTGACGAAATTTGAATCTACTAAATGGGCTTCCAATAGCCAATTGTCACGTTTTACACGACTATCAGTTATCGCTATTTCCCCTATATTAGTAACTTTTTCAGGATTTCCACCAATTTTCAATGCATCGCTACTAAATGCTTGTGGCACTTTTTCAAATGCTAAAAATCCTTCTAGATATATATCATCTAAAGAGAGAATTTCAGATTTGTTTTTTTCTGAATCCATGCAATATATCTTCAACGTATAGATTCCTGGTGTTAAAAGTGAGGTATCATAGTTCAATTCTACTTCTTGTGTCTCACCAGGAATATGTTCAATTGTTTGTCGATATGGTTCACTTTGCCCTTCTACCTCCATTATAATATCTAAGTAAGAACTATCTTTATCTTCTACTAAAACAGGTATTTTTATTGGACTGCCCTTGTAAAAAGTATTACTTTGCTCAGTTTCTTTTAACGAAACTGATGGAGCATTCTGTTTAAACAATGTGATTTTAGAAGAAGTGGATAAATTATTTTCATTTTTCAATAAATACTCAACCGAAAATTCACCATATGACAATTTTTTGAATGCTTCGATCATATCATAAGAAAAATTACCTTCTTCATTCGTGATCGTTTCTTGGTTTAATGTAACAAGCTGAAGTTCTCCGCCTTGCGCATAACCAATCGCTTGCGTAATAGAAGCGGTACCTTTCGCTATCCAACTGATTTCAATCGATAATTCAGTTAAATTATTATCTACAATAACCGCTTGATCTTTAGGTGATGTAATTGTAGCACTTAGCGTTACAGGCTTGATAGTAAACGTATAAGGTTCTAAATTATAAATCGCATTTCTTCCAGAAAAACGATTTGTAATATTCTGATTGGTAAAATTATCATTTTTAGTTTTCACTTTAAAACTTATGGTAGAAGAAGTTTGTGTGTTCTCTTGTTTATTACCTAATGGCGGAATTTGATTGTCGCTCGTCTTTAACGTATTCGCTGACCAAATTAAAGTATCTGATATGTTATTTCCATCAATGGTCGTCGTATCAGGAACTACTTCTATTCCTTCAGGTAAAGTTGTTTCTAGTAAAATATTTTGCCAGTTCTGCTTGCCGTCCAACCAGTCTGCTGTAACATTTACTGTATAGGTTGTATTGCCTTCTAGCACTGCACCGTTTGGAAATTCTTGACCGTCTTTGTTTACTACGTTCATCTTTACTTTTGCGTCCACCAAACCTGGTACTCTTTGAAAAACAACATTTTGAACAGCTTTATATGTAGGTCCTGTTGATCCAGTAAATCCCCAATAAGCCGTTGATACACTGCCATTTAAAAAAACTTGCGCGTTCAATATTTCAGAGTTTATGATGATTGGCGTACCCCCATTAATTTGATACGCCAAAACGCCCTTCGTAAAATCCGACTCGTTTGTTTGCCAATGTAAATCTAACCTATTCCAATTTCCGTTAGCTAAGTCAACATCTGTAATCAAATTATCATGCTTTACATATCTTGTTGACGTGCCTAAAAGCACATAATTATCTTGATAACCTGCTTCCATTCCTGGATAAATGACTGCAATATGACTATTTTTATATACGCCAGAAATACCATTATCAAAAAAACCGTCCTGTGAACTTCGATTGCCATATAAATCAAACTCTATCCCAATAGAATTAGGAATACCTAAGGTGCCTTTATACTTATTTTCCCCAAGCGCTCCCATTGAAGCCCCCGAATAGGTAAACCATTTTAATTCTGGCGTGGCCCCTTGTAAAAGAAAAACCATACCATCACCGGCAGCACCAGCAACCCCAGTCTGTTTAACATAAGCAACCATATTAAAATCTTTTTTAAAATCCAATAAATTATATTCTGTACTCCAGAGTGCTCCTACTTGATTTGGCAGACCATTCGTAATAACGCCGACATCATCAACCACTTCGGAGGAATTATTAGATACTCCCAAGTTTGTTGTAAAAATTCCATCTAGTGAGACTCTGTTTGGTATTGTCTCATCTGCTTGAACACTACTTGAAAATATTAAAAAATAAGCGAGTAAACACAACAAACTAAATCCTTTTATTAAATTACACTTCAATTAATAATCCCTCCTAATGGTTTCTTCACTTTCCTATTGTGGAATGAGTGACAACGTCCAAGTAAATCTACTATAGTAAGTTGGATGCGTCTGTTTGCTATTCACCAATTGGAACTTGCGCGATTGTCCAAGTAAAAGTGCTTTTGTAACTACCAGCTGAATTCCCGTCTGCAATATTCAAAGATGCACCAGAAAATTTAGAAATCCAAGTCCCGTATCCTTCACCGACATTGGCTGACACAACCGTTCCCGCATCAAATCCTGAAACCGGATCTACGATACCAGAAATTGATTTAACAATTGACGGGGCTGCAGAGGTATTATCTGTTCCCGCTTCAAGACTAACGGGAATTGTGATATTAACTCCCTTGAGTGCGACATCCGCGCTTTTAAAGCTTGAGATATTTAAACTTAAATTCCAACCTGCTCCAGTTCCTCTTCGATCTGTAATTTGAGCATTTTTTTCATACCCATTTTCAATTTGGGTTGGTGTTAATGTGTCCATAAATTGACCGGATAATCCTTCCCCCTTAAAATCAAAACTAGGAACAGCGTCCAATGTTAGAAGGCCAGTTTGACCCGTTCCGTTGGGGTTTTCTGGATCTGTAATTTGCGGCGTAACTGGGCCAGCCTCCTCTTCCGTAAGTGCTTGTAATGTCGCAGTTCCTTCTGAAATTGCAGGTGTAACTGCCAAAGCCTCCTTACCTAAAAATAATGTTGATCCCACTAACATTGAAAATAAAATCGTTTTCTTCATCTTTCTTCCTCCTAAATAATATATATATAAATAAGAACAACTCGTTCTTATCTATCCCTATTTCTTCTCTTTCTTAAAAGTAATATCATAAGTAATAAAATAACTAGCCCAAACCAGATACAGGTGACTAAATAAATAATTTTTCGATTACTGATTTTGGTACTCGGTATTGCTTCATTTTGGACACCTTTTTTCTCTTTAGATGTAATTTCAAAATCCTCAGATAAACGCCATTTGTTTTTTTTATCTCTCGATTCTATCGTCAGTAGCATCTTATATTTACCTGGTTTAAGCTTGTTTTCCTCAATTTTGTCTGGCGCTTCATAAATACTATTAGGTGCGATGTAAATCCCTTCTTTTTTAAACTTTGCTATTTCTTTTCTATTCATATCTTGAATCGTTTTTTCAACAGAATAGAATGAAACTAACGACGGAGAAACATTAGAAATAGAAGAAATAATTGAAAAATAGCCACCATACGTACCCAGTTTAACTTTGTTTAATTGAAAATCTTTGGGCACTTTTTCCTCATTCATTCTTAATTGACAGCCAATAACCATAGAAAACTCGTTAGTAATTTGAACAGTCTTATTTAAAGACTCTACCTGTTGTTCATCTTTTTCTTCTCGAATATAAAATCCACCTAAAATAATCCCTGGAAACTCCTCCCTTGGTATAGATAATACAAAATCAACGTTTTTCTTTGTATGAGGTTCAATCGAGACCACTTGCTCTTTTGATACGAGTTTATCAAACTGATACTTTAGATTATCCGTATTCTTTAAATCCATACCAGAATAGTCAATCGTTCCATTCCTAGTTGTTTTAGCTGTATTGGGTGTGATTTTTATTTTTATTTTTTTGTTGCTACTGTTGTTTATTTGAATAGTTACTATTTGTTTTTCTCCTTTTGAAACAAGTAAATCAAAATAACTGACATTTTTATTTAGTTGGTTCTCAGGAATGATTGCTGTGGCACTATATGGAATTGCTTGATCTTCTTCAGCACAGACCGAAAGACCATAACCAGCAATTGCCATAAAAATCATCATGAATAAACTAATTTTTTTTACCATAAGAACTCCTCCTTAACAGCTTTCTTTAAACTTATAACCAATCGAGCGCACCGTATAAATATAGTCTGAATTCCCAGCAATTTCTCGTAGTTTTTCTCTGACGTGCTTAGCAATAATTGACAAACGAACTGTATCTTTTTTCTCAAACGTTTCTTTTTCCCATATATTTTTTGCGATTTCTTCATAATTCACAACATGGCCTTTTTTATGATACAAAGAATTAAAAAATTTAAATTCTAACCTTGTTAATTGAACTTGTTTTGAATCACCTATGCGCAGACTTCTTTCTTGTGAATTTATTTGAAAATTTAAGGGAGCCTCTATCGCCTCAGTTTGTTGATTCAATTCTTGGAAAAAAGAATAATTATTCGCTAAAATTGTTTTGATATTTGCTGGTGTAAATTTTGTTGTCAGAAAACCCATGACCCCTAAATTCAAATAGATGATTTGCTCGGAACAGGACAGACAATCCGACAAAACAAAGATAGGTACTTTAAAATTCTTACACAATGCTATAATCACTTCATATTTCAAATCATTCTCTACTTCATTCGAGTGATAGATAAGATAAATCTCCTCTTTATTTGGCTTGATATTTTTTAATTCCTTCTCTGAATAATGGTTACTTTCCGCAAAATATTCTTCTATTTCATCTTTATAAATACTATTCAAATTATTACCGATACAAATTATATTCACTTTCATTGGTTATATCCTTTCTCTAAAAAATACAATTCTTCTACAAACTTTGAGATATTGTTTAATTCAGTGTTCATAAAGTAATTTCTAATATAAAAAATCGGAATCTTCTGATTACTTTTCAGATAACGATTAGAGATAATCAATTGTGGGTTTTCTTCTAAACGATTAACAAAACGTATAGGAATTGTAATAAACTTTTGTAGTTTCTTCTCAATCCTAACTTTGTCCCTATCTCCAAGCGCACTGTAAACTAACACGCTAATTTTTTTATCTTTTTCTAAAAGTATTTCTAAGAGAATTAATTGAAGATAGTCAACTGGTAAAGGCAGCTTTTCTCCAGTATTTCGTTCAAAGTATTTTGAGAAATCGGAAAATAACTTATTGATGTATTTCTCAATAGGTTTATCTAAATACTTTTTTTCAAAGTGATAGTAATAAAAAATTTCACTCTTTTTTATTTTTAAATAAAAATTTGCACCGAGATAGAAATATTCTTCTGGACTAAACTTTATGTCAAAATATTGAGAAAGCTGATAAAGAATTGTATTCCCAATCAAAAAAGCTTCTTCCGATAAGATAGCTGGAGAAAGATAAGCGGAAACACTTAAAATTGTTTCAATTGTTAATAACTCATCAGTACTGATAAAAAAGTATAAACATTCTAATTCAACTTGATTATTCATCGCATCATTAAAAAAAATATATTTCCCTAACTGGGTTTCAAAATCTTTCAGCGTAAATAATCGATTAATTACTTCAAAGTGATTTTCTTTTGCTTGCAAACGAAAGTCATGCGCCATTCGGATTTTAGTAACATGTAAAAAATATAAAAAGTTTTCTAACGTATTCTGGGTAATATTAGGATAGATTTTTTGAAAATCTGTTTGTATTCGTTTTATTGATTCTTCAGAATATAGATCATCCGGTGCATTGCTACTAATTTTAAATAAAATGAAATAAAAATAGCGAATCTTTTCTTCATCGCCTACTAAGAGATACTTTTTATTTTTTTTAATGATTTTCAGATAAAATCCATCCAAAATTTCTCTTAACTGCTTCATCGTTCGCTTGACTGAAGACTCACTAATAAATAATTTTTCAGTGTACTGTTCAATCGTCCGTTGCTTCCCATACAATAAATCTATAAGGATACGATAATATTGACTTCTTCTGAGAAAAACGGCAAAATAATAATCCAAAGTAAAACTTGGCTTTTTATGAAATGAATAACAATTATAACTTTCTATGTGAACACTTAAGGATTGATTCTTATCTATCACTGGAAGTATTTCTATAAATTTACGAAGTAACTCATACAGTGTCTGAACCGATAAATTTGTTATTTCATATAATTCTTCATATGTAAGCGATACTTTTTCACTGCTCGCAATGAATTTTAAAATATCATAAACATTTTTATCCTGTTTTTCTAAAAATTGTTCAAATTTTTCATATGTAATAAAATTTTTACTCATCTTAAAACTCCAATTCATATAAAAAAATTTTTTAATTAAATTACTATCTTTTCCACAAATAGTTTTACTTTATACAGTATATTCTATTCGCATAAAAATTTTGGCTCAAAAAATAGAAGAAAAATTATAAATTTTGAGCGGAAAACATGGAGGATAATATTTATGAGAGCTTTATTATCTGATTCTTTCCAAAGAAAATTAACAGTAATTGATTTTTTGTACGACAATCCTTATCAAAAATTAACAACCATCCAAGAGCACTTCCAATATAATCATACAACCTTGCTTAATGATTTAGCTGATTTGAACAGCATTATTTCTCCCTGTGAAATTATTAAAACTGCAAACCTAGAATATTTTTTACATTTTCCAAACAATACAAACATAGAATATGTATATAGTTGTTTTCTACAAGTAGCCCCTGAATTTAGGCTCCTACAGCAACTAATTTTCAACACCTATCCTTCGACTGAGGCGTTAGCAGAAGCACTATACGTCAGCAATTCAACAGTTAAGCGAATGATTACTCGTATCAATCAGATACTTTTAGAAAAGTTTAGCTTTAAAATTCAAACGTCACCACTTACTTTCAGTGGCGATGAAACGAAAATAATAAATTTTTTTATAGCATTCTTGAAAGAATCCTATGTGACATCTACTCAACTTCTTTCAAAAGAACAGAATATTTTTTTTAATCAACTATTTGAGGAGTCTTTACCTATTCTCAAATTTGCTGGAAACATTGATATCGATAAATTTAGTTTTTATGTCTATTCAATCGTGCTTAGATTTAAACAAGTAGGTAGTTTAGCATTCTTTTCTGAAAATAGACAACTTTATTCCAATCTTGCTGATTACTCTCATTTATTCGACCGCTACTTTTCTATCAAAACGGATACCTCTTTCTTTCATAGCTTAGAATCTATTTTCTTTAATGGTCATTATCTGAAATCTTATAAAGAGTTAGTTTTCTTATCTAAAGAAAATCAACAAGTACTTACAAGAAAGAGACAGATCGAGCAACTACTGGATTATCTAGCCACAGCATTAGCAATCAGTAATCCTAATTACCATGCAATAGTTCTTTATTTGTATAATCTTTCTGTTTCCGATTATGGAGAGGCTTTTATTCTTTTCCCAAAATATAAATTTTTCTTAGAAAATTTAACTCATCATTATCCTTATTTTTACGACAAATGTGTTCCTTTTCTAAAAAAAATACTTAATGATAAATCTATTGATAGATTTTATGAATTTATCTATCACTTAATTATTCGTTGGGATGAATTACAAGCCTCTTTAAATAAACTGCCTCCGAAAATGAAAACGGGTATCTATTTTTTTACAGATATTGAACATAATTTATTTATGAAAAAATTTTTTACTGAGCGTTTTAGGGATATCTTAGCAATTGACAACTTATTCACTTTAGATTCTTCTGTTGATTTAAAAGAAGTTGTAGCGTCCTATGATTTACTATTAACGAATATTCCAATTCCAGATGTGGTAGAACGAAACATCATCTGTTGCTCTTTATTTCCCACAAATGCTCAATTAGAAGAAATTGCCAGTTACTACTCTAAATGGTTAACCACCACTACTTAATTCAAACAAATTATTAATAAAAAGTTGCCATCATTCCAACGTTTATGGAACAATGGCAACTTTTTTAGATTCTGTACTTTCTGATGCTAATATATCTGAAAAATTTTATTTGTAAAAAGATAAAACAAATAACTATGTCTTCTTCAAATTTTCTGACAAAGCCCTAGCAAAAAACACTCCTATTCTCTCTATTTCCAGTTAGTTTTATTTAACTTTAAATAATCACTATGCGCTAAATAATCAAATAACGGAGCTAATTCTGGTGAAAAATTTACTTCCTCAAACCGCTTAATAAATTGTACGCCTTTAATTTTATTTGGTTCGTTCAGGGTAACTTTTCCTTGGGCTTGTTTGGCAAAATAAAAATGTCCTTGCCAAACGATTGAATCAAAAACGAGTGGTCCAGTAAAAATTTCTTCAAGTTCAGTAATTTCCACTGCTAATTCTTCTTTCATTTCACGAATCGCACATTCCAGCGCTGATTCACCAAGTTCTTGTTTTCCGCCAGGGAAATTCCATGTGTCTGGCCGATCTTTTAAAATAAGAATTTCATCTGATTGATTTTTAAGAAGTACTCGCGAAAATTCTTTTTTCATTTCGTTTAACCCTCTTCTTCATTTTTTATTGAGAAGCCACACTTGGCAGCATAAAAATATAATGCAAAATACGATCCGCATACGATGGATTTTTTTCAAAGTCATTGACTTCTTCATTGACCAGCTCCAAATCATCGGTAATCACTCCAGCAACGTCCATAAAGAGCATTTTACTTAGTACCTCTGAGTCATTAACTGTCCAAGCATAAACTGCTTTTTTCTGTTGGTCAGCTTTTAAAATGAAGGTATCATTCAACGTAGTAGCTTCCATTGTATACAAATCAGCTTGTGTTTCTGGAAAAGTGAAATTATAGGGCAAAATAAAACTAACTTTTACTTTTGATTTGGCTTTTTTAAACGCTTTGATCACATTGTAGTCGAGAGATTGAACCTGATGGTTATTCTTTATCAGAGGACGTTCATATTTTTCAATAAAGTTAGAAAGCGCACCTTGACTATCTTGTTTAGACGTTTTAATTTCTACTAGTAATTTTTGTTTGGCTTGGTTTGCTTTCGCTAAATAATCATCAAAACTGGCAATTGGTGCTTCTTGGCCATTTTCTTTAACGGTCATTTTTGTTAATTCAGCCAACGTAAATTCTTGCGGCGTGCCATCAACGCCGGCGAGTTCTTGAAGGTTGGCATCATGCATCACAACAAATTGATGGTCTTTGGTTTCTTGAACATCAATTTCAATATAATCTGGTTTAAATTTAATGGTTCTTTCCATAGCAGGAATAGTATTTTGTACCCCATTACTATTGGTGACCCCTCGATGCGAAATAATCAAAGGTTTTGATTCTAATAGCCCTGTTAAGTAAACAGCGTTGAAAATTATATAGCCGCCAAAAATGGTGAATAGTCCTAGGCCCATCCCGATAGTCACTAATTTATTACGTTTGGTTTCTTTGTCAAAGGAAATTTTTGTCGTCGTTTCTGCTTGAACATTTAATTGTGTATATAAGAAATTAATCAGTAATACTGAAAGCCAAGCATTAGAGACAAACTGTAAAAATTGGACAACGGTTAAATTTAAAATCCCACCTAGCAAGCTAATGGTATCGCTCAAGGTATCTAACTTCAACTGTAGAAGATAAAGTAACACATAAATAACATACGTTGAAACAAATACCGCGATCGTCACAAATGCAATATTACGAATAATGAACCATAATCGTTTGTTTGTCATTGACCAACTAGCCTTAACTGCCTCGCCCGCTTTTTTTCTCTCCAGAATCATTAATGGAAGCGTGTAAATGAAACGAATAGCTAAATACCAGACTAATAACCCAAAGGCCAGTAACCCAACCAAGTAAGGAATTCGTTGGGACAAAAATTCAACAATAAAATCTGGAATCACAAATTTCGTCAATAGATTACTTTGGAAAATCAGGTTACCAAAAGGGACAATGACAACAAAATAACCGAAAAAGAATAACCACGAACGGGCACCTTGCTTTTTAAGAACCTTAAAAGATGCCTTGGTAACTCCTTTAAAATGAAAGCGATGGTCTTGCCGTATTTGAAAAATCCCTAATAATAAAAAGGTAAACTGATAAAAAACTGCACCTAAAAAAAGTAACAACAAGAGAATTAATAACACCAGAGCAAGCGGCTTTTCTAACAGTAAATTCAGGTTATTAAACGAAAGATAAGGAATACCTTGAGTTTTTAGTGCGTTGGAAGTAGCCCAACTAAAAGCCCCACCCACCAATAATAATAAGACATTTAAAGTAAAAAATAACCATAAGTACTGCAAGATGTCTTTAAAAAATTGCCTTGTTCCATTTTTAAATGTTTGCCAAGCAGACATACAAACTCCTCCATTCTAAAAGTATCTGATTAAAGTTCTTCCATACGAATCCTAAATAAAACAACGGCAATCCAAATTGAAATAAATGATGGCAAAATAACAATAATGATTGCGACTGGCTCATCAATAGTCCCTTGTAACGTATTTTTTACTTCTGAAGAAACAATAAACTGATCAAAAATCACTTGATAAATAGTAACATAAATCAATACCCATTGAATATAAGATTCAATTATTTTCATTAAAGTGATGGGTAAAACAATTTTTTTCGTCGTTAAATTCAATAAAAAATATAACAAAAGACTCGTACTGATGATAACGACTATCCCTAAAAGAAATAACGACTCTAACCACTGCCCTATTACGTTTGCAACGCCTATTGTTAATAATAAATACATAGCTACCGAAATTAAGATGCTCACACTTAGCATAACAGAAAACAAAAGTAATGCCTTAAGAAAAAGCCACTTATCAACTCTTTTATTTCCAATCAATAAACCTAAAAGAATCACCGACAAAAGTAAAATCAATTCAATCATTCGTTCCTCCTCTCAAAACAAATGAAAATAAATTCATATGTTTGCGTTTATTTTATCAAACCAAAATATATTTGTAAAATATTTCACATGTTATTTAATAAACGACTATCACTATAAAAAAGACAAGTTTCCTAATAAAGAAAACTTGTCTTGTCTTTTTATTCTTTTTACTTCGTTATTTTTTGATAGTTTGCGAATAATTGATTCGCATCTCCTTCTCCATCAATTTTCTTGAGATGGCCGTTATCTATTTTAAACATAGATGGCACATGTAAAACTTTATTTTCTCGGATAAATGTTGACCATTCCTTCATGGTCTCTTTGTTGGTTAATTCTACATAGTAAACCTGTTTAGGTGCTTGTAATAGTTTCTCGAAATCCTGACAATCTGAACAGTTTTTCTTTTTTAAAACAACATAAAATGTTTCGCCAGAGTGTTTTTTTTCTTGATACTCATTGAAACTTAATTCCTTTTTATGCGGAATAAATGTAAAACCTACCAACAAACTAAGTAACAAAATTAACAGACTGAACGAAATTTTTTTATTCATGTTTTTTCTTCCTTTTTAGTTTGTTTAATTTTTTCTTTTTTTATTTTTTGTTATGCCAAAGCTAATAGCCACTATAAGGACAATTAAACCTGCAATCATGTAAAGTGGATTTACTGTTGTATTAGTCATTGGTAAATGAATTCCTTTACTTGCTGATTTTCCAAAATTGACTGGGTTCGTTGGTGCTTGATGATTTGTAGGCGTCAACGGTTTCTTCGGTTTTAACGGTTGTTTAGGTTTAGGTTTTTTTGGATCTTCTGGTGTTGGTGCAGGCGGTGTCACTGTTGGTTTGTTGGAATGTAACACGTCACCTTCATTGCCAAAGTTTAAGTCGGCTTGGTTGGGAATCCCGCCTTGTTCAATATAAGGCGCTAATTCTTTGGCCGTTGCGCTAGCTTTAATTTTAGTGGTGATAGTCATTGTGTATGTGTGACCAGCTAAGTAGGTATAACTGTCGTCTTTTTTATTCATTTCAAAAGTTACTTTGTTATTTTCTTGTGTTACTGTGCCGTTAGCTTTAACATCTTTACCATTTTCATCGGTGACTTTCACGTCTGTGATGTCTAACACTTTATTAATGTCATCCACCATGCTGGCTTGGGTCCACGTGCTTGTTTCGTTGCCAAAGGCTGTTTTGACATGCCAATCGAAACTATCTTCACGGTTGGTTAAATCTAAGTGCTCTTGATTTTCGATATCTTTTGTAATCGTTGGATCTTCTGGTGTTGGTGCAGGTGGTGTTACCGTTGGTTTATTGGAATGCAACACGTCACCTTCGTTCCCAAAGTTTAAGTCCGCTTGGTTGGGAATCCCGCCTTGTTCAATATAAGGCGCTAATTCTTCGTCGGTTGCGCCGTCTTTAATTTTAGTGGTAATAGTCATTGTGTACGTATGTCCAGCTAAGTATGAGTAGCTGTCTGCTTGTTTGTTCATTTCAAAAGTTACTTTGTTATTTTCTTGTGTTACTTTGCCGTTAGCTGTAACATCTTTGCCATTTTCATCTGTGACTTTCACGTCTGTGATGTCTAACACTTTATTAATGTCATCCACCATGCTAGCTTGGGTCCACGTGCTTGTTTCGTTGCCAAAGGCTGTTTTGACATTCCATTTAAATTCTTGGTCACGATTAGTTAAGTCTAAATGTTCTTGTCCTTCTACGTTTTTAGTAATATTTGGATCAACAGGTGGCGGTGTTACGGTTGGTTTGTTGGAATGTAACACGTCACCTTCATTGCCAAAGTTTAAGTCGGCTTGGTTGGGAATCCCACCTTGTTCAATATAAGGCGCTAATTCTTCGTCCGTTGCGCTAGCTTTAATTTTAGTGGTGATGGTCATTGTGTATGTGTGACCACTCAAATAGTCATAGCTGTCTGCTTGTTTGTTCATTTCAAAAGTTACTTTGTTATTTTCTTGTGTTACTGTGCCATTGGCTGTAACATCTTTACCATTTTCATCAGTGACTTTTACATCAGTGATGTCTAACATTTTATTAATGTCATCTACCATGCTGGCTTGGGTCCACGTGCTTGTTTCGTTGCCAAAGGCTGTTTTGACGTTCCATTTAAATTCTTGGTCACGATTAGTTAAGTCTAAATGTTCTTGGCCTTCGATATCTTTTGTAATCGTTGGATCTTCTGGCGTCACGTCACACGCATGCGCATTGTCATTTTTAGGAATCATCGCTTCTGGAAATTCCTTAGCAATTGTTCCTTGATTCATTGTCCCACTACTTACAAGGGTTGCTGCATCAATCGCTGTATTTTCTTTGACTTCGTAGTGAATCGTGATGTTTCCTACGTAACCTTCTGTACTAGTTGCCGAAATGGTTTGTCCGTTAATTTGAACAGGCACATCATTTCCAGCATCGTCCGTAGCGGTCGCCGATTGAATGTCAAATTGATCAGCAATTGTTAATGAAGCTGTTGCTGGTGTCGATTGAGCCAGACGATCTTTGACAATTTGTTTTAATTGGGTTGTAAAATCATCAATAGATTGGCTTGTAATAAAATCTTCTGGTGTGCTAGATCCTTGTTGCAACTCTTGTTTTACAAAAGGACCCACTTCTGTTTTATATTTATCAAAGTATGAATTCACTGAACTTAAAGATTCAACACTTTCCCAATACGCATTAATCATTTCATAGCCTTGGTTAGTAATTTCTTGGTTTAACGCTAAAACTTCTGCTGCTGCACCTTGGTAGTCATTACTATATTCCACTGAGATTTGAAGAGGATGTCTTGGATCTGGATATTCATTGATTGAATCATTGGTATTGGTTTTATGCAAGTAACCATCTAAACGTGTATTAGCGACCCCATCTGTCACTAATAGGAAATACGTTTTTCGATTCGTTAAATCTCCGTGTGTTTGATTGTACGTATCTAAAGCGAGTTTCAATCCTGGGGCGGTTGGCGTACCACCATACGTCCGAACGTCTCCAAAACCAGAGACAAATTGGCTTTTATCATAAGTCAATTGCGTATTGACGCGCACATTCATATCATAATCAGCTGAATTAATTTTTGTCTTTCCATCAGGAAACATAAATTGTTTTCCGCCGCGATATGAAGCCAGCATCACGCGGTCTTGATCAGATAAGCCTTGAACCACTTCATCAATCGCTTGTCTTACATGTGGAAAATTATCTGAAAAACTACCACTGGCATCTTCAACAACTACTAAATCGACTGGTTCCGTTTCACCCGCTTGAACTGGGAAAGTAGCTTGTCCTTCCAATATCCGTTTACAATCAGCCAGACTGTCGTCTTTCACTTTCACCGTATTGGTCATTCCTTCTGTATCTCCTGCTTTAACCGCTCCTTCAGCTAAAGCCAATGTGGGACTGAAATTTCCCACAACTGTTCCAGCGACAATCACCATTGTCGATAATAATTTCGTTGCTTTCTTAAACATTTTAATCCTCCCTATTTTCTTTCGCTAGTGTTTGGGACACTTGCTTCTCTTTACTTCAACTACAGCTCCTTAAATCTTTCATCAAGTCGATGTGTCTCCTTGTTTTTGTGACACATCTCTTACTCAATTTCTGATTCTATCACCTTTAAAGGCTAAAACTTGGCAGTATTCGGCTCTTGAAAACGTAAAATTTGTCTTTTAAAAATTAATGAAAAGACTATCCACTGACAAAGTTGGTTTTCACTTACTTTTTGACACCTGATTCCTTTTAAAAGTCTTTTTTTACACAAAAAAGTAAAAGAACCTTTACAATCCTTTTACTTAATTGTTAGATGCTATTCATAATTTTCTTAGTTTTTTTCTATACGCTGAATAGTTTAGCCTGTTTATTTCAACAATATTTGACGTTAGTCAGCCGTTTCGTTATAGTTAAAGAAAAGGCTTTTTGGTAGGAGTGAATACGATGAATGAGTGGCCCCATCAGTTAATGACGCTTTTAACCCCACTTTTTGAGCTATGTATTTTAGGACTGAATGTTTTTTCTATTATTGTTTTAGTTTGGGGTGTTTGTTTAGCAGGAAAAGATTTCATTAAAAGTGAACGACAAAATCAAAGCCGCTTTACCTTAACCAAAATGAATACGTTCATCAAAAACTTCCTTGGTAGCTACATTCTGTTAAGTTTAGAAATTTTAATTGCTGCTGATATTATTGAATCCATTGTCAAACCAACTTTTCAAGATATTTTGAAATTGGCAACCTTGGTGATCATTCGTACAGTTATTTCTTATTTCTTACATAAAGAAATTGAAGACACTATGACCGATATGGAACAACAAGAAAAAGAACCAGATACCCCAAAAAATTAGCGGGTACGCTGGTTCTTTTTTTATTTAATCGCTTTAAAATAATGAAGTGGTTCGTTAGACAAACGCTGCATTTTACGTTTTTTATCTTCAATAATTGCTAAAATTTCGTCTGAAAAATTTTCTAAAATAACACGGCCGCCTTTATAGGTGTGACCACCCATTTCAGCAACTTCGCTGGCCGTCAAAATGACTTTACGATGCGCAATTTTTTTGAAAAATTCTTCAATTAAGTACGTCGGTAAGTAAAAATTATTTTGAGCAGAAAATGATTCCAAATAAATAAAATCATCGATGCTGATGAAACAATCATCCATCGATAAGTATTCAATTGATCTGTCTATATATAATTCACGCTTTTGTAAAATTTCTTTGACTTTTTTATTTAATAAATTCAATGATTCAATTTCTTTAACCAAATGTTCTAGTTCACGATAACGTACTTCTTTTCGCTCTTTGTAAGATGAATGTAAGGCGGCACTTGCTGTGACTATTAGCGCACCGACGATTACACCGACCATTCCGGCGATAAAAACAAACATATTTTTCCCCTCGCTCTTTTCTAATTTTCCATTTTAGTATAACATAATCCAAAAGTTTCGGATAAAAAATGACACAAAATTTTTCAAGCGACTTCGTTGACCTTTATTGACCAAAGAGGTATACTTTTCATAGGCATTCAAAGTGCTTTGTGATAGAATGACTTTAAAAGTTTCTTTATATAGGAGGATTTACTTATGAATTTAATTCCAACAGTTATTGAACAATCATCTCGCGGTGAACGTGCTTATGACATTTACTCTCGTTTATTAAAAGACCGCATCATTATGCTAAGCGGCCCTATCGATGATAATGTGGCAAACTCAGTGATTGCACAGTTATTATTCTTAGATGCCCAAGATTCAGAAAAAGACATTTACTTGTACATTAACTCTCCTGGTGGCAGCGTTTCTGCAGGCTTAGCGATTTTCGATACCATGAATTTCGTTAAAGCGGATGTCCAAACGATCGTATTAGGAATGGCGGCTTCAATGGGTAGCTTCTTATTAACAGCTGGTCAAAAAGGCAAACGTTTCGCTTTACCAAATGCGGAAATCATGATTCACCAACCACTTGGTGGCGCTCAAGGGCAAGCAACAGAAATTGAAATTGCTGCTCGTCACATTTTAGATACTCGTCAACGTTTAAATTCAATTTTAGCTGAACGAACTGGCCAACCAATTGAAGTGATTGAACGTGATACCGATCGTGATAACTATATGACTGCCGAACAAGCAAAAGAATATGGTTTAATCGATGAAGTAATGGAAAATAGTAGCGCCTTAAATTAAAAATAAAAAAATGGAAACAGCGACAGTCGCTGTTTCCATTTTTTTTATTTTTCAATGTATCCTCGTAATTCTTCTTCAGTAACACTTTCGTCAAAGATATGCTCACCAATGACGATCGTTGGCACAAATTGAATGTGCGCCGCATTGGCTTCAGCAATCACTGCGGAAACAAGCGTTGCATCTTTTTGTTCTTTTAAGCCCAGATTTTTTTCAGCATACGTCGCTACTTCTTCTAAGGTTAAGTTTCCCCATTCATCTTGCGTAGCAAACATTTTATGCAATGCTGACAGTGCTTGTTCAGGCGCTGAATAGTCAATGTAGTGATGCATCACATTGCCGCGTTGTAAACTTTCTTTTTCTTTATCAAACAACTTAATGATACGTTCAACTTTACCACTTTTGACAGATTGTGCTAACAGTTCCTCAGACTCTTCAAACCATTTTCTGCAATAAGGACAGCGAACATTGATAAATTCTATCATTTTGACAGGGGCATTTCGCTCACCAATGTGAAGCCCTGTTTCTGTGTTAACTTTTGTTGCATCAATTACTGAAATATCCATAAAAAACCTCATCCTTTCAAACCTTTATTTCTCTTTTAGTATACCGTTTTTCAATAAAAAAATCATAAGACACGAATTCAAATTTTCTGAATTCGTGCCTCTGTTCACTTTTTTAACGATTAATCGAACGAGCCATTCTAGCAACAGTATGTCTTTTCCCACGTATCGCATCAGAAAGCTCTTTAATATTTTCAATACCAACTAAGCCCATATTGGCATCGCCAATATGTTGAATATCTACGCCTAAAATTTTATTTCTAATGCCGATTGCTTGGATAACTTCAGGTTGAGCACTTTCTTGTGAAGTTCCAATGGCACTCATAACTAATTTTCCTTTTGAATGTGCAAAATCCACAACTTCTTTGACTTGTTGATCATCGATGCCCCAAACCGTGCCGACTGCTGGGACTAAGACAATATCAGCGCCCGCTTCAATAAATTGTTCAGCTGATTTTAAACTGACCACTGGTTCATCTACGCCTGAACTGTGCATTTTTCCGGCAATAATGATACCGTCAAAATGTTTTTTGGCTAAGGCCACGTTCTTAGCAATCAAGTCGTTGGTCACGCCAGTTCCTGGATTACCTGTCAATAAGATAAAATCCAAACCCAGTTCATTGGCTTTTTTGAAAGTAGCTGCCGATGCTTTTCTACCTGGTTCAATCGAAACTCTCGTTGAAGCTAAGTCTAAATTTTCATCAACAGGTTCGACATTCATGCCAATCGGTAAACCGACTAGTTCTTTCAAACGATGAACAACCTCATCATTAGGGACACATGTTTCCGCAGTATATTGCCCTTCATAAGCGGCTACTACAATCGGTTGATTAACATCGAAAACATTCAATAAAATCATGTCTGCGCCATATGCTTTTGACATTTCCGCACAAGTGATATCACCTGCTACGGATGGATGAACTACCACATTTTCCGATAAAATTACGCGCCCTTCGCTCGCTTTAATACTCTGAAACAGCTCTTCTTTTGACATCCGTTTGATTTCTGATGCATTTGCACTAATTAATCGTTGAACCATTTTGACCCCTCCAATAGTTTTTAATGTTTTAGTTAAAAACAGCAATAAGTAATCGCTTGCATTTTATTACATGCAACATTCGTGCCAACGTCGTTTCTTTAAACCACAGGTAAACACTACACTTCAGTACTACACACTTTTTGCACACTTTATTTTTTTTACACGCTTAAAGAAAAAGTGAAGGATAGCACTTCAAACGGAAATGTTATTCTTCACTTCTGGAGCAGAAAAGTTACGCACTTTTTTCTCGTAATTTTTCTGCAAATTCATTAATTTTTCGAATACGATGATTAATACCTGACTTAGAAATAGCTCCTGAAGGAATCATTTCCCCTAGTTCTTTGAGACTAACTTCTGGATACTCTAACCGTAATTCTGCGATTTCCTGAAGTTTCTCTGGTAATGACGTCAGCCCTACTGTACTTTCAATAAATTGAATATTTTCAATTTGTTTTGAAGCCGCATCAATGGTTTTATTTAAATTCGCTGTTTCGCAATTTACTAAACGATTTACTGAATTCCGCATATCACGGACAATCCGGACATCTTCAAATTTCAACATAGAGTTCGTGGCACCAATTAATGTTAAAAAGTCGGCAATTTTTTCAGCACCTTTTAAATAACAAATATACCCATTTCGGCGTCCCAATGTTCGAGCGTTTAAGTCATAGTAATTCAACATCTTACAAATATCATTATTGTGTTCTTCATAAATTGAAAAAATTTCTAAATGATAGCGACTTGTTTCCGGATTATTAACTGAGCCAGAAGCCATGAAGGCTCCACGTAAATAGGAACGCATTTTTTGCGCGTTACCCATGATTTCATTTGACACATTGCCATTAAAAACGACCCCATCCATAATATCCAAATCAGCTAGAATTTTTTGTGTATCTTGTTTTAGACGCACAATGTAAACATTATTTTTCTTTAGTTTCATTTTTTTACGAACTAATAATTCTGCTTGTGCATGGTAATGATCTTTCAGCAATGAATACATTCGACGAGCAATTGCAGCATTTTCCGTTTGTACATTCAAGACAAACTGTTGATTAACTAAGCTAAGTGAGCCGTTCATCCGAATTAATGCTGCTAATTCTGCTTTCGCGTGTTCTCGATGGACTTCTAAACCAGTCAACTCTTTTTTGACATCCGAGGCAAAAGACATCTAAGCTCCTCCTCTCTTGATTCTTTTGATTAATTAATATTTCGTTCCAAATACGATACGGAAAAGTTCTTCAACAACTTTTTCCCCATCATGAAAAACTCCGCCATCTCTTAATTCTAAAAAGTCTGTCGAAATGACTCGGCAACCTTCTTCACGTAATCCTTGAAAATCATGCTTTACTTGAACTAAATATTCATCATAAATTTCAGGATCCATATAATTTTCTGGTACTTTTTCTGTGTTAACCAACACTGTATCAACAAACTGCGCTTGTAGATGCTCGTTTAAGACACGAACATGATCGGCATCCGTAAAATGTTCCGTTTCCCCTTTTTGGGTCATGATGTTACAAATATAGACTACTTCGGCTGCCGTTTGTTTGATGGCTTCACCAATTTCTGTAATAACTAAATTAGGTAAAATACTTGTAAAAAGACTCCCTGGTCCTAACACGACCATGTCTGCTTCTTCAATTGCTTTGACGACTTTGCGCGCAGCTCTTGGCTGTTCTTCTCCGTGTGTATTTGTCACAAACACATGGTCAATTGTCTTGCGATCCAGTGCAATTTTTGATTCTCCCACCGCCACTGAGCCATCTTTAAATACGGCATGTAACGTTAATGGCCGTTCTGATGATGGATAAATCCGTCCATCAACATGCATCATTTTTGAAAGCAATTGAATCGCTTCATACGTACTTCCTCTCATTTCTGAGACAGCAGCAATGATTAAATTACCGATTGCATGATTGGCAAAATGACTATCTGATTTATCAAAACGATATTGAAAAATATCTTCATATAATTGTGGCATATCTGACAATGCCACTAAAACATTTCTTAAATCTCCCGGAGGTGTCATGTTATTAATAGAGGAACGAAGCTCGCCACTACTACCGCCATCATCAGCGACCGTTACGACGGCAGTAATATCAACACTTTGATTTCTTAAACTTTTTAAAATTACTGGCAAGCCTGTTCCACCACCAACAACCACAATCTTCGGTTTACGAATTCGATAGGTTTTCATTAAGAGCGATTAACCGTTTCTTTTCTTTTTAAGCGGTCGCGGTGGGTAATATTTACATGGTAATCTTCCTCTTTTAATTCAGCGCCAACACGTTCTGTCAATGCAACAGAGCGATGTTGTCCGCCAGTACAGCCAATTGCAATGGTAACGCTACTTTTACCTTCTTTTTTATATCCAGGTAAGACTGTTCGCAGTAAATCGATAAATTTTGTATAAAATTCATCTGTTTCTGGGAAGCCCATCACATAATCATAAACAGGTTGATCCATTCCAGTTAACGGCCGTAGTTCATCAATATAATGGGGATTAGGTAAAAAGCGAACATCCATAACGATATCTGCATCAATCGGCAAACCATATTTAAAGCCGAAGGACACCATTTCCACTCGAAATTCGTGTGTCTCTCTCGTTGCTAGTTCTTTATTCAAACGTTCCCGCAATTGACGAGGGGACAAGTCCGTGGTATCAATAACCAACTGAGCATCCGCCTTGATTTCTTCCAGCATTGCACGTTCTTTACGAATACCTTCTGTCACTAAACCATCCATCGCCATTGGATGCGCACGCCGTGTCTCTTTATAACGAGAAACCAACTCTTCATCGGTGGCATCTAAAAATAAAATCGTTGTATCAATAAAATTAGTATTTTCAAGTTCGACTAACATATCCTGAATTTCTCTAAAGAAGGTCCGTGAACGTAAATCAATCACTAACGCAATCTTGGTAACTTTTCCAGATTCTTTAATTAATTCCCAAAATTTTGGGATTAAGCTTGGTGGTAAATTGTCGATACAGAAATAGCCCATGTCTTCAAAGCTTTGAACAGCGACTGTTTTTCCAGCGCCACTCATTCCTGTAATAATAACCAGTTGTAAATTTTCTGGCATATTCAACACTCCCTTCACTTGCATCACTATATTATAACACCCCGGGCGTATCAAAGAAAGCTTTTCAATCATTCTTATAAAGATTTCTATTCTTTCATAGAAAAACAGCATTGACATTTTTGTCAATGCTGTTTTAATTGCTGAATTATACTATATAACTCTGTGTTATTTTAATACAAACTCAATTTCTGTTTTATCAGTAAAATTAGCTTCAAACTCAAATTGTTTTACTTGTTCATTCACGGCTAACTTTTTCGTAATGTGTTCTTTAATTTGTTCATTTGTAGCTGTTTTGATTGACAATCCATCTAAAAGAGTCATGATTTTGTCTTGTGCTGCCTTACCTTCTAATTCTAAATCAGCAGATTCATCTTCATACGTTGCTTCAATTGTTCCGTTCGATTTTATTTCATAGGTGAACTCAATTTCATTTTCGTCGTATTCGATTTCTACATCAATCTCTTGAAGACTGGCAACAGTTGGTGTCGGTGTGGTTAGTTCATTGTCTGCTGTTTCATGGTCCCCACCAACTTCAGGAGTTACAGTTTCCCACTTAAAGGTACCAATTTTAGCTGTTGCTAGATAGGGATTATTAATGGTAATGACTTTCAATTGAAGGTCTGAATGGTTGGCGATATCTGTTAAAATCCCCAGAGCCTGATATGTATTTTGTGTAAAACGTGTCGCAATATTTTGCGCATCAATTGTGGAATAGCCTAATGTTTCCCAGGTGATTTGTTGCTTTAATTCCTGATGAACGGCTTGTACTGTCGCCGGCTCCAATTGAATGCCCGTTGCTTCTTTTAAGTCTTTCTTGGTAAAGCCCATTACTTTTTCATGGTCTGATTGTGAAATTAAGGTCGCTGCTTCCATTGTGTTACTATGTACAAAAGGTGTGATTCCGATAGCTAAGACCATTCCTGCTGTTAATAAACCTGTTGTTATTTTTTTGTTTTTCATTTAAGACTTCCCTTCGTGTTCATTGTTATTTTGTTAACAAACATAGTATATCTTTTAATTACACATTAAGTCAACATTTATTTTTAATTTTCGTTAAAAAATATTTGTTATTTTATAATAAAAGAACCTTGTTTCCCATAAAAACAAGATTCTTTATCTAATCATTAATGTTTATTTCAGAACACGTTTTAAATAATATCCTGTGTAACTGTCTTTGACTTTAGCAACTTCTTCTGGTGTTCCTGTCGCCACGATTGTCCCACCACCGTCGCCACCTTCTGGCCCTAGATCAATCACATGATCCGCAGATTTGATGACATCCAAGTTATGTTCAATCACTAAAACGGTATTGCCCGCTTCCACTAAACGCTCTAATACTAGAAGCAACCGCGCAATATCATCGGTATGCAAGCCTGTTGTTGGTTCATCCAGAATATAAAAGTTTTTCCCATTAGAATTTTTATGAAGTTCACTCGCTAGCTTCATCCGCTGTGCTTCCCCACCAGATAAAGTAGTTGCTGGCTGCCCCAATGTCACATAGCCTAAGCCTACATCCACAATTGTTTGCAATTTACGATGAATTTTAGGGATATGTTTGAAAAATTCTACGGCATCTTCCACCGTCATATCTAAAATATCAGAAATGTTTTTGCCTTTATAATGAACTTCTAACGTCTCAGAATTATAACGTTTGCCATGACAAACTTCGCACGGCACATAGACGTCAGGTAAAAAGTGCATTTCAATTTTGATGATACCATCCCCGCGACAAGCTTCACAACGGCCACCTTTGACGTTAAAACTAAAGCGACCTTTTTTATAGCCACGAACCTTAGCTTCATTTGTTTGGGCAAACAAATCGCGAATGTCATCAAAAACACTAGTATAAGTCGCTGGATTACTTCTTGGTGTTCGACCAATTGGACTTTGATCAATGTCAACAATCTTTTCAATGGCTTCATAGCCAGTGATACTTTTGTGTTTCCCAGGTTTATTGGAATTACGATTTAATTTTTGGGCCAGTGCTTTTTTTAAAATTTGATTGACTAAAGTACTTTTCCCTGAACCTGAAACGCCTGTGACAGCAACAAATTCACCCAGCGGAAATTCAACACTGACATTTTTTAAATTATTTTCACTGGCACCAGTGACTTTGATCGCTTTGCCATTACCTTTGCGACGTTCTTTTGGTACAGGAATCACTTTTTTCCCAGAAAGATATTGTCCAGTCAATGAATGCGGATTTTTAGCAACCTCTTCCGGCGTACCAGCGGCTACAATTTCACCGCCCAGATGTCCAGCACCAGGTCCCACATCAATCAAGTAATCCGAAGCCATCATTGTATCTTCATCGTGTTCCACCACAATTAATGTATTGCCTAAGTCCCGCATTTTTTTCAATGAGTCAATCAAGCGGTCGTTATCTCGTTGATGCAAACCAATTGACGGTTCATCTAAAATGTAAAGGACGCCTGATAAGTTTGATCCAATTTGTGTTGCTAAGCGAATTCTTTGTGCTTCTCCGCCAGAAAGTGTACCAGCAGCTCGACTTAAGGTTAAGTAATCTAACCCGACATTTTTTAAGAAGGTTAACCGATCTTCGACTTCTTTTAAAATTGGCCGAGCAATCGTTGTTTCTTGTTCAGATAAAGACACACCTTCAAAAAATTGGACCGCATTTTTTATTGCTAATTCACTGACTTCACCAATGTGCGTGCCATTGATTTTTACAGCTAAAGCTTGCGGATTCAAACGATACCCTTGACAGCTTCGACAAGTCAATTCTGTCATGTATAACCGCATTTGATCTCGTGTAAAATCGCTATTTGTTTCATGATAACGTCGTTTAATATTTTTTAAAATCCCTTCAAATGGCACTTCCACATCACGAACACCACCAAAGTCATTTTCATAATGAAAATGAAAGTTTTTCTCGCCAGAACCATTTAAAATAATTTCTTGTTGCTCTGCAGGTAATTCTTCAAATGGCGTATCCATATCAATCCCAAAACTGGTGGCTGCTTGTTCCAACATTTGTGGATAATATTGGGAACTAATAGGGTTCCACGGAACAATGGCTCCTTCTCTCAAGGTTTTAGTGGGATCTGGAATCACTAAGTCTTTGTCCACTTCTAATTTAACACCTAAACCATCACAATCGGGACAAGCGCCAAATGGTGCATTAAATGAAAACAAGCGCGGTTCCAATTCACCGACTGTGAACCCACAATAAGGACAAGCATAATGTTCACTAAACAACATCTCTTCTTGACCAATCACATCAACAATTGCGTAACCTTCAGCTAAACGCAAAGCCGCTTCAAACGAATCAAACAAGCGAGAGCGAATACCTTCTTTCACAACGATACGGTCAATCACAATCGCAATATCATGTTTTTTATTTTTTTCAAGTTCTGGTGCCTCACTAACATCATAGGTTTCACCATCCACCCGCATTCTGACATAACCTTCACGTTGGATCATTTCAAACACTTTTTTATGTTGGCCTTTTTTCTTGACCACAACAGGCGCCAAAATTTGAATTTTTGTTCGCTCTGGTAGCTCTAAGACTTTATCAACCATCTGTTCAACAGACTGACTGGTAATTTCAATATGATCGTTAGGACAAATTGGATGACCTACCCGAGCAAATAACAATCGTAAATAATCATTGATTTCTGTGACCGTCCCCACCGTTGAGCGCGGGTTTTTACTTGTCGTCTTTTGATCAATTGAAATAGCTGGACTTAAACCATCGATGCTGTCAACATCTGGTTTATCCATCTGTCCCAAAAATTGTCGCGCATAAGCAGAGAGACTCTCTACATAACGTCGTTGCCCTTCTGCGTAAAGCGTATCAAATGCTAATGAACTTTTGCCAGAACCAGATAGTCCAGTTACAACAACCATTTTGTCACGAGGAATCGTGACATCAATATTTTTTAAATTATGGGCGCGTGCACCATGAATCACAATTTTATCATTTGCCATATATGTTCTCCTTTTACTAAATCTCTTACGTCAAATCATTTCAAGTCATTCTATAGAGAAAAGATTAGTAAAAGATACGATGGTTCATCGTATCTTTTACTTAATCCGTTGGTTGACTTATTTGGCAGCTTTCAATTCAAGAATGGTATCTCGTAATGTGGCTGCAGTTTCGAAGTCTAACGCTTTGGCCGCATCTTTCATTTCTCTTTCAAGTTTCATTAATAAATCAGCTTTTTCTTGTCTTGATAAATCTTCATATGATTTATCCAATTGAACCACTGTTTCATCTTTATCAGCTGTTTTGGAAATAGAAATCAAATCACGAATTTCTTTAATAATTGTTTTTGGTTCAATGCCATGTTCTTCATTATATGCTTCTTGGATTGCCCGACGTCGTGCCGTTTCATCCATAGCTCGTTGCATCGAATCGGTGATTTTATCTGCATACATAATGACTTTTCCTTCGGCGTTCCGGGCAGCCCGTCCCATCGTTTGCACTAATGAGCGTTCACTACGTAAGAAGCCTTCTTTATCCGCATCTAGAATCGCAATTAAGGAAACTTCTGGCACATCGATTCCTTCACGTAATAAGTTAATACCTATTAGAATATCAAATTCGCCTAATCGTAAATCGCGAATAATCTCCGTTCTTTCCAGTGTTTTTATATCACTATGCAAATATTTAACTTTTAAGCCTAATTCTTTGAAATAGTCGGTTAAATCTTCGGCCATTTTCTTCGTTAAGGTTGTGACAAACACCCGCTGATCTTTTTCGATCCGTTCATGAATTTCGCCCACCAAGTCATCAATTTGACCCATAATTGGGCGGATTTCTACTTCTGGATCTAGTAAACCTGTTGGCCGAATGATTTGTTGAACAACCGTCTCTGTTTGTTCCATTTCATAAGGGCCTGGTGTTGCCGATACATAAACAATTTGGTTTACATGTTGTTCAAATTCTTCTAAACGAAGCGGTCGGTTATCAAGTGCACTTGGTAAACGGAAACCATAGTCCACTAACATTTGTTTCCGTGCTCGGTCGCCATTATACATCCCTCTAATTTGCGGCATTGTTACATGAGACTCATCGATTACAAGTAAGAAGTCATCTGGGAAAAAGTCCAACAGCGTATACGGCGGCTCTCCCTCTTGGCGACCGTCCATATGTCGAGAGTAATTCTCAATCCCTGACGTATAGCCCATCTCTCTCATCATCTCAATATCATAGTTAGTTCGCTGTTCCAAACGTTGGGCTTCCAATAATTTGTTTTCACTGCGAAGCACTTTCAAACGTGCCTCTAATTCTTCTTGGATCTGCGAAATGGCGTGTTCCATATGTTCTTCGTTCGTCACGAAGTGTGTTGCCGGAAAAATAGCGACATGCTCTGTTTCGCCGACAATTTCACCAGTTAACGCATCTACTTCACGAATTCGATCAATTTCGTCTCCGAAAAATTCAACACGTAGCGCATGCTCATCCCGTGAAGCTGGGAATATCTCAACCACATCACCGCGGACACGAAAACGCCCCCGTTGAAAATCAATATCATTTCGTTCGAATTGAATATCGACTAAGCTTTTTAGTAACTCATTACGATCCATTTCCATTCCCACACGTAATGAAACAACTTGTTGACTGTATTCCCGCGGATCCCCTAAACCAAAAATACAAGAAACTGATGCTACCACGATGACATCGTTTCGTTCCAATAAAGAACTTGTCGCTGAATGGCGTAGTTTATCAATTTCATCATTAATACTGGAATCTTTTTCAATATATGTATCACTTGAGGGTACATATGCTTCTGGTTGATAATAATCATAGTAACTGACAAAATACTCGACCGCATTATCTGGGAAAAATTCTTTAAATTCCCCGTATAATTGTCCAGCTAGTGTTTTATTATGTGCAATCACTAATGTTGGTTTGTTCACTTCTTGAATCACATTAGAGATTGTAAATGTTTTACCTGTTCCGGTCGCTCCAAGTAAAATTTGAGCTTTTTCTCCACCTTTGACACCGTCAACTAGTTCAGCAATAGCGGCTGGCTGATCTCCGGCAGGCTCATATTTAGAAGCCAAATGAAAGGTATTGGAAGTTTCTCTTTCGATCATTTATAACTCCCCCTCAAAGTGTCTAATTTCTCTTAAATTATCGGCCCATTCTGGCAGAATGTCCACTTATTAGTTTAACATACCGAACATATTTTCGCCACTTTTGCTGTTTCGGACTTCAACTGATCTTAATCTTTTGTTCTTAATTTCTATGTTACATTTTGTAACATACAATGTAAGGAAATTAGAGTTTTTTTCTCTTTTTAGCGTTCAAATACTTGTCAGCTTCCTATTTCTTACTATATAATTGTTCAATATGCAAAACTAGGAGGTATTTTATGAAAAGGAAACACTTTTTACTTTCTTTCTTTGTGATGATGGTAACTCTGCTAACATTCATTAGTGGCACTTCAGCACATGCAGAAGGAAAGAAATATACAATTGGAACGGATTTAACATTCGCCCCTTTTGAATTCCAAGACTCAAAAGGAAAATACATTGGTATTGACGTTGATTTATTAGATGCGATTGCCAAAGATCAAGATTTTGAAGTGGATTTAAAACCATTAGGCTTCGATAGTGCAGTCCAAGCGATTCAATCTAAACAAATTGATGGCATGATTGCTGGAATGAGTATTACGGATGAGCGAAAAAAATCCTTTGATTTTTCAGATCCATACTTCGATAGCGGTTTACAATTAGCGGTTAAAAAAGGAAACGACAAAATTAAATCATATGATGATTTAAAAGGCAAAACGGTTGCGGCTAAAGTTGGAACTGAAAGTGCCAACTTCCTTGAAAAAAATAAAGAGAAATATGACTACACCATCAAAAATTTTGACGATGCAACGGGTCTTTATAAAGCCTTAGAAAACGGCGAAGCGGATGCAATCGTTGATGATTATCCTGTATTGGGCTACGCAGTTAAAAATGGCCAAAAATTACAATTAGTTGGCGATAAAGAAACAGGCAGTTCTTATGGTTTCGCAGTGAAAAAAGGTCAAAACCCTGAATTAATCAAAAAGTTCAACGCTGGTTTGAAAAATCTTAAAGACAATGGTACTTATGATAAAATTTTAAACAACTACTTAGCGACAGGCGATGAAACAAACACACAAGACGCTGGCGAACAGATGAAAAAAATCACTCCTAAAAAAGAGAAATATGTGATTGCTAGTGATTCTACATTTGCTCCGTTTGAGTTTCAAAATGCCCAAGGCGATTATGTCGGAATTGATGTAGATTTAGTCAAACGTGCAGCTGAATTGCAAGGTTTTACTGTTGAATTTAAATTTATTGGTTTTAGTTCTGCTGTCCAAGCTGTTGAATCTGGTCAAGCAGATGGGATGGTTGCAGGCATGACGATTACGGATGATCGTAAAAAAGCCTTCGACTTCTCTGTTCCTTACTTTGATAGCGGCATTCAAATTGCGGTCAAAAAAGGCAATGACAAAATTAAATCGTATGATGATTTAAAAGGCAAAAAAGTCGGCGTAAAAATTGGTACTGAAAGTGCTGATTTCTTAGAAAAAAATAAAAAGAAATATGATTACTCAATTAAGTATTTAGACACAACTGATGCATTATACAGTGCATTAGAAATTGGCGAAGTTGATGCCATGATGGATGATTATCCTGTCATTGGCTATGGGGTTGCGCAAAATCAACCACTAGCGACACCAATTCCTCGTGAAAAAGGTGGTTCTTACGGTTTTGCTGTCAAAAAAGGGCAAAATCCTGAACTACTTGAAATGTTTAACGAAGGCTTAAAAGAAATGAAACGTACAGGTGAATACGATAAAATTATCGGCACTTACGTGAAAGATGGCAACGAAGCCAAAGAAGAAACAGCTGACGAATCTACGTTTGTTGGCTTCATGCAAAACAACTGGAAACAATTGTTACACGGTTTATGGATGACGATTCTATTAACGTTGATTTCCTTCGTACTTGCTTTAATTGTCGGCGTTATTTTTGGGCTATTCAGCGTTTCACCAATCAAAGCATTACGTGTACTTTCAACCATTTATGTTGATTTAATTCGTGGAATTCCTTTAATGGTCTTAGCGTTCTTCATCTATTTCGGATTACCTGGTGTGCTTGGCTTTAATATCCCGGTCTTCATTGCCGGGATTATCACATTAACTTTAAATGCCAGTGCCTATATTTCTGAAATTGTGCGCGGCGGAATCAAAGCTGTTCCAGTTGGCCAAATGGAAGCTTCAAGAAGTTTGGGTCTTTCCTATAATCGGACAATGCAAAAAATTATTTTACCACAAGCGATTCGCATTATGATTCCTTCATTCATTAACCAATTTGTTATTTCATTGAAAGATACAACTATCCTTTCAGCAATTGGCTTAATCGAACTACTACAAACAGGAAAAATTATTGTTGCTCGGACATTACAAAGTACAATGGTTTACTTCGTTATTGCGTTAATCTACTTAATTTTAATTACTAGCTTAACTAAATTAGCGAAAAACCTTGAAAAGAAGGTGAACTAATATGACTGAAAAAATCTTAGTTGAACATTTAGTAAAAAAATATGGTGACAACACGGTCTTAAACGACATTAATGTTTCTATTAACGAAGGCGATGTAGTCTGCGTCATCGGTCCTTCTGGTTCTGGTAAAAGTACTTTTTTACGTTGCTTGAATCAATTAGAAGAAGCTTCTAGCGGAGACATTATTATTGATGGTGCGAACTTGACAGATAAAAATACGGACATCAACCAAGTCCGTCAACATATCGGCATGGTTTTCCAACATTTCAATTTGTTCCCACATTTATCTATTTTAGAAAATATTGTTTTAGCACCAACCGATTTAGGCCGCTTATCAAAAGACGAAGCGGAGAAAAAAGCGTTAGAACTTTTAGAACGTGTTGGGTTGGCAGATAAAAAAGATGCCTATCCAGATTCTTTATCTGGTGGTCAAAAACAACGTGTCGCAATTGCACGTGCGTTAGCGATGAATCCTGATATTATGCTTTTCGATGAGCCAACATCAGCCCTTGATCCAGAAATGGTTGGCGATGTTCTTGGTGTAATGAAAGATTTAGCAAAACAAGGAATGACAATGGTCATCGTTACTCACGAAATGGGCTTTGCAAAAGAAGTGGCTAATCGAGTAATGTTCATTGATGGCGGTAACTTCCTAGAAGATGGTTCGCCAGAGCAAGTCTTTGAAAATCCTCAAAACCCTCGAACAAAAGATTTCTTAGATAAAGTATTAAATATTTAAACAAAAGCACTTGGCGCGCGCTAGCGCCCAAGTGCTTTATTTTATGGTTAAATTGTTTCCGTGACAGAGACAGATTGAACGTGCCCTTTTTCTTTTAAGAGATGGTGCAAGTTGGAATGCCAGAAATCTTCTTTGCCTACATAAGAAATCTTTGCTGTCACTGCCTCTTGTTCGGATTCCAAAGTCAATTCTACTAAGCGCTCCCCTTTTTCTAAAGAAGCTTGAAGTTGTTCATGCAGTCGGCTTTCTTTAATCATGGGTTCCTTCATTTTTACGATAAGCTGCAATCGTTTTAAAGGAGTTTTTCGTTTAAAATGGGCCAGAGCTAATACTAGCAAAGTTGCCACGAGATTGATAAATGCAATGGTTAAAAAGCCCATCCCAATGACTAAACCAATAATAGTAACATTCCACATCATTACTGCTGTCGTTAACCCAGAAACTTTCCTTTCTCTAAAAACGATAATCCCCGCACCGAGAAAGCCTACACCACTAATCACTTGGGCGCCATATCGTGTAATATCCATAGAAATAATGGATGCCAAGGCGCTATTTTGTTTCACCACATCGACTAAAATATCCACCGATTGAATCTGTAAAATGGAAATCGTACAAGAGGCCAAACATAAAATGGCATTACTACTGATACCGAAGCCTTTTCTTTTAATACTTCTTTCTAACCCAATCAATGCTCCAAAAACCACGGCTAGAGCCATCCGAATGACAACGTCGGTGAGAGAAAGTTCAATCATTTTTAAAGAATTCATCGCTTTCTCTCCTTTCTTGCAAGTGACTATTTGACTTATTTTGTATTAACTAATAAACGCAAGCCATTAAAAATGACCACTAAGGTACTTCCTTCATGAATAAGTACGCTAAATGCGATATTCGCAATACCTAAAAAGTTCAAGATAATCAACGTTGCTACCACTAACATTGAAAAAATAATATTTTGCTGCACAATTTTATTCAAGCGTTTTGAGACACGGTGAGCATAGCCTAATTTAGAAAGATCATTTTTCATCACTACCACGTCTGCAACATCGATAGCAATGTCTGTACCATCCCCCATCGCCACTCCGATGTCAGCATTCACTAAAGCGGGCGCATCGTTAATGCCATCACCAACCATCCCTGTCATTCCTACTTCGCGTTTTAATTGATCAACAATCGCTGATTTTTCCTCAGGTAAAACATTAGCAAAAACTTGGTCCACGCCTACTAAGCGACCAACTGCTTCACCCGTAAGTTTTGCATCTCCTGTAATCATTGTTGTTTCAATATTTTGTGACTTGAAATAGTGAATGGCGTTCATTGCTTCTTCATTAGGAACATCCATCAATGCCACTAAACCAATCACTTGTTCATTTTCGGCAAAGTACACTACCGTTTTGCCTTCACTCGCTAATTTCGTTGTTTGTTTCTCAATGATTGTTGGCACTTGTTCGAAACTAGATGGTTTACCAATTCTAAAAGTTGTGTCTGCAATGGTCGTTACTAAACCCACCCCGACAATATTTTCTACTTCTAAATTTAAAGCCGTTGTTTCTGCTTCAAAGCGATTAACAATCGCCGTCGCCAATGGATGATTGGATTTTTTCTCCATATTTGTTAAAACAGCTACTAATTCGTCTTGGCGATCTTCTAAGCCATCAACAAAAAGATAATCTGTGACCTCAGGTTTGCCTTTTGTTAGTGTGCCTGTTTTATCAAAAGCGAGTGCTTTCACTTCAGCTAAATTTGATAAGAATGAGCCACCTTTAAACAAAACGCCTTGTTTCGCTAAATTGGAAATTCCTGATAAAGTTGCCGGAACGGCACTCGCTGCTAATGCACAAGGGGAGGCAGCAATTAAGAAGACCAAGCCTCTGTAAAAACTTTCAGCCCAAGTCAATTGGAAAAGTAATGCGCCACCTAAAACAATTAGTGGAAAAACTGCTAAAACTAGTGTGACATATTTTGGTTCAAATCGTTTAATTTTGCTTGCAATTTCTGATTGATTTTCTTGTGATTGGTTCACGAGCTGTACGATTTTTGCAAAAACTGTTTCTGAACTATCTTTCGTTACTTCAACAACAATTGTGCCTGAACCGTTCATGGTACTACCAAAAACTGCGTCCCCGCTATTTTTTTCTTTGGGAATACTTTCCCCATTAATAGATGATTCATCCACAGCGGTACTTCCTTCAATCACGACGCCATCTGTCGGAATTTGCGCACCATTGAGGACTTGCACGCGGTCACCAATCTTCAATTGTTCAACTGACACAGTTTGAATTGAGCCATCGTCTGTTATCAATCGAGCTTCTGTTGGATTTAAATTTAATAGTTTTGTAATTTCACGTTGGCTTTTGCCTTGAGCGTAATCTTCAAGGAAATGCGCCGCCGCAAAAATCAAAATCAACAATGCTGATTCTTCAAAACTTCCCATTAATGCTGAACCAACTGCAGCTAAGGTCATTAACAAATGAATATTAGGCGAAAACTTTCGATTGTTTTTCGTATCCCGATACGTATCTCCAAAGCCTTCCCCAATAATATGATAACCAGCTAAAATAGCAGCTAACGAGAAAAGAATATTTTTCACTAAGAGCATGTTCCCTAAAAATAAACCGATAAAGAAAAGAGCCAATCCTGTAAAAAAGAGAATAACTGGAACGTTTTTACCTTTTTCTTCATGTGTGTGTGCACCTGTTTGTTTTGACATTGTTATGCGCCTCCTCATTAATGTTTTCCTATTCATATGAATGTATATTCATATTATAAAACACTTGGGTGGTTTTGTAAAGACTTAAACACAAAGACAAGCGATGATTCTATTCGATAGGATCACCGCTTGTCTTTGTCGATTCTTTTTGTTGTTGATATTTTTCTTCTTGAATAGTCAATAATGATTGCGTTAAATTAACCCAATCAATCGAACGAGGTGGATCCAGCCAAACCATAACTTTACTCTGTTCTTCTTGATACAAGTTATTTAAATTGGTAATCACCACATCTGGTAAGATATCTGATAGCGGGTCAATAATTTCTACATTTAAATTCACATAGACGGATAAATTTTTTTTGATGAATTGGTTATACTCTTTTCCATAAGAAAAATCAATTAGGACCTTGGCTGGCTCTGCAATTAAATGAACCGGAACATGATTAATTAGCAACAATAGATAGTTAAAAAACAAACAGTGATTGGCTTTCGCAATTTTTTTATGTTTTGCTGTTAACCAACGAATATATTCAATTAAATAAAAATAAAATTCCGGATATGTTTGCTTAAAAAACTGTAAATCCATTTCAAAATCGTCAAACATATTAATCGGAAAGTAAATAACATTGAAATGAATAATTGCTAACCCTTCTTCTAGAGTATTCCTTGTTGACTCCTCTAAACAATTAAATGCTTTTTCAAAACTTCCAATGAAAACACGAGTTAGGCTTTCAATCGTAGGATCTTCGTGAATGACATATTTTTTCTCTAGTTTGCCATGCAAATACAAGAAAAAAACAATCGTATACGTTAATGATTTTGAGGACAATGCCCATGCCACTTGTGATTTTTTTATTAGTTCCTCTGAAAATGTATTCAGTGCGCGTGTATCGATCCCTTCCACCGCACGTCCTTCGTTGTTAATCATAATAGCTAAATAATGGAAAAAATTGCGTCGCTCATAGGTGGTGAAAGTATAGTTTAACTCAACAGACTGTAATACACGTTTCGCTTCATTATAGACTTTTACCGAATATAGTTCAGAAATTGGTTGATTGGAAAGCGTGAACAATTTATACAAAAAAAATGAAATTGCTTTTTGATTGCCGACAATTTCCCGTTTACTAAAATAGATCTGATACTCCTTTAAGGCTTTTTTTAGCCGCTGTAAGGTACTATACGCCACAGAGGTGCTGACATGATTACATTCAGCAAACTTTGTCAAACTATAATTTCCTCTAAAGTAAGACAACACTAATTTAAAAGAGAGCGATTCTGTTAAGTATTTCGTGAGCAAAAGTTTACTTGAATAGTTTCCATCAATTTCAAGTGTAACATCTACATCAGAAACGACTAAAGTTAAGCTGTCGCTTAACTTTAGATTGTCAATATCTGCTTTTAATTTTTCTAATGTTTTTTTGACTAAAAAATTCGACATCGATAATTCTTCGCGAAGTGCAATAAAAGTACTTGATAGCGTGGGACTTTCTTCTAAATGCCTTAGCAAGGAATAACTTCGTTGATCTTCTTTATTTAAAAAAATTTCATAATTCATCATTTATCAATTCTTTCTCCCATAAATAGCCGTTCCTACTAATTCCCGTATGAAATTTAAGTAAAAAGTGTTTTGCCCCTCCGTTCCAGCACCGCCTGTGCTATTTGGTACAATGGTGATATGGCTAGCATCAAATAATTCATCCGTGAAAAATACTTGATGCTGACTTTTCTTGGAAGAAGGCCTTTCTTCATTTGTTTTTGGATTATTGGTTTTCACTTCTTTTTTACTAACGTCTTCGTTACTTTCTTCCGCTTGCGTTTCGCTAGTAATAGTACTTTCATTTGTTTCTTCCATTTTTTCTGGTGTGCCAGTATTCTCAATCGGATAAATTTCTTCTGTTGGATTGGTCGGATTATAAATTGGATTCCGTTCTTCTGCTGCTTGCACATTGGTTACTTGAAAAAACGAGAGTAACAATGTACTCCATAATAGTAAATGTTTGTATTTATCCATTTTTCTCACATATATTGCCAAATACTTTAGCTACATAACAAAATAAAAAATATAACTAGTAAAGTGGTATCAGACGATATTTAACAATACTCCTTCTTATTATTTCTTTTTTTGAGTTAGGTTTGTTGAATAAACTGCATGTTTGATAAGTAAAAACAAACAAAAACGTTGCCGATAATCAAATCAAAAATTAACTACTCTTTATATTTCTCTTTCGTTTTTTTCCTGTTTCTTTTTTCGCCAAATCAACCAGGCAATGATTAAAATTACTATCAATAATAGTAGTAAGCCAATCATCAAATATAAATTCGAATGATTTTCTTTTAAGGTGACATCTTTTTCATTTAATTCTTTGGCAACTTCACCATTAATTGTAAAGTCTTTTTCAAATTGCCATTGATTTCTAAAAGATATCGATTCATTGTTTATTGATTTTTTAAATGAGCCTGCAGCATCTTTATTCCCAACAACGGTCATAGACAAATGGTAATCTCCTGGCTTAAGCGGTTGCCCTTTTAGCGCAATGGGAACAGAAAAATTGGTATTTGGTGCAATTTGCATGTTTGCTTTTTCCTCTTTATATAAAACTTCTTCATGCCCCTTTTTGGTAATCTCTGCCGAAAAGGCAACTTGGTTAATATATGTTTTTTGATCATTTTGTAGATTGACTAAAATCACATTTCTAGCATTAATCTGTCCTGGTGAGACTTTTTTCAAAAGTAAATTCGGCTCAACCTTTTTTTTGTTTTGTTGCATCAATAATGCAACGACATACGAATATTCATTTTTAATGGATAACCCCTGACTCTTATCGTCTTGACGTTTGCCTTCATCTGACGTTTCTTCTTTAAAAGTGATACCACTAGCTAACACTCCATCAAAGGGTGTATTAGGCATTTTGACGTTAATAGAAACCGTTTGTTCACTTTTCGGTTTTAAACGAACTGAGCTAGGGTATTGAACGTAGTCTTTTATATCAAACGCTAAACTTTGATCTTTTTTCCCCTTATTTTCACCATACTCCACGATTACATTTGAATTGGTAATGGCACTATTGATGGAAATACCTACCTTTACTTCTTTATCTGTATCATTGCGCAAGTTCACTTTCAACTCAGTTTCTTCATTTGGTGCTAGTAATAAATCAAAGTAAGTTTTTTCTTTATCTACTTGTTTTTCTGATGGAATAGGCGTAACCGCAAAATTAAATTCACTGGCAAAACCATTGCTAGGTACTAACGCTAAAAGAATTAGTAGTATCGGGAAAAAAAGAAATCGTTGTTTTTTTCTGTTCAAATTATTTACTCCTTTTCTATATGTAGTGAATAGCAGGTAACCATGTTCCCCGCTATTCTTCTTTTAAAACTCGTTTAATTTCCTGGAGCGTCTGTCAACGTCCATGTTAATTTTGTGGCGTATTTTTCAGCGTATTTGGTTGTAGAACCTGGAACAGTTAACTCAATACTTTTAGCAGCTGTAGTTGCATCGGTTCCCCAATCAAATAAATAAGTTCCTGCACCGTTTCCTTTCGCTGCACTCATTACATCTGATTGACTACCATCTGAATTTAGCGTGATTGTGGCTGGGCCTGTTGGTTTGCCTGAATCTGAAGCAGTCACTACATTTCCGTTTTTAAACGTGATAGCTGCCCCAGTCAATTCTTTACCAGAAGTTGATTTAAATTGTCCTTCTTGTTTCACTTTTAATGACCAGCCAGCTTCGGTTCCACGGTTATCTGTTACTTGGACATAGTTAGGACCTTCTTTGACTTCATCGGTTGCGCCTACCGTCTTGTATTTTTGGGTAGCAGCAAAATAAGTCTGATCCTTCGACGTGATTTTTTGAACACCGAAGTCTAGACTTGACGCATAATCAATTGACAACGGACCGTTTGTTCCTGGATTAGGACCTTCAGGATCTGTTGGGTCAATAGGATCAACTGGATTAGTTGGATCCGTTGGGTCAACCGGATTAGTTGGCTCTTCACTTGGTGTAAATTCTACGATACCATTAGATGTATAACTACCGCCATCTTCTGCAAAGGCTTGAGAAGTCATGCCTAAGCTCCCTAAAATAAATGTGGATAAACATACTGTTGTTACTTTTTTCATTTTCTTTTCTCCATTCTTTTCTTTAATTTCCTGGCACATCTTCTAACGCCCAAGATAAACGAGCTTTAAATGTTCCAACTCTTTGATAAGCTACAGGAACATTGATTTGAATTCCTTGTTGTTTTGATTCATCAAGTAATGCTGTTAAATCTGTTTCACCTTTCTGATTACTTTCTAAAAGCGTAATTGCCTCATTTGTAATCTGAGAGCTTCCAGCAGTTGAAACGAAAGAAAAAACATCTGGCATTACAATTGAATCATTTGTTAACGGTTGCGTTTGCTTTAGTTGCAGGCGCCAATTATTTGCGTTACGTTCATCCACGACTTTGAGTCCTTCGGTGGGATGCCCAAGTTTAATTAGTGGTTGATTACGTATCTTTTCCGTACCAAAAGTAATCTGTTTTGGTGCCTCTTTAAAATATAGTTCCCCTAAACGATAGTAAAAATAAATATCTTTTGTTTCCTCTGTCATTGTTCCTTCCGCATTGCCTGAGTCTTTTGTAAAAACATAGCCAGAAATATCTAGGGGTTCTTCTTGATAGGGTGTACCAATTTTCCCTGTTACACTTTTAGGTGGAGCAATATCTTTACCTTCCGCGTCTTTATAAAAAACGGTTACTGTTTTTTCTGTTGGTTTAGGAATAGTAATCGTTACATTATTTGACTTTTGCAGTAAGGTTCCTTCTTCATAATAGTCAAAGTTCATAGTTAAAACTTTTTCGGACGTATTATCTTGAAGGGTTGTTTTTAATTCAATCATCATGTCCTTCTTTAAGACTAGGTAGTCATTTAAAGTAATTGTTAAGTGATTCCCTGTTTGTGTCAGATCTTTGGCTGCTACCTTTTTACCATCAATCGTTAATGAATTTTCTTCATATGCTAATTCATCAGGTAAGTCAATGCTTACTTGCGGTTGACGATCTTCGATAAAGTCATTGTCAATATTCAACGTATTCCGTAGTCTCACCTGATCATTTTTCACTGCTTCAACAGCTGAGCTAAACTCCTGACCATTCACGCTAAGGGCTGCTTGTGACGTAACGTTGGTAGGAATTTGTGTCATTGCTAAAGCATTCTCTTGGTATTTGCCACCTGTAGAGGATGTAAAGCCCCAATAAACCGTTGTTGCGCCAAATTGTGCATTTAAATCTGAAACTACATACGTATTCGTGCCCACACCTTCTAAATCATATGTTAATGCTTTGGTTGCGGCATTCCAATGAACAGTCAACATGCGCCAGGTTCCATTAGATAGATAGGTTGGCGTAACGGTGACGCCTGAATGCTCCCCTGTATAGCTGTTGTTATTAGCTTTCGGAGTGACAAAAGCTAAATGCCCATTTCCCTTATCTTGTGAAATTTCTCGGTCCATTCGGTTGGAACTACCAGTATTTTTATAGGTATCAAACTCAATCGATAAGGCATTTCTAACATAAGGTTGACCCGCTTTCGTGGAGTATGCACCGATTCCCATCCCAGGTGAACCAATGACTTCTTGAGGCGTTGTGGACATTCTAGGATCATTCGTTAAGGTAAAGGTCATACCATCACCAGCATTTGCATACTCGTTTCCTAAATACAAATAACTTTTAAAGGTAAAATCCGACAATAAACTGATTGGTTTTTTTGACCAAATAGCTCCTTTTTGTGATTTAACAGCTGGGTTTAGTTGTAATAACTTCCCACCTTCTAAAATACTTGTTGCATTTCCAATTGGCTCTTGAAATACCTTGTCGATTGGAATGATATTAGGATCATCAGGCAATGAAGTAGCGTATGGCGCAGCCAACATGCGCGGCTGTGGTTCAACTATCGCCGATTCCGTTGCACTGTTATCGTCATCCTTTTGTTGTTCGCTAGGTTCTAAAGTAGCCGTTGATTGGTCTGTTTCTGCTGGATGATTATCGGTTGTTGTTGTCGTTTCTAGGGAAGGTTCTTGCTCTAATGTTTCCGAGTGAGAAGGAGCGCTAGTTGCCTGATCATTGGCCGATTCCTCCACTATTTCCCGATTGACTTCGTTGATATTTGTCGAAGGATTACTAATCGCTTCGCTAGTAATAGGCGCAAGGAGTAGTAAGAATAAACTACTTGCCAAAAAGACTAGGCTTTGTTTGTTTCGCATCTCTCTTCACCTCTACTTTTTAAATTCCTGGTACATCCGTCAACGTCCACAATAATTTTGTTTGATATTTCACGGCATCTTTAGGAGTTGACCCTGGTACTGATAGCGCGACATCTTTTGTAACATTAACATTGTGTACCGTATTGGTTTCATCGCGTTCTGCAACCACTTCTACTTTGCCCCAATAAGTAGCCCAAGTTCCTGCACCGGTTCCTTGCTTCGCAGCTGCCACTAGCGATGCAGTTCCTGGAACAAGGGCAATCTTATTTGTTGCCTCTGGTTTCACAACATTTTGCGCATTACTATTAACAGTCGGGTTAGCTAAAGAAATTTGCGCACCTGTCAACTGACTATTTAAAGTCGCCTTTGTTGCTTTAAATTGCTCCTTTTGCGTAACCGTTAAAGACCAACCACTATTGGTTCCTCTATTATCAGAAATTTGCACAAAATTTGGTGTTTCTTTTTGATTTTCTTGATATTGCTGTGCTCTTGCAAAATATACTTGGTCTTTATTCGAAATACGATTTTTCCCAAAGTCAAAACTTGAAGCATAATCAATAGACAGCGGTCCTTGGGTACCAGGATTGGGACCTTCTGGGTCTGTCGGATCAATTGGTTTGACTGGCTTTTCTGGATCGGGATTTTCTGGATCAACTGGCTCTGTCGGATCTACGTTCGGAATAAATTCTACTAAACCATTCGAACGATACTCTTTTGGCTCTTCTGCCTTCGCTTGTAAGGACCAACCAGCAACTGCAAATGTACTGCATAGAACGATTCCTGTGAATTGTTTTTTCATTGCTTTTCTCCTTTATTTAATTATTAGCGGGCGTATCTTCTAATGCCCAAACTAACTTCGTTGAATATTGTTGTGCAAGCTTTACAGATTTTCCGGGAACGAATAGTTGGACAGCTTCTTTATTTGTTGCTTCATTTGAACCAAAGCGATAAACCCAAGTCCCAACCCCTGTTTCTTTTTTAGCGTTCATCGCTAGATTATTATTTACACCAGGTGTTAAGGAAATAGTACTACTGACTTCAGAAGGTTTATATTTTTCATCCACCATTGAGGCAGCTTCTGCCTTTGTAAACGTTAATTGAGCGCCGACTAGTTCCTCTCCAGTAGCTGTTTTAAATTGTTCAGGTTGGGAAAGCGTTAGTTTCCATCCTGCTAACGTTCCTCTTTTATCAGTTACTTGTACATAGGTTGGTTTTTTTGAACCATCTTTCATTTCATCTGGCGCAGCATAATACGTTTGATCTGCCGTAGAAATCTTTTGTGTACCAAATTTAAATTTTGACCCATAATCAATTGATAAGGCACCACCCGTTCCTGGCCCTGGAGGATCAATTGGGTCTACTGGATCAGTAGGATCGGGATTTTCTGGATCAACAGGCGGTGTGATTTCGTTATCGCCTGCTTCAAAAGTAATTGTGCCTTCCGTATTGTATTCTTTCGGAAAAGTTTCTGCTGCTGATGCGTTTATTGCTTGAAACCCTACGCCTAAAAGTATGGTTGCCGATGTAAGTAAAACAGTTTTTTTCATTAAATAAGCTCCTTCTCTCGTTTCATTTTATTAATTAAATAAATGACTACCCCAAACAAACTAACTCCTATCAAGGAATACAGCGGATTTTCAGACTCGCCTGTTTTAGGTAAAACTGCTTGTCCAGAAGCAGCTAAATTGTTTCTTCCCTGTTCTTCTGATTGTTGGGTATACGCTACGTCATTTGACTCTTTTTCATTCTCATAAACGTAGGTGCCATAGAAGCTCGCTTGACCATTTGATTCATAATTATTTTCTTCAGCCATAACGCTTTTTGTTTGCAACCCAATGATCAATAGCCCTAAACATACCAAACTAAACCTTTTTATGATTTTCATCTGAATTCCTCCTTCCCCATTTTCAACATTGACTGGCCCAGCCAATAAACATTATATAAAAGAAATATTTATTAGATTTTTTTATTTTTTTCAGACGCTTTTAAAAAATAAAATGGTTTAAGCTAAGAAAGCTTTAAAATCAACACTTTTAAAGACAAAAAAATAAACAAAAAAACTTCGAAAAATAATTTTCGAAGTTTTTTTGTTTATTTTTTTATTATTTTTATACTTCAACCGCTTCTAACAAAGCTAAACGTTCAGCAACTTCTGCTTCTGTTAAATTATGCTTTTTTACATAACGGTTGGCAGGATGCTGGCTACATTCTAATGAGCAGCCACCTAAATGTTTATGTTCATTTTCTTCTGAAGTTAAGATTTGACGATTACATTCTGGGTTTGCACAGTTAATGTAGCGTTCGCAAGGTGTTCCATCAAACCAGTCTTTCCCAATAACTTTTTTATCAACATGATTAATTTCGACACTGATTCGGTCATCAAAGACATACATTTTGCCGTCCCAAAGTTCGCCACGTGTTTCTGGATTTTTCCCATAATTGGCGATACCACCATGCAATTGAGCAACATCTTCAAATCCTTCTTTTAATAACCAGCCAGAAAATTTTTCACAGCGAATCCCGCCAGTACAATAGGTAACAATTTTTTTATCCATAAATTGTTCTTTGTTCTCGCGAATCCATTGTGGTAATTCACGGAAGCTACGGATATCTGGGCGCACGGCACCACGGAAATGACCTAAATCATATTCATAATCGTTACGAGCATCGATTACAACAGTGTCTTCGTCTAATAAGGCTTCTTTAAATTCTGCAGGTTCCAAATATTTCCCCGTCGTTTCCAATGGATCAACGTCTTCTTCTAAGTTCAACGCCACTAATTCAGAACGTGGGCGAACAAACATTTTGCGGAAGGCCATTTCTTCTGCTGGATCAATTTTAAAGAATGTATCCTTAAAGCGCTCATCTGCTTGCATTGCTTCCATATACTTTTCTGTTTCTTCGACAGTACCAGATAACGTTCCGTTAATCCCTTCTGTCGCTACTAAAATACGGCCTTTTAAGTTTAATGATTTGCAAAAGGCTAGATGCTCTTTCGCAAAAGCTTCTGGATCTTCAATTGTTGTATATTTGTAATAAAGTAATACTTGGTATTTCATCTTGTTTTCCCCTTTTGTATAAAGTCATTCTATCCCATTATACGGTGAATGAAAAAGGGAAAGCGATTATTTTGCTTGTGTATTTACACACAATAAAAAAGTAGCTTGTTGTTGCGTAATAATTATTACGCAACAACGAGCTACTTCTATCTACTACTCCTTTTCAGAAGTCGTAGCGAGTTGTTCTTGCAACTCACCTAAAAGTTCAATTTGAATATTTTGGATTTTTACCAAATTTTCTAGTTGATTATTGATAATATAATCCATTTTCTCATGTAATAAATTAATTTCTACCTCTGCTTTTAAGTTAATTTTATAATCATTATTCGCTTGTTCTCTATCACGGGCTTCTTGTCTGTTTTGACTCATCATAATAATCGGTGCTTGGATAGCTGCTAAACAAGATAAGGCAAGATTCAACAAAATATAAGGATATTTGTCAAATGGTTGTCCCAATAAAGTGGTAGAGTTAATCACGATCCAAGCAATCAACACGAAGCAAAAGAAGCCAATAAACACCCAGCTACCGCCAAATTTAGCAATGGTATCCGCTGCTCGTTGGCCAAAGGTTAATTTCTTTTCCATCTTTTCATTCATATTATTGGAAATCAGCTTATCTTCTTTGATGTGTTGAACCACTAATTCATTCAGTTGTTGGATTTTTTCAGAATCATTTGCGACCAATTGTTTCATGTAATCCAAACGATAATTAAGTAACTCCGCCAATGTAATCATCGATTCAGCTGTCAATTGTGGATTGTTTTGGAGAATAAAAGCTTGCGTTTCCTGTTCTATATCTTGAAGATAAATGTTTTTTTTCGTTGGTTCACCAATAACAACTTGTTTATTTTTTGATTGTTTCATCTTCGTCACTCCCTTTGATCGTTCTTCCCTTTATTTTAATATAAAGTCTCTCAGAAGAAACCTAAAAAGGCTTTGGGAGTGATCGTTGTTACTTCTGCTTTAAAATTTAACAGTTAAATTGGTTACATCATGGAACAACGAACCAATTAATTCTTTGTATTTCGCTGGATTTACACAATTAGTTAGCAATATGATCCCAGTTTTCATATCTTTTGAAAATAAAGCTAGGGCTTGTTGACCCGCTTCAACTCCGTGTAAACGTAAATAATTATCATGAACATAGATGCCGCCATGATAAGAGCTTTGCTGAGAAGACGTCCATAATTTTTGCAAAAGTGCGGTGGAAACTAAATGTCCACTCGTTAATTGATGTAAGTACCAATACAAATCACCTGTCGTCATATCCACATTACCAGTCCCAAATTCATGGGCAAAACTAGCTGCAGGAATTGAGAGCACTTGGTTATATGAATTATCTTCTGTCCATTTATAACTTGTTGAATTATTGGGCTGTTCCAATAAGGTTTCATAGAAGCCAAAATTCTTTAAACCAGCCGTTTTGTGATAAAAATTATTAAATAATTCTTGATAGGTACGTTGATACATTTTCTCTAACATTCCTGCTAAAAGGACAAAATTTACTGGGGAATAATTGTATTTTCCTTTATTGACTTGAATGGTATTTTGTTTAACAAATTGAATAATTTCTTCATCGGTAACGATATCATTAGGCATTGCTGATAACTTCAAACCGCTTGTCATATTCAACATATCGCTAATCGTAATGTCTCCAGCACCTTGAACTTGCGGATAAAACGTAGCGAGTTTTGTATCTAATGTAAGTTTACCTTCTTCAATCGCTTTTAAGATCAAGGTTGTGGTAAAAGATTTTTGAATCGAGCCAATCTGAAACCTTGTGTTTGGCGTGTTGGCTTGTTGCTTTTCAAAATTGGCAAAGCCATATCCTTTATTTACTAAAACCTGACCATCTTTAATGATCAAAGCCGAACCAATATAATTTGTTTCTTGAATTTTTTGATCAAGTTCGCCACTATCTGGTGCAACTATTTCTTTCGTTAAATTCGCATAATTATCACTTCGGCGATCTTCTTCCAAGACCACTTTCGATTCTTGACTAACTTGTGAATCTCTAGTGAAAAAGAACGTTTTTATTAAATAACCACTACCACCAATCACCACCAACAAACACACTATAAAAAGCCAATTCACTCCTCCATGTCTTTTCTTTGCATGTCGTTTACGCATACCGCTTACCTCCGCCTATTCTATTAACAGCATTATCATACGCTATATTTTCATGAAAATTACAGATTTTAGTAAAATTTATAAAACTTTCAACTTTTATAAAAAACAGCTTGGCACCAGAATCAATCTAGATTCCAGTGCCAAGCTGTTTTTTATTTACTTTCTTGCCCCATCACAGCAAAGTAATTATCATCGTTATCTGCAAAATTAAAAACTAAGCCTGTTGGCAATTGAACCATTTCACCGACAGTAACGCCAGCCTCTTGCATTTTTTTATAGAGACCAATGATATCATCGCTAGCAAACATTAAAGAAGGGGTATTCCCCGCCACTTCTGGTGAATGTTTTTGAATAAAGGCCAAATCATATAAAACAATAATCGCTTCTGCTGATTCACTTGGTGCAATTTCTACCACCAATGTGCCGTCAACTTCCTCTCTTTCCTTTTCAACAAAGCCAAACGTTTGCCAAAATTGACTAGATTCCTCAACATTATTCACATATAACATAATCTTTACTTGGTTTGAAAACATTCCTTCACGTCCTTTTGAATTTAGTTAACAACTTATTATATACGTTCTTTTAAATAATTACTGCACTTTCGCTTAAAATCAAAATAAAAGTGTTTGAGCAAGACATTGCTCAAACACTTTTCGTTTTATTGATTTAGATATTTGCATCTAAGACAACGTCGCGATCATTTAAGACATCACGATCTAATTCATGAATACGAGCACTTGTTAACACACCTGCAACCATACTATCGTTAACGTTAACAGCTGTCCGCGCCATGTCAATAAGTGGTTCAACCGAAATTACTAAACCAACAATTGCAACTGGCAAGTTCATTGCGCCTAAAACGATTAGAGAAGCAAAAGTTGCTCCGCCGCCGACACCGGCTACGCCAAATGAACTGATTGTGACAACTGCTACTAACATTAAAATAAATTGTAAACTAAAGACATCAATTCCAACAGTTGGTGCAACGATGGTTGCTAACATAGCTGGATAAACGCCGGCACAACCATTTTGTCCAATAGATAAACCGAAACTACCAGCAAAGTTTGCTGTGGCATCATCGACACCTAATGCTTTGGTTTGTGTTTCAATATTTAATGGTAAAGCTCCTGCACTTGAACGAGAAGTAAAAGCAAAGCTCAAGACTGGAAAAACTTTTTTTAGATACGTAACTGGATTGACTTTTAAAGTAATTAAAATCAACATGTGAATGGCAAAAACAATAATTAAGGCCACATACGATGCCAACACAAATTTACCTAAGTTAATAATCGCAACAAAATCACTTGTTGCTACAACATTAATCATTAACGCTAACACGCCATAAGGGGTCAAGCGTAAAACTAAGGTAACAATTCGCATGGTAATTTTATATAAACTATCAATTAAATTTGCAAAAAATTCAGCTTCTTTTGGCGCTTTACGACGAACGCCTAAATAAGCGACACCAACAAACGCAGCAAAGATTACCACCCCAATGGTACTCATTGGTCGTGTTCCCGCAAAGTCAGCAAAGACATTTTTAGGAATAAATGAAACGATTTGTTGTGGAATCGTCAAATCTTGAATCGCATCTTGACGCGTCGCTAACTCGGCAATTCTTGACGTTTCTGCAGCACCTTGCGTGAATTTTGCCCCTTGAAGGCCAAACGCTAAGGTTGTTCCAATCCCCACCAAGGCAGCTACTGCTGTTGTTCCTAGTAAGGTGGCTAACACATTAAAGCTAATTTTTCCTAATTTATTGGATTCTTTCATTTTTGTAAATGCACCTACGATAGATACAAATACTAACGGAATTACGAGCATTTGTAGAAACGCTACATAACCATTACCTACAATTCCGATCCATTCCATTGATTGCGTAGTAATTTTACTGTCTGTACCAAAAGCAAATTGAATAATTGCACCTAAAACAATCCCCACGCCCAATGCTGAAAAGACACGTGTTGAGAATTTTAAATGTTTCTTTTGCATTTGGTAGAAACCGAATAACACAGCAATAAATGCAAGGATCACTAATACAGTGATGAATGTTGTCATTTTAGTTCCTCCCTATGTTTTTAATGACAAGTACATCAAAGGAAGTAAAGGTTCCCGGTACTCACTCTCCAGTAAATACCCTGAAAACAGCAGACTGTTTCCAGTGATAGTTCTATTGTACCTTATTTTATAGCAAATAGTGGGATAATTTGCTTACTTTTTGATAGAAAATAACCGTTGCGATAGTTTAAAACTATCACCAAGTGTTATTTTACTAGTCACTGTAAAAATAATTTGTTTTTTGTCCTCTTTCTTTTAAGCTGACGTGGTATACTTAGTTCTAGGAGGTGTAAGCGTATGCAAAAAATTTGTTGGATCCTTTCTGTCAACCGTGATGGAGCGACGTTATTTGTGGGAAGCCCTGCAAATGCGGGTCCTTGGCTCTTTTCAAATAAAGAGCAGCAAAACATCAAAGCCTTTTTTCAACCAACCTATGAAATTGACTTTATCAGTTATGATGTTCTTTCAGAGGAAGTACCAGAAGCTGCGTTCATTTTGTACAATGAAATGCTCGCTCCCTATCTTCCCGAAAAAATCACCAAAGTTGGTCAGCCGATTGCTTATGTGGATATCGCTACAAAAAATTATGAACAGTTTAAAAAAGCTTTGGTTGCTAAATCTTCACAAGAATAAAAACAGCGTTTATAACGTAATCCGTTATAAACGCTGTTTTTAAAGTTTAAGCTTCTTCTGATTGTTGAAAATTCAATTGAACACCTGGACGATCCAGAGCAATTTCAGTTACTTCATAAGATAAACGTTCGACGATGCTAAATAAAGGACGCACAAGTTCATCGACTTCTTCTTGCGAAATATCTTCTTGTTTTTCAATTTTACGATCAATAATGTGATTAATTTGGCTAATCGCCCCTGATAAAACAAATTCGTCAAAGACAATTCGAAATTCTAAGCGAGCAACAAGTGCTGAGCTGTTTTCTGGATAATTTTCTTCTTCTACTTCAATTGGTGAAAAACTGACACGTAAATCTGTCTCTACTTCTGAATCAGGTACTCGCATATCATAGTGATACGCTTCAACAATTTCTTGTTGGCGTTTAATTTCCATTGTTTTTTCTCTCCTTTTTTAACAAGATATTCCCCTTTTAGAATATCCAATGGTTTCTTTTCTCAAGTATACCACAAGTCCGAAAGTTGCCTAGACCAAAAAACACAGAAGGTCAGACTTTTTTGATAAATTGATTTTGGCAGTTTGAACAAGTGACTTTGATTGTTCCTCGTCCTTTCGGCGCACGTAATGACTGCTGACATTTTGGACATTTAAAATAACGATACTCTTTCTGAGTCAGGTGTCGCTTGCGAAAAGCATGAACCTTTTGCATTAGGCGTTGTTTTCGAAGAATAAACCGTTGATTTTCATTCAATCGCGGATGAATATGTTTTGAAAAAAAGCGATAATACACGTAGGCAACTGTGATTAAAATCAATAATCGAACCCAAAGATAGCCAGTAAAAATATTGATGAGCGCCAGCACGACACTTGTTAGCAACAGCGTTCGATTCAATTCATCGAACCGGGCATAACGTCCTTGTAAAAATCGTTGCGCTTTTTTGCGCCAACGTAGAATGCGTTCAAACCAAATTTGGCCCATTTATCTTCCTTCTTTCGAGCATTATTTTTTGAATAAATGATTGATTTACAGAAACTTTCAATCAAAATTTACACTTACTAAGTCCAAATTTTGAACAACTGTTGGTTATTTTCGATGGTATACTTCTAGAGAAGTCAGGTCAACCGATGAATGACTTCGTTGATAATAGCTACCGCTATTTTATACAAACTTAAACTGTCGATGGATAGATTATCCGATTTTAACTTAGGGGAAGGTTAAAATCCGATTCTATAATTTAGCACTACACTCCTTTATTTAGTAGCAACTTTAGCCTATCTATCCACATTTTAAGTCAAAAAGAAGCAAGTCCGGACTTGCTTCTTTTTATTTATCTTTCTAATTCTTCAATTTTCTTCTCAATTAACGCCAAGACATATTGACACGCTTCAGGATCTTCGACAAAATCATATTTATCGCCATCAATTTGAATTTTAGGACTTTCATCATAGTCTTCATACCATTGATCATAACGCTCGTTCAACATTTGATAGTAATCATACAACGTTGGATCTGTCTCAATTTGTTCATAAGGACGGCCACGTTTTTTGATGCGTTCCAACATTTTGGGAAATGAAATACGAATGTGAACTAACAAATCAGGTCTTTTTTTATGCGCAGCATAAGGCAATTCTTGGAGCATGTTTTGTAATAAGTCATCGTACACTTTGACCTCTGTTTCGTTGGCACGACCTAAATCTGCATTTAAATGAAAAAGTAATGAATCTTCATAAATCGAGCGATCCAATACATTATTTTCATGCGTTAATGCTTGTTTAATACTATCAAAACGTTTATTTAAAAAATAAATTTGTAATAAAAATGCGTACTTTTCCGGTTCCGCATAAAATAAAGGTAATACCTCATTATCATCAACTGATTCGTAAAAGGCTTCTGAACCTAAACGGTTTGCAATTAAAGCTGTTAAACTAGATTTACCAGCGCCAATCGTACCTGCTAAAACAATCACTGCCATCGAACTCCCTACCTATTTTTTTCCATTTTATTTTTTATCTTCAACCAATTAAACATACCAAAAATTGAGTTAAAAGTATACATACAATACATAACAAATATCGCATAATCACCACCAGCGTGCGTCCCTGCTCGGAACCATAACAAAATTGAAAAAATATTTCCTAGTAGCCAAAACACGAATTGCGATTGATAACGTTTAATCATCAATAACATCCCTGTCGCTGAAACACTGAACGTGATTGCATCTAATGTTTGTTGCGCATCATTTACAAAACCTAACAAAATATATGCAGCTACGCCAATGAGCAGCCACGTGAAAAAGGCATACAACCACTGAATACCTTTTAAAACTTTTACTTCGGTTACTTGACCCGAGCCATCTTCGCTAGCCCGAAGCCAAGCATAAAGCCCTGTAATGTCCATAATAATATAGAAGCTTTGTAAAAGAACTTCCGCATATACCCGTGTCACTAACCCAAAATAGCCAATAATCACTGCACTGATTAACCCAAAAATGTAATTGCTGACTTTTCCTTGGGCAATTAAATTCACACAAATGATGCCGGCTAAACCACCTACTAACGTAATCCAATTCGATGGATTGATAGCAAATGCAATCAACTGTACCCCCACCATCAAAGCTAAAAACAAGTAACTTCTCGTTTCCCAACCTTTAAAATCATTCACCAAAAAATTCTTATTCACGACAAATTTCCGACCTTCCTAAAACCAAACTTTTCTCTGTTGACGTCTCAATAAGAGTACTCCGTTTTAAAAAACAAGTCAATCAGATTTTGGAATAAAAAGAAGATTTTAATACTATATATTGATTGGTAAAATAATAAAATACTACATATAGTTATTTCGCAAGCTTTCTGATATCCTTTATTGCCACAATATTTTCTTCATCTTGTTTTAATCTTCTATGTATTCATGGATTTGTTTCCATCTAATAATTCCTGCAGCAGAACCCTTTACGACGGTAGCGCTCCAAATTAATGTTGTGAAAGCGGAAGCAACCACACATATTCATGCTTCAAACACAGCCATCGTTCACTCTTTTTATTGATATGCTTAAAAATTGACGGCCTTATTTCTCGAATCTGGCCACTTATTAACTTATTACATGAAAACATTCGCCTAAAAAAGCAAAAAAAAAACGACTAACCTAATAAAGATAATCGACCTACAAACAATTCCTTTCATTTGTAGGTCGATTATCTTTATTAGGTTTGATACGGATGTTTCGCCATTCCTAGTTTCCCTTTACTGATCATCTCTATTTATTTTTTTACTGTTTGCCAACAGCTCGTTGTCTGAAAGTACTATCCGTCCTTTGGTACTTTGTTCAAAGCTGTAAGCTTGCTCAAATAACGTTTGCTCTTTATTGGCAGTTTGTGTAAAAGTCAGCCCATAAGGTTGTCCTTCACTGTTTTTCGCCAAAGGAACAGTCAATTCAGGATATCCTGCCACAGCACTTAAACCCGTACCTTCAGAATCAATAAAGGCATATCCGTCTAATTGTTGTTTTTTTAGCAACGCATCAAACGTTTGCTGTGCTTTTTTAATGGTTGTTTGAATGATTTCTTTATCTGGTTGTTTCTTTTTAACATCTGCTTCTAATAAATCTTGCCCATACTTGGCACGAACCTTTTTATCTTGTTGATTATACGCAATTAGTTCCTCCAGTGTTTTAAATGGTAAGTCATAACGTTTCGCAAATTCTTCCAATGCAAACTTAAATTCATTGGAAATAACTTTCCCGCCATCAATCCCTTCCATGTCTGGTGTTACCGGAATCACTTCTGCTCCAGCTTTTTGGAGGGCCTTTTTAGCAGTCGCAAATTCTTCTTCAGCACTCGGCATTTCTAGCAAACCAATGCGTTGACCTTGTAAGTTATTTTTAGTAAATTTCGTTGAATCAATGCTCGGAACCGTGTCTTTCTTAAACGCATTATAGCCTTGCGCAGCATCAACGACACTTCGGGCAATCGGGCCAACTGTATCTAATGACGGTGCCAATGGCAAAACACCTTCGCCACTTACTGAACTGTGGGTCGGTTTAAAACCAACCACTGATTGATGAGAAGCGGGGGAAACAATCGATCCCATCGTCTCAGTGCCTAAAGAGAAGGCGCCGATATTCATCGTCACACTAGCCGCACTCCCAGAACTTGAACCTGAAGGTGTTATTTTGAGTGGCCCATAAGGATTAAGTGTTTGTCCATGTTTGGAACTATAGCCACTTGGTGCTTTCATTGACATATAATTCGCTAGTTCAGATAAGTTTACTTTTCCTAAAATCAAAGCTTGCGCCTCTGTTAACTTCTTAACTACTTCCGCATCTTCCTTAGGCTTGAACGTGCGTAAGGCATAAGCTCCTGCACTCGAAATCATGTTGGTCGTATTTATATTTTCTTTCAAAGTCACAGGAATACCATACAAAGGCTTTTTCGGTGTTTGAGAGGCTTGCTGGTCAAATGCCTTGGCTTCCTTAATTGCTTGCGGATTGATTTCAGAGATGCTGTTCATGCCATTATCTATTTGATCGAACTGTAAAATACGGTCCAAATAAAACGCCGTAAGTTCTTCATAGGTCAATGTTCCGTTGGCAATCGCTTGCTGTAATTCAGTGATATTTTTTTCAATAATCAACGGTGCTTTGGTCCGAGCTTTTTGTACATCTGTTTCTTTTAATTGGTCTTCAATCGTTTTAACGATTCTCTCTTGATTGTACATTGCTGGGGTTTCTGCCTCAGGAGTGAACTTTTTGAGTATAAACCAATACGCTGCAGCTCCTATTATGACTAACAAAACAGCAATTATTCCGATTACTTTTAAAAATTTAGACATTTTTATCCTCCTATACCATTTAAAGATTATCTTACTATGTTTATTTTTGCATGACAACTAACAGTTTTGTTCGTTAAAAAGACAAAATAAAGAGTAGGACATCCGTCAAAACGACCGATGTCCTACTCTCTAACGATTAAGTTAGTCCGCTAAATGCGTTTGTTTTAGTCTTTTTTGAAAGTTAAATACTGAGAATTTATTGTGTAATTCGTGTACCACTTTCTCCTTTGATTGCTTCCGAAGCTAATTCTAAAAGCCCGATAATCGCCTGGCGGTTTGGTTTACTTTCTGCAAAACTGATGGCCGCTTCTACCTTAGGTAACATACTACCTGGCGCAAATTGATTTTCTTCTATATATTGTTGCATTGCCGTAACCGTAACATCGGTCAAAGCTTGTTGATTTGCTTGACCAAAGTTAACAAAAACATGTTCCACTGCAGTTAATACCACAAAAACATCTGCTTCAATGAGTTCAGCCATTTTTGCTGCCGCAAAGTCTTTATCAATGACTGCATCTACACCATGATAGACTGGACCATCATAGGCAATAGGAACCCCGCCACCACCACAAGCAATTACGATCTGTCCTGCATCAACAAGTGTTCGCAAGCTAACTTTTTCGTAAATATCAACTGGTTTTGGTGAAGGAACTACCCGTCGCCAGCCTCGACCCGCATCTTCTTGATAGACGTTCCCAGTTTCCGCCATCAACTGTTTGGCTGTTTCTTCGTCATAATAACCACCAATTGGTTTTGTTGGTTTTGTAAACGCTGGGTCTTTTGGATCCACCACGACTTGTGTAATTAACGTAACAACTGGTTGTTCCCCTAAATTTCTGGCTACTAGTTCTTCATCAATTGCTTGTTGTAAATGATAGCCAATATAGCCTTGGCTCATTGCTGTGCATTCAGGAAACGGCACGACATCTTCTGGAGATTGACTCGTTTCCTCAAAAGCTAAGCGAATTTTGCCAACTTGTGGCCCGTTGCCATGAGCAATCACCACTTGATGGCCTTGTTCAATTAAATCAACAATGGATTTTGCAGCGGTTTGTGCTTTTGCCAATTGTTCTTTCGAAGAATTTCCTAACGCATTTCCACCTAATGCAATCACTATTTTTGACATCTGTTTCCCTCCTAGCGCTTTGGTTCTTGTTGTGTGATACAGTGAATATTGCCGCCCCCATAAACAACTTCTACCGTATTAACGCCGACAATTTTTTTATCTGGGAACATCGTTTGAACTTGCTCTAAAGCCAAACGATCATTTTCATCACCATACTGTGGCACAATCACGCCATCATTTGTAATTAAAAAGTTCATATAGGATGCGATACAAATATCGCCATCTTCTCGTGGCATGGTTCCTTCCACGAAATCAATTTTGAAGGAGCCTTTAATGGTTACATTTTTGACAGGACAGCATAATTTGTGGACTTTTAATTGGCGTCCTTTAGCATCAGTCATTTTAAGCAAACGTTGATACGCATCTTGTGCCGCTTCATAAAATGGGCTATTTTGATCTTCAGTGTAAATACAAGCCACTTCACCAGGTGCAATAAAACAAGCTACATCATCCACATGACCATTAGTTTCTTCTGGGTCAATTCCATCACCTAGCCAAAGAACTTTTTCAACATTTAAATAGTCGCATAATTTTTGTTCGATTGCTTCTTTTGAAAGTTGTGGATTTCGACCTTCACTTAATAAGCACATTTCTGTAGTCAAGACTGTTCCTTGTCCATCTACGTGGAATGAACCGCCTTCTAAAACAAAATCATCTGTACGATAAGAATCTACATGCTCAATTTCACAAATTTTTTGTGCAACCAAATCGTCTTGGTCCCAAGGGAAATATAAACCATCTACTAATCCCCCCCAAGCATTGAATGTCCAATCCACACCACGGATTTCTCCATGGTCGTTAATGACAAATGATGGTCCACAATCACGGACCCAGGCGTCATTGTTTGACATTTCGTAAACCGTAATTTCTGGCGGCAATTGGCGGCGGCAATTTTGAAATTGTTGTTGAGAAACCACCACATTCATCGGTGTAAACTGACTAATTGCTTTGGCCACATTAGTAAAAGCTTCTTGGACAGGTTTACCACCATCGCGCCAATTATCCGGTCTTTCTGGCCAAATCATCCAAACTTTCTCTTGTGGTTCAAATTCTCCTGGCATTCTAAAGCCATCTTGTTTAGGGGTACTTCCTACAATTCGTTTAGCCATTTTCTTTCGTTCCCTTCTTAATTTTTTTCACGTAAATAATTACTTCACCAAACAGAATAAAAATGATTGCCCCAATTGTGATTGGTAATTTTTCATTTAATGCTGCGGGACTAAAATCTAAAGGCACTGCTGTGAAAATCAGTGAAATAATAATCATAATCATTGGTAAAACCACTAAAACTTTTAAAAATCCTGGTTTTCCGTTAACTTTAAACGGACGTGGTGTATCGGGATCAATTTTTCTAAGCTTATAAAAAGCTGGGAAAACTGGGATATACGATAACAAGAATAGGACGACATTCAAGGAGAAAAAGGCCCAGAATAAATCTTGATTAGGTAAAATTGGTGCTAATACAATGACCACCGATGCCACAATGCCATTCATCAAAGCAGCCCCAATTGGCATGTCATTTTTCTTACTACGTTTTTCAAAAAATTTAGGCATGTCACCATTTTCAGCAGCATAACAAGCTGTATTATTGACTCCTAATGACCAAGAAATCATGTTGCCGAACAACGTAAGAAGGAATAGGAAAGCCATCAACATAATGAACCAACCTTCTGTCGAGCCTGTCAATAGTTTAAAGCTATCCATCATACCACTGCCGGTACTAATTTGATCGGTGGGAATCGCTACCCCAATTCCAAAGGCTGAAAAAATATAAATGGCCGCAATGACTAACCCCGCTGCTACAATAGCTTGTGGAATTTGCTTCTTAGGATTTTCCATATCATCTGCAAACGTACAGATGACTTCAAACCCTAACAAATTAAAAATGATTACAGAAATAAAAGATAAACTCCTTAAGTCAAACGTTGGTAGCATTGATTTCAAGGTAAATTCATTGGCAACACCTTTCGTCAAGGCTACATACAATCCTAGCCCACCAATTAAGACTGCTAAAACCATCTTGATTACGGCAGCTCCATTTAAAATCCAGATACTGTCGCTGACTGGATAAAAACTAATCCAAACCACAATCCAAGTAAAAATTAATTCAACAATAATCATCATCGGTGTTGAAAACTTAATACCTGTAATTGTCGTTAATAGTTCTGGCGTCATAACGGCTAATGAAGCTAGCCACAATGGATAATTAATCCAATAATACCAAGAAACTCTGGCACCCCAACGATGACCATATGCTTTGGTCACCCAATCATAGATGCCCCCTTCACCAATATAAGTTGTTCCTAATTCTGATGAAATTAACCCATATGGCAATAGGAATGCAATTAATAAGAAAATCCACCAAAAAAACTGAGAATTACCAATTGCAGCAACAGGCGCCGCTGCTTCGGCAACGAAAACCACACAGATGACTGATAAAATGGCACTCGTTAAACTAAATTTCTTTTTCCCCTCCATGAAGACTCTTCCTCTCTTTATAAACTGTCCACTGATTCATTTTTTCAATCAGTGGACAGTTGGCCGTTAAATGCTTTGAGTGTCTAAGAAAACTTCTAGTTCTTTTTTCGCTTCTGCTTGCTTGATTAAATCATAAGGATTTTTTGCTTCATAATCATTCATAAGATATACTAATAAGCCACGAATAGATGTTAAACGGTTTTCTGCTTCATCGAAACAAATAGAATTTTTACCGTCAATCACTTCATCAGTTACTTCTTCCCCACGTGTTGCTGGTAAACAGTGCATGAATTTACAATTGGTACCTGCCCGATCCATCATTTCTTGATTCACTTGATATTTTGGATAGAAAACCTTCATACGTTCTTCTTCAGATAATTCCGCTTCGTACAAGCCATACCAAACATCCGTGTACAAGAAATCAGCGCCTTCAACAGAACTTGCATCATCTGTAACCAAAAAGCTACCGCCTGAAACTTCACAATTTTTTGCTAATTTCGCTTGATGCTCTTCATTTAATTGGAAACCTTCTGGACCGAAGTGAACAAAATTCATGCCCATTTTTGTTGTGATTAATCCTAAAGAAAAACAAACTTGTGTTGCATCTCCGACAAAGACAACTTTACAATCTTCTAATTTTTTGCCTTCTGGTAAATGCTCAACCATGGTACACAAATCACCTAATTCTTGGGTTGGATGATTGTAATCAGACATACCGTTAATGACTGGGATGGTAGCACAATTAGCTAAATCAACAATACTATGGTGACGTTCCACACGAGCCATCAAAATATCTACTAAACGTGACAATACACGGCTGGTATCTTCAATCGTTTCATGTCCCCCTAATTGAATTTGACCAGGTGCTAAATATTCGCCATGTCCACCTAATTGTTCCATTGCAGTTTCAAAAGATACTCGTGTTCGAGTTGAAGATTGTTGGAAAATCATTCCTAAAGATTTGTTTTTTAACAGTTGCGGATAATACCCATTTTTAATCGCTTCTTTAATTTTTAATGATAAATCGACTAAATAGTGCATTTCCTCTTTCGTATATGTTTCTGTTGTAACGTAATCTCTTTTCATGATGTGTTCCTCCTAAAAGTTGTTTTTGTTTACACATCGACTTTACCAAGTTTAGCGAAGAGTTTACTATCCACCAAAAGTTAGAAAACGCTTTCTTTTTCGGCGTGATTTTTCATTAAAAAAAGTTTATTTATGGTTATAAACCGTTGGTACACCAGGGGTTTATAAAAGTTTAGGCGGATTTCTCTCTAATTTCTGACCAATCATAGATTTGAAAATGGTATAATTATTTTGAAAAATCATTCACTTAAAATAAAAGATGAAAGGGGTTTCCAATCGTGACATTTGTTTTTATTTATAACATCTTGTTGATTATTTTATATTCGTTTACTTCAACCTTTACCTTAAATCTTTACTTGAAAAATAAACAACCGATTTTTTTATTGCTTCTCTTTTTAATGGTTATTTTTATTTGTGACAATGTGATTGTTTATATGACTGAGTTCATTAATTCGTTTGCAACCGAATATAATCAGACCTTTATGACCGCACCTTTTTTAAAGACCATCATTTTTATTTGTTGTAATTTTGCCTATCTGGCTATTATCAATACTATTAGTGGTCGTCCTTTTAAAAATTATCAATTTGTCTGGTTATTTTTAATTGGTTTATGGATGCTAGCTATTCCATTTTCACAAAATTCCGCCTTAAAAGTTTGGTTGTACTATTTACCCAATCAGCTATTTTTAATTTACCTTGGATGCTATGCGCTCTATCAACTACGAATAGATCCTTTATCAGCCCTTGCGAAAAAATATCTTCGTTTTATTGGTTGGCTAAGCATTGGTTTCGGTGTGGCGATTCTTTTGGAAGATACCTTCGTTATTTTTAACATTGACCAATATTCTGATATTGTCTTTAAAATTAACAACCGAAACGTTTCTGAAGATATTTATACAATCATTCTCTCCATCGCCATTATCTACTTCTGTAATCGTGATTTTCCTCTGTCGGTGCTTGAAAAAGACGCTGCTAAATTGGAAGAAAATCAATCAGATGAACCCGTACTTTTGGCGCCTTTTTGTGATGCCTATCAATTAACGCAGCGAGAACGAGAAGTGCTTTCGTTACTTTTAGAGTGCAAAACAAATCAAGATATAGCCAACGAACTATTCCTATCAATCGGGACAGTAAAAACACATATCCACAATATTTTCGTTAAATTAGAAGTAAACAAAAGAGCAGAAGTTTTTGTCAGTTATCAACTTTTTTCTCAACAACAAACTGAACATTTAGCGAGATAATTAAAAAGGAAGTCTCCGTGATCGGTGGCTTCCTTTTTGATTATCTATTTTCTTGTACTTGTCGAACTCGCTTTTCAATTTCTTGAAAGTTAATAATTTTAGCTTGGCGATGAATTTCTTTTCCTTCATAGTATAAGATAATGGTCGGTGCAGAAAAAGCATTTAATTGTCCAATTATTTCTGGACTTTTATCAGCTTCTGCAATGTATGTAGGAAATTCATATTTTGTTGCAATTTTTTCGACAATCGGTTTATCAACTGTACAAACACTACAATTTTTTGCTGTCAAAAAGACGGCTTGTAGACGATTGTCTGTAATTTTTTCTTCTAATTCTTCTAATGTTGTTACATATTCCACTGAATAGCCCTCCTTGTCTTTTGTCTAAAATAACAGATTTACTAGCAAAATAACAACTTATTTGTTTGGCTAGGAATGCTTTAACAAAAAAGTTGCCGCCCATTTCATTAATGGGCGGCAACTTTTTACTGATAACCGCTTATTTATTAAAAATTTTAGGCCCTTTGCGCATGTTTTTACGATCATTTTTGGGAGTTTCCATTTTTTTAGAACGGCCACCACCTTGTTTCTTTTTAATTAATTCTAACATTTTTTCTTTTTCATTCATTTAATCCACCGCCTTTGTTAATAACGTGACAGATTCAATGTGGGTCGTTTGTGGGAAATTATCCACTGGTTGAATTTCTTTTGCTTCATAGCCACCTTCTGTTAATAATGCAATGTCGCGAGCGAGTGTGGCTGGATTACAGCTGACATAAACAATTCGTTTAGGTTGCGTTTCAATTAATGTGTTTACTAATTGACCGTCTAACCCTTTCCGTGGTGGATCCACCACCACAACATCTGGTTGCAAGCCATTTTCAACTAATTTTGGCAATAATTCTTCCGCTAAACCAGCCGTGAAAGTGGCATTCTCAATATTGTTTAATTTAGCATTATTTTCTGCATCTTTGACCGCTTCTTCAATTACTTCAATACCGTAAACTTGCTTTGCATCTTGGGCTAAAGTTAAGCCAATCGTCCCAATCCCACAATAGGCATCCACCACAATTTCATTGCCTGTTAAAGCCGCATACTCTTTAACTTTTTGATACATCACTTCTGTTTGTTGTGGATTTACTTGATAAAATGAACGCGCGGAAATTTCAAATTTCAAATCAAAAATAGTATCTGTAATTTTTTCAGACCCATGTAATAAGATGGTTTCGTCGCCAAAAATGACATTGGTTCGTTTTGGATTTACATTTTGTACAATGCTGACTACTTCCGGAATAGCTTCCAAAATATCTGGCACAATTTTACTAATTGGGAATAATTTCGGTGTTCTCGTAATTAGAACAACCATCATCTCCCCAGTATGGTAGCCACGACGAACGACAATATGGCGTAAGTTCCCTGTATTATCAGATTCGTTATAAGGTTTTACGCTATATTTACGCATAATGTCACGGATTTTAACAATTGCTGCATCAATTTCTGGGTCTTGAATATAAAAATGTTCCATTGGAATTAAATCATGGCTATTTTTCCGGAAAAAACCTGTTTGTAATTGGTTGTCAATTTTACGCACGGGAATTTGTGCTTTGTTCCGGTAATGCCACGGATCATTCATCCCAATTGTTGGTAAAACAGGGACTTCTGGTAATTTAGCAACACGTTGCATAACATTTTCGACTTGTTGTGTTTTAAATGATAGTTGGGCGCCGTACGCTAAATGTTGCAACGGACTGATTCCGACTTTTGTAAAGTTTTCATCTTTCACGGGCACACGCTGTTCACTGCTTTTTAGGACAGTCAACACTTTCCCATAACCAAAACTTTTGCCTGTTTTTAAGACTTTGATTTCAAGTTTTTCACCTGGTAAGGCATTTTCAATAAACAATGGATAATGGTCCACTTTTGCCACGCCTAAACCTTCATGCGTCAAGTCAATGATTTCTACTTCAATGACGTCATTTTTCTTTACTGGATAATTTTTCATAAGTCGCTCCTTCTTTTTATACACTTCACTCATTCTAATGAAAATACCTAAGAAAAGCAACAACGAATTTTCATGGCGATTTAGCAATTCCGTTTGAGCTTTTTGGGTAAATAAAAGAATGAGACCCTTTCCCTTAGTCAAAAAATAGCCAATGAAAGATCTTATCAACTAAATCTTTCATTAGCTATTCACGGACTACCTAGTGCTTTTCTTTTTCGGCAATCTTTCCATCGCCATCAATATCTTCGTCTGTTAGTCGTTCAACTTCTTTGACAAATTCTTTGCTAGCTTCGTTATATGCTTCTTCCTCTTCGTCTTCTGATTCTACGACAATCTCATCGCTACCAGTTAAGACAGAACCCATAATTGCATTGGACGGCAGTGCATCACCATTTGCAAAAATTTCAATGTGTTGATGCATATTTTTAAAGGTCATTGGAGCATCGCCTCCATATTCACCATCTAAATTAATCATCATTTTATTGTTCTTTTCTAACGTTTCTGCATGTAAATAGCTGGTCTTTGTATAGATTAGTCGATGATCTTCAACATGCTTTCCACCATTTAACATTAACGCAACTAAATGAAGAATCTCAAAAATATTGGCTGTTTTTACAATGATTAATGAAAACTTACCATCATCTAATTTAGCGTCTGGTACGATTTGCTCGAAACCACCCACCGAGTTAGTCAGACCTAGGAAAAACATTGATGCGTTGCCTTCGTATACACCTTCATCATATGTCATGCGCATTTTAATAGGCTTCACTCGCGGCAACATTTCGGCTCCTTTAGCTAAGTACGCTAAGTAACCAAAAATACTTTTCAACTCTGATGGAACTTCATAAGTCAGTTCCGTTAAATGACCACCCGCCGCAATATTGATAAAGTAATTTTTGCCGGCTTGGCCAATATCCATTTTGACAGTCTGATTTTTTTTAATCACTTCTGCTGCCTTAACGATATTATCACGAGGAATCTTCAAGGCCCGTGCATAGTCATTCGTCGTTCCAGCAGGAATAATAGCCATTTTAGGGCGCCGCTTCAACGGAGCAATCCCATTCACGACTTCATTAATGGTCCCATCTCCACCTGCAGCTACTAGTAAATCAAATCCTGCCCGCGCAGCACGATGTGCTTCATTGCGTGCTGAATTTTCTTCTGGTGTGGTCGCAAATGCACTGGCTTCATAACCACATTCTTCTAAAATAGATAAAATATCGGCTAAGTTCTTTTTGATTAACTCTTTTCCTGACGTTGGATTATAAATCACTCTAGCTTTTTTCATGGTTTGCCTGCTACTTTCTTATCGTTTTGAAAGCTCTTCTTGCAATAACTTGTTAACCACACCTGGGTTTGCTTGTCCACGAGTTGCTTTCATAATTTGTCCAACAAGGAAACCAACTGCACGGTCTTTTCCGTTTTTAAAGTCATCAATTGATTGTTGGTTGTTGTCTAAAACTTCGTTAATCATTGGTAATAATTGCGCTGGATCAGATAATTGAACCAAACCTTTTGCTTCGACAACTTCTTTAGCGTCTCCACCGTTTTCAATTAACTCTTTGAACACTTTCTTCGCAATTTTCGAGCTGATTGTGCCATCGTTAATCAAAGTAATCATACCCGCTAGATTTTCTGGTGTTAGTTTAGTATCGGCTAATTCAACTTTTTCACTGTTTAAGTAAGCAGAAACTTCGCCCATTAACCAGTTTGATGCTTGTTTCGCATCTGCACCGTTTGCTAAAGTTGCTTCAAAGAAATCTGACATTTCTTTCGTTAAAGTCAAGACCATTGCGTCGTATTCAGGTAACCCTAATTCACTGATATAACGGGCACGACGTGAGGCTGGCATTTCTGGCAAACTAGCGCGAACTTTTTCAATCCATTCATCATCAATTGAAAAACGAGGAACATCTGGCTCTGGGAAGTAACGGTAGTCACTTGAGCCTTCTTTAACACGCATAAGCAACGTTGTACTAGTTGCTTCATCAAAGCGGCGTGTTTCTTGTTGAATTTCGCCACCAGATAATAGGACTTTGGCTTGGCGTTTTTCTTCATAAGCTAAACCTTTTTTTACAAAGTTCATAGAGTTCAAGTTCTTTAATTCCGCTTTAGTACCAAATTCTTCTTGACCATACGGACGTAAAGAAATATTGGCATCACAACGCATAGAACCTTCTTCCATTTTCACATCAGAAACTTCTGTAAATTGGATAATTGAACGCAACGCTTCTAAATAAGCATACGCTTCTTCTGGTGAGCGCATGTCTGCTTCAGAAACGATTTCAATTAAAGGCGTACCTTGACGATTCAAGTCTACATAAGAATAGCCATCTGTGCCGTGAATATTTTTCCCAGCATCTTCTTCTAAATGCACCCGTTCAATGCGAATTTTTTTCTTTTTGCCTTCGACTTCAATTTCAATCCAACCATCATGTCCGATTGGTTGATCAAATTGAGAAATTTGGTATGCTTTCGGGTTATCTGGGTAAAAATAGTTTTTACGGTCAAAATGTGTTTCTTTTGAAATTTCACAGTTCAACGCAAGAGCTGCTTTCATCCCAAATTCTAAAGCACCTTTATTCATAACCGGTAAAACACCTGGGTAACTCCAGTCAACCACATTTGTGTTGCTGTTTGGTTCTGCTCCGAAATGCGCTGGCGCAGAGGAGAAAATTTTAGAGTTGGTTTTCAATTCTACGTGGACTTCTAATCCAATGACAGTTTCAAAGTTCATTAATCGTTCCCCCCTAAAATGACTGGTTTTTTCGTATGGAAATCTGTCGCTTGTTCAAAAGCATAGGCTGCTTTATACATTGTATGCTCGTCAAAATGTTTCCCAATAATTTGTAAACCAACTGGCAAGCCTTCTGAGAAGCCTGCTGGAATGGACATGCCTGGTAGTCCTGCTAAGTTGACAGGAATGGTTAAAATATCATTCATATACATTGTGATTGGATCATTGATGTTTTCCCCTAGACCAAAGGCAACTGTTGGTGTGGATGGGCCAATGATTAAGTCATAATCCGCAAAGACATTCTCAAAATCTTGTTTGATTAGTGTACGGACTTGACCAGCCTTTTTAAAGTGCGCATCATAATAACCAGCACTTAAAGAGAAGGTTCCTAACATAATCCGACGTTTAACTTCTGTTCCGAAACCTTCAGAACGTGAATTAACATAGACATCTTCTAAGTTTTGTACATTGTCTGAACGGTAACCATAACGAATACCATCAAAGCGTTGTAAGTTTGAACTTGCTTCTGAAGAGGCAATAATATAATAAACCGCTACGCCGTACTTAGAATGTGGCAAACTAACTTCTTCCACCGTTGCGCCTAAAGATTTAAATGTTTCTGCTGCTTTTAATACCGCTTCACGAACATCCGATTGTACCCCTTCACCTAAGTATTCTTTTGGCAAAGCAATTTTCATGCCTTTGATGTCGCCAGTTAAATCTGCCGTAAAATCAGGAACAGAAACGCCTGCAGAAGTGCCGTCTTTTTCGTCATAACCACTAATTGCGTTTAAAGCTAAGGCATTGTCTTTAACATTTCGTGTCAATGGACCAATTTGGTCTAAACTTGAAGCAAAAGCAATCAAACCAAAACGAGACACACGTCCATAAGTTGGTTTTAGGCCCACAATACCGTTGAATGCGGCTGGTTGGCGGATACTGCCACCTGTATCGCTCCCTAAAGAAACTGGGACTTGTCCGGCTGCGACAGCAGAAGCTGAACCACCAGAAGAACCGCCAGGAACTTTGGTTTGATCCCAAGCATTTTTTGTTTTCTTGAAGTAAGACGTTTCCGTACTTCCGCCCATGGCAAATTCATCCATGTTCAATTTTCCGACTGGAATCATATCTGCTTGATAGACTTTATCCATCACGGTCGCATCATAAATTGGGTCAAAATTGTGTAACATTTTTGAGCCAGCTGTTGTTAAAATATCTTTTGTGACAATGTTGTCTTTAATCCCAATAGGAATCCCAGCTAATGGATTACTTTCAGTGATGCCTTTTAAGTCAATCGCTTTGGCTAATGCCATTGCTTTTTCTTCACTAACTGTGATAAAAGAACCTAGTTGTTCTTCTGTATCTTGAATACGATTTAATGTTTCTTCGGTTAAATCAACTGCAGTGATTTCTTTTGAGACCAATAAATCATGTAACTCTGTTAACGATTTGTCGTATAATTTTTCCATTAGGCTCCTGCCTCCCCGTTATCCATAATTGCAGGCACTTTAATGTAACCATTCTCTGATTCCGGAACATTCCGCATTAATTCTTTACGGTCCATTCCTGGTGTCGCTACGTCTTCACGCATGACATTGATTGATTCATTCACATTTGAAGTAAAAGGAACCCCTGTTGTATCTACTTCTTCTAGTAATTCCACCATATCAATAATTTTATCTAGTTGATTGGTAAAGTCCGCTAATTCTTCTTCGGAGAAAGATAATTTTGATAATTTAGCGACATGTTTGACTTGTTCTTCTGTAATTGCCATAGATACCCTTCTTTCTATCATTTACTGAAATTTTCATTTTCAGATTAATCAATTGGATTGTATTTCTTTAAACAGCTTAGCACAGCTGTTCACTCTGTTCCTATTCTACCATAAAATGGTCGGATATTTTAGATGAAACCTTGAATTTCATTGATAATTTGTCGCTCGCAAAAATGATGGAAACATGTTATTATGAAAATGAAAAGAGAGATATGCAGGAACATACCTCTCTAGTAGCCACTACTAGTTATAAGAACTAGTGGCTTACTGAGTTATTGGTTTTATTTCAAACGCTTAACCGTTCAGCTCCTCAAAGCTTATGAACGGTTATTTTTGTTGTCTAAGACAAGCGCTAAGATACCGAAGATAATGGTCACAACAAGCGTTGCAAAACCAATCATCAGTCCTAGCGCTGCTTCAACGGACAAAAACATTGCTCCTTTCGTTAAAGTAAGAAGAATTGCGCATAAGCATCAACCTCCTTTCTCAACTCAGAAAGTTCTCGTTCATATAACTTTTATGACTAAAATAAGCATACCATCAAATTACTACATAAAATCTGACAACGTTAATTTTTCTTCTTAAAAATGACTTGCATCTAACGCATCGACCATTTCTTGTTCATTCCAAACGGTCACGCCTAAGCTTTCAGCTTTGGTTAATTTACTGCCTGCATCTTCGCCAGCAACCACAATGTCAGTTTTTTTCGAAACACTCCCTGTAACTTTTCCACCAAGATTTTCAATTTTTTCTTTGGCTTCTTCGCGAGTGTACTGCGTTAATTTTCCTGTTAAAACAACTGTTTTGTCTTTGAAAGGTGACTCCACTTCTGCTAATTGTTCTGTCCGGAGACCTTTATATGTCAAGTTCACTTGGGCTTTTTCCAGTTCAGCCATTAATTCATGAACTTCCTCATTTTCAAAATACGTCACAACGCTGTCTGCGATTGTTTCGCCAATTGAATCCAAAGCCACAATTTCTTCCGCGGTTGCACGACTTAAGGTTGGTAAATCACCAAAATGCTCCGCTAAAATTTTCGCCGCTTTCGCCCCCACATGGCGAATCCCTAAGCCAAAAATCAAACGTTCGACAGAGTTTTCTTTACTCCCTTGAATGGCAGTATAAATGTTGTTTGCTGATTTTTCTTTGATTTTATCCAAAGTCATTAATTGTTCTTCTGTTAAGAAATACAGATCCGCTACGTCTTTCACTAATCCTTTGTCATACATTTGTGCTAACACTCGTGGCCCCAAGCCATCAATGTTCATTGCGTTTCGTGAGACAAAGTGATTCAGCCCTTCTTTAATTTGCGCAGGGCATTTTGGATTAATACAACGTAACGCCACTTCCTCATCTAAATGCACCAACTCACTATGACAAATTGGACAATGTGTCGGCATTTCATAAGGCTGACTATCGGCTGCACGTTTTTCAACTAGGACTTGCGCTACTTCTGGGATAATATCGCCGGCTTTGTAAATAATAACATGATCATTTAAACGGATATCTTTCATTTGAATAAAATCTGCATTATGCAAACTTGCCCGACTAACCGTGGTTCCCGCGACTCGTACAGGAGCCATGACTGCAGTAGGAGTGACCACCCCCGTGCGCCCAATTGTCCATTCAATATCTTCCACTACTGTTTCTGCTTCTTCTGGTGGAAATTTGTAGGCAATCGCCCAGCGAGGTGCTTTGACAGTGAAACCTAATTCATCTTGCAACGCAAATTCGTTCACTTTAATCACAATTCCATCGATTTCGTATGGCAAAGTGCTCCGCTTTTCATGGTATTCTTCAATGTAGGCCCAAACTTCATCGATTGACTGACATAATTGCCGTTCGGGATTGGTTCTAAAACCAATTGCAGAAAGCTCTTCTAATGCCTCAAACTGCGTCTTCGCTTTCATTGGTCCAAAGTCAGCAACTGTGTATAAAAACGTATTTAAGTTCCGTTTTGCCACAATTTTTGTGTCTAATTGGCGCAAGCTTCCCGCCGCTGCATTCCGAGGATTGGCAAAAATATCTTGGCCATTTTCTTCACGTTCTTCATTCAATGCGACAAAGGATTGTTTAGGCATGTAGCACTCGCCACGAACTTCCACTGAAATGGGCTCCGTTAAACGCATCGGCACAGAGTGAACCGTTCGTAAGTTCTCTGTAATGTTTTCACCAACCGTTCCATCGCCTCGTGTTGCTCCGCGTACAAACACCCCGTTTTCATAACGTAATGAAATTGCTAACCCATCAATTTTCAACTCGCAACAGTAAGCAACGGGTTTACCAATCGCCTTACGAACACGTTCATCAAAAGCAAAAATGTCTTCCTTGCTAAACCCATCATTTAAACTATACATTGGAATGTCATGCGGAGCTTTTTCAAAACCAGATAAAACTTTGCCACCTACACGTTGTGTCGGCGAATCTGGCGTGATTAAATCAGGAAACTCCGTTTCAATATCGACTAACTCTTTATACAAACGATCGTAAACATAATCTTCTACGGATGGTTGATCTTTGACATAATATTCATGGGAATATTGATTGAGTTGTTTTCTTAATTCTTGCGCACGAGTTGTCGCCGCCGTTAATGTTAATGGTTGTTGTTCCATCGTAGAACTCCTCCTCATAAGTGTAATGCTCTTATCGTCTTTTTAACACATTTACACTAAGATAGAAAATAAAAAGAATTTATCTAATGATGCTTTCTCATTAAATCGCTGACCTATTTTGCATGTTAAATTTTTTCAATTGGTGCAAATGCCGCTAACAACCGTTTTATGCCTTTTTCTGGGAAAGCAATGTCCAACTCTAAGTCTTTGGCCGAACCGCCTACACGAACGACTGTACCAACTCCCCATGCTTTATGTTGGACCTTATCACCTGCTTGCCAAGAAACTTTTTCGCCACCACTTGCCACTTTGTTGCTAACTGATTTTGTAGCTGGCTGTGTATAAGCTGGTTTACTTGCGCTGGGCTTAAATACTTTAGGATCAAAGGTGCGCGCTGGAACTTTCTGTAAATTGGCTGCCGCCCCTTGTTTCATTAAACGCTCCGCCTCAATTTCTTCTAAAAAGCGACTTGGTCGATTATATTGCGTGCGACCATATAATGTTCTCGAATAAGCATTCGTTAAGAACAAGGCTTCTTCCGCTCGAGTGATACCAACATAAGCCAAACGCCGTTCTTCTTCCAGTTCACTTTCTTCTAGCATGGCACGTGATAATGGGAAAACCCCTTCTTCTAAGCCCATTAAAAAGACCACTGGAAATTCCAGCCCTTTGGCCGCATGCAACGTCATTAAGGTTACTTGTGAAGAGCTCTCTTCTAAATTATCTAAATCAGAAACCAAGGCTAAATCTGTTAAAAAATCCGCCAATTTTGTTTCTTCCCCATTTGGATCGTCGTTATTTTGCGCTTCAAAACGTTTATCAAATTCTTGTGTCACAGATAAAAATTCGTCCAAGTTTTCTAAGCGAGCTTGAGACTCTAAATTATTTTGCGCCATCAAAGCTTCCCGATAACCACTACGTTGTAAAGTTTCTTTCACCAATTCTGTAATCGTTAAATAGGGCACTGTTTTCGTTAAGTCTTGAATCATCATGCCAAAATTGCCAAGCTCTTTACCCGCTTTTCCTGAAATATTTGCCAAATCAACATTTTGGGCAGCTTCCAGCAAAGCCCAACCATGCGTATCCGCAAATAGCCGTAATTTTTCAATTGAACTTTTACCGATTCCTCGTTTTGGTTCATTGACAATTCGTTCAAAACTAATCGAATCATCTGGATTGGCAATCAAACTTAAATAAGCCAAGATATCTTTAATTTCTTTACGGTCGTAGAATTTATGTCCGCCCACCATGGTATACGGAATATTAGATTTCAAGAGCATTTCTTCCACTACACGGGATTGGGCATTGGTCCGATATAATACCGCAAAATCACCATAAATTCGGTCATTTTCCCGCATTTCTTTTTGGATTTGGCTCACAATAAATTGTGTTTCATCCCGTTCTGTGTCCCCGCGATAATAGACAATTTTTTCACCGTCTATATTTTCTGTCCACAGTTCTTTCTCGCGGCGGTTACGGTTATTTTTGATGACATCATTCGCAGCCGCCAAAATGTTTTTGGTGGATCGATAATTTTGTTCTAGCAAAATTACACTGGCATCTGGATAATCTTTTTCAAAATCCAAGATATTTTGCATATCCGCCCCGCGCCAACCATAGATACTTTGGTCGGCATCACCTACGACACACAGATTTTTGAAACGTGCAGCCAATAAATTGACTAAGGTATATTGTGCATGATTGGTATCTTGGTATTCATCCACATGAATATAGTGAAATTTATTTTGGTAGAAAGCTAACGTATCTGGTTGTTCATTGAATAAACGAATCGTATTCATAATCAAATCATCAAAATCCATACATTGGTTTTTGCGTAATTCTTTTTGATAGGCTTCATAGCATTTTGCGACAATTTCTTCATATAAGGAACCTTGCATTTCAGCAACTTTTTCAGGCGTTTGTAATTCATTTTTGGCATTGCTAATCGTACCTAAAATTGAGCGAGGATCATATTTTTTTGAATCAATATTTAAGTCGTTTAAGATGCGTTTCATTAATGTTTTTTGTTCCGATGGGTCAATAATTGTAAAATTACGGTTGTAACCAATCTGATCCACATCACGACGTAAAATTCTTACACACATGGAGTGAAAAGTGGAGACCCATACATCTTCGCCACCCGTTTCCAGTAATTTATTTACACGCTCTTTCATTTCTTTAGCAGCTTTATTGGTAAACGTAATCGCCAAAATATTCCATGGATTTACTTCTTTTTCCTCAATTAGATAGGCAATTCGGTGTGTTAAAACCCGCGTTTTTCCACTACCAGCACCAGCCATGACTAACAGTGGTCCTTCTGTATGCAAAACGGCTTCTTCTTGTCGAGGATTCATTCCCTGAACCAAGGCATGTTTTTGTGTCATATTAAACGTCCTCTCTCTTTTTTCAATCTTATACAGTATACCAAAAATCCCTTTGAAGTTCTTTAGAAAAGAACAAAAAATCTTTTTCTTTTTATATGAAATTTTCTTGTAAATCAAGTCAAACCGCAGTACATTAGTAAGTAGTGATGGAGGCTAAAAATGAAATGAATAATGATGTACATGAAATTAAACAATTAGATGGTACCCGAATCGGCTTTATCCTTAAAGGCATCGTCGTCGGAATCCTGGTCGGCTTTGTTGTCAGCTTATTTCGCTTAGGCATTGAAAAAATTGGCGAACAAGTCGTGCATCTGTATCAAACGTTTCACGAAAAACCCTTTTGGATGATTCCTTGGTTCTTATTTTCTCTCGTGCTTGCTTATTTATTAGGACGACTGATCAAAAGCGAACCAGCAATTAAAGGCAGTGGCATCCCCCAAGTGGAAGGACAACTTCAAGGTCAATTAGAAATTCACTGGTTTCCAGTGCTTTGGAAAAAATTTATCGGTGGGATCTTAGCGATTAGTCCTGGGCTATTTTTGGGACGTGAAGGTCCTTCAATTCAACTAGGTGCAGTGGTTGGACAAGGCTATAGTCAATGGCGGCAAAGCACCAAGTCTGAAGAAAAAATTTTAATCAGTAGTGGTGCCAGTGCTGGTTTAGCCGCCGCTTTTAATGCACCAATCGCAGGACTTTTATTTGTTCTAGAAGAGGTTCACCATTCCTTTTCACCTTTAGTTTGGTTAACCTCTTTTTCTGCGGCCATTTCCGCTAACTTTGTTTCTTTGCATTTCTTCGGATTGCAGCCAGTTCTTTATATTGGTCCGGTTAAATCTTTGCCTTTAGAGTACTATTGGACATTAGTCCTGCTGGGCGTTTTGCTAGGATTATTAGGTTGGATATATCAAAAAACATTGTTGTCCTTACCAAAAGTATATGGAAAAATCAAAGGCCTTTCTTCTAATTATTATGGTTTTGTTCCTTTTATTTTGATTTTACCGATTGGTTATTTCTTTCCACATTTACTTGGCGGTGGGAATCAAATTGTATTAGCTTTAGGCAATCAACCGGCCACGATTTGGGCTTTAGTCGGCTTACTGGTTTTACGTTTTGTTTTTTCAATGGTTTCTTACGGTTCGAATCTCCCTGGTGGTATTTTCTTGCCTATTCTAACTTTAGGTGCCATTATCGGAACATTGTATGGCAGTCTACTTGTCCAATACGTAGGGATGGATCCAATTTTTGTGAAAAACTTTTTAATTTTTGCCATGGCTGGTTATTTTACTGCGATTGGTAAAGCACCGTTAACAGCGATTATTTTAGTAACAGAAATGGTCGGCAATTTTTCTCATTTAATGTCTTTAGGGGTTGTTGCTTTAGTTAGTTATATTACCATCGATAGTCTTGGCGGCAAGCCAATTTATGAAAGCTTATTAGAACGTTTGGTTCCTTCTAAAGTAAGTAATATTCGTGGCCACAAAACGATTATTGAATTACCTATCACTGCAGAAAGTTCCTTAGATGATACGATGGTACGTGATTTTGTCTGGCCTAAACAAATGTTGCTCACTTCCATTCGCCGTGGCGAATCGGAAATTTTAACACATGGTGATACTGTTATGCATGTTGGCGATGTGCTCATTATTTTGACCGATGAAAAACTCGCTTACCAAGTCAAAAAAGAAATTTATCAAAAAACTTTACCGAATGATTTAGTGAATTAAAGAAAGCTGCTGAACCTGAGTTCAGCAGCTTTCTTTTTTTCTTATGACTGTTTTTTAATTTTTTTGAATGTTTTTGACCGTTTTAGATTGATTAGCGTTTTCATTTGTGCTATTATATCCATGAAATGAGGGATGAAAATGCTTACGGAAGAACGACATCAAAAAATTTTACAATTGTTAGATCAAAAATCAGTCGTCAAATCACAAGAACTTGCTAGCTTATTCAATGCTTCAGAATCCACAATCCGCCGCGATTTACAAGAATTAGAAGACGCCAATTTGTTAGAACGCATTCACGGCGGCGCTAAGCGTATTCTTAATTTAGGCTTTGAACAAAACATGACGGAAAAATCAATCAAAAACACGCACGAAAAGCAAAAGATTGCTTCTTTAGCCGCTAGTTGTGTACAAGATGGCGATATGATCTATTTAGATGCTGGTTCAACCACGTTAGAAATGATCCCTTTTTTAGTTGGGAAACAAATCCATGTAGTGACGAATTCCGTGCATCACGCTGCAAAACTTAGCGATATGGAAATTCCCACTATTATGCTTGGTGGTACTTTGAAGCTCTCCACTAAAGCAATCATTGGTGCCACTAGTATGGAACAGCTACAACATTTTCGTTTTAACAAAGCTTTTTTAGGAACTAACGGCGCACATTTAGAGTTTGGTTTAACGACGCCTGATCCCGAAGAAGCAGCGCTAAAAGCCTTGGCTATTCATCAAGCAGAAACAGCCTATGTTTTACTGGATCATACAAAATTTAATGAAGTAACGTTTACCAAAGTGGAAGAATTAGAGTCAGTTACTTTACTAACTGACTACTGCCCTGCTGAATCGCTTCAAGGATTCCAGCAAAAAACTATTTTAATGGAGGCAAACAAATGATTTACACAGTGACTTTAAACCCTTCTATCGACTTTATCGTTCATGTCGATCATCTACAAATTGGTGATTTAAATCGGATGACGAATGATTTTAAATTACCTGGCGGCAAAGGAATCAACGTTTCACGTATTTTAAAACGTATGGAGACAGAATCCACTGCCTTAGGTTTTTTAGGTGGTTTTACAGGCTCATTCATTGCCGATTGGTTGAAAAAAGAAGAAATCCAAACGAATTTCACTCCCGTGTCTGCTGATACACGAATCAACATTAAATTGAAATCAGATACTGAAACAGAAATTAACGGCTTAGGACCTACTCTAACAAACGAAGAAATTCAAGAACTAAAACAAGCAGTTAGTCGTGTTCAGGCTGGTGATATTGTTGTTCTTTCAGGAAGTACACCTGCTTCTCTACGCAAAGGATTTTACGAAGAATTAATCCAAATTGTGAAGGAAAAAGGCGCAGAATTTGTTATTGATACGACAGGTGAAGATTTAATGAACGCTTTGCCACAAAAGCCTTTATTGGTCAAGCCAAACAATCATGAGTTGGCAGAATTATATCATACAACCTTTACAAGTGTTGAAGACATTTTACCTTATGGACATCGGTTACTAGAAGAAGGAGCGCAACACGTAATTATCTCAATGGCTGGTGATGGTGCATTACTTTTCACAACAGAAGGTGTTTATCGTTCCAACGTTTTAAAACGCCCACTGAAAAATTCTGTCGGCGCTGGCGACTCAATGATTGCTGGTTTTATTGGCAACTTTTCAAAAACACAAGATCCTTTAGAGGCTTTCAAATGGGGTGTCGCTTGCGGTAGCGCGACCGCATTTTCTGATGATTTAGCCTCAGAAGATTTTATCCAAGAACTTATTCACGAAGTAACAATTGAAAAAATTTCAGAATAAATCCACTAAGGGAGGAAAATAGAGTGAACATTAATGATTTATTAATAAAAGATGTCATGATTATGGATTTACAAGCTACTGATAAAAAAGGCGCGATTGATGAAATGGTCCAAAAATTATACGATGGTGGCCGCATCTCTGACATCGACACTTACAAAGAAGGAATTTTAAAACGCGAAGCACAAACATCGACTGGTTTAGGCGACGGCATCGCTATGCCTCACGCAAAAAATAGTGCCGTAAAAGAACCGACAGTTCTTTTTGCTAAAAGTAAAAAAGGTGTTGATTATGAAGCACTAGATGGACAACCTACTTATCTATTCTTCATGATTGCTGCTCCAGAAGGCGCCAATGATACACATCTCCAAGCGCTTGCGGCCCTTTCTCGATTACTTATTGATCCAGACTTTGTTGGCAAATTGAAAGAAGCGGAAACTCCAGAAGCAGTACAAGCGCTTTTCCAAGCAGCAGAAGATCAAAAAGAAGCGGAAGAAAAAGCAGAACAAGAACAAACAATGCCAGCACCAGAAAGCAATCGTAAATATATTATTGCTGTGACTGCTTGTCCTACAGGAATTGCCCATACTTACATGGCCGAAGATGCGCTGAAGAAAAAAGCAAAAGAAATGGGCGTAGACATTAAAGTAGAAACAAACGGTTCCGAAGGAATTAAAAATCGTTTAACTGCTGAAGATATTGCTCGTGCTGATGGCGTGATTGTCGCAGCCGATAAAAAAGTAGAAATGAATCGTTTTGACGGTAAAAAATTAGTCAACCGTCCCGTTAGTGATGGAATTCGTAAAACCGAAGAACTAATTAACTTAGCCATTAGTGGCGAAGCTCCTACTTTCCATGGCAGTGACTCGGCTGCAAGCGACCAAGAGGATTCAGCGGAAGGTTCAATCGGTTCTCGTATCTATAAAGATTTAATGAATGGTGTTTCTCATATGTTACCTTTCGTTATTGGTGGCGGAATTGCCATTGCTCTTTCCTTTATGATTGATCAATTTATCGGGGTTCCTCAAGATCAATTAGCCAATTTAGGGAATTACAATGACGTAGCTAGCTGGTTTAACCAAATTGGTGGCGCAGCATTTGGCTTTATGTTACCTGTCTTAGCTGGTTTTATTGCTTCTAGTATTGGGGATCGTCCAGGCTTAGTCGCTGGTTTTGCGGCTGGTGCGTTAGCAAACGCTGGCGGAGCTGGATTCCTTGGGGCCCTAATCGGTGGTTTCTTAGCTGGTTATGTAGTGGTTCTTTTACGTAAAGTCTTCAAAGGCTTGCCAAAATCATTAGATGGAATTAAAACCATTTTATTCTATCCAGTTTTTGGTTTGATTATTACGGGCTTATTAATGTTAGTCATTAACATCCCGATGAAAGCAATTAATGATGCGTTAAATCATTTCCTACTTGGCTTAGATGGCACAAATGCAGCTTTACTTGGTGCCTTATTAGCTGGTATGATGGCCATCGACTTAGGTGGACCAGTTAACAAAGCTGCTTATGTTTTCGGTACAGCTACGCTAGCAAGTACTGTTGCAGAAGGTGGCAGCGTGGTCATGGCTTCTGTAATGGCTGGCGGAATGGTTCCTCCATTAGCAATTTTCGTAGCAACTCGTTTATTTAAAAATAAATTTACAAAAGATCAACAAGATGCCGGCTTAACCAATATTGTAATGGGACTTTCTTTTGTCACTGAAGGGGCAATTCCTTTTGCAGCAGCTGACCCATTACGTGTGATTCCAAGTTTCGTGGTAGGTTCTGCCTTTACTGGTGCGTTGGTTGGTGCGTTTGGTATCAAATTATTGGCACCACATGGAGGAATCTTCGTCGTCTTCCTATTAAGTAATCCATTACTATATCTATTGTTCATCTTAATTGGGGCGATTATTTCAGGAATTGTCTACGGACTTTTGAAAAAACCTGTCGAAGTACCTGCTTAAAAAAAAGCAAAAAAGCGATTCAACCATGGTTGAATCGCTTTTTTATTATTTTCTCTTTATCGCATAATTTTCTAAATACTCAGGATTTCCTTTGCTTCTGATATACGTGTACACGCCCATCACAAAGGCCCCAAGGGTATTGGTAAATAAATCCCCCATCGTATCCATTAAAGCAGCACGCCCAATAAATGGTTGGCCGTTGGACATATTATAGCGTTGTAAGTTCATGTTCCCTAATGAATCGCAGATAAATTCCCAGAATTCCCAGAAGACGCCACAAAGCCCTGCAAATGCAAACCCAAATAATAAAAATAACCACGGGGAAACATCGGCGTACTTCGTTTTCTTCAATAGGAAAGCAGCAATACCATAACCCACAGCAGTTAACAGCATCGGACTAACAAAGTGTAAAATTTTATCCCAGAACGAAATGATTGAGATCATATGCAACGAGGTTCCTAGGAATACTGAAATAAATAAGAAAAACCAGTAAAAATAAACGATAGTCGGTGGCATAATAATTTTTAAAAATTTATTGACAAGATCCGGTAAAAAGATTAGACCAATTCCAAGTAAACATTCGATAACAAACGTCACACCTTGTTTTGTTGAATACTTAGCCGTAAAAAATTCCCAGAGATTGTACGTCAAGCATAAGATGCCAAACACCACTAATCCATATTTAATTTTCGAATAATTTTTATCCATTTTGACACACCCTTTCAAAAGTTATTTTATATGAAAAAAACTGTAGATGAAAGACACCTTCCATCTACAGTTTTAGAAAACTCTATCGAATGAAGAGCTTATTAAAAATGTTTATTTTTCAACAGCTGTTTCAGTAATTGTTTCAACAGCACGTTTCATACGAATATCGTGTTCTAACATGTCGTTGTTTAATACTTTACGTACTTGCGCTTCAGGCATGTTGTATTGTTCTGCTAAATCTTTCACTTCAGCATCGATGTCTTCTTGTGTTACTTCGATGTTTTCAGCTTTGGCAACTGCTTCAATCACTAAGTTTGTTTTTGTACGTGTTTCTGCTTCGCCTTCAAATTGTTTGTGTAAATCTTCTTCTGTAGAACCAGTTAATTGGTAGTACATTTCAGGAGAAATTCCTTGGCGTTGCATGTTGTTTAAGAATTCATCCATTGAACGGTGAACTTCGTCGTGAACCATTACGTGTGGTAATTCAACGATTTCAGCATTTTCAACAGCTAAACGAATTGCTTCTTCGTCTTTTGCTTCTTCAGCTGCTGCTTCTTTTGCTTCTGTCAATTCTTTACGGAATTTTTCTTTTAATTCGTCTAATGATTCTACTGAATCGTCAACGTCTTTTGCAAATTCATCATCCAATTCTGGTAATTCTTTTGCTTTTACTTCATGAACAGTTACTTTGAAGACTGCTTCTTTACCAGCTAAATCTTCTGCTTGGTAATCTTCAGGGAAAGTAACGTTTACTTCTACTTCTTCGCCAGCTTTTTTGCCAACTAATTGGTCTTCAAAGCCTGGAATAAATGAATTAGAACCTAATTCTAATGAGTAATTTTCGCCTTTGCCGCCTTCAAATGCTTCGTCGCCTAAGAAGCCTTCAAAGTCGATAACTACAGTGTCGCCATTTTCAGCAGCGGCATCTTCTTTGATTACTAATTCAGCTTGAGATTCTTGTTCGCGTTTCAAACGTGCTTCCACGTCTTCATCTGTTACTTCACGGTCTTGTTTAGACACTGTTAAGTTTTTGTATTCGCCTAATTTTACTTCAGGTTTTACAGTTACTTCAGCAGTGATAACCCAGTCTTCCCCTTTATTCATGCTTTCAACATCAATTTTTGGTTGTGCTACTGGTTCAATTCCTGCTTCTAATACAGCCGCTTCATATGCTTCTGGTAAAACAGCGTTTAACGCATCTTCGTATAACGCTTCTTCTCCATACATACGGTTAAAAACAGTACGTGATACTTTTCCTTTACGGAAACCAGGTACGTTTAAGTTTTTTTTCACTTTATTGAACGCTTGCGTTAATCCTTTTTCGATTACTGCTTGTTCGATTGAAAAAGTTAATACACCATCATTAGTGCCTTTTTTTTCCCATTTCGCAGACATTTGTTTCCCTCCGAATAACATTTAATTTTATACATCAAACTTTATTTATGCATACCTTTAAATAGTACACTATCCCTAGGAAAATGTAAATATTTTAAGTGCTAAGAAGTGAAAGAAAGACTCGATTTTTAGCAAACTATCAGTTTTTTAATTTTTTCGGATTAAAAAAGCATAGAATTTCGAGAAATTTCCTTCTTAAAATCCTAAAAGATTGTGAACAAAATATCTTGTTCATCATCGGATGTAATCGCTTTACTTTATGAATGGCCCATTATAGAATGTATGTACTCAATATTTACGCATTATATATTTTCGTCATTATACATATAATATCAAAAAAGGAGAGGATGGTTTTGAATAAGTTCGTCTGGGGAATCTTTTCTTGCATCATATCATGGCTTTTTTTATCGCTGACTCAACCTTTGATAGCTCATTCTGAAACACTGAACCCTACAACTCACGCCTCTACTTTTAGTGAAACATTTACCTCAGTTTCAACAGAACAACAAACAACTCAAGCAACCGATATCGTGGAACAAGAAACCGAGCAAACCCATGCTTCCTCTGAAAACGATGAACCTATGGCACCTACGCCAGCTAGTGTTTCTGTTGGTAATAGCACCTTAAAAAGTACCTTAAGCACGGGAACGTATAACCAAGATATTATCACACTTTCGTATGAATACAGTGTGACACTTATCGGCTTAGCAATTAATGATCGACCGATTATTGCTATTCAACTTCCTACAGAAATTTCAAGCCAGTTAGATAACGACACTCTAAAGCAACAAGATTTTCTGACTCTTTTAACAGGGACTGTCAGTTATCCAGGAACAACCACTCAAGATATTCACAGTTCAACTAACGGCGTCAGCCTCTCTTATAGTAGCACTTATCATTCTGTATATCTGACTTTTCCAAGTAGCACCTTGGTGTTACTTCCCGGAACCAAATGGTCTGCCGCCATTTCGTTTGATGTGGGCGCACTTTATAAACGAGGAATTTCAATCCCTCCTGCTCTTAACGGCAAAGACTATCCGATTCGAGGAACCTTTACAGATGTTGGCACTGGATTAGGTGCAATTAATATTATTATTGGGAATAATACAAAAACAGGCGTAATTAGCAAAGCTCAACTTAGTTTAGGGAATTATCCCGTTCCTCAAGTCACACCAGCCAAACTAACTCAATCAAATCATCTGGACACTACTGTAACAGGGACCATTCAACAAGTACAAGACCCAAACTATAACTACTCTGTTCAATTAACCTTGAACCGCCATGATGGCACCACTACCCCCATTGTGGTGAAAGGGATTTCTGTCGATGCAGCCGGAAATTTCTCGACATCGTTAGCTTCACCATTAGAATATGGCGACACGCTCTCTACAATTGTCTTTGCTCGTTCCAAAACGTCAACCGACTATATTCAAAGCAGCCCCTCAGCTGACCAAAGTGTCAATTGGTCAATCCAACCAGTCACAAACGTAGTCGCCAATGCCGGCTCAACTCAACTTTCAGGTAAAGCTTCTCAAGTATCTAACGGAACCTATCAAGTTAAAGTACAAATAAATGGTGGTTCTATTTACACAACGTCCTTAGATTCCAATAGCCATTTTCAATTTGCTAATTTACCCACTTTCCAAGGAGGAGAAACGGTCAGCTTGTGGGCCCAAGGGCTCAGCAATCGCACTGGCCTGCCTTTGCTAACCAGTTCTACTGTTTCTCAAACAGTTGCTTATCCTGTGCCTCAACTAACGGTCACGCAAATCATTGAGCGGAAAAATGCACAAGGGCTCTGGGAAGCTGCAAACTCTGTCGTAAGTGGTCAAATCATTCGTTTTACGTTAACCACACGTTTAACCAATCAACCAGCAACGTGGATGAATCAGCAATTACGAGCAACGGTGCCTAAAGGACTGTCCCAACTTTCAGCTGCTACATTAACAAAACAATCAGCAGCAGGTTTAAGTACGCCAATAGCTGGGCTTCAACTTTTAACTGATAGTTCCACTGGTTTGCCGTATTGGAGTTATCATAATTCGCTGCCAGCAGATAATTTTACGGAAGCCAATACACAATTCACCTTACAATATACAGCAACGGTTACAGAAGAATGGATAAACCAATTTCTTTTATTTTCTAGCACGGTTACTGGCAATGATGGTGGCGGAACGCCAATTACGCCAATCACTAAGGAACAGTCTTTACCCATCAAAAACGGTACCCTCCGTTTTGTGCAGATGCCAACTACAGTTTCCTTTAAAAATTTACCTTTTCCCAGCAAACGAATCCTCTACTCACCATCGACCATTAGCACTCCTTTCCTCATTGCCGATGGTCGAGTTGCAAAAACACCATGGCATTTGTTGGTAAGAGAGAGTCAGCCAATGCATTCAACTTCTACAAATAAAACGATCCAGCAAGCTTTCATTTATCGAAAAAATGGCAGTGATTTTCCTCTCTCCTCTTTAGCAACCGAAGTTTATCAATACACCGCAACGGACGATAACAATGTAGAAATTCCTTGGAACCAACAAAATGGACTTTTTTTAAGCGTTGCTCCTGACCTTAATTTAACGGTCAAAGAATCTTACACTGCCGAATTACAATGGATTCTTTCTGATACACCCCTCTAATTAGGATTTAGCTTTTTTAAAAGTTAAAAATAAACAAGAAAGAAGGAATAAAAAATGAAAAAGATCGTGCGCATTTCAAGCATTTTGTTCGTTGCTACGCCTCTTATGCTTTTAAATAGTCCAAAAGTTGAAGCAGCTCAAGTCGCTTCTATTCAATCCAACGCTGATATTACGTTTACTCTTGATAATACTGTCACGCCACCTGTCAACCCGACGAACCCTTCCCAGCCTGTGACACCTAATCCTGCTGATCCTCATCAACCTGGTACAGCCGGACCCCTTAGTATTGACTATGTTTCAAATATCCATTTTGGATCAAAACAAATTCAAGCCGGAACAGCAATCTATTCGGCACAACTGGACCAAGTGCAAAATAGTACTGGCGATTTAATTAGCGTGCCAAACTATGTTCAAGTAACTGACAAACGTGGTCTAAATCTTGGCTGGAAATTATCAGTTAAACAGAGTGCGCAATTTGCTACAAGTGATTCAACACCCGCTGTTTTGGATAATGCGTCCTTGACCTTTTTAGCAGCAACACCCAATTCAACACAGTTACTTTCTTTGGCGCCATTAACGGTCCCAGTAACCTTGGATCCAACTGGTGCCGCCACTTCTCCTGTGGCGACTGCCGCTCTTTCAACAGGAATGGGCACTTGGACATTAGCTTTTGGTAGCGGAGCGACCGCTGCTCAAGGCATTCAATTAACTGTTCCTGCGACAACGAAAAAAGTTGCAGCTAAACAATATAAAACAACGCTTACTTGGATTTTGGATGATACACCACTTTAAAAGAAAACAAACAAGGTATTGCATGAAACAACTTCATGCAATACCTTGTTATAAAAAATTGTCAAAAAGGAGTGCACACTATGAATCAGCAGCTTTTTAAATGGCTCCATGCTATTAGCGTCATCATTTTTTTATTTTTTATTGGCTCTTATTCTGTAGAAGCAAGCGAAATGACTTTTTCTGTAAAAGCCATTTTACCCGACAATCAACGAACCAAAGAGACAAGTTATTTTGATCTACGTGTCGCTCCAAACCAAACACAAAAGCTACAAATCGAACTAACGAATCAAACAGCCAACGACATTACCGTGCTAGCTTCAGCTAATGCAGCGATTACTAATGATAATGGCTTGGCAGATTATTCTCATGCTGAAACAAAAAAAGACCCATCTGCACCTTTTACTTTTAATGAGATTGCGCAATTACCAAAAGAAATCCACCTACCTAAACACTCAACCAAGACTGTTGAATGTCAGCTTACTTTACCGGAAAAACCATTTAATGGGTACGTTTTAGGAGGACTCTACTTTGAACAAAAGTCAGATGAACAACCTGCTCACTCAGAAAACGGTGTGGCCATCAATAATCGTTTTTCTTATGTAGTCGGCGTCTTACTTAGTGAAACAGATGAACCTGTTCAGCCAGAATTATCTTTAAATGAAGTAAAAACCGATCAAGCTAACGGTCGTAACCGCGTATTAATGAATCTCCAAAACAAACAAGCGGCTATGATTAAAAAATTACAAGTCGATGCCTCTTTGTATTATGAAAAAGAAACCAAACCTCGCTACGAAAATCACCAAGAGTCGTTAACAATGGCTCCTAATACAAATTTTAATTATCGGATTGACTTAAAGGAACAACCTTTTGTTCCTGGAAATTATACTGTAAAAATCAAAGCAAACGATGGCTATCAAGACTATTCGTGGGAAAAACACTTAGTCATCCAAGAAAAAGAAGCTAAAAAATACAATGCTACCGCCGTCAACCACCCACCTGAAAAACACACCAATTTCCCTTGGAAACTGGTGAGTAGCATCACGCTGGTTTTTCTATTCATTTTGGGAAGCACGATTTATTATTTCAAGAAAAAAATACGTGAATCGCAACAGTAAAAAAGCACATCGACAATTGTCGATGTGCTTTCATAATCGCTTAATTATTTTGTATATTCTTCAACTAATGCAACGACTTCTTCCATCGTGTCGCATTCTTTTAATGCGCGGTCAGCAAGTTCAGCCATTTTAGTTGTGTCTAGACGTTTCATCAAGCTACGTGTTTTAAGGATAGATGTAGCACTCATTGAGAACTCATCTAAGCCCATACCCAATAGTAATGGAACAGCTGTTTGATCGCCCGCCATTTCACCACACATACCAGCCCATTTACCTTCAGCGTGTGCTGCATCAATTACATTTTTAATTAAACGTAAGATTGATGGGTTGTATGGTTGGTATAAGTAAGAAACGCGTTCGTTCATACGGTCTGCCGCCATTGTGTATTGGATTAAGTCGTTAGTTCCAACACTAAAGAAGTCAACTTCTTTGGCAAATTTATCAGCTAATACGGCAGCTGCTGGAATTTCAATCATAATACCTACTTGGATATCGTTTGAAACTTCAACACCTTCGTTGACTAATTTTTGTTTTTCGTCTTCAAAGATTGCTTTCGCTGCTCTAAATTCTTTCAAAGTAGCAACCATTGGGAACATGATACGTAAGTTACCATGAACAGACGCACGTAATAATGCACGCATTTGTGTACGGAACATGCCGTCACCTAGTTCTGATAAGCTAATACGTAATGCACGGTAACCTAAGAATGGGTTCATTTCGTGTGGTAATGTTAGGTAAGGAAGCTCTTTGTCCCCACCAATATCCATTGTACGAACCACAACGGGTTTTCCTTCCATTCCTTCAAGAACTGCTTTATACGCTTGGTATTGGTCCTCTTCAGTTGGAAAGTCAGATGAATCCATGTATAAGAATTCTGTACGATATAAACCAACAGCTTCGCCGCCGTTTTTGTGTACGCCTTCTAAATCTTTTGGTGTACCAATGTTTGCAGCTAACTCAACATGTTTGCCGTCAGCTGTCACTGTTTCTGCATTTTTTAGTTTATCCCATTCTGCTTTTTGATCTGCATAAGCTTTTGCTTCTGCTTCAAATTCAGATTTTTCAGCATCTGTTGGGTCAATAATAACATCCCCAATGATTCCGTTCACTGCTAAAATATCGCCTGCTTTTACTTTGTCAGTAATTTCTTTTGTACCAACGATTGCAGGGATTTCTAACGAACGAGCCATGATTGCTGAGTGAGAAGTACGTCCGCCGATGTCTGTCACAAAGGCTTTAACATACGTACGGTCTAATTGTGCAGTATCACTAGGTGTTAAGTCATGGGCAACCACGATTACTTCTTCGTTAATCATTGAAGGATTTGGAAGAGTCACACCTAATAAATGTGCTAAGATACGTTTGGCAACGTCACGAATATCTGCTGCACGCTCTTGCATGTAAGCATTATCGTCCATTGCTTCAAACATACCAATATACATATCCGTAACTTCTTTCAAGGCAGCTTCTGCATTGACTTTGTTGTCTTGGATATTTTGTTTGATTTGACCAACCATTTCTGGGTCAGATAAAACCATTAAATGAGCATCGAAAACTTGCGCTTCTGCTTCACCAAGGCTTTGAGCTGCTTTGTCGCGAATTGCTTGCAACTCTTCAGTAGATTTTGCTAAAGCATCGTCTAAGCGAGTTGCTTCTGCTTCAGTATCTTCTACGGAAGTTTTGTTGAAAGACAAGTCAGGTTGAACTAGCAGGTAAGCTTTAGCAACAGCAACGCCATCACTTGCGGCAATCCCTTTTAGCATCTCAGACATTATTCAGCCAATCCTTCTTTTTGTAATGTTTCAACGATTGCTGCCATTCCTTCAGCTTCGTCAGCACCATCAACAGTGATTGTTACGTCAGAACCTTGACCAACGCCTAAAGACATAACGCCCATGATTGATTTTAAGTTAACAGATTTACCTTTGTATTCTAAGTTAATATCTGAGTTAAATTTGCTTGCAGTTTGTACTAATAAAGTAGCTGGACGTGCGTGAATTCCTGTTTCTGCTACAATGTGAAATTCTTTCTTTTCCATATAAATCGGTCTCCTTCGTAAATAAAAAATTTTTATGTTAGGGTTTTCCTTTCTTGATACGCTAAAATCAAACGTCTACTCGAAAAAAGACCCTTTCAGTTTCTAAGATTACCATTTTTTTCTATCTTACACAACACTTTTTGCTTAAATTTCGTGATGTTTTGCACTGACTATTCTTCCTCTTTTTGGTAACGATAAATGATTCGTCCATTTAACCCCGCTTCTCCAACAATTTCCGCGCGGTCAGGTAAAGAAATCCAAGCATCACGAAATTGGAAAAATTCATTTTGCTCCACGATTAATTCAGAGATTTCTCCAGCTTTTAATGAAGCAATTTTTTCTACAAAAGGATTTTCAGCCATTGATTTCACCACTCTTTCTCTTAAATATCAACTCTTATAGTTTACTTGAAAATGGCGCAATTGTCTGTAAAAAAATCGAATCTTTGCCTTTTTTTAAACAAGGTCTTTTACTTGATTCTCTTACAAAAAATGCTATAATAACTTCAAAGGTCAAAAATGGTCAAGTGGTTTTATAGACAGAATTTATTCTTGCTATCTAGTACTTGGCTGGTTTGAGGAAAAATGGTCTGTTTACTAGAAATAATAGAGCAAACAACTATTTTTCTGGCCTCAGTTATTTTGAAAGGATGTGTTTCATTCAATGATTTGTCAAAATTGTCAACAAAATGAAGCAACAATTCATTTATATGCAAATGTGAATGGTCAAAGAAAACAACTGGACTATTGCCAAAGCTGCTATCAAAAATTAAAAAATCAAGCAAATAATTCCCCTCAAAATATGGGACAAGACCCTTTTGGCTTTGGGAGTTTAGACGATTTATATCGTTCTCTTTCTCGCCAAATGCAACAAAGGAATCCTTATGAACAACAAACACCACCCACTCAATTTGGTGATGGTGGTAATGGAGGTCAACCCCCTCGCGGAGGCGCTGGCGCTGGTCAAGGTTTACTAGGCGAGTATGGGATTAACATCACCGAAGCGGCACGCCAAGGAGATATCGATCCTGTGGTAGGACGTGACCAAGAAATTAAGCGTGTCATTGAAATCTTAAATCGCCGTACAAAAAACAACCCCGTTTTAATCGGTGAACCAGGTGTTGGTAAAACAGCCGTTGTCGAAGGTTTAGCCCAAAAAATTGTCGATGGCGATGTGCCCCAAAAATTATTGGACAAAGAAGTCATTCGTTTAGATGTGGTTTCACTTGTTCAAGGAACTGGTATTCGCGGACAATTTGAAGAACGGATGCAAAAATTGATTGAAGAAATCACTGAAGCTGAAAATGTCATTTTATTTATTGATGAAGTCCATGAAATTGTGGGTGCTGGTGCTGCTGGTGATGGCAATATGGATGCTGGCAATATTTTAAAACCAGCCTTAGCACGTGGTGAATTACAATTAGTCGGTGCCACAACTTTAAATGAGTACCGTATTATTGAAAAAGATGCTGCCTTAGAACGTCGGATGCAACCAGTCCAAGTAGATGAGCCAACCGTTGCCGAAACCATAACGATTTTACATGGTTTGCAAAAACGTTATGAAGATTATCATCATGTTAAATATACAGATGAAGCGATTAACGCAGCAGCAAACTTATCCAACCGTTACATTCAAGATCGCTTTTTACCAGATAAAGCGATTGACTTGTTAGATGAATCTGGTTCAAAAATGAATCTAACTATTCAACTCGTCGATCCAAAAACAATTGATAAAAAATTAGCAGAAGCGGAACAACAAAAACAACAAGCTTCCGCAGAAGAAGATTTTGAAAAAGCGGCTTATTATCGTGATCAAATCAATAAATTACAAGCAATGAAAGAAAAACAAATCAGCGATGAAGAAACACCCGTCATCACTGAAAAAGATATTGAAGCCATTGTGGAACAAAAAACTGGCATTCCTGTCGGTGACTTAAAAGAAAAAGAACAAACCCAATTGAAAAATTTAGCTGTTGACTTAAAAGCTCATGTTGTCGGACAAGATGATGCCGTCGATAAAGTAGCTAAAGCGATTCGTCGCAATCGTGTAGGCCTAGGCAAACAAAACCGCCCAATTGGTTCCTTCTTATTTGTAGGGCCAACAGGCGTTGGTAAAACAGAATTAGCAAAACAATTAGCTTTTGAGCTATTCGGTTCAGAAGATTCGATGGTTCGTTTTGATATGAGTGAGTATATGGAAAAACACAGTGTTTCTAAACTGATTGGTTCTCCTCCAGGCTATGTTGGGTATGACGAAGCTGGACAACTCACAGAAAAAGTCCGTCGTAATCCTTATAGTTTAATTTTATTGGATGAAATTGAAAAAGCGCATCCTGATGTTTTACACATGTTTTTACAAATTCTCGACGATGGTCGTTTAACAGATGCACAAGGTCGTACGGTCAGCTTTAAAGACACCATCATTATCATGACAAGTAATGCTGGAACAGGAGCTGTGGAAGCCAACGTTGGCTTTGGCGCTGCCCGTGAAGGTGTGACTAAATCTGTTTTAGGTCAATTGAACAACTTCTTCACCCCCGAATTCCTTAACCGTTTCGATGGTATTATCGAATTCAAAGCATTAAGCAAAGAAAACCTGATGAACATTGTTAGCTTGATGTTAGAAGAAGTAAATGGCTTATTAGCTAAACAAAAATTACACATTGAGGTTCCAACAGAAGTCAAAGAGAAACTCGTTGATTTAGGTTATGATCCTGCAATGGGCGCTCGTCCTTTACGCCGAACGATTCAAGAACAAATTGAAGACGGCATTGCTGAATACTATCTAGATCATCCTGAAAATCATCAATTAGTCGCAGCGTTAGATAACGAAGGTAAAATTATCGTAACTGGCGCACAAGAAGTGACTAAAACAGAAACTTCAACATCTGACCAAGCAGAATAATCAAAAATCCGCACGCATTAATAACAATGCGTGCGGATTTTTTTATGCTTTTCACTTTTTATTTTCATCAAAAAAAACTATAATAGAAGAAAGATATTCGTATACTTGTTCCTCATAGAAAAAATTCAATCTGGAACTCCTGTACATAATTGGAAACGCTCTTTTGCAGCACACAACTATAATGAGGTGATAAAATGAAATTAGTGAATGTGACCAATAGCTACAAACAATTAGTAAATAAACAATTGGAAAACACGGATGCTTACTTTGTAAAAGTCTACTCAGCAGGAAACACGACCGCTGTCTATTCAGAAGCAGCTCACCATGTGGAAGTTCTGATTATGAATAAAAATCGTCGCATTCGTCCGACAGAAGTAAAAGAAATTTTAGCAAAACTGTTAAAACGATTACCTAAAGAGGCTTATGACCCAGATGAAATTTCTATCATTGAATTAAATCATGTGACCGAAGTGTCTGTTCCATTAAAAGTTTCCCTCATGGAAAACTAAAAAAAACTGCCGAAGTTTCCCCACTTCGGCAGTTTTTTAATTTATTGTGACGTTATTTTTTTTACAAGACTTTGATAATTTTCCGACCAGGCTTCCTCATTTGTCGGACTGACTAATTTGTTTTCCTTGATTGCTTTTTTTCTTAAGTCATCCACTTCTTTTTTGAAATTTTCTCCCGATTTTTGAGCATAATCTTTAGAAAAATATTTTGATTGGCGAGAATAAGCCTTCAGTTTCGCATCTTTAATCTCTTCTTCTGTATCTGCAAAATATTCATCATAACGAAGATCGGTTATTTTCCCTGAATCTTTTAACGTAATAACAGTTAAACGTCCAGAAAGCCCCTCCCCAAAATCTTCTGTTAGACTTGTATAATGTTCTTTTGAGGGTTCTTTGATTTCCTTGGCTAAAGCCCTAGCAGCAGGAAGATAGCCATTATTAGCGCTATTGGATTGACCTTTGGCTGTCTGGAAGGCGCCATCTAGACGATTTTCAGTAACCATTTGATTTTCTAAAAAAGTCATCGTATTAACAACGGTCACTAACGATTGATCAGTTCGGGCGTTGTTCGCTTGAAAATTTGCATAGCCGGATAAACGTTTTGTCACTCCTGCCCATTCTTCAGAATAATAGTTTTTAGGTCCACGTTCATCAAATTCCACTAACTGAATTTGTTGATCCTTAACAACGACATCAATTAAAGCCGTATAGCCGCCATCAAACACGACTTCATGATGATAATAATCTCCTTGAACTTCCCCGATTTCTGGACGACCTGACCAATACATCTTCTGGGCTTTTTCTTCTGGACTAATTACTGATTGTCCATTATTAGCTTCTACTGTAGCGCCAGAAACAGCATCAACTTCAAAGGTATGTCCATTACGCTCATAACTCACTTTGGCAGCACTCTCCTTCGGTTGATCATTCGTGTTTGTCTGCTCCTCCCGCTTTACAGAAGTGGCATTAGTGGCTGCCGAGGCACCACTCGTTACTTGGACTGCTTCTGCTTCAGTACTTTCTTTCATTTTTTCAGTTCGTTGATCTGGTTGGCACCCCATTAAAACAATCATTGAACAAAATAACCCGACAACTATCTTTTTAGTTTTCATTTTCCCTCCTTTTAAAACTCATTGAATTACCATTTAATTTTAATATAAGTAGAATGAAAAGTATAGCTAAGCAATCGTTTTTTCTTCATACGGCGATAAACTTAACTGTCCAGATAAATACTCACCTAAATAGATTTCCTGTAATCTTTGAAATCCTTGTTCTTGGATTTGCGTTAATAGCCAGTGCTCATCTTTTTTGATTAACTCTAGGACATCCATGTTGGCTTGACCGTCCACAATAATCGGATAACGAATACTTTCATCGCCATATTCGACGATTGTTAATTGACCATTTTGTTCTAAAACCGCCCGTTTAACAAGCTGGACTTCATAAATACCATTTGCTCGTAATTTAAACATTAGATCATTTGCAGAAATACCATTTTTCAAACATTCCTTCACCACAACCTGTCCATCCTTGATTAAAGTAATGGGTTTACCATCCACAATTTGCTTCACATAGCGATTGTGTTCTTTTGCAAATTTTAAAATTAAGACTAATAATGTCCACAAAATTAACACTAATACAAATTGGAGCACCGTAATTGAATCATTATAAATAACACCACCAATAATGCCCCCCAATACATAGTTTTGCACTTGGTCCATAGCCGATGTGGGCGCCAAATTCCCTTTTCCCATCAAATTAATTTGGACAATTAAACAAATAATACCTAAAGCAAATTTAATAATAATTGGACTATAAAACTGCATTAATTTTCCCTCACTTTACTTTATGATTTCAATCGTTGGTGTTAATAAATACGTTTCTTGTAACGTATAAGACTGCTGATCCGTACTTAAACTCATTTTGTAAAACACTTCGTCAATTTTAACTATGGTTCCGTCAGCCAATTGTGTACCATTGACATAAACTTTTTCTGGAGAAACTTTTTTTTCCTGTGCCACTTGTTCGACAAAATGTACCATTTGTGAAGATTGTGAATGCTGATTTTGGTTCAGTTGATAATTGGAATATTGAACCCCTAAAACAAATAATAATGATAAAAAAATAATAATACTTAATTCACGATATTTCGTTTGAATTTGATGTCGCACATAAAAACTAAACACAATGACTAGCCCGATTAACAAAGCAAAAATAAAAAAATACTTTAAGTAATCATTTAAATTAGATTGGCTTTTTAAATACTCGATGCCATAAAAATTCATGTTCTTGTCCACTCCTTGATAGGTTCGTTATAATAAGTATTCTATCTCAAAAAAAACAATCACGCCTGCTTTAATACCTTATAACAAGAAAAAGCTCAGCGCAATCATCTTGAGAATGATTGCGCCGAGCTTCAATCTTCTAAAGATTCAGCTACTGATTGATTACAAATTAATTTTACATCAAACTTTTCAGTTCAACATCTGGATATTTATCCGCAAACCAGCGTTCCGCAAATTGGTTTTCAAATAAGAACAAAGGTTGATCGAAACGGTCCCGTGCCAAAATGTTTCGGCTAGAGCTCATGCGTTCATCTAAATCTTCTGGATTAATCCAGCGGGCAATTTTAGAACCCATTGGCGTCATTACCACTTCAGCATTGTATTCATTAGACATTCGGTATTGGAAAACTTCAAACTGCAATTGACCTACGGCGCCAATGATATATTCTTCCGTTAAATATGTTTTGTATAATTGAATGGCTCCTTCTTGAACCAGTTGGTAAATTCCTTTATGGAAAGATTTTTGTTTCATTACGTTTTTGGCAGTCACTTTCATGAATAATTCAGGGGTAAATGACGGCAACTCTTCGTATTGAACATTCATTTTCCCTTCATACAAAGTATCGCCAATTTGGTAATTTCCTGTGTCATACACGCCGATAATATCGCCTGCAACAGCTTCTGTGACGTTTTCGCGGGCATCCGCCATAAATTGCGTCACGTTACTTAATTTGACTTTTTTGCCTGTTCTACCTAAGGTCACGTCCATGCCTCTTTCAAAAACACCTGAACAAATTCGAACAAAAGCAATTCGATCACGATGGGCGGGGTTCATATTCGCTTGAATTTTAAAGACAAAGCCTGAAAATTCTTTTTCATAAGGACTTACTTCGCCACCCTCTTCTGTTTTATGCGCATGTGGCGCAGGCGCAAATTGTAAGAAGGTTTCTAAAAATGTTTGAACCCCAAAGTTTGTCAAAGCAGAACCGAAGAAGACTGGCGTTTGATCACCACGAGCGATTTTTTCCTCGCTAAATTCATCGCCTGCTTCTACCAATAACTCAACATCTTCCAACACTTGTTGATAAACGCTGTTATTGTGCAATGGTAAATCGCTTGGGATATCGCCATCTTTTAAAGGAATAAAACGCTCCCCGCCATTATTTTCTGGACGATATAATTCCACACGTTCATTATAAATATCGTATAGACCTTCTAGGCCTTTTCCCATACCAATTGGCCAGTTCATTGGATAAGATTCAATATCCAATAGTTCTTCCAATTCTTCTAAAAGTTCCAATGGTTCCCGTCCGTCACGGTCCAATTTGTTAATAAAAGTAAAAATTGGAATACCACGTTTTTTAACAACTTGGAAAAGTTTTTTCGTTTGTGCTTCAATCCCTTTGGCACTATCAATAACCATCACAGCACTATCCACGGCCATTAAGGTCCGATACGTATCCTCTGAGAAATCCTCATGCCCTGGGGTGTCCAAGATATTAATCCGTTTGTCTTGATAGTCAAATTGCATCACAGAACTCGTTACCGAAATTCCCCGTTGTTTTTCAATTTCCATCCAGTCAGATTTGGCAAAGTTCCCTGTTTTTTTCCCTTTGACGGTTCCAGCTTGGCGGATGGCGCCCCCAAATAATAGTAATTGTTCAGTAATCGTTGTTTTCCCAGCATCCGGATGGGAAATAATCGCAAACGTACGGCGACTATCGACTGCTTCTTTTTGATTGATCGTCATAAAAATCTCCTTATCACTTGTGATGTTTATTTATTTATTTTCTTCAGCATAATTTTTGATTAACCTTTGCTAGTATATCATGTCAAGCCTTGAGAATAAAGAGCTGCTGTTGGCTGTTTTTTAAAAGGAAAACCTGCGACATTAGTCAAAACGACTGATGTCACAGGTTATTTTTAACGTCTTGGTTCGTCATCTTCCATTTCTTTACGGAAAAAACGACGATTTTCTTCTGGTTCTTCATCGACAGTTTCTTCATCGTAGAAATGAACGCGTAAGACTAGCAAACGTGTGCCTTCCATTTCTTCAGCAGTTAACTTAATATTGCCCACTTCAAAAGAAGGTTTTTCCCCTTCATCAGGAATGGTTCCTAATGCTGTAATTAAGTAACCTGCCATTGTATCAACATCGCTCATGTGTAAATCTGTTTCAAATACTTCATTAAATTCGTCAATTAACATGCGTCCTTGAACCAAATATTCATTGTCGGCCACTTGTGTATATAAATTTTCTACTTCATCTGTTTCATCGTCAATTTCACCAACGATTTCTTCTAGTAAATCTTCTAGTGTTGCTAAACCGACAACACCGCCATATTCATCTAGTAAAATCGCCATTTGGTTTTGTGTTCGTTTTAACTCATAAAGTAAATCATCAATAAAAATGGTTTCTGGGACAAATAATGGTTCTTGGATGATTGCGCCTAATTCAATGTTTTCAAAGCCTAAATTACGTGCAGCTTTTAGTAACGTTTTGGTATGTAAAATACCAACAATTTTATCTTTGTCTTCACTATAAACAGGAATCCGAGAATAATTTTCTCCTAAAATTAAATTGATGTTTTCTTGGACATCATCTTGGATGTCAACCATGAATGCGTCTGTCCGAGGAACCATTACTTCTCGTGCCACTTTTGTATCTAATGAAAAGACACCTTGTAGCATTTCTAGTTCTTCGTTTTCCAAAACACCTTCTGTTTCAAGCATGTAGCGCATTTCATCTCGTGTCATCTTCGAATCAGCATCATCGAAAGTCATTGGTGTGATTTTGGATAATAAATCGGTCGAAGCCGATAGCAACCAAACGAAGGGACGCGCGATAACTCCTAAAAAGCGGACTGCACCAGAAGTCAATTGAGCGACTTCTTCTGATTTATTCATAGCAATTCGTTTAGGGTATAATTCACCAAATACAATAGAAACGTACGTTAACAACGCTAAGATAATGATACTGGCAAGACTCTTAGCTGCGGCGCCGCCACCTAATACAGGGGCCAAACGACTAGATAAAGTCTCTGCTAATGAAGCACCAGATAGGATATTAACCAAAGTAATCCCTACTTGGATTGTGGATAAAAAGTTATTGGGGTCTTGCAATACCTTAAGCAATTTTTGAGCTTTTGCGTCGCCGTCTTCCGCTTTTTGTTCCACACGATTCTTGTTAACAGATACGACTGCAATTTCCGCCGCTGCCAAAAAGGCATTGATAAACGTCAACACGACTAATAATAGAAGTTGCGCAATTAGCGACTGACTCTCAGGGTCAGCATTATTCATAATGTTCTCTCTCTCCTTAATTGTTGATAATTCCGAGGCTGTACTTTCGTACTCTTTTAACGTTCTTCCTCTTTTTATGGTTAGGCTTAGAAACAGACACAATCAGTATTATGACAGGTTATTTTCTATCCTAATCCATAAAATCATAGCACGAAAGATTAGCGGATTCAATCATTAACCGTTATTTTCTTTCGTATTTGTTTCATTCCCTAAAAGAACAGCATTGGTAACTTTTTCACTACGACCCGCTTTGACCATATCAATAACATAGTAGATAATGGTCCGGCAGATTGCGTAAAATGGGACACCGAGGAAAATACCTAGCAAACCTGCTAAATTTCCTGCCACCAATAAAATTAAAATAATCGTTAATGGATGGATTTTTAGAGATTTTCCGATAACGTTTGGATAAATAATATTTCCGTCCAATTGTTGAACCACTAGCACCACTAAACAACATAAGGCTGCTTTGACGGGTTCATTAAAGATAGTCACTAAGACAGCGGGCGCTAATCCTAAATAAGGGCCTAGATAGGGAATCAAATTCGTAAAGCCGGCAATGACACCAAATAAAAAGGCATAACGAACGCCAAGCAATGAATACCCAATAATCGTAAATGTACCGACAAATAAACATTCAATCGCTTGTCCACTAATATAACTGGATAAGGTTTGGTTCAATTGTCCTAAAAGATCCACAATATCATCTTTTCTTTTCTCAGGTAAAAAGCGTTGAACCGCTGGTACTAGCTTATCTCCATCTTTTAACATATAAAATAAAATAAATGGCGCAGTGACCAAAACAATAGTGGTTGACGCCACCGTTGATACGATTGAACCTAAGCTACTTGATAAACTACTTAAAAATTGTTGGATAATATTTGCATAAGAAATATCCATTTTTTCAATATAGCTTGTTAAATCAATTTGTTTAAAAATAGGTAACTCCGCAATCTCATAAATCCAGGTCTCCACTTGTTTAAAGAAATCCGGCATACTTGATGCTAAACTAGCTAGCTGATCTGCCAACTTAGGGATAATTGTTAATAAGATCAGAACTAATGCGATGATTAGTAATAAAAATACCAGTAAGACGGCATAAATTCGTTTCATTTTCGTCTTCATTAGTAGATTGACCACAGGATTTAGTAAATAATACAAAAAGCCTGCTACTAAGACTGGGGCAAACAACGTTGAAAAGAATGTCCCAATCGGTGCAAATAAGAAATTAATTTTCGAAGCAATAAATAATAGCATGGCCACGACAAGTAATTCAACTGACCAGAAAAATAATTTCGATTCTTTAAATCGATTAATCACAGCGGCTCCTCCTTTATTTTTATTCAATTGTTGCTGTTTTATTTTATCACACCTTCCCCCCTCAGTCATTGAGAATACTTCATTGCTAGAACTTTTTCGTGGTATAATAAAATAGAAACAGATTCTGAACTTGGGGGTTTTTCTATGCATGTAGCTCAAACAAAAGATACCATGAGTGATCTTTATTTAGATGCTGTCCGGCTTCGTCAACGCGTATTCGTAGCGGAACAAGGGGTACCAGAAGAGATGGAAATCGATGAATATGAAGCACATTGTATTCACTTTGTTTTGTACACGAACCATGTAGCTGTCGCAACTTGTCGCTTGCTTCCACTAGAAAATGGCGTTATGAAATTACAACGAATGGCCGTTGAAAAAGCTTACCGTGGCGCCGACTATGGACGAGTGATTATGGAAGCGGCGGAAAATTTTGCCAAAGAACAAGGCTACCACAAGATTACTCTAGGAGCACAAGTCACCGCTGTAGGCTTCTATGAACGTTTAGGTTATCAAAAAACAGGAGCACCTTTTATGGATGCTGGCATTGAACACTACGAAATGAATAAAGAACTATAACACCAATTAAATCGGAAAATTTAGAGCTTGGAGCATTAGCCATTTTGGCTAATGCTCCAAGCTCCTTTTGTGGGCTGTTTACATCGGCTATTTTTTTGATAGCTGTTGATAACGTTGATACCAGATATCTACATACTCGGGCGAGAAGGGGCCTTTTTCGTTATTAATCCAATCCACTAAAGTCTTGACATTTTCTTTTAAAATGAAGTCAATATCTTCTGGATAATCCATTAGTTTGCTATGAAATTCATATTCATCAACGTCTAGTAAACGTTTTTCACCATCTGGAAAAACCTTGATATCTAAATCATAATCAATATACTTCAACGCTTCGTCATCTAAAACATATGGCGAAGCCAGATTGCAGTAATACGAAACCCCCTTTTCTCTAATCATTGCTATTATATTGAACCAATATTTCTTGTGAAAATAAACAATGGCTGGTTCACGAGTCACCCACCGACGTCCGTCGGATTCCGTTACTAACGTGTGATCGTTCACACCAATTAAAGAATACTCGCTCGTTTTTAGTACCATCGTATCACGCCACGTTCGATGTAAATGTCCGTCATGTTTATAACTCTGAATGGTTACAAACTCGCCTTCTTTAGGAATTCCCATAATACCCCAACTTTCCCCAAATAAAGTAAAGCAATGTTACTTTTTGGGTGTTCATACATCGATATCGAAATAATTATATCATATCTTTTGAGTTTGCGTACATTGAGTTCACTTAAAGAAGACGATTTCTGAAAAAATTTAATTCAGATGACCAAATAGTTCAAATTCAGTAAATATTTTCAGCTTAATTACTGGATTTTTTCAAAGACTGATACTGCGCTCTCTCTTAAAACCTGATTTAATTCGTCAACATTTGTTTTACCAGTTGTTTCAAGCCACGCAACGGCTGCTTCAGCACCTTGTTGAACAAATGGAAGCACGCCGTCTGCCCAAGTTGCGCGACCACATAAGACTCCATTAAACGAGGAACCTGCTTTTTTTGCAAATTTCAATGTTTCCTGAAACATCGCAGCACTAACCCCTGCACTCAAGAAAATAAATGGAAGTTGTGTTGCTTCACTTTGCATGTTGAAAAAGGCCTGCGCTTCATCTTGGCTATAAAGACTTTCAGTGCCAAAACCTTCTACAAAATTCATATTCACAGGGACTTCTACTTTTAAAACATCAACATTATAGCGATCCTTTGAAAATTCTTTCATCGCTTCAATTACTTTGTGCGGTTTTACTTTAGCGTATTCTTTTGAAGCACTATCCGAATTGTTTGCATCATAAGAGACAATTTCTAAAAAGAATGGAATTTCTTCGGCTAAACACTCTGAACCAATCCGTTCTATATAAGCTTTCTTTCGTTCATTGATTGCTTCACTTTCGTCAACATCGTAATAAAGTAAAAATTTACACGCGTCTGCGCCCGCTTCTTTTAAACGCTTAACCGACCAAACATCAAGACTATCGGGTAACCGTCCTGGTGTCGAAGCATCGTAGCCCGTTTTTTCATACGCAAGTAACAAACCTGAAGTCTGTGCTCGATTTTCAGCAGCAGCTAGGCCATATTCTGGATCCAACAAAATTGCTGAAGTCTCTGGTGTTAAGCAACGAGATACTAATACTTTAAAGTCACTGATTTCTTGCGCAGTCACCTCTTTGTATTTTCCCATCATGCGTTTTAAGGCCCCACGTTGATCAATGGCTAGTGCGCCAATAATCCCTTGATCATCTACCAGATTTTCTAAATGTTTACGTTTTTGTTCACTAATTTTTTTCATTCTGTTCCCTCTCCTAATTGATTATTTAGTAACGTAGCAATTTCAGCTGGCGAACTTGCTTGTTTCAGTCCAGAAGTAACTTCTTCTCTTAATAGGAGGCGCGCAACGGAAGAGAGTAATTTCAAATGTGTCGTGCCAGCTTCGGCATCTGGAATAAACAGCGCAATCACAAACTCCGTTAATTGGTTGTCAAGGCTCTGCCACTCAACACCTTGGTCCAAGGTAACGATGATAATGGCCGCTTGTTGAATCGTTGCTGCTTTTGCATGAGGTATCGCAAATCCATTCATCATCCCCGTTGTTCCTTCTTGTTCTCGCTCGTTCAGTTTATCGAAAACTTCCTGTGCGTCCTGAGCAACTTCCAATTCTGTTGATTTTTTTGCTAAAAAATGAAAAACATCCTCTTGCGTTTGTAACTGTTGATTTAAAAAAATATGATTTTCTTTAATAAAAGCCATTCCATCCACTCCTAATTCCTGTTATTTCATTTTTTTGATAACGATTGCTCTTGTTTGGCGATTCTACTTTTTTGTACAAAACCTAGCAATAAGCCACCTACCAATGAACCAGCTAAAATTGCCAAAACCCATTGAACAGCGTGAGTAACAACTGGTAAAACAAGAAATCCTCCATGAGGTGCTGGCACTTGTACCCCAAACATATACGTTAAGACTGCCGCAATTGAAGATCCGAGCATCATAATTGGTAAAACCTTCAATGGGTCTTTTGCCGCAAACGGAATAGCGCCTTCTGTAATATGTGTGGAGCCTAAAATAAAGTTCACTAGGCCCGCATTGCGTTCATTTGTGTCAAAGTATTTTCCAAAGAATAATGTAGCAAAACCTGTAATTAAAGGTGGCGCTATGCAGGCAGCAGAAACTCCTGCCATAAAAGAAGTATTTCCTTGAGCTAAGAGTGCCGTCCCAGTAACATAGGCCGCTTTATTAACTGGACCTCCCATATCAAAGGCACACATACAACCCACAATAATTCCTAAAACCAACGGACTGGAGTTTTGGAAACTAGCTAAAAAGCTCATCATTCCTTCGTTAACAGCTTTCATCGGATCTGCTAATAAAGACATAGTGATACCAATAACTGCAACGCCAATGACTGGATAAAGGAAAATTGCTTTTAAACCATCTAATGATTTAGGCAAACCTTTAAATACTCTTTGTAATAAAAGAATGAAATACCCAGCAAGGAAACCAGATAATATCCCTCCTAAAAAGCCAGTACCACCAGTGTTAGCAATCAAACCACCGACAAAGCCCACAACCAAACCAGGTCGTTTGGCAATCCCCTCTGCGATATACGCAGATAAGATTGGCACCATCATGCCCATTGAGGCATCACCAATACTTTTTAACATAGCAGCGGTAGCATTATACTGACTACTTTCTGGATCAAATGAATAAATACCCCAAATAGCAAAAGAAAGAGCAATTAAAACGCCGCCTGCTACTACAAACGGCAACATGTGAGAGACGCCATTCATTAAGTTTTTATAAATACTATGTCCAACATTTCCTGAAGAAATTTGTGTTTCCTGTTCAAGTTCATCCACTGCTTGGTTTTCGGCCGCAATCGATCCTTTTCCTGCGAGCGCTTCTTCAATTAAGCGATCTGCTTCTTTAATCCCCACACTGACAGGGACATCAATAATTCGTTTCCCAGCAAAACGTTCTGCTTGAACGTCTTTGTCGGCGGCAATAATGACTGCCTCCGCTCCTTGGATTTCTGCAGGTGTTAACTCGTTTTCTATACCAATCTGACCATGTGTTTCAACCTTAATCGTAATACCTTTACGTTTCGCAGCTTGTTCCAATGCCTCCTGTGCCATATACGTGTGCGCTATTCCCGTCGGACAACCTGTAGCAGCTATTAATTGATACGTAGCCATCTGTTTATTCCTCCTCTTGAATCTTTATTTGTTGCTCTAACTCCTGAACATCTGAAAAATCTGTCAATCCTTTGCGAAATGCTGTTGAACTACCTGCTGCAATACTTCTTTTTAAATTTTTTTCCAATGAAAGTCCTTGATGCCAGCCAGCTAAAAAGGTACCTAACATTGCATCCCCTGAACAAGCTGTATTCACAACCATTCCAGTTGGTGAATTACCTGAAAGAACCTTTTCATTATTCATAAATAAAGCCCCTTCACTACCTAAAGAAAGTAAAATATTTTTGGCTCCCCGCTTCAGTAATTCTTGTCCGTAAAAAATGTAATCGTCCTTAGTCTGCACTTCTGTATGAAACCACTCTTGAAGTTCTTCTTCATTTGGTTTCAATAAAAATGGTTGATAAGGCAAACAATCTAAAATTTCTTCATAACTACTGTCTAAGATTAAGAACACCTGTTTTTCAAAACAAATTCGGCTAATTTCAATCAAAATACTTGGCGAAACCCCTTGTGGTAAACTTCCTGATACGCACAAATAATCCCCTTTACGTAACTCTGAAATTTTTTTCAAAAAACGTTGTACATGTTCTTCAGATAATTTTGGTCCCTTATTGACTAATTTGTATTCCTTTTGATCTTGGGTAACTTTTGTAAACACATTAATTCTCGTTGTACCAGCGACTTCGATAAAATCAGTGGTTATTTCTTTTTCTTTTAAATAGTCCTCGACATAGTTCCCAGTGAAACCAGCTTTGACTCCCAAAGCGGTATTATCAATCCCTAACATCTTTAAAATTAGGGAAACATTGACTCCTTTCCCGTTTGCTTGAATATCATCTTCCTTCGTACGATTCACGACAAAAGGAACTAGCTCTTCTGTTTCGATAAATAAATCAATGGCTAAATTTAATGTACATGTATAAATAGTCACTGTAGTTCCTCCTTTCTCCTCTTTATTATGTCTCAAAACGCCATGTAAAGGTTTTCATTCTTTCGCAAAAATATAGAAAACATTTACAATTTCATAATTTCTCTAGCTTTTTTATTTTTTTTCATTAAAAATAGGCTTATAAATGTTTTTTTAGTGAAAGAAAGAAGGGCTGGTCATTATGGAACAAAAATTGAGTGAGTCAGAGCAATATCTCTGGCATTTTATCGAAACACATATTTTAGAAATCCCTGATTATTCCATTGTAAAATTAAGCGAACGAGCCAATGTATCAACTGCGACGATTGTAAGAACCATGAAAAAGAAAGGCTATGAAGGTTTCACATCCTTCAAGCATCACTTGAAAGATAAAGAAAACCAAAATATAAATTTTTCAGCATTAGAAAAAGTAGACCGAGGAATTCGGACAGCCATTTTAAAGAATGAAGAAGAAGTAACTCGCACGATTAACATGATTGAAATTGGTAATATCGAAGATGCGATCCAAAAAATCAAAGCTTCTCGACGGATTATTATCTTTGCTAGAGGTTTTTCAGAATTAATTGCTCAGGAAATGATGGTTAAGTTTCAATTGGCTGGCAAATACTGTGAACTGCATACGGACCCAGAAATTATTAAAAATATTAGTAAAAAGTTATCAAAAAAAGATGTGGCTCTTTTTGTTTCTTTAAACGGAGAAACCCAAGAATTAGTTGTCGCTGGTAAAAACTGTTACGACTCAGAAATTGGGACTATCCTTTTAACTGCAAGCAAACACTCTAGTTTAATGAAATACATTGAAATTCCGTTCGTAGGCTTCAAATCAGAAGGCTCCTTTTTCCCCGATTATGAAGTGCGTTCACGGTTACCATTATCCATTCTGGCCAGAATTTTATTGGACGCCTATGCTTTAAGAACGACAACTTAGGCTTTCTTAAATAATAAAAAACAAGCATTCCTTCACTTAAAATAAAGGAATGCTTGTTTTTATTTTGCAACAAAACGTGCTTCTACTCGATAAATTCGTTGACCACGACTAGAAAATTTTTCTTCGTATTCTGTCATAATGTTGCCTTCAAACTCGCTATTATGCAAATCTAGCCATACACGTTCAATAATCATGCCATATTTAGAAAAGCTACTTAATGAGTATTCGAAGAGCCCTTGATTATCCGTTTTAAAATGAATTTCTCCATTTGGTTTTAAAATAATTTCATCTGTTGCTAAAAAGTTTTTATACGTTAAACGACGTTTTTCATGTTTTTTCTTTGGCCAAGGATCTGAAAAATTTAAATAGATTAAATCTACTTCATTTTCAGCAAAATATTCTGTTAATGCTTCGCCGTCTACTCGCAATAACTGTAGATTAGGTAACGGCTCGGCCACTAGCTTATCTAATGCAATCGATAAAATACTTAATTGCATATCGATACCAATATAATTAATTTCAGGATGTGCTTTAGCCATTTCATAAATAAAACGACCTTTACCTGAACCAATTTCAATGTGGATGGGATGATTATTGCCAAAACGTTCTTGCCATTTCCCTTGCCATTTTTCAGGACCTTCTACCACATATTGTGGATATTTTGCCATATATTCTGCTGCTCCGGGTCTATTTCTTACACGCATATTTAAAATTCCTTTCTTTTAAAAACAGACTGGTGAAATTCGCCAGCCTGTGTGGATGTTAAATGAATTAGTTTAACTACTAAACATTCGTTTTAATTGTAAAATTTCTGCAGTCATTGCTCTTCTTTCGCCCTCTTGGTGATGACGAACAATCTCTTGTAAAAAGCTAAATAAACCATACCAATAAATTCGTTGAACCGTACTTTCATTCGGGATTAAACCATAAGATAGTAACCATTGATTCCAGCCAGAACGAGGGACATAATGACTCAAAATCATTCCTAAATCTACCGCTGGATCCGCGACCATCACAGAATCCCAATCTACTAAATAGAGATAATTATTCGAGACTAACCAATTCCGATGATTCACATCGCCGTGAACAGCTACATAACTAGTTTCTGGATATTCTGGTAAATGATTATATAAATAAGTGATTACTTCTTTTAAATAACTGTTTCGTTTTAATTCTTTAGGTAGTTGACGCTTATACTCTTTCAACATTGTTAGCGGGGTACAAACTTCGCCACCAATTTTTTTCAACATGTCTTTCAGCAAATTGGAATGATGCAATTGGTATAACACGTCAATCACGTCATTGCGTTTGCCAATTTCGTCCGCATGTAATAAACGTCCTTCCAGCCATTCTTGGGCTGTTAGTACGTCGCCATTCGCTGTCCGCTTTGTCCAAATCATCTTCGGGGCTAACCCTTCTTTAGACAATGCTGCAAGAAGTGGAGAAGTGTTTCGTTTAATGAACACTTTCTCTGTTTCTTTTATTCCCATGTATGTTTGACCAGTTGCGCCCTTTATCGGCTGCAGACGCCAGTCTTTATCCAACTGAAATTCCATGGAAATTATCTCCTATCTCAACACAATTTTATTGCAATTTTTACAGCAATTACCATTTTAGTCGCCAAACCTTGCTTCGTCAAGCTTCTATGTGGTTCTTTTGTAAATTTTGCTGGGTTTTCTCATCTTTATAACTTATTCAAGCGCATTGGAACATACATTTTAGTGAAAATCACAACTTCTACAATTAAGGCACCCAGAATGATCAAGCTATTTTGCAAATTGCCTAAACGAAGGCAGACAATCCCACTAAAAATAATGGCCGCAACAGATAATGCGCCACCAATTAACCGGCGAATCGCTGCTTGTTTTTTTTCTATTGAAATTGGATATAGCTGTGTCATCACCATATAATCAAATTGCGTGTACATGGGAATCAACTGGAACCCGATTAAATAGACAAACAATAAAGCAACTACCAACGCAATCCAGAATTCTTGTAAAAAGAAGAGTAGCACGCCACCAACCAAAATCAAACGAAACAATAAGCCGCTATATTCGCTACCTCGTAAAAAGCTCCGAATGAATAAGTAAGCATACGTGTTCTCAGATGTTTTTTTGACTACTCCGAGGAGAGGATCTAAGTATTTACGGCGTTTCACTGTACTACTCACTTCAGGAATATCTGTAAACAGCTGAATGAATTTATAAATTCTATGCATTCTGTTTTGTTCTTTTTGGATCATTTTTTCCCAATCCAAGAAACTCTGTTTCATCTTATTTTGCCAAATACTCGATAAACAAACGGCCAGAATGATGCCACCAATCACACCAACCCAAGGCGTCCAGTAAATAGCTCCCGTCATAATCAAGAGACTACTGATCAACCAAACAAACCACCAACTACGGTAAGTGGTTGACGAAAGATGATAGAGCCCATAGCTTTGTAAACTAAGATGTGTATAAATCATACAAACTAGCATGACCAAAAATAAAAAGAAGGTTTGAAACGACCAACCTGTTGTGACTACAATCAACGGCATCAATAGGCCACTTCCTAGAAAGCTGACTACAATCGGTAAAAGTAAAGAGTAGCGCAGCGCTCGTTTCAGATAAGCAGCGAATTGTTTTTCTTTTGGTAATAAAAACACCTTGTCTGGCTCTTCTGTCAGAGTAGCCAACTTACCAACTTGAATGAGTAGCAGCCAGCCCAATAGAATTAACGGTCTGCCCCAAACAAAATCACGAGGTAATTCTTTTAACAACTGGGAATAGTACAGACCTAATCCGCCTAATAAAAACATACAGACTAAAACAAAATGATCATTTAAAATATAGCGCAAGTACTTGGACATTTTTTTGAAATGCCGTGACAAACGTTGACTAAAAAATTCGCCCATGTTACCCCACCTTTTCTTCCTTCGTCAAGGCAAGATAAATATCATCTAAAGAAGACTCTGGTAAATTAAATTCTGCACGTAATTCAGCCATTGTACCGTTTGCCCGTAATTTCCCTTCGTGTAGCACCACAAAACGATCACAATATTTTTCAGCTGTTGCTAAAATATGCGTGGACATTAAAATCGCTGCCCCTTGCTTACGCATCGTATCCATTAATTCTAATAAAGCATGAATTGCTAAAGGATCTAAGCCTAGAAAAGGTTCATCAATAATATATAAACTCGGTTCAATTAAGAATGCACAAAGTACCATGACTTTTTGTTTCATGCCTTTTGAAAAATTAGCAGGAAACCATTCCAATTTATTGTCTAAGCGGAACGTTTTTAGTAATGGTTCCGCTCGTTTGAATGCTTCTTCTAATGAAATATCATAAGCCAAGGCCGTTACTTCGATATGCTCTTTCAATGTTAATTCTTCATATAAAGAAGGTGTTTCCGGAATATAGCCGATTTTTTTACGATATTCTTCAGGGGCTTGCTGCAATGTTTCCCCGTCAATCATAATTTTGCCTTTTTGCGGCGTAAGTAACCCAATAATATTTTTGATGGTGGTACTTTTCCCCGCACCATTCAAGCCGATTAAACCAACCATTTCACCAGACTTGACGTCAAAATTAATATCTTTTAAGACAGGAATATGGCCGTAACCTCCTGTTAAATGTTCAATTGTTAAGCTCATTTCTTTTGCCTCCAACCTTTTCTCTCTACCATTATTAAACCCTAAGCGAACCAAGAATTCAAAAATTACTCCCTTAATTAAATGGATTTTTTTCTTTCTCTTATTATACACGAAATGAAACGAACTTTTTAGCGAACTCACGTACTTTTTCATCCACAGAGAAATCAACTTGTGGTAAAGTAAAGGAAAGAACCTAGAGAAAAGAGGAATTTTTCATGAATGATTGTATTTTTTGTAAAATTATCAACGGCGAAATCCCAAGTTATAAAGTCTATGAAGACGAGAAAGTCTACGCGTTTTTAGACATCACACAAGTGACCAAAGGACATACCTTAATGATTCCAAAACAACACGTTGCTGATATTTTTGAATATAATGACCTTTTAGCAAGTGACGTCTTTGCTCGTATTCCTAAAGTAGCACGAGCATTAGAAAAAGCTTTTCCAGAAATGGAAGGATTAAACATTTTAAATAACAATAAGGAAGTGGCTTATCAATCCGTTTTCCATTCCCACGTTCATTTGATTCCCCGTTATTCAAAAGAAGATGATTTCTCTATTCATTTTGGCAACCATCAAGAGGACTATTCCGCCGAAGCGATGCAAGAAATTGCTGAGACCATTGCAAAGCAGGTGAACTAAATGAAAAAATTTATTAAAGGCCTCTTTTTTGGCGCAGCTGCCGGTACCATTGGCGGTTTGTTGGCTGCTCCAAGAAGCGGGAAAGAAACACGTCAGCATTTAATCAATGAGCTAGAGGACTATCGTTCACTGAAAAATCAAGTCACGAATGACTGGGATCAGGTGCAACGAAACTTGGGAGTTGTCGAAGAAAACGTTCCACTGGCAACTGAATTTTCAAAAGACCTGCAACAAGAAATCACTGATTTCAAATTCCAAGCGGAACCTCGGATTGCTCAAATTAAAGAACAAATTGCCAAAATTACAGCTGAATTACCTGACACACAAACCAACAAGCAAAAGTAAAGTCTTTGATGTTAATTATTTCTTTTGTTATTAAAAAAATAAAAAGTGTGACGTAAATACGAATTTTGTTTGAAACTATGCCTGAGACTCTTTCTTTTTCAAAATGAGGTATGGTATAGTTATAACAGAAATAAAACTAAAAAAAACAGGAGTGCATAAGAGAATGAAGAAAAAACTAATCTTAGCTGCAGCGGGCGCAATGGCCGTTTTTAGTTTAGCAGCGTGTTCAAGCGGTTCAAAAGATATCGCAACAATGAAAGGTTCAACAATTACTGTTGATGATTTTTATAACCAAATTAAAGAACAAAGCACTAGCCAACAAGCGTTTAGCCAAATGGTTATTTATAAAGTCTTTGAAGAAAAATATGGCGACAAAGTAACTGACAAAGCCATTCAAAAGAAATTTGATGACGCTAAAAAACAAGTGGAAGCGCAAGGCGGAAAATTCTCTGATGCACTAACACAAGCTGGTTTAACTGAAAAATCATTCAAGAAACAATTAAAACAAGCCGAAGCAATGCAAGTAGGTTTGAAAGATCATTTGAAAATTACAGATGAAGACTTAAAAACAGCTTGGGCAAGCTTCCATCCAGAAGTAGAAGCACAAATTATCCAAGTTGCTTCAGAAGATGATGCCAAAGCTGTCAAGAAAGAAATCACTGACGGCGGCGATTTCGCAAAAATTGCCAAAGACAAATCAACCGATGCTGCAACGAAAAAAGACGGCGGTAAAATTAAATTTGATTCACAATCAACAACTGTTCCTGCCGAAGTTAAAGAAGCTGCCTTCAAACTAAAAGACGGCGAAGTATCAGAACCAATTGCTGCAACAAACGCACAAACGTACCAAACAACTTACTATGTAGTGAAAATGACGAAAAACAAAGCAAAAGGCAATGACATGAAACCTTATGAAAAAGAGATCAAGAAAATTGCTGAAGATACAAAATTAGCCGATCAAACATTCCAAGCAAAAGTTATTAGTGACGAATTAAAAGCGGCCAATGTGAAAATTAAAGATGATGCCTTCAAGAATGCTTTAGCAGGCTACATGCAAACTGAATCTTCAAGCGCTTCTTCAGAGAAAAAAGAATCAAAATCAAGTGATTCTAAAACAAGCGATACCAAAACAAGCGACTCTGAAAAAGCAACAGATTCTTCAAGCAAAACAACAGAATCTTCTTCTAAATAAGCATAAAAAAGAGAGTGGTCGATTGACCACTCCCTTTTTTTATTTATCTTTTGGAACATAGAAACTGCGGTTATCTAAACCAAAGATTCGTTCCGTATACTCCCCAGGCTGTGTTTGACGAATTGCCCCTAGCATCATTTGAATGGACGCATCCATGGTATCAATTTGATGTAAGATTTCCGCTTCCATAATTCTTGGTCGCACAGGTGAGCCATATTCCAACAATCCATGGTGGGCTAAGACCATGTGCCGAAGAACGACAACGTCTTCTTCTCGATCATCAATTTTCAAAGCCAAACACGCCTTGGTAATTTCCTCATCCACCAAAACTAAATGACCAATTAAGTTCCCTGCCACCGTATATTCTGTCGTAATAGCACCAGATAATTCTAAAACTTTTCCTAAGTCATGTAAAATAATCCCCGCGTATAATAGTGACGTGTTAATTTCAGGATATTCCTTAGCAATTGCTTTGCCTAGGCGTAACATTGAGACAGTGTGGTAAGCTAAGCCATTCGCAAAAGCATGATGGTTCCGTTTGGCTGCAGGAAATTCATAAAATTCTTGTTGGTATTTCGTCATGAGATAGCGCACAATACGATTCCAATGAGCATTGGTAATTTCAAAAATTACTTGATTGATTTCCTCGACCATCTCTTCTTTTTTCAAAGGCGCTCGTTCCATATATAAACTTGGCTGGCTTGGTTCCTCTGCTGTCGCTAAACGCATGTGTAAAATTTTTACTTGGGGTTTATTTTGATAAACTTCTCGTTTCCCATTCAGTAAAACAACGTTCCCCGCAGTAAATCGTGTAATTTCATCCTCAGAGGCGTCCCAATATTTTCCGTCAATCGTGCCAGATGTGTCTTGAAAGGTAAAGGCAATAAACTTTTTCCCATTTTTAGCTACACGTACATCGGCATTTTTAATTAGAACAAATGATTCAAAAAGTTCTTCTACTGTTAATTCACGTAATTTTTTCACTTGACGCTTCCTCCTTCTAACGCAATTACTCTTTGTTTTAAGTCCTGATAATAGCTTACCATTTCTTGGTCAGAAGAAAAACAAATGACTTGCTGTTTTTGACCAAACTTAGTAAATAATTCAGCTAATTGGGCTTTTCTTTGATGATCATAATGTAACCAGCCATCATCAATGATAATTGGACAAATCAGTTGCTCGCCTTGGACTGCTAAAAAGGCAAAACGAACAGCCATCATCAATTGATCTTTAGTGCCAGTTGATAATTCATGTAAATAAAACATTTCTTGTTCTTTCGTCACCGCAACTAGTTGACCTTCGGCTACTTGGATTGATTGATAACGCTGATTTGTTAAAAGTGCAAAGTAGCTTGATGCATACTGTAATAAGCTGGGCAATTGTTGTTCCGAAAGCTCTGTTAATAGGTCCATTAACAGTTGCCCCGCCAGTTGATACCCAGACCAACGTTGAGCTAGTTCTTTGATTTCCGCTTTTAAAATTGCTTGTCGTTGATACAACTCATCTAAGGTACCATCCGTCATTAATTGTTGTTTTTCATAAATCAGCGCTTGATACTGTTCTTGTATTTTATCTAACTTGCTTTCTTCCAGTGCTTGTTGCTGCGCCAGTTGTAGAGAACGGGCTTTTAACGTTGCTTCTGTTACTGCTTCTGGAAACAGATTGCCTAATTGTGTCGCTAATTCTTGTCCACGACCAACTTGGGCTTGCTGAGTGGTCAGCTGTTGAATCCTACTTGGAACATCAGCGATTGATAGAATCCGATAACGAATTAGTAAAGGCTGAATTCGTGTTAACGCTTCTTGCTGTTTAGTTTTCAACTCTCGTAACTGCTGTTTGAGATAGCCATCTGCTTGATACTCCTGAGCAAAGCGAACTTTCTCCATTTCTTCAGCAAACCCTTCTAAAAAGTGTAACTTTTCGGAAAGGCTCTTTCCTTGCAAGGGTAAATGCGTCATCAATGGGAAGATTTGTTCTTCAAATACTTGGCGTTTTTGTTGATTTTCCTTCAATTGACTCATGAGTTCTTCATTTGTTTGAACAAGCAATAAATAGCGCGTAATCAATTCCCGCTGATTCATTAAAGTATCAATTTGTTGCATTTTTCCTAATTGATGGACTTGGGCTTGCTCCGCTACTGCTTGTTCAAGTTGTTCCACTTGCAGTTGTGCCTCACGTTCTTGATTCAGCGCTTGTTGGAACTGTTCATTTAAATAATCTAGTTGCGAAAGTTTCGTCTGCCATTCTTCTTTCACTTCATCAGAGGAAGCTTCTTTTCTAGTGGCGTAGCTAAGCACTTCTTTCGCGATAAAACTAACTCCCACGAGAACTAGGCCCCATTTTAAAGGGCTTGGCAAAAAGAAACCGAGTAATGCAAGGATACTTCCTAGCAATAACCAAAGTGGTTGACTTGTTTTCTGCGCTTTTTGGGCACGCGTCGCTTCACCAAAAAATGCGGCATGCGCTTTTTCAAAATCTGTTAACTGGTCTTCCAGATTTTCAATTTGAGAAGCCAAGAATGCTTTCTGTTCTTGTCCTTTTTGAAGAGCTTGCGTATACGCAACTTGTTGTTGGCGCCACTTTTGAACGGTTTCGTTGTCATAAAAAAGCTGTGGTGGTCGTTCAGGCGACCATGACCATTCGTTCTCTAAAAGGACCATTTCTTGACGATTTTGCTCAAAGGTTTGGGTCATCCATTCCGATTCCGTCATCAATTGTTGCATATCATAGCGTTGATTCAACAATTGTTGAATCAATGCTTCTTGTTCTAGGTAAAAAGCATACCCTTCTGGAACATCGAGCGCTTCTGACTGAAGAGATAACTCTTTGGTCAAACGTTGTCGTTCTTTGTCTAGGTACATATATTCTTGAAAGGTTTCTTCTAATTGAACTTGGTCTTCTTTTACTAAAACAACGTTCTCTGTTTCTTCAGGTAGCGACTGCCATTCTTCGTACAAGGGAAAGTGACGTTGCTGTTCCGCAACCTGTAACAAGTCCTGTTGCGTTTCTTTTAATTGCTGTTGCAGTATCACTCGCTGTTGTTCTGTTTCGCGAATCGTTTCTTCTAATTGTTGAAAAGTTTGTTGCTGCGCTTCTTTCTCTTGAATTTGCTCTTTTAGTTCTTGATAAGCCGCCAACTTCTGATTGAGTAATGGCTGCTGTCCTTTACCTTTAAAGATTTTTTGTGCTTCTTTAAAGTACGCATTTCGGTAAGTCAAAAGTTGTTGACTACCAGAAACACCAATGGCTAACAAGGATGTTTGCAGTTCCTCTTCTGTCAACTTGTCACTCGTAATTAATTGTTCTTGTTGGAAAGTAAAAACCTCTTGAAATAACTTTTTCGTTAGCGGATGTAACATTTGCTGTAAGGTTTTTTCATCCCCCATTTGTTGTTGATAATAAATGATTGCTTGCCCTTTATTTTTTTCTTTAAAACGCTCGACTTGAACTTCCCCAAACACAGGATGTTCCAACCACAAACGACCACCATACGAACCACCATTTTTAGGTGCGTAATCGCGTTTTCTTTTGCCCTTTGTGGGAAACCCAAACAGCATTGCTTGAATGAATTGATACAATGTGGACTTGCCAACTTCATTTGCGCCGTACAGCAATTGATTACCAGATTCAAATGTAATTTTCTGTTGTTGCCATTTTCCAAAGCCCACAATCTCTACTGCGAGTAATTTCATAGTGGGTCCTCCTGAATAGTAAAGTCTTCATTAATTTGCTCATGTGCTAGGCGCAAGCTCTCTAATCGCCACTGCTCATCCATTGAAAAAATTCCAGCAAATTCTGGATAACGTAACAATTCCTTGGTGGTATCTTCAAAAATAACTGGATCTAAGTATGTTTTTTCTAATGCCGTTAATAAGTTGGGACTAGCGGCTAAATAGATCGGTTCTTTCGTTGGTTCCTCTGCTTGCAATATTAGGCGATAAACAAAAAAATCACCTTGCGTTTTTTGTAAAAGCTGCTGCTGTAAGTAGCTTAATAGTTCACCATTGACAATGGCTTGCACCACGGTCACATCCAAATGTTGCGTTTCTTTCAGTGTCAACGCCATCAATTGCTGTTGCTGATGCGCATGCCACTTCGTCAGCAAACTGGTTTCAAGATAAGACAAAACGCTTTGGGTGTCACGGCATTGCGCAAGAGATACTTCTTCATTCGTCCAATCTATTTCTGCGACTTTTTCAAATTGAACAGTCGCTTGATTTTGGGAAAGTGTGACCACTGCAACACCTTGTAAAGACTGTTCTTTTTTCGTGTGCCCTTGAGGTGTTCCAGGATAAACAATTAGCGGTTGTTCACTAACAATTTGCGGCTGATGAATGTGGCCCAATGCCCAATAATTATAGCCAGTGGCTTTTAAATCCTTCCATGTAAACGGAGCATAATTTTGTTGCGCTTTCCGACTGGTGTCTCCATGATAAATCCCAATATGAATGTCAGAATCTGCTTGTTTGATAGGAAATTCTAGTGCTTTATTTTCATCAATCCAGGGATGCTCATAACTAAACCCCGAAACAGCCACTTGTTCGCCCGCTTTCGTTTCAAAATACAGTGTCTCAACCATTTCTTTTTCAAATAAAAAAACATTGTCTGGAAAAGAAAACCAATAGCGGTCTTTTTTATAGTAATCATGATTCCCAAATGTTAGAATCACAGGAATTTCTGCTTGTTTCAACTGTTCTAATGCGGCCATCAATTGGGCTTGCATTGAAATAGAGGTCTGACTTTGATGAAACGTATCTCCTGCAAAAATAACCAAGTCCACCGCTTCTCGAATGGCAACTGTTACGATATTCATCAACAATTGTTGATTAGCTTCTCTTAAGCGCTTCGCTAAGGCTGTCGGGATCCCAGTTAACCCTTCAAAAGATCGATCCATATGTAAATCAGCTGTATGCAATAGTTTCATCGTTTCCCCTCCTTTTCTCCTTCCTTTATCATATCATTTTCTGCCAGCTTGGTCAGTAAAAACATACGAAAATTTGTTCGTTTTTTTATTTTCAGTAAAAGAAAAACTCTGACAAATTGTCTTATAGACAACTTGTCAGAGTTCAATTACGTAAATTAATCGTTATACATATCACGCACAGGAGTCATGATAATTCGGTTTAAATCATTGACAACTAAGCTAAACGCTTGTTCTTTTTGCATTAATTCGTTGATAACTGCTGTTTCTTGCACTTTCGTTGCAATGCTTTGTGCTTTTTCAGCATCTTCATCCGTGAATTCTTCACCGCGCATTTGTTTTTCTTGAAGTCCTTGTTGGAATCCTTGGAATTCTTTAAACAATGTGTAAGCTGCTTCGTCTGCTTTTACTTCTTCATACGCTGCTTGTAATGCTTTAAATTCGTCTAACTCACGTAGTTCACGTTCAATCTGATTGGCTGTATCATAAATGTTACTCAATGGAATCCCTCTTTTCTCAATAGTTTCATCTTTATTGTACCATTTCTCTTAGGTTTTCCCAACTAATTTCCTAATAAGCCTCCGAAAATTCCTTCAATCTTGTCTTTGACTTTTTTCGCGCCGTCTTTAATTTGTCCCCCAACTTCATTCAATGTATCTCCGAAATTGCTAGCGCCATCTTGAACAGAGTTTCCAAAGTCTTTTAAGTTATCCCGCCAATTAGAATTGGCACCACCGGTTAAACTATCGTTGCTATCAACAACTTTCCCACCTGTGGCATAAGCATCCGCGACAGGAAATTGTGCTTGTTTAACTTCAGGCAAGATGCCACTAGCTTGACTGTTGAACACCTGAGAGGCATATGTGGCGCTACTACCTTCCAGATAATGGGTTTTACTGGTTTCTTGGAAGCCTAGCCAAGTAGCAATGACAACTTCTGGTGTATAACCAATCACCCACTGATCGTTCGTTTTACTACTATCGAAGTTGGTTTCTGTCGTACCTGTTTTACCAGCCATTACGTAGCCTGCTGGTTGTGCGTTGACCCCGCTCCCAGAACTAAAGACCCCTAGTAGCATACTTGTAATCCCATCTGCAACATCTTTGGTAATGACTTGCTCTTTCTTGACTTTAGTATTATCAACTACAATTGCGCCAGTTGAGTCGACGATTTTTGTAATTAAATGCGTTTCAGTTTTATAGCCTTCATTGGCAAAGGCACTATAAGCTCCCGCCATGGTTAGTGGCGAAACACCCGTTTGTAATCCCCCAAGTGCTAAACCATAATATCGATCTTTTTCTGATAATGGAATGCCAAATTTCTCTGTTTTTTCATAGCCTTTATCTAAACCAATTTGATGTAATAACCATACCGCTGGTAAATTTAAGCTTTCTCCTAAGGCTTGGTACATAGGAACTTCTCCACTGTACGTTCGGCTATAGTTTTGCGCTGGATAATAATCTTGTGGTTTATCTTCTAAAACAGAGTCTGGTTTATAGCCATCCTCTAAAGCTGGTGTATAGACAGAAATTGGTTTTAAGGACGAGCCTGGTGAACGTTTTGTTTGCGTTGCAAAGTTAAAGCCTCGATAAACGTGTTCTCCTCGACCGCCCACCAGTGCTTGCACGCCGCCGGTTTTCGGATCAATGGCTACAGAGCCACTTTGAACCATGGCACCATCTTCTGCATTGGGTGGAAATAGTGCATCATTTTTATAAGTTGCATCCATCGCATCTTGATATTTTTGATTTAAAGAAGTATAAATCTTGTAGCCCTTATTTAAAATATCTTCTTCTTTAAATTTATAACGATTGACCGCTTCATCAATTACCGCATCAAAATAATATGGATATTTGTAACTATTTTCGTCGCCAACATAGGTGTCATTTAATAGACTCGCTAAGTTAACACTCGCTTCTTGATTGGCTTCTTCTTGAGACAGTTTTTTATTGTCGACCATAAGTTGTAAAACGGTATTCCGTCGCGCTGTGGCATTGTCAATGTAATCAATTGGGTTATAGATTCCTGGCCCTTTTAACATGCCCGCTAGCGTTGCGGCTTCCCCCACTGTAACTTGGGACGCATCCACGCCAAAGTATTTACGAGCTGCATCTTGCACGCCCCAGACACCATTACCAAAATAAGAATTATTTAAATACATTGCCAAGATATCTTTTTTCGAATATTTCTTTTCGATTTCAATCGCTAAGAATAATTCTCTGGCTTTCCTATCTAACGTTTGCTCTTGCGTTAAGTAAGCATTTTTGGCTAATTGCTGCGTAATTGTACTTCCGCCACCACCGCCACCGATTTTCCCGAAGGTCAATTTTCCAACAACCGCACGGGCAATCCCTTTGATGGAATACCCTTTATGTTGATAAAACCCGCGATCTTCAGTTGAAATAACCGCATCTTGAATATAAGGAGAAATATTATCCAGTTCCACAAAAGTCCCTTTTTGCCCGAATAATTTTCCAACTTCCTCTCCTGACTCATCATAAACGCGTGTTGATTCACTTAGCCCCGATTTTAGGGTCTCAACGTTTGCGGACTTGGCTAAGTAAAATAAATAAATACTGGCACCTAAAGCGACTACCAAACCAATTAACAAGAAAATTTTATTGATTTGATACTTTTTCCAAATCCGCTTTCTGGCTTGATGGAATTGTATTAAATAAGGCTTTATCCACGTCCAAAAATGACGTAATCCGACACCGACTTTACTAAAAAATTGTTTAAGATTGTCCATAGTACTCCCTCTGTTTACGTTTCTTGGCTAAGTCTACCATATTCTTGTGGGTACGACCTAGGTCTAAAGCATGAAAAATTCTTGAAAAACAATTTCAATGGTCTTTTCGCTGTAGCAAAGGAAATGTGGCCTTCACTAGAGGTAAATAATTGCTTACGTTTAGAAACGAGTCTTTATTTAGCCTCTATTCTATCATGCTTTTCTTCGTTTTTTATGTAAATTTGTTTAAGAATCTCTCAAGGAACTGCCTTTCTAACAAATTTCAGCTTTTTTTCCGTTCTGACTTGACCTTTTGAGTAGCTTTGTTACACTAAATAGCGAATCAGTGAAAGGTGGGATTTGGTGGAATATTCAATGAGATTACCTGAAAATTTTTCAACAATGACTGTAAAAGAACTATTAGAAAATGAGTGGCTAGTCCCTCGAAAAGTACGCCATTTTTTACGCACGCGAAAAAATGTCAAAATCAACGGAGAAACAGCTGCTTTTCATTTTCCAGTCCAAGCTGGCGATTGTGTCACCTTAACGTTTGAAGAAACCGATTATGTACGTCCCACTATTCATTTGGGGGAAGCAACGCGTGTGAAGGTTCTATATGAAGATGAACATTTAATGATTGTAAATAAACCTTATGGCATTAAAACCCATCCAAATCAGCCACAGGAAACAGACACCTTGTTAAATCATGTTGCTGCCTATTTAGCTGAGAAAAATCAGGTCCCTTATGTCGTTCATCGATTAGATAAAGAAACCAGTGGTGCGATTGTCTTTGCTAAAAATCCTTTTGTCTTACCTATTTTAGGGCGTTTATTAGAAACAAAACAAATTTACCGCCAATATCAAGCGATTGTGGCTGGTCACTTTAACCAAAAAGAGCAGACAATCAATCAGCCGATCGGTCGTGATCGACATGATCGCCGGAAACGACGGATTGATCCTCAAAAAGGGGATTCAGCGATTACACATGTCCAAGTGGTCCAAGCTCTTTCTAATAATCAAACTGCAGTTACCTGTGTTTTAGAAACAGGTCGGACGCACCAAATTCGGGTCCATTTAGCTAGCGAAGGGCATCCAATTATTGGTGATCCGTTATACAACCCAAAATCGCAGGCAGCTCGTTTAATGCTCCATGCTTCACAACTTCATTTACTCCATCCGTTTACAAAAAAACAAATCGTTGTGACTGCAGCGCCTGGCCTATGGTAAAAAAAACAGAAGAAATCGGACGGTAACCGCCGATTTCTTCTGTTTTTTTATTTTACCGCACATTCACTGCTGAGAACGGCATATCTGCGTTTGCTAAGTGTCTTGGTGTTAAACAGTTCCTGAGCTAACTCTCAGCCTTAATCATTTGTAGCCACTCTTTTTGTAAAATTCCGTAATTGTAGATATCCAGCCATTGGCCATCTTGAAATAATGCTTCTCTATCAATTCCTTCTTTTTTAAAGCCTACTTTTTCATAAACATGAATCGCTTTTTGATTGTTACTATTGACAGCTAATCTGATTTTGTGCAAGCCCAATTCATAAAAAGCAAATTTACAAATTAAAGACACCGCCTCAAAGCCATATCCTTGACCACGTTGCTCTTTTTGTAAAATAGCAATCCCTAAATTGGCCCCTCTATTTTTCAACTGTACATCAGACAACGAAACCCAACCAATAAATTCCTCTGTCGTATTTTCTAAAATAGCAAATAGAAATCGATCATCTTCTCCTTTATTAATTGTGAAATCTTTCCATTCTTCAAGCCCCCACGGATGTAAAGCATCCCAGCTCAAATGCCGAAGCAATTCATTATCCCATTGCTGTTTTGCAATATGTTCGATATATTCTTCTCTAAAATGAGAAAAGCCAATGTGTTTTCCTTTTAAGACATTTTCCATAAGAACACCTTTAATTTCCTAGATTATTTTTCTATTTGCTGACTATCTATTTCCTCGTATTTTTGTAAAAAAGTGGTAATTTTTTCGATGACACACGCATTTTTATCGCTTTGGTCATTCTCTACCTGAAGAACAAGCAACGGTTCATGCAGACTTAAGCGTAGTAAAAACCACCCACTGCCATATTGACCAGACACGTTTCCTCGAACACCTTCTTGGTTTTCACGGTCCACAGCAAAGTCTGCTTGATTTTCTACAAACAATTCAAAGTCTCGCAAGACTTGTTGCCCATAACAAGTAACATCCTCCGCAGTAATTTTGAAGCGAAATTCGTTGGTTTCTGCCGGTTGCTTCAACGTAGCAATCAGATCACCTAACGTTTGATTGTTTTGTTTCAATTCTGGTAACAACATTAAAATTTTCGCCACGACATATGCACCATCATCCAGATTGTAGTTTTCTTGAAACGCTGCATGACCACTGGTTTCAATAGCTAACGGTGTCTGAAAGCCCCCATGATTCAATTCAATCATTTTATTAATGACATTTCGGTAACCAGAAATATAACGAATCTGTTGGCCGCCTTTTTCTTCAATAAATGTTTTTAAATGACTTGAGGTTGGCGAATTTGTCACAATATAACTACCAGGCGCTTCTTTTAAAACGATTGCCGCTAAAACAGCAATTAAATTATTTCGGTTTAGTACCTCACCTGATTGGTCCACCACAGCCGAACGATCTACATCTGTATCAAAAATAATGCCCAAATCTGCCTGATTAGCTAAAACAGCTGTTTGAATACTTTTCATTGCTTCAGAATTATCTGGATTAGGTACATGATTAGGAAAATGCCCATCTGGTTCTAAAAACTGTGATCCCGTCGTATCAGCGCCCAAAACTTGAAGAACCTGCTCCGCAAAGAAGCCCCCAGCCCCATTACCCGCATCAACGATAATTCGAAAGCCCTGTAAAGGTTTCTCTTCTGGCGAATGAATTCCTTGGCGGATTTTTTCCACCAAATGCTCCGCATAAATTGGCAGTAACTCTTGCTTCATCAGTGTGCCATTTTCATTGGCTGTCAGCGGATCAGTATGAGATAAAATATACCGAATATCTTCTTTCTCTGCTCCACCTTCTGCCGTGAAGAACTTCAAGCCATTAAAATAGTAAGGCAAATGGCTAGCTGTGATCATAATCGCTGCATCACATTGAAGCGTTGAAAATTGAGTAGCCATAAACATAGCAGGCGTCGTAGCTAAACCAACGTCAATCACCTGAATGCCTAATGAAAGAAACGTATCTACTAATGCTTGCTTAATCGGCTCCGCCGTTAGACGACTATCATGTCCGATTGCAATTGTCAGGCGCTGTTGTGCCTTTCGTGGCAGCTGTTTTTTGTCCTGTAACCAACGAACCACGCCCACCGCAATCTCGGCTACTGCTGTTGCGGTTAATGTTGCAGTTTGTTCTTCCGTATCCAAAGCAATTCCCCGAATATCCGAACCATTTTGTAGCGCTTTCAATTCTACCAAGAAAAAAACTCCCTTCTATTGATGCTTTCAATTTTAAAAAATCATATTTTCGATGCGTTCGATAAAGTGTTCCGCATCCTCTTCTGAACGTGTAATCACAATAATCGTATCCGCACCAGCCACTGTACCCGCCACTTCTGGATAAGCTACTTCATCTAAAAAGTTACTCACCACATCGGCATTCCCCATCTCTGTATGCAAGATGACAATAAATTGTACTCGCTCCATTCGAACAACTGAATCTTTCACTGATTCTCGTAATTTCTCTTCACTGCTTGTGCCTTGTGCTTGAGAAAAAATTGCATATTTGACACGACCATCTGCACCATGTGTTTTAACAATACTCATTTCACGGATATCTCTTGAAACAGTCGCTTGAGTGGCTCGGACGCCAAGTTCTTCCAAACGAGTGATTAATTCATCTTGTGTTTCAATTTCTTGTTGCATAATTAATTGTTTAATCAAACGTTGACGTTCTGCTTTTTTCATATAGACCACTCCTCTCCATTCATTTCTTTTATTATATCCAAAAATGAGTAAAAATACAGGTACTTTTCACATTAAACTCTTTATTTATCTGAAAAAGACTGGATAAATGTTTATATACCAGTCTTTTTCAGTAAAAAATACTTATTTAAGAAGATTCTTTTCTTTTAAATAGTCTTTCGCCACTATGCTAGGATCTTGCCCCTCCACATTGACTTGATAATTCATTTCACTCATTTCTTCTTCGCTAATTTTTCCTGCCAATTTATTCAATATTTCTGCTAATTCTGGATATTTTTCCAACGTTGCTGTTTTAATAAGTGGTGCTCCTTGATAAGGCGGAAATAGCGCTTGATCATCTTCTAACGTTACTAAATCGTATTGTCTCAATTCACTATCCGTTGAATAGGCATCAATCACATTTACCTCACCATTATTAATCGCCTGGTAGCGTAATGCTGGTTCCATCGATTGGACATTCAGATTTAAATGATATTTTTCTTGTAATCCCTTATAACCATCTTGCCGATCAATAAATTCTAACGTAAAACCTGCTTTCAACTGATTGCTAATTTTCTGTAAATCACTAATCGTTTTTAATTGATGCGCTTTTGCAAATGAGCGCTTAACTGCGACGGCATACGTATTTTCATAGCGCATCGGTTTCAACAAAGTAAGGTTTTCTTGCTTTTTCAAGCCAGCGCGTGCCGCTTCATAGACTACTTGAGGTTGATTGTCTAGCTGAGGAGGATTTTTTAAAAAGGTTTCGATCACTGTTCCTGTAAATTCCGGATAAAGATCGATTTCATCTGATTTCAAGGCATTATATAAAAAAGTAGTCTTGCCAAAGTTTGGCTTTAACGTCACCTGAATGTCGCTATTTTCTTCAATTAAGGCTTTATACATATTAATAATAATATCTGGTTCCGCTCCTAATTTGCCAGCAATTGTCAGCTGTTTTTCCTTTGAAGAAGTTTGTTGATTCCAGAAAAATGAACCACCTAACAAAAGGCCTAAAATAGTACCGCCAATGATTAGTCGCCGCCCATTCGCTTTTTCTAACCAATGAATTCCATAATTAAATAAGACTGCTAGTGCAGCCGATGAAAGGGCTCCAATAAAAATCAACGATAAATTATTTCGATCAATTCCTAATAAAATGAAGGTCCCTAAACCGCCTGCTCCAATTAACGCCGCCAACGTGGCCGTACCAATAATTAAAACGGTAGCCGTTCGAATACCTGAAATAATAAATGGTAATGCCATTTGCAACTCAAACTTAAACAGTTTTTCTTTTTTACTCATCCCAAATGCTTCTGCGGCTTCTTCTAACGAAGGATCAATTTCCGTCAAACCAGTATAGGTGTTTTGTAAAATTGGGAATAAGGCATAAATCACTAGCGCAACAATTGCCGGTGGTCGACCAATACCAATTAACGGAATCAGTAAGCCTAGCAAGGCTAAAGAAGGGATGGTTTGGAAAATCCCAGTCACTTGTAACAGACTTTCCGCTAACTTACGATGACTCGTTAAATAAATGGCTAAAGGAATTGCAATCAATGCAGCGAATAATAACGAGATAAAGGATAATTGCATATGCTCGATTAACGCTTGCAGATATTCTTCTTTTCGAGCGAAAAAAGTTTCAATCAGTGCTTGCATCTACTGTCCCTCGCTTTCCAACAGTTGTTCCATAAAACGAGTAATCGTTTTTGAGGTGATACACCCTAAAACTTGTTGTTTTTCTACTAAATTTGCTTTCTCTTGCGCATTAATGAGTTGGACAATCTCTTTTAAATTGGTTTCCATGAAAACAGTCGGCACTGGCTCAATCGTCTCATCTGCGGCTTCTAAAAATGCAGTCAAGTCAGCGCCACAATAGTTCGCTAGTTCTGGCGAAGATTGTTTGAAAAATTGACCGACAAAATTATTTTTCGGATGTTTTTGAATGGCTTCTGGCGTATCGACTTGAATAATTTTGCCAGCGTCCATAATACAGATGCGCTCACCTAACAATAAAGCTTCATTCATATCATGGGTCACAAAAACAATGGTACTCGCTAATTCCTGATGAAGTTCTTTCACCAAACGTTGAAGATGATGTCTTGAAATCGGATCTAGCGCGCTAAAAGGTTCATCCATTAAAATCACTTCTGGTTCGGCTGCAATGGCGCGTAAAATCCCGATACGTTGTTGTTCGCCTCCTGAAAGCGCTGCTGGCTTACGATGCAGATATTCCTCAGGATCCAGCTGAACTTTTTTCAATAGTTCAATGGTTCGCTCTCTGCGTTGCTCTTTGGGCCATTTTTTCATTTCAGGAATCAACTCAATATTTTCCGCCACGGTTAAGTTAGGAAATAAGGCAATTTGCTGAAGAACATAGCCAATTTTTAGTCGTAATTCACGTAAAGGGTAGTTGGTTACCGCTTGTTCATTGAGAGCCACTTCACCTGTCGTTGGCTCAATGAGCCGATTAATCATTTTCAAAGTCGTCGTTTTTCCACTACCACTCGGCCCTACTAATACAAAAAATTCGCCTTGTTGGATTGTTAAATTCACATCGGACAAAACGGCATTTTCTTGATATACTTTTGAAACATTTTGAAATTTTATCATTTATTTTCACCGCATCTTTCACTTCTTAATAAACAAAATCTTTGGAGGATCGTCACTCTTTCAGTATAATTTAAGACTAACATCCTGCCTAATTTTTTGTTTTAAGCGCAAGTATGTGGGGGCTCATTTAACGGCTGCCGGTTCGTATCTACAATTATCTACTCAATGAATGGAAAAATTGTCCTCTTCTGCCTTAAACAAAAGTGAACTGTTTTCTACTAAAAGGAGTGATCGTTATGGAAAACGACAAGCGAATTTATAAATGGGACAACGTGAAACTTTTTTTAATTTTCTTAGTGATTTTTGGGCATATTTTAGATCGTGAAGCTTCTCCTTCACGACTCATGGAAACGATCAACTTTTGGATCTATTCATTCCATATGCCAGCCTTTATTTTTGTCTCTGGACTCTTTAGTAAACATGCAATTAAACAACGAAAATATCTACGCTTACTTTCCTTTGTTTGGCTTTATCTCTTAGCGAAGTTGTTGATTACGCTTGCTAATTTCGCCTTTGCAAATAAAATGAATTTTGATTTACTGAACGAAACAGGCGTTCCTTGGTACTTACTTTCCTTAGCAAGTTTCTACTTAATTACCATCTTTCTTCAGCGCGTTCAGCCGAAAATCATGTTGCCCATCATCATTGTTATCGGCTGTGCCTCAGGCTATTTGCCTGTGGAAGGTTTCTTGTCTTTAGGACGGACTCTGGGCTTCTTCCCTTTCTTCTATTGTGGCTACTTAATGGATATTCAAAAGCTACAAACCTTTTTAGATCATCGCAAAGTCAAATGGGCAGCGATAGGCGTAATTTTAAGCTCCTTTTTATTTGTAAATAGTCAATGGTCATTGGCAACGAAATTTTGGGGCTTCTTAACTGGTTGGGCTTCCTACGCTGAAATTAGTCCGGCCTTTGAATACAGTAGTTTCATTCAGCTGTTCTTTTACGTTGCTGCAGCATTGGTGTCTCTTTCTTGGTTTGCATTATTGCCGAAACGAAAGTTACCTTTAAGCGCCCTCGGAAAAGATACTCTCTACCCTTATCTCTTGCATATGCCCTTAATTATTCTGTTGGAAAGTGGTTTGCAATTAGACACACTCTTTAAAGAATGGTTTACTTTCCGAATCCTGGCACTCTTCTTCTTAGCCCTCTTCATTTAGCTATTACGAATATGCCTGTGGTGAAACGGGGAGCGGATTATCTTTTTAATCCACAATCAATAATGATTCCCAAGAAAATATACAAATAAAGAACATAGGAAATTAATCCGCTCTCTATGTTTCATGAATCTCATTAAGCATCTTTAACCACATTGAAAGGTTTATCTTTCAATGTGGTTAACTTGACTTTAATTGGGGCCTCAGTTTTACTTTTTTGTATCATCAAATAGTACAACAAAAGCATGAAATATTAATAAAACAGGGAGTGTCATTTTCAATAAATTGGGGATTAATTCTTGATTTATAGATAAGTGATTTTTATTCAAAAGAAATAAATGCGAACATACATAGCCACTATAAAAAAGTAAACTACATAAAGTAGCATTTGAAAAATGCCAATTTTTATTATCCAGTTTCGTAGAAAGCGCATTCATTACAAAGCGTCTATAAATATAAATAAGTAATGTTCCAAACAGAGTTAATGTATGTAAATCTTCATCGGACTGTAGCGTAAAAAATTTTGATACCATTAGTAAATTCGTAACTACTTTAACATATTCCATTTCTTTTTTTATTTTGTTAAATCCTTTCCTTCTTATTATAATCACCTCCTTAAATATTTAACTAATAATTAATATAGAAAAATTGTAGCATATAAAAAAAGGAGGAACAACTACTTTTAAAATCAATAACTTCGTTCAACACATATAATAACAACATAGCTGTAAAACTAAATATTTAACTAATCGTACTCTCTATTCGTAAAGTAATAAATAACGTGACTCTAAAATTAAATAATTTCGTAATCGCATCACTTGCTCTAGCAAAGCTTTAATTCGTTACTTATATTTTTTATATAATAACCATATTTATACATATCAATGATATTTTTACATCAATCATATCGTATTTGCGAAAACTAAACAACATGACTCTAAAACAGTCGGAACGAATGGGAATAGAACGTTTAAGTTTTGGTATCATTCTAAACAACATGACTCTAAAACGAAAACCAAAAACGCTCACTAGAAATTTACGTTTTGGTACCATTCTAAACAACATGACTCTAAAACCGTGAAAGGTAGTAGCGCCAATTTGTTTGTGTTTTGGTACCATTCTAAACAACATGACTCTAAAACGTGTCTTTGTTCCACATGTCTAAAGATTCAGTTTTGGTACCATTCTAAACAACATGACTCTAAAACCTCGGAGAATTATTTTTTCTCCAAAGTTCTGTACTCGCATCACTTATCCATAGCTAGATTTCAGTTTAGAATGTATTGATTTGTTTCTACTCTTTCATTATACCAAACTTTCTCTTTACCAACATTATTTGACAAAGAGCCGTTTTTTGTTCAAATAAATAGAAAAATATTTTAAATCTTGAGAAAGAAAAAAATAAAACTTCACTGTTATTCTATTTTAAGAATTAAATATTCTCCTTCTTCTTGGTTGTATACCCTCTTTCCCATTAAACCCGCAATTTCCTGAATCGTTTTTAAACTATCAAAATTGTCATCGTTACCATCTTCAATTTCAACTACCATCGTTCTGTCTTGCTCATTCTCAAAAATGTAATCTGTACAATTCACATAGTACCTATCTAAAATATCTTCTACTGGATACTGAAAATCTTCGCCTTCCTCTAACTCAATAAATAAAGTAACCACATATCTTTTATTAATTAAGTCTTTAAACACGCCATTACCTATTGCTTTATAGCTCTCACTATTTTTGTATTTATCCATGACTACCGTACTAACTATCTTCATAGTATTTTTTATTAAAATCCAAATTCTTGGGGATTTTCTACAGCATTTTTTACTTCTTCGTACCAAGCCATGAAAATATCATAGTTAGTTAAATCATCAGAATCTAAATACTGAAAATCATATTTATACTTTGCTTCAAGGCTGTTTTGTTTAACATCATAAAACAGTTTAAACTGTGTAGGTACAGGTTTAGAATACTTTTTGCATACTTCAGCTATTTCTTGTAAATCCTTCGTACCCAGCTTTAATGCCTCCCAACACCTATCGTCAGAGTTATCATACTTTTTTTCTTCAGGTTTTAATGCCGTATTTACTTCGTCCATCGTGACAATTTTATTATTAATTTTAAAAAATAGGTTAAATGAGTAACTACCGCCTTCTATTGAACCATACAAATAAATTTTTTCTGCGCGCTCTTCAATAAATTCTTCTGCGATGGCAACCATATCTACTTGCCATTCCATAAACTCATCTTCAAATACTTTTGTCATCTAACTTTCTCCAACAAGTTATTAAAATCCAAATTCTTGGGGATTTTCTACAGCACTTTTTACTTCTTCGTACCAAGCCATGAAAATATCATCGGTATATAAGTCTTCTGTGTTAGAATATTGTAAATCATACTGGTACTTTGCCTTTAGATTATTCTTTTGAACATCATAATACAGCTTAAACTGAGTGGGAATTGGTTTATCATATTTCTTACATACTTCGGCTATTTCTTTTAAGTCCTGTACACCGATCTCCAATACTTTCCGCCGCCTATCACTTGATACATCATATTTTTCTTCAAAATTTTTTAACGCATCATTTACCTTACTCATAAAAACAATTTTGTTATTAATTTGATAAAATAAATTAAAGGCGTACGTACCTCCTTCTATAGATCCATACAAATAAATTTTTTCTGCTCGATCGTCAATATATTCTTTTGCAATATCTACCATATCTGCTTGCCAGTCCATAAATTCATCTTCAAATATTTTTGTCATATAAGTTTCTCCTAAGTTTAATTTATATTTTCAATCAATGCAGAGTAGTCTACCCCGTCAATAGTATAATTAACATCAAAAGACTTTGGACGAAGAGAATTCCCTTTATAATGAATTTTTATTTTCACAGAGACTTCCTTTCCAGCTTCGATTGCTTTTTTCCAAGTTCTCTCTAAACGACCGTAATCTTTCAAATTTACGTTTTTAGCTTGCGACAATAGATTATTTAACTCAGGGGATCCACCAAACATATCCGCAAAGATATGTCCTGCATGATCATCTGGTAATTTATCTGGTGTATTAGGATTATGCCGTTTTCTACCTTGATGTGTCTTGAGTTTCAAATTAGCATTAGCATCTGAAATCCTCCCCAACTCATCTGTCTTATACCCATAGTCATGTTCCCCAGATTTGTATTCATTATTAGGTTTCAAATCTTTATGTTGCTGTCCATAGTTCTGGACAAAGCTGTAACTTACTTGTCCATTTGCCACACCCATTTTAGTAATGACATCAGTGACAAGCGCAACTCCTGCGCCAGTTGTCGTTGCTCCTACAGCCACGCCTATTTGGGTAATTCCTGCTAAAGCTAAAGTTCCGCCAGAGAAATAGGTGCCTGCCAAGTCCCAACCTGTGATTCCTAAGCCAGTTAATGCAGTCACCACACCTGTTGCCAACTGCAATAAGGATTGGTTCAAAACTTCTAATTGTTGGTCTGATAATTCTTTGTTAACTTTATCCCATTGCGAAAGTGGCACATTTTTCAGCGCTTCTTTCATGATTGTTTGGTAAGAAGCTTAGGTTACTTAATTATCTTTTTGAGTAAATAAAATTCCTTTCAAAATATATTCTATTTTGAAAAGGAATTTTATTATTATGCTTCTAGTTACTCAAAACCGAATGTTTGTGGGTTTTCTACAGCACTTTTTGCTTGTTCGTACCAAGATATAAAGAGGTCATCAGGCCCTATTTCATAGGTATCCGAATACATAGGGTTATATTTATACTTTGCATCTAGACTATTATTTTTAACATCATAAAATAATTTAAGTTCTGTAGGAATGTCTTTACTATACTTTTTACAAATATCAGCAACTTTTTGTAAATCATCTACACCAACTTCAAGAACCTTTCCTTGATTATAATCAGACGTATCAAATTTTAAATCTTTTTCAGATAACACCGAATTAACTTGGTGCATAAAAAGAATCTTACCCTTTATCTTAAAAAATAAATTAAAGAAATAACCACCATCTTCTATTGAACCATATAAATAAATGTTTTCTGCTCGTCCTTCTGTATACTCATCTACGATATCCACCATATCTGCTTGCCACTCCATAAATTCATCTTCAAATATTTTTGTCATATTACATATACCAATGAGTTAGTAAAACCCAAATTCTTGGGGATTTTCTACAGCACTTTTTACTTCTTCGTACCAGGACATAAAAATATCATCGGTATCTAAATCTCTTGTATTGGAGTAAAGTAACCCATATTTATATTTTGTTTTTAAACTATTCTGTTTTACATCATAAAATAATTTAAACTGACTAGGAATCTCTTTTTTATATTTCTTACAAATTTCAGCTATTTCTTTTAAATCATCAACACCCACTCTTAAAACTTGGTATTGTCTATCATCAGAAATATCATATTTTTCTTCACTAGCAGTTAAAACAGAATTTACTTGATTCATGAAAACAACCTTATTTTTTATTTGATAAAATAAGTTAAAGAAATACTCTCCTTCTTCTATAGATCCATACAAATAAATTTTTTCTGCTCGATCGTCAATATATTCCCTTGCAATGGCAACCATATCTGCTTGCCAATCCATAAACTCATCTTCAAAGACTTTAGTCATTGTCGCACTTCCCTATCCTTTAATTTATGTTTTCTATCGTTCTAAGTTTCCTTACACCATCAATAGTGTAATCAATATCGAATGACGAAGGTCTAAGAGAGTTACCTTTATAATTAATTTTTATCTTTACAGAAACCTCTTTACCAGCATCTAAAGCTTTTTTCCAAGCCCGTTCTAAATCCCCATATTTTTTCCAATTAACATTTTTAGCTTGAGAAATCAGATTATTTAATTCTGGTGAACCACCAAACATATCCGCAAAGATATGTCCCGCATGGTCGTCCGATAATTTGTCTGGTGTTTTAGAATTATGTCGTTTTCTACCAGAATGTGTTTTATACTTTAAAGAAGGTGCTTCTGCTTCCGAAATTCTCCCCAACTCATCTGTCTTATACCCATAATCATGTTCCCCTGATTTGTACTCATTATTCGGTTTCAAATCTTTATGCTGGTGTCCATAATTCCGTGCAAAGCTATAGCTCACCGAAGAAGTCGCCACACCCATTTTCCGAATGGCATCTGTTACAGCCACAGCTCCTACGCCCATCGTTGTGGCACCAGCCACCATGCCTGCTTGGCTGACACCAACAGCTGCCAATGTTCCACCAGAGAAATAAGTGCCTGCCAAGTCCAATCCGGTAATTCCTAAGCCAGTTAATGCAGTCACCACGCCTGTTGCTAATTGCAACAACGATTCATTCAAGGCTTCCCATTGTTTTTTGTCTAGTTCTTTGTTGGCTTGCTCGGTCAGTTCCTTGTCATTCTTGCCATTTTTCAGGATAATCACGCCGTTACCTGCACCAAAATTCGCAGGCAGGACACGCAAAATATTCCCTTTTTCATCAAATAACAACAGCTGATTCAGTTCTTGAATGGCTTTGTCCCATTGCTTCACAGGAACGTTTTTTAACGCTTCCTGCATAATTTCTTGATAATATTTCTGAGCTTCCACAGGCAAGTTTAACTCAACCATGCCTTTGGTTAACGCAATTTGTTTCTTTTCATCAGTAACACTTTGTTTTTTCACGGAAGTAAACCAAGAATGATCAAAACCAACTGGTAATGTATACTTTCCTGTGGCTGAATCCACTTTGGTACCATTAAGTATTTGAATGGATTGTGTCACGATTTTCAATTGTTGTAAACTATTTTCAAAAAGCAAAGCAGTTTGATGGTCAAATTGTTTGAGTCCATTTAGCTTTTGTTCGGCTTCTCTCAACTTGTCCAGTAAGGCAACTTTGGCATTATGGAGACGTTGTGTGTCCATGTGAATGGCGTGAAGAAGCGGTTTCGCCAGTTCGCCAATCAAAGAAGATTCCAATTGTCTCGCCATGTCAATTTGATAATCAATGGTTCGAAGCTGACGTTGTAGCGAACGAATCAATTCTTGTTGCAGTTCTGAGTCAATCAGCGACCAGCGTTCCACCGCCATTTCAGCATGACGGTATCTTGCTAAATCCTGTTCTAACGATTGAATGGCTTGATCAGCTCGTTTAATTGTGGGAATAATGACTTGTTCAAAAAGTCCTTTGCCAGCGGTATAAGCAGCTCCTGAAAGTTGTTTGCCATCCACCGATTGAACCAAATGTTGACTGCCTTGATTTAACTTGCTGGTCAATTCCCGTGCTTGCTGAATCGTGGTTTTCATACTTGAAACCAGCGCTTGAGAATCTGCTCGAACATATCTTACCATGGAATCTGCCCTCGCTCTCTGAACAATGCTTCACGGTCATCGTCTAATTTCCGTTTGAGTGAACGATAATTTTCATCTAAAAGCTGTTGTTGACTCTGACAGGAATTTCTAACATCGCAAGTAATCGCTTGCAAAAAACTGCTCGTTTTCTGAGCATCTTGATCACCTAATGAATGTAGTTGTTGAAAAATATCCATGTATTTAGCTTCTTCTCTTTTTAATTCTTGAACCGTGCTCTCTAATTGTTCCATTTGCTTGCGTTCTTCTCTACATAAGATATCTTCCTGTTCTTCTACTTGGGCAATTTTTCTTGTAATTGTCGCACGTAATTCATCATTTCTCTCTTTTTCACTCATACTTAACGCCCACCTCCTCGGAATTGTTCCGCAGATTGTTGATCACGATAAGCAATTTTTTCTGCAATTTGTGGGAATTTCTCGGCTTGCTTCCAAACACAATTGGCTAAATCTGTTAAGTTTGTTAAAACTTGAGCATTTACTTGTTTGCCTTTGGTCATTCCTGAAACTGTACTTCCTGAAAAGGTTACCTTTGGGGCTTCTAAACGCTCGTTGATACCAGTCAACTTTGAGACAGCACTTTGGGCTGAACTCGTACTTGAAACAATCTTTCCTTCCATCATTGTTCTCCTTTATTAAAATTATTTCACTTAAAATTTAAGATACTTTCATTTTACTAAACTTTTTTAATGAAAGAAATAAAAATAACAAAAAAGGCTACTGGAAACAGTAACCTTTTAGCACTCCTCTTCTTCATTCGAAGATAACAACATGACTCTAAAACCAATAATTATAACATAAATTCAAAATATCCGTTTTGGTACCATTCTAAACAACATGACTCTAAAACACCAGCCATAGTCACAACCTGTTTGATGAAGTTTTGGTACCATTCTAAACAACATGACTCTAAAACTATGTTTACGTGTTTCGCCGTCATTATCACGTTTTGGTACCATTCTAAACAACATGACTCTAAAACGCAATTGTTCGCCATGTCCACTTTTGATTCGTTTTGGTACCATTCTAAACAACATGACTCTAAAACGAACGGAATAAATGAGGTTCTTCGGTGAAAGTTTTGGTACCATTCTAAACAACATGACTCTAAAACAGATGGCGAATAAGGCACTTACGCAAGCTTGTTTTGGTACCATTCTAAACAACATGACTCTAAAACCTCGGAGAATTATTTTTTCTCCAAAGTTCCGTACTCGCATCACTTATCCATAGCTAGATTTCAGTTTAGAATGAACCACTAATCAATAACAATTTAAGCTTTTTCATAACTCAAATAAAAGTTTTCGTCCAAAATATATTGGAATCTGTTCTGGACCACCCTTTGTTCTAAAAACAGGACATCCACATTATTTAAAGAGATATATTCTACCACTTGTTGCACTTCATCCTCTGTCAAATACGTACACGCATTAATAAAAATCAATAATTTTTTCTTTGATAAATAACGATGTACTTGTGTAATTTCCATAACTTTTTCAAAAATCGTATCACTCGTTGTTTCGATTTTGATTCCAAGAGCTTTGAAAAGTTCCTGCACAGTGATGCCATCTTCTTCCAAATCCATTTCATGTTCCAACAATTCATAGCCAATTAATTGACTAATTGTTCCAGTTAACTTCTCAATCATTGATTTGACTTCTGGTTTATCATTTAATTGTGCTTCTAAATCCCCATAGATTAATTTCAGCGTGGCAGCCGAATTAACGTCATAGCCTAAAATATCCGTAACAACAAATAATTCCGTTGGTTTCAGCCCTTTTTGTTGCGCATCAAATAGTTTCAACTCATTTTCCCCATCATATTGATAAATTAACTTCACTAGATGGGCAAAGGTTTGAACGTCTTTAATCGTTAAAAAGGTGGCTTTTTCAATTTCAATGGGTTCTTCCAATAAAGAAAAATTAACTCTCATCTATTCTTCTCCTAAAAAGACAATCCGTTCATCTGAATTAGCAACTCGATTGTCTTGTTCTCCATGTAAATAAATCATTCGAGAAAATTGTTTTTCTGTTACATTTAATAGTGTAATTAGTCCTCTTTGCGGATTATTCTGCTTTAAGCGAACCAACATTGCTTTATTAGCAGTATCATTCAACAAAATTTTGCTGTAAACCGAAAATTGATGCATAATAAATCCTTCATTAATCAAAAATTTCCGGAACTTCCGATACGCTTTCCGGTCACTGGCTGTGTCCGTTGGCATATCAAACATTAATAATAGACGCATATATCGATAACTCATATCCCAAACTCTGGAACTCCTTCCTCCTCTTGATTCAGAACTTTTACTACATGTTTTGTATAATCGGTAGCAATATTGGTTAAAAACATTTGTTTTTTCTTGTACATATACGTATTCATAAACAAAGCAAATAACTTACGTTTCATTATCGGAAAGGCTTCTTTTCTATTCTCATAAATGATTTGATCTACCAATGGACGAAAAGGCTCCATAAGATCACTTGCTAAGTTAAAGTCATTAAATTGGTTGGCATGTTTTAGTCCTAGTTGTGTAAAACAACCTGTCTGGACTAACTCTCGAGCAAAAATACTTAATAACAACGTATAACCATAGTTTAAACCAGCATTAATGTCATTTTCTTGTTCACGTGTAAAATCATTGCCGAAGAGAGTATTAAAGTAACTTCGAGCTGCATGACCTTCTCGATTGGCTGGATCAAACAGACGTAATTCAGCACGCATAGCTAACAAAGCAGCAGCCTTTTGGCCATAGTCTCGTTGCGCTAAGTGTAAACTCTGATTGGTGATTTTTTGTGCAATGATCGCTGTCCAAACTTGACTTTTTCGTTCTTCCGTCCAAGCCAACTGACGTGTCAATTGCAAGCTACTATCATGCCGTCCATAAAAGGGCAAAATTTTACCAATTGGCAAACGCTTATCATCGCAAAATAACACTAATATTTTTTCATCAATTAATCGTTTTAATAGCATCGTGGTTAACGAAATGTCCGTTGTTTCCAACAACAAAACATCAATCTCAGACAAATGAATTAATTCTTGGTGATCAATGGCTTTAAAAACAAGATGATTGTTTTTATAGGATAATTTTGAATGCTTGTTAACCACTACCGTTCGCCAGCCCATCTAGTCGACAACCTTTCTGCGTGTTTCATACAGGCCCGTAGTCGATTGGTAAATGATAGTGGCATCAAAAATTTCTTTGATTGACGTGTAGCGTGCTCGCTCAATATCTTTTTGGAAAAATTTAAACGTACTTGGTGCGCCCATCGCATTAAACTGCATAAGTTGGATAAAGGATGCCGCAATCTCTTTCACATCTGCTGTTTGATTTGCTTCAAAAAGTTTCACAATTTGCTGGACTTTTGACTTGGCTAATGTATGCACTTCAGCAAAGTCAACCACTCTCTCTAAAATCTCTTGAAATTCTGGTTGATGTTGTTCTACATAAGCCAAACTTTCTGATTGATTTGGTAACAAACATTGTTTCGCATGGTACAGTAATGTAAGTAAATGTTCGGGTAAAACCATCTGGTTCCCTTTTTGCGCTTCTTTAGCGCTGGCTAATAAGCGCCGGCGCCCCTCTGGAAATTCATACAGTGTATACTTAGGCAATTTCATTAATACACGAGGCCGCAGGAAGCCTTTCTCCTCTAAAAAAAGAATAGGATTTTGTTCAAACCTTGTTTTTTCCATAATCGTAATGCCCAGTATCTCCTGTTTAATAAGAGGTTTTTTACCTTTTTCATGCGTGAATAGCACTGTATAAGCAACTACAGGACTATCAAAACCGCCATATTTTTGGGGATCCAAACCATTTTTGACAGGAATCAATTTATTCGATGGTCCTTTGGGTTTAATCGACTCTTTTGAAAAACCGCCTTTTTGCACTTCTACTTTTTTGACAATATTCATTTGATGGTAATTTAATTCTTTTTTGATAGTTTTTAAATAACTGTTACTCCAAAGAATTTCGCCATCCTTCGTGAACCGTGGTTCATCTTCCGTGAAAAAGCGCAGCAAATTTGTATAAATTATAGCCTTCGCCGTGGCTTTATTTTCTTTAAAGGTCTGGAACTTAGGATATTCTCCGTAAACAAATTCTGGTGCTAAATTAGGATAAACTTTTAATAACGTGGTTGCGACCACACAGTTTAAATAAGCATCTTGTCCATGGTGATAATCATTCACTTCACGAACTTTATACAAGCCAAAAATCGAACGAAATTGGCTCGTTAAACTAGCTTTCAAGGTGATGATTTGGACTTTTTTCTCTTTTGAATTAGCATTGTAGCGTTGATTTAGGATTCCCGCAACATTTTTAGTAATTTGACGAGTTTCTACTAATTGCCGTTGGATAAAATGCGCTTTGTCTTCGAGAGTCAAGCCACCTTGCTCCCCCTTGGTCAGACGTTGGAATTTCCGTTGACTAATTAAGCCAGCAGCATATAATTTCTCCCAATAAGCTTTCATATCCTTAACAACTTTCTTACTTGGGACGTCATCAGATTTCCCTCGATTTTCAGTAGAGCCCACTAAAACTAGGTTATCCAATGAATCGTCTTTCATAAAACTTTGTGGGATAATATGATCAATATCATAGTGAGATAAACGATGAAGCGATAATTCATCTCCCGTGTACATATCTTTACCATTTTGCATATAGTAAAGGAAAAGACGGGTATCTCGTAACTGTTCATTAGTCGTTGGTTGTTCTTTTAATAAATTGCTGCCGATTTCGGCCATTGCTTTTTCAACTATTTTCAAGCGTTGGATAGATCTTCTCTTGCCAGTGCTAGTCGTTTGATTTTCACGTGCCATTTCGACAACAATCCGCTTGGGCGCATAACCCATAATCGCGACTAGTTCATCGACAATTTTTAAACTTTGATAAATTCCTTTTTTTATTGCTGGGCTACCAGCTAATTCATTGACAGTTTCACTTAATGTTTCTTCATGTTCACTGGACTGTGCTTTTTGAATCGCATTTTTAAAAGATAATTGTGAATCATTAATCAGTTGCATAAAATTGCGATTATAGTGTTTTGAGACCCCGTCATCTTTAATTAAATAGTCCAAAATTGTTTTACCCGATTCTTTATCGTAGATACCATTGATTAATTTCTTCGACAATCTTCCCCAGCCAGTGTAGTGCTTGCGTTCTAATTTTTTTAGTACTTCTGCTGAGAACTGCCCTTTGAATGTGGAAAGTTGCGTCCGAATTCGTTGCCGATCTTCAAAAATAGTTAAAATTTTTATGATATCTTCCAATTTTTCGGCATTATCTGGGTGGTCTAATTCTGCTCTTGTCAAACCACATTTCAGTAAATCCTGATACGTGCTAAAACTAGCATTAAATTGGTCTTCTTCAAGTCCACTAAGCGTGACAATCTCCGTATTATATTCGTTTCGATAGAATTGAATTATATCCTTTTTCTTAACTTTTCGACGCGTCTTAAACAGATAGTCAAAGATTTTTTCTTTTTCCTTACCTGAAAAATTGGCTTTGATTCCTCGATCATCCGTATAAGAAATCTTGGTCAATTCATTAAATACCATAAACTTTTCATATAACAAACTATGTTTCGGTAAAACTTTTTCAGAAGGTAAATACGTATCAAAATTGGTCATTCGTTCAATAAAGGCTGTCGCTGATTGGTCCAAATCAACGGTTTCTTGAAGGTTCCAAGGACGAATTGGTTCCTCACTTTGACGTTTTAACCAAGCGAAGGTACTTGCATCTCCTTTTGATAATGGTCCGACATAATAAGGAATTCGAAATGTAACCAGTTGTTCAATTTTTTCTTGATTTTCTTTTAAAAATGGATAATAGGCCGCTTGACGATGAATGATTGCTTGTAACTCAGCCAAATGAATTTGATGAGGAATCACCCCATTATCAAAGGTCCGTTGCTTTCTTAAAAAGTTTTCTTGAGCAATTTTTTCTAAAAAATATTCTGCTCCAGCAATATCTTGAATGATTTTCTTAACATACTGGTAAAATTTAAGCTGTGAAACCTTACCTGCGTGTGTAATATAGCCTGCATAGCCGTCTTTCTGTTCATTTTTAAAGAGATTATCATATTCGTCTGGACAATTTTCACGAATAAATCGTTTGAAATTTTTTAAATCTTCTTGATGTTCTGTAAAACGGACAATCATGCTAGAAGATAATTTCGCGTGACTTTTTTTATCCGAATCTGCTAAAATCGTTGATAATTCAACTGCATCGTACACATTTTTAGCAGCTAAAAACACGTCACTATATTCATCCCCAACCTTTGCTAAAATGCCTTCTAAATCTTCTTCATAGCTTTCACTAGCGTAAGTTATTTTGGCTTCTTCTTCCAAACCAAAAACTTTTTTAAAGTCAGCTTTATTCCCTACCATTAGCTTTAAGAACTGACCAAATAAGCCATTAGCTTTTTCTTGAGGAAATTGTTGTAAGACTTTTTCAGATTTTTTAGTCCGAGAAGCTTTTTCAGTTAACTCTTCCTCAATCAAGACAGATTCAGGTAAAGGCGCACTAACTAAGCGACTCTCCCCATTCACAAAGGTTTGGTTATAAATGACCATAAATTGTTGAAATTGGTCTTTAACAGAAGTATTTTCTGTACTTAGTTTTCCTTCAATTAAAAAATGTCCACGATATTTGACAATATGGGCCAACGCCAAATAAATTAGTCGTAAATCTGCTTGCTCAGATGAATCTGCTAATTTTTTGCGTAAATGGTAGATTGTCGGATACGTTTCATGGTAAGCTACTTCATCTTCCAACTTAGCAAAAATCGGATGTCTGTGCCACTTCTTATCTTCAGGCACTAAAAAACTCTCTTGTAAACGAGCAAAAAAGTTTTCATCCAAATCTGTCATCGCTTCTTCAAAAAAAGCTTGTAAGTAGCGTAAACGATTCCGTCGACGACTAATTCTTCGTCGTGCTGTTCTTTTTAATCGGCGATCTTCGGCTGTATGCCCTTCTTCAAATAAACGCACACCCCAAAAATTTTTCTTGATTTTCTTTTTTTCAGTGTTTCCATAAATAGGCATTTTTTTCTTCACCAACTGATAGTCTTCTGTCATAACTGCCCAACCGACAGAATTACTCCCTATATCCAAACCGATAACGTAGTCTTTCTTCATTTTATTTCCACTCCTTTTTTTAAATTACTACTTGAATGATTTTTATTCTATGCTATAATTTAGTTAAGTTCTTTTGGGACTATTCTAAACAACATAGCAAGTTAAAATAAGGTTTTAACCGTAATCAACTGTAAAGTGGCGCTGTTTCGGCGCTTTTTTTGTTTACAGCCAGAAAGTAATCGCTTCCAAATTAATCAAACTGAATACCGCTACTTAAAGTTTACCATTCTTATTTTCTTAAAAAAAGGGGTATTTATAGTTTTTGTAAACTAATAGAATTATATATATAACAAAAATAACATTATCTAATTAAGAATCTCTTACCTTAATTCCTTTACTTTTCTTAAAATAACGAATCTGTATTTATTGTATGGTAATATCTTTTACTATTTGTTGATGTTGTCAAACTTTACACGGCAAAAAAGGCAAAACACAGTGCGTGGTTAACTGTGTTTTGCCTTTTTAATTACGACTATTGAAACAATCCTTTAATTTTATCAAACAAACCATCTGTCGTTGTATCAGCTAACATCGCTGTAATTTTATGATAGTGTTCGCCTAATTCATCTTTATGTTCTTCAATGAATTGTTGCGCATGTTCCACGTTGCCTTCTCCAATTAAATCTTTTGCTTTTTGAACTAATTCTTCTACGTTCATCTTCACACGTCCTTTGATTAAATAGTTAACAATAAGTGTTTCACTCATTGCCTTTTCTCCTATTTATCGTATCGTGGGATCCCTTGATTTGCAAGAAATTTTCAGTAAATTGGCGGTTCTGATTTTGGGTTTTTAAAAGGCAAAAATTGCAAAAAAAGCTGTTTTCGAAAATCGAAAACAGCTTTTTTACTTTACTTCGCTAAACGATAAATCGCATCTGCATAAATAGCAGCTGCTCGGAATAAGTCATCTAATTCCATAAATTCGTTGGCTTGGTGCATTGTGTCTGTGTAGCCAGGGAACATTGCGCCATAGGCAACACCACGTTTTAATAAGCGGCCATAAGTACCGCCACCAATGATTTGTTCTTGGCCTTTTTCGCCTGTATGGTCTTCATAAACTTGTAGTAACGTTGCCACCAATGGATCATCAACTGGTACATAATGCGGTTCTTGGTTGCGATCTCCTTGTGTTGCAGTGACCGTTTCACCGACTGTTGCTTGAACTTTTGCTTGTAATTCTTCTGCTGAAGTTCCTTTTGGATAGCGGAAGTTTAATGTTACTAAGCTATTTTCAGGATTTTCTGGATCAAAGTTAACAATCCCAGCGTTCATTGTCAATTTACCCATTTTTTCGTCTTCAAAAGCCACACCTAATTTTTCGCCATAAAAATCTTCATGGATAAATTCAGCAATGGTATTAATAAAGCTGTATGCGCCTTCTGCAAAGCTGTAATCATTTAAGAAAGTTGCCAAGAAAGTCGCTGCGTTAATTCCAGATTGTGGGCTAGCACCGTGAGCACCTTTACCAACTACATGGAAAGTCACTGTTTTATCTGAAAGTTCTGCGTTACCTGAAATTTTTGCTTCTTGTTTGATGAATGTTTCAAAGCTAGCAGCTAGTGAAGCCGCTTCGTCTGCTGAAGCAGCCGTTACAACAGCATCTGCTGTTCCCGGAACCATGTTTTCACGTAAACCAGATTTGAAGCTTTCTAATTTATAATCAGCGCCGTTACCGCCTCGGAAAGTTAAACGAATAGTCACATTTCCTTTTTCCCCATTGATAATTGGGAACTCAGCATCTGGTGAGAAACCAAAGTCTGGCGCTTCTTCATGTTGGAAATAGTAATCCATATCGCCCCAGCCGCTTTCTTCGTCACTTCCTACTACGAAACGAATTTTTTTAGACACGGGTAAGCCTAATTCTTTGATAATTTTCATTGCGTAATAAGCAGCCATACTTGGGCCTTTATCATCGCTTGCGCCACGTGCATAAATTTTGCCATCTTTAATGACTGGTTCATAAGGATCTGTTTCCCAACCATCACCAGCAGGAACAACGTCCATATGACCAAAAATCCCTAACGTTTCGTCGCCTTCACCATATTCAATGTGTCCAGCGTAATTGTCGACATTTTTCACCGTAAAGCCATCACGTTCACCATACGCTAACATGTGTTTTAAGCCAGCAACTGGTCCAGGTCCAAAGGGCGCTTCAGGTGTTGCTTGTGCATCATCACGTTCACTGTTGATCCGTAATAAGTTTTGTAAATCTTCTAATAAGTCGTCTTTACGTACTTCGACTTCTTTTGTCCAATCAATTGTCATTTGTTGTCACTCCTATTCATAAAGTTCTACATAGTCAATCATACCATTTTATGCAGAAAAAGAAAGAAACCCGACACTATTTTTCGAGAAAATTTTTATCTTTTCCGCAGAAAGTGCTGGGTTTTTGTTTATTTTAATTGAGGTATGATTGTTTAGGTTGTAGTTGTTGCAATTCGTCTTCTGTTAAGGGCCGATATTCCCCTAGTTCTAACGTTTCATCTAACCATAGTTCGCCCATTCGTAATCGTTTTAAATACGTCACAGGTTTGCCTACAGTGGCTAACATCCGTTTGACTTGATGAAATTTCCCCTCTTGAATCACTAAACGGACTACGGAAGTCCCTTCTTCCTCATTGATCGTCTCAATGACTAAACGACTTGGTTTAACCATTTCTCCATCTTTCAAGGCAAATCCTTGCGCAAACAGTTGACAATCTTCCGCTGTCACAAGTCCCTCAACTTCAGCTAAATATTCTTTATCCACATGCTTTTTAGGCGATAATAATTGATGCGCTAACTGGCCATCATTTGTTAATAGAAGCAAGCCTTCGGTATCTTTATCCAAGCGACCAACTGGGAACAAGTCGGCACGGTAATCCTGATCAGTTAACAAGTCAATTACCGTTTCATCTCGCTGATCTTCCGTCGCAGAAATGACACCTTGTGGTTTATGCAACATGTAATAAAAGAATTTCTGATACGTAAGAATTTCTCCCATCAAGGCAATTTGATCTGTTTCTTCATTTACTTGTGTTTTGGCTTCTTTTACGACGTCACCATTCACCGTAACGACTTTTTTCTTTAACAATTGTTTGATTTCTTTACGACTACCGATACCAACATCGGCTAAAAATTTATCTAAACGCATCGTCATTCCTCTTTCCTTTAAAAAAATAGCTTGGGACATAAATCGAATCGATCGATGTCTCAAGCCTTGTCTCTTAAGAGAATCTGCTGAAAGGAGTTCAATCAGCTATTATTTAATATTGAATTTTGCACGTAATTTTGCGGCATTTTTCCCTAATAAACGATCAGCTAAGCGAATCTTCAAGACCGAATAGCCATAAAAAGCGCCTCCTGCAGCAGCCACAATTACAACGATAATGAAGGCTTGGAAACGTCTAGTTGGATCTAAAAATAGATACAAGAACTGACGGAAAATCAAAGCGATAATCATCATGATGACTGTAATACAGAACATTAACAATGTTCGCCGTAAGGTTAATTTGTAATTAAAACGTGTCACTTGACGAATTCTTCTTAGAATCAATACGCAAGAAACCGTAAAGCCAATCATCGTTGCTAATAACGGACCGTAAACTTCAAATAAACGGATTGCTGGGAATTGCACGATTAATTTCACTGCTAAACCAATTCCTAAATAACGCATTGCGTCACGATTTTCATACATCCCCATTAACATATTTGACACTAACATATACAAGCCCAAGAATAAACTAGCGTAACAAGCTTGCACTAATAAAGAAGTGCCTAAAGCATCTGGCATGTAAAAAACAGTGTATAGTGGTTGCGCTAAAACAATCATACCAAACGTTGCTGGCAACATTACAAACACAAAAAGTTGTAAATTATTACTAATCAAACGCGCTAACTCACGGTGATTTTTTAAGGTGACCGCTTCTGTAATCAACGGTAATCCAGTAGCCGAAATCGAAGTTGCTAAAGCCACGACAATCATGGTTAATTTGTCCGGATTGGCATTAAAAATACCGAAAAGCTCTCGTAATTGGGTATCTGAATAATCCGTAAACAAACGCATAAAGTTTGAGAAAGTAAACTGATCGACAAGTTTAAAGACCGTTACCCCTGAGCCAACTACGATAAAAGGAATCGCCTCTTTAAAAGTTTCAATCAATAACTCTTTTGGAGCAATTTCATGTTCATTGGCGCTGTGTTCTTCTAAATAATCAAATAATGGTTTTTGTTTGTACATGTAATAACCTAAAACCGCAAAACTTGCGAGCATCCCAATAAATGCCGCAAAAGTGGCTTGGGTCACCGCTGTAACGTAATTACCTTCAAAGACTTTCATGATAATAAAAGCAGTTAATAACATGTAAAAAACTCGTGCTACTTGTTCAACAATTTGTGATAAAGCAAAGGGCATCATTTCTTGATTTCCTTGGAAATAACCGCGAATGACACTCATGCTTGGGAAAACTAAAACGGCTAAACTTAATGAACGCATCGTTGGAACTAATTCAGGCCCTCCGCCAGACAAAGCTGCTAATGCCGGAGATGCCAAATACATCACAATAGCAAAAACCACACCTAAGCCACCCATTAGTTGTAAGGCACGATAAAAAAGCTGTCGACTAATTTTATATTCGTTCAATGAATTATAATGCGAGGTCTGCTTGGCAATCGCACCTGGAATTCCGGCGGTAGAGATCATTAGGAATAAGGCATAAATCGTATACCCCATTGAAAACAAACTGTTCGCTTCGTTTCCGTGCTCGCCCATCCAAGCGTACCAGGGGATGATGTAAATCGCCCCTAACATGCGGGAGATAATATTACTAGCTGTCATCCAAGCTGAGCCTTTGACCATTTTTTCTTGGTTCGTCAGGATTGGTTGATCAACTGAATTTGGTTGATTGATCATTTTGTCCTCCAATATTCTTTGAGTATGCTTTCTTTATTTTAATTGTTCATCTTGGGATATGCAACGACTTTCTCGAAGAATTATCCTATTTTAACATTTCTCATGGATTTTCTCACGCTAACGAGATGGTTTTTTTAAAAGAAAAATAATGCTATAATGACATCAGTTTTGAAATTTCGTTGAAACGTTTGGAGGCAAAAAAAGTGACGATTTCATTATTCGCAATTCGCGATTGCTTAGAAAAAGAAGATCTATTAAAAGAATTTATTTCACCAGAAGGCTGGCACTTGACCCTTTCCGACACGTTAGGTCAACGAGAAGTAACGGCTCTTTCTTACGATTCGAGAGACGTAACAGCAGAAACACTCTTTTTTTGTAAAGGATTAAACTTTAAAGAAATCTATTTAGAAAATGCTGTAAAAGACGGCCTAGAAATCTATGTTTCTGAGGTGCCTTATGAGGTTCCGGCGCAACTAGGAATTATCGTGACTGACATTAAAAAAGCAATGGCTGTGTTAAGCATGGCTTTTTATGATTATCCACAAAATAAATTAAAACTGATTGGCTTTACTGGAACCAAAGGTAAAACAACAGCGGCTTATTTCACCAAATATATTTTAGATGTTGCTACACAACAAAAAACAGCCTTGCTTTCTACCATGAATTCGACATTAGATGGCAAAACATTCTTTAAATCTGCCTTGACTACACCCGAATCTTTGGACTTGTATCGAATGATGGCAACCGCTGTTGCTAACGGGATGACTCATTTTATTATGGAAGTTTCTTCCCAAGCCTACAAAACTAATCGTGTCTACAAGTTATTTTTTGATGTCGGCATTTTTTTAAACATTACCCCCGACCATATCAGTCCAATTGAACATCCAACCTTTGACGATTACTTTTATTGCAAACGTCAATTGATTACACATTCTAAAGTCATTGTGTTGAATCACGAAGCTGATTATTTTCCATTACTTAAAGAAACTGCACAACAGCAAAAAGTCCCTGCCATTGTCTATGGCAGTCAGCCAGCTTCAGAAGTTGACTATTCATTCGCTGTTTCTTCAGAGGATTCCTTACGTTTTATCGTTGAAAGTCCTGCAGATGCGTTAGGATTGGCCGGCTCTTATCACCTTCGTTTAGGTGGTGATTTTAACAAAGGTAATGCGTTAAGTGCGGCGATTGCTAGTGTCCTTGTGGGAGCTTCAAAAGAAGAGTGTCAACAAGGGATCGCAGCAACCACCGTCCCTGGCCGGATGGAATCTTTAACGAATACCAATGGTGCAACCGTCTATGTTGATTACGCTCATAACTATGACAGTTTGAAGAATCTTTTAACCTTTGTCCGTGAAGAACATCCTGACGGCCGCTTAATTGTTCTTGTCGGTAGCACGGGAGACAAAGCGATTTCTCGCCGCAAAGACTTTGGTAGGGTTCTTTCTGAATTGGCTGATGTTGCAGTCCTAACAACCGATGACCCAGCCAGTGAAGATCCAGCAAAAATTTGCCAAGAAATTCAAGCCCATATTACCAAAGAAATGCCTGTTTACACCGTTTTAGATCGTGGCGAAGCAATTGCTCACGCATTATCTTTAAGCACAACGGCTGATGATGCGATTGTCTTAGCTGGTAAAGGTGCCGACCTTTATCAAAAAGTAAACGGCGTAGATGAACCTTACGCAGGAGACTTTGCCCTTGCGAAAATGATTATTGACAAATAATTTTTTAGAAGCATAAGGATTATCACTTACTATCTCAGTATGATCCATTCTTATGCTTCTATTTTTTATTCTTTGTGTGTGAACATTTGCTATAATAATTCTAACTAAAAATAAAGGAGAATTTATTCATGGATATTTGGAAAAAAATGTATGAATACGCAAAGAAAGAATACCATCCTCAAGAAGTAACACCATTTATTTACACACACCATGTCGTCTGTGCCCTAGAGGCAGAAGATGGACAATTATTTACCGGCTTTTGTTTTGAAAGCTGTTGTGGTGTTCTAGATTTATGTGCAGAACGAGTTGCCGCTTTGAATATGTATGCCGATAGTGGACAGACAGTGATTAAACGAATTATTACTTTTCGGGACGATGTTCCTAATGGAATTTCTGGTATGCCTTGTGGTGCTTGTAGAGAATTATTGCTCCAGCTTTCTCCTAAAAATGCTGATACAGAAATCTTAGTTGATTATCAAAAACGAGAAATAGTTCGGTTAAAAGAGTTAATGCCTAAGTGGTGGGGTTGGTCACGTTATACTAATGACTAAAGAATAAAATTAGCTATTTCAAGATAATAAGATGTTAATTTTGTAGTCCTCTCTATTATCAATTACTGGCATTCATTTTTAGTTACACACATGAAAAAAACAAGCTGCAACCACTTATCAGCAAAGGTTGCAGCTTGTTTTTTAAAGAACTTCTTTTATTTTCGTTACTTCTTCTTCTGATAAGCCATGACCGCCATCAACGAGCAAAAAGTCGACCGGGAAATGTTTCTTTAATTGATTAGCTAAAGAAAGAACTTGTCCCGGAATACTCAACTCATCCTGAGCCCCTGTTGTGACAATCACTTTTGTCGCAAACTCACCAGATACATATTGATAGCCTAAATTGCTTGGATGCAGTAAAATAACAGTGTTAGCAATAGTCGGGTTCTTTTCTAACAGGCCTAAAATAAAATTGGCACCGTTAGAGTACCCTATAAAAATAACTTCATCGTATAACTTTTGCGGTTGCCAAACTTCTTCTAGAAACGCCGTCACTCGCTCATCAAAGTTAGCACGAGGTAATGCTCCATTGACTAATGGCGCAAAAAAGCGTCGCTGTTCGCCTACACCTTCTGTCCCTAAGTAACTTAGAACACTCGCTTCTGGATAAAGGGTTGCGATGGTCGTTAATAATTGATATTCATTGCCACCAGTACCATGGAAAGCGACAACTAATTGATTAGGTTTCGACCCTTTTTGAAAAAATTGTTTCATTTAATAAACCTCCAAGAAAGGAATTTTACTATGTATGCACAAATTCATCACATCTCTATTTTAAATCGATTGATAAAGCCTACATTTGACTTCTATCATAATACACTGGGATTAAAATTACTAATGAAAACGATCAACCAAGATGACCACACCATGTATCACTTGTTTTTCTCAGATAATGAGCAACGAACAGGTACCGAATTAACTTTTTTTGAATTGAATGATGGCCAAGATCAATCCTTTGGGACAAATACAATTGAACGAACTATTTTAAAAGTACCAACGCGCGCCTCTTTGGATTTTTGGGCAGAACGTCTTGAGCAAGCGGGTATCTGCCACTATGGTGTGGAAACATTTAACCAACACCCAATTTTGCGTTTTGAAGCGCCCGATAATACACAAATGGCGCTTGTTCCGTTACGTGAATTTGAAAATGCGGAAGATTATTTTCCAGCTGAGCATGCTGAAATTCCAGTAGAACATGCAATTTTAGGCATTGATGCAATTCAATTACGCGTCCAATATGCCGCAGCTACCAAACAACCTTTAGTGGATTATTTACATTGGCATGAAAAAGAAACAGTACCTTTTTTTGAAACTGCACATGAAGTAACCGTTCTGGAAAATCATCATCCACAGTTTTATCAAGAGGTTCATATCATTGATGACCGTACCAATCCGCTTGCCATTGAAGGAATTGGTGGCGTTCATCACGTCGCCTTTGGGGTGGAAGATACGCAAGAATTAACGCAAGTTGACAGCCTGTTGGATGAAAAGAATTTTACAAACTCAGGGATTAAAGACCGTGAATTTTTCAAATCATTGTATTTTAGAGAACCGAACCACTTATTATTTGAAGTAGCCACACAAAAAGGCCTGCTAGATGTCGAAGCCTATGAAAATCAAAGCTCAAACTTTGATGAAATCCCCCTTTATTTGCCTCACTTTTTGGCAGATCAAAGAGAACGAATCGAAGCGATTTTAGCACAACAACGCCATGAGTAAACAAAAATAGCGGTTAGGACCGCTATTTTTGTTTTTTAATATCCTATTATTGCCCTTTTTTGAAAAAAAGGAGTACACTAATAGTAGATGAACTGCGCAAGGAGGTGAGTACATGTTATCTAAGGAAGAAGTTCTACACTTATTGAACGAAGCAAAAAAAGAAGTCGATCGTTTAGAAACAAACCGCCAAGAAGATTTAGGTAATTCAATCAACTATATTGAAAATGAATTACAGCTCCAACGTGTCTTATCTCAAGTGGAAGCTTATGAAAAAGTACTTGGTTAATTGATTACGCATTAAATGAGAGAGGAGCAACCAGATTCAGGTGAATGAATCTGGTTGCTCCTCTCTCATTTTTTACTAGACTAATTCGTAAGCAAGTTCTCGTGCAATAATTTTTGCGGTTGTTTCAGCGATTTCTCCAGTAAAGCCAATGCATTGTTCCATATGCTCAGGTGAACCCATCGTCATTTTACTTGTCAAAATACTGCAGCAAACTACTCGATGCTTTTGTCGAAAACTTTGATGCAATTCGTTGGCTAAAGCCATCGTTTTATTTACTTGTTCTCCTTTGGCTTCTGTCCGACCAAAAAAGTAGCCCAGGCACATAACCCCGCCTGAAAGAGCACCACAAATACACTTCGCTCCTCCAACACCTACAGGAAACCCAGAAGCCATGGCCACAGCTTCAATGGGAATCTCCGCATCAAAGTGTTGCCGAATGGTCGCCACAATCGCTTCCGAGCAATAAAAATCACCGTTACGATAATAGGCTTCCGCTTCTTCCCTGATTGCTTGTAAACAAATTCTCTTTTTCAAAATGCCCTCCATTCTGTATCCGCTTTCATTTTATGAATAAAAGGACGCCAAGCATCCCTTTATTTTATAGATTTTCTGCAGAGGTAAATACTTCTGACACATCATCATCGTCTTCTAACTTGTCAACCAAGCGCTCTAATTGCGCTTTTTGTTCATCGTTCAAGGTTAGTAAGGTTTGCGGAACCATTGTTAATTCAGCTTGTGCTAATGAATAACCTGCTTGTTCTAAAGCATCGCGAACCGCTGTAAAATCTTCTGGTGCTGTGTAAATTTCAAATACTTCTGGTGATGTTTCTAAATCCTCGCCGCCTGCTTCCAAAACGACTTCTAACATGTCGTCTTCCTCAATTGCATGATCTTCTCGCTTAATGACAATATAGCCTTTACGATCAAACATATAATTCACCGAACCCGTTTCACCTAAAGAGCCACCATTTCGAGTAAACGCGACGCGAACATTGGTGGCCGTTCGGTTGCGGTTATCTGTTAGTGCATGAACTAAAACTGCCACGCCACCTGGCCCGTATCCTTCATAAGTTACCTCGTCATAATGTTCCCCTTCACCAGCACTACTGGCTTTTTTTATGGCGCGCGCAATATTATCATTGGGCATATTGGCTGACTTAGCTTTATCGACTGCTAAACGTAAAGCAGGATTCATTGCGGGGTCAGGGCCACCTGCTTTTGCCGCCATATAGATTTCCCTTGAAACTTTTTGGAAAATTTTCCCACGTTTGGCATCTTGCGCATTTTTACGCCCTTGAATGTTGCTCCATTTGCTGTGTCCTGACATCCTTGATTCCTCCTGACTTTTCGTTACTATTCTCCTTTATTCTACTCTTCTTTTCAGTTAGGAACAAGCGCTACCAAAAAAAGACCCTCGCTTATCCATCTTTCTGACGAATAAACGAAGCTCTTCTAAATTAGCGTCTTCTTTTTTTATTTTTCTTCAAACCATGAACCACCAAACAAATAACGATGGCTGTCAAAGCACCCATGGCATCCAACATAACATCTTGAAAAAGAGGGGTCCTTCCGCCTGTGATCATTTGATGAAATTCATCTAAACCTGCATAGCCAGTAGCAGCTAGCCAGGAAACAACAGCTGTTAAAAACAGACCTTTGATTCTTGGCACTAATCCAATAAACCAACTACCACCTAATAGAAAATACGTACCAAAATGGGCTCCCTTACGAATAAAAAATTCAACAAATTTACTATAACCACTAGCTTGAATGCTCACTTCACTGCCAGCATATTGAAAAGAAATATTTTTTAATTGTTCTTCAAAAGGATGACTGCTCAGAAGTTTATCTAAAAGACCAACTTGTGATTGCTGTTCATACGTCTGTGATGAACTGAAAAATAAAATGGCCATAATTACAAACGCAATGACTAAATATAAATTACTATCTTTCAAATAATTTTTCATATAATCCTCTTTTCTTGGTTTCAAGTTGCCCCGTGCCTGCCACGGAAAATTCTTTTTTATTATAGTCGGTTTCGAGGGAAAAAGAAACAACTTCTCTTAGGTCTTATGATATACTGAAAAGAAAAAAATGAAAGAAGGATTGGATATGACCTATTCTATTACATGGGATTTAGACAGTATTTTCCCCAATGGGAGCGAGTCCAAAGAACTTAGCCAACGAATGACTCAATTAACCGAACAGACAAAAGAGTACCATCAATTAATCACAGAATGGACACCAGAAAGTGCCCAAGGCAAAGAACAATTTGCTGAAATCTTAACGTTACAAGGGAAAATCTCAAATGGCTTTTCACAATGTAATAGTTTTTTAACTGCTTTAATTTCTGCTAATACTAATGATACCAAGGCCAAAATTTTATCAGGCGATTTATACAATCTGTTGCCAGCGATTCAATTAGCTGAAACCATTTTTACTAAAAAAATCACCGAGATTTCAGCAGAACATTGGCAAGCCCTGTTAGCCGAAGAACCGTTCAAAACAATGGCTTTTCGCTTAAATGAATTACGCCGTGATGGAAAAAAACTGCTTTCCGAACAAGAAGAAAATATCATCAATACGCTTTCTCTAGATGGTTTAAATGCTTGGAGTACACATTACGATACGATTGTTGCTTCCATTGTGATTCCTTTTGAAGAAAAAGATGGCTCTGTGACAGAACTATCTGCAGGCCAAGCCTTTAACCGCATGATGGGAGATCCTGACAAAGAGGTTCGTCAACGTTTGTTTACAGCCTGGGAGAAAGCTTGGAGTAGCAAAGCTTCAATTTTAGCAGACACCCTAAATCACTTAGATGGGTTCCGTTTATCTGATTACAAATTGCATGGCACTACAGATTATTTAGAAAATCCCTTAAACTATAATCGAATGAGTCAAGAAACATTAACGGTTATGTGGGAAACCATCCAAAAAAATAAACAACCATTCGTCGACTTTCTAACGCGCAAAGCGCAATTATTCGGCAAAGAAAAAATGGATTGGCAAGACCAAGATGCACCAATTATTTTAGGTGATTTAGAAGAAAAAACGTATTCCTTTGATCAAGCCGCTGCCTTTATTTTAGAAAATTTCCGTAAATTCAGTCCAAAAATGGCTGATTTTGCCCAGATGGCTTTTGAAAAAAGTTGGATTGAAGCTGAAGATCGTCCAGGCAAACGTCCTGGGGGTTATTGTACAGAATTACCTGAAACACAAGAGTCGCGGATTTTCATGACCTTTGGCAATTCAATCAACGAAGTAGCTACTTTAGCCCATGAATTAGGTCACGCTTTCCATAGTAGCGTGATGTGGGATTTACCTTCATTGAATCGAGAGTATGCCATGAACGTAGCAGAAACGGCTAGTACCTTTGCAGAATTGATTGTTGCTGACGCCACCTTAAAAGAGGCCAAATCAGACGTTGAAAAGATTAACCTTTTAGACACAAAAATGCAAAATGCCATTGCCATGTTTATGAACATTCATGCGCGTTTTATCTTTGAAAATAATTTTTATCAAGCGCGCCAAAAAGGTTTAGTAGCGGAAGAAGATATTACTGAATTAATGTTAGCGGCGCAAAAAGAAAGCTACAAAGATAGTCTTGGCAGTTATCATCCTCATTTCTGGGCGAGCAAATTGCACTTCTTTATTGATGATGTGCCTTTCTATAATTTCCCATATACTTTTGGCTATCTATTCAGCATGGGTATCTATGCGTATGCCAATCAACAAGGCAGCTCTTTTGAAGACCAATACATTGCGTTATTAAGAGACACTGCTTCGATGACAAGCGAAGAATTAGCGAAAAAACATTTAAATGTTGACTTAACAAAACCTGATTTCTGGCAAGCCGGCATTGATCAAGTCCTAAAAGATGTGGAACAATTCATGACTTTAACTGAAAGCTATGTAAACTAAGCAAAAAAGAAGCAGTAACCAACATCAGGTTACTGCTTCTCTTTTTTTCAAATAGTTTCGATACGCAAAGTAGCCCACAAGCATTAGTCCAAACGTAACAAATTCAACTACGGGCATGGCTAGCCAAACACCGGTTAATCCTAGTAATTTCACCAAAATAAATAAAACTGGCACAATTAAAAAGAACCCACGCAAAGAGGAAATCATTAGCGCCATTTTCGGTTTACGAACTGCCGAAAAGTAATAAATCCCCATAAAATTCAATCCTGTAAACAAGAAGGAAATCGCATATAAGCGGATGGCTGTCCTAGCAATTTGCGCCAACTGGTCGTTCCCTTCGCTATTAAAGACCTCAATAATTTGTCCCGTAAACACTTGACTGATTAAAAAGAACAGGAAGCCGGCGACCAAGTACGTAATAAAGCTAAGTTTAACAAATTTACGCAACACCTTCGTTTCCCCTAAACCATAATATCTGCTGAGTAATGGTTGCGCCCCTTGCCCAATCCCTGTAAAAATGGCAATCACAATAATATTGAGGTTGGCAACAATCGCATAAGCTGAAATCGCCACATGACCAACTAAGTTTAACAAAACAATATTAAATAAAAACATGACAAAGGCCGAAGAAAATTCATTTAAAAAGGAAGAAAAACCAATCGACATAATTTCTCGAACATCCTGAAATTTCACTTTAAACTTTTCAAAACGTAAAACTCGTTGCGGCGACCACTTATGCAACGTAATCAGGATTAAGCTTGTTAACGGTGACATCACCGTTGCAATGGCCGCGCCTGCCATGCCCCACCCAAATTGATAAATAAAGACATAATCCAAAATAATATTGACAATTCCCCCACTGACAAAAGCAATCGTTGCCAAACGAGGATTATGGTCATTTCTTAAAAAAGTAATCAGGCAATTGTTTAAAATAAATAATAATGAACAGCTAAGGTAAATCATATAATATTCCTTTGCCAAACCAAACAAGACACCGGTCCCCTGAAGTCCCCGAATAATTTGATCGGAAAAAATCAAGCTCGCTAAAGTAAAGAGACTCCCTATAACGAAAACTAACCCAATCGTTAAACTAAAATACTGATTAGCTTTTTTGATTTCTTTTTGCGCAACCGTGGTCGAAAACAACGTAGCGCCGCCAACGCCAAACATCCAACCTAATCCATTAATAATATTAACGAGTGGTAAGACAATGTTAAGCCCCGCCAACGCCTCGGTGCCGATCCCATTTGCAATGAAAAATGTGTCCGCCAAAATAAAAATTGATTGCGCCGCCATACTTAAAATTCCTAACAGAACATTTTTATAAAACAACGCAGTAAAATGGTTTTGCTGTGTTTGCTCCATACCCAAATCTCCTTCTAACAAAAAAAGGACTCATTCTTTTTGCTTCAAGGCTTACGCAAAAATCAGAATCCTTCAATTATTCAACCCAGCGATTAAATAATCTGTCTATTTATTGATACTTCTAGGGTAGCATTCTCTCTTCGAAAAAACAACCATCCTTCTATTTTTCTCATTTTAAACTTTCTTAAGCAGTTGCAGTTGTTTTTGAACCACTTGCCAATCTTCTTTCACGACTTCTTTTAAACGATAATTATAAAAGACAGCTGCTGGATGGAAGAGTGGAATGATTTGATAGGTTTTCTGCGTCCAATGATAGTTTTGGGATTGCTCATCAAATGTTTGAATGGGCGACTGAATGACCGTTCCGTGCACTGCAGTGATTGTTGGTTTTGGTCCTAAAAGTCGTTGCAACCCAATATTCCCCAGTGTCAAAATTAGTTCAGGTTGGCAAACAGCGATTTCCCAATCAAGCAAAGGCGCAAAAATTTTGATTTCTTCTTTGGTTGGCGTTCGATTAGGAAACTTGGTTACTCTTTCTCCCGTTTTTGCAATCTGCTTCGTTTTTACAGAAAAAGGCCGACTCCTAACCGCACTGGTGATATACACCGTTTCACGACTTAAGCCAACTTGTTGTAATTGTTCCATCAACAATTGACCTGAACGCCCTATAAATGGTACGTTTTCTTTAATTTCTTCTTTTCCAGGTGCTTCCCCAATCAGCATCACTTTTGGCTGTTGCGGGCCTTGCCCTTCCACAAAACCTTCTAATGGTAAATCTTTCGCTTTAGCTAAAACTGCTTTTTTCAGATGTTCAGGATAGTGCATTTGCCATCACGCCTCTCTTCTGGTGTTCTTCCTTCGCTATATTGATTATAAATAGGACCCAAAAGAAACTCAAAAAAAGGGACCTACTCATTTAGGAGCTGGTTTTTCTACACACAAAGCTTTGTCTTTAGCTAGATAAAAAGGCCGTAAGTAACCAACTAAATTAGACATTGGTAAAACCTCCGATGGTAAATCGATCTTTAATGTCTCCTTTAAATAGGCTTTGCGTGTCGCAATCCGTTGCCACATGTCTGGATAAGTTTGCTGAATCTCTTTTTGCAGTGTTTCATCAGCCAAAGCCACACATTCTTCTGCACTCACCCCTGTATAACCAGGTACAGAAGGAATAATATCCACTTGAAAGAGCATGCCACTTTCCAAACGAATGGCTGAATCTGGATAAATAGGCGACGACATCCATTCATCATCCGAAACTAAATGCCCAGGATTCAAATGCCAGTGATAGATTTCTTTTGGTAACTGTTCTTCAATCGCTTGGTACATTTCTCGCCCTAACAGTCCGATTCGAATGGTTTCAAGCCAGTGAACGACAGCTTGAAAATAGGGTTTTGCTACGCGCTCTAAATAATCACGTTGCGCTTCTGGCAATTGCTGCTCGTTTTCAATAACAAAACCTGTTCGGCTAGACAAGCCGCCTTTGTAGCCTGTAGTTAATGATAAGGCATCACCTAACTGAATTTCTTTGGCAGTCGGATACATGTTTGCATATTCAAAACGTTGACCAGTTGCCGCAATGGTTACTACCGTCGGCGTTTGACCTTCATCATTTAACAAAGCCCCAATGTCCGTTTCACGCTGTCCTATTTCAATTGCATTTAAGGCCTTTAACATACTGCGAGAAGCCAAATTCGCCCCATATTCATAGTGCGCCAATTCGTTGGCATTATTTGTTGTGCGGGCCCCCTTTGCTCCAATCAATAAGTGGGTCCCATTTAGTAAACGAGCTTCTTTCGGCAGCGCTTTTTTCAGTGCTTCGACAATAAAATATGGCACATCAAACATAGTAGCAGGTTCTTGCTGTTGTGTCGTAAACATTTTCCACCCAACGATACCTATTTTTTGAGCAGTTTCATCGAGAAGCGTTTCAAAAATCTGCGACAACTTTTGTTCTCCAGCCATTGGTTGATTAGGTAGCGAAAAAGCTGGATAATGAATTAAATCGGCTGAGATGCGGGCATGTTGGCACAGTTTTAAATTTTCATTGCCTAAAATAAGTGTCGCCGCACCATCCTTATTTAACACAAGGAGTCCTTCTTCAAACCTCGGAATAAAGCCAGTTAAGTATTCAAAATTACTGCCATGCTCTTTGTCTGCATAGAAGACCAATTGATCGAATTTTTCTGTTTCCATTCGTTGTAATACTTTCTGCTTACGCGCCATCATCGTTTCATTCGTCAAATACGTTGGAAAAACATTCTCAAAAACAGTAGGTTCAGCAATATGTGTATAATTAATTTTTCGCTTCATTATTATCCTCCATTATTCATCTGCGACAATCAACGTTACGCCTGCTTGCGCTAACTGCTCACAGAATTTTTCATCAGGTCGTGTATCTGTCACTAAACAATCAATTTCTGTTAATTCGCAAATTTTAAATAAACCCGTTTTGTTTAATTTCGTTTGGTCTGCTAAGGCAATGACTTGTTTGCCTTGTTGAATCATTCGCCGTTTGACTTGACCTTCTTCTTCTGTGTGAATAAATAATCCTTGTTCAGATAACGCAAACACACCTAATAATGTATAGTCGGGGGCAAATTCCCCAACCTTAGCGACTGTTTCTGCCCCAAACAAAAAGAGTTGTTGTTTATGCAGTTGCCCAGGTAATACTGTAATTTTTGTCTGATCCATTTGCGCTAGAAGTAGCGCATGACTGAGAGAGTTCGTTATCGCGTGAATCGGACTATTTTCCATCGCTCGAATAGCTGCTTCCACCGTGGTTGATGAATCAAAAAAAATGGACGCTTGTTTGGGAATATTTGCCCAAACTTTTTGGGCAATCGCTTGTTTTTTCTCTGAATGCTTCATTATTCGTTGAGCATAATCGTAAATAGTTGCTTCAGACTGCACTGAGATAGCGCCACCATGCGTTCTCTTTAAATGTCCTTCCTTTTCTAAACGAATTAAATCTCGTCGAATAGTATCTTTTGAAACGGAGACTTGCTCCGCTAACGCTTCCATGGAAATACTTTTTTGTTCATTCACTATTTTTTGAATCTTGGCTAAACGTTCTTCAATCAACATGCTTCCTCACCTCTTCTAAGTAAAGATAGCACCTTTTGCATTATTTTGCAAACAAATGCAAAATAATGCAAACAAGACAAAAAAACTAGTCCTTCATTTTCTAACGAAGGGCTAGTTTGAGAGTGGTTTTAATAGGTAAATTGAATAATCATGCCGCTAGGATCTTCTAACGCAAGTAAATGATCTTTGGCAATAAAATGTAACTTTGCTTCTTCCGCATTGGCTTGGACGATCTCTAAATCTGCCGCAGTTGGTAAACGGAAGGTGTAATTTTCTAAGCCAAATTGATTTTCTTGAATCGTTGGCAGCTGTTTGCCGCTCCATGTATTTGTCCCAATATGATGATGGTACTGACCCGCTGCAAAAAACTTCGCTTGTTGACCAAAGTTAGACTTTAAGCCAAACCCTAAGTTTTTATAGAACGTTTCAGTGGCATCTAAATCGGCCACTTTCAAATGAATGTGCCCAATTTTAGAACCTTCGGAAATTCCTAGCCAGTGACCGTCAGCTTCTGCAGCTAAACTATCACCGTCTAATTCTTCTGTCACACCGATAATTTCACCATTTGGACGAATATCCCAGACTTCTTCTGGTTTATCCCAATAAATTTCGATGCCATTATTTTCTGGATCACTTAAGTAAAGGGCTTCACTATAGCCATGATCTGCTGCGCCAATTTGCACATTTTCCTGCAAAAGCCACAGCAACATATTGCCTAAATCTTTGCGGGTTGGTAGCAGGAAAGCAATATGGTACAAGCCAGTGGTACCCTGATTTTCTTCCCCAGCTGTTAGTTCTTTTAAGACAAGAATTGCATCGTTGGTGCCTTGTGGCGCTAGCCAAGCACGTCCCTCTCCTTGTTTTAAAAGTTTTAAGCCAATTGTTTTCGTATAAAAGTTTACCATTTTATCTAAATCAGCCACTTTCAAAGTGACTTGTTGAATCCCAATATTACTTGGTAATGCTTGAACCATTTGCTTTCACTCCTTTCCTCTTCGTTTTACTAAAGCAATGATTTAGTTGAATTCTTTAAAACGAGCACTATCTTCCATGTATTCTTTTTCGCCAGCTGGCGCTTCAATGGAACCAATGACCATTTGTGCACGTAAATTCCAGTTTGCAGGAATTGACCATTCTGCAGCAACCGCTTCGTCAATAACTGGATTGTAGTGTTGTAGGTTTGCGCCGATATTTTCTTGCGCTAAGGCAGTCCAAACGTTCGCTTGTGTTAAACCAGTTGCTTGTTCAGACCAAACAGGGAAGTTATCCGCATATAATGGGAAGCTATCTTGTAAGTTTTTCACGATATCTGTATCTTCAAAGAATAAAATTGTGCCCGCACCAGCTGCAAAACCTTGTAATTTAGCTTGTGTGTTTGGAAATGCTTCTGCTGGAGTTAATGGTTTTAAGGCGTCTTCAGTCATTGCCCATAATTTTTTGTGAGCATCGCCGAATAAGAACACAACACGTTGTGTTTGAGAGTTAAAAGCTGTTGGACTTTCTCTAACAACTTCTTTTACTAAAGCAGTTACTTCTTCTTTTGAAATTGGTAAGTTTTCTCCTAAAGCATAGATTGAACGACGGTTTTTCATCATTTCAGTAAATTTTGACATAATATGTTCATCCTTTCGAATTTCCTCAGTAAATTCATTTAATTTTGTTTACATGCTTACTATACTACCTTACTAAAAGTAAGTAAAGCTTTTTGTCTTACTTTTTGTAAGTTTTTTTTATTTTTTAGTGAAAAACCTTATTCTACCAAAGAAAAAACAACCAGCTTTTTTCTAAGAAAAAGAAAAATCTGGTTGTCGATTAATAAATGTAGAAGTCAATTGAATCGTTTTCGGCCGTTTTTCTTGAAATAAATGTGTGGCTTTTTCCCCTAATTCCATTAATGGATGACAGATTGTTGAAAAATTTAAAATTTCACTTAATAAAGTTTGTTCCTGTCCCACTAAAAAGAGTGGTCTTTCAATAACGGCTTGAATCCCTGCGGCAATTTCATCACCGTTGGTCACAACCGCTTGGAGCGTTGGATCTTGCCCACAGTGACGTCCTACTTCACACCCATCTTCATAGGTTAAACAGTCCTTAAATAACCGATTTTCAGGAATCGCTCCATAAATTTCCTGATATGCGTCAACTAAATAGCGTGCGCTTGTACTTTTTTCTGGTGCACGGTTAATCGTAATTGCCACTTCACTACATCCTTGTTGTTTCAATGCTTGGAAGACCCGCCGATAAACGGTTAAACGATCGATATAGATACTAGCATAACTAGGGTCTTCTATTTTTTCACAAAAAACAACTTGCTCTTTATATGGAGCAAACACACTTAAAGGATTTGCCTTTGACAAAACAATCATGCCATCAAACGCACCCGTGGCCATTTTTTCCAAGTAACTTTTTTCAACTTCTTTATCATAATCCGTTGGTAATAAACTGACCATCATCCCTTGTTGAAATGCTTGGTGGATAATCCCACTTAAAATAGCATCAAAATAAGGTTGATTCGTATAAGGAACCATGACACCTAATGTATTACTTTTCCCAAAGCTAAGATTTCTCGCTAATATATTGGGCTTATAGCCCAACTCATCGATAATTGCTTGGATTTTCAGTCGTTTTTCTTCAGAAACATAAGGATGATGATTAATCACACGCGAAACAGTCGTAACTGAAGATCCTGAAAGGCGCGCAATTTCTCGAATTGTTGTCATACTTTCACCTCATTACTTTACAAAATTGAGTTAAATAAGGCACAATCCCTGTCCCGTAATCAACAAAACGATAAAAGGTCTCCTGCCAAGCAAAAGAAATTTCCTGAATATCCTCCTGCTGTGTCAAGTGCCACTCCGTTATCTGATGGTACGGAATTTCTTGATGCCAAATCTTATAGTATTTTTTGGGACTATTTAACTGCAGACTTTTGGCCGTCGTAGTCACCGAGACAAAATAGTAATCCATACCAAGTCTATCGCTTATCTCCACTATAACATTCATTTTCATGCCCTCCAATATTTTGATACACCTAGCTTACCTTATGAAACGCGTACCAGAGCAAGAGGAAAAATAAAAAAAGTGAGACCATGTTATACTAGATGTATCATATAAAAGCAAAGGATGAGTGCAATGGAAACTGTTACAGTAGCAACAAAAAGCGACTTACTAACAAATTTGAACAAGCAAACTCTTTTATAACTTTTAAGATAATCAGCTGAACAAAAGTAGCTCCTTCGGAAATAAGCTGAAATTCCTCGAAAGTCAAAAAGCAACTTTCAAAAATTTCTTCTTATTTCTTGGAGCTAAACACTTTTGTCTCAGCCTCGAGGGCACTTGCACAAGAAATTTACCACTTAAAAAAACAACAATTAACCGAAACGGAAGAAATGGGCTTTTTAGTGGGCAGCCAAGGTGCTGGCTCATTTTTAACCTATTTAATTGAGAAGTTATCCTATATAAATTCGGCGCTATCGCCAGAAGAACAAAAAATTGAACATGCGATTTTGCGTTTGTATGTTATTAAAAAATTAACTCCAGAAACTACTTTATTACGTCTAAAACAGTTAGATTATTAAAATTTTATTTAATCAAGATAGACCAATTCCCCGCGTACAACGAGTCCCTTTCATTAATCACTTGATATAATTACCTTTATTCAAGTTCCCACCATTGTCATTATCGATTAACCAATGGTATATTAGAAGTAACAGATAAGTCATTTTATTTGAAAAAGTGTTTGGGAAATGTTTGGGGAGGAATGTTTATTTGTCAACCGCAGGAAAAAAAGAAAGAAATTTCTGTTGCTAAGTTACGTTATCGTTTTGAAGTACCAATGATTATCATTGGTTTTGTTTTATTGTTTTTCGCATTGGGGTTAGTTGCCTTATTGATATTGAGTGATTTGCCGATTCCTGACTGGTTATTAATTGTCTTAATTGCACCAATTGCGCCAGTCATTGCTTTTTTTACCATTCGTTATATGTACATGGACACTGCTTCTAACGGAGTGGAAATTACAGAAAATCAGTTACCAGAAATTTATTCCTTGTATATTGATTTGGCAAAAGAAATGGGCTTTGGCACTAAAAAATTAAGGATGCCACGTCTTTATTTAATCAACGGGAATGGTGTCTTAAACGCTTTTGCGGCAAAATGCTCTTTACACAGACGCTATGTTGTCATTCACAGTGATTTGTTGGACATCGCGTACAATACAGGCGATTTTTCGCTGATTCGCTTTATTTTGGCACACGAGCTAGGACACCATAAATGTGGACACACTAATTTATGGCGGCTAATGTTATCCATTATTTTGAAACCAGTTGCGTTAGATAAAAGTTTTACAAGAACGCAAGAATATACCGCTGATCGCGCAGGTTTATACTACGCAGAAGAAGGTGCTTTAAGCATGATTTATTTATTTTCAGGAAAATACATGGGCAGTCGTGTGGATTTAGAAGAATACTTTCACAGTATTGATTTACATGATGATACCATCTGGCTTAAATTGAGTAACTTCTTATCCGATCATCCTGTTGGCTTCCGTCGAATGCAAACATTGAAAAAAGCCAAAGATACTGGCAATTGGGACGTTCATGGGAAATTTTTCTAGCAAGAGCCAACCATCATTAAATAAACGTGCTGGGACAAAAGATTCTTTAACTTTTGTCCCAGCACGTTTATTAATCCACCAATAAATGAACAAATTCTTCTTTGGTGATATTTACAAAGTAGTCTTCAAAGTTAAACGCTGCTAATGCTTGCCAAATTGATGAATACTGATAGTCCACACCTAATAAAGCCGCAACGATTTCCGCTGTTTCTTTTTTGGCAAAGTAATCACCATAAATCGTTAACTCAATTATTTTACCTTTTTCAACAGTCAAACGTGCATCCACAATGCCGCCTTTAAACTTTTCTTCTTTTTTGATCGTAAATTTAGGCGCTTCACCAAAAATCCAAGCTTCATTGCCATACACTTCAGCGACCAATTTCCTAATTTCCTGTTGATCTGCTTTGGTTAGGACATATTCTTTCTCCGCAATTTCAGTTAGAGATTCGACATCAAAGAGCTCCATCAGTAAACGATTGCGAAATTCCTCGATGGTTAATTGTTGATATTTTTCGTCTAAGTACGGCCGTAAATTGGTTACGCGTCCCCGAACAGATTTTGTCCCTTTTGATTCAATTTTTTTCTTAGAAACAGTTAAAACACGTTGAACTTCTGCCAAATCAACATCATACATCAAGGTACCATGAGTATACATCTTCCCCTTTTTTGTATACATGGCATTGCCAGAAAATTTTTTCCCATCAATTAATAAATCATTGCGACCGCTAATCTCGGCCCCCGTTGCGCCCATTTTATGTAATGCTTCAATAATTGGTTTAGTGAACGCTTTAAAATCCCCAAAAGCTTGATGTCCTTCCTGAACAACAAAACTAAAGCTGACATTCCCGAGATCATCATAAACAGCACCACCGCCCGATAAACGGCGAGTAATAACGATTCCCTTCTCTCTAGCATAAGCTAAGTCAATTTCTTCATAAGCATTTTGATTTCGGCCTAAAATAACACAGGGTTCCTGAATATAAAACAACACTAAGGGCTCTTCAAAAGAGAGAGTGTTTAATAGATAATCTTCCGTTGCTAAATTTTCACGAATATCTCGTGACTGCATTATGACATAACGCATAAGGTCGCCCCACTTCTTTTTCTTCTAGTGTATCACTTTCTTTCAAAATTGGTTCACTAAACGTCTTCTCTGGCCATTCTCAAAAGCGGATGATCAACAAAAAAACGAACGTGGGACAACAATCACTTTGGATGTTTGTTCCACGCTCAAAATCTAATAAACAGCAATTGCAGAACTGTTTAGCTTTTTAATCTAACCAAGTTACTACTTCTGAAACATCTCGTCGGACTGTTTCAAAGCCGGGTGTTTGAGCTTTGCCAATCGGAATAATCAGTCCGTTCACTAAATGATCCTCAATATTAAATAACTTGCGAACAGCTTCTGTTTCAAAACCAGACATCGCCACAGTATCATAGCCTCGATCTTTTGCAGAAAGCATCAGCTGCATCGCAACTAAGCCTTGGTCTAACATTAGCCACTCTCTTTTTTGTTCTTCGCTAACATCATAGTACCAAGAAACATTTTCATTAATTCCTTGACGAATTTCTTCCGTCATCGTTCCTTGTGCGACAGCTTTAGCACTGATTTCATCTGCATTGGCCACTGTATAAGCAGTCAAATCACCTAATAAAATAATCACCGCCGCTGCCCCTTTAACTGCTGGTTGTTGCATCGAAACTTCGTAAAGGGCTTCTTTTTGTTCTTTTTCTGTGACAATTAAAAAACGCCATGAATTTAAATTGGTACTATTTGGCGCGAACATCGCTTCCTCAATTATGGCCATTAATTCCTCTTTAGGAATCTCAACATCTGGCATAAAATCCCGAACTGAGCGGCGGCTGCGAACAACATCTTGATACATCATATTTCTTCTTCCTTCCTCTTACCTTACTTGACATAGTTATTATTACTCACTATGATGGAGAAAAAAAGTACGCACTTTTTATTCACCTAGGAAGAAAAAAGTAACCATTACGTGTCACAAGGAGAAACTATGACAACTGATAAACAAACCAGTATCAACTTAGCCCTTTCCACCATTAACGGCAAATGGAAATTATCATTAATGGATGAATTATTCCAAGGAACCAAGCGCAACGGTGAATTGATGCGTGCGCTCGACGGAATCACTCAGCGCGTCCTGACAGATCGCTTGAGAGAAATGGAAAAAGATGGCCTAGTCCATCGAGAATCCTTTAACGAACTACCCCCGCGTGTGGAATATACGCTCACTCCGGAAGGATATGCTCTTTATGATGCCCTCTCTTCACTTTGCCATTGGGGCGAAACATTTGCACAAAAAAAGGCGAGACTTAACAAATAAGTCTCGTCTTTTTTTATCTATTTTGGGTATTATGGGTAAACTTAAGATATTTTTGAAGTCCTTCTTGAATTGAATAAACGGGTGAAAAACCTAAGCCTTTCAAAGCAGAACTATCTGAAAGAGAATATTTTATATCGCCATCTCGTTCCTTTTGATAAGAAACTGGCAAAGAAAGTCCCACTAATTGGTTCATTTCTTCAATTAATTGATTAAGGGAAATGGCAACTTCGGTACCCACATTATAAACATGTCCCAACGCTTCACTTTTGGTTGCTACTAAATCTAATGCAGTTAGGACATCCTCAATGTAGATAAAGTCACGTGTTTGCTGACCATCTCCAAATATTTGAAATTGGCTCGCTTGCCCTTGCTCTAATTGGATATAACGATCCATCAAAATGGACAGGACACCAGAATAGGGGGAAGCAGGATTTTGATTGGGACCATAGACGTTAAAGAAGCGAACTGCGCTTGTAGGTACCCCATGTAAATGGTATTCATTGAGAACATAACGTTCAGCAGCAAACTTATCAATAGCATAGGGACTCAAAGGGCAAATCACCGAAGTTTCTCTTTTAGGCAACGTTGGCTCTGCACCGTAAACGGCTGCCGACGAAGCAAAAACAAAACGTTTGAGCTCTTTTTGATATTTTTTTATTGATTCCAATATTTTCAATACACTTAAAAAATTGACCTCGTGGGTCTCTAGAGGCTGTGCCACAGAACTTGCCACGCTTGCCACGGCCGCAAGATGAAAGATATACTCAAACGAATGCTTTGAAAGTACTTCGTCCAATAATTGCTGATCCGTCACACTTCCTTTAATAAAAACCAACTGCTCAGTTTGTTGCAAATTTGACACTCGCCCCATGGACAAATCATCAATCACAAAAACTTGATACTGTTGACTATAAAAATTAGCCAAATTAGAACCAATAAAGCCAGCTCCTCCAGTAATTAATAGTTTCTTCACCTCTTTGCTTCCTCTCTTTTTTTTAATTTAATTCCACTTTTTTCGTGTTATTTTCTCTTTGGAATAAAAAAATGCAATATCGAATGAACACATAACTTACAATAGCCACAGCTAATAAGAGTTCAAAAGTAGACAAAATATTTAACAGACTCGTTAGGCCTACCTTTTCTGCAAATAAAGGTTTAACTTTGACTAATGCTGTCGCAGAAATCACTAATGGGAATGTAAAGGCAGCATAACTTGGATAGAATGTCACTTGCATAATTTTATATAGATTCACTACTACAATCCCATAAATACATTGAGATAAAATTAGCAAGAAAACAACTAATGGCATATACAAATGACCACCCATTGAAATATAGCCAGCTAAACATAACGAACCTGGCGCTGTCATAATCGTCAATAAAGGAATGGTCGATTCAGGCATTTCTTTCGACTTCGTAATTCTCTTGATTAAAATTGGTAACAAGAGTAAATAAAAGAACAACGCTACCCAAAAAACAATTTTTCCCAACTCATTGATAAACAATTGAGAAGTATTAGGAATAACGCCAATGCCGACAAACGTAATAAACCAGCTTGGATAAATATGTTCCAGTTCGATTTTTGTTGGAAAAATATGCACCGCTACAAAATAAATCATTAAAATAAAATGTAAAATCACTGCGCCAATCCACAACACATTAATCCAAGCAGCATTGGTAAATATCCGATCTAAGAAAACACAAATAACCATTAAAGCCATTGTAAATGTTGGTGATACCGAAGCAATAATTGGATCATCTAAGGTGCTTAATGCATGTTTCATTGTAAAAATAATTTTTAAAATAACTAAAATCATTAAGAGACTGCCAAGTACACAATAAATGGTCCCAATTGTTGCATATCCCAAGGAATAAAGTAAATTCCCCAAAGAAACCATCCCTAAAATTAGTCCGCAAATGGGAATCGGGACTTTCCGCAAGAATTTTTTCGCACTTTCTACCATTATGTAGTCACACTCCGTCTTTATTTATTATTATTGATATTAATCAAAAGTATGTTATTATACTAAATGAAATATTTATATTTGTAAAATAAATATTTGCAATACCAACTATTAAGATAGTAAATAGAAAGAGGCGATTTTATGTTCGAATGGATCAAAACATTTATTGCTGTGTATGAAACCAAAAATTTTAGTGCGGCGGCCAAACAATTGTATATTTCTCAGCCAACTGTTTCTTTGCAAATCAAGAAATTAGAGCAACACTTTTCGATCAAGCTGTTCTATCGTAATGGAAAACAATCGGTTATTCCTACCAAAGAAGCTGATTTTCTATATCCAAAAATGCTCTCGATTATTGAAAGCTTAACTACTTCTTTTGCGCAAGCTGCAGAAAAAGAGAATTTTAAAGAAGACTGCATTATAGCCTCTTCAAATACAGTTGCTATTTATTTACTGCCAGATATTATGGAGAGTTTGGTTACCGCTTTTCCACTCATCAACTTTTCGATTCAACTGATGAATTCAAACGAAGTCGTGGATATGGTTCAAAATAATCATGCCCACATTGGACTAATTGAAAAACCCATTGAAACCAAAAATCTACACAAAGAAATTGTTTATGAAGACCAACTAGTTCTAGCAGGAGATGCCGCTTCAAAATTTTGGCTCTTAAGAGAAAAGAACTCTGGCTTACGTTTTTTCAATGAGCTTTATCTCAACGAACACAGCATCAACTTACCAATTATCGAATTAAACAACAACGAAGTCCTATTACAATTGCTAAAAAATAACATTGGGCAATCAATTGTTTCTCGATTATCTATTTCCGATGAGATCCCTTGGCAACCAATTGATCAGTCCTTTGCTTCTCGAAAAATTTTCATTGTCCAGACCGATCACCATGCCAATACTTCCTTCTCTGAAGTTTATAACCGAATCGTTGAAAAAATTCGTGAACGACAAACCTAAAAAACAGGAGAACGACTTAGCTTTCGCTAAATCGTTTTCCTGTTTTTTATTTATCAGTTTCCTCTACCAATTCAAATTCAAAAGGTTCTAACTCAAATAGTTGGTGTAAAATTTGCTGGGTTTCTTGGAACACTTGTTGTGGCTCTTTAGACAAAAGAGTGCTTCGAATGGTCTGTTTTTTTGATTGAAAAAGAATTCTCGTTTCCTCTTCCTTAAATACCACTTGATGAGTTTCCCTTTCAAACATCGTATATTCTTCGAACATTTCCATAACTAATTTTTGACGAAACCCTTCTTTGAGTGCTAATAAAGTTACTAAATCTGCAACGGTTAGCGTTTCTAACGCAATTGTTTCATCTTCTACATGAACAAGATAATTCGTACACTTCACATTCGGACAGGCATTGCAGCCGCCATTAATCAAGTCTGAGGTAGTTGTTATTTTCACCTGTTTCATCTTAATCCTTCTTTCCTACTTTTCGAGAAAAACACAAGGGGTCTCCTCAAAAATATTCAATAAAATATGATTGACTTCTTGAAAGACTTCTTCGTGATTCCGGCATTGTTTTTCCATTACTAAACGCAGATCATTCACAACAAAAGTCAACGTCGTCGCTTGTTGGGAAACATGTATACAACGGTTGCCTTTAACAAAACATTCTGTTTGTTCTTCAATGAATGGTTCTTTTTGATAGCCATATGCTGAAGCGACACATTCCAGGATTTCGTAGATTTCTATTTTTGGAAGTTCATAGCTACAGCTACCGATAACTAGTTGAAAACGGTTCGGCTGTTTTTCATTATTGCTTGCATAATACACTGTTGTCGTTGTCATTTTGCCTCCTTATCTCCTCTATTTTCCTACTCTTATCATAACAAAAAAAGCACGCTTCCCTTATTTAAATTGTTAATAAAGACTATTACAGATTGGTATAACCACACCTAAAAAGTTCGTGATATAATTCACTAAGAAAGAAATATTACAGAAAGAAGAGATGAACGATGAAAGTATTTAACAAAAAAGTCGCAATTATTGGTACTGGTTTTGTTGGCACAAGTATTGCCTATTCCATGATCAACCAAGGGATTGCGAATGAATTAATCTTAGTTGATATTGACAAAGCCAAATCTGAAGGCGAAGCAATTGACTTATTAGATGGTGTGTCTTGGGGTCAAGAAAATGTAAACGTCTGGGCTGGCGACTATCAAGACTGCCAAGATGCCGATATCGTCGTGATTACAGCTGGTGCTAATCAAAAACCTGGGCAAAGTCGTCTAGATTTGGTTTCAATCAATGCAGAAATTATGAAAACAATTGTTAACAATATCATGAAATCTGGTTTTGATGGAATTTTAGTGATTGCCTCAAATCCTGTCGATGTACTGACTTATGTGGCTTGGCAAGCTTCTGGTTTACCTGTTTCAAGAGTAATTGGAACTGGTACAACTTTGGACACAACTCGTTTCCGCAAAGAACTGTCTCAACGTTTAGCGATTGATCCACGCAATGTTCACGGCTATATTATTGGCGAACACGGGGATTCTGAAGTGGCTGTCTGGTCTCATACCATGATTGGTACCAAACCTATTTTAGAAATTGTGGATACGACAGAACGCTTAACTAGTGACGATTTACCAATCATTTCTGATAAAGTGAAAAATACAGCTTATGAAATTATCGATCGCAAACAAGCGACCTATTATGGGATTGGTATGAGTACTGCACGCATTGTTAAAGCCATTTTAAATAATGAACAAGCTATTTTACCTGTCTCAGCTTACTTAGATGGGCAATATGGGCAACAAGATGTATTTACAGGGATTCCTGCAGTCGTTGGCAATCAAGGTGTGACTGACATTATTGAATTGAATCTGAATGCCGCTGAAAAAGAACTCTTCCAAAAATCAGTGACACAATTAAAACAAGTGATGGCATCGTTACAACCGAACGCTTAGTAATTTTTAACTAAAAATAACACTTCAACTAAATTATTCTCTACCAAAATAGATTCTAATTCCCCTTTATCGTTCTTTTTGGTACCATGAAAGAAGAACTTCAACTAAAGCAGAAATTAGGAGGACAAAAAATGGTAATCCAAGGAGATACGTTAGAAAATAGCGCACGTCGTTTATTGCAAGAACGTGGCGTAACAATGAATGATTTAGCTGAACTTGTGTTATTTTTACAAAAAGATTATATTGACAATTTAACATTAGATACTTGTTTAGAAAGTGTTGATGCCGTGTTAACAAAGCGTGAAGTACACAACGCGATTATTACAGGTGTTCAACTGGATATTCTGGCGGAAGAAAACAAGCTACTCTCACCGTTACAAGAAATTTTAACGGAAGATGAAGGGCTTTATGGCATTGATGAAATTATGGCGCTCTCCATTGTAAATGTTTATGGATCTATCGGTTTTACGAACTATGGGTATATCGACAAGGTAAAACCAGGCATTTTAAAAGAGTTAAATGCGCATGATGGCGAACATGTCCACACATTCTTGGATGATATCGTGGGCGCAATTGCGGCTGCGGCTGCCAGTCGGTTGGCTCACTCACAACCAGATTTAAGTGATATTACTAAATAAAAAACTTGCCTCTTCATTTTTATGAGAAGAGGCAAGTTTTTTTATTTAGTTTTATTTGCTGGACTTCTCACAAGCTTTCTACTTAACAGTAATTATTTGCCGTGTTATGTTACAGTCAAGAATAAACAGCTAAAGGAGGTTATCTAGAAATGAAAAAGTTTTTACGCGTATTTTTAATTTTTATTGGGGTATTCTTTCTTGCAAGTTGCGGTTCAAAAATAGAGACAAAAACCTTTGTAGGTTCGCCACAAGATGGGATTGATTCCACCTTAACCTATACGTACCAAGGAGATAAAGTCTTAACGCAAACGGCTAAAAACATTGTTTCTTATGACAAATTGGGGATTACAAAAGAAGAGGCAAAAACAGCGTTGGAACCCGTTTCTAAACAATATGAGGACATCAAAGGGCTTGATTACAAACTGACCTATGAGGACAAACAAGCCATCGAAAAATTGACGATTAATTATGAAAAACTTGATTATGATAAAGCCAAAAAAGTGGATGGTCTCCAGATTGATGGAGATTCTTCTAAGGGAATCAGCATGAAGAAAAGCCAAGAATTGGTGGAGTCACAAGGTTATACAGAACAAAAATAATAAAAAGAAAGCGTGCGACAATGCCCATTGTCACATGCTTTCTTTTTATTAATTACATTGATGTTGCCATCTTCACTGCTTGAATTGGGTCAAAATGATGGACAGAGTAAACGACTGTACCGGCTTGCCAAACTACTGAGTTGCGATTATAGTCAGTGGTTCCTGCCACGTTCAGTGTGATTTGACCAACGGTATTCGGTGCTGGCAACGTTTCTTGTTCCAAAATATTGACAACATTTTTCGCTAAATCATCAGGCGATTCCCCATTGATATTTGAGGCCCGTACGACTAAACTCCAATTGCCTTCTTGCCAAGATAAGTAACTAGAACCTGCCGCCCCTTGTTTATACCCAGTAATATTGTAACCTAAATCTACTGGTTGACCGCCATTGTCAATGATTTGGTTCACTGCATTTTTTGCTTCGGCATCAGAGCCATATGTTTTTTTCTCAAAAGAACTAATTGGCGTTAACTGATTAACACGTGCATCATTCACTGGAATCGCTTCTTTTTCTGCATAATATAAAACACGGAAATTGTTTTGATCCGCTTGTGATGTTGTCGCTGCAGTTAAAAAGTTATTCGTTTGACTCGTTAAAATTGCCTGCGGTAAGCCTTGACCAGGAAACATGTTTGCTAGCTGGTTAAGCACTTGCTTGGCTTGGTCATCTGGATTCGCATTTTTCGCTGGTGATTGTTTTTCTGCTGAGCCATTATTTGCCGCTTCCTTCGTAGAAGAAGCTGTTGCTTTCGAATCAGCTGTTGTTGTTCCTGACGGTTTCGCATCACTAGATTTCGTTGCTGCTTTGCTACTTGATTCTTTTGTAGCAGATGTTTTTGTACTCTCGACTGTGGTACTTTCCGCAGCACTGGAACGACTATCCGTATTTTCTGTACTTTTTCCGCCGCCGCATGCTGCTAAAGCAAGGGTTAAAAGAAAAGCACTAGAAATAAGCCCTATCTTTTTCATAAGAATTCCTCCTTGTTTTCCCTACCCTTATTGTACCTTAATCATGTGTATCCGTCACTTGTTTGTGTTTCGTTCTAGTTGGTTTAAATAACAGAAAGTGGACGGTAGGATTCGAACCTACACCTCAACATTGAGCAAGAATAAACTACTGTTAGTCTCTATGAGTTTAACACCACGTTCATCCACCTATTTGATTGATCCTTTGTATCATAACTTAGAATAATTAAATTGCCTTTAAGGAGCTTCAAAGATTATATGAAGAATTGTAAAAAATCTGTGACGAAAAAACGATTGAACCAATCAGTAGATACACTGAGGTTCAATCGTAACCAATTGTTTAATTATCTGAAAAAACTCACAATTCAACGTTAGTCCCTGGTGCTTTTTTGTTTTCCCCTTGTTGTTTTTTTAAGAATATCCCCAAAATGACAGTGATAATAGGGCAAAGCAATGGGAAAAAGGCATACGGTAAGTATTCTAGTGCACCAACTTTTAACGTTCCCATAATGAAGGTACCACTAACTCCCCAAGGAATTAACGAGTTGACTGCCGCCCCAGCATCTGCCAAAGTACGAGTTAAATATTTTTTATCAATACCTAAACGAGTAAATGAGGATTTAAATGTTTCCCCTGGTAAAATAATTGACAAATATTGTTCGCCAACTAGTAAGTTAATTCCCACAGAACTTAAGGCAGTTAAAGCGATTAATTTGGCTGGATTATTCACATAGCCTTTAATTTTATCAATTAAAGTAGCCACGATGTTAAACTTAATCAACAAACCGCCCAAACCTAATGCCAAAATAATCAACGCAGCAGAACCTAACATGCTTTCAATCCCACCACGAGATAAAAGTGTATCAATACTTTGATCCCCTGTATCTGCCACATAACCACTCATTAAGATGGTAGAAACTTTCGCTAAACTTAGGTGATGATCATTTATAAAAGCTAAGATGACCGCCACTGTAGAGCCGACTAGTAACGTTGGAATAGCCGGTACCTTTTTCCAAGCGAATAAGAATAAAACCGCTACTGGCAACAATGTTATCGGTGAAATCCAGAATCCTTGATGTAACGTTTGGACCATTGCATCAACCGATTGTAAATCCGCCGAACCAGATTGATGCCCCAAGAAGATATAGCCGACAATCGAAATAATAAACGCCGGAATAACAGTGTACATCATGTTTAGTATATGTTCAAAAAGATTCACGCCACCAATTCCAGCAGCTAAGTTTGTTGTATCAGATAACGGTGAAATGTTGTTCCCTAAAAAGGCACCTGAAACAACTGCGCCAGCTGTCATCGCATTGTCGAATCCAAGAATATGTCCAATACCTAGAAAGGCAATCCCCATAGTTGAAACAGTCGTAAAGGAGCTCCCTACCGTCACACCAACTAGTGCACAGACCACAAAAACGGTTGGTAAGAAGAACTTCACTGAGATAATTTTAAAACCATAGACCATAATTGTTGGAATCGTCCCAGACAAGATCCAAGTAGCAACTAAGACACCTATCAACAAGAAAATAATAATCGGAATGATCCCTGGTTTAATCCCTTCCACAATGCCTTCGTGGATCTCATCCCAAGAAAATCCTTTCCATTTGCCATAAAGCAACAACAACATGAATACAAAAAGAATCGGTATGTGAGGGGTTAATTTTTGACCAATAATTAAGTACCCGAGAATCGCTAACAAGGCAATCAAAATGCCTAAACTTTCAGCGAACGAAACAGTGGGTTTCGTTGATTTCATATGAAAACCTCCTTTTATGGAAAGCGAAAACTGAAGCAATAATCGAACTTGCTTCAGTTTCCAAACGACAATTTACTATAGTCATCAGGTGAAGAGGCACTCAGCAAAATAATTGCTAGCCTTTTTATTCACCTAAATCTTCTTTTACTTCCGTTGCCCAACTTGCTTTTTTAAAGCGATTAATGATTAACGGAATCACAAACATGACAATAGTGATTAATGCAACTAAGACTGCATCAGTCACGGTTGTTGTACCTAATGTGGCGAAAATAACAATGATAACACTAAAAATTAACATTGCTGCCACTAAATAAGCTAAGCCATTACCTTTTTTACCAATTCGGTAAGGACGTAGTGTATCTGGTTGAGATTTACGTAATTTAATTAGGGAAATCGCAATCAATACATACACAATACTATAAATAATTGTTGTTGCATTTGTTAAAGTTAAGAATACAGCGTTGACATCATCCATTACCCCATAAAGTAAAGCGAATAATGAGATAACCACAGATTGTGTTAACACAACGTTACGAGAAACGCCATATTTATTTTCGCGATGGAAACCAAATTTTGGTGGCAATAAGCCATCACGAGCAACTTGAATAATTGTTTTTGATGGTCCAGTAACCCAAGCAGATAATTGTAATAACACGCCTAAGAAGACCATGAAACTAAAGATATTACCAATAATTGTTGGTAAACCTAAAACGTCACAATAAAGCAAAATTGGTTGTGTAATGTTAGACAATTCCATTTTGCCATTTGGAACAATATTAGCAACAAACATTGCATTAATAACGTTTAATAAAACTAAACCAATTAATGAAATGAAAACGCCTTTTGTATAATTTTTTGTTGCATCTTTCAAACGAGGAATATAAACAGAAGACATTTCAATCCCAACAAAGATAAACGCAATCCCTGCTAGATATTTAAATGTGTCCATATTTTCTAAGTTTGGTAAAACTTTTGACCAAGAGAAGGCACCTAAATAGCCGCCAGGTGTTAAGCCTACTTTAATCATTGAAAGAAGACCTAAAACAAACATAACTAATACTGGGATGTAAACACCTAGCCAAACACCAATATTTCCGCCAACTTTCGCCATGTCAAATTTCAAGTTCAAGATTGTAATAATCCAGTAAATCACTAAGATACAACCTAATACGAACCAATGATTTTCACCTAAGTGAACATTACCAAATGTATTACCTAGCAAAGGGCCTAATGTAGAAGCAACCATTACCATTCCTGGGAACATTTGCACCCATAGTAACCAAGCGACAACAAAACCCCATTTGCTACCTAAGGCAGTTTTAACCCAAAGTTGAGGGCCACCTTCTTGAGGAAGCATCGTAGATAATTCACCAGATATCAATGCGATTGGACCAGCAAAGAATAAGACCGCGAAAATTGTGTAAGAAATTAATGTCCAACCAACAGCAGCAAGTGTTGGGATACTACGTACAGTTGCACACAATGCCATTGTTAAACCGATAAAAGTACCTAATTCAATTTTTTTAACTTGTTGTTTATCCAATTTTGTACACTCCTTATAAGATTTTGGATAAGGAGCATGAATGACTGTTATACGCTGAGTAAAATAGTCATTCGACTGCCTCTTACCCAGACAAAGAATTGGTTAAGAGGTTAGCCGTCTGGTTGATTTATCTATTGAATAAATCAACCAGACCAACGTTCCCTCGTTCGGTTACCATTTCTTTTTTCCGTTTAAGATTCAATTATTTTACGTCGTAAATTTGTTCTAATTTTTCTTGTAAAGCAGCTTGAATCTTAGGAGCGTAAACATCAAATTCTTCTTTATCGTTCATGTATGGAGTCATTACAGCAGCACGTAACACAGTTACTTTACCTGCACGGTTCCATTCTTCGTCACTAAATCCTAAGCTGTTTACAAATTTTAATGGGCTGTTGCCATAATCTGGAATAGCAAAGTCAGTATGTGAAGTAATGAATTCGTTGTTGTAAATATTTCCTTTAACGTATGATGCATAGTCATATACATCATGGTTTAATTTGTTCATTGCTACTAAATCATCGTTGCCTTTTTCTTTAAACACATAGTCAACCATGTTGAAGTCTGGATGAGTCAATGTGTGGACTTCGATTTCTTTGTCGCCAACTTTGAATGTTAAATCATTCAAGAAGTTATAGAAGTGATGTGATCCTTCAATTGAAGCACCAATTAATTTACCATAACCTGCAACGTTTAAAGGTAAAACGTGATGTGCAGCCCATACAGAAGCAGCTGTTGCACCAGCTTTTGAACCTTCAAGGATATAAGCACCTAGTAACGCAGGAATATCGGCACCTTTTTCAAATACGTAAGTTGCGAAGTAAGAAATAACGTCGCGCATACGGATATCTTGGATAACGATACCACCAGCTGAATAAGGGATATAACCCATTTTATGAGGGTCAATTGTTACTGATTCTGCTAATTCGATTGCTTTATATGCATCGTACACTTCTCTTGAAATGTGTTCTTTTTTCTCTTTGAAGACACCGTATTCTTCGTGAACATCTTGTAAATCTTCGTAAGGGATGAAGTTGTTGTCTTCGTCTAAGAAGATGGCACGTCCATAACCACCATAAGCAGCATCAACGTGTACATAATAGTAAATACCGTCTTTCATTAATTCATCGCGTAAAGCAATAATTTTATCGATTGAGTCAACGGCACCTTCTTCAGTAGAACCAACTACACCGACAACACCTAGCACTGGAATTTGTTCTTCTGCTAAGCCACGAACGATTTTTTCTAATTCGTTGATATCCATACGGTAGTTATGGTCAACTGGTACTGGGATAACTTGATCTAAACCGATACCGATAATATCAGCAGCTTTTAACCAAGAATAGTGTTTAGTTTGTGGGACTAACCATTTACCGATTGCTTGTAAATGTTTACCTGAACGAGCTGAATGAGCTTTGATTTCATCAATTTCATCTTCAGCTGATTCTAATAAGTCCATAATTTCTTTTGTTGGCATGTTCAATAGTTCCCAATCTGATTTGCCAGCAACTAATTCTGGTTTTACTTCTTTCATAGCAAATGGTAATGATTTAATGTTACGGGCATACCATAAGCCTTCTAAGTTAGCTAAAGAACCATCAGCAACGATGTGTCCCCAACCATTTTTGTAGCTCATTAAGTGAGCAAATTCATGTCCTACTTCTTCTTCCATTTGAGAAGTTGCTGGAGAAGATTCATAGGCAACGTTGTTCCCGTTCCATAGCATTGCAAAGTTGTAAGCTAATAGAGAAGGCATTAATGTTTCTGAGTTCATATGTCCCCAATATCTACCTGCTGTATGCCATGGAACTGAATGTGTACGCATGCGAGAAGAGATTTCATTCAATACATCTTTCATATGGTTGACAGTTTTTTCGTAGCTTTCAGATGTGCGTTCTTGAGAAGAGATAACTGGCATGTCTTGTGGCATGTAGTTTTGACGCCATCCTAAATGTTCATCTACTAAGTCGATCAACAAGTCTTTATATAATTGTCCGTTTTCGGCTTTGTCCCCAATGAATAGTGCATTAAGGTTCATTTCGCCTTTTGCTAATTTTTCGTTTTTCATACGAAAATTCCTCCTTACAAATTTTAATGAATTAGATTTTGCATTCACAACTTACACCCAAACGGCTAAAGTGTAAAGAAGAAAAATAACAATGGTTATCATAGCTCTTTAATTTTATAATTTTTTCACAAGGTGTCTTGTCAGAACCATTATATAAAAAAATAAGAGTGGGATTGTGTGTACAATCCCACTCTTATTAGGTGTATTAACGGTTTCACCACTACCTGTAAGGAGAAATAGAATTTTAACTTTGATCAAATAATCACACGTCTTCTCTTCGTGAAATTATTATCAATTTCTAATCCATTACTTTTGCTAAAAAGTAATTTTTCTTCCCTTTCCGTACAACAACGAATTTTCCATCGAAATGTTGTGTTGGATCGACTGCAAAATCTAAATCGGTAACTCGGTCACCGTTAATACTTATAGCTCCTCCGCTCACATCTTCGCGAGCTTGACGTTTTGATGGTTCGATTTCTGTGTCAACTAACCAATCTACGATGTTTTTAGCATCTTTGGTAATTTCAACAGTTGGCACATGTTCTAACCCTTGCTCGATTTCCTCAATCGTTAAGTCTTTAATATTGCCTGAGAAAAGAGCTTCTGAAATTTTTTGCGCTTCTTCTAATGCTGCATCATCGTGAACAAATCGTGTCACTTCTTCAGCTAAGCGTCTTTGTGCTTCACGTTTACCTGGTTCTTTTTCAACTTTTTCAGCTAACGCATCGATTTCTTCTTTATCTAAGAAAGTAAAGAATTTCAAGTATTTGATGACATCACGATCATCTTGGTTTAACCAGAATTGGTAGAATTCAAATGGTGAGGTTTTCTTAGGATCTAACCAGATAGCGCCACCCGCTGTTTTCCCAAATTTTGTACCATCTGCTTTTAGCATTAAAGGAATGGTTAACCCGAATACTTTGGCTTCTGGTCCTTCTTTTTTACGAATCAAATCTAATCCTGCAGTGATATTGCCCCATTGATCAGCGCCACCAATTTGCAATTGAATATTATGTTTTTTATGCAATGTGTAAAAGTCAATTGATTGAAGAATTTGGTATGTGAATTCTGTAAAGGAAATGCCACTTTCTAAACGACTAGCGACAATGTCTTTTGCCAACATCGTGTTGACATTAAAGTTTTTCCCGTAATCTCTTAAAAAATCTAATAAAGATAGTTCTGATAACCAATCGTAGTTGTTCACCATTGTTACCTCAGCATCTTTACCAAATAATTTTTTCATTTGGTTTGAAAGACTGTCCACATTATGTTGCACAGCTTCCATCGTTTGTAAGACACGTTCAGTTGTTCGTCCACTCGGATCACCAATTGTTCCAGTTCCGCCACCAATTAAAATGTATGGGTGATGACCTGCTAATTGGAATCGTTTCATCATCATAAAAGGAATTAAATGTCCAATATGCATGCTATCTCCAGTTGGATCGACACCGCAATATAGCGAAATGCTCGTATTTTCTGTAAGTTCTCTTAGTCCTTCTTCGTTTGTTTGTTGATTGATTGCATCACGCCATGCTAGCTCGTCAATGATATTCATGTTATCACCCTCCATATTTATAATTATCTCTTTATAGGAAATCGTTCATTTAACGAAACAAACGATTAACACACTTGTTTTTACACGATATTCCGTGTTTATTTCTATGTATACACGGGTTCACGAAATTTTCTTTGGTCTGCCACGTATTCAAAAAAAGAATACAAAAAATCCCTAAGCCGTCGAAACGACTTAGGGACGAATTTCTCGTGGTACCACCCAAATTTATACATAGTTTAGTTTATTTAAAATACTATATACCTCTTAACAAATAACGCTGTTACCCGTGCCCTGTAGGCAGAAGCTCAAGAATGTAATTCGATAAATAACGTGTACTAGTTTCCAGCGCCACTAGCTTTCTGTAACAGTGGTTATTTCTCTACTGCTTTTCTGTCATTGCTTTGTATTTAACTTGTACATGTAGCATATTCCTTTTCGTTTTTTTTGTCAACACTCTTTGCTTAATTTTTTTTACTTTTATAAAAGATGTCCCTTTTTCACAAAAATAAAATAACAAATTCACAATAAGATTTATTTGTTTTAAAAGCAACTAAAGATAAAAAAATAACGAAAAAATTTAAAAAATATTCTTTAAAATTTTTTTGACTTTTTTTGTGATTTTCTATACTTTTATAGAATTCCCGAAGAAAAATGACGAACTTCTGATCAGAAGTTCGTCATTTTGTGAAAAACAGTTTTAAAGAATTGGTGAAAATAATCGTGAAATTTGTTGTTTAAAAATCAACCATTTTGACATGTCGCGAACAACTTCTGGAGTCATTGTTGTACATTTTTTTCGATCTTCTAAGAAAATTGCTTCTAATTGATCAATGATTTTTTTATCATATAACACAGCATTTGCTTCAAAGTTTAATTTGTAACTTCGGATATCTTGATTGGCTGAACCAACTGTGCAGACTTCATCATCCATAATCATTGTTTTCGCATGTAAGAAACCACCGTTATAAATTAAAATTTCAATATTTTCTTTCATCAATAAGCGGCCGTAATACTGTGTTGCTCGATAAATAAACGGATGGTCGGGCTTATCTGGAATCATAATTTTAACATCTACTCCTGAAGCCGCAGCAACCTTTAAAGCAGCCAAGACACTGTCATCAGGAACTAAATACGGCGTTTGAATCCAGACTCTTTTCTTGGCAGAAGTAATCAATTTAATAAAGGCCAATTTAATTTGTTCACGGTCACTGTTAGGACCACTGGCAATCATCTGAATGGATGTATTTGCCTCTGGCACCAATGCTTCAAGTTTAAAGAAATAATCCAATTGATACGCCACACGATTTTTCTCAGGGGAAGAGACGTTCCAATCCATTAAAAAACGCATTTGCAGTAATGAGGCTGCTGGCCCTTGAATCCGTAAATGCGTATCCCGCCAATAGCCAAACTTTTTAGTCGTTCCAGCATATTGATCGGCAACATTAAAGCCGCCAATGTAGCCTACTTTTCCGTCAATAACAACAATTTTCCGGTGATCATGATAATTCAAACGAAACTTCAGAAGTGCTTTTTGAGAAGTAATAAATGTTTGGACAAAACCGCCGTTTTTTTTCAATTCATTCAAATGATGAACCTTGGTGCCCTTTGAGCCAAAGGCATCGTAAAGCAACCGCACTTCAACCCCTTCAGCCGCCTTTTCTTCTAATAAGTTCAAAATTTTGGTGCCGATATGATCCGTTACAAAGGCATAATATTCAATATGAATGGAGTGCTGAGCTTTTTTTATATCCGCCATCAACGCATTGAATTTTTCCGTACCATCCGTAAAAATTTCAACATCATTTTTCTTAGTCAGAGGCATCCTATTTAACGAGGAAAAAAAGTCTGTAAACTGTTGTTGCTCCTCCGTCGGCATCTTTTGACTATAAAGTTCAAAACTTTCTTCTTGGAAATTCTGGAAATTCTCTAATTCCCGTAAATCACTTTGTTGCAAATAAAATTTCTTTTTGTCGGTTAAACCGCGCCCAAAGAATAAATATAAGAAAAAACCAAAAACGGGTAGAGCAATCAGTACGAGTAGCCATGCCCAAATTGCTGCTACATCTCGAGGTTTTAACAAAATGGTAATTCCCGCAATAATTGCATTAATAAAATAAATAACTGTTAAGACGCTAAGAATCAATTGTCTTCCTCCTTTATTTGTTACGTTTTAGTATACCATCAATTACGGATTTGGAATATCTTTTCTTTAGCGACTTCTGTCTCAAAAAATAAAAAGAGCCCCCATTCTAGTTAGTGATACTAGAATGAGGGGGTCTTTTTGATGTTTGTTTGAAAGTCTTTTAACTTAATTTCGTGTAAATGGACCTTTAGGAGCAATCAATTCTAAATTTGTACCATCTGGATCGGTAAAGTAAGCAACCCCTGTACCAAAACCGCTCTTCAAGCCATCTTCTTCTTGGAATGTAATCGGCTCTCCATCAGGTTCTACGCCAATCGCTCTTAAACGTGCAACAGCTGCATCAATATCTTCCACTTCGAAACACATATGCATTGCACTAATTTGTTCGTTGGAATAAGAAGCTTTTTCTGATTTTGGTTTAACATATTCTAATAAATCAATATTGATGTTTTCTAGATGCACATTGGCATACTTGATTAATGTATCATCTAACCCTTGTGTTTGGGCCATCCGTTTTCCACCAATTTCATCACGATTTGCGATTTTTGTTCCTGTTAATGCTTCATAAAACTTTACTGATTCATCCAAATTACTGACTGTAATCCCCACGTGGTTGACTACTGAAAAACCTTTAACTGCTTCACTCATTGTATCTCCTCCTAGTTAATTTTTAGAAATCAAACGTGTCTGGATCTGGTCCCACACGTAACGATTCATTCAATTGGTTAATTTGTGCCATTTCATCTGCACTTAGTTCAAAATCAAAGACCGCTGCATTGCTAATCATCCGTTCTTTGTGGACAGATTTCACGGCTAATAAGATATCTTGTTGAATATCCCAACGTAAAATCACTTGCGCTGCTGATTTATTATGGTTCTCAGCAATCGCCAAAATGGTTTCATTAGACAATAATTGACCTTGCATCAATGGTGACCAAGCTTGGACTTTGATATCATGTTTTTCACAGAAATCACGCACTTCTTTTTGATCCAATTTTGGATGTAGTTCCACTTGGTTAATTACCGGAACAACTTTTGCATAAGAAAGTAAATCTTCTAAATGATGAACTTGGAAGTTGCTGACACCAATTGCTTTCACTTTTCCTTCAGCATATAAAGTTTCTAAAGCTTGCCATGATTCTTTGTAAGAATTATTTCCTGGCCAATGAATTAAATACAAATCTAAATAATCTAAACCTAAACGTTCCAAACTATCATTGAAAGCTTGAATTGTTTCATCATAGGAAATATGCGCGTTCCAAACTTTCGAGGTAACAAATAAGTCCTCACGGTTCAAACCAGTTGCCGCTAAGCCTGCTTTAATTCCCGCTCCTGTGCCAGATTCATTGCCATAGATTTGCGCTGTATCGATTAAACGATAACCATTGATAATCCCTTCTTCGACCACTTTTGCTGTCTCTTCATCTGGTATTTGGAATACCCCGAGACCCATTCCTGGAATTTTAGTGCCGTTGTTTAATGTTACTGTATCTGCTAGTGATGTAATCATTTGATTCGCTCCTTTAACGTTTTCTGATATCATCATATACCGTGCCGTACATGCTGTATAGTACGTACTTTTTCGTTTCATAGGAACCAAAAAGTGCGCTTTTTGTTAAATTCGCTTTTTTAGCCTGAAAAATTTTTCAACTTTTTTTATATAACGTACTTTCTCGCTCTTCTAAGCGTAGCATTCTTTAAGCGATTTAACTAGTGTATCTCTCACGACACACGACATTTTATGTAAAAAAAAGAGAACGCGTACTCCGTCTTCGAAACGTCCTAAGACGCCGACAGAATACCGTTCTCGTGGGTTTGGCACCCAATGGGGGCATAGGGATTCGAACCCTAGACCCTCTGATTAAGAGTCAGATGCTCTAACCAACTGAGCTATGCCCCCGTTGTATAAAATGGCTTTTCAGCTACCTCAATATTGTAGCACTCCGCTATTATTTATACAAGAGGGAATTTTTTTCAGTTGTTATTCTTGTGAAGATTGTTCTTTTTTTACAGGACAAGCTGTTTGACAATCTTCACAACTTTCCCCTTTTTTGATTCGTCGATAGGTGATGATTCCTGCTGTTCCAAAAATTAAAATGGATAAAATAATTGTTGCCATCCGTTATTACCCTCTTTCTAAAGAAGTGATTGCTTGGACACTTTCTTTGCCTGGCTTTGGTTTTCTTATAAGGAAATAAAATCCAGCTAAAACAACACCCATCGCTAAAAAAGTCCCCAGAGTTAGTGTGCCTTTTTCGACTAATACATGGCCCAATTGATAAATCACAAAACTAACCATATAAGCCAAACCGCATTGATAACCAATGGCTCCTAATGTCCATTTGAGGTCTCCCATTTCACGACGAATTGCGCCAATTGCAGCAAAACAAGGTGCACATAATAAGTTAAAAGTTAAGAACGAATAGGCCGCGACTGGCGTAAAGGTGTGTTGCAGTGCGCCCCAGACTTCTACCCCGTTTTCAGAAACATCTTTCACATTGCCAAATAAAATGCCTAAGGTACCAATAATATTTTCTTTCGCTATCAATCCTGTAATTGTGGCAACTGCCCCTTGCCAATTACCCCAGCCTAATGGGATAAATAGCACCGCCAACCCTTTACCTAGAAATGCTAGAATACTTTGACTTTCTGGAACGGGTTGAAACGTCACAGAATAATGGGACATGAACCAAATGAGAATACTGGAAACAAAAATAATCGTGCCTGCTTTTTTTACAAATGAGCGACATCGTTCATAGGCATGCCGAACCACACTTCTAAGCTGTGGCAAATGATAGGCGGGAAGTTCCATAATGAATGGTGCTGGATCTCCCAAAAAATGCTTGGTCTTTTTTAAAGCAATTCCTGATAACACAATGGAAGCAACCCCTAAGAAATAAGCAGAGGGCGAGACCCAACTTTGGTTAGGAAAAAATGCACCTGCAATCAGAGCGATAATTGGCAACTTCGCTGAACACGGCATAAAAGTCGTGACCATAATAGTCATTCGCCGATCGCGTTCGTTTTCAATCGTTCGACTAGCCATCACGCCTGGGACCCCACAACCTGTCGCAATTAACATCGGAATAAACGACTTACCAGATAGGCCAAATTTCCGAAACAAACGATCCATGACAAAGGCAATCCGTGCCATATAGCCACAATCTTCTAAAAAACCTAAACATAAAAACAGGACGGCCAGTTGTGGTAAAAAGCCTAACACCGCCCCAACACCTGCAATAATCCCATCTAAAATTAAACTTTGCATCCATGGCGCTACTTGCCATTGCGCCAACCAATTTCCCATAAATTGAGGAACCCATTCCCCAAAAAAGACATCATTTAACCAGTCTGTCCCCATTGTACCAACCGTTTGAATAGACAAGTAATAGACCAACCACATCACAAACGCAAAGATTGGCAACGCCAACCACCGATTGGTTACCACTCGGTCAATCTTATCACTGTGAGTAAATGTCATTTCTGTTTTTTTCGTCGCACACAAAGCAATTAATCGAGCAATAAAGGCATAGCGTTCATTGATGATAATCGCTTCACTTTCATCTTGAAAGATTTTTTCAGTAATTTGAATGACTTCTTCAATTTCTTTTTCTTGAAAAGAACTCAATAATAATTGCTCTTTGGTTCGAACATCTCGTTCAAAAAGTTTTAAACTATACCAACGCTGTTGCGTTTCAGGAACAGTATTCCCTAAAATATCAACAATTTCAGCAAGTGCTGCTTCTAAGCGATTATCATAAGAAGGATAAATAACCTCTGTCTCTATGGCATTCGCTCGCTGCTTACTTTGTTTTAAAGCATGATCCAACCCACGATTCTTCAAAGCACTAATCTCAACGACAGGCACGCCTAAGCCATAACTTAACTTTTCACTATTCAATGTTTGGCCGTTTTTTTCCAACAAATCCATCATATTTAACGCACAAACAACCGGTAATCCAGTTTCAATTAATTGTGTTGTTAAATAAAGATTCCGTTCCAAATTGGTCACATCGAGAATATTCAAAATCACTGAAGGTTGGTCCTCCAAAAGATAATCTCGTGCCACAATTTCTTCAGGCGTATAAGGAGAAAGAGAGTAAATCCCTGGCAAATCTTGAATAATGAGTGTCTTATCTTTCTTTGCCACCCCCTCTTTGCGTTCCACAGTCACCCCTGGCCAGTTTCCAACATATTGGTTGGCTCCTGTTAACATATTGAACGTTGTCGTTTTACCGCTATTAGGGTTGCCGGCTAGTGCAATTTGCTGAGTCATTCGCTTTCCTCCTTTTCAACCAAGATTAGTTCCGCTTCACTTTTTCGTAACGTTAGTTCGTAGCCACGTACATTGATTTCAATTGGATCAGCTAAAGGAGCTACTTTGCGAATAAAAATTACTGTTCCTTTTGTTAAGCCCATGTCCATCAACCGACGTTTCACCGCTCCTTGTCCGTGGATCCCTACTATTGTAGCGCGTTCTCCAACTTTCAAGGTATCTAAGGAGACCCAAACTTTCTCATTCGCCGAGCGCTCCTCCACATGAATCGCTTGTAAAATCGTATCTGTCAGCGCAATTCGACTATTATGTAATAAAACAATACCATTTTGATTCTGATAATTGACAAGGACAACTGCTTGGCCTGCAACGACACCTAAATTGTTCAGATGTTTCTTTGTCTGAACATCTGCTTGGACGCTTTCGACTGTATAGACTTTCCCAACTTCTGCCTGCGCTAACGTAATCATTTACTTTCCTCCATGTGAAAAAGTTTCAAACGAAAATGAGAATCGTTCTCAATTAAAAGAATACGCTTGCTTACACGGAAAGTCAATGAATTTCTGGATGTATCTCCTGTTTTCTTCTATTTTCCTTCTATATAGAGACACTTTTTTCAGGTTACCATTTTTGAAAAAAAAAGTCAGCTCTTGTTTTTTATGTTACTAGCTACTATAAAATTCCACTCATTCAATAACAAATCCGCTTATTTTTTCTTCTTGTGCCTAACTCAAATGTCAACACAATATTTAGTGTTTTTTCACTAAATGTTCTCTTTCAAAATTTTAATTTTTTTGTTTGTCAAACACTGACCAATGTGTTTTTTCTCCCAAAAACGAGGATTCACGTGTTTTCATTTTTCTTTCAAAAACACAAAAACTAGTATTATGAGAAAAACGCACCACAATATATAGTGTTAAAGTGTTGACTTTTTTCTACATAGATTTATACTAGTCTATGTAGAAAAAAAGAGGAGGAACTTTCAATGAACGTAAAAATCTTTTCAAAAAATAACTGTATCCAATGTAAAATGGCGAAACGTTTCCTAAGTGAAAATAACATCGCTTTTGAAGAAATCAATATCGACGCACAACCAGATGCTATCGACTGGTTAAAAGAACAAGGGTTCCAAAGCGTACCGGTAATCACATCTGAAGCAACAACCGTTGTTGGCTTCCGTCCAGACCAATTAAAACAATTGGCTAGCTAAGATGAAACTTGTTTATTTTTCAGTCACCGGTCAAACAAGGCGCTTTATTAAAAAATTGGATTTGCCTGCTTATGAACTTGAGCCAGCGAATCCTTTTTTTGAAATAAATGAGCCTTTTATTCTTGTCATTCCTACCTATGATGCAGAAATTACAGAGGTAGTGAATGACTTTCTTGATTATAAAAGTAATCAAGAACTGTTAGTTGGTGTAGCTGGTGGGGGCAACCGTAATTTTGCTGAATTATTTGTCTATACCGCCAAAGATATTGCCCGCGATTACCACGTTCCGCTTCTATACTCCTTTGAGTTTAGCGGAACAGACGAAGACGTGGAGACCTTTAAGAAAGTAGTGGAAGAAATTGAGTCTAAAAGAAATTAAAGATGTCAGCTATTTCAAACTGAATAACGAGATTAACCGTCCTGTTGATGGTCAAATCCCTTTAAATAAAGATAAAGAAGCACTCGCAGCCTTCTTTAAAGAAAATGTAGAACCGAATACACGTAAATTCAGCTCTGCTGAAGAAAAAATCAACTTTTTAATGAAAGAAGATTTTATTGAAACTGAATTCATCGAAAAATATTCAATGGACTTTATTGAAAAATTATATGCTTTCTTAGATGAACAACATTTCCAATTCAAGTCTTTCATGGCGGCTTATAAATTTTATTCTCAATACGCTTTAAAGAACAACGCCGGAACAGAGTATTTAGAAACATATGAAGATCGGGTTGCCTTTAATGCCTTGTATTTTGCGGATGGCGATGAAGAGTTGGCTTTAACATTGGCGGATGAAATGATCCATCAACGGTATCAACCAGCCACACCTTCTTTCTTAAACGCTGGGCGTAAACGTCGAGGTGAATTGGTTTCTTGTTTCTTAGTTCAAGTAACAGATGATATGAACAGCATTGGGCGTTCAATTAATTCTGCCCTTCAATTATCACGAATCGGCGGCGGCGTAGGAATTACTCTTTCAAACTTACGTGAAGCGGGCGCACCAATCAAAGGTTATGATGGCGCAGCAAGTGGTGTTGTACCTGTTATGAAATTATTTGAAGATAGCTTTAGCTACTCTAACCAATTAGGTCAACGTCAAGGTGCTGGTGTGGTTTATCTAAACGTCTTCCATCCAGATATTGAAATGTTCTTATCTGCTAAAAAAGAAAACGCTGATGAAAAAATCCGTGTAAAAACGTTGTCTCTTGGTGTTATTGTTCCAGATAAATTTTACGAATTAACACGTAACAACGAAGATATGTATTTATTTAGTCCTTATAGTGTGGAACGTGAATATGGTGTGCCTTATTCCTATGTAGATATTACCAAAGAATATGATAACCTAGTGGCCAATCCAAACATACGTAAACGTAAAATTAAAGCCCGTGACTTAGAAAATGAAATTTCTAAATTACAACAAGAATCTGGCTATCCTTATATCATCAATATTGATACTGCTAACAAAAACAATCCGATTGATGGCAAGATTATCATGAGTAACTTATGTTCTGAAATTCTTCAAGTTCAAACGCCTTCTGTTATTAATGGGAAACAAGAATATGAAGTTTTAGGAACAGATATTAGTTGTAACTTAGGTTCAACTAACATTGTTAATTTAATGGAAAGTCCTGACTTTGGAAAATCTGTCCGCGCTATGACGCGTGCGTTAACTTTTGTAACAGATGCTTCTGAAATTGATGTCGTGCCAACTATCCAAAATGGAAATCATTTAAGCCATACAATCGGACTAGGCGCAATGGGCTTACACACCTTCTTCGCTAAAAATCATATGGAATACGGCTCTGAAGAATCATTAGACTTTACAGACATTTATTTCATGTTATTAAATTACTGGACTTTAATGGAAAGTAACCAAATTGCGAAAGAACGTAACCAAGTCTTCCATAATTTTGAAAAATCAGATTATGCTTCTGGTGCTTACTTCGATAAATATATTGAAGGCAACTTTACACCAAAATTTGATAAAGTGAAAGAAATCTTCAAAGACATTCAGATTCCAACGGCTGAAGATTGGGCTGCGTTACGCGATGCTGTGAAAAAAGATGGTCTTTATCATCAAAATCGTTTAGCCGTAGCGCCAAATGGTTCAATTTCATATATTAATGATACTAGTGCCAGCATTCATCCAATTACTCGCATGATTGAAGAACGTCAAGAGAAGAAAATTGGTAAGATTTACTATCCAGCGCCTTATTTAGCTAATGATACAATCCCTTACTATACTTCTGCTTACGACATGGATATGCGCAAAGTGATTGATGTCTACGCAACAGCGCAACAACACGTTGATCAAGGAATGAGTTTAACCTTGTTTATGCGTTCAGAAATCCCTGAAGGCTTGTATGAATGGAAAGAAACACCAAAACAAACAACCCGTGACTTGAACATTTTACGTCATTATGCGTTTAACAAAGGGATTAAATCAATTTACTATATTCGTACATTTACAGATGATGCTGAAGAAATTGGCAGCAATCAATGTGAGTCTTGCGTGATTTAATGAAAAGCACTTAAATAAGGCGTTCTGCTTGAGCGTCTTATTTTTTAGGAATGTTCTCTTTTTAAACAGGACATTTTCAGATATACTGGACAAAGAAGAACGGCTGCACGCTCCTATTTGGACTCTGTAGAACGTTTTAAGCGAAGAAACGAGACAACTAGTCAAACAGACTGCTGTCCCAGCATACAGGAGGAATAACCATGGCAACGTATTATGAAGCAATTAACTGGAACGCCATTGAAGACGTCATTGATAAATCCACTTGGGAAAAATTAACCGAACAATTTTGGTTAGATACACGGATTCCGTTATCCAATGACTTAGATGATTGGCGGACTCTTTCCGATTTAGAAAAAACTACTGTCGGCTACGTTTTCGGCGGTTTAACTTTATTAGATACTGTTCAATCAGAAAGCGGCATGGATCAACTGAGAAATGATGTGCGGACGCCCCATGAAGAAGCCGTCTTAAATAACATCCAATTCATGGAATCTGTCCATGCCAAAAGTTATTCTTCTATCTTCAGTACATTAAATACAAAAAAAGAGATTGATGATATTTTTGAGTGGACAAATACCAACAAACATCTGCAATATAAAGCAGAACGGATTAACGAAATTTATAAAAACGGTACTCCGTTAGAGAAAAAAATTGCTAGTGTATTTTTAGAAACGTTTTTATTCTATTCTGGGTTTTACACTCCTCTTTACTATTTAGGAAACAATAAACTAGCGAACGTCGCTGAAATTATTAAATTGATTATCCGTGATGAATCAGTGCACGGCACGTATATTGGCTATAAATTCCAATTAGGATTTAATGAATTACCAGAAGATGAGCAAGATAAACTAAAAGACTGGATGTATAATTTACTTTACGAATTGTACGAAAACGAAGAACGTTATACAGAAGAATTATATGATGACTTAGGTTGGACCGAAGAAGTAAAAACCTTTTTACGTTACAACGCCAACAAAGCTTTAATGAACTTAGGTATGGATCCCTTATTTGCGGATACAGCCAATGATGTGAACCCGATTGTAATGAATGGTATTTCGACAGGAACTAGCAACCATGACTTCTTCTCCCAAGTAGGAAATGGCTATTTACTAGGAACAGTTGAAGCCATGAAAGATGATGACTATCTTTACGGTTTAGATAAATAGCAAAAAGCTAGAAACGATTAACGTTTCTAGCTTTTTATTTTACCAACTTCCTGAGGCGCCGCCACCGCCGAATGAGCCGCCACCGAATGAACCACCACTGCCGCTACCAGAACTACTATGATTAGACGGATTGTATTGTGAGTTTAAATAAGCATACGTCAAAACACTACCATCATAACTATATAAAGTATCTCCTACTAATAAACGCCCAAAAGATTGTTTTTTTGCATTTGGATATATACTTAGTAAAGAACCACGCTTAGTGGCACGTCTTATTTTCCCTTTTGTGGCAAATAACGTTGCTCCATTAAGATATAAACAATAAAAAGAAGTCTTTTTCATCTTATTTAATACTTTCTTTGTCTGTTCTGAGTTATTTAGGACAGCCTTTGTTGGTAAACAATTCAAATAATCTTGATACATTTTTTTAACAAGTTTTCTTGTTCTTAAAATTTGTAAAATATAAATAGCACAAATGAGCATCCCAGCAATACTTGCCATTAAAAGAACATTTCTTTTCGTTGTGTTAGTGTTTAACTCTGTTTGTATATTTGTTAATTCATTATCCACTTGTGCGGTTTTTGAATTGATTGCAGCCGATACTTGATCAATAATTTTATTGAGACCTGTATTATAATCCTCGTCTCTAAAAGCCTCTTTTACTTCTTCATTATTAATAATATCATCCGCATAGCTATCCGTTAAAATACTCTCTAAGCCATATCCAACTTCCAAGCGAGACTCGCGATCCTCAATTGCCATTAGAAAAACCACACCATTATTTTTTTCACGATCCCCTACACCTAATTGATTAGCAATCTTATTGCTGTAAGATTCAACAGATTCCCCACTAGGTAACGCAGGAACGGTAATAAGCATAAATTGTGCGCCATTCGCATTTTCCAACAATTGTTGATTCAATTGAAACATTTTCTGTTTAAGTTGATTTGAGACAATACCTGCATTATCTGAAACATAGATATTAGCATCATTAATGTTCAACTGCCCATTCGTTCCAGTAATTGTCACTAATTCATTTTCACCAGTTATTTCTTGTTTAGAAAAGTTATTTATTGTTGTCTGGGTTGACGCTTCAGTCATTTTCCCTGCTAAAATATCGTCTCTCTTTTTTTGTAAGGCATGTTGCTTCTCTCTCAGTGCAGTTTGTTTTGCTTCATAGGAGATTCCCTTTCCTTCATACCAAGCAGCCATTCCTAATATTAAAATCATACTTAAACTAATTACCACAACAATCGCTGTATTCCGCTGATGCTTTTTATAAAACAAACGAACTTTTTCTTGAATTTTTTCGACTTTTTTATCCAACCTTCCTCACTTCTTTCTTTTTAACCCAAATTTTCTACAAATTTTTTATTTAAATTCCACTTGTGGCACTTCTTTTCCCTGCTCTGTCGCAACATAGTTAGTTTTCTTCTCAAATCCTAAAAATTTTGCAATTATTTTATCAGGGAATTTTGAAATCTGTTGGTTATATGTTTCAACAGCTTGTATATAGTTACGGCGTTCAACAGAAATTCGATTTTCAGATCCTTCTAATTGAGTCATTAAGGTTTTGACATTTTCAGAAGAAGCTAACTTTGGGTAATCTTCATTCAATACTGTAACAAAATTACCTAATCCTTTTTCAATTTGCTCATTTGCTTGCCCTTTTTCAGAAGAAGATTTTGCTCCTGCGTATGCTTTACGTGCTTCCGTTATTTCTTTTAAAACTTCTTTTTCTTGAGTCATACTGCCTTGAACACTACTGACAAGATTCGGAATTAAATCAGCCCGTCTTTGCATTACATTCTCTACTTGTGACCATTCTGCTTCGACTTTATTATCTAAAGTAATCAATTGATTATAAGCTTTCATCACAAATGCACCAATAATCACAACGACAACAACAATAATACTAAGAAATTTATTTTTTTTATTCATCTTACTTATCACCTTTCTTTCTAACTCGTAATACAATCATAACTCTTTTGTAATCTTTTTGAAATATTAAACTTAAAAAATCAGTCCTAGGCCCTAGAAGAAAACCGCCATAAGCATTTTAACTTATAGCGGTTGTCATTAATTATAAATAGATGTTTCTACACATTAATCAATCGTAATTTTGTTACATTATTTGAAACAGATAGATCTTCGATAACATCGGCATACGTTAGGCCTTTAGGCAAATCAATAGTATAGATATTCGTATAGATTTTTGTATCATCCACCCAAGAAACATTGAAATTCACATCATAAATTTCAATATGTTTTTCTTCAAAATACTGATTAATAAATTCTTTGGTTTCTTGTTTATGTTGATAGCGAATTTCTAATTTTTTGATTGTTGGTACGTGAATAATTCGTTTGACAATGGTTAAGGCAAATAATACACCGATAAAACTTGTTAAGGCAATCGTATAGTAGCCCATGCCCACCGCGATCCCTAAACCAGCAACGGTCCATAGTGACGCTGCTGTCGTCAATCCGGTGACACTTTGTTTCGTTACAATGATGGTTCCAGCACCTAAAAAGCCGATTCCACTTACAACTTGTGCAATCAACCTTGCTTGATCTGAACGAATGACCCCCGTCAAAGCCGGATTAGCTAACGCATCTTTCAATGCATTGATTGCAATTTGCGACTGAATTAACGCAATAATAGCCGCGCCCATACAAACTAAAATGTGAGTGCGCATCCCTGCTGGGCGATTCTTATATTGTCTTTCAAAACCAATTGCACCACCCATCACCATCGCTAGGACTAACCGTAAAATAATTTCTGGAATTGTTAGCTGTAACATCCTTTTCACCTCTTCTTCTATTACTTCCAGTATAACAAAAAAAGAACTTGAAACATAAGGAAATCCTTATGTTTCAAGTTCTTTTTCATCAACGATTATAATTTACTTGCAGCTGCATCATCAATGATTACAACAACATCTTGATGGTTTTGTAATGCACTTGCTGGCATGTCTGTTGTTACTGGTCCGTCAATCATTCCTTTAATGGCCTCTGCTTTTGCTTCGCCATAAGCCATTAAAATCATTTTTTTACCTTTCATGATTGAGCCAATCCCCATAGAAACAGCACGTGTTGGGACATCTTCTACTTTGTCAAAATAACGTTTGTTTGCGTTGATTGTTGATTCAGTCAACTCAACGACATGTGTTAAGCTATCTAGAGGTGTGCCTGGTTCGTTGAAACCAATGTGTCCATTTTGACCAATACCTAAGATTTGGATATCTACTGGATGTGCATCGATAATTTTTTCATATTCTGCGGAAGCAGCATCTAAATCTTCTGCTTTACCATTTGGTACAAATGTTTCTTTAAATGGTTTTTTGTCGAATAAGTGTTTGTTCATGAAATAACGGTAACTTTGCTCATCTTCGCCACCTAAACCAACATATTCATCTAAGTTTACAGAAGTCATTTCTGTAAAGTCGACATCACTTGCTGTCATTTCTTTATATAATGTTTCTGGTGTACTACCTGTTGCTAAGCCTAAAACTTTCGCACCATTGTTCATACCTTCTTTAATTAATTCAAACGCTTTTTTGCCGCCTTCTTCTGCATTTGCTACACGGATAATTTGCATTTTGACACGCTCCTTACGGTTTATTTTGGTATAGTCCAATTATAACACCTTCTGAAAAAAATTTCTAGAATAAAAGAAAAAAACTTCTATTTCCCATCAGAAATAGAAGTTTTCGAGCTTGTTTAACAGATTAATATTGCGGTGCGTTGGGATCCACATACGTATTTGGATCAGCATAAGCGTTTGGATCTGTGTACGCATTTGGGTCAACGTACGTATTCGGATCGTAGGCTCCTTCTGCTGCTTGTTGCGTATTGCCGTTGTATTCTGTTTGTCCGGCTGTGGTGTCCGCTGTGCTACTCGAACTAGTAGAGCTATTAGCACTTGAATCACCAGATTCACCAATCAGTGCAGTATCTGTAACAGCATAGCTAAACTGATTATAAAAGGCTAAATCTTTTTCACGTTCAGAAGCATGTTCTTTTAAACCAAGTTGTTTTCTAAGCGTTGTTTGTGTTTTGTATAAGCTATTTGGATCTAGGACTTGATAATAAATATCATCAATGGTTGCACTGTATCCTTGTAATTGTTCTGAGTCAATTGTTTTAAAGGCAGATAAATATTTTGATTGGATGTCCATCATGTCATCCCAAGTTAAGTCTGTTTTTACGTTGGCTTCAACAGCATCAAGAATTTTTCGATATTTTGAAACACCATCAAAACTCATGACTTTGCGCACAATTTTCTCAACAACTTCTCGTTGGCGGCGTTGACGACCCACATCTCCTTCAGGATCTTCGTGACGCATCCGCGCATAAGCCAAACCTGTCGTGCCATCTAACTTGATTTTACCTGCTGGAACAGTAATACCGTCCAACGTAAATTCACCAATCGTATTATCTACTTCAATACCGCCTACCGCATCAATCAGGTCTTTTAACCCTTTCATATTGATGGATACATAGTGATGGATGGGAATATCCAGTAATTCTTGGACTGTATTAATCGCCATTTCGGCGCCACCAAATGCATAGGCATGGTTCAATTTGTCTTGTGTGTCATTTCCAACAATATCTGTTAGAATATCTCTATCCAAACTGATCATTGTGGACTTGTTTTCTTTCGGGTTGATGGTTACAACCATTGTAGTATCTGAACGACCTTGCTCTGTTCGGCCTAAATCGCCTGTGTCAATCCCCATTAAAAGAACAGAGAATGGTTCTTGCGCATCAATATTAGCCGTGGCTCCTTTATTGGACTTACGGTTAACTGATTGATAGATCCCATTAATTGTTGAATTGGCATCTGAATACATCTTAATCCCGTAAGCACATACCCCAGCTACTACCACTAGCAAGACGCTCAAGAAGCCCAGTACTACTTTTTTCCATAGTTTCATAAGACACTTCCTCGTTTATCTAAGAATAATTCTTAATTCATGCCCTTTATTTTCTCATAGTTTGCTTATTCAAGCAATATTTTTTATTTTTTGGAACAAGAACTTAACACAATTGTAAAATAAAAGAGCGCTTTATCAAGGAACAATTGTTATTTTTGAGAAAGTGTTTGCAGAAATTCTTGATAATGTTTCTGTTCATTCGTTTCAGTAATAGTTATTTTCTCAAATGCACCATTTAGTAAATCAGTCAGTGATCCTTCAATCAAATGCGTAATCGTGGCATTCCCAATTAATTCCATCCAATAACTGCCATCTGACGTTTCGTGGACGACTGTTTTCACCATACCTCCAGCATTTTTGACGGTTATTTCTTCATAAAAAACACCATCTTTCAATAACGTATAAAGTAAACTGCTTGCACACATGGCTGTTCCACAAGCACTTGTAAAACCTACACCACGTTCATACGTTCGAACAAATAGTTGATTTTTGCCAAGAATTTCAACAAAACTCACATTTATCCCTTCTGGAAAATATGGATTTTCATTATTTACATAGGTAGCGATTCGTTCAAATTCTGGACCATTTAAGGTTTCGTGATCCACAAATGCTACAAGGTGCGGATTAGGCACTGCTACCGCTGTAAAGCGAATGGTTTTAGATAAGGCTGGTACGATTTCATCAATTAATGTTTGGACCCCTAAATGCATTGGGATAGTGACTGCTTCAAAACTTACTGGTGAAATTTCCACTTGGTAAGTCGCTACTTCTTCAGCTAAATTGGGGGCTTGACGTACTTTCAAATCTGCAAACATTGTTTCAACTGTAAATGATTTTTCTTGGTTTTTTTCAGATAAATAACGGGCAACCGTACGCAAGCCGTTCCCGCACATGCTTGCTTCACTACCATCGCTGTTAATCACTCGCATTCTAGCATTGGACGTGCCGTGAGTCCCTTCTCCTACCAAAAGTAACCCATCTGCTCCCGCCAATAATCCTGTTTCCCGCGAACATAACTGGATGCGCAATTGCTCAATTTCCTCAGCGGTTAAAGAACGCTCAAACTGTGTTTCATCCAATAAAAAGAAATCATTTTCTGACCCGTGTACTTTTTGCATCATAACATTCATTTTTTTAGCTCCTTCTTTATGTATCCGTTATCTTTCCCTACTTACTTTAGTATGCCATAAACGAACAACTATTTCGACCCTGGATTTGTAAAAGGAAAGAGTCAAATGACAGCCGTCATTTGACTCTTTCCTTCACAATTGGCAAACTTATTTTGCTGCTGCAAAAAGTTCGTTTACTTTATCCCAGTTAACAACGTTCCAGAATGCTTCAATGTAATCTGGACGAACGTTTTTATATTTTAAGTAGTACGCATGTTCCCAAACGTCAAGACCTAAAACAGGTGTTTGGCCATCCATTAATGGTGAATCTTGGTTTGGTGTTGAAGTGATTTCTAATTTACCGTTATTCACAACTAACCAAGCCCAACCTGAACCAAAGCGGCCAGTTGCAGCTGTTTTGAAAGCAGCTTTCATTTCATCAAAGCTACCAAATGTTTCATCGATTGCTTCTTTAATAGCGCCAGTTGGTTGTCCACCAGCATTTGGTGCCATAATTTCCCAGAAGAATGTATGGTTTGCGTGACCGCCACCATTGTTACGAACGGCAGTACGGATATCTTCAGGAATAGCATTCATATCTGAAATTAGGTCTTCTACAGATTTTTCGCCTAATTCTGGATGTTTTTCAATCGCTGCGTTTAAGTTAGTCACATAAGTGTTGTGGTGTTTATCATGGTGTAAGTGCATTGTTTCCACGTCAATGTAAGGTTCTAATGCATCATAAGCATATGGTAATTCTGGTAATGTGTAAGTCATTTTTTAAATCCCCCTATTTTTTAGTATGTAACATACGTCTTTCATACAACTATTATGATAACAGAGTGAACCGCTTTCTACAAAATAGTTTGCTTGCCAAAAGAAAAGTTTTACAAAAGAGGGAGATTACCTTGTGTTTCCCTCATAAATTCGCTAGAATGACCTGTAGAAGAATGATGTGAGGAGTAAATAAATGAATACATTGCAATTATTTAAGCAGGCCTTTTTTTCAGTTTCAGAATTACGGCATGCGAAAAAAATGGCGTTTTGGAAAGTAATTCTCTATGCTGTTTTTTTAAGTGCTATTTTAGCACTACCTATTACCAAACAAGTCTTTTCTGTGCTACAAGAGGTGCAACAAGATGGCCAAAAAATTGCAGAAAAGTTGCCTGACTTTTCTATTGAAAATGGCACGTTGCAAACAAAGGCCAAAGAATCTGGCTTTATTTATCAAACCGACTCGATTATTTTTACGTTTGATCCAGATGGAAAGCGTACAGCCGCTGATGTCCAAAAGGATTTAATTGGTAATGCGTTTGGTTTGGCTTTTTTACAAGATGAATTTGTAGTCGCCTTACCAAATTCAGGCGCAACTGAATCAATTCTAGGCACTGACCAATTTATCTTCCCCTATAGTAAAGGAACCTTAGATGGCGTTAACGCTCAGAGTATCAAGACTGCGCTAAGTGAGGCAGCGATCCCCTGGTGGACAAAACTCATTGTCTTTTTAGTGGCTATTTACCCTGTTCTAATCGGTTTAGTTTTAGACTTACTGATTGCCGCTATCGGTGCATCTCTCTATTCAAAATTACGTTTTTATTCTTTACGTTTGATTGATTGTTTAAAAATTATTACGTATTGTGCTACCGTGCCAGTTATCTTAAGTGCTATTTTAAACTTCGTAAATCCGATGTTTAACGATGGCATCCTAGTTATTTTACTAAGTCTGTTCTTTTTCTTTGTCACAACCAAAAACGAACCACGGAATATCCCTGGTTCTTAAAAAAAGAGCCTGGGACAAAAATCACTTTGGATTTTTGTTCCAGGCTCAAAACCTGATAAACGGCGGGAACAGAACCAACTCCTTCGGAAATAAGCCGAAATTCTCCAAAAATTAAAAAGCAATTTTCGGAAATTCCTTCTTATTTCTCGGAGCTAAACGGTTCCGTCCCGACCTCTTTCTATTCTTCAAATTCTTCTTCATCTGTTAATTCAGGTAAGTCAATCGTGGTCACCGCAGATTGGCCAATTTGCGTTAAATATGCAGCTAATTCATCCACATTTTCCACAGGTGACACGGCTGCTTCAATTGCCATTGCTAAATTAAGTCCGGCGACTACTCGCAATTGCGGATAAGTGCCCATGGCCATCATAGCCACATTACAAGGTGTTCCTCCTTTTAAATCAGCTAATACAAGCGTCGGGACATTGCCAGCTTCTTTTAAGATTGCTGCCAGTTTTGCTTGCGTGCCGCTCAAGCCATCTTCTGCGGTCATTGACACAATCGCAGCATCTGCTAATTCCCCGACAATCATTTGAGTAGAAGCTAAGGTTTCTTCTGCCATCCGTCCATGGCTCATTAAAATTAATTTTGGTTTCATCATATCCTCCTAAAAATACTGCTGATAAATTTTTGTTCGTGCTTTCAGAAAACCACGTTCTTCACGAGTGGGATGAATCCGATTCGTCAACAAAATTAGGGCTTCTTTGGTCTCTTTTTTCATACCAATCGCCGTTCCAGTAAAGCCAGTATGATACAAATAGTCTGCCCCGACTTGCGTCTTTTTCACTTCCCAACCAAATGTACGTCCCCCTTGATTCATAGACCAGAGAGCAGTGAACATTTTTTCAGAAAATAATGGTTTGCCAGACGGGTAGCGATTGTTCATAAAACACTGAACAAAAGTGAGTAAATCTGGTAAAGTTGCAAATAAACCTGCACTGCCAATTGGCGCTTTCAGTTGATAGGCTTTCGAATCGTGGACTACCCCCTGAATAACGCCGCGTTGTTTTGTAATTTCTGTGGGCACTGCCTGGGCAAAATCGCTGACCGTAAAACTTGTATGCTGTAGGTTCATTGGTTGAAATACGTATGTTTGAAAGCTCTCTTCTAATGAGCAGCGATCCAATACTTGAATAATTTCTCCCAATAAGTAATACCCTAAATCAGAATAAGTGGTTTTCCCTCGTTCAGATAACGAATGCGTTAAAATGATTTCTTGCAAGCTTTTTTTTGTGACATTTTTCTTATCGACAACATCAGCTGGCAGTCCGCTCTGATGCAGTAGAAGCTCCCCAATCGAACAAGATAGTCCTTGATAATCAGGCAGGATTTCCCCCACAGTGGTTGAAAAAGCAAGCTGATTTGTATCGATTAATTGTAACATTCGATTTGTTGTCCCAATAACTTTCGTTAAGGACGCTAAATCATACAGGCTAGCTGATGAAATCTTTTGTCTTGCAAATGGACCAGTATTACCTAAAAAGCCCGTATACTGTTCTGATAAGCTATCTTCTGTGATTGTCCCCCAAGCGACACCCGGAACGACTTGCTGATTAATCAGTCTCTGAATTGTTTCTTGAATTGCGATTTGATTCATTGTTCACCACTTCTATGCTAAAACTTCTGAAATCCGTCCGTCATGTTCTGCTAATAGTTGTTTGGCTTTTTGAAAATCAACGTGAGCTTTCGCCATTACAATGGCTGGTGCCACTTCTAGCTGCGCTGCCTCCAAGTATTCTTTGGCTTGCGATTCCTTGATTTCTGCTGCTTCTTTAATGATATTCGTGGCACGTTGCATTAATTTTTCGTTCGTTGGTTGTACGTTGACCATCAAATTTTGATAGATATTCCCTACTTTAACCATAATCCCTGTTGAAAACATATTTAACACCATTTTCTGTGCTGAACCCGCTTTCATTCTAGTTGACCCTGTAATGACTTCCGGTCCTACAATTGGCGCAATCCCAATTTCCGCCAATTGATTCATCGGACTTTGATTATTACAGGTAACTGAAATGGTTAGAGCGCCCACTTTTTTTCCGTATTCAATTGCGGAAACAGCATATGGTGTCCGACCACTAGCAGCAATCGCAATTACGACATCTCGGGCGGTCAATTGATGTTGCGTTAAATCTTCGATAGCTAATTCTTTCGAGTCTTCAGCGCCTTCAATTGCTTGATACATTGCTTTTTCACCACCAGCTAAAATACCAAATGCGCGTTCTGGCGACACACTATATGTGGGCGTTAATTCAATCGCATCCAAAGCACCTAAACGTCCAGACGTTCCTGCACCACAATAGATTAAACGGCCCCCTTTTTTAAATCGTTCTGCCGCTGCATCAATTGCTGCAGCAATCTGCGGAAGCACCTTTTCAATTGCTTGTGCTACCTTTTGGTCTTCTTGATTTATTAAAGTCACCATCTCTAATGTTGACACTTGGTCAATCTTTTTAGTCGCTTCATTTCTGGCTTCTGTCGTTAATCCTTCTAAGTTCATTTTCTTGCACACCCCTACTTCTCTTTTAGACGGCTGACAAGTTGACTCGTTTCAATCATATTGCGTTCAATTTCTGTGTCTAAATCATCTTGAATTGAACCTAAATACAGAACATCGCCAATTGCCATTGACGAAGCAATCGATGAAATGGCCCCAACTCGAATAAGGTGCTCATTATTTGGTACTAAAAGAACTTCATCGCTCAATGATCGCACGTTTTCTCCATCGTTACTGGTAATAAAAATAACCGTTGCGCCTCTATTTTTGGCAATTTCACAGGCAATTAAGGCTTCTTTTGTCAAACCACTATAGGAGACCGTGATCAAAATGTCTTGTGCCGTTGCATAATTTAAAAACTCCAACATCATGTGACTATCATAATTAAAAATTGCTTGGCGACCAGCGCGGTTAAACTTGTGATAAAGATTATAAGTCGTTAAAGAAGAGGCACCAATTCCAACCAAATGAATTTTTTCCGCTTTTTTAACATGCGCGATTGCTCGTTCCAAGGCTTGTTTATCCACTGTATAAAATAAATCCTCAATCGTAGCATTTAATAAAGATTCTACTTTCATACAAATAGTATCCACCGAATCATCCGCCGCTACAATTGGATCAATATCTTTTTTACCGTTACTGGCAGCTTGTACCGCTGCAATGGATAGTTTTAACTCTTCCCAGCTGTCAAACCCTAATTGTTTAGAAAAACGGGTAACTGATGCTGGAGAAGTTTCGCTATTGCTAGCAATTTCGTTTGCTGTTAATGAGAGAAGACGGGTCGGATCCTTCAGTATATAGTCTGCGATTCTCTTATTTACTTTGGAAAAGTCCTTATATTTTTGTCTGATTGAACGGATTGGCTCCATCTTCTCATCTCCATTTCTATTTTATGAAAGTTAAAATTGCTTCGTTTGGTTCAGAAGGGATCATCTGTGCGGTAATAGTCACCCCATTATCTGTTAAACGACGAACGGTTTGAATATCTTCATCGGTTAATGCAACAGATTTTTTAATTGCACGACTGCCTTCTTTTTGAGAAATATTGCCGACATTGAAGCTCTGTAATGGGACACCGCCATCAATTAAAGCCGCCATGTCTGCAATGTCTTTCGTAATTAAAAAGACTTTTTCTTCATCATAATTGCCTGCTAAAATTTTTTCAATCGCTTTACGTTTTGATAAAATGGATAATTTAACTCCTGCAGGCTTAGCCATTTTTAAGGCACCAATTTGTAATTGATCTTTGACAGCGGCATCATTTACTACCATGATTCTTTGTGCTCCGTCCAAACGGTTGCAACTTGTCCGTGAATTAAACGCTCATCTACTCTTGCATGTACAATTGTCATAATAAATCTCTCCTATTATATACTATTTTTTTAAAATAAACCGCCAACCCAAGCCAACATTGGTTGTAAATTGCCTAAAACCATGCCAATTAAAATTAAAACAAAGATTAGCCGTGTTGAATTCATTTTCTTTTTCCCTAGTAACCAATAGGATAAAAGAACAATCCCTAAAGGAATTAATGCGGGTAAAATTTTATCCAACATTTCTTGAACAGATAATGTTACATCTCCCATTTTATAAGTTAAATCTAATTTGTAAGTAATTACCGAAGGAATCAAACCGCCGACCACCGTTAACCCTAAAATAGCTGCACCTTGCGTAAACAATTTCATTTTATCCGCAAATTCTGTCGCAATTTTTTTCCCTTGATGGTAACCAATCCAAGTGAATTTATAGCGAACCCATAGGACCACTGCTCCGGCAATTAACGGGATCATTAACCCAACAACCTGGCCCCCTTGCGCCATGTAAGCTGCAATCGAAAAAACAATCGCACGATAAATCGCGATAAAAATGGTATCACCAACACCAGCAAACGGACCCATTAGACCTGTTTTCAAACCAGTAATGGCCGTTTCATCTTCAATGCCAACTTCTTCTTCCAAAGCCATATCAGCTCCGACAATTAAATGCGACATGGCTGGCGTTGTATTCATAAAGCCAAGATGTGTCTTCAAGGCTTTCTTCATAGCTACTGGATCTTCACTGTATAGTCGCTTTAATGCAGGCATCATCACCCAAGCGTAACCAAGTCCTTGCATTTTTTCATAGTTCCAGCCCCACTGATAGCCAAAAAGATTACGGACGTAAACTTTATTAATATCCTTTTTTGTTAATTTGTTAGTCATCAATCTCAACCTCCTCATCATCTTCGTAAATAACCGTGCCACTTGTTGTAGCTGCGCCGCCTTTGTTATGATTCATCACATAAATCGCTGCTAAAGCCAAGCCAACCAGTGCGACACCTAAAACTGAGAAGAATTGGGCCCCATAAGCAAGTAACACGAACCCAATAATAAAATAGGGCCAGTATGTTTTAATTGGTAAGTAACGCATTAAAATAGCAATCCCCATCGCTGGTAAAATAGCGCCTGCTGCTTTTAGCCCATTCATCACCCAAATAGGAATCCAATTATTGATAGCGTTTACAACTTGTTCACCAAAAGCTAGGCCAATAAAAACTGGGATGACACGAGAAATCGTCCAAGGAAAAATTCCTAAAACATTGCAACGCTCGACCCCTTTATAATTGCCTTCTTCCGCATAGCGATCTGCTTTGTGTTGGAAAAACGTATTAGCCATTCTGCCTAAAATATCTAGTTGTGTCAATAATAACCCAATCGGAACCGCAACTCCGATACCATACTCTGCCCCTTTCCCTGAAATGATTGCATAAGCCGTTCCCATAATGGCCCCTGAAAGAAAGTCTGGGACTGTTGCTCCTCCATAAGTCGCTACGCCTAATGTCATCAATTGAAGCGTTGCCCCAATCATCAAACCTGTTTGAACATCTCCTAAGACTAGGCCAGTAAACGTTGCAGCAAACAATGGTGTATATGGACCAATCTGAATAGAAATTTGGTCAAGTACACCAACAACTGTGTAAAGACATAAAATCAAAATAATACCAATCGATACTGTCATGCTTTCTCATCCTCCTTGAATGCGTTTTCTTTTTTGTATTTGTAGAATACCATTAAAGAAATATCATTTCAAGTTCTTTTTAAAAATATTTTTAAATGAAATTGCATTTCTTATATAATTTTTGTGCTATACTAAAAGAAAACGGTTTAGGAGTGATTATGTGCGGGTTTTGCTGATTTATTTCATAACTATTTTTCTATCCAATACAGTTGGGGCGCTCTCTGGGATGGGTGGAGGCGTCATTATTAAGCCTGTTTTGGATTTTCTTGGGTTCCATTCGTTAAATAGTATTGCGTTCTATTCAAGTGTCGCTGTTTTTGTCATGTCCATTTCTTCGACTTATAAACAGTATCAAAATGGTGTCCAAATTGAATGGAAAAAAGCCGCGAGTATTTCGTTTGGTTCCTTAGTCGGCGGTATGTTGGGTGATTTACTTCTTAATCAGGCGATTGCACTAGCGCCAAATGAAGAAAAAGTACAACTAATCCAATATATCATCATGTTGCTGACCTTGGTTTTGGTTCTTCTCTACAATCAATTTTCCAACTGGCACTTACACCTCAACGGATTGAGCATTTTTCTGATTGTCGGATTAGGCTTAGGGATTCTATCAACCTTTTTAGGCATCGGTGGCGGTCCCATTAATGTAGCTTGCCTTATTCTCTTTTTTGGAATGGATATCAAATCAGCAACTGTTTATTCCATCATTACTATTTTTTTCTCCCAACTCGCCAAACTTGGCAATATCGGCTTGACCACAGGGTTTGCGGTTTTTGATTTGACAATGCTTTGGGCTATTATTCCTGCCGCTTTATTCGGTGGTTATGTCGGCGGTCTTTTCAGTAAAAAATTATCCCAACAACGGGTCGCCCAAATTTATAGTTTAGTTGTTTTTTTAGTTATTTTGTTAAATATGTATAATTTGTGGACTGTTATCTAAAAAAGAAGCGCTTTGTCGTATAGACAAAGCGCTTCTTTTTTAATTAAATCACTGTTAATTTAACATCTATATTATTTCTTGTTGCTTTAGAATATGGGCAAATTTCGTGGGCTTTTTTAACAAGTTCTTCTGCTTTAGCTTGATCTACCCCATCAATATGAACTTCTAATTCAGCACCAACGCTAAACCCATCTTCTCCTTGGAATAAGGATACACGTGCAGTTACTGTACTTTTACCTTCGACTTTTTCTTGATCCATCACTAATTCTAATGCACCGTTAAAGCAAGCACTGTAAGCCGCTGCGAATAATTGTTCTGGATTTGTTGTATTTTCTTTCTTAACACCTGGCGAAGCAACCGCATAAGAAAATGATTTATCCGGTGAGTGAACTTCTCCTGCACGTCCACCCGTATTAATGATAGTTGTTTCATAGATTTTTTTCATGTAAATTCCTCTCCTTTGTAAAGTTTTACACTTCTGAGAACTTGTTACTTACATAATTATTGTAGGAAACTTTGTCAGATACAGCAAACGTTGTGCTTGTGAATAATAAAAAATAACATTTAACGTTGTATTTTTGACGTAGAAAAAGAACCCATTCTATGATAGGATAAAGTGAACTTGTACATTTGTACACAAACTATTTTACAAAGGAGACTTTCCCTTGACACACTTACTTGATTATCAACCATTAAACCTCTACACAAACTATCAAGAAGCCGCAGAAAAAACACCAACTGTTCCAATTATTTTTGATGAATCTTTGCCTGCTTTTCCTGCACTTGGCTTAGAAACAACTTATGGTGAAAGCCATCAAGAAATTTTGAAACGGGCATATCAATTAGCCGCTTTAGGTGTAAAAAAAGGCGACAAAATTATTATTTATAAAAGTCCTAAATTCGACACGTATTTACTAGCTGTTGCAGCCTCATATCTAGCAGCCGTTCCTGTAATGGTTTCATACCATTTACCTTTTGAAACAATTGAAGTATTCGTTGATCGTTTAGAAGATCCTTATATTTTATTTGATGATGTGACTGCTGAAAAAGTTCAAGCTGTTCGTAATAGCTCTGCCAATAAAAAACTTTCGGTTGCTTCTCTTTTAGAAGCTGATGCCACGGAAGTTCCTCAAGACGAACTGACTAAAGACGAAATTGCCTACATGACCCACACCTCTGGAACAACAGGTATTCCTAAACTTATCTGTCATTCCAATCACTCTATGGGTTGGCGTACAAAATGGCAAAAAACCATTTTCACAAAAATTGCTGAAAAGAAATTAGTTGGCTTTCATATTTCGCCAGTTCATTCTCGTTTTAACATTGGCGTGTCTTCTTTAATGGCCATGGGCTTCCCTATGATGCCTTTAGCAAATGCTTCGAGCGAAAAAGTCGCTGAAATGTTCAGCACCTATCAACCAATCGCTGTAGAAACACACCCCAATAACTTCGTTCAATGGGTTCGTTTGGCCAAAGAAAAACCTGAAGCTTTCGCTAGTGTCCATTATTATCATTCTACTTTTGATGCAATTAACAACGCTACAATGGTGGCTTTCTTAAAAGCATCTGCTGCCAATGAACCAATTTTCCTACAAGTTTATGGACAAAGTGAATGCGGGCCAATGATCTTACGAGCGCATACTTTAGAATCCCTAAAAGATTCAGATGCTCGTGACATGGGCGTTGGTTTAGAGGATTTAACACAAGCTCGAATTACCGATGAAAAAGGACAAGTTTTACCTGCGATGACGGACGGCCATATCCAATTCTTATCAAAAGGACGGGCCTTAACATATTACAAAGAAGATGCCCGCTTTACAGAAAATGTCTACGGCGAATGGTGGGACAGCGGCGATTACGGAATGTTAGATGAACGCGGCCACTTATTCTTGAAAGATCGCCAAGTAGATCTAATTGAAAACATCGACAGTAATTTAGCTATTGAAGATCATTTATTGGATGCATTAGATTTCTTAGAAGAAGTGATTATTGTCCGTGGCAAAGAAAATGAACCTCAGCCAATTTTAGCGGTTGTCCCTGGGGAAGAAATGGATTGGGACGCTTGGTGGACACAAGTAGCCGATTTACCACATTTAAACGAACCTATCATTATGGCTTTTGATGAAATCCCTCACACAGCTACTATGAAAGTGCAACGTTTACAACTAGAAAAATGGTTAAAAGAACAATAAAATAAAATTCTTTGTTAAACAGTGTTGGTCAAAAGAACGTTTAGACCAGCGTTGGAGCAAGTGGAACAGAAAGCTAAAAGTTAACTCGTTGCAGGTTATCTTAAGTTTTAAAAAGAGGGGCAGTCGTCGTTTTGACGGCTGCTCCTCTTTCTTTTGCCTACCGTTAATTAAATCCTTTTTGTGAAGAGCTTGACATGGGATGGTTCCCACAAATTATACTTAGCTTATTCAAAGAATGGAGTGAGCAAGTATGAAAATTTTAATTAAACAAGATTTCGACGCGATGAGCGAATGGGCAAAAATGTTACTTCTAAGCACGATGAGCCAAGATAAACGAGTGAATTTATCAATTACCGCTGGCAAAACGCCAACACTTGTTTACCAAAAATTAGCCTCGATTGTGAAAAATTCATCTGACTTTGATAATGTTCATTATTATAACTTTGATGAAATCCCCGTTCCTCATCAAAAGGAAGGCATTACTCTGACAGATTTGCGGACGCTGTATTTGACACCTGCAGAAATATCCGAGCAAAACATCCATCCATTAACTGTTGAAAACTTTCAACAACAAGAACAACGGATTGCTGACGCAGGCGGCTTAGATTTGATGTTAATTGGCTTAGGAGCAGATGGTCATTTTTGTGGGAACATGCCCACTACCACTCATTTTAAAAACGAAACCTATCAAGTGACCGTCACTGGTTCAGAGCCTTGGTTTGTTCCTGAAATGATGCAGCCAGGCATGACCTTTGTTACGATGGGGCCAGCCAGCATCATGAAAGTTAAGCATCTTGTCCTAATTGTAAATGGTGAACAAAAAGCTCAGATGGTCAAACAAGTACTCCAAGGACCTGTCACAGAAACGTATCCTGCTTCTATTCTTCAACTTCATCCAAATTTAACGGTTCTCTTGGATGAAGCCGCAGCGAGTCAATTAGAAAAATAAAAAATTGCGCCTATATTATGCTTCTCTGCATAGTCATAGGCGCAATTTTGTTATCATTACATGATTTTTTGATACTGACTGTATTTTAGCAAATTCGTCTGGGAAAGTGTAACACCAATACCAAGTCCCTGAGGCACGGTCATTGTCCCTTGCTCTAAAATAAAAGGTTCCGTGATGATATCTTCATAAAAATAGCGTTCCGTGGCTGAAATATCACCTGGAAAGGAAAAGGTAGGCTGTGACGCAAATTGCAAATTCAATGCGCGTCCAACACCAGACTCAAACATGCCACCTAACCAAACCAATAAATTATTTTCTTGGCAAAATGTGGCAATCTTCAACGCCTCGTGAATCCCACCTACACGAGGAATCTTCAAATTGATACTACGGCAACTGCCCAATGCTAACGCCACTTGGCAGTCTTTGAGACTACGAATATTTTCATCCAAACAAATTCTTGTTTTCAGTTCTCTTTGTAATTGTGCGTGATCTAAAAAATCATCTGCAGCAAAAGGCTGTTCAATCATCGCTAATTGATAGTGATCTAAACGTTGCAATTGAGGCAAATCTGCCAATGTATACGCTGAATTTGCATCGACCATTAAAGGCAAGTTAGGAAAATGCTGACGAATCAAAGCAACAGGTTCCACATCATAACCGGGACGAATTTTCAGCTTCACTCGTTGATACCCTTTTTCTACAGCTAACTGAACTTGTTTAAGCAATTGAGGTAAGTCTTTTTGAATCCCTAAACTAATCCCTACAGGAATTTTCCTCCGCGTTGGTCCAAAAAATTCAGTTAAACTCTTCTGTTGCCGTTTGGCATATAAATCCCAGATGGCAGTTTCTAACGCAGCTTTTCCCATCCAATGCCCTTTAACTTCTTCAAAAATTGTTGAAACCTCTTGCGGCTGTTCAATCGCTTCTGTTAAAAGTAACGGAATTAAATGCTGTTGGATGATGAAGCGTTCGGTTACCAACGTTTCTTGCACATAATCAGGTTGCTCAAAAGCCACTAATTCGCCAAAACCTTGATTTCCTTGCTCATCCGTTATTACAAATAGATCAAACGCTTTTTCTTCCAAGCGACCATAGCTCGTGACAAACGGCGTTTTTAAAGGCAAACGAACCTGATAGGTTTCAATTGATTGAATGTTCATTCAGACGGCTCCTTCCAATAACGCTGTCACCTTTTCATAGAAAATCGTTGGTTGTTCTAAATGGATACAATGTCCTGCTTCAGGAAAAATTGTCAGCCTCAACAACGGTTGACGTGCCTGCATTTTTTTCGCAATTCCAATAAATTTTTGATCTTCGCCGCCTACCAATAAATCGGTAGGAATCGGCTGCAATTCTGCTAGACGTTCCCAGTAACTCTCTTGCGCTCCTGTACCCATATACCACAAACTACTAGCCAACCCAAAGGCCGATTGGCTCAAACGTTCCTGACGAATGGCCATTTGCTGTGCCACAGACAAGGCTTTTTGCGTTTGAAATAACGGTAATTCTTGCCAAAAATCAATAAAATCCACCAGCGGTTCCTCTAAGAGACGTTCCGCCAAACGATGATCTTGACAGATACGAGTCTGACGTTCTGCGACGGTGGCCAAACCTGGTGACCCACTTTCCAATAAAAGATGCTGTACCTTTTGTGGATAATGTAATGCAAAACCTAAAGCTGTTCGAGCGCCCATTGAATAGCCTAATAAACAAAAGCAAGGCAAATTTAGCGATTCGGTTAGTTCAGCAAGATCATGGCAAACCTGTTTCATGGTATAACGCTCTGGTGCTATCAAACTAGCAGTCGCGCCATGCCCAGGTAAATCAATGCCTAAAACGTTATAAGGTGTTTGACTGGGAAAAACGGCTGCAAACGTGGCTAACGTTCCTGTGAAACCGTGTAAACAGACTACTGTCGTTCGCTTTGCATCAAAAGGTGTTAACCATTGATAATGGTACTGCATCCCCCGAATTAACCGTTCCATGAAATCCCCTGTCTTTCTACTCGTCTACCAATTTCAGCTAAAATTGATTCGTACAAATGAACATTCTCTTGGCGATTTCCTTTGACTTCGATCACTTGAAATTGTGGTTCTTCAGCCGCTGTTTGTAAAATTTGCTTGAGCTCCGCGATTGTTTTGACTTCTTGATACGAAGCACCGTAAAGTTCAGCAACTAACGAAAAATCTAAATCAAGCGGTGTTCCAAATAAAGGCTCGAAATCGTCCTCACGTAAAGTTCGTTGAGATAGAAAAGAGAAAATCCCGCCACCATTGTTATTTAATAAAACAATTGTTAACGGCAACTGATAACGTTTAGCCAAAAATAAACCATTCATATCATGATATAGCGCTAAATCACCAATCAGTAGAACGTTTTGCTGTGTCGGTGCTACGGCACTCATTCCTAAAGCAGTTGAAACAATCCCATCAATCCCGTTGATGCCGCGATTTCCAAACATCCGATAAGGGCGACTATCCATAAATCGATCTAAGTAGCGGATAGCCATACTATTAGATACAAATAACTGACCGTTCTCTTTCATTGTTTGGTGAACAGCTAAGCTGGCTGTTGTTTCATTTAATTCTGTCGCGTTCAGCGTTTCTAGAAGAACTTCAGAGACCGTTTTTTCCAGCAGGAGCCATTGTGCTAACCAAGTCGCTTCTGTTGGTTTGACAACCGTTAGCAGTTGTTCTACAAACGTGGTTTCCTTTGCCTGAATAACTGTTTGTGATTTTTTCAATTGCTCTTGCCATTGCCCATTTTCGTCCACAAAATAAAAAGCAGTCTCTGTCGTTGCTAAGCGTTTCAACCATAACATGATGTTTTTAGAAATTGGCAGCGAACCAAAGCGCACTACCACTTCTGGTTCTTGTGGCAAGGTCGCCACATTTAGAAACAGATCACTATGTGCAATAACAACTTCACTATTTTGCCCATGTGTCACAATGTTTGCTAAAGGATCCGCTAGTAACGGCCATTGCAAAGCTTTGGCTAATTGAATAAATAACGCCGCTTCCTCCTCTGTATGACTGCCACCGACAACCAAGACGCCGTTTTTCTGGTACCATTGATCCGCTAACTGTTGCACTTGTTCTGTAGAAAGGATTGATTGACCAGCGAATAAAGCCGTTTGTTGAGAACTCTTTGTTTTTCTCTCTAAGTCAGGTAATAATGGTTCCCGCAAAGGAAAATTCAAATGAACAGGTGCTGCAGGCGTTTGTTGCGCGAATGCTGCTCCTTTAGCGCCTTGCCAATAGGCGTAATTCAACATCTCTTCTGTTGCTTCTGGCAAAGCCATTTCAACAAATAATTTCACATGATTTTGATACATTTGTAATTGGTCCATGGCTTGAGGAGCACCAACTTGACGTAACTCATGCGGCCGATCTGTTGTTAAAACGACTAAAGGCACATGGCTAATATTGGCTTCACAAATTGCTGGATAATAGTTTGCAGCTGCTGTTCCAGAGGTACAAAGTAAGACCACTGGTTTTTGACTCGCTTTACTTAATCCTAAAGCAAAAAAAGCAGCGGAACGTTCATCAACATCGACAAAAGTTTGGATTGCGGTTTCCCGATGAAGTAATAAAGCCAGTGGTGTGGAACGGGACCCTGGACTAATGACTGCTTGTTCAACCCCACTATTTTTTAAGCCTTCAATAAAGGCCGTTAAATAATCGGTCATTGTTTCTTGATGATTCATTAAACCTGCCCTCCAATTCCTCGTAACATCGGTTGAAATTTTATTTTCGTTTCTTCTCTTTCTAGCTCTGCTTGGGAATCCGCAACAATACCACAACCTGCATAAAGAACGCCTTGCTGACCAGCAAAGACACCTGAACGCAAGGCCACAGCGAACTCGCCACTATCATCATTCCCTGAAATCCAACCGATTGGCGCACCATATAACCCACGACTCCCTGGCTCATATTGTCGAATCCATTCGACTGCCAACTCTTTGGGCTCACCGCCTAAAGCTGGCGTTGGGTGTAGTTGCATCACACTTTCCAAGAACGAAATTCCCGGCTTACGTTGACCCGAGATTGGCACATAAAGATGTTGTACATCTCGATTTTCCAAAATAATGGGTGCTTGAATACTGTTTTCAGAAGTCGTCATCTTCGCCAACTCTTTCGCTAAACGTTCCACCACAATTTGGTGTTCTCCGGTATTTTTGCGGTCTTGTAAAAGTTGTGCTCCTAAAGTTTTCGTTTCTTCTGGTGTTTGACCCGTTTTAATGGTTCCTGCAATACAAGCGGTCGCAAACGTTTCTTTAGTACCCAACAGAAGTCGTTCTGGTGTTGCACCAATGAAACTTGTGTCTTTGGCTTCTAAAGCAAACAAATACGTATTTTGTTGTTGAGCCATTAAATTAACGAGCACTTGGTTACTTCGAATTTTTTCAGGACTGCTCACAGCAAGTTGTCGAGCCAAAACCACTTTTTTTAAAGGGCCATCTTCTCTTAAGACTGCTACGGTTTCGTTGACAGCTTGTATCCATTCAGTCACGGCAACTTCTTCCTTGTCAATCTTTGTTTCCGCTACAGCTGGCCATTCCTCACAGGTAGCTAACAAGCGATCAAACTGAGCCACCAAAGTCGACCAACGTTCCTCGACTTCTTGTTCACTAGAACCTGAAAAGTTCAGCGTTCCATAAATACGTGAACCTGAAAAAGTAAATAGAATACTTGGTAGATAAAACCAACCTTCCCCTAATTCTCCCCAGGCCTCAGTAGGCGTTTGTTCTGTATCAAAAGGCAAACCACCAAACAGAAGAGCCCCCGTACCAGAAATAGACATATTTTGAAAACGAGTTGCCGCCTCTTTTTTTAAAAAGTTGTTCAATTGATGCGTTTCTGTTTCTGCGCCTTTTAAGATAGTTTCATATCCGAAGCCAACCAAAGCAAAATCTTTTTTCGGCGTTTGCCAAAAAAAACGTTCTCCTTGGTATGCCTTTTCACCAGCGGCAAAAATTGCCAAGGCTGTTTGTTCTGTTTCTAATGGAAAAACCCAACTGAACTGACGGGCATTCTTCTGATAGGCTTGTCGTAATTCATCAGGCAATTTCATCTGATTAAAAACGCCTCTCTTTCTTCTGTCATGAAACGATGTTTGGCAATCTTTCCACTTGCTGTTTGCGGGAAAGAATGACAAAAATAAATGCGTTTCGGTCGTTTATATTTTGCCAGTTTTCGTGAACACTGGTCTTGAATTTGCGCTAAGGTGATTTCTTGGTCACTAATCACATATGCAACTGGGACGGCTCCCCATTGCGCATCTGGTTCTCCTACAACTGCCGCTGCTTTAATTCCTGTTATCGCCTGTAACACCTGTTCAACCTCAGTGGGGTAAATATTTTCACCACCAGAGATAATGAGTTCACTTAAACGACTAACCAAATACAGGTAACCTTGTGCATCTAAATAGCCCATGTCGCCTGTTTTAAACCAACCATCTGCTGTCCATTTTTCAGGTTGACGCTGGTTAAGGTAACCTGAAACAACGTTTGGTCCCTTAAGTAAAATTTCCCCGACTTGCTTTTCTGGCTGTTCTTGTCCTAGTTCATCAACAATTTTGATCTGCATATCTTTTAACGGTTGCCCAGCAGAGCCGATTTTCAGTGCCGCATCTTCAAATTTCAAGGCAACAACTTGCGAACACGTTTCCGTCATCCCATAAGATTGAATGACTGGAATCCCTTTTTCCTCACACTGCGCTAATTTATCCGGTGCAATCGGTCCGCCGCCTAATAGCATTCCTTTAAAGCTGGCGCTGTAGCCAGCTTCAGGATAGACAGACAATAATTGTTGCAACATTGTCGCAACCACTGAAATGACGGTTCCACGGCCTTCTTGTAAATCTTGTGTCACTTGCTGTTCATCAAATTTATCGTAAAGGCGAATACTACAACCTAAGACGAGTTGTCGAACAACAATCGACAATCCGCTAATGTGAAATAATGGGACTGCACACAACCAACAATCTTCAGCAGTAATCCCCATATTTTCTTGGGTGCCTCTAGCACTGGCCAAATGATTTTTAAACCGTTGCAAGACCCCTTTAGGCTGTCCTGTAGTTCCAGATGTATACATAATAGAAGCCACCGACTCTAAGTCACTTGGCTGTTGAAACTCCTGATGTGAAAGACTATGCTGTTTTTTAATCATTGGCTGAACGTCGACAAAAGAAATTTCTTCTAACAAAGCCTGCGTTTCAGGCGCACCAATAATCGTTTTAACTTGCGCATCTTTTAACTGAAAAGTCAGTTCAGCAAGTGTCAAATGCGTATTTAAAAATAATAACTCTTTCCCCAATTCCCATAAGGCTAGAATTGAAAAATACAACTCTTTGCTGTTCTTACTGAATAAAGCCACACGTTTTTCTTCTGGTGCAAGCACCTGTTGATATGTGGCTACCCAATGGCTGACTTCTTGTTGCACTTCTAAAAACGTCCAAGATTCATCCTGAAAATAAAAAGCAGGATGATCGGGACGTTTTTGTACTTGTTTATTTAACCAAGTCATTGGTTTATGGGAATTTAGGGAATTGATCGAAATCTGGTGTCCGTTTTTCTTTAAATGCATCTCGGCCTTCTTGTGCTTCAGCCATTGTATAGTAAAGAAGTGTCGCATCACCAGCTAATTGTTGCACACCAGCCAAGCCATCTGTATCGGCATTTAAAGAGGCTTTAATCATCCGTAAAGCAATCGGGCTTTTGGTTAACATTTCTTCTGCCCACTCCATTGTCACATCTTCTACTTGATCCAATGGAACAACTGTATTAATCCAGCCCATATCTAAAGCTTCATGGGCAGAATATTGTTTACACATAAACCAAACTTCTTTCGCTTTTTTATGGCCGATAACGCGCGCCAAGTAACCTGAGCCGTATCCACCATCAAAGCTACCGACATTTGGTCCTGTTTGCCCAAACTTAGCATTTTCAGCCGCAATTGTTAAATCACAAACTAATTGTAAAACATTGCCGCCGCCAATGGACCAGCCTTTCACCATTGCGATTACTGGTTTGGGAATGACACGGATTAACCGTTGTAAATCTAACACATTTAAACGTGGAATGTTGTCTTCGCCAACGTAACCACCATTACCTCGAACTTTTTGATCGCCACCAGAACAGAATGCTTGGTCACCTGCGCCTGTTAAAATAATAACCCCGACATCTTCTTTATCACGACTAATGTTGAATGCATCAATCATTTCCATGACTGTTTTTGGTGTGAATGCGTTGTGAACATGCGGGCGGTTGATAGTAATTTTTGCTACTTTGCCTGCTTGCTCAAATAAAATTTCATCATATTCTTTAATTGTTGTCCAGTTTCTCATTAGGAAACCTCCTTCATTAATCTCATCTTTTCTATTATACACAAGAATCGGCACTTTAGAGAAAAAGTCGCTTGAATTTTAAGAAAAAACATGGCTATTTCAAATTTTCTTCATTCCTGTATAATAAATAAAAAACCTTTTATTCTCTCTTTTATTAGAAAGGACTGATTACTATTCATCTTTTAGAGTATTTAGGCATCACGATTCAACAGGTTTCTGCTGAGAAATGTCAGCTTACTTTAGCGGTAAAAGACGTGCATAAACAACCCTATGGCCTTGTCCACGGGGGCTTAAACGGCGTCTTAATTGAAACTGCCTGTAGTTTAGGTGCGAACGAAAACGTTCCTGAAAACACTTTTGCTGTCGGCATAGACTTACAAGTAAATCATCTTCGTAGTGTCCATGATGGTAGCCTTACCGTGATTGCGACACCCGATCACTCGGGAAAGACCCTTCAAGTTTGGGAAGCAAAAATATATAACGCAGACCACCAATTGACGAGCGTGGGGCGTTGTACCTTAACAAATCGACAAAAAAAACAGTAATCTTTACAGGTTACTGTTTTTTTGTTTATGGTTTTTAATAAGTAATTAGATTACTTCGTTTATTTAATTTTAGTACCAACCATTTGCTAACCAGAATGATTTAGCTGCATCCCATGAACCATAGCGACCTGCTACGTACTGATCTGCCACGCGTTCTTGGTTGGCAGGTGAATAGTCACCATTTAAATAAGAGGCAGATAATTGGTAACGACCGATATACTGACCGTTTGTTGCATCGTAAGAACCACTAGATTCACGTTGTGCGATCCACTCTTTTGCATCACTGCTTGCGGCAGGTGCTGCTGGTTGCGCTACTTCTTGAGCAACAGGTTGTTGTACTTCTTGTTGTACTGGTTGTGCAACAGGTTGTTCAACTACTTGTTGAACTGGTGCAACTTCTACAGCTGGTGCTGGAGTATTAGCAACTTCTTTTTCTGAACGAATAACTAATTGTTCTCCTTCAAAAATTAAATCAAGGTTTGGCAATTTGTTATCAGAAGCAATTTTTTGAATTAAGCTATTGTCTCCTGCAAATTGATGAGAAATTGTTGATAAAGTATCTCCTGCTTTAACTGTATATAAGCTTTCTGCGTTTGCGTCTGTTCCTAAGAATAATCCTAAACCTGCGGCCAAAGTTGTTCCAAGTAAAATCGTTTTGATTGATTTCATGTATGTTTCTCCTTTGTAATTAAAAATATTTGATTGTTGCTCTTAGCTCTCGGCAACAACCACGTCTGCTTCGCTTTATCGAAACGACTTCACATACTTTATCATCGAATGGCCGGCCGTAGGTGAATATCTCGTGACAATTTATTACTAGAATGTCGATTTTGTTACATTTTGTAATAAAAAGCTGCTGGAAGCTTGATATTATCCTGTTTATATTTTGCGAAAAAAAGTTAAAAAAACAGGATTTTATTTTTGAGAAACCGTTTTCTAACCCTTGATTAGCCATTAAATGTCGGTTTTTTTACATTCGTTTCAGTCAAAAAGTAACAAAATGTTAAAGATACTAGACATGAGAATGTTTTTTTCAAAAACTCACGCCTAAAAAGAACAGGTGTTTTCTTTGAATTTTTTATCATTCACTATTTATATTTTTCCTTCTATTATATAGATAAATTTTTTGTCGTATTCATTTTTCGATTCTGAAAAAACACTAAGCACTTCCTATTGAAACAAAAAGAGTTAAACAAAAAAATCTTATATTTTGCTTGTTATTTATTCATTTTAATCTTATTCAAAAAAGGAACAGCTAAAGCAACTATGAAAACAAAGTATTGAAAATAAAGCAGAATAAATATTCATTTTTATTGTAATTCACGAATAAAAAACAAACAATCAATCGAACGCTTGTTATTTAAAAACGTAATCAGTTTTTTCTCTTTCTATTTTCCAATCTATGAGTAATAAAATATATGAATCTACATTTAAGTCATTTTATTATCAAATATTCTGAATATTATAAGAATTGGAGTTTTATCTATGAGTGACAAAGAACAACTTGAGAAATTAGACAAATCCTTTCTGGGACAACCGAAAGGACTAGCAACACTGTTCTTCACAGAAATGTGGGAACGTTTCAGTTACTACGGCATGCGTGCTATTCTAATGTATTACATTTACGATACCGTAGCCAATGGCGGTTTAGGTCTCCCCAAAGCAACTGCCTTAGCCATCATGTCCATTTATGGATCAATGGTTTTCATGTCCAGTATCATTGGCGGTTGGGTCTCTGACCGTGTTTTAGGTTCAAGGAAAACTGTTTTTATTGGTGGTTTGCTAATCATTGCTGGACATATTGTTCTAGCTACCCCATTTGGTGTCCCCGCCTTATTCGTTTCTATTATGTTAATTGTATTTGGGACTGGGATGTTAAAACCAAACGTTTCAGGGATGGTTGGCCATCTTTATTCAAAAACTGACTTACGTAGAGATGCAGGCTTCTCCATTTTTTACATGGGGATTAATATCGGAGCCTTAATCGCTCCCCTTGTTGTCGGAACTTTAGGACAAGAATATAATTATCATTTAGGCTTTTCCGTTGCCGCAGTAGGGATGTTCTTCGGGCTACTACAATATTATTTCCAAGGACGTAAATCTCTTGCTGGGATTGGTCAAGCCCCAACTAATCCAATGTCTAAAGAAGAGCAAAAGAAATTTGCTAAAGCATTTATGTTGGCAATTGTCGTTGCTTTACTTATTTTTGGTGGCGCCTATGTCACAGGACATTTAACAATTGATTTCTTTATTAATACCATCAGCGTGTTAGGAATCCTGTTACCTGTTTATTATTTCAGCAAAATGTTAACGTCTAAAGATGTCACTGCTGAAGAAAAACCAAAAGTTCTGGCTTATTTGCCATTATTCTTAGCAGCAATTGTTTTCTGGTCATTGGAAGAACAAGGTTCGTCTATTCTTGCTCTATTTGCAAATGAACGGACGCAAACGAGTTTGTTTGGCTTCCCGATTGCCGCTAGCTGGTTCCAATCATTAAATCCTGTATTCGTAGTTATTTTGACCCCTATTTTTGTTACATTATGGACAAAACTAGGTAAACGTCAACCATCAACAGTTGTGAAGTTTTCACTAGGGCTAGTCTTTGCTGGTCTTTCCTTCGTCTTATTAATGTTGCCAGGTCTACTTTATGGTACCGAAGGACGGGTGAGTCCACTTTGGTTATTCTTTAGTTTCTTCATTATGATTGTCGGAGAAATGTGTTTATCTCCCGTTGGCTTATCGATTACTACAAAATTAGCACCGAAAGCTTTCGAAGCTCAAACCGTTGCTATTTGGTTATTAGCAGATGCCGCTTCACAAGCCATTAACGCTCAAATTGCTCGTTTCTATACACCTGGAACAGAGTCAGCATATTTTGGGATTGTCGGACTTGTAGCTGTCGTTGCCGGGATTCTCTTATTCATTGTGAAAAAACCAATCCAAAACTTAATGGGTGACGTCCGTTAAACCGTCAAAAAGTTGCCTTTCTCTTTTTTGAAAGGCAACTTTTTTATACAGCGTTTTGATAACGTTTTCATCAAGTGGTATACTAAATAGAAGGAGGACGAGGACATGCGTTACTTAATTGGCGGTATTTTTTTATTGATTAGTATCTGGCAATTCATTGTTACTGGACGGACATTTTCCTACTTAAAGAAAGAGGGCGGCAAAAGAACCTCACCATTTATTCTGTTAGGACTATGGAGTAGCTTAGTGTTTGCTATTATTTCATTTGCTGTGGCGATTGCTTCTTTCTTTTATGTGAGTTTTTAGTAGAAGGCTAGCCATAAGTAAAAGGAGCGAGATTGCTAGTCTCGCTCCTTTACTTATTTTTTATGGTTGTTTTCCAATATAAGCTAAAATTCCACCATCGACATATAAGATATGTCCGTTAACAAAGTCAGAAGCGTTAGATGCTAAGAAAACTGCTGGGCCAGCTAAGTCTGCTGGTGTGCCCCAACGATTAGCAGGTGTTCGTCCCAAGATGAATTCGTTAAATGGATGCCCTGGTTCTCTTAATGGCGCCGTCTGTGGCGTTTCAATGTAGCCAGGTCCAATCCCATTACATTGAATATTATATTGTCCATATTCAGAAGCAATATTTTTCGTTAACATTTTTAGTCCGCCTTTTGCTGCCGCGTACGCACTAACTGTTTCACGACCTAGTTCACTCATCATTGAACAGATATTGATAATTTTGCCATGACCCTTTTCAATCATATCTGGAATAACCGCTTTTGCCATAATAAATGGCGCATTCAAGTCAACATCAATCACTTGACGGAACTCTTCTGCTGACATCTCCACCATTGGAATTCGTTTAATAATTCCCGCATTATTGACTAAAATATCAATAGAGCCGACTTCTTCTTTAATCTGAGCAACCATCGCTTGAACTTGCTCTTCATCAGTGACATCACACACATAACCACGTGCTTCAATCCCTGCAGCCCGATAATTTTCCAAACCTTGTTCAACTGATTCAGGAGATAAGTTATTAAAAACAATTGTTGCTCCTGCTTCAGCTAGGGATTTCGCAATCTCAAAGCCAATCCCATAAACAGCACCTGTAATTAACGCTACTTTTCCATCTAATTGAAAATCATTCATTTTAAATTCCATGTTTTCTCCTCTTTCTTTGGTTTATTTTAATTGATCCATCGCAACCATATCCATGTCTGTGTACGTAATATTTTCTCCGCACATGGCCCAAATAAAGGAATAATTACTTGTACCAACCCCAGAATGAATTGACCAGCTTGGTGAAATGGCTGCTTGTTCATTACTCATTACTAAATGTTTCGTTTCATCTGGTTTACCCATCATGTGGAAAATCCGCGTATCTTCTTCCATATCAAAATAAACATACGCTTCCATCCGACGTTCATGTGTATGACAAGGCATTGTATTCCAAGCGCTACCTGGTTCTAAAATGGTGTAACCCATTTGTAACTGGCAACTTTCACAAACGTTCGGATGAATGTATTGGTAAATTTTACGTTGGTTCAATGTTAATGGATCACCCGTTTCCATTGGGGTAATTTCATCAATACTAATTTTTACGTTCGGATATTTATGATGTGCTGGGACACAACTAATGTAAAATTTCGCTGGATTATCAGGGTTTTCTGAAGAAAAACGAACATGTTTTGTTTCTTTCCCAATATAATAGCCATCTTGTTTTTTCATTGTTTCTTTGGCGCCATCAATTTCAATAAAGCCTGGTCCCCCAATATTAATAACTCCTAGTTCACGGCGTTCTAAGAAATAATCAACTCCTAATTCCTTGTCCAAAATAATTTCTAATTCTTCTGTGGTTGGTGTCACACCACCAAAAATCATCCGATCATTATGTGTGTAGGTTAAGCTGATTGCACCTGGAATAAAAACTTTCTCTACTAAAAATTCATCTCTCAATTGTTCTGTTGAATAGTGACGGATATCCGCCGGACTATGTGTATAACGTGTTTCCATATTTTGCATAACTAAAATCTCCTATCTATTTATTTTTCCTGAGCCCGTTGCCAAAAAAGCAAGGACTTCTTTTTGACTAAATTGATTACAATCACCATGGACAGTATGTTTTAACGCACTAGCTGCTGTCGCAAAATCAATACAGGTTTGTGGATCATAGGCAGCTAATAAACCATGTAAAACCCCACCAGCAAACGCATCACCGGCACCGACACGGTCAACAATCGGTTGTAATCGATGACATTTAGACGTATAATACGCACCTTTGTACCATAGCGTTCCGATTAATTCATTATCTGTCGCTGAATGAACTTGACGTTTGGTTGAATAAAATACTTGAATGTTGGGATAACGTTCTTGCATTTTTCGGTAGTACCACGTTAATGCGTCTTCAAGTTCTTCCTCTGGTTCTGGAATCTCCAGTAAATAACGAGCATCTAATACCCCAGCTGAACAAATATCAACAAATGGAAGAATGGCCTTCAATGCCACGCTCGCTTCTTTCTGGGACCAAAGTTTCCCTCGATAATTAATGTCAAAACTTACTTGGCACCCTGCTTGCTTCGCTGCTTTAACTAGCGCAACCGTCATACTTTGCCACGTTTTTGATAACGCCGCTGTAATCCCTGAAATATGAAAGATCTCTACTCCTGAAAACAGCTCATGTAAGTCCCATTCCATTTCTTCGATTTGAGCAAAGCTTGAATAGGCGCGATCATAGACAACACTGGCTGCTCGTTCTCCTGTACCAGTTTCCAAGTAATACGTTCCTAGACGTGTTCCGCCAGTTCGTACAAATTCCGTTGAAACCCCATAACGACTTAAATGCTTTTTGGCGGCTTCTCCTAATGAATTATCGGGCACTTTACTAGCAAAAGTCACTTGGTGGCCATAGTTCGCTAACGAAATCGCTACATTCGCTTCACCACCGCCGTAATGTACAGCGAAATTTTCTGTTTGTGCTACGCGTATTCCGACAGGCGTGGACAAACGCAACATGATTTCTCCCAATGTTACGACTTTCCCCATGTGCCTACACCCCTTTGATTGCTTGGAATTTTTCCATATAGGCTTGGGCAACCTCACGAACTTTTTCAAAATCCCCAGTTGCTGCTGGCGCTAACAGATTACCGCCAACACCGACGGCCGTCACACCTGCAGCGAACCACTCGGCCATATTTTCCAAACTGACACCACCCGTTGGCATAATATTTAACTGAGGCAATGGCGCTTTAAATGCCGAAATAACACTCGGTCCATAAACACTTCCCGGAAATAGTTTAATAATATCTGCTCCGCTTTTCAGTGCTTCTTTCATTTCTGTGATGGTCATACAGCCTGGCAAGTAAGGAACTTGATATAAATTGCAAATTTTAGCGGTTTCTTCATCGAAGCTTGGACTCACAATATATTCAGCCCCTGCTACAATAGCTAAACGAGCAGTCGTAGCATCCAAAACTGTCCCCGCACCAATGACTACGTCAGGATTCTCTTGGTATAACGCAACTAATTCCTGAATCACTTCTGTTGCTTGAGGAACAGTAAAGGTTAACTCAATCCCCCGCATACCGCCTGCTACAATGGCTTGACTAGCTTTTAGTGCTTCCTCTTTTGTCTTTCCGCGAACCACAGCAATCACGCCAGCATTTTCTAATTTTTGTAAAATTGATACTCGCTTCAACAGACTCCCTCATTTCTTATTTAGAAATATATATTTATTATAAAGAAATTCACAACTTCATTATACAGATAAAAAAAGAAAATGCAAACGTTTTTACAAAAATAAAAAAAGAAAGACAAACAAAAATCCCAATCGACTTTTGTTTGTCTTTCTTTTTCTACTATAATTTCGCTTCAATCGCTGCTTTTGTTGCCAAAAGGGCTTGATTAATCGTCGTTTTATTTTCCTCTGTCAAACGATATTTCGGCATGCTTACACTAAAAGCACCCGCAATTTCGCCATCTTTCATTAAAGATACTCCGCTACAGAAAATATCTTGTTCAATTTCTTCATCATCGTAAGCAACCCCCGTTTGTTGCACTTGTTTTAATTCTTTTTTCAAACGCAAGGGATTGGTAATCGTATTTTCGGTATAGGGAATTAATGTCTGCGTGTCTAAATATTGTTGCACTTGTTCTTCCGAAAATTCTGCTAAAACGGCTTTACCCATGGCCGAATTATACAAAGGTCGAGTAATTCCCACTTTCGAGGACATGCGAATCGTTTGATTTTTCGGTTCTAATTTATTGATATACAGAATTTCATTATTATTTAAAATCCCTAAATGAATGGTTTCATCGACCGTATTTTGAAGGTTTTCTAAATAAGGTACCGCAATTTCAGCTAAATCGATTTGCTCCACACTTTGATTCGCATAGCGAATCAATTTTGTTCCTAAGCGGTACGTCTTGTTCGTGTCTTTTTGAACATAGCCAATTAATGTTAAGGTTTCTAAAATTTTGATTGCCGTTGATGCCGTCATTTCGGTATTCTTTGCAATTTCCTGTAAGGTTTGATCGGGTTGTAAACTTAGACAGTCCATGATTTTAGCCGCTTTTAACAAGACTGTTCCGTAAGGTTTTGTTTCTTTCATCGAAACCCTCCTTTTCCATATAAGAAATTATATAGAAAAATAAAGAAATTGCAAGAAAAAAAGAACTCGAAGATTCATTCAGTAACGTTTTACTTTCACTTCAGGTCTTTCTCCCAGTCCTATTTCATTCTTATTTTCTTTTCTTTAACTCATCAGAAACATCTGCATCCTTAGGAATTAAAAGATACTCACTGACTTCTGTGGTTTCATTAAATACAACATATAATTTTTGTTCTTCATCGAAATCGCCCAAATCAATCGCTACGTAATTGGGACAAACTTCTGAGATACCATGAAACATTTGACTAAAGATTTTTTTCGTCATCCCCACATTACGATGCTGCTCTTCTGCTTTTTCCACCGCACTTTGTAACGTATATCCTTCATCTAAAAAACGCTTGATCCAATGCACTTTGACGACTGTATGTAACCGATATTTCCGTGGACCGTTTGCGTCTTTCGCAATAGAAGAAATATACCCTTTTTCTTCCCAATAACGAAGTTGACGTGGCGAAACTTCAGCAATTTCACTTAGTTCACTAATTCCTATCAACAAATTTTCTTCATTTAACAAACGCTGAATCATTTTTGACCACATTAGTTTAACTTCCTTTCCCTTATCCTTTCCTTAATTGTAGTTTTTTTTACACCTTTGTCAAGTAAGTTGACAAAGATTCTAATTAGTTGTAAAGTAGTTAATGCAATTTAATTTGAAACTTACAGAAAAAGGAGCGATATATGTGACTTCACAACAACCTGTGGATATTCACGGAAAACCTTATAACCGGTCGTTACTAGTCGGTGTTTTACTAATCGGAACATTTTGTACAATTTTAAACCAAACACTTTTAACGACGGCCTTACCTACATTAATGAAAGAATTTGATATCTCAGCTTCAAGTGTACAGTGGCTAACCACTGGATTCCTACTTGTGAACGGCATTATGATTCCCATCAGTGCTTGGTTGATTAACAAATTCAGTTCAAAAAAATTATACATAACAGCGATGTCAACGTTCTTAATCGGAACCATCATCTGTTTTGTAGCGCAAGACTTCGGCATGTTATTGACTGGACGTCTTGTTCAAGCCGCAGGGGTCGGCGTATCTATGCCTCTTTTACAAACAATTATGCTTTCAATTTTCCCGCCTGAAAAACGTGGCGCTGCCATGGGCACAACGGGAATTGTTATCGGATTAGCACCCGCTTTAGGTCCAACATTATCTGGTTGGATTATTGATTCTTATACATGGCGTGACCTTTTTGGGATGGTCATTCCAATTGTCGTTTTAGTCCTAATTTTAGCTTCATTTTTAATGAAAAATGTCATTCAATTATCTAATCCAAGTATCGATGTCTTATCGGTCATTCTTTCTACTCTCGGCTTTGGTAGCTTACTTTACGGCTTCTCAAGCGTTGGTGATAAAGGTTGGGGTAGCCCACAAGTCTATGGATTCTTAATTGTTGGTGCGATTGTTTTATGTCTTTTTACATATCGACAATTGCATTTAGAACAACCTTTCTTAGAACTACGCGTTTTTAAATCAAAAGTCTTTACTGTTGCGGCCATTTTATCTGGCGTAACCAACATGGCAATGATTGGTGCCGAAATGGTTTTACCTTTGTATATCCAAAATATTCGTGGCGAATCTGCCTTCCATTCAGGGTTAATGCTTTTACCAGGAGCGTTAGTCATGGGACTTATGATGCCAGTAACGGGTCGCATTTTTGATAAAATTGGTGCCCGTCGTCTTGCGATTACCGGGATGTTTATTTTAACAGCTGCAACGTTACCGTTTGCTTTCTTAACAAAAGCAACACCTATTATTTATATCATTGTCCTATATGCGATTCGGATGTTTGGTATTTCGATGGTCATGATGCCTGTGACAACTTCTGGCATGAATGCTTTACCAATGAATTTATTAAGTCACGGAACTGCTGTAAACAACACCTTCCGACAAGTAGCCAGCTCAATTGGAACAGCTGTTTTGATTAGTGTTTTAACAAATGTTACCAAAGACGGCTTACCTGCATCGGACTTATTAAAAACAGCCCCACTCACTTATCGCGACCAAGCAACAAACGCAACACTAAACGGTTATCACGCAGCCTTCTTCGTGGCAACAATCTTTGGCGTTCTCGGCTTGGCGATTACTTTCTTCTTAAATAAAAAAGAAGCGATGCCTGTTAAGGAAGTAGGTGCAATGAAATAATGATTATTTTCCTTTTAATCCTTTGCGTGTTAGGCTTTGCCTATACGAATGTATTTGGCCGAAAAGTCTGGCATAAATTCTGTATGGTTATTTTTGGTTTAGGGTTCTTAGCTTCGTTAAGTCTTATCGTTTTAAACGATAAAGATCATTTTGGTATGACCGTAGTTACTCAGGACAAAACGTTTGAACTAAAAAGCAGTAGTTCAAGCAAAGATGGCCCCAACATGTTATTGTACCAGCCGTTGGGCGATGGTTCCGAAAAAGTTTATTTATATAACACACCAGATAAAAAGAAACTACAAAAAACAGGAACGGAAAACGTCACAAACACGGTTCAAAAAGATGCTCAAAAAGCCACATTAGTCCAAAAAACGACGAAATGGTCCTATCAAGAGTCTTGGGCCAAAACACTATTTGGCCTTGCTGACAACGATAACCAATTTGCAAAACAAGAAAACACCTTCAACGTTGCTAGTGACTGGCTAGTTTTAAGTGCTGATCAAGCCAAAAAATTAGGCGAATATACGGAACAACATGCCGCTGATATCAAAAAAGAAGGGACTGAAACAGTTGGCAAAAAAATGATGGCTGCTATGATGGCGAATCCATCAATGTCCCAAGAAGAACAAGCGAAACTCACCGAACAATATACCAAAGAGTTTCAACAAGAATTGATTCAGAAAATTCTTAGTGACATGAAATAAAAAAGCGAGCTTGATAGGATCATCAAACAAGATGTGACTACCAAGCTCTTCTTTTTAATTATAAATCGCTTTAATCGGATCCATCCTCGAGGCACCAATTGCTGGAATAATCCCGAAAAAGATACCTGTGAAGACCGAAACCAATGTTGAAATAGCAAAGATGGACGGCGTAATAATTGGCGTAATCGAAATATACCCACCGACCACAGTTGCCAATAAGTAGCCGCAGCCGACACCAATCAAACCACCAATCAATGTGATAAACGCTGCTTCCATTAAAAATTGGAATAAAATGACTCGTGGTTTAGCACCAATGGCCCGACGAATCCCGATTTCTCGTTTCCGTTCCGTGACAGACACATACATGATGTTCATGACGCCAATTCCCCCGACTAATAGGGAGATTGCAGTAATTGCCATCAGAAACATTGTCATACCCGTGACCATTTCTTCCATTTGTTGTTGGAGTTGTTGGTCTTGGTCATTTTCTTTAAACGTTCCTTTCACTTCAGGATGATTTTCACTTAAAATAGTGATTGCCTGTCCTAAAATTGCTTCACGGTCCGCTCCCTCACGAACCTTAATATTGATGCCACTAATTGCTTTTGTTTTCGCTAATTTATTGTATGATTCTCGAGAAACAAAACTACTCATAGCAGTTGCCCAATCATCGTTCATACCCAAACTATCTAAATCTTTTGGTGCTAAAATACCAATCACCTTGTACATATAACCACCAATTGAAACAGCTTTTCCAATGAGTTGGCTAGGATCATCAAGCCGAATTTGCGCTTCAAAGATATCATGATTTAAGACAATCGCATCTGTATTTGCATCGCTCGGTTGAAAATCACGACCATATAAAATATCATTCTGCCCTTTAGTCGACGTAATGGATAAATTCGCTTGTGCCCCAAAATAATCCATTGGTACAAACAAATTGTCTCCGCCCCCCATCATTGATTCACCATATTGAGGATAAATACTTTCAATTCCTTGAATGTCTTGTAATTTTTTCAAGTCCACTCGGCTAAACGTATAATCTGGCTCTTCATAGGACATAAAATTGTCACTGCTACCATCCGACATTGTATAATGAATCTTCAAAACATCCGCGTTCACTGCACTGGATGCCTTCACAACTTGACGCTTCATCCCTTCACCTAGCGCAGAAATCGTTACGACTGATGTAATCCCAATAATAATCCCGACCATCGTTAAAAATACCCGCAACTTATGCGCCTTTAAGCTTAAAAAAGTACTAACAAATAAATTAGCAATCATCTAATCACCTCTTCTTCCAAAAAGCGACCATCTTTCATATGAATCACTCGTGAGGCATATTTTTTCATATCTTCATCATGTGTCACCATGACAATTGTTTTGCCCTGTTCATTCAATTCTTTCAATAATTCCATGATTTCTGTACCCGTTTCACTATCCAATGCCCCAGTCGGTTCATCAGCCATAATCAATAATGGATCATTCACCAAGGAACGAGCAATGGCTACTCTTTGTTGCTGTCCTCCAGAAAGTTCAGTAACTTTTGATTTGGCTTTTGTTTCCAAACCGACAATTTTTAGGTATTTTTCAGCAATCGCTTTTTTCTCAGCGCGGCTTTTTTTCCCTTCATAAACACAGGGCAATTGAACATTTTGACTAACATTTAAAGAATTAATCAAGAAAAATTGTTGAAAAATAAACCCTAGATATTCATTGCGAAAGGCTGATTTTTTATTTTCAGACAATTTTGAAACATCTGTTCCTGAGAAATGATAGCTTCCGTCTGTTAAGCGATCCAAGAAACCAATAATGTTCATCAGCGTTGTCTTACCGCTGCCGGACTTCCCCATGATTAAAATGAACTCTCCTTGATGGATGGTCAAGTTCAATTCTTTTAAAACATGTAGTTTTTCCTTACCTACCGGATAGAACTTGTTAATGTCCCGCAATTCAATGAGGGGTTGATTTGTATTGTTTGCTTCCACCATCAAGCCCTCCTATTTCGACGCATCTGTCATTGATTCGTTGGTTGCTGATTCATCAGAAGCAATCGCTGCATCTGATTCCACAATATCACCGACTTTTACTGGTTTTTTTGAAGAAATAACCACTCGGTCGGCTGATTCTAAGCCAGATTCAATCGCCATTTTGTCGCCATTTTCTTGCCCGACTTGGACATCACGACGAATGATGGTTCCAAAATCATTCACTAAAACGTAGGCCTGTTCACCCTCTTTTTGAATTGCTTTTTTCGGTAACTCAATCGCCCCTAAATCGCCTAAATCAATGGTTGCTTGCATATGATAGCCATTTTTGACTTTGTCTAAATTGGCCAACGCAATTTTGACGCTATAACTAGACATCGTCGTGCCGCCCTCTGGATTGCCACTCGCGGCATCGCTGTTGCCTTCAGGAGGATTATCATCGATGTAAGAAATTGAGCCATCCACAACCACATTGTTGGAAACAGAAGTTAGTTTAGCTTTTTGCCCAACACTAATTTTAGTCAAATCCTTTTCATTCACTTTCCCAGCTAAATAAAGATCTTCTGAAGTTAACCGTAAAATCGGTGAATTGGCATCTTTTACTTCTGGAATTGATACGCGGCCTTTGAAATTAGCCTTTGTGGAAATATATTGCTTCGCTCCTAAATCCGCTAAGGTTTCATTGGTAAAGGTAATCTCTTCATCTACCGCATCGACTTCTGTTTGATATTGTTCATTTAAATCATCACCAGACATCGTGCGGTCTTCTTCTTTAGTTTTATTAAATTTATCAATGGCCCGATTCCACTTATTATAGATATTCGCCCGCTTCGTTTCTAATTTGGCTAAGCTATTTTGTTGTGCCTCAATTTCTTTTGTGACCGCCTCATCTTCATAAGTAAATAATTCTGTGCCTGCATCTACGACATCGCCGTTTTTCACCTTAATCTCTGGATCCTTTGTTATTTTTTGATCGCGCGCAAAGGCTTCCATTTGTTCCGGTTGGATGACACCGTTAATATAAATTTGTTGCAAGTCAGGAACGTCAAAATAGTCAATTCCCCAGTCATCTTTAGGCGCTTGCTTGACAGCTACTTGTTGTGCATTTTTATTTAACGCATTCATAGTTACGATGCCCCCAACCGCAATTACCGCAACTGCCCCCAATATAATTATCGTTTTCTTCTTCATTTTCTTCGTTTCATCTCCTCATTCTGTCTATTTTCCCCAACAAACTAAATTGCTCGGTCGTTCACTTATAACTATTTAACCATGCTTGAATTCAAGAAACAAGGGCATTTCTCTAGGCCTTTAGTCTGATTTATTTCATTTTTGTTCATTTTTTTATTTATTTCACGACAATAAATAACCATTGTTGGGTCTTTGTATTTCAACAATCTAAAAAGGTTATTTTTATGTTATTTATAACTAAACTATGCGCAATCGAGATTTTTTGCTTCTTTTTTTATTTAAGGTACACTAGAAGAAACAAATGAAAGTGAGGGCTTGCCATGAAAGTCATTATTTTTGGCGGTAGCGGTTTTTTAGGTCAACAAATCGCGAAAATTTTAGTCCAACGCCAACATCAAGTCATCAGTGTTTCACGTCATGGAAAGCCTGCCACGCTCTCCGCATCTTGGAGCCACCAAGTGCAGTGGGTATGCTCCGATGTTACTCGTGACACGAATTGGCAAGAACAAGTCCAGCGTGCTGACTGGGTCATTGATACAGTAGGTATTTTATTTGAAAATCCACGAAAAAAGAAAACCTATCAACGGCTAATTCTGACGCCCGTGAAAAAAATCAGCTCTTTTTTAGCACAACAAAAAAAGCCAGCTAAGTTTTTATTTATTTCAGCCAATACTGTTCCTTTCCCTTTGAGAAAATATATGGATGCCAAATTGGCAGCGGAGGAACTAATCCACCAAGAAGTCGCCGAAGCAGTGATTTTTTATCCTAGTTTACTTGTAGGTCAAGAACGTACCGGCACCATACTTTTTAGTAAATGTATTTATTTTTTTAAGAAAATTCCCTTTTTAAAGAACTTATTTATTGGCTATGATCCTGTGTCTGTGGCAGAAATGGCACAAGAAATTGTTCACGTTTTAGAAGGCGGCAATTCTATTTACACACACAGAAGGACCCGTTAACAAGTTATCTCCCAATCGTCTCTGTCTAGAGGCGGTTTTTTTGTGTTACAATACAACTGTTCGAAGGAGAGAAGAAGCATGAAAAAAATTGCCATTATCGGCGGCGGCATTATCGGAATGACGTTAGCTAATTATTTAGATCCACAAAAATTTGACATTACCGTTTATGATGAAGGGCTCGGCCAAGCGACTAAAGCGAGCGCCGGGATTATTTCCCCTTGGCTATCCAAACGTCGGAATAAGAAATGGTACCAATTAGCGCGAGAGGGCGCTGCCCTATTTCCAAAGCTAGTCAAAGATTTTCAGCTGACGGAGGATATTTATCGTCAATCAGGGACAGTCATTTTGCGCCCGGCAGCCGCTTTGGCAGACTTAGCCCATTTGGCAGAAGAGCGTAAGCAAACTGCACCTGAAATTGGAGAAATCACGATGTTGTCAGCGGTTCAAACAGCGAAGTTCTTACCGCTACTTAAGGAAACTCCCTCACTTTTTATTTCTGGCGGCGGTCGCCTAGATGGACCAGCTTATCTAAACCATCTTCAGAAACGCGCCGAAGCCAAAGGGGTCACTTTTTGTTCACAACGGGCGCACTTTCGACAACTGAATCAAGGGTGGGAAATTGTCACAAATTCAGGAAAAAAGAGCGTTGATTTTCTCGCTTTAACACCTGGTCCTCATTTAAAGGAATTACTCGCTACTTTAAATTTATCTGTGGACATTCGTCCCCAAAAAGGACAATTGTTAGTTTTCGAGACCCCTTTTACAAACAGTCAGCAATGGCCTGTCGCTATGTTAGATGGCGAAGCCGATTTAATTCCTTTTAATCAAGGAAAAATTTTATTAGGTGCCACCCACGAAAATGAACAAGCCTGGGATTTAGAAGAGACTGTTAGCGCTTTTCAACAACTAACTTCTGGGACTGCGCCATTTCTAAAAGAAGCAGATCAGCTTTTTAAGCAACCCATGCATTACCGCGTTGGTACACGTGCTTATACATCTGATTTCGCTCCGTTTTTTGGTCCTTTGCCAGAGCTGCCCCACCTTGTGGTTGCTAGCGGACTTGGTTCATCAGGACTCACTACTGGCCCATTCATTGGTTACCAATTAGCTGAATACTTCAATACAGGTGCCTTCAAAGGAGAGCTTTATCAAAAACCACTTAGTCAATATGTTAAAAACAACCCCTCACTTTAATCAGCGAGCGGTTGTTTTTTCCCTTTAATTAAGAAATGTGAAGTATCTTGGTAGAAGGATTTTGTTATTATGCTACTTGTGGTCGCGCATAGCGTTCTACGTTTTGTTTAATATTTTTAACCGTTTCTGGATCTTCAATGCCTGTTACTTCAGCGATCACTGTATCAACACTTTCTTGGTCAAGCATTTCCTGTAATTGACGGCTTTGTTCATCTTCTGGATCATGATAATTAAAGACAATACCAATCATTGCTAATAAATGCGGCGACACTAGATTGCGTTCCTGTAATTCACGGATTGGTCGAATAAACCGTTCTTGCGCACCTAATTTTCTGATTGGTGTCCGTGCTACACGTGTAATAGCATCTGAAATATATTTATTTTGGAAACGTTGAATAATTTTTTCAATATAGGCTGCATGTTCTTGTTCATCAAAATTCCATTTAGCCACTAAAAGTTTACCAGTTTCCTGCAAAACTGATTTGAGTTGTGCTACCACTAAGGCGTCCTGCATCGCTTCGTCAATGGTTTGATAGCCTAACAACGCCCCTGTATAGGCAACTGTAGCATGGCCAGTGTTTACACTAAATAATTTTCGTTCAATATACGGCTCTAAATCAGCAACGTAATGAACCCCTTCTAACTGAATCTCTTTGGCTTTTCGGTTGGTATCATCAATGACCCATTCACAAAAAGGCTCAACTTGAACAAAAAGTGGATCTTCATGTTTTTGTAATGGAACAATCCGATCAACCGCCGCATCAGGAAAACCAATCCATTGTTCAGCATAAGCTGGGTTTTTCAAATATTTGGCCACTTCTTCTGCTAAAAAGGTTGAACCACCAATCATATTTTCACAAGCGATAATATCCAGCGGCTTTTGACAATTTGCTTCGGCACGTGCATCAATTCCTTGGGCAATTAATTCAGCAATTCTTGGTAAAATATTGGGACCAATCGCCGTCGTGACTAAATCGGCTTCCGCAATTGCTTCTACTACTTTTTCTGGTTCTGCCATGTTATTTAATCCGGTCACATTTTCAACGTTAATTTGTTGATGTGAGGCATCGGCCAATTCAATTGTATAACTTTTACGTTCTTTTAACGCTTGAATGATGGTTTCATTAACATCCACAAACGTAATATGAAACCCGTTTTTAGCTAAAATTTCGCCGATAAAGCCGCGTCCAATATTTCCTGCTCCAAAATGTACTGCGTTCATTCTTATTCTCTCCTTTAAGCAATGGCTAAATTTTCTGTTATTTCTTCTTTACTTAATGCATCGGCAAGTTGCACTACGTTATCCATATCACTACAATAAAGTGCAATTTGTTGGACTAATTGCAAATGTTCTTCACCGACTCCGGCAATCCCAAATAATACGGTAGCAATTTTTTCATCTTCTTCGGTGCCAAAATTAACGCCCTCTGGGACTTGCACTACACAGATTCCTGATTTTTTCACTAATTTTTTGGCTTCTTCTGTTCCATGAGGAATGGCAATAAAATTCCCCATATAAACAGATAGCAATTGGTCTCTTTCAATCATTGCTTCGATATAAGCGGGCTCAACACAGCCTGCCTCGACTAGTTTTTCGCCGCAAAAGCGAATAGCTTCTTCTTTTGTATTAAACTGTTGATTTAATTCAATTGAAATATTCGTAAGATTTTCCATTGTTTTCTTCCTCTCTAGGCACTTTCTTTTAAGAGCGAAACCACTGTTTCATATTTTTGGGGATTAACCATACTTTTTACTGATAAGTGTGTCGCTTTCGGTGCTTTTTTACGGGCTTGTTCCGTTAGTTCAGCTTTTGTGACAATTAAAGCCTGTGTTTGTTGAGTTAATTCATTAATATTAATTTTTCGAATCGGCATTGAAATTTTCTCTTTATCTAAAATTTCTTCTAAGACTTTCATTCCCATCGTCGCTGACCCGACACGATCATCGTGAACCAAAAGAATCTCATTGACATTTGCTAAATCTCCCTCAATTTCAGAAGCAGGTGTTGCTTTGGAGACTGTTGGTTGTGCGTCGTTTTTTTCTTTGGTACCTGATAGTTCAGCCACAATTTCATCATAACGTGGTGAGTTCAAGAAGTTTTCAACTGCTACAAAGGTTGCATTAGGTGCTTTCTGTTTGGCCCGTTCTTGCAATTCCGCTTGTGTGACAATCAATGTATTTCCCTCATCGGTCAAATTATTAATGGCCCGATTCGTCACAGTTTGTACTAAACCAGCCTCTTGGACCTTTTTCCGTAAGATAGACGCACCCATTGCACTAGAGCCCATCCCAGCATCACAAGCAAAAATAATTTGTTGAATTCCTGACAATGAAGCACTACCATTTGTGACAGTTAATCCTTTTGATGCTGCTTTAGCAGCTTGGGTTTCTTTCACTTTTTGGGCAAATTCATCACTTTCTTCTTTCGCATCTGCTTTTAAAATGACTGCGGATACTGCAAAGGAAACAGCAGTTGCTGCCAAAACACCTAAAATAACTGGTAAGTAAGAACCCATTGGTGTCATCGCTAAAATAGCTATAATGGAGCCTGGTGAAGCGGGCGCACGTAAACCAGCATCTAACGTTTGGAAAACCAAACTACCTGTCGCGCCACCTGCAATAACCGATAAGAATAATAACGGTTTCATCATTACATATGGGAAGTAAATTTCGTGGATACCACCAAGGAAATGAATAATTATTGCTCCCGGCGCAGAAGATTTTGCCGCACCTTTTCCAAAAAACATAAATGCTAATAAGACACCTAACCCAGGACCAGGGTTTGCTTCTAATAGGAAAAGAATTGATTTACCAGCCGATAAGACTTGTTCTGTCCCTAGGGGTGTTAAAATGCCATGATTAATCGCATTGTTTAAAAAGAGCACTTTTGCCGGTTCAATAAAAATACTCGTTAATGGAATCAAATGAGCATTTAAAATGATTTCCACACCACGTGCCATTGCAGCAGTCAGCGCATCGACAATTGGGCCAATCGCTGAAAAACCAAGTAAAGCTAACGCAAAACCAATCAATCCAGCTGAAAAATTGTTTACTAACATTTCAAAACCAGCTTTAATCCGATGTTGGAAATACTGATCAAATTTCTTAATTGTAAAGCCACCAAGTGGACCCATAATCATGGCACCTAGCATCATCGGAATATCGGTTCCCACAATCACGCCCATTGTCGCAATTGCGCCAACTACGGCACCGCGATCACCTGCAATTACTTTCCCACCAGTGTAGCCAATTAATAATGGAATTAAATAGGTCAACATTGGGCCAACCATCGTGGCAAAGGCTTTATTTGGCAGATATCCATCTGGGATAAATAGCGCTGTCAAAACGCCCCACGCAATCAACGCCCCGATATTGGGCATCACCATGCTAGATAAGGTACTGCCAAGTCTTTGGACTTTTGCTTTAATTGATACTTTATTTTTTTCTGGTACTTGTTCCATGTTTATTCCCCTTCTCTCAAGTAACTTTTCTTGTTGACTAAATTGTATCCGCTTTCCGAATCTGGAAAAAGTCGTACTTTGGCACAAACCATTGTGCCAAAAGTTGAAAGAAAAAAGCACGTGTTCTCTAGTTACGAAAACCAGAAAACACGTGCTTATTCCATTTCTAATAATTTCAATAATAAATGAACAACTTTTTATGCTATACTCAAATTGGCGACTTGCCTCGAAAGGAGGTGCATCACATGTACGAGATTGTCACAAAAATTCTTGTGCCGATTTTTGTCGGGATTGTCCTGAAACTTGTAACCATTTGGTTGGAAAAACAGAACGAGGAATAAACAAGTTGCTTTCAACCGCTGCTGTCTAAACAGCAAAAAAAGACACCCTACTACTGATAGGGTGTCTTTTTAGTGCATCCATGCACGACTTTGTCACAAGTTACCTTAAATTTATCATAGGGCCTATTTTTTGTCAAGGAATCTTCTTATCTTTTTTGTTTGATCTCTTAAATTAAAATATTTTATTTTTTAATATAAAATTATTTCAATAATTATTGAACATTTCAAATTGAATTGATTTTTTCAGACGTAACTTTAGGCTTGAGCCAGAATTTTTTGCGCTTCATCTATTGTTCGACAATCACTGAGCCGCTGAATGTTTTCGAGATCTGAACAGAAAAAAGCTAATTCTTGAAGCATGCTTAGTTGCCGTTGACTTTTTAGAGCAACGACAAATAACAAAGTAGCTATTTTTCGATCTGCTTCCGTACCAAAGTTGACCCCATCAGGCACTTGAATAAAGCAAATCCCTTCTTTTAAAACTTGTTCATCTTGTCCTTCCGCATGAGGCAATGCCACGAAGTTACCGATATACACGCTGACTTTTTGTTGACGTTGATACATTGCTTTGACATAGTCAGGCGTGACCAACTGATTTTTTAGCAGTAATTCACCAGAAGCTGCAAGTGCTTCCTCCCAACTAGCATACGATTGATTCAACATTATTTGCTCCGCTGTAATTTCAAACATCTCTCAACACCTAGCCTTTCATTTCTTCAATTAATAATGACGAAAGCAACTGATAAACAATGGCTTCATTTCCTGAATGAAAAATTTCTGTATTTAAATCATTCATAATAATCGCACCACTGATTTTTCCTAAAATTTTCCCGATTGTTTCATCAATCGGCATTGGCGCTAGCATGAGTAACATACGTTGTAACTGCATCGGCTTTTTATCCATACCTTCAATCATAAGTGGCTGGGCCAGATTAAAAATACAAAAAACAGGCTGTGTCACTGCTGTACTTGAGGTATGGAATAAGGCCATTTCCGTCTGAGGAATCCCAATAGGCGCTTGCTCGTAACGTTTCATCAATTGCTGACAGACGATTGCACTATCGGTGATTAAATCTGCGGAAAGTTGCGCGAGAGCTTGTTGAACGGTTTCTGCTAAATCCGCTTGAGTATTTAAATCTGCTATGAAAAATGTTTCTAATAGTTTACTAATTTCTTCCATGAAAGCGACCACTGTTTCGTAGCTTTCTTCGCCACCTATTTTTTTCACAGGCGCTTTCCTAAGCGAGCGTTTTTCGTGACTAATCCGCTTAAACTCTTCTTTCAATTGGCGGATTTCATCGTCTAAAAGTAACGGTGAGATCAATTTATATTTACCATTGTATCCTGGTAATAACGAAGTGGAAATCACTAAGTCATAGTTTTCCTCAACATTCACCTTACCTAAATCCGCAATCCGAAAAAAATGAATCTGGTTGATAAAAGGAAAGTAGCGCCGTAATCGCATTTCCAGCATACTTGTCGAAGCCAAACCGCTAGGAGAAAAACCAGCAATATCAACTTCCATAATTTTGGGACTCCGCTCTAAAGAATTGGCAAAATGAAGTACCATGTAGGCAATTTCCTCTTCCGATAAATTCTTTTGCGGAAAAATTTGCGGCAACGCTTGGCGTAAAGCCGCAGCTATTTCTTGATATTGATTCATGATCCGTTCTAAAATGGGATTCGTTAAATCTTCTTCTTGTAAAACCGCCCGCGAAAAAACACCTGATAAATGCGTCAACAACATTTTATACAAATTGGTATCTTCGAAAAAATTAACTTCTGTTTCTTGACTTACTGCTTCAATCAGTTGTTTCACTGCATAAGCCAGCTGAGTGTCAAAATGTTCATCAAAAAAATCTTCATCAAAAGAATTAGAAAAATCACTTAATAAGCTAGCAAAAAAAACAATCTCATTGACAGCGTATAGTTGTTTCGTTTCAGCAGCGACTTTTGAAAAAAGTCGTTTAGAACAATTTAGAAAGGCCTTATTCATCTGCCCAGTATAGGTCTCATCAGCTAAATAAAAACCTGCAGTGACTCGATCCATCGCAATTGTTAACATTAAAATCAAATGTTGTAATTTGCGATCACTTAATGCTGGAAATAAAGTTTCTACTTCTGGCTGAACAATTGTTTGTGCAAATGCTAAATGTTCTGCATGAATAAACTGAAAGAAAAAATGGTCGTTTGTCGTTAATTCGGTAAAATGAAAAAATTGGTACTCATTAATTTCCATACTTAGAATATTCGCCATTAGAAGACGGCGATATTTTTCAGAACCAGTCACTTCATAGCCTTGATTCCGAGAAATCGTCAACGGAATCCGAGCAATCCGTGTTTCTAATTGTTTAATATCGGCATAAAAAGTCGTATTACTAATACAATACGTTTCCAGAAAATAATGCATAGAGACTGGCTCTTTTGTTTGAAGTAATGTCAATAAAATCGCATGTTGCCGCGCCAAAGTAGAAAGTTCCTGTGTCTCTTCTCCTAAAATAGCAGCCTGAATTTCCGTCATCGCTGCTTCATCTGCTTGAATCGAAAAGCGCCCACGAGCTACTTTTTCCAACGTCGCGCCCATCGATGCTAGCGAGGTTTCTAAATTTTCTAATTCACGATATACCGTCCGGCGGCTAACCTTTAACAAATTCATCATGCGGTTTACTGAAACGGGGGTAGGACTATTCACTAATTCCGTTAATAGAACAGTTTCTCTTGTCGTTAAAAACATCTATCAGCTCCTCCTTCCAGCCATTCTTGATACTCTTTCTTATTCAAAAAACTAGTAACTACGTATAAATTTTGTTGCGTTAGATCTAAATGATAGGCTTGCGCCAGTTCACGAGTCACTACGTAGGTTGTCTCCTTGGTAAAAAAGACTGTTTCCAGTGGTTCTTTAGATACTTCAATCGCGACTCCTTGTTTCGCCGCTTGTTGCCGCAATAATTCCATTCCCATTGTTTGCGATCCTCGAACATTCTCGGCATATAAAAAAACAAGCTTCTGTATTTGTTTGGTCGGGTTCGTTCCAGTAGACTCTGAACCAAGTGAAGATTGCTCTTGAGAAGAAGCAGTCAGTTTGGCTAAAACTTGCGGGTAATAGGATTTAATTTCTAAAAAATTTTGAACACTCACCATATCCTTTTCTGGGACGTACTTTTGTGCTAACTGTTTCAATTCTGCTTGAATGACCACTAATGTCTTAGGCTGCCACTTCATCTGATGAACGGACTGGTAAGTCACAGGCATCTCCAAGTTCACCGCTTTTAATTGTCGGCTTAGCAAACTAGCCCCCATGGCACTTGAGCCCATTCCTGCATCACAAACAAATAAAATTTGCTGATAATTAGGTGTGGCTGTTTTCACTTGGTCTTCCTCCTTCTCCTTCATCTTTATCATTGAAACTGGTTCAGTTCCTCGTTGACGTTTTAATAACAAGCTTGCTATTGCAAAAGAGCACAGAAAGCTAACAAAAATTCCACTAAAAACCGCCAGCCTTGCCTCAGTCGGGGCATTGGCTAAAATCGCAACCAATGAACCTGGCGAAGCTGGAGCACTTAGACCCACATTAAATATTTGAAAAACAAGCGTACCACTCATTCCTCCAGCAATTACTGCTAAAAATAAGCGCGGATCCATCAAAACAAACGGAAAATAAATTTCATGAATACCCCCAATCAGTTGAATCATGGTGGCACCCCCTGCTGTTTTTCGTTGTCCTACAGGCCCAAACAGCAGAAAAGCAACCAAAACGCCCACGCCTGGTCCAGGATTTGTTTCCAATAAAAATAAAATGGACTGACCTGTTTGACTAGCACCTTCTAAACCTAGAGGCGTTAATAAGCCATGGTTAATCGCATTATTAAAAAATAACACTTTTAAGGGCTCTAAGAAAACGTGAACCAATGGCAAAAGATTGGCTTCAATTAACCAAGAAGAAAATTGATACAGCCAAAAACTAGCACTTTCAACAGCCGGAGCCACAACCAGAATACCAAAACAGCAAAGCAGTCCTCCCACAATTCCTGCTAAAAAGTTTTTAGTCAGCATCTCATAGCCTTCTTTAACTTTCGGTAAGAGAATTTGTTCAATTTTGGCGAAAGTATATCCTGCTAAAGGACCAATAAACATAGCACCAAACAACTGTGGAACATCTGTGGAAACAATCACGCCCACTGTCGCAATAGCAGCAACAACGCCGCCACGTTGTTCCTCGAACATTTTTCCGCCTGTAAAACCAATTAGAATCGGTAAAACAACTCGAATCATTATCATTTCGACTTCAGAAAGAGCTAGCCGTAGATTCCCTGTCGTATAGCCAGCCACCAAAGACAATAAGCTCCACGCAATAAAAATACTCAAATTTGGCATAATCATCCCACTCAAACGATGACCAAAACGACGTAAATAGGGAGTTACTTTCACAAACTTATGTTTAAAAAAGAGCGAATGCATTTCTTTTTCCTTCATATTCCTTGTCCCTCGCTCTCTATGTAGATAATTAGAATACTTCTATTATATGAAATTTCACAAAAAAATAGTATAGATTTTTATAAAATAATTCTTTTATACACCTCACAAGAGAATCCGTTTACATTAATAGAAAAAACTTTTATACTAAAAGAAAGAAACTCTTCGGATTGGAGGCCAATTATGGCAATCAAAGCAATTGTAATGGATATTGATGGTACCTTGTTAACTTCAGAAAAAAAGATTTCACCAAAAACGCGACAAGCACTAGTAGCTGCACAAAAACAAGGCCTATCACTGATTTTGGCTTCTGGCCGCCCGACTAACGGTATGCGGCTCTTAGCAGATGAATTGGAGATGGCTCATTATAATGGACACTTACTTTCCTATAACGGCGCTTGTGTCACCCATCACGGCAGTCAGCAACAACTATTTAATCAGACAATTTCAAAGTCATTGAGTCAACAAATTTTAGAGCATTTGAAACAATTTGACGTAATTCCAATGATTAATGATGAAACATTTATGTATGTCAATGATGTTTTTCATAACACCTTACATTTAGAGACTGGTGATTTTAATATTATTGAATATGAATCACGGGGTGGCAACTTTCAATTATGTGAGTGGCGTGATTTAGCCGCCAGACTAAACTTTCCCTTGAACAAAATTTTAATTGCTGGTGAACCCGCCTATTTACAAAAATATCATGAGGCCATCTACGCGCCTTTCAAAGAAACCGTCACCGCTGCTTTTTCCGCTCCTTTCTATTTTGAATTTACCGCAAAAAATATTGATAAAGCGCGTTCTTTAGAAAAACTAACCCTACAGTTAGGTATAGCTGCTGAAGAAGTAATTGCTTTTGGTGATGGTCACAACGATTATACAATGTTGGAATGGGCCGGCACGGGGATTGCTATGGAAAACGCCGTTGACGAGCTTAAAAGCATCGCAACGGAAGTCACTTTATCCAACGACAATGACGGCATCGCTGTTGCATTAGCCAACTTTCTTTAAGATCGTTGGTTGATGCAAGCGTACGCCGTCATTTTTTATTGCCTATTCAAATGTCGTGATTTTTTCTGGTGCTAAACGAACAGATTCATAGCCAGTTTCCATGCCCTTACCCACAGATAAAATCATTACTGGGACATAGCGCTCTTGATCTAAACCAAATGTTTCGGCTAATTTTTCCGCTTCAAAACCACCGATTGGATTTGTTTCATATCCGTGAGCTCGGGCCACTAACATAAATTGCATAGCTGCTAAACTCGCATCAATTTTTACGATGTCATTCATTTGTTCTCTGCTTAAACTTTCATAATGGGGAATAATGGCTGCTAATTGTTGGTCCCGCACTTCCTTAGGCATTTTACCACTAGCATAGGCTTGATTGTAAATTTCCTCTCCTCGCTCATGGCAGTTTAGATCACCAAAAATTAAGAGCATTGCAGAAGATGTTTCATTTTGACGCGTATTAAAGCGAATTAAGGGTTTTAATTTTTCTTTGCCTGCTTCACTCTCCACTACGACAAAACGCCATGGCTGCATGTTAACAGAAGAAGGGGCAGTGGTCGCTTCTTGAATCATTGTTAACATTTCTTCATGAGAAATTTTATGGGTTTCATCGTACACCCGAACCGATTTGCGGCCAAAAACAATCTCTGAAAAATCATTCGTTGTATATGTTGTCATTCTATCATACCTCTTTCGTTGTAATGCTTTGATCTAGTTTTGTCAAAAGTTCTTTTAACTGGCGACAGTCGTCCTTTGTAAATGTACTGGGAATAATTTCTGTTACCATTTGTTGCTTGGCTGTACATTGCTGTAGTTCTTGTTGTGCTTTTTCTGTTAAATGCACTAGCACTTCCCGATTATTTTCTGGATTTCGCTGTCGTGTCACATACTGTTTCTCTTCTAAAATTTTCAAATGGCGAGTGACCGCACCACTATCGATTTTTAAGTGTTCTTGAATCTCCGTTTGAAGACACGGCTGACGTTCTTTTAAAATCATCAGCAACTCATAACGAGTCAAACTCAAGCCAACTTGCTCTTCAAAAACTTTGGTAATTTTTTGATCTAATACCTTTAACTGACATAATAATTGGCTGACTTCCCGTAATGATAACGACATAGTTTCCTCCTTAAAAAGATGACTCGTCAACAATTGACTAGTCAACTATAACTGTTTCTTTCTAAAAATGCAACCTTTTTTACAAGAAAAATAGAACAATTGACAGAGAGAAACTACAGTATTCCCCATCAACTGTTCTATTTTAATCAACCTATTTTTCGGTAACAGGTTCTGCTGATAACCGCTTAATCCCTAAACCAGTAAACGCACTGACCATTGAGAAGACCGGCGATAATAAGCTAAAGAAAACAAATGGTAAGTAAGTCAACGTTGGTACGCCAAAGGTCCCCGCTACGAAGCTACCTGCAATCCCCCAAGGAATGAGGTAATTAATAACCGTCCCGCCATCCTCCAAGGTTCTGCCTAAAACAGTCGGATCCAAGCCTTCTTTTTTGTAAACTTCTTTAAAGGCATTCCCTGGTAAAATAACCGATAGGAATTGTTCACCAATAAAAATATTTACGCCAATTCCTGTTAATAACGTTGATAAAATCAATTTCGGTGTACTGCTCATTTTCTGCGAAACAACTTCCATGACCGCAGAAATCAATCCTAATTCCATTAATAAGCCACCTAGAGACAACGTTAGAATAATAAGTGCCACAGTCGGCATCATGCTCATAATTCCGCCACGACTTAATAATTGATCAATTTGTGCGTTCCCCGTTTGAGAAACAAACCCATTTTCCAACGTGTTTCCTAATGCCTGCAACGATACTTTCGGATTTTGAATAATAATCATAATTACTGCCACAATAATGTTCAACAAAATCGTGATAATCGCTGGAATTTTGCGCCAGGCACAGATTAACATTAAGGCTAATGGTAACAATGACCAAATTGAAATGGTAAAGTGGTCTTCCAATACTTGAATAACTTGAACTACTTCTGTCAGACTTGTATTCGCGTACGTTTGTCCTAAAATCATAAACAAGATTAAAGAGACGATAAATGCTGGTACAGTCGACCACATCAAGTTTTTTATATGTTTAAATAAATCCGCTTCAACAATCGCTGCGGCTAAGTTTGTTGATTCTGATAAAGGCGACATTTTATCACCAAAAACTGAACCAGAAACAATCGCCCCCACAACTAAAGCAGGATTTAACCCTAAGGTACTGCCAATACCGAAAAAGGCAATTCCAATTGTTGACATCACTGTAAAAGCACTACCTACTGCACTGCCGACAATCGCACAGACAATAAAAACTGACGGCACAAACCATTTAACACTAATCATTTTAAAACCAAAAACCATAATCGTTGGAATAATTCCTGCTTGAATCCAAACGGCAATCAATGCCCCCACTAAAATGAAAATAAAAATTGGAATAATTCCTGGCTTCAAGCCATCAACAATCCCTTTATGCATTTGATCAAATGGTACTTTACGAAACATTGCGTAGCCTAAAATCAATGCAATCACAAACAAAATAGTAATATTTGGCGATATCTTTAAGCCAATTACTCCTGTTGCAATAGCTGCCACAATAATTAATAAAACGATACTTGCTTCTCGAACACTCACGGTCTTCTTTTTCTGTTTTTCTTTCATTTCGTTACTCTCCTCTAATCTTTTTTCTGAATACTCTGACATTAAAGGATCTTATGATAACGAATAACCCCTCCACAACTCATTGAAAACGCCTCCTAAAGCTACATAAAAAGAGAGATTCATCCTTAAAGAATAAGGACGAATCTCTCCGCGGTACCACCTTAATTAGAAGCTTACTTGCTTCTCGCTTATGTATTATGTAATTGTTACTACTTATTAGTGTAATTCACAAATAGACTTGATCGATTCGCAGCAACCATCGACTTTCTGAACAAAACATCTATTTCCTACTGGGCTAATAATTTATGAATCTCAATATACCAAGAAGAAACCGACTTGTCAACGAAAATAGCATAAAAAATTTTTTCACACGCCAACAAAAATTACTTTTTCTTTTTGTAAAAATAGAAAAGCGCCTCCGTTCTCACGAAAGCGCCTGTTAATTAGTGGGTTGTGCCACCTTGTAGTTGAATATCTTCTTGCGTTTTTACCGCTGCTTCAATCATATAGAACAAAGAATCTGTGATTGCTTCTAATGACATAGAAGCAAACGTTGGTTTATCAATTGTTTGTTCTGGTAGGAACGGAACATGAATAAATCCGCCACGAATAGTTGGATATTTAGTGTTAATTAAGTGTAGTAAGTGATACATAATATCATTACATACAAAAGTTCCTGCTGTATAAGAAATCGCTGCAGGTAATTGATGGTCATGACAATTTTTTACCATCGCTTTAATCGGTAAATTTGTAAAATAGGCTGTTGCTCCATCTTCAACCAACGGCACATCGCTTGGTTGTTGTCCTGCATTATCCGGGATACGCGCTTCCGCTAAATTAATCGCCACTTTTTCAACAGTGACTGTTTGGCGGCCGCCTGCTTGTCCAACACAAATCACCATATCTGGTTGATGGGTTTCAATTGCTTCAGCCACTTTTTCACCACTAGTGCCAAAAACAGTTGGCACCTCCACTTTAATAATTTCAGCTCCTGCAATTTCAGCAGGTAATTTTTTGACTGCTTCAAAGGCAGGATTGATTGCTTCTCCTCCAAATGGATCAAAGCCAGTAACGACAACTTTCATTTCGATCATCCTTTCTTATTTGAATAGAATCATATAAACAATTTGGAAAATTAACATGAAAAGTGCAATCGGCAATTGATTTTTAATGACGCCGTACTTATCTTTCATTTCCAACATGGCTACAGGTACGATATTAAAGTTCGCAGCCATCGGTGTTAACAGTGTACCACAAAAACCACATGTTAAGGCAACCATCCCAACTAATGCGGGATCTGCACCTAAAGAAAAGACAAACGGCACACCAATTCCGACTGTCATCACGGTTATTGCTGCAAAGGCATTGCCCATGATAGCCGTAAAAATAACCATTCCCACAGCATAAATAATAATCCCTACATTGACATTTCCTGCTGGTACTACGGCACTAACCCCTTTTGAAATAATCTCACCAACACCAGCGCTAGTAAAAACAGCACCTAAACAAGCTAATAGCATTGGCAACGTACTAAGAGGACCGACTGTTTCTAACATTTCCGCCGCATCATCAAAAAATACTTTCGGCGTATTATTTTTAGAAAAGAACATCATGATGAAAATCGCTACAAAGACACCAACACCGACACCGACTAAAGCTCCTAAAGTAGTCAATGTGGCAAAAAGAATTGCAAAAACCCCGATACTTAGTGCGGGAATAAAAATCTTCATTCCTAATTTTTGAGACATTTTTTCCATGTATTCTTTCGAAGGTAAGCGACTTTCTCCTTTTGTCACTTTTTGAAGAATTGCCGGAATTGTCATCACAAAAATAAGTACGCCACAGGCAACTGGTGGGATAAACCGACCAAAACCGATTAAGATCCCTAAGATTCCCCAGAATAAACTAGTCCCATACGCATGTTGATTGGTTTTATCACGAAAACTACGAAAACTTGTATATAACAAGATAATCCCCATAAAAATATAAAGGACTTCCAATAACTTTGCACTCAAATCAATACTTGGATCTGTGAAAAAACTCATTTCAGTCCCTCCTGTCCATAATATTTTTTACGTAATCTTTTTTCTTTTAAAGTAAAGTAAATACTTGCCGAAATTAAGGCAACTAAGGCGACTGGTACTTCCACTAAAGCCAATTTTCCTAATGTCACTTCATAGCCTAAATCTTTCAATGTTGATTGAACAAGCAATGCCCCAGCCCCACCAACAAACAGAACTTGACCAAAGAACCAACAGATATTTTCCATGGCTGAAGCCATCCCTTTTAGTTCTTCTTCATACTCTGGCACCATTGGTAAATTTTTTGATTCAATTGTTCCTAACGCCATTGGCAAAATAATCGGACGCACAAAACCTGCTACCCCACCGAAACTTACGTTAAAAGCGGCGAAGATAATCCGAAAGACACCATAAATGTCAATAATCACACCAGCAGATACCTTTTTGAATCGTTTAATCAACGTAGCTGCTGACTCTTTCAAGCCATTTCTTTCTAAAGTTCCTGTTGCTAACATAATAATAATAAAGATAGCCATTCCTCGATTATTCACAAAGGTTGTTCCTAGTGTTTCTAGCATCGATGTCAAACCAAGCCCGCCAGTAAAAGCCGTCACTATTAAAGCAACCATCACAATCAAGATAGCATCAAATTTCAATGCGAAGCCGACAATGACGATCAATACGCCTAATAAAGGTAATAAATCCATCAAATCTCTCCTTCTTAAAATAAAATTTCACTTTCCATTATATGCCAATTTTCGCTCATTTGTAAGACTTTTTTAATTTTTAATGTTATTTTTTCTAAAGATACAGTTTCCAACACTTTTTAGAGCTACCACTCGCACTTTTTTCTTTTTTCCGCTAGAATAAAAGAAACAATAACATTGAGGAGGATTTTTATGTTCCAAACTTTTAGAGAAAATTTTCGGCGCCATACCCTATTGCGCGACGCCGTCTTTATCGTTATCGGAAGTGCCATTGTCTTTAATCCCAGTGCTTTCTTCCAGTTCGTCGGTTATTTAATTGCTGGTTATTTGATGCTTTTAGGGTTAATTAATATTTATGATGACTACAAAATAAAAAAACAAACGGGTAGCTGGGGACTTGGTTTCGTAACAGGTTTAATCTTTGTCGTCTTAGCAGTAGCCTTTTTATTTTTTGCACCGGTGATTGTTTCGATTCTGCCGTTTTTATTAGGGATTAGTATCGTTATAAACGGCCTCGTTCAATTGACTTTTGCTTTAAATACTCGTCAAACAGGCGCGCTTATCTACAGTATTCTGGTTTTAATCGCTGGAGCTGTTTTAGTTTTCAACCCCTTCAAAAGTCTCTTAGTTTTGATGCAAGTCTTTGGATTTATCCTGATTTTCATGGGTGTCATTGAAATTATTGGTCATTTTAGAAATAAAGCTTAACGAAAGGAGCAACTTATGGATAAAGAAAGTACCAAGTGGATCCGCTTTTTAGGTGGGAAAAATTTACTTTACACATTAACTATCCTTTGTCTAATTGCTGTAACTATCTTTTTATTCAACACTGTTTCATTTATCTTTAAACCAATTTTTGTTATTTTTAGTGCCGTCTTAGGCCCGGTACTTTTTGGTATTATTCTATTTTATTTGCTTAATCCAATGGTGAAACGCCTTGAGAAAAAAATTCCCCGTGTTTGGGCGATTGCGATTCTCTATGTCTTAATTATTGCATTACTAGTGTTAGCTGGACTGCAACTTTTCCCAATTATCCAAGACCAGACGGAAGAATTAATCAAACAATTCCCAAGTTTTTGGAAAAGCACGCTCCAAACAGTACAAGAATTTATGGCTAAAACACCTTTTGCAAAAGATTTAGAATCTGCTAATGAGTCGATTAATCAGCTCTGGGGCAAACTTGCAAACTCCTTTAAAGACTTTGCAGGGGATTACCTACAAACAGGCGCACAAGGTCTGGGAAGCGTCTTTTCTGCAGTCTCTTCTACTTTCCTAACCTTGTTTACAGGACCTATCATCGCCTTTTTCCTTTTAAAAGACAAAGAAAAGTTTTATCGCTTTGTAAAAGGCATCATTCCCCCAGCTTTTCGTCCTGATTTTGACGAATATAGCCAAATTGCCAACATTCAAATTGGCGATTATCTAAAAGGTCAAGTCATTGCTTCGTTGGTTTTAGGGATTATGTATTGGCCAGCTTTTCTATTAATTGGTTTACAATTTGGTAGCATTTTAGCTTTAGCTGCGGGTATTTTATGTATTATTCCTTATATCGGGCCATTTATTGCCTTTATTCCTGGATTGATTATTGCCTTTCAGGATTCCACATTTATGGTAGTAAAATTCGTTATCGTCTGGTTTGCCATCCAATTGATTCATGGTGATTTTGTTATTCCTCGTGTGATGGGCGATAAATTAAAAGTCCATCCGATTACTATTTTACTTGTCTTGTTAGTTATGGGCGAACTGTTTGGTTTAATGGGCGTTATCTTCGGGATTCCAATGTATTGCCTAGTTAAAGTGACAGTCATTTATTTATTCCGCAAATTCAAACAACGCTATAACCGCTTTTATGGTGACAACGGCGAGTATGAACACACGAATTTTACTAAAGATCAATATTTAAAATAATACAATGAAAAAACTGGGACATAAGCCGTTTAGACTTATGTCCCAGTTTTTTTTACCATACTTCTCTAGCAATTTCTTGAAGTAATTGAACTTTGCGCCATTGTTCTTTCTCCGTCAAACGATTTCCTTCTTCCGTCGAAGCAAAACCGCATTGCGGACTAATACTTAAGTTTTCTAAAGGAACAAACTGTTGGGCTTCTTCAATTCGTGCTTTCACTTGTTCAGTCTCTTCTAATTCAGGAAACTTAGAAGTAACTAAACCTAAAACGACTTTGCTGCCATTATTTTGCCAATGTCTTAATGGTGAAAAGTCCCCTGCACGATCTGAGTCATATTCCAAGAAGAAACCATCATAATTCGTAGCAAATAATTCTTTTGCTATCGGTTCATAACCACCTGAAAATAACCAAGACGAAGCATGGTTCCCACGGCAAATGTGCGTGGTTACAGTTAAATCTTCTGGCTTGCCAGCTAAGGCTTCATTAATAATCGTGGTACACACTTGTGCAATTTCTTCTGGCTGTATTCCTTTTGCTCGTAATTCTTCTTGTTTTGTCTGATCCGCTAGAAACGCCCAATTTGTATCATCAAATTGCAAATAACGGCAACCTCTCTCGTAAAAGGCCGCAATTGCGTCTTTATATGTTTGTGCTAAATCCTTATAAAAAGCACCAATCTCTGGATAAATTGTTTGAATGCGCGAGGTGCCATCGTTAGATAAAATTTCTTGACGTAAAATCATGGTCGGACTAGGGATCGTTGCTTTGGCTACCGTTCCATCACCAACTTCCACCACCTCTTTTAAAAATGAAAAGTCCTCTAAAAATGGATGTTGCGTAGGAAAAGATATTTTATCCACTACGCGGATATTATAGGCCGGAGCTGCTTTTCCATGAAAGGTTTGGTTATACCCCGTTTCTGGGATATAGCCTGTCACACCATTTAATCCTTCTAAGAAATCAATATGCCAAAAACCGCGACGAAATTCACCATCTGTGATTCCCCGTAAGCCGCCAGCTTTTTGTTTTGCTACTAATGCTTTGATTTCTTCATCTTCAATAAGACGTAGCTCTGCTTGAGATAAAGCACCTGCTTGGACCTTTTTCCGTGCTTTCTTAATTGTTTCTGGACGTAAAAAACTTCCCACATGATCAACTGTAAAAGGAATCTGACTACTCATTTGCCTCACTCTTTCCTATTTTTATTTATAAAAAAACGCCCTTTTACTAGCCGTAACTAGTAAAAGGGCGATTATTATCGCGGTACCACCTTTTTTCGGAAAGATGACTCTTTCCCTTCAACTGACAATCATAATCAGCGGTCTTGTTAACGAAAGACATTACGTTTTTGCCTACGTTTCGACAAAAATTCCTCCTAGGCCATTTTTCGATACAGACATCTAACTTTTTTCACCAACCAAAGTCTCTCTACCAGCTGTCTTGTATTTACTTTCCTATTCAACGGAAATTATTAGATTATAATTAGAATACCACGTTTAGCAAATTTGTCAACGGAGACGGATGAAATAGTAATGAAAAAAGCAGCTTCTTTTCAGAAGCTGCTTACGTCTATTTTTATCATTGCTGATTAGGCTGAGTGTCCTACGATTGTGCTACCTGAGTAACCAAAACCGACACGTGTAATACCTGGGTTAATTTCCCAATCACGGTGACCGCTACCTGAAGCTGTTACCATGTTTGTTTCATTGTACCACGCCATGATTACTGAGTTACCTGGCGCCCACATAATTGCGATAACTTCATCTCCACGAGACCAGTGATCATTTGGAATACCGCCTGCTTCAACTTGTGCTGCACGAGCAGTTGCAGAAGCTGCTAAACCTGCATCCCATACTACTGGACGTAAACCTAATGATTGACGTAGAACGTTCAATGCATTGATTGTTGGGTCAGCCGCAACAGGAGGAGGTGTTTGTCCACCGTTACCATTACCGTTGCCGTTGCCACCGCCATTACCAGGAGTTGGAGTTACTGGATCTGGTGTTTCTTGTCCACCACCATTATTTCCATTATCACTTGGTGTTGTAGGTTGTTCTGATGAAGAAGAGCCAGTATTTTCTGTTGCACTATTATCTGTACTTGGTGTAGTTGTTTCAGTTGTTTGTTGCGTGCTTGATTCAGTTGCTGAGCTTGAGCTTGCTGGTGCTTGTGCTTCTGTTGTTGAAGAAGAGGCAACTGGTGCTTCTGCTTTTACTTCAGCTTTAGCTTGAACTGGTTTTGCAGCAGCTTGTTTAGCTTTTTCAGCTGCAGCTTTTTGTTCAGCAGCTAAGCGTGCTTGCTCTGCTTCAGCAGCTGCTTTTTGTTTTTCTAAGCCAGCTTTAGAACTTTCAGCTGATGATTGTTCTAATGCTAATGAAGCTTTCATTACGTTTAATTCAGATTGTTTAGAAAGTAAATCTTGACGTTTTGTTTCTAATTCAGCTTCTGTTGCTTCAAGTTGTTTCACTTTTTTCTCGTTTTCAGCTTTTTTATCAACAACCGCTTGTTTGTCTTCTTTTTGTTGTTGCATTAAGTCGTTGTTGGCACTTACGATTGTTGAAACAGCTTGAACACGGCTGATTGCATCTGCAACTGAGTCCGCATCTAAAACTGCATCTAGCATTGTTGTGCTTTGTCCATTAACTTGAACATCACGTGCTTGATTTTTGATTGCTTCGTTACGTTTTTCAATACGTTGATTCAAGTTTGTAATTTCTTGTTGTAATTGTTCTGATTTTGCTTTTAGTGTTTGCTTTTGTTCACGTAAAGCCATGCTTTCATCAAATACTGAAGATACTTCTGCTTCTAAAGAAGATACTTGTGAAGCTAAATCCCCTTGTTTTGCTTTTAATGATGAAATTTCTTGATTTTTTTCTTCAATTTTTTTATCAACATTGTCCGCCAAAGCTATGCTTGGGGTAGCAATTGCTGATAGCGTTAATGAACATAGTAATACTGATGCAAATAGACGTTTCTTCACTTGTCATTCCTCCGAATTAATTTCTAAAGTTTATTTAAAATATCTTAATCTTTTCTTACGACAAAAACATTCTACCACACCCATATTTCAATTAAGCAATAGAAATGTTACAAAAACATTTCAGATCACTCGTTCTTTCTCCATAATAGGTAAACTTACCTTTTGTAAGGCTTTTACACCTTGTCACGACTGGTTTTCACGTGTTTTCAATTGTTAAACAATTCTTCGATTTTTTTTCATATTTTTTCTTTTTTTATTCAAATTTTGCTTCTTTTTTGTCGATATATGCTTTTTTTCGTAAAATTAATCATTTTTCCTTCTTTTTATCAAACGTTTTTGTTACAAAATTCGTTATATTTTGGTAATGAACCAAGAAAAAGGCCGCTTCGTTGAGCCGCCTTTTATTGCTTTATTTAAAGAATTATTTTAGTTTCTCTGCTTAAGTAAATAGAATCCAGATAAACCTACCAACAAACCACCTAATAGTAAGAATGCTCTTTGAAATTTCTGGGTTTCGTTTGTTTTTGGCAAATGTCTATCATTGGGTGTAGCCTTCGTTATTTTTTTTGCTGTTGTGTTCGTCTCTGCTGAGAAATTATTATCCTTGAGTTCTGAGGTTGTTGTGGTAGTTTCTACAACAATTGGTTTTTCAGCACTCGAATTTGTTGTAGCAGTCTCAGAACTTAAAGCCTCATTCGTACTTGTATCTGTTGTGCTGGAAACAACTTCTTTACGACGATTTGTAAGGATAAATTCATCCTTTGTCTTTGTCATTATACTGTCAAATTCAGCTGGCACGTTCACTTCTTCTATCTGATATACAAAGTCTTCACCCCTGTTATTAAACTTTGGTAATGCTACTTCTGCGCCATTAACCGTTACTTGATTAATCAGCTTTTGATAGCCTTCTTTTTGGGTTAATTGCATGACTTCTGAAGTGGACCAAGCAGTTTCATCTGTTGTCGCTTTTCGAGTTACTTGATATTGAATTGCTTCTGGAATTTCTTTTTCTGTAATATTTTCCCAGTTCTTAATCAATTTTAATTGTACAGTAGGTGCTTTAATTGCTGGAATCGGAAAATCAACTGTTTCTTCTTCTGGAGTTGGTTGTAACGTAGTACGATCATTACATAAAAACCATGTATCTCCTTTAAAATCATTTGTTTCTGTGTTCAATCTAATCTGATAAGTTAATGTTAAACGTTCGTTCTTTCCTAATGAAATAGTAGAAATATGGAGCACTTGATTTTCTTCTGTAACTACGACATCAGTCAATAAGTCACTAGCCTCTAACCATTCACCCGTTGGCATTTTTCGCCAACCTTTTAGTTGGTAGTTATCTTCTGTGAAATTCCCAGCACCTTGTAAAAGAATATTTTCTCCCATTGGATCGATAATGAGCCCCTCATGGATAGTATTATTGATACTCCCAGCTAATTCTTTCAGTGCAGTGCCCAAACCAGATAAATTTTCATCAATAATCAAATAATTTTTAGGATCAGAAGCTATATTCCTACTAATATACTCTCCTCTTAACGAAGGATTAGCTGCAATTGAATAATAAGTATCTCCTGATTTTTTTAGAGAAACAATGGTTCCTAACGTATTATCTGTCACTGTTGTACTGTTTGTTTGGATAGCGTTAGCATCAGTAGAAGCACTGTTACTTGTATAGTACTGATTGGATTCTGTTTGAAACTCTTCCATGTAGGACGATGTATGGTAACCGTTGTAATCGATAATTTCACCATTATTGGGATAGCTTTGAGCATTTTCTCTAGGTAAAAAACTAGCATTTGCACTACCATCACCAATATGAACCAACATCTTTTTTGCATTTGGACGACTTTTTTCAGCCAATAAACGTTGCCCTTCTAGCAAGCCTTTTTGCATAAACGTACCTGAATGTGGCTCGGCTGTATTTCTTAAAAAGTCTTCTAAGTCATTCATGTCTGTAGAAAAATCCGCGGTGGAGTAAGTTAGTCGATTATAGGCAACGATACCAATTCGAACATGACCATCTGTTAATGAATCTGAAAGTTCTTCGCCGAATTGTTGCAAACCTTTCAAAGCGTTGTTTAATTTTTCACCTTTCATTGACGAAGAATAGTCAATCACTAGCACTAGATCAATAGGGCTTTCTGTCTGATTTCCTTTTACATCTAAAGTCACATTAAAAAGCCCTTGCTGGCCTGTTACAGCCGCCACACTTTTCTTCAAATAAGCTTCATCTCCATAATTCACATATTTTTCTTCGTCAAATGTCGCTTCAGGGGCATGACCATAATCATAATTGTTTGTGTCTCCCTCACTAATTCCGTTCGTTAAATAATGACCTTGTTCGTCATTTTTATAGTTAAAATTGTATGTTTCTGCGGAAACGTCTATACTAAAAATAGTCATTAGGAAAAAGAACATAAATAAAAATAAGGTTGTTTTTTTCAATTTTTTTAACTCCTTTGTGGTAAGTAATTTCTCATTCAAATGAAATTTGAGCGATATATGTAACTTACTACAGAAATAACTTTTAAGGAGACAAAAAAATGTACTTGTTAAGTACATTTTTTTAAACAATCGAATAAAAAACAAGTTATACTTATTTTAATAAAAAGAATCGAACCAATTGGAGAAGAATAATGGAAATATTAGACACTTTTTTCGGCTCAGAAGTTAAAAAGGAATTGGATTTACTGCGTTTGTTGTACCATAAAAAAAACTTTATTCGTATTGAAACGCTTAGTCAATTGTTACAAATGGATCGACGTTCAATCAATAAATACTACGAATCCTTAATTAGTAAACCTTATGTATTGGCTAATAATTGTTCACATATTTTCTCTGCCGAGCGAGGTAAAGGCTATTGTTTCATGGGATCAAAAAAAGAATATAAAATTTTGACGAAGCAAATTTTGCAAAGTAGTCCGTATTTTACATTGCTCGAAAAACTATTCTTTGAAAGTAATGTTCATTTAACAAAATTTAGTATGGACCAATTCTTATCCGAATCAACTGTTCGGCATAAGGTTGCTGAGTTAGATACCATTTTAAAAACCTTTGATTTTTCGATCCAGAGAACCAAAGGCGAGATTCGTTTAGTTGGTGCTGAACCACGCATTCGTTTTTTCATGATTGCTTTCTTTTGGCGCGTTTTTTCTGGTCTCGATTGGCCATTTGCTGACGTTTCGCAAACAAAATGTGAAACCCTTGCGAAAGAGCTGATTGCTTTAGGCTATTTCCCAGCCAATCAATTGAATATGAAACTTATTTGTTATATTTTAGCGGTAAATATTATTCGTTATCGAAAGGGATTCCAGACAAATTTCCTGCTTTCTGAATCTATTTCTTCTTTATCTGATGAAGATCAAGAAGTACTGCTTCAATTTGTTGATACTCATCATCTACTAAAAGAACATTTAGAAAATCAATTAACGAACGCCTTTCTGTTACCCAAGAGTGAAAGCCAGCTGATTTTTTTATTTCTATTAACAAATACAACAGTACAACTCTCGAACAAACATTTTATAGATTTAATCGAACCTAACCAACCATTTTCAGAGACGAATTCTTTTATTAAAAAGATTCTTCACTCCCTTGAAACAGAAAACCCTCATGCCTTTGAAACGACAAAAAACAGGGGCTTATTCACAAAACAATTAGTGGCTGGTCTTCTTTTCGTAGAGTTATTTGAACAAATGGATTTTACACTTACTGGCTACAATATTAAGAAGTATTTATTACAAAATTTTGCTCATTTATTTGAGCATGCACAAAAGATAGTCGCCGAGCAAGACATCTATGTTTCGAACCCAGCTAAACAAACTGGCTTAGGCCTTCAATTATCGATGGCCTACACGTTAATTACTGCTCCAACAGCTTTCAATCAAACAATTCACATAAAAATAGAAACAGACTTACCTACACCGATTGAAGCGATTATCATTCAACGAATTCGTGAAACGTTTGCAAGTTTCTATCACCTTGCAATTAATCAATTGTCTGAAGAAGATAGGTACGACCTTTATTTAAGCACTACGCCTTTGCTGCAAGTAAAACAAGCTGCACCATTTTTATTAATTAATGCGCAAGTTTCTTTAACTGACTTACTAGCGATTCAAGAACAATTAGTTCGGTTGGTAGCAAAGAAATGATTTAATTCTGTTAATAAATAGAACTCGTGGAACAAAAAAATAACTAAAACAGGATCAATCAAACACATCTTCACCTTTATCAAAAAAGCTCAAAATGTTAGTTTTGACAACTAACATTTTGAGCTTTTTGTTCTTTTTCTTAACGAATGATTTCGACTTTTTTGTCTGTCTTGACTGTAACACGGCCGTTTTTAATAACATATAACCGTTCTGGAATATCAATAATCGCATGTTCAACCACTTTTGTGTCTAATAAGACTAAATCTGCTTTATTCCCAACTGCAACACCGTATCCTTCTAGTCCCATCGCACGAGCAGGACTTGTTGTTACCATTGGTAGCACTGTTTTTAAGTCATCCGCTCCACCTAGGTGTCCAACAGGAATGGCTAGCATCGCTGTTTGAACAATATCCCCTGTGCCATATGGTGTAAAAGCATTGCGAATATTATTTGTAGCAATACAGACATTCACGCCACCATCGCGTAATTTACGGATTGGCGTAACCGCACGTCGAACATTGTACTGATCACCACGAGCCCCTAAATGTAAATCCGTTGCTGGTAAAGCCATCACGCTAATATTTGCTTCCGCCATTTTTGCAATAATAGGCGCCAATTCTGCTTCAGGTAAGGCATGCAATGCCGTTAAGTGGCCCACTGAAACACGGCCTTGGTAGCCTTCAGCGATGGTTTTTTCACATAAATATTCAATACTCATATCATCAGCTTCATCGGCAAAATCTTGGTGTAAATCTACATCTTTATCATATTTTTTAGCAATTTCAAACACTAAATCAATATGTTCTTTCGCTGGTGCATCATTATAAGGAATACCGCCGACAACGTCTGCGCCCATATCCATTGCTTCATACATCATTTGTTCTGTTCCAGGGGCTTTAAAAATTCCTTCTTGCGGAAACGCAACTACTTGCATGTCAATTAACTCTTTGTATTCTTCTTTCAAACGCATAATTGTTTTGAAGCCAGTAAAACCTTGCGCTGGGTCAAATTCTGCATGCGTTCTTAACGCCGTGGTTCCATGAACGATTAACATTTCTAAAGCACGTTTGGCACGGTCGTAAATGTCTTCTTCGGTAAATGTTGGTTTTAATTCTGCGGTTACTTCAATTGCTTCTTTCAACGTACCTGATTTATTTGGTTTACGATCAGCGATTAATGCCTTGTCCAAATGTAAATGGCTTTCTACAAAACCTGGGATTAAAACACGACCATCTGCTTCGATGACTTCTTTGGCATCGCCAGTAATAACTGGGGCGATTTCAATGATTTTTCCTTCTTTAATAGCTACATCTTGTAATGCTTCACCGTCTTGAAGACGAACTTGTTTAATTAATAAATCCATGTTTTCCACTCCCTAAATTGTTTTTTATCCAAAGATTAAACCGATAACTAATAATAGTACAGAGGCAATACTTAACCATTTCACGTTTCCTTTAACTACATCCAAAATTGGAATTTGGAAGCCTGAAGATAAAGCTTGCATAGTAATATTAACGAAACTCATTTGACTACCTAAACCAACACCCATTGCTACAAAACCTAATGCTAACGGCGGGAAGTTCAACGATACAGCAACTGGTAGCACTAAAGTTAAAACAGAACCTACGTAGGCCCCAGCTGGAATCCCAATTAAAATCCCTGTTAAAATGGCAACTGGCACGACAATAAAGGCTGGTGCATTTTCAGCAACACCTGCGATGACAGCAAACGTTCCTGTTTCCGCAATAACATTAATAAAGGCTAAGAAAATCCCTACTTGGAATAAACGAGTCAAAATATATGTAGACCCATCTACCATCGCTTCGACAGATTTGTTCATTGAGAAATCTGTACATAAGAAAATTAAAACTAATGTTAAAATCATGTATACAAGTGGCGTAAAGAAGGCAAAACCAATTAAATCATTCACAATTGGTCCAAAAATTACAGCAAACAATAAGAAAATGGCTGGCAAGGTAATTTTAAATAATTCACCATTGCTCTTTTTATCAAATTCATCATCTGCCGACTCTTTAAAGCCAACATTTCTATGTTTCGTTCCCCAAAAGGCTAAAACAATCGCTAATGCTACGAAGAATAACCAGTAAGGTCGCATGGTTGAAACATATGAACCGACACTGATATCGCCTAATTTTGAAACAATACTTGATTCTAATGAAGCGGGTGATGTTGTAAATGATACCGCAGCAGCTAAAGACATTGCTGCAATTAATTCAGGAACAACGCCAACTGCAGCAAAGGCCAATGGCGCAATAACCATCGCACTTCCGCCACCAATTCCTGACATATATGTGGCTGCGGCTAATAAGATAACAATAAAAGCTGAAACATACTCGACTTTTCCTTTTGTGCCTCGTTTGGCTAAAGTTAATGCAGCTGAATAACTACCTGCTTTAAAGACCGCCATCGCAACAGCTGAATTAATGATGGGAACGGTAATTCCTAACATCATCGGGATAGCTTCCAACATCTGTTTATTCGCTTCTTCTAGTCCAATGCCACCAATCAGCATCGCTAAGACGCCACCAATTAAACCAGCGATAATCATATCGACTTTCATAAACAATAGAACCAAAACAACAATCAATGGAATAATCACAACTAATGCCATGATTCCTGTCGGGGCAACTACATCCCCAATCTCATCAGCAAAGGCCGCAACTGGCACAAAAATACTAACTAAGAATGCAAAAATAAGTGCTACTTTTGACGATTTTTTCATTTTACTTTCCTCCAATAGAAAGAAGGCGAGAGCAACGCAGTAGCGAATACTCTCTGCGCTCCTCATTATTTGGCAAAGGCACCTTGCCCGCCATATTTATCGTAATGTACAATCTCACTAACTAAATAATCATAAATACTTTGTGGAATTTCAATGCCTTCTGACATGGCTTTTTGATAGTTTAGCTGACCAATTTCTCCTGGATAGTAAACTTGTTGAAACCCTTCTGCTGTAGGCACACTATGAAGTTCTTCCACCATTTGATTAATATTTTCTTTAAATCGTTCAGAATCTGTAAAGCGGCTTGGATCAATGACTAAAAACATCTGACCCAGATTCCGTTTCTCCGTTAAATCCGCATACATGGAGCTGACATGTTTGCCAAAAGGTAAGCCTAACAACGAACCAGCTAAGACATCGACCATCATCATTAGTCCATATCCTTTTGGTCCTGAAATCGGCAATAAACCTCGTACTTCATAAGGATCAGTCGTTGGTTGGCCTTTTTCGTCTACTGCCCACGTGTCGGGAATTTCAACATCTCTTGAACGTGCATCTAAAATTTTCCCCCAAGCCTGTACTGTCGTAGCCATATCAAACACGACTGGTTCATGACCTGCTCTAGGTGCTGCAAAAGCAATTGGATTTGTTCCAAAATAATTGCTTGTACCACCAAACGGTACCACCATTGGATCAGATTGACACATCGAAAGAGCAACCATGCCTTGTTCCGCTGCTTTTTTAACATAATACGATAACGTCCCGCTATGACTCGTTTGAGAAACGCCAACATATGCTAACCCTGATTCTTTGGCTAGGTCAACTGCAGCAGCTAATGCTTCGTTACAAACAAATTGACCCACGCCATTATCGCCATGAAAAATGGCAGTGGACGGTCCAGTTTTTTCAAATGATAATTCGGGGTCAATCGTGATCCCGCCTTTTGCAATCCGTTCCGCATAATAATCCATGCGAACTGCCCCGTGTGAATGAATACCGCTAGCATCTGCAAAAGTTAAATGTCGAGCAACTTCTTCGGCATGTTCAGAATGTAAACCAGCAGCTTCTAATTTTTGTTTCATCAGCTTTTCTAATTTTTCCGGTGTAACGACAACCATTTCTTCCATTGCGCTTGCTCCTTTATCATTAATCTTAAAAAAGGGAAAGAAAACAAGTGATTTTCTTCTTCGTCCTTGCATTTCCTCCCCTTTTTTCACTACTTATTGCTACTGTTAAAGACAGTATAGTCAATTTCATCCACTGATTTTGCAACTAGAATAGCAGAGTAAACATCTGAATTGACATTTAAAATTGTTCGTAACATGCCAACAAACCATTCGACGCCTGCAAAAATTGCAATACTCTCAATGGGTAAACCCATTTGCGGAACAATCACTGCCAGTGAGACTAAGCCCGCACCGGGAACAACTGCGTTTGCTAGTGAGACAAACGTTGCTGTAATTGCTAAGTAAATCATTTTCGTAATATCAAAATCTAGCTGATACATCTGAGCGATAGTCATTACAGTAAAAGCCATATGCATCGCTGAACCGTTACTGTTTAATGACATACCTAACGGCAACACTAAGTTAGTAATTCGCTTACTTAAACCTAATTTTGTTTCTGTTTCTTCCAAAGCTACTGGTAAAGTAATTGCTGAAGAAGTTGTCGCCAAGGCCATCACAGACATATTTTTCATGTTTGTAATTAAACGTAGTGGACTTACTTTACAGTACAATGTGATAACCAAAATCCAGATGCCCAAAAATAAAATAGTTCCTAATCCATAGACCAATAGATACTTCACTAACGGTAAAATAATTTGAAGGCCTAAGTGACTAATTGTTGAAGCAATTAAAGCAAAAATCCCCAGAGGTGCTAGATACATGACGTATCGAATGACTGTAATGATAACTTCATTAAAGTCCACAATTATTTGGAAGAGTTGTGTCTCTGGATGGCTTTGTAAGTATTTATTCAGTGCTAAACCAAAAAATAATGCAAAGACAATAATTTGAATAATCGATCCTTGAGTCAGTGAATCAAAAATATTTTTCGGAACGAAATTTAAAATCGTATCAGTAATTGAGATTTCTTGCGCTTTAATAGAAGCATCTTGGAAGCCAGTCATTTTAACACCGTATCCTGGATTAAAAATGACTGCCATTAGGACGCCCCATAAAGCGGCAGCTAAGGAGGAAATCCCGAAAACAGCGATTGTTCTACCCCCAAGGCTCGTTAATTCTTTTGGATTAATACTGCCAACTGCTTGGACAATTTGCCCTAAGATCAAGATAGGAATAGCCATTTGCATCAGTCGCAAAAAGACATCTCCAACTATTTTCAAGTAATTGCCGCTAGCAGGACTCAAGAGTCCTACGAGGATTCCTACGACAACAGCAATTGCAATTTGGGTGATCATGGACGGTTTTTTCATGGTAAACTACCCCTTTTGACTGATCACAGTTCCTGCTTCTTTATCGATGTTTTCTAAGTTTTCGATAGAAGTAATGATTGCTTTCCGTTTGTCATCACCTTTTACGAAGTCTAAGGCAGCTTCGATTTTTGGTAGCATACTACCAGCAGCAAAGTGACCTTCTTTAATGTATTCTTCTGCTTCGGCTACACTGATTTGTTCTAATGCTTTTTGATCTGGTTGATTGTAATTAATGTAGATGTTATCAACGCCTGTCAAAATAATCAAACGGTCTGCATCAACGTTTTCAGCTAAAACACGTGCAGAGAAATCTTTGTCGTTAACCGCTTCCACGCCTACGTATTGTCCGTCTTCTGCTACGACCGGAATGCCCCCGCCACCAGAACAGATAGTTAAAACGTCCGCCTCTACTAAAGCACGAACCGCCTCTTTTTCAACAATTTCTTTAGGCATTGGTGATGGAACAACTTTTCGGTAGCCACGGCCAGCATCTTCCACATACGTAGAGCCATCTTTGGCTGCTTCTGCGTCAGCTTCTTCTTTTGTATAGAATGGACCAATTGGTTTGGATGGTTTTTTAAACGAAGGATCTTCTTTGTCCACACGCACTTGCGTAACTACAGAGATAACTGGTTTAGCAATGTTACGTTTTTCAAACTCATTAGTTAAAGCATTTTGTAACCAGTAACCGATGCTTCCTTGTGTCATCGCAACACAAGTATCCAATTTCAACGCTGGATTTTTTTCACTTTCGCCTGCTTTTTGTTGTAAAAGCAAATTCCCTACTTGTGGTCCGTTTCCGTGACAGACAATGACTTGTTCCCCTTTAGCAACAAATTCTGCAATATATTTGGCCGCGTGATTAACGACGGCTTTTTGGCCTTCATCTGTTGGATCCGTATCTAAAATAGCATTCCCACCTAGGGCAATTACGTTTAAACTCATTGATTGATTCGCTCCTTTTTAGTAAAGCAAAGACAAAATCTTTTCAGTATCGACGGATAAGAAATAATTTGTTTACGAAATGAAAGATTTTGTCTTGCTCATTTTGATTGTTTCAGTCATTATCGAAGGGATAATTAACCTAATTTCGGTTTACTTTCATCTTTAGCTAAGAAAGCAAAAGCTAGTAAACCAATAACTAATAGTACACAAGAAAGATAGAAGCCAACTTGCATTGAGCCTGCTGTATCTGCTAAATATCCTGTGACATACGGTGCTAGGATTGACCCTGACATCCCGATAAAATTATAGGCACTTAACGTTGTTCCTAAGGCCGCTTTTGGTGCATGTTTGGTAACAAAAGTCACCATAATTGGATCTAACGCTAATTTCCCTGTTAACCCATAAAGAATTAAAACAGAAATTAACAATGTCCGATTTGTTACAAAAGCAATCGCAAAGACAGATAGGATTGCTAAAGGTACTAATGTAAAGACTAATTTTTTCGTCGCACCTGTTTTATCATTCAAACGAGCAAAGATTAAGGCGCCTGGAATAGAGGCCCATGGTACAAGTGATGAAATGAAACCAACGCTCGCTCCTGTAAAGCCGCGTTCAGCAATTAAAAATTGTGGCAACCAAGTAATAATGACAAAGTTTGCATAAATACTTGTGAAACATAAAATAAATGCGGCTAATAAATTACGATTTGAGAAAATTTCTTTTAATGAGATCTTTTCTTGCGGTCCTTCTTCAGCAGCTGCTCGTGCGGCTTCTTCACCAGGACGAATCACTTTTTCTTTCAAAATTGTATAGAAAAGAATTCCTACGATAAACGTTGGAATCGCCATGATAAAGAATGGTTTGCTCCAATGTTCACCATTTTCTAAAACCAACTTACTTGAAAGTAGGTACCCACCTGATGTACCGAAGGCCATCCCACTATTGATGATGGCATTACCGATGGTCCGTTTACTTGCTGGAATCGCTTCTGTCGATAGCGCATATTGTGGGCCATAGTAAGCTCCTTGACCAATACCAGCAATTGCACGAATGACTAAAAACATAACAAAGGTTGTCGCTAATCCACTAAAATAAGTAGAAATAGCAAGAACGATAAACCCAACAGCAATGACTAATTTCCGCCCAATTTTATCGCCAATCATCCCAAAAGGAATCTGTGCAACAGCATAGGTTAGAAAGAAGATACTATTGGCTAAACCAAGTTGTGTGTTACTTAGACCAAATTGTTCTCCAATGACCCCCATCACTGGATTAAAAATAGTTCGTGTTGCGTACATTAAAATCCAGCCTACGAAGAAAATGGCTACGACTTTAATCCAGTAACTATTGCTCACTTGCACTGCTTGATTTTTTTTACTATTCTCCATGTCTTCTCCTCACTTCTCATCTAACTCTACAGATTGTAAAGCTAGTAACATTCCAAATGACATATCTTTACCAGAGGAATGTCCGATTTGTATAATTCTGTCAATATTTTCGTCAACTCTATTATCCCGATGGTTCTCCAAATCCAAGAGTAACTGATACAACAATGAATTTACATATCCTTTAGCCGAGCTTGCAATATAGCCTTTACTAACATCTGTTGTGGATAAATTTGCTGCCGAAAGAGTAGCGGCTAACGCCGCAGCTCTTTCATCAGCAAGTATGAACAGAATTGTTTGATACGCCACTAAAATGTCATCACCACTCGGGGTTAACCCTTTGCCCCGACCAATCAGATAATTCGTTACTTCTTGCCATTCCGATAGTGTCCAAACTTTTTGTTTTTGGCTCATTTTTTTGAAAATATGCTTTGCTCGTTCGTCTAAAGGCAGGCCAATTCTACGTTCTAAGTTTCTCGCTAATAAGCGGTCTCGCAACAAGCGTAATTGGTCTTTTTCTAACTTGAAATGAGTAATGTTTAAAGAAACGACCTCGGCAGGTGTGAGTTGGATCGTTTTCACGCCGACTGTACTGTAAAAGGTCAACTGATTTTCTGTGATTTTGACTTTATTACCTTGTTGTACATACGGAAAGATTTCTTGAAACAATTGATCTGGCAAAAACATACCAAAGCTTGATAAATAATTATGGAAGTTTGCAACATTGATTAATTGATCCTGGACTTTCAGATTAAATGAACGTTCAAAAACACTGTGAATGGTTCCCATCTTGCCATATTGGTGGATAGGAAAAATGTAGTCACTAATGACTAGTTGGTTATTCAACCGTAATGCCTAGTTTCTCAGCATACGCTTCTAGGGCTTTTTCAAAACAGCCTAGAGGTGCTCTAACTGTCCCTGCACCAATTTGTCCAACACCGGCATTTTTATGTGCAATCCCTGTATTGATAATTGGTGTAATTCCTAATTCCACCACTTTACGGATATCAATTCCTAAACAAGTTCCTTGGAAATCCCAAGTTGGAATTGAGAATGTTGGGTTGTGTCCTTCACAGATTTTTGCCATTTCATTTGAGGTTGCTAACGCATCTTCAAAGCCACCTGCACCAACAAACCGTGTTACGCCAGGTGCAGCTACCATAGCCATTGCTCCAACGCCTACTGTTTCAGTAATTGCACTATCCCCGACATCAGGATTTCCGTCTTCTTCACTGAAACCAGTGAAGTAAAGACCTTTTGGTGTATTTACTGGTGCGGTATGCCATTGATCGCCTGTTTCTGCAATCCGGACCCCAAAGTTCACGCCGTTACGAGTCATCGTTGTGACAATCGTTCCGTTGGTATCTTTACGGGCACCATCAACAATTGCTTTTCCAGTTGCCATCATGACATTTAAGAAGAATTGATCTGTGTCAGCTAAGAATTTGATTACTTCGTATTTTTGATCTTCTGGAATATCTGTTTTGATAATTAATGGAGACAATTCTTTTAAGAAGTTCAAAGATGCGGCAATATTTCTTTGGTGGAACTCGTCACCCATTGTAATAGAGCGCGCAATCAATACGTTTAAGTTCAAGCCTTCTTCAGAAAGTTTCAAAGCTTTCGCAATCGTTGGTCCTAAAACATCTTTAATCCAATCTAAACGGTCAACCACTTCTTGTGAATAAGCACCAAAACGCAATACTTTACCGATACCTTCATTCAAGATACAGTATGCTTCGTTACCTTCTAAACGATTTTCTACAACAAAGACTGGCATATTACCAGAAGTAATACCGCCCATTGGTCCAACTGCTTTCACATGGTGACAAGGAATGAAACGTACTTCGCCAGCTTCAAAAATCTTCAAAGCATCTTCTTCATTGTCTGCCCAACGTTCGAATAATGCAGCTCCGATACAAGCACCTTTCATTGGTCCAGTCATTTCAGACCATTGGATTGGTGGTCCAGCATGAAGTAATGTTTTTTGTGCGTCATCATTTAATTCTGGAATCACTGATTTCGCAGGTACCACATCTACTAAGAATGGTTGTGCATTTTTAATTTTGTCTGTTACTTTGTGATTTTCAGCTTCGATTTGTTCACTGTAATCTTCCAAAGCATCCAAAATTTTAATCATTTTTTTATTGCCGTTGGCACGCGGACGCCAGTTAAATTGAACAGTTTCGCCACCGTAATCAACGATTGATTCTGTAAAGCTTTGCAACCCAACGTTAATGATTCTTGGTTTGGTTGTTAATAGTTCCATTACTTTTTCGCCTGGTTTTGGTACATCGACAGTTGGTCCGTTGTAAGCAACCACTTCTTTATCGTCTTCTGAAATTTCGATTCCTTTTAGTAATAAGGCTAATTGAACAGCTTTAGCATTGCTTTCTGCAACTAAAACGCCGCCTTCTTTCAAACGATCAACCGACGATTGGTAATTTTGCGGATCTTTCGTCGTCCCACAAACAGTTGCAACAAAGTAAAGATCACGTCCGGCTTCTTTGGCTGTGGCACGCGCTTCTTCAATTGCTGGTAACAATGCACCAACCATGTCTTCATGAGCACCGTAGCCTAACACCACATCGAATAAGATAATCCCAGTTTTTTCATCTTGTGCGTATTCACGAATTTTTTCGATACGAACATCTGGGTCAATCATTGGGTGCGGACGACCTTGTGTATACATATCATCGCCTAAGTCAATGACTTCATAACCGTGAGATTTCAAGACATAACCTTCTGCTTTCACTAAACCGCCAAGATCTAAAGCTTCAGAAATTAACATACCCGCTTCAGAAGCTAATGTACCACCTGAATATAAGCCTTTTACAACTTTATCTTCTGGTAATGTTGGTACAGCTGGTTTTGCTAATGCTTCAAAGTAATTTTTCTTCACGGCCACATCATTTGCTAAATCAACAGCAATTTTAGCTGTTTCTTCTAATGTATGAGCTAGATAAACTTTGCCTTCGTGACTTGTTGGTTTTTCTCCTAAGAAAATCGCAACGACTGGTTTTGAAATACTTTGTAATAATTCAACCACTTCATCACGAACTTCTTTTGCAGGTGGTTTAGAGATGACTGTAATCACATCGGTTGGTTCGTGATTTTCTAAGGCCACAATAGCATCTTTCACAGTGATAGCGCCTACTTTGTCGCTTAAGTCACGACCACCAGTTCCAATGGCGTGAACAACTCCGCCACCTAAGCGGTCAATAATCGTTGTAACTTCTTGAATCCCTGTTCCTGAAGCACCAACAACGCCAATGTTTCCTGGAGAAACAACATTTGTAAAGGCAATTGGGATACTTGAGATAATACCAGTTCCACAGTCAGGGCCCATCATTAATAAGCCTTTTTCATGCGCTAATTTTTTCAAACGTACTTCATCTTCAATTGACACATTATCCGTGAAAGAGAACACGTGTAAATCATTTTTTAAGGCACGTTCCATTTCTGGCGCACCATATTCACCAGGAATACTGAATAGCGCTACATTCGCCTCTGGTAAAAGATCAAACGCTTCTGACCAAGAAGTTGCTGCTTGTGCTTCTTCACTAGTTCCCTTTGCTGATAAATCATCTAAGAATTCATCAATCGCTGGCATAACTTCTTCCATGATGTTTTCTTTTTCACTGTCAACCACAATCATCATGTCGTTTGCAGATGCACTATTGGCCTCATCCGTTAACAAGTTCGTGTTGTTAAGGATGTCTTTGTTGGCATCTGTTCCCATCATGATTTGACTCATGGTTACACCATCTAATGCATTGATTTTATTGGTCAATAACATTAAGTTGATGGAGTCTTGGTAATTGTTTTTCAAAATTACTGTGTGTAACATTGTTCATCCTCCTATCTATTCCTTACAATGCTATTGTATCGAAACGAGAAAGTGTTTTCATCGGACATAATTCTAAAAAAATGGTATAATTTTTATCCATAAGAGGAAAAAAGGAGAAAACGATGAAATTAAGAGAGTTATTATCGATAGGTGACTTAAAAAAAGGTAAAATTTTGACGAAAGAGATTGGTTTAGACAATGAAGTTGACTCGGCAATGGTCTTAGAAGCGATTGATATCGAGAACTGGAGTAGAAAGAATCAGTTAATTTTGACTTCTTTCTACGCATTGCATGATTTACCAGAAAAAGAGTTGGAAAATTTTTTCGTAAAGATGCGCCGAATTGGCATCAGCGGCTTAATTTTGAAAACAGATCGATTCATTAAAATGATTCCAGAGTGGTTTATCGAATTATGTTTCAATTATGAAATTCCTTTAATTAAAATCACACAAGACATTAGCTATGAAAAAATTCTGTTTACGATTTACGAGCCTTTGTTGAATTATCAGTCGCATGTCTTACGTACGTATTACGATGTGCGCCAACGTTTCACCAAATTAGAGCGTCACTACCCAACGGTTGAGACGATTATGCAAGAATTTTATGACATCATTAAATTACCCTTCGCTTTAAAAATGTTGGATAAACATCTGGAAATTAGCGATGGTGACTTACCCCATGATGCGATTGTGCTCTCAAGAGAAAAACTAAAAAACAGTGAATTCACTAAAAACGATTACTCTCTTTTAACACTTTACTCTCATGCCAACCCCAAAAAACAGTTGGCACTAGAAGTTTCTATTTTCAATAGTTATTCCACTAATTGTTTACTTCTGGTTTATTTACAAGATGAAAAGGTTAAAGAAACGGATTTAGTGATTATCGAAAATGCGATTGATGTCTTACAAGAAAAATTCAATACCGAAAATTTGTTAAAAAAAGAACGGTATACTCGTTTGAACAACTTAGCGGATGCTATTTTACAAAATACACCGCAAAATCCTGACGAGCTAAACAGTTTGCTTCGTGAAGTGCAAATGCAAGAGCTAGATTCTTACCAAGCGATTGCTTTTTCTACCAAAGACACCAATACACAACTCATGAAAGAACGAATTATTGCCTTACTTCGTACCCTGCGTGTGAAATCCATCTTCTTCGATCAGCTAAATTATTCGGCGGTCCTTTTTAACTTCAATGAAAGTGATGGAAAAATTACAAAGCTGCAATTAAGTCGTTTATTAGCTGAACTTTTAGAAGAAAACGACACGCTTACCGTTGCCGTCAGCAGTTTAAAATCACGAGAAGGGATTAAAGAGCTACTGATTGAATGCCTGGACATTCTGCGCTTTAATGAAACTTTTTATAACGGACCAATTGTCACCTTAGCCGATATCGGGGTATTTAAAAATTTTATCCGCGAAGACCAATTGGAAAATTTAGACGAATTAATTCCTCGCGCACTTTATCAATTAGCCGAAAATAACTACGATTTGTTTGAAACCTTGTACAGTTTTTTCCAAAATAATCGCAACTATAAACAGACCGCTGAAGCGATGTTCCTTCATTCAAAAACGATTCGTTATCGTTTAAACAAAGTGGAACAACTTCTTGATATTGACTTAGCCAATCCCTTGCAATTGTTAAATTATGAAATTGCCACATACATTATAAAGATGAGGAGACGTGCACTTGAAAAACAATCAAACACTCGCTAATGGCGCAACAGTTACTATCTACCCCGCTACGACTGAATCAACGAACTATGTCGTCTATTTACACGGTGGCGGGATGATTTATGGAACCAAAAGTGATTTACCAGAAGAACTGAAGGATCTGTTTACAAGCAATGGCTATACCGTTTTAGCACTGGACTATTTGTTGGCTCCAAATACAAAAATCGATCACATCTTAGGGACACTAACAGAAACCTTCCAATTGCTAAACGAAGCGATTATTCAAAACCAGCCCTTTGGTTTGTGCGGACGTTCCGCTGGCGGTTATTTAATGTTACAGTTAACCAAACAATTACAAACATTAAATTTGACGCCACAATTTTTAGTCAATTTTTACGGCTATACAGATTTAGAATTTATTAAAGAGCCACGGAAATTATTAAAGCAAGCCATTTCCGCTAAAGAAATAGCTGCTATCGACCAAACGAAGCCTGTTTGGGATGATCCTTTTCTTTCTCGCTATCTGCTGTATCATTACAGTATTCAGCAAGCGCTATTGCCGCACTTTTACGGCTTACCAGAAAATGGGGACTGGTCTGCTTACGCACTGTCAGACGAAACATTAAAAACTTTTCCACCTTGTTTCAGTACAGCTAGCAGCTCAGACGAAGAAGTGCCGTTCCGCTATAGCAAAAAAATCGGACGGACCATTCCTGAGAGTACCTTTAAAGCGGTTTACTATTTAGAACATGATTTTTTAAAACAAACCAAAGATCCTTCGGTCATCACTTTATTTGAGCAATTGGATATCTGGATGAAGGAACGATAAGCAATCAAGAAATTTTATTAAAGTATTAGACTTGTGATAGAAACTTTTTTATGATCCATGATATACTGTATATACAATATATACGAAAGGTGGGTTACTAGTGGAAATCAAAGAAAGAAAACTTAGAAAAGTTGGGAATTCTGTTGTTATGACATTGTCAAAAGAGTTTCTAGAAAGCATTGGTGCTACTGCGACAGACACCGTTTATGTAGACGAAGAAAAATTAAAAGATATTATTGTTAAAAAAAATATGTCAGAACATCAAAAAAAATTACAACAAATGATGGAGAACTCAAAACAAAAACATAATGAGCTGTACAAAGAATTGGTTACTAAATGAAAAGTATTTATTATTTATCAGCGGATGATCTATTTCAAATTAATACTTTCTTGATCCAAACGTATTCTCCCGCAGAACAAATTGGCATCAAAGATCGTAATGCATTAGAAATGGCTAGCAACCAACCAGCACAATTCGTCTTTGACGTTGACCTGTACCCAACAATTGAAGAAAAAGCAGCTATTTTAATGATTAACATTGCAACAAAGCATTGTTTTTACAATGCAAATAAACGGACAGCTGTAATGGCAACCGACTTATTTTTACAATTAAACGGTTATGATTTCCAATTAGATACGCAAGAAGGCGTTGATTTATTGGTTTTTATTGCTACTTATAGATCAGATTTTGATCAGTTGAAAAACGATGTATCAAAAGTAATCAGAGCTAAATTAAATCATACTTCTTCTCACTAATTTCATCAAGGAAATATAAGATGGATGTCGTTTTCAATTGTAAAATTAAGCGTCTAATCCAAATAAATTTAATAACAAAAAAAGAAGCGAGAAATCTCGCTTCTTTTTGTTATTTTTGATAAAGTGTGGTTCCTTTTACCACACTGATTTCCACCGGTGTCTGACGAGCGACAAAAGCCGCCGCACATTCTGCTTCAGTGAGTAAGTAAGTTGCTTCAGCACCAACTTGCGGCCAATTTGCTTGCCCTTGTTCGTCTAAAGTTGTGACACCATCTGTCACTAAGCCCAATAATTGGGTTAAAGCATCTTGATCTTTCACATTAAAAAGTTCACCTAAACGAGCCAATTTTTCTTGTAATGAACCATCACCATAGGGAGACCAGCAATCGTAGATATTGTCACAACCAAGATGAACATTGACTCCATGACGTAACAATTCCATAATTGGCGGAATCGTATTAGGTGTGATTGGCACGCTGGAATTAATATGAATTTTTTCTGCTGCTAAAGCATCATAAACTTCGTCACGTTCTTCACCAATGAAATCATTTAACCCGAAGGCATGGCTGATAAATACTTTGTCTTGTAGGCCATATTCTTTAGTTAAACGGATAATTTCTTTAATCGTTGTTGTCCCAGCTTCGTGACGGTCATGTAAATGAATATCCACACCGACACCATGTTTATCTGCTAAGCGGAATGTTTCAGCCAATGATTTTTTGTAATCACCATCTAGTGAATAAGGATCCACGCCACCAATAAAATCGGCGCCTTTTGCCAATGCTTGATCAACTAATTCAACGGAATCTGAACGCAGTAAGCCGTGCTGTGGAAAGACGACAATTTCTACCGCAAATGGTTTCGTTTGGGCCAACGCTTGGACTTCATCAAAATAACGTAAGTCTGTCATCGGTTCCACGTCGACATGTGTTCTGAAAGCTGTCGCGCCATGTGGTAATTCTAAGTCGATTAAATGGTTGGCGCGTTCAGTTAAAGAAAGTTCTAAACTATCTAAATAAGGAATTTCTGCTTCGACACGTTCCACAATTGACTTCGCTGGCGTCACTGGATACCACGGAACGCCTAGTTTACTTTTATCAAAGTGACAATGTTTTTCAATCAAACCTGGTAAAATCAATTGATGGTGACCATCAATAATTGTCAACCCAGGTTCTTCTACCAATTCTTCATTGGGGATGATTTTCGTAAATACTCCATCTGTTACTTCAATTGCCACTTCTTTGGTTACTGTCCCAGATAACCAGTCACCTTCTTTTTGATACCCTGTTTCAATTCGAACATTTTTTAACCAATAATTCATGCTTTCCTTCACTCCTACCTGTATTTATTCCTTCCCGAAAGGACACAATACTTAGTTGTACTGTGCTAAAATTTTACTAATTTCCGTATAACCTTTTTGCTTGGCATAGTCCATTGCTGTTCGACCAGAATTGTCTTTAATGGATTGATCCGCACCATTTTCCATTAACAATTTTACAATATCTTGGTAAAGTTGGTTCCCTTCACGTAACCCCACTGCCTCAATCAACGCTGTATAGCCAAAGTCATTTTGGAAATCTATGTCTTCTCGTCCATCTTCTAACAAGAGCTTCACATTGTCAATATGTCCTTTTTCAGCTGCCGGAATTAACGCATTGCCACCGTAACGGTTATGCTTATTTAAATCTGGGGTCGCATTTTTTAACATATACGCTAAAATCTCCGTACGTCCTTGCGCTCCCGCATAAAGATAGGGACTATCACTAATGCTATTTTGCAGATTAATATCGGCACCCCGATCAATCAACGCTTTTGCAATCTCAATGTCATTATTGTGCACAGCGATATTGAGCGGTGTGTTGCCTTCTGTGTCGACTTCATCCACTTGATAAGTAGTATTTTGTAAAATTTCCTTGACCTTCTTCGTATCTCGTTGATTAGCTGCTTCTAAAAGCGCACCCACTTCATAGGTCTTCATCGGTTCTTTCACTTCCTCTTTTGATGTTGTTTGAGCCACCGAACGGGTTGTACTGGTGCTTTCAGTTTTTGCACTACTTTGAGTAGTCACCGTTTGACTATTTTTTGACGCTGCGGAGGGTGTTTCTCCTCCTTGACACGCAGCAAGTAATGGAATGGTCACGACACTTAATAGCCCCATTAAAATTTTTTTGTTCATTGTGCTCAACTTCCTTTCCTCGAGAGAAATATGAGATTTTTCTCCAGTGGTTCTAATCTAACGAATCTTTTTTTATTTGTCGATTAAAACGCTTTCTCTGTTTTCTATTTTAAAAAGAGAGAAACCAAAAGAAGTCGAAACTTTTTTTGGTTTCCATTCGTATGTTTTGTTCTTAAAAGGTAAATTCAGGATTAAAAGTTCCTTGGTATGGTTCATGTTCCACATAGACTTGGATATCGTTTCCTTCGTTATCTTTACCCATTCGTGTGTACGTAAAACGATTATCATTCAATTCTGTTAATTCTAAGACAGCACCATAGCGATTGGTTCCAATCGAAACATGGGCACGGAATTTATTTTGATTTCCTACTTTAAAGTAGCCATAGTCGCCACGAGTTTCACCAGTTTGTAAATTGAAAAATTCATATTTGCTGCTATCTTGGTCAAATTTCGCTAAGCTGATAAAGTTTTGGTTGGCCGAAGTTACGTCATTGCCATCTTTATCCACTACTTTTGTGCCATTCCAAAGAAGTTGCGGTGTCCCATCAAAGGAAGTTTTACCAATAATTTCATCCCCTTGTCGATTTACATCAATCTGGCCTGTTTGTTCTGTCATGGCACGGCGTCCATTCGTGAATTCTAGTGTTCTGGGACGATTATTGGGGTATGGCTGCGGACGACCATAAACTGGTCCTGAGGTTGCTTTGTTTTCTACGAAAACTTCAATATCATTTCCGTTTTTATCTTTCCCCATCTGTCTATACGTAAAAGTATCTTGGTATAAAGTTCTAAGTGGGTATACACCTTGATAATTTTTCGTTTCCGAGATAAGTACCAGACGAGAAACATCTGTAATACCAGCAGTCATAAAGAAGGTTCCTTCATCTCCTGTTGATTCTCCAGTCTCTTTATCAAAAAATTCATAGAAACTAGTGGTTGCATCAAACTTAATTGCATGTAATAAATCCTGATTTTCAGCGGTTAAGTCATTCCCATTTCGATCATAAACGCGTGTTCCAGCCCAATCTTTTTCTGATAATCCTTCATCTTGCCGAATACCAACCGAGCGTAAATACTCAGGTAAATTCCCTAAATTATTGGGATTGTCTACGCTTTGAGGAACGTATGCTTCTGCCGTCAAAGCCCCTCCTGCTCCACCAACTAATAACGCACTTAAAGCCAACAATGTAATTGTACCAACGATTTTTTTCTTCATAAGCTACTACTCCCTTTCCCTCTTGATAATTTAAGGATAGCAAGTAGTTATTAACTCCACCTGTCCATAATATGAACAAATTATTAAATAATAATTATTATAATTATCTTAATAATAATATTTAATTGTAACTAATAACAATTTATTTATAGAAGAGAAGAAAACAAAAGAACGTTGGGGGACGTTCTTTTGTTAAATGAGAGAGAAGACAAGAGACTTTTAGAAAGTAAAGGCTGGATGATATGTGCCTTGGTAAGGTTCATGTTCTACAAACACTTGAATATCATTACCAGCATTATCTTTACCCATTCGAGTATACGTAAATCGATCATTGTTTAGTTCCGTTAATTCTAGCGCCGCGCCGTAACGATTCGTCCCTATAGATACATGGGCCCGAATCTTGTTATTGTCCACCACTTGGAAGTACCCAAAGTCGCCGCGGGTTTCACCTGTTTGTAAATTGAAAAATTCATATTTACTTGTGTTTGGATCAAATTTCGCTAAACTAATGAAATTTTGATTGGCCGCTGTCACATCATTACCGTTTTTATCTACGACTTTTGTGCCATTCCACAAGGTTGTTCCTAAAATTTTATCCCCTGATTTATTTGTCACAATTTTGCCAGTTTGATTGGTTAATGCTTCACGTCCATTTGTAAAAGCTAATTTTTTCCCATGATAAGGAATGTGTTCCACGTAAACTTCAACATCATTCCCCAGTTTATCTTTCCCTAAACGTTTGTAAGTAAATTTGTCTTTACTCACTTCGGTTAAATCCACTACGGCTTGATAATTTTGTGTCCGCGAAATTAAAATTCGTTTTGTGCCATCACCTGTCACAAAAAATGTTCCTTCGTCACCACGGGTTTCCCCAGTATTTTTGTCGAAAAACTCGTAAAAACCGGTTTCACCATCATATTTTGCTAAACCAATAAAATTAGCATTTTCTGCCGTTAAATCATTACCAGCAGCATCATAAACTCGGGTTCCTTGCCAGTCCGTGCCAGATAAAATCTTAGTCGCCTTGTCGCCTCTTGTTTGGCCATTGTTTTGATGTTTGCCTAAATTTGCCGTAGCACTATTTGGATTGGTTGCATGACCTGCAAATGCTGGACTTGCATAACCTGCTATAAGTAACGTACTTAATGTTACTAAAGTAATCGAACTTAATACTTTCTTTTTCATAAAGCATCGCTCCTTTTCTTTGATAAACCTATCTTAACAAACGATTCTAAACTACCACTGTCAGAAAAATGAACAATTTATAAACGATTAAAAACAACTATAAACTATTTTTTTGTTAAAAATGAAGCGGTCAAAAGAATCCTTTACTTCCTTTTGACCGCTTCATCCACTCGTGATTGACTAATTAGAACGTGAAGTCTGGCGTAAAGTCTCCTTCATATGGTTCATGTTCCACAAAGACTTTAATTTCTTTACCATTGTTGTCTTTACCCATTCGTGTATACGTAAAACGTTTATCATTTAATTCTGTTAATTCTAATGCAGCTCCATATTTATTGTCACCAATTGAAACGTGAGCACGGATTTTGTTATTATCAATTACTTGGAAGTAACCAAAATCTCCACGTGTTTTACCCGTTTCTAAATCAAAGAATTCATATTTACTTGTTTTATTATCAAATTTCGCTAAACTAATAAACATTTTATTTGCTTCAGTAACATCGTTACCGTCTTCATCTAAAACTTTCGTGCCATTCCATAATGTAGCCCCTAAAATGTCATCCCCAGGTTCACTGGTAACAATCTTGCCAGTTTCTGTTTCTAAATCTTTACGGCCGTTCGTAAAGGTTAATTTCTCGTCAGAATAAGGGATATGTTCTACAAAGACTTCTACATCTTTCCCGTCTTTATCTTTACCCATTCGCTTATAGGTAAATTTATCTTTCGTTACTTCCGTTAAATCAACCACTGCTTGATAGTTTTGTGTATCCGAAATTAAGATACGCTTTTCGCCATCATCTGTCACAAAGAATGTGCCTTCATCGCCACGGGTTTCACCTGTTTCTTTGTCGAAAAATTCATAAAAACCTGTTTCACCATCATATTTTGCTAAACCAATAAAATTAGCATTTTCTGCTGTTAAATCATTATTATTTTTGTCGTAAACTTTTGTGCCTTGCCAATCAGTACTGGATAAAATTTCTGTTAATTCTTGTCCTTTTGATTGCTCTTTAGCTGCTTCTGCTGAACTAGAGACTGCAGTGCTTGAGCTAGCTGCACTTGATTTATCTGTTGCAGAGTTGGCTCCGCCAGCACAGCCTGCAATCAACAACGTACTAAAGGTTAATAAGGTAAGCGCACTAAAAACTTTTTTCTTTTTCATGGTTGGTAATCCCCTTTTTCTTTTTGATATATTTAGAATAGCAAAGCCTTATAAACTCCTACTTGCCGAAAAATGAACAAATTATAAACAAATGAAAAAAAGTTAATAACAATACTAGCTTTTTTTTGTTCACTTGTAATACACTATAAGTAAGAAATAGATTAAAACCACTAGGAGGGACGCTTTTGACCATTAAACGCCGCTTTTTTATTTCTTATATTAGTGCCATCATTATTACTTTAGCCTCTGTTTTAGCTGTTTTATCCTTAGCTTCTTACATCACATTAGGAACTGTCCCCAGTTTGCCCCAAGCTTACCGAATGATGAATAAGCAACGACCATTGACCGCTAACGAAGAAGAAAGTTATTTGGCCTTAGATCAACTGTTAAAAAAGTCACCGAAATTACTAGATACACCTTTGAGTAAAGAATTAAAGGAAACGATTCAAACAATTGAGGCAAAAGGATTAAGTGTGATTATTCGAAAGAATGCACGGTTTCCTTATTATTCGGATAATTTAGTAGAAAAATCTTTGTCTGTACATATTCCAAACTACGAAATGAATAATATTATGCCAACTGGCACACTGGATAATGCAGGGCGTCTATATCATTATGTCAAATCCGATTTTCATTATTTAGATGGTTCTAACGGGAGCTTTATTGTCTTGAAACGCGAAAGCAGCCTTTTTGAATTCTTCACACGCTGGATTATCTGGATGATTTTGTTAATTATCCTTGTAGCAATTGCGGCAGCTTGGCTCATTAATAAGCGCTTAACCAAAACCACTATCGAGCCATTAGAAGCATTAGAAAAAGCGACTAAAACATTGGGTAAGGATGCCCAAAAAGAAAATCCATTTACACCAACTAGCCACCAAACCGTCTCAACAGAAGTCAAACAGCTCCAACTTAGTTTTGAACAAATGTGGCAAGATTTAGAAGAAGCCAATGCGGAACGCGAAAAATATGAAGCTAATCGGAAAGAATTAATTGCAAATATTTCTCATGACTTAAAAACACCAATTACTTCTATCATTGGTTACGTTGAAGGTTTGATGGATGGCGTTGCCAATACTGAAGAAAAAAAACAGCGCTATTTAACGGTCATTCATGAAAAAAGTTTAGGCCTCAATGATTTAATTGAAGAATTATTTTTGTATTCTAAATTAGACCTAGACCGTGCTGTCTTTACAATGGAAAAGACCAATTTCACTCGTTTTATTGCACATATTCTTGAAGAATACCGTTTGGAACAAGAACTCGTGATCACTTCTGTACTTCCCACCGAAGCTTTATACGTTCAAATGGATCCCACGCAGATGAATCGCGTGATTACCAATCTAATTCAAAATAGCATTAAATTTGCGGATCCCACTAAAGAACAACTAGCCTTTACGATTTCTTTAACGCATAATCAAACAGACTTAGTTTTAACCATTACAGATAACGGCATTGGTATCGATAAAAAAGAATTACCTTATTTATTCGAACGCTTCTATCGTGTAGACAAATCTCGAACCCCAACAGTTAAAGGAAGCGGCTTGGGATTAAGTATTGTCAAACAAATTATTGACTATCATCAGGGAACAATCACTGTCACAAGTAAAAAAGGAGACGGCACCAACGTGATAATTACGCTGCCGTTGTTGGAGGATGAAAAATGAAACCACATGTATTAATTATTGAAGATGATCCAAGCATTGCTGATTTGCAAAAAGATTATTTAGAAATTAACGATATGACTGTCACAATTGAACATGATGGAAAAAAAGGATTGGAAGCAGCTTTAAATGAGCCCTTTGATTTAATTATTTTAGATGTGATGCTGCCAACTATGGATGGTTTTGAAATCTGTCGTGCAATTCGAAAAAAAAAGCAAACGCCGATCATGATTGTTTCGGCTAAAAAAGAAGATATTGATAAAATTCGTGGGCTTGGCTTAGGTGCTGATGATTATATAATCAAGCCGTTTAGTCCCAATGAATTAGTCGCTCGAGCAAAAGCCCATATGAACCGTTATCAATTGCTAAGCAAAGCAGAACAACCACCACAATTACTAAAAATCAATGAAATCGCTGTCGACACTGCCGCCCACAAAGTGTTTGTTTTAGAAAATGAAGTTATTTTTACAAGCAAAGAATACAAATTGTTGGTTTTCTTGATGGAACATCCTAATCGCGTGTGGAATAAAGAAGAACTTTTTGAAAGTGTCTGGGGATTTGATGCCTTAGATACTGAGGTTTCGACTGTCGTTGTTCACATTAAACGGATTCGGGAAAAATTAAAAAAAGCCAATCTTTCTGACTCTCCAATTGAAACACTCTGGGGAAGTGGCTACCGCTTCAATCGATAAAGAGAGCAAAAATAAGTCGGAGCCTATTTCTAGGCTCCGACTTATTTTTTTATTAATTTACACGAGAAAATTTTTGATAAAGTTGGTTGAAAACAATCATAAATTGTTCAATTTCTGCCATTGTATTGCTTTCATCTAAACTAATGCGCACAGCGGAAGTCGCCAATTCCCCAGGCACATGCATGGCATACAAGGTGCTACTAGCCATTTTTTTTCGGCTAGAACAAGCACTCGTAGTCGAAATATAAATCTGTTTTTCTTCCAATGCATGGACTAGCACTTCGCCGCGAATCCCTTTCAAAGCAAAACATAAAATGTGTGGCGCAAAATGTTCATTATCTTGTGAAAAAACAGTCACATTTTGAAATTCTTCTAGCGCCTTTAATAAATAACTCCGTAATGTCGCCACATGTTGCGGCCGTTGTTGTTCGTTCTCTAAATGCAAGCGTAACGCTTTGGCCATTGCCACAATTGCTGGTACGTTTTCTGTCCCACTGCGTTGGTTGTTTTCTTGCCCGCCTCCTGTTAAAAGCGGCGCTAAACGTTTTCCTTGTTTCCAATACATAAAACCAATGCCTCGTGGTCCATGAAATTTATGTGCAGAAAACGTTGCAAAATCCACCCGATCCGTTAACCACTCTGAGTAATTAACTTTCCCAATTGCTTGAACCGCGTCTACATGAAAATGAATTTTAGGAAACTCCGCTAAAACCTCGCTGATTTCTTTAATTGGTTGAATCGTTCCCACTTCATTGTTGACTGCCATAACAGAAACCAAAATCGTTTCTTTTCTAATTAATTTCTGTAATTCCTCGACTTTCACACGACCTTCTTTATCCACTGGCGCATAAGAAAGTTCAAAACCTAGTTCGACTAATTGTTCCGCTGTTTCTGTAACTGCTGGATGTTCCACTGCAGAAATAATAATATGATTACCAAATTCTCGTTTTTCGATTGCCGTTCCTTTTAAAACCCAGTTATCTCCTTCAGTTCCGCCACTTGTAAAATAGATTTCATTTGCTGAAACATTGATTAGCTCCGCAATCTGCTTCCGTGCTTGTTGTAAGAGCCGATTCGCTTGGTTGCCTAAGTCATGCAGACTAGACGGATTGCCAATAATCCGCTGACTGGTTTTTACATATGTATCTAAAGCCTGGGGGTAAATCGGTGTAGTTGCACTATTATCAAAATAAATCATTTGTCACCCTTCTTTTTTAAAATTCTTTCCCATTATATACTTTCTAAAGTATCACTTCAAGTCACCACCACGCCATAAAAAACAGAGGCTTGTCTGTCGACAAACCTCTGTTTAGTGATTGTTTAATTAAATTGCTGTTAAATTAGGGTTATTGATATTTTTAAAATAAAAATCTTCGATTCGTTTGAACGCCCCTGGCTCAACAGCTTCCAATGCCGTTCCAATTTCATCTAATGCATCTTGATAACGGAATTCTGTCGAGAATAAATACATGCTTTTATCTAAAGCCGCTCGGATGTTCTCGTGAGTATGACGATAGCGGTTTGCATATTGCATCATTTGTTCTGTCAGAGCTGCTGCATTGACTAAATCTTTTGTTTTCTTATCTAATAACTCTAAATCATCTTCGCATAAGTCACACAAACGATTGATTTCATCCATGTTAATGCGCATTTTATTTAAGGCTCGGCTTAAATCTTCAATTCGATCCGTTGCCACATAGAAAAATTCTAAGTAATCAGCAGACAAACCTGGTAATCGTTGCTTTTCAACATATCGTTTGATACTCCGTAAACGGAATTCGTATTCGTCGACTTTTTCTTGAGCGACTTTTTCGCCTTTTCTTAGTTCTTTCAATGAAGCATCAATTTCTAATTGTTGATTTTCAATATCATCTAAAATCTTATAGCATTCTTTATAGAACGCTTGAATTTCAGAGTAAGGAACGGTATGTTCTTTCATTCGAGGTTCCAAATCTTTTTGACGGCGAATAATTTCTTCAATTTCCGTTTGAAAACCACGACTACGTCCTAGCTCGTTGTTGTTTAAGGTATAGCTTTGTGATACATGGTCCAATTCAATCATTAATTGACGGTTATTTTTTAAGGAATGAGAAATATAATCGTCAATAATTTTTTGATTGGTCACGACATATTTCTTCGCTTCAATCTCACGTTCCATCACTTCATATAATGCATCAATCGCCGTTGCTGTGTCGCGATTTGCGACCTCTACTGCGGCAATCTCTGTTTTCTCTAAATCAGCCATTGAATTCTCGACACGTTTTTTCGCATGTTGAATTTCTTCAGCAAAGTTTTGTTCAGGGAACACGTAATCGTCAGCTAATAATTGGTTGTAGCCTTCTTCGATTTCTTTTAATTGATCTGGGAAAGTTTCATTTAATTCTTCATACATTGGTGGAATCCGTTTCATTAAGTCTTCCAATTCATACGTATGACGTTCCGCATCTTCTAGGACTTCTCGAGCCTCGATTGGGTCCCCCGATGTATTTAGTGTGACAAATTGTGTGAATTCAATTTCGACGTTTCTTAATTGTTTTTGGATTTCGGAGTAAGCTGGACCAAAGCTAGCTTTATCATCTTTTAGTGATTTACTTAATTCTTCATAGACATCCAAAGCTTTTTGAACTTCCAATGAATTGCGCTCTTCACTTTCACGTAATTCTTTCAAGCCATTACGAATGACTTCCACTTCGGCTTCCATTTCGGTCATCGTTTCATTCGCTTCCACGACTGCTTTCTTCGCTTTCATGAAACGGAAAATTTCATTTTGATTTTCGACTTCATAAATTTGACTCTCTAGTTCGGCGAAAGAACGCGTCGATAGTTCTACCCAACGTTGATTCCATTCACGGAAACTATTTTGACTCTGTCCAACTAGATGCATTTTTTTAATGTCATCGATTTCTTCAAAGACTGGCAAGTCAAACAGGGCTTCTTTACGAACTTCTAATTCATCTAATTGTTCTTGATTTTTTTTGCGCATAAAATAACCAATTAAGTATAGCACCGCAGCAATAATAACGATTACTAGTACTAAAATGATAATCCAATTATTCTTCATTTTGGCTCCTCCGATAATTTTTCTATAATAAAAGAAAGGTTGTTTGTTCTCTTCACACGGTTATCTATTGTTCCTGACCCTTGAAAAAGGGCATTCTTGCAGAAATACCTATAGAAAATTATAGCACAAACTGTATATTCATTCACTAGTTATAACAAACTTTTTTAAGAAAACCCGCGATCTTCTTACGAAGGGGTTGATTCACTGCTTTCATCGATCCGATTTTCACTAATTTTTTTACAAATATCACTTAGTTGTGTTAAGAAGGCATCCGCTTGACTTTGATCCATCCCAAAGTGTTCATCGCGCATCGCCCAAACTTCTAGCCCAGCTTCTTTGGCAGAAGCAATGCCTTTTTCTGAATCTTCAATGGCTATACATTCCTGTGGCGCAACAGCTAATTCTTGTAACGTGTGCAGATAAATATCCGGCGCCGGTTTACTTTCTTCGAAATCTTCCCCACTCACGACCGCATCAAAATAACTACTTAATTGCCCCACTGTCAAAACCTCTTCAATTGCGTCTTTTGTGGAAGAAGAAGCTAATCCGATTTTATAGCCTTGTCTTTTTAAAAATTGTAAAACACGTTTCGCATTTTCATCAAGCACAGCTAAATAATCTATCGGATGCGCTTTTTTATAGGCTATGTATTGTTCATTTAAAAAAGCAATATCTAGCTCTTTTTTGTTGACTTGTTCAATCTTTTGCCATAATGAACGCATATCCGCACCGACTAATTCTGGCAAGGTTAGGCCCTCAATGGTCAAATCAAATTCCGCTAAAAATGCTTTACGTCGCTCATAATAATAAGCTTCGCTATCTACTAGGACACCGTCCATATCAAAAATAATGGCAGTTTTGGATTCTGTCATACTATTTAACTCCTTCGTTACGACTCATATCTTTACAGTTTAACAAAATTTTAAGGAAAAATGAAGAACAAATATTTTCATGATTTCCTAACTTTCTGAAAATAAGTGGTTGCTTTTCTAAATGTTTTTCGGTATCCTTTTACTAATCTACAAATGAGAAAATAATTAAAAACAGGAGTGATAAACGTGAACGTAGTTAAATTCGGCGGTAGCTCGCTAGCATCAGCACCACAGTTACAGAAAGTCTTACAAATCGTCAAGGAAGAGCCGCGCCGAACGTTTGTCGTTGTATCCGCTCCTGGAAAGCGAACCCCGCAAGATATTAAAGTGACTGATTTATTGATTCAATACTATCAGCGCTACTTAAATAATGAGGAAATTGAATCGACAATCTCTGCCATCATTCGTCGTTATGAAGATCTTTTTGATGAATTACACTTGGATAAAGCAGTTTTAGCTGATATTGCTATTTCGATTCGCCAATTAGCCACTTTACCAAAAGAAAACAATGCTTTTTTATTTGACTATTTTTTAGCTAGCGGCGAGGACAATAATGCAAAAGTTGTTGCCAGTTTTTTCAATCAGAATGGCTTAGATGCTCGCTACATTAGTCCAAAAGAATTAGGTCTCCTAGTGACACCTGAGCCAGGCAATGCCCGCATTTTACCAAAAGCTTTAGAGAAAATTAGTGCCTATCGTGAGACTCAACAAATCTTGGTTATTCCAGGTTTCTTTGGTTATACAGAAGCCGGCGAAATTTGTACTTTTTCTCGTGGCGGTTCCGATATCACAGGGTCCATTGTTGCCGCAGGTGTTCAAGCAGATTTGTATGAAAACTTTACCGATGTGGACGGAATTTATGTCGCCCATCCTGGAATTATTGAACAGCCTCAAACGATTCAAGAATTGACCTACAGAGAAATGCGGGAGTTAGCTTATGCAGGATTTGCCGTCCTCCACGACGAAGCTTTAATGCCTGCCTATCGCGCAAATATTCCAGTCGTTATCAAAAATACTAACAACCCACATCATCCTGGCACCCTAATTACCACTTCTCGCAAAGTGAAGCATGCCCCTGTTGTAGGAATTGCTAGTGATCAAGGGTTCGCAAGTATTTACATTAGTAAGTATTTAATGAATAGAGAGTTAGGTTTTGGGCGACGGCTTTTAGAAGTACTAGAAAAATTAGCCTTAAGCTATGAGCATATGCCCTCAGGAATTGATGACATCACAATTGTTTTAAGAGAAGACCAGTTAACAGCTGAAATTGAAAATAGACTGATGGCTCAACTCCAAGAAGTTTTAGCGCCTGATGAGTTACGCATCACGCATCACCTTTCCATGATTATGATTGTCGGGGAAGGCATGCGCCAACGAATTGGGGTTACTGCTGAAAGTACAATGGCGTTAGCCAAAGAAAAAATCAACTTAGAAATGATTAACCAAGGATCTTCGGAAGTAAGTATTATGTTTGGTATCAAAAAAGAGCAAGAGGAAAAAGCCATCAAAGCCTTATATCGGACGTTCTTCCATGATTAATAAAAAAGACGAATGAGTTTTCTCATTCGTCTTTTTCATTGGTCTCAGTAATTTTCAATTGGCGTTGAATTTCCGCTTTAATTTTAGCTTCTGGCGCAAAATCTTGTTCCCAATTTTCAGGTTTTAATACTTTATTTGTTTCCGGATCATAATGTGGCTGCCCATCTGGAAATAATTTCCCCATATTGGCTTGATGAACGATTTCAATAATTTTTGTTGGATTGACGCCCATTAAGCAAAACGAACCATAAGTAAAATACAATAAATCAACTAGTGCATCCACTTCCTCCACTAAAGGATCAGATACTGATTTGCCTTTCGCCAAGACTTTCTGCTCTGCTTTATCGACAGATTTTTTTAATCCGTTGACCAATTGTTGAAAAAGCACTTGATCATTATTAGCAGCACTATATAAAAATTCCACAAGTTCTTCGACTTTAAACTCTGCTCGTCGACTGGCTAGCTCTGGCGAAAAAGCAGTTGGTTGCTCTGGTTGTTGTGGATTAAAAACCTCGTGGAAGGCACAAGCCATTTCATAAGGGGATTGCTTTTCAGACATTCAGCTACCTTCTTTCTCAAAATAAATCTAATTGTTTTGGATTCAAATCATCGTAACTCAAATTCAAGACTTTTTGCATCTGTAGAGCGTTTTCTGCGGCATCGCCGCCAGAATTATTATTAAAAATTACGCCCACTTCTTTAGCTTCTTGCGACATTTTTAAAACAGCTTCGCTTAAATCAGCGATTTCCTGCGTATTATAATGATAGAGGGTTCTTTTTTTACGCCACTCTGCATCATTGGCTAACCAGCCAGCCGCATTACGTCCGTGAAACCGGAAGAGCACGAGATTAGGATTCGTTACATACGGATAAAAGGGCACTGGATTCGTAGGAATCTGCGGTTCATCTACAATCACAAGTGAAAATTGATTTTCTTTCATAAATTGCAACATTTGTTTTACAAAGTTTGGTTGATACCATGAATTATTTCGTAATTCAATGGCGATGGGTAGGTCTTTAAACCAGTGACGAATTTTTTGCAAGTAAGCGACATTTTCTTTCGTACAACCAAATGTTCCTGAAAATTGTACCAGAAAGGCAAATAATTTTTTACTTTCAATTAATGGGGCCATACTTTCTAAAAAAGCGGTGATCATTTCTTCTTCACTTGCATAATAGGTTTGCCACTCACCTTGACAACTGATTCCACTATAAACTTTCATGACAAAGCGAAAGTTTTCGGGAACTGCTTTGACCCATTCAGTTACTCGTTCTTTGGGAGGAATCCCGTAATACGCCGTGTCCATTTCAACTAGCGGTAAATGACTGGCATATTCATAAAGCGTGGCCCGTTTTTTTCCAGTTAAATAGTCGTGTTCACTAAAAGATGTTAATCCTAAGCGAATCATGTCCTTCCTCCTCTGCGTAACTTTTTATTTTTCTAAACCGTCATCTCAACTTAGTTGGTCCAATCGATATTCGCTTCACAATAGGTTTGACCATCAATCCGAATCTCATGGCGCGTTTTCAACTGATTTTCTTGTTCGACAATTTCGTAATGACTTTCGACTTCTTGGCCATATTCTACTTCTTTATCAAATTTCACAAGAATTTTTTTCGGTTGATGCGTTGTTAAAAAGTCATACCCTAACACATCCAATAACCAATTAAAGTAAATCGCATTATTAACATGTTGATTGCCATCAATATCAAAAAAACGCACACGATAAGGTAAAAAGTTCCCCTCTGTGACCTTTTCAATTTTTTCATGGCGATAAATTTTAGTGATTTTTTCAGAATCAAAAGGTGCAATAATTTCTGGTAACACACTACTGATTTTCCGATTTTTTTGATCCATTAAGACAAAGGTTGATTTCACAAAGACACATTCATTGCCTTCTTCATCATGAACCCAAAAGTTACGATAACAAAAATATTTGTTATAACTCATAGCTTGCGTTGTAATTGCTACTTTTTCACCAACTTTTGGTAAGCGGTGAATCTCTATTTCATAATTGGTGATGACCCAGCCTAGACCAAATTGAGCGACATAAGCCGCATCTCTTCCTAGTAATTCTGTTTGTTCTTCTGATACTTTAATGACAACCGCTAACAAAGCCGGTATCTTCATTGCACCAGTAAAATCGCCGTCATAGTAGGCAACTTCATAAGAGGATGTATGTTTTTTTCCCACGAAATAATCTCCTTTTTCCAATGGCTACTTTCGTGTCATTGTTTCTTCTTAAAAGTATACCACGTGATTTCTTCAATTGCGATTCCGAATGAAAAATTAACAAAACTTTGAAAAACACTATTATTTATATTATTTAAAAACATTCTTAATATTACTTAAAAAATATTGTTTTATTTTCAAAAATAACATTTCTTATTATTTGTATCCGAAAGATTATTATGTTATATTCCTATCTGTAAGCGCATACAAAATAATTTTTTAGGAGGTTTTTTTCGTGAAAAAGAGTTTATTAACAATCGTCCTGGCTTTTAGTTTTGTTTTAGGTGGCGCTGCATTGGCCCCTACTGTTTCGGAGGCTCATGGTTACGTAGCAAGTCCTGGAAGTCGTGCTTTCTTTGGTAGTTCTGCTGGTGGTAACTTAAATACAAATGTTGGTCGTGCACAATGGGAACCTCAAAGTATCGAAGCGCCCAAAAATACGTTTATTACTGGTAAATTAGCCAGTGCAGGTGTCTCAGGTTTTGAACCCTTGGATGAACAAACAGCTACTCGTTGGCACAAAACAAACATTACAACAGGTCCCCTTGACATCACTTGGAACTTAACTGCCCAACATAGAACTGCTTCTTGGGATTACTATATTACTAAAAATGGCTGGAATCCCAATCAACCATTAGACATTAAAAACTTCGACAAAATTGCTTCAATTGACGGCAAACAAGAAGTTCCTAATAAAGTTGTTAAACAAACAATTAATATTCCGACAGACCGCAAAGGTTATCATGTCATTTACGCTGTCTGGGGCATTGGTGATACGGTGAACGCCTTTTACCAAGCGATTGATGTGAACATTCAGTAAAAATACTCACATCTTAAACTAAATTAAAGGAGTTCTCAAAAAATGAAGCTAAAAAAAATAATTCCTGCTTTTCTCCTTCTTTCAACCGTTGCAGTTGGCTTGTGGTTAACGCCTACTCAAGCTTCTGCAGATGCTGCGGATACGATGGTAGATATCTCTGGCAAAAAAGTGTTGGTTGGATATTGGCACAACTGGGCCTCAAAAGGACGCGATGGTTACAAACAAGGAACATCAGCATCACTAAACCTTTCAGAAGTAAATCAAGCCTACAATGTCGTACCAGTTTCCTTCATGAAAAGCGATGGCACGACACGGATTCCTACGTTCAAGCCTTATAACCAAACGGACACTGCCTTCCGACAAGAAGTCGCACAATTAAATAGTCAAGGTCGCGCAGTTTTATTGGCACTTGGTGGAGCAGATGCACATATCCAATTAGTCAAAGGCGATGAACAAGCCTTTGCGAATGAAATCATTCGTCAAGTGGAAACATACGGCTTTGATGGTTTAGACATCGACTTAGAGCAATTGGCGATTACTGCTGGCGACAACCAAACCGTCATCCCTGCTGCATTGAAAATAGTCAAAGACCATTATCGAGCACAAGGAAAAAATTTCATCATTACGATGGCGCCAGAATTCCCTTATTTAAAACCTGGTGCCGCTTATGAAACATACATTACTTCCCTAAATGGTTATTATGATTACATTGCCCCACAATTATATAACCAAGGCGGCGACGGTGTCTGGGTTGATGAAATTATGACTTGGGTTGCTCAAAGCAACGATGCTCTAAAATACGAGTTCCTCTATTATATGTCTGATTCATTAATCCATGGCACGCGCGGCTATCTACAGATACCAAACGATAAATTAGTCCTTGGTTTACCAGCAAATCGGGATGCTGCTGGTAGCGGCTATGTCGTTGAGGCTACCCCTGTAGCCAAAACTTTTGATCAGTTAGCAAAAGACGGTAATCCTATCCGTGGCTTAATGACTTGGTCTGCAAATTGGGACATTGGTCAAGATGTCAACGGCAAGTCCTACAACAATGAATTTGCGACACGTTATAGTAACCTCGTAAAATAAAAGCTATTTTGAGACAGAACACCGCATTTGGTTCTGTCTCTTTTTAAATTTTACTCACCTGTCTTTCAATAATCCAAACAATGTTCTCTCGCCTTCTAACCAATTAATTTTAAACCAATCACAGAAACAATGATTAAAAAAATAAAAAATATCCGGCGTAGGTCTTTTGATTCACCTAAGAGCATTCCTAAGATAGCGCCTCCTGCTGTACCAATTCCTGTCCAAACCGCATAAGAAACGCCCATCGGTAATTGTCTCATCCCTAAATATAAAAATAAGAAACTACCACTAAACGCTAGAATTAAAATTAACAATGAACGTAAGTCTTTTTTTGTTGTAAATAATTTAATTGAACCTACGCCAAAGATTTCAAAACAGCCTGCAATAACTAAGTATAACCAACTCATCTTGTTTCCTCCTCTTTATTTCCAGTTACCATTTTTAAGCCAATTACACCTATTAATAACAGCAACAGAAAAAGAACTTTTCCTATGCCCAATGGTGTGTGGAATAAAAAATGATCTGTCACAATAGTTCCAGCACTACCTAAGCCGACAAATACAGCATAGGCTGTGCCAACTGGCAATTCCTCTCCTGCTTTAATCAGCGCATAAAAACTGATAAAGATTGCGATTACTGTCCCTAAAATCTCCCACCATGTTGTACTATGCTTCATACCAATGACCCAAATCACTTCACAAAAAGCGCCAAAAATAACTTTTAACCAAGCTTTACTCATCTTGTTTTCCTTCCCTTCCAAACAAAAAAAGTGCCAACAAACAGTTCAGCTATGGCCTAAGAACTGTTCATTAACACTTTAGTCGCAAGCATCCGGCGATGTTTACGAAAGTTTATGTATTAAAATATCTCAGGCTATTATATTCTTATTTTTTTAAAAAATCAACTAAAAAATAATAGTTCGAATTCGAGACATTTCTTTTGCATTTTTAGGACTAATCATTTAAACTTACTTTTAGTAAGTTAATTAATTAAAAAATTATTTTTCTTTTAGGAGGATTTTTATTATGAATACACAAATTTTAGGTTTACACCACGTCACTGCCATGACTTCAAGTGCTGAAAAAATTTATCACTTTTTCACCGATATTTTAGGTCTACGTTTAATTAAGAAGACTGTCAACCAAGACGATATTGAAACATATCATTTATTTTTTGCTGATGATGCCGGCTCTCCCGGAACAGATATGACTTTCTTTGACTTTCCAGGCTTACCTAAAGGAACCAAAGGAACCAATACAATTTCTCGTACTTCCTTCCGTGTAAAAGATGATGCTGCTTTGGATTACTGGGTATCACGCTTTAATGAATATGCAATTGATCATGGAGAAATTCAAGAACGTTTTGGTAAAAAGTATTTAGAATTTGAAGACTTTGACAATCAACGTTACCAACTTATTTCTGATGAAAAGAACCAAGGTGTCGCAGCCGGCACGCCTTGGAAAAAATCTAACGTTCCTAGTGAACATGCTTTAATCGGCTTAGGTCCAGCCTTTGTAACTGTCGAAAATTACGAACATCTGCAACTAGTTTTAACTGAAGTTTTAGGATTCAAATTGATTGATGCTGAAGGTAGTTTCCATTTATTTGAAGTTGGTGAAGGTGGGAATGGCGCCAGCATCATCGTAGAGCATCGAGAAGATTTGCCAGCGGCTCAAGAAGGCTACGGCAATGTCCATCACTTAGCCTTGCGCGTTGCCGATGAGGAAGCACTACGTTTCTGGATTGAAAAAATTAATCGTTTGGAATTTCCTAATTCTGGCTTTGTGGAACGTTTTTACTTTAAATCTGAATATTTCTTGGCAGCAACACATGTTTTATTTGAACTGGCAACCGATGGTCCTGGATTTTTAGAGGATGAAACCTATGAACACGCTGGCGAAAAATTATCATTACCGCCATTTTTAGAACCAAAACGGGCAGGGATTGAAGAATTTGTGCGTCCTTTCGATACTTCAGATGCGAATGTTCAACGAAATTAGTATTTTTTCTAGGAGGTTCCTATGATTCATTACAATAGTAACGAGTTATCTGCAAAAACAGCGTATAAATTTTTATCAGGAAGTATTATTCCTCGGCCAATCGCTTGGGTTACAACACAAGATACAGCTACAGGTATCGTCAACGCTGCTCCCTTTAGTTTCTTTAATGCGGCGGCAGCTGAAATTCCTTTAGCAACGTTGTCCATTTTACGACCAGACAAAGAGCCTAAAGATACGGCACGAAACATCTTGGCTACTAAAGAACTTGTCATCCATTTCGTTAACGAAGACGTTCTTACTCAAATGAATCAGACTTCGGCACCTTTAGCAGCAGAGATCAGTGAAATTGACACATTTGGGATTGAAACCATTGCCAGCCAGACTGTTGCTGTTCCAGCAATCAAAGCCGCGCCGATTCGGATGGAAGCTCGCTTACATCAATATGTACCTATTGCTAACCATGAAGGTCAAATTATTACGGATTTATTCATTGTAGAAATTACCGATTTCTATTTTGATTCAGCCGTTTTCGATGAAGAACATCAGTACATTTTACCTGAAAAACTCCAACCGATTGCTCGTTTAGCAGGCAATGATTATACAACATTGGGCGAAATCCGTGAAGTTCGCCGCCCAACGTAAAAAGAAGGCCCCCGCCATGACGGCGGGGGCCTTCTTTTTCTGTTTTATGCTAATGCGCCCATTGGATCCCAAGGTGCCAAAACAGTTGGCGCTTGTTCCCAAGCTTTTTTCTGTTCATCAGTTAATAAATCTTTGTGCACAACGATTTGATAAGTGTACTCGTCCATCCACGCATCGCTCATAACGAAGAAGCCATTTTCACCGACTTTTTCGCCCCAGCTATTTTCCACTTTCCATTTTGTTGTTTGACCATCAACGATATCAACACCTGTTAAAACCATGGCGTGTGTCATTAAGCTTTCACCAAAGTCTAAACGTTCTGCTTTAGTCATCGTAAAATCAATATCAAAAAGATCGTTCATATCGTAAACGTCTAATGCCATAATTCCTGTGTCACGTGTTGAAGATTGTCCGACATCACAACCAAACCAAACAGATTCGCCTTGTTCCAATTGTGCAGCAGCTAATTTTTTGAAAGCAGCCATTTCTACATTTAAATATTTAACTTCTTTGCCGCCGACAACATTCCCTAACATTTCAACAGTGTATGTTTTGTTGAATGGTTTATCTTCTGTAGGAGCATTAATAATACTTACATAATCATGTAAATTAACGCCAACGTATTTTTCAAAGAATGTTTGCGGTGTTAGATTTTGATCCAAATGATAATTTTTTTCTTCGTCACGGTATTCAAAATCAAAGGTTTCTGGCGGTGTTCCTAAAGAGATTGCTAAGAAATTATAAATTTCTTGTAACATTGCTTCTTTGTTTTTTTGGACTTCTTCAGCAGAAGCGCCTTTTTCAATTAAACTACGTAAAATTGTTGCATCTTTGCGTAATTTTTTATTTAAATAGTTGTTTAAATCACGTGAATTGGAACTGTTGCTGCTTTCAGGCATTGCCGTTTTAGGCACTACGCCATATTTATCAAAAATTGAAACGATCATATCCCATTGCCCACCATCTTGTTGTGGTGTCGCTAATAAAAAGGCCACTTTACGACTAGTCAACGGTTGATCGGCTGTTGCAATAATATTTTCATAGAAATAGTTTGATTTTTCATATTTATCCCAGAAAAATGTATAGTTTTGTGATAATTCAAAATCTTTTAATTGAAACGCATTTAACATTCTATGTCTAAATGTATTTAATGCCGCAAACATCCAGCAGCGACCGCTTTGTTTTTGATTGGCCACTTTTCCAGTAGCTAAGTCGACTGAAAAGACGGGTACGTTATTCACGGCTCCTTGTACAGATTCACCTGAAGCGCTGATACCATTTTTTACTACACTACGTTGTAAGGCATTTTGTTTATTATTGTTCAAGAAATCTTGATGGAATTTCTCTGTTAATTTTGGTTCAATTGCTGTCATATTTTCATCGTCCTTTCATTTTACGTTCTTCTTCATTATATGCTTCTCTTTAAACAGAAACAACCATTTACTCTAAATTCCTTGCTTTCCAACTCTTTTTGTATTAGGATATATAATACAGATAACACAAATAAGACAGGAGTGATTCGATGCTTTTAGAAATAGATGAACAAAGCGAACAGCCCATCTATCAGCAACTCATTGATCAAATCATTGTAGGCATTGCCAAAGGTGAACTGGTTCCCAATGAAAGTTTGCCTTCTATCCGACAATTGGCGGACGAAATCGGGGTCAATATGATGACTGTTTCAAAAGCTTATAATAAGTTAAAGCAATCAGGTTATATTGTGACTGACCGTCGTAACGGCACCAAAATTGCCGCAAAGTTACCTGCTACCGCTGTTTGGCAACAGCAATTGCATGAGCGTTTAGAACTTCTGTTGGCTGAAAGTTTTTTACATCAGCAATCCGAAGCAGAAATCCAAGCACTTATTCAGAAAATTTATCAAAATTTTGATTCGAAAGGGCGTGCATTATAATGGCGGTATTCTTTTATTTCATCCTAGTTTCTGTCGCTTTTTTTATGGCATTTACTATGGGGATTTATGCAAATCCTCACAAAAATATTATTTTGGAAAACACTTTACCAGAAGATAAACTACAAGATCCCAGCGTTCAAGCAATCCGAAAACGTTATAAAAAACGCTTGGTTCAACTAGCAGCCGTTTTTAGTGTTCTTAGTTTACCTTTGTTATTTATTCCTTATGATTCGATTTTGTTGTTTCTTTTTCTGTTACTTTTATTTAGTTTTATTGGCAGTGGCTACTATCTGCAAATCGTTTATATTCGCAAAATGGCCGCTTTAAAAATGCAAAACGGCTGGTTGCTACCTAAGCGTCCTCTCTTAATCGATACGCAATTAGTTTTAAATAAAAACCAGAAACTTATTTCATTTTGGTGGTTTTTACCTGCGATTATTCTTACTTTTGCTGGGGGCTTTTATTCCTTGCAAACGGCGATTGGTTCCTGGATTCTTTTCTTAATTACTGTTTTGATGTTAAGTTTGTTCATTGGCGGCTATTATTTTATCGCGCGCTTACCTGTCAAACCGCTAACTAGTGACTCAAAAATTAATCAGCAAATTAATGATTTATTTCGGCATCATTGGTCTGTTTTAATGGTTTTATCCGCCTTAGTTTTTGCACCGCTAACCATTTTACCAACTTTCACAATTGTAATTGATTATACGGTTGCGATGGCCCTTACTTTTTGTTATTTTATTCTTTTGTTTGTTTATGTAGGCTTTCTCTTCTACTACCTATTTTCAATGCGCAAAAAACAAGATCAATTCGTTTTACAGGCTGGCGATTATCGCTATGGGGATGATGATCAATATTGGCGGTATGGGATTTATATCAATCCAAAGGACCCCAAAATCATGGTTCCTGATCGCATTGGTATGAATTTATCTATTAACCTAGGACGGCCTGCTGGGAAAATTATTCTAGCCGCTACTGGTATTTTAACGATTGCGGTGCTGTTCTTTGCCACAGTGCCGATGTTTATAAATGATTTTTCTAGTCATGCCTTTCAAGCAACTATTGAAAATAAACAAATTGAGTTATCTGCCCCATTAGCAAAAACAAGGTCAATTCCTTTTAACCAAATCACTGCTGTTTCTTTGATTGATGACTTACCTCAAGAACGCATCCGCACAATGGGTGCTGCGACAGATAGTTACTTAACAGGAGAATTTAAAGTCGCTGGAAAACCTGCTTATTTACTAATTTATACAAAAAGTCATCCGATTCTGAAAATAGAAACGCGGAAGAAAGTTTATTATTATACTGCGCGTGATGGTCAAGAAACGACTAAGATTTATCAGGAAATCAAAGCCAAACTTCCATAACAAAAAAACAGGGCCTACTCATGATGGTAGGCCCTGTTTTTTGTTATTCGCTGACAACCTTGAATTTTGTATCTGCCAACGTGGTATTCAGTTCATCTTGGCTTACTTCACGATCTGCTGTCACAACGGCTGTTTGATCTGCCAAGTGAACCGCAACATTCGTTACGCCGTCAATTCCACTAAATTTTTCAGTGACCGCTTGAACACAGCCATCACATTTCATCCCATCAATTTTTACTGTTTTTTCCATTTCACTTCATCCTTTTCAATTTTATTTTTGACTTCCACTAGTTCTTTTCACCGTCGAAGGTTTAAATCCTTTCAATCGTAAGGCGTTTAGTAAGACAGAGACTGAACTAAAACTCATAGCTGCTGCTGCAATCATCGGACTTAACAAAGGTCCACCAAATAAGTGTAACACACCCATAGCCACTGGAATACCTAATGTATTATAGGCAAATGCCCAGAAAAGATTTTCTTTGATGTTTTTGATGGTCGCTTTACTTAATTCAACTGCTGTAGGCACATCCATTAAATCACTACGCATTAGCACAATGTCGGCCGATTCCATTGCAACATCTGTGCCTGAACCAATAGCAATCCCCACATCTGCTTGGGCAAGTGCTGGTGCATCATTAATCCCGTCACCCACCATCGCAACTTTTTTGCCTTCTGCTTGTAGTTTTTTCACTTCTAACGCTTTATCTTCTGGTAAAACTTCACTTAAGACACGATCGATACCTACTTGTTTCGCAATCGCCTCTGCAGTACGCTTGTTGTCTCCCGTAATCATTACGGCTTCGATCCCCATTTTATGCAAACGTGCAATGGCTGTTTGACTGCTATCCTTCACAGTATCTGCTACCGCAATGATACCCGCAAACGAACCATCTTTTGCCACAAACATTGGGGTTTTCCCTTCTTCTGCCAAACGATCCGCTTGTTGAACAAACGTTGATAGCTCGATTGCTTCTTCTTTCATTAATTTTATATTGCCCAAAAGTAGGACTCGTTCGTTGACTGTCACACGGATGCCGTGACCTGGAATCGCTGAAAAATCGCTTCCTTCTGCTAATGGCAATTGACGTTCTTTAGCCGCTCCCACAATTGCTTCACCTAGAGGATGTTCTGATCCTTGTTCTGCAGAAGCTGCTAATGTTAGTAACTCAGCTTCTGAAAGTGCTGAATCAGCAACTAAAATATCTGTAACCACCGGTTTGCCTTCTGTAATAGTCCCTGTTTTATCAAACACGATTGTTTGAATTTTGTGAGTGGTTTCTAAAGCATCCCCACTTTTAATTAAAACGCCATTTTCAGCGCCCTTACCTGTCCCCACCATAATCGCAGTCGGCGTTGCCAAGCCGAGCGCACAAGGACAAGCAATCACTAACACAGAAATAGTAATTGTCAAAGCGAAAATCCATGACTCTTGTCCTAAAAAGAACCAAGCCAAGCCAGAAAGAACAGCCAAACCAATGACGATTGGGACAAAAACACCCGAAATTTTATCAGCTAATTGTGCAATCGGCGCTTTTGAGCCTTGCGCATCTTCCACTAATTGAATGATTTGGGCAAGGGCCGTCTCTTTTCCCACTTTTGTCGCCTTGAATTGAAAGCTGCCATTTTTATTGATGCTAGCACCAATTACTGCATCACCGACTTTCTTTTCAACAGGCAAACTTTCGCCCGTTAACATGGCTTCATCCACAGAACTACTGCCTGAAACAATCACTCCATCAACAGGGATTTTATCTCCTGGGCGAACAATCACAATGTCATCCAACTGAACAGCATCAACTGGCACTTCAATTTCTGCGCCATCACGTAAAATATGAGCAGTTTTCGGCGCTAAACCCATTAATTTTTTTATCGCATCTGAGGTTTTCCCTTTTGAAACAGCTTCGAAATATTTTCCTAATGTAATTAAGGTTAAAATAACACCCGCTGATTCATAATAAAGAGCCATTGTAAAACTTGTGTCTCCTAAAAATATCATGACTGTGCCATATAAACTATACACAAAAGCAGCGCTGGTTCCTAAAGCCACCAAAGAAAACATATTCGGATGCCCTTTAAACAATGCTTTAAAACCAACTGTGAAAAATTCTCTGCCGACATATAGAACGGGTAACGTCAAAATCAATTGAACCATTGCAAAGGTCGTCGCATGTGTCATTGGATTCAAAAAATCCGGCAATGGTAAGCCTACCATATGTCCCATCGCAATATAAAGAAGTGGCACTGTAAACACCGCTGAGATCCAAAAACGTTGCCACATCTCGGCAATATGTTTTTGTTTCTTTTCACGATCTTGGTCCGCTATTGCACCTGCAGCGACTTCTTCTGTCGCTTGATAACCTGCATCCGTAACTGCTTTGATAATTTCAGCACTCGTTACTTGATGGTCGTCATAACTAACCACCAGTTTTTCCGTGGCTAAATTAACAATCGCTTGTTGAACACCAGATAATTGGTTCACAGCTTTTTCAATCGTTTGGGCACAGGAAGCACAACTCATTCCTTCAATCGCAAACGTTCGTTGCCGGGCTGGGCTAATCGCCTTGTAACCAGCATCTGACACAGCTTCCTTAATTTCTTCTTCTGTGACTTCCGTCTGATCATACGTGACACTTAATTTTTCCGTAGCTAAATTGACACTTGCCTTTTCCATCCCAGGTAACTTCGCCGTAGCCTTTTCAATCGTTTGGGCACAGGAAGCACAGCTCATCCCTTCAATATCAAACGTTTTACTTTCCATTTTTTTCACTCCTTTTTAAATTAAATGACATTGGCATTGACCAGGAATACAGTTGCAAGGGACGGATTCAACCGCCGTCTTGCGCTTCTCTTTCAAGAGTTCCTCTAATCGATCCAAATCGTCATAACTCAACTGACTCTCTGTTAAAATTGTTTCTACCACGGAACCAACTTTACGGCTGCACACTTTGGCCAAAAGTTCGTCTGCCACCGTTTCAACGCTCCGACGTTCTTCTACTAGCGGATAATAAATATATTTATTGCCTGCTTTCTCCGTTCCAACTAACCCTTTATCTGTTAAACGACTTAGTAACGTCTTGACGGTCGTTGATTTCCATTCTTTCTTCTCATTTAAAAGTGTATGCACTTCACGACTCGTGGTCTTGCCTTGAGTCCAAATAACCCGCATGACTTCCCACTCTGCATCAGTAATTGTCGCTAATTTATCTTTTGCCATACTCGTTAAATTCCTCCTTCATCAATAAAAAAAGAGTTCAAGGATATTGACTACAAACGTAGTCGTTTATCTTGAACTCATCATATAGCTATTTTATTTTTTTGTCAACAACTTCTGCTCATCTTTTTTTATTGCAACGCAGATTCTTGTTTTTTAACAAAGTATTTCAATAAGAAAGGTGCAACTAAGGTCGTTAAGATAATTACCACAATCATGCTCGTATAATACGCTTCTGAAAGTAATTTAGATTGGTAGCCAATTTGCGCAATGATTAATGCCATTTCCCCACGCGAAACCATCCCAGCACCGACCATTAAAGAACTTGTATTGGAGAAACCAACCATTTTCGCTCCCCAGGCGCCGCCCAGTAATTTCGTTAAAATCGCCATAATCGTCATTACCAAAATAAAAGGTAAATCTTTTCCTAACGTGTTAAATGTCACTGATAAGCCAATGCTGGCAAAGAAGACGGGAATAAACACGGCATAGCCAATAGCTTCAATATTGAAATCAATTTCTGTTTTTGCATCCGTTTGTCCCACAGCAATCCCTGCAAAAAAGGCACCTACGACAGAACTTAAACCAACTAAATCAGCCAAATAAGCCATGCCCAAACAGATAATCAATGACATGATAATCACAGACGACCCAATGTTCATTTTTTGACTTAAACGTAGTAAATAGGGAGCAATAAAGCGGACCAAAAAGAAAATCCCAATAAAGAATAAGCCTTGTTCAATTAACTTAACAATAAAGCTGACTTCTGTATTGCCGCCTGTACTTGCACCAATCATGCCGACAGCGACACTTAAAATAATCACGACCACGATATCGTCAACGACGGAAGCCCCAAGAATCGTTGCACCTTCTTTACTACTTAAAACATTCAACTCTCTTAATACTTCTACTGAAATGCTGACCGACGTTGCTGCTAAAACTAACCCAAGGAAAAAAGCTTCTTTCCAAGAAAAAGCAAACAGCTGACCAATCAACATAGTAAAACCAACCGGTAAAACGATGCCCAAAATAGCGACCATGACACTAGGTTTCGCATATTTTTTCAATAATTCCAATTCACATTCCATTCCAGCAATAAACATCAGCATAATGACACCAATTTCTGAAAAGTCATGCACAAACACATCTTGATGCACAATATTTAACATCGCTGGACCTAACACAATCCCTACTAGCAATTGCCCAATTACCGCAGGAATTCCTACTCTTTTACAAGCAACACCTGCTAAAGTCGTTGTAATTAAAATCAAACATAAAATACCTAAAAATTCCATACTATTTCCCTCTTTCTCTATTAACCAATCATCACTGATTCTTTTGGATATTGAACTTTCGACTGACTTTCCAAGCCTTTCTTAATTAATGACAATAACACCGTGTACACACCCACACGACCGACGAACATTAGAAAAATAATCACCAGTTTACCAAAAACAGTTAAATCTGGTGTTAACCCCATTGTTAAACCGACCGTTCCAAATGCAGAAATCACTTCAAAAACAATATACTCAATCCCGTTTTTTAAAGGTAATGTTTCTGTAAACGAGAGAATAACCGAAGCAGTTACACATAAAAAAGTTGCCAAGAAGAACAAAGTAAATGCTTGGAGCACTACTCGCTCAGGAATTGTGCGTTCATGGAATTCCACTCGCTGTTTCCCTTTAAAAATTGCACGAAATTGTAAAAATAACACACCAAACGTAGTGGTTTTCAAGCCGCCAGCGGTTGATCCTGAAGTGCCACCAATAAACATCCACAAAATCGTGACAATCAGGCCTGGATTACTCATTTTCAAATAATCAACCGAATAAAAGCCAGCCGTTCTTGGTGTAACCGACAAGAACCAACTGTTGACAAGACGCTGCCAAAAAGACATGTCAGCTGGAAAATGGCGATATTCTGAAATGTAAAAAATAACGGTCCCTAAGACTAAAAAGGTGGCGGTCACCGTTAAAGCAAGGCGTGTATGAATACTAACACGGTGCTTAATTTTATTTTTATAGCCTTTAATCATTGCAAAAATATCGCGCCACACAATAAATCCTAAACCACCAGCTATAATTAAAAAGCTAATGACTAGTAAAAGATAAGGCGAATTTTGATAAGGAACCATACTATCCCCTAGCAAATCAAAGCCAGCATTACAAAATGCCGAAACGGCATGGAAGAGACTAAAAAACAACCCTTTTTTCCACCCAAATGTTGGCACAAATTGAAAGGACAACAAGAAGGCTCCAAGTAATTGAATAATGGCCGCAAACTTCATAATATATTTCATTAAACGAAAAACTCCGGAAACTTCACTAACATTTAAAGCTTCTTGATACAACATCCGTACACTTAGTGACGCTTTTTTCCGCAGCAAACTAAAGAAAATCGTGGCAACGGTTAAAAAGCCTAAGCCGCCTAATTCAATCAAAATCATAATAATAACTTGCCCGATAGGACTCCAATGTTCCGCCGTATTCAAAGGCGAAAGCCCTGTAACACAGACGGCGGAAGTTGCCACGAAAAAAGCATCAATCCATTGCGTTTTTTGTCCAGCTTGTGCAGAAAAAGGCATCATTAATAAGATCGTGCCTACAACAATTAATAGAAAAAAGCCTAAGACAATTGTTTGAACAGGTGAAATATACAACCTTCTTTTGATCTGATGTTTCATTTTTTTCTCCTCTACCATTTCTTTGTCAATCAAAAACAACACAAACGGCTAGACAACTGTTGCTTTGTTCCTCTCGCCCTATGAGAAACTCAAAACCTTGAAAGCAACTTGCCCAACCGAATAATTATTTTTTAATTTTTGTTTTCACGTTGATAAATCGAATAAACCAACTCATTTTTTTGATAAACCTGTTTTAAACGAACTGGGATTGATTGAGCCATTGTCTCGTATAGAGCAATGCCCTCACCCAGAAACAGTGGTATTGTCGTCAAAATGAAGGTATCAATTAAATCAGCTGCCAAAAGCGGTTGAACCACTTTCGGGCCTCCAACAATCCAAATTCCCGCGCCGTCTTCTTCTTTGAGACGACGAATTAATGTGACGGGATCTTCCTTGGTAAAAGTTCTTGAAGCAGTTGATGGTTCTGGATGAGAGGTAATGATATAAGAATGCTTGTCTTCATAAAAATACACATCTGGGGACAATTCTTGTGTCACTTGATCATAAGTAGTCCGCCCCATTACCACAGTGTCTATTTTTTCATACATTTCATCGTAACTACGATCTTCTTCATCGCCACGAATATTCTCTTCTAACCAAGCAACACCGCCCGCTTTGTCCGCAATGAAACCATCAATACTCGCTGCAATAAATAAAATTACTTCCCGTGCCACATCAACGCCTCCTTTTCTCTTCTTATCTATTTTAGCTTGTTTTCTCAAAAAACTCTAGGGGTGCGCATTGTTATTTTTAAAAGAAAAAAGAGAAAAACTAGGATAATTGGGCTACTTTTTGTAAAATAGGAAATAAGAATTGGTTTATTTGATTTACACAAAAAAATAACATATTCAGTTTTTATATAAAGGAGGATTACTTTGTTTGATTTAGAGAAGGTTCAGACCTTGAATGAATTAGAAATGCTCGTTTACCATTATGTATTGGAACACCTGCACCAAATCCCTCAACAGACCATTCGCCAACTGGCTACTTCCTGTCATGTCTCTACCTCAACGATTCTACGATTTTGTAACAAAATGGGCTATGCTGGTTTTTCCGAATTAAAATATGCAGTGAAAGAAGAAGCCAAACAAACACAAACGTTTGAAAATTTTTATGATGCCACGGTTCACGTCGATGCTTTTTTAAAAAAATTAAACCAAGAAACCTATTACGAAATGCTTCGTCCAGCAATCCAAATGATTGTTCAAGCACGTCACGTTGCCTTTACTGGCATTGGTACTAGCGGAATTTTAGGTAGTTATGGCAGTCGTTATTTTGCCAACTTAAATATCAATTCTTACAGTATTGCTGATCCCTTTACGCCTATCCCCAAGCGCGGATTTGAAAATACATTAGCCTTGATTCTGTCTGTATCTGGGGAAACCAATGAAATGATTAAACAAATGACCGATTTTAAAACAGCTGGTGCCAAAGTGCTAAGCATTACCAACAATCAACATTCAACTATTGCCCGCTTGGCTGACTACAACATCTCCTATTATATGCCCGACGAACGTTCTCCATTTGCAGATAAATCAGTTAATACAACCACTCAAATCCCTGTCATTGCTTTAATTGAACTCCTAGCTCATCAAGCAAGTCAACTTTTAAAGGAACTAGATGAAACACCTTCCTAGTTGTTTTTCACAAAAGCTCATGCTGTCTAAAACAGCATGAGCTTTTGTGTTTTTTTTCTTGGTACATGTTTCTCATTCAAGCAAAAGTCTATTTTTTCTTCAAATAACCTTATATAGTAAATATGTAAACGGATACATTTGCATTTATATTATTCTTCAAAGGAGAGATTTTTATGAACGAATGGATTAACGAGAAATTATTACCTCCAGTACTAAAGTTCGTCAATACCAAAGCAATTACTGCCTTACGGAACGGGATGCTTTACACGATGCCTTTTACCATTGTTGGTTCCGTGTTTCTTCTATTAGCGAATTTCCCAGTTACAGCTATTTCTGAATGGGTTAACGCAAGCGGTCTGGCTGTTTATTTCAATCAAGCATATGGTGCATCTTTTGCGATTATGTCGTTATTTGCGGTCATCGGTATTGCCTACTCATATGTAAAAAGCGAGGGATTTGAAGGCCTCCCAGCGGGCATGATTGCCATGGTGGTTTTCATTTTGTTTATGTCATCTGAAGTCAAAGATGCGGTTTCTGGCGCAGTAGTTGGCAATGTCATCAACAAAGATTGGACAGCTGGCAAAGGGATGATTACAGCTATTATTGTTGGTTTGTTAGTCGGCGTTGTATATAGTTGGTTTTTACGTCATGATATTCGTATCAAATTACCAGAAGCTGTACCAGAAAATGTGGCCAATTCCTTTACTGCGTTAATTCCTGCCAGCGTCATTGTAACTGGTGCAATGCTAATTTTCATTCTTCTAGATAAAGTCTTCAATACGACATTCTTTGACTTTATTTACGAAGTGCTACAATCACCACTTCAAGGAGTCACAGATTCACTAGGTGGCGCATTACTATTAGGTTTTGTCATTCCGCTCTTTTGGTTTTTCGGTGTGCACGGGTCAACAATCGTTGGCGGTATCATGGGCCCTATTTTACAAGCAAACTCTTTAGAAAATACCGAAATTTTGAAATCTGGAAAAGACTTAACACTGGCTAATGGCGGCCATATTGTTACACAACAATTTTTAGATCAATTTTTAACGGTCACTGGTGCGGGCATGACAATCGGGTTAGTCGTGTTCATGGTTTTCTTTGCCAAATCAGCTCAGTTTAAGCAATTAGGTCGGCTTTCAATTGGGCCAGCTGTTTTCAATATTAACGAGCCAATTGTCTTTGCTACACCTATCGTGATGAACCCAATCATGGCTGTGCCGTTCATTATCACACCGATTGTTTCTTCTGTTGTGACATATTTTGCCTTGTACACAGGACTGGTTCCTCTCTTTACTGCGGTACAAGTTCCCTGGACTACTCCTCCAATCATTTCTGGACTTTTAGTTGGTGGTTGGCAAGCAGCGTTGCTTCAAGTAGTAGTACTGACGATGAGTTTCTTTATCTATTTACCGTTTGCTAAAAAAATGGATGCACTTAATTACGCAGAAGAAACCAATCAACCAATTACTGAAGAAACCCTTGAAAAAGTCGAAGCACAAAACGTATAAAAATTTGAACAAAGGACTGAAACGATATGTCAATTTTGAAAAATGATTTTCTTTGGGGCGGCGCTGTCGCTGCTCATCAATTAGAAGGAGGCTGGGACCAAGGCGGTAAAGGGGTGAGCGTGGCGGATGTAATGACTGCCGGTGCACATGGCGTCCCTCGTAAAATTACCGCAGGCGTTTTACCAGATGAACACTATCCTAACCATGAAGCGATTGATTTTTACCATCGCTATCAAGAAGATATTCAACTATTCAAAGAACTTGGTTTAAATTGTTTCCGAACCTCTATTGCTTGGACACGAATTTTTCCTAACGGAGATGAAGAAACGCCCAATGAAGAAGGCCTTCGTTTTTATGATGCACTTTTTGACGAGTGTTTGAAAAATGGCATTGAGCCAGTCGTGACACTGTCTCACTTTGAAATGCCTTATCATTTAGTCACAAAATATGGCGGCTTTCGCAATCGCCAGGTCATTGATTTTTTTGTCAAATTTGCTGAAGTCTGTTTCACTCGTTACCAGAAAAAAGTCAAATATTGGATGACCTTTAACGAAATTAACAACCAAGCCAATTATGAAGAAGATTTTGCACCTTTTACTAACTCTGGTATTGCTTACCAGGAAGGAGAAGACCGCGAAGCAATTATGTATCAGGCTGCTCATTATGAACTAGTCGCTAGCGCACGTGCAGTGAAAATTGGCCACGCTATCAATCCCGACTTCCAAATTGGCTGTATGATTGCGATGGTGCCTATTTATCCTTATTCTTGTAATCCTGAGGATATGATGATGAGTGTTAGCGCAATGCAAAAACGTTATTGGTTTACCGATGTTCATGTCCGCGGTCATTATCCAAGTGCAATTCAATGCTATTTGAAACGAAAAAACATTTCATTAGATGTCACAGAAGAAGATTTAACTGATTTGGCTAATGGCTGTGTTGATTATATTGGCTTTAGCTATTACATGTCGTTTGCTGTAAAAGGTGCAGAAAAGGCCCCTACTTTTGACTACAATGAAGCAAAAGACTTGGTGCGAAATCCTTATGTAGCAACATCTGATTGGGGTTGGCAAATCGATCCTATGGGCTTACGCTATGCAATGAATTGGTTCAATGATCGGTATGAATTACCACTCTTTATTGTTGAAAATGGCTTTGGTGCTATTGATGAGCTAGAACCAGACGGAACGATTAACGACACTTACCGAATCGCTTATTTACGTGAACATATTGAGATGATGAAAGAAGCCGTTGCGTATGACGGCATTGATTTGATGGGCTATACACCTTGGGGATTCATCGATTTAGTGAGCGCTAGTACAGGCGAAATGAAGAAACGGTATGGCTTCATTTATGTAGATAAAGACAACGATGGTCACGGAACGTTGGAACGGCGAAAGAAAAAATCGTTTGCTTGGTATCAACAAGTGATTGCTACGAATGGAGAAGAATTATAAACAAAAGGCCTTCGTCTAAAGACGAGGGCCTTTTGTTTATGCTTGTAATCCCTTTTCTAAATCAGCCAATAAATCTTCGACTGCTTCAATTCCTACAGATAAACGAATGAGTCCATCTTTAATTCCCACGGCTTCACGATTTTCTTTGGGGATAGATGCGTGAGTCATAATGGCAGGTACTTCAATTAAACTTTCTACGCCACCTAAACTTTCCGCTAAAGTAAAAATTTCCAACGCTTCTACGAAAGGAACGACTTGCTCATCCTTGGCTAATTCAAAAGAAATCATGCCACTAAATCCCGACATCTGTTTTTGCGCAATTTCGTGACCAGGATGACTCGCTAGTCCTGGATAATACACCGTTGCTACCGCTGGATGCGCTTCTAAAAATTCTGCGATTTTTTGAGCATTTTGGGCATGCGCTGCCATCCGGACGCCTAATGTTTTTAAACTACGTTGGACCAGCCAACTATCATGTGGTCCTAAAACAGCACCAATCGCATTTTGTAAAAAGGCAATTTTTTCTGCGCTTTCTGGGTGATTCGTTACAACTAAACCAGAGACTACATCACTATGGCCCCCTAAATATTTTGTCCCGCTGTGAACCACAATATCAGCACCTAACGCTAACGGCCGTTGAAAATAAGGCGTCGCAAACGTATTATCGACAATGGTTAACAACTGATGTTTTTTAGCAAGCTTAGCCGCCGCTTCAATATCTGTAATTTTTAACAGTGGATTACTTGGTGTTTCCAAAAACAAGGCTTTTGTATTTGGCTGAATTGCGGCTTCAATTGTTGATAAGTCACTGGCATTTACAATCGTGTAGCTTAACCCATTTGCTACAAATACTTTGTCCAATAAACGGAAACTGCCCCCATAGACATCGTCACCTAATAAAATATGATCTTCGGGTCCAAACATAGAAATGATTGCATGGATACCAGCTAAGCCTGCGCTAAACGCAAAGCCATGGCTCCCACCTTCTAACTCAGCAATTAAGGTTTCTAACGCGTGACGTGTGGGATTACCTGAACGAGAATATTCATATTCTTTGGGCTGGCCCACGCCGTTTTGTTCAAAGGTTGACGTTTGATAAATAGGAACACTCACTGCACCTGTTGTTGCGTCTTTGCTAATGCCGCCATGAATTAATTTGGTATTGAATTTCATAAAAGGTTTCCTCCTAAGAATAAATATTTTTTGATAAATAACGGTCACTACCGTCAGGAAAAATAGTTACAATTGTGCTGCCTGCTGGTAAGCGGCGCGCCTCTCTTAATGCCGCCGCAAACGCTGCGCCGCTGGAGCTTCCCACCAGCAAAGCGCTTTTCTTGGCTAATTGTTTGACCCAGAAAAAACCATCCTCGTCTGAAATGGTATAAAAGCCGTCCACAGGAATCTGTTTAAGAAAAGGCGGCACGAACTCCACGCCAATACCTTCGATTTCATGTCCGTGTGCAGGTCCGCCATTTAAAATCGAACCTTCTGGCTCCACGCCCCATAGTTGCGTCTTACTATTTTGTTCTTTGAGATATCTGCCAACACCTGCAAACGTTCCACCACTGCCTAAACCTGCGACAAAGCTAGTAATCTTCCCGCCTAGGTCTTGAACAATTTCAGGTCCTAATCCTTCGTAGTAAGCAGCAGGATTATCCGGATTTTCAAATTGTAACGGCACGTAACTATTAGGAATTTCCTTGGCTAAGTCTTGGGCACTAGTTATCGCTCCGACAATCCCTTGCTCTGTTGGCGAAGGGACAATTTTAGCACCTAACGCTTGCATCAGCTGTTGTTTTTCCTGACTAAATTTTTCTGGCACAACAAAGATTGTCTTGAGGCCCAGTTGACTGGCAGCTAATGCAAGTCCAATCCCTGTATTCCCAGCTGTCGGTTCAATAATTGTTGTGGCTTGATTTATCTTTCCCGTTTTCATTGCCTCTTTGAGAAGATGCACACCAAGCCGATCTTTGACGCTGCCACCTGGATTCAAATATTCTAGTTTCGCATAAATTTTAGTGCCTTCTGGCATAGGATATTGTTCACTTGTAAATTCAAATAATGGTGTTGCTCCGATTGTGTCTAAAATTGACTGAACAATCATAGCGAATTCCTCCTTCTAATACATGTACATAAAACAAAAAGGTGCTGATCGCATCAGCACCTTTTTTGTTTATTTCTGGTTGTCTAGATTCAGAGAGGAATCGTGTTAGGCAATTTTTCAGAAATAACGGAGGTTTTCCCCATCACAAAAGAGTATGCTGCACTATTTTGCACCATACAACAACAGCTTTCCGTTTCTAAAAAAGGGCTAGCTTGTTTTTTCGTCATGGTTGATTTCCTCCTTCGTCATGTGTTGACCAAACTATACCATTTCCCATTTTCTAGTGTCAACGATTCTAACGATTGCTATTTCCTATCACACCAATGGTTTTCTTATAGGTAAAAGAATTAATAGACCAAAAAAAACAGAAGGCTAGCCTTCTGTTTTTCTGCTACTTATTTAGCACGTTTTAAATACGTACCTTCCGCAGTATTGATTTCTAATAATTCGTCTGCTTCAACAAAATCTGGAACGTTAACAACTAATCCTGTTTCCATTGTAGCGGGTTTACCAGAACCAGTTACTGTTGCGCCTTTGATTGAAGGTTGTGTTTCAGCAACACGTAAGATTACCGTTGTTGGTAAAGTTAAACCAATGACTTCTTCACCATAAAATTGAATTTTTACTTCCATATTTTCTAGTAAATATTTTAATTCTTCTTCAATTAAAGCAGTTGGTACTTCATATTGTTCATATGTTTCTAAATCCATGAAAATAGCCATATCATCTTGGCTGTATAAATATTGAACCGGTTTTGTATCGATGTGCGCTTTTTTCACTTTTTCATCTGGGCGCATTGTTGTATCTGTTGTTGAACCCGTACGAACATCTTTTAATTTCATACGCATAACCGTGTTACCTTTACCTGGTTTGTGGTGGCTAGCTTCCATTACTTTAATTAATTTGCCGTCTTGCTCAAAAGTCATACCGGCTTTTAAATCGCTTGCTGCAATCATTGTAATTTCTCCTTTTCTCTGGTTAATTCTTCATTATTGTAGCAAATAACCTAGGATTAATCTAGGAAATCACGTATCTTTTTTAGAAGTTTATCACTCCCCAGACATTGAATTGGGAAATAAACCGAGTTTAACTTGCCTTTTTTCTTGAATTGCGTTAGAATTACCAAGCTTTCATCAATTATTTTCACTTTTTACATAGAAAAAATCAATCATTAAAGGGGGTGATGATATGATACGTCAAACGCTATCTTTATCAAAAACACATGAGGTTGTCTGTCACTAAACATACGTTGGTGAGACAAATTGCCTTTCAGCGTATGTACTCGGTCTATTTGAAAGGAATTTAAAATCATGAACCCAACTATTCAACCTTACCAATTTAACATAATTAAAGAACAAGTCGCTGTGTTACTAAACACCTATACGTCTGTTAACGATGCTACGACTGTCAAAACTGTCCAGGCCCTATGTGCCGAAAAAATCAATGGGTTATTTCCAGAAGAACACCCTGCTGTTACGATTTTGTTGGACAAAGTGATGGATCGTCGTTTAACACGCGCGCGTGCTGAAAAATATTTAGACGAATTAAAAGAAACCGTGTTGCCCTTTAAAGAACCTTCAACACCACAAGTCACGAAAGTCTTTCGCAAAGTGAAAAAGTTAAAGATTCCTGAGTGGGAAAACATGGATTTACGGAACAATACCTATGTCGGTTGGAACGACGCTGGGACTCAGAAAAAATTTATCTTAGCTTATCGAGAAAATAAATTAATCGGCGTCCACGGCACCCTTTCACCCACCATTGTTAAAGGTGTTTGCTCCATCTGTCAAACAATCACGAATGTGTCTATGTTCCTAGCTACAACCAAATCAGGCGGCGACGGAACCTACACGAAAAAAGGCAATTACATTTGCCATGATAGCGACACCTGTAACCAACAATTAACACAACCTGAATATTTGGAAGCCTTTATGGAAAATGTTAAGGCTGTGAAATAACAAAAAACCGTCAAGAAAATTTCTTGACGGTTTTTTTGTTACATCTCTTTCAATTTCCCACGAAATTCTTCAATACTTTCATAACCTTTTGCTGCCATGATTTCTTGTAATTCTTTGGCTAGACGCTCAAAAACTTGTGGACCTTCTTGATGCAATTGTGTGCCGACTTGTACTAATGTTGCACCACATAAAAGATGCTCAAAAACATCTTTTCCACATGTAATACCGCCCGTTCCAATAATTTTGATTTCTGGTTTCAAACGTTGCGCAAACGCACGAACATTGGCTAACGCTGTTGGTTTGACATATTCGCCGCCCAGTCCACCGAAACCTCCTTTTGGTTTAATGACCACTTCTTCCTTGTCACTGTCAATATATAAACCATTACCGATGCTATTAATACTATTCACGTATACTAAAGGGAATTTATTTAAAATTTCAGCCATTGCGTCAAAATGTGCAATATCAAAAAATGGGGGTAATTTTACACCTAATGGTTTAGTAAAAAATTGGAAAACTTCTGTTAAAAGCTTTTCTGTTAATTCAAAATCATAAGCAATTTGCGGTTTACCAGGCAAATTGGGACAAGACAAATTAAATTCTGTCACTCCTGTGTATTCACTTTCTTGCACTTTTTTTAAAATAGCGATATTTTCCTCATAATTCATACCAGATACAGATAAAAAGCGTAACTCCTCAGGAAATTCCTTTTGACGTGCAATCTGATAATCTAAATAATAATCAATCCCTAAATTAGGCAAGCCCATTGAGTTAATACTTCCTAATGGTGTATCAAAATACCGTGGTTCCTCATTGCCCTGACGAGGATTAGGTGTTGCCGTCTTAGCGACAAAAGCACCTGCTTGAGAAGCCGCTAACTCATCCATTTCCTTAATTGTCATACAATGAATGCCTGATGCGTTCATTAACACATTCGCCAATTTATGTCCCGAAAACTCTACTGAAATATCCAAAAGAAAAACCCTCCTGTAAATTGTTTTACTCATAAGCTTACCACCTTCACGTAAGCTTTTTATGATTATAGCATGTTTTTTTGCGTTAGTGTTATTTATATAAATTTAAAAAGGAATAAGCCATTGTGACTTATTCCTTTTCTTAGGGAAACTAACGTATCCAAAATTGATTGATTCTTATCGTCCCACAATAAACGTCAATTCACATTCGCAGACCTTTTTATCTTCCACATAAGCAGTCGCTTTGCCGATGCCGACAAAGTCACGTAATTTGACGATTTCAAAATGTAATTTCAAGACATCACCAGGGACCACTTTTTGACGGAATTTGGCTTTGTTGATACCGCCAATATAGGCCGTTTCACCTTCAAATTGATCCATTTTTAAGATTAAAATCGAACCTACTTGTGCCAATGCTTCAATAATCAAAACGCCTGGCATTGTTGGATTTCCAGGGAAATGTCCTTGGAAAAATTCTTCGTTAATTGTCACATTTTTTGTTGCAATAATCTTTTCATTTGGAATAATTTCATCCACATAATCAATATAACAAATCGGATAGCGATTAGGAATCATTTCCATAATTTCTGTTGCAGTCATTACTTTTTTCATACTAGTTTTCCTCCCATTTCTTCAAGCAAATTACACCATTATGGCCACCAAAGCCAAACGAATTACTAATTGTATAGTCCGCTGTAATGTCACGTGCACCTTCTGTGACATAATCTAAATCACAATCTGGATCAGCAACTTGGTAGCCTACTGTCGGATGAGCTTTTCCTTCTTGCAATGTTTGCACACAAGCGATCGCTTCGATACCGCCAGCCGCGCCCAATAAATGTCCAGTCATACTCTTTGTACTTGAAATTGGAATTTGCGATGCTCGCTCACCAAAGACACGTTTGATGGCCGTTGTTTCCGCAGCGTCATTCGCTGGGGTTGACGTACCATGAGCATTGATATACCCAATTTGTTTCGGTGTAATCCCTGCTTCTGCAATCGCCATTTCCATCGCAGCCGCCGCGCCACTACCGTCTTTTAAAGGAGCGGTCATGTGGCTAGCATCACAGTTGCTGCCATAACCAACAATTTCGCCGTAGATAGTTGCGCCACGTTTCTGTGCATGCTCGAGTTCTTCTAAAACCAGCATTCCTGCGCCTTCACCCATCACAAAACCTTTTCGTTCTTTATCAAAAGGAATCGAAGCCCGAGTCGCATCTTCTGTTGTATTTAAAGCATTCAATGCTGCAAAGCCTGCAATCCCAATTTCACATACTGTGGCTTCTGTCCCCCCAGTTACCATCATGTCCGCTAGACCATATTTAATCGTGCGAAAAGCTTCACCAATCGCATTCGTCGCAGAAGCACAAGCAGTCACGATAGTTTGAGAAGGTCCTTTTGCACCTAAACGAATCGAAATATTTCCCGCTGCCATATTAGCAATTACCATGGGCACGAAAAATGGTGTTACGCGTTTTGCGCCTTTTTTATCCATTACCCGTACTTGGTCTTGTAAGGTAGTCATCCCGCCAATCCCACTACCGACAATCACACCTAAACGAGTCGGGTCAATCGTTGCTTCTGTTAAACCACTCATTTCCCACGCTTCTAAAGCAGCGACCAAGCCATATTGAGAAAATAAGTCCATTCTTTTTTGCTCTTTGCGTTCTAAAACAGCACTTGGGTCAAACTCTTTTACTTCACCAGCCAAAGCTACCCCAGTATCTTCAGAATCAAATTTAGTAATTTTGCCAATTCCTAGCTTGCCATCCACTAGATTATGCCAAAATTCTTTTACGGTATTGCCTAATGGTGTTACGGCACCCATGCCGGTTATGACCACTCTTTTCATACTGTACCTCCGAGTTTATTTTGATTATCAAACTATTATTTCATGCGGTTTCCAGCACTTTTTCTCAAAAAATAAGAAAAATAGTTTGACTTTCAAAGTATTTTGGTTAATAATTCAGACATCAGGAAAAATGTCTGTTTTTTTCAAGATTAGAAAATTGAGAAGATTTTGTTATCATTCTCACACAGATAATACCAGTTGAAATTTTATTCGTCAACTCAATAAATGTAACTTTTACATTTTGATGAAGAAAAGCCTATTCTATCAACAAAAATTTTTTATTAAAGGAGATTTTATATGTTTTTACAAAATAAGAATGTCGTCGTAATGGGTGTTGCCAACAAAAAAAGTATTGCTTGGGGCTGTGCAAAAGCATTAAAAGATCAAGGGGCCAATGTTATTTATACGTATCAAAACGAACGCATGAAAAAGCAAGTGGTTAAATTAGCAGATGAAAATGATTTGTTGGTGGAATGCGATGTTGCTTCTGATGCGTCCATTCAAGCAGCCTTTGAAACAATTAAAAATGAAGTGGGCACGATCGATGGACTAGTCCATGCGATTGCTTTTGCCAAAAAAGAAGAATTGTCTGGAAACGTTAGTGACATCACTCGTGATGGTTTCCTATTAGCACAAGATATTAGTAGCTACTCTCTTTTAGCAGTTACTCATTATGCGAAACCTTTGTTAAATCCTGGTTCAGGAATTGTCACATTGACGTATTTAGGTTCCGAACGTGCGATTCCTAACTACAATATGATGGGGATTGCTAAAGCTTCTTTAGAAACTGCCGTGAAATATTTAGCTTTTGAATTAGCTGCAGATAAAATTCGTGTCAACGGAATCTCCGCAGGAGCGATTAAAACATTGGCTGTGACTGGTGTAAAAGACTACGATCAATTGATTAGTATTTCTAATGAGCGGACACCAGATAAAACAGGTGTAACCATTGAAGAAGTCGGAAACACTTGTGCCTTTTTAGTCAGTGAACTAGCTAGTGGCGTGGTCGGTGACATCATTTATGTCGATAAAGGCGTTCACTTAACTTAATCATTTTTTGTTTTTATTTTCTATTTATACATTAAAAAACAGAGATTGGACGATCTCTTTCACTCATTGATTGTCCAATTTCTGTTCTATTTTGTACTTTATTCTATAATAAAATTGACAGTTCCAATTCCAAAAACAGTTGTTAGGATTTGATTAACTTGTTCAAAAAGTTTTGGTAAATCTTCCAGTTTATTTTTAGATTGGATTTTTTCAGAACCGTTATCGTAGCTTAAATGATTGTACGCTTCTTTAAAGGTTACTGTTGTGTCTTCTTTTCGATAAAGGATATATTCGTCATCTAGCATATCCATTTGCAGCTCCTGTTTAAATCCATTTCTGGCAACAATAGCAGAAACTAGATGAGCAACAGTCAAGCCATCTAACGGAATGTCCACTCCATTCATTGCTAATGTGTAGACGGTATCTTCCACTAAACCACAGGCGTTACAACCACCACTGGTTAAATCTACTGTACTTGTTATAATTGCCTCTTGCATCGTTTCTTCCCCCATATTGTTTTTTAAAGTTATTCTTTCATTTGTTATTTACGAACGTAATTCACATCATAATCGTCAACTTCAATATAGATATAGATTTTTTTATCAGGCATTTTACTGCGAATGTCTCGTTCAATCGCATTCACAACATCAGGTGCATCTTCTTCCATTGGTTCTACCACATCAATTTTTGCCGCTACTAAAATTTCAGTTGGACCTAAATGAACGGTCTTTACATCAATTAGTTTTTCAACATCCGCCCGATCAAATGCAGTTTTAATTTTTGCTAAATCTGTAGCGGTCACACTTTCTCCTATAATCAAACTATAAAATTCTTTCGCTAAGAAAATGGCTGCACACATTAATAGTAAACCAATCAGTAAACCACTGATAGCATCAAATGCAGCAATTCCAGTTACCATTGTTAAAAGGGTTCCCACCAAAGCTAAACACAAACCAATAACCGCACAAAAGTCTTCCGTAAAAATAATTAAAATTTCACTGTGACGACTTTCTCGCAAAAATTTTAAGAGCGATAACTTCTCTGTATTCAATTCTTTGATTTCTTTCATCGCTACACGCAAAGAGCTACCTTCCACAAGCAAACCAAAAATTAAAATACCAATGACAATAGCCACATTTTCTACTTCATGAGAGGGATGCAGTAACTTCTGAATAGCCTCCATTACGCCTAACGCGCCCCCACCAAAAAAGAGCATCGTTGCAACAATTGTACTAAAAAAGTATTTTGCACGGCCTTCTCCAAATTGATGTAACGCACTTTGTCCACGAGAAGCGCGCTTATTCCCAAAAAGTAATAACACCTGATTACTACAGTCCACGACACTGTGGATACTTTCATTCATCATAGCGGTACTACCACTTAAAGCAAAACCAACAAATTTACTAATCGCTACTAAAATATTCGCAATCAGTGCGGCAATAACTGCAAACATGCCACTCGATTTTTTTGTCTCCATAATTACCTCCTATATGTAACGTAAAACTAAGATAAACCACCCGTTTATTCATCCATCATTTTACCACTTCTGAGGTATTTGTAAAAAAGAGTTCTCTTAAAATTCAAAAAGAAATGTACTGGCTGTTTTAGTTGGCCCTCATTTATCGGTGTCCATCCCACTCTTGATAAAATTCCTCCAGATAAAGTTCCATAAATTGATGACGCTTTTCCGCCAATAAGCGACCATAATTTGTATTCATTTGTTCCTTTAACTTTAAAAGTTTCTCATAAAAATGCATAATAGCAGTATCTTCCCCATTCCGGTATTCTTCTTGGGTTAACTGTTCACGAGGTTGTTTGTGAGGATCGTGAATTAAACGGCCTTTATTTCCCGAATAAGCCATCACCCGTGCAATTCCAATCGCACCGATGGCATCTAATCGATCCGCATCCTGGACCACTTTTCCTTCTAATGTAGTAACTGTTTTCCCAGTATTTCCTCCTTTAAAGGACATATTAGCAATAATAGAAAGGATGTGATTCGTTTGCTCTGTTGATACGTTATTTGCTTCCAGCCATTGTTGCACCTTTAGCAAGCCAGCCTCTTCACTTTCGTTAAATTTTTCATCGCCAATATCATGTAACAATGCTGTTAATATACATAAAAATAAATTTGCTTGTTCTTTCTCTGCAATTGTTTTTGCTAATTGTGTCACTCGATAAATATGCCACCAGTCATGGCCACTTGCTTCGTTGGCTAATTCTTGTTGAACATAACGCTCTGCTGCTTGAATAATTGTTTGTTCTTCAAAACTAAGAGATTCATTTTCAAACATCCTAACACTCCTTTATTCTGGATTTAAAATTTCCACCTGGATAATCCCGCTAGCTTTCAGAAACATATTGGTGACAATCGGACCTACAAAAGAAAATCCTCTTTTTTTTAAGTCTTTTGCTACGTTATCTGACAAAAGCTGTGTGCGCGGGACTTGGTATGCTTCTTCATAAATAGATAAAACGGGGACGTTTTTTACAAATTGCCATAGATAATTGGCAAAACTGCCAAATTCTTCTTGTACTTTTAAAATTGCTTGCGCATTTTTAATGGTTGCTTCAATTTTGCGCCGATTGCGAATCATATCTGGATCAGCTACTATTCGATCGACTTCGTCAGGCAACAGCGCGGCAACTTTTTCCGGCTTCATTTGGCAAAAATTTTTCATGAATGCTACTTTTTTCCCTGCGGCTGCTTTCCAACTTAAACCAACTTGAAAAACACCCACCGTCAACAATAAAAACAGCAAATCATCCTCTCTTGTAGGTTTTCCCCATTGTTCTGTATACCATTGATAGTTGTTCATCGCCGCCTCCTTTTAAGACTGTTCAAATGTTAATAATGCTTGTTTCATTGCTAAACCACCACGGTAACCGGTTAATTGTCCCTTGCTGCCGATGACTCGATGGCAAGGAATGACCATTAATAAAGGATTTTTCCCAATCGCTGTGCCAACTGCTCGAACCGCACGTGGACGCCCAATTTTTTCTGAAATTTCTTGATAGGTCATTGTCTCACCATAAGGGATTTCTTGCAACGCCTGCCAAACTTCTTTTTGAAAGGGCGTTCCTTCGATGTCTATGGGGCAAGCAAACGTTGTCGAATGTTGGTTAAGATAACTTATTAGTGCTTCTTTATAAGGCGCAGTTTTCTTTTCAGAAGCTTCTAATTGTGCTTGAGGATACCAGTTTTTCAGTTCTTCTATCGATTGATTGGCTGAACCTACAAAAGCTAGTCCAGCGTCTGTCACACCAAGATAATAGTGATCGTTCTGCCATTCTTGTTGCGCATAATAAATCTTTTTTGCCATATTTCTACACTTCTTTCTCGTGTTTTTCTTATCTTCATTATAATTCTTTTGGCTTTCAAAATCTTGCGCTCCTATCACTTTTTACTTGTTTTTATTAGGGATTCTTTTACAATGAAGAAAACGGGAGGTGTGCTTACAATGAAAACAACGTATCGACTTACTCAGAAACGTTGGGAAGCCATTCAAAATAATAATACGCAATTTGATGGTGATTTTTTTTATGGTGTGACCACAACTAAAATTTTTTGTCGTCCTTCGTGCCCTTCCCGTGTGCCCAACAAGAACCACGTTCTGATCTTCAAAACGGCTCAGGAAGCTTTAACACTTGGTTTTCGTCCATGTAAAAGATGTCAACCAACCGGGCAAGTCGTTCCTAACGAGGAATGGGTTGCTCAAATTAAGCAATTTATTGATCGGCATTCAGCGGAACCATTAAGTTTAGACTATTTAGCGCAAGCCTGCCACGGTAGTCCCTTTCATTTGCAGCGAACCTTTAAGGAACAGACAAAACAAACCCCATTAGCTTATTTAACAAGTATCCGAATTAGGCAAGCCCAAGAATTGCTTCTCCATTCACCCCTTACGATTCAACAAATCGCGAAAAAAGTTGGCTTCCAAACCGCAGCATATTTTGCCACCACTTTTAAAAAAGAAACAGGCGTAACCCCCTCTGTTTATCGCAGTAAAAATGAGCCGAAAAAATAACATTTCGGCTCATCGGATTATTTATTGGGGCGTGATTGTAGCCATGCTACAATCAATTGACTGATTTCTGTTTGCTGTTGCTCATTAGAAATTGTCGCTTTGCTATCTCCTTTTTGGACACCGTAATTACCAAACCCTGCATGATTCCCACCTTCGATAGATACATACTGCGTATCTTTTGGCAAAAACTGTTTGGCTTTTTGGTAGCTAGTCCAATTTAAAACACCATCGTTTGTGGCTGTTATTGACAGAACCGGCAGATTTTTCTTGTTTAGTGCACCTTTTTCGTCAGGATAGCTAGCTAAATAAATCATGCCTTTGATTCGTTGCTCATTTTCCGCTACAAAACGGCTAGCCATCACACCACCCAGAGAATGTCCAGCCAAAACGAAGTTTTGTTGTGGATGATCCTTTATAATTTGTTCTGCAGCATTTGGTGCAAGAACCGCTAAATTCAAAGGAAAATGAACAACATAGACATCATAACCTTTCGTAGCAACTTCTTGCGCCCATTCACTATAACTAGCGGGCGCAACCAATGCACCTGGATAAAAAATCAGTGCTGTATCATTTTTTTGCCCGTTTGTATAATAATCATAGTTTTTTTCTTGCGTGGCACTTTGGCTTATTTTTAAGGCTGAATCGGTTGCTTGATACGTACTATTTTTAATAAAAATAGTCAGACCGATGACTAATACCGCTAAAAAAAGCCCGATTCCTAGGACAATTTTTTTCCAACGTGATTTTGTTCTATTTTTCATCTCATTTCCTCCCAATGAAAAAATTCTTCTTTCTGATTCTACCTTTAATAAAAAAAGAACACAACAATAGGAGTTGGTGAAGCAATCCTTCTGTTGCTCCACCAACTCCTAAATAGACTGTTTCTCGATTCCTTAGATTATTTTGTCTCTTTTTCGCCTGCTTCTAAGTAGCTGATAATAACCGTTTCAAATCATCATTTATTTTTCCTACACTTCCCTTATTAAAATAACAATGAAGCTGAAAGCAGAAATATCAACACCGAACAGATCAATAAAGCCCTGTTATTTGATAAAGTATATTCTAAATAGATATACTCGCCAATGAAAAATACTATCAGAACTAACGAAGCCCTCAATAAACCAACATTTTCAAAAATATATTCTTTGAAAATGAAGGAAAGGACTCCCAAAATAAGGAATGATAGTAACATTGACTTAACAATAAACCATTGCTTTCTCGCCATTCTAACACTTCTCTCTAATGAAATTAATTATATCGCTTCACTTGAAACCATCAATACACTTTCTTAAACTTTTTCATTAATATATAAATTATTTTTCAACAAACAGTCTTACTTTCATAAATTTGTCTGTTGTAAAAAATAGTAGCATACACTATTTTAAATAGACATAGCTATTATTCTATTTTATAGGGACACATTACTAATATAAGCAAGCATAGTAACAGCCTTATACAATTTAGATAATAAATAACAACCTATTTCATTAACTAAAACAACAACAGTCATAAAAAGGACTGGTTTTTAACAGATACATGTCACAATGTTTTCATGCTATTTATTTAATAGTTAATTCACTAATTAAAAAAATAATTTCTAATTTTCACTTAATATAAATGTAAAAATACCCCATCAGAACATGCTTTTATTCAGTTAGTAAAAAAACGGTCCAAAATCTAGTCAGCATAGTTATGCGATAAATCATTTTTGAGCTCGAACCACTTCTATTTAAAAATGTGATGAGGTAAGCCTTCACTTTTAATAAAAAAACAATAGGAGTTGGTGGAGCAACCCTTTTCTTGCTCCACCAACTCCTAAATAAACTGTTTCTCGACGCCTTAGATTATTTTGATTCTTTTTTGCCTGCTTCTAAGTAGCTGACATCATTGACTTTATCCAAAGTATACTCGCCATTTTTGTAATGAATCGTTGTAACACTAGCATTCTTCAAACCGCCTTCTGGGACTTTAAAATCATCAAATAAAGTTGCTAACAACGCTGAAATACTCAAGCCATGAGAGACCACTAAAACATTGCCATTTCCGGGATTGGCTGATTCTGTGGCAACAATTTTATCTAAGCCTTTTTTCAAACGTTTGGTAATTGTAGCATAGTCTTCTGCAGGCCAGTTATTCTTGCTTTCCTCGCGCTGTTGATCCAGTTTAGCTACACTGTTGGCAAAGGATTCAGGGGTCATGTTTTTCATAAATTCTTCTAAGGAAACACCTTGATCATCAGCAATATCCTGCCACATTGTCTTGTTTAAATCCCCTTCATAGCTACCAAAATTAAATTCACGTAAATCTGGGTCACGCACGACTTCAAGGTCTTTGCCTGCTTTATTTTGATCTAAAATAAGTTGAGCAGTTTGCAAGGCGCGGCCACTATCACTACTATATGCATTTTGAAAGGCAACATCTTTCAAACCAATCCCAGTTGCGGTCACAACTTTTTCACCTTCTGGTGTTAAGACCGCATCTGACCATCCTTGTACGCGGTCCGTCGTATTTAACATGGTTTTTCCATGGCGCACAATGTAAAGAGTTAGTTCTTCAGGTTTTGTCTCTTTTTCTTTTGTCGTTGCTTGCTGATTTTTACCACAACCAACCATTACTAAAATGGCCAGAAAAAGCATCCCCACAATCGTCAATCGTTTTTTCATTTTTTATTTCCCCTCATTTTCTACTCAGTTGTTAAGTTTTCACCATTACTAGCGATAACTTGTTTGTACCAATTAAATGATTTTTTCTTAGTTCGTTTCAAGGTTCCCTGACCTTCGTCATCCATGTCTACGTAGATAAAGCCGTAACGTTTTTTCATTTCGCCAGTCCCTGCTGAAACTAAGTCAATACAACCCCATGGCGTATAACCAATTAAGTTAACCCCGTCTTCTTCTACTGCGGTTCTCATGGCTTCAATATGTTGTTTAAAATAATCAATGCGGTAATCATCGACAATCGAGCCATCCTCTTGCAATGTATCCACCGCGCCAAACCCGTTTTCAACCACAAACAATGGCATATTGTAACGATCTGACAACTGACACAATGAAATTCTTAACCCTAAAGGATCGACAGCCCAGCCCCATTCAGATTCTTGCAAATAAGGATTTTTAACCGCAGGCATTTGGTTGCCTCCGACATATTTTACTTCTTCGGGATAAGCAGTCGAAACAGTCGACATATAATAACTAAACCCGATATAATCAACTGTTCCTTTTTGAATAATCGCTAAATCCTCTGACTCCATTTGAATTGTCATTCCTTCACGCTCAAATTCTTTGAGCTTATGCGCTGGATAATATCCCTTAGCCTGGACATCCATATAAAATTCTTGCTCTCGGTTAAATTGAACAGCTGCCATCACGTCCTCAGGTTTGCAGGACAAAGGATAACTTGGAATATAAGCCACCATCATACCAATTTGGAAATCTGGATTGATGGAATGTCCTAATTCAACTGCTTTCGCACTTGCTACAAATAGATGATGCGCTGCTTGATATTTACTTTGTTTATCATTATTGTGAATCCCAATTTGCGTCCAACTTCTTAAAAAATTAATTTCATTAAAAGTCATCCAATACTTCACTTTATCCTGATAACGTGTAAAAATGGTTTCGCAAAAGAAAACAAAGAAATCAATCACTTCACGATTTTTCCAACCATCATATTCATCGGCCAAATACATCGGAATATCAAAATGGTTAATCGTCACAACGGGCTCAATTCCATGGCGCAGCAAAGTATCAAAAACTTTATCATAAAAGGCTAAGCCTTCTTCATTAATCTCTTTTGTTCCATTTGGGCAAATCCGGCTCCAGGCGATAGACAGCCGAAAACATTTGAAACCCATTTCTGCAAATAAGGCGATATCTTCTTCGTAATGATGGTAAAAGTCCGTCGCTACATGACTAGGATAGTATAACTCTTCATCGATATAGCCAATCGCTCCTTCGGGTAATGCTTGATCGCGCGTACACGAAGCTTTTTGGCCTTCTTTAGTTAAATACGTAATCCGTCGCGGTTCTGTTTGACTACCACCAGTAATTGCATCTAATGTACTCAGACCTTTGCCTCCTGAAAGGTAGCCACCTTCATATTGGTTAGCAGCTGTTGCGCCGCCCCATAAAAAATTTTCTGGAAATCCCATAAAATCCCTCTTTCCCTCTGTTTTTAGGCATAACAAAGAAACCATCAAGGGAATTGACGCTGGCAGAAGAGTCCTTGTTTTTTCTACCAACGTCAAACGCCCTTTAATAGTTGCTAATTTTATTAATTACTTAAATCTTCACCATTTGTTGCGATTACTTTTTTGTACCAATCAAACGATTTCTTCTTGCTTCGTTTTAACGTACCATTTCCTTCGTTATCGCGATCCACATAGATAAAGCCATAGCGTTTTTTCATTTCACCTGTTCCAGCTGATACTAAATCAATACAGCCCCAAGTCGTATAGCCTAACAAGTCGACACCATCTTGTTCAACAGCATCTTTCATCGCTTGAATATGCGCCGCCAAATAATCGATACGATAATCATCGACTACATCACCATTTTCGTCTGGTGTGTCTACCGCTCCTAAGCCATTTTCAACAATGAATAGTGGTTTTTGATAACGATCATATAAGTCATTCATCGTAATTCTCAAACCAAGCGGATCAATTTGCCAACCCCATTCACTGGCTTTTAAATAAGGATTTTTCACAGAGGCAAAGATGTTACCAGCTGTTTGTTCATTAATTTCTGGATCTGTTGATGTGACACGAGAAGAATAATAAGAGAACGAAATGAAGTCCACCGTATGTTCTTTTAAAAGTTCTTCGTCGCCTTCTTCCATTTCAATTTGAATACCTTTACGTGCCATTTCTTTTAAAGCATACGCAGGGTATTCCCCACGTGATTGGACATCAATAAAGAAATAATTTTCACGATCTGCTTGTCGAGCAGCGAAAACATCTTCTGGTTTGCAAGTATAAGCGTAGTTGGAACCAGCCGCTAACATACAACCTACTTGGTTTTCAGGATCTACCTCATGAGCAATTTTTGTCGCAATTGCACTTGCTAGTAGTTCATGATGGGCCGCTTGGTATTTCACTTGTTCTTTGTTTTCGCCTTCTTCAAAGTATAGACCTGCTCCCATAAATGGTGCATGTAAAATCATATTAATTTCGTTAAATGTTAACCAATACTTGACTAATCCTTTATATCGGTTGAAAATTACACGGCAAAGATTTTCATAGAAACCTACTAACTTACGACTACGCCAAGCGCCATATTCTTCCACTAAGTGCATTGGACAGTCAAAGTGTGTAATCGTTACTAGTGGCTCAATCCCATATTTATGACATTCTTTGAATAAGTCTTCATAGAACTTCAAGCCTTCTTCATTCGGCTCTGTTTCATCTCCCATTGGAAAAATTCGACTCCAAGCAATGGATAAACGGTATGTTTTAAAACCCATTTCACCAAATAAGGCGATATCTTCTTTATAGCGATGATACATATCAATCGCCTCTTGTGCAGGATAGAAATGTTCTTCATCAAAGTTAAACATTTTCTTTTCACCAGTGATTACTGGAAAACGATCTGGACCAGTTGGCGCTAAATCGACGTTTGCCAAACCGCGTCCACCTTCGTTATAGCCACCTTCACATTGATTGGCTGCTGTTGCGCCACCCCATAAAAAGTCTTTTCTAAATGCCATAAATTCTCTTCCTCCACATCTTTTTATATTAAAGCGGTCAGCAAATCATCACTTGTTGAAACTTCATTACTGCCGACTTCCAAAATATCTAAATAATCCGCTGTATTCGTCACAACGATTGGGATTTGTGTACTAAACCCAGCTTTTTTAATTCCTTCTAAATCAAAGGTTACTAATGTTTGACCTTTTTTCACGCGGTCACCTTGTTTTACAAAAGCTTCAAAGCCTTCGCCTTCTAATTGAACTGTATCAATCCCAATATGAATCAATAATTCTGTGCCGTTATCTGAAATCAAACCTAATGCATGTTTTGTTGGGAATAGTGTGACAATCGTTCCATCAAAGGGTGCAACCACTTTGCCTTCCGTTGGTTCAATCACGACCCCATTTCCTAATGCTCCATTTGCAAAAGCAGGATCCTCTGCATTTTTTAAAGATAACACTCGTCCTTTGACTGGACTTGTAATATTTTCTTTTTTAATCGTTGTTTTATCAATAATCACTTCTTCTTCCTCAACTGTATTGTCTTTCCAGAAGAAGAATGTTAGACCAAAACCGACGACCGCTGCAATGGCAATTGCAATAAAGGACTGGATCATCCCACTTGCATCATCACCATTGATAAAGTTTAGCACACCGAAAATTCCTAAACCACCCATTGTATAAGCTGTCACATTGTTGATCATCAAATATAAACCACCGACAGCGCCACCAATCATTGAATAAATAAATGGCCATTTTTTTGGTAAAGTGATTCCATAAATTGCTGGCTCTGTTACACCAAAAATACCAGAGATAATTGCTGGCGGACACAAAGCTTTTAACTTTTTATCTTTCAATTTGAAGAACATCGCTAAAACAACCGCTGTTTGCGCAAAACTAGCTGCAAATGATCCCGTTAATACTTGGCTTGAACCTTCTTGTGTCACTTGCATAATAGCTAATGGCACAACGCTCCAATGTAAACCAAAAATAACTAAGACTTGCCAGAAGAAACCAAGAATCAAACCATACAAAGCTGGTGAGAAACTCATTAATGCTGTAAAGCCAGCGCTTAATAAATCTGTTAGCATGCTAACGATTGGCCCAATTACTAAGAAACCAATTGGTAAGGCAATCAACAACACGAAAAACGGTACTAAGAACGTTTGAACAACTTCTGGAATAATCCGTTTAAACACTTTTTGAACTTGTGCCGCAAAAGCAATAATGAAGATGATTGGTACGACACTACTTGTATAGTTCGCACCGACCCAAGGAATCCCCATAAATGTATTATAGGCAGGTAAACCGAATAAATTATACGGTGCTGCGGCTCCGGCACCCGCTGTTGTTTCAAAGGCCGTTTGTAATGCACTTCCTTGAATCGTTGGGTAACATAAAGCTGCGCCAATCACGATCCCTACCATTGGATGCAACCGGAATTTTTTAGCTGCTGTATAACCTAAAATAACTGGCATAAAGTAGAAAATTGCATCGCCAATCCCATTTAACATGGTATAAGTCCCTGACGTAGCCGTATAGAGCTTTAAGAAAACCAATAAGGCATTTAACCCTTTGACCATCCCAGCCGCTGCTAACGCCCCTAAAAAGGGTTGGAAACAACCACTTAAAATATCTATTAAGCGATCAAATAAATTCCCACTGGAAGCTTCTTCTTCACGTTCTCCTGACAAGCCTGCAATACTAACTACTTCTTCGTAAACGGCTGGAACATGGTTCCCAATAACGACTTGGTATTGTCCACCGCTTTTCATAACAGTTACCACACCGTCCATATTTTTTAAGACATCATCATTCGCTTGACTCTCATCTTTTAATTTGAAGCGAAGACGTGTGATACAATGTGTCAAACTATTAATATTCTCTTGCCCACCGACATTTTTTACAATTTTTTCTGCTAGTTCATGATATTTTCCCATCTTTTTTTCCTCCAAAAATTTATTTTCATTTGAAGGTTTAGCCAACTGAATGTCACTATCCAAAGTGGTGCGTTTATTGTTCCGTTGTTTGTACAATTCGTGCAATGTGAATCGTTAGGTACAAGCGTTCTTCATTTGAAACTTGATAGTCATAGTTCTCATTTAAATACAAGCTGATCTTTTCCACGCAACGATAGGCGTTGAGATATTTCTTTTTAATTACCGCATACAGTTCTTCATCATCATTTTCGACAACTTCACGTTGGTGTAATAAGCGATAACAGAAAAATTTTAAATGTGTGCTAAATCGATAAAAGTAAACAGAGTCTTCATCAAAACTTACCTTAAAATAGTATTTGACGATATTTGTAATCTCTTGCATCAACTTTGTCAATTCGTAAATATTACCGACTTCTTCCTCCATCTCCGCATTCACCAAGTGCAATGCGATAAAACCTGCCTCATCCGTTGACAATTCCATTCCTACGCGCTTTTGTACCATTTTTAAAGCATTTACTCCTACTTCGTACTCTTCAGGAAAAAAACGTTTAATATCCCATAATAATAAATTCTTAATTGCAATTCCTTGTTTTTTTCTTTCTAAAGCTGTGTACAAATGATCCGTCAGAGAAATATAAATGGTATCATTCAAACTCTTTTTCAACGTTGATTTTGCATAAACAATAATGTCATCCGAGAGTTTCATCATCTCTAAAGGAATATTTCCTAACAATTCTTGAAACTTAAGTGATGTCTCTTGATTGGCTAAATAAAAAACTTGATCGATACTTTCATCAGGAACCCAATCACCAATGCGTTTCTTAAAAGCAATTCCTTTGCCCATAACAATTTGCTCTCGTTTATCATCATCTAATGTAATAACCACATTATTGTTTAAAATTTTGTGAATAATCAATGCCCCACCTCCTTTGTGTTTCGTTGAAAAAAGAAAAACCCAATTTCTTCAAAAAGAACGACACACCTGTCGCTTCATGAAAAAATTAGGTTTAGCTTGTCTTTAAACAATCACTATCCATCTATTTACTTATCCCTACATCCAAAGAATAACATATTTACAACAAATGTCAACGCTTTCAACGACATTTTTTTGTAATAAAAATAAAAAAAGCATACAAACATTGTTTGTATGCTTCACTATGACCCGTACGGGACTCGAACCCGTGTTACCGCCGTGAAAGGGCGGTGTCTTAACCGCTTGACCAACGGGCCATTAAAAAGAAAAAACGGAGAAGGAGGGATTTGAACCCTCGCGCCGGTTTCCCGACCTACACCCTTAGCAGGGGCGCCTCTTCAGCCACTTGAGTACTTCCCCAAGAAATAAATGGGCCTAAATGGACTCGAACCATCGACCTCACGCTTATCAGGCGTGCGCTCTAACCAGCTGAGCTATAGGCCCCAAATAAGAAAAAAGCGGGTGACGAGAATCGAACTCGCGACAACAGCTTGGAAGGCTGTGGTTTTACCACTAAACTACACCCGCAAATTTTTCTTGGATGGCGCGGGACAGAATCGAACTGCCGACACATGGAGCTTCAATCCATTGCTCTACCAACTGAGCTACCGAGCCAAAAACGGTCTGGACGGGACTCGAACCCGCGACCTCCTGCGTGACAGGCAGGCATTCTAACCAGCTGAACTACCAAACCAATTCGTTTTTGCTTTATGCAAATGTATGCTTTAAAAAATAAAAGCAATTGCGGGGGCAGGATTTGAACCTACGACCTTCGGGTTATGAGCCCGACGAGCTACCTGACTGCTCCACCCCGCGATAATTAGACCAAGGAAACTTAATTCCTAAGAAAGGAGGATAAGGGATTCGAACCCTTGCACGGTTTTACCCGCCTGACGGTTTTCAAGACCGTTCCCTTCAGCCGGACTTGGGTAATCCTCCGTAACAAAACTATGACCCGTACGGGACTCGAACCCGTGTTACCGCCGTGAAAGGGCGGTGTCTTAACCGCTTGACCAACGGGCCATTTTATAAAATTATGGGCCTAAATGGACTCGAACCATCGACCTCACGCTTATCAGGCGTGCGCTCTAACCAGCTGAGCTATAGGCCCAAAAAGAAAAGCGGGTGACGAGAATCGAACTCGCGACAACAGCTTGGAAGGCTGTGGTTTTACCACTAAACTACACCCGCATGGCGGTCTGGACGGGACTCGAACCCGCGACCTCCTGCGTGACAGGCAGGCATTCTAACCAGCTGAACTACCAAACCATACTTTTCTTTTTATGTGCTTTTGAAATCAAAAGCAATTGCGGGGGCAGGATTTGAACCTACGACCTTCGGGTTATGAGCCCGACGAGCTACCTGACTGCTCCACCCCGCGATAATTAGACCAAGGAAATTTAATTCCTAAGAAAGGAGGATAAGGGATTCGAACCCTTGCACGGTTTTACCCGCCTGACGGTTTTCAAGACCGTTCCCTTCAGCCGGACTTGGGTAATCCTCCATGATAAAAATAAAACTATAAACAACGTCACAATGGACCTTGTAGGACTCGAACCTACGACCGGACGGTTATGAGCCGTCTGCTCTAACCAACTGAGCTAAAGGTCCAGGCTCTTCCAAATGTATAATCGCGGCGGAGGGGATCGAACCCCCGA
>NZ_CP172917.1:0-210000 GCF_050537975.1 Enterococcus sp. DIV1090 | reverse complement strand
AGACCAGAGAGCCGCCTTCGCCACTGGTGTTCCTCCATATATCTACGCATTTCACCGCTACACATGGAATTCCACTCTCCTCTTCTGCACTCAAGTCTCCCAGTTTCCAATGACCCTCCCCGGTTGAGCCGGGGGCTTTCACATCAGACTTAAGAAACCGCCTGCGCTCGCTTTACGCCCAATAAATCCGGACAACGCTTGCCACCTACGTATTACCGCGGCTGCTGGCACGTAGTTAGCCGTGGCTTTCTGGTTAGATACCGTCAGGGGACGTTCAGTTACTAACGTCCTTGTTCTTCTCTAACAACAGAGTTTTACGATCCGAAAACCTTCTTCACTCACGCGGCGTTGCTCGGTCAGACTTTCGTCCATTGCCGAAGATTCCCTACTGCTGCCTCCCGTAGGAGTCTGGGCCGTGTCTCAGTCCCAGTGTGGCCGATCACCCTCTCAGGTCGGCTATGCATCGTGGCCTTGGTGAGCCGTTACCTCACCAACTAGCTAATGCACCGCGGGTCCATCCATCAGCGACACCCGAAAGCGCCTTTCACTCTTATGCCATGCGGCATAAACTGTTATGCGGTATTAGCACCTGTTTCCAAGTGTTATCCCCCTCTGATGGGTAGGTTACCCACGTGTTACTCACCCGTCCGCCACTCCTCTTTCCAGTTGAGTGCAAGCACTCGGGAGGAAAGAAGCGTTCGACTTGCATGTATTAGGCACGCCGCCAGCGTTCGTCCTGAGCCAGGATCAAACTCTCATAATAAAAGTTAGAACAATCTTGCGATTGTTAAGCTCAATTTGTTTGCTAGCATATTGCTTGCTTGTTAAAAATGTTTGTTGTCTTGAATTGAATCAAGACGCCCTACACATTTGGTTCGTCTATTCTTTGTTCAGTTTTCAAAGGTCTACGTTACCTCGCAGCAACTTTTATATCATAACAAACTTTCGTTTGAATGTCAAGAACTTTTTTAAAAAAGTTTTTTTAAGTTGTTTTGCTTGGTTGTTGTTGTCTGTTGTGACAACTTCTATATCTTATCATCTCGTTTGTTATTTGTCAACAACTTTTTTGTTGTTTTTTCAAACTTTTTTCGAGAGATTTGAAATCAAGAATTGTTATTTAATTATTGATTTCTGAATCGCTCAGCTGTGTGACTCGCCTTGCGACATGTAATAATATACCAAGATTTCAAGCATTGGTCAATCATTATTTTCACTTTTTTTAAACTTTTTTTCAATACCGATTATTCTTTCTTATCCGATTAGATAAAGTTCGTTTTTTTATCAGATTACCCATTCTTTTTATTACTCATCTTCGATTTTTTTAGAAAAAAAGAATTGGTTTCAATTGTTTTTCTATTCTTTTTTTATTTAATTTTTTGCGAATACAAAAAAAAGATGCCCTTAAGGGCATCTTTTTTTATCTCATTGTTGGGAATAATAATACATCACGAATTGATTGAGCATCGGTTAATAACATAACTAGTCGATCAATCCCAATACCTAATCCTCCGGTTGGTGGCAAGCCATATTCTAAGGCTTCGATGAAATCTTCATCTACTCCGTGTGCTTCATCATTTCCTTGTTCCCGTTCTTTTTCTTGTTCTTCAAAACGTTCACGTTGGTCAATTGGATCATTTAATTCTGTAAATGCATTAGCAAACTCTTTTCCGATAATAAATAGTTCAAAGCGGTCAGTGAAACGACCATCTTCTGGATTTTTCTTCGCTAATGGTGAAACAGCTACTGGGTGACCATAAATAAATGTTGGTTGTTGCAACGTATCTTCTACAAATGTTTCGAAAAATTCATTAATGATATGACCGACTGTCATGGCATCTGTAATTTCAACATTATGTTCTTTAGCCAACGCACGGGCTTCTTCTATCGTCATCTCTTGCCAAAAATCTACGCCCGTTTGTTCTTTGACCGCATCTACCATGTGTAGACGTTTGAAAGGACTGCCTAAATCAACCGCTTGACCATCGTACGTGATATCAGTAGTTCCTAAGACTTTTTCCGCAGCATTACGAATAATTCCCTCTGTTAAATCCATCACATCTTGATAATCAGTATAAGCGGTATAAGCTTCTAGCATTGTAAATTCTGGGTTATGAGTGGTATCGATTCCTTCATTACGGAAGACACGACCAATTTCATATACTTTTTCCATGCCACCGACAATTAAACGTTTTAAATGTAACTCTAGGGCAATGCGTAAGTATAAGTCCATATCTAATGCATTATGGTGTGTGATAAATGGACGAGCAGCAGCTCCTCCTGCTTCGTTATGCAAGACAGGCGTTTCTACTTCGACATAGCCATTGCCATCTAGATAACGACGGATTTCGCTAATAATTTGACTGCGTTTCATGAAACGATCAAAGCTTTCTTTGTTACTGATTAAATCCAAATAGCGTTGACGATAGCGTTGTTCCACATTCGTTAATCCATGGTATTTATCTGGCAATGGACGCAAAGCTTTAGTTAATAACGTAATTGTTTGAGCTTTAACAGTAACTTCCCCCGTATTGGTTTTCATTACTTGACCTGTCACACCAAAGAAGTCGCCTAAGTCAGCATGTTTAAATAGTTCATAGGCTTCGTCTCCAACTTGGTCCTTCCGAACATAAATTTGAATTTGGCCTTCACGGTCTTGCAAATGGGCGAAACCAGCTTTTCCTTTACCACGTTTTGTCATCATACGTCCAGCAACGCTGACTTCTGTATTCATTTCACTAAGTTCTTCTTTTGTATGATTATCATATTGTTCATGAAGTTCTGCTGAATTATGAGTGCGATCGAAACGTTTACCGAAAGGATCAATCCCTTCTTCACGTAAAGCTTCCATTTTTTCGCGGCGCACGAGCATTTGATCATTTAAATCCTCTAAATGCGCTTGTTGTTCTTCTGCCACTGTTGTTCCTCCATTCTTGATTTTAACCTATCCTAATAATGCCACAGTAATTCGAAAAAAAGCAAGCCGAATTTTACTTTCGGCTTGAATTTTTTATTCTTCTATAGTAGTTACAGCAACTTTGGAAATCTTCTCTACAAAGGCATCAAGTAAATCGACAACTGCTTGTTGTGTTTCAACTTGGTTAATCGCAACTTTGACTTTGGCCGCTCGCGAGATTCCTTTTAGATAGTAAGAAGCATGTTGGCGAAACTCACGGACCGCAATTTTTTCACCTTTTAAATCCACTAATCGTTGTAAATGAACTTTTGCAATGTTAATTTTTTCAGCTGGTGAAGGCTCAGGCATCAATTCGCCCGTTTCCAAGTATTCTTTCGTCCGTTGAATCATCCAAGGATTGCCCAAAGCAGCTCGACCAATCATCACACCATCCGCTCCAACATATTCTAACATGCGTTTAGCATCTTCAGGCGTTTTAACATCTCCATTTCCCATAAAAGGAATGGTTAAATGCTTTTTCACTTCCTTTAAAACGTCCCAGTTGGCTGTCCCTTCGTACATTTGGACACGTGTCCGACCATGCATAGCAATTGCCGAAGCACCTGCTTGTTCGGCAGCCAAAGCGTTGTCTACAGCATATAGATGATCTTCATCCCAGCCTGTTCGCATTTTTACAGTGACAGGCAAAGAAACTGCCGAAGAGACTGCGTGAACCATCTCATGCACTTTATTCGGATCCAGCAACCATTTCGCACCAGCTTCAGCTTTAATTATTTTATTGACAGGGCAACCCATGTTAATATCAATAATCGCCGCTTGCGTATTTTCTTCCACAAACTTAGCAGCTTCCACTAATGTTTCTTTATCTCCACCAAAAATTTGTACACTTAAAGGATATTCTCGCTCATCAATATATAGCATTTCTAAGGTTTTTTTGTTTCTTAATTTAATTCCTTTGTCACTAATCATTTCACAAACGACTAATCCTGCGCCAAATTCTTTTACAGTCACACGAAAAGCGGCGTTACTAATACCCGCCATCGGAGCTACGACAACACGGTTGGGGATTTCAACGTCTCCAATTTTCCACATAGTCTTTCCTCCTACTTTTGTTTCGTATTGCGAATCGCTTCATCGCGAAGTTCAATTAATTCTTCTTCACTATAGTGATATTTATTGTTACAGAATTGACAAACTGCTTCTGCTCCATGATCTTCATCAATCATCGCATTTAATTCATCGATCCCAACAGCAATCAAAGCGGTCGCAAATTTTTCTTTGGAACAGTCACATTTAAATTGTACAGGCATTTTTTCTAAAATTTCTACTTCGTCTTCTCCCAATAAGCGATACAAGACTTGTTCAGGTGTTTCTCCATTTTCTAGTAATTGTGAAATTGGTGGTACTTCCGCTAGACGCTGTTCAATAAAATCAATGGTACTTTCATCGGCACCTGGCATTACTTGAATCATAAAACCACCGGCTGCTTTCACAGATTCATCCGTGTCCACCAATACACCTAAACCGATAGCTGAAGGAACTTGTTCAGAGACCGCCATAAAATATGTAAAGTCTTCACCGATTTCACCAGAAACAATAGGTGTTTGTCCAGAAAAGGTTTCTTTTAATCCTAAATCTTTAATGACTGTGAAAATTCCTTCGTTACCGACAGCGCCACGTACATCAATTTTACCTGTTGCATTCAACTTTAAGCTGACATGTGGATTTTTAATGTAGCCTTTTGTTTCTCCACGGCCATTACTATCGACAATAATAGCGCCAGCTGGGCCATTTCCTTGTACTTTTACAGTTAATTTATCGTCACCTTTTAAAGTCGCTCCTAGTAAAAGGGCTCCAATCAATGTGCGCCCTAACGCTGCAGTAGAAGAACTCCATGTATCATGTCTTCTTTGCGCTTCGCTAACAGTTTCAGTGGCACTGATGGCATATGCTCGTATTGAACCTTTATAACAAAGGGCTTTTACTAAATAATCTTCCATTCTTTTTCCTCTTCTCTTGGTGCTTTTTTGTCCATTAGTCAGATAATACTAGGAATCAGGTGTTTTTTCAACCAAATAATCTTCCTTCTATAGAATATCTTAATATTATAGAAGGTGCAGTATTCGTCAACTCGACAAATACTGCACCTTCTACTAATTGGTTATTTATAACGATCTTCGTAGTTATTGCGATCATATTCAGAATTGGAATCTGAATCTTTTTTCTCTTCAGATTGGACTTCTTTTTCTGTTTGTTCGCTTTCTACTTTGACTTCTTCTGCTTCATCATGTAATTCTTTTTTCGCTTCTTCAAAGTCTTGCTTTTCTTCAACTTGTTTTTGCGCTTCTTTTTCTTCTAAAGCACGTTTTGCTTCTTCGAATGTTTGCGCTTCTTTTTCACTAGGATAGTCGCTGTCAGTACCTTCAGGCATTTTACCTGTTTCAAATAATGATTTGATTGCTTTTGCATCTAATGTTTCATATTCTAATAGTTTTTCAGCGATTAGTTTATGTTGTTCACGGTGCGCTTCGATAATTTCATGCGCTTTTGTATGAGCATCCATTAAGATACGGCGAACTTCCTGATCGATTTCAAACGCCACTTGTTCTGAGTAAGCTTTTGTTTGACCATAATCACGACCGACAAAGACTTGATGGTTTCCTTCATATTGAACAGGTCCTAATTTGTCACTCATTCCATATTCCGTTACCATGCTACGGGCAATCCCTGTTGCTTGTTCAAAGTCATTTGAAGCCCCTGTTGATTGAACGCCAAAGATAATTTCTTCTGCTGTACGTCCACCAAGTAAGCCAACGATTTGTTCAAACATATCTTCTTTAGTCATTAAGAATTGATCTTCTTTTGGTAAAGCAATCATATAACCGCCTGCGCGACCACGAGGGATAATTGTTACTTTATGGACAACACGGGCACGGCTTAAGACTAAACCAACGATTGTGTGTCCCGCTTCATGGTAAGCCACCATTTCGCGTTCTTTTTTATTAATCACGCGATCTTTTTTAGCTGGACCAGCAATTACGCGGTCTTCGGCTTCATCCACATCAGAAGCATCAATTTTTTTCTTGTTACGACGAGCGGCAACTAAGGCTGCTTCGTTTAAGACATTTTCTAAATCAGCACCAGCAAAACCTGGTGTTTGTTGTGCAACAACTTTCAAATCAACGTCATCAGCTAACGGTTTGTTTTTCGCATGAACACGTAAAATCGCTTCACGACCTTTGACATCTGGACGTCCTACCAAGATTTGGCGGTCAAAACGACCTGGACGTAACAACGCTGGGTCTAACACGTCTGAACGGTTCGTTGCAGCAATTACGATAACTCCTTCATTGCCATCAAAACCATCCATCTCAACTAATAATTGGTTAAGGGTTTGTTCACGTTCGTCGTGTCCGCCACCCATACCAGCACCACGTTGACGACCAACTGCATCGATTTCATCGATAAAGATAATCGCAGGCGCGTTTTTCTTCGCTGTTTCAAATAAATCCCGGACACGGCTAGCACCGACCCCGACAAACATTTCAACGAAATCTGAACCTGAGATTGAGTAAAATGGCACACCTGCTTCACCTGCTACGGCTTTAGCAAGTAACGTTTTACCAGTCCCTGGAGGTCCTTCTAATAGTACGCCCGCAGGAATCCGTGCGCCTAATTCAGCGAAACGACGTGGATCTTTTAAGAATTCCACTACTTCAACTAATTCTTGTTTTTCTTCTTCCGCACCAGCTACATCTGAGAAGCGGACACGGTTAGCTTTTTTATCGGCTTCTTTGGCTTTTGATTTACCGAAGTTCATCACACGGCCACCGCCGCCACCGCCACCGCCTTGTTGGCTCATCATCATGTAGAAGAAGAAGAAAATAATCACTAATGGTAAGAAACTAAACAACAGTGACAACCAAGCACCACTTGTTGATTGTTCTTTGACAACTAGCTTCACCTTGTTATTTTGTGCCGCATCTTGAATGCCAGCTAAGGTTGTATCACTAGGTAAAACGGTTGTTGTGAAGCCTTTTGACGACGCTTGCGTTGAGCCCCACAATGACAGACCACCTGTGTCTTTCACTTCTTGTTTTTCTTTATACTGACCTTCAATCCGGTAAACCCCATTGGTTGGTTGAATGGTCATGTCTTTGACTTTTCCGTCTTCCAATTGTTGTTGGAAGGTTGAGTAATCGATGTCTGGCGATTGTTGGTTGTTATTTCCAAAAATGAAATAGACAACCATGACCATGGCAAGTACTACTAAGACGTAGTATAAACCATTTTTCATGCCATTATTCTTTTTGTTCATGCCTGTCCTCCTTATGCTCATCATTACAATTCATGTTATTCTTTTATCAATCCTGACCTTTACATTGTAACACAATTAATTCCTTGATAGATATTAATTTGATTCGTAAACTTCAGGTTTTAAAACGCCAATATAAGGCAAGTTGCGGTACGTTTCTGCATAGTCTAATCCGTAACCGACCACAAACTCATTGGGCACATCAAACCCTACGTAGTCAGCTTTAATGTCTACTACACGGCCTTCTGGTTTATCTAATAAGGTAACAATTTTCACAGATGCAGCTTTACGGTATCTAAACAAATCTACTAAATACGCTAATGTACGACCACTATCGATGATATCTTCTACGATTAAAATATGTCTACCTTCGACATTTGTGTCCAAGTCTTTGACAATTTTTACTTCGCCTGAAGAAACTGTCGCGTTGCCGTAGCTAGATACATCCATAAAGTCCAATTCTAAATAAGTATTGATTTCACGAGTCAAATCAGCCATAAATGGTACTGCACCTTTTAAAATACCGACCACTAAAGGATTTTTCCCTTGATATTCTTCTGTCAGTTGCTTGCCAAGCTCTGCAGACTTCGCAAGAATTTCTTCTTTGGAGATTAGGACTTTCTCAATATCTTTTTCTATCATAGTGCGCTCCTTTCAGCATTACTCCTTTGTCTTAAAAAGGAGTCTGTAGTGTATTTTATCAGTTTCTAAAGGAATACTCAAATAGGAATTTGCAAATTTTGGTACCCAAATGATTTCCTCTTGCTCATCCGTAATGACCCAAGCACTCTCTCTCGCTTCATTTGGCACTTTTTGATCAATAAAAACTCTGCTTAATTTTTTCGTAAACCCTGGTTTTAATGTAATCCGATCACCACTTTGGCGATGACGAACGGTCAAAGGTGTGGCTGTGGTCAACGGGATTGCCAACAACTGGCCCGCCCATTGATTAATCTCTTCAGGAAGAGGAAACGGTTTGTCTGTCGCAATTAATCCTAGCCACTCGGTTTCCGATAAATAAATCCCCGCACCAGGTACTAATAAATGTGTAACTTCTTCTCGCAGTGCAGCCTGTTTTTGTTCTAAGCATAGCCAATCATAACTTTTAGCTAGTTGCCATTGCTGTTCTAACATAACCGAGCCTTGCGGTTGCCGTTCATCATTCAAAACTTTTAAAATTTGTGTCATCTGGCGTTGGTTTAACGAAACCCCTAATGGCACTAATGTTTTTTGGAAAAACGCGGTTAAAAAGAAGTGCTGGTACGCAGGCGTTTCTTTTAATAATCTCTTCAAAGGAATGCGCCAGCCTTGTTTGGTCGGTTCTACGGCTTCAGATAATTGAGGCTCAATTTGTTCTTGAATAAATTCTTGGGCAAAACGTTGTTCATTACTAAAAGAAGCAATCTGATCTAAGAATTGCGGATTTTCCTGCTTTAATAGCGGCAAAACCTGATTACGGAGCCGATTTCTCAAATATTCATTGGTTTGGTTCGTTTCGTCCTCAAAATAAACGAATGCTTGGCGCTGTGCAAATTGATACAATTCTTCTTTTGGATAAATAAGTAACGGACGAATCAATTCCCCTGTCGCAAAAGGACGTCTCTCTTTAATGCCCGCGGAATGGGAAAAATTAGTTCCTCGAATCAGCTTCATTAAAATCGTTTCCGCTTGATCGTCTAGATGATGTGCCGTCATTAAGACCGCTGCACCTTCAATTTCCATGACTTCTTTAAAAAATTCATAACGAAATGTGCGCGCTTTTGCTTCTAAATTTCGTTGCTTTTCAGGGTCTTCCCAACGTGTTTCATAATACATTAGCTCTCGCTGCTGACAATAGGTAGCGAGATATTGCGCTTCCTGTGCCGACGCTTCTCGCAATTGATGATTGACATGTGCAACAACCAATTGTAATTGTTCTTTTTCTGCCACCTGTTCCATTAACGTCAAAAGGGCCATGGAGTCTACACCACCAGAAACGGCGACCACGATTGTTTGATGCGGTTGCCAAAATCCTTGTTCTTTTCCTCGTTTATAAAACTGCCAAAACATTGTTCGCCCTTCTTTCTTCCTTAGAATAAAAGAGGAACCGAGAAATAACCCATTCGTTATCCCCAGTCCCCCTATTTGTTTGTGCTTAGCCGCGACGTCCGCCACGTCCGCCACGTTTGCCTTCAGTATTACGTTTTAATGAAGATAAACGGTCATCACTATCTTTCAAGAAAGAGCTCATCAATGAGTCAAAATCTTGTTTATTGTTATTGTTATTTGCTTGTGGTTTATTGAAAGGCTTTTTGCCCCCTGCGCGTGGATTACGGTCACGATTCTCATAATTGTTTTCACGACGTTGAAATTCACGTTTTGGTTGTTGCCCTTCTGCTGGCTCTTGCGCTTTACGGATCGATAAGCCAATTTTGCCGTCGTCACCAACTGAGGTTACTTTCACTGTTACTTCGTCACCTACTGTTAATACATCATGAATATCTTTAACGAATCCATTAGACACTTCACTGATGTGTACTAACCCAGTTTTTCCTTCTCCTAAATCAATAAATGCACCAAAGTTAGTAATCCCTGACACTTTTCCTGGCAATTTAGCTCCTACTTCGATTGACATAAAAAAATTGTTCCTCCTATTTTTTCCCTAATTATAATTGCAGTTTATTCAGCTGAAGACTTAGTTGTTTCAGTTGAAGACTGTGATTGACTATTTTTTTCTGAACTGCTCTTGCTTTCTTCCGCTCCAAAAGTCTGTGTTTTTTTCATTTGTTCTGGTGTGGGATAAATCTGTTCGCCTTCTTTTGAGAGAAGGAAACGGCTACGTGCTAATTTTGCCACATAATCATCATCTTTTAACAAAGCAACGTCTTTTTTTAGATCCTTGACCTTCTTATCAACTGCTACGGATTCAGCAATTGCATCTGCTCGTTCTTGTTTGAAAGCACCTAAGCGATGATAATCTTTCATCAATTGGATGCCAGAAAAGGCAAAAATAATGAAGGCCACGAGAAAAATCGCTGCCAAGCGTCTGCGTCTAAAAATCAATTGTTTCTGTTGTTTTTGGAATTCGACATACTGTTCTTTCGTGTAGTCATTTTCCAATGCCGCAACTTTCTTCGAGTTTTTTTCATTCTTTCCCATCGTCTCGCTCCACTCGCTTTGGATTGTCCGTTTTATTATACCAACATCTAAGAACCTTGTCTAATGTTAATTTCAGAGAAGTTAAAGAAAATCAAGCTTTTTTCTAAAATATTCTTTGCTTTTGAAATAACAGTGGTTGATTTATTAATTTTTTTCAAAAGCGGCGCGTCTGTTTCATTAAAACGCTGAAAGGATGAAGCGCTTGGAATATTCATCTTTTCAATGAACTTGCCAAGCGCTCCATCCTCACCTGTTTATTCTTCAGAGACACGTGTTTCTGATTTTATCTCATACATTTTTGTGGCATCTTCTTTTTTCGTAGAGTCATTTAGTTGCAGGACTTCTACTTCTAAAATTCTGTTCCCAAATTGAATTTTGACAAGGTCACCAATCTTCACAGTACTAGAAGATTTGGCTAAGACTCCGTTGATTTGAATCCGACCTTTATCAGCGACTTCTTTGGCAACTGTTCTTCTTTTAATAATGCGAGAAACTTTTAAAAATTTATCTAACCGCATCACATTCACCTCTTTTATTTTTTTTGTCTCATCCGTAAAATTTTTGCGCCATACGGTAAACTTAACCATTCACGTATCGTAAATAATTCTAACTTAATGATGGTGCCAATAAAAACTGTACCACCCACTGCAACACCTAAAACTGTAACGAAAAACGCTTGACTTCGGTGATGCACACCTTGGAACAAGATGGAGATAATTCCTTGATAGACCAGTAATGACAGCATCATGATTGCTAAACTAAGCAACAATTTTTTCAAAAAGCTTCGTTCTCGAACAAAACAATTAATCGCTGCATCCGATTGTCGGACTAAAACGAATAACGTCGCTAGTAACCCAAGAATAGTAGACCAACTAGCACCTAATGTTCCCCAACGAATGGTGAAAAAGCCTGTTGTCAGTAACTTCACTAATAAGCCCACACCAGCTGCCACTAAAGGACCTTTAAAACGATTGCGACTTTGTTCAATACTTTGGTAGGCCTGAATAATGGCCATAAAAGCGATGGATAAAACATACACCCCTAAAACATCGTTGCCTTTATAATCTTTAAAAAGCGTAAAGTTCATGTACGGCAATAACATCATCAGACCAATCGAAGCCGCCGATGCCAAGGTTGTGGTAAGACGCAAAAAGATTTTTGCAACTTGTAAAAATTGTTGACGGTCTTTTTTCATAAAATATTTTGTCAAACCTGGTAAAAAGGTCGAGCTTAAAGCTAAAGCAATTACCAATCCTAATTGAACTAGTGGTTGTCCTCTATCATAGACCCCTTTGTCCACTTTCGCAGCTAAATCAGAGAGCCCGAAAAGCATGAGAGCATTTTTTACTTTAAAGGAATCAATTAATTGAAATAGAATCAGAAAAGCACTATATAAAGAGACCAAACCACCCTCAATCATTAAACGTTTAAATAGTCCTGTGGTTTGAGGCATAATCTTCCATTGATGCAAGTATTCCGTACTTCCACTAAGAATTTTTCGATTGTAGTACCATAAGACAAGTACCGCTAAGACACCGCCAGCCAACGCACCACTCATGGCCACCGTCCCCGTTTGGTAAATGGAGCCACCAAAGTAATGATAGGACAACGCAGCTACTAGAATAACCCCGACACGCACAAACTGTTCCATCACCTGTGAAATACCACTAGGCACCATCAACAAATGCCCTTGAAAATTCCCACGATAGAAGGAAAGAATTGGAACGAGTAAAAAGGTAAAGGAAACAACTTCCATTAATGGTTGGAGTGCAGCATCCCCCATACTAATAGCAATTTCTTGACTACCAAAGAAAAAGAAGGCCCAACAAGCAATCGCTAACCATAACACATAGGGATATAGTTGGCGCAACACTTGTTTTTGACTCCGAATATCTGGTTGTTCAGCAACAATTTTGGAAATAAATTGCGGTAAGCCTGACAATGCTAATGTCATCGCAATCCCATAGATTGGATAAACTTGCTGATACACGTAAAATCCTTCATCCCCTACAAAGTTCTGAAAAGGAACGCGATAAAACGCACTCAACACTTTTGCAATGAAGGAAGCAATGGTTAACACAACGGCACCTTGCATCATTCGTTGCATTTCTTTTTGTGCCATCTTCTAGGCCTCCTTTTAAAGGGAATCCGTTTCTTGCGAATGTTTGTATTTTTCTTGTCGCAATGCGGTTGTAAAAGTAGCAATTTCTTGAATCCAAACAGCTTCTTTACAATCTTTCGGCAACTTCAAGGAAATAGTCATTTGTTCTTTCTCAACTGCTAGATCCGCTTTTAAGCTGGTTGCCGATAACGCTTCAAACAACTGCTCCACAGAGTATGTTTTTGTGCCAATTTTACTTAACACAAACTTGACTTTTTGGTCGCGTTTACGAATACTTTCTAACAAGGCACGGTCGCCATCCATTTTGATACGGCCAGTAGTTAATAAATGCGCCACTTCGTCAGGATACTCTCCAAAGCGGTCTAACAAGTCCGCTTCTAATTCTTCGTACATATCCATATTTTCTAATTGACGAATCCGTTTATAAATTTCAATTTTTTGTCGTTCGTCTGTAATGTACGTTCCTGGAATATAAGCATCAATGCCCAAATCAATTTCAACAGACGTTTTTTGGTCTTGGATATTTTTTCCTTGTTTACGAGCAACTGCCTCAGATAACATCTGCGAGTACATATCAAACCCAACCGAATCAATGAAGCCATGTTGTTGGGCACCAAGAAGGTTTCCGGCCCCTCGAATGGAAAGGTCACGCATCGCAATTTTGAACCCAGAACCTAATTCCGTAAAGTCTTTAATTGCTTCTAAACGTTTCTCGCTAACTTCGTTTAGGATTTTTTGCTGTTCGTACATAAAATAAGCATAGGCCACTCGATTGCTACGCCCCACACGACCACGTAATTGATACAACGTAGATAAGCCCATGTAGTCCGCATTTTCTACAAACAAGGTATTAGCATTAGGAATATCTACTCCTGTTTCAATAATCGTTGTAGTGACTAATATATCATATTGTCCTTCAATAAAATCAAACAAAGTATTCTCCAGTTGTACTTCTGTCATTTGACCATGTGCATACGCAATTCGTGCATCTGGAACTAGTGCTTGTAACTCTTCAACTTTTCGTTCAATCGTATCTACTCGATTGTATAAATAAAAGACTTGGCCATCTCGGGCCATTTCTCGCTCAATCGCTTCCCGAATCGCCCCAGGATTATTTTCCATGACATACGTTTGGATCGGATAACGATTCTCTGGTGGGGTTTCGATGACGGATAAATCACGGACACCTAACATCGACATATGAAGGGTCCTTGGGATTGGTGTTGCTGTTAACGTCAAGACATCCACTTGTGAACGCAATTGTTTTAGTCGTTCTTTATGTTTCACTCCAAACCGTTGTTCCTCATCAATAATCAACAAGCCTAAATCACTAAAATTAATATCTTGCGACAATAAACGATGGGTACCAATCACAATATCTACTTGGCCATGTTTAATTTTTTCAATTGTTTCATTTTGCTGTTTTTTCGTGCGGAAACGACTTAATAAACCAATTTCTACAGGAAAGCCCTCAAACCGCTCTTGAATCGTTTCGTAATGTTGTTGCGCTAAAATAGTTGTTGGCACTAAAAAGGCAACCTGTTTATTGTTGCTAACAGCTTTGAAAGCCGCTCGTAAAGCCACTTCTGTTTTACCAAACCCTACATCGCCAACTAACAAACGATCCATTGGTCGAGATTTTTCCATGTCGTGTTTAATTTCGGCAGCACTACGTAATTGATCATCTGTTTCAGAATACGGAAAAGCCTCTTCAAATTCTTTTTGATACGCATCATCTGGCGGAAAAGCATAGCCTTTTTCCGATTCTCTTGTCGCATAAAGTAAGATTAAATCATCCGCGATATCTTCAATTTTCGAAGCAACTTTTCGTTTGGTTTTCGTCCATTCACTGCCGCCTAGCTTGTTAATTTTCGGCGTTTTAGACTCGGAAGCAACGAACTTTTGAATCAAGTTCAATTGTGTTACTGGAATAAATAACTTGTCATCATTTTGGTACAAGATAGTCATGTAATCTTGATGAACCCCATCAACTTCTAAGGTTTCCATACCAATATATTTACCAATCCCGTGATTCGCATGAACGACATAATCGCCCGTTTTTAAGTCGCTATAACTTTTCAAACGTTCCGCATTAGAGATTGTTTGACGACGTGCCCGTTTTTTGGTCGTTGTATGAAAAATTTCTTTTTCCGTAATCGCCACGAGCTTGTTTTTAGGTAATTCAAACCCTGTTTGTAATGCCCCTTGGACAATTTGGACATGCCCATCTAACAACTGATCCCAATTGCTTACTACACTAGGTATGTCAAAGTCCTGAAATAGCTCTTCGACTTTTTGAATCCGTTCTTTCGTAGGAACAAAAACAACGACCGTTTGGTTTTGCTTTTGCCAACGGTCCACTTCCGCTTTTAGCAACGGCATTTGACCGAAGAATTGTTGCATTGAACGATATTGGAAATTATGGACTTCTTGGAAACGAAGATTCCCCATTCCTTTTTGAAAAAGTGAAAAGAAGGTCGTATTTCGTGCAGTTTTTCGCAATTGATCATGAAAGTCTACGCCAAAAGTTTGTTCAGAAAACACGCGCATTTCTTCAATTTTCAGGGTTTGCCATTCCGCTTCCTCTCTAGCGATTTCTCGCTCCGTTTCCATCATACGAGAATAATCATCCACAAAAAGCAAACTATTTTCTGGTAAATAATCTAACAGCGTAGTTTTTTGTTGGTACAGAAAATCTGTATAATAGTGAGCATTTTCTGTAGGAATCCCTTGTTCCCAAGAAGACAGCAACTGACCAAAATATTCTTCTAAAAAATCGGTCTCCGTTTGATCTTTAGCTGTCGCTAAACGTTTTTCTAGAGCATCTTGTAACCTCGTCATGCCATGATTCATATCTGCCTTTGAGAATACTAAATCAGTCATTGGTGAAATCGTTACTTCTTCAAGATTTTCTAATGAACGTTGGGTATCCGCTTCAAAATAACGGATTGAGTCGATTTCAACATCAAACAGTTCCACCCGAACAGGGTATTCGGCATTTAGCGGATAGACATCAATAATGCTTCCGCGAATACTAAATTCGCCAGGCTTTCCGACCATCGATTGGCGTTCATAGCCCATTAACACTAAGCGTTGCGCGAGGATTTCAGGTTCTACTTCTGTCCCGATTTCCCAATGAAGTTGCGCATTTTGCCACGTTTCTTTCGTTGGCAAATATTTTCGTAGTCCAGCTACTGGTACGACCACGATTCCTGCATTCGCTGTCATCAGGAAATTTAACGCACTCACTCGATCTGCGCGCGCTTCTGGTGAAGAAAAGGCCATTTCGGCGGATAACACTTCATCTACTGGAAATAGATGAACTTGTTCTGAAGGTAAAATATTTAAAAAATCATCTACTAATTGATTGGCATAGTATAGGTTTGGGACCGCAATAACAATTTTTTGATGCGTCTTTTGTAAAGCGCCTGCCATCAGTAATGTTTTAGCAGAGCCTGATAACCCAGTAATTAGTTGGCGCGTTCCTGTTGTCATTAGTTGACTGCGCCATGATTTAGCAATTTCTGTTTGGCTAATTCGTTCGATAATATTCAAACAAGGGCCCTCCTTTCTGCTATTTTCCATTAAATTGATTCATTGTTTCAACAAACGTATGTCCTTCACATGCATATAAAGCGGCATCGGCTGCTTTTTTTACAGCAAGCAACATCTCTTCGTGTGTTTCTTTGGGAAAAGTACTTAGTACATGGTGGATAACTGTATCATTTTTTGAGGGCCGACCAATGCCAATTTTAATTCTAGGAAAGACATTTGTTCCTAAATGGGCAATCAGACTTTTTATCCCATTGTGGCCGCCAGCACTACCTTTTTGCCGTAAACGAATTTTACCGACCTCTAAGTCTAAGTCATCATAAATAACAATCAAGTCTTCCTCATCTACCCCAAAGTAGGTCAACAACGGACCAACAGAGCGACCTGATTCATTCATAAATGTTAATGGTTTCACTAACAATACTTTCTCAGTCCCTATAAAAAACTCTGCAATATCTGCTTCAAAATTACTATTATTAAACGAAACATTTTGCCGATACGCAATTTCATCTAGCGTAATAAAGCCAATGTTGTGTTTTGTTTCTTTGTATTTACTACCGGGATTTCCCAGTCCTACGATTACTTTCATCTTTCATTCTCCTTGGATTATAAGCTTGCCAACACAAAATGGCTGGGAAGCGTATGCGCTACCCAGTTTTATTCATTATACCATAGAAATAAAAAAACTCGCAGTCTTTGAAGATTAAGAAAGATGTAAAAAAATTTTTTAGAAATTTAAATATGCGTAAGATAGTGAAATTACGCACATGTAAGAGCTACCATTTTGAAACAGGTCTGAAAACTGTATCATTTTTACAATCAAAGTTCGTGACATTTTTTACAAACCATGTTACTATCACTTTAGCAACAGGAAATAAAAACTCGTTGCTCACGAAAAAGAATGTAGAGGAAGGAATGGTACACATGACTGCAGCCGCAGGGAATAAAGATCACCAAAAAGTAATTTTAGTCGGGGACGGTGCCGTAGGTTCTAGCTATGCCTTTGCTTTAGTAACTCAGAATATTGCTCAAGAAGTTGGGATTATTGATATTAATGTACCAAAAACTGAAGGAGACGCGTTGGACTTATCTCACGCATTAGCATTTACTTCTCCTAAAAAAATCTATGCTGCTACTTATGACGATTGCCATGATGCAGACTTAGTTGTCTTAACAGCTGGCGCGCCTCAAAAACCAGGCGAAACTCGTTTAGACTTAGTTCATAAAAACTTGAAAATTAATAAAGAAATCGTTACAACAATTGTTGATTCTGGTTTCAACGGTATCTTCTTAGTTGCCGCAAACCCAGTCGATATTTTGACTTATTCAACTTGGAAATTCTCTGGCTTCCCGAAAGAACGAGTAATCGGTTCAGGAACTTCACTAGATTCTGCTCGTTTCCGTCAAGCAATTGCCGAATTAGTTGACGTTGATGCACGAAATGTCCATGCCTACATCTTAGGGGAACACGGAGATACAGAATTCCCAGTTTGGTCACATGCGAATGTCGCTGGCTTACAAATTTACGAATGGGTGAAAAATAATCCTGACGTTGATGAAGAAGCAATGGTTAATTTATTCTTCAACGTACGCGACGCTGCTTACACAATCATCGAGAAAAAAGGAGCTACTTTCTATGGAATCGCGGTGGCACTAGCGCGTATCACTAAAGCTATCCTAAACGATGAAAACTCTGTGTTACCATTATCTGTTTATTTAGAAGGTGAATATGGTCAAAACGATATTTATATCGGTGCACCAGCGATCATCAACCGCCAAGGAGTTAAACAAGTCATTGAAATTCCATTAACAGATGCTGAACAAGAAAAAATGGAAGCTTCTGCTTCTGCATTAAAAGAAGTTATTGAAACAGCTTTTGCTAAATTTGAAGCAGAAGAAGCAAAATAACTCCTTCTATAATATTCAATATTCGAAAATTAAAAACAACCAAGAGTGAACACTATTGTTACTCCGCTTTAAAGCCTGGTACAAAAATCCAAAGTGATTTTTGTACCAGGCTTTACTTTTAATTTGTTTTACTTTACTCATCACCCAATTTTTTCAAAAAATTATTGTTTTGTTTAGCTCGAAAAATAACAATAGCCAAAAATAAGTTTGTTATCTAAAATTCACTACACTACTTAATACAGTCCATCTGCTTCTTCTTTTGTCACAATGTAAATATTTTTCATTTGCGTATAAGCATCTAGCATTGATTTATGCGTTTCTCGACCAATTCCTGATTTTTTATAACCGCCAAATGGCGCGCCCGCAGGCAATTGATTGTATGTGTTGACCCACATCCGACCTGTCCGTACACCACGAGCAACCCGTAATGCCACATTGATATTTTGAGAAAAGACGGCACCACCTAGACCATATTCAGAATCATTAGCTAAACGAATGACTTCTTCTTCCGTTTCAAATTTAATCACTGTTGCAACAGGACCAAAGATTTCTTCTTGGGCCACGCACATTGTATTCGTGCCATTCGCTAATAACGTAGGTGCTAAAAACGCCCCCTTGTCTAGCCCATTTTCTGTTAAACGTTGCCCACCAGTAATCAGCGTAGCTCCTTCCTTCACACCAATTTCGACATATTTTAAAATTTCTTCCAATTGATGCTCATTGATCTGAGCGCCCATTTCAACATCTTTTTCCCACGGGAAACCAACGTTCACTTGTTCAAACTTTTCCTTTAAAGCTTCTACAAATTGATCATAAATACCTGACTGAACGAACACACGAGACCCAGCACAACAAACTTGCCCTTGATTGAATAAAATCCCTAACTGCACGCCTTCTAATGCACGTTCCCAATTGGCATCTTCAAAAATAATGTTGGCTGATTTTCCGCCAAGTTCTAAAGTGGCTGGAATTAGGCGGTCGGCCGCCGCTTTAGCGACAGTGTACCCCACCTCTGTTGAACCTGTAAAAGCTAGCTTATCAAACCCTGGATGTGCCAACATATAATTTCCTGAATCAGAACCACGACCGGTGATTAAATTCACTACTCCTTTCGGCAAGACTTGATCAAAAATTTTAAACAATTCCAACAGACTTAATGATGTGCTCGAGGACGGATGAATCACAACCGTATTACCTGCTGCCAACGCTGGCGCTAATTTCCAAGCGCCCATTAATAAGGGGAAATTCCACGGAATAATTTGACCCACAACACCAATGGGTTCTTTCACAACAATGGATAACGTATCCTTATCAAATTCTTTGACAGACCCTTCTTCTCCACGAATCACACTAGCAAAATACCGAAAATGGTCTGCACTGGCAGGGACATCAATTGATTGCGTTTCCCGAAGCGGTTTTCCATTATCTAAAGTCTCCACCATAGCCAAATGTTCTTGATTTTCTTCAATCAAATCAGCAATTTTCAATAAAAGATTGCTTCTTGTTACAACATCAACATCTTTCCATGTCTGAAACGCTTCTTGAGCTGCTTCTACAGCTCGATCCACATCTGCATTTGTGGCATCAACAAATTCTGCTAATTTTTCACCATTACTAGGATTGTAACTAGCAATCATTTTGTTACCACTACCTGTTGTCCACTCTCCATTAATATACAATTGATAGCTACTGGCAACTACTTGATTTATTTCTTTTTTACTCATTTACCCACCTCTTTTTTTATTTTTGTATCCGCTTACAATTATAAGACATCTTTCACCTAAAAGTAAATGATTCTACCTAAAAAAAATATAGCTCTCAGCGACTGTTGCTAACTCATCCCGACCTGAAGCCTCCTGGCAATAACTGAATGTATTAAACTTTATTGGAGAGAACTTTTGCCACAAAAAAAGCTAGCACTGAAGAATTAAAATTGCTTCTTCAGTGCTAGCTTTGATTTTTCCAACTCATTCGTTCTTATTGACAAAGAGCTGATTTTTTTATTTATCTTTTGGAACGATATAGTTCATTAAATGTGTTTCATCGGCTGAGATTGTACGTGTTGAAACAACGTTTAATCCCTTCACGTTCATTTCAGAAATTAAGATGCTACCATCTTTAAAGACTTTTTCCACAAATGCGACATGACCATAAGTATTGTCTGCGCCTAAAACGCCAGCTGGGAAGGAAACCGCTGCGCCTGCTTTTGGTGTACGACTTACTTTGTACCCGCGTGCACGACCTGTTTCGCCCCAATCTTGACCATTCCCCATTGTTAAGTCCACACGTTTACCTAATTGCGTAATACGGTTGTAGACATATTGTGTACAGTTGCCCCAAGCATAACTATTAAAGGTGTCATAGTTTTTGCCATTATAGGCTGGGAAATTTGATTCCATTGGTTCAACGGTTGCTTTTTCTTTATCATAATAAGTTAAATCGTATGTTTTAATTAACGCATTTAATTTCTTATGGTAATCTTTGTCCGTTGCATATTTTCCTGTTAGGAAACGCGTCGCTTCTTTGTATGATTTGGCTTCCGTTTTCCAGACACCATGATAGAAATCTTTATTGGAATCTAAACCATTTTTCAATAATTTCGCATAATCTTCCATTGATTCTTTATACGTTGGATATTGACGGAATTTTGCTTCTACTGTGTATAGGTTACCAAAACCATTGTCTTCATAGGTAATAAAAGAAACAGATTGACCTTTGTAATCGCCTTTAATACCAAACAAATTGTAGTTTGGTTTCTGGCTTAATTTACTATTGCCGCTGCCACTTTCTAAAATTGCTTGAGCAATCATCACACTAGCATATAAGTTTTTGTCCTTGGCCACTTTCCGAGCAGATTCACCGATTTCTTGAATAAACTCTTCTGTCTTCTTCGTTTTGCTGACCGTAAACGTCTCATCGTCTTCCACTAACCCAACCGTTTCATTTGTAACTGGTGGGACTATTTCGGGCTGCGGTGTTGACGCTGCTGGTTGTTCTACTGGCTTTTCAGCTGGCGCTGTTGGTGTCACTGGTTTCGCCGGCTGTTTTGATTCAGAAGTACTCGTGCCAGGTTTTGGCTGTTCTTTAGAAGAACTTGGTGTGGTCGTCGGCGTGGTACTTGATTCAGTTGTACTTGTTGACGTAGAATCTGTGGTTGACTCTGTTGTACTCGTTGAGGTGGAGTCAGTAGTCGATTCTGTCGTACTTGTGGATGTTGAATCCGTTGTGGAATCTGTCGTTTCGGTTCCTGACGTTTCCGTGGACTCCGTGGTTGTAGATTCACTTGATTCGGTTGAACTTTCTGTTTCAGTTGTTGTTTCTTCTGTCGCTTCTGTTGTTTCACTAGTCGCTGTCGTTTCAGTGGCTTCAGCAGTTGTTGCTTCTGCGGTTGTTTCTGCAACAGAACTATTTTCAGCTACCAAGTTATTACCTTCTGCAAATGCACCTACTGGCATTGATGAACCTAAAAGTAATAAGGTAGAGAACAGGGCAAATTGTTTTTTCATACTCATTCTCCTTTTTTATTTTTCTCCATTTATTTTTATGTACCAACATAATAATTGACATAGTTATTGTTTAAATGGCTCCTTTTTTAATAGTATACTGTTTCATAAAAAATTTCTAGCAAAAAGTTAAAAAAATAGAAGAAAATTCACAAATTCTTCTATCTTTTTTTGGTAATTTTCTAAGAAAAAAAAGAAAGGGCTTGAACAAACATCAACGTCCTCTCTTTTTCTCGTTATCCTTCAAACAAAATACTTTTTTTTCGAAGCGCCTCTTTGATTTCTTGGAAAGTTTCTTCGTCTGCACAGCGAATAGTATGCAGATGGACGCCTCCTGTTAAAACTGATAGTAATGTAGCATGCTCTTTTTGATACTTGTCCATAAATTTATCAATATCTTTCTCTGATTGAATGCGCAAACTGCCGATTAATTCCCCATAAAGCGGATGTGCAATACTCACATCTACCACTTCTCCACCTTTGGCAACAATGACTGACAATTCTTCTCTCGTTTGTTCAGGTGTATGTTGACAAGCAATTTTCCGTTCAATTCCTTCTAAAGGTTGTTCCAACATATACCCTCGAGCTGTTGCGACAATTTCGACCCCTGTCGCCCGTAATAGAGCGACATCTCCTACAATAATTTGTCTGCTGACATCAAAAGCTTTTGCAAAACGAGTGGCACTAATTGGCTTTTCGGTCTCTCTTAATCTTTTAACAATCTCTCTTCTTCTGATTTCTCCATCCACGACCTTCGCCTCACTCTCCTAAATGTTTTTCTTGGAAACGTTTAGAGGCGTCCATAATTCCCTGGAAAGTCTCAGATAATGTTTCTTCATACTCGGCATTTTCAACATGATTCAGAATAGTTTCTAATACTTGTTGTTCTCTTTCAGAATCAAAAACCGCATGACCTGCTTTCTTTTTCACTGCAGCAATCTCTGCGACGACATCCATCCGCTGTTCTAATAAACGGACCAGTTCCTTATCGATTTGGTTAATCTTTGCTCGTTGTTGTTCTAAAGAAGTTGTTGGGGCGTCATCTTCAGTCAATTCTTTAATTATCCGTGCTGGATTACCTGCGATCACACAGTTTTCTGGGAACGATTTGGTCACAACAGCGCCTGCTGCTACCACTACATTATCGCCTAATGTTACGCCAGGAAGGACAATCGCTCCACCGCCAATCCAAACATTGTTGCCAATGATAATTCGTTTCCCTGATTCCATTCCGCTATTACGCTTGGCTGCTTGTAATGGATGCTCGGCTGTATAAAGTTGCACATTAGGTCCAAACATACAGTTATCGCCAATTTCGATTGGACAAACATCTAAAAAAACGTTATTAAAATTGGCATAGAAATTTTTTCCCACAGAAATGTTGTAGCCGTAATCAAATTGAATCATCGGTTCGATGTACGTCCCGACACCCACTTTTCCAAACGTTTCTTCTATTAATTGACGACGAATATAAGTGTCTGGTTGTTGGTTAATTAACGCCATTTGTTCACGGGCTTTTTTGCGATCAGCCACTAATTCAGGATCTGAGGCAAAATATAGTGCACCTGCGATCATTTTTTCTTTTTCTGATTTAAATTCTTCCATTCCGTTACTCCTTTATCGTTAATTCTGCAAATATCGTTTCGGCTTTCGCTTCTAAAAAATAATAAGGTTGTTGTAAAAATAGCGGCGTTTGATTAATGGCTAAAATAGCTGCCGTTGGTTGTTTATAATGAATCAAATTGCAAAATGGATGCACTTGAAAACTCGTGCCGACAATCACGATTAAGTCGGCAGAAGCAACGGCCTGAATGGCTTTTTCGATTGCCTCTTCGGATAGTCCTTCTTCATACAAAGTAATAGCTGGACGGATTTGTCCATGACAGTCTGCGTGCCGATCACTAAGCAAATAGTCTTGCCAAGGAACCGTTGCACCACAAGTTTGGCAATAACATTCATATAAATTACCATGAAAGTCCACCACTTCTTGGCTACCTGCTTTTCGATGAAGCCCATCAATATTTTGTGAAACAATTTTTCCCCGTTTCATTTGCTCTAATTGGGCCATTTTCTGGTGAATGATATTAGGTTGTGCGTCTGGATGATAGAGCGTTTTAACGAATTGATAAAACTTTTCTGGCTCTGTTTTTAAGCAAGTCCGGCTCAATAAGTATTCCGGTTGCTGGATTCCTTGATAGACACCTTTTAAGGAACGATAATCTGGCACACCTGAGGCTGTCGAGATACCCGCACCTGTTAAAAATGTGATTTTTTGTTGGGTTGCCAACCAATGAATTGCTTCGGCTTGCGTGATATCTTGCATATCGATTCAGCTCCTAATCTTCTATATTATAACGTATTTTAACATTAGCACCAAAAGTTTTTCCACTTTTTGAAAACTTCTTACCTATATATTGATTTATCTTGAAAGAGTTTGTGACAAATTTCTCAACTCGTGGTAAAATATGCATGAGTAAAAGTGAGGTGAAACAACAATGGTCGCATTTATTATTTATTGGGCTGCAATTATTGCCTGCATCGCTTGGGGCGTTTTAAGCATTTGGTTCTCTGTTTTTTATCTTTCTCGTAAAGAAAACGGAAATCTTTGGGCTTTTGCGTTCTTCAACGTTATCGCTATTATCGCCTTAGCAATTGTTTTATTAGTTTACAAAACTTGGGATTTCGGTATCTTAACTTACTCAAGTCTAATTTATACAATTTTAGCTTCTTTAGGTGTATTGACTGTTCTTCAAGCTATTTTAGGTCGTGAACCAAAAGCTGTCAAAGCTTAAGTAAAAAGCAACTGTTCCTTTAGGAATGGTTGCTTTTTTCGTATTAGTTTCTATTTCGTAAGGAAAATGTTACGCTAATTTCATGCTGTTTGTGTCCTCTTGATAAATTCCTTTGCTGGAACATATTGACTTTCTTCTGGATTTATCCTAAAATTAATAACTGAATTTAATAACTGAATAGTGCCTCAAAAAAGAGGTAGAGGTCGCGGTTTTTATTACGCTTGTGGAGTGAGAGGACACTGGGAAGCAAGTTTAGGATCAATCGCCGAAATGCATAACGGAGCCTCTTCTGTTGTGTGTTGGGACGTAAGTTAAGAGCTTGCGGACTGTCTTAGTAGTGATGCTAAGTTGTGCTATGTTTCGTTGAGGAATTTTTTTCGACATTACCTAGCAACCTTACATCTGTTTGGTTGTTTTTTTGTATTCAAAAATAGGTTGTGACAGAAGTATTCTCCTTTAAAAAGACAGAATCGCTTTTGCTCAGCTGATTATCAAAGCTTGTTGATTGAAAAAAGACAAAACGATCAATCAGACAAGAAATTTAAAGGAGAGAAAAAGATGAACAAAAAAGTTTTTTCATTCAGTCTACTACTTGTCACGCTATTTTCGTTACTTGGCATGACAACCAACGCTTCGGCGGAGGAAAATGGTGAATTTCGTGTCGGCATGGAAGCTGGCTACGCCCCTTTTAACTGGTCACAGAAAAATGACGCACATGGCGCAGTGCCTATTCAAGGCAACTCTTATGCAGGCGGCTATGATGTTCAAATTTCTAAAAAAATTGCCGATGGTTTAGGTCGTAAATTAGTAATCGTCCAAACCAAATGGGACGGCTTGGCGCCCGCCTTACAATCTGGAAAAATTGATGCCATTATCGCCGGAATGAGCCCAACCGCTGAACGAAAAAAAGAAATTGCTTTTACAAACCCTTATTATGAATCACAATTTGTCGTAATTGTTAAAAAAGATGGCAAATACGCTAATGCAAAAAGCTTGAAAGATTTAGCTGATGCTAAAATTACGGCTCAACTAAATACATTCCACTACGGATTAATTGATCAAATTCCAAATGTCAATAAACAGCAAGCAATGGATAACTTTTCAGCTATGCGAACAGCACTTGCTTCTGGCATGATTGATGGGTATGTTAGTGAACGCCCTGAAGGCATAACAGCAACTAGTGTCAATAAAGAATTAAAAATGTTAGAATTTCCAAAAGAAAATGGCTTTGATGCTAGCGCTGAAGACTCACAAGTAGCAGTCGGCATGCGTAAAGGCGATCCAGACATTGAAAAAGTAAACAAAATTTTAGCAGGTATTTCTCAAGATGAACGGACAAAAATTATGGACCAAGCAATCAAGGATCAACCTGCAGCAACAGATAGTGATGAACAAAAAACAGGACTTATTAACGATTTCAAAAATATTTGGAATCAATATGGCGACATGTTTTTACGTGGTGCTGGTTTAACGCTATTTATCGCGTTAATCGGGACGGTCGTCGGAACAACCCTTGGTTTACTAATTGGTGTCTTCCGTACAATTCCAGATTCTGAAAACCCAGTCGCTCGTTTCTTCCAAAAATTAGGAAATTTAATTCTTTCTATTTATATTGAAGTTTTCCGTGGTACACCAATGATGGTTCAAGCAATGGTTATTTTCTATGGTTTAGCTCTAGCTTTTGGCATCTCTTTAGACCGAACAGTGGCCGCATTATTTATCGTTTCTGTGAATACTGGTGCCTATATGTCTGAAATTGTTCGCGGAGGTATTTTCGCAGTAGATAAAGGACAATTCGAGGCAGCACAAGCGATTGGGATGACCCATGGACAAACAATGCGTAAAGTCGTTATTCCCCAAGTATTACGTAATATTTTACCTGCAACAGGGAATGAATTTGTCATTAATATCAAAGATACGGCCGTGTTAAGTGTTATCGGTGTTGCAGATTTATTCTTCCAAGGGAATGCTGCTTCTGGCGCAAACTTCCAGTTCTTCCAAACCTTTACAATTGTCGGCATCATGTACTTGGTAATGACTTTTGTGATCACACGAATCTTACGTGTTGTGGAACGTAAAATGGATGGCCCTTCTGCTTACGTTAAAGTAGAAGAATTAACTGAAGAAGGAAAAGAAAGCTAGGAGGCAAACAGATGAGTGCAATTATTGAAATTGAACATTTACGAAAAAGCTTTGGCGAAAACGAAGTATTAAAAGATATCAATATGAACGTCAATAAAGGAGAAGTTGTCACCATTATCGGTTCTTCTGGTTCTGGTAAATCAACGTTATTACGTTGTATTAATTTGTTAGAAAAACCAACAGATGGCAAAATCATCTATAATGGTAAAAATGTTTTAGAACGTGGTTATAGTTTGCCCAAATATCGGACCCATTTAGGCATGGTTTTCCAATCATTCAATTTATTTAATAACATGAATGTCTTAGAAAACTGTACTTCTGGTCAGATGACTGTCCTAAAAAGAAACAAAGAAGAAGCCAAAAAAATTGCCTTAGAAAATTTAGAAAAAGTTGGCATGGCTCGTTTTATTGATGCCAAACCTGCTCAATTATCTGGTGGACAAAAGCAACGGGTAGCCATTGCTCGAGCATTATCAATGGATCCAGATGTTTTACTTTTCGATGAACCAACTTCTGCATTGGATCCTGAAATGGTTGGCGAAGTGCTAAAAACGATGAAAAATCTTGCCCATACAGGGCTAACAATGGTGATTGTAACACATGAAATGGAATTTGCGCGGGACGTATCCGATCGTGTTATTTTCATGGATAAAGGTGTCATTGCCGAAGAAGGGACCGCTGAAGATATTTTTGTCCATCCAAAAGAAGCTCGGACAAAAGAGTTCTTACATCGGATTTTAACGAAAAACTAGTAAAAAAGAGGCAGTCATTCTGGTTAGAGTGACTGCCTCTTTTTTACTAGTTTTTGTATTGACGAATCATTGGCGGTTCATAGGAATCAATAAATGCACCAATTTCTTCTAAGGAATCTGAAATGAAAATTTTAGCTCGATCCGCCGCTGTTAAGAAATTAGTTTCTACCATTTTATCAAAAAAAGCAGCTAATAAATCATAGTAACCATTCACGTTGTATAAAATACAAGGGTTCATATGTTCACCGACTCGGCCCCAAGAGATCACCTCGCTAATTTCTTCGAGTGTGCCGGGACCACCGGGTAAAGCTAAATACACATCTGCCAATTCAATCATTTTTTTCTTACGCGCATGCATATCACTGACTGTATGCATCTTTGTAATGCCATTATGTGCAATCTCTCGTTCCATTAAAAAAGTGGGCATGACACCAATTACCTCTCCACCTTCTGCCAAAAGCGTATCAGCCACTGTACCCATTAGACCAACATTGCCACCGCCATAAACTAGATCATAGTGATTTTCTTTCATCCAAGCGGCTAACGCTACTGCAGCTTGCTGATAGATTGGCTCATTCCCCAGACTGGCGCCACAATATACTGCCATTTTTTTCACAAACATACCCTCCATTTAGATAGATTCTTTTTTACCATCTATCCTCTGGTAGCTATGGTAGCATATTTTGATTTTATCGAAAAGGTGCAGCCATTTTTCTTTTCGTTTTAAAAGTATTTGAATTTTCAGACAATAAATGCTATAGTCTTTTTATATTTTAAAATTTCAGAAAAAGGAGCCCTATTATCTTGTCTACCTCACTCACTATTCGCTTAGTTGCCGAAGCAGATTGGCCCGCATTACATACCTTGGACCAAATCATTTGGACAAAAAAGAATACCCCTGCCGAGATACAACCACTCTCGCTTGCGGCATATCAGGAAAAAATGAAGGATGAAACGATTTTCGTTGCCATCAGCGGACAACAACTCGCTGGATTTATTGAAGTCCATCCGCCCACTTCGTTAGCAGCTCATCAAAAGCAATGGTTACTAAGTATTGGCGTTTCGCCAGATTTCCAAGGTCAAGGGATTGGCGGTTCTTTGCTGTCGTATGTCAAAGATATGGCCCAGATAAGCGGGATTCATAAGCTGAGTTTGCGAGTAATGGCTACCAATCAAGAAGCCATTCGATTCTATGAAAAACATGATTTTGTGCAGGAAGCACATTTTAAAGAAGAATTTTATATAAATGGACACTATTGTGATGATTATCAGTATGCTTATTTCATAGAAAAATAAGAAAACCAATGTTTTCTATAAAAACTGGTTGCTCTCTGTTTCTTCTTCTGTTATTTTAAATAATAAGACAATATTAAGGAGTGTGAATCTATGCAAAAAAAGTTAGTTTGGCGTGATTATCTATACGTTGGTTCAATGTTATTCGGTTTGTTTTTCGGTGCTGGAAATTTAATTTTCCCTGTACATATGGGACAAGAAGCTGGGGCTTCCGTCTTTTTAGCAAACTTGGGCTTCTTAGCCACTGGAATTGGCTTACCTTTTCTTGGTGTCATTGCTATGGGTGTTTCTAAAAGTTCAGGTGTTTTTGACTTAGCTTCTCGGATTAATCGTCGTTATGCTCTTATTTTTACCTTACTATTATATTTAACGATTGGTCCTTTCTTTGCTTTACCAAGGTTAGCAACTACTTCTTTTGAGATTGGTCTTGCACCATTTGTTCCTAAAGACTTGCAATGGCTGGTTCTTGCTGGTTTTTCCGCATTATTTTTCTTAGCTGTTTGGCTCTTCTCTAGAAAGCCAAGTAAAATCTTAGATTATGTGGGTAAATTTTTAAATCCGTTATTTTTAGCATTGCTAGGAATTTTGATTGTTTTAGCCTTTGTAAAACCATTAGGTCATGTGGCCAGTGCCGCTGTTGGTGAAAATTATATTTCAAGTCCTTTCTTTAAAGGATTTACAGAAGGTTATAATACGTTGGATGCTTTAGCTTCATTAGCTTTTGGGATTGTTGTCGTTTCCACTTTACGAAATATGGGCGTCGAAAAACCAGGAGATATCGCTAAAGGAATGATTAAATCAGGTGCTTTCAGTGTTGTATTGATGGGGATTATCTATACCTTACTTGCTTATATGGGAACAATGAGTATCGGGGCTTTTCCAATCAGTGAAAACGGCGGGATTGCCTTAGCCCAAATTGCCAATTACTATTTAGGCCTACCGGGGAGTATTTTACTGGCTTTTATCGTAGTTCTTGCTTGTTTAAAAACCGGTATCGGCTTAAGCACAGCCTTTTCTGAGACTTTTGAAGAAATGTTTCCGAAAGTTTCCTATCAAAAATTCTTGGCAATTGTTGTTATTTTACCAGCTATTTTTGCAAATGTCGGCTTAACCAACATCATTCAATTTGCCGTTCCAGTCTTGATGTTCCTTTATCCATTGGCGATTACTTTAATGCTTTTGGTAATCATCAGTCCTATTTTCAAACATCGACGGGAAGTCTATCAAGCAACGACCTATATCACATTGATTGCTGCTGTTTTAGATGCATTAAATAGTTCCCCCGCCTTTATCAAAGATACGGCGTTTGTAACAACGCTTTTAGAAAAAGCCGGCCAATACTTACCATTGTTCACTATTGGCATGGGCTGGGTCGTTCCAGCAACGGTTGCTTTTCTAATTAGTTGGGTTTGGGTCATGATTTCTAATAAAGATCCTATCCTTGATTAATTCTTACCAAAACAACACTAGAAAAAATGCGGAAGCGCATCTTTTCTAGTGTTGTTTTTATGTATATTCGTTGTACCAAACTCTTGACTATGGTAAATTGAAGTTACCAACAAGTACTGGAGGAAATTGCCCATGTTAGTTACAACAACCGAGAGAATTAGCGGTCAAGAATATGAAATTATTGGAGAAGTTTTCGGGTTAACCACACGTTCTAAAAATATGTTTAAAGATTTAGGTGCTGGACTAAAAAGTGTAGTTGGCGGTGAAATCAAAGGTTACACTGATATGCAACGAGAAGCACGCGACCAAGCAATCGAACGTTTAAAAGCAGAAGCCTCTAAATTAGGTGCAGATGCCGTTGTGATGATGCGTTTTGATTCTGGCACAATTGGCACAGACATGCAATCTGTCGTGGCTTACGGAACAGCTGTTAAATACATCTAAATTTTGCAACTAAAAAGACGCAGACCTTTTTTTGTAAGGTCTACGTCTTTTTAGTTTTCATATTTCACTTCTGCTAAATACAATCCTTCTGGATGAGCAGTCGGACCTGCTAAATTTCGATCTTTGGCTGCGATAATTGCTGGAATCGCGGTTGGTTCCAGCCGCCCATTGCCGATTTTCAATAGCGTACCAACTAAAATCCGAATCATTTTGTACAAGAAACCATCGCCCCGAAAAGTGAATGTTAATTCATCCCCCGTTTCATTGACATGAACACTGGCTTCATGAATGGTTCGGACTTTATCTTCTACCGAACTTCCTGAGGCACAGAAAGAGGTAAAATCATGGGTACCTAATAAATCAGGCAAAGCTTGTTGGATTTTTTCGAGATCAATGGGATACGGAAAATAACTGGCATAAAAACGTCGAAATGGACTTCGTGGTTTGCCAATATCCACTTTAAATTGATAGGTTTTTTCGATCACGTGATAACGTGCATGAAAGTCTTCTGAAACACGTTCCACGCTTCGCACAGCAATGTCTTCTGGTGTTTGTGTGTCTAACGCAAAGCGCATTTTTTCCAACGGACGTTCCTGCGGATAATCAAAGTGAATCACTTGGCCCATTGCATGAACACCTGCATCTGTTCGTCCTGAACCAAAAACCGTCACGGAGTGTCCGTTATTCATGCGTGCTAACGTTTTTTCTATTTCTTCTTGAACGGTACGCTCATTAGGCTGCTTTTGAAAGCCATGAAAATGAGTGCCATCATAGGCAATGATTGCTTTATAGCGGGGCATAATTTTTCTTCACCTTTTCTAAGTTCTTAATACAAATAAGCCAATGGTTAACAAGACAAAGCCAAACATTACTATTGTATCTCGTAGGTGCCAATGAAGAATGCGGTATTTTGTCCGTCCTTCGCCACCTTGATAACCTCTTGCTTCCATAGCAGTCGCTAAGTCTTCCGCACGATTAAAACTACTTACGAAAAGCGGAATTAAAAGTGGAACAATAGCTTTCATTTTTTGAAGTAAGTTTCCTTCGCCAAAATCAACACCACGGGCACGTTGGGCATTCATAATCTTTTCCGTTTCATCCATTAATGTTGGGACAAAACGTAAGGCAATTGATAACATCAATGAAACTTCATGAACTGGAAATTTCACCACACGAAGTGGGCGTAACAAATATTCAATCGCATCTGATAACTCTAATGGTGCCGTCGTTAAAGTTAATAACGTTGACATGAAAATAATTAAAACAAAACGACAGAAAATAAATAGCCCATTCGTCACACCAAACTGGGTAATGGAAATAATTCCCCACTGAAAGTACACTTCCCCCCCTTGTGTAAACAAGGTTTGAAGAGCCACAGTAAACAGAATTAGCCATAATAACGGCCGAACACCGCGGATAAAGAAGCGGGCGCTGATTTTTGATAATGAAATAGCAAAAGCAGTAAAGGCTGCTATTAAAACATAACTCTGCCAATTATTTGCTAAAAAGATAATTCCAATAAAATAAAAACTAGCTAATAATTTTGCGCGCGGATCTAAACGATGGATAAAAGAATCACCTGGAATATAGCGCCCAAAAATCAATTTATTCATCATTTTGCCTCACCTGCTTCCTGCATTTTTTTCAGAAGCTGATCGGCTAATTGATCGGCCGTTAATGGTAATTGCTCAAAAGAAAAGCCTTTTGCCACTAATTTTTCAGCAAATTCGGCTGCAGTTGGCACGCCTAATTGTTTTTCTTTCAGCCATTGTGTCTCTTGAAACACTTCTTGTGGTGCTCCCGCTCGGACGATTTGTCCTTTTTCTAAAACAATCACATGATCTGCGTAATTAGCCACATCATCCATCAAATGTGTCACTAAAACGATGGTCATATTATGTTCCTTATGCAGACGACTAAACATCTCCATCATTTCTTTACGACCCTTAGGATCCAAACCAGCAGTCGGTTCGTCTAATACTAAAACTTCTGGTTCCATCGCTAGCACACCAGCAATTGCGACACGGCGCATTTGACCACCTGATAATTCAAACGGAGAATGTTGTAAGTATTTTTCATCTAAGCCGACTAAATCAAGCATTTTCTTAGCTAATTTTTTCGCTTCTTCGTCTGAAACACCAAAGTTTTTCGGTCCGAAAGCGATGTCTCGCTCCACTGTTTCTTCAAACAATTGTGCTTCTGGAAATTGAAAAACGATCCCAACTTTTTTACGAATTGGTTTTAAATTCTTATTATCAGTTTCTGGCGTAATTACACGCTCTCCAATTGTCACTTGGCCTTTAGTTGGTTTCACCAAAGCATTTAAATGTTGCAATAGCGTTGATTTGCCACTGCCAGTATGTCCGACAATCGCTGTATAAGAGCCGTCTTGAATCGTTAAATTAATATCGAATAATGCCCGTTGCTCAAAAGGAGTATTGGGTTGGTAAGTAAAATCTACTTGTTTAAAACGGATGTCCATAACCAATCCACCATCCCTTCTTCTGTTAAATAATTCGTTGGCACAACAACGCCGCGCTCTTTCAAAGCTACTTTTAATTTTTCAGGAAACGGTAAATCCAAGCCCATTTCAACAAGCGCTTCTCCTGCAGAAAAAATCTTTTCTGGTGTTCCCTCGTTTGTCAATTGTCCTTGGCGCATCACTAAAATACGATTCGCATTAGCCGCTTCATCAATATCGTGGGTAATAGAAATAACTGTTAAATTGCTTTCTTCTTTAATCTTTTGAATGGTAGCAATTACTTCTGCACGACCTTCTGGATCTAACATACTTGTCGCTTCGTCTAAAATAATAATATCTGGTCGCAAAGCAACCACACCAGCGATAGCTACTCGTTGTTTTTGGCCGCCAGATAGCCGAGCAGGTTCTCGCTTGGCAAAATCTAACATACGAACCCGTTCTAATGCATCGTGAACACGTTCGACCATTTCATCACGCGGAATACCTTGATTTTCTAAACCAAAAGCCACATCGTCTTCGACTGTTGAACCGACAAATTGGTTATCTGGATTCTGAAAGACCATTCCTACCATACGCCGGATATCCCAGACGTTTGCTTCATTTAATTCTTTGCCGCCAACTTTGATAGTCCCAGCAGCTGGCAGTAACAGCCCATTGATCGTTTTGGCTAACGTTGATTTACCAGAACCATTATGGCCAATAATAGCGACCCATTCGCCTTGTTGAATGGAAAAAGACACATCTTTTAAAGCGGGAGAAGCATCTTCTGGTTGATAATTAAATTGGATATTATTTAGTTCAATGATTGGTTGCATCGCGTACTCCCTCAATCTATTTATTCTTTCTAACACTACCAAAAAAGTAGCGTTTTTTCAATCATCTGTTCTGATTCTTCACACTATTTTTTATTATACCAAAAGAACGGTCATTATGGGAGCTCTTATCTGTCTTGACAGGTCTATTTTTCATAAAAATAACTTCTTGTTCTCATAAAACAAGAAGTTACTGATTTTCTTTTAAAAATGTGTCTTCAAATATTCAAACGCATATTGGGCATATAACTCAGCACCCATTGCCATCGCATCTTCATCAATATTAAAACGACCATGGTGATGTGCCCATTCCGTATCTTTCTCTGGATTACCACTTCCCACTAAGGCAAAACAACCAGAAGCATGTTCAGTATAATAACTGAAGTCTTCACCACCGGTTGTCGGCTCTTCTTGTCTTAAGGCCGCTTCACCAAAATTTTCCTTAATTAGTGTTTGGGCAAACAAGGCATCTTGCTCATCATTAATCACTGGCAACGTTCCATATTGATAATCTAACGAAGCCGTCCCACCGTAGATAGCGGCTGTTTGTTCCGCATAGCGTTGCAGCGCCTGTTCTACTCGATTACGCGTTGCTACACTAAAGCAACGAACCGTTCCTTCTAAACGTGCATTCTCAGCAATCACATTAAAACGGGTCCCCACATCCATCCGTCCAATCGTGACAACTACTGGATCTAAAGGATCTGTCTCCCGAGAAACAATCGTTTGCAGATTCATCACGAAAGAAGAAGCTATAACTGCCGCATCAATACAAGCGTTTGGCATGGCACCATGGCCACCACGGCCTGTAAAATCAACAGAAAAAATATCTGCGGATGCGAAACTTGAGCCCACTCGACACGAAGCGGTTCCTACAGGCATTTGTGACCAGATATGTAAGCCAAATACATCATCAACACCGGTCATTGCGCCTTGCGCAACCATTACTTTAGCGCCTTGCGCATTCTCTTCAGATGGTTGAAAAATTAACCGTACCGTTCCCTGAAGTTCTTCTTGGATTTCTTTTAATACTTTAGCCGCTGTTACTAACATCGCGGTATGGGAATCATGCCCACATGCATGCATCTTGCCAGCTTCTAAAGATTTATAAGCTAAATCTTCATTTAATTCCTGTACAGGTAAGGCATCCATATCCGCCCGCAGCGCAACCACTCGGCCTGATTTGCCGCCCACAATTTCAGCAATTAAACCCGTCGGTTCTGTTTTGCGATAAGTAATTCCTAATTGATCAAGAACTGCCGCAACTTTTTCTGTCGTTCGAAATTCTTCAAATTGTAATTCTGGATGTTGGTGTAAATCCCGTCGAAAAGCAATCATTTCTTGTGCATGCTGCTTGATCAGTGCTTTGATTTTTTTCATACTTACGCCCCGTTTCTACAAACTTAATAAAATACTTGAAAAAATACCCGCTAAAATAACCGAAACAATAGTGACTGTTACGAAACCTGCCACTAACATCGGTGGCATTAAATGGCTCGTTAAAGCCGCCTGTTCTTGTTCATCTTCTGTCAATGATTGAATCACTTCATTCGTAATAATATAATCGGCTGGAAAGCCATATAAAGCTGTCAACGAAACAGCGAATGCCATCTCTTTACTCACACCTAATACACGACCAACAATTGCTGAAAAGATGTACATCCCGATAACACCAATCACAATAATCCCAATCATTGGTAAAAATAAATCCATCAACATTTCAGGTGTGGCTTGTTTTAAGCCATCAAAGACAAAAAGCATTAACCCTAAAATCGCAAAACCAAAGCTATTTGCTTTCTGTAATGGTTGCTTTTCTAAAAAGCCTAAAGACGTTGCAACCACGCCAAAACATAAACACAGCACAAAAGGACTAATCGTCACAAACGGTGCCGTCCACACAGAAACATAATAAGCAAGTGTGGCAACTAAGGCTAAACGTAAAATTCGTGAATAATCTGTATGATATCGTTTGGGTACTTTTTCAAATAGTTTAGGCACATCTGGTTCTGCTCCTGTTTCTTGCCCCTCTTGTTCATGAACTGGCTGCCATGTCCCTGCTCGATATTCTTGAAGCTTCCGCTTTCCTTCTTTTTTTAGAACAATTGAAGTTAAGGGATAACCAGCAAACCCTTGAATGACATAAATTAAAATTGCCAAAACCGAAAGTGAGGCTAAACCAGCTGATTGAGCCGCTTCTGACATTACTAATGAAGAAACTAAACCTCCTACTAACGGCGGGATTGCAACTAAAACTGTTTTTAAGTCAAAAACAAAAGTCCCTACAGCTAACAACAAGGCAATAATGCCCAGAATACCTGACAAAGCAATCACAATCGTTTTCCATTGATTAACCAATTCTTTAACAGAGAGCAGAGTGCCCATATTAGTAATCAACAGATACATTAATAAAGTGGCAACCACTGTAGGAATCCCTGCCACTTCCACAATATTTTGTGGAAAAATAGTCCAATAACCAAGAATAAATAAAACACCACAAACAAAAACAGATGGAATCCAAGCTTTTGTTTTGATAGAAACTACATCACCAATGTATAAAATAACCATCAGCAACGAAAAAGCAAACATTTGTGACATATAATTCCCCCTTCTACTAACTCAGATGTTTAATTATCTGAAAATTCCAATTAATAACCAGTATAACAAACCGGAAAAGCTTCTGCAATGCTTTTAAGAAACAAAAAAGCTTTGAGAAAACAGCGTTTTCCCAAAGCAAAAAAAAATCACCTTTATATGATGAGTGCTCCCCTACTAAAGCCATCTTTAGCAGGGAAAGCAGAGCTAGACTCGGAGTCGCCTCCAACATCATAACACTCTAAAAGAAACATCTATAAAGTGATCGGTTTATTAATTATTTAACAAATTCGATAACTACCATTGGTGCTGCATCGCCGCGTCTTGGTTCTGTCTTCAAGATACGAGTGTAACCACCTTGGCGTTCCGCGAAACGAGGTCCTAAATCGTTAAATAGCTTTTGTAAAGCTGATTCAACAACGATAGACTCATCTTCTTCACGAACACTAGCAACTTCATTACGAACGAAAGTAGCTGCTTGACGACGTGCATGAAGATCTCCACGTTTACCTAAAGTAATCATTTTTTCTACAGTTGAACGTACTTCTTTCGCACGAGCTTCAGTAGTTACGATGCGTTCGTTGATGATTAAATCAGTTGTAATATCACGTAGCATAGCTTTACGTTGGCTTGATGTGCGTCCTAATTTACGGTAACTCACGTTGGGTTCCCTCCTTCGTTTCTGTTCTCACGAGCCACTGCTGTTAAGCAGGACTGGAAACTTCGTAAAAGTCTTAATCGTCCTTACGTAATCCTAATCCTAGATCATGCAATTTAAGTTTTACTTCTTCAAGAGATTTACGACCTAAATTACGTACTTTGATCATTTCTGGTTCAGATTTGTTTGTAAGTTCTTGTACAGTATTAATGCCTGCACGTTTTAAACAGTTATATGAACGAACTGATAAATCAAGTTCTTCAATCGTCATTTCTAGCATTTTCTCTTTTTGAGTTTCTTCTTTTTCCACCATGATTTCAGCGTTTTTCGCTTCGTCAGTAAGGTTTACAAAGATATCTAAATGCTCAGTCATGATTTTCGCAGCTAAACTTAGTGCTTCTTGAGGAATGATTGAACCATCTGTCCATATTTCCATTGTTAATTTGTCGAAATCATCACGACGACCAACACGTGTATTTTCTACTTGGTAGTTAACACGACGAACGGGTGTGTAGATGGAATCAACTGGAAGTACACCGATTGGCATATCTTCTTTTTTGTTTTCGTCTGCTTGAACATAGCCACGACCAGGTTTCACTGTTAAGCGAGCATGGAAAGTAGCTCCTTCAGCAACACTACAGATAACTAAATCTTTATTTAGGATCTCAACATCACTGTCCACGATAATATCGCCGGCAGTCACGGTAGCGGGTCCTGTAATATCGATCTCAAGGGTTTTCTCTTCTTCAGCATATAATTTCAATGCTAAGCCTTTAATATTCAAAATAATTTGTGTTACGTCTTCTCGTACACCTGGAATGGTTGAGAATTCGTGTAAAACACCATCGATTTGAATATTCGTAATTGCAGCTCCTGGTAAAGAAGACAATAAAATACGACGTAGAGAGTTACCTAAAGTAGTTCCGTAACCGCGTTCTAATGGTTCAACGACGAACTTACCATAATCTCTATTTTCATCAATTTTTTCGATTCTTGGTTTTTCAAATTCAATCATTCTTATCTATACCCCTTTCAAAACGAAAAGTGTCTTGTTCAATGACGTTCCTAATTCAAACTCAGAATGAGTGGCGCTCATTAAACACGACGGCGTTTTGGAGGGCGGCATCCATTATGAGGAACTGGAGTCACGTCACGAATTGCAGTCACTTCTAAACCTGTTGCTTGTAATGAACGAATTGCTGCTTCACGTCCAGAACCAGGTCCTTTAACTGTTACGTCTACAGTTTTAAGTCCATGTTCCATTGCCACTTTAGTTGCGGCTTCTGCAGCCATTTGAGCGGCAAAAGGAGTTGATTTTTTGCTTCCTTTAAAGCCTAATGATCCTGCTGATGACCATGCTAATGCATTACCATGTGTATCAGTAATCATTACGATTGTATTGTTGAATGTAGAATGGATATGTGCTACACCTGATTCTATATTCTTTTTGACACGGCGTTTACGACTAACTTTTTTTGCTGCCATGAAGTTCTAACCTCCTTCACTTAGGAATTATTTTTTCTTGCCTGCTACTGTTTTAGTAGGGCCTTTACGAGTACGTGCATTATTTTTCGTGTTTTGTCCACGAGTTGGTAATCCACGACGGTGACGGATTCCACGGTATGAACCGATTTCCATCAAGCGTTTGATGTTTAAGTTCACTTCACGACGAAGATCCCCTTCAACTTTTAACTTATCAATTTCCGCACGAATCGCATCTGTTTGTTCGTTTGTTAAATCACGTACACGAACATCTTCAGATACGCCAACGTTTGCTAAAACTTTTTTAGCTGTAGTGTTACCAATACCATAAATGTAAGTAAGAGAAACTACTACACGTTTGTCACGAGGGATGTCTACTCCTGCAATACGAGCCATTATTCGTTACACCTCCTAATTATCCTTGACGTTGTTTATGTTTTGGATTTGCTGGGCAAATAACCATAACACGTCCTTTACGGCGAATTACTTTACAATGTTCACACATTGGTTTTACTGATGGTCTTACTTTCATGATAATACCTCCTGTGGTTTTACGGAGTACAATTATTTAAAGCGATAAGTAATACGGCCACGCGTTAAATCATACGGTGATAATTCAACTGTTACTTTGTCACCAGGTAAGATACGGATGTAGTGCATACGGATTTTACCTGAAACAGTAGCAAGAACTTGGTGTCCATTTTCTAGTTCGACTTTAAACATTGCATTCGGCAAAGTTTCGACGACTGTACCTTCGACTTCAATCATATCTTCTTTTGCCACGCACAGTACCTCCTTGTACTTGTTTCGCGTTTTCACACGATAAAACGGCGGAAACTCCAGCTCCCACCTAGAAATTCTCAACTAACTTCGTTATTCATTTTGATGTCACAAAACTGTAGAAGTCGGACTGATATATTCTACCATATTTAGTTATGTTTTGGCAAGAGAAACTGAATACAACAACAGGGTTAAACTGCGGGCAATTGGAAATTAGTTTTCGTCAATGATTTTTTTCACATCAGAAAAAACAGTATCGATTTCGCGATTGCCATCGATTGTATGCATCAAGCCTTGTTCTTTATAGAAAGCTAAGATTGGTGCGCTACTTTCAATGTTGACTGCCAAACGATTTTTAACCGTTTCGGGCTTATCATCTTCTCTTTGGTAGAATTCATGTCCGCCACAGCGATCACAAATGCCTTCAACTTTTGGCGGGTTGAATAATTTATGATACGTTGCGCCACATGTGCGACAGATGAATCGTCCAGCTAAACGCTCGATTAATACATCTTCTTCTACATGGATGTCAATGACAGCATCAATTTTTTTGTTTAATTCTTTAAGCATTGTATCTAATGCTTTTGCTTGATCCAGTGTACGTGGGAAACCATCTAATAGGAATCCTTTGTCTGTATCTGGTTCAGCAAGGCGTTCTTTAACAATTCCGTTTGTTACTTCGTCAGGAACCAGTTCACCTTTATCGATATAAGATTTCGCTTCTAGGCCCAAGGCAGTTTCATTTTTCATTGCTGCACGGAACATATCTCCAGTAGAAATATGTGGAATGCCATACGTATCAATGATTTTTTCTGCTTGGGTGCCTTTACCTGCTCCAGGTAATCCCATTAAAATGAGGTTCATATATTCTCCTCCTAATTTTAAAGACCGGCTTATGAAGCTAGCCATATGTGAGAATGGTGCTGAGGTAAAACCTCAACACTCGATTCTTACTTATTGATAAAGCCGACATATTGACGTTTCATCATTAATCCTTCTAATTGTTTCGTTGTTTCTAATGCAACCCCGATAACGATTAGTAAACTTGTTCCACCTAAACCGATTGATTGAGGTAAGTTCCAAACCATTTGCGCAATGATTGGAAGTAAAGCAACAAGTCCTAGGAAAATTGAGCCGACAACACTTAATCTCATTAACACGCCAGATACATATTCTTCTGTACCTTTACCTGGTCGCACGCTTGGAATGTAGCTTCCTTGTTTTTGTAAGTTTTCCGCTAATTTCTCAGGGTTTACTTGAACAAATGCATAGAAGAACGTAAACGCAACGATTAGGACAGTATAGATGATTGCCCCTGGAACTGTGTTATAACTGAAGATTTTTGTCATAATGTCATACCAATTTTCACCAGCGAATTTTGATGAGAAAGCTTGTAAAATGGCATTTGGTGTTGCAATTAACGAGCTGGCAAAGATAACTGGAATAACCCCAGCAGCATTTACTTTTAACGGTAAATAACTACTTGTTGGTGCACCAGAAACACGTTTTGTATATTGGATTGGAATCTTACGCTCTGCTTGTTGGAAGAACGTTACGACTGTAACAATCACCAAAATAGCAATAACTAAGATTGCAATGAAAATAACAGATTGCCAAATACGAGAAGACTCGATATTGACGAAGTAATCTTCATAGATTTCTTTGACTGCTCCTGGCAAACGAGAAATAATCCCGGCAAAGATAATCATTGAAACACCATTTCCGATTCCTTTTTCTGTAATTTGTTCACCCATCCAAGTCACAAACATAGTCCCAGCAGTTAAAATAACTGCAATCATCACAAAGGTACCTAAGGTTGGATTGTTGACAATCCCAGTTTGACTTAAGCTATTAAAACCAGCAGTGATCCCCATTGACTGAGCCACACCCAAGACAATCGTTAGATATCTTGTAGCTTGATTTAATTTCTTACGCCCAACTTCCCCTTGTTTTGACCATTCTACAAATCTAGGTACAATATCCATTTGCAATAGTTGAATGATAATAGAGGCTGTAATGTATGGCGAAACCCCCATCGAGAAGATAGAGAAGTTTTGCATGGCACTACCACTCACCATATTCAACATATTCAAAAAGGGTAAGCTACTTAAATCAGACAATCCCTTTGCATTCACCCCGGGCACAGTAATGTGCGCACCTAGGCGAAATACAAACAAGATTAAAACTGTAAATAAGATTTTTGATCTAATGTCTTTGACTTTAAAGGCGTTCTTTAATAGCTTGAACAATTAGATCACCTCGATTGAACCACCAGCAGCTTCGATAGCTTCTTGTGCTGATTTCGAGAATTTAGCTGCTTTCACAGTTAATTTTTTCGTTAACTCACCATCTGCAAGAACTTTGATTCCCGCTTTTTCGTTTTTAACGATTCCTGCTTCTTTTAGGACAACAGGAGTTACTTCTGTTCCATCTTCAAAACGGTTTAAAGTATCTAAGTTCACAACAGCGTAATCTTTACGATTAATGTTTGTAAACCCACGTTTTGGTAAACGACGGAATAATGGAGTTTGACCCCCTTCAAATCCTAAACGAACACCACCGCCTGAACGGGCTTTTTGCCCTTTTTGTCCACGGCCAGCTGTTTTACCATTACCAGATGAAGTACCACGTCCAACACGGTTACGTACTTGGCGTGAGCCCTCAGCAGGTTTTAATTCATGAAGTTTCATAGGTTTGGCACCTCCTTAAGCAATCTTCTATTACAAATCTATAAATCTTAAACTTCTTCTACGTCCACTAAATGTGAAATAGTGTTAACCATACCTTTGATTGCTTCATTGGCAGGTTTTGTAACAGTACTATTCACTTTACCTAAACCTAACGCTTTAACTGTAGCACGTTGGTTTTGAGGACGTCCGATAACACTGCGTTTTAAAGTAATTTTTAATTCAGCCATTATTTTTGTCCTCCTTAACCGATAATTTCTTCTACAGATTTACCGCGAAGTGCTGCCACTTCTTCGGCACGTTTTAATTGTTTTAGACCTTCAACAGTTGCGCGAACAACGTTAATAGGTGTGTTTGAACCTAGTGATTTAGATGTAATATCTGCTACACCAGCTAATTCCAATACGGCACGAACTGGTCCACCAGCAGCTACCCCAGAACCTTCTACTGCAGGTTTCATAAGGATACGGCCGCCACCGAATACGCCAATTACTTCGTGCGGGATAGTAGAACCAACCATAGGCACTTCAACTAAGTTTTTCTTCGCGTCTTCGATTGCTTTACGGATAGCTTCAGGTACTTCTTGTGCTTTACCAGTACCGAAACCAACGTGTCCGTTTTTGTCACCGACAACAACTAAAGCTGCGAAACGTAAACGACGTCCACCTTTAACAACTTTTGTTACACGGTTGATCGCTACAACGCGGTCTTCTAATTCCAAATGTTTTGGATCAATATAAACCATGAATGGTGTTCCTCCTTCTCCTAAAATTCTAGTCCATTTTCACGAGCAGCTTCAGCTAAAGCTTGCACGCGGCCATGGTAAAGGTATCCACCACGGTCGAAGACTACTTTTTTGATGCCTTTTTCAGCGGCACGTTCAGCAACTAGTTTACCAACAGCTGCAGCTGTTTCTGTTTTTGTTCCACCTGAAATTTCTTTATCCAAGGCAGAGGCACTTGCTAGCGTCACACCCGCTACGTCATCAATGACTTGCGCGTAGATGTTTTTGTTAGAACGGAAAATGTTCAAGCGTGGGCACTCAGCAGTACCAGAGATTTTGTTACGTACACGACGATGTCTCTTTTGACGTGTTTTGTTTTTATCTGGTTTTGTAATCACAATTTTCACCTCTTTGATTTAATGTTTACTACTAATATTTCAAGCAGTCAGCAGATTACGGAAAAGAGAAGCTGGCAGACAAGACAAAAGCATTTTATTGGAAAAATCCCATAAAATGACAGTTGCTTGTTGTTGACTTCTGTTTTCTACACAGCTGTTATTATTTACCAGTTTTACCTTCTTTACGGCGTACAAATTCACCAACATAGCGAATCCCTTTGCCTTTATAAGGTTCTGGAGGACGAACGCCACGGATGTTAGCAGCTAATTCACCAACAACTTCTTTGTTGATGCCTTTAACGATAACTTGTGTGTTCGCAGGTACTTCAAATGTTACGCCTTCTGGTGCTGTCATTTCGACAGGATGAGAATAACCAACGTTTAAAGTTAATTTGTTGCCTTGTACTTGGGCACGGTATCCGACCCCGATAAGTTCAAGTGCTTTTTGGAAACCTTCAGAAACACCAACAACCATGTTGTTGAAGTTTGCACGAGTTGTTCCGTGGATTGTTTTCATTTCTTTTGAATCGTTTGGACGAGTGAATGTCACTTCGTTTCCTTCGATGTTCATTTTGATATCAGAAGAAAATTCGCGTGTTAATTCACCTTTAGGTCCTTTAACTGTAATGTTGTTTCCGTCTTGCTTGATTTCAACACCAGCAGGAAGAACAACAACTTTATTACCAATACGGCTCACTTAGAGACACCTCCTTGTGTATTTTTTAGAATTACCATACGTAGGCGATTACTTCGCCGCCGATATTTTTCGCTCTAGCTTCTTTGTCAGTAATTACACCCTCTGATGTAGAGATGATTGCAATTCCTAGACCGTTTAATACTTTTGGTACTTCGTCAGCTTTTACGTATGCACGTAAACCTGGTTTAGAAATACGTTTTAAGTTTGTGATAACACGTTCTTCGTTTTTACCATATTTTAGGAAAACACGGATTACGCCTTGTTTGTCATCTTCGATGTATTCTACGTCGCGGATAAATCCTTCACGTTTCAGGATTTCTGCGATATCACGTTTGATTTTTGAAGCAGGTACTTCTAAAGTTTCATGTTTAACCATGTTCGCATTACGAATGCGAGTTAGAAAATCTGCAATTGGATCTGTCATGACCATTGAACTATTTACCTCCTTTATGCGAGTTTACTTGTTTACCAGCTAGCTTTCTTCACGCCGGGAATTTGACCTTTATAGGCAAGTTCGCGGAAGCAAATACGGCAAAGATGAAATTTACGATAAACTGAATGTGGACGTCCACAACGTTCACAACGAGTATAAGCTTGTGTTGAATGTTTAGCAGGACGTTTGTTTTTAGCAATCATTGATTTTTTAGCCACGTAGTTCGCCTCCTTATATTATTTTTGGAATGGCATACCTAATTGTGCCAACAATTCGCGAGACTCTTCGTCAGTGTTCGCTGTTGTAACAATTACGATGTCCATACCGCGTACTTTATCTACTAAATCATAATCAACTTCTGGGAAGATTAATTGTTCTTTAATACCTAAAGTATAGTTACCACGACCATCGAAAGCTTTTTTGCTGACACCGTGGAAGTCACGTACACGAGGTAAAGAAACTGTTACTAATTTATCTAAAAATTCGTACATTCTTTCGCCGCGTAGCGTTACTTTCGCACCGATTGGCATTCCTTCACGTAAACGGAATCCAGCGATAGATTTTTTAGCTTTTGTGATAAGTGGTTTTTGACCAGTGATTAATGCTAATTCTTCAACAGCTTTGTCTAAGTTTTTAGCATTTGATACTGCATCACCCACACCCATGTTGATAACGATTTTATCAACTTTAGGTGTTTGCATAACTGAGCTGTAATTAAATTTTTCCACCAATGATGGTGTTACTTCTTTAATATATTTTTCTTTCAGGCGGTTCATTCAGTAAGCCCTCCTTCCGCAATTTTTATTTATCTAAAACTTCACCTGTTTTTTTAGAAACGCGGACTTTTTTGCCGTCGACTTCTTTAAACGCAACTTTAGTAGCTTCTCCGTTTGAAGGATCAATCACCATTACATTAGAAACATGAATTGGCGCTTCCACTTCAAGGATTCCACCTTGTGGGGCTGCTTGGTTTGGTTTTTGGTGTTTTTTAACGACGTTGACACCTTCAACGATAACTTTATCTTGTTTAGGAAACGCTGCTAAGACAACGCCTTCTTTGTTTTTATCTTTACCAGTGATAACTTTTACTTTATCGCCTTTTTTAACAAACATTACTGTTTCGCACCTCCTTTAACGTGGGCTCGAGATTATAATACTTCTGGTGCTAGAGAAACGATCTTCATGAAGTTGTTTTCACGTAATTCACGTGCAACTGGTCCGAAGATACGTGTTCCGCGTGGGCTTTTATCGTCACGGATAATTACCGCAGCATTTTCATCAAATTTGATGTAAGAACCGTCAGCACGACGAGCGCCAGATTTTGTACGAACGATAACGGCTTTAACTACTTCACCTTTTTTAACAACCCCACCTGGCGTTGCTTGTTTGACAGTAGCAACAATAACGTCACCGATGTTAGCAGTTTTACGACCAGATCCGCCTAGGACTTTGATCGTTAAAATTTCACGTGCGCCAGAATTGTCAGCGACTCTTAAACGACTTTCTTGTTGGATCACGATGTGTATCCCCCTTTCAGATTTTGTGCTTCAATCTATTAGGAAATTCTCGTTTTATTAGATAATAACTGCTTCTTCGACTACCTCTAGTAAACGGAAACGTTTTGTAGCTGATAATGGACGAGTTTCCATGATTTTTACGATGTCTCCAACTTTCGCTGTGTTGTTTTCATCATGCGCTTTATATTTTTTAGAATATTTCATACGTTTGCCATAGATAGGGTGGTTTTTCTTTGTTTCAACGACAACTGTGATTGTTTTATCCATTTTGTCTGATACCACGCGACCTTGGTAAACTTTACGTTGATTTCTTTCTTCAGTCATACGCGTTTGGCCTCCTTCCACTATTAGTTAGCTTGTTCACGCAATACTGTTTTGATGCGTGCAATCGATTGACGTACTTCTTTAATACGTGCAGTGTTTTCTAATTGACCTGTTGCTAATTGGAATCTTAAGTTGAACAATTCTTCTTTTAATTGTTTTTCTTTATCTAGCATTTCGGCAGTGGTTAATTCTCTGATTTCTTTAACCTTCATTCGATTCACCACCCATTTCCTCACGTTTTACGATCTTAGTTTTTACCGGCAATTTGTGAGATGCAAGACGAAGAGCTTCACGAGCTACTTCTTCAGGAACGCCTGCGATTTCAAACATGATTTTACCACGTTTAACTGGTGATACCCAGCCTTCTGGTGCCCCTTTACCTTTACCCATACGTACGCCGATAGCTTTACTTGTGTAAGACTTGTGAGGGAAAATTTTAATCCATACTTTCCCGCCACGTTTCATGTAACGAGTCATTGCAATACGGGCTGCTTCGATTTGACGGTTAGTAATCCAGTGAGATTCAGTTGCTTGTAAACCCCATTCACCAAATGCTACTTCTTTTCCGCCTTTAGCTTCACCGCGCATTTTTCCGCGGAATTCACGACGGTGTTTTACACGTTTAGGTACTAACATGATTATTTCCCTCCTTTCTCAGTGTTTTTTTTCGTTGGAAGAATTTCTCCACGATAGATCCACACTTTAACTCCTAGTTTTCCGTAAGTAGTGTCCGCTTCTTCCCATGCGTAATCAATGTCCGCACGTAATGTGTGAAGTGGTACAGTTCCTTCAGAGTATCCTTCTGAACGAGCGATATCCGCACCGTTTAGACGACCTGATACTTGAGTTTTGATTCCTTTAGCGCCAGCACGCATTGCGCGTTGGATGGCTTGTTTTTGAGCACGACGGAAAGCAACACGGTTTTCTAATTGACGTGCAATTCCTTCGCCTACTAATTTTGCATCTAAATCTGGTTTTTTGATTTCAACGATGTTGATGTGAACTCGTTTGCCAGTTAATTTGTTTAATTCTTTTCTTAGGTTTTCGACTTCAGATCCGCCTTTACCGATAACCATACCTGGTTTAGCTGTGTGAATTGAAATGTTAACACGGTTTGCAGCGCGTTCGATTTCAATTGTAGATACAGCAGCATCAGCAAGTTTTGTTGCGATAAATTTACGGATTCTTAAATCTTCGTGTAAGAATTCAGCATACTCTTTTTCAGCATACCATTTCGCATCCCAGTCGCGGATGATGCCTACACGCATTCCAATTGGATGTACTTTTTGACCCACTGATTGTCCCTCCTCTTAAATGTTTAAGCTCTGTTTTCATAAAGAAAACAGCCTATTTCATGAGACTTATTTCTCTGTTACAACTACTGTGATGTGACTAGTACGTTTGTTGATTGGTGAAGCTGAACCTTTTGCACGAGGACGGAAACGTTTCATTGTTGGTCCTTCGTTAACAAATGCTTCAGATACGACTAAGCTTTCAACGTCTAAGTCAAAGTTGTTTTCTGCGTTAGCAACTGCTGACATTAAAACTTTTTCAATGATTCCAGCAGACTTGTTCGGTGTGAATTTCAAGATTGAAATTGCATCCGCAACGCTTTTCCCTCTGATAAGATCGATTACTAAACGTGCTTTACGAGGTGAAGTGCGAACTGTTTTTGCAGTTGCTTTAGCTGATGTAATTTGTTCTGACATTTGCATATCCTCCCCTCAAAATTAGCGTTTAGTTTTTTTATCGTCAGCAACGTGGCCACGATAAGTTCTAGTTGGTGCAAATTCACCTAATTTATGTCCTACCATGTCTTCTTGAATGTAAACAGGGACATGTTTCCGTCCATCATATACAGCGATTGTGAAACCTACGAATGATGGAAAAATTGTAGAGCGGCGAGACCAAGTTTTAATTACTTTTTTCTTTTCGGCACCTTGTTGTGCTTCGACCTTTTTCATCAAATGATCATCGACGAAAGGTCCTTTTTTTAAACTACGACCCATGGTGAACCTCCTCTCAAAATGTACGACACATGGTCAAAAAAATTATTTAGTACGACGACGAACGATAAGTTTGTCTGATTTAGCTTTTTTATTACGTGTTTTGTATCCAATTGCTGGTTGACCCCATGGAGATACTGGCGCTTTACGTCCAATTGGTGTTTTACCTTCACCACCACCGTGTGGGTGATCGTTAGGGTTCATTACGCTACCACGAACAGTTGGGCGTTTACGCATCCAACGAGAGCGGCCAGCTTTACCAATGTTGATTAATTCGTGTTGTTCGTTACCAACTGAACCGATTGTTGCACGGCAAGTTGCTAAGATCATACGAACTTCGCCAGAGTTTAAGCGGATTAATACGTATTTGCCTTCTTTACCAAGTACTTGCGCGCTTGTTCCAGCTGAACGGATTAATTGTCCACCTTTACCAGGTTTCATTTCAATGTTGTGGATAACTGTACCAACTGGAATGTTTTCCAATGGTAATGCGTTACCTACTTTAATATCTGCTTCTGGACCAGATACTAGGCGCATGCCTACTTCTAATCCTTTTGGTGCTAAGATGTATGCCTTAACCCCGTCTTCGTAATGAACTAACGCGATGTTAGCAGAACGGTTTGGATCGTACTCGATCGTTTTAACAACCGCTGCGACGTTATCTTTATTACGTTTGAAGTCAATCACACGGTATTGACGTTTGTGACCGCCACCTTGGTGACGAACCGTAATGCGACCGTTGTTGTTACGACCGGCATTGTTTTTTAATGGCTGTAACAATGATTTTTCTGGTGTTGAAGTTGTGATTTCAGCGAAATCAGAACTTGTCATGTTACGACGGCCATTTGTGGTAGGTTTGTACTTTTTAATCGCCACGTCTTATTTCCCTCCTACGTTGATATTGTTCAGGACTGCTTATTCAGCAGCTTCGAATAATTGAATTTCTTTTGAATCTTCAGTTAATGTAACGATCGCTTTGCGACGTTTTTTTGTATAACCTGCATATTTACCCATGCGTTTGAATTTTGGACGCACGTTTAAGATGTTTACGTTTGCTACTTTAACATCGAATGCTGATTCAACAGCTTGTTTTACTAAAGTTTTGTTTGCGCGAGTGTCCACTTCGAAAGTATATTTCTTTTCGTCCATAGCTAACATGGATTTTTCAGTGATCACTGGGCGTTTGATTACGTCTAGTAATTCCATTATGCAAGCACCTCCTCAATTTGAGTAAGAGCTGTTTGTGTTGCCAAGACTTTGTTAGCTGACACAACATCTAACACACTAACGTTATCAGAAGTTACTACAGAAACGTTTGGTAAGTTACGAGCTGATAAAGCTGCAAAGTCGTTACCATTTTCTAAAACAACTAATACTTTAGTATCGATAGACAAGTTAGCAAGAACTTGTTTGAATTCTTTTGTTTTTGGTGCATCGAAGCTTAAACCTTCTACTGCTACCAAGTTATTTTCAGCAACTTTGTCTGATAATACAGATTTCATTGCTAAGCGACGAACTTTTTTAGGAAGTTTGTAGCTGTATGAACGCGGTGTTGGTCCAAAGACTACGCCACCTCCACGCCATTGTGGTGAACGGATTGAACCTTGACGAGCACGACCAGTTCCTTTTTGACGCCATGGTTTGCGGCCACCGCCACGAACAGCGCTACGGTTTTTAACTGCGTGTGTTCCTTGTCTTAATGAAGCACGTTGCATGATGATTGCATCATAGACAACACTTTCATTAGGTTCGATTCCGAAGATTTCTTCATTTAAAGTGATTTCACCGTTTTGAGTTCCATCTTGTTTGAATAATGCTACATTCGGCATTCCTTAGTTCCTCCTTTCCCTACACTTATTTAGCTTTCACAGCTGATTTGATTGTGATTAAAGATTTTTTCGCTCCAGGAATGTTTCCTTTGATTAAGATAACATTTCTTTCTACGTCCACTTTAACAACTTCAAGGTTTTGAATTGTTACGCGGTCGCCACCCATACGGCCGGCTAGTCGTTTATTTTTAAATACACGGTTAGGCGCTACTGGACCCATTGACCCAGGACGACGGTGATAACGAGAACCATGAGACATAGGTCCGCGGCTTTGGCCGTGACGTTTGATTGCCCCTTGGAATCCTTTACCTTTCGTAGTACCTGTAACATCAACAACGTCTCCTGCTTGGAAAACATCTACTTTGATTTCTTTACCTACTTCATATTCTCCTAGCTCAACATTCTTGAATTCTTTAATGAAGCGCTTAGGAGCCGTGTTTGCTTTTGCAACATGACCTTTCGCAGGTTTGTTTGATAAAACTTCACGTTTGTCTTGGTAACCAACTTGGATAGCTTCGTATCCGTCAGTTTCAACAGTTTTTACTTGTAAAACTACGTTTGGCGTAGCTTCAACTACTGTTACTGGAATTAATTCACCAGACTCAGTAAAGATTTGTGTCATTCCCACTTTTTTCCCTAAGATTCCTTTGGTCATGAGTACACCTCCATCTTAATTTTATAGTTTGATTTCAATATTAACACCAGACGGTAAGTCAAGCTTCATTAGAGCGTCAACTGTTTTTGGTGTTGGGTTCACAATGTCAATTAGACGTTTGTGAGTACGCATTTCGAATTGTTCGCGAGAATCTTTGTATTTATGAGTCGCACGAATAACTGTGTAAAGTGAGCGTTCTGTTGGTAATGGAATCGGACCTGATACGTCAGCTCCAGTTCTTTTTGCTGTTTCCACAATTTTATCCGCTGATTGATCTAAAATACGGTGTTCATACGCTTTTAAACGGATACGAATTTTTTGTTTTGCCATCTTGTTCCCTCCTTCGCCTATTTTAAAAGTAGACATAGCTCCACGAAAATTTATCCGGCATGCTCGTTCATGGCAAAGCGTCCGAGCGTGTCGCAACCTCTCGCTTCACAGCCGGCAAATCAAATCGTTGATCTACCAATGCTTTTTACACTCCTGTAAACAGCACCTTTTTGATTATACTATGAAAGGATAGTGTTAGCAAGGATTTTCTGCGTTTTTTTGAAAGAATTTTTTCTTGTTTTGAAAAGCATTTGTTTTGTTTTTCAATTCTTTTCATTCTATTTTTATAAAAAAAGAATTTGGGATTCCTTTTTTACCAGAATCTCAAATTCTTTCTTTTTTATTCTATTAACCAATCCGGCGCATTGGAATATCATTGTTATCTGGATGAACCAATAAATATTGAATAACATCAATATTGCTTGCTTGGAATGAGGCTGCACATGCTTGCAAATATAAGTCCCACATTCGATAGAAGCGCTCACCTTTTTCATCAACAATTTCTGCTTCTATATTATGGAAGTTTTTTGTCCAATGTTCCAACGTCAATTGATAATCTCTGCGCAAACTTTCCAAGTCAATCACTTGCAAGTCATTTTCTGTCATATGGCCGACTAGCTCAGTGACACCAGGAATATAGCCACCAGGGAAAATATAACGATTAATCCAAGCATTTTTAGCCCCACCTTGTTGGCGACTGATCCCATGAATCAATGCCGTACCTTTAGGCGCTAAATTTCGTTGAACGACGTCAAAATATTCATGTAGATTTTCTGCACCGACATGTTCAAACATCCCAACACTCGTAATATGGTCAAAAGACTCTCCTTTTAAATCACGATAATCCATCAATTTGACAGTCATTCGATCTTGTAGACCTTCTTTTTCTATAATATGGCGAATATGATGAAATTGCTCTTCACTTAATGTAATCCCAGTTGCTTTGGCTCCGTATTCTTTCACCGCAGTTAAAATTAACGTGCCCCAGCCGCAGCCAATATCCAGTAAAGTGTCGCCCTCTTTGATAAACAATTTATCTAAAATATGATGAACTTTATTCACTTGCGCTTGTTCTAATGTATCTTCAGGCGTTTTAAAATAAGCACATGAATACGTCATTGTTTGGTCAAGCCATTTTTTGTAAAAATCATTTCCTAGATCGTAATGGCTGTGAATATCCTCTTGCGAGCGTTTTTTTGAATGACTTTCTTTAGGAAGCCATTTAATAAATTTAGCATTGTGTAAAAAGCTATCCTTTTGGTTATACACATCATAAATCAGTGCTTGGATATCACCTTCGATTTCAATTTTGCGATCCATGTAGGCTTCCCCTAAAGTTAACGAAGCGTTATTCAGTAAATCCTTCACAGGAATTTTTTCATTGAATACAATTTTAAAAACCGGATCCCCCGACCCTTGCCCATACTCTTTGACGGTACCATCCCAGTATGTGACTTGTGTCTTTTTTGAAAAAGACCATTTAAACAGTTGACTGTACGTTTCTTTTTCTAACATTGCATTCCCTCCATTAAATACCATTTGAAGCCAAAACAAAAAGAAGTCGCTTTCCGGTAGTTCGTCAAAACAAACACCACAGTCCGTTCTAAACTGAAGCACAGAAAAGTTAACACCCCTTCTATGTTCCGCTTCTTTTTTTGCAATTACAGTTCTATTCTACTCCTCTTTTAAAAATTTGAACATTCTTTTAACGTAATACCTACTATTGTTATTCTTTATCACAAAAAAACTAGAGCCAGTCCTTGACAGACTCCTCTAGTTCTAAATATTATGCTTTCTTACGCATCCGTTGTTCCGCATGAGTGTATGCGCCATGCCATACGTGCCCCACATAAGGATTAACTTGAATACCGTGTTTAATCGCCGCCGCTACAAATTTTTTCGCTAAAGTTACTGCTTCTAACACCGAATAACCTTTCGCCAAGCCAGCTGTGATCGCCGCTGAAAAAGTACAACCTGCACCATGATTATAATCAGTAGGATATAATTCATTTTCCAAAAGATGCGCGGTGTGACCATCGTAAAATAAGTCCAGTGCTTTTTCCCCAGCTAAGCGATGTCCCCCTTTAACCACGACATGTTTGGCTCCCATTTGTACAATTCGTTTTGCCGCTTCTTCCATCTCCGCCACGGAAGAAATTTCGCCTAAACCAGATAAGATGCCCGCTTCAATTAAATTAGGCGTGGCAACTAATGCTAATGGCAGTAAATCGTTTTTTAGGCCTTCCACACTTTTGGGTTGCAGAATTTGTGCCGTTCCCTTACAAGCAATGACTGGGTCAATCACGACTTTTTGAATTTTCTCTTGTTTAATGTACTTGCTAGCCATTTTAATATTTTGTTCATTACCCATCATCCCTGTTTTCAAAGCCGCTACTGGACCGCCTGCAAAAACCGAAATCAATTGTTTTTCTAAGAGCGTTTCTGGCAATTCAGTTACTTCATGTGACCAACCTGTCGTAGGATCCATCGTCACAATCGAGGTTAAACTTGAAAACCCAAAAACTCCATACTCTTCAAATGTTTTTAAATCTGCTTGAATTCCTGCCCCTCCTGTTGAATCGGAGCCTGCAATCGTCAATACTTTTTCCATTAAATCACCTAACCTTTTTCTCCAAGTATACTGAAGAAACAAGTCTGCTAAAACAGCCAATTGGCTTATTTTTTAGCCAGCCAATTTTTAAACAAAAAAAGACCAGAGAATAAATTCTCTGGTCTTACGTCCGAATACCCCAGTTTTTCACGCTGGTTAAAACTATAGTTAAAAAGTTAATTATTTAACGATTTCAGTAACAACGCCTGAACCTACAGTACGTCCGCCTTCACGAATAGAGAAACGAGTTCCGTCTTCGATAGCGATTGGGTGAATTAATTCAACGTCCATAGCAACGTTATCACCCGGCATTACCATTTCAGTACCTTCTGGCAATTCTACAACACCAGTAACGTCTGTTGTACGGAAGTAGAATTGAGGACGGTAGTTAGTGAAGAATGGAGTGTGACGTCCGCCTTCTTCTTTTGATAATACGTATACTTCAGCTTTGAATTTTGTGTGTGGAGTGATTGTAGCTGGTTTAGCTAATACTTGTCCACGTTCGATATCTTCACGTGCTACACCACGTAATAAAGCACCGATGTTGTCGCCTGCTTCAGCGTAGTCTAATAATTTACGGAACATTTCAACACCTGTAACAGTTGTTTTAGATGTTTCGTCTTTAATACCAACGATTTCAACTTCGTCACCAACGCGAACTTCACCACGTTCAACACGGCCTGTAGCAACAGTACCACGTCCAGTGATTGAGAATACGTCTTCGACTGGCATCATGAATGGTTTGTCAGTATCACGTTCTGGAGTTGGGATATATTCGTCAACTGCAGCCATTAATTCTAAGATTTTTTCTTCATAAGACTCGTCGCCTTCTAAAGCTTTCAAAGCAGAACCTGCGATAACTGGAACATCATCGCCTGGGAAATCGTATTCTGATAATAAGTCACGAACTTCCATTTCTACTAATTCTAATAATTCTTCGTCATCAACCATATCCATTTTGTTTAAGAATACAACGATGTATGGTACACCAACGTTACGTGATAATAAGATATGTTCACGTGTTTGAGGCATAGGACCATCAGCAGCAGAAACTACTAAGATAGCTCCGTCCATTTGAGCAGCACCAGTGATCATGTTTTTAACGTAGTCCGCGTGTCCTGGGCAGTCAACGTGTGCATAGTGACGAGTTTCAGTTTCATATTCGATATGAGAAGTGTTGATTGTGATTCCACGTTCTTTTTCTTCTGGAGCGTTATCGATAGAATCGTAGCTTTGTGCTTCCCCGCCACCGTGTTTTGATAATACAGTAGCAATTGCAGCTGTTAATGTAGTTTTACCATGGTCAACGTGTCCGATAGTACCAATGTTAACATGGGATTTAGAACGGTCAAATTTTTCTTTTGCCATTTTGAATGTTCCTCCTAAAAATATAAATTTTATTGTTTGTTTTATATGTGATAGACGTTACTAAAAATCGTCTGATCATCATAAGCTATTTTACACGAAATCTTGAAAAAAGGATAGTTCTAAAAACAAACCTTTTATTCTCAAGGAAAATTATGCGTTTCCGCCGTTTTTCTTGATGATTTCTTCTTGAACAGACTTAGGTACGTCTTCATAGTGGTCAAATACCATCATAAATGTACCGCGTCCTTGTGTTGCTGAACGTAATGTTGTAGCATAACCAAACATTTCAGCTAAAGGTACCATCGCATTAACGATTTGAGAGTTACCGTGTGCTTCCATACCTTCAACACGTCCACGACGACTTGTTACGTGTCCCATGATATCACCTAAGTAATCTTCAGGAACAGTAATTGTAACTTTCATCATTGGTTCTAAAATAACTGGGTTTGCATTTTTAGCCGCAGCTTTCAATGCCATAGAAGCAGCTACACGGAAGGCCGTTTCATTTGAATCGACATCGTGGTATGAACCATCGTAAAGTTTTGCTTTGATATCAACTAATGGATAACCAGCAAGAACACCGTTGTTCATAGAGTCTTCTAACCCTTTTTCAACTGCTGGGATGTATTCACGAGGAACCACACCACCGACAATTGCGTTTTCAAACTCGAAGCCTTTACCTTCTTCATTTGGTGTAAATTCAACCCATACGTGACCGTATTGTCCTTTACCACCAGACTGACGAACGAATTTACCTTCTGCTTTAGTCGCAGCACGGAATGTTTCGCGGTAAGATACTTGAGGAGCACCTACGTTAGCTTCAACTTTGAATTCACGTTTCATACGGTCTACTAAAACGTCTAAGTGCAATTCACCCATACCAGAGATAACTGTTTCACCAGTTTCAACGTTTGTTTCAACGCGGAATGATGGATCTTCTTCAGCAAGTTTTTGTAGAGCCACGCCCATTTTATCTTGGTCAGCTTTTGATTTAGGTTCAACAGCGACTTGGATAACTGGGTCAGGGAATTCAATAGATTCAAGAATAACTGGTGCATCTAATGCACATAATGTATCACCAGTTGTTGTGTCTTTTAGACCAACAGCAGCAGCGATATCACCAGAGTACACTTTGTCAATTTCTTGACGAGTGTTGGCGTGCATTTGTAGGATACGACCGATACGTTCTTTTTTGCCTTTTGAAGCGTTCAATACGTATGAACCACTTTCAAGGACACCAGAATAAACACGGAAGAAAGTTAAACGACCTACGAATGGGTCAGTCATAACTTTAAATGCTAATGAAGCGAAAGGTGCTTCGTCATCAGCTGGACGAGTTGTTTCTTCGTCTGTTTTAGTATCGATCCCTTTGATAGCATCGATATCTAATGGAGATGGTAAGTAATCAAGAACAGCGTCCAACATTAATTGAACCCCTTTATTCTTGAATGCTGAACCAGCTAATACAGGGAAGAACTCAACGTTGATTGTTGCTTGACGGATACCAGCGACTAATTCTTCTTCAGTGATTTCTTCACCTTCAAGATATTTCATCATTAAGTCTTCGTCAGTTTCAGCAACAGCTTCAACTAATTTTTCGCGCCATTCTTGCGCTTTTTCTAAATAATCTTCAGGAATATCAGTTTCTTGAATATCTGTTCCCAAATCATTTGTGTAGATTTCAGCTTTCATTTTAATCAAGTCAATGATTCCAGTGAAGTCTTCTTCAGCTCCGATTGGAATTTGAATTGGATGAGCGTTTGCTTGTAAACGATCATGTAATGATTCTACTGAATAGAAGAAGTCCGCACCGATTTTATCCATTTTGTTACAGAATACAATACGAGGAACTTTATATTCAGTCGCTTGACGCCAAACAGTTTCTGTTTGAGGTTCTACACCTGATTGAGAGTCAAGAACTGTTACCGCACCATCTAATACGCGTAGAGAACGTTGTACTTCAATTGTGAAGTCCACGTGTCCTGGAGTATCGATGATATTTACACGGTAGCCTTTCCACTGTGCAGTTGTCGCAGCGGATGTAATCGTGATACCACGTTCTTGTTCTTGTTCCATCCAGTCCATTTGTGAAGCACCTTCATGGGTTTCACCGATTTTATGGATTTTACCAGTGTAGTACAAGATACGCTCAGTTGTTGTTGTTTTACCAGCATCAACGTGGGCCATGATACCAATGTTACGAGTTTTTTCAAGTGAAAATTCTCTTGCCATTTTGTATGTTTACTCCTCTCTTTATTTAAATCGATTGTAAATTGACTTTCTGCTGCCACTTTACGCGACAGACAGAGAGGATCTTACCAACGATAATGAGCAAATGCGCGGTTTGCGTCTGCCATTTTGTGTGTGTCTTCGCGTTTTTTAACAGAAGCGCCAGTGTTGTTAGCAGCATCCATGATTTCTTTCGCTAGACGTTCTTCCATTGTGTGTTCACCACGTAGACGTGCGTAGTTAACTACCCAACGTAAACCTAAAGTTGTACGACGTTCTGGACGAACTTCAACTGGTACTTGGTAGTTAGAACCCCCAACACGACGTGCTTTAACTTCAAGAACAGGCATAACGTTTTTCATTGCTTGTTCAAAAACTTCCAATGGATCGTTACCTGTAGATTCTTTGATGATATCAAATGAATTATAGATAATGTTAGCAGCAATCCCGCGTTTACCGTCAACCATTACACGGTTGATTAAGCGAGTTACTAATTTTGAGTTATAAATTGGATCTGGTAAAACATCACGTTTTGCAACAGGACCTTTACGAGGCATCCGTAACTCCTCCTTCCGAAATATGATTTTTCAAGTTGTTATTGTCTTATTATAATTAAGCTTTAGGACGTTTTGTACCGTATTTAGAGCGGCTTTGTTTACGGTCGTTAACACCGGCAGTATCAAGCGCACCACGAACGATATGGTAACGTACCCCTGGTAAGTCTTTTACACGTCCACCACGTAATAATACCACGCTGTGTTCTTGTAAGTTGTGACCGATACCTGGGATATAAGCTGTAACTTCGATTAAGTTTGACAAACGAACACGGGCATATTTACGTAAAGCTGAGTTCGGTTTTTTAGGTGTCATCGTACCCACACGTGTACAAACTCCACGTTTTTGCGGAGAGTTAACGTTTGTTTGAGTTTTCTTAAAACTGTTATATCCTTTGTTTAAGGCTGGTGAATCAGATTTTTCTACTTTAGATTTACGAGGTTTACGTACTAATTGGTTAATTGTAGGCATTCCTTGTTCTCCTCCTTCCTTACTTCGCTTCTAGTTCCACACATCCAGGTGGTTCTTTTTTCGCGATAAAAAATAATGCAATCTCTGCACTCTTTATCAAATATGCTTTGATAGACAGTCAGCACGTCCCTATAAGGAACCTGTAGATAAAGCACCTTTGTTAGGATACCACGATAAGTATCAGCTGTCAACCCTCTTCTTTCGCCTTTCGTAAAAAAGCTTTTCCTTCTATTTAAATGCACTTTTCCTTTAAAAATTTTTATGACTTTTTCAAAAACTTTCTATCTTTTTTAGTTAAATAACGGTACAATATCTTTGACTATTGAAGGGGGCGGAAAACAGCGATGAATCTGAAACAAATGGTAGGAATCGAAGCTGCAAAATATGTAGAAGACGGCATGATTGTCGGTTTGGGTACTGGCTCAACAGCAAAATTTATGGTAGACGAAATTGGTCGTCGCGTAAAAGAAGAAGGATTGTCAATCGTGGGGGTTACTACTTCAAAAGAAACAGAGAAACAAGCCTTAGCCTTGGGCATTCCTTTAAAGGGTATTGATGAGGTTCCGTATGTGGATCTTACGATTGATGGCGCCGATGAAATCAGCGCTGATTTTCAAGGAATCAAAGGCGGTGGCGCTGCCTTACTTTTTGAAAAAATTGTGGCCACTTATTCAAAGAAATGTATTTGGATTGTGGATAAATCAAAAATGGTGGACGATTTAGGGGCTTTCCCACTTCCTGTTGAGGTTGTCCCTTATGGCAGCTGCCAACTAGTGCATTTATTTGAAGAAAAAGGCTATCACCCAACACTTCGTTTAAACGCTGCTGGCGAAACATTAATAACAGATGGAGGCCACCATATCATCGATTTGCATTTAGAAAAAATTACAGATCCAGAAGCTTTAGGTTCTTATTTAGACAACTTGGTTGGCGTCGTTGAACACGGCTTATTTTTAAATATGGTTTCTATGGTAATCGTCGGTTATGAAGATGGACCGAAAACCTTACATGTTCCCGCACGTTAAGAATGTGTGAAAAAAGATTATTTATATAGGAAGGATAATATATGAAACGAATTGGTTATGCACGCACAACTATTATTGAAGACGATTTAAAAAATCAACTAACCACTCTCCAATCGTTTGGTTGTGATGATATTTTCCAAGAGACATTTGATCCTCAAGCGGAGATCAGTGTCTTAGACGAAGTCGAAAAACTTCTTTCTGCTGGGGATACACTTATTGTTTGTAAATTGCACCATTTAGGTAAAACAACCCGCCAATTAACAGACTTTATGAAAATGTTAAAGGAAAAACAAGTTGATTTTGTCAGCATTTCAGAAGGAATTGATACTCACCTTCCAACAGGTGAAGCCTATTTCCAATTAATGGAGAGCTTATCTGCGATGGAATGTGCACTAATTAAAGAACGAACACTCGTTGGGCTCCACAAAGCTCGTGAAAACGGAAAAGTAGGTGGACGTCCAAAAATTGATGGACGTACCGTCCGCAAAATCCGTGCATTATATTATGAAAACAAAGAAACCATCCAATTTATTTCTAATAAATGCGGCGTTTCGGTGGGCACTTGTTATAAGTACATCAATTTACCTGAGACAGATGTCGAGCGGCTGTATTCCTAAGAAGAAAAAAGAAGTCCTTCAGATGGGGCTTCTTTTTTGATTCGATTTCACTCTAATTTTTCAGCAACTTTCACGTTTTTTTACTATTTTCCATTGGAAATCTTGCGCAAAACGGTGTACAATAAACGTGGAAATCTTATTTTCAGAAAACTAAACTCAAAGGAGAGCTTATACATGCCAAAATTAGTTTTTTCTCGTCATGGACTTAGCGAATGGAATGCCTTAAACCAATTTACTGGATGGGCTGACGTAGATTTAGCACCTGAAGGTGTTGAAGAAGCAAAAGAAGGCGGCCGTAAAATTAAAGAAGCAGGCATCGAATTCGACGTTGCTTATACTTCTGTTTTAACTCGTGCCATCAAAACTTGTAACTATTTACTAGAATACTCAGATCAATTATGGGTACCTCAAATCAAATCTTGGCGCTTAAACGAACGTCACTATGGTAAATTACAAGGACTAAACAAAAAAGAAACTGCTGAAAAATACGGAGACGAACAAGTCCACATCTGGCGTCGTTCTTACGATACTCTTCCTCCATTAATGGAAGCAACAGATGAAGGTTCTGCAGCAAACGACCGTCGTTATGCAATGTTAGACCAACGCGATATTCCTGGTGGCGAAAACTTGAAAGTTACTTTGGAACGTGCATTACCATTCTGGCAAGATGAAATTGCGCCAGCTTTAAAAGACAACAAAACTGTCTTAGTAGCGGCTCATGGTAATTCATTACGTGCTTTAGCTAAACACATCGAAGGCATTTCTGATGAAGATATTATGGATCTTGAAATCCCAACAGGTAAACCATTAGTTTATGAATTAAACGATGATTTAACTGTGAAAGAAAAATACTACTTATAAGAACTTGTTTCTTATTAACAAAAGCGGTTTGCCAAGGCAAACCGCTTTTTTATGGATTAAATAAATTGACTTTCGGTTAAACAATCTTTATAAATCGCTACTATATCCGCTGCATCCAATGGTACATAAGCCTTTTCGGCAATTGCACTATGGGCCACAGCTTGTTGTGCCATTTCTTCAAATTTATCTGCTTCGATGCCAACTTCTGGTAATGTCATTGGAATGCCACAAGCCACAAAGTAATCATATAATGCTTGAATACCTTTTTTCGCTGCTACTTCCTCTTCTTGTTCGACTATTCCCCAAACATTTCGAGCAAATTGCGCAAACTTGCCTACGGTTTGTTCAGACAAAACGTAATTCATCCAACGAGGCGTTAAAATTGCTAAGCCAATCCCATGCGTAATGTCATAAAACGCACTTAATTCATGTTCCATTGGGTGACAAGACCAAACACCTTGTTTGCCGCGCCCTGTTAAACCATTTAAGGCTAAACTGCTTGCCCACATTAAATTAGCACGTGCATCATAATCTTCTGGATTTTCTAAAGCAATAGGACAATTTTTGATAACCGTTCGCATTAAGCCTTCTGACACAAAATCTTGGACGTCCGTGCCTGTCGAAATACTAAAATAGTTTTCAATCAAATGACTGAAAATATCCGCTGAGCCAGCTGCTGTTTGATTTTGAGGAACCGTAAAAGTATTCGTTGGATCCAAGAACGAAACTTTTGGAATCATATTCGGACCACCAAAGCCTAATTTTTGATTGGTTTCTAAGTTAGAAATGACAGCACCTGCGTTCATTTCACTACCTGTTGCTGCTAAAGTCAAGATGGTCACGATTGGTAAAGCAGGACCAGTATACCCTTTTCTGGCTGCAATAACTGTCCAGATATCTTCTTCCGAATAAAAGCCCGCAGCTATTGCTTTGGAACAATCAATGGTTGAACCACCGCCAACTGCTAAAATAACATCGACTTGGTTTTCTTTACACAACTCAATTCCTTTTCTAACGGTTTCAATGCGCGGGTTTGGTTCGACACCGCTCAACTCAATCAGTGTATGCCCGTTTTTTTGGGCCAAATCAGTAATTTGTTGGTATAAGCCATTACGTTTGATACTACCGCCACCATAAACAAGTAAGACATTTTTGCCAAATTGATCTAACACAGCAGGTAATTCGTCTAAACGATCTTTCCCAAAACGGATGTCTGTTGGTACATAAAAATTAAAGTTTTCCATTCTTTCATCCTCCATTCAATGCTCTTACGCATTTATCATACTATTTTTTCAAAAATCCGCCAATAAAAAAGCCGAGCAAATGACAGTTGCTTTCACAACGACCGATTGACCCAGCTTTTGATTCTTTTTTATAACGAATCGCTTGTTTTGATTAACAAATAAAGAAAATAAGGCGCACCGATGATCGCAACAATAATCCCTGCAGGCATTTCTCCATTGCCAGGCAATAGCCGACCAATCGTATCACTAAACAATAAAAGTAAACTCCCAAACAACGCCGCCAATGGCAATACCTGTTTTTGTTGCGTAAAACCACATTTGCGAGCAATATGTGGCGCAAGTAAACCTAAAAAATTAATTCCCCCTGTAACGGAAATCGCTGATGCCGCCAACATCACCGCTAACAGCAACGAAACGATTCGTTCTTTTTTCACAGCAATACCTACAGAAATAGCTGTTTCGTCCCCCAATTGTAAAATATCCAACAGACGATGACGCTTCATCGCAAAAAAGAACCCAATGACTAGCCAAGGCAACAAAGCGCCCACAAAGAACCAATTACTGCCCCAGATACTGCCTGCTTGCCACATTGTAACAAAACGGTACTTTTCAGTGTCAATTTTTGATGTAATTAATAAGGTGAGTGCTGAAATACCCGTACTCAAAATGACACCCGCTAAGACCATTCGAACTGGCGTCAATCCTAAACGATGATGATACGCGATTACTAAAATCCCAACAGCCGCTAGCAAGCCGCCAACTAAGGCCACGAGCGGAAGTGCAAACGTCGTGATACTTGTCGTTTCAATAAAACTAATAAACAAAATCACTGCCAAACCCGCACCCGCATTAATGCCTAAAATCCCAGTATCTGCTAACGGATTCCGAGTAATCCCTTGAAGAATAGCGCCGCTTAAGCCTAAAGCCGCGCCCGCTAGGACCGCAAGCACAATCCGTGGTAACCGAAAATCCCAAACTAACAGTTGTTTGGCCTGACTTCCCTGTCCCAAAAGAAGGGCTTTTAAATCCATGAAGGAAACAGATAATTCCCCTTGCGTTAAACTGATACAAGCAGTTAGGATAATCCCAACTATTAAGATAGCCACCCAACGGGACACTTTTTTCTGTGTCATCCTAGTTGCCCTCCTTTACGAAATAAATAAAGAAAGAATGGGATGCCAATTAAGGCCGTGATAATCCCAAATGGTGTTTCAAAAGGCGGATTCACCATTCGAGCGATTAAATCTGCCACCAAAACGAGGAGCGCACCGCCTAACGCCGAGAACGGAATCAAGCGACGGTAATTTTCTCCAGAAACTGTTCGCATCACATGAGGCACCACCAAACCAACAAAACTGACCGAGCCAACTAGCGCCACAGACAATCCTGATAAAAGCAAAATCGTTATACTGGCAAACAACCGAATACGCTGCGGATTTCGCCCCAAACCAATTGTTGCATCATCGCCAAACCGTAAAATAGTCACCGACGGACTAATCAGAATTGCTAATGCAAATGCGCCCAGAAAGATCGGGACGACTATTTTTAATTGTGCCCAAGAAATAACGCTGACACCGCCAAGAAACCAAAACGTTAACTCTTGACTCAAATTGAACTGAATGGCTAAGAATTGACTAAATGATAAAAAAAGGGCACTAATACCTGCTCCCACCAAGGTCAGACGCATGGGGCTTGCTCCTCGAATTGAATGATTAGAAAGATAATAAATCAGTGCCACACTCACGCCGGCACCAAGAAAAGAAACAACTAAAAGCCACCAATAACTTGCCTGAGGGAGGAAAGCAAAAACAAGCGCTAAGCCCAAGCCAGCCCCGGCATTGATACCCAGCAAGCCAGAATCTGCCAATGGATTTTGCGTAATCCCTTGCGCTAACGCCCCACTCACCGCTAAACTTGCTCCCACAAAAGCGGCCCCTAAAATCCGCGGCAACCGAACCGTTTGGATGACTTGATGCGCTTGATTGGTCGCATCGAAGTGCGTAAATGAATCAATAATCGTTTGAATCGAAACCGACGTCGCACCAAACATCAATGACAGAAGCATTGTCCCAATTAGCAAAAAAAGACAGACAAGTAACACTTGCCATTGGTGTCTATAAAATCCGCTTATGCCTTTCATCCATCCAGCTCCATTTCCATCAACTCATAAGAAAGCACTAGTGGCCGCTGTGTCTGACTATGATAACTAATTTCTGCTTGAATAGCGAAAACATCTGCTAAGCCAGTAACAGTAATCACTTCTTGCGGTGTTCCCTCATTGATAATCTTTCCCTCTTTCATCGCAATCACGCGATCAGAAAAACGAGAAGCTAAATTAATATCATGAATCGTCATCACGATAGTTTTCTGATGTTCTTGATTAATTCGTTTTAACACATTTAAAATTTCTAGCTGATGCGCTGGATCCAAATAGGTGGTCGGTTCATCTAAAATTAAAATATCTGTATCCTGCACTAGCGCCATAGCAATCCAAACCCGTTGGCGTTGCCCACCTGATAAAATTGCCACAGACTCTCTAGCTAACTCAGTTAAGCCTGTTAATTCTAATGCCCATTGTATGTACTCTTGATCTTCTGTGGTGACACTTTTCCAGCCCGATTGATAAGGATATCGCCCGAAAGAGACGAGGTCAAAAACAGATAAATCGATTGTATTTTCTGGCGTTTGTGATAAGATCGCTAGTTCTTGCGCCACTTCTTTTGAAGAAAAATGTTGAAGTTCTTGGTTCTTAATGAACACCTTGCCTTTCTCAGCTGGCAAAATACGCGCAAGTGTTTTTAACAAGGTCGATTTGCCACAACCATTTGGTCCAATAATACTTGTAATAGTTCCCGCTTCAAATGAACAGTTCAGCGCTTCACTAATCACTTGACGACCATATCCTGTAGTTAAGTCCTCTGCCTCTAAATAATTCATAACCATTCCTCTTTAATTTTTCTGTCGTTATTTTACATTTATTGAGAATCGTTCTCACTCATTGTTCCTTGATTATAAAAGACCCTTCCTTAAAAAGCAATGTTTCTTCCAATCAAAAAACGAATTATCTAAAAAATGCAACTTATTTGCTCAAAAAAGCAAGCGATGATTGACAAACGGTCGTTTTTAAATGATAATGAGAATCGTTATCAACTAAAAATAAAGGAGTTACACAATGAAACTTTTAAAAAAGACGGTCCTAATTGGTACCACCCTTCTTCTTGGTTCATTCTTACTCGCAGCTTGTGGTAATACGAATAAAGAAGCCAACAACGCTGACAAAACACATGAAGTAACAGATACCTTAGGCAATAAAGTAACCGTCCCCGCGAAACCCAAACGGATTATTGCGAGTTATTTAGAAGATTATCTAGTTGCACTAGGAGAAAAACCAGTGGCACAATGGACAGTTGGACAAGGCAGCATTCAAGATTATTTAGCGAAAGAATTGAAAGATGTCCCCACTATTTCCTATGACTTGCCATATGAAGCGGTTCTAAAATTTGAACCTGACTTATTATTAATCAGTTCATCTGCTCTAGTTGAAGGTGGTAAATACAAAGAATACAGTAAAATTGCGCCAACTTATGTAGTCAAAAACGGCGAAAATGTCACTTGGCGTGATCAATTGGAAGATATTGCCACTGTTTTAGATAAAAAAGAACAAGCGAAAAAAGTGTTAGAAGATTATGATACCTTAACCAAAGGCGTCCAAGAAGACCTTGGCAAAAAAGATGCTGGCAAATCTGCGGCAGTCTTATGGGTAACCAACAACCAAGTCTTTATGGTTAGCGATAATCGCTCAAGCGGAACCGTGCTCTATCAAGACTTAGGCCTCCAAGTTCCAAAATTAGTGGAAGAAATTTCTAAAAACGCTACTGCGGATTGGAATCAAGTTTCTTTAGAAAAATTAGCTGAGCTTGACGCAGACCACATTTTCCTTGTAAACAGTGATGAATCAGCACCTCTTTTCCAAGAAGCAATTTGGAAGAACTTACCTGCTGTGAAAAATAACCAAGTTCATACCTATGATAAAAAAAGTAGTTGGTTATACAACGGACCTATTGCGAATACCCAAATTGTTGAAGATGTAAAAAAAGCGCTCTTAAATTAAAAAAAATGCTTGGATGATTGTTTTCATCCAAGCATTTTTTTAATTAGCAATTGCTGTTTCTAAACCAACTTCAATCATTTCATTAAACGTCGTTTGGCGTTCTTCTGCCGTTGTTTCTTCGCCTGTCACCAAGCTATCACTCACCGTCATAATCGCCAATGCTTCTACATCAAATTTTGCTGCTAAATAATATAACATTGCCGCTTCCATTTCAATCGCTAATACCCCGTATCGACCTAAACGAAAGACATCATCTAAGCTATCTTTGTAAAAAACATCATCCGACAATACGTTACCAACATGGGTAGTAAAGCCTTTTGCTTTAGCAATTTCGTAAGATTTGAGTAAAAGATCAAAGCTCGCAATTTGTGGAAAATCATATTTAGGAAAATCATTGCGAATCGCGGAAGAAGGTGTCGCTGCTGCTTGTGCGATAACTAATTCACGAACGTTGACTTTTTCTGAAATAGAACCACACGTACCAACACGAATTAACTTCTTCACATCGTAAGAGTTAATTAACTCATGGGCATAAATACCTGCTGAAGGCATCCCCATCCCTGTTCCTTGGACCGAAACACGCTGTCCCTTATACGTTCCTGTGTAACCTAACATCCCACGAACTTGATTATAGCAGACAGGATTCTCTAAAAAAGTTTCCGCAATATATTTTGCTCGGAGGGGATCCCCTGGTAGTAAAATTTTATCGGCAATTTCACCTGGTTTTGCTTCGATATGCACACTCATTCTGGTTTACTCCTTTTTTATAAAGCTGCTAGTGTTGCTTTCACTAACTCTTTGAATTGTCCTTTAACGCGTTCAGTTGTTTCAACTACTTCTGCATGATTTAAACTACTTTGCATACCAGCTGCTAAATTCGTAATACAAGAGATGCCTAGTACTTTCATGCCACTATGCACAGCTACAATGACCTCCGAAACAGTTGACATGCCAACTGCATCTGCACCCATCGTCCGTGACATCCGAATTTCTGCAGGCGTTTCATATGTCGGGCCAGAAAAGCCCATATAGACGCCTTCTTTTAAATCAATATTTTGTTCCGCAGCCACTTTTTTTGCCACTTCCCGATATTCTTGCGTATAAGCATGACTCATATCTGGAAAACGCGGCCCGATTTCTTCATCATTTTCACCAATTAACGGATTATCGCCTGTAAAATTAATGTGGTCATTGATTAACATCAAATTCCCCGGTGTATATGTTTCATTTACGCCACCAGCTGCATTGGTTACAATCATTGAATGAATGCCTAAAGCAGCCATCACACGAACGGGATAAGTGACCGTTTGCATCGAATGTCCTTCATAATAATGAAAACGTCCTTGCATCGCCAAAACTTTTTTTCCAGAAAGCGTTCCGTAAACTAATTGTCCAGCATGTCCAACGACTGTTGAAACAGAAAAATGGGGAATTTCAGAGAAAGGAATAGCAATCGCATCGGTTATTTCATTAGCTAATTCACCTAACCCAGAACCTAAGATTAGACCGAAGTCTGCTTGTTGCACCCCTTTTTCTTTCAAAAACTCAGTTGTTTCGTTTAAATGGTTCGTTAACGTTGTCATGTGTTGCCTCCTCGAATTATTGTAATTGATTTAAAAAGCTTTGACCGTTTTCCGTTGCAGGAACTTCAAAGTTTTCAGCAATCGTTGCTGAAATATCTGAATAAAATCCTTGTGGCAAGCTGCCTTGTTTTGTCATTTTTTTACTATAAGCCAATAAAGGTACATATTCACGTGTGTGGTCTGTTCCTGGGAAAGTTGGGTCATTCCCGTGATCTGCTGTAATTAAAAGCAAATCATCTTCGGCCATAGCAGCCATAATCTCTGGCAAACGACCATCAAAATCTTCGATGGCTTTTGCATAGCCCTTTACATCACGACGGTGGCCATACAGCGCATCGAAATCCACTAAGTTAGTAAAACTTAAACCTGTGAAATCTTTGTTCATGACCGTTAATAATTGATCCACCCCATCCATATTGCTCTTCGTGCGGATAGCTTCAGTAATTCCTTGTCCATTAAAGATGTCGTTAATTTTCCCAACAGCGATCACATCATTGCCGTTTTCTTTCAACGAATCTAAAACAGTATGGCCAAAAGGATCTAGAGCATAGTCATGACGGTTACTGGTTCGAGTGAAATTACCTGGTTCACCAACATACGGGCGAGCGATAATCCGACCAATCATATAAGGTTCGTCTTTCGTAATGTCACGAACATATTGACAAATTTTATACAATTCTTCTAATGGAATAATGTCTTCATGCGCCGCAATTTGTAAAACAGGGTCCGCTGAAGTATAAACGATTAAATCCCCTGTTTTCATTTGATGTTCGCCGTAATCATCAATGACTGCTGTCCCGCTATATGGTTTGTTACAAACAACTTTTCGCCCAGAAAAATCTTCAATTTGTTTCAGCAATTCTTCAGGAAAGCCATTTGGGAATACCCGAAAAGGTTTTTTGATGTTCAAGCCCATAATTTCCCAGTGACCGGTCATAGTATCTTTTCCAACAGAAATTTCTTCTAATTTGGTGGCATAGCCATCGTGGTCTGCCACTGCTTTGACACCTGTTAAAGGAGCAATAGTTCCCAATCCAAGTTTTTCTAAATGAGGAATGGTTAGTCCCGCTTCTTTGGCAATATGACCCAGTGTATCACTGCCGACATCTCCAAATTTTTCAGCATCTGGTGCTTCACCAATACCGACTGAATCTAGTACGATTAAATGAACACGTTTAAACACACTTGCTTCCTCCTCTAAGGTCGTAAATACGTCAAGAATGACAATTATTTTACGCTAGCCTTTTAAATAGTCTCGAGAATCAAACAGAATAATCTATTTATTCTCAGCTCTTCAATTATACCATGAATCCGCTATTATTGCCTGAAAGAGCATTAAAATTTTCACTGATTCCTTCGATTTTAGCAGGGCTTAAAAACTGAAAGAAAAAAAGTCTCCCACCGTAATTAGGAAACTTTTTTATTGTTTTTTTCGAATAGCCTGCTCCTTAAAAAGAACACGACTCTTTATCCAATCGAAACTTTTAACACTCCAAGCGGTCTCCCTCTTTTGGCACATTTAAATACCAGATAACCGCTTCTGATAAAATCACACCAATGCCAATGGGCGGATAAAAATAAATGCCGATATATCCGATTGCGAAAAGACAAAGATGAATGATTTTTGTTGCCTTACTATAAGATTTCGATTTTCTTAACTTAGCTGCACCTTGTGGATCTTTCACTACATTGTCTTCATAAATGATCCTTGTTAGCAAGAAGTAAGCAAAATCCCAAACCGTATACACAACAAGATAAAAATAAACGGGTGCCCGCATCCACCAAAATTCACTCACCCAAGCAGTTGCTACCGGAATGAAGGCCATGGAGAATAACCGAAAATTATTTGCCCAAAACGCTTTTTTAGAAAACCAATGAGTTACGGACATTATGTAATGATGATTGTACCATGCGATACAGATAAAAATAAAACTGACAATAAACGATAAAAAATATGGGATATTTTCTATCAAACCTGCCAAAACACCCACTTGAGGAGTCTTAATTTCTAAAATCATGATGGTCATGATGATGGCAATGACTGCATCACTAAATGCTTCTACACGTGTTTTATTCATTGAACGTCCTCCACTTTTCCTATTCTGACTACAAACAAAAGTATAGCAGAAAAACCAACGATTTTTGAAAAAAAGCTGCTAGACCTGTTTGGTTTTTTTCAAAATTTCGACACTTCCTTCGAATTGTAAAAAACAGCCAAAAGAAAAAAGTAAAGTTATCTTTATCAACTCGCTTTTTTGCAGTGAAGCAGTGCCTAATGCCGCTTGTGTTCAACTGATTATCCTAAGAAAAGAAATGGCCCCCCGTCGCTTTGACGGAGGGCCCATTTCTTTTCTTATTTCGTTTTGACGTAATTTTTCCCGTTCGCTTTTGGTCCCGATGATTTTCCGAAGAACACAACTAGGACTAAAATGGTTAATACGTATGGTGCTGCTTGTAGATAAACTTTTGGAATTTCTGAAATAATTGGTAAGTTTTCCCCAGCAATACTCAAGTTTTGTGCAAAACCAAAGAATAAGGCTGCGCCCATTGCCCCAAGTGGATTCCATTTACCAAAGATCATTGCGGCCATTGAAATAAACCCTTGTCCTGCAATTGTGGTAATCCCAAAACGACCCGCAATACTTTGAGCAAAGACAGCTCCGCCCATACCGCCTAAGAAGCCGGATAGCAAGACGCCAGAATAACGCATTAAATAGACATTGATTCCCAATGTATCTGCCGCTTGTGGATGTTCTCCCACAGAACGTAACCGTAAGCCAAAACGTGTTTTATAAATGACAAACCAAGCTAAAATCGCAATCAAAATTGCTACGAAAGCTGGCAAAGAGGTTTTTGCAAAGAATAGTTCACCAATCACTGGAATTTTTGACAATCCTGGGAAAGAAAAATAACCAAATGATTGTGTAATCATATCTGTTTGTCCTTTTTGATAAATAACTTTTACTAGGAAAACCCCTAGCGCCGGTGCCATCAAGTTAATGACAGTACCACTGATAATATGATCTGCTCGTAAGTTAATAGTTGCAACGGCATGTAAGAGAGAAAAGACAATCCCGACAACGCCTCCTACTAAACAAGCAATCCATGGTGTCGCCGCGCCAAATGTATCAGCAAACGTCAAGTTAAAAACGACCGAACTGAAAGCGCCCATTACCATAATACCTTCCAAGCCAACGTTAACCACACCACTTCGTTCTGAGAACGTTCCGCCTAATGCTGTCAAGATGAGCGGAGTTGCATACACTAATGTTTGCGTGATGATTGAGGAAATTGTTGCTAAATCCATTAGATGTCTCCCCCCTCTTGATTGTTTTTGTCTGGCGCCGCTTCAATTGTTTCTACAATCGCTACTTCTTTTTTACTACCAGACGCTTTTGCTAACAAGAAACGAATTAAATAACTAATTCCCACAAAGAAAATAATTGCTGCAATAACAACATCAACTAATTCGGTTGGTACACCAGCTATCAACGGCATTCCTTGTCCACCAAGTTTTAACATTCCAAACAGTAATGCGGAAAGTAAAATCCCGATTGAGCTACCTGCTCCTAATAGAGACACGGCCATACCATCGAACCCAATGCTCAACGATGTGTTTTGAATAAAGAAGTTTTGGAAAGTCCCCAATCCTTGGACCGCACCACCTAAACCAGCCAGCGTTCCTGAAATCATCATGGATAAAATAATCGTTCGCTTGCTGCTCATTCCAGCATATTCAGAAGCAAATGGGTTTAACCCCACCGACCGAATTTCAAAACCAAGCGTTGTTTTTTTCATCAAGAACCATACAAGAATAAGGAAAATGAAGGCCAAGAAAATGCCGATGTTCAAACGAGAGCCATCACTGATATTTGTTAAAAACGGTGAGCGTAATGATGCATTCGCACCAATCATTTTGGTGATCCCTTTGTTCGCCATAATACTTGGTTTCATGACATTATTAGCAATATGATTTCCTGTGTACAATAAAATATAATTCAACATAATCGTAACAATAACTTCACTCGTCCCAAAATAGGCACGCAAGAAACCTGGAATGGCTGCTGCTAAAGCTCCTGCAACCGCGCCAACAATAATCGCCACCGGCAACGCAATCATCCGGGGTGCATCAGGCATGGATAAAGCGACCCAAATACTAGCCACCCAACCACATAAGGCTTGTCCAGAAAGCCCGATATTAAAGAATCCAGCCGAATTTGCCACCGAGAATCCTAAAGCGGTAAAAATCAACGGTGCTGCGGTGACAAAAATCTCACCAATACTTTTCTTTCCTTGGAAAGCTGTTTCAAACATCGCTTGATACCCAGCCACTGGGTCATAGCCAAAGATAACCATAATAATTGCCCCTAAGAGGAAACCCATAATAACAGATAACACAGGGACTAAAATATTTCTTATTTTTTCAGAACGATTATTCAACAGTTTCACCTGCCTCTACTTTTGATAACTCAGCACGGGCTTCTTCCAATGAGTAGCCAGCCATTAACAAGCCCAATTCATTTTCTGTCGTTTCTTTCGGATCAACAATTCCGACGATTTCCCCCGCATGAATAACAGCGATACGATCAGAAACATTTAAAATTTCATCTAATTCAAAACTTACTAATAAAACAGCTTTATTTTTATCTCTTTGTTCAATTAGTCGACGATGAATGTATTCAATAGCTCCGACATCTAAACCGCGTGTTGGTTGAGAAACAATCAACAAATCTGGATCGCGGTCCACTTCTCGGGCAATAATCGCTTTTTGCTGATTCCCACCTGAAAGCGCCCGAGCTGGTACTAATTCATTAGGAGTCCGTACATCATATTCTTCAATTAATTCACGGGCGTGTTTGTTAATCATTTGATAGTTTAAAATACCTGTTGAACTGTATGGTTTTTGGTAATACGTTTGTAGGCCAATATTTTCAGCCAATGTCATCTCTAATACTAAGCCATATTTATGTCGGTCTTCAGGAACGTGGGCGACACCCATTTCCGTAATTTCCCGAGGTTTGCGATTAGTAATCTCTTTTTCATTCAAATGAATGGACCCGTTTTCGACTTTGGTTAATCCTGCTAAGGCTTGGATTAATTCTGTTTGTCCATTGCCATCAATCCCCGCAATTCCAACAACTTCCCCTGCTCGGACATCTAAGCTAAGATTTTTCACTGCATCTAAGCCGCGGCTTTCTTTCACTACTAAATCTTTAATTGATAAAATTGTTTCTTTCGGTTGCGCTGGTTTTTTCTCTGTTTTGAAGGAAACAGAACGACCCACCATCATATCGGCTAACTGTTGCGAAGAAACATCTTTCACATTGACGGTGCCAATACTTTGCCCCCGGCGAATGACCGTACAACGGTCTGCTACTTTTTTAATTTCATCTAACTTATGTGTAATTAAAATGATCGATTTGCCTTCATCGGTTAGTTCTTTCAAAATAATCATTAATTCATCAATTTCTTGTGGCGTTAATACTGCGGTTGGTTCGTCAAAAATTAAAACGTTCGCACCACGATATAAGGTCTTTAAAATTTCAACCCGTTGTTGCATACCTACAGAAATATCGCGAATATAGGCATTGGGATTTACATCCAACCCGTATTGCTTAGACACTTCTTCAATCTCTTTTTTCGCTTTTTTCCGGTCTAAAATACCGCCATGGGTAGGTTCGCTACCTAAGATAATATTTTCAGTCACAGTAAAGGCTTCAACTAACATAAAATGCTGATGGACCATTCCGATTCCTAAACGATTGGCTGCAGTAGGACTTGTAATGTTGACTTTTTCGCCATTCATATAAATCTCACCTGAGGTCGGTTCCAATAGCCCTGATAAGATATTCATCAAGGTCGACTTGCCTGCACCATTTTCACCTAGCAGTGCGTGGATTTCACCAGGTTTTACTTGTAAATCAATTTGGTCGTTGGCTTTGAACGTCCCAAATTCTTTGGTGATTTTACGCATCTCAATTACGTTTTCTTCTTGAGACAAGGTCTATTCACTTCCTAACAAAATTATATTGGCAATACTTTAGAGGGTAATTTTGACCCTTAACTAAGTAGTTGAAGAACCTCAACTATTTAGTTAAAAATCCAAACATCATAAAGGGTTTCCTTGGCAGCCGTCGCTGCCAAGGACCACTTTATTTTTAGAAGGAACAATAATGAGCCCTTCTTTTTTCATTTAGGAGCTTAAATTATTCTGGTTTTTCTGGGACTTTTACGTCACCTGAGATTACTTTATCTTTTGCTGTTTTAACAGCTTCTTTTGTTTTGTCGTTTAAATAGCCGTCTGTTAAGTCAACGCCACCATCTTTTAATCCATAAACTAAATGTTCGCCACCAGGGAATTTGTCTTCTAACGCACGGTTGGCAATATCTTGAACCGCTGTGCCGACACCTTTAAGGGTTGAAGTTAACGTGAAGTTGTCTTCTTTGCCGTCTTTTGTTTTGTACTTGCCATCAGCATCTTGATCGCGGTCAACACCGATTACCCAAACTTTGTCGCCAGAACCTGATTCATTCAAGTCTTTTGCTTCTTGGAAGACCCCTTGTCCAGTCGCACCAGAAGCATGGAAGATGATATCAACGCCGTTTTGATACATTGCAGCAGCTAAAGCTTTCCCTTTGGCAGGATCAGCAAATGAAGCCGCATATTTTGTATCAACAGTAATTTCTTTACCTAATTCTTTCGCAGCATCAGCCACACCTTTTTCAAAACCAGCTTGGAAACGGTCAATTACGACCCCTTCTTCACCACCAACAAAACCGACTTTGTTCGTTTTTGTTTCGTTTGCAGCAGCAACACCGGCTAAGTAAGCTGCTTCATTATCTCTAAATGTTGCAGAAACGACATTCTTTTTGCCATCGATTTGATCATCGATTAAAACAAAGTTTGTATCAGGGTTGGCATCTGCTGCAGAAGAAATTGCATCTTTTAGCAAGTAGCCAATACCAAAGATTGTGTTGAATTTACTTGATACCGCTTGGTCAATATTTGTTGTATAGTCAGCTGCATCATTCGATTGAATATATGCATACCCTTTTGAACCTTCTGGTAAATCATGTTCTTTACCCCAAGCTTGCAATCCTTCCCAAGAAGATTGGTTGAACGACTTGTCATCCACGCCGCCTGTATCTGTAATGATTACAGCACTATGCGCTGCATCCCCTTTGCCACCGCCGCTTTCAGCGGTTTTTCCTTTGCCACCACCACATGCTGCAAGTGAAACTGATAAACCTAATGCAATCAAACTAAAACCGAATAATTTTGCTTTTTTCATTTCTGTAAAGCCTCCTAAAAATAGTTTAATGTATTTAAACAACTAAGTTGTTTCTAAGGTTGGTCTGGGACTTTTACGTCACCAGAGATGATTTGTTCTTTGGCTTCTTTAACTGCCGTTTTGGCTTGATCGCTTAGGGCTTCTGTTGTTAAATCAACACCGCCATCTTTCAATCCATAAGTTAAATGTTCGCCGCCAGGGAATTTATCTTCTAATGCAAGATCAGAGATTTTTTTCACAGCAATATTTACACCTTTAATGGTTGAAGCTAACGTTAAGTTATCATCCTTGCCATCTTTGGTTGTATATTTACCGTCTTCGTTTTGGTCACGGTCAACACCAATCACCCAAACTTTATCTTTTGAACCTGTTTCATTTAGCGCTTTGGCTTCTTGGAAGATTCCTTGTCCTGTAGTCGCCGCTGCGTGATAAATAATGTCGGCACCTGCTTGATACATAGAAGAAGCTAAGGCCCGTCCTTTTGAAGCGTCTGCAAATGTCCCTGCATAAGTAGACGTAATTTGAATATCTTTGCCTAATTTTTTGCCAGCGTCTGCTACACCTTTTTCAAAACCAGCTTGGAAACGGCCAATAACAGGTCCTTCAACCCCGCCGATAAATCCTACTTTGTTGGTTTTCGTAGTGTTAGCTGCTGCCACACCTGCTAAATACGCAGATTCATTATCTCTAAATGTTGCAGAAGCGACGTTGTTTTTCCCATTAACTGTATCGTCGATTAGAACGAAATTCGTTTCTGGGTTGGCGTCCGCTGCATCTACTACTGCATTTTTTAGTAAATAGCCAATGCCAAAAATCGTTTTAAATTGACTTGAAATGGCTTGGTCAATGTTTGATGTATAATCAGATGCTTCATTTGATTGAATATACGCATACCCTTGAGGTCCTTCTGGAAGTTTGTGCTCTTTGCCCCACTCTTGCATTCCTTCCCACGCAGATTGGTTAAAAGATTTGTCATCAATGCCGGCTGTATCTGTGACCATTACGACACTATGTTGTGGATCACCTTTTGTGTTGGCGTTCTTTTTGCTATTGCCGCCACATGCAGCTAACCCAATGGTTAAGGCAACTGCTGCCAATCCTAGACCTAAAAATTTTGCTTGTTTCACTTTCCGAAAAGCCCCCTACTATTTATCTATTATTTCATTCGCATTTATGCTATTGAAATCTACTTTGAGCCCAACGAAACCTTATGTCCTTTTTTTAAAAATCTTTATCTGTAAATGAATAGGGCAATAATGCCTCAACTGTCATTGTTTTAGTCGCGCCATCTTTACCAACTAGCGTGACCGGCATTTGTGGATCAAAGAATTCAGCCATTACTTGACGACAAGCGCCACATGGAGAAATGGGTGCCTCTGTATTACCTGCTACAACTAAATGTTGGAAGGTCCGTTCATCTTCTGAAATGGCTTTAAAAATCGCCGTTCTTTCTGCACAATTTGTTAAACCAAAGGAGGCATTTTCAATGTTGACTCCTTGATACATTTTCCCGTCTGTAGTCACTAAGCAAGCGCCCACAGGAAAGTTAGAATACGGTACATAGGCGTGTGCCAATGCTTCTACGGCACAATCAAGCCATTCTTGTTTTACTGTCATCTTTTTCGCCACACCTTCGTTTAATTTGAAATACGAATTAATACCCTTCGCCAGTTGCGCCAGAAACAATTGCTACACCCGTACTTGCACCGATGCGTGTTGCCCCAGCTTCAATCATTGCTAACGCTTCTTCTGCATTATGCACGCCACCAGAAGCCTTAACGCCCATGTCAGGACCAACTGTCTCACGCATTAAACGAATGTCTGCTACTTTAGCGCCGCCTGTTGAGAAGCCAGTAGATGTTTTAACGAAATCGGCACCTGCTTCTTTGGCTAATTCACAAGCTTTAACTTTTTCTTCGTCTGTTAATAATGCTGTTTCAATAATCACTTTGACTAACGCTTTTCCTTTGGCTGCATCTACTACGCCTTGAATGTCTTGACGTACGTAATCGTATTGTTGTGATTTTAATGCACCAATATTAATCACCATATCCACTTCATTCGCACCATTTTTAATCGCATCAGCTGCTTCGTATGCTTTAACTTCTGGTGTATTTGCCCCCAAAGGAAAGCCAATAACGGTACACACAGCGACGTCGGTATCTGCTAATTGCTCGCTAGCAAAAGCGACCCAACAAGGATTGATACATACAGAGAAAAAGTTGTACTCCTTAGCTTCGTCAATAATTTTTTGGACAGCGGCTTCTGTCGCTTCTGGTTTCAAAATAGTGTGGTCAATCATGCGGTTTAATTCCATGATGAGAATTCCTCTTTTCTTTTTGTTTTATTCCGTAATGATATCGTGAATCAAAATAGGCTCTTCGCCGGTTGGTCCAATTTCAATGTTTTTATAAAGCAATTGTTCGACTTCTGTCACGTCTTCACGATTGGCATAAATGGTTAGTAATGATTCGCCTTTTTCAACTGGGCTCCCTACTTTTTTGTGAAGTTTCAAGCCAACTGCAAAATCAATCGTATCTTCTTTCGTAGCCCGACCAGCGCCCAGCAACATTGCGGCAACGCCAATTTCATTGGCAACGATTTTTTGTACCACGCCTGTTTCTTTGGCAGGTAAATCAAATTGATAAGTTGCGGTTAATAATTTTTCTGGCTGGTCAACAACGGAACTGTCGCCGCCTTGATTTTCAATCATTTCTTTAAATTTTGCGAGCGCTCGACCGCTTGTTAATGCTTCTTCTAATAAAGCCCGTGCTTCGTCTAATGTCTCGGCTTTTTTAGCTAAAACGACCATCTGACTTCCTAAGACATAGCACATCTCCACTAAATCTTCTGGCCCATTTCCTTGCAAGGTCTCGATTGCTTCAACGATTTCTAAACTATTTCCGATGGCCTCCCCTAAAGGTTGTGACATGTCTGAAATTACTGCCATCGTTTGGCGATTTGCCAGTTTCCCAATGCGAACCATTGTTTCCGCTAATCGACGAGCACTTGCTAGGTCTTTCATAAAGGCCCCTTCACCAGTAGTCACGTCTAAGACAATCGCATCTGCCCCTGCGGCAATTTTTTTACTCATAATGGAACTTGCAATTAATGGAATTGAGTCAACAGTGGCGGTCACATCACGTAACGCATAAAGTTTTTTGTCTGCTGGTGCTAGATCACCTGACTGACCAATCACTGCCACTTTTGTATCGTTCACCAATTGAATAAAACGTTCTTCTGTCAATTCAACTTTAAAACCAGGAATCGCTTCTAATTTATCCAACGTACCGCCCGTGTAGCCTAAGCCACGACCAGACATTTTTGCTACATTGACCCCGACACTAGCAACTAACGGCGCTAAAATAAGCGTCGTAGTGTCGCCTACGCCACCTGTAGAATGCTTGTCGACTTTGATTCCTTCTATAGAAGAAAGATCCACAATTTCGCCTGAATGGACCATTGCTAACGTCATTTGTGTAATTTCTTCGTCTGTCATATCTTGGTAAAAAACAGCCATTAAAAAGGCACTTACCTGATAATCTGGAATTGAACCATCTGTGTATCCGTTGATAATAAATTGAATTTCTTCGCTTGTTAGTTGATGCCCGTCACGTTTCTTTTCAATAATGTCTACCATTCTCATGAATTCGTTCCCTCCGATTTCCCGATAATGTATTATACAACAAAATCGTTCAGCTTTAAACCATTTAGTAAACCAGTTTACTATTATTTTTTTCTTGTGAAAACGCAAACAACACGAACGTTCTATTTCTAAGCTGTTTTTTAAATCGGTTTTGTGCTTTTTCTAGCAATAAACGTCGCATCGAAAACTTTATTCGGAACTTTCCCTGTTGGATCTGCAATAGCTTCCACCAAAAATTTTGCTGCATAATAGCCAATATCAAAACTCGGCTGATAGACGGTTGTTAAACTCGGCACCAAATATTCGGAAATTTCCAAGCCATCAAAACCAACCACCGAAATATCGTCAGGAATTTTCTTGCCCGCTTCTTCAATGGCTTGATAAGCTCCCATCGCCATTTCATCATTGCCACAAAAAATTGCTGTGATTTCTTCATTTTTCAAAACTTCTTTCGCCGCAGCATAGCCGCCATGCAAGTTCAATTCCCCAGCACAAACATAATGCGGACGAAAAGGTAAATTGTTGTCCTGTAACGCATGCTGATACGCCGTCACTCGTTCCGTTAAACGATAATAGCCGGCACTTTCACGCAACATGCCAATATGCTGATGCCCTTGTTGAATCAAATGATGGACCGCTTGATAAGCACCTTCGTACTCTTTAACGATTAATCGTCCACTATCTCGTGGATTAATCCCACGATCGACAAGAATGACAGGAATCGGATGTTCTCGTCGGTCTTTTAAAATATGATTTTCTGGCAAAACATTCGGCGTGGCAAAAATAATGCCATCTACCGACCGATGAATCAACTCGCTAACATATTGCATCGCTTGCTCGGAATCATGCTTTGAATTGCATAACAAAATCATGTAGCCTAACGAATTTAAATATGTTTCCACACCTTCAATCACTTTTGAGAAAAAGAAATCCGTCACATCTGGCACAATCATACCAATGGTTTTGGAATGACGGTTGATTACATTCGAAGCAAAGTAATCTGGCTTGTAATGATTTTCAGCGACTACCGCCAACACCTTGTTACGGGTTTTTTCACTGAAACGACTACCTTTATTATTCAGAATTTGTGAGACGGTTGTGACAGAAACACCAGCCATATCAGCAATTTCTTTAATCGTTAGTTTCATCGCGCCCCTCCCAACGTCTCCTTTTGCATTGACAGACATTTGTAGACGTGTTACAGTCTTCAAAATACTTATCGAATCTTTTACATTTTAACAAAAAAAAGACAAAAGAAATAGACTAAAAAGATTAAAAAACAAAAGAAAATGGAGGCTATTTTTTTCATGGAAGAATCCCGTGTCCGTCAATTACCAAAAATCGAGCTGCACTGTCACTTAGATGGGTCGATTCGACCAACCACTTTACGCACCATTGCTGAAAAACAAAACATTCCATTACCCCAAGACGAACAAGCCTTGAAAGAGTTAGTGGTTGCCCCTGAAAAATGCACCGATTTGAATGATTATTTAACTCGGTTCGACTTCGTGCTAACCTGTCTACAAACGGCCGAAGCTTTGCAAGCAGCGGCGTATGACGTGATTAGCCAAGCTGCCGAAGATGGCGTGGCATACATAGAGGTGCGTTTTGCGCCTTCGCAACATACAGAAAAAGGCTTACGGTTACCTGAAATCGTGACCGCTGTTTTAACTGGCTTAAAACAAGGCGAAGAAGATTTTGGTGTAAAAAGCAATGCACTGTTATGCGGCATGCGGCATGACCAACAACAAGCCATAGAAAAAATCGTTCACTTAGCGCATGATTTCAGAGAGACAGGCGTTGTCGGCTTTGATTTAGCTGGCAATGAAGTCGATTTCCCTCCATACACATTTGAAGACGTATTAGCTTTAGCCAACCAATTGTCAATTCCATTAACACTCCACGCTGGGGAATGCGGCTGTGGCAAAAACGTCGCTGATGCTGTCACTTTAGGTGCTACTCGGATTGGTCACGGTATTGCTTTGAAAGATACACCCGAATACTTGGCGCTCTTAAAAGAAAAAAAGGTTCTTTTAGAAATGTGTCCAACTAGCAACTTCCAAACAGGCACCGTCAAAACATTGGCTGAATACCCTTTTCAACAATTTATAGAGGCTGGCTTAGCCGTCTGCGTCAATACCGATAATCGCACTGTTTCAGATACTACGTTAACGAAAGAATTCATGAAATTGGCCACTTGGTATCAATTAAGTTATGACGAAATGAAGCAACTCACTAAAAATGCGCTTGCAGGTGCTTTTTTATCGCCAGACGAAAAAAAACTGTTGAACCAAAAAATTGATCAAGCGTATCTATTCTAAAAAAGAACCGCCACTAAAGTGGCGGTTCTTTTTTACTCTGCTTCTTTAACACTTCGTAAAATATAATAGCCTTTGTCTTTTGTCACAATTTCAACATTGCCAAATACTTCAGCCATTTTCTTTTCTGCACTAGGTGCACCTTGTTTCTTTTGAATAACCACCGTTAGTGTGCCACCAACTTTCAACAACGGAAAAGCCCCTGTTAAAATGCCATGGACAACTTTTTTACCTGCACGAATGGGCGGGTTGCTAACAATCGCCGCGTAGGTCGTTTCGTTTAAGGTTTCATACACATTGGAAGAATGGATATCCACAGTAGTAATTTGGTTGCGTTGGGCGTTCATTTGAGCTAGCCCAACCGCCCGTTGGTTGACATCCACCATTTCCACCAGTCGACCAGTCGCCGCTGCTAAGGACAACCCAATTGGTCCATAGCCACAACCAACATCTAACAAACGGCCTGCTGGTAAATTTTCCCATTCAAAGGCATCAATCAACACACGAGAACCATAATCCACCGTTCCTCTTGAGAAGACCCCGCTATCGGTCGTAAACTGAAAGGTCCGACCACGTAATGGAAAAGACCAGCTTTCTAAATCATGTGCTAATTCTGGATTTTCTGTATAATAATGATTCGCCATTTTGTTCTTCCTATCTATGCTTGTTTTGGTTTTAGTCTACCTTTTATTTCTCGAACAATCAAGGCACCTAATAATTCATAGCCCACTTGTGAAAAATGCAAACCATCCGCTTGTAAAAATTCATCCGTTCCAGGATAAACAGTCATCGCTTTATACAAATCAATAACTGGCAAGTTATGTGCCGCTCCGACTTCTTGTGCAACCTTGACCAATTCCTTGATACGCGTCTGTGGACGTTCTGGACGTCTGCCACTATCCGCATATGGTGGCGTAATTAAAATCACCTTTTCTGAACCAATTTCGTGAATCATTGTTTCAAGGTTTTCTCTAAACGTGGCTACTGTTATATTTCGATCCAGTGACGCATCATTGGCGCCAAAGAAAATCACCACCTCATCAGGTTTCTCAATTAGTACTTCTTTATTTAATCGTTTTAAACCATCTTCTGTTGTATCGCCAGGCATTCCAGCATTAATGACAGCCACTTCTTCTAGACCCATCGCAGCAATATCCCGTTTTACTAAGTCAACAAGAACAGGTGAGACAGCTTCGTCTAAATAACCAGCAGTAATGCTATCACCAAATAATACAATTTTTCTCATGGCTTTTCCCCTCTTTTCTAACAGTTTTCTCTTTTCATGATACCATTTTCATCATAAATTGGCGAAGAAGGGAATTCTTTTGTAAAATCCTGTGTTTCCCTTGTGAAATTATGGTAAAATGTACAAAGATTGAACAGGGTTTGGTGGAGGAACAATGGACGATAAAATGAATTACTACCCAATTTCCAGAGAAGAATGGCATGGGTTTTATCATGACGGCAAAGCACCGTTAACCGAAGCAGAATTGGATAACATTAAAAGTGTGAACGACCAAATTTCACTAAAAGATGTACAAGAAATTTATGTACCCTTAACGCATCTTATTCATTTGTACATGAAAGAATTTGAATCGCTAACACTTAGCAAAGGATTATTCCTACATGAATATGTCTCTGTACCACCATTCATCATTGGAATTGCCGGCAGTGTCGCCGTTGGTAAAAGCACCACCGCTCGTCTTTTGCAAAGAATTCTGGCCCGAACGTTTAAACGAAGAAACGTTCAACTCATTACAACGGATGGATTTTTGTATCCCAATAAAGTGTTAGAAGAACAAGGAATTATGGACCGAAAAGGGTTTCCTGAAAGTTATGACATGGAGAAGCTAATTAATTTCTTAAACGAAGTCAAAAGCGGCAAAGACGAAATTAAAGCACCCGTCTATTCTCACAGTGTCTACGATGTTATCGAAGGCGAATATGAGTTGATTCAACAACCAGATATTCTGATTGTTGAAGGCATTAACACCTTACAGTTACCCGCCAATCAACAAATTTATGTGAGTGATTTTTTTGATTTTTCTATTTTTGTGGATGCCGATCCAGCCTTAATTGAAAAATGGTACCTAGAACGTTTTGGGGCCTTATTAGATACGGCTTTCTTAGATCCTAATAATTATTATTACCAATATGCAATTGGCAAACGAGAAGATGCTTTCGCCATGGCACGGAATGTTTGGAAAACCGTGAACTTACCGAACTTGGAGGAATATATCTTGCCAACGCGCGGACGTGCGGACATTATTTTGCATAAAACGGAAAATCATTTGATTGACCAAATCTATCTACGTAAATATTAAGGGTTGACGAGCTAAGAAATATCCTGTATCTTTTGTAGAAATATCCTTGAAAATTTTCAGCAGAATGCATGACTTTCAAGGAGTAAAATGTTTTAATAAGTATAGCTAGACAAAGAAGAGTACGGAACAAAAGTGAACCACTTTTTAACCGCCTGATTCTCGGCTGTTTAAAAATAGCCCCTGCGGAATTAAGCCAAAATTTTCTAAAAATCGTAAAACAATTTTTGAAAATCCTTTCTTAATTCTTGGTGCTGACCACTTTTTAACCGCCTTTTCTTTAGATAAATTTAAATGGATAAGGGGTAATAGACGTGACTAACGTTGCCGATTTGACATCTGTCGAAAAAATTATTGTTTTAGACTTTGGTAGTCAGTTTAACCAATTGATTACTCGTCGTATTCGTGAATTTGGCGTATTCTCTGAGTTATTAAGCCACCGAACTACGGCAGAAGAAATTCGCAAAATCGCGCCTAAAGGAATCATCTTCTCAGGTGGACCAAACAGCGTGTATGACAAAGATGCTTTTAGCATTGATCCAGAAATTTATGAGTTAGGAATTCCCATTCTTGGCATCTGCTACGGTATGCAATTAATGACTCATAACTTAGGCGGAAAAGTAGAACCTGCCGCAAACCGTGAATACGGAAAAGCAGAATTAGAAATCCTTGGTGATGCGACATTATTCCAAGGAACACCTGCGAAACAAACCGTTTGGATGAGCCACGGTGATTTAGTAACAGAAATCGCTCCTGGATTCGAAAAAGTTGGGACAAGCAACGATTGTCCAATCGCTTCTATCGAAGATGCCAACCGCAAATTCTACGGCGTACAATTTCACCCAGAAGTTCGTCATTCAGAATATGGTAACGACTTATTACGTCACTTTGCTTTTGATGTGTGTGGCTGTACTGGTGACTGGAGCATGGAAAACTTCATCGATATGGAAGTCGCTAAAATCCGTGAACAAGTAGGCGATAAAAAAGTCTTACTTGGTTTATCAGGTGGCGTTGACTCAAGTGTTGTCGGCGTGCTTTTACAAAAAGCCATTGGCGACCAATTAACTTGTATCTTCGTTGACCATGGATTATTACGTAAAGGTGAAGCGGAACAAGTAATGGAAAGTTTAGGCGGTAAATTTGGCTTAAACATTATTAAAGTAGATGCAAAAGAACGCTTCTTAAGCAAATTAGCAGGCGTTTCTGACCCTGAACAAAAACGTAAAATCATCGGTAACGAATTTGTGTATGTTTTTGATGACGAAGCAACTAAACTTGCTGGGGAAGAAGGCGTTTCATTCCTAGCACAAGGAACTCTTTACACAGACGTCATCGAATCTGGTACAGAAACTGCGCAAACAATTAAATCACATCACAACGTTGGTGGTCTTCCTGAAGACATGCAATTTGAATTAATTGAACCTTTAAATACATTATTCAAAGACGAAGTTCGTGCCTTAGGAACTGAACTTGGCATGCCTGATGCAATCGTTTGGCGCCAACCATTCCCAGGACCAGGATTAGGTATTCGTGTGCTTGGTGAAATTACAGAAGATAAATTACAAATCGTTCGTGATTCAGATGCTATCCTACGTGAAGAAATCGCAGCAGCTGGCTTAGATCGTGACATTTGGCAGTACTTTACTGTCTTACCTGGCATCCGCTCAGTAGGTGTTATGGGCGATGGCCGTACCTACGATTACACAGTCGGTATCCGTGCTGTGACTTCTATCGACGGCATGACCGCTGACTTTGCCCGTATCCCTTGGGATGTTTTACAAAAAATCTCTGTGCGCATCGTGAACGAAGTTGCACATGTAAACCGTATCGTGTACGATATTACTTCAAAACCACCTGCAACTGTGGAGTGGGAATAACAATCAACCCGCTAGAAAACCTATAAATAGGTTTTCTAGCGGGTTTATTTTTTATTGGTCACACTTTCCTCCCACCATTCTCCATTTTTCCTTTGCTCCACCGCCCTCAAAGTCCTATAATTTAATCATAAGAATAGTGACTATTAATAAAATTCATCAACCAAAAGGAAGCGATTTCAACATGTCAAAAGAAACTTTTCTTAAGTATGGTTTTGTTGTCCTCTTCATAGGAATTTTTTTACTTCGTGCCCAAAAAGTTATTTCTGAGCCCCTTTCGTACCTTTTTTCGGGTATTCTTTTGCTTATTGTTGCGTATTTAATACTCGTGAAAAAAATGAACTTTTTCTCAAGTTTGCTCACAGTTACCGACCAGCCTTCTTCTACCCAACAACGATTAGGTCAACTTTCTGGTCTTGTCAGTTTATTGATTGGTTTACTTCTGGTAATTCTTAGCTTCATTTTCTTTCTCCAACCTTGATTCCCCCCTTGACTCTCCCTTCACTCTTGGCTATGATTACCTTAGCAAGTACAATGGTGTACTGTGAACAGTCGAGCAACGGCGCTCAAAAAGATTGGCTTTCGTGCATTCTTTTTGAGGGCTTTTTATTTTTAGAAAGTAGGGAAATTGAATGGAAAAAATGTACCGCAGTCCGTATGAAGCGTACCCGTATCTATCTTCTAAACCAGAAGATTTACGATGTGATTTTGAATTAATGACTGATGAATTGGCCTCGATGACAGGTCTTCTACGAGGATATGTGCAACAATTAGACGTCCCTGAACAGCCTGCACTAACAGAAGAACTAGCTAAAATTTGCGAGTTAATCTACCATGTCAATCCAACGACCCGAACAAAATTAACAGTCACAGAGGAAGAAATAGCCTGGCTTTTGGAACGTGTCAATGCTATGAATGAACTGACATACGAAGAAAATCGTCCTTTTGTTTTACCGATGGGCACAATCTGTTCCTCTTATGCACACATTTTAAGAGCCAAAGCCAAAGATATTGTTCGTTTACTTTATCGCATGGACTATGGTGGTAAAAAAATTGATCCGCAGCTGTATGATGTAGTCAACTTACTCTCAGGTTACTTTTTCATGTTAGCTTTGTATCTAAATCAGCTCGAAAATGGTGAAGAAGTTCCCTTTGTTTCTCGCAACTATTCTATTTAAAAAGTACACCGACCGCTAACAACGAATTGCTAGCGGACGGTGTACTTTTATACAGGCAAGTACGCTTCCCCTTTTGCAAATAGTTTAGCAGTACCACCAATAATGACTCGATCTTCTTTCACTTCACAAGTTAAAAAGCCGCCTCTTGGGGACACTTGATAGGCCGAAAGGGTCATTTGATTGAGCCGTTTTCCCCAATAAGGAATTAAATTGGCGTGCGCAGAACCACAAACTGGATCTTCGTTAATTCTTAGTTTCGGGAAAAAAGTCCGTGAAACAAAATCCACCGAGTCTCCTGGTGCCGTTACAATGACTCCTACTCCTAAATCCAATGCTTTTAATGCAGAAAAATCTGGTGTGATTTTTGCCACTGTCTCTTCGTTTTTTAAGACAAAAAATAAATCGCGGCCTAAATAAGCTTCATAAATTTTCGCGCCTAAAGCGACTTCATACTCTGGCAAAATTGGAATCCTTTCCGGTAGGATATAAGGAAAATCTAGATAATAGTATTCCTCTTTTTTGGTCACTGCGAGCGGTCCACTTTGACTAGTAAAATGAAGCGTTTCTTCCGCAACGGAATAATAGTTAAATAACACAAAAGCCGTCGCTAATGTAGCATGCCCGCAGAGATCGATTTCTCGTTCCGGCGTAAACCAGCGCAGGGCGTAACTTTGTCCCTCCTTGACCGTAAAAGCAGTCTCTGACAAATTATTTTCAATCGCAATGTTTTGCATCACCGCTTCTGGCAACCATTTTTCCAAAACATAAACAGCGGCGGGATTGCCTTTAAAAACTTCCTCCGCGAAAGCATCGACAATATAATAGGGATAACTCATTTTAATTCTCTCCTTGTATTTTTTGATAAATGTATTCCGCGCAACACAAATCCTCAACTGCTAAGCCAACCGCATCAAAAATCGTGCGGCCTTTCTGCTCCGCCTTTAGTTTAACTTTGCCAGTGACTAATTCGCCGAGAGAACCTACAATTTTTTCAGCTGAAAAGGCACCTTCTGAAATCGGAATTAAAAGATCCCCGCTTTCTTTTAATGCAGCCGCATACTCATCTACAAACACTTGACTGTTTTTAACAAGGTCGCTTGTTAATTCTCTGGAAGTCGGCGTGAATGTACCAATTGCATTGATATGGGCATTCGGCAAAACGTCTTTTTCTTCTAAAAATGCGTCCTGACTGGAAGTTAGTGTACAGATAATTTCCGCTTCCTGGACGGCTTCTTGGACAGAAGAACAACCAATAAAGGTACATTCGGGGTAATTGTGCTGTTGCTTAGCGATTAATTTTCGTGCACGTTCTGCTGTGCGGTCATATATAAAAACCTTTTCAATCGCCCGAACGCTTTGTAGCGCTGCGAGATGAGATGAAGCTTGTTGACCTGCACCAATCAAAGCGATACTTTTTGCCTTTGGAGCTGCTAAATAATCGGTTGCCAAAGCAGAAACAGCTGCCGTGCGAAGCCACGTAATCGCATTGGCGTCCATCATCGCGACTGGTCTTCCAGTAGAACTATCAAACAATAAAATTTGACCAAGATGTGAGGCCAAATTTTTTTGTGGATTTTCTGGAAAAGCTGTAATGATTTTTGCCCCAAAAAAGCGATTTTTTCCTAAGTAAGCAGGCATTAATGCAAAAAGATTCTGATTTTCCCCATCTGGTAAAACCTCTACATGGCGCTCACTTTGCGAAATTTTTCCTTTTTGCAGCTCTGCAAAGCAACGTTTCATCACTTGAATTGCTTCGGAAAACGACAATTGTTGAATAACCCTCTCATAAGAAATAATGTCCATCTGAATTCCTCCCTTTGCGCTATCATAAACCAGACAAACAATACACTCAATGCTATAATTGTATGGAATACAATTTTATAGAAAGGAAGTTCCCCTCATGCCGATTAATTCCTATGAGAACTATGCGTTGTCATGGCGCCCTGTTAAAGAACGTTTAACAAGACCTTATTACCAATCATTGGTTCAACAATTAGAAGCGGATATCTTATCTGGTGCGCTTCAAAAAAATGTGAAATTGCCTTCGCAAAGAGAATTAGCTGATTACTTGGATCTGAATTTCACGACGATTGGTCAAGCCTATAAACACGCTATGGAAAAAGGCTTACTTTATACCAACATCGGTAGCGGCACTTTCGTTTCTCCCAACGCGTTTCACTCAATTACAATCTCTACCAACCAAGTAGCGGACCATCTAATTGATTTAGGGCTGGTTAGTTCCTTTGATATGTGTAATCAGCGGATTTTACCTTTTATTGAATCAGTTAGTAAAAATGCGGCCCTTAACAGTTTGCTAAATTATCGCGATCCTTTAGGTACGCACTTTCAACGAGCAACCGCTGCCGAATGGCTTCAGACACAAGGCGTTCGGACCAATGCCGAAGAAGTTGCCATTGTATCTGGTGTCCAGAATGGGCTGGCCGTGACGTTAGCCGCCGCTTTTTCTCCAGGTCAGCGGATTGCCGTAGATCGATACACGTATTCAAATTTTATTGAACTCGCCCAGCTTTATCATTTAGAAATCGTCCCGATTGGCTATGATTTCGAGGGGATGGACCCAGAGCATTTACTGCAAGAATGCAAAAAGAAAAAAATACATGGTATTTTCTTAATGCCCGCATGTAATAACCCGATTGGTTTCCAAATGTCTAGCGCCCGCCGAATGACTTTAGCTGAAATCATTCAGCAAGAACACTTATGGGTAATTGAAGATGACATTCATTCTTTTTTAACAACTTATGCACAGCAAGCAGTTTTACCAACGTTTCAAGAACTCTTACCTCAACAAACGATTTACTTAGCGGGGATGACAAAGTTTGTCTGTACAGGCTTACGCATTGCGTACCTTGTTTTCCCTCCGCTTCTTCGCCAAGAAATAGAGCGTGCGATTTTTAACATTAACGTTAAAACTTCTGGCTTTGATGCTGAAATTGTCACCCAAGTCTTACGCTCACCAGTTGCAGAAGAATTAGTGATAGAAAAATTGGCTTTAACAAAACAAGCCAATGACTTATTTGATACCATTTTTGGGTTAGCTAGACCTAGCAATCCTTTGCCGTACTACCGAACTATTCCCCTTTCTACCGAAAAAACGGCGCCGCAAATTGAACAAGAATTTCTCCAAAATGGGGTACGTCTTTTTCACTCGAGCCGCTTTACTGTGCAAAATCAGCCAGATGCTTTTTTACGAATTTCCTTGGCCTCCAATCAGCTTGAGGTATTGGCGAAAGGATTAACCATTATCCAAGAACTCTTACCGACATTAAACGAAAAGAAAGGACATTCCCTATGAATTCATTGCCAATACTTGAAAAAGCAGTGGGCGCGATCACCCTGCTTTCCGAAGAAAAACAAAATGCCGAATATGAAGGCTTTTTATGTCAAGTTAATGAATCGCAACAACTTATCCGCAGTCGTTTAGCCAAAAAAACGCCGAAAAAAGAAGGCTATTTTGCAGCCTTCTGGGAAAAAAATCAACAAAATCAGAACGAAGCCTTTGATGCAACGGAAGCCCCTGAAATGTTAGCAATTGTCATTGCTGATCAAGAAAAGCAAGGTCTCTTTCTTCTGCCGAAAGAATGTTTAATCCAACAAAAAATTCTCAAAACGCACCAACAAAAAGGCAAAATGGCAGCCCGTTTTTATCCTTCTTGGTGCCAAAACCTTAATCAAACCGCCAAAAAAACACAAAAATGGCAACTAGCTTACTTTACTGACTTATCTAAATACTAAAAACGTCAGCTGGCTTCAGAAGCCAGCTGACGTTTGTTTCTTCTACTGTTTAACCAATTGGTGGCGTACCTTCTGCGTTCCCAGCAATCGCTTCGATTTGAATCTGAGCACCTTTTGGTAAATCCGTCACACCAATCACTCTTCTGGCAGGCGTGCCTTCAGGGAAGTACGTTTGGTAGACGTCATCTACTACCGCCAGCTCTTCAATCTCTTTCACAAAAATATTCACTTTCACCAGATCAGCTAAGCTGTGATCCACACTTTCAATAATCGCTTTGATGTTTTCTAAACATTGCGTCGTTTGTTCCTTGATTCCGCCAGCGACTAACGCATTTGTTTTAGGGTCCAATGGTAGCTGAGCTGATAGATGGTTGTAATGAGAAAAAGCAACAGTTTGTGTCGAAAATGGACACTTCGGTGCGTGATCTGTATTATTTGCTTCAATAATTAATCCATGTCGATCTTCAATCGCTTGTGGTGGCGTACCATCCCCATGAGAAACCACCGCTTCTACTTGAACCGCCGCGCCCATTGGTAAATCAGCAACAGCAATCACTGTTCGTGCTGGCATGTAATTGACCGTACGCGCAATTCCTGAATCTGGGAAAAAAGCGGCATATACTTGATTGACAGCTTCCAGCTTAGATAAATCTTTTAAATAAATGTTGACCTTCACAATATCATCAAAAGGCACATCAATACTGGTTAAAATGGCTTTTATGTTTTTCAAACATTGTTTTGTTTGCGTTTTAACACAGCCAGCCACAACTCTGCCCGTTTGAGGATCTATAGGCAATTGTGCAGACAGATTGTTATAATGAGAAAACGCGACCGTTTGACTGGCTAGAGCATCAATTGGTGCCTGAACAGTCTGATTTGTTAATTTAATTAAATCCCCAGCTTGAGGTGCATTAGGGATAGTTCCTTCCCCATTTGAAACAAGTGCCTCCATTTGAACGGAAGCGCCTAACGGCAAATCTGTGACGGCGACCACTGTTTTAGCTGGATAATAATGGGTAAAAAAGGCCGCATAGACCTCCTCAACTGCGGCAGCATCCCGCATATCTTTGACAAAAATGGTCATTCTGACAATGTCACTCATCACATGGTTGATACTTTCAACAACCGCTTGGATATTTTTCAAACATTGTGTCGCTTGGGCCCGAATGCCACCTTCTACCAATTGTCCAGAGGTTGGCTCAATAGGTAACTGTGCCGACAAATGATTATAGTGGGAAAATGCGACTGTTTGGGCTGCGAGAGGATGCTTTGGTGCACGCTCTGTATTTCTTGCTAAGACGATATTTTCATTACTCATAACTCTACTCCCTTTTTTAGCATTCCAACAAAAATGATTACGCTTACATTTCCGAGCATTAAACTTCCAACAAGATCCTTTTTATTTTCCTGCTTTTCTATTAATGGTGATAGCTTTCCACCACCACTTCTTTCAGTCTACAATAAGAACAGGAACATTTCAATAAGGCATTCCTAAATTGATTGTTGGCCCTCAAACAAATCTTCTTCCGTTAAAGAAGACTGGCACGAATCAAGCTTGATTCGTGCCAGTCTTTATAGATAACTCATTAGCTTTAACTAGTTTTATTTAACCACCATATACTCACGATAATTTTCCGAGAACGTATCCATTAGCGTATAAATTCGTTCAAAATCATAGTCACGACGAGGGTCATCATACCAAACACATTGAATACTTCCAATAATTGGAAGATTCGGGCTACCTGCTGGCACATCTGTAAATGCTTTTTTCGACATATTTGCTAAAGCATCATCATATTGATAAATGCCAGAATCAACATTGCCAGCTACCCAATACCACGCATCATTGGTATTAAAAATTTTGTGTCCTTTTTGAACAAAGTACTCAGGTTTGGCTACGTCATATCCGCTCCAACCGGCTGTCCAATAAGAAATAATAATCTCTGGGTCAAATGTACCGAAAGAATCGTCGCTGTTGTAATAAATGCCATCATTGAAGCTCATTGGCTGCATGCCCGCATCTTTAATTATTTTAGCTAAATCATTCGCATAAGCGACAAAATCTTTGTAGCGCCCAGAAGATTGCAGTTTTGCCCAACCGCCTGTGTCGACATCATTTGCATACTCATCGCCACCAAAATTGAAAATTTCACTATGCGCGGAAAAATAAGCCACGTACTTACTGATAATCGCCTTTGTGAAATTCACTGCCTTTTGGTTCCCTAAATCTACTGTTCGTTTTGAGCCATCAAAAGCGGGATTTTTAATCGCTAGTTTTTCCATGGCCACTAACAAGGCATCCATATGTCCTGGACTGTTAATCACGGGAATGATGTTGATGTTGCGCGCTTTCGCAAAATCCAACAACCGATCCATTTCTTTTTGTGTTAACGCGTTGCCATTAGGATCATTGTAATATGCGTTGTTGCCTCGTTGGATTGCTTTTGAAACCCGGTTGTGGTTGTATTTTTTACCATTCACATTGACCGACATATCATCCAAGATAAACCGTAAGCCATCATTTCCTAAAATTAATTGGACATCTGTGTACCCATTTTGACTGGCTTTGGCCACTAATTCTTCCAGTTGCTCCACGGAAAAATATTTTCTTCCTGCATCAATGGAAAAGACACTTTTTAAAGGTTGTGTTTGTTTCTCTTTTAAATTATCCAAAGCTGTTTGGACCTCCGTTTGCCAAGTAGTCACTTGCGCGGCTGTATACGTTTTTCCCGCAAGTTCTGTTGCGACTGTCTCTTTTGTTGTTTGTAGTGCTTGAATCGTTTCTGGTGTATAGCTTTCTGCCTTTTCAATGGCTGCAACTGCTTGATCCAACGCACGATATAAAGTGGTTAAGTCAATGGCTAACAGGCCTTTTTCTAACTCAGCATCATAGGTATTTGAAAGCCCTTGGCCATAATCGCCACCTAAAATAGCTTTATTCACATCATAAAGCGTCGTTGCTTGTGTCACTGCTTCTGCGGCTTTATTTTGTGCTTCAAGGTCTGTGTTGGCGTAGCTAATTCGTTTTAAATAGTGTTGCGCAGCCGCTTGCATTTCTCCAAGAGAAACGCCTTTACTCTCTGCAATGGCCGTTTTTGTCCAAAGTAAATTGGAAGGTTTTATCTGATTTAAATCGTCTTCATTATAGGTGCGACCATCGCGATCTAAGGCATAGAGGAACATGCCCCCTAAATTATTTTCATAAGAATAACGAGCTACTTTATACATGTTACTTTCCATATACGGCTCTTTTGTGTCATACCAGCGGTTGCGATCTTGCTCTTCTGGGAAAGTTAATCCTGGAACAAATCGTTCCCCATTGAGAACCGGACTTAAATTATTTAATGCTCGTTGCGTGCGTTGGTCATCGCTACCATACTGTTGATACGCGAGAAAATCGAAACAGTCACTGACATCTTGTAAAGGTGGTAAATATTCTGCATTGGTATCATACAAAAATGGACGATCCGTTCCCGACTTCGGTCCAATGTATTTTGATAATGCACGAATGACCCCATTAGATAAAACAATATCTTTTTCACTTGGACGAGTTTCCATGTCAATATCTAACCCATCAATTCCTAAATCATCGACAAATTTGGTTAACAACTCTTTCGCATAAGCATCAAATTCTGCTTCTGTAGGCGTTGTTCCTGCATAAGGAACTTTTAATAGCTCGCTGTAATCAATCCCTCGAACTAAACGAACACCTCGTGCATGCAGTGCTGGCGCATACTCATTTTTTAACGTATCATAAAATGGCTGTGCAAGTGCTTCTTGTCCTTTTGGCACATAACTAAAGACATTCACAATGTCAATACCATAAGGAATATCGTGCATCGTTAGCCAATTTTCATCTGGCAATGTTGTATTAACTCCTTGCATCGTTTTGTCACGCCAAGCCCGATAATAAACCATAAAATGTTTCTCTTGGGTCGGCTCATTGGCTTGGCTGATCATTGGTTGATGAAACAGACTAAATAAGATAAACGCCAAGCCAACCAATAACGAAAGACCCAGCCAACTGACAATTGTTTCTCTGTTTTCTCCTTTTCTTGTCGATAAATTGTTCCCCACTTTGAACACCATTCCTTTCTGCACTCCGTTCATTTTTGTGTATCTACCTAAAAAGAAAGCGCATACACAACCATCAATAGAATAACAAAAAATAACGAATTTGCAAAATAGAAACTGGAAAAATGAGGATTTTCTATAAAAATCTTTTCCCGCCTAAAATCACTTTCGTTAGGCGGCGTTTAAATGTAAACTTTGAGACTTGCAAGAAAAATGGGCCTATTTTTCTTGCAAGTTTCCTTTACTTAGTCGTGATTAACATCGGCGATTTTCACAACAATTTTCCCTTGTGCTCGTCCTGTCAGTGAATAATCCACCGCTTCTTGAATTTGGCTAAAAGGAACGACTCGGTCAATTATCGGCTGTAATTTTCCCTGTTCAATGAACTCAGTGAGTAAAGCTAATTGCTCGCCATCTGGACGCATAAACAAAAAATGATAACTAACATCTGTGGCTTGCTCCAATCGATGAATCTTGCGAGTAGCTATTTTAAAGGCCCATTGTTTCCAAAGCGGCAAGCCATACTCTTTAGCAAAACGTTCGTTGGGAATGCCTGACAATGTAACGACTTTTCCCTGAGGTTTAACCACTGAGAAAGCTTTTTCTAAGATTGTCCCCCCCATTGTATCAAACACATAATCGTAGTCGGATAAAACTTCTTCAAAATTTTGTGTCCGATAGTCAATCACTTCATCTGCTCCCAACGCTTGAACCCATTCTTTATTTCTACTACTCGTGGTGGTGGCAACGTAAGCGCCCGCTAGTTTTGCTAATTGAATCGCAATGGTTCCAATCCCTCCTGAACCTGCTTGAATCAGGACTTTCTGGCCTGGCTGCACATTCATAATATCATGTAGCGCTTGATAACTTGTCAAACCGACTAACGGAATGGCCGCAGCTTCTTCAAACGTTAAATTTTTCGGCTTCATAGCTACAGCCGCTTGATCCACTGCAATATATTCAGCAAAAGTTCCCACGCGATTTTTGGGTACTCGCCCGTAAACTGCATCGCCCAGCCTAAAATTTTGAACTTTTTTTCCAACAGAGACAACAATCCCAGCAAAATCACTGCCTAAAATCAGTGGCATTTGATAATTTAAAAGCATCTTTACTTTGCCATCTTTTGTTTTTAAATCAATCGGGTTGATACTGGCAGCGATAATTTTGACCAAAACATCGTTGTCATGAATGGTGGGTAAGGGCACCTCCTCGATTGCTAATTCTTTTTGTCCGTATTTATGAATTAAAGCGGCTTTCATCATTGAATCTTTCCTCTCTTTCTATCCCTTCTATCGGTTTAAAAGTTTAAACCTTTAATCAATTAGTATCTTAACGAAGAATGGGATCCACGTCAAGTTTCAGCCCTCAGCGTATTTTATTGACAAAAAACACGAAAAATGGTTTAATCGTTTAAAAATACGAACCAAAGAGGCGAAAGAATATGAAAGAATTAGAAGAAATTCAAACAGAATTTACTGCGCTTAGTGATTTTTTAATCGCATTGGGTGATGAAAAACGCCAAGCAATTATTATTGCACTGTTAGAAGACCAGGCCTGTGTTGGCCGTCGTGTCACTGAGTTAACAGAGGCGACACAGCTCTCACGACCCGCTGTTTCTCACCACTTAAAAATTTTGAAACAAGCCAAATTAATTGATTGTCGCAGTGAAGGAACTAAAAATTATTACTCACTTTCTCACGATACCACCAAAATTGAGCAACTCCAACAACTATTGACCCACATTACGTCGATTATGCCAGGGAGGAAGCAAGCATGAAAAAAATTCTCGTGGTCCTCACAAACATCTCCCGTTATCACGGCACCGAAGAACCAACGGGCCTCTGGCTAGGTGAAGCCACGGAGTTCGTGGAAGAAGTAACCAAAGCAGGATTTTCAGTTGACTATGTTAGTCCCCAAGGAGGCTATGTCCCTTTGGATCCCCGGAGTATGAAATATGTAGATTCCTCCATTATGGCAGTTTATGAAAGTGCTGATTTTCAAGAACGAGCGCTAGCACATTCCCTCTCTCTTGAAGAAATTGAGCCAGATGAATACGCAGCAATTTACTTTACAGGAGGCCATGGCGTTATGTGGGACTTTCCTGATAATCCTCAGTTGCAAGCAATCACTCGTAGCCTTTACGAACAGGGCAAGTACCTAACTTCTGTTTGTCACGGAATTGCTGGCCTTTTAAATGTCAAAGATGCGTCAGGAAATTATTTGATTGCAGATAAAACCATTACTGGCTTCACTACTGCAGAAGAAATTTTAGCCATGAAAAAAGCAGTTGTTCCTTTCTTAAACGAAACAATTGCCAAAGAACATGGTGCTACTTTTGCGAAAAAGCGTCCCTATAAAGAATTTGCGTATCAAGATGGCCGTATAATCACTGGGCAAAATCCTTTTTCTGTCCGCGCTGTCGCAAGATTGTTAATTCAACAACTATCAAAATGAAACAACAGCGACTACTTTTAGGTAGTCGCTGTTGTTTCATTGCTTCTTCTTTTTTCCGAAAGCCGAAGCCCTAACATAAAAAATTTTTGATTAGCTAAAGAGTAACATCGCGCCAATTAAGATAATTAGGTTAATTAAGCCTAAGACAATCATTGGTTTGGCCATGAATTTTGTCCAAGTGGCATATTGAACTTTGGAAATTTCCAAACCACCCATTACAACACCAGATGTTGGCGTGATCAAATTAATCAAGCCACAACCTGAAGCAAAAATCATAACCATCACTTCTGGACTTAAACCAATGTTTTTAGCTAACGCACCCATTACAGGAATAGAAACGTACGCTAAACCAGAAGTTGAAGGAATTAGGAAAGATAAACCTAAGTATAAAACAAAGGCACCGATGACAAATAAGACTGGGGAGAGTCCTTGTAATAAGCCTGCCGCTTTATCAAGGATAAATGAATCTAAATACGTTTTAGACATCAAAACAGATGCCCCGCGAGCAACTACGATAATTAAAACAACGGATAACATATCTTTGGCACCATCGATAAATGCTTCAATGGTTTCTTTTTCAGTAAAGCGACCAATCAAGGCAGCAATGATCCCTAAAAGGAAGAACCACATCGCTAAGTCGCCAAAGTACCAGTCACCGAAACTGTTGCCTGTTAAAACAGACGTCCAGCCTTTGAAAATCGTCACTCCAAAGTCGTTCCATGGAATTAAGGAAACAATCATAATGACAAAACAGAAAGCGAATACCATTAAGATTTTTTTATGACGATTCGTAAATGGCATTTCTTTCGACGCTGCTTGTCCATACGTTTTTTCCATATCCTCTTGTTCTTGTAAAGATAAAATTGTTGAACCTTTGTCAGCCTTCACTTTTTTCGCATAACGCATCACAATGAAAATAGAATAGCTGGTAGAGGCCGCCCACAAAATAGCACCGACAATTAAAATAATTCCTGTATTCGGCTGAATGCCAATACCTCGTAACGCATCCATCGCTACCCCTGTGGAGAAAGGGTTAACCGTTGAACCGATAACACCTGATCCTGCACCCAATAGCACAGTACCCACTGCGACAAACGTATCAAAACCAGCGGCGACCATGGTGGCACTCAATAAACCATAAAAAGGAATTGTTTCTTCTGCCATTCCATAAGTCGACCCACCAATAGAAAATAAAATCATTAAAATCGGAATGATTTTCAATTCGTTCCCTTTTAACTTTTTAACGACTGATTGAATCCCTGCTTCAAGAGCCCCAGTTTGTGTCACAATATTTAAAAAGCCACCGAGTACTAAAATAAAAATATTAATTTCAATGGCATCTTTAAACCCATTGAATGGAGCCATGATAATATCCGATAATTTGGCCCCTACCACGTGGTCAACCATTTTGCCATCAATTTCTCTTGGGGTAAATGGCTGCCCATTTAGCAAGACCGTTACGATACCTAAAACAATTAAAATAATAAATAAAATACTAAAAGACGAAAGCTGTTTTTTGTTTTTCTTCTTTTTTTCTGCCATATCCTTTTATACAGGAACCTACTTTCCTGTATCTCCCTTCTCTATGATTAATTACTCAATCGATCAATAAAGAATGGCGTATCTAGAAAAGTTAAGAATTTATGACTGTAGCTAATACGGTTCATTTGGACTAATTTTTTCATAACACTGCTTGCTGTTTCCCGCGTGGTTCCACTCATCCGTGCAATGTCATTAATGGTAATTGGACAAGTAATTGCAACGCGTTCTCTGTTGTCAATTCGTTCTCCTAAATCATTTAATAACATCGCTAGTGATGTCACAATCCGTTCACATGCATCATTGGTTGTTCCTTTTTGGATTTTGATCATGCTTTCTTTTAAAAGGACCGATTGTTCTTGAATCCAATGAATCAATTGCTGGGGATTATTTTGGAGAAAACGCTCAAACAGTTTAACTGGCACAAACACAACCTCAATATCCGTATAGGCAATCGCGGAGTCGTAATGAACCTCATCTTGAAACAGTCCGATTCTCGGAAAAAGAGCCTGCTTTTTCATAAAATGCAGATAGGAAAAATTACCACTGCGATCATTTTTTTCAATTTTAATGACACCTGAAACCAGTAAAATCAAATGATTTCTCGGATCACCTGGATAAAAAAGGACTTGGCCTTTTTTATAGGAGCGAACGAAACTCTCGTTGCGCAATTCTGTTAGTTCTGATTCAGAAAAGTATTGAAAATCTTGATTATTTTTAGTGATTATTTTCTCTATCATCATCTTAATTCTCCTAAATACTATACTTTATTTTGTCACAACCGTTCCTACGATTTCATCGCCGCTCATACTTCCTAAGTTTTCCAAAGAAGTGATAATTGCTTGTTTATTGGGTTGGCTTTCTACAAACTGAATGGCGGCTTCAATTTTCGGTAACATACTACCTGGTGCAAAATGACCCGCTTGTTTGTATTCTTCCAACTCTGCTACAGTGACATTGGTTAATTGTTTTTCATCTGGTTTGCCATAATTAATGCACACATAATCCACGCCAGTTAAAATAACTAGTGCATCCGCATCTACTAATTCTGCTAGTTTTTCAGAAGCAAAATCTTTATCGATTACTGCTTCGACACCTTTTAATTCTTGTCCTACGACAGGGATGCCACCACCACCACATGAAATGGTAATTATATCATTTTTTATTAAGGTATTAATAGTCTCAGCCTCGTGGATGTCAATTGGCTTAGGACTTGGAACGACTTTGCGCCAGCCACGTCCTGCATCTTCTTTAAAAATAGCACCTGCTTGCATTGCTTCTTTGGCTTCAGCTTCTGTTAAAAATGGACCGATCGGTTTTGTTGGATTTTTGAATGCCTCATCTGCTGGATCTACGACCACCTGTGTTAAAACAGTAGCCACTTGTTTCTTGATTCCTGCTTTGTTTAATTCTTGATTAAGCGCATTGGACAACCAGTAGCCGATACTTCCTTGTGTCATAGCAACACACGTATCTAGAGGCATTGCTGGATTTTTTTCAGAATCAGCTGCTTGTTGTTGCAATAATAGATTACCAACTTGTGGACCATTGCCATGTGAAACAATCAACCGATGCCCTTGTTTAATTAAATGAACTAAATAGGCAGATGTTTGAACTAATGCTTGCTGTTGTGCGTGTGCGCTAGCATCATTTGAAAGGATGGCATTTCCGCCTAGTGCAACGACCATTTTTTTCCCCATTACAAATCCTTCTTTCCTATCATAATAAAGAATAGGCCGCCCTTCAAAAGAAACTCTTAAAGGGCGAAACAACTATTCTTTTTTCAATGTTTTTTCAGTTGCTTCCTACACACGAGGAATGAATAAGTTGCCTAAAGTAGCTGCCATGATTGCTTTAATAGAATGCATTCTGTTTTCTGCTTCTTCAAATTGACGACCATATTTACTACGGAAGACTTCATCCGTGATTTCCATTTCAGTAATGCCGAATTTTTCAGCAACCATTTCTCCGTATTGTGTTTTCGTATCATGAAAGGCTGGCAAACAGTGTAATACGATTAAATCGCCATCCATGTTTTCGGTTTTTTCTAACATAGCCATATTAATTTGATAAGGTTTCAACAGATTGACACGTTCTTCAAATTTATCTTCTTCACCCATGGACACCCAAACGTCTGTATATAACACGTTGGCTCCTTTAACACCTTTAGCAACGTCGTCTGTAATCATTAATTCTGCACCAGATTCTTTCGCAAATTCTTTTGCATAATTAACGACTTCATCAGAAGGGAACAATTCTTTTGGTGCACAAATGCGAACATTTACGCCTAAAATAGCACCTGTCACTAACAAGCTGTTTGCCATGTTGTTACGGCCATCGCCGACATATACTAAAGTGATTCCTTCTAAACGACCAAAGTTTTCTTTCACTGTCATAAAGTCCGCAATCATTTGTGTTGGATGCCATTGATCCGTTAAACCATTCCAAACAGGAACACCAGAATATTTCGCTAAATCTTCCACTACTTCTTGACTAAACCCACGGAACTCAATCCCGTCAAACATACTACCTAAAACAATCGCTGTATCTTCAACAGATTCTTTTTTACCTAATTGAATATCGTTGGCGCCTAAATACTCAGGATGTGCCCCTAAATCAATCGCTGCTGTAGTAAATGCAGAGCGTGTCCGTGTCGAAGTTTTTTCAAATAAAAGAGCGATATTTTTTCCTTCTAAATAGTGATGTGGAATCCCTTTTTTCTTCAATTCTTTTAAGTGAATACTGAAGTCTACCAAATACTCTAATTCTGCTCTTGTAAAATCTTTTTCTGCTAATAAACTACGTCCTTGAAATACTGAATTCATGATGATTCCTCCTATTTTTGGGTGTTTTTTAAAGATCTTCACGGTAAAGTGGCATACTCATACAACGAGGGCCACCACGGCCACGTACTAGTTCACTTCCTGGAATGTAATTCAATTTCACGCCTGCTTCTTCTAGCGCTTTATTCGTAATCGTATTCCGATCGTAAACAACAACTTCCCCAGGGGCAATTGCTAATGTATTTGAACCGTCGTTCCATTGTTCCCGGGCTGCTGCGGTTAAATTTCCAGCGCCGCAACGGATTAATTGAACATTGTCTAAATGCAAGTATTTGCATAAAATGTTATCTAATGTATCTTTTTCTTTTGTAATTTGGATGTCTCCATCTGCTTTTTCAGTGATCGAGTAAACAACCAAGCCGCCTTCGATTTCTGGATGAATCGTAAATTTATCATAGTCAATCATGGTAAAAACGGTATCTAAATGCATGAATTTACGATGTTCACCGATATCAAAAGCCAAGATATTTTTGAATCCTAATTTTTGTTCAAAAATATTTCTCGCAATTTTTTCAATTGACGCGGCGTCCGTTCTTTGAGAAATCCCAATGGCCACCACTTCTTTTGAAAGAATTAATTCATCGCCACCTTCAATTCTGGTTGATTCTGAACGATCATAGACTCTAGGAACCTCTTTTCCAGCAAAACGAGGATGATAATCAAAAATGTATTGCCCAAAAATGGTTTCCCGTTGTCGAGTTACTGAATACATATGATTTAAAGAAATCCCGTGGCCCATTGTCGCAAAGTTATCACGTGTGAAGTATAAGTTAGGCATTGGATCAATAATGAATGGATAATCCGCTTCAACCATATCTGTTAAAAATTCTTGCTCATATTTAGGTAATTCTTGTTTTTGAATGCCAGCAATCGCTTTTTGAATCAGTTCTTCGTTGTCGTCAATTTCTAACATTAACTCTCTAACTTTTTCTTTTGCTGATTCGCTGCGAATATTGGCTTCTTCTAAGAATTGGTCAATAAATTGTCGGCGGACCTCTTCATTAATCAACGCTTCAGCAGCTAAGTCCTCTAAATAGACCACTTCGATATCTTTTGATCGTAACAACTCTGCAAATGCATCATGTTCTGCTTGTGCTTTTTCTAAAAACGGAATATCATCAAACAACAGTCTCTCCAGATAATCTGGCATTAAATTTTCTAATTCCTTACCTGGACGATGTAACATCACTGTTTTCAATTTTCCGATTTCAGAAAATACATTAATTGGATGACTCATGTGAAATAACCTCCTCAACTTAATTACAAACACAGAATAACAGACCTGATTAACCTAGGACGTGAGCCATTTGCCAAACAAAATACCAAATATACAACGGTATTCTTTCTTATGCATATTTCTAGCCTAAAAGAATGCGCTTTCATAGATATTCTAAAAAAATAATGCATAATTAAATAAAAAAAAATGCATTTATTCAAAAAAAATTATTTCTCCATGCATTTCATAAAGTTATAATCTTATAGAGGTAAAAGGAAGGGAACCAGAAGTCAAAACGACTTCTAGCTCCCTTCCTTTTATGCGTTACTTTTTGACAAAGGTGTTGGCTGAATAAATTGTTGAAAATACTGCTCTAGTTCTTGTGCTTTTTCCTCGGATGATGAAACAATAATAACAGTGTCGAAGCCAGCGACAGAACATTTCTTTTCACACAAAGACACTTCATCAAGTACAGCTGAAAACAATGTTGCGTTGTCTGGTAATGTATGAACCACTAGTAAAAAGGCGACACGTTCAACTTTGGTCACTACCTCACGAATTGCTTGTATCAACTGTTCTTTTTTTCGTTCTTCTAAAGAAGTGAATTGTTCAAAAATCGTTAACCGCATCTCGCCAGACTCATCTAATGCTTTGACGACTTTTAATTCCCATAAATCCCGTGAAATCGTTGCTTGTGCGACATTTATCTCGCGCTTTTTTAATTCTCTTAACAACTCATTTTGACTATGAATTACAGTTGTTTGAATGATTTCTTTAATCAAACTTTGGCGTGTTTGCTTATTCACAAATAACACCCTTCCTCCAGACATTTACAAAGCAATACTAGCAGAATCTCTCTTATTAGAATAGAAAAAGGGTCGTTTAGCTAAAAGGTTCTCATTGATTTTGTCGGATATTTCGCATTTAAAAAAGTGAGACTTGCACAATTTAGTAAAACGTTGTACAGTGATTTTAGGGAATTACTGGCACCGTTTTAAATAACAGCAATGATGTTTTTTTGCATGATTAACTGAACTGGAGGAAAGTAATGAACCGATTAAAACGCCAAACGATGATTAAGCGATTGGTCACAGAAAATGAAATCCATACACAAAGTGAATTACTAGCATTATTGGAAAAAGAAAATATTCACACCACACAAGCAACTATTTCTCGTGACATTCGTGAGCTGAATTTAAACAAAGTAGACAATGGTCAAGGAGAAGCCTATTATCGTATCTTGAATAATTCTGCCCTTCGTCCAAAATATAAAACAGATGAAGAACGTCTTGTTGACATTATTATTGAAACTGGTGTTTCTTTAACACAAATAGAGTTCACAAATCTTTTAACCGTCTTACCTGGCAACGGGCAAGCCATTGGGGTTTTAATTGATCGCATACGTATCCACAACCCTCATATCTTGGGCTGCATCGCTGGGGATGATACTATCTTAATTCTTTCAAAAAATAAAGAAGATGCCCTTGAAGTTAACAACTATTTCCAGCAGTATTTGTACCACCCATAATTCATCACTTAGTAAAATCGACTATTTTTTGACATCATTGCTATTTTTATTAAAGATAAATAAAAAAAGGCGTCTCAGTGAAAGCTGAGGCGTTTTCTCATGAGTTTTTCTTTTGAACACCGTCTTTTTTTTGTATAATAATCAAAAAGCAAAGAAAGGGTTTCTTATGACTGAACAATTCATACTCATTTCAAACGATCAACAAACTCAGCTCAATGTACGTCATTGGCCCTGTCCTTCACCCAAAGCCGTAGTTCAATTGATTCACGGCATGGCAGAGCATATCCAACGTTATGATGAATTTGCTCGTTTTTTAAATCAATTAGGGTTTGCCGTAATTGGGCATGATCATCTAGGTCATGGCGAATCTGTACAACCAAGCGCACCGATCTATGGTTTTTTTGGAGAACAAGGGCCTGAAAATGTCGTTACAGATATTCATCAAGTGAAACAATGGGCTGTGAATCGCTATCCACAATTGCCCTATTTTATGATGGGTCACAGCATGGGGTCTTTCGCCTTGCGCAACTATCTGCAAGACTATCCTGTGACTGTGCAAGGAGTCATTTTCATGGGCACTGGAACAAGTCCGTTACCTTTAACCGCAGCATTGCCTTTTATTAAAAAAATGGCCGAGAAACAGCCGAAAAAACCAGCTCCGTTCATTGATAAGCTGGCTTTTGGTTCTTTTAGTAAAAAATTTCCTGAAGCAGGTTCCTTTAATTGGCTTTCTAAAAATCAAGCCAATGTGGCTGACTATGAAAATGACCCATTAATGGGCTTCGTATTTACCAACAATGGTTTTGCTACCCTTTTTTCACTTGTTAAACGAGCCAATCAAAAGAATTGGTACCAAGCGATCCCAAAAGAATTGCCTATTTTGATCATTAGTGGCGCTGAAGACCCAGTTGGTGATTTCAGCAAGGGGCCAGCGAAAATTCAAAAGCAATTAAAGCATGCAGGTTTTCAGCACGTGACGTTACGACTATTTCCCACATTGCGTCATGAAATTTTATTAGAAACGGAAAAAGCTACAGTTTTTCAAGAAATTGGGCATTGGTTAACGGATTTAACGAATAAAAAAAGAAGGTTGATGTTGTGACATCAACCTTCTTTTTTAATCTATTTTCGTTAAACCGCCCATATAAGGACGTAGAACTTCTGGAATCGTTACGGTGCCATCTTCATTTTGATAATTTTCCAAAATGGCAGCCACTGTTCGACCAACAGCAAGTCCTGACCCATTAAGAGTGTGGGCATATTGAACATGACCCGTTTTATCACGATAACGAATCAACGCCCGACGTGCTTGGAAGTCTTCACAGTTTGAACAAGAACTAATTTCTCGATACGTTTTCTGTGCCGGAATCCAAACTTCTAAATCATAGGTTTTCGCTGCCGAGAAGCCCATGTCACCTGTCGAAAGAGTAATCACTCGATAAGGGAGGCCCAATTTTTCTAAAATGTCTCCAGCATTGTTGGTCATTTTTTCTAATTCTTCATAGGAGTGTTCTGCATCACTAAATTTAACCATTTCTACTTTATGGAACTGGTGTAAACGAATTAATCCTCGGGTATCACGACCTGCACTACCCGCTTCCGAGCGAAAAGAAGGACTTAAAGCAGTGAAATAAATCGGTAACTCTTGCGCCTCTAAAATTTCATTATTATAGTAGTTAGTTAACGGGACTTCCGCTGTGGGGATCAGCGTCAAATCACTTTCTGCAACTTGGAAGACATCTTCTTTGAACTTAGGAAACTGACCGGTGCCAAACATTGCTTTGCTATTGACCAAATAAGGAGGAATCACCTCGGTATAACCATGTTCATTAACATGTTGATCTAACATAAAATTATAGACCGCTCGTTCTAAACGAGCCCCTAAGCCTTTGTAATAAAGAAAACGGCTACCAGATACTTTCGCGCCTCTTTCAAAATCTAAAATTCCTAAGGCTTCACCGATTTCCCAATGTGGTTTCGGTTCAAATGAAAAAGTTTTCGGCGTACTCCACCGCCGAACTTCTACGTTGGCGGCTTCGTCTGCGCCAACAGGCACGCTCTCATGAGGTAAGTTAGGCAGACGTTCTGCAATTGCTGTGCATTGTTCTTGCAAATGAACAACTTCTTGGTCTAAAACTTTAATTTGCTCGCTAACTTCTTGCATATTTAGCAACTGTTGTGAAGCATCTTTTTGTGCACGCTTTAATTGTGCAATTTCTCCTGATACCTGATTACGGTGTTTTTTCAGTTCTTCAACTTTAACAAGTAACGCTCTCCGTTCTTCATCTAAAGCCAAAAAGCGTAATAAAACTTCCTCGTCCACACCACGTGTTTTTAACTTTTTCTGTACCACTTCTACATTTTGGCGAATTTTTTTCATATCCAGCATCTTATTTCCCTCTTCATGATTAAATTTTAAACAATGGTGAATTTTACTTTTTCAAAAATTTCATTCTTCATTCGTTGGCCAGTCGCTGTGCCAGCTAAGCCACCTAAACCCGTTTCTCTCAATTCTCGTGGTAATTGACGGCCGACTTTATTCATGGCTTCCACCACTTCATCTGCTGGTATTTTATTTACAATTCCAGCTAAAGCCATATCTGCAGCGATTAACGCATTGCCTGCACCTACTGTATTTCGTTTGACACAAGGAATTTCGACTAACCCAGCCACTGGGTCACAAACTAAACCTAATAAATTCCCTAAAGCCATAGCAAAAGCTTCAGAAGATTGGCGTGGTGTTCCGCCAGCCGCTTCAACAGCTGCAGCGGCGGCCATCGCTGAAGCACTGCCTACTTCGGCTTGACATCCACCAACAGCACCAGCAATCATCGCATTGTTGGCTGTGACCATCCCAAATAAAGAACTGGTAAACAAGAAACGAATTTGTTGATCACGCGTTAAATTCAAGGTATTTTTAATCGCTGTTAAAACCCCTGGTAAGGTGCCACTTGCACCAGCGGTTGGCGTTGCGCAAACAACGCCCATTGCTGCATTGACTTCATTAGTACCTAGTGCGGCTTGAACTGCAGACATCATTAAATCACCTGATAACGTTTTGCCAGCTGCGCGGTATTTTTTTAAACGAGCCGCATCACCGCCCGTTAACCCAGTAGGAGAAAAAACGCCTGCTCCTTCTTGCGAGCGTTTGACAGCAGCATCCATGACATCCAAATTTTGACCCATCTGTGTCCAAATTTCTTCATAGCTTTTTTGGCTACGCTCCATTTCTTGCTCAATCATCAAATCAGAGATTTTTTTTCCTGTTTTTTCAGCTTTATCGATAAATTCTTCAATCGAAAGGTACATATGTCAAACTCCTATCATAATAAGATTATTTTCGATGTGTCATCTAGTGAAAACAGTTGTTCTTTCACCGAGGAAATTGGTGCCGAATCTAAGTCAAAGATGAATAAAATTTGATTCCCTTCCACATAACGAGACACCGCATTCACTTGAATATTATTTTTTTGTAACGTATCTTTAAAAGCTTGCATCGCCTGCTCGTCTTGATTAATGACTAACAAAATAGGTAAAGGACCATGTAGTTGGACATTGAAACCGTCTAATTCAATGTATTTCACCTCGATAGTACCGCCACCTACAGAAATTCCTGTTAAATGGATTTCGTGCGTTGCATCACTGAGTGTCACACATGCTGTATTAGCATGCTTCACTGGACTTTCTTCACTCATTTCTAAAAATTGAATCTCAATTCCTTGTTCTTCCGCAAGTTCAATGGATTGTGTTACGTTGGCATCATCTGCTGCTAGTCCAAGAATTCCGCCAATAATTGCAAAATCAGTCCCATGTCCTTTATGCGTGTCTGCAAAAGATTCATAGTATTTAATCACAATTTTTTCTGGCGTTCCGCCGAATAACTTTCTTGCCGCTAAGCCAATTGCTAAGGCCCCAGCTGTATGCGAACTAGAAGGACCAATCATAATAGGACCGATAATGTCAAAACAACTTTTGTAGTTCATTACTTTGTTCACTTTTTTAGGTTTATTGATGGCCATAGCTGTGTTCATACGTAACTCCTCCTTTGGTTTTTACTGCTTCTTTTTCTTTCTCACTGGTTACTTCCGTCGTTCCTTCAAATTCTGGTGTATTATCCACCGCTTCAATTCTGTAACGTTTAAAGACCAGCGCACCTAAAAATCCAAACATCAGACTGACCACTGTGATAATCGCTACTGCTAGTAAAGTCGTTTGAATGGCATTGTTACCTAATGTCACAAGTAAACCAGCCCACGGCGTTGCCATTCCTGTCACAGGTACTTTTAAGCCAAAGAAAGTCACTACAATACCACTAACCATTCCTGAAAATAAATTCGTTGCGTAAATAGGAATTGGATTGGAGCTGATGATATCGACTTGTGTTAATGGCTCAATTGCCACAGCTAACGGGGTTGAAGCTGTGCCTAGTTTTAACTTTTTAAATAGCGCCGCATTGACAATGGAACTGCCGTAACAAGTCAACGCACCGACAGCCATTGGTACACCAGTCAAACCAATCAAGGCAGTTAAAACCATTGAACTTAACGGTGTCATACCAACAATCGGGATAATAGCACCTAAAATTGCGCCCATCACATATGGATTGCCATCTACTGCACTTAAAATCGTGCCCCCAATAACTTCTAGGACACCTAATACAACGGGTTGAATAAAACCAGCAACTAACGAGGCTGCGACTGGAATGACTAAAATAACGACTAATAAGTCAATCCCTTCTGGAATACGTTTTTGCATCTGCCCAACAACAAAAGATAAAAGATATGCGGTAATAAAGGCTGGTAACAAGCTGACTTTAATCAATGACAGACCTAAAATAATTGAAAAAACTGGACTAATCCCGAAAGCGAGCGGCACAAGAGCTCCAGCTGCTAAACCACCTAGACTACCCATAGTTTCACCAATTTGCGACACATAATCTAAATGAAAAACGCCGCCTACTGCATACCGCAAAAATGCCTCTGGTAGAAAGGTGGCACAAGCTGCACCAGACAAAGCACTTAAAGATTTTTTCCCTCGCGGTGCTTTAAAAGAGAATAGGGACATGCCACATAAAACTAAGACTAACATCAAGATTCCTGATAACGTTTTCATTTCTTTGCCTCCAACTATATTTTTTTATAACGGATGGTACTCCTGAATAAAATTTTTATTGCTCAACAAGTGAAAGAATGAGCGAGCATTTCGATGAACTAAAGTACAATGAGTAACAAAAATTTCATTCCACATTCAGAGTATACGACTAAACAAAAGTTTAGTCAATGTATTTTTTTAACGTAAAGAATCTTATTGCTTTTCCATTAAAAAAGTATTACACTAAAATTAATTTCAGTGTAGGGGAGGATATCACTTGGAGTCATATTTACGTTTAAGTGAAGTAGATAAACAAATCTTACATTCACATGCCTTAATGCTTGATGGATTAGGGAACTTCTTTGGTAGTACCCATGAAGTCATTCTTCATAGTTTAGAAAATTTGGAAAGTTCAGCTATCAAAGTCATCAATGGCCATTTCAGTAACCGCAAGGAAGGTGCCCCCATTACTGATATGGCGTTAAAAATGTTAAGTCAAGTAGAGTCGGAACATGATTACGCTGTGAAACCCTACTACAATAAAAATCAAAAAGGGGTTATTTTAAAATCTTCCACCATTCCAGTTATCGGTGAAAATGATCGTATTATTGGATTGATCTGTATCAATATGCATTTAGAAATGCCATTAATTGATTACTTGCAAGACTTATTACCTTCAGGACAACAAAATGATATGTCCCAAGAGCTTAAAAATTCTGAACATTTTTCTGACAATATTGACGAATTAATCACTACTTCACTGACAAAAGTAAAACAAGCAGTAGAAAGCGATCCAAATGTATCACATTTGAATCAAAATAAAGAAATTGTTATTCGTTTATATGATCAAGGAATTTTTAATCTCAAAGATTCTGTCATAAAGATTGCCGATCGATTAGGTATTTCAAAAAATACCATCTATTTACATATCCGCAATCATAAAAAAGAAGAAGCTTAAACCATCAAAGCCACCAACGCTAACTAGCGTTGGTGGCTTTGATCATTTCTCTTCTATTTTAATTTGGTAAATCAAACAAGTAAGGTGTCCCTATTTCTCCATTTAACGTAACGTCTAAGCGATTTTTTGTGCCGGGAACTAAATTACTGGCTGTGAAATTTCCTTGGGCATCCGCAGTAAAACTTGCTAAAATCACCCGCGCATCATCTGCACGTGACACTAAAATAGTTGCATTCGGTGCTGTTTTACCAGAAATTGTCCCTTGTTTCGGATCAATCGTAATATTGCTAAAAGAAAGCGCTGCTTCTTGTCCTGAACTTGGAATATCAATTTGGACAGGTGTACTATTCCGTTGATCAACGGTTGCGATTAATTGAGTAGTCGCTCCCGCTCTGGGACTAATTACTGTAAAATTGCCATTGGCATCCGCATAAAAAACACCTGCTTGTGCAGAAGCATCACCGACTACCGTTGCTGTAATGGTTGCATTAGGTAATGTAGTACCATTAATTTCATTTCTTTCAGGATTGAAAACAACATTGGTAATTGTAATGTTTGTATCAGGTGCTTGGTTTTGAGGGACTTCATTCGTTTCATCAGTTCCTGCAGAAGGCTGCGTGGCATTTTCTGACGGATTTTCCCCTGTCACATTAGAATTTTGACCCGTGACAGACGAATGACTACTTTTCATTTCTTGTTGGCTAGAGGATTTCTGCGTGGCTTTCTTTGTTTCTTGCTTTGGCTTAGAATCATTTGTGCTTGCTGTTTTTTTGTTTCCACATCCTGCTAGACTTAAAGACAATACACTGAACGTTAACATACTGAACAAAGCAATTTTTTTCATTTTTCGTTACCTCCAGAAATCTTTTTGTAACATTAATGTAACATTTTTTTAAAAATCTAGCAATAATTTTTCAACCGTTTTCCTTTTTGTTTAAAAAGAAAAAACCTGCACAAAGGCGTTTAGCCTTTGTATAGGTTTTTATCTGCTAAATGGATTTAATGTTTGCGATAGCTTAAATAGTAAAAGCCAGAAACAAAAATAGCGCCACCAATGATATTACCTAAATAAACAAAAATAAAATTACGGAAAAAGTCTCCCCACTGAACGCCGCCTTCAAAAATTGCGGCTGGAATGATGAATGCATTCGCCACACTATGCTGAAAGCCAATTGCAACAAAAATCATTACTGGAAACCAGATGCCTAATAGTTTCCCCGCTGCATCTTTCGCACCATAACAAAGCCATAAGGCCAGACCTACAAACCAGTTACAGCCAATACCTGAAATAATTGCTTGAAGCCAAGTTGCTGCAACTTTATGTTCTGCAAGAGAAAGAACCTGATTTAAATAGGCGCCGCTACTGGTTAAACCTAAATAATGACCAAAAAAATAGGCAACAAATAGGGCGCCAACCATATTTGCCAATGTAATTGTGACCCAGTTCACGAGCAATTCTCTGAAAGAGACCTTTTTAGCAAACCAAGCCGTACTCACCGCCATCATATTTCCTGTGATTAACTCACCACCAGCCATTAAAATAACAATTAGACCAATTGGGAAAACCGCAGCTCCCACTAAAGCTTGAACACTGGCTAAATCTGCTGGAATAGAGGCGGAAACACGCACATAAGCCAAATAGCCGAGGGAAATCATGGCACCGCCGATAAATCCTAAAATGAGTTTTGCTACCAAAGGCTTTTGAATTTTTTTCTGACCATTTTCAATACTGATACTTAAAATTTCATCTGGTGTATACAAACATTTCACTTCCTTTGTTTTTTGTCCTCCTTTACTTTACCCTTATATCACAGAATTTCAAGTACTTTTGTGTATTTTTTCACTAAAAACTGTAGTTCTTTTAATTTTATATGAAAACATCCTGAAACAAGTCCTATTTCTTGTTTCAGGATGCTTACTTATCCGTTTTTAAAGAGTTATCTTTTCACTTTAAAACAATAGGTTGCTATGGCTAACGATAAAAAGCTCAGGCCTAGGAAGCTCCCAACTGCTGAAGATTGTTCCCCTGTTTTGGGGAATTTTTTCTTGGCAATTTTGGTCGTATTATCCGCTTTTTTGACTGTTCCTGACGATTCTTGATTCGTCTGTATCTGTTTAGTTGCTTGGTTTTCTGCTACTGATTCCTTTGTTTGACTAGCCTTGGCAGAGGGCTTTGAATTACTTTGAGCGTCATTAGGATCTTGATTAGACCCTACCGCGTAAATGACAGAATTCTGGCCTTTACTTTGACTGTTTTCGTTTAAAGTGCTTGGGGTGCTACTCTCACTTGTACTGTTGGTTGCGCTGGTCGTACTTGAAGCACTACTTTCGCTGGTACTACTGGTTTTACTGGTTGTACTTGGTGTGTTGCTTTCATTTGTATTGCTTGTTTCACTTGTCGTACTTGAGGTACTACTTTCGCTGGTACTACTGCTCTCACTTGTCGTACTTGAGGTGCTGCTTTCGCTGGTATTACTGGTTTCGCTAGTTGTACTTGGCATGCTGCTTTCGCTGGTATTACTGGTTTCACTTGTCGTGCTTGAGGTGCTGCTTTCGCTGGTACTACTGCTTTCACTTGTCGTGCTTGAGGTACTACTTTCGCTGGTATTACTGGTTTCGCTAGTTGTACTTGGTGTGTTGCTTTCATTTGTATTGCTTGTTTCACTTGTCGTGCTTGAGGTGCTACTTTCGCTGGTATTACTGGTTTCGCTAGTTGTACTTGGCGTGCTGCTTTCACTCGTACTACTGCTCTCACTTGGCGTGCTTGGCGTGCTGCTTTCGCTGGTATTACTGGTTTCACTGGTTGTGCTTGAGGTGCTGCTTTCGCTGGTATTACTGGTTTCACTGGTTGTGCTTGAGGTGCTGCTTTCGCTTGTGTTACTAGTTGTCTCTGTTGATTTTTCAACTAACAGAAGTAACGCCGTTTTTATGGTTTGTGTTAATTGATTAATACGCTTTTGTGCATCTGCAGGCGTTTTAAAGCCACCAAGTGTTGGCTCTAATAATTCTTCATCTGACCAAGCAAGCAGTTGTTGTAACTGCTTAGAGCTTCCTTCGCCAGTTGTTGTATCTATTAAGGCTTCTTGCATGGCTTGCCAAGAGTCTGTGGTATATACAGATTCGTCTAATTTATGGACGATTGCCAGTTCAGTTTCTGCTTCTGCACGCTCTAGCGTGATATCGGCTTTTTTGACTAATACTTTCATTGCAGATTGCAAATTACTTGTTAACTGATCCACTTGTTCTTGAGTTTTGTCCCCACTCACCTGACCTTCTGCTAACAATTGTGTCGCCTGCTGATAATAGGAAGGAACAATCGTTTTAGGCCCAATGGCAGTGAATAGCTGCCAAGAGTAAACCGTATATTGGTTTGCTTCACCAATCGAAGCATAAACGGTTTGTAGTTGGGACAAATCAAGCTTTTTTGCCGGAGCCTCTACCGTCACCGGTACGTTCACTGTTACCAATGAATCTGTTTCATAAGTTAATTGAACAGTCACTTTTTGTTGGCCGATTTCATTTAAAACCTCTGGATTGACGATTTTAGCAGTTGGGACTGCTTCATCCGCATCATTTGTATTAGCAACCAGTTGCTGCGGATCGATTGATTGTCCTTGCACAATCGTTGTGGCCACAGGAGTTGCTAAAGTATTTCTAACCGGAATTGGCGTATTTTTATATTGCTCATAAAGTGTTGGTGAAATTAACGATTCCCATGTTGCCGGCATTAAGCGATAGTCCGCCTCTGTCCAATTTTCTACCAATAATTGGCCGTTTTTAAGGCCATCATCTCGAGTATTGTCTTTCACAAAACTCGTTTCTGGTCGGAAACCACCGCCACTAGCGATTAACAATTCCCGACGTCGGTTTTGCGGAATATTGTGGTAGTTAACAAACTGATTGTTGATAAATACGCCATTGAACACATTGTTATTTCCTGTATGTCGATTGTATTCCATTCCAATTGCATATTGATTGTCCCAATACTTCCAATCAAAAATGTTATTAGCCACTAGCCAGTTGGATAATTCTGAAATAGCTCCCTCTGCTTGCGTTTCTGCCAAACCAATCTCTGGTGTTCCATACATAATGAGACCTGTATTTCGCAAATAATTATTCATAATCGTAATATTACGGCCTGATTTAAATTTAAATCCGCCAGCTGGACCATTTTGTAGTCCACGTAAATGATTCCCCACCACCGTGATGTTTTGAGCGCCACGGAAATAAATTGCATGATCTCCCACCAGACCATTCAAGTCTTCATTATCATAAGGTGAATAGAAAAAATTATGTTGAACAGTTACATCCTTCAGCATATTAAAAGAATTAACCCCGGTGGATAGATAGTTTTGTTCATTAGGTACTGAAATAGCACCAGCTTCAATGGCTGTTTGCAAACGTGTAATAGTTGCTGCTAAGTCTGAACGACTGGTGCTTTTAATCGCATCTAATTCCGTCACTTTTAACCCAAATAGATTGTCCACGATGTCTACATCTGACATATACTGGAAGCGACTTGGTGTTGAATAACCACCAATGTAAATCGCTCGGTTAAAATCAATCTTGGGTTGCATGTGTGCTGTGTCTCGCATGAAAATATTGCCTGAAATCTTAACGCCAATGTCTGCATTTAAATTGACCACAAATCCTTTTAATGGATTATAGAAGATATTGTTTGCTAGCGTTAATTGATTCGTCAATTTCAAGGTCACATTGATGCCATCAAAAGCAATATTTTGAAGTCGTACATTGGTTTTCGTTCCGTACGTAGTGTCTTTCAGTTGAATCGGTGTACCTGTAGCATTATGTAAAATAGTGGCTCCTGTTGTATCGCCAATTAATTGATAATTTGAAGAAATCGTAATATCTTTTGACAAAGCATAACTTCCCTGTGGTAAAAATAATGCGTTTCCTTCCTTTGCTGTCTGACTCAGCAACGTCTGTAACTTATCTGATTGATCTTCTGCACTATTAGGCACCATCGCTTGCGTACCAAAAATCGTTGTATCTGTTGCATTAACTGGTTCAACCGCTTCGGTCACCATTGGTAGACCAACCACTGTTAATAAACCAAACAGAAGAATAAGTATTGTTTTCTTCATGTGTTTTCCTCTTTTCATTCCGTTACTTCCAACGGCTTATTTTGTAAAAGTTGATACAGCGTAATAACACGACTGTCTTCGTATGCATAAATTTTTTTGAATTTTGGATTCATATGTAAGATACTTGTTACCTTTAACAAGTTTTGATTTGTGACTTCTAATTCTAAGGCCTCAACCAATTCCTTTAATCGAACACCGGCACTATTTTCTTCACAACTTAAGATTTCTTCAATTTGTTCCATCCGTTTTTTCATTCTATCCCGCCTTCCTTCCCTTGCTCTTTCTATTATATAGAAAAATCCTTGTGAGAACCCTCAATATTTTTTAACTGACTGTTAAAAAAAGTAGTAGTTCCTTTACTATCAATAGCTAATCATCTATTATTTACGATAAAAAAAGCAAAAAAAGTACCTTTTTGACATAATTTCCAGAAGAATTGACGCAGTATTTATTAAAAAACAACGAGAAAACGTCAATAAGTAGGTGTTGATTACCTACTTATTGACGTTTTCTTCTTGTCTTTTTTTACTTTTTAGAAAAATTTTTTTACAATTTATCGGACATATGCATCAAAAAAGCCCATTTTTTTGATTTTTTATTAAAGTGACGTGGTTCTTTTCTCGTTAATTTTTACTATTTTTTGGTTCAAACGATTATATTGCTCAAACGTTAACTCACTTGAAAGTAAAAAGATCTCTGGATGACCCGTTTCCACATCTGTCAAAGAAGTCACTAATAGTAAATCAATATTTTGCCATTCTTCTTTGCTTGCTTCACTGTATCGTAAAACTTCCAATGCATAGAACCGACGAAAATTATTTTCAATCGAAAGTTTCACCCGTTCTTCTTCCAGTACTGGCAAGCCTGATTTTAAACCTAAAACAATTTTTTGTTCGCGATGAATTAAATCATCGGAAAGCGCCAAAACACTAGAATAACGCAGAGCCAAAAATTCTTTATTTGTAAATAATTCATTGCCTGTTTGTTCGTAAAGTTGATTTAAGCCTTGGCTTAATTCTTCTAAAAGAACCGGATATTTTTCTTTAACTTTATTCCAAAAGACATTGTACATTTTCACATTTTGGACATAGTAAAGTTCGGCAAATAAATGTGTAGCAAACAAATAATAAAAAATTTGCGGACGAATTTTCTCCAATTGCGGCGTCATGTGTATTTCTTCTAATAAGAAATGTTGGACTAAATGAGTCAACATGTAAACAGGCGCTTCAGACTCATCAAAATGCGCTAAAATTGCTTGTGCAGTGGCTTCGTCTTGATAAAATTGGTCATTGGCTAACAAGAAAAAGTACACAAAAGTTAAATCGTTTTTGTTAAGGAAAAGGGTTGTAACTGTCATCTCTTCTATAAAGGCTTGGTAATGTTTATTACCTTCTAAATAAGTTTCTTGCTCGGCTGAAGGTCGATATTCGGCGCCTTGCGCACTACGGACTTTTGAGATAGCGACCATATATTTAACTCGGCGTGTCACCGTTTCCGCAACTTCTACGTTGAAAAAAGCCATCATTTTTTGGACGGTTTGTGCGACTTCCGTTTCTTGTATATAGTCAAAAGGCCAAGTATCACGGATTAAGTCCATAAAAATAGTGTAAGCAAAATGGCGCAAATACGCTTCATTGCCTTCAATTTTCCAGGTGCTTTTATTAATCACTAACCCCAATGGCGCTAAAATTTCTGTAAACCCTTTAAGCAAGCGCCGAATCGTGGCATCACTGGTATGATATTTTGCTGTCGCTGGCACAATCCCATTAAATCGACCCCAGAATAAATCTTCCATTACTTGATAAGTTAAACTATCCCGAAAAATTGCTGTATAAAGTTTCTGAAAGGCTTGGCTAGACGCCAAGTTCAAGCGATAACCATGCCCCTTTTCAAAAGCCAAAGAAGCATCATTATCCACAGCATAATACGTAATGTCATCTTTTAGAAGTTCTACGTATTTTTTGACTGATTTTTTGTTTAATTGTAATTCTTCTGCTAACTCATTGATGTCAATCCAGCCTTCATTAATTGGCAAGTTTCTTAAAATAATAATTTTAGAAACGACATCTGTATCGAATATATCAACATATTCATCCCATTTCACTGTTCACTCAACTGCCTCTCTTCTGTTCTATTGTACACAAAATGAGAAATCTATTCCACGAAAAAATAACAGTTGTTTCTTTTATTCTTTCGTAGATGTGGACGTTTCAGGAACAAACACGTTGAGTCCCCCAGCTTCCACCGTTACTTTAATCGGTAAATCATCGGTAGGGTCGCCATCTGTTCGTGTTTGGACTTTCTTGTCTTTTTCGCCACTAATTTTAAATTGACTCCCAGAGAAATACACGACACCAGGAATTTCATTTAATTGTCCTCTGATAATTTTAGGTAAATAATAGACAAACTTGTAAAAAACTAACTTAGGCAAAATGATAATGTGCACTTCGCCGTCATCTGGCGTAGCATTGGCATCGAAATTGGTAAAGCCGCCAGCAGAATTCGTCATGGTCATCGTTAATAATTGGGCTTTGCCATGCCAACGTCTTTCATCGCCATCAATTTTTAGTTTGTATTTTTTCTTTTTCATTAATAAGCGGAAAAATTGCTTTGTAAAGGCTAAAGGACCATATTTTTGTTTCTCCTGTTGGGTCACATTTGCTGCTGTGTCCGCTAATAGTCCAATTGTTAAGGTCGAAATCATCACATCTTGATTTACCATCCCAAAGTCAACTGGCGTGGTCTGTCCTGCCAAAATAGTCTCAAAGGCGTCTTCTTCTTTCAAAGGAATACTTAACACACGTGCAAAATTATTGACTGTTCCACCTGGAATAATCCCTATTTGATAGTCACGAATGGTGTCTTTAAAATTTTGAACGGCATGATGAATGGTCCCGTCACCACCAATAACGACCAAGACACCCACTTGATTTTCTTTGGCATTTTTCCGCATTTCTTCAGGATCAATGTCTGGATTGGAAGGTTGCAAAATAACCGCTTCCCCTTTCGCTTCTGCAGCTTTTTTAAAGCGTTCTGCAATCTCTTTACTTTCACTACTTCCTGAAGTTTCGTTGTATAAAACCATCATCTTTTTCATCATTCTATCCTCATATCTCTAACTAAATTTCTTGCACATGTAAAGTGTACAATATTTTAGCCAAAATACCTAAAGATAGCATCGAAAAACAAAGGCTGAGGCATAAGCGGTTATCTCCAAGAACCCAGTAAGTTCTGTTCAAAGGCTAAACTGAGATGAAGGCTTACCTGAGATGAAGGCTTACCTGGGAATGTCAATAAGAAGGAGCTACTTTTGTTCAGTTGATTAGCTTAAGATGAAAAAAAATAGGCCATCCGTCCTTTCGACGGATGGCCTGTTTTTTTATAGCTTTTGCTTATTTCTTGCTCTTTTTATAGAAGAGCCAACTTGCCAAACCGACCAACAGGAGGCCGATAAAGACAAAGAAGTAATTGACTTGTGTGTTGGTTTTCGGTAAACCAAGCCAACCTGTCTCTCTAGCTGCTTGTTTCGTTGTTGGCTGATTTGGTTTTGTTTTTTTGGATACAGGTTGTTTCTTGTTAACAAACGTGCCCGCATCCACGAGTTCAGGTTTGTCTTTCGCTGTTGCCGCAATAGTGAATGTGACAGCTTGCTTAGACAGTTGGTAACCATCCGGTGCTTTTGTTTCCACAAAGGTATATTTTCCTGGTTGTAAGTGTTTCACTTGAACTAACCCTTGGTTGTCAGAACGTAATGAACGAGCGACAGTTTGCCCTGTCTCTGCATCTGTCACTTTAAATTCAGCACCTGCTAAGACATTCTTTTGCTGATCAATTTTCACCAGCTTGGCAGCACCTTGGTAATTAATAAAAGGTGCTTTAAGTACCACAGTGGCTGGTTTGCCCTGGTTGTCTTTGGCAATCGTAAAGCTTGCGCTTGGCGTTTCATTAAGAAGATAGCCTGTTGGCGCTTGTGTCTCCACAAAACGATACGTTCCCGGTGCTAAATTTTTCGCAATGACTTTGCCTTGCTTGTCAGACATCAGATTGGTTTGTCCAGCTACGGTTTGCCCTGCTTCATCAATGACCTTAAACACCGCACCTGCCAATGCTTCACCTGTTTCGTTTTCTTTGGTTAATTGAGCAGTTCCTTGATAATTGATAAGATCGCCTAAAGCAATTGGCTGCTCTTTTCCTAATTGGGCGGTTACATCAAATGGATGTGGCGTTGTGTCTAACAGATAGCCTGTTGGTGCTTTCGTTTCCACTAAAACGTAATGCCCTTCATTCAGCCCTTTAGCGTAAATTTCGCCAGTCTTATCCGTTGTTATTTCAGAAACCTTTTCTCCTGCACGATTCAAGAATGTTATCGGTGAACCTTGGGGCTGATTCTGCTCATCGGCATTGTAAATTGCAAAAACTGCACCCGCTAAGGCTTGACCTTGCTCGTTGACTTTACGTCCCGTTACTTCCGCTTGATAATTTACAAACTCTAACTCATCTAGTGGTTGTTTATCATTTGAATTCTTCTTCACTACAAAATAAATGGGTTGTTTATTGACGATATAGCCATCCGTTGCATCCAGTTCATCTAATTCATAACTACCAGCGCCTAAATCCTCCATAGCCAATGAACCATCTTTTTCAGCAGTTACTTCTCTTTCAAAGATTTTTTCCCCGTTTTCGATTCGATACAATTTAAAAATCGTTCCTGGAAGTGGGTTCGCATTGGCATCGATTTTCTTAAAGACAGCACGTCCTTTGAAATTGGCGAAGGCCCCTAATTGGAAGATCTCCGGATCACCTTTGAAATCACCACGAACTTCTACTTTTACTAATTCAGGATAAATAATATAATCTGCGCCATCTGGTAATTTTGGTGCTTTGATTTCTTTATAATAATAGGTACCTGGCGCCAAGTCTCTAAAGATAATTTTGCCATCTTTGCCACTCGTTGCTGTAATCCCTAATGATTGTTTATTGTGATCATATAATTCAAAAACAGCACCTGCTAATGGTTGGTCTGCGCTATTCGTTTTCACGATTTGGAAAGCCCCTTTGTAATTCACAAAGTTGTCACTAGCAACAACGACCGCTGGTTTACCAGCATTTTTCTCAGCAATTTCAAATGGGACTGGCGTGGTATTTAACAAATAGCCTGTTGGCGCTTTGGTTTCTACAAAGCGATATTTACCTGGGGCTAAGTGCTCTGCAATAATTTCCCCTTGATTATTTGTCGTCAAGCCTGTTTGAATCGTTTGTCCCTTCGCATCAAGCACTTTAAATGTCGCACCACTTAATAAGTGTCCATTCACATCTTTTTTGATTAATTTAGCTGCGCCTTGATAGTTAACAAAGTTAGCCGTTGCTATAACTGTTGCTGGTTTGCCCCGATCGCTTGCTGCAATCGTGAAAGCACTTGGTTCAGTGTTTAAAAGGTACCCTGCTGGCGCTTTAGTTTCCACAAATTGATATTTGCCTGGGGCTAAATCCGTCACTGTGACTTTTCCGTTTGCATCCGAAACTAAGTGTTCTCGAACTGCTTGTCCTGTGGTGTCAAGGACTGAAAATTCAGCACCTGCTAATGGATTGCCTGCTTGGTCTTTTTTAATTAGTTCAGCAGAACCTTGGTAATTAAGCATTTTAACATGAACATCACGAATTTGTCCGCTCGTGTTTTGTGTCACAATAAACCGTTTGGATGTCGTGTCTAAAAGATAGCCTGTCGGTGCTTCGATTTCTGTGAACTGATAAAGACCTGGTTTTAAACTATCCACCTCTAACTGGCCATTTGCGTTGGTTCGATCCGGCGCAAGGGGAACTTCTTCCCAATGAGTAAACGGCGTGGTTACGGCATGCTCTAATTTAAAGCGTGCATTGACTAACTTTTTGCCCTTCTCATCTGTTTTTTCTAAAATTACTTTACTGACATCGTTTTTAATAATGGTTGGTTGTGCTCCTTCGGCTGAAGTTTCTTCATCAATAGTAATGACTTGACCTTTAGCTAATTCATCCGAAACTGTATAACCTTCTGGTGCTTTCGTCTCCACCAAAATGTATTGCCCTTGTGGCAACCCACCAAATGTGATAACCCCGGTGGCATCTACTGTACCTTCACGTAGGACTTGTGTTTTGGCTTGGTCCCAAATTTGGAAATGGGCGCCTGCTAAAATAGTCGTCCCATCCATGGCTGTTTTCTTCAGCTGAATTTTGCCTTTAGTCCCTGTGGCATGCCCGCCACTGTGATCAATGTCAACGACCACATCGCCATTGTCATCCCCATGAACGACTTCTGAACCATTTCCAGTAATTGACACTTGGTTGGATACCGTGTCTGTACTCCCCGCCGCTGAAGAAGTCACTAAACTACGATATTCCATATAATAAGGTGCTTCAATATGGGCCATTTTAACGACAATTTTTTGTTGTCCTGTTTCATTATCGGTGGTAACTTCCAATGTGTAATCTTTTCCTTCTTCTAAAATAACAGATTTATCTGGGGTAATAGTTCCGTCTTCTGTTACGTTGGTACCGTAAATCACCAATGACTTGGGATCTAATACTTGGTTTGGTGAGGGTGTATCAGTAATAACCACATCGTCTAAAACCGATTGGGCGCCATTGATCATTACATGCCAGTACACATGATCTGGATCATCTTTGTGGTATTCGCCACCTTTTTTCACTGATTCGCCACCATGTTGAATAGAAACTTTTCCTGTCACATCACGTGAAGAACCTTGGTTTGTATAAGATGCGGTATTGTCATAGCTAGCCGAACCTTCGATAACTTTTTCATCAACAGACGTCTTAAATTCAATCACATACGTACGACTATCATTAGGAAAATCAACACGCCAAGTATTTTGGTTTTTCTCGCTTGGTTCTTCCATTGTGATATCCGTCAACGGTTGCGTTGGTTTCACTTTTTCAACCGAACCATCTGGTTTTGTATTGCCTTCATAGACTTTCAAGCTCCCAGCCAAATAGGTTTGATTGGCTAAAATTGGATCCGTCAAAAAGGCGTCGACTAAACGATTATTACTTAAATTAACCGCAATCGTCCAAGTGATTTCTTTGGTGACGGCATTGTAAACACCGCTTTTTTGCGCATTTAAATCAAAAGCAGGTAAAGGTTTAAACGGTTTACTATCTTCTGAATGATGATTGTTTCCCGCTTCATCCGTCCAATCAATGGCAGCAGTATTTCGGTAATGGTCCAACGCTGGATTGTTAGCGTCTAACTCGGTAACATCGAAAAAGGTAGTATAAGTTATGTGGAAGGCATCACTTGTTTTGGCATATGCCCCCATGAAACTTAACTTAAAGCCTGTTTCACCATCTGCATTACGAGTTATTTCTACCATGAAATCCTTACCTAACGTCAACTGAGCACCAGTGGTTGTATCTTTGACAACCAACGAATTGGGTACCATGGTTAAGCCAGGAACTGGTTCGTACGTATCCGTAATCACGGCATTTTCCATCAAATAATTATTTTGATTCACAGCTAACGTCCAACCAATCGTTGAATTTTGATAATCAACTGCACCAGTGTTTTTAATAATATTTTGTTGACTGGCTGTGCCATCACCTTCTGAATGCTGACCAGTGCCGACATCCACACGATTATTCACGGCAACATCGCCTTCGACAATTCCATCAACTTTGGTTTTATAATCAATCTTGACTGCGCCAGTCACATCATGTAAAAAGTCAATTGCAAAGGAACCGTCTCCGTTGATTACCACTTTGTAATCTTTTCCTTCCACAAGTTCTGCTCCAACGACTTCATTTCCTTTGTCATCAAACGTCACTGAATATAAATGTAAAGAATCTGGTTCAAACGTTAAATTATCGCCCATTGTGTCTGTAATGACTGCTTGGTCTTTTGGAATGGTTTGTTCACCATAGTTGTAGTTAATTTCCCAAGTGAATTCTTGATTGGCTTCGTCGTAATCTATATTGCGCTTGTCTAACATTTTGCCATATGTGGCGGTAACAGTTGCTTCAGCATCTAACCCATTTGGATTATTATCACTTGTTAACGTCGCGTGATTTTTAAAAGGCACATCGCCGCCGCCATCTGGAATAACCGCCTCGTCAATCGTCGTTTGGTACTCAAGACGATACGCTTTGTTGGTGTCACCTTTAATCGTCACATTGCCATTTTTATCAACGGTATATTCATCTGGACTAAGTTCGCGACCCACTTCTTTAATTGTTCCATCAAGATTCATCACTAACTCATAGACTTTCACGGACTTAAAGGTATTCCCTGTTGGCCATGTTTCCGTCACAGTTGGATTTGTTTGATCTTTCATCGCTTGATTGATATCTACCGTCCAAGTAATCGCACTAGGATTGGGCGTTCGATCAAAATGGCCTTGTTTATCAATTTGTTGTTCGGTATCTGGGACAATTGGAATCACTACAGGCGGCAAATCTTCTTGTGTAGGAATATCAATCACCCAATCTCCTGGGCCCCGCCCATCTGAATCATTCAAATGAGTATCTAAAGAAAAGTCCCCGTGAATGTCACTTTCAGACGTGATTCGCTCATTAAAGGTAAAACGAACCGTACCATCTTCACTAATTGTGTAGGTTCCATAGACATTGCCTTCTGCATCAACTAAATCACCTGAACCTGGTTTATTAGGTTTCAAATTGCCAGGTAATTGAAACTCGAAGTAATCGCCTGCTTTCATTTGTTCTCGCACATCTTCTGGAATCGACCAGTTAAAGTTCCAATGAATGGTCACATCTTCTTTATACGGCGGTGTTGCTGGTGTGCCATCAGGATTTAAATAAATCGGATCTTCAAAATTATCGATAATCGTTGTTTCATCACCTGTAAAATAGTCACTGATATCTGTTGGTCCTGCTACGCGCGGTTTGACAGTCGTCGATTCAGTTGTTTTACTTTCTATCGCTTTTGTCGTGCTGGCGACAGTTTCTTCGGACGAACGAGGAACAGAGGAGTTTATAGATGCTTCTTCTGTTGAACCTTCATTCGCTGATGCGGCTGGCGAACTCGTGATTGCCGTTGATTCTGTCGGATCAGTACCAGTATTTAACGTCAACGCTCGTTGCTGTTGTCCATAAGAAAACGTCACGTCTTCTGTAGTTGTTGGGTTCAACGTTAAGACTAACGTATCTGCTAACGCTTGCTGATTCAATTCAATTTGAATCTGTTTCTTCTGGTCATCCACTTGAATCTTGCGCGTATTATTGGGCGCTGCCCAATGTGCAGCTTTGATTGACACATTGGCACTATAATGCACTACAACCTCTTGTGTTACTGGTTGTGCTTTTCCTTGAAGCGCTAAGGTCATTTCTTGCTGGCTGGTTTGCTTCACTTCTCCTAACGTTAACTGGCCATCGCTGTTAACCTCTTCCGCCAAAGCCATGAGTGGTGTGCCATAATTTAGAACAAGTAACAAACACATCAACCTGTAGAGCCAACGGTTTACCATTGGACCATTCTTTCTCATTTCTTTCATCCTTCCTCTACTAACGACACATAGAAGAGAACGTTCACTTCGTACCAATTTTTTATTTTAAACCAAATAAGTGAGTGCTCTTCTGTTGTCTTTCTTCCTTGCTAAAACAGACAACCAACACACCTTTTCTTTTTATCTCCTCAAAACGCACTCTTACTTCGAATGCGGATTCATTTTCTGCTTTTTCCTATAGACTCTTCTATAAGAATAAGAAGAGTATAACGGGATTTTTCATCGAAAATTATCAACAACTTCTCCTCCAAATAGAAAAAGTTGATGAAATCCCAGAAACCCTTTTCATCTTTATGAAGACACGTCCTTATCCTTTCTTATTTTTACTATTCCTCCTTCCACTATACCGTTTTTTTAAATTTTTTTCATAAGAACTAACCAGACAAAAAAGCCTATTTGTATGAGCTATTTAAGCTAAAAAATCAATAGACTCAAATTATCATTTTTGTTATTTAAATGTTTTATATAAACTGGTTGTTTTTCTTAATAATTTTTTGCTCTATCATTTTTTGTCCATGTTTTCTTCCATTTGACACATTCAGTTCTTCTTGATTTTTAAGAATAGATACAGTAGCATAAGAACAACTAGTTCTTTCACTGGCAATCGTCAAATGTCATTTAGAAATGAATGCCCTATCTGTATTATCTGAAAAATCAAACAATCATAACCAATTAGAAAGGTGGTTATTATGCATAACTTATTAACCAAACAGGAAATTCAGTTGCTTTCCCTAATTGAATACTTGTATGACAGTAAAGAAAAAGTCCCCATGCAAGTACTCCGACGAAAATATGAATTTTCCCATTACAATATCAACAATTTATTGAACCAATTAACTTTGTTAATTTCTCGAGTCAATACACATGAAAATGTACATATTCGCATCATTAATAATCAACAGTCCATAGAATTAGTTGCCGATGAAAATATCCCGATTGAGTTAATGAAAGAAGCCGTAGTTCGCGGGTCATTAACTTATATGTTAGCCTTAGATTTACTTTTAAAACGCTATACTTCAGCCAAAGATTTTTGTGAAGAGCATTTCATTAACTTTTCTATTTTCAAACAAGTCAGTGACCGTTTAAACAATTATCTAGCTAGATTTAATTGTTATTTAAACTTAAAAAGACGAGAAAAAATTTGTGGTGCTGAAAAAGATTTTCGCAGTTTCTTTTATTCCTTATTCTTCATTTCAGGAACTTCTCTAGTACCATTTTTATCTAAGACTAATCAAGCGCAATTGCAGAATTTTATTGAAATCATCAAAAACCGTTATCCTTACTTTACATATACCGATTTACGCAAATTAAAATTAATTATGTCCATAGGTTTACTCCGTTACCAATCTGATTTTACAATCAGCGATTATCCTGAAATTGCTACGATCAATTTAGCCTTTCCTTATTCAGAATTTCAATTATTAGTGAATGATTGTTTTATTAATGAACAAAAAGAACCCGACACATGGCGGGCTGAAATTCGTTTCTACTATGATTTTTTCAGTACATTAACGATGTATTCACTTGAACAAATAGAAACGGTCAACTTTGCCAACTTAGCGATTATGGGCATGGATGAAAGTCCCCATGTCACCTGGATTTTTGAAAAATGTACGCAATTACAGTTGGATTTAAGCGCAATAGAAGTGGTCTTTTTGTTGGTTAATTTATCCAATGCCAGTGAACGACTAATTCATTTTCCTGTGGAAGAGGAATTAAGCTATGAGGTTGCTAACGTCTCTTTGTATGAAAAGCAATACCCAAATGTTTCGCGAACAACCAACTATTTCTTAAAGCGTTTGCCTTTTGACAAAGAGCACCCACTAGATGCATTATTTAAAGAAACCATTTTTTTAATTATTCGGAGTGTTTTATTAAACAAACAAATTCCTGTTAAAATTTTACTTCATTCATCTATTAATCAGATACAAGAAAATTGGTTAGCGAAGGAAATCAATAATTATTGCGATGTTCCTTTGAAATTTGTTAATCATATTCAAGAAGTGCCTGACTTAGTCATTACTGACAAAAATAATCCGCTTTTTCACGCCAGCAAAACCTTTTATTGGCATCCCGTTCCTTATTTAGACGAATACTATAACCTAAAACAAGTAGTTCGCAAAATTTATTTTGCTAAATTGCGTGGGGAAAACAGTTTGGAGGGAATCGGATGTTAACAGGGTTACTTGATGTACCTTATCGTAAAAGTTTTGCTCTTTTAGAAGAGTTACTCGAACGTCGTGAAGCAGAAGAACAAACATTGGCGATTTCTACTTTAGCCACCCAATTAAAAATGCAACAAACTACCATTCTACAGTCCGTGGCTTTGCTCCAAACAGAAATTGAAAAAAACGGCTGGGAGAACTTATTTTCTTTATCAGCAAACGCCAAAGAAATCACATTTTGGTTTGCACCCTATTTCCAACTATCGTTCTTGATGCCCTACTTTGTCAAAAAAAGTTTCGCGTATCAAGTACTGACCTATGCCTTTAACCATAATGCAATTGATAGCAAACATTTTGAAAAAGTCCTAGAAATTTCTTCATCAACCTTTACGCGAAAAATTGGACAATTAAACCAATGGCTCCAAAAATATCAGATTGAAATCAATTTAAAACGTACCAATGTGTTGGTGGGCAAAGAAAAAGATATCCGGATTTTCTTTATGATGCTTTTTTGGAACAATTACTCTGAAGGGGATTGGCCGTTGCACACGATTACTAAAAAAGAAGTCCATAGTCTCTTTCGACGTTTAAAACACTCTGTTTCTTTCAATACAACACAAGATTTTACAAAAGACTTAATTTTTTCTGCGGTGATTTTAGCGCGTTGGAAAGAGGGCTTTTTTATCAAAGAAACTTTCGTGGAGGAAGAAGCGATTGTTAATCCCTTTGTTAATCTGAGTGAATTTGAATTGTTTTTTAAAGAAGAAGCCTTACACCAAGTTCCAACAAAATTTATACAAAAAGAAGGCCTTTTTGCCTTTTTCTTATTGACGATTAGTGTCAGCTACGCCACACAAGATGTCTTGGAAATTCCTGCAGCACGGATGCATATGGTCCAGCTATTAGGCTCACCCATTAAAGAGATCATTTATCAACTAACGTCTTTTTATCAAATTAAATTGACATTTCACGAGTATCTTTATCTATATACTTCTATCCAAAATTTAAGTGTCTTTTTTAAGACCTTTGTCACGATTGCCAATCCATTTGTGCAAGAAAGCTTTTTAAAAGAAGCACTTCAAAAAAATCCAAGTCTTTACAAAGATGTGAAGCGCCTTACAATTGAAATGCTTCCGACATTGATTGGCAATGAAAAATTGTTAGTTGACTGCTTGTTTATTCTTTTTTGTACATTGAAAACGAAATCTTTACCACCGATTCGTGTCTTAGTAAGGACCAATCAAAGTAATTTAATTTTAGATACCCTTTATGAAAAGCTAAGTAAAGCCGTGGATAAAAAATTAATTTTTGTCGCTTCACCAGAAAAGCCTTTCGATGTAATTATTACAGATATCTTTTCAGAAGTTAGTGTCAAATCAACGGTTCCCACTTATTATGTTGATTTTTCTGCTAGCATTGGTGAACTAGCGCAAAGCTTAGAAAATTTAAATACACAAATTGTCACCAAACAAAGTCCATGCCACTTTTAAAAGTTTTCACGTGAAACATTTTAAGTGATAAAAATTACAAAAAACGCCAAAAGGTAGCAGTTTTTCTGCTACCTTTTGGCGTTTTTTACGAAAATTTTCAATGTTCCACTCTAGTGATACCGAAACGTAAAACATTCATTTACTAACTACTCACTTTACATGACGTTGTTATTTTCTGTCACCAATTCTAGCTCTTGCAAGTAATGATCCAAAGTCGCGTGATGTTGATCGACATCGGCTAACTCTGTTTCAATTTTAGCTAAACGCGTGTTCATGCGTTGAATTTCCGTTAGTGTTTGTTGTAAAACGTTTAAAATCCGTTCATCGTTAGGCATTGAAATCACTCCTTGTCCATTTATAGTTCTGAACCGTGTTCAATCTCTTCAATCGTTTCAAGAGACAAATCTTTGGCATCATTTTTAGCTTTGTGGAAGACCATATATAAAATGGTACAAACGATTGGGATACAGCCTGCTAAGAAGTACATTTGTTGGAATGACATAAAGTTACGTAATTCACCTAAAACGTACGGACCAACCCCTAATCCAAGGTCTAAACCGATGAAATAAGTCGATAAAGCAATCCCGATACGGTGAGGACTTGGGCTTTCTTGAAGACAAACCGCTTGGCCATTTGACATGAAAGTACCATAACCTAAGCCAATTAACCCGCCTGAAACTAATAACATCCAACCAGACGTAGTCATACTTAATAAGAATAAGCCTAGTGTTAAGAAAATGTAGCTCGGATACATGACGTAGCGTTCACCTTTGACATCGAAAATCCGACCTGTCGATGGACGTGTTAAGGTAATCACGACCGCATAGACGATAAAGAAGAAGGTGCTGACGTCAACTAAATCGATTACTTTGACATAAGAAGATAAGAAAGATAAGACACTTGAATAAGCAAGACCCATTAAAAAGGCGATAAATGTAATAAATAAAACTTTCTTTTCAACAAAACTATCAAAATTCCATTTAGATAAAGCTTCACGATGTTCAGGTGTTAACTCAATATTTTTCACTGGGAAAATGAAGCAAGCAATGGTTGTTAACAAAATTAAAATAATTGAAAAGTTAATAATGACATGGAAGTTGGAAACATTTAACAATAACATCCCAATAAATGGCCCAATGCCGGCTGCTAAACTAGTACTCAACCCATAATAATTGATCCCTTCCCCTTTTTTGTTTTTAGGGATATAGGCGGTAACAATTGCGTTGGTCGCTGTCGAAACGGTTCCGTAACCAAACCCATTTAAAAAACGGACCAGATAAAGAATACCCATGCTTGGCATATACATATACGCAACAGTCGTTAAAAGATAAAACAAAGCCCCATAACGTAAGACTTGTTTGCGCCCAATCAGTTCAAGGAGTTTACCCATGAAAAGTCGTGCAAGCAATGTCCCGATGATGTAAATTCCTGAGGCCAAACCCGCTTGACCTAAAGTAGCGTGTAAGCTATCTTGCGCAATCACCGCAATAATAACCATTAATAAATAATAAACAAGATAGACAATGAAATTAATCACTGTAATACTGATAAAGCCTTTATTCAAAAGCTTTGTTGGTGTTTGTTCTGTCATAATTCTTTGAATTCCTCTCTCTTTTGTTCTGTTTATTTTGTGTTGCTATTTTTCAATAAAAGACCGATATCCCCTCACTTTGATGACTTATCAAAAAATTTTCTGAAATTCATTTGCAGTTATTACTATACGAGATATCCGTTACAAAAAAATGTAAATTTGTGAATGATAAACGTTATCTACAAATAACTTCAACAAATGTTGTTGATTTTTGTTGAAGAAAGAGTCCTCAACTATTCTCAAAATATCGAATGGTTGAGGACTCTTTCTTTTAATTAAAAATAAGTTCACATCTATTACAAACTGTCTATAGTTTGACTCTGTATGTCTAAGACATCGGTTACTTTTTTACCAAATTGTCCTTGGACCGACTTTTCTAAGCCAGTATTTGCATTTTCTATTGAGCGTTTGGCTTGTCCTAAAGCATTTTTTTCCCTTCGCTTGCTTTTCTGTACTTTTTTACTCTGTTGTTGTAACAGCGATAAACCGAGAGACTGCGCTGTTACTTTTTGCAGATTCTTTTGGTATTCTTTCCATAATTTCTCCAATAACTCCATGAACATCCTCCTTCGTTAACTTTCCCGCTGTGCATTTAATTTTCTATACTTTATTTCTAACTCTTCCCTCTGACGGTAAAGTTTTCTCTTAGCATGACTTACTTCTTCTGAAAAGTCATATTCTAATCGGCCAAGCGCTTGTCTCGCTTGTTGTAGTGGTTGCTGATTTTCGGCAATCATTCGAATAGCAGACTGAATGTTATAATAGGTTTCTTCAGCGAGTTGTTGGCTTTTTCTCTGATAAGAAGCTAAGAGCATTTCTTGCTCATCTAACTCCCGCAATTGTCTGCGGCATCTTTCTAGCTCATCGGCTGTCGTCATGTTAAGGCTCCTTTCAGTTGGTTCGCTAATTCTTGATCTCTCTGAACCAATTCATTTATTTTAGCGGTAATTTGTTGGGTTAATTGAACAAATGAAGTTCTAATACGATTGATTTTGCTGAATTTTTTCTGGAAATATTCCAGATCTTGGTCAACCATCGTTTGTTTCGTACATTGGACTTGATCCATCGCCTCTCTCATTTCTGCATACGAAAGTTCTGGTGTATGTCGTTGAATGAGTTGCAATCCGTTTTCCCAATCTTCTTGTAATTCTTGCATCACTTTTTTGTAAATATGTAGGCACTCTTCCATCGCTACATCAAATTGTGATGCGGCGACTTTAACAACCGCTAAGGCTTGACTATCTTCTAAATAAATCCGTTCATTACTAGATAATCCGCCACCGCTCGCCGTTAAAGAAACACGTAATTCATTCAACTGATTAAATTGTTTCAGTTGTTCTTGAAGCCATTTGTTTTCTTTTTTTAAACGGTTGATTTCTGCCAATGTCTCAGGATTCGTGCCGTCGTAAGTCTCCAGCCCACGGATTCTATTTTTATTTTCTAAAATCTGCTGCGCCAGAATGGTTTGCTCGATTGCAACCCCACCATGCCCATCTGAATAGACAGCAATATCGCCAAATTTATCAATATAATTACCGGCATCATCAATTTCAAACATATCCAAATCATGGCCGAACGTCTTTTTAACCCAGCCAACAATTACGCCACTATAATTATCAACTCCAAAACTATAAAAAGGAATTTTCCCTTGTCCACCTGTTACAAAACTGCTGGTGACCGCATCTGAAGTATCATAGAAATTAATAATTTGACCTTTGTAGTTTTTAATTTGTTCGTCTGTCAATCCTGAACCAGCCGCACCATACGTGATGGCATTGTAGCCTTTCAAAACCGCAACGTAAATTGCTTCGGCACCACCAAGAGAATGACCCGTCGTGTTAATTGTATAGCCAGCTTCAGGAGAATATTGGCGCTCAATCTGACTGGCATATGTTAAAGCAGATTGGAACGCTCCAGCTTGGTGTTTATCATTAAAACCAATTTCTCGAAAATTGGTTTTCCAATCTTGCCATGATTTGGTACCAGCGTAGACAATGGTGAGATTTTGGTTGATTACGGATTGGGGATAGCCTTTGATGTCTTTCAAATCATCTTCGTCCCAAGATTTATATTCATCTTTAATTTCCGCTACCGTCATAGCTTGCATGCTGTTGCTTCTTGGTTCATGTTCGTATCCGAAGGTATCTTTATCGGTGTCAATGGTGTCGATTACAATGTGATTTGTTCCTTTTATTTTCTCATTGATTTGAACATTTTCCTTCTCTACTTCGTATACTTTGTTCGAAATTTTCCGGTAATTATCCATTACTTTATCCCTCCTTCATCATACACAATTGAGTCCTCTGGCATTTTCTTCTTTGTGGGCTTATCTTTTTTTTCAATGTAATAGGGACCTTTGCCTGTACCGTTTGTTATGCTATAAATGAACTTTTCAGTTTCTGCTGATATCGTGTCTAAATCCACTTCTTCTTCATACACGTCGTTGATGGTAAAATAAACTTTTAATGTATTCATTGGTCCTACTATAAAACTAGTAAATTCTACTTTGTTGATATTAGAGTATTCTCTAATACTTTTCATTTTTTGTAGATACTCTTTTTCTGTTATTGAGCCATTTCCTCGATTATATTGTTTCTTTATATCTTTCGATTTTTCCTTATCCTTTGTATAGATCCGATAGTTATTATACAAATAGTTTGCTAAATCTGTTTGGATTTCGTGTAGTTTCGCTTTTTCTTGTTCGTCCATGTACCATTTTCCTCCAATTCCTATGATTAAAATAATGAGTAGTCCGATTAACCATTGCTTCCTATGTCTCACTTTTTCACCTCCTTGTTCTTTATGTACGATAGTTATCCATTACTTTATCCCTCCTTCATCATACACAATTAAGTTTTCTGGCATTCTTTCCTTTGTAGGTTTGTCTTTTTTCTCAATGTAATAAGGCCCTCTACCTGTACTATTTGTTATACTATAAATAAATTTTTCAGTTTCTGCTGATATCGTGTCTAAATCCACTTCTTCTTCATACACACCGTTGATGGTAAAATAAACTTTTAATGTATTCATTGGCCCTACTGAAAAACTGGTAAATTCTACTTTGTTAACGTCGTAGTATTTTGCAATCTCATCTAATTTATTTGAATACTCTCGATAACTCAATTCTCCATTTCCCTTATTATATTTCTTCTCTAATTGTGCTCTTTCTTGCTCATCAAATGTATAAATTCGGTAGTTATTATACAAATAGTTCGCTAAGTCTGTTTGAATTTCGTGTAGTTTAACTTTTTCTTGTTCGTCCATGTACCATTTCCCTCCAATTCCTATGATTAAAATAATGAGTAGTCCGATTAACCATTGCTTCCTATGTTTCACTGATTCACCTCCTTTTTGCCACGCAACGACTTTTTAATTAAATTTTAACAAAACCACCTATCAAAGGAAAGCTATATTTAATCCAATTTTAATAAACTGAATGATATTAAAGAATATAAAAAAAGAGTTTGGACAATCGCCCAAACTCTTCTGAAAAATCTTCTCTATTTTCGTCCTAAAATCCATGAAACAATGGCAACTAAAATCACTGCCCCGATAATCGATGGCACAATAGCCATCCCAGCTAAGCTTGGTCCCCATGTGCCTAAAATGGCTTGACCAATTGTTGAACCAACTAACCCTGCAATGATATTGGCAATAATGCCCATTGATGATCCTTTTTTAGTAATTGCTCCAGCGATTGCCCCAATGACCCCGCCGACAATTAATGCCCAAATAAAGCCCATGATTGTTTCCTCCCTTTAACTGTTTATTCTACACGTGGTTCCATATTTTCTTTGACTTGTTCTGTTCCTTTATTCACAGCTTTTTTTGCTTTTTCTGTTTGTTCAGAAGCAAATTCACCGGTACTTTTGGCAGCGCCTGTGACTTTATCTTGAACCGTTTCGCTATCTTCTTCGTATTCTTCTTTTGATTTGATATCAACTACGTTAACATTCACTTCAATCACATCTAAGTGGGTCATTTTTTTCACTTCACGGCTGATTAATTCTTTCATTTTTTCGTAAATGTCTTGAATATCTTTGCCGTATTCTACTACGATATCCATATCAACAGCGACTTGTTTTTTACCAACTTCGGTATCAATACCCGCTGTGACGTTATCTGTGTTTACTAATTTTTCAGCAATATTTGAGAAAAAGCCGCCATCGACTGTTAATAGACCATCGACATTTTCTAAGGCTAAACCGATAATTTTTTGAACGACTTTATCTTCAAATGTTAATTCACCTTTGATTGCATGATCTTCTGGTGTGTGTGGTCCGTTTCCTGCTGGTTTTGGTACATTATTGAATTTTTCGTTACTCATGGTTCATTCCTCCTAGTTTCTTCTATTATTGCTTTATTTTTAATAAAATAATAACCAATTATTGAACACGAGGTGCCGTGTTTTCTTTGACTTTTGTCTTGCCTTTAGTTACCGCATGTTTGGCTTTGTTGGTTTGTTTTGACATAAAACTACCTGTCGCTTCAGCGGCGTTGCCAAGTTTATCTTGGACTGTTTCACTTTCTTCTTGGTACTCTGCTTGTGTTTTGATATCTACTACGTTGACATTGACTTCGATTACTTCCAAGTGAGTCATTTGTTGGACTTCGCGAGTAATAACCTCTTTCATTTGATCATAAATGGTCTCGATATCTTTCCCGTATTCGGCTACAATGTCCATATCCACTGCGACTTGTTTTTTGCCGACCTCGGTGTGAATGCCTGTTGTAACATCTTCACTGTTAATCATTTTATCTCGTAAATTCGAGAAAAAACCACCGTCCACAGTTAACAAACCGTCGACTTCTTCCAAAGCAATGCCAATAATTTTTTGGATTACTTTATCCTCAAACGTCAACTCACCTTTAACAATCGATACATTTGCATTTTCCATAGCCAAAACCTCCTATTTATGATGAAAATAATTTTTGACAATGCCTGTCTGTTCCAAATACAAACCTAGCCAAATACCTAGTCCTGTCAGGAGTACTACTAACAATGTTTTAAAGAAGCCGATTGACAGAAACAAGATTGCAAAAACCAAGCCGACTAGGCCACCAATTAACGGAACGGCATATTGTTTTATCCATTCAACCATTGTACATCCCTCCTACTCCACACGTGCTTGTGTTTGCTGTTGTTGTGGTCGTTTCATTGATTGAATATCTTCAAAATGAACATCAATCGTAATCTTGTGACCAGTTCCCACCAAACGAGCAAGCCGTTCTTCCATTGTTTTTGACCAAGCTTCTGTTTGTCCAATTAAATCTGCCGTTCGTTTCAGTGTGCCTTTAACATTGACCTTAATGCGCCTTTTTGTCGCCTTTACACGAATGGTTGGTGCTTCCAGAAAGTCACTGTCTTGCAAGCTAGAGCGTACAAATCCTTCGATGGCTTTACGGTGTAACACTAACTTTCCTTGCTCTTCTTTTAATTCAAACGTGCCTTTTCTTCTTGGGAATAAAAGAATGAATAAAAAGAGAAAGAGCATAATTCCTAGTAAAACCAGCGCTACCCAAAAGATTGCTTGACGTGCGTACTCGTTGTCTTGCAAGAACCATTGGACATTATCTGGTGGTTGCCAAGCTGTATCGGCTGACCAAGTGGTGATGGCCACCGCGCCAAATAATGCCATTAAAATCAGTGAACCTAGAAGCAAAAGTATTTTAACAACTTTATTCACGGAACATCCCTCCTAAAGATTAATTGCTTCTCCACCAGTTACGCCATAAACTTGAGCCGTAACATAACTTGCATCATTGGACGCCAAGAAAACATAAACAGGGGCTAATTCAGCAGGCTGACCCGCACGTTCCAGTAAAGAATGTTGCCCAAATTCTGGCAACTCTTCAATTGGTTGTCCATGATCTAATTGTAACGGTGTCCAGATTGGTCCTGGAGCCACGCCATTTACCCGAATACCTTTTGGTGCCAGTTGTTTTGCTAAACCAACGGTAAAGTTGGCAATTGATGCCTTCGTTGCTGCATAATCCAACAAATGCTCACTGGGATTAAAAGCTTGGACGGAAGTCGTTGTCACAATGCTACTTCCGGCAGGCAAGTGAGGCACTGCTGCTTTGACAATGCCAAACATCGCAATAATATTGACATGGAAAGTGTCTATCACTTGTTCCATTGGCAATTCTTCAATAGCGGCACAGGAAATTTGTTGAGCTGCATTTAAAACAAGGGTATCCAAGCCGCCTAAAGATTCACGAGCTTGTGCAACCAATTTTTCAGGTGCCTGTTTATCTCTTAAATCTGCTGGCAAAAGAACGACTTTTCGGCTAGCTTCTCGTATATAGTGCGCCACTTCTTCGGCGTCTTTTTCTTCACCTGGGAAAAAATGTAAGGCGATATCTGCGCCTTCGCGAGCAAAAGCAATCGCCGCAGCTCGTCCAATCCCAGAATCACCGCCTGTAATTAATACCCGACGATTTTCTAATTTGTGATTTCCGACATAGCTGTCTTCCCCACAATCTGGTTTAGGGACCATTTTGTCCTGTAATGCGGGAGTTTCTTGATCTTGTTGCGGAAATCCATCACTATAAAATAACTTTCTTGGGTCTTTTAAGTTTGGTTCTGTCATTAAATCTCCTCCCTTTCTACTATTACCTTAATACAATTTTTTCTTTTTGAAAAATATTTGAGCACATAAAATAAAAAAAATATTTTTAATACTCATTAAGCGAAATTTTTGGCAAAATTATCTAAAAGCTGATTTTATTTTTCAAAATAGCGTTTAATTGACCTTTTTTATCAACATTTGTTATTGACATATGATGTCCAATTCGCTTAAATAAGAAAGAAGCCCAACAGGCAAAAACAAAAATATTTAGAGATAATTGAGGAGTTACCGCCAATGAGAAATGTTTTACAAGACTACTTAGATGAACATTCCTTTCGAGTCGTTGTAAAAAAGAAGAAAAATTATTTAACTTATGAAGGACTGCAAGATCGTTATGCCTATATTTTAAAAAGTGGCATCATCAAAACTAGCGTTATTTCCAAAGATGGTCGTGAATTTAATTTACGTTATATCAACAATTTGGAAATTGTTTCATTGCTACGTGATGAATATTCAGAATTTATTGATGCACCTTTTAATATTCGCATCGAATCTCCACAAGCAGAACTTTACCAAATCGACCGTGTTCAATTTTGGCGGGATATCAATAATAGTAAAGACTTGCAAATGTATGTCAAAGAATACTATCGGGACCGTTTAATGCATTCCATGAAAAAGATGCAGCAAATGTTGATGAATGGCAAATTTGGGGCCGTTTGTACACAAATCTATGAAATGTACGATTCATTTGGCGTAGAAACAGAGGAAGGTATTTTAATTGATTTCGTGGTGACCAATGAAGAAATTGCGCATTTTTGTGGGATAACTTCTGCTAGTAGCGTTAACCGGATGATGCAGCAACTAAAAGAGTTAGGGGCAATTGAACTACGTAACCGCAAAATTTTGATTAAAGATTTAGATATGATTAGAGATAACATTATTGTTTAACATCAGCACCCCCCGCAAGTTTGACCTTGCGGGGGTGCTTTTTATTTTTCAGTGACAATATTCAATGGAAACTGACCTTTTTCTAAATTAAATGTCCGACCAGCCGTCAGCTGAAGCATTTCTTTTTTCATGCCTTCCGCCAAACGTACATCGCCAAAGCTTTCAATCATATCAATAACGGCGATTACTTCTTTATAATATCTCATTTTGCCAGTGTACAGATAATACGTAAGGTTTTTTAAGTAACGTAAGTTAAAATGAATATAGTAGATTTCAGCAGGAATCGTGGTAACACTCACTAGCGCTAAATATTCCCGAGCTTTCGCATAATTTTTCTTATAAAGTTCCCCAGTAATGATATTTAGGTAAAAACCATAGGCAACATTTAGTGTTTGGGTATCACGTAATTCAGCATCTTTGACAGGAAACATCTGCTCAAGAATCTGAAGGACTTCATTTTCAGAAAACAAGGCGGCAGGATTAGTCACCATTTGATAATCGTAGTATGTATAGTAGCTTTTGCTAGAGATAAGCGCGAGAATTACCATTCGATCGGTTTCATCAAATTCTGGAATTTCCTCCCAATCATTACTAAACGTTAATTTAATATCTGTGTAAATAGACATTTCCAACGCATTTTTATGAGGATTGCGCTCTAATTGATAAAAATAATGAATCAGATTCTTTTTTTCACTTGTATTGTTCAACCCCATTTGACAACATTCAATTTGATGTTTGACTTCTGAAGAAGCCATGATTCTCGTATCAGATACCATAAAAAAAAATTCATTAAAAGTAATCCCCAATGACTGTAATGCCGTCATTAAATCCTCGTAACTTAGCTTGGCTTCACCAATTTCGATTCTTCGATAGGTTTGTTTCCCCTTTTTTGGCAAAACATCTTTCTGAGCAATTTTTTTCTTTTTTCTAAAATATTTTAGAGCACCTAGAACATCCATAATATCCCCCTTTTATAATAAAAATAATATTAAATATTATTTTTTTATTAACTTAAAGATCCAACAATACCTGTACAAATTAAACAAAATCAGCGAAAACATTAATAAATATTTCAAAATATTCATTTTTATTATTTCCGTAATTATAATATTGTAATATTTTGATAATCACAAAAACTTATATACTTAACTTCCCTTGAAAAAACCAAAAGAAATGTTCTATAATAGAAGTCAATATAACTAACAGAGCAGGAGGTTTTGCATATGTTTGGTTTTGATATCAGCTTATTCCTTATTACACTATTCCGTTAAACCCACTCTTCACTAACCATTGTACAATCAATTTCATTGAATATCTATTTCATTTTTATTAAATAACATTTTTAATAAAAGTACATATCGTTTATTTTTAGATATTTTATTTAATTATATGGAATATATTTATTTAAACAAATAAATTACATTTAATTAAATCAGAGGGAAACAGATTGTAGCAAGTGAAGAAAAAAAAACAGCTCTTGAGAGATATTTTCTCAAGAGCTGTTTTTCTATTTTATTTCAAAAGCGGTTTGCGTTGTGGGGTTATTACTTAATAAGGTGTTTTTATACAGTAAATAGTACGCTGCCGCTGACCAACTAAAGTTTTTCGTACTTAGGCCCTTCCCTGTCAGTGGATCATAATTTTCATGAATAGGGCCTTCTCCCATCAATCCTTCGGCATGTAAGAAGAGTTCTTGTGTCATTTCTTTTGCTTCTTTTGTATAGTCATAGTTTTGAAGAGCTTCTACACCAAACAAGGCTTGATCAAGCCAAACTGGTCCCCGCCAATATTTCGTTGCAGCAAATTTTTCATTGTCTTTGGATGCCGTTGGGAATGGCATAAAGGTATTAAACATTTCTTGATTCATCATGTTTTTCTTAACTGCCGCCGCCTGTTCTTTGGTCGCTACTTTTGCCCAGAGCGGCAACCAGCCTTCTGTTCCTTTGCCACGATTGACTAACAATTTTGTTTTCGAGCCGTCTTCATTTATTTGTAAGTCATAGAAGAAGCCTGTTTTTTCATCAAACATATTTTCTTGAATATATTTTTTTAGTTTCTTCGCTTCTTTTTGATAGTTCTTATAGTCCTCTTTTTTGCCTAGTTCTTCTGCTATCGAAGCTAAATAGCCCTTTTCAGCGTAGAGATACGCATTCAAATCCACTGATTCTTGATTAATCGAATACCCCACTACTTTTCCTTTATTTTTGTTTTCAAAAACTTTAACTCCATCATCGCCTTTGCCCACACCTTCTTTGTCAAACCGTGTAGCGTTATCCATGCCACTTTCCCATGCGGCTGCTTCAATAACAGCATCATCGTCCACTTTAGGTTGGCCATTTTTATCTTTAATGATTTGATCCTTGTCGTCTTTTTGCCAGTGAGCATCACTGACCATGCTTCCATATTCTGCTATCCCATTTTTATTGTGGTCTCTGTTGGTATACCACCAATTATGATAAGCCACAAGTTTGGGATACATTTCTTTTAAAAATTCCTTATCTTTTGTTTCTTGATAAATATGCCAAACTGCCCATGCAGCCAATGGTGGTTTAGAATTTCGTTCATTCCAGTTGCCACCTTCACCACCACGCGCACTGTCTTGATTGTAAAAGACAGCATCAATGATCGCTCCTGCATCTTGTGGACGTACGGTATCATCTTTTTGAATTTGATAATCAAACAAGGCCCGCATATTATTTTTAGCTAACTCAGGATTAAAATCAGCCGTTGCTACATCCGCTTTCCACGAATCCCAAGCCCACATACCAATAAACCATTTATAAGACATGGACGGAACAATCCCGTCATGCTTAAAGGCACCTGCCGCACTTCGCCAATTGGTATTAATCGTTTCAATCGATTTGACTAGCGCATTTTGATATTCAGGAAATTCTGCTGTTTTCTTTTGATCAAACGTTTTATCTAGGTATCCTTGCCATCTTTGCTTGTTCTCTTTGAAATAGCGCGCCGCATTTTTGGTATATTCGGGTGCTTGTTGTTGTTCCTTTGCCTCTTCTTCTTTTGTAAAAGTATAGCTTTCTGTCGTATAGGTGTTGTACGTTTGTTTAGGCTTCAATTCAATTGGTTCAGCGGTCGCTGTATAATTCCGATTATCAATTTTTGTTGAAACTTTATCCGAATGATGAATCGTATATTTTGTGTCTTTCGTAGCAAAATAATTCCACGTTTCTCTGACTTCGCCAAAATTCACTTGAATGTCATTGTCTTTAGCAGTTAAACGAGTGCCAATATCTAAGGTTTCCGTTCCCTCTTGAATTTTGTCAAAGACCGCACCTGTCCAGCTTGCTTCAAGTGACAAGGGCTCTTCACCAGTGTTTTCAAGTGTCGTTTGGATAAGCGCCGTTCGATTGCTGACAAAAATTAAAGCTAAATGAATCATTAGATCGTCTAATTCATAGGTTTGCTCTAGGCGCCCAGGATAATAAGACAGGTCCATGCGGTTGCTTTGGCTTAAATCATAGGTTTCTCCCGTTTTTTTATTTTTGACCGTTAATTTGTTTAAACTTGCCGCCAAGTTTACTGGATATTCTTCCGCAATAATCAATGGCCCCGCAAAACCACCCAGTAGCTCTTTATTGCTTTTTTCAGGTAAATAGTAGCCATGCCATGCACCTAAATCAGAAAAATTATTAAAATAATTGGTATCGTATACGCCATTCGTCCGTTCGGTTGGTGATGCACTCACATCTAAAACATTTGCAAATTCATCAACTTTTGTTCTTTCAACACTTGCTTGCACTTCCCCGCTTAACGCAAAACAGCTGACTACGGTGATTCCTAACGCTAACCAAGTAGACACCCGTTTCTTTTTTGATAAACCCTTCATAAAACCCCTCCTATAAAAATGATAGCGCTTTATACACTGATTTATTATCAGCAAGGACTATGCCAAATGGAGTGTATCCCTTTTTATTATTGAAAGATTCAACTTTCTCTAGAAAAAAAGCGACCGTATCGAAGTGTATTGATCAAAAAATAACGAGTGTATCGATAGTGTATTTAGTTTATGCTTGATTCTGTTTTATTTTCGTAGCTTCCACAAATTTTTCAGTAATTTTTTGCGGTCGTGTAATAACAGATCCCACCACCACGCTATAAGCACCTAGCTCCAGAACACGTTGGACTTTTGCTGGCGTATCAATCATTCCTTCTGCAATGATTGGTGTAGTAAAATGCTTCTTTGCTTCTCTTAACAGTTCAAAATCATTTTGTTCAATCCGCTGATTTTCACTTTGCGGCGTATAGCCGACTAACGTTGTGCCAATATAATCAAAACCTAACTCCGCCGCTTCAATCATCTCTTCCAGCGTGGAACAATCTGCCATCCATTCTTGGTTAGGATACTTTTCTTTTATTCTTTTGAAAAATGTGGCTAACGTTTCGCCATTTGGTCGTTTTGAATGGGTTGCATCGAGAGCGATAATTTCTGGCTGAACAGCCATTAATTCATCTATCTCACGCATAGTTGCGGTAATATATACTTCTGCGTCAGGATAATCTCGTTTAATAATCCCAATGATTGGTAAATCAACCTCTTTCCGGATTGCTCGAATGTCTACCACAGAATTTGCTCGAATACCTTTAGCCCCTCCTTGTTTAGCGGCCAAAGCCATCTTGGACATGATAAAAGAACTATGCAACGGTTCGTCTGCCAACGCTTGGCAAGAAACAATTAATGCCCCTTTGATTTCTTTATTCAACATTGATCCCTCCAATTTAAAAGCGATTACAAACACAGTATAACTACAACAGCTGAAATATGCCACTCTTCTAAATAAGAACAAACGTTTCACGTGAAACAAAAGAAAGCAAGCGGTTAAGGCTTGCTTTCTTTTGACTTATTTTTAATTTTTACGACCCTCTAAATAATCATACCCAAAATGTGCATACGCAAATGGCGTTGCAATTCGTCCTCGCGGTGTTCGTTTAATGAAACCTTTTTGAATAAGATAGGGTTCATACATATCTTCCACCGTTTCGGTTTCTTCACCGATGTTTACAGACAAGGTACTTAAACCAACCGGACCGCCGCCGTATAAATCAATCATTGTTTTCAACAATTTTTGATCGACATAGTCCAAGCCTTGATGGTCCACTTGCAGTAAGGTTAACGCTTTGTCTGCAATCGCTCGGTCGATTTTGCCATCTGATTGGACTTGGGCAAAATCACGGACACGTTTTAACAAACGGTTAGCAATTCGGGGGGTTCCTCTTGAGCGGCGCGCAATTTCAAAGGCACCTTCCTCAAAAATCTCCGTTTGAAAAATATCCGCGGAACGGAGAACGATTTCTTTTAAATCCTGCTCTTGATAATACTCCATGTGAGAAATAATCCCAAAACGATCTCGTAATGGTGCTGAAAGCATCCCTGCCCGTGTGGTAGCGCCCACTAAAGTAAAAGGCGGTAATGGAAAATGAACGGGATGTGCCGTGGTTCCTTGACCAACCATGATATCAATGTAAAAATCTTCCATTGCGGAATACAGCATTTCTTCCACAACTCGCGGCAAACGATGAATTTCATCGATAAATAACACATCACCAGGCTCTAATTCGTTCAAAATAGCGACTAAATCTCCCGCCCGTTCGATGGCTGGTCCACTTGTGGTACGAATGTTCACATTCATTTCATTGGCGATGACCATCGCCATTGTCGTTTTCCCTAAACCTGGCGGACCATAAAGAAGGGTATGATCCAACGCTTCATTCCGATTTTTCGCCGCTTCAATATAAATCGTTAGTTCTTGTTTTACTTTGTCTTGACCAATATATTGTGCTAAAAATTGTGGACGTAACGATTTTTCAATTGAAGCTTCTGCTTCTTGACTTGCAGCTGAAAGCAACCGTTCTTCTTCTGTCATCGTTATTCCTCCTTAGCGTTTCATCATGAATTTTAACGCATTGCTCAAATAAACATCTGTCGTTGTCTCACCTAACGCTTCCAATTGCTTAGTGATACGCTTAATCTCTCGGTCACTGTAGCCTAGGGCACTTAATGCTTCTAACGCTTCTGCCAATGCTTGATTGCTTGTTGTCACCGCTTCGGTTGCGGTCATGGCAGCCACCGCTGCTTCGGAAGACTCTAATTCGCCTAGTTTTCCTTTTAAATCTAAAATCATTTGTTGGGCTGTTTTCTTGCCAACACCTGGGAACTTCGTTAAATATGTAACATCTTCCCCTTCAATTGCATTGATTAAACCACCATGATCAGCCACAGAAGCCATGATAGCTAAACCACTTTTAGGGCCAATTCCAGAGACACTGATTAATTTTAAGAACAATTGTTTTTCTTCTAAACTGCCAAAACCAAATAATAGCTGTGCATCTTCCCGCACGACTTGGTGAAGATATAGTTTAATGTCCGTATCCATTTTTCCTGAATAGCGGTACGGGTTATCGACTGAAATCTGATAGCCAATGCCATTTGTTTCAACGACAATATAGTATGGGCTAACAAACGTTACTTTTCCAATAATATATTCGTACATGTTGTCACCTTTCCAATTGCTGATTGCGTACATATGTTCCATTTTAACACAAAGCATCAAAAAGCCATAGCGGAGAATTTTTTATCATCGACCTTGGCTACATCTATTTGTTACTTTTCGCTCACTAGGGAATTAAAAAGTGCGTACTGTTTTTTTTGACATGCTTGCGTGATAATAGCGGTAGCTTCAAAAAAATAACTAAAAAGGAGACTACATACATGAAATTAAGTATCTTAGATCAATTAACGGTTCCTAAAAATCAATCAGCAAGCGACACATTACAAGAAGCCAAAGAGCTCGCTCAATTAGCGGAAAAACTTGGTTACACAAGAATTTGGTATGCCGAACATCACGGTTCAGACGCCTTTGCCAGTGCAACGCCAGAAATTTTAGTTGCACATATTGCTAGTGCCACCGAAAAAATTCGTGTTGGCGCGGGTGGCATCATGACCATGCATTATGCGCCATTTAAAGTCGCAGAAACGTTTAAAACGTTAGCAGCTTTATATCCTGATCGAATCGATTTAGGCATGGGCCGCTCGCCTGGCGGCAGCCCTTTAACTACGTTGGCATTAAATAATGGTCAGCCACCACAGCTAGACCAATTTGATAAATTACCTGAAATTTTACTCTTTTTAAGAGAGGAATTTCCTGAAGATCATTTATATTCTAAAATTTCAGCTGTTCCGCGGGAAGTTCTATTACCACAACCCTGGTTACTAGGTGCTAGCAAAGAAAGCGCACGTTCAGCTGGTGAATATGGCATTAATTTTTCCTTTGCGCAGTTTATTCATGGACATTTGCCCAAAGAAGTATTGTCCGCATATTACAAGCATTTCCGACCAGTAACTGAACAGCAAGAGCCGCAAGTGAGCGCTGCGTATTTCACTTTCGCCGCCGACACGAAAGAAGAAGCAGAATACCATGCGGCTAGTTTCGAGCATTATATCTTTGCCACCGAACATGGGCTTCCAAATAAATTTTTATCGCCAGAAGAAGCCCTAGCTTTCCCTTACAGTGAAATGGACAAACTGGTTTTAGAACAAAATAAACAACGCTTTGTCATTGGCAGTAGCCAAGAAGTTGCGGAGTTTTTCCACCAACAAGAAGAACTAGGGTTGACAGAAGCGATGCTAATCACCCCAGGTTATGACAAACAAACGCGCTTTCAATCGTTTGAACGCCTAGCAAAAGAATTATTATAGAAAGGAAATGAGAAATGTTAGATGTTTTAAAAAGAATTAATACGCTTGCACAAAAAGAGCGTGAACAAGGCTTAACATCTGAAGAACAAGCTCTTCGTGTCGATTTGCGACAAGAATATTTGCGGACCATTCGTGAACAATTCAATAAAACATTAATGGGCGTCACTATTTATGATCCTACTGGTGAAGATGTAACCCCAGAAAAATTAAAAGAAGAACAGCAGAAATATTTTGATTAAAAGAGACACAGAACAGTCGATTTGACTATTCTGTGTCTCTTTTTAACTACTCTTCTGTTACATATGTCCACTTATAATCATATTGTGCGCCAGCACCATGGGCAACGACGCCTTTCACTTCTTTACTGCGTAGATGGGCAGTCGCCTTTTGATAAAGTGGTGCTAAAGCGGTCTCTTCACCAATCAATAACTTCTCAGCCTTAACCATATCTTCCCAACGTTTTTCAGGATCTGAAGCATCTCTTGTGGCTGAAGCCTCGATCAACTCATCGTAGGCTTTACTTGAAAAACGCCCGCGATTATAGTTATTACCAGTAACAAAAAGGTCTAAGAAACTACTTGGATCTGCGTAATCCGCAGCCCAACCACCTAAGATTGTCTCAAAATCGCCGCGACTACCTCGATCAATTCGAACTGAAAACGGCACTGGGCTCACTGTTACATCAATGCCCTCTAAAGTATCCTTTAACGTACCTTGAATATATTCCGCTAACTTTTTCGTAGAATCGACATCATCGGCAACAATATCCATTTTGAGTGTTGTTATGCCCAATTCTTTCTTCGCTTTTGCCCAATATTCTTTTGCTTTTTCTGGGCTATATTCAACAATTTTTTTATTTTCATCAGCAAAATCTTTGTCATCTGTCGGCGAATACGACATCCCTTCTGGAATTAAGCCGGTAGCGACTACTGAGCCGTCGCCTAAAATTTTATCTACTAATGCGTTGCGATCAATCGCTGCTGAAATTGCTTTGCGTAAATTCACATTATTATACGGTGAATTTTTATCTCGCTGATTAAATTCCAAATAGCTGGTTCGTGCTTCTTTTTCGATAACCAATTCTGGATCCTTCGCCATTTGCTGGGCCAATTCGCCACTTAAAATAACATCATCTGCTTGGCCATCTTGGAATAAGTTCAAGGCAGTTGGTGCCTCCTTAACAACATCAAAATTGATTTTATCTAATTTGACATTGTCTTTATCCCAATAGTTTTCATTTTTTTCCAAAGTCCAATTGGTATCTGAGCCAGCCCCTTCAAAGTTAGCTAAGACAAACGGACCATTATAGACTGCTTTTTCACTGGAAGCAGCGTAATCTTTGCCATATTTCTCTACGGTTGCTTGATGTTGCGGGAAAAATAGTGGAAAGGCCAGTAAATAATCAAAATATGGTGTTGGTTTTGCCAGTTTAATTTCTAGCTCGTAATCTCCGTTTGCTTTAATGCCTAATTCAGAAACTGGTTTCTTACCAGCTACAATGTCTGCACCGTTTTCAATCATTTCTAGAAAATAAGCATACTCAGCGCCAGTCTGAGGATCTGCTGTACGTTGCCAACTAAAAACATAATCGGCAGCTGTGACAGGATCACCATTGGACCATTTTGCTTCTTCTCTTAGTTTCACTGTGTACGTCAAACCATCATCACTGACTTGCACTTTTTCTTTAGCCCCTGCTGGTTGCGGCTTGCTTTTATCATCTAAACGATAAATTCCTTCATACGCATTATTCAGTGCCGTAAAACTAATTGTATCTGTTCCTAAAGATAAATCTGCAGAAGGCATTTCTTGTTGAACTACTACTTTAAATTCTTGTTTAGCGGCAGTTTTCTCTGATCCGCCCTTTGCTTTTTCGGCGCCAGCTCCCCCATCACCACCACAAGCAGCTAAAACTAACAGCGTTGTTAAACTTAACCCGATAAGTCCTTTTATACGTTTACTTTTCATGCCTTTCTCCCTTCACAGAAAAAACTCTTCATTTTTTAATTTTTAGAATATTCTTATAATACTAAAATTAAAAACAAATGGCAAGCATTAAAATAAAAAAAGAACCAATCCCGAAGGACGGTTCTTAAAAAATGACTAACTAGCTTTGTTACGTCGTTTATAAATATACCAGCCAGAAGAAGAAAGTCCAACGAACAGTAAACCATATAATGCAAGCGTTTCTGTTTCTGTACCCGTTTTAGGTAAAAAGCCGCCATACTTTTTCTTCTCTGTTACGGATGGATTGCTCTGTCTTGCTCCCGCTTGGTTTTGTTTATTGGTTGCTACTGGTGTTTCTGGTGTTGGTTTCGGATCTGGTTTTGGATCTGGTTTTGGATCTGGTTTTGGATCTGGTTTTGGATCTGGTTTTGGATCTGGTTTTGGATCTGGTGTTGGATCTGGTGTTGGATCTGGTGTTGGATCTGGTGTTGGATCTGGTTTCGGATCTGGTTTTGGCGTCTCTCCTCCACCAATTAACTCTTTGTAAGCTTCTTCCGAAATAGAAACAATTCGTTCGCCTGGGAATGGTTCTTTATATTGTGCTAAATCAATCGTCGTTGCTGCACGATACAACCGCAAGCTGGTTGCACTTTTCAAGTATTCAATTAAGACAGCATCTAGTGAAATCCCTTCTTCTCGTTCACCACCTAGCATATCGTAACCATCACCACCAGCAGCTAAAAAATCATTGGTAGCCATCCGGTATTGTTTCTTCTCATCCAATGGTTCAAACTTTTGTGTTTGCCGATTTTTAATTTCTATTCCTAATACGCGACTACCGACAATCGTTTGTCCTGTTTCATTGCCTTCGTCACTAGCCAAGCGAGTACCTGGTTTTGTGGAATCATAGTGGATACGAATGGAGCTTGAAACATGCAGGAAACCACCATTTGCGCCAAGTTTTGGTTGGCCAGCATCATCTAGTAAAATTGTGCCATTCTCATCTTTTTGTGGAATCGAACGAACAGACATTTCAAACATTTCTTTAACTTGAGCGCCGGTTACTTGAATTTGCGCAATGCTATTGCCAAAAGGTAACACAGCAATGACATCCCCAACTTTAATTGGCCCTTGTTTAATATCAGCGCGAATGCCGCCACCATTAGTTACTGCAAAATCAGCAGGTTGACTAAACGCGTCTTGGCCATATGACATAATCGCATCACCAATCAAATTCCCTAAGTTGGTCTCTCGTGTGCGCACATTTTCTCGTTGTCCATCCAATGTGAATGGAATATAATCGACAATTACTTTTTCATTTTCAGCGTTAAAATTCGTACGTGCTTCATCAACGATGGCTTTAACTGCCGGGTTTTCTGGCAATTCTAGCAACTCTGCTGCTGAAATCAATTTTGCTGTTTTCTTAGTTGGTTCACTCTCTGGTGCTGTGACAATTCCAACATTATTTAAATAATTACCTGTTTGAGCATAGATCACTTTGCCATAACGTTTGCCGCTTTCGACGGCTGTATGCGAATGTCCATCAATCACAGTGATATCTAACTCAGGATATGTTTGACTAAGGGTTTCTGCTAGCGTATCACCACGCCAGATATGCGGCGTCGTTTCATCTACGCCTAAATGCCCAGTAACCACGAAAGCTTGAATATCCGCGTACTTCTCTTTAATTTCATTAATCACTGCTTCTACTTCTGGAATCGGGTCTTTAAATGTCACCTTCTCTACGTTTTTCGGGTGTGTTTTCGTTGCTGTTTCTGGGGTCGTCACACCTACAATGGCAAACTTTTTCCCGGCTTTTTCTACGATAGTATACGGATCAAAAACCCGTCCACTGCCATCTTTGTAATACGTATTACTAGATAAAATCGGAAAATTCAGTTGGTCTTTATAACCTAGTGCAATCTCTAAACCAAAATCAAACTCGTGATTTCCCACCGCCATGGCATCATAACCAACTTCATTCATTGCTTTGGCCATATCCGCGCCTTTGGAGAAATTGGAGATTGGTAATCCTTGGAAAACATCCCCTGCATCCACCATCAAGGTTGGGTTTTCTTGGTCTTTAAAGGTTTTTAGACGCGCCATACCTAATTCGCCTTTCCCTGCTTCTAGTCGGCCATGAACGTCATTTGTGTGCATAATGGTATATGCATTATCTAAATCAAAGCCCGCATTACGGACATCTTGTTTCGTAATAGCGGCGGCGTTTGGTGTACGTCCATCAGGAGAAGTCGGAATTTGAAGAGTGCCGTCATTCACTAATTCGATTGCTTTGGCACGCCATTTTTCATCAAAATTTGTCCCAATAATTGACCAATTTCGTTCGATTTCTTGTTCTGGATCAAGCGTTCCTTTTTTCTTAATATAATCAACAATCATTCCTCGTAAGGTTTCTGGATCAGAATTTTTAATAGGTTCTCCTACTTGAATCCCTTGGCTAGCTAAACCGCCGTAACGATAATTATTCATAGCAATCGTATATTCTTTGGCAGGATCCAGCGGTTGGCCGTCAATTTTCGCATCTACAATTCGTTCACCCACTGGTTTTGAAATGTCAATCTTGTAGTCCACTCCAGAAATCATGTCATAGTTATATACACGAATGTTTGGATTAAAACTAATGGTCAAATCATCTGGCTGTGTTTGGTTATAGTACGCCCCTTGTTTTTCTAAATACTTCAGTAAGTTTTCACCGTTAATGGGAACACTCACTAAGGTATTCGGGTATTTGTAGATATCAAAAATCGTGGCATAGGAAATCTTCCCCGCAGGTAATTTACTGTCGTATTTAAACAACGCTGCCGCACTTAATTGTGCGCCTGTTACTTCTTTTTGAACATTATTAATTAAAGAAACCATCGCTGTTGGTTGTAATTGTGCTTCGGGAATTCCTTTAATTTCTTGTTTTGGTAAAAAATCAGCTGTTGCTGTGCCGATCTCCTCCTGAATAAACGCTCGCGTTTGCTCATGGTATTCTTTTGTCGCTGCCTTAACTGCTTCATCTGCTGGAACATTCGTTGTTGGTACAATCGTTGCTGTACCTTCTTGCACTTCCCACTTATCGGCATTTTTAGCAACTGAAAGATCAATTTTGACAACTTCTGTCCCCGTATCTTTCGGTCCCCCTACCGGTACAGTTTTTCCATTCGGCGCTGCTCCTTGCTTGGTAAAAGAAAGGTGGTCATGACCTAGAATATACGCATCAATCCCCGCGACATTTTCAATTACTTGGTCGGCACTGGCAACCGGATCACTATTTTGTTGTCCCGCATGAATCGAAGCAACAATAATGTCAGCCTGATCGTTAGTTTTCAACTCAGCAACTGCTTTTTCTGCTTCTTCTTTCAAAGGTAAAAAATTAAGCGAAGTAACACGAGGGCCATCCCACAAAGGAATGTGCGGGATTGTTAAGCCGATAATCCCAACTTTTAAATCTGGCTGCCCATCTTGATTAAGATCAAGTTCCTTCGTGGTAGTCCCTTCAACAAAACGACCACCATCCTTATTGTAGGTATTCGCAGACAAGATTGGAAAAGTGGCTTCTTGTTGAATTTTTTTGATTAACGGTAAACCAAAATTAAACTCATGATTCCCCAAAACCATTGCATCATACTTCATCACATTCATGGCGGTGATCATTGGATGGGTCTTTTCATTCACTAAAGGTGCTTTATTATACAAGTCATCTGTTAAAATAGTGCCTTGAATATTGTCGCCATTATCAATTAAAACGGTGCCTGCTGGGTTTTGTGCCCGGACTTGGTTGACGACTGTACTTACTTGGGACAAACCAACTGGTAGTTCTTTATCATCTTCATAAGACCAATTCCATAATTGACCATGAACATCTGACGTACCTAAAATTGTTATTTTTTGTGGTGTGCTCGTTTCTTCTTTTTCAGCGGTTGACGTTTCTAAATTCGTCGTTTCTGCTGGTGCCGTGGTTTCTTGTGACTGCTTGACACTGTCACTCGTAGCCTGATTTGGTGCTTCTTGTTTGATGTCTGTTGTTTCCTGTGTGATGACTGGTTCTTGTTTTCTACTTGAATCGGTGGTACTTGTTACTGCTTCTGAACTTTGTTGACTCGTTGTTTCTACTGCATATGCCGTACTAGTAACGCTTGGCGCTATCAACGCAACAGCCATTAAAAAATGCATGCCCCACTTCACTTTTTTAAAGCTCAACTTTTTCACAAATTTCCTCCTTGTGTTTCAACCCATTTGCAACAAACAATTGTCAAAGTAACAAACAACAAAAAGAGCCTTCCCCCATCACGCTGCTCTTCTTTTCCTATCATAATATATCCGTTAAATAAAAAACAGTAAATTCCGTTAAAATAAGATGTTTTTCCTGTAAATTGTTTTTATTTTTGGACAATATAGCGGATTTGTTTGTGAAAAAAATAGTAATTTTGACCAAAACACGAACTTTATAAAAAAGAAAGTCTTTTTATATTGGAAAAGCGGAACAAAAACTATTTTTTTGAAAAAAATAACTAAAAATACCGAATAAACAGCATTGGTCTAGTCCTTGGACGTCTCTAAACAAATACTAGCAGCAATTGGTCTAGTCTTTAAGGAGGAAAAAGAACGCTCTTTTGCTTAAGCAAAAGAGCGTTCTTTTTTATTTGAGATTAATCCTTCATATAAGGTAACTTTTTAGCATAGCCTTCTTTATTCACTTGACGTGCCCGGGCAATCGCCAAATCTTCTGAAGGGACATCTTCTGTGATAGTTGAACCAGCAGCAGTCACCGCATGATCACCAATCGTGACTGGCGCAACAATGTTCGTTGCAGAGCCAATAAACGCGTGATCACCCACGACTGTTTGGTGTTTATTTTTGCCATCATAATTAACAAAAACAACGCCGCAACCGACATTAATATCTTTGCCTAATGTTGCATCACCAACGTATGTTAAATGGCCCACTTTTGTGCCTTCATCGATTGTTGCATTTTTTACTTCCACGAAGTTACCAATGTGTACGTTTGCCCCCACATCTGCTTTAGGACGTAAATGTGCATACGGACCCACATCGGCCCCCTCGCGAACCACACTTTCTTCAATCACAGACTGTTTAACAACCACTTGATTGCCGATGTGACTATCAACGATTTCTGAATGTGCGCCAATCAAGCAATCTTCGCCAATCACTGTTTTTCCTTTGATAGTGACTCCCGCTTCAATGACTGTGTCTGAACCAATTACCACGCCTTCATCAATATACGTTGTATCTGGATCAATAAATGTAACACCATTTCGCATATGCATTTCATTTAAACGACGATGCATAATTTTATTAGCAGTGGATAAAGCGACACGATCATTTACACCCATTGCTTCGTCAAAGTCTGCCATTTGATAAGCAGCGACAGCTTTGCCTTCTTTTTTCAAAATTTCAATGATATCTGTTAAATAGTATTCCCCTTGTGTGTTGTTTGTATCTGTTTTCGCTAACGCTTCAAACAATGATTCATTATCAAAACAGAAGGTTCCTGTATTAATTTCTTGAACACGTGCTTCTTCTTCACTGGCATCTTTTTGTTCCACGATTCGTTCAACAATGCCCACATGGTCACGAATAATTCGACCATAGCCTGTTGGGTCTTCCGCATGCGCTGTTAAAATAGTCGCACTTGCATTCTTACCTTGATGGTAATCGAATAAATTTTTCAAGGTTTCCGCAGTTAATAACGGCGTATCCCCTGTAATAACTAATGTTGTTCCTTGTTTGCCACCTAATAACTCTTGTGCTTGCATGACTGCATGCCCAGTTCCCAATTGTTCAGCTTGTAAGGCATATTGACTACGTTCGCCTAAATGGCTTTTAATCATTTCCGCCCCGTGTCCAACGATCGTCACGATTTCTGTTGGTTCTGTTTGTTCTACTTGATCTAAAATATGTTCGACCATTGGTTTACCAGCAACTGGATGCAATACTTTATAAAGTTTAGATTTCATGCGTGTTCCTTTACCAGCTGCTAAAATAATTGCGTATCTATTTTCCACGTTTGCCACCTCAAATTAACTAAATTGTTTGATTTTCTTCTAAATCGTCCTCATTATACCTTTTCTAGTTTATCTTACTCTTTTGTCTTTTTCAACAAAATAAGGCATTTAAAAGGTAGACCAATTTATTTTCTCATCTTTTTTTAAAGGAATAAAACAGAAAAAAAGAACCTGAAAATGGAATGGACCATTTTCAGGTTCTTTTTCAAATTATTTCTCTGTGAAATAGTTTCCTGGGACTACGCTAATCGTTTTTGTTTGTGTATCCACATCTTCCACATATAATAGCGAAGTGTAGTCATCGATTGCACGACGGCCATTGAATTTTGACTCAGCAAAAACGGTAATGCCCACAAGTTCTGCTTCAAATTCTTCAATCATACTCTTCATACCATTGACGGTGCCGCCGCCTTTCATGAAGTCATCCACGACTAAAACTTTTGATCCGCGTTTTAAACTGCGTTTTGAAAGTTCCATTTTTTCGATACGTTCTGAAGACCCTGATACATAGTTCACGCTCACCGTTGAACCTTCAGTAATCTTAGAATCGCGACGAACAATCACAAACGGAACATTTAAGTAATAAGACACAGCTTGCGCAATTGGCACTCCTTTAGTCGCAACGGTCATTACCGCATCAATTTGTTTGCCTAAATATTTAGAAGCAATAATCCGGCCCACTTGTCTTAATAAATTCGGTTCCCCAAGTAAATCTGAAAGATAAACATAGCCCCCAGGTAATAAGCGATCTTGTTCTGACAAACGATCACATAAATCCATAATCAACTGCTCCGCTTCCTCATAAGGAATTTCAGGGATAAAGCGGACACCGCCTGCAGCGCCTGGAATCGTTTCTAAAATACCTGTTCCACGTTCTTTAAATGTTTTTTTAACAATTGCTAAATCTTCACTAATGGAAGACTTGGCAGATTGGTATCGGTCAGCAAAATATGTCAAAGAAACCAATGTATGGGGATGATCTAAAAGATATTGGGTCATATCGATTAATCGTTCACTTCTCCGAATTTTCAAATTCGTCACTCCTTTTCATTCTATCGTTCCTTATTATAAGGGGTTTAACCGAAAAATTCGAGGATTTTTTTCAAATAACTGAAAATAGTTCGCCATTTCTTTAAAAAAAAAGAAATAAAGGAGAAAAACTTTCGTTTTTCTCCTTAGTTTCTTTGCATTTTTTGTTTTCGTTGGACCATGACAACCACTCGGCGATAAATATTGACTAATAAGAATAAACCAATAAAAATTAGGGTAATGCTTGCACTCGGTGGTGTTTCCAAATAATACGAGCTAGTCAACCCTGTTAGCATGCCAATCAAGCCCATAAACACACTGATGATAATCACCGTGTTGAAGCCTTTACCAATTCGCATACCTATCGCAGCTGGTAAGACCATAATTGCTGAAATTAACAAGGCTCCCGCGATCGGAATCATCACAGCAATCGCCACACCAGTAATTACATTAAAAAGCATCGACATCCAATGAATAGGTAGCCCATCAACATGAGCAGTATCTTCATCAAATGTTAAAACATACATTGGACGTTTAAATAACATAAACAATAGAACTAAAACTACGAATAAAATTGCCAACATAACCACTTGATCCCACGTAATCGTGACGATGGAACCAAATAAATACGATTGAATACTAGCAGCTGAATTGCCTCCTGTTAAATTCATCAAAACTAACGCCAAAGCCAAACCGCCTGACATTAAAATAGCAATCGAAATTTCTGAATAGGTGCTATAAATCATTCGTAAATATTCTAGAATGATTGCAGCCACAATCACGACAATTAAGGTCATTAAATTAGGATTCCAATTAAAAAAGAAGCCTAGTGCCACACCGGCTAATGACACATGTGAAAGGGTATCTGCCATTAAAGATTGTCGGCGAATAACTAGAAAGACGCCGAGCATTGGGGCAATCACTGAGATAAACAGTGCTGCTAAAAAGGCCTTTTGCATAAATGCATAAGAAAGCATTTCTGCCATACGATTCACTCCTTACCGCTAAAATGAACACTACCATTGTAGCGACGTTTAAGCGAATTAATTTTTTAATTCCTGCTTATTTTTTAAATTTTTCCAACATTTCTTTAAGCCGTTCCTTGGCTTTCGTTATTATCGAGCCAGATAACGTTTTATTGGAAAATTTACGTATACGATTCTTCACTCATATGGAAGCAACGCCATTTCGAATCTTCTTTGCGGACAAGACGAATTTGACGATCTACATAGGTTTTGATATCTTCATGATCATGCGTAATCATCAAAATAGCTTTTCCATGTTCATGCGCACTGTGTTGCAACAATTGATAAAATTCGTTTCGCGATTGTTCATCCATACCTGTTGTTGGCTCATCTAAAATAAATAAATCTGGATCGGTCGCAAACACTCGTGCTAAACTAATTCGTTGCTTTTGCCCTCCAGAAAGCTCGCCAATTCGTTTGTGGCGCATTTCCCACATGTCCACTGATTTCAAAGCTTTTTCCACATGAAGATGATCTTTTTTCGTCAACGGTTTGAACCAACGATTTCTGGGAAAGCGACCTGAACGTACTAATTCAATGACGGTGCTAGGAAAGCCCGCATTGAAAGAAGCGACTTGTTGTGGAATGTAGCCAATGCTGATTTTTTCACCAGCACTATTTTTTTTAGCGACCGTAATTTTGCCACTTGTTGGTTTTAATAACCCTAAGGTACTTTTGATCAGCGTTGACTTGGCAGCGCCATTTTCTCCTGTTAAAATAACGAATTCCCCTGGATCAACATAATAAGAAACATCTTCTAAAACAGGTTCATCATCATAATAGAAGGTTAAATTTTCGACTTCAATATAATGCATAAGTTGGCTCCTTTCTGTTGCCAGATTAATGAATGCTTTTTTGTAAAGCAGCGAGGTTTTCTTTCATGACAGACACGTAGTTCTCGCCTGCTTCTTGTTCTTTTTGAGTTAAACTCTCTAAAGGATTCAATACGGCTAATTCGACGCCTGTCTCGTCTGCCAATGTTTTGGCTACTTTTGTAGAAGCCGATGCTTCAAAATAGATCACAGAAACATTGTTTGTTTTAATATATTTTTTTAATTCGGCTAAACGACTTGGCGAAGGTTCTTGGTCTGGAGAAATCCCAGCAATCGGTTCTTGGGTCAAGCCATATTGTTTCGCCAAATAGCCAAATGCAGCATGTTGCGTCACAAAGGTCCGATTTTTAGCGTCTGCAAATGCAGCTTGGTATTCCTTATCTAGCGCAGTCAATTTTTCCAAATAAGCAGCGGTATTTTTTTCAAATACGGCTTTTTTCTCAGGATATTTTTTGATAAGCGCATCCCGAATCGCTGTTACTTCTTTTTGCGCTAACACGGGATCTAACCAGACATGCGGATCCAGTTCGTGGGAATGGTTATGGCCTTCATGACCTTCTTCGCCAGATTCTTCCTCTTCTGTTCCTTGCATCAATTGAATGGATTGACTGGCTTCCACGATTGAAACTTTTTTCGTGTCCAAGTTTTCAATAACATTCGGAACCCAAGTTTCTAGCTCTTTACTATTATAAACAAAGACATCCGCATCAGTAATTTTCGCTAAGTCTTTTGCGCTTGGTTCATAATCGTGTGGTTCCGTTCCAGCTGGAATCAACAGCTCAACCTCTCCCTCATCACCAACGACTTGTTTTGTGAAGTCGTACATCGGATAAAAAGTAGTCATTACCGTGAGCTCTTTCTTCTCTTTTGGCGATTGTGTGGTTTGCCCACAGCTAGCTAAAAGAAAAGCACTGATTGCTAAAGTAACGCCGATTATCAAACGGCGGTAGATTTTCGTCATGTTCTGTCCTCTTTTCGATTTACCTATTATAAATCGTAATATTTACGATTTGCCAGGAATAATGTACCAAATGGATCACGGGACGTCAAGGAATAAATTTAAAAAACAACAGAGCGTGGGACAAAAATCACTTTGGGTTTTTGCTCCACGCTCTGTTGTTTTTATTTATTTCAATGTCCGAACCAAATAAACTTCTTCGCAAAAGCCTTTAAGTCCATTATAAATCCGTTGTGCTCGTGTTTTCTTTTCACATAAAGCAAAGACTGTCGGTCCACTGCCGCTCATCAACGCTGCATCAGCGCCGTACTTCAGCATGCGATCCTTGATTTGTTGCACGATCGGATGTCTGGCAATCGTGACACTTTCCAACGCATTGCCAACCGTTTGGGTCATCCCAGTATAATCACCATTCTCAATAGCTATTCTTAGTCCAGCAATATCTGGATGGTGCAATTCATCTACCGCTAAATCATTAAAAACGGTACTGGTGGATACACTAATTCTTGGTTTAACTAACACAATCCAACATTGAGGCATGGTCGGTAATGCTTCAATTTTCTCCCCACGTCCGTTTGCAAAGGCTGTTCCGCCCCTTAAACAATAAGGAACATCCATACCAATTTGGCTGCCAATTTCACAGAGTTCGTCCATCGTCAACCCCAGATTCCACAGTTTGTTCAAGCCTCGTAATGATGCGGCACAGTCACTGCTCCCCCCTGCTAAACCAGCTGCCACGGGGATACGTTTTTCAATATATATTTTAATTCCTTTATGAATATTATAGGTACGCTTTAATAAGTCAACTGCTTGATAGACATGATTCCGTCGATCCACGGGTAAAAAAGAGCTGTCCGTTTCAATACGAATGATGTCTTCTTCTAGATTTTCAAAAGTTAAATGATCGGCTAAATCTACACTTGCAAAAATAGATTCAACTTCATGATAGCCATCCACACGTTTATGCAGAACATCTAACCCAAGATTAATTTTCGCAGGAGCTCGTTCGATTATTTCCATCGGTTCCCTGATTCACCTTCCTTAATCTTTTGTCTACCAACATTTTAATCTTTTAGATTCTATCATATGTCCATGAAGAAGTACACCGAAGATTGCTCTTTCTCTGACGACAGATGGCTGAAATTAAAAAGAGCTTAGGAACGAAGGGCTCTTCCTTCACTCCTAAGCGGACTTTCTAAATTATACGGCTTGACCGATGAATTCGATTTCAACGGTGCGTGTTAAAACATCTGAATAGCTATAAGATACACGTTCAAATGAGTTCTCGTCTGGATCCAAGTCAACAACAAAAACAGATGGATAAGTCTCCGTTAAGATTCCTTTACGTTCTGTTTGGCGCTTTCTTCCAGTCTGAGCAACTAACATAATTTCACTGCCGATACGGCCTTCTAAATCTTTCTTAATTGACGATAACGTTGTTGGCATTGCATTCACCTCAAGAAACATTATATCACTTTTTTTAAAAAATTTCAAGTTTATCATACTAGAAGTCTGTTTGCAACTACTTTTGCTCGACAAACCGGCTGTTTTGTCGAATTTTTATTCATTTTCTAATGTATATTTCATTTTTGCTTTGGCACGATCATAGGCACTTCGGACAGCTGAAAAAGTTCCCCCACGTATTTTAGCGATTTCTTCTAACGTGTAGCCTTTTAAGTATGCGTTTAAAATTTGTTGTTCCAACGAGGAAAGACGTGTCGGAAAAGCTGCCAATTTTTCTTGAATCATTAATTGACCTAATGGGTCGGTAGCCGCTGTCCCTAAATAGTCCACTAACTCTTCACCAGCGCTTTCTAATCGTTGTTCCAGAGAAATAGACAAGGTATCTGTTCGCCGCTTATAGGCGCATTGATGGCGAATTAAGCTATGTACGTGATTTTCAAAATTTCGTTTAAAAAACTTTCCTAATGATGCTTGTTTTTCTGAATCAAATCGTTCTAACGTCCGAAAGAAGACAATTCGTCCTTCTTGAAGCCAGTCTTCAGTATCATAATCTTTTAAATAGTATTTTTTCATGCACTTATAAATCACTGGCTGATATTGCCCATATAAGGCTTGAAATTGTTCTTGGTCTCCTGCTAATGCTTGTTGAATCTGTTCTAACATAAAAAGCCCTCCTTTTCGATAAACGTATCGAATGATTTAGGAGAGCATAGCATGTTAGAAATTTATGACTTAAGCGAACATTTGTTTAATCTTTTTTTTGAGACAATTCTTCTAGCTTCTCAGAAAGTTTTGATAACTGCTCCACGTTCCATGGAGAATTTCGACGAAATTGCTGGAAATGGATATCCGTTGCATGAATGGCAATCGTCTTTTCTGTTTTCTGGACAGCTTTGTAAAGTTCATTGGCCGAAGTCCGCAATGCACCTTGTGAAAAGACCACCCATTGTTCAGCCAAATCACTCGTTGCGACTGTTACTTGCGTTAAACGATCATTTTTTTCACCAGCTAGACGTTCAATATAACTATCTGCTGTTTCATCTTCTTTGGTGAAAACCACGGTCAAAAGGTACTTTTTGTACGTTTGCTGAATACCTGGGACTAATTGGGCATCAAAGACCACAATGATTTCCAACCCTTCATATTTGGCATAATTGGACAGACGACTAAGAAGCAGTTCACGCGCATCCTCTAAACGCTCTTGCTTTTTCAACTGGACCAATTCTGGCCAAGCACCAATCATATTATAGCCATCAACGATTAACAATTGTTTTTTCATACAATCGCCTTCTTCTATAATGGGTTGCGGCCACGATAGACTTCATACATTAGCAAGCCTGCAGCCACACCAGCGTTTAAGCTTTGAACGTGTCCAGTCATTGGAATCGTTAATAATTCATCCACTTCTTTATGAAGACCTTGACTCATGCCACGACCTTCATTTCCGATGATTAAGGCAATTGCGCCTTGTGTATTCCAGCGACGATAATCCGTCCCAGACATATCTGTACCAAAAATCCAAAATTGATTCTCTTTTAGCGTTGCAATACTTTGCGCTAGATTCGTTACACGAGCCACTGGAATATGTTCCACGGCCCCTGTTGATGCTTTGGTTACGGTTGGTGTAATTCCCACTGCACGATGTTTCGGAATGATAATACCGTCCACGCCTGTCGCATCAGCAGTTCGCAAAATTGAGCCAAAGTTATGTGGGTCCTCTAGACTGTCTAAAATTAGGAAAAATGGTGTTTCTGTCTTTTCTTTTGTTTGTTCCAATAATTCTTCTAAAGTTAAATATTGATACGCCGTGATTGCTAAAACCATGCCTTGATGCACGCCGTGATCACTCATCGTATCTAATTTTGCTTTAGGCACCCATTTAACTGGAACAGCCTGTTCTTTCGCTGCTTGTTTTAATTGCTCAATTTTCTCGCCACGAGCATCTTCTTGTAAAAACAATTTATTCCCGCGTCCTTGCTGCAACGCCTCAACAGTGGCATGGAAACCAAAGACAAAGTTATCTGCTAGCTCTTCTGAGGTTCCATCAGCACCTGCTGTCGCTGGTCGTGGGTTCCGTTCTTTTGAACGCTTATCTGAACGTTCTGGACGTTTCTTACCTTTTTTAAAAGGACGAGATTTTTCATTTTTCATTGGTTTCACCTACTTTCTTGATACACCAGTTAATTAATTCTTCTAAACGTTCTTTTTGTTGTGTTAAATGTAAATAACCCATCAAGGATTCGAAACCGGTCGCTACCCGATAGGTCGTCACATCAGCATTTTTGGCAAAGGTGTGACTTTTAGCATTCCGACCGCGTTTGTACATCACTTCTTCTTCCTCCGTTAGCATTTCTCCCGCTAACATCGCTTGCATTAAGCTTGCTTGGGCTTTTGCTGACACGTAATGTGTCGCCATGCGATGCAAAACATTCGGTTTCGTTTGTCCCAAGGAAACTAAATAATCACGAATGTAAATTTCATAAATCGCATCGCCAACATAGGCCAAAGCTAAACCGTTTAATTGTTTGTAATCTCTCATTCACTTCTTCTCCATCTCGTTCCTTGCGGAGTATCTTCTAAAACAATGCCTTGTTCTTTTAATAAATCGCGGATTTCATCACTTCGGGCAAAATCACGGTCTTTCCGTGCTTGGTTCCGTTCTTCAATTAACGCATCGACTTGTGCGTCCACTAATTCTTCGTTTTTAAAGAATAAACCAAAAATAGCTAACCAGCCACTGAAAAGCTTATCCATCGCCACTAGAACTGGTTCCGAAACTGTCGCTTGTTCACTGTACTGATTCATCATCTTCGCTAATTCATAAACGACCGTAATCCCGTTAGCTGCATTGAAATCATCGTCCATTTCCGTAATAAAACGTTGTTCTAATTCGTTTAATTGAGCCAAATAGTGTTCATCCTCTGGCAAACTTGCGACCGCATCTGCTTGTCTAAAACGTAAATTTTCAAACGCATTTTTCAATTTTTGATAATTGGCTGCTGCCTCTTTTAGAGTGCTTTCGCTATAACGAATCGGGCGACGGTACTGGGTGGTGGACATAAAGAAACGTAAAATTTGCGGATCCACTTTTTGAATCATTTCATGAACAGTAATGAAGTTACCTAGGGATTTACTCATTTTTTCATCGTCTTCACCAATTGTGACATAGCCGTTATGCATCCAGTAATTGGCAAAGGTATGGCCTGTTTTGGCTTCGCTCTGTGCAATTTCATTCTCATGATGTGGAAATTCTAAATCTTGTCCACCACCGTGAATATCAATCGTCTCTCCCAAGTGTTTTGTCGCCATGACAGAGCATTCAATATGCCAGCCGGGACGTCCTTTCCCCCAAGGAGAATCCCAAGAAATTTCATCTTCTTTGGCACTTTTCCAAAGAGCAAAATCCAATGGGTCTTCTTTTAATTGTTGTTCAACGCCAGTTCGTTGACTTGCCCCCACTTCTAATTCATCAATCGATTGATGGCTTAATTTACCATAATTAGGGAATTTACGGGTGCGATAATACACATCACCTGCGACCTCATAAGCAAAACCTTTTTCAATTAAAACTTCGATGAAAGCTAAGATATCAGGCATGTGGTCCATCACCCGAGGATGTAACGTTGCTGGTTGGACATTCAATGCTTGCGTGTCTTCTTCAAAGGCTTTGATAAAACGCTCTGCCACTTCCGGCGCAGTAATTTTCAATTCTTTAGCTGCCTTGATAATTTTATCATCGACATCTGTAAAATTCGATACATAATTCACTTCATACCCACGATATTCAAAATAACGACGAATCGTATCAAAGGCGATCGCACTGCGCGCATTACCGATATGGATATAGTTATACACGGTTGGTCCGCAGACATACATCCGAACTTTACGCGCCTCAATTGGCGTAAATACTTCTTTTTCTCTGGTCAATGTATTATAAATTTTAATCATGCCCTTTTTCCACCTTTCTTCCATTTAGACGAACGACTTTCGCAGGAACACCCACAGCTGTGGCATCTGCTGGGATGTCTGAAATAACAACAGCACCCGCACCAATTTTTGAACGTTCACCAATCACAACTGGCCCTAAAATTTGAGCTCGTGCCGAAATCATCGCTCCTTTTTTCACTGTTGGATGGCGTTTACCCGTATCACGACCGGTCCCACCTAACGTCACTCCGTGAAACAAAACAACATCTTCTTCTATTTCCGCGGTTTCCCCAATCACAATGCCCATGCCGTGATCGATAAAAACTCCCGCTCCAATTGTGGCTCCGGGATGAATTTCTACGCCCGTTATGAAACGCCAAAATTGTGCATGAATCTTCGCCAACAAAAACAACTGATGCCTATATAAGAAATGAGACAAGCGATGCCAAAACAGGGCGTGCAAGCCAGGATACGTTAAAAGAACTTCTAGTGTGGTCCGCGCTGCAGGATCGTTTCTTTTAACAGCTGCGACGCTACGTTTCAACCAACTCATAGGGTGAACTCCTTTCTACTATACAAAAATAAAAAACGTCTTTTAAGCAACAAAAAAACGTTGCTTAAAAGACGCCCATGCGTGGTTCCACTTTTCTTCACAAGAACTAGCTCTTGCCTCGATACAGTTAACGCCTGCCGACGTCTTCGGTTACTTTTTTCACCAAAGCCACTCATAGATGCATTTCGACAAAAGATGCTCGCTGTTCTCACCACCCACAGCGTCTCTGAAATCCATCTGATTGTCTACTTCTTCTATTCTTTGTGTTTTTATAACACTTTATTTAAATGATCTAATGCTTTTTCTTTGCCTAATAATTCGATGGTTTCGCCTAATTCAGGACCATGCATTTGTCCAGAAACAGCAATTCGAATTGGCATAAACAAGTTTTTGCCTTTAACACCAGTTTCTTTTTGGACGGCTTTAATCGCTGCTTTAATACTTGGCACATCGAAAACGTCCAAGGCTTCTAATTGTTCTTTAAACGCATGTAACACAGTTGGCACTGTTTCTCCTTGCAAGAATTCTTTCGCAGCATCATCTAAAACTGGATGTTCATTAAAGAACAAGTTTGATAGTTCCACAATTTCAGCTGCATAACTCATTTGTGGTTGATACAAGCTAACTAATTGTTTTAACCATTCGATTTTTTCAGGAGATGGATTTTCTTCAACACGACCGTCAGCGACTAAATAAGGAATACACATATCTGTTAGTTCACTTAAGTCCATTTGTTTCATGTATTGATTGTTAATCCATTCTAATTTTTTCGCATCAAAGGCCGCTGGTGACTTGCTTAAGCGTTGTTCATCAAACAATTTAATCAAGTCTTCTTGTGAGAAGATTTCTTCTTCGCCAACAGGAGACCATCCTAGTAAAGCAATAAAGTTGAACATGGCTTCTGGTAAGTAACCTAATTCACGGTATTGTTCAATAAATTGTAAAATTGTTTCATCACGTTTGCTCAATTTTTTGCCAGTTTCTGAATTAATGATTAAGGTCATATGGCCAAAGACAGGTGGTGTCCATTCAAACGCTTCGTAAATCATTAATTGTTTTGGTGTGTTCGCAATGTGATCATCGCCACGTAAAACGTGAGAAATTTTCATTAAGTGATCATCTACTGCAACGGCAAAGTTATACGTTGGCATCCCATCGCGTTTTTGGATGACAAAATCGCCACCAATGTTATCTGACTCAAAAGTAATTTCACCTTTCACGATGTCATCAAATTTGTATTCTGTATTACGTGGCACACGGAAACGAATCACTGGTTCTAGACCAGCCGCTTCTTTGGCTGCTTGTTCAGAAGGTGTTAAATTCGCACAAGTGCCTGCGTAGTGAGGCATTTCCCCACGAGCTTGTTGTGCTTCACGTTCTGCTTCTAATTCTTCTGGCGTACAATAACACTTATACGCACGATTGCTACTTAATAATTGATCAATCAATGGTTGGTAAATTTCTTTACGTTCTGATTGACGATATGGACCATATTCTCCCGGATGAGCAGGTGATTCATCCCATTCCATCCCTAACCATGCTAAGTTTTCCAACTGACTTTTCTCGCCGTCTTCGATGTTCCGTTTTTGGTCGGTATCCTCGATACGAATGATAAATTCTCCGTCATTGTGGCGGGCAAATAAGTAGTTAAATAATGCTGTTCTTGCATTCCCAATGTGCAAGTGTCCAGTTGGACTTGGTGCGTAACGCACACGAACTTTCGTCATGTTCATTCCTCTTTCCATTTTTTAAAAACAGACGGTTTAACGTCGTTTTCAGTTATTTTTCCAATAAAGCAACGGCAATTGCGCCGATTCCTTCTTTTTTACCAACAAAGCCCATCGTTTCCATGGTCGTTGCCTTAATGTTCACTTGTGTGACCGCTAAGTGGCAACTCGCGGCTAGATTCTTTTTCATCTCTGCCAAGTATGGGCTCATCTTTGGCTCTTCCGCTAAAATTGTACAATCAATATTGCCAATAGTAAAGCCCGACCGCCCAACTTTTTCATTTACTTTTTTTAATAAGTTTACAGAATTCGCATTTTTGAACTGCGGATCGGTTTCGGGAAACAGTTGCCCAATATCACCCAGACCAGCGGCACCAAGGATTGCATCAATAATTGCATGTGTTAAAACATCGGCATCTGAGTGACCTAACAGACCTTTTTCATAAGGAAGAGTAACCCCACCAATAATTAAAGGTCGTTGCGGAACTAATTGATGAACATCAAAACCTTGACCGATTCGAATCATACTAAGTCCTCACTTTGCTTAATTTTTATCGTTTTTAGGATGGTTATCCTTGCGATCATTAATCCCGCGACCCGCGTGTGCCGGTTTGGCAAAAATCATACGCCCAGCTGCGGTTTGTAAAGCACTTGTGACGACCACTTCGATTTGCTCATTCATGTAATGCTGGCCATCTTCTACCACAACCATTGTGCCATCATCTAAGTAAGCGACCCCTTGTTGACGCTCTGTTCCGGCTTTTACAACCATCACATTCATCGTTTCACCTGGAATCACCACTGGTTTCACAGCATTAGCTAAAGCATTAATGTTTAAAACAGGCACATTTTGAAATTCAGAGACTTTATTTAAGTTGTAGTCATTGGTCACAACCACGCCATCTAATAATTTTGCTAATTTGATTAATTTACTGTCTACTTCAGAGATATCCTCGAAATCTCCGTCATACATCTCAACGGAGATACCTTCTTCTTTTTGTAAAGCATTTAAAATATCTAAGCCACGACGACCTCTCACCCGTTTTAAACTGTCTCCAGAATCAGCAATGTATTGTAATTCATATAAAACAAAGTTAGGGATGAGCAAAACACCTTCTAAAAAGCCCGTTTTCGCGATATCGTAGATTCTGCCATCAATGATGACGCTGGTGTCTAAAATTTTGTATTTATGGAAGTTGTCTTCCACTTTACGTTCCAACATTTGTCCTTCGGTGTCTTCCGTATTTGCTTTCTTTTGGCGAGGTGTGAAAACTTTTTTCCACTCCTCAATCCGTGTTGTTCCCATTCGGAAACCTAAGTAACCCAGAATAATCATAACTAGAATTGGTAGTAAACTATTCACGACAGGAATTTGTAAGTTGTACATTGGAATGGAGATAATGACGCCAATTGTTAAACCAATGATGGCACCAATACTTCCAAATAATAAATAGGTTAAACTCATTTCATTTAAAGCTGCTTCGATTTTTTTAACAGCGGAAACAATATACTTTGCTAACCCTAAAGATAAAATAAAGAAAATAATTGCACCGATTAATCCGTTCGTAAAGTTATTGTTTAACCAACTGTTATTGCCTTGCTTAGCCATTTCCCAAGCCATTGGGAAAAGAGAAATTCCTAAACTTGCACCAGCAATGATCATCAGCAACGTGATGATTCGTTTTTGCATATAGCCATCCTCCTCGTTTATTTAATAAAGACGTCTAGTGTTGTGGGGCGTACAAAAATCATACGCCACCAAAAACCTAAACGGATTATTTCTACTTTCATTATTTAAAAACTTTTCTTAACGTTTCACCAATTGTTGAAACGCCAATAATTTCAATCCCTTCAGGCGCTTCCCAGCCACCAAGGTTATTTTTAGGGACATAGACTTTTGTAAAGCCTAGTTTTTGCGCTTCACGCACTCGTTGTTCAATACTATTCACGCGGCGGATTTCACCAGTTAAACCAATCTCACCAATGAAACATTCCGAAGATGAGGTTCCTTTTTCTTTATAGCTAGAAGCAATACTGATTGCTAACGCTAAATCAATAGCTGGTTCATTAATTTTGACTCCACCAGCCGCTTTTAGATACGCATCCTGGTTTTGTAACAAAAGGCCTGCCCGTTTTTCTAAAACCGCCATGATTAAAGAAACGCGATTAAAGTCCAACCCGGTGGTCGTTCGCTTGGCATTGCCAAACATCGTTGGGGTAACTAACGCTTGGATTTCCACCAAAATAGGGCGTGAACCTTCCATTGCTACCACAATTGAAGATCCGGTGGCTCCTTCTAAACGTTCTTCTAAAAAGACCTGAGAAGGATTCATAACTTCAACCAATCCATGTGTCTGCATTTCAAAAATACCAATCTCATTCGTTGAGCCAAACCGATTTTTGACAGCCCGTAAAATTCTAAAGGTGTGATGCTTATCTCCTTCAAAATAAAGAACCGTATCTACCATATGTTCCAACATCCGTGGCCCTGCGATAGACCCTTCCTTCGTTACGTGTCCGACAATAAAAATGGCAATCCCATTCGTTTTTGCCAGTTTCAATAATTCGGCAGTTGTTTCTCGGACTTGACTGACACTACCAGCAACGCTGGTAACATCTGGCTGCGTCATTGTTTGAATCGAGTCAATAATGACATAGTCTGGTTCTAATTTTTCAATGGCTCGTGATATTTCGTGCATATCTGTTTCTGCGTATAAGTAAAATGTCTCGTTGACGGTGCCTAAACGCTCCGCTCGCAATTTAATTTGCTCAGCACTTTCTTCACCAGAAACATATAAAACCGTGCCACCTGTGGCTGCTAATTGTTGCGATACTTGTAAGAGCAATGTTGACTTACCTATTCCGGGATCACCACCGATTAAAACTAACGAACCTGGAACAACGCCACCACCTAAAACCCGATTCAGCTCCACTAATTCAGTTTTTACACGCGGCTCTTTTTTAGGTACAACTTCAGATAGCCGTTGTGGTTGTGTCTTTTTACCAGTCAAACTTACTCTAGCACGACGATCAGAAGTATCTTGAATAACCTCTTCCACCATCGAATTCCATTGTCCACAATTAGGACAGCGGCCGAGATATTTTGGAGACACATACCCACAGCTTTGACATTCAAATTGAACTTTTGCTTTTTTTGCCATGTAGAATCTCCTTATCTGTTGTTTATTTTAACATTTATTAAATGGTTTGAATAACGTTGCCTACTGAAAAAATGGGCTTTATTTTTGTCCAGACGAACCAAAACCGCCCGTTCTTTCTGCCTCGACTTGGTCATCATCCGCTAATAAAAACGGCTTAAAAATCCCTTGGCCAATTCGTTCACCTTTTTCAATGACAACATCTTCATATCCAAAGTTTAAAAATTGGAACATGATATGTCCTTCGTTATTCTCGTTATTATAATAATCACTGTCAATGACTCCGACACCATTCGCTAAAAGTAGGAATCGTTTTAGCGGGTTCGAAGAACGACTTACCAATTCTAAATATTCAGAATCAGGCATATACGCCTTAATTCCTGTTTTAACTAAAATTGGTTTGGGATTTTCTCCAGCTTGTTGTAACTTCCAAAGACTTGGTACAACGACCGTTTCGGCTGCTTGAAAATCATACCCCGCGGCACCTTTTGTTGCTCGTTGTGGGACACTCAAGCCCTCTTCTTGATACTTAGAAATAATCTCAAAACCACGTTGTTTCATATTCATTCTCCCCTACTGTCTAAACTACTCCTATTTTACCATAATCTCTGATACTCTGGTTGTTTTTAGTAAGTTTCTCATTTCTAAAAGCCCAGTTAATCTAGACTACGCAAAAAAGAGGAGAATTTTTGTTTATTTTCCTTCTTTTAGTCTATCATCTTCTCTTAAAATAAACAGACCAAATCCCAAAAAGTCCCAAGATTCCCTCAAAAAGTTCACACTTTCATTAAACTTTCTTTACTATTCATTATTTAGCACTTTCTAGTAGCCGCTGATTTTGTTATAATGAGTGTCAAATTTTACTGTAAAAAGAAACGAGGCACTTATGAGAAACAAACTCCAACAGGCCAAACGAATTGTGATCAAAGTCGGAACCAGTTCTCTGATTTATCCCAATGGCAATATTAACTTAAAAGCAATTGATCAATTAGCCTTTACTTTGAGTGATTTAAGCAACCAAGGCAAAGAAATTATTTTAGTTTCTTCTGGCGCAATTGGTGTCGGACTGAATAAATTAAATCTATCTGTACGCCCAACGACAATTCCCGAACAACAGGCAGTCGCTGCAGTCGGCCAAGCAGAATTAATGAACATTTATAATCAGCGGTTTTCAACCTATAGCCAACAAATGGCACAAGTTTTATTAACTCGTGATGTTATTGAATATCCTGAAAGTCGCAATAATGTTACCAATACTTTTGAACAACTGTTAAAAATGAATATTATTCCTATCGTCAATGAAAATGATACTGTCGCAATTGAAGAATTGGATCACTTAACCAAGTTCGGGGATAACGATCAATTGTCTGCCATTGTCTGCCAAATTGTTCAAGCTGACTTGTTAGTTATGTTATCAGATATTGATGGTTTCTTTTCAGACAACCCTACTGTCAACAAAGAAGCCACGTTATTTTCTGAAATCAATGAAATTAATGAAGACTTGTTCCAATTAGCCGGTGGTAAGGGAAGCCGCTTTGGCACTGGTGGGATGTCTAGTAAATTAAAAGCTGCTGAACGTGTGTTAGCTAATCAACAGGCGATGATTTTAGCAAACGGAAAGCAGCCAAAAATCATTTTTGAAATTTTAGAAGGAAAAGATATCGGTACGTTATTTATTAAAGGAGGGCATGAAAGTGACTGATTTAAAGCAACTAGGGCAACAAGCTAAAGAAGCCTCTTATACGCTAGGCTTGATGGATACTCGTCAAAAAAATACTTTGTTAAACAAAATGGCCGCAGCCATTGAAGCCAATGCACCCCGCATTTTACAAGCAAATGCATTAGATTTAGAGCAAGCCGCTACCCACGGAATTTCTGAAACAATGCAAGACCGCTTACGTTTAACAGAAGAACGGATCACAGCGATGGCTGAGGGCATACGCCAAGTCGCTACTTTACCCGATCCAATTGGGGAAGTAGATAAAATGTGGCGCAATGAAGCGGGACTGTTAATTGGGCAACAACGCGTGCCTTTAGGTGTTATTGGAATCATTTATGAATCGCGGCCAAACGTGACAACAGATGCCGCTAGCCTTTGTTTCAAATCGGGAAATGCTGTTATTCTTCGAGGCGGAAAAGAAGCGTTTCACTCCAATCAGATATTGGTGACAATTTTACAAGAAGCGCTAATCCAAGAAGCCGTTTCTCCCCATCTCATTCAATTTGTTGATGATACTTCTAGAGAAACAGCCCAACAACTTATGCGCTTAAATGACTACTTGGATGTCCTCATTCCGCGTGGCGGCGCCAACTTAATCAAAACTGTTTTGACAACAGCCACTGTTCCTGTTATTGAAACAGGCACAGGCAATTGTCATATTTACGTGGACAAAGACGCCCAGTTAACAATGGCAACTAAAATTATTGTCAATGCTAAATGTCAACGTCCTTCTGTCTGTAACGCCGCCGAAACGTTATTAATTCATCAAGAAGTGGCTGAAGCCTTTTTACCAACAATTGAAAAAGCCTTGAAGGAGTTTCACGTGGAACTTCGAGCAGATGAACGTGCGTTAGCAATTTTTGAAGAAGCCATTCCAGCGACTGAACAAGATTGGGAAACGGAATTTCTCGACTTTATCTTAGCAGTGAAAGTCGTTGATTCTTTAGACGAAGCCATCCAGCATATTAATCGCTATAATACAAAACATTCTGAAAGTATTATTAGTGATAATTACTTTGCCACACAACAATTTTTACAACAAGTGGATGCAGCCGCTGTTTATGCGAATGCTTCAACTCGTTTCACGGACGGTTTTGAATTTGGATTTGGCGCCGAAATCGGCATTAGTACGCAAAAATTACATGCCCGTGGACCTATGGGCTTAGCAGAGCTTACTTCGACAAAATATGTTATTTATGGAAATGGGCAAGCACGTTCTTAGAAAGAAAAACCCTTGATTTTTAAATCAAGGGTTTTTCTTTCTCCTCTCCAATGTGCATTTTTACACATAGGATTGTTCACAGTCCCACAATCTATTCTTGATATTTTTTTTGAATCCTCATTATACTTTCTACATATGCTTGTTTCACTTGGACTGGCTCTAAAATTGTCACTTCTTCACCAAAGCCCATAAAATAGTTGGCTAAAAATTGTGTTTCTGTTGGATGAATCTGTCCAACTAAAAAACACTGCGTGGGCGTTTCTTCCAACTGAATATTGTCAAAGCGATGTTTATAAAAAAATTCTTTGCCTTTTTCTGTAATGATTGCTTTAAATGGAATCGTACGTGCCGTCGTTTGTTGATGGCGATACGATTCTTTCAGTTCTTCAGTCGTAAAATCCAGTGTTTGGTTTAACTGCTGAATAGCCTCCATAAAATCACAGCGGTAAGTACGCCAAGCCTTTTTAGTCACATCATAGCCTGAACAATACCAATACCCTTCTAAAATAGTTAACCGGGTTGGTAAGATTTTTTTCGTTGTTGCTTCATATCTGGTATAGTTAAACTGAATTACTTGTTGCGCCAAAATACAATGAAACAGCTGCTCTAAATTGCCTGGTGCTTCTACTTGTTCAATTCCTTCGTAATAGACGACCTTACTCATTTGACTGATTTTAAATTGGGTTGGTTCATCTAAAGAATGCAATAATTTTTGCTTAATTTGCTGATAGGAATGACCAAACGGTGACTCTGCGACTAATTTCAGTAATTGTAACGAAAAAAAGATTGCTAACACTTCATTTTCGTTAAAATAAATCGGCGGCAACAACGGTTTGTTTAAAACTCGATAGCCACCATAACGACCATTCTCCACATATAGCGGCACGCCTAAATTTTCCAAAGCTTCAATATCCCGCAAAGCTGTGCTTTTAGAAATCCCAAAAGTTTTCATTAACTGATTTAAATTAAACTGAGGATGGGTTCTCAAGAAAAAAAGTTCCTGATTTAAACGTTCTGATTTTTTCATTTTTCCCTCCATCGGTGTCACTTTTTGACACCTTTTATTGTTATGCTTATCTTATCAATCTTAGGAGGTTCAAACAATGAAAAACACACAATTTGCCCTTTTTATGGTCTTAAACGGACGAGCAACGGAAGCCTTGACGTTTTACCAAGAAGCCTTTGCTGGTGATATTCTTTTTAAAATTACTAATCAAGAATTTAAAGAACGCTTAAATCCTTCTTTGACCATTCCCGCTGGCGAAGAACACTGGCTTTCTCACTCGATTTTACAAATGGACACTTTTCAATTACAACTAGCTGATAATCCTTTGTTTGCAGGAATGAATACCACGCCCACAGAACAATTGACCCTCAGCTTAACCGTCGACAGCCGTCACTCTGCCAAAACAATTTTTGAAAAACTCACGTGCCATCCCGAATCCTGTATTATCCAAGAACCAATTGAAAATGAATTTGCAACATTTTATGCGATTGTGAAAGATCCTTTTGGTTTAGTCACTCAAATTACTCATGAAAAACAAGCAGATCCTACCAAGAAAGGAAGTTAGCCGAAGAATGCGAACCTATGAATCAAAAGAAGCCTTGATTGAGGCCATTCAAATAGCTTCACAAAAATATTTAGCTGAATTTGCAGAAATTCCTGAAACACTTAAAGATCACCGAATTGAAACAGTAGCTAAAACACCTTCAGAGAACTTAGCCTATCAATTAGGTTGGCTTAACTTGCTGCTTTCTTGGGAAGAACAAGAACAACGTGGTCTGACCGTTCAAACGCCAGCTGAAGGTTATAAATGGAATCAACTGGGCGCTCTCTATCAATCATTTTATCAAACCTATGGACAAATGAGTTTAGAAAGTCAGCTGATTGCGTTGCAAGACATCTTAGAAAAATTACTTCATTGGATTGACTCGCTTTCCGAAGACGAATTATTTTTACCTCAACAACGGGCTTGGGCGACCACCAAAGCACAATGGCCTCTTTGGAAATGGATTCACATTAATAGCATTGCCCCTTTTACTAGTTTCCGAACGCAAATTCGCAAATGGAAAAAAGTGTGTCTTTAAAAAGTTATCCACATTTTTTCAAAAAAAGCTTGACAAGCATTTTTAAATTCTCCACAGAAAACTTTGTGGATGAAATTTCTTATTTTTTCCAAAAAACTTTTCCACAGTGCTTATTTGTTCGACATTAAATCTTTGTAAATTCTAGAAAAAGAAGATGAAAACGTTGTTTTAATAACGTTTTCATCTTCTTTCAACTTTAGGGCTTCCTTTTCTTTTAGCAAGCAGGACTTCTGAACTTGCGTCTATTTTTTTTAGCAACTCGAAAACTTATCCTTGTGGATAAACCGAGATAAAAAGCTTTTTTGTGGTTTTCAACAGAGTTATGCACAAAGTTATCCACAGGGTGTTTTCAGCAATTTTTCGGAGAATATTCGTTGTTTTAATCTGGTGATTTAGCATTTGAATGTCAATCTCTTACTACTAATTCTTCTTCACTCCACCCTTAGGATCCTAATAAAATTTTAAAGTTTTTCTTCTATTGGTACATCAAATAAAGAGTATGATAAACTATAGGTACTTTCGAAAAATCAGGTGAGGTTATTTATGAAAAATAAAAGTAGGCAGTTTTTAAAAAACAACTGGCCTTATATGTTAGCCAGTTTCTTCATTCCATTTTTAATTATGGCAATTATCTATTTGAGTATTGGGATTTATCCAGGAAGTAGTCGCAGTGTTTTAGCCAGCGATGCCTTTTCTCAATTTTCAAATTTTCACGCAAGCTTTAACAATGTTCTTCATGGAAAACAAAGTCTTTTCTATACGTGGAATGCTTCTTTGGGACTAAACTACTTGTCCTTAATTTCCTATTATCTTGGTGGCTTATTTACGCCGCTCGTCTTTTTCTTTAACAATCAAAACATGCCTGATGCGCTCTATTTCCTAACGTTGTTGAAAATTGGGAGTGCTGGCTTGAGTTTTTGGTTCTTGGCAAAACAAACCTTTAAGATTCCTAAATGGTCCCATGTGACTTTAAGTGTGTCTTATGCGCTAATGTCCTTCATTGTGGCCCATTCAGAATTAATTATGTGGCTGGATGCCTTTATTTATCTGCCACTCGTAATTTTAGGAATTCATCGTTTAATGGACCAACGAAAACCGACATTATTGTTTGTCAGTTATTTCTTGCTTTTCATTACAAATTATTATTTTGGCTTTATGATTGGGTTGTTTTCCTTCCTGTACTATTTTGCACGAACGTTTACAGACTGGCAACGATATAAATCTCGAATCGTTGCGTATTTTACTACTTCTCTTTTAGCTGGTGGAGCATCCATGATTATGGTCTTACCTGCTGTCTTAGATTTACGAACCAATGGTGAAACTCTTTCTGAAATTACAACCTTTAAAACAGAAGCGACTGCCTTTTTAGATATTATTATGAAAAATATGATTGGCGTTTACGATACAACCAAATATGGGTCCATTCCTTTTATTTACATTGGGTTGTTGCCTTTGATTTTTTGTCTCTTCTATTTCGTTACGAAAGAAGTTCCATTGAAAAACAAACTACTTTTTGGCAGTTTGTTTGTCCTATTGATTGCTAGCTTTTACATCACGCCCTTAAATTTATTCTGGCACGGTATGCATGCGCCGAACATGTTTCTTTTCCGCTATAGTTTCCTCTTTTCATTCTTAGTTATTTTGCTTGCAGGTTATGGTTGGGAGAAATTTGAAAAGGATGATCTCGGTGTCTTAAGCGGCTTGATTTTGATTCTTTTAGCAATTTTTGCTCTTGCAATGGGCACAAAAGGTGCTACTAGTTATACGTATGTGACTTTAACCTCTTTCGTATTAACGGCAACTTTTTTACTATTATACTTTTTCGGGATTGCTTTTTATCAATTGAAAAAAGCGCCTATGCAATACTTAGTGATTTTGTTATTGCTGCTCGTTTCTGGTGAAGCAATCATTAACACACGGGCGATGGTCACTGGTATTTTAGATGATTGGAACTACGCATCACGCAGCTTGTATTCTGAGCCTTATCCTGACTTAAAAAATCTAGTCGATCAAACAAAAAAAGAAAATGATACCTTTTACCGCTTGGAAAATTTAAATGGTGTTTCGGCCAATGACGGCATTAACTATGGCTACAGTGGCATTAGCATGTTTTCTTCCGTACGGAACCGACATTCTTCAACATACCTAAACGCCTTAGGTTTCCGCTCACGAGGCACGAATTTAAATATTCGTTACCAAAATAATACCTTGTTAATGGATGCTTTGATGGGCATTAAATACAATATTGCTGAAAACAATCCAATGAAATTCGGCTTTGAGCGACAAGCTGCTGCTGGTAAATATCAGCTTTATCGTAACGAAAATGCTTTGCCGTTAGGATTTTTAGCAGACAAAGAGATTTACAATGTCCGGCAACCTCTCAATGATAATTTAGGTAGTCAAACAAATTTACTAAATGCTTTAGCCAATACTAATGAACGGTATTTTACCTTTTATCAACCAACGATGACGCTTCAAAATAACGTGACAATTACGCAAAATACAGCTGGCGTAACTTTTACGGAGAAACAACATAACGTAGCCAAAGAGATTTCTTATACAGTCAATGTGCCCGCCAATACGCAAGCTTATTTGAGTTTATTCCCAACGGATTTTGCTCAATTGGAAAGTTCCACTGCGACGGTCACCGTGAACGGCTCAAGTCAGCAATCACAAATTGGCATTACTGGCCAATATTATAATTTAGGTTACTATCCCAAAGATACAACCGTTAACTTCAAAGTAAGTTTTTATGGAACCAAAGCAGTAAGTTTTGTTCAGCCGCAAGTGGTTGGCTTAAATACCAATGCATTTGAAAAAGCCATTTCCGCCGTGCAAGAAAAAGGCGTTGATTTAACCACTGGCAAACGCTCTGCTTCAGGTACCTTTACCGCCGACAAAGATCAAGTACTCGTCACTACAATTCCTTATGACAAAGGTTGGCGTGTCAAAATTGATGGCAAAAAAGTTATCCCAAAAGCCTTTAAAGATGCCTTTCTAAGCGTTCCTGTCAGCGTTGGAACCCATACTATTCAGTTCTCTTATTTACCAGAAGGATTGATTCCTGGCATCGTGTTATTCGTTCTATGTACTGGTGGTTTCGTTGCCTACGTAACCTTGATTCCAGCTAGACGAAACCGTAAAAAAGAAGACAAATAAAAAATCACGCGATGGCTAAGTCATCGCGTGATTTTTTTAAATTTCAGTCATTGCTTCTTCCACAAGCGAAACACTTTGATGTCTTCCTTTCGTAATCAACAAGGAAAGTTGCACAAAAGCAAAGAGCACACTGGTCCTCTTAGGATAAGCAAAATAACGTGGTTGCCAACTAGTGACATATTGTTCTTTGCGCTTGCGTGTATCTTGAAACGCATAAATTTGATAACTATACTTGTAAAAAATATTAACAAAGCGTTCTTTTAAGAAAGAGTACTTGCTCTCCCCTACGTTAGCCAACGGCGCCATCCCAATATCAATTAATTGATAGCCCTGCTGTTGATAGGTTTCAATAAAATGAGTGAACAAATATTCTCTAGTAAAAGCAGGTGCTTCTGAACGAATACGTAACAAATCATACGAAATACTTTTGCCTTTTTCCATTTCTTTTCCCGTAATGAAACCGATGACCGTTTGTTTCTGTCTCACCAAGCCCACGCTACTGCATTTCAAGTACTCGGGATCCAACCGTCCACCAATAAAGTAGCGCTCTTTTTGATTCCGTGACCAGTCCGCAGAAACTCGTTCTAACTCTTGATATAAGGCATCACTAATCGTTTCGGGATAAAATTCAAACTGAAAATCCGCTGCTTCTACTGCTATTTTTTCAGTCACTGTTTCCGTCCAGGCTGTTTGATTCACTGTTGACGGCTCATCAAATTGAATCAAGCCTTCTTCCCCAACTTTCATAAATTCAAAGCCGCAATCGTGAAGATTCATAACATATTCTTCCGAAATACGATAAAAAACTAATTGATAGCCTAACAAATCAGCTTGATCCATAAACGCCAGTGTCGCCGCTGTCCATTTCTCTCGTTGCCCAATTGGATCCGCCAAGACAAAGCATTTATTAAACTTCATTTGAAACCCAAAAAGTACTTGATCTTCACCTTCTTCTTGGTAATAAAAATGACCATAATCCTTTAAATACAAAAATTGACTGCCTTCGTTGCCACCAAATTTTTCCAAAAAGCGTGTCAACCGCGCTTCCTCAAACCCCTCACCTAAAGTAACAGTTGTTTCGGCTAAATATTGATACAAAAAGAATAAACCAATCAAGGAAATACTTAAACCAATCAATCCGTTAAACCAAACATCATCTGACGGAAACAACAAAAAGTGATTGATAACTTGATTGCCACCAGCTGGTCGTGCGGCGTAATAGCCAGCAACCGCATAACCGATAAACAAGCAGCCAAACAAAATACTATCTACCGTTAAAGCGCCCCATGAATAAACGAACTTTTCACGATAAAATTCTTTACGAGCCAAAATAACCGCCAATAAAATAACGGCATAAACAGCAATTAACTGCCACGAAGTCGTTCGTGCCACCGTATTTACAATACAAAATCCTAGTAAAATAATTGTAGGCCAATAAGCTTTTTTCACTTTCATAGAAATGCCTCGAGCTAAACCTAATAACAAGAATCCTACAAATAAATTCAATGTTTGATCTAAAAAATTAAACGAAAAGGGAAGTAATACTTGGAATAAACGACTGACATTCGACAAATTCGTCACAGTCGACAATAGAACCATCATAATTCCTGCAAAATATAACGCCGCCACCAAAATAAAATGCGCCACTTTTTGTGAAAATAACCGAGGTAAATTATCAAAAAATTGATTAACTTTCATGCCTGCTTGTTGCAAGAACAAAATAACTCCTGTCATAAAAGGCGTCACATAATAGAACAAACGATAATACAACAACCAGACGACCGCTTGTGATCGATCAATCCCTAATTGTGATAAGCCCAAAATCATTAAGACATCAAACGTTCCCATACCACCAGGAACCATAGTTAACATCCCAATCAACGTGGCGATAACAAACATTGGGTAAACAGAAACCATCGAAACTGGCACCTGCATCAAGCGACCTATCATCAAGAAAGCAAACATCCCACCTAGCCATTGACCTAATGAAGCGCTGAATAAAAGGAGCACTGCTTTTGGAAAAAATGTTTTAAACAATGTTCGCCGTTTTAAATACGTGAAAAACCAGAGCGCTGGCGCAATCAGGCTGCCCAATAATAACCAAACCCAATATTCACGAAAAACATTTTGGGTTCGAATAAAAAATAAATCAACAAACGCCACAAAAGATAAAATAGATAACCCTGAAATCAAGAACAGAGCAACTTTTGAGACCGTTGCTACAACCTTGCCCCGTGGTACATCTTTTCCGTAAAAATTAATCCGTAGCGTTGCCCCAACCACGCCGCCAAAACCCGCTAAGTTATTAATGGTATTAGTGACCCAAGCCGAAGTTAACCAATCCATTCGTTTCATTGGTGGCTTACCTTCTTTTTCCAATAATTTAACGACTACATAGTCATAAAGGAGCATCGGAATAACCCCTAATAGTCCTGCCAAGACCATACCAATTAAACGCCCCGTACTTTGTTGTTCCATCGTGGAAAAAATATCCGCCCAGGTCATGCCTTGAGCGATATGTGTCACTTGGTTAGCCACGAAAACTAATACAGAACCAAGAAAAATTAGTTTCAATAATAAACTGTGTTCTTTCAACCACTGCGTTAGTTGGCTAATATTTTTTTTCATCTTATAGCCTCTTTCATATCTCTTTTCTATTCATTTAACTTTCGTTTTATCGATTTTCTTCCATGGTAGCCTATTTGCTGAAAATTTTCCAGCACAGCTAGACATTTTGGCTGAATCGTATTGTTTTATTGAAAAAAAAGAGTGAGAAAAAAATCTAAAACGATTTTTTCTCACTCTTTTAACTGTATTTTTTACGCCACTACTTCTGCGATAATCTCAATCTCCACCAACACATCCATCGGTAATTTAGAGATTTCAATCGTTGTGCGTGCAGGATATTCCGCACTAAAATACTCAGCATAGACTTCATTGAATGCCGTGAAATCCGCCATATTTTGTAAATAGCATGTCGTTTTGACTACATGAGCAAAATCACTACCAGCTTCTGTTAAAATCCCTTGAATATTTTTCAGTACTTGATTGGTTTGTTCTTTAATCGTTGTACCAACCACCTTGCCTGTTTCAGGATCCAGTGGAATCTGACCAGAAGTAATCAATAAACCATTCACAATTTTTGCTTGTGAATATGGCCCAATTGCTTGTGGTGCTTGCTTTGTTTTAATTGTTTTCATTTCTTTTCCCCCAGTAAATGACAAGTTGTTACTTTTTGTTATTTTATTTGTTTCTATTTTTCCATTGTACTGCAACCATTTTCGGAATGCTATCTTTTCTCAATTATTCCCAAGCGCTGATGCTGTGCCATCCTTTTGTAAAACAGCTTCAAAACCTTGGCGCATCCTTTCAAGTCCCTCGTGTAGTTTTGCTTGCGAACAGCCAATATTTAACCGTAAAAATCGTTGTCCATTACCGCCATAAATCGAGCCGTCCATAATGGCGACTTTCCCCACAGAAACTAAAGCCTCTTGTAAGCGGGCCACATCTGGAACTGCCGCTGATACGTCCAACCACATTAAGTAAGTGGCTTCCAGCTCCGTCACTTTAATTTTTGGCAAATATGTCTGTAAAAAATCTTTCACGTAACGTTGGTTCTCCGCTAAATAATCATTCAACTCGTCAACCCAAGTACCACATTTTTGATAGGCCGTCATGGTTGCTAACATTCCCAAAATACTTGTTGATGATAAACCATCGGCGTTTTTTAATTTGAGCTGAAAAGCGTCACGCAATTCGTTATCTGGAATTAAGGTGTAAGCAAAAATCAGCCCTGGAAAATTAAAGGTTTTCGTGCCACTGGTAATAATGGCAGATTTTTTATAACCAAATTGCGTAATTGGTCGATGAACATGGCCTTTATTAACGATATCCATATGAATTTCATCAGAAAGTAAAAACACATCATACTGTTGGCACAATGAAACCATTCGCTCTAATTCCCATTGCTCCCAAACACGTCCTGTTGGATTATGCGGGGAACATAAAAGCAAACAGCGATTTTCTGGTTGCGCTAGTTTTTTTTCTAAATCAATAAAATCAATGCTGTAGCGCTTCTCTTGATAAAGCAGTTCATTTGCCACTACTTGCCGCTTATTTTCCTGAATGACTTTAAAAAATGCATCATAGGCAGGTGTTTGTAAAATAATGCCCTCCCCTTCGTTAGTCAATAATTGAATCAAAGCAGAAATACCATAGATAACGGTCGGGGTATACATAATCCAGTGTTCTTCAATCTTCGTCTGGAATCTTGTCTGGTACCACGTTTGAATTGCTTCTTTTAATTGCGGATGGTTCCACCTCGTGTAGCCAAATACTGGATGTTTCAAACGCTCCTGTAATGTTGCCAGAACTGCCTCTGGCACAGCAAAATCCGTATCGGAAATAGTGAAGGGAAGCAAGTCCGCTTCCCCAAATCGGTCTTCTACAAAATCCCACTGTGTACAATACGTTCCTCGTCGATCAATTGCTTTATCAAACGACACACTCTTCACCTTCTGTCTTTTTTCTAACCTAAAATCATCTCTAATTGATTACGGACCGTTGTCACTTTGGTTCCGATAATCACTTGCACATTCTGCGCATCTAAATGCACGACACCTAAAGCCCCTAATTGCTTTAATTTGTCATCATCTACTTTATTAGCATCTGCTAACACTAAACGTAAACGCGTAATGCAATTATCAATAGCTTGAATATTCTCTTGCCCACCCAAAGCCGCTAAAATCCCAGGCGCATCATAGCCACCCGTTTTCTTATATTGAACTTCTTGATCGGTATATTCAGTCTCATCTAAGACCTTGTCTCGTCCAGGTGTTTTTAAATCAAAGGTTACAATGACTGTTTTAAAGACGAAATAATAAACAACAAACCAGATAGCGCCGACAATGAGAACCCACCACCATTTTGTATAAGTTCCTTGTAACAAGCCAAAAATAACAAAGTCCAGTAGCCCGCCATCAGTGTTCCCAATCACAACACCCAATAAAGCCATTACCATGAAACCTAGACCAGTCATAATGACATGAAACAGCCATAATAATGGACTAATAAATAAGAATAAAAATTCAATTGGTTCTGTAATGCCAGTGATAGCCGTAGCAATTACACCCGAAAGGAGTAAGCCTTTAATCTTATGTCGATTCGCCGGAGCTGCAGTATGATACATCGCAAGTGCCGCCGCTGGTAAGCCAAAAATAAAGGTCGGCATTTTCCCTTGTGACAAGAAAGCTGTTGCGCTTGGTGAAATCGGTAAATTATTTTGCAATTCTGCATAGAAAATATTTAACGCACCAAACACTTCTTTGCCAGCCACCACCGCTGAACCCCCTGCTTCAGTAAAACGAATCATGGAAACCAAAATATGATGCAACCCAAACGGTAACAGTAGACGTTCCCCTGAACCAAACAGAAAAGGCCCAAAAATACCAGAACGTTGGATAAGTTGGCCAATCGCCATAATCATTAGCGCGAAAAGTGGCCAAACTAACGGAATTACTAAGCCCACGAAGGCCATCACTAATGAAGTAATAATTGGTACAAACCGTGCGCCAGAAAAAAAGGCAAAACTATCTGGTAGTTGCACCGTATAAAATCGATTATGCAACTTATATACAATAAGCCCAGCGATAATTCCACCAAGAACACCCATTTCAATCGTTTGAATCCCAAAAACCATTCCTTGGCCGGCTTCCCGCAACTGCTCAGGATCCACGAGGCGATTCGTCTGCACTAAGTAGAAATTAATCGCTAAATTCATCACCGTATAGCCTACGAAACCTGAAAACGCAGCAATTCCTTTTTCTTTCCGAACTAACCCCAACGGAATGGCCATTGCAAACATGACAGGTAAATAGGCAAACGCAAAACCACCAATTGTCGACATAAATTGGAAAATAATTTTCACTGCGGGCTTTCCTAAAAACGGGACCGTTTCAATCATGGATTCACTGGAAAAAGAACTTCCTAATCCCAACAAAATCCCCATAAAAGCTAATAAAGCCACTGGCAACATAAACGTTTTGCCTAATCCTTGGAAAAACTCCCAGAAAGTCGCTTTCTTTTTCTTTACTGCCATTTCTTAACTCCTCCATTCATTCTTTACAAAGCTAAAAATAATTGCGTTTACATTCATTGCCCTCATTATAACTAGCCCAAAACAAAGAAAAAAGAGGCTACACTCTTTCTGTATCCCCTTACATCATTTAGTATGGTGTTGCATAAAATTACCGCGGCTGCTTTGCCTCTGCGTACATTAATAAAACCGTATCGAACAAACAAATGACAGCAATTCTTGAACTTAAATCCACGCGCTGATGATAACGTGTCGTCCCTTTGGCAAATAACGTCGTCGTCGACAATTTTTCCAAGGTGCTTCCTTTAGTCGAAATCAAACTAATCATCGGCACTTGCTGTTCCTGCGCTACACGTGCATACGCTAAAATCCCCTTAGTTTCTCCTGTATAACTGACAAAAATGGCTAAATCCTGTCCGTCCAGATTCTTAACTGCTGCCGCTTGTTCATCCCAATCAGATCGTGCATAGGCTTTTTTTCCTAAAAATGTTAGCTTTCGTGCAAAATCAGTACAAATAGGAAAACTGCCACCAACACCGAACACTTCAATCGTATTCGCACGCTCAATCATTTTAAGCATTTCCGCGACTTTGGCTTCATCCATTTGTTGAAAACTATCTTGCACATTGGCAATCAACTGTTGCGTAATAGCTTGAAAACTACGACTATCGCTTTCTGTGCTCTCGCTCTGCACCGATTGGACGATTGCGTATTTTAATTCTTGGAAGCCTCGATAACCTAAGTGTTTTGCTGTCCGAGAAATAGTGGCTGTTGAGACAAACAACGCCTGCGCCACCTCATAAATGGTTTGTGAACTAATTTCCGTCATATGCGTCAAAATATAATCCAGTACTTGATTTTCAATTTTACTTAAATGATTTCGTTTCTTTTCTAACAAAGCGATTAATCCCTCAGTCGACATCCAATCCCTCACTTTAAATCCTTTTTTATAATTATACACCAGAATATTCTGATTATTTCAATAAGAAAGTCCAAAATAACCAACAGCGGCTCCATCATTCGCCAGAGAAAAAAATCAGCCTTCCGATGGAGGTGTTTGTTGCGCTTTCTTGCTATACTCTGTATATAGAAAACAGGAAAAATTTGGAGGTAGTACGTATGAATAATCAACGACCAATGTTTATAAATATTCTTTTAGTGGTCCTTTTATTTTTAGTTGTCGGTTCACTCTTTAGTGCCGTTGTCGGTATCGTGGGAAGCTTATTGTGGCTAGCAGTAAAAATTTTAGTTCCCGTAGCGATTATCGTGTGGCTTGTTCGAACAATTTCGGGAAATAATGGCAACTGCCACCGTCGTTATTAAAAAAAAACAGGTTTTCCTTTTCGGAAAACCTGTTTTTTTTACTTCTTTTATCTAAAAGCATATACAATATTACTAATACCAAACATCATAAAGTAGAAGCCAACTAAGAAGCTTAAAGTTAGTGCTGAAGACAATGGATTAAATAATAACATTACACCTAAGATAATCCCTAAAACGTCAACAATTAATGTGAACCAGAAGTAACCTGTGCTTACTCGTTTAGCAAAATCTAAAGTAAATAAGCCGAAAATTGAGTCGAATAAAAACCAAATTGCAAAAACAAATGGTAACACAGCGACACCAATATTTAAGTTAAACAATAAGTAAACACCAATTAGGATATCAATAATCCCTAAGATGATTGGTGCATAAGCTTTGTAGCCTAGCAATTCTTTCATACGATTACGTACAAAAATTTCGAAAATCCCTTTAATAATAGCAAAAATCGCAAAAACCATCACAATGGCAATTAAATTACCGGCAGGATTTTGGAAAGAAATTAATGCAGTCAGAACAAATAGAATTCCTAATACTAATGAACCCCAGTCCATTCCATGATGTTGTCGTTGTTCCATGACACTCACTCCTCTATAAAATAATTTATTACACTTATTATGTTACTACTATTTTACAAGGTGTCAAATATTTTCATCGTGCTTTCTGAAAACCATTTCAATGATAACTCCATTAAAAACAACGTATCACTTGATTGTCTCTTTTTTGGTGCACAATTGTGCCTTTTTTGTATAAATAAGTCCCTCGTTTTCCCACAAAAAAACCGCTACTTTTTCATCTAGTTTATAAAAAAGTAACAGTTATAAATTATTTTTTCTTTTTCCCAATCGAGAGAATCCCTCTTTTTATGACATCAAAGAAACTCAAAGATTGGACCATATGATCTGGGTCAACATATTCACGAATAGCTCGTAACACTCGCTTCGGCTCTTTTGAAGCAAACGTATACGTCCCATTTTTCTTGGTTTGAATCGCATAACGAGGAATCCATTTTCCTTTGAACATTACTGAAGCCAACACGTAATCGACTTCTTCCCACGGAATTTGGATAAACTTACGTGGATCTTTGGCATGGTAAAATTCAAACCCGCGGTCACCTATCATAATTTGTCCATAATCTGTTAATCCTGTAAATGCCGTCGCATCTATAACTAAATCAACTTTTGTGTTTAATGATTGTACCATGTTATCTGCTCCATTTCATTCGACTAATTCCTCTTTATTATACGTTTCTTTCCTGATCGAAACAAACAAAATTACATCTTTGTTTAAAAAAGCGGAAGAAAAGTTTCTCGACTTCTCTTCCGCTTTTTTTGATTAGAAGTAATAAACTTACCTCGTCATTCTTATAATAAGCCGATTAAGTGGCCGACTACGCCGACTACGAATAAACCAAGAATGATAACGATTGGGCTAACTTTTTTCTTCAATAACCACATACATAAGAATGTAAGTAGTAATGGTGCTAGACCTGGAATCAATTGATCTAAGTTATCTTGTAAAGTAGTAACTTTCGTTGGTGAAAGCGCCAAGCCTTGGTTCACTTGTTCAAAGGCTTTATGCATTCCTTCACCGCCAGCAGGAAGTTTATCCCACTCGATATAAGCACCTTTGTCTAACTTAACTTGTGAGACAATTGGTAAGAACTTAATCGATACCCAACGTTGAACTAATGCGGCCAGTACGAACATCCCTAAAATAGAAGCACCTTTTGTAATATCTTGTAGTAAACCACCTGAAAGGTCATCAGTAATTTTAGAACCTGCTTTGTAACCAAACTCTTGTGTATACCACATGAATGACCAACGAATTAAGTTCCAAGCAACGAAGAATAAGATTGGGCCTAAGATGTTACCACCCATTGCTAAGGAAGCACCTAAAGCGCCTAACATTGGACGAACAGTAAACCAGAAAACTGGGTCACCGACACCGGCTAAAGGACCCATCATCCCAACTTTAACCCCTTGAATCGCTACGTCATCAACTGGTGCGCCATTGGCACGTTCTTCTTCCAAAGCTAATGTTACACCAAGGATTGGTGAGGCAATGTATGGGTGTGTATTAAAGAACTCTAAGTGACGTTTTAACGCCGCTGAACGTTCTTCTTTCGTTTTATATAATTTTTTGATTGCTGGAATCATTGAGAATGCCCAGCCGCCGTTTTGCATACGTTCATAGTTCCAAGAACCTTGGATAAATGTTGAACGCCAAGCTACAGCTAAACGATCTTTTTTAGTTAATTGAATTTTTTCTGCCATTTTCTTTGCTCCTCCTTCAGAATTAGTAGTCGTTTAAAATATCGCCTAATGGGTCGCCAGAGTTGCCTCCGCCATTTGAGTTAGAAGAACCGCCCATTTTAGATAAGTTCAAGTAAATAAGAGCTAAAGCGACACCTAAAGCACCTAATGCGATTAATGTTAATTGAGAAATCGCTGCGACTACGAAACCGATAATGAAGAATGGCCATACTTCTTTTGTTGCCATCATGTTGATTACTAATGCATAACCTACGGCAACGACCATACCACCACCGATAGCCATACCATCAGTTAACCAAGCTGGCATTGATTCTAAGAAATTACGAACAGTGTCAGCAGGAATGAATAGTAACGCACCTGCTGGAATCGCAATACGAATACCTTGTAAACATACAGCGAAAATGTGTAACATTTCAACTTGTTTAATGTTGCCTTTTTCAGCAGCCGCATCCATCATGTGAACGATTGGAACCGCAACTGTCCGAACGATCATTGTTAAGAACAAACCTGCAACCGCTAAAGGAACTGCGATGGCAATCGCTGAAGGAACACCTTTAACACCTTGGCCACCTAAAACTAAAATAATTGCTGAGGCAACAGATGCTAAAGCGGCATCCGGTGCAACGGCAGCCCCGATGTTCGCCCAACCTAACGCGATCATTTGTAAAGTACCACCTAAAACAATTCCGGCTTCTAAATTACCAGTAACTAATCCGATTAATGTACATGCTACTAACGGTTGGTGGAATTGGAACTCATCCAAAATCCCTTCCATACCAGCTAGAAAGGCAACGAGTAAAACTAAAATAATTGATATAACAGACATGATAAGCCTCCTATTTTGATTTGTATTTGGCGAGTTACGCGTTTGCTAACTCATTTTTTGCTTTTTTCAAAATTTCGTCCATATTCGCTTTTGAATCATTTGGCACTTTACGCACATCAAATTTGATGCCTTTGGCTTTTAATTCATCAAACGTATCAACGTCTTCTTGACCCATTGATAATACTTTGCTTACAACGACTTTTCCAACAGAGTGAGCCATTGAACCAACGTTTACTTCTGGGATTTCTACGCCGCCTTCAACCACTTTTAAGACGTCTTCAGGATTTTCAAATAATAATAATGCTTTTGTATTGCCAAAACGTGGATCTTTCGCTACTTCAATCATTTTACTGATTGGAATAACATTGGCTTTTACTCCTGGAGGAGCTGCTTGTTCGATTAATTTCTTACGTAAGTCATCTTTTGCAACGGCATCAGAAACAACAATAATTCTGTTTGGTTGTGTTGCTTTTGTCCAAGCTGTTGCTACTTGACCATGTAATAAACGTGAATCAATACGTGCTAGCACAAATTTAATTTTGCCATCGCCAACAACTGTACCTGGTGGTAACGAACCTTTTGGCTGTGCATCTTCTGTCGCAGTAGCTTTTGGTGCTTCTGCTGGTTGTAACTCTTCTGGTTTAACTTTGACACCATCTTTTGCTGTTTCAAGAATGTGTGTCGCAATTTCTTGTGCTGATTCCATAGAGAAACGAGAAGCATATGCTTCAATAACCATTGGTAAATTCATACCTGCAACGATTGCCCATTTGTCTTTATGATCTTCTAACAATGAGTTCGCTTGGTTAAATGGTGTTCCTCCCCATAGGTCAACTAAAAATAGTACTTCGTCTTGATTGTCAAACGATGCAATGGCTTCTTGCATTTTTGCTTTTACATCATCGGGACCTTCGCTAGGCATTAACGTAACTGCTTTTACATTTTCTTGTTCGCCAAAGATCATTGCACCAGATTGCAAGATCCCTTCAGCAAATTCACCGTGACTTGCTAGGATAATTCCTACCATTTTTATACCTCCTGTATAATTGATGTTTTTTTTCATGGTTGTACTGCTAAACGCTTTCACTTTTTGAAAAAAATCAGATAAATCAGATTCTGACAAAAATAAATGAAAAAATTTCAATAGTTCTTGATTTTTTTCAACATCAGCACTTGCCTTTATCAATACAGTTCATGAAGCAATGATGTTGGTCCTAGGCCACCACATCCTTTCAATGTCTTTCGTCTGTAAAAATTAACGTCAGCTGGCGTTATTTTCTTTGCTACGCTCTTTTTTCAGTAAATCCATCAAATTCACTTGGCTGTCTGCTGCGACTTTTCGAATTTCCAATTCAATACCTTGTTCATTTAAAAACAGAAATGCTTTTAAATCGTTGGCATCCACTGCGACTGCATTCGTAATCATTCGCTTGCCTGTGCTGAAACTCATTCCGCCAATATTCACAGAAGTTAGTTGTACACCGCCTTCGACCACTCGTTTCACGTCCAAAGGATTAGTGAATAACAACATGGCTCGAAACGAATCAAAACGAGGATCAGGGTAAACATCAATCATTTTTTGAACAGTGATGACATTTACTTTGACACCAGGTGGAGCAGCTTGAACCAACAAGGCTTTTCTCAAATTGTCATGAGCAACGGAATCACTAACCACTAAAATGCGATTAATGTTCGTCAATTTTGCCCAAACAGTTGCTACTTGGCCATGAATTAATCGATCATCAATTCGAGCTAAACGAATATCCATTACCATCGGGAATGCTCCTTTAAATTCATTTTTAAAGGTTAGGACCTTTGTCTTTTTACTTAAAAATTTTAGGTAAAAAGGGACACCTTATTATAAGCAAGTTTCGTGCCAACTTTAGTGTATCGGTTCGAAACCTAGAAAATTATAGGTTTTTTTAAGAAAATAAAAAAAACGATACACTAATAAATAGTGTATCGTTTTTTCTGTATTAATCTAGTGTATCAATTTCGGTGATTTTATCTTCGATACACTGAGCATTTTTGACTAACTGTGCGATAAAATAAACTTCTTCTGCTGGAACATCCATATTAAGAGCTTCTTCCATAGTCTCAATTGAGGCCACAATCACTGGATAAATTGGTTCTTGAACCAATCGACCAAGTTCCTTTTCTGAAACCGTCAGTGTATCATTCCGTAAAATACGCTCCAACATGCCCGATGTGTGCATAATCAAATTGATGTAAAATGTGTACTCTTCTGGCATCGCTAATTGGGTTTGGATATTTTTAGCGAATGACCACAACAGATCAATGATTTTTTTTCCATTAATGAAAGTGAAACTTTGCTCCATATATTTTAGACAAATTTCTTTTGCTGCCGCTTCGTCCAACGGCTTATTCATTACTTCTTCTTTCCGCTCTGCTAGTAATTGCTGAATAATTTTTTCTGCTTCACCGGAAAAGAAATTTTCCATGGAAATATAAGGAACACCAATTTTGGGATTGGTAATCCCAGTTGTCGCAATAATTTCATAGTCTTCTTGAATTTTAGGCAAGACTTCTTTCATATTTACAATGGACAAAGGAATCACTTCTAAATGCCAGTCTATTTGTGGCAAGACAGCTTCCTCAATAAGCTCTTTCATTCGGCGCGCAGTTCCTTCTCCAGAAGCGCAGATAGCAATAATTGCTCTTGTTTTCCAATTTTCAATGATTTGTTTCGTTTCACTTTGGCGAATATCGGCATAGCCATGAAAGTTTTTTAAAGACTCGTGAAGTGTTTCCAATTGCGTATCAATTAATGCGGTTTTGCGGGCCGCTTCAAGAACAATTGGCGTGGTCACCATGTCTACTGTCCGCACATCAATGCCTGTCTGGCGTACAATTTCTTCTGAAAACGTACTTAATGAACCCATGTCCACTAATAATAGTACGCCATTTTCTTCATTCACTTCACCAACTGCTTCAACGATTTTACGCAAAGCTTCTTTCGGTGGCATATCTAAAGGCATATCCACAGCCTTCAAATTATCAACATTTAACAATTGAGAAACCACTTGTACCATACTGCTAGCGGTACTATTTCCGTGCGCAGCCACGACAATGCCAATCCGGCCAGCCTCAGGATTTTCTCTTAAAGAAATGAGCAAAACAGCTAAATAGTAACTTTCAGATTCAGGAATCTCCATCTGATAACTACTTTCAATAATATTTTTAATTTCTTTTGCTGTTTCAAACTCTGTTGGATAATCTAAAACCATATTTCGAATACTTTCATTTAAAGGATGCTTAGGATCTTTACCTAATTGGATGCGTTTCAAGAAAGAACTAATGTGTAAACTCATTGCATAAATAAAATTGGGTTGAAACGAATACGATAACCGCTTCGCTGCAAAATTATAAATTTTCTTAGTGACATCAATAATTCGTTGGTCAACAATTTCAGCCAATTTATTTTCTGTATCAAAGGTGAACCCATAATCTTTGTAGAAAGATTTTAAATGAACATTGATATCCGTTGTAATAAAATTATTAATTAGTTCTTGGTCCAAGCCGTCTGCTTTTAAGAGAGCCGCTTTATCTCCAATAATCTCATATAGATTGTAAGGTAATTCATAGGCATCTGACTGAATAGCTACTAAAGATTCATTTGGTGATACCACTAATTGCGGTTCCAGATATTTCGATAACTCCGACAATACTTCTCGATTACTGGCAAGTTGCATAATGCCTTCTTTAATATTGTCCGTTAATTCGTCCATCGTAATCATTAATTCCTCTTGTTCCATCTGATTAAGGAACCCTCGCGCAGTCACAAGTTGCACATTCGATTTTAGCTGACCGACATTTCCATAAGAAACACTTCCAATTAACGCTTTGACCACATCTTCTGACAAAGAGATTCGCCGTTGAATCCGCGCTGCTTCCATTGAAACCATCACTTTTAGGAGGTCAATTTTTTCTTTCGCAGGACGGTCACTAAAGTTCGGTAATTGAATGATAATCGGAATGCGTCGCACAAAAGTATTCAATAAAGAAGAAGTAGGATTCTCCGTCGTAGCACAAATAATCCGAACATCCGCATGATGTGATTTCACTGTTTCACCTAAACGCGCGTACACACCGTGATCCATAAAATAAAAAATCATTTCTTGTCCTTCGGGTGGTAACCGATGTACTTCATCTAAAAACAGAATGCTGCCATCTGCTTCATCAATAATCCCTTCTTTCGCTTTCGTAGCGCCTGTGAAGGCCCCTTCTACATACCCAAATAAATGCGACATCAAAAGTTCTGGATTATGCGCATAGTCTGCACAGTTAAACACCACAAACTCTTTTTCTTTGGCCACAATTTGGTTCAGCTTCGCAAATTGAAACATGGCATGAGCAAAATAAGTTTTCCCAGAACCTGTTGGTCCAGTAATTAAACAATTCAAGCCTTTTGGCGGATATAAAATCGCTGCTTTGGCTTGTTCAACCGGCGTTTTCATGCTTCCAGCTGAACCGATAATTTTTTTGAAAATATCTTCAACTTCTGGGGTTTTACTTGTCGTGACTACTGGTTCAACCAATGGTTCGATAAAAGTTTTTGTGGAGTGATCCATTGATTTTTCCCGATAACTTTTAACTGGCTTGGTTAATGGTCGATGCTGAAACGCCACCTGCGCGACATATTTTACTGGTCGACCAGATAATTTTTTCAAGCGCCCTTCACGAACCAGTTGATTCAAATCTTTACTAGCATTGGTCCGCTGAATGTTTAAACGTTCTGAAATTTCTTGTGTCGTGACTCCCGCATCACTTGTTAAGGTCATTGGCGTTAAATTCTTCGTTTGCTCTTTAACATATTGATAGATTTTTTCAATCCGCTTCATTTTTGATGGCTCCTTTAATCGATACACTAATTAATTTACATGATACAGTGTATCATTAAAAAAATACACTAAAAACCCTTTCATGAAAAAAATTTCTGTTTCACATGAAACATTTTAAAAAAGCGCCTTTTTTCTATAAAAAACCCACCTTTTTATTCGTTTCTGTAAAAAGATTGAAACTCCTTGAAAAAAGGTTCTGTAGCCGATATAATGCAGAGAGGTTCAAGAATATATTAAAAGCGAGGAAAACAATTGATTACTGTTAATGATGTAAGTTTACAATTTCCAGATCGTAAACTTTTTGAAGAAGTGAATATTAAATTTACTCCTGGCAACTGTTACGGCTTAATCGGCGCAAACGGTGCAGGAAAATCAACGTTTCTTAAAATTTTATCAGGTGAGATTCAACCGACAACTGGCGTGGTTTCAATGGGTCCTAATGAGCGACTAGCGACGCTGAAACAAAATCACTTTGACTACGAAGACTACACTGTTTTAGAAACTGTAATTATGGGACATAAACGTCTTTACGAAGTAATGAAAGAAAAAGATGCTATCTATATGAAAGAAGATTTTTCAGATGAAGATGGGATTCGTGCCGCAGAACTAGAAGGCGAATTTGCTGAACTTGACGGTTGGGAAGCAGAACCTGAAGCAGCTGTTTTACTCCAAGGGCTAAACATTCCAGAAGAATTACATGATCAAAAAATGAGCGAATTAACAGCTGGTCAAAAAGTCAAAGTATTATTAGCTCAATCTCTTTTTGGCAAACCAGATGTCTTACTATTAGACGAGCCGACAAATGGTTTAGACACTCGCTCAATCAATTGGTTAGAAGAATTTTTAATCAACTTTGAAAATACCGTTATCGTGGTTTCCCATGACCGTCATTTCCTAAACAAAGTCTGCACTCACATGGCAGATTTAGACTTTAGTAAAATCAAACTTTACGTTGGTAACTATGATTTCTGGTTGGAATCAAGCCAACTAGCGACAAAATTGCAAGCACAATCTAATGCCAAAAAAGAAGAACAAATCAAAGAATTACAAGACTTTATCGCTCGTTTTAGCGCCAATGCCTCAAAATCAAAACAAGCAACGTCTCGTAAAAAAATGTTAGATAAAATTACCTTAGATGACATTCAACCTTCCTCTCGTCGTTATCCATTCGTTGGTTTTACACCAGAACGTGAAATCGGCAATGACTTATTACAAGTTGAAAATGTCTCTGTAACGATTGATGGCAAAAAAATCTTAGATAATATCTCGTTCAACTTAACAAAAGATGATAAAGTGGCATTCATCGCTGACTCAGATATTACAACGACTACGTTATTCAAAGTGATTATGGGCGAAATTACTCCCGATACAGGTTCTGTTCGTTGGGGCGTTACAACTAGCCAAGCTTATTTACCAAAAGACAACAGCAAAGACTTTGAAGAGCCATTAACCATTTTAGATTGGTTACGTCAATTTGCTGGTAAAGAAGAAGATGACAATACGTTCTTACGTAGTTTCTTAGGTCGGATGTTATTCTCTGGTGAAGAGGTACTAAAACCAGTCAATGTTCTTTCCGGAGGCGAAAAAGTGCGTGTCATGCTTTCAAAATTAATGCTTTCCAAAGCCAATGTCTTAGTTTTAGATGATCCAACGAATCACTTAGACTTAGAATCAATCACTGCATTAAATGATGGGTTGATGGCTTTCACTGGTTCAATTCTTTTTGCTTCACATGACCACCAGTTTATCCAAACATTAGCGAACCGAATTATTGCTGTTTCTGATAAAGGGGTTATTGATCGGGCAGAAACAACCTATGATGAATTCTTGGAAAACCCAGAAATTCAAAAACAAATGGACGTTTTATTCAGTTCAGATTATTAAAAAAATAGAGAAGTCATTAAAAAATGACTTCTCTATTTTTTATTTTCTTTTTTCACCAAAAGAAAACACAGCAATACAACCTATTCCGGTATGACTAGTAATGGTGGGTCCTAGAGGATAAATCAGTATCTCATTAACTTCTATTTCTTTTTCAATTAATTCTTTGACTTTTTCCGCGTCATCTTTCGTTCCCGCATATGCAATCAATAGTGTTTGTTTCATTGGCTCTACAATGCCTTGAATCGTTTCTTGCGCAATCTTTTGCAAGGACTTGTTTCGTCCACGAGTTTTACCAACGGATGCTAGTTTGCCTGCCGCATCCACGCGAATAATTGGTTTAATGTTCATTAAGCCACCAAGTGCTGCCGCTGTTTTAGAAATCCGTCCGCCACGTTCTAAATGTTTTAAATCATCTACCGTTACCCACGAGTGAAGTTTCATTTTTTGCTCTTCAAGATAGGCAACAACTTCTCCTAATGAATGACCATCTGTTTGTAATCGAATGGCTTCTCGGACTAACATCCCTTGACCTAAGCTAGCTGCTTTTGTGTCAATAATATGAATTTCTACATTATCATACTCTTCTTTTAACATCTCTACTGATTGCAACGCACTTTGATAAGAGCCACTTAACCCAGATGAAAAAGCTAAATAAATCACCGGTAACCCTTGCTCCACAAAAGGACGGAAAAATTCATTGTAGCGTCCTACATTAACTTGAGAGGTAGTGGGCATACTTCCATTTTTAATAGCCGTTAAGAAGTTCTGATAATCAAACGTTTCACCTAAATCATCGCGATATTCTTTCCCGTCAATTTGAATATTCATGCTAATAAAAGGTACTTGGTTTTCTTTTAAGTATGTATACGGCAAGTCACAACAAGAATCTGTCACTAATTGATAATTCACGGACAATTGCCCCCTTCATGTTTTCTTTTATTTTACCATAGTTTTTCATTTTTATATAAAATTAAAAAAGAACGTAAAGGCTGAACTGGCATAAGCCATCCTTTACGTTCCCTTAAAAATCTGCTTAAATTTGTGCCCAAACGCTTTCTAAAACGTTCGTTTGGTTACGGTCTGGACCTACAGAGAATGTTGAAATGCGCACACCAACTAATTCTGAAATCCGATGCACGTAGTTACGAGCATTAGCTGGTAAATCGGCTAAAGTTTTGCAACCAGTGATATCTTCAGACCAACCTGGTAATTCTTCATAAACTGGTTTACAGCGGCTTAATTCTTTCAAGCTTGCTGGATAATGATAAATTAATTCACCATCAAGTTCATAAGCTGTACAAATTTTCACCGTTTCTAAACCACTTAACACGTCAATCGAGTTTAATGACAAGTTCGTAATCCCTGATACACGTTTTGAATGACGCATAACTACTGAATCAAACCAACCGACACGACGCGGACGTCCTGTTGTTGTTCCGTATTCTTTACCGACACGACGAATGGTTTCTCCTGTTTCATCAAATAATTCTGTTGGGAATGGGCCGTCACCGACACGTGAAGTGTACGCTTTGCAGACACCAACCACTTTATTAATTTTTGATGGACCAACGCCACTACCGATAGTTACGCCACCAGCTACTGGATTAGAGGAAGTAACAAATGGATAGGTTCCTTGATCGATATCCAACATGACACCTTGTGCCCCTTCAAATAAAACCCGTTTTCCAGCATCTAATGCATCATTTAAAATAACCGAAGTATCTGTAACATATTGTTTAATTTGTTGTCCGTATTCATAGTATTCTTCAAAAATATCATCAAATTCAATGGCTTCGCTATCAAACATTTTAACGAATTGACGATTTTTTTCTTCTAAGTTAATTTTCAAACGTTCCGCAAAAATTTCTTTATCCAATAAATCAGCAATACGGATTCCCACCCGTGCTGCTTTATCCATGTAGGCTGGGCCAATTCCTTTAATCGTTGTCCCAATCTTGTTTTCACCTTTCGCATCTTCTTGCAATTGATCCAATTTAATATGATACGGCAAGATGACATGAGCACGATCTGAAATACGTAAATTATCAGTGGCAACATTATTTTCTTTTAAATAAGCTAATTCTTTTACTAAAGATTTTGGATTCACAACTACGCCGTTACCAATTACACTAATTTTTTCTTTATAGAAAATCCCTGAAGGAATTAAATGTAATTTATACGTTACGCCGTCGAATTTAATGGTATGTCCGGCGTTATCTCCGCCTTGGTAACGAGCGATCACTTCTGCGTTTTCACTTAGAAAGTCTGTAATTTTTCCTTTACCTTCGTCGCCCCATTGCGTTCCAACAACTACTACTGATGACATTCGAACACCTCGTTCATAATTTTTTTGTCCTGAATCATTGTACCAGTAAAACCAGTCCCTTTCAAGGGTAAAAATCGAATATTCTTTCACAATCAAAAGCGTTTCTGTCAAAAATACGAACATTTTTAGCTATGTTTTTGTAAAATAATAAAATATACGAATATTGTTCGTGTTTTACTCTCTGATTTTAATCCCTTAATAAGCAAAAAAACGAACTCAAAAAATGAGTTCGTTTTTTTAAAATTCTGTCCTCGGCGAAAGCGAAGAAAATTTATTATATTCTTTAATGAAAAGTAATTCGACCGTTCCACGCGCACCACTACGGTTTTTCTCAATGATGACTTCTACAACATTGTCAACTTCTGGTGGCTCATGATCGCCGTCTTCTCCTTCACCACGATCGTAGTAATCATCACGATAAAGAAAGGCAACGATATCGGCATCTTGCTCAATGGAACCTGATTCACGAATATCACTTAACACAGGACGTTTATCTTGACGTTGTTCCACGCCACGAGAAAGCTGTGACAAAGCGATAACTGGGACTTTTAACTCTTTCGCTAATTTTTTTAATTGACGTGAAATATCAGAAACCTCCTGTTGGCGGTTCTCTTTTCCAGTTCCTTCAATCAATTGTAGGTAGTCGATCAAAATTAGACCTAAGTTGCCTTTTTCTTGTGCTAATTTACGACATTTCGCACGAATTTCGGTAATTTTAATCCCTGGTGTGTCATCAATATAGATATTCGCACGGGACAAACTACCCATCGCAATAATTAAGTTTTGCCATTCTTCTTCAGATAATTGCCCTGTTCTTAAATGGCTGGCCTCAATGGATCCTTCTGCACAAAGCATCCGGTTCACTAATGATTCTGCCCCCATTTCTAAACTAAAAATAGCGACAGCTTTATCTGTTTTGGTGCCGACATTTTGGGCAATATTTAATGCAAAAGCGGTTTTCCCTACCGCTGGACGGGCCGCTAAAATAATTAGCTCTTCCGCTTGCAAGCCAGCAGTCATTTTATCCAATGCTTGATAGCCTGTAGGTAAACCAGTAATCTCTTCATCATTTTGGTATAATTGGTCAATATTCGCAATAGTTGTATTTAGAACATCTGAAATTGATAAAAAGCCACTGCGATTCCGCTTTTCGGAGACTTCTAAAATGCTTCGTTCTGCATCATCCAAAATAGATTCAACATCTTCACCTTGCTCAAAGCCTTTAGTTACAATCTCTGTAGCGGTTTGGATTAAGTTGCGCAGCAACGATTTTTGTTCAACAATTTTTGCATAATAAATAACATTGGCAGCTGTCGGCACAGCTAAAGCTAAATCTGACAGATAACTTAGTCCACCAACATCTTCTAACAAATTCTCTTGTTCTAGGCGATCTTTGATTGTTACCACATCAATCGCTTCATTTCGGTCGCTTAAGGTCATCATCGTTTGGAAAATCAACTGATGACTACGACGATAGAAATCTTTAGGTTCCACATATTCCATCGCTTCTATTAGCACATCTGCATCTAAGAAAATAGAACCTAAAACGGCTTGTTCCGCTTCAATATTTTGTGGCGGTACCCTATCTTGCAATAATTCATTCATTTTGTTCTCTCCCACGATGTCTTACTTTCTGGTTCATTTAGTCTATCCATTTTAACACAATTTCATTAAAAAAAGTACATTTTTTCTCTGCTGATTTCTCTATTTTTAGTTCACTTTTCAATTTTAAAAAATATACAACTAATAAAAATATAACACTTTCGTTAATTTAAAGTGTTGTATATTTGATTTTTAAATATTATAAAAATAATTCGAGTAATTTATTTGGTATAAAAAAGAAGCCGGAGAAATCGGCTTCTTTTTTATCGATTGTATTATTCCGCTACGACATGAACCTTAATTTTCGCTGTAACTTCATGATGTAGTTTGACTGGTACGTTAGTGTAACCTAGAGAACGAATTGGGTTGGCTAATTCGATTTTGCGTTTATCCAATTTTACATTGTATTGTTTGTTTAAGGCTTCTGCAATTTGTTTTGAAGGAATTGAGCCAAATAAACGGCTATCTTCTCCAGCTTTTGCCTTGATCTCTACAACAGTCTTTTCATCTTCTAAAAAGGCTTGCATTTCTTTTGCTTGTGCTAAAACTTCTGCTTCATGTTTTTCTTGGGCTTTCTTTTGACCCGCTAATGCACTCATGCTCCCTTTATTGGCTTCTTTCGCATAACCATTTTTAATTAAAAAGTTTTGGGCGTAACCAGTTGGCACTTCTTTTACGTCCCCTTTTTTTCCTTTTCCTTTAACGTCTTGTAAAAAAATGACTTTCATTTCCTTCACTCCTGTTCATACATTTCATTAATATTTTGACGAATTACATCAAGTAGTTGCTCTTTTACTTCTGCTACTGTTACGTTTGATAATTGTACTGCCGCATTAGTAAAGTGACCGCCACCACCTAAATTTTCCATAATAATTTGGACATTAATTGAACCATTACTCCGAGCACTAATGCCAATCTGTTGATCCGTCCGCTTGGTAATGACAAATGCTGCATTAATCCCTGCCATAGAAAGTAACGTGTCCGCTGTTTTGGCAGCTGTGACACTATCATATTCTTTGTCTTCACTCCCGGCAACAACGACGGTATCTTTTGTGACATATTCGCTTTTAGAGATTAAGTTGTTCATTTCCAGATAGCTTGTAAGATCAGAACTTAATAGATATTGTACTAAAGATGAGTCTGCTCCACAAGTTCGTAAATAACTAGCCACATCAAATGTTCGCGCCGTCGTTCGTGTATTGAAACTTTTCGTATCAACCACAATTCCCGCCAACATCATGGTTGCTTCAAAGGCCTGCAGTTTATTTGCGCTATTACTTTGGTATTCGATCAATTCTGTGACTAATTCTGAAGCAGAAGAGGCAGAAGATTCAATATAAGAAAGCAAGGGTTTTGCTGGAAATTCGTCTCCTCGTCGATGGTGATCAATGATTACTACTTTATCAAAACGCTCATAGAGCTCTTGTGAGATCGATAGAGACGGTTTATGGTAATCTACCATAACTAATAAGCTACTTTCTTTCTTGCGCTTCATGGCCTCTTTAGGACTAATAATGCGCTCTTCTAATTCTGGGTACTCTTTAATCGCCTCTAACACTCTTTTGACATCGGGAATGATTTCATTTTCATCTAAAACAATCCACGCTTTTCGATTATTAAACGAGGCTAAACGAGCAACACCAAATGCTGAACCTAACGCATCCATATCTGGATAACGATGGCCCATAATATAGATGTCAGCAGATTCCGCAATAATTCCCTTAATTGCCATGCTCATTGCGCGAGAACGTACTTGGGAACGTTTCGTCGTTACTGCCGTTTTTCCACCAAAAAATAACGGCTTCGCTTCATCTTTGGCTTCTTTTACAACCACTTGATCACCACCACGTACTAAAGCTGTATCTAGGTTCGTTTGAGCCGTGGTCCCGGTTTGATCTAAGGTTGGCCCCCCATAAGCAATCCCCATGCTTAACGTAATAGCTACTTCATGGTTAGCTGATTCCTTACGGATCGTATCCAAAATAGAAAATTTTTCGTCCATCATTTTTTGAATATCTTCCCATTGGGCAATGAAAAAATAACGTTCTGCGTTGATTCGCTTATAAAAAACTTTGTATTGGTCCATCCAATCAGAAACCATCGTCGTAATGAAACTATTCAAATAAGAAATTTCTTTCTCGTCCATTGTATCGGTGACATCATCATAATTATCGACAGACACAATGCCAATAGCCGTTTGCATTTCGACTTTTTCTTGATACAAATTACTTTCTTTAGTGATATCTTCAAAAGTAATTGTATGTTGTTCTTTATTGACGCTAAAGCGATAGGTATTTTCGTCAATCGTAAAAATATCTTGGTTTCGTTCTGCTAATTCTAAATAAGACGTAACTTGGCTAGCGGTTAACGTTAGCTGATTGTCTTTATTAAAAATAGAAGCAGCATAAGGATTAAGCCATTCTACCGCGCGTGTTTCCCCGTTATACGTAATAATTCCCACAGGTACTTCATTTACAACATAATCCAACGATTGTTCAGCAATGGAACTTGCTTCTTGAATCTTTTCTACGTTTGTAATTTCTACATCTCTAATCAACAGCCGAATAACCACTAAGAGAAAGATATCTAATGCGATAATTACCGCCAATAGCAGCCATTTATTTGTTAGTAAGAAATAGAGGAGAAATTCTACTAAGAGAAGACCCACAACAATTAAGAAACCGTTTTTTTGAATTCTCTTCTTTTGCATTTTTTTGCCTCCAATCTTTCTGCAGACCTTTGAGGCGACTTGTTCCAACGAGCATATAGCTCTGGTGATTCACTAGTTATTTCATCCCTTATTTTATCACAAAACACTTCATTCTGCGAACCTTGTTATGTTTCACGTGAAACACTAGTCAAGATAAAAAAGAACCAAAGAGCAAGCTCTTTGGTTCTGGAAATTGTCATAAAATTATTGTTCGTCACTAACGAATGGTAATAATCCCATGATACGTGCGCGTTTAATAGCAATCGTTAATTTACGTTGGTTTTTAGCGCCAGTACCTGTAACACGACGTGGTAAAATTTTGCCACGTTCTGAAATGAATCGTTTTAACAATTCAGTATCTTTATAATCGATGTATTCGATGTGGTTTGCTGCGATGTAGTCGACTTTCCGACGTTTACGTCCGCCTCTTCTTTGTTGTGCCATTCTTGTTCCCTCCTATCAAATTCGTTTAGAATGGTAAATCATCATCTGAAATGTCGATAGATGAACCTGAGCCACCAAATGGATCAGAATCTTTATCGAAATCAGGCATACCGTTATTGTTTTGCGACTGAGAAGATGATGGATTGAAACTATTGTTGTTGTTATTAAATCCAGAACCGGCATTGTTATTACCAAAGCTACGATTTTGTGATTGATAACCATTTTCGTTGTTATTAAAGCTACCGCCGCCAGTTCCTCTTTGTTCTGAAGCAGAACGAGATTCTAACAATTGGAAGTTTTCACAAACCACTTCAGTTACGTAGACACGTTGACCTTGTTGGTTCTCGTAGTTACGAGTTTGAATTCTTCCGACAACACCTAATAATGTACCTTTACGGGCATAATTAGCCATTGTTTCTGCGGGTTTACGCCAAATCACACAGTTGATAAAGTCTGCTTCACGGTCACCATTTTGATTCGTAAAGTTACGGTTTACAGCAAGTGTAAAGGTCGCAACAGCTGAACCACTAGCGGTGTAACGTAAGTCAGGATCTTTTGTCAATCTTCCGACTAATACAACGTTATTAATCATTCAAAACATCTCCTTTCGTCAATAAATGTTTCATGTGAAACAAATTATGCTTCTACCTTCACGATCATATGACGGATAATATCGTCATTGATTTTTGCTAAACGATCAAACTCGTTGATTGCGCCAGCTGTTGATGGAGAAGTAACATTAACGATATGATAGATGCCTTCACGGAATCCGTTCATTTCATATGCTAAGCGGCGTTTTTCCCAATCTTTAGATTCGATAACTTCTGCTCCGTTATCTTTTAAGATTGTGTCGAAACGTTCTACTAAAGCAGTTTTTGCTTCTTCATCAATGTTCGGACGAATAATGTACATGATTTCGTACTTCGTATCTTGACTCATTGATTTTCACCTCCCTATGGACTTCAAGGCTCTTAGTTGGCTAAGAGCAAGGAGAACATACCTAAAAAGGTAGTTCACAATCTCTAATTATATGCTAATTGATGGACAAAAGCAAGAAATAGTTTTGGAAAGTCCCAATAAAAAAGTTTCGCCAACTGGCGAAACTTTTTTATGTTATTCTTCTGTTTCTGATGTTGTTTCGTTTTCTGTTGTTTCTACAACTTCAACGATTTCTTCTTCCACTTCTTCTGGTTCTACAACAGCCATTGTTACCACTTTGGCACCATCTTCCATTCTCATTAAACGAACCCCTAATGTTGCGCGTCCTGTTTGAGAAACAGAATCAACGTTAAAGCGGATAATGACGCCTTTGTTCGTAATCAATAAGATATCTTCATCCCCATTGACCGTGGTTAAACCAGCTAATGGACCATTTTTCTCAGTGATATTTGCTGTCTTAATCCCTTTACCGCCACGTCCTTTAACTGGATATTCAGAAGCTTTTGTACGCTTACCATAACCATTTTCAGTAATGACTAGGACTTCTTTATTTTCATCCAGAATCGCTGCGCCGACCACATAATCATTTTCGCGGAGACGGATTCCCCGAACACCTGATGCTGTCCGGCCCATATCACGTACAGTATTTTCATCAAATGTGACAGAGTATCCTGCATGTGTTCCGATAATCATCTTCTGATTGCCATTAGTCGTTACCACGTTAACTAACTCATCATCTTCTTTTAAGCTAATGGCGATTAATCCATTACTACGGATATTAGAAAAGGCTGTTACGGCTGTCCGTTTGACGGTTCCTTTTAAGGTTGTGAAGAACAAGTATTTACCTGCTTCCGCTTTGCCCTCAACAGAAATAATCGCTTGAATTTTTTCTGCAGAATCAATTCCCAGTAAGTTAATCACTGGAATTCCTTTTGCTGTTCTACCGTATTCAGGGATTTCGTAACCTTTTGCTCGGTAAACTTTCCCAGTGTTCGTAAAGAATAATAACGTGTCGTGTGTTGAACAAGAAACTAGGTTTTTCACGAAATCATCATCATGAACGCCCATCCCTTGGACACCACGTCCGCCACGGCGTTGCGCCCGGAATTCGGAGTTTGCCATCCGCTTAATGTAGCCGTTATTGGTTAACGTAATCACGACTTCTTCTTCTTCGATTAAATCTTCATCTTCAAGACTTAGGACTTCACCTACTAATAATTCTGTGCGTCGTGCATCACCAAATTTTGTGCGAACGTCATTTAACTCTGTTTTAATGATTTCAATGACGCGTTCTGGGCGGGCTAAAATGTCCTCTAAGTCCGCAATGAATTTCAATAGCTCTTGATATTCATTTTCAATTTTGTCGCGTTCTAAGCCTGTTAAACGGCGTAAACGCATATCTAAAATCGCTTGCGCTTGACGATCTGAAAATTCAAAGCGTTCAATTAACGTTGCTTTTGCTTCGTCATCTGATTGTGATCCACGGATAATGGCAATGATTTCATCGATATGATCTAAGGCAATTCGTAGACCTTCTAAAATATGCGCCCGTGCTTCTGCTTTGTTTTTGTCAAAAATCGTCCGGCGAGTAATGACTTCTTTTTGGTGCTCGACGTAATTTTCTAAAATACGTTTCAAGCTTAAAATTTTCGGTACGCCTTTTTCGATGGCTAACATGTTAAAACCAAAAGATGTTTGTAAGGCAGTCATTTTGTACAAGTTGTTTAACACAACAGAGGCACTCACATCTCGACGAACATCGATGACGATCCGCATGCCTTCACGAGAAGATTCATCCCGCAAATCAGTAATTCCTTCAATTCGTTTATCTCTGTGTAATTCAGAAATTCGTTCGATTAATTTGGCTTTATTCACCATATAAGGCAATTCAGTTACTAAAATACGTTCTTTTCCATTCGGCATTTCAGTCAATTCAACTTTTGCACGAACTGTAATCGAACCTTTCCCCGTTTCATATGCTCGGCGAATCCCTGATTTCCCCATCACTAAACCGCCTGTTGGAAAATCTGGTCCAGGTAACACTTCCATCAATTCATTCGTCGTTACATCAGGATTGTCCATCAATAAACTTGTTGCATCAATCACTTCACTTAAATTGTGTGGTGGAATATTTGTTGCCATCCCCACCGCAATCCCCGTTGTTCCGTTAACTAGTAAGTTTGGAAAACGAGCAGGTAAAACTACTGGTTCTTGTTCTGAATCATCATAGTTTCCTTGGAAATCGACTGTATTTTTGTTAATATCTCGTAGCATTTCTAAAGCAATTTTACTCATACGTGCTTCGGTATAACGCATAGCGGCAGCGCCGTCACCATCGACAGAACCGAAGTTTCCGTGGCCGTCAACTAACATAGCCCGATAACTAAAAGGTTGTGCCATCCGCACCATTGATTCGTAAATCGCACTGTCCCCATGGGGGTGATATTTACCCATAACATCCCCAACAATCCGGGCTGATTTTTTGTGTGGCTTATCAGGGGTTACCCCTAATTCGTTCATTCCATATAAGATTCGGCGATGAACAGGTTTTAAACCGTCACGAACGTCAGGTAACGCGCGGGCTACGATAACACTCATTGCGTAGTCAATGAAAGATTCTTTCATTTCGCTGGTCAGATTGACGTCTTGAATGTTTTCTTTAATTTCTTCACTCATGAATTTTTTCCCCTCTAAATATATGTTCTAGCGTCTCTTACAACGTTGCGACACATTAAATATCCAAGTTTTTCACGTAATGGGCATTTTCTTCGATAAACGCACGACGTGGTTCCACACGATCGCCCATTAGCATTTCAAAAATTTGGTCAGCTTCAATGGCATCATCGACACTCACTCGCGCCATTAATCGTTTTTCTGGGTCCATTGTTGTTTCCCAAAGTTGGTGATCATCCATTTCACCCAAACCTTTGTAACGTTGAACACTTGGTTTTGGTGAAGCAGGTAATTCTTCTAACACTTTTGCTAGTTCCTCTTCAGCATGTTTGCCCGGTTGAACGTAGGTGATGTTTTTCCCTTGTTTCACACCATATAGTGGTGGTTGGGCAATATACACATAACCAGCTTCAACAATTGGACGCATGAAGCGATAGAACAAGGTTAATAACAACGTTCGAATATGCGCACCATCGACATCGGCATCGGTCATAATCACTAGTTTGTGATAACGTGCTTTAGAAACATCGAAATCTTCGCCGAAGCCTGTTCCCATAGCTGTAAATAATGACCGAATTTCTTCATTGGCTAAAATTTTATCCATGCTGGCTTTCTCAACATTCAAGATTTTCCCACGAATTGGTAAAATGGCTTGGAATTCACGGCTACGGCCTTGTTTTGCTGAACCGCCGGCCGAGTCTCCTTCGACGATAAATAATTCGCATTTTTCCGGATCTTTACTTGAGCAATCAGCCAGCTTCCCTGGCAAGTTGCTAATTTCTAACGCGCCTTTACGACGGGTGACTTCACGGGCTCTTTTAGCGGCTAAACGAGCTTTTGAAGCCAACATGCCTTTTTCGACAATTTGTTTGCCGACTGTTGGATTTTCCATCAAGAATTTTGTAAAGTATTCTGAGAATAAACGATCCGTGACGGTCCGTACTTCTGAGTTTCCTAATTTCGTTTTGGTTTGTCCTTCAAATTGAGGATCTGGATGTTTGATGGAAACCACTGCGGTTAAGCCTTCACGAACATCTTCCCCAGTTAATTTTTCATCGTTTTCTTTCATCAATTTTTGTTTACGTGCATAGTCATTAATCACACGTGTTAAAGAAGTTTTAAAACCAGATTCATGCGTTCCGCCTTCATAAGTATGAATATTGTTGGCAAAACTTAAAATATTTGAGTGGTAGCCATCTGTATACTGCATTGACACTTCCACTGTAATATCTTGTTGCTCTCCTTCAATGAAGATTGGCTCTGGGAAAATAACGTCTTTATTGGCATTTAAATGCTCAACATAACTCTTAATCCCGCCTTCATAGTGATACTCTTTTTTATCTTCTTGTCCTTCACGACGGTCTTCAATTGAAATGTGTAAGCCTCGATTTAAAAAGGCTAATTCACGAACCCGTGTTGCTAATTTATCAAAATCATAAACGGTTGTTTCTGTAAAAATTTCAGGATCTGGAATAAAGTGAACAGTGGTTCCGTGACGATCCGTTTCTTCGATAACTTTTAGGTCATCAACAACCGCACCACGACGATATTCTTGGTAATACACTTTGCCATCTTTATAAACACGAACATCTAAACTGGTCGATAAAGCATTAACAACAGAGGAACCAACACCGTGCAAGCCACCTGATACTTTATAGCCGCCACCGCCAAATTTCCCGCCGGCATGTAGCACTGTAAACACTGTTTCCACAGCTGGGCGACCTGTTTTGGCTTGAATCCCGACTGGAATTCCACGACCATCATCGATAACAGTAATACTATCGTCTGGTTCGATAATTACTTGAATTGATTTAGCAAATCCTGCTAAGGCTTCGTCGATAGAGTTGTCAACGATTTCCCATACTAAGTGGTGTAACCCTTCGCCACTAGTAGAACCTATGTACATACCAGGACGTTTCCGGACAGCTTCTAAGCCCTCCAAAACTTGAATCTGACTAGCGTCATATTCTTGCGCACGTTCTCTCATGTTTTTTTCTTCTTCTGTCATGTCGCTGAATTCCTTTCTATCTTGCCTTGTTGAACATAAAAAATATCTGGTTCAACTGTTAGCTTGTCTTTTATGTGATCTAAACTAGTTGTCGTTAAGAACGTTTGAACTTTGCCTTCAATCGTTTCTAACAAGTGAATTTGACGTTCATTATCTAATTCACTCATGACATCATCTAGTAATAACACAGGATATTCTCCTGTTTCTGAATGCATCAAATCAATCTCTGCCAATTTAATACTTAAAGCTGTCGTTCGCTGTTGACCTTGTGAGCCATACGTTTGAACATTTTGACCATTGACAATAAATAGCAAATCGTCACGATGAGGGCCTAAAAAAGTATTCGCTTTAAACAATTCACGCTTACGATTGTTCATTAATTGTTGGAGCAATTGATTTTGAAGTGCTTCTAAGGAAAGATCCGTGTTGTCAATTGGGATGCTTGATGCGTAGTCTATGGTGAGCGTTTCGCGTCCATGACTAATTTTTTGATGGAGTAAGTTTGCCCAGTGTTCTAATTTTTTAAGAAAACCTAACCGAGCGTATAGAACTTTCCCGCCAAATTCAGCTAGCTGTTCTGTCAAAATATCCAGATAAACAGTATCTGTTTGTTTTTTTTCAGCTAGTTGTTTTAGGTATTGGTTCCGTTGCTTTAAAACAGACTGATATTGGACAAGATCATAAAGATAAATAGGACTCACTTGTCCGAGTTCCATGTCAATAAATTTCCGGCGGACTTGAGGTGAGCCTTTCACCAAAGATAAATCTTCTGGGGCAAATAAAATAACATTCAGTTGCCCAATGTACGCACTGAGCCTTTTTTGCTCAATGTGATTAACCTTGGTTTTACGTCCTTTGTTGGAAATTAAAATTTCCAACGGCACGGTGCCTGTCTTTTTTTCAACCACACCGCTAATTTTAGCTGCTGCTTGTTCCCAGCCAATTAATTCTTTTTCATTGCTGGTTCGATGACTTCGTGTCATTGCTAGAACATAAATGCTTTCTAACAAGTTGGTTTTTCCTTGGGCGTTTTCGCCTAAAAAAAGATTTAACGTTTTTGGAAAATCTAAGCTGACTGTTTCATAATTACGATAATGCTGAAGTGTCAGCTCATTCAGCCGCATCGTCGGACTCGTTTCCGTTTTTCACCATAAAAAAAGTACCTTCTTCAGGTATCTCAATCATCATGCCCGCATAAAGTTTCCGTCCGCGACGATTTTCCAACTCGCCATCAACAAACACGCTATTATCTGCCAAATACCATTTGGCTTGGCCGCCACTACCAATGACGTTGATTTCTTTAAGAAACTGACCAAGCGTTATATACTCAGTTGCTAAAACAAACGTTTTTTTCAATGTGCATCCCTCTTTTTTCTAATACGTTCTCATATATATTATACCCTTTTTCATAAGAGAAAACAAATTTATCTGTCTAATTTTCATTCTAAGCAATTTTAATTCTAAATGACCGAAAATATTATTAGGATAAAAAAACTCTTAAAAAGCATTTTAAAACGGAAATTGATATTTTCTTGAGAAAAAAGGGGCCTGATTTGGCAGAAATGACGAGTAGCGTTTAACTAAAAAACAATTTGGGGTAACTCAAAGACAAACGAAGAGGGCATGCATTGAAGAAAAGTAGCTTGTAGAAGTCTGAGCGTCGTTTTAAGCAACGTAAACTTCTTTCACTAGGAAATATTCATAAAAAAATGAACAGCCCTTAAACGAAAAATTAAAGGGCTTTTTTCTTTATCCACGAAAAAAAGGCAGAATTTATTCGTCAAACGATAGTTCAAACATTCACAATAATATTAGCGTAAAAGCTATTATAGTTTTAAAAAGCTTATCTAGCAGCGTTTATCGGCTTTAAACAGACGACAAAAAAGAACCTTCGGCGATCATAGTGATTTTCCGAAGGTCTTTTTTAAACATGATTAATTTGTACGAACCGGTGTAATTAGTTGAATGAAATCTAGTTCTGTTTCGGTTGGCTCCAATGTAAACGGACGAATTGGGGAAAGGAATTTCACGGTAATATTCATATCGCCAAACGCTCGCAATGCATCTTTCATATAATCTGGGTTGAAAGAAATATCCAACGCTTCACCAGAAACATTTTCATAGTTTAAAGCTTCTTCGACTTTTCCAATTTCAGGTGAATTTCCATATAAAACAACAGAATCTGGTGAAATTGAAAGGCGAACAATATTGTTACGTCCTTCATGAGAAAGTAAAGAGGCACGTTCGATTGCTGAAAGCAATTCTGGTACATAAAATTCAATTTGAGTGTTATGGCTAGTTGGAATTAAACGGTTGGTATCAGGATAATTTCCTTCTAACAAACGAGAATAGAAGTACATTGTTTCTGTTTTAAAAAGCACTTGGTTTTCCATAATGCTGATTTCAACCATTTCTTCTTCATTGGTTAATGAACGAGAAAGTTCAGTTAAACTTTTTCCTGGAATTACAATGTTAAAGTCTTCTACTGCTTGTTCTGTCGGGATCACACGTTGACTTAAACGATGTGAATCTGTCGCAACGGCAAGTAATTTTTGATTTTCTAAAATAAAGTGAACCCCAGTTAAAATTGGACGACTTTCGTGCATCGATACAGCAAAACCTGTTTCACTAATAATTTTTGTCAATAAATGAACAGGTAATTTCATTTGGTTTTGAGTATCAATTACTGGTAAGTGCGGATAATTGTCAGCATCTAATCCATTAACCGTAAAATCAGCTTTTCCTGAAGTAATTGCAACTTGATTGTTATCTAGAACTTCCATTGTGAACATATCTTCTGGTAATTTACGAATAATTTCGCCAAAGAAACGAGATTGTAAAACGATGCTACCTGTGCGTTCAATGGTCATTTGAGCTTTTTCATCATCTTTACTTAAAAAACTTTCAATTGAAATATCCGCGTTACTCCCAGTAAGTGATAAGCCATCTTCTGATAACACAATTTTAACACCTGTTAAGATTGGAATCGTTGTTTTAGAAGAAATTGCTCGTTGAACAGTTTGTAATTCTTGTAAAAAGACACTTCGTTTGACCGTTAATTTCATAATGTAAACTCCTTTTTAAGTATTTTCAATACGTTCTAATTTTGTACGCCACTGTTTTGTATATTATATATAAATAAATAATAAAAGTAATAGGGCATGTTGATTCTGTGGAAAAGTCAAAAGAGCATTGATTTTACTAAGTTATCCACTTGTGTATAAGTTGTGGATAACTTTGTTCTTTTTTGTTTAGTTTTCCACATCCTAAGAGTTCAATAAATTTTTAATTTCACTGACTTCTTTTTGAATCGCTGGATCTTTTTCCAATAATTGCTGAATCTTTTCGTGCGCATGAATCACCGTTGTATGATCTTTGCCGCCAAATTCGGCACCAATTTTTGGCAAGGAATTGTCGGTCATTTCTCTAGCAAGATACATTGAGATTTGACGAGGAACCACAATTGTTTTCACCCGTTTTTTCCCTTTTAAATCCTTAAGAGGCACATGATAATATTTGGATACTTCTTCTTGAATTTGTAAAATGGACAATTGATTTTTACTACCAACTGATTTTAGAGATTTCAAGGCGTCCGCCGCTAAACTAGTGGTAATATCTTCTCCATTAATAGTTGCAAAGGCTTGAACACGGACCAAAGCACCCTCTAATTCACGGATGTTGGAATCAATTTGACCAGCGATATAACTTAGTGTATCATCCGGAATTTCTAAACGCTCGGCATCTGCTTTTTTGCGCAAAATTGCAATCCGTGTTTCTAAATCAGGCGGGGTGATATCAACAGACAAACCCCAAGCAAAGCGAGAAACTAATCGTTCAGGTAATTTTGGAATATCATTCGGCGGGCGATCACTTGTTAAAACAATTTGTTTATTTTCATTGTAAAGATCGTTGAAGGTATGGAAAAATTCTTCCAATGTTGCTTCTTTTTCCGCCAAAAATTGAATATCATCGACTAATAATAAGTCAACATTGCGATATTCTTTCCGAAATTGTTCGGATGTCTTTGTTTGAATTGAGTTGATAAATTCATTCGTAAACGTTTCGCTACTAACATATTTGACTTTGGCATCTGGTTGATTCACTAACATTTGATGACCAATAGCATGCATCAAATGGGTTTTCCCTAACCCTACACCACCATAGAAGAAAAGGGGATTGTAAATCGAACCTGGATCCTCGGCAACAACAAGCGCTGCAGCGTGCGCCATTTGGTTTCCTTTACCAATAACGAAGGTGTCGAAAGTGTACTTAGGATTAAGCATCGCTTTTTTACTTTGTTCACTAAAAACAACTTCTTCTTCGGCAGGTTCTTCGAGTTCTTGTGCCAGTGCTGCGTCTTTTTCATCGGCAACAACAAAATGGGGCATCACTTCTGCACCGGTCAATTTAAATCCAGTTTCGACAATTTTTGCCGAAAGATTTTTTTCCCAGTAATCACGATGAACTGCAGAAGGGACTTCTAGCCACAATTGATTGTTGTCTAATTTCAAAGGGCGTGTGGTTTTAATCCAAGCATCAAAACTTGGCGCCGACAAAATCGCTTGATAGGCTTCTTCAAGGCTATGCCAAAAACTTTCCACGTCGGGCAT